>NZ_LMDE01000010.1:72489-780545 GCF_001425025.1 Nocardioides sp. Root122
AGCTCCTCGGCGAGCACGCCACCGCGCTGCTCGACGACGGCACCCGCATGTCCGCCGCCCAGGCCCGTCGACTCGCGTGTGAGGCCGGGATCATCCCCGTCGTCCTCGGCACCGCGTCGCAGCCCCTCGACCTCGGCCGCGCGGCTCGACTCTTCACCAAGGCCCAGCGCATCGCCCTCGGCCTCCGCGACGGCGGCTGCACCGCGAAGGGATGCGAGACCACCGCGTCGGGCTGCCACGCCCACCATGACGACCCGTGGTCCCGCGGCGGCCTCACCGACCTCACCAACGGACGCCTGCTCTGCCCGAACCACCACCGCCTCGCCCACGACCCCCGCTACGCCATGACCGTCCACGCCGACAACAAGGTCACCTTCGCCCGGCGGACGTAGACCCGGATCGCGGAACCTCCGCCGCCGCGGCGGTGTAGACACGGTGCTGGGACCCTCAGGACGGGAGTGACGATCAGCGCCGACGACGACGTGCCGGACGCCGACCTCATCGGCAGGGTGCGCGCCGGTGACACCGACGCGTACGCCGTCCTCGTGCGCCGCCACGCCCCGATGGCGATGCGTACGGCGGTGCTGCTCGGTGCGGGCGGGGACGCCGAGGACGTGGTGCAGGAGGCGTTGGTGAAGGCATTCCGGACGCTGGACCGCTTCCACGCCGACCGGCCGTTCCGTCCCTGGCTGCTGAGGATCGTGGCCAACGAGACCCGCAACGCCCACCGCGGCGCCGTACGTCGCTCGGCGCGGGAGGAGCGCGCGTCGCGGTCGCTGCCACCCGAGCTCCTCGACCCGGCCGTGGAGGTCGCGGACCGCGAGGCGAAGGAGCACCTGCTCTCGGCGGTCGACCGGCTGCCGGAGGCGATGCGCCGGG
Source organism: Nocardioides sp. Root122 (assembly GCF_001425025.1). Classification (GTDB taxonomy): domain Bacteria; phylum Actinomycetota; class Actinomycetes; order Propionibacteriales; family Nocardioidaceae; genus Nocardioides. The sequence goes on from NZ_LMDE01000010.1 coordinate 73,369, forward strand.
TCGTGGTGTGCCGCTGGCTCCTCGACCTCGACGAGGCGACCACGGCGGTGGTGCTCGGCCTGCCGCGCGGCACCGTCAAGTCACGGCTGAGCAGGGGACTGCGCCGGCTCCGCGAGGACCTCGGCACGACGACGGAGCGCGTGGACCATGCCTGACGCGATCGAGCAGCGCCTGGCCGAGCTGGCCCACGACCTGCGGGTGGACGTGCCCGCCGGGCTCGCGGACTCGGTCATGGATCGGGTCCACGGTGCCCGCCCTGCCCGACGGTGGCGACGCTGGGTGGTGGGGCTGCTCCTCGGTGCGCTCGCCGGTGGCGTCGTGGCCTCACCGGTGGGAGCCACGCTCCGGGAGTGGTTCGGCTTCCACGGCGTCGCGGTGACCTCCGGCGACCGGGTGACCAGCAGTCCCACGGTTCCCGCCGCATCCGGCGGCGCCGACCTCGCGGAGGCGGCGGCGCTCGCCGGGTTCGAGCCCGTCGTGCCCGACGCGCTGGGAGCACCGGACGCCGTCGAGGTCTCCGACGACGCGTCCGTCGTCTCGCTGAGCTGGACGACCGACGACGGGACGGTGCGGCTCGACGAGTTCCTGGGGACCGTCGAGCCGCTCTTCTGGAAGACCGCGCCCGAGGCCGAGCACGTCGCCGTCGCAGGCCGCGACGCGCTCTGGCTCCCGACGCCGCACCGGGTCACCGTCCTCGCCCCGGGCGGTGACGTCCGACAGCTTCCGTCCCGGCTGTCGGCACCAACGCTGGTGTGGCTCAGCGGCGACCTCACGCTGCGGCTGGAGGGCGACCTCGGTCTCGACGAGGCGGTGGCCGTGGCCGAGTCGGTGGATACGGGAACCTCTCCGTAGGCGGCGGTGTATCCCCGGCACCCACCCCTCCGGGTCTCGATACGCTCGCTCGTTCCTCGCGCGCTACTCGACCACCTACGGGGGCGAGGGTGTATCACCGGCACCCGCCCGAACCCACCTTCTTGGAGGAGCCATGCGCAGGATCCTGGCCGTCGTCGTGCTCGCCCTCTCCGCCCTCGTCGGGCTCCCCGGCACCGCCACGGCCGGAGGACCGACGAGCGTGCTCGTCACCCAGCCCGGGACGGGCGCCGGCGCGCTCTACCACAGCGATGCGGCGTACGACGCCCTCGTGCGGCTGCTGCCGCCGGGGGACACCAGCGGCGAGGCAAGCCCGCCCGGCTACGCGGGCGAGGGCTACCAGCTGACCTGGATGGTGCACGACGTGATGCCGTGGCGCTTCGACCGGCTGCAGCTCGACGCCGATGGCAACGTGTGGGTGTCCACCACCTCGACCGCGAACGTCGCCGGTGAGTGGCAGTCGCTCGGCCCCGCGAAGGCGCTCCGGCGACTCCTCCAGGGCGTCCTCGACGACGACGCGGAGCCCACCGCCGTCTCCGTCCCTGCCGGGAACGCCTCCGCTGCGGACGTCCCGGCGACCCCGGCCGCCGCGGCGCCCCCGGCGGACGACTCGTCCTGGTTCTCGCTCTCCGGCTGGCGCTGGCTCGTGCCCGGTGCGCTCCTGGGCCTGCTGGTGGGCGCGGCCGCGGCACGCCGGCGCGGCGACGAGGAGCCGCGCCGGGTGCTGGTCAGCTCGTAGACCGGCTGCCTCAGGTGACGGTGATCGGCTGGCCGCCCGACACGAGCCGCCAGTCCACGGAGGCGAAGTCGGCCGGGTCGATCACACCGTTGGCCGTCACCCAGTCGATCAGCAGCTGGCGGATCTCGTTCTGGCGGTTGTAGACCACCGGTGCCGTGCTGACGTGCGGGAAGCCGCCACCCCCGGACTGGCGGTAGTTGTTGACGGCCATCGCGAACTCCTGGTCGGCCGTGACCGGCCGGCCGTTGTAGGACAGGTCGAGGATGCGCGAGCCCACCGGCTGGGAGACGTCGATGTCGTAGGTCAGCGCCGCGTCGAGCCCGGCGACGGAGTCGAAGTTGTAGTCGGGCGTGCCGTTGGGGGCGGTCGCCGTGACGGCGTTGGTGACCTGGTCCATGGTGAACGGCCCGGGACCCGAGACCTGCTTGAAGTAGCGGGCGGAGTACTCGAGGTAGTCCTTCACCTGGGCGCCGGTGACCTTCACGCCGAGCAGGGTGTTGTCGTAGATGTAGAGCCCGGCGACGTCGCGGACGGTCACCTGGCCGGCCGGGAACGACGCCTGGCGGTTGAACGGTGCTGCGATCGACAGCACCGGCAGCGCCGCGTCGGCGCCGCTCAGGCCCGCCTTCACGGCGTCGGCCTGGACGTACTGGACGAAGTCGATGATCGGCACGTCCTCGACGACCGCACGCGCTGCGGACAGTGCGGCGGCCGACGTGCCGACGGGGGAGTTGACGTAGTCGACGACGGTGTCGTGCTGCGCGCGCACGGCGGCCAGCACCGCCGGGTCACCGGCCACGGTGTTGGAGTTGAGCGTCTGCCCGTGGGACGAGACGACCTTCCAGCGGCCGTGCACGTGCTGGAGGTCGAGGTCCATGACCGCCACGCGCATGCCCCAGTAGGCCGGCTCGCACAGCAGCACCTGCTGCCCCGTGCGGGCGTTGGGGACGAGGCGCTGGGGGATGTCCTTGTGGGCGTGGCCGACGAGGATCGCGTCGACGCCCGGGACCTGCTCGGCCACCAGGGAGGCGGCGTTCTCCGGCCACGGCAGCGCGTCGCCGTACGACGAGGATGTGTCGGCGCCGCTGTGCGCGCTGATCACGACGACGTCGCAGCCGCGCCGCTTGAGCTCGGGCACGAAGCGGCGGGCCTGCTCGACCAAGCCGGGGAACTCCACCTTGCCCTCGACGTTGGCCTTGTCCCAGATCGCGATGCCGGGGTTGGTCAGCCCGAGGACGCCGACCTTCAGGTCGGGAGCGCCCCGCACCTTGAACCGCTTGATGACGTAGGGCGGGAACACCGGGCGACCGGTCGCCGGGTCGACCGCGTTGGCGCCCAGCAGCGGGAAGTCCAGCTGGGACTCGAAGGTGCGCAGCGTGTCGAGGCCGTAGTTGAACTCGTGGTTGCCCAGCGCGGCCGCGTCGTAGCCGACGAGGTTCATCGCGCGGGCCATCGGGTGGATGGAGCCGCCGGTGATCGGGTCGATGCGCGCGTAGTAGTAGGCCAGGGGAGTGCCCTGGATGGTGTCGCCGGCGTCGAGGGTCAGCACGGGCTGGTGCCCGAGCCTGGCCCGCCCAGCCTTGATCAGGGTGGCCGCCTTGGCGATGCCGATGTCGTCGTGCGCGGTGTTGTCGAACTCGAGGTTCTTGAAGTAGTCCCAGTTCAGGACGTTGCCGTGCAGGTCGGTGGTGCCGAGCACGGTCAGCCGCGTGCGGTGCCGCCCGGGGTGGGCAAGGGCCGCCTCGGGCTGCGCGACGAAGCCTGCGGCGGTGAGGGCGGCGGCACCGGTGAGGACGGCGCGACGGTTGGGGGTGGGCTGCGAGGTCATGCAGAACCGCTTTCCGAGAGATCCGAGTCGCCCCGGAGGTGCCCGGAGCCGGTCCATCTACCTACACGACCTCGGCCCAGGTCAACCTCCCAGCGGCGGTGTTCACCGATCGTTCGGAGGCGTAGAACCGGAACAGCCAGTACGCCGCTACGGCGCAGAGCAGGTGCCAGGCGGCGTGCCCCTGCAGCAGCGACGCAGGGTCGCACCAGCCGGCGTTGCTCAGCAGCCAGATCCCGAACGCGACGAGCATCGCGGCCAGGGACACGACGCCGTGCCGGAAGACGATGGCGGTCTCGCCGCGCCGCCAGATGCGGGTCTCCAGCACGACGGCCGCGACGAGGAGCACCCCGAACGCCAGGTTCCCGGAGTAGTGCACCACCGGCACCGGGTCCGTCCAGAGCCCGGCGAGCTCGCACAGCAGCACGCAGGCGGCGTACGCCGTGGCGAAGGCCGTGGTGCCGCGGCGCGTCCAGCGGACCCAGGCCCACGCCGCCGCGAACCCCGCGACGAGGTACATGCTCAGCATGTCGAGGTGGCCGCCCCACGTGCTCTGCGTGGCGTGCATGGCTGCCGAGGCCGGGCCGAGCAGCACCACGACGCACGCGAGCACCGTCGCCACCGTCCGCGACATCACCCCGTCGGCCGGCAGCCGGCCCGCGCGGGCGGCCACCAGCAGCCCGGCGATGACGAACCCGACGTTGGACAGCGTGTTGGCGGGCTGACGGACCCAGCCGGGGCGCGGCGCCTCGCAGAAGTTCGCGCCCCGGCCGACGTCGGGTCCGAGCCAGCCCTGCCCGACCGCCAGCACCAGCAGCGCCGTCGAGGCGACGGCGACCGTGGTGGTCGCGGCGAGCGGGCGGGGCATGGCCCGATCGTAGGGACCCGTGGTCGCGGTGGTCAGGCGCTCGCCGCCACCGCCGCCCCCACGTCCGGGTTGTCGGTGAAGAAGTCGTCCATGCCCGCCCGGAGGAAGACGCGGATCTCACCGGCCAGGTCGCCCACCGCGGCCGGGTCGGCCGAGGACCGGAAGTCCAGCGGCAGGAAGGTGTTCTCCCGGCGGAAGGTCCACCCCGTCACCGTCAGACCGGCCCGGTGGGCGTTGCGGATCGCCTCGGTCGGCGTGCCCAGGCTGCCGTCGGCCTTCCGCGGGATCATCACGTCCTTGCACATCCCGACGCTGTCGGCGTAGCGGGCGACGCCGCGCATGCCCGCCCGGGTCACCAGGTCGGCGTACGTCACGCCGGTGCCGGCGGCGACCTGGTCGTAGGGCGCTCCGGCGCAGTCGATGAGCTGGACCAGGTCGAAGCGGGTCATCCGTGACAGGCGCTGGAGGTTGCCGACCTCGAAGCTCTGGATCACGACCGGCGTGTCACCGGGACGTACGCCGTTGCGGGCGAGCGCGTCGAGGACCGGCTGCTCGGCCGGGAGGCCGGCCCGGGCGAGGTAGGTGCTGTGCTTGATCTCGGGGATCACGCCCATCGGCTGGCCGTCGCAGGTCTCGGTCCGGCGGGCGAAGGCGAGGACCTCGTCGAAGGTCGGCACCTGGTAGAGGCCGTTGTAGGTCGCACCCTCCGGCCGCAGCTGGGGGAGGCGCTCGACCGCGCGGAGCGTCTTGAGCTCGGCGAGGGTGAAGTCCTCGACGAACCAGCCGGTGACGGCGCGGCCGTCGACCTGCTTGGTGGTGCGACGAGCGGCGAACTCGGGGTGCGCGGCGACGTCGGTGGTGCCGCCGATCTCGGGCTCGTGACGGTCGACCAGCACGCCGTCCTCGGTCATGACCAGGTCGGGCTCGACGAAGTCGGCGCACTGGCGAGCGGCGAGCTCGTAGGCGGCGATGGTGTGCTCGGGGCGGTATCCCGAGGCGCCGCGGTGCGCGAACACCGTCGGGCCGCCGGCTGCCACGCGCTCGCGGCGCATCTCGACGTGGATGATCTCGATGTCGTCGGGCGTGCCGTCGACACGCGCGTCGTCGCCGGGGAAGTTGTTGTCGTTGGTGAAGACGAAGCTGCCGTCGCGCAGCTGCACCACTGTCTCGTCGGAGACGAACGGGAAGGCGAAGGGGTCGCCGGTGCCGTAGCCGTCGCCCGCGCCGATGCCGTCGGGGTTGGCGATGTCGAGCAGGTCGAGCACGGGCTCGGCGACGAGGTGGCCGCCGGGCTCGGTGCGACCGAGGTCGACCTCGACGATGCGCTTGGTGACCGCCTGGGCGCCGCCGAAGTTGTCGCGCTCGAGGAGCAGCACGCGGTTGCGGCCGGTCATGAACGCGTCGCCGACGAGGTTGGCCGCCTCGACGGTGCGGTAGGCCCACCGCTTGCCGGTGTAGCGCATGGTGCGGGTGTCGAACTGGTTGATCCAGCGCACGCGCTGGTCGGTCTCCGCGACGAGTGCGCCCTCGAGGACCGGGTAGGCGTAGCGCGAGCCGTCGTACGCCGTCGCCTCGAAGCCCTTGCTGGCAGGGAGGGTCGGCTGGGCGCCGCCGAGCGCGGGGTTCTGCGGCGACTGCACTCCGGGGAGCGGGACGGGCGCCTCGAGGAGGGCGCCGTCGGTGTCGAAGTGCAGGAGGTACGGGCCGAACTCGTCGCCGACGAGGAAGCTGCCGTCACGCAGGCGGACCACCGACTCGATGTCGAAGTCGGCACCGGTGAGCAGGCGCTCGTCGGTGTCCTCGTTGACGATCGGGAAGCCCGCCTTGTGGTCGGGGTCGGCGAAGGAGATGAAGTCGGGGAGGTCGACGGTGCCGTCGCCGCCAGTGCCCTCGAAGCTGGGCTCGACGAGGTACATCCGCAGCAGGAAGTCCGCGGAGTTGGCCTTGGCGCCGAAGCCGTTGTCCGGCATCGCCCAGAAGGTGCCGTCGCCGTTGTCCAGCATGGCGGAGAAGCCAGGAACCACCTGGCCCGGGAACGGGCCCGTGCGCCCGTTCCCGGGCGTCATCTGTGCGCCCGACGGTGGGCCCGGCGCGAGGAAGTCGGCGTCGATCGTGGCGCGGCCGACGAGGGTGGGCACCTCGACCGTCCGGCTGTGTCCGTGACCGTGCTGGCCGTGGCCGTGGCCGTCTGCGTCGGCCCGGGCGGGCGCGACGGGGGCGGCGAGGAGGAGGGAGCCGACCAGGAGGCCGGCGAGTGGTGCAGCGAGCGTCGTACGACGTGGGTGCATGGGTAGGGGCATGACGAGTCCTTCGGGTCCGAGTTCCGGGCAGGGGCGTGCGCCGGTCGCACCGGGCCGTGGGGCCCGGCGCGACCGGGTGGGTCGATCAGGAAGTGCGCGTCAGGCGCGGGTGACCTGCACGACTGAGGGGCGCGGGCCGGAGAACTGGCCGGGGCGCGGCGTGGTGCCGGCGGCGACGAAGTCGGGGAAGCGCGACTGGGGCGCGTCCCAGGTGCCGTCCTCGCCGGGGTGCTGGACGGCGACGAAGACGGAGCCGTCGCGGTCGTGGATCACCGGGCCGCAGGTCTCCGCGCCCGCGGGCACGGCGAGGAACTGCTGCACGCGGCCGCGCTCGGGCCCCTCCACGGGCACCTTGAAGAGACCGTCGTTGAGCTTGATGGCGCTCGGCTGGCCGTCGGTGGAGATCCACAGGTTGCCGACGCTGTCGAAGGCGACGTTGTCGGGGCAGGAGATCGGGGACACCGGACCGGTCCAGCCGCCGAAGTAGGTGCCGGCGGAAGCGGCGTCACCGCAGATGAGGAACAGGTCCCAGCTGAACGTGGCGGCCGTGTGGTCGCCCCCGGTCGGGGTGATCTCGACGACGTGGCCGTCCTTGTTGGCCGCGCGCGGGTTGGGCTCGGTCGGGCCCTCCTTGCCGACCTTGCCGCGGTCGGTGTTGTTGGTGCACGCGACGTAGACCTTGCCGTTGTGGAGGCTGGGCTGCACGTCCTCGGGGCGGTCCATCTTGGTGGGCATGACGGCGTCGGCGGCCAGGCGGGTGAAGACGAGCACCTCCTCGATGCTGAAGCCGGGCACCATCGACTGGCCGTCCCGGGTGAGCGGGATCCACTCGCCGGTGCCGTCGCTGACGCCGTCCTCGAGGCCGTCGCCGGTGAAGCGGGCGACGGACAGGTCGCCCTCACTGAGCGGCGAGCGGTTGCCGTGGCGGCGCCAGCTGCCGCCGCGCCCGTGGAGGCGGTCCTTCGACACGAAGCGGTAGAGGTAGTCGAAGCGCTCGTCGTCGCCCATGTAGGCCACCACGTGCCCGTCGCGGTTGACGATCACGTTGGCGCCCTCGTGCTTGAAGCGGCCCATCGCGGTGTGCTTGACCGGGGTCGAGCGCGGGTCGGAGGGGTCGATCTCGACGACCCACCCGAAGCGGTTCGGCTCGTTGGCGTATGCCGGCTGGGTGGCGTCCCAGCGCGGGTCGACGGAGCGCCAGTTGCGGGCGTCCTGCGTGGCGGACAGGCCGTAGCGGGTCTCGCGCGGGGTGGTGCCGGCCGCCTTGAAGTACTGGTTGAAGTTCTCCTCGCCCGAGAGCACCGTGCCCCAGGGCGTGGTGCCGCCGGAGCAGTTGTTCATGGTGCCGCGGACCGTCGTGCCGGTCGGGTCCTCGGCGGTCTTCAGCAGGTCGGAGCCGGCGGCGGGACCGTCGAGGACGAAGGGCGTGTCGAGGGTGATCCGGCGGTTGAGCCGGGCGCCGGGGACGTAGCGCCACGTGTCGCCGCGGCGACGCCGCTCGAGCTCGACGACCGACATGCCGTGCGCGGCCCAGGCGGTGCGGGCGAGGGTCGTCAGGTCCGTGCCGGGCGGGAACATGATGCCCTCGTTGGTGTACTCGTGGTTGCACACCAGCAGCGCCCGGGTGCCCGAGCGGTTGGTCTCGATGATGTCGAGGTAGTCGTTGTTGTAGCCGAACTGGCCTGCCTGGGCCTCGGGCGTCTGGTGGGCCGGGTCGAAGGCCGGCGCACCGCGCAGGATCGGGTCGCCCCAGCGGATGATCGCCTGCCAGTCGTAGCCCGCGGGGACCGTGACGTCGTCGACGGTCGTCGCGACGGGTGCGATCGCCGCGAATGCCAGCGGGGCGCCCCCGCTGTGGCCGCCGTGACCTGACGGGTCGCCGTGCCCGCCGCGACCGGCCGCGGCGGGGGAGGCGGCGACCACCCCGAGCGCGGCGGCGGTGAGTCCTGCGCCGACGACCGTGCGCCGGCGCAGCGCCTGCGCGGCGACGTCGCGGAAGTACGACGTGTCGGTGACGTTGGGCGCAGCGACCGAGCAGGCGTCGCCGCACCGGAGGTGACAGGTGACCGCGCTGCGGTTGCCGTGAGTGAGCCCTGCCATCGGCAGGAGGCGGGAAGGTGTGCTGGGGAGCGGGCGAGGGGTGGTGTCCGTCATGGGTGTCTCCGTGCCGAGTGGGTGCAGGTCGCGTGTCGGCCTCACTCTGTCCGTGCCCGGTGAGCCGCGGAGGGGCGCGCAGGTGGACATTCGGTGAACTACTCGGACGTCACCCCGGCGCGGCGGGCCGAGGCACACTGGAGCCGTGCCCGACATCGACCAGCGGCTGGAGGCGGCCATCCTGGAGCTCCTCGCCAGGCGTGCTCCCACGGCGACCATCTGCCCCTCGACGCGGCCCGGGAGGTCGGCGACGAGGACTCGTGGCGCGACCTGATGGACCCGGCGCGGGCCGCGGCAGCGCGGCTCGTGGACCGCGGCGAGGTGGAGATCACCCGGGGCGGGGAGGTCGTCGACCTGGCCACCGCGACGGGCCCGATCCGGATCAGGCGGCGGTGAGGCTCAGCCGGACGAGGCCGGCGGGGAGGTGAGCACCCGCACGGCGAAGTCGGTGGTGAAGTCGTTGTCGAGGAAGCCGACCACCTTCGTCACCCGGTCGAGGTCGAGCGGCAGCAGCCCGCGCGACCCCGGCACGTCCGGGGTGAGGCCGAGGTCGAGGTCGTCCTTGCCCGACATCATCTCCACGTTGAAGTCGTAGCGGGCGCGGGCACCGGGCGCCGCCAGACGGCGTACGACGGTCTCGCCGAGGCGGCGCGCGCCGTTCTCCGCGGCCCAGTCGTCGAGCGCGGCGGCCAGCGAGCGCCCGCCCAGGTGGTCGACGTCGGCCCAGGCCGCGTCCATGGACCCGGCGACGTCGAGCAGGATCGCGGCGGTCTTCTCGCCGATCCCCTGCACGCCGGGGAGGTTGTCGCTGGCGTCACCGCGCAGCGCCGCGAAGGCGAGGTAGTTGGCCGGGCGGACGCCGTACATGTTGAACAGGCGCGCGGGGTTGAGCATCGGGGAGCCGTGGATGCCGCCGTCGATGAGCCGCAGCACCTGCGTGTGCCGGCTGATGTGGGCGAAGGCGTCACGGTCGGAGGTGATGATCACGCAGTCCCAGCCGTTGGCCGCGGCCCACGTCGCGCCGGAGGCGTTGACGTCGTCGGCCTCGAGCCCGGGTGGGGTCAGCGTGGCCAGGCCGAGCGCGTCCAGGAGGGCGCCGGCGCGGTCGAGCTGGTCGACGAGCTCGGGGTCCTTCTCGGCACGGCCGGCCTTGTAGTCGGGGTAGGCGTCGCGCCGCAGCGAGCCGGTGCGGTCGTCGAGCCCGAAGATGACGGCGTCGGGCGCGATGGTGTCGATCGACTCGAGGATCTGGCGCAGCATGCCGTGCAGGGCCCAGATCGGGCGCCCCGACCGGTCGCGCAGGCCCGTGTGGGCGCGCGCGTGGTGGTTGCGGTGCAGCAGCGAGGGCGCGTCCACGACCAGCAGCAGCCGGCGGGAGCGGGGAGGGTCCTGGGTCATGGCGATCGGCGCCAGCCTAGGTCGGGCGAGGCACTCAGTCGAAGGTCGGGAAGGCGGCGTAGAGCTCGTCGCGGAGGTCCGACAGGCCGTTTGGACGTCGACCGTCCCACCTGCTCGCCAGCGCGACGAGGTCGTCGCCCGGGCTGAGCACGTGCGGCTCCCGCGTCATCCCGACGGATGCGTGGTAGTCGTCGAACTTGTACGTGCCGCCGAACAGCTCGGTGCTCGTGAACCAAGTGGTCGCGACGTCGTAGGAGTCGGCCACGATCAGTCCGTGGAGCGAGGAGGAGAAGACGTGCTCGCACGAGGCTATCTGGCTGATGACGACCTCCGGGTCCTGGCGTACGTCGATGAGCAGAGCGTTCGACCGTGCGACAGCCTCGGCCAGCACGAGACTCCCAAGGTCCCACAGGTGGGGGACCACGCCGATGGCGTGCGTGGTCGTCGGGCGCGCGCCGAATGCCTCCGGACACAACAGGCCCGGATCCCCGAGAGGCGTGTCGGGGTTGGCCCCGGCGAGCGTGCGCGAACGAGGTCCGCGGATCGCGTGGTAGGCGACCTCCGCCAGTGGAGGGGCTGCTTCCAGGTCGTGGATGAAGCCAGAACCCCAAACGCGGATTGGCCGTGGGCGGTTGTGAACGGCGGGGGTGATCCACTGGATGACGGAGCCGCTGGCCGTGAGGTCGGCCTCCAAGAGGGGCGCCCACTCGACCGTGACGCCGAACAACCTCTCGAGCAGAACGGGGTTCATCGCGTCGCCGAAGTTCGGTTGCTCGCGCCACCAGTAAACGCGGACGCGAGACACGGGCGCATAGTAGCCTGACGCCGCCTTGGGACGGACGAGTGTGCACCGCACCCATCAGCCTTGATCCCGCATCGAGAGGCCCGTCTGTGAGCGACCCGTTCAGCGACCGGTTCCGCGTGGGCGCGAGCATCGTGAGCGCACGGCCCGTGTTCACCAACAGGGTCGACGAGCTCGCTCGCTTCAGGAGCGCGTGGGACGCCCACCGCGCCTCGCTGGACGATCTCGCGGCACTGGGACGAGAGGCGCCCCGCACGAACGTGCTGCACTTCTACGGAACGGGCGGTATCGGCAAGTCGTCGTTGTTGCACCGTCTGCGACGCGAGTTCGACGAAGATGGAATCGCGCGCGCCAGCGAGGTCATCGACTTCGACTCACCGTCGGTGTTCGACCTCGAGGAGATGGTGCTGCGGCTGCGAGCGTGCGTCGGGCAGCTGGGTATCCGGTGCACGGCTTTCGACTTCGCGCTCCACTTCTACTGGAGCGTGGCTCACCCAGGCGAGTCGATCGAGATGTACACCGCCAAGCACGGTGTACTGGGTCGGCTGAGCCGGAAGTACGACTTGGCCGCCGACATGGAGTCGTCGGTCATGGACATCGTGTCCAGCGTCGTCGAGTCGTCGTCCGTCGTCCACGGCACGACCAAGCTGGCGTCTGCCGTGCATCGGCTCCTGATTGACCGGGCGCGCGTCAAGCACGCCATCGCCGAGTGCGATGACCTCCCGATCTTCCTGGACCCCACAACAGCGGAGCAGTCGATCGGGTACCTGCCTGCCCTGTTGTCGTGGGACCTGCAGCAGGCGGGGAATCCTCCCGTCACCGTCTTCTGGGACACGTATGAGGAGGTGCAGGACAGGGGTCGCCGTCAGGAGAAGCCCATCCAGCGGATCTGCTTCCTGCTGCCGAACGTGTTTTTCGTAGTCGGCGGGCGCAACCGACTTGACTGGGCCCACGAGTCGCTGCTGGGCGAGCTGGACTACGTCGGCCCTCGATGCTGGCCGGGTCTGGCCGAGACCGAGGCCGCGTCCCAGGTGCGGGTCGGCGATCTCTCCGAGAGGGATTCCGACACCTACCTGTCAGAGCGACTGTTGGTGCACGGTGAGGCGGCGATTCCCCCGGCGGTACGCCAGCAGATGGTGGCCGCATCAGGAGGGTGGCCGCTCTACCTCGACCTTGCCGCGCAGCACTTCCAGCAGGCAATGGCGGAAGGCACAGCGGACGACATCCAGGGCGACGTGCCCTTCTCCGCTCTCGCCACCCGACTCGCTGCGGACCTCTCCATGGAGGAGCGGGCGGTCATGCGGGGAGCGGCACTCCTGGAGTCGTTCGATGCCGATCTCGTCCGCGCCGCCGCGGGCCACGTCGCCGACGGGGCGGTGATGGGGCTCCTGGAACGTGACTTCGTGAAGCGTGACGTTCTCCGGGTCTGGCCTCTGTCCCTGCATTCCACCCTGCGTCGGGCACTGCGGGCCGACACGACCTCGTGGGACTCGTGGACAGACATCGACTGGAACTTGGCCGCGCGCCGCGTGTTCGACCGCCTGGCCGAGCGTGCGGCCCGGTCCAATGACACCCGCGAGCTACGGGCGTGCCTGGTGCAGGGCCTGGCTCTCGCCCACGAGTTCCTGTTGCCCGTGGACTGGCTGTCCGTAGTGGCGCGCCGCCTGGCCGGGCACGGCGGGTTGTCCGGCGTACGAGACCTCGGCTCGCTGAAGACTCCCGCAGGCGCGCTGTCCCGGTTGTGCCAGGTCGTGGATGCGCACAGCCAGACGTCCTTCGCCGAGGCCGCGAAACCGCTGGACCGAGCCCTCCTGGACGCACTGAGTCCCGTCGATCGCGTGTGGGTGCGGTCCCTACGTGCCACCGCTCTGCTGAATGCGGGGGAGGTGCGGGCCGCCGCTGATGCCTATTCGGACATCATCAGCGACGGCGTGCTGCCCTCGGACGTCGCCGTCCACGTCCACACCATGTTCGCCCTGGTGTTGTTGAAGACGGGACGCTTCCAGGAGCTGGTCGCCCTCGCCGAGCATCCCGACTCCCGGGTGGACCTGCACCGCGTGCTGGGCGACGTCACGCGCTACCACGCACGATGGGACGAGGCCAGATCCCACTACGAGCGTGGCCTGGCCGACTCCATGGCGTCCGGAGACCTCGGTCTTGAGCGTCTCTACCGAGCCGAGCTCGCATTGGTCGACGGCTGGACCGGTCGGTCCGACCCCCGTCTGCGCAAGCGGCCTGACGACGAGGACGCCTCGGCATGGGGCGCGGTCACGCACCTCGTGGCACAAGCGCTCTTCGAGGCAGGGCGCGAACCAGTCGAGGCGCACCGGCTCCTCGACGAGGCGGCCGCGGCCGCGGGTGGTTACGGAGTTACGGAGGGGCGGGTGGACGTCGCCGTCGCTCGCGGCTTCGTCGCGGCTGTCCACGATGACGGTCCCGGGCTGGAGCGAGCACTTCGTGCGGTCGACGACCACGTCGGCGACACAGGTGCCCACGGGTTCTGGGTGATCGTCCTGCGCTGGTGGAGCCAGGACGACGCGATGGCTGAGTCGGTGGACTGGATCTCCGGGAACCTCGCAGCACGGGATGCCTGGCGAGCCACGCTCGAGCGGCGACGTCCCTCCCACGGACGCCGCCGTTCTCGTCCGTCCGACGACTAGCGGCGCTGGAGGTGGATGTCGTACCGGGTCAACCTGCTGCAGACCATGCCACGGCTCGCGCCAAGCTCGGCGCCCGCTCGGCCTCTTCGGACTGGCTCTCGACACCGGCCGGGCCCCGCTGGCGGTCGTCGTCGGGGCCGTGCTCGGTATCGTCTCCGAACGGCTGGGCAGAGCGATGCACGCTGCGGTCGGCGGGCGGCACCATACCCGCAACGTCCGCACCGAGCACCGCCACGCGAGCCGACGACCCGTCACCGATCGAGAAGAGAGTCACCTTGATCTTCATCACCGCCAAGTTCCCCGTGCTGCCGGAGCACGCCGAGTCGTGGCCCGAGATCTCGCGGGCCTTCACCGAGGCCACCCGCGCCGAGGAGGGCTGCCTGTGGTTCGAGTGGTCGCGCAGCCTCGACGACCCGAACGAGTACGTCCTCGTCGAGGCGTTCCGCGACGGCGACGCCGGTGGCGCCCACGTCGGGTCGGAGCACTTCAAAGCCGCCCAGGCCGAGCTGCCGCAGTACCTCGCCCGCACGCCCGCCATCGTCTCCACGGCCGTCGACCAGGACGGCTGGAACGAGCTCGGCGAGATGAAGGTCGGCTGACCGCTCCCCCCTGACGGGACCTTCGCCCGCCGATCCGGGGACCTCGGGCCCTGCCTTGCGCGCCCCCGCCGAGCCAGCGTGGAGGCATGACGACGACACTCCCGATCCTGGTGGCCTACGACGGCTCGGCCGACGCCGAGCGTGCCCTGCAGTGGTCCGCGGCCGAGTCGCTGCGCACCGACGTGCCGCTGCGCGTCCTCGCGGTCAACGCGGTCGTGCCGCCCACCTGGGGCGGGATGGCGGGCGGGGTGGGCATGGCCGGCGTGGTCGACATCCCGGTCGGTGACTCCTCCGCGCTGCTGGAGCAGGCCGACAAGACGCTCTCGGATGCCGGGGTCGGCTCCGCCACCCTGGACCAGGCGACCGGCCACGTCGTCGACGTCCTGCTCCGTGCCGGCGAGTCCGCCTCGATGCTCGTCGTCGGCAGCCACGGCCACGGAAGGACCGGCGAGGCGCTGATCGGCTCCGTCAGCCAGCACCTCGCGCGGCACGCGACCTGCCCGGTGGTCGTCGTACGCCAGGCGCGCGACCCGGAGGCGCGGCGCATCGTCGTCGGCATCGACGGCTCCCGCTCCAGCGCGACCGCCCTGGACTACGCCTGCCGACGCGCCGAGGACACCGGCGAGACCGTCGTCGCGATCCACGCGTGGCGCGTCCACGCCCCCTCGACCGACGTGTGGAGCAGCTCGCCCCGCAGCGTCGACACCGAGGAGCGCGAGAGGCTGCTCGCCGAGAGCGTGGCAGGCGTCCGCGAGGACCACCCCGACGTACGCCTCGAGCAGGCCGTCGTCCCGGTCGCTCCCGGCCAGGCCCTGGTCGACGCCTCCGCGGGCGCGTCACTGGTCGTGGTGGGCTCGCGCGGGCTCGGCTTCTTCAGCGGCCTGCTGCTGGGCTCGGTGAGCCAGGTCGTGCTCCACCGGGCCGAGTGCCCGGTGGCCGTGGTCCGCTGAGCGGGCCCGAGCCGGTCAGGCCGGCACCTCGATCGGGCGCGCCAGCTGGTTGACGGCGGCCGAGAAGAGCCACGGGGCCCGGCGGGCGGCCGGCACGAGCAGGCGACGCACCGGCGCGTGCGCGGTGCTGCTCAGCAGCGCGCGGGTGAGCAGCTCGTGGCGCAGTGCGAGGCGCCGTGCCAGCCGGTCGTAGTCCTCGGGTCGCTGCCGGACCAGGCAGCCCACGGCGGCCCGCGCCTGCGCGAGGCCGAGGGCGATCCCCTCGCCGGTCAGCGCGTCGACGTAGCCGCCGGCGTCACCGGCGAGCAGCACCCGCCCGGCCGCCCGGGCGCGCGCCTGCTGGCGCAGTGGGCCGGCGCCCATCACCCGGGTGCGCGGGCCGGTGAGCCGCTCGCGCAGCACCGGGAAGTCCTCGAGCACGTCCTCGAAGCGGGTGCCCCGCTCGACGAGCACCGCGAGGCCCACGAGGTCGTCGGCGACCGGGGTGACGTAGGCCTCGGCGCGCGGCGACCAGTGCACCTCGACGTAGGAGGTCCACGGCGCCTGCTCGACGTGGCAGCGCAGGCCGAAGCGCGGACGTCCGGACGCTGGTGCGTCGAGCCCGACGAGGCGGCGCACGGGGGAGTGGAGGCCGTCAGCGGCGAGCAGGAACCGGGCCGGCTCACCGTCGACGACCACGTGGTCACCCGCCTGGCGCACGTCCTCCACGGGCCGGTGCTCGACGGGCACGTCCGCGGCCGCGAGCCGGTCGGACAGCGCGGCGTGCAGCACCGTGCGCCGCACCCCGCGGCCGGCGCCGGCGCGGAACGGCGCGGTGGCGCCCCGTCCGGCGGTCGCGGCGTCGAGGTAGTGGATGCCGGTCAGGTCGCGTCCCGAGGGGTCGACCCCGAGTGCCGCGAGCTCGGCAACGGCGCCGGGCATCAGGCCCTCGCCGCAGGCCTTGTCGATCGGGCCCGGGCGCGGCTCGCGGATGACGACGTCGAGGCCGAGACGGCGCGCGTGCAGGGCCGCGGCCATCCCGACCGGGCCACCGCCGGCCACCACGAGGTCACGCACGGGCAGGCTGGCCGGATGAGGGCGGCGGGGTTGCGGGCAGCGTGGCCAGCGCGGTGTCCTCGGCCCTGATGCGTACGGCGAGGAGGCCGGCGTTGAGCACCGTGAAGACGACGGCGGTGATCCAGCCGGCGTGCACCAGCGGGAGGGCGAACCCCTCGACCACGACGGCGACGTAGTTGGGGTGGGACAGCAGCCGGTAGGGGCCCGAGCGCACCGCCGCGAGACCGGGCACGACGATGACCCGGGTGTTCCAGCGGCGCCCGAGCGTGCCGATGCACCACCAGCGCAGCGCCTGCGAGAGCACCACGAGCCCGAGCATCGACCAGGCCAGCACCGACGGCACGTCGGGCCGGCGGACCCAGGCCTCGACGAGCGCCCCGACCAGCAGGCCGGTGTGGAGGACCACCATGAAGGGGTAGTGGCCCTGCCCGGTCTCGATCCCGCCGCGCTCCTTGCTCCACGCCGCGTTGCGGACCGAGACCACGAGCTCGGCGAGGCGCTCCAGGCCGACGAGGAGCACGAGGACGGTGAACGCCAGCAGGGTCGTCATGCGGTGGCCCTCAGCAGCACCAGCTCGGAGCAGAACCCGGGGCCCATGGCGAGCAGCACGCCGTGGGTGCCGGGTGCCGGCGGGCGGTCGCGGAGCGTGTCCTCGAGGACGTGCAGCACCGACACCGAGGACAGGTTGCCGACCCGGGCCAGCGAGTCCCAGGTCAGCTGCACGGCGTCCCGAGGCACCTCGAGCGCCGACTCGAGCGCCTCGATCACCTTGGGGCCACCGGGGTGGCAGACCCACCAGCCGATGTCGTCGCGGGTGAGGTCGTGCTCGGCGAGGAAGCGGTCGACGTCGTCGCGCAGGAAGCGCTCGACCAGGGCCGGCACCTCCGCGTCGAGCACGATCCGCAGGCCGCTGGCGGCCACGTCGAAGCCCATCGTCCGCTCGCTGTCGGGGTAGAGCCGGCTGCGCGAGTCCAGCACCTCGACGGGGCCCGGTCGGCCGCGGTCGCCGACCGCGACGACCGCGGAGGCGCCGTCGCCGAAGAGCCCGCTGGCCACCAGGTTGGGCACCGACGTGTCGTCGCGCTGCACGGTCAGGGAGCACAGCTCGACGGCCACCAGCGCGGCGGTGTGCCCGGGATGGCCGAGGAGGTAGTCGTGCACCCGCGCGATCCCGGCCGCGCCGGCCACGCACCCGAGGCCGACGAGCGGCATCCGTCGTACGTCCTCGCGGAGGCCGACCTGGGCGGCGATGCGGGCGTCCAGCGACGGGACGGCGAGCCCGGTGACCGTCGCCGTGACCACCAGGTCGAGGTCGGACGGCGTCAGGTCGGCCGCCTTGAGGGCGTCGACGAGCGCCCGCGAGCCCAGCTCGACGGCGTGCTCGATGAAGAGGTCGTTGGAGTGGCCGAAGTCGGTGAGCCCGGCGTACTGGTCGAGCGGCAGGACCGTGTGACGTCGCTCGACCCCGGCGTTGGCGTGGAAGCGCCGCAGCAGCGCGCGGTCGAGGCTGCCCTGGGTGATGAACTCGGCGAAGGCCTCGGTGATCTCGGCCTGCGGGTGGGAGTGCGGGGGCAGGGCCCCGCGTGCGGAGAGGATCTTCATGGCGTCTTCCTCATCGTGACTTCGGGGGTGGGGGTGGGTCGGTGTGGGTGCAGCAGGGCGCGGGCCAGGCCGGCCGCGAGGCGGGCGTCGATGCGCCCGTCGCCGAGGCCGATCTCGACAAGCGTGTCGAAGACGTGCCGGTCGCGGCCGGCGGCCCGGATGCCGGCGTCCACGACGCGCGGCGACCGGGCGAGCCGGGAGGCGGTCCAGGTGTGCTTGAGGTGGGCGCCGAGCAGGCGTCGTACGCCGTGGCGGTGGAGCGCGCCGGCCCCCTCCGGCGTGCCGGCGGCCAGGCTGCGTGCGGCGGTGCGGCCCGCAGCGATCCCGGTGGCGACGGCGTAGTAGATGCCCTCGCCGGTCATCGGGTTGACCAGTCCTGCGGCGTCACCCGCGAGCAACGTCGGCCCGTCGGGCTGGTCCCAGCGCCACCCGCTGAGGGGCAGGTGGTGGCCCCGCCAGTCGCTGCCGGTGCTCGCCGCGCCCGGGATGAGCTCCTCGAGCTGGTCGAGGAGGAGCTGTCGGCTCGGCGGACTGCCGGTGCCCCGCTCGCCCGGCAGGAGCTCGCCGTAGCCGACGTTGGCCAGGCCGTCGCCGCGGTCGAAGGCCCAGGCGTACGACGGCTGGCGCCGGTCGCCGTAGCGGATCACCTGGCGCCCGGCGATCTCCGGGGGCGTCGGGGCGTAGCCGCGGATGGCGATCGCGCGGGGCTCCCGACGTCGTCCGAGGAGTGACTCGCGCACGAGGGAGTGCGCCCCGTCGGCGCCGACCACGACGCGTGCGGCGAGCTCGTCGGACACGACCGGACCGTCGGCGCCGGCGCCGAGCGACGACACGCGGTGCCGCCGCAGCACGGCACCGGCGGCCACGGCCCGCTCGACCAGCCGGGCGTCGAAGACCTGCCGGGGCACGACGTGGACCTCGCGCCGCATCGGGCCGGCGACCTCGACGTCGGAGTGGGAGAGCGACAGGTGGCGCAGGGGCGTCCAGTCGTCGACGACGTCGGCGGCGCCGACCTCTGCGAGTGCGTCGAGGACGTGCGGTGCGATGCCGTCGCCGCACGACTTGTCGCGGGGGAAGTCGCTCCGGTCGAGCAGCAGCACGCGCAGTCCGGGCTGCTCGGCCAGGGCGCCGAGGGCGGCCGCAGAGCCGGCCGGACCGGCACCGATGACGACGAGGTCCCAGCGCTCGGCGGTCATCGGGCGACCACCAGCAGCACGGCGTCCACGAGCGCGATGCCGATGGCCGCCACGAACGGCCGCCGGCCGCTGCCGCTGACGACGAGCACCGCGAGGACCGTCACGACGGCGCCGGCGGCGACCGCGACCGGAAGCGGGGGCATGGCGCCCGCGAGCACCACGATCGTGGCCGCCACCAGGACACCGGCGGCGAGGGGAGCGATCCGCCGGGGACCCAGGACGTGCGGCAGGCCGCGTACGCCGGTCGCGGCGTCGTCCGCGAGGTCGGGCAGCACGTTGAGCAGGTGGGCGCCGACGCCGAGCAGGGTGGCCCCCACGGGCCACCACCACGGCGGCGCCTCGCCGTCGGCCAGGGTGACGAACGCGGTCAGGCCGCCGAAGGCCAGCGCGTAGGGCAGCCAGGACAGGACGGTGGACTTCAGCCCCAGGTTGTAGGCCCACGCCGCCGCGACGCACCCGAGGTGCACCAGACCGGCGAGCAGGCCGCAGGCCAGGGAGAGGACGACGCACGCGACGACCGCCGCGCCACAGCACGCCTGCACGAGGACGACCGGGACGGTCCCGGCGGCCAAAGGCTTGTCCGTGCGCCCGGCGCTGCGGTCACGGACGAGGTCGATGAGGTCGTTGCTCCAGCCGACCGACAGCTGCCCGGCGAGGACCGCGGCCACGAGCACCACGGCGCGGCCGACATCGAGGCCCTGCGCGGCGGCGAGCAGGGCGGCGAGCACCGTCACCGCGAGTGCCGGGCCGGCGTGCGCGCTGACGAGGAGTCCGCGCACCGGCGCGCTCGCCCCGGCAGGGCCGTGCGACAGCTCGGTTGTCACGCGACCTCCTCGGTCAGCAGGGTGGGGCGGACCGATGTCCTGGAGCGACGGTACCCATGAGTCCCCGAAGCAACGGGCGGGTCGTCCACGGCAGGGACGGCCTCACTCGTCGACGAGCCGGTCCTCGGCCTCTCCGGAGGTGACCTCGAGCCGGAGCGCCAGGACCTTGTCGGGGGCCAGGCCGAGCCGCGCGAGGATGATCTGCACCTGGGGGAGCACCCAGCTGTAGGACTCCACCGCGACCCGATCGGCCTCGCCGCGCACCCGGATCCAGACCACGGGGTCGCCGGCCCGGTCGGGCAGCCAGTGGGCCTCCAGCACGCCGGCCGGCGCGAGCGAGGCGACGATCGGAACCATCGCCGCGTCGACCGAGCGCCGCAGCTGCTCCTCCTCCACCCCGCCACGCTAGCCCGGGCCGGGGACGACCTCAGGGCATCACCGGCGGCACGAACTCGAAGGTGGTGCCGAGCAGCCACAGCAGGAGCAGCACCACCGGCAGGTGGAAGAGGAACTGCAGGAACGTGAAGCCGACGAGGTCGCGCGCCCGGACGCCGAGCACGGCGAGCAGCGGCAGCATGAAGAACGGGTTGACCAGGTTGGGCAGCGCCTCCGCGGCGTTGTAGATCTGGACGGTCCAGCCGAGGTTCATGCCCACGTCGGTCGCGGACTGCATGACGTACGGCGCCTCGACGAGCCACTTGCCACCGCCCGAGGGGACGAGCAGGCCGAGGAGCGCGGTGTAGAGCGCGATCACCACGGCGAAGGCGCCGCCGCCGCCGATGCTGGTGAACAGGTCGGCGAGGTGGTGCGAGACGGTGACCCCGCCCCGGCCCTCGGCCCGGGTGAGGACCGCGGCCATGGCGGCGTACAGCGGGAACTGGACGAGCACGCCGGCCGTGGTGGGCACGGCCTTGGTCACCGCGTTGAGGAAGCCGCGCGGCGTGCCGTGCAGCACGAGGCCGAGGATGAGGAAGACCATCAGGTAGCCGTTGAGGCTGCTGATCACGCTCAGGAACGGCAGCGTCGCCAGCTGCTGGACGAGCCAGCCGAGCGTGAGCAGGCCGACGAGGAGCGGCAGGATCCGTGAGTACTCCAGCCACTCGCCCGGGCGGCTGCGCTCGGCCAGCGGCGCGACCTCGTCGGAGAGGTCGACACCCATGTCCTCGGCGGTCCTGATCGCCTTGCCCTGGGGCGCGGAGGCCCACGCGACGGCGACGCTCAGCGCGATCAGGACGGCCGCCATGGTGAGCGACTGCCAGGTCAGGATCGTGGTGCCGAAGTCGAGCACCCCGGTGATCTCGAGCAGCTCCGGCGGCAGCGACGCCGGGGTGGCCTGCAGCTGCGCGGCCGAGGACGAGAGCCCGAGCGCCCAGACGGCGCCCAGGCCGAGGTAGGCCGCGGCACCGAGCGCGCGGTAGTCGGCGCGCAGGTCGGAGCGCCGCGCGATGGCCCGGGCGAGCAGGCCGCTGAAGACCAGGCTCAGGCCCCAGTTGAGCATCGAGACCAGGCACGACAGCAGTGCCACGAAGGCGACCGCGCCGCGCGGGCTCGACGGGTAGAGGGCGATCCGCTCGATCACCTTCGCGACGGGCGGTGAGGTGGCCACGACGTAGCCGGTGAGCACCACCATCGCCATCTGCAGGGTGAACTGGGCGAGGTCCCAGAAGCCGCCGCCGAACGTCTCGGCCACCAGCACCGGGCTCGAGCCGTTGACCATGGCGGCCACGGCGACGAGCACGACGCCGGCGAGGGCGAAGACGTAGGCGTCGGGGAACCACTTCTCGGTCCATGCTGCGCTGCGCTGGGCGAGGCGGGCGAGGCCCCGTTCGTGCTCCGTGCCCGAGAGAGTCGACATGGCTCACGAACGTATCTGCCGTGCTGCCACGGGAGGGCCGCGGGGTGCAGGATGGCCGGCGTGAGCCCAGTCTTCCGCAACGCGACGGTCTTCGACGGGCACGCCTACCTCGGTGCGGTCGGCGACGTCGTCGTCGATGGCGGCCGGGTCGTCGCGCTGGGCGAGGACGTCGCGCCCGTGGGTGCGACCGTCGTCGACGTCGCCGGCGGCCTGCTGCTGCCCGGCTTCACCGACGCGCACGTGCACCCGATCCAGGGCGGGATCGAGCGGTTGGCCTGCGACCTGAGCGAGGTGCCGGTCGACCGCGCCGCCTACCTCGTCCACATCGGGGACTACGTCGCTGCGCACCCGGAGCTCGCGTGGGTCCAGGGCGGTGGCTGGGCTATGGCGGCCTTCCCGGGCGGCCTGCCGACCGCGGCCGAGCTCGACGCGGTGGCGCCGGACCGGCCCGTCGCGCTGGTCAACCGCGACCACCACGGCATGTGGGCCAACAGCCGCGCCCTGGCTCTCGCCGGCATCACCGCGGCGACGCCCGACCCCGAGCACGGGCGCATCGAGCGCGACCCGGACGGCTCACCGACCGGCGTGCTGCACGAGGGCGCCATGGACCTCCTCGCCGGGGTGCTGCCCGCCGCGGACGACGCGCTCATGCACGCGGGCTTCCTCGAGGGCCAGCGCCACCTGCTGTCGCTGGGCATCACGAGCTGGCAGGACGCGATCGTCGGCGCCTACTCGGGCATGCGTGACGCCGGACCGACCTACGCCCGCGCCGCGGCGAACGGCGACCTGGTCGCCACCGTCGTGGGTGCGCTGTGGTGGGAGCGCGACCGCGGGATCGAGCAGGTCGCCGACATGGTCGCGAAGCGGGCCGAGTGGTCGCGCGGCCGGTTCTCCGCGACCGCGGTCAAGATCATGCAGGACGGCGTGGCGGAGAACGGGACCGCCGCCCTCGTCGAGCCCTACCTCGACCGCTGCGGCCACGCGACCCGCAACAGCGGCATCTCCTTCGTCGACCCGGCCCGGTTGCCGTCGTACGTCGCCGAGCTCGATGCGCAGGGTTTCCAGGTGCACTTCCACGGGCTGGGGGACCGCGGCGTGCGCGAGGCGCTCGACGCGCTCGAGGGCACCGACCCGGTCCGCCGCCACCACGTCGCGCACCTGCAGCTGGTGCACCCCGACGACGTGCCGCGCTTCGGCCGGCTCGGGGTCGCGGCCAACATCCAGGCGCTGTGGGCGTGCCTCGACGAGCAGATGACCGAGCTGACGATGCCGTTCCTCGGTGCCGAGCGGGCCGGACGGCAGTACCCCTTCGCCGACCTCCACGCCTCCGGCGCCCGCCTCGTCGCCGGCAGCGACTGGCCGGTCAGCACGCCCGACCCGCTGGCCGCGATCCACACCGCGGTGCACCGCACGTCGTACGGCGAACCGGGGCCGGCGGGCACCGACCCCTTCCTCCCCGAGCAGGCTCTCCCGATCGAGGTGGCCTTCGCCGCGTGCACGAGCGGGTCGGCGTGGGTGAACCACCGCGACGACGCCGGCACCGTCTCTGCCGGGTCGGTCGCGGACCTCGTCGTGCTGGACACCGACCCGTTCCAGACGCCCGAGGACATCGGTGCTGCGCGCGTCCGGTCGACGTGGATCGCCGGGGAGCCGGTCTTCGAGGCCTGAGGAGCGGGGCTCCGCGCCCGGGTCAGGTCCCGCAGAAGGTCTGGTAGCCGCGGCCGAAGGAGTCCGGGGCCGGCTCGGCGAAGCGCTCGAGACCGGGCCGCACGTCGTAGGGGGCGGACAGGACGTCGAGGAGCTCGCGCAGTGGGCCGAGGTCGCCGTCGGTGCCGGCGGCCAGCGCCTCCTCGACGAGGTGGTTGCGCGGGACGTAGGCGGGGTTGACCCGGTCCATCGCGTCGGCGTCGGGGGAGAGCGCGAGCCAGCGCTCGGCCCAGGCGTCGTACGCCGCCAGGTCGAGCACGAGCCCACGCGCGGGTCCGGAGTCGCCCCGGGCCGCGGCGCCGAGGCCGCGGAAGAAGGAGGTGTGGTCGACGTGGTTGTCGCGCATCAGCGTGACGAGGTCCGCGACCAGTCCATCGGCCACGTCGTCGGCCAGGCCGGCGGGCAGGCCGAGCTTGGCGTGCATGCCGGCCTTCCACTCCCCGGAGTAGAGGTCGCGGAACCTCTCCAGTGACGCCACGGCCAGGGCGACGGCGTCGTCCTGGTCGTCGGCGAGCAGGGGGAGGAGTACCTCGGCGAACCGGGCGAGGTTCCACTCGGCGACGACCGGCTGGTTGCCGAAGGCGTAGCGGCCGCCGGTGTCGATCGAGCTGAAGACCGTCGCCGGGTCGAAGGCGTCGATGAAGGCGCAGGGGCCGTAGTCGATGGTCTCGCCGGAGATGGTCATGTTGTCGGTGTTCATCACGCCGTGGACGAACCCGACGAGCATCCACCGGGCCACGAGCGAGGCCTGGGTCGCGATGACGGCATCGAGGAGCGCGAGGTGCGGCTGGTCGGCGGCCGCCGCTGCCGGGTGGTGCCGGGCGATGGCGTGGTCGGCGAGGCGGCGGAGCAGGTCGAGGTCGTCCGTGGCCCGGGCGTACTGGAAGGACCCGACCCGCAGGTGGCTGCTCGCGACGCGCGCCAGCAACGCGCCGGGCAGCAGCGTCTCGCGGCGCACGTCGCGGCCGGTCGCGACGACGGCCAGCGACCGGGTGGTGGGGATGCCGAGGGCGTGCATCGCCTCGCTGACGACGTACTCGCGCAGCATCGGGCCGACCGCGGCGAAGCCGTCGCCGCCGCGGGAGAACGGCGTGGGGCCGGATCCCTTGAGGTGCAGGTCCTGGAGCCGACCCTGACGGTCGGTCAGCTCGCCGAGGAGGAGCGCGCGGCCGTCGCCGAGCCGCGGTGAGTAGCCGCCGAACTGGTGGCCCGCGTAGGCCTGGGCCACCGGGGTCGCCCCCTCGGGGACGTGGGTGCCGGTCAGGAGCCCGAGGCCGTCCGCGGTGCGCAGCCACTCCGGGTCGAGGCCCAGGTCGACCGCGAGGGCGTCGTTGAGCACGAGCAGGCTCGGGTGCGGCACCTCGGCGCCGTGCCACGGCAGCGCCAGCTCGGGCAGGTCGCTGGCGAACCGGTTGCCGAGCTCGAGGTCCGAGGTCACGTGGGCAGTCACCCCGTCGACGATACGTGGGGCGGGCACACCGCGCCGACCGGCTCAGGCACCGCCGGCGGGCAGCGCCTCGAGCATGATGTCCGGGTTGTCGCGGGCGGTGACCTGGGCACGCCACTGGTCGACGAACAGGGCGAGGTGCGTGCCGTCGCTGCGCTGGAGGACCTCGACGCCGCGCTTGCCGGCCAGGGCGGCGGCGCCGGCCGCGTCGGTGCGGCGGGCGACCTGGTAGTCCAGGCGGGAGAGGCGGATGGGGGCGTTGAACTCGTTGGTCATCCGGTCCTCGACGACCTCGAACTGCATCGGGCCGACCGCGGCCAGGACCGGGTTCTGGTCGCCGCGGAGGTCGGAGCGCAGCACCTGCACCACGCCCTCCTGGTCGAGCTGCTCGATGCCGCGCCGGAACTGCTTGTAGCGACCGATGTCACCGGCGCTGGCGGTCACGAAGTGCTCGGGTGCGAAGCTCGGGACGGGCGGGTACTCGATGGCGTCGCCCACGTAGACGGTGTCGCCGACCCGCAGCGCCTGCGCGTTGACGAAGCCGATCACGTCGCCGGGCTCGGCGGTCTCGATCACGGTCGTGTCGCGCCCGAAGACCGACTGCGCGAACTTCGTGGTGAAGGGGCGGCCGGTGGAGGCGTGGGTGACCACCATGCCGCGCTCGAACGTGCCGGACACGACGCGGGCGTAGGCGAGGCGGTCGCGGTGGGCGTTGTTCATGCCGGACTGCACCTTGAAGACGAAGGCGCTGAACTCGTCGTCGACGTCACGCACGGTGCCGTCGACGCCCAGGGTGGGGCTGGGGTCCGGCGCGATGTCGAGGAGCAGGTCGAGCAGCTGGGCGACGCCGAAGTTCTGGAGGGCCGAGGCGAACATCACGGGAGTGGTCTCGCCGGCGAGGAAGCGCGCCTGGTCGTGGTCGGCCTCGTCGAGCGTGAGCAGCTCGTGCTCCTCGACGGCCGCGTGCCACGGGTGCGCGTCGACGTCCTCGACCTCGTCGGGCCCCATCCGCCGCTCGGGCGCGCGGGTCGCACCACCCGCGGTGCGGGTGTACTTCACGAACTCGCCCGTACGCCGGTCCAGCACGCCGCGGAAGTCGCCGGCCTCGCCGACCGGCCAGGTCAGCGGAGTGGGCCGGAGCTTGATCTTCTCCTGGATGAGGTCCATCAGCTCGAGCGCGGAGAGGCCGGGACGGTCCCACTTGTTGATCACCGTCAGCACCGGGATCCCCCGCAGCGCGCAGACCTTGAACAGCTTGAGGGTCTGGGGCTCGAGGCCCTTTCCGGCGTCGACCAGCATCACCGCGGAGTCGACCGCGGACAGCACGCGGTAGGTGTCCTCGGAGAAGTCGCTGTGGCCCGGGGTGTCGACGAGGTTGATCACGTGGTCGCGGTAGACGAACTGCAGCGCGGCCGACGTGATCGAGATGCCGCGGGCCTTCTCCATCGCCATCCAGTCCGACACCGTGGCGCGACGGTCGCCCTTGCCGTGCACGGCGCCTGCCTCGGTGATCACCCGGGCATGCAGGGCCAGCGCCTCGGTGAGGGTCGACTTGCCCGCGTCGGGGTGGCTGATGACGGCGAACGTACGGCGAGGGCGGGTGTCGGGCACCGCAGAAATCTACCGGCGCCGGGGCCAGACCACCGCTTCGCCGGACGGGCCTCCGGCCGGTGCGGTGCGTGTCGGGTCGCTGTGACCTCGTGTTGCTCGTTCGGCCAACGGCGCGCCTTCCGGTGCGCCACAGTGGGGCCGATCGCCCGGCCGGACGGAGGAGGAGTGCCAATGGATCTCGTCGAGAAGAGACGCCGCGCCCACAGGTTCGTGGCCCTGCGGGTCAACGTCCTGGGGGGCTGGCTGGTCCTGACGCCGGTCGTCCTCTGGAGCTCCGTGGCCGGCGCGTCCGCCATCCCCGTGGCCATGTTCTGGGCGGGCACCATCGGCCTACGGTCCGCGGATGCGTGGGCGTCGGCTCGCGCGACGGGACTGTCCGGACGAGCGGCGGCAACCCTGGCGGGTTGGTGGCGAGCAGCCGCGGTGCTGGTTCTCGCGGTGGCATCGACCGTGCTGACCGCGACCGCGCTGCGACAGCTGACCGTGCTGGGTAACTGGTTGGGCGCGCCCGATGTCGCGAGGCCCGTGGTGGCGGCATTGACGATCATCGTGGTCGGCGCGACCGTGGGGATCGCGGCGGTGGTCGTCCTGTCCCGGTCTCCCGCTGTGACTGGCGAGGCCTCCCAGCAGGACGAGCTGCCCCAACGGCAGCAGGAGCGCGAAGGCCTGCGCGGGGGCCGGCGCGTTGCAGCGGTCGTCGTCGCCGCTGCCCTGGGTGTCGTCAACGTGGTGGTGCTGGCCAGCATCACGCCGCTCGGCGAGTGGGTCGCCGACGGCGGGAGCGGGATGATCCTCGCTGTACCCGTCCTGGCGCTCGCGTTCGCGACCCCGACGGCAGCCGTGTGGTACGCCGGCCGCATGGCCGACGCGGAGCAGCAGGGGTGACTCGCCGGCCAGCGATGCCGGGACGGGTGGGGTGCACCAGGCGGTCAGTGGCGCCGGGGTCCCCGCCTGGTGACCTTGATCCTGACGGTGGTGGTGGACGGTAGCGACTCCGCCGGGGCGTTGCTCGCGTCGAACCCGGAGAACCGGACGGTGAGGGTATGGGTGCCGACTGGCAACCAGCGCCCGTGGTAGTCGGCAACGACGACCTTGACGTCCATCCCAGTCGCGCTCTCGTCCTCGGGGTAGATGGTGCCGCTGCCCGCAAGCGGCCGCTTCGTGTGCGACACCAGCACGTTGGTGCCCCACAGACTGGCGCTGGGGTCGGTGATGTGGGCCCTGATGACGAACTTCTTCCTCGCCTTGACGACCGTCGGGGCAGTCGCGGTGATGCTCGTGGAGGCGGCCGTCACGGTGACCGGTTCGCTGAGCGCCTCACCCATGGCGGGCTCTCCGTTGACCTGCCCGAAGGCATAGATGCGCAGGTACAGCTTCTTCCCGATGTAACCGGACAGTGGCGTGTATGTCGGCTCGTCACCCTGGAACCAGCTGGAGTCCGGGTCGACGGTCCACCTGTACTGGTACGTGAGGCCCTCCGCGGCCGATCAGGTGCCGACATCGGCCGACAGGACGTTGCCGTAGGCGGGCACGCCGATGATCCGGGGCGGGGTGAGGTTGGTGATCACGCCGGCCGAAGTGACCGCACGGTCGACGGCAGCGCTGCTGGACGCCCCAGCAGGGGCAGCTACCGCGCTCAGCGAGATGGCAACTGTTGCCGCGAGGGCAACGGCGCTTCGGATGAGGATGTTCATGTGTCCTTCGTGCTCCATGGGCACGGGCGGCCGACGTCACGCCTGTGGGCCACTGATGGCATGGAGAGACGATGCCGCCCGTAGATCGGCAGGCTCATCCTCAGGGATCGCGACGCCTGCCGCAGTGAAACGCCTCAGGTGTTCCCAGGAGATTGCGACCGGGAGAGTCATCGCTCGGCGGGCAGCTGATCCGCAACAGACGTGCGAGGAGTCGCGGACGTCTCAGGACATGGTTGTGGCCCCGCCATCGTGGGGACTGGCGGGGTGCGGGGCGGGGTCATGGTCGCTCGGGCGGATCAGCGTGCTCGTTGGTCGAGGGGGGCGCGCTGGCGCCCGTCACGAGACCCGGCCCGTCGAGCGGGACGCTTCCGTGCCGGTCGCGGAGGTAGCGGTGTCCGTGCGGGCTGGTCCACTCGAACACGCCTGGGGCGACCATGGTGTAGGTCCAGGCGGAGTGGGTCTTGAGCCGGTGATGGGACCGGCACAGGCACCCGAGGTTGGAGGTTGTGGTCGGGCCGGGTTGGTCTCGGCCCTCGGCTTCCGCGTTGTGGTCGTACTCGATGATGTGGTCGACATCGGCACGACGGGCCGGTCGGGTGCACCAGGGGTACGCGCAGGTGCCGTCGCGGAGGGCGATCTGTTCGCGCAGCCAGGCCGGGATCTCGTAGCCGGGTGCGCTCAGCTCGGTGGTGAGGTCGGTGACGGGCTTGATGGTGACCTTGGTGTGGGTGTCGGCGCACCAGCCCTGGACCTGCTCCAGCAGGACCAACCTCTGCCCTTCCTCCATCCGACCGGTCGGCCCGAACACCGTCGTCTCGCCGACAGTGCTGGCGTCGAAGTGGGCGTGGATGACGACCTCGCGCGCGGCCGGCAGGTCGGGTGTTGATACGCCGGCTCGTTCACCGGCTGCTCGACCATCTGGCGCTGGCGTCGAGGAGAGGTCGAGGGCGGTCTGGGCGCGGGCGAGGTTGCCGAGCGCCTTGGACCGGCGCACGTCGAGGGACTCGGTGGAGCCGAGGGCGAACCGACGTTCATGCTCACGCGGCAGATCGGGCTTGGTGAACTTCCTCATCACAACTCCTCAGACGAGGTGTTGCGTCACTACCTAGAACTCGCCTGCCATCTCGGAGGATCACTTGCTCGCGCAGCCATGTCGGGATCTCGTAGCCCGGCGCGGACAGCTCGGTGGTGAGGTCGATGACGGGCTTGATGGTCACTTTGGTGTGGGTGTCGGCGCACCAGCCCTGGACCTGCCCGAGCAGGACGAGCCGCTGGCCTTCCTCCATCCGACCGGTCGGCCCGAACACCGTCGTCTCGCCGACAGTGSTGGCGTCGAAGTGGGCGTGGATGACGACCTCGCGCGCGGCCKGCAGGTCGGGTGTTGATACGCCGGCTCGTTCACCGGCTGCTCGACCATCTGGCGCTGGCGTCGAGGAGAGGTCGAGGGCGGTCTGGGCGCGGGCGAGGTTGCCGAGCGCCTTGGACCGGCGCACGTCGAGGGACTCGGTGGAKCCGAGGGCYTTCTGCGCCGCGGCGTCCTGGGCGACGGCGTGGTTGAAGTCCAGTGCGTCGGCGATGCCGAGCACGGCGTCGAAGTGCATCGTGCCGCCGAAGTCGACGTCCTCGTCGTCTTCTGCGCCGCGGCGTCCTGGGCGACGGCGTGGTTGAAGTCCAGTGCGTCGGCGATGCCGAGCACGGCGTCGAAGTGCATCGTGCCGCCGAAGTCGACGTCCTCGTCGTTCAASGTGGCRTGGCGCGGGTCGACGTGCAGGTGCCCGTCCTCCGGATCCTGGGTCGGGTCCGGTGCCGCGAGGTCGAACCGCCTGATCGTCTCCGCCACCAGCCGGTCCAGCTGCGCGGGACCGATCCGCCCGGCGACCGCAGCGACGTGAGCGTCCACGTACCCGGCAGCCTCGACAGTGAGCGCGGGCGTCGTGTGGATCGTGGCTTCCGCGACAGACCTCGCCCGCCACGCCGGGACGACGCCCGCCTGGACCTGCGCCCACAGGCGCGGGAGCCGGTGACGCAGCTCCAACGCGTGGCCGATGAGCTTCTTCGCCGACGTGGTCGACATGCCCAGCACCGCTCCGAGCTCGGCGATGCAGAACTCCGCCACCAGCGGCGCACCCTGACCCGCGACGGGTTCCTCGTGCTCACAGCCCGGGACGGTGAACGTCGCGGCGTGGTGGATCGACTCCGGCGGGTGCAGGTCGGCCCAGCGGGCGGCGAGGACCAACTGGTCAGCGGCCGCGCGATCTTCGTCGGCTTTGCGTGCGCGGATCGAGGCGAGCACGTCGGAGGCGGAGAGGTCGTCTTCGAACTTCCCGACTCTGTGCTCCAAGGTCTCGATCATGCGTTCGAGTCTAGGCGAGACCACCGACATGACACCGACACTCGCGGCCACGAAGAGGATCTGTGGACGCGTCCCGTGAACAGGTCTCGCGACGGGGCTCTGTCCCTCCTCGACCRACGGGGCTCTGTCCCTCCTCGACCAACGGGGCGGGCGTGGTTTCGAGGCTCGCTGGCGCTCGCACCTCAACCACCGAGGCAGGACGACCAGCGGGGGGCGGGCGTGGTTTCGAGGCTCGCTGGCGCTCGCACCTCAACCACCGAGGCAGGACGACCAGCGGGGGCGGGCGTGGTTTCGAGGCTCGCTGGCGCTCGCACCTCAACCACCGA
Organism: Nocardioides sp. Root122; assembly: GCF_001425025.1. GTDB lineage: Bacteria > Actinomycetota > Actinomycetes > Propionibacteriales > Nocardioidaceae > Nocardioides. The sequence goes on from NZ_LMDE01000010.1 coordinate 104,205, forward strand.
GGGGGGTGTCGACCAGCGGGGGCGGGCGTGGTTTCGAGGCTCGCTGGCGCTCGCACCTCAACCACCGAGGCAGGACGACCAACGGGGCGGGCGTGGTTTCGAGGCTCGCTGGCGCTCGCACCTCAACCACCGAGGGGGTGTCGACCAGCGGGGGGCGGGCGGGGTTTCGAGGCTCGCTGCGCTCGCACCTCAACCACCGAGGGGGTGTCGGCCAGCGGGGGCGGGCGGGGTTTCGAGGCTCGCTGGCGCTCGCACCTCAACCACCGAGGCAGGACGGCCAGCGGGGGCGGGCGTGGTTTCGAGGCTCGCTGGCGCTCGCACCTCAACCACCGAGGGGACGGGATGGGGGGTCTCGTGACGGGACTTCGTCCCTCCTCGACCAACGCGCGGCAGGGGTCAGCCTCGGGGGCCGAGGCCTCGGTAGAGGTCGATCTCGGAGCGTAGGCGGTAGGGCAGCGGCGCTCCGCGCGTGGCGAGCGCGGTGGCGTACGCCTCGAGGGCCGACAGCAGGGCGCGGCGCAGCGCCAGCTGGTCGGCCGGGCGGATGCCGCTCCGCGCGGTCTCGAGCCGTCCGCGGGCCAGGCCGATCTCGGTGAGCAGGGTGGTGAGCTGCCAGTGGTCGGGCGGATGGTCCTGCGGTACGGCTTCCGACATGGGACTTCCGCCCTGCCCGCAGGGCCGGCGCACGGTGCGACGGCGTTGACGGACGCTGCCAGCCTACGCTGCGCGTCGCGACGGCGCGCGGCTCTCCGTCAGTTCTGCGTCAACCTCCCCTCGACCTGCGGGTCCACCGGGCTGTTGTCGGTCACGTAGTCGGCGGCGATCTGCATCAGGTCGTCGCCCGGCTGCTGGACGTCGGTGGCCTGGCTGAAGACGGTGTAGCCGTCGCCGCCGGTGAACATGAAGTCGTTGGTCACCAGCCTGACGGAGTCGCCGTCGGCGATGGGCGTCTGCGTCCCGCCGATGCCGTCGGGGGTCCGCCACATCCCGTCGACGACGGGCGTCGTGCCCTCGCAGTGGAAGGTCGCGCGCAGGCCGGAGACCTGCGGGAACCGGCCGGTCGCGATGGCCGTGTTGCACACCGGCGAGAAGCCGTTGAGGAACGCCGTACGCAGCTGGGCGCCGGTGACGGTGAGGATCGTGGTGCGGTTGCCGAACGGCAGCACCGCGAACATCTCGCCCCACGTGATCTCGCACGCGGCCTCGCCCGCGCTGGGCGGCGAGCAGACGAGGTCCTGTCGCAGCCCGCCGGAGTTGGTGTAGGCAGCGTCGACGCCGGGGTACTTCCCACGCATGGCGTCGGCGACCATGTTGCCCATCTCCGACTCGTGCAGGCGGGTGGGGTCACGCAGGACGTCGTTGGCCTGCGTGCCGATCACCTGGTTGCGCAGCACGGCGGTCTCCGCGTTGGCCTGGTCGACGATCGCCTGGACGTCCGCGCGGCCGGTCACGCCGAGGGTCTTGGCGACGCGGGTCGCGCCGCCCGCCCAGGCCACGTCGCCGCCCCGCACCATCAGCTGGAGCACGGAGTACGACGCGCCGGCGTTGATGCCCTCGGTGATGAGGATGTCGCCACGCATCAGGTTCGAGACCCGGTGCGTGTGTCCGACGATCATGGCGTCGACAGTGGTGTCCTGCAGTGCGTCGGCGATGCCGATGATCGGTCCCTCCCACGCGGCGCCCGGGGTGGTGCCGACGGGGTTGCTGCCCAGCGCCGTGCCCTGGTGGATGACGACGACCTGGACCTTGACGCCCTGCCGGCGCAGCCGCTCGGACTCGGCCTTGATCCTCGGCGCCTCGTCGAGGAACTCGAGTCCCTCGGTCGCCCCGGCCGCGACGAGCTCGGGTGTCTCGGCCAGCCCGGCGCCGATCACGCCGACCTTCACGCCGTTGACCCGGAACACCTTCGACGGCGTGACCCACGGTGGCGCCTCGCCGGTGTCGGCATCCACGATGTTGGTGGCGAGGAACGGGAAGTCGGCGCGCGCCTGGTGCTGCAGCAGCCGGGCGACGCCGTAGTCGAACTCGTGGTTGCCGTAGGACGTGGCGTCGAGGCCCCAGGCGTTCTCCACGTCGATCGCGGGCATGTCCTCGAGCAGCGCCGAGCTCGGGGGAGAGGCGCCGACGTTGTCGCCGCCGGCCAGGATCAGGCCCTCGCCCGGCAGCGCGTCGAGGTCCTCGTCGAACATCGTCGCGAGGAACGACGCGCCTCCGACGCGGGCGTTGATGCCGTTGTCGTAGGCGCGCGTCGTCGGGTCGAGCTGTCCGTGGAAGTCGCTGAGCCCGACGATCGGCACCGGCGTGTAGGAGTGGCCGTCGTCGGCGACGTCGAGGAGCACCTCGCCCTGGCTGTGCTGCGGCTCGGGGACCCCGAGCAGGAACGCCAGCGTCGGGGCCAGGTCGATCGAGCGTGCCGCCACCCGGCCGTGCCCGATGCCCGCGCCGCCGGCGAGGAACGTCGCGCGCATGTTGACGTTGGCCGCCAGGTCCTGGACGTCGGGGACGTAGCCGTGCTGTCCGAAGAAGTGCGAGGGCGCCACGAGCGTGCCGGGCGTCTCGGCGTCGAACTGGTAGGGCGGGTAGGAGAAGACGACGAGGTCGCCGGTGCGGGTCGGGTGCGCCATGTCGGCGGTGCTGCCCGGTCCGTTGGGGATGTGGCGCGCCTCGGCCTTGGTGAAGGCCCGGTCGATGACGGTCCACCCCTCGGGGTTGCCGTCGTGCGTCCAGTCGTTGGGGTCGGTCAGGCCGAGGTACGCCGCCTTGATCGCGGCGACCGTCGCGGCCTCGTCGGCGGCCGGCACCTGTTGCAGGCCGCCACCGGCCGGGTCGCGCCCGGCGAGGTTGAGGTAGACCTGCAGCGTCCCGCCGGCCCAGCAGGCCTTGGCCTTGCCGATCGTCTCGCCCGCGGCCGGGCGGCAGTTCGACGTCTGCGGCCGCGACAGCAGGCCCATGTCGACCAGCGGCCGGCTGGCGTCGATCGCCAGGAACTGCGGGGCGAAGCCGTGGTCGGAGCCCACGAACGTCGTGGGGTCCTTGCCGACCAGCGACCGCGCGAGCCGCAGTGTCTGGTCGGACTCGGCGTAGGCCTCCCGGATGAACGCTGCCCGCTGCGCGACCCGGCCGTCCTTGACGCCGTCGAGGTCCACGTCGTCGTACGCCGGGTTGGGCGCGCCGCCGGGCAGGCGCTTGGTGACGAGGCCGAGGAACTGGTGCTGGAACTCGTCGGTCGTCGGCATGCCGACCATCAGCAGGTCGGGCTGGTAGGTCCGGGCGATGTACTCCAGCATCGGCCAGTGGCCGGTGGACCAGTAGAGGCCCTGCTGGGCGTAGGTCTCCTCGCTGGTGACGCCGGCCTCGAGGATGGCGAAGTCCGCGGCCGTGGAGGTCGGGAACTCGGCCGCGAGGTACTCGTCGAAGTCGGTGTAGCCCGGCTCGCCCGGCCAGGTCGGCCAGCTGGCGATCGCGCGGGTCACCGAGGTGTGGAACAGCCGCACGCGGGAGAGGTCGGGGGAGAGGGTCTCGACCTTCACCAGCATGCCGGCGGTCTTGCCGGCCAGCGCACCGCCCTGGATGGTCACCTTGACGTCGGCCCACTCGCCCTGGCGCAGGTCGCCGACGGCGTCGGAGCCGCTCTTGGTCGGGGAGAACAGGACCCGGTCGTACTTCGTCCGGCCGTCGTTGCGGCTGTCGTAGAGGTAGGCGTTCAAGCCGTACTTGTCGACGCCGGCGTCGAGCACCCGCAGCCGCATCTCCTGGGCGGGGCTGTACGACGTCGGCACGCCCGTCCAGCCCGTGGCCGGGCTGGGCGCGGCGGACGGGAACGGCGCCTGCCCGGCGTAGCCGCTCGGGTGGTCGAACTGGAGGCCGAAGGAGGCGATGAAGGGCGCGTCGTCGAAGATCGGCTCGCCCTTCTGGCCGATGAAGTTCGTGGCCACGCCGCGGCCGGAGTGGAAGCTCTGGTAGTCGATGGTGGGCCCCTGGATGGAGGCGTTGCGTCCGCCGGCCCACTCCATCTGGGCGACCTTGAGGCCGCCGCGCTCCGCCGACTGCGCGATCGACTCGGCCTGCAGCACCCCCGAGTCGAACGCCGCCGTGCGGTTGGCGAACGGGTCGCCGTTCTTGTGGAACGTGTTGTTCGTTGAGCCGTGCACACCCGGCCACGCACCCGTGGCGAGGGTGTACCAGCCGGCGCCGGTGTTGGGGGGCGCCTGGGTGAGCATGCCGTTGCCGCGCGCCTTGACGCCGTTGCGCAGGAACTTCTTCATCGTCGGCATCACGCCCTGGTCGGCGTACTTCTCGACGAGGTCCTGGCGGAGCCCGTCGGAGGCGAAGTAGACCGCCTTGGAGGTGGAGTGCGGTGACGGATGGTGCCCGCCGCCCTTGTGAGCCGAGGCGGCCTCCGTGGTGCCCACCGCGAGGGCGGTGACGGCGGCCGGGGCCACCAGGGCCAGGGCTGCGACGACGATGACGGGACGGCGGTCTGTGCTCTTCACGGCACCCTCCAGGACGGGGTGGGAGCCCGGTCCTGGAAGTCAGAGTGGCGCCCGGGCGCGGCTCCCCCGGGGATGGGTCGAACCTCCACCCGTGCCCGGGTGGCGTCAAGGCCCCCGGTTGGGTATGTGGTTCCCGCACGCGCGCGGCCCCTGCCGACACCGCCGGTCCGGTCCAGACCGGCGCCGCTCGTCAGGGGAGCGGTGGGACGGACCGGCCCTCAGCGGGCGACGGTGTCGCGCCCGTGCTCAACGGCGATCAGGGCGAGCGCGACGACGACGCCGATGGCAGTCTCGACGCCGCGGTCGAAGAGCAGCGCGCCGGACCCTTGAGACGAGCCGAGCTGGCCCATCAGCAGCGCCATCGGGGTGATGAAGAGCATCGCGATGCCGTAGTTGCGTCCCACGACCAGCTCGGTGACGACCTGGAGCACGACCACGACGAGCACCAGTGCGACGGGATCGAGCCCGAGCAGGAGCAGTGGCGCGGCCAGCAGCAGCCCGAGCAGGGTGCCGACGGCACGGTGGGCGGCGCGCAGCGACTGGTGGTCGCGACCGCTGACGCTCAGCGGGGCCACGGCGGCGACCATCGCCCACCAGGGGTGCCCGATGCCGGCAGCGGTGGCGGCCCCACCGGCGAGGAGCACGACGAGCAGGTAGCGGAGCGGGTCGACGTACCGAGGGGCGCGGAGGGGCGGCGTCGAGGTCCGGGCAGCGCGCCGCGCGACGGCGCCGATGTTGCCGATGACGACGGCCAGGACGGCGCTGGCGCCCGCGACGGCGAGGGCGACCCCGACGTCGGACCGACCGGCCGGCACGGACGCGACCGTGCCGAACGCGAAGATCGCGAACAGCGGCCCGGACGGGTGCCAGTCGAAGACGGTCGAGGCCATCGAGCCGGCGGCCGCCACGAGCGCGCTGAGGAGGACGAGCGTCCACGGGCCGACGGCTGCCGCGGAGACCGCGGCGCCGAGGCCCACGGCGGCCACGAGGACGAGGCCGGCCGTGCTCTGCATGACGGCCCGGGGGAGGTGCACACGGCTGCGTCCGTAGAGGGCTGTGAAGGCACCGAAGGCGGCGTAGACCGCCCAGGTCGTGCGGTCGAGCAGCACCAGCGTGAGCAGCGGGACCGCGACGCTCAACCCGGCGCGGAGCGCGACGCGGTGCTGGCCGGGCGGGACCGGGTTCAGCCGGAGCAGGCTCGTCGTGGAGGCGGCGACGACTGACACGAGGAAGCGCGCACGGGCCCGGACACCACCGGGTCCGGGCTCGTGCGCGCTGCGTGGGGGAGGCGTGATCAGGCGCTCTTGATCGCGGAGACGTCGAGCTCGAGCTTGATCTTCTCGGAGACGAGCACGCCACCGGTCTCGAGGGCCGCGTTCCAGGAGAGGTCCCAGTCCTTGCGGTTGATCGTGGTCGCGCCCTCGAAGCCGACGCGGGTGTTGCCGAACGGGTCGACGGCGGTGCCGGTCTCCTCGAAGGGGATCGTGACGGACTTCGTCGTGCCCTTGATCGTCAGGTCGCCGGTGATGGACCACTCGGCGCCGTCGCGCTCGACGGCGGTCGAGGTGAAGGTGATCTCGGGGAAGGCCTCGACGTCGAAGAAGTCGCCGGACTGCAGGTGACCGTCGCGGTCGGCGGAGCCGGTCGAGATGCTCGCGGGGCGGATGGTGAGGGCGACGCGCGAGGCGGCCGGGTCCTCGGCGTCGACGTGCGCGGAGCCCTCGAAGTCCTGGAACTGGCCGCGGACGGTGGTGACCATCGCGTGGCGGGCGGAGAAGCCGAGGCGGCTGTGGCTGGCGTCGATGACGTAGTCACCGGTGATCGAGTCGCGGTCGAGGACGGCGACGGGCGCGCTGGGCGCGGCGGCGGCGGCGGTGCTCTTGGTGCGGCGGAAGAACGACATGGGGACTCCTGGGAGGTCGAGGTGCGTCAGGTAGTTGACAATTCAATCAGTCCAACGACGCGGTGGATGACTTCATTCCCGGCCGGATGTGATCTGGGCCTCATCTGGCCCTCGCCGCAGCGACCCGTCCTCCGCGGGGCGCGGAGGACGGGTCGGGGGCGGGACGTGTCATGCGATCGACGAGGGGTGCGTCGCGAGCGGCGTGACCTGGATGTCCATGTAGGGGAACAGCGGGAGCCCGGAGAGGAGCTCGTGGAGCGCGTCGTTGGACTCGACGTCGAAGATCGAGACGTTGGCGTACTCCCCGACGATCCGCCACAGGTGCGGCCAGCGACCGGAGCGCTGCACCTCCTGGGCATAGGCCTTCTCGCGGGCGACCAGGTCGGCCTTGACGTCGGCGTCCATGTCGAGCGGGATCCGGACGTCCATGCGCACGTGGTAGAGCATCGGCGCCTCAGCCCTTGGCGGGGTCGAGCACGAAGCCGTAGTCGACGGTCGCGCTGCCATCGGGCTGCTGCTGCGGGTCGAGGACGAGCTCGGGCTTCACCGCCGAGGCGATGTCGTCGTCGTTGTGCTCGTCGCCGGGGAAGTAGAGCTGGGCGGTGAGCAGCTCGTGCCCGGGCGCCGAGACCTTGACGTGGAGGTGGGCGGGGCGCCAGGCGTGCCAGCCGGCGGCGGCGATCAGCTTGCCGCAGGAGCCGTCGGTCGGGATCTGGTAGGGCGCGGGCTGGACCGTCGTGATCTCGAAGCGGCCGTCGGCGTCGGTGGTGAACGAGCCGCGCAGGTTCCACTCGGGGATGCCCGGGGCGAACTGGGAGTAGAAGCCGTCGTCGTCGGCGTGCCAGAGCTCGACCTTGGCGCCACCGAGGGCGGAGCCGTCGGTCGAGGTGACCTGGCCGCTCCACACGAGCGGCGTGCCGCCCTCGTCCTCGCGCATCGGGATGGTGCCCTTCGCGCCCTGCTCGGGAGCGTCGGGGACGTAGTAGGGGCCCTCGATGGAGCCCTTGTTGCCCTCGCGGTGCTCGGTGGCGACGTCCTCCACGACGTGCTCGAGCCACACGTCCAGGAACAGCGGCCACTCGCCGTCCTCACCGACGTTGATCAGCCACGCCTTCAGCGCATTGAACTCGTCGTAGGTGACCTTGTGCTTGCGCACGGTCGCGTAGATCGCCTCGAGGACCTCGCGGGCGAGCGTGTCCACGCGCTCGGCGGGGACGTCCTTGACGGCCTCGAAGGGCGACTTGTCGGCGTGGAAGCGCTCGGTGGCGCTCGCGCCGGAGGCGGCGGCGGAGGCCTGCTGGGCCTCGGTCTCGTTGATGGTGGTGCTCATGGCGGTGCTCCTTGCTGGCGGGTGTGCGGGTGTGCGGGATGGGTGATGTACGACCGGGGTGGCGGCGGTGCCCTCCGGTCAGTCCTGGCGGTAGTGCGCGAGCTTGTCGGGGTCGAGGACGGCGCCGAGCCCGGGACCGGAGCGGGCGACGAGCTCGCCGCCCCGGATCTCGAGCGGCTCGGCGAGCAGGTCGTCGCTCATGTCGAGGAAGTTGGAGAGCTCGCCGGCGCGCCGTGACGTCAGCTCGAAGGCCGACCCGAAGGCGACCGAGCACAGCGACCCGAGCTGGCCGTCGATCTGGTTGCCCATGACCAGCTCGATGCCGAGGCCCTCTGCGAGGTGGTGCACGCGACGGCTGGTGGTGAAGCCGGTCCGCGCGGTCTTGATGCTGGCGGCGGTGGCCGACCCGCCGAGGACCTCGCGGGTCACCTCGGCCGGGGTCACGACGGACTCGTCGGCGATGAAGGGGACGTCGAGCTGTGAGACCAGCCAGCGGCGCCCGAGGACGTCGTCGGCGGGGCACAGCTCCTCGGCGAAGGTGAGGCCGAGGTCGGCCATGTCCTTCATCGCGCGGGCCGACTCGGAGGCGGACCAGCCGCGGTTGCCGTCGACGTAGAGCTCGACGTCGTCGCCGAGGCCCACGCGCAGGGCGCGGACGACGGCGGTGTCGAGCGAGAACGGGCGGCGCCCGACCTTCACCTTGAAGGTGGTGATGCCGTAGGTGTCGCGCATCCGCTCGGCCTCGGCGACCATCGCGGCAGGCTCGTCGAAGCCGAGCATGTGCGAGACGCGCATCCGGTCGGTGTAGCCGCCGAGCAGCTCGGTGACGCTGTAGCCGAGCGACCGGCCCAGGGCGTCCCAGATCGCCATGTCGAGCGCGGACTTGGCGGTGGGGTTGCCGACGGTGCGGGACAGGCGGGCGTGGATCTGCTCGCGCTCCATGAGGTCGAGCCCGGTCACCTGCGGGGCGAAGATGCCGTCGATGACGGCGACGATGCCGGCTTGGGTCTCGCCGTAGGTGAAGGGGCGCGGCGGCGCCTCGGCGATGCCGACCACCCCGTCGTCGGTGGTGACGCGGACGAGCACGTGCTCGGCGACGTGCACCTCGCCGCTCGCGAACTTCAGCGGCTTGCGGTAGGGGATGGCGAAGGGGATCGCCTCGACCTGGGTGATCTTCACGGGGTGACCTCGTCGAGCTCAGGGACAGGGGAGAAGAGGCCCGCGCGCTCGAGCACCTCGAGGACGGCGAGCAGGGCGGGGTCGGTGTCGTCGGTGCGCCACGCAAGGGCGAGGTCGAGCGACGCGGCGTCGGGGACGTCGCGGAAGACGACGCCCGCGAGCGGGGCGGCACGCACCGAGGCCGGGACCAGGGCGATCCCGAGGTCGGCGGCGACGAGGGGCAGCATCACGGCGGTGCCCGGCGCCTCGTGGGCCACGGTCGGGGTGAACCCGGCCTCGCGGCAGCTGCGCAGCACCGCGTCGTTGACCACCGAGCTGGCGCCGGCGAAGACGATGAAGTCCTCGGTGCGCAGGTCGGCCATCGAGACGACCGGCTCGCCGGCCAGGCGGTGGTCGGCGGCGACCGCGAGCACGAGGGGCTCGTGGGCGATGGTGCGCACGCTGAGCGCGTCGCCCGTGGTGGGCGGGCGGAGCACACCGAGGTCGAGGCTGCCGTCGGTCAGGCCGGCGACCTGGGCGGGGGTGAGCAGGTCGGCGTGGATCTCCAGTGCCAGGCCCGGCAGCTCGCGCTTGACCGCACGGGCGATGCGGGGGAGCTGGGTGTGGGCGGCGGTGCCGGTGAACGCGATCCGCAGCAGGCCCTGGCGGCCCTCGGCGATCCGGCGTACGCCGCGCACGCTGTCGTCGACCGCGGTGAGGACCCGGGCCGCCTCCTCGCGCAGGAACTCCCCGGCGGGGGTGAGGTTGACCTGGCGGGTGGTGCGGACGAAGAGGGGGGTGCCGAGCTCGGCCTCGAGCTGCCTGATCGCCTGGGAGAGCGCGGGCTGGGCAAGGTGCAGCCGCTCGGCGGCGCGACCGAAGTGCTTGGTCTCCGCGACAGCGGCGAAGTAGCGCAGGTGACGCAGCTCCACGGGGTCCTCCCCTCGTCGTCCAGTGTGTTCCGGCCGGTGGTGACGACGCTCACGTCGTCGGCGATTGATTCACGGTAGGTCTGGATATTCATCGATGACAAGGACTTGTTTGGCCGGCATTGATACGCGCGAGCGATCAATGGGTGCCTGGGTCAGGCCTAGGCAGTTGGCTCGTGTGACGGCCGACACGTCGTGGAACGGTCGGGTCCACCCCACCACCGGACCACCACCCAGAACCTCCTGGAGGACCCATGACCGAGACGCTCTCCCACGTGCAGTCGGTGCTCGCCGACGCGGTGGTCGACGACCGCGACGCCGGCATCTACCGGGCCAACCGCCGGATCTTCACCGACGAGCAGGTCTTCGAGCTCGAGATGAAGCACATCTTCGAGGGCAACTGGATCTACCTCGCCCACGAGAGCCAGGTGCCCGAGAAGGGTGACTACGTCACGACCTACATGGGTCGCCAGCCGGTGGTGATCACCCGCGGGCAGGACGGCGAGCTCAACCTGCTCATCAACGCGTGCGCCCACCGCGGCGCGATGATCTGCCGCCGCAAGACCGACAACCGGACCACGCTGACGTGTCCCTTCCACGGCTGGACGTTCCGCAACGACGGCACGCTGCTCAAGGTCAAGGACCCCGAGGGGGCCGGCTATCCCGCGACCTTCGACAGCAACGGCTCGCACAACATGACCAGGGTCGCGAGGTTCGACAGCTACCGCGGCTTCCTGTTCGGCTCGCTGAACCCCGACGTGTCCACCCTCGAGGAGCACCTCGGCGACGCGACGAAGGTCATCGACATGCTCGTCGACCAGTCGCCCGACGGCCTCGAGGTGCTGCGCGGCTCGTCGACGTACACCTATGACGGCAACTGGAAGGTGCAGGCGGAGAACGGCGCCGACGGCTACCACGTCACCGCGACCCACTGGAACTACGCGGCCACCACCTCGCGCCGCAACACCGGCGACTCCGCCAACACCACCAAGACGCTCGACGCCGGCAGCTGGGGCAAGTCGGGCGGCGGCTACTGGTCCTACCCCAACGGCCACCTGTGCCTGTGGACCTGGGCCGGCAACCCCGAGGACCGCCCGCTGTGGGACCGCCTCGACAAGCTCAAGGAGACCTACGGCGACGCCAAGGGCGAGTTCATGGTCAAGGGCAGCCGCAACCTGTGCATCTACCCCAACGTCTACGTGATGGACCAGTTCTCCACGCAGATCCGGCACTTCCGCCCGATCTCGCCGGACCAGACCGAGGTCACCATCTACTGCATCGCCCCCAAGGGCGAGTCGAAGGAGTCGCGGGCCTGGCGGATCCGTCAGTACGAGGACTTCTTCAACGCCTCCGGCATGGCCACGCCGGACGACCTGGAGGAGTTCCGCTCCTGCCAGCTCACCTTCCAGGCCACCGCCGCCCCGTGGAACGACATGAGCCGTGGTGCCGAGCACTGGTTGACCGGACCCGACGAGGTCGCGCTCGCGCTCGACATGCCCGGGGTCATCTCGGCCGGGGTGAAGAACGAGGACGAGGGGCTCTACCCCGTCCAGCACGGCTACTGGCTCGACACGATGCGGGCCGCGGTGGCCCGCGAGGCCGGGACGGAGGCGCAGGCATGAGCACCGACACGAGCACCGTGACCGGTGGCCGGCTGATCACGCAGAACGACCTCGAGCAGTTCCTCTACCGCGAGGCGCGGTTCCTCGACGACCGCGAGTTCGAGAAGTGGCTGGAGTGCTACGCCGACGACTGCGAGTACTGGATGCCGGCGTGGACCGACGACGACGAGCTCGTCCAGGACCCGCAGACCGAGATCTCGCTCATCTACTACCCCAACAAGGGCGGCCTCGAGGACCGCGTGTTCCGGATCCGCACCGAGCGCTCCAGCGCGACCTCGATCCCCGAGCCGCGCACCAGCCACAACATCAGCAACGTCGAGGTGATCGAGCGTCGCGGCGACCTCGTCGACGTGCGGTTCAACTGGCACACCATGTACTTCCGCTACAAGACGATCGACCCGTACTACGGGACGTCCTTCTACACGATCGACTTCTCCGGCGAGAGCCCGCTGATCCGGCGCAAGACCGTGGTGCTGAAGAACGACTACATCCACCACGTCGTGGACGTCTACCACTTCTGAGCACCGCCCTTCCCCGAGCCCGCCCGGGCCCGCCCGAGTCAGGAGCAGCCATGAGCAGCCACCAGGTCGCCCTCGCCTTCGAGGACGGTGTCACCCGCTTCATCACGTGCGCGGAGGACCAGACCGTCGCGGACGCGTCCTACCGCGCCCGCATCAACATCCCGCTGGACTGTCGCGACGGTGCCTGTGGCACCTGCAAGGCGCTGTGCGAGTCGGGGGACTACGACGGAGGCACCTACATCGAGGACGCCCTGTCGCCCGACGAGGCGGCCGCCGGCATGGTCCTGCCCTGCAGCATGAAGCCGCGCTCGGACCTGGTGCTCCAGATCGCGAGCACGTCGGCGGTCGCCAAGACCCGGGCGGCGACGTACAAGGCCACGATCACGCGGCTCGAGCGGCTCTCACCGACGACGGTGTCGCTCACGGTGGAGACCGACGAGCGCGACGACCTCGCCTTCCTACCCGGGCAGTACGTCAACATCGAGGTGCCCGGCACGGGGGAGTCCCGGTCCTACTCCTTCAGCACCGCCACCGACGACCGCTCGCTCGGCTTCCTGGTGAAGCTCACCCCGGGCGGCGTGATGTCGACGTGGCTGTCGGAGCAGGCTGCCGTCGGCGACGAGGTCAGCTTCACCGGGCCCAACGGCAGCTTCTTCCTGCGCGAGGCCGAGCGCCCCCTGCTGCTGATCGCCGGGGGCACCGGACTGGCGCCGATCCTGTCGATCCTGCGCACCATGCGTGCGAGCGGCAGCACCCGGCCCACGCACCTGGTCTACGGCGTCAGCACCGACGACGACCTCGTCGAGCTGGCCGAGCTCGACGCCCTCGCGTCGGAGCTCCCTGCCCTGACGTGGGACCACTGCGTCTCCGACCCGGCGACCAGGGCCGCCCACCAGGGCTACGTCATGGGCCTCATCGGAGCCGAGCACCTGCACGAGGGCGACGTCGCGGTCTACCTCTGCGGTCCGCCGCCCATGGTGGAGGCGGTGCGCGGCCACTTCGCCGACCAGGGCATCGAGCCGACCGGCTTCTACTACGAGAAGTTCGCGCTGTCCGGCACGGGCACCGCCGTCGAACCGGGCATCGAGCCGGGCGTCGAGCAGGGCGTCGAGCCGGGCGTCGAGGTCACCGAGGCGCCAGCGGATCCGGAGCCGCAGGTGCGGGAACCGGTGGGCGCGCGGGGCGCGGTCCCCCTGGTCCACGCGGCCGACGACGAGTCCCTGGTCGTGGGCTTCGCCGGGCGCTCGGTGGCGGGGCAGGAGCTGTTCCCGGCCCGCGAGCTCGTCGGGCTCCGGGGCGGGGTGGCCCCCGATGCAGCTGCGGTCGCAGCGACGGCTCGTACGCTCGCCGGCCGGCAGGCCTTCCCGGCGCGTGAGGTCACCGCGCTGGTGGCCCCGCCGCTCGAGGAGGCCGTCGCGGGCGGGACGACCGACGGCTACGAGATCGGTGAGGAGCACCCATCGGTGCACGCCTCGGACGCGATCTTCGAGGCCCGGATGGCGCTCGAGCTCGGCGCGCTCGACCTGGTGCTCGGCCGGATCAGCTCGCGCCAGGTCGCCGGCTACCGGCTGCTGGCCGAGGGCTGCGCGCCGTACGTCGACGGCGACCGCTTCGTCGACGCCGCGGCGTACACCGACACCAACGCCGCCTTCCACGACTACCTGTTCACCCTCACCGGCAACGAGCACCTCCTGCGCGCCTACCAGGCCCTCGGGGTCAAGGGCAGGATGGAGGAGGTGCTCAAGCAGGCCACGTGGTGCCACCCGCTCTGCGTGCAGGACCACCTCGACATCGTCGACGCGATCGAGCGCGGCGACCGCGCTGCGGCCCGCCAGCTCGTCAGCGCCCACGCGGACCGGTCGAAGACCACCATGCGCCGCGCCATGGACGCGAGCCGGACCTCCGAGCGCCCGCGCTTCACGACCCCCGGCCGCTTCGCCGGCAAGGTCGTCGTGGTCACCGGTGCCGCCCAGGGCATCGGTGAGGCCGTGGCCCGCCGGATCAGCGCGGAGGACGGCCGGCTGGTGCTCGCGGACCGCTCCGAGCTGGTCCACGAGCTCGCCGAGGAACTGGCTGCCACCGGCCGGGGAGCACTCGCGGTGGTCGCGGACCTCGAGGCCTACGACGGCGCGACCACGGTGGTCGCGCAGGCCGTGGCCCGCTTCGGCCGGGTCGACGTGCTGGTCAACAACGTGGGCGGTGCGATCAACTTCAAGCCGTTCACCGAGTTCACCGACGCCGAGATCAGCGCCGAGGTGCAGCGCTCGCTGATGACCACGTTGTTCTCCTGCCGGGCCGTGCTGCCGGGGATGGTGGAGCGCGGCGCGGGCGTCATCGTCAACGTGTCGTCCGCCGCCACCCGGGGCATCCACCGGATCCCCTACTCCGCGGCCAAGGGCGGGATCAACGCGATCACCGCCTCGCTCGCCCTGGAGTACGCCGACCACGGCATCCGCGTCGTCGCCACCGCCCCGGGCGGCACCGAGGCCCCGCCGCGGCGCATCTCGCGCGGCACCCCGGTGCCGCAGGACGAGCGCGAGCAGGAGTGGTTCCAGGCCCACATCGACCAGACCCTGTCGCACTCGCTGATGCGTCGCTACGGCTCGCTCGACGAGCAGGCGGCGGCGATCACCTTCCTCGCCAGCGAGGAAGCCTCCTACATCACCGGCACGGTGCTTCCCGTGGCCGGCGGTGACCCGGGCTGAGGTCCCCGTCCCGGGTCAGGTCAGGTCTACCGTGACTGCGTGACCGACGCCGACGCGACGCCCGTGCTCGTGGCGCGCGACGCCCAGCTCGCCGACCTGCAGCAGCGCCTGCGGCAGGTCGGCGAGTCCGGTCCCGGACTCGTCGTGGTGACCGGCCCCCGGGGCACGGGCACCACCGCGCTCGTGCGCCGTCTTGCTGCCGAGCACGCCGCAGCGGGCGGGCGGTGCCTGCGGGCCCAGGCCGTGCCGTGGGAGGCGGACGTCGCACTCGGCGTGGTGGCGCAGCTGCTCGGCACGCCGCCCCGGTCGCTCGCCGTGGGCACGGCCGCAGCGGAGCTTGCCGACGCCGTCGCCGAGGAGGCGGACCCGGTGCTCGTCGTGGTCGACGACGCGGGCCACGCCGACCCGGCGTCGCTGCAGGCGCTCTGGAGCGCCGTACGCCACCATCCCGAGGCACGCGTGCTCGCGGTGCTCGCCGTGTCGGCGCCCGTGACGTCGCCCGGCGCTGCGGAGGTGATCGATCGCGTCGCCGATCGCGTCGTGCTGGCGCCGCTCGACCCCCGTGACGTGCAGCAGCTGGCGGCGCTCGCCGGCGTGGCGCTGCACCCGAGCCTCGCCGAGCGGCTGTGCCGCTTCACGTCCGGTCGGCCCGGCGCGGCCCTCGAGCTGCTGGCCGAGCAGCCGCCCGAGCTCTGGGCCGATGTCGCGCCCGCACTCCCGCCTCCCGCCCGCGTGGCCGCCGACGTCGCGGCGCGGCTCACCTCAGCGCCTGCCCCGGCCCGGGCCATGGCCGAGGCAGTCGCCGTGCTCGGCGGCGCACCCGTGCCGCTGGCGGCGGCGCTGGCCGGAGTGGCCGAGCCGCTCGCGCCCGTGGACGAGCTGGTCGGGGGCGGTCTGGTGCGCTGGGTCGAGCACCTCGGTGCCGCACGCGTCGAGCCGAGCGGTCCGATGGTCGCCGCCGCCGTCCTGGCCTCGATGGGCCGGGTCCGGCTCGCCGAGCTGCACCGCGCGGCCGCGGCCCTGGTCGAGGACCCGGTGGCACGTCTCGACCACCTGGCGAGCGCCACCCCGACGGCCGACGCCGGCCTCGCCGACGAGCTGGACGAGCTGGCAGCGGAGCGGGCCAGGACGGGGGAGTGGGGCGCGGTCGCCCAGCTGCTGTCCAGCGCCGCGCGCCTCAGCGCCGAGCGCGGGACGCGCGAGGACCGGCTCTCGCGCGCCTTCGACGCGCTGGTCGGCTCGGGCGACACGCTCGGCGCCGCCGCCGCTGTCGCGGAGGTCGAGAGCCTCCGCGAGACCCCGCTGCGCAACGCGGCGCTGGGCTACCTCGCGATCGTGCGGGGGCGCTCGGCCGAGGCGGAGGGCCGGCTGGTGCGGGCGTGGGACCTGGTCAACGTCGAGCGCGACCCCGACGTCGCGGCCCTGATCTGCCATCGCCGGGTGCTGCACAGCCTGGCCCGCTGCCGCGGCCAGGACCTGGTCGACTGGGCGGACCGCGCGCTCGCGCTCGCCACCCCGGGGTCACCACCCGCCGTCGAGGCGGCCGCCATCCGCGGCCTGGGCGTCGCCGGCACGGGTCACGGCGCGCAGGCGCTCGCCGACTACGCGACCCTTGCCGAGCAGGTCGGTCACGGCGCCCAGGCGCAGCGGGTGGCGATGGGCCGCGGCTGGACCGCCCTGGCCCTCGACGAGGTCGACGTGGCCCGCGAGGCGTTGTCGTCGGCCGTCTCGACGGACTTCCTCGGCGGCTCGACCCGGATCGCTCTGTGGGCGCACGCCTGGCTGGCCCGCGCGCACTTCGTGAGCGGCGACTGGGACGACGCGGTGCGCACCGCGGAGCGGGGCGCGGTCCTCGCCGAGCGCACGGGGATGCGGCTGATCGAGCCGTTGCTCGCCTGGACCCGCGCCCAGGTGCACGGCCTGCGGGGCGAGTGGGCACGCGCCGACGAGGCGGTCCGCCAGGCGGCCGCCGGCCCACGGGACTACGAGATCATGCGCGTCGCGGCGGCGCTGGCTCGCGCGAGCGTGGCCGAGGCGCGCGCCGACTACGCCGGGGTCCTCCGCGCGCTCGACCCGCTGCGCCAGCCGTGGGCGGGAGGCAGCATCGACGAGCCGGGCGCGTGGCCCTGGGCCGACGTGTACGCCAACGCCCTCGCCATCGAGGGTCGCCACGAGGAGGCGGACGCGTTCCTGCGCCCGCACGAGCAGCTGGCTGCCGAGCGCGGCCACCGCTCGGCCGGCGCGCGACTGCGCTACGCCCGCGGCCGGGTGCTCGCCGCAACCGGCGACCTCGACGCGGCGCGCGTCGCGTTCGAGGAGTCCGCCGACCTCCTCGAGGACCTGCCGCTCCCGTACGACCGGGCGCGGACGCACTTCGCCTGGGGCCAGACGCTGCGTCGCGCGGGGAAGCGGCGTGAGGCCGACCCGGTCCTGCAGACAGCGCGCGACCTCTACGCCCGCCTCGGCGCGACGACGTACGTCGAGCGCTGCGACCGTGAGCTGCGCGCCGGAGGCGTCCATGCCGGCCGCGCCGCGGTCGAGCGGGACGCCGTGACGCTGACGCCGCAGGAGGAGCTGGTCGCCGACCTGGTCGCGCGCGGGATGTCCAACCGCGAGGTGGGGACGGAGCTCTTCGTCTCGACCAAGACCGTGCAGTACCACCTCACCCGGATCTACGCGAAGCTCGGCATCCGTTCGCGCGGCGAGCTGGCCGCGGTCCGCGCCGGCACCACGCCCGGGGCCTGAGCGGTCCTCCTACGGGTGGCGGGCGGTCACCGGCAGCGACGGGCGGGGATGACGACCCGCGCCACCACGCCGGCGTGGTCGGAGGGCCAGAGCCCGGAGGCGGTCATCTCCGCGGGGTCGTCGCCGACGATGTCGACGCGGGGGGCCTTGACGCCCTCGCCGAGCAGGACGAGGTCGATCCGTTCGGTGAGCGGGTTCGTGGGATCGGTCAGCGTCGCGCCGAGGCAGCACGTGAACCCGGGGTCGCCGGGGTGGCTGCGCGTCCAGGCGTCCGTGCCGACGCCCGCCAGCAGCGTGGAGTACGCCGCCGCCACCGGCGCGCGCGAGTTGTAGTCGCCGACGTAGACCATCGGCAGGCTCCCCGACTGGGTGGCGATCGCGGCCTGGGCGGCCAGCAGCTCACCTGCCTGGGCGACACGCACCTGCTCGGCGTCGACGCCCGGGATGCCGAAGGCCTCGAGGTGGGAGTTGACGAAGCGGAAGGTCGCCTTGCCGACCCGGACGTCGGCCGATCCCCAGCCACGCGCCACCGGCAGCGTCGAGGCGCCGAAGGGGAAGCTGACGATGTTCTGGTAGGTCCCGGTGCGGGCGTTGGTGGCGGTCACGCCGCTGCGGGCGATCACGACGTCGCGGTCCGCGAGCTGCACGGCCCGTGTGGGGAAGGTGGCGGTGGGGCTGGCCAGGACCGGGATCGGCGGCGAGGAGAAGTTGTGCGCGATCGCCCCGGCCACCTCGTCGTAGTCAGCACCACGGGCTGCAAGGGCGTCGAGCAGCAGGTCGAGGAAGTCGTAGGCCACCGTCGGGCTGCTCACCGTCCTGGTCTGCGGGTTGTAGGCGAAGGTCGTCCAAGTGGTGACCTCCTGGAGCCCGACCACGTCCGCGTCCGCCGCGATGATCTCGTCCGCGATCGCACCCATGCGCTCGGGGGGCAGCGTCGCCTGCACCGCGCCCCACGTCCGGGTGGCCGCCCCGACGATGGTCGCGTCGTTGCCCGTGGCGAGGGCAGTGAGGATCGGACCGAGGTCGGCGCCGAGGTAGAGGTTGCGCGTCATCACCGTGGCGCTCCGGGCGGGCGTACCGCCGTGGCCTGCTCCTGGCGGCCCTGCCTGGGCGCTCGCGCCGGGCGCCAGTGCGGTGGCCAGCGCGAGCGCCGAGGCGACGAGGGCGAGCAGGGCGTGGTGGCGGCGCGGACCGGTCATCCTCGGACGCTCGCACCACGCCGCCTTGGAGGCAAGACCCACTTTGGGGCAAACCCCTCCGTGCCCTCCGTGCCCTCCGTGGGCGTCCTCGCGGACGGGGTCAGCCCTCGCGTGCGTCCGAGAGGCTGCCGCGGGACGTCTCCGGCGCGAGGAGCGCGGACACGAACGTGATGCCGGCCAGCACGACGACGTAGATGCCGACGGGCCACGAGGCGCCGTTCGCCGAGGCGGCGAGGCTCACCGCGATGAGCGGTGCGAAGCCGCCGAAGATGATCGCGGCGAACTCCCGGCTCACGGCCGCGCCGCTGTAGCGGCTGGCGGTGCTGAAGAGCTCGGACAGGACCACGCCCTGCACCCCGAACATGATGCCGACGCTGCCGCCCTGGGCGAGCGCGAGGGCCAGCATCGCCAGGACCGGACGGCCGCTGTCGACGAGCACGAAGAACGGGAAGGCAAACGCGATCGCGTAGAGCGCGCCGACCATCAGGACCGGGCGGCGGCCGAACCGGTCGGAGGCGATGCCGGCCAGCGGGGCGGTGATCATCACGACGAGGCCGGCGATGAGGAGCCCGGTCGTGCCGGTGACGCGGTCGTAGCCGTGGTCGGCCATGTAGGAGAGCGCGAAGACCTGGTAGAGGTGGCTGAACGAGAGCGGTGCTGCGACCAGGCCCATCACCAGCAGCATGCTGCGCCACTGGGTCCGCACGAGCGTGAGCAGCGGTGCCTTCGCGGGAGCGGCGTCGTCGACGACCTCCTCGAAGGCGGGCGTCTCCTCGAGGCGGAGCCGGATCCAGAGGCCGAGGGCGATCAGCAGCATGCTCGCCAGGAACGGCAGTCGCCAGCCCCAGGCGGCGAACTGGGCGTCGCTCGTCACCGAGGTGGTGAGCAGCAGCGCGCCCGACGACAGCACCAGGCCGAGGTAGACGCCCGCGGCGGAGAACGAGCCGAAGAAGCCGCGGCGTCCGGGCGGCGCGTACTCGACGGCGTACACCGAAGCGCCGCTGTACTCCGCCCCGGAGCCCATGCCCTGCAGCAGGCGCAGCACGACCAGGAGCACGGGGGCCGCCATGCCGATCATCGCGTGCGAGGGGATCAGCGCCATCGCCGTCGTGGAGAGCCCCATCAGCATGAGGGTCGCGATCAACGCGGGCCGGCGGCCGTGCTTGTCACCGATGTGGCCGAAGACCATCGCGCCGATCGGCCGGGCCACGAAGCCCACGCCGAAGGTGGCCAGCGAGAGCAGCAGCGAGGTCGAGTCGGAGGCGCTCGGGAAGAACACCTGGCCGAAGACCAGCGCGGCGGCGGCGCCGTAGAGGAAGTAGTCGTACCACTCGAGGGCCGAGCCGAGGAGCACGGCGGTGCAGACCCGCGTGAGCGTACGACGGTCCGCGACCGGCGCTGCTCCCGTCGGTGTCGGCGGCGAGGTGGGCGGCGTGAGGGTGTGCGTCATGGAGGTCTCCGGATCGGGGCAGGGCGCGCGAGGGCGCACTCGGATGGCGCCGGCACGTCGTCGTGCCGGGGCGGGACTCGTCGTTGCTGGGATCAGGCGGACGGTGAGATGTCGGCGGGGAGCCGTTCGAGGGTGCGGGCATCGGCCGCGGCGCGCGCGGGTGCCCAGCCGTAGCGACCGGGGGCCCAGTCCTCGTCCCCGGGCACCCAGTAGAAGAACGTCACGCGACGCTCGGCGAAGCGCCACCGGCCGTCGTCACCACGGACCAGCTGGTCCTGGTAGCGCCCGGCGGCGACGTGGGCGCGACCGTCGACGACGCACGGCTGGTCGAGCCACGTCGCTCCGGTCGCTGCGTGGGCGGGTGTGCCCACGAGGTCGATGGTCTCGTTGGACGAGAAGTGCCACCAGGCCGACAGCGGGCCGTCCTGGAGGTCGGCGAAGAAGGTGCGCAGCTCGTCGTGGCCGCGCGCGGTCGAGAGGCCGACGAACGCGCCGTCGGGGGTGAACAGGTCGACCAGGTCGTCCCATCGACCGTCGTCGAGGGCCTGGCAGTAGTGCGCCCGGAGCTGCCCGATGGCGTGCAGGTCCTCCAGTCGGCGCACGCGCGCGGCCAGGCCCTCGTCCTGCACCTGCTCGACGCGCTGGGTGGTCATGTCAGACCCCGACCGGCACCCGGACCGGGGCACCGGTCCGATCGGCGATCTCCTCGACGGTGACGCCGGGTGCGAGCTCGACGAGGTCGAAGGCGTCGCCGGCGACGTCGAGGACGCCGAGGTCGGTGATCACGCGGTCGACGACGCGGCGGCCGGTGAGCGGCAGGTCGCACTCCGCGACGAGCTTGTGGCTGCCGCTGCGCGAGACGTGCTCCATCAGCACGATCACCCGGCGGGCGCCGCTGACGAGGTCCATCGCGCCGCCCATGCCCTTGACCATCGAGCCGGGCACCATCCAGTTCGCCAGGTCGCCCGCCATGGAGACCTGCATCCCGCCCAGCACGGCGGTGTCGATGTGGCTGCCGCGGATCATCGCGAAGCTCAGCGAGGAGTCGAAGAAGGACGCGCCGGGCAGGACGGTGACGGTCTGCTTGCCGGCGTTGATGAGGTCGGGGTCGACCTCGTCCTCGTAGGGGTAGGGGCCGACGCCGAGGATGCCGTTCTCGGCGTGCAGCGTCACCGTCGAGTCCGCCGGCAGGTGGGCCGGGATCATGGTCGGCAGGCCGATGCCGAGGTTGACGTACTCGCCGGCACGCAGCTCGAGCGCGGCGCGCGCGGCCATCTCGTCACGGGTCCAGCTCATGCGGACACCTCCTCGGGTGCGGGTCGGGGCCGGGTGGTGAGCTTCTCGATGTCCTTCTCGTGCGCCTGCGCGGGCGTCAGCTCGACGATGCGCTGCACGAAGACACCAGGGAGGTGGACGTCGTCGGGGGCGATCTCGCCGATCTCGACGACCTCCTCCGCCTCGACGATGGTCAGGCGGCCGGCCATCGCGGCCGGGATGTTGAAGTTGCGGGCCGAGGCGTGGAAGACGCAGTTGCCGGCGCGGTCGACCGTGGCGGCGCGGACCAGCGCGACGTCGGTGACGATCGACTCCTCGAGCACCATGTCGACGCCGTGGAAGGTGCGCACCTCCTTCGGCTCCGAGGCCAGGGCCACGGTGCCGTCGGGGTGGTAGCGCCACGGCAGGCCGCCCTCGGAGACCATCGTGCCGACGCCGGTCGGGGTGAAGAACGCGCCGATCCCGGCACCGCCGGCGCGAAGCCGCTCGGCGAGCGTGCCCTGCGGGGTGAGCTCGACGGTCAGCTCGCCGGCGAGGTACTGCCGGCCGAACTCCTTGTTCTCGCCGACGTACGACGCGATGACGCGGGTGATCCGGCGGGCCTCGAGCAGCAGGCCGAGCCCCGCGCCGTCGACGCCGCAGTTGTTGGAGACGACGGTGAGGTCGTCGGCGCCCTGCTCGAGCAGTGCACCGATCAGCGTCCAGGGGATGCCGACCAGGCCGAAGCCGCCGACGGCGAGGCTGGAGCCGGGCGCGATGTCAGCGACGGCGTCGTCCGCGCTGGGGACGACCTTGTCGATCGTGTTGCCCGTGCTCATGACTCCACTCCGAGGTGCTCGAGGATCGCGGAGGCCACGGCCTCCGGCTGCTGGGTGGCGGCGAGGTGCGCCGCGTCGGGTACGACGACCAAGCGGCCGTCGACAACGCCGTCGGCGATCTCGCGGAGGTACGACGGCGGCGTCGCCGGGTCGTCCGCGCCGGCGATCGCGAGGGTCGGGGCCGTGACCTGTGCCAGGTCGGGCCGAAGGTCCATCGCGGCGATCGCCTCGCACGAGCCGGCGTACCCCTCGGCGGAGGTCGCGGCGCACATGGCCACGTGCTGCTCGCGGACGTCGGGGTGCTGCTCGAGGTGGTCAGGGGTGAACCAGCGGCTCACCACCCCCTCGGCCACCGACGCGGTGCCCTCGGCGCGCACCTGGGCGGCGCGCTCGGTGTAGGCCGGGCCGACGTCGAGGAAGGCGGCGGTGCACAGCAGGACGAGGCGGTCGACCCGCTCGGGGTCACGGGCAGCCAGGCGGATGCCCATCATCCCGCCGAGGGAGAGGCCGACGAGGTGGGCCTTCTCGACGCCGAGGGTGTCGAGCAGGGCGACGTGGTCGTCGGCCAGGTCGTCCATGGAGTAGGGGCCGGGGGCCTCGGGCGACTGCCCGTGGCCGCGGGTGTCATAGCGGACGACGCGGAAGTGCTCCTCGAGCGCGGGGAGCACGCCGTCCCACATGCGGAGGTCGGCGCCCATGGAGTTGGACAGGACCACGACGGGCGCGTCCTCGCGACCGGTGACGACGTGGTGGACCGCGACGGCGCTCATCACACGACCCGCTCGAAGATCGCGGCGAGGCCCTGGCCGCCGCCGATGCACATGGTCTCGAGGCCGTAGCGCGACTCGCGGCGCTGCATCTCGTGGGCCATCGTGGCCAGGATGCGCGCGCCGGTGGCGCCGACCGGGTGGCCGAGCGAGATGCCCGACCCGTTGGGGTTGAGCCGCTCGTCGGTGGGGTCGACCTTCCACTCGCGCAGGCAGGCGAGCACCTGCGCGGCGAACGCCTCGTTGAGCTCGATCACGTCGATCTCGTCGAGGGTGAGGCCGGCGCGGTCGAGGGCGGCGGCGGTCGCGGGGACCGGCCCGATGCCCATCACCTCGGGGCCGACGCCGGCGACCGCCCACGACCTCAGCGCGAGCAGGGGACGCAGGCCGCGGCGCTCGGCCTCCTCACGGGTGGTGACGACGCACATCGCGGCGCCGTCGTTCTGGCCGCTGGCGTTGCCCGCGGTGACGGTGGAGGCGGGGTCGAGCTTCTCGCGCACGGGCTTCAGCGCGGCCAGCTGCTCGAGGGTGGTCTCGGGGCGGGGGTGCTCGTCGCGGTCCACGACCACGTCGGGCTTGCCGCGACGACCCGGGACGGTGACGGGCACGAGCTCGTCAGCGAACCGGCCGGCCTCGTGGGCGGCACCTGCGCGCTGCTGGGAGCGGACCGAGAGCTCGTCCTGCTCCTCGCGCGAGATGTCGTACTCCTTGCGGAGGTTCTCGGCCGTCTCGAGCATGCCGCCGGGGACCGGGTGGTCCTTGCCGCCGGCGGTCTCGCGGGCCCGGACGAGACGGTCCATCAGCTCGACCGACCCGCCCCTGACCCCGGTGCGCAGGCCGAGGGCGTAGTGCTCGACGTTCGACATCGACTCGGCGCCGCCCGCGACGATCACCGTGCCGGCACCGCTGGCGATCTGCGCGGCGGCGTAGAGCACGGCCTGCAGGCCGGAGCCGCAGCGGCGGTCCAGCTGGAGGCCGGGCACGCCGGTGCCCAGGCCGGCGTCGAGGGCCGCGATGCGGCCGATCGCCGGGTTCTCGCCGCTGGGGTAGCAGTTGCCGAGGATCACGTCGTCGACGTCGCCCTCCTGCAGGCCGGTGCGGCGGACCAGCTCGGCGAGGGTGGTCGACGCCAGGTCGACGGCGGACAGCGAGGCGAACGCGCCGCCGTAGCGACCCACCGGGGTGCGCACGGGTTCACAGATGACGATGTCGGGCATGGATCGAACCTAATCGTGACGTTCGATACAGTGAAGTATCCGTTTGGCGCCGACTGAGACGTCAGACGTCTTGAACGCCTTCGGGCACGTCCAGCCGCGGCAGCGTCGGCCACGTTCGCTCGCCCAGTGGAACCAGCTGTCGACGCCGGCCGGCGGCCCGGGCACCGGCGCGTAGGAGAGCTCCTCGGCCGTCGGCGGGTGGTACGACGCCAGCCACCGGTCGTGGTCCTCGTCGGTCATCGCGAAGGTGGTCTCCGGCGCCGTCTCCCACCGGGCGCTGGACCGGGCCCGGCGCTCTGCCTCGTCGATCGCCAGGTGGTGCACCGGCTGGGACGTCACGGGCTCGATGGTGGCACGACAGCTCGGCGGCGCGTCGGACGACCAGAAGTCGTCGGCGGCCGTCCGGTTGAGCGTGGAGGTGGCCGCAGGCGGGAGGTTGTGGTCGTCCGACGCGCCGGTCAGGTCGCGGCCTCGCGCACCCGGCGGATGATCTCGGTCGTCGACAGCCCGCTGGTGCGGGGGACGGCGACGTAGCGCCCGGACGCCACGGCCGGGCCGTAGATCGAGGCGGCGCCCTCTGGCGTCAGGTCGTCGCCGTGGACGACGGTGGTGATGCGGTGCTCGTCGAGGAACTCATGGGTGACCTCGAACGGCGCGTCCGGGACGACCTCGTCGACCCAGCGGCAGGCCTCGATCACTGCCACCCGCTCGGCGAGCGTCATGATCGGGCGTCTCTTGTACGCCGCCGCGGTCTCGTCCGACAGCACGCCGACGACCAGCCGGTCGCCGTGGCTGCGTGCCTCCCGCAGCAGGGCGACGTGGCCGGCGTGGAAGAGGTCGCCGACCATGTCGACGTACACGCGGGTGGTGGTCCGGTCGTCCGACATGGCGGCGAACCTACCTTCGACCCTTGCGGTGAGTGGCGACGCAGCGCGACGATGGCGGTCCCGGGGGAGGGAGCGTCATGGACGTACGCAGAGCAGGTGGTCGAGCACTCGTTGCGGGCGCGGTCGTCGCGGCGCTGGGGCTGCCCGGCGCGGCACGAGCGGACACGGGGTCGTTCGACGACCCGGTCGGGGACGCGACGTCGGTGGACATCACCCGGGTCCGCGTCGCCCACGAGAACGCCGTGAAGGTCAGCGTCCGGTCGGCCGTCCCGCTGGCGGCCGGACAGGTCTACCGGTTCTGGATCGACACCGGGCGCGGACCCCGGCCGACGTACGCGGTGGAGTTCCGCGCGAACTCCGACTTCGGCGGCCAGCTCGCCGTCGTGGAGTCGTTCGGCCAGCGCCCGTCGCGCTTCGTGCGATGCCCGGGCCTGCGGGCGCATGCCGACATGTTCGACGACCGGCCGGTGTGGGTGCGGGTCCCACGCACCTGCCTGCGGGAGCCGAACAGGGTCCGGGTCGCCGTGAGGTTCGCGGACGAGATCGCCGGTTCGGTCGACTGGGCGCCGGCGCGCCGCACCTTCACCCCGTGGATCCTCGGCGGCTGAGGGCGAGGACCGGCTCGCGGTGCCCAGTGATACGCAGCAACGTCCGTTCTCGCGGGACTGGAACCCTGCGAGTATGAGTGGATGGAACTGCGCCACCTCCGCTACTTCGTCGCCGTCGCCGAGCAGCGCCACTTCGGCCGGGCCGCCGAACGGCTCCACATGGCGCAGCCCCCGCTCTCCCAGCAGATCCGCCAGCTCGAGGCGGAGCTCGGCGTCACCCTGCTGACGCGCACCACCCGCCGGGTGGACCTGACGCCGGCGGGCGCTGCGTACCTCGACCACGCCCGCGAGATCCTCGCCGCGGTCGACGAGGCGGGCGCCGTCGCGGCCCGGATCGCCGCCGGCCGGACCGGGCGGCTGATGGTCGGGTGCGTGGGCTCGGCGACGTACTCGCTCCTGCCGGCCCTGGCGAAGCGGATGCGCAGCGAGCTGCCCGACGTCGACTTCGGCTTTCGGGGCGAGATGCTCTCGCCCGACCAGGTCGCCGCCCTGCACGACGGGTCGCTCGACCTCGCCCTGCTGCGCCGGCTCCCCGACATGACGGGCCTCGCGGTGACCGACGTGCGCCACGAGCGGCTGATCGTCGCGCTCCCGCAGGAGCACCGCTTCGCCGACCGCAAGCGGCTGCGGGTCGCCGAGCTGGCGGGGGAGGGCCTGGTCATCCACGCAGGCAACGGACGATCGGCCATGCACACGCTGGTCCACGACCTGTTCACCGACGCCGACCTCGAGCCGCAGGTCGAGCACCAGGTCGCGGAGACCTCGACGCTGGTCACCTTCGTCGCCGCGGGCCTCGGGGTTGCGATCGTCCCCGAGCCGACGGCAGACCTCAACGTGCCCGGCGTCGTCTACGTGCCCCTCGTCGGCACGCCCGGCGTGGACCTGGTCGTGGCCACGCGCGAGGGGGACGCCAACCCGGTGCTCGCGCGGACGCTCGCGCGGCTGGAGGAGCTCGCAGGCACGTGACCGGGGACTCGGCCCCTTCGGACAACCAGGACGGCCTCCGCTGCGTCACACCGCCGTCAGCACGACCCGTTCGAACCGAAGGTCCGCCATGCCAGCCCCCACGCACGCCCGCCGCCTCCTCGTGGGCAGCCTCGCCCTGCTCCTCCCCACCGCACTGCTCGCCTGGTCCGCTCCCGGCGCGGCCGGCGACGAGGCGGAGGAGGTCCCGCCGAGTGTCTCGGTGCGCAAGGTCGGAGGACAGAAGATCCGGCTGGAGGCGCTGCCCCCGGTCGTGCAGTTCGGCGGGCAGGTCGCCGACCCCGACCGCGCGTCGGCCGCGGTCACCGCGACGGTGCGCCCGGTCCGGGTCGGTCGCCGGGTGCAGCTCCAGGTCCGGTCCGGCGACGCGTGGCAGGTCGTCGCCACCCGACGACAGGACGCACGGGGGCGCGCGCAGTTCGCCGCGGCGGCCGTCGTCGACGGTCGGCCGCTGTCGTACCGGGTCAGGGCGATGCGTTTCGGCGGCCTGAGGTCGCGCACCAGCACACCGGTGAGCACCGCCCGCTGGATCGAGCCGACCTGGACCGACGAGTTCTCCGGCACCGAGCTCGGCCGGCAGTGGAGCACCCGCGGCCGTGAGCACGGGATGGGCAACCGTCGGTCCTGCTCCAAGGGGGACCCGCGCGCCGTCAGCGTCGGCGGAGGAGCGGTGCGGCTCAGTGTCATGAAGGACCCCGACGCGACGACGCGGTGCCGGATCAAGGGTCGTGACGCGACGTCCGGCCGCTACGCCTACCGCCTCAGCGGCCACATCGGCACGCAGGGCGAGTTCTCCTTCCGGTACGGCGTCGCTGCCGCGCGGGTGAAGTTCCAGCAGCTCCGCGGCCAGCACGGCGCCTTCTGGCTGCAGCCGACCGGCGGGATGTACCCCGGCGCCCTCGGCAGCGAGATCGACGTCGTGGAGTACTTCGGCGACCACCACCCGCAGGGCGGGCTGGCCACCTTCATGCACCGCTACGACGGCCGGCGCCGGGTGTCCACCGGTGGCTGGGTCACCGACTCCGCGTCCTTCCTGCGGAGCCGGCGCGACGGCTGGTCGAAGAACTACCACGTGTTCTCCGTCGAGTGGACCCCGCGGCTGCTGGTCTTCCGCATCGACGGTCGGGAGACCGGCCGGATGACCCGTGGTGTGTCCGCGGAGCGGCAGTTCCCGATCCTGAGCCTGATCGCGGCCGACTACGAGGTGCCCCGGATCAAGGAGAAGCGGCTGCCCCAGCACATGTACGTCGACTGGGTCCGCGTCTGGGAGACGGGACCCGACCTGCCGCAGGGGTGACCCCGGCGGGACCTGCGACCCCCTGGGGAGCGGCAGGTCGGCCCTGTCCACGGGCCCCGGCGTGGTCCACGCTGGAGTGAGTCGAGCTGGAGGTGCCGCATGATCCCCGGTGGTGCATCAGGACGCAGGCGCCATGCCGCACAACCTGCGATGACGTTCCTCGGAGCGGTCGGCACGGTGACTGGGAGCCGCTTCCTGCTGGAGGGGCCGGACAGCCGGATCCTCGTCGACGCGGGTCTCTACCAGGGGCTCGCGGTGCACCGGCGGCGCAACTGGGACCCCTTCCCGGGGGACCCGGCCGGCCTCGACCACGTGATCCTCACGCACGCCCACCTCGACCACGTCGGCTACCTGCCGCGGTTGGTCAAGGACGGCTACCGGGGGCCCGTCACCTGCACCCGCGAGACGGCCGAGCTGGCCGCGATCGTGCTGCGCGACAGCGCGCACCTGCAGGAGGAGGACGCGAGGTATGCCAACTCTGCCGGCTTCTCCAAGCACGACCCGGCGCTCCCGCTCTACGACAGCCGGGACGTCGAGCGTGCCCTCGGGCTGTTCGAGCCCGTGGACTACGGCGCACCCGTGGCGCTGGCCGGCGGCGCCGTCGCCACCTTGCGCTCCGCCGGGCACATCCTCGGCTCGGCCACGGTCGAGGTGGCGATGGGTGCGCACCACGTCGTCTTCAGCGGCGATCTGGGGCGCGGCCACCACCCGCTGCTCCGTCCGCCCGACGACCCGCCACCGGCGGACACGGTGGTGGTGGAGTCGACCTACGGCGACCGGACCCACCCGGTCCCCGATCCGCAGGTGCTCGCCGACGCGATCACCCGCACGGTGGAGCGCGGCGGCACGGTGCTGATCCCTGCCTTCGCGGTCGACCGCACCGAGCTGGTGCTGCTGGAGATCCGGCGGCTCGTGGACCAGGGACTGGTCCCCGACGTCCCGATCCACGTCGACAGCCCGATGGCGCTCGCGAGCCTCGACGTCTACCGCGGCGCGGCAGCCCGCGGTGGCTCCCAGTTCCGCGACGACGCCCGCCACCTGATGTCCGACCTCGACGTCCGGAACGTGCACACCGTGCACGACGCCGCCGGCTCCGAGCGGCTCAACAGGCCGGACCGGCCGTGCATCATCATCTCGGCCTCGGGCATGGCCACCGGCGGTCGGGTCGTGCACCACCTCGCCCACCAGCTGCCCGACCGGCGCAACTGCGTGGTCCTCACCGGCTACCAGGCCGAGGGCACGCGCGGTCGGCAGCTCGCCGAAGGGGCACCGCAGGTGAAGATCCACGGCCGCTACGTCCCCGTGCGCGCGGAGGTCGTCGACGTGCCGGACTTCTCCGTGCACTCCGACGCCGACGAGACGCTGCAGTGGCTGAGCCGCTCGCCGCGACCGCCCCGCACCGTGTACGTCGTCCACGGTGAGCCGCGCTCGGCCGAGGCACTCGCTGCCCGCATCGCGCGCGAGCTGGGGTGGACGGCGGTCGTCCCGTCGTACGGCGAGCGGGTCCTGCTCGACTGACGCGCCCCGGCCGGGCACTTGGTCCCGGGACCCGGGTTCCTCCGGCCCTGCCGGCGCGCACCGGACCGGTCGAGGCTGGAGGTGGGAGAGGAACCCAGCAGGAGGTCAGGAGATGTCCAGCAGCACACGGTCCGAGCACCGCACCGAGGACGTGCTCGTCGGCGTGGACGGCTCGTCCGCGAGCGCGCACGCGATCCGCTACGCCACGGCCGAGGCGGCCCGCAGCGGCGGCGCCGTCGACGTGGTCCACGTGGTCCCGGACGTCGCACCGATGAACGGCTTCTACCCGGTGCCGCCGGACGAGCTGATGGACGCCGGCGCAGCCGCGCTCGACGCCTCGCTCGAGCAGGTCGGCCCACGGCACGACGACGTCCCCCTCCGCCCGCACGTGCGGCGCGGCCCCGTCGTCGCGACGCTGGCCGAGCTGGGGCGCGAGGCCCGCATGATCGTCGTGGGCAGCGACCGCCGGCCGGTCTCGATGCGCCTGCTCACCGGCAACGTCTCCACCGGGTTGTCCGCCCGCGCGGCCGTCCCCGTCGTCTCCGTCCCCGACACGTGGTCGCCCGAGCAGTCCACGGGCGTCGTGCTGGTGGGGGTGAAGCACCCCGACCACGCGGACGCGCTGCTCGCGGAGGCGTTCGAGGTCGCGCGCCAGCGGCACGGCCGGCTGCTCGTGCTCCACGCCTGGCGGCTCCCGATCGCCTACGACGACCTGCTGTCCGGCGACATCGGCACCCTCAAGGACTGGGCCGCGCGTGCCGAGCGCGAGCTCGAGGAGGTCGTCGCGCCCTGGCGGGCGAGCCACCCCGAGGTCGACGTCGAGGTGCGGGCCGTGAACGACCAGGCGGCGCACGCGCTGGTCGTCGCGTCCGAGGAGGCCGACGAGGTCGTCGTCGTGCGCCGGACCCACGGCGTGCCGGCCGCGACGCACCTGGGCTCGACGGCCCGCGCCGTCCTGCTCTACGCGCACTGCCCGGTCCGGGTCGTGCCCGCGGTCCACGTGCCGATGGTGCTCGACCTCGACCTCGAGACCGCCGGAGCCGCGCTCAAGCGGGCCGGCTCCTGAGCCCCGGGCCCGCACACCAGGGCCACGGGGACACCACCCAAGGAGGACACCATGACCACCACCACCCCGGTCACCGACCACCCGTCCGCTGGCAAGCCCCGGATCGTCGTCGGAGTCACCGGCCCCGAGCGGGAGCGGGCCGCCCTGCGCTACGCGGCCGAGTGTGCCCGGAGGGACGGAGCGGAGGTCGTGCTCGTGCACGCCGTCCACCCGCCGTACCCGGCACCGCCGCCGAGCGTCCTGCTGACCCTCGACGCCACTGCCGACGTCGGCCCCTGGGTGGTCCAGGAGGTCAGCCGCGAGTTCAAGGAGCTCACCGCAGGTGCGGTCGAGTTCCGGGCGATCTGGCGGGAAGGACCGCCCGCGCGGGTGCTGGCCGAGCTGAGCCACGACGCCCGCCTCGTCGTGGTGCAGCACCGGCACCCGCACGGCCTCGGTCGGCTCTTCACCGGCTCGACGGTCAACGGCCTGGCCGCGCATGCGGCCTGCCCGGTCGTGTCCGTGCCTCCGGACTGGACGCCCGGCACGGCGCCCAACGAGGTCGTCGTCGGCGTCCACGAGGAGGGCGGGCCGCGTGACGTGCTGGAGACGGCGTTCGGCTGGGCCGCCGCCACCCGTGCCTCGCTGCGCGTGGTCCACGCCTGGCGTCTCGACGCCGTCTACGACGACATCATCACCCGCCGCGTCACCGCGGAGTGGCGCGAGGAGGAGAAGACCCTCCTCCGCGAGGCCGTCGCCGACCTCGCGCAGCAGCACCCCGACGTACGCGTCGAGCTCGAGGTCCGCCACCAGTGGCCGAGCGACGTGCTGGTCGACGACTCGCAGGCCGCCGCGCTCGTGGTCGTGGGCCGGCACGGTCCGCGGCCCTGGGAGCCGCACCACCTCGGGTCGATCGCGCGCACGGTGCTGCGCGAGGCGAGGTCGCCGGTGATGGTGGTGCCGCTCGGCTGATGCGGCGGCGGCCCGTCGGCCGTGCTCCTCAGGCCTCCGAGACGCTGGTCTCCGGCTCGAGCACCCGGTCCGGCCCGACCGGGCGCTCGGCACCGGTGAGGTCCACCTCGAGCACGGCGACGTGGTCGGCACTCGATCGCCCGACCCGCAGCTCGACGCGGCCCGGCTCGACGATCCGGGCCAGGTCGCGCCCGGTGAACGCCGTGAGGTCGGCGTGCAGCCCGATGCGGGCCACGCGCCGCGCGCCCACCGGGAGGTCGACGCGCAGGGCGGCCACCAGGCGCTGCTCGGGCCGCACCACCGACGCGGCACGGTCGTGGAGGTAGACCTGGACCACCTCGCTGACGTCCCGGTCGGACTCGTTGACGAGCTCGACCTCCACCTCGGCCACGCCGTCGGTCGCCCAGGTGTCGCCGGAGCGGAGCGCGACGCGGTCCCAGGTCGCCCGCGCGTAGCCGAGCCCGTGGCCGAAGGGGTAGAGCGCGGTCGGGTCGACGCTGGTGACGTCGGTGCGCTGGGCCAGCGGGGCGCCGAGGTAGGTGGCGGGCTGCGCGCCGCCCGAGCCCGGGAAGCTCACCGGCAGCCTGCCCGACGGCTCGCACCGGCCGAGGAGGACGTCTGCCACCGCCCCCGCACCCTCCTCGCCGAGGAAGAACCCGCAGAGGACCGCGGCGAGGCGGTCGGCCTGCCGGCTGAGGTCGTAGGGGCGGCCCACGAGCAGCACCGCGACGACGGGCGTGCCCGTGGCGAGCAGGCGCTCGAGCAGCTCCTCCTGGCGGCCGGGGAGGCGCAGGTCGGCGACGTCGCAGCCCTCGCCGGACGTGCCGCGGCCGAAGAGGCCGGCGCGGTCGCCGAGGACGGCGACGCACACGTCGGCGCCCGCCGCAGCGGCGACGGCCGCCTTGAGTGCTGCCTCGGGGTCGTCGGGCTCGTCGTCGGTCCCGCCCGGGACACCGACGGCGCAGCCGCGCTCGTGCACCACGTCGAGGTCGCGGTCCGGGTCGTCGGCGAGCACCTCGCGCAAGGTCGGGATCGCGAGACCGGGGTCGTGCCCGGGGTGGTGCGCGAGCACGTGCATCGGGAACGTGTAGCAGCCGAGCATGGCGTCCGCGGTGTCGGCGTTGGGGCCGACCAGCGCGACCCGTAGCCCCGCCGCGAGGGGGAGCGTGCCGTCGTTGTCGAGCAGGACCACCGCGCGGCGGGCCAGGTCGCGGGCGAGCGAGCGGGCCTCGGGCGGGTCGAGGTCGACCGCCGCCGGCTCGACGGGCGCCCAGTCCGGGTCGAGCAGGCCGAGCTCGCACTTGTGCTCGAGCACCCGGCGCAGCGCGCGGTCCACGACCTTCTCGTCCAGCCGCCCGCTGGTGACCTCCTCGAGCAGCGGGGCGCCGTAGGCGTCCTCCGACGGCAGCTCCACGTCGATGCCGGCCTCGAGGGAGAGGCGGGCCGCCTCGCCGAGGTCGGCCGCCATGCGGTGCAGGTGGTGCAGGAAGGCGACGGAGAAGTAGTCGGCGACGACCGTGCCCTCGAAGCCGAGGGTGTCGCGCAGCAGCGTGGTGAGGAGCGCCCGGTCGGCGGCCGAGGGGATCCCGTCGATGTCGGTGTAGGCGTTCATCACCGAGCGGGCGCCGGCACGCAGGGCCATCTCGAACGGCGGCAGCATCACGTCGGCGAGCTCGCGGGTGCCCATCGAGACCGGCGCCAGGTTGCGGCCCGCGCGCGATGCGGAGTAGCCGAGGAAGTGCTTGAGGGTCGCCGCGACGCCGCTGGCCTGGAGGCCGCGGACGTAGGCGGCGGCCATCGTGCCGACGACGTACGGGTCCTCGCCCAGGGTCTCCTCGACCCGGCCCCATCGCAGGTCCCGGGTCACGTCGAGCACCGGCGCCAGACCCTGGTGGATGCCCAGCCGGGCCATCAGGTCGCCGATCTGGCGGCCCATCCGCTCGACCAGGTCGGGGTCGAAGGTGGCTGCCCAGCTCACCGGCGTGGGGTAGATGGTGGCACCCCAGGCGTTGAGCCCCGTCAGGCACTCCTCGTGGACCTGGGCGGGGATGCCGAAGCGGTTGGCGGCCCGCACCTGCGCCTGCTGCTCGGCGATGCGGCCGAGCCCGGTCTCGGGGTCGACGGGTGCGCTGCCGAAGGGCCGGGTGAGGTGGCCCAGGCCGTCGGCGATCGCCGCCTCCCACGTCGGCACTGACGTCGCGGCACCCTGCATCGGCGCCATGTCGCCCGCGTCGTCCGGCACCAGCCAGATGCTGGCGAGCTGGCCGACCTTCTCCGTGAGCGTCATCCGCGCGACCAGGTCGTCGACGCGGTCCTCGACGCGGGCGGTCGGGTCCTGCCACACGGGCGTGTCCTGCTGCTCGATGGGGTGGTCGGTCATGGTGTGGGACTCCCGGGAGACGTGGTCGAACGGCGCAGCACCAGGTCGGTGCCGAGCGTGTGGTGGAGGTCCTCCGGCTGCCGTCCCTCGATGAGCTCGATGAGGATCGCGACGGCGTGCCGGCCCATCTCGCGGATGGGTTGCTGGACGGTGGTGAGCGGCGGGTCGGACATGGCCGACTCGGGGATGTTGTCGAACCCGACGAGCGAGAGGTCCTCGGGCACTGCGAGGCCGAGCTCGGCGGCGACCTCGCCGACCGCGAGGGCCATCAGGTCGCTGGCCGCGAAGACGGCTGTCGGCCGGTCCGGGCGGTCGAGCAGCTGCCGCGCCGAGGCGCGCGCCACGTCGGCCTCGAACTCGCCGCGGACCACGAGGCTCTCGTCGACCGGGACTCCGGCCGCCTCGAGGGCCGCGCGGAACCCGCGCTCGCGCAGCTGGGCCGAGACGAGGTCCGCGCGACCGGTGACCATGCCGATGCGGGTGTGCCCGAGGTCGAGGAGGTGCTGCACCCCCGCACGGGCACCCTGCAGGTTGTGCGCCGTGACCGTCGGCATCGTCGTGCTGCCGGTGTGCGGGTCGATCGCGACGACCGCGCCGTGGGTCTCGACGTCCGTCACGGTCGGCGTCACCAGCACCGCGCCGTCGACGAGCGTGCCCATCAGGCGCGAGAGGTAGCGCCGCTCCCAGCCGACGTGCTCGCCGATGCGGCCGCCCGCGGAGTAGGCGACGAGCTCGAAGTCGGTGTCGCGGATCGCGTCGGCGGCGCCCTTGAGGACCTCGGTGCTGAAGGGCTCGAAGTCGGCGACCAGCACGCCGATGACGTTGGTGCGCTGGTTGCGCAGGCTGCGCGCGACCAGGCTCGTCTCGTAGCCGAGTCGGGTGATGACGTCGTTGACGTGCGCCGAGGTGATGTCGGAGATGCCGTAGCGGCCGTTGATGACCTTGGAGACCGTGGAGACCGACACCCCGGCCTCGTGGGCGACCTGTTGCATGGTCACCCGTCCCGGGGGTCGGGCGCCCGGAGGATCCTGGCTCGCCGTGCCGACCGTGTTCGTCATGGCTTCGTCATCCCTTCACCGCCCCTTGCAGACCGTTGACGATGCGCCCCTGCAGGGCCAGGAAGAGCACCAGGGCCGGGATCATCGCCACGGACGTGAAGGCCAGCACCCCGGCAGTGTCGGCCGAGTGCTCGGTGGAGTAGTCCGCCACGCCGAGCGGCAGCGTACGCATCTCGTCCTGGAGCAGCAGGAGCGGCAACAGGTAGGAGTTCCAGGACGTCACGAAGGCCAGGACGCCGACGGTGACGAGGGCCGGGGCGCTCAACGGCAGGGCGATGCGCCAGAACACCCCGATGCGCGAGGCGCCGTCGATGAGCGCGGCGTCCTCGATCTCCTGGGGGAGCGCCATGAGGAACGGGCGCAGGATCACCACGGTCACCGGCAGTGCGAAGGCGGCCTGGGGGAGCGCGACGCCCCACCAGCTGTTGGACATCTGCAGGTCGCGGCTGATGAAGATCGACAGCGGGATGATCGCCGTGGCGAGCGGGAACAGCAGGCCGAGCACGAACACCATGAAGAGGGACTCGCGGAACCGGAAGCGGTAGCGGGCGAGGGGGTACGCCGCCATCACCCCGGCGCCAACCGCGATGGCCGTGGTCAGGGCCGCGATGACCATCGAGTTCACGGCGTAGTCCCAGAACTGCGGGTTGCCGAACACCGAGGTGTAGTTGCCGAGACGCCACGGGTCGGGCAGCCCGGCCGGGTTGCGCGCGATCTGCTCGTTGGAGCGGAAGCCACCCAGGGCGCCGTAGACGACGGGTCCGACGCTCAGCGCGACCACGGCGAGCGCGATGACGTACACCGCGGGGTTCGTGGCGCGCCGCGTGCGGTCGCGGGAAGCGGTCGTGGTGCTCATGCCGGCCTCATCCCTCCGGCCTCGTGTCGCGGCGGAGCACGAAGCGCTGGTAGAGCGCGGCCATGGCCACGCCGATGACGAACAGGACCACCGACGCGGCGCCGGCGACGCCGTAGTTGCCGCGCTGCGTGCCCTGGGTGAGCAGGTAGGTGGCCATGGTCGTGGTGGCGTTGGCCGGTCCGCCGCCGGTGAGCACCCAGACGATGTCGAACTGCTGGATCGAGCCGATCATCGACAGGAAGCACCACGTGCGGATCGTCGGTCCCAGCAGGGGTACGACGACGCGCACCTGGGTCTGCCACCACGACGCGCCGTCGAGCGCGGCCGCCTCGTAGATCTCCTCGGGCACCGACTGGAGCCCGGCGAGGAAGAGGAGGATGGCGAGCCCGAGGTACTTCCAGGTGAGCACCCCGAAGACCGCCCACAGGGCCAGGCTCGGTGTCCCGAGGAAGCCCTGGTCGGGTGGCGTCAGGCCGACCGCGCCGATCAGGCCGTCGGCGACCCCGGTCTCCGGCAGCAGGAGCTGGAACCAGATGACGCCCGCGATCACCTCGGCGACGACGTAGGGCACGAAGATGAGGGTGCGCACGACACCGCGCCCGCGCATCCGCCGGTTGAGCAGGAGCGCCACGGCCAGGCCGAGGGGGAGCTGGATCAGGATGCTGAGCACCACGATGACGAAGTTGTGCCCGACCGCCTGGGTGAAGACGTCGTCGGTCAGCACCCGCTCGTAGTTGCGCAGGCCGACGAAGTCGTCCATCGGCCCGAAGCCACGCCACCGGTAGAACGACATCCGGACCGCGGACACGACGGGCCAGGCGATGAACAGGCCCATCAGCACCAGGGCCGGCGCGACGAAGACCGCGATCTCGAGACGGGTGCGCCACGAGCCGGCGCCCCCACCGGGACCACGGCGTGGGGGACGCCGTGGTCCGGGCGGGGAGGCGACGGTGTCGTCCGGGCCGGTGGTCCCGGCTGCGGTGGTCGCGACGGAGGAGAGGCTCACGGCAGGTGCGTCAGCCCTGCTCGTCGGCGGCCTGCTGCATGGCGTCGACGACGTCCTGCGGCGTGGCCTTGCCGGCGAAGAGCAGCGCGATCTCGTCGTTCATGGCGCCACCGATCGACTCACCGAAGGCGGTGTCGAAGTAGAGCTGGACGTAGGGCGCGTCGTCGCGGACCTGGATGAGGTCGCCGAGGACCGGGTTGGTGACCGCGTCTGTTGCGGCCGGGACGGTGGGCAGCCCCATGTCGTTCTCGGCGAAGCCGCGCTGGACGTCCTCGCTCAGCAGGTAGGTGACGAGGTCGACCGCGGAGTCGGGCGCCTTCGCCGACACGGCCCAGGCGTCGCCGCCACCCAGGGCCGCGGTGGGGTCGCCCTCGCCGCCCTCGACGGCGGGGAACGGGAACCAGCCGGTCTTGTCGCCGAGGCCCTCGCCGTCGTCGGTCAGGCCCTGCATGACTCCGGGCTCCCAGTGGCCCTGGAGCTCGCTCGCCACCTTGCCGGTGGCCAGGAGGCCGGAGGCCGAGGTCGCGCCCTCCTGCGCCGGGGTGGCGAGGAAGCCCTTGTTGAACGGCTCGGTCTCGACGAGCTGCTGCACGACCTCGCCCGCCTTGACGAAGCACTCGTCGGAGAAGTCCAGGTCGGCCGTCGCCTGCGTGAGCACGTCCTCCGAGCACGAGCGGACGGCCGCGTAGTACCAGTAGTGGGCGGCCGGCCACTTGTCGCCGGCGCCGAGGGAGAGGGGAGTGAGGCCGGCCTCCTTCAGGGAGTCGTTGGCGTCCTCCCACTCCTGCATCGTGGTCGGCGGCGTGACGCCCGCCTCCTCGAAGTCGTCCGTGTTGTACCAGACCCCCACGACGCCGAGGGAGAACGGGAGGCCGTAGGTGCGGTCGTCGACCTGCCACCCGGCCACCGACCCGCCGATCGACTCGATCACGTCAGCGGCGTCGTCGGTGAGGTCGCGCGTCAGGCCGGCGTCGACGTGCGCGGCGAGCTCGCCGCCGCCGCGCTCCATGTAGACATCGGGCATGTCGCCGCTCTGGAAGGCGGCGGTCAGCTTGTCGACCATGTCCTCGTGGGCCATGGCGGTCACCTCGACGTCGACGCCGGGGTTGTCCTTCTCGAAGTCGGCGGCCACCTGCTCGTAGAAGCCCTTGCCGGGCTCGTTGTTGGAGTTGTGCCACCAGGTGATGGTCTTGCCGTCCCCGCCCGCCTCGGTGTCGTCCCCGCCACATGCCGCGGCAGTGAGCGAGAGCCCCGCGACCGTGAGGGCCAGCGCTGCGCCGCGTAGTTGCTTCCGCATCTCGACCGTTCCTCTCCGCCCACATCCCGGTATGACGTGGATCACACCACGGAACCTTGGTCGTCGGCGGAGGGGTGTGTCAATCGTTATCGATAACGTTTTCCATTTCGAAAATTCCGAGCGCTGCTCATCGCCTTGGGGTGGTGATCGCGACGATCGGTGCCACGAGTGAGTCGGCTCGGCCGTGCACCAGGAAGGCAGTTCGCGTTGATGGCCCTCGACCTCACGCTCAGCGTCGGTTCTCCACCGCCTGAACTGCCTGCTAGGTGCTCGTCGCCAGAGTCGCTTGTCCCCAGCCGCGGCACCCTTCAGTCTTCGCTCTGCCAGCGTTGCGCGGGACCGAGTGGCAACGCCTGGATGGCGGCGAGGAGCTGGGGGTCGGCCTCGTACTCGGTGGACATGTTGTCGCGACCGAACCCGGTGCGGGCAACAACCCGGCAACCGGGCACGAGGAAGGAGACGCGGTCGCCCCACACCGTGACGCCCTCCAAGGTGGCTGAGTACGGTGCCATCTCGCACCGGTCGCGGCCTTCGGCTGGTGTGTCCAGCAAGTCGGAGTTGAGGCGCTCGAGAAGATCGTCAGGGATGGTCGTCGACCTCATCCTGTACGGCCCGACGCCCACGCACCACGTCGCTGCTGTCAGCGTCAGCGGCACGGCCGGCAGGACGCTTGTCGGCTCCGACCTGGGCGGCATCGGGCATGCGAGCGGCTTGTCGTCCGCTCTCGGCGGATTCGTCGCGGCTCGCTGCGCGAGGAGAGCGTCGGCGAATGCGGTGGCGAGCTCGTCGCCGTTCTGTCGCTGGACGTGGTCGCCGACGACCGCGGTGTGACATCCGGCCTCGTCGTAGGCGACCGCCCGCGCGTCCCCGTCGGGGTAGCGGAACCAGTAGACGTGGTGCGGGCCGTCGTCCATGTGGCAGGGCGTGTCCGGATCGAAGTCTGGCAAGCCGTTGACCAACTCGACCATCGCGTCGGCGCCGGAGGTGAGCTCGTCCGCCGGTGCCTCGATCGGTGGGCCCGTCAGGTCGCCGGTGTAGGCGATGGTCGGCTCGCCAGGGCACAGCCGGACGGCCACGGCTCCGACCGGGAGGTCGCCGCCGGGGTACCTGAGCGGCGTCTCGGGCGGTGGGCACCCTGCCCGGAGCCCGGCCGGCACCGGTGCGAGCGACGCTCCGTCGGCCCCAGCAGAAGAGGTCTCCTCACCGCCGCACGCACACAGCAGTAGCAGCAGAGCAGCCACCAGCCCCCGTGACGTCATGGCCCCTGAACGTGGCCGACCGATGCTGACGACGCAACCGTTGTTGCCGGATCGTTGTCGGCGGGTCGCGAGACACCGGCGGCAACCTGCCGCTCTCCGCGTTGGGAGGAACGCCTCTCAGTCCATGAACCAGTTGAAGAGACGTCCGGCCAGAGGGGTCGGCAACCACGCCATGATCGAGATGGCCACGAGCAGCGTCGCCACGACCAGCGCGCGCACCCGCGGGGACAGCAGACCGCGGTAGACCCACAGCACCCGGGCCGACCACCACAACGTCCCCGCGGCCAGGAACGGGCCGACCGTGACCGCGAAGACGCCCGCCACGCCGATCGGTGCACCGAGCGCGGTCCGGTAGGGCCACTGCTCCGTCAGCTCCAGCGCCCAGAGCTCCTCCATCGAGGAACCCTGCAGCCCGTTCGCGTAGTAGGGCAGCACGAGCGACACGACGTACGTCCCCACGCAGCTCACCGTCAGGAGCAGGACGAACCATGCCGACCGGAGCGAGGGCGGCCGGCGCTCGGTGGCCACCCACCCCTCGACGTGCCCCACGTGCGCCATCACCGCAGTGTGCGCGCGTGACGGTGACCGGGGCGGGCCATGCACCGACGTACCCCGCGCGGGGTAGCGCGCACGGGTCCATCGGCCCACGGCGACACTGCAGGACGGCCCTGTCCACACCGCCCTGCATCGGGTGACATGGAGGCATGGAGGCCGTCCAGGCACGTCGTGCGGTCCTGCTCTTCGCAGGCTCGACCCTGCTCCTCGCCCTCGGCGGCGGCCTGTGGGTCCTCGGCCGCGCCGACGTCGCAGACGTCCTCTGGCTCGTCGGCGCCGCCGCTGGGCTCGTCGCCTCGGTCGCCTCGACCGCGGACGCGTTCCGTCGCCACCGGCCGACGGTCGACGTGATCGCCCTGCTCGCCCTGGCCGGGGCACTGGCGGTCGGTGAGTACTTCGCCGGCGCCGTGATCACCGTGATGCTCGCGACGGGGCAGCTGCTCGACGCCCGTGCGGACGCGCGCGCCCGGCGCGAGCTGCGCCTCCTCCTGGAGCGTTCACCGCGCACGGCCAGGCGCCGCGTCGCGGACGGGATGGTCGAGGTCCCGGTCGACGCGGTGGTCGTCGGCGACACCCTGCTGGTGCGGACCGGTGAGGTCGTCCCGGTGGACGGGCGGCTGCTCACCCGGGCCACCCTCGACGAGTCCGCGCTGACCGGTGAGCCGCTGCCGGTGGAGCAGGCGCCCGGCGGGACCGTGCGCAGCGGTGCCGTCAACGCCGGCGCACCCTTCGACCTGCTGGCCACCGCCTCCGCCGGCGAGTCGACGTACGCCGGCCTGGTCCGGCTGGTCGAGCAGGCGCAGGCCGCGTCCGCCCCCTTCGTCCGGCTCGCCGACCGCCTCGCGGTCGTCTTCGTGCCGGTCACCCTCGTGCTGGCCGGTGCGGCATGGGCGCTGAGCGGCGACCCCGTGCGCGCCGTGGCTGTGCTCGTCGTCGCCACCCCGTGCCCCCTGCTGCTGGCGGCTCCGATCGCCTACATCTCCGGCCTCGCCCGGGCCACGCGGGTGGGCGTGGTCATCAAGGGGGGCGGTGCGCTGGAGCGCCTCGCGGCCGCGCGCATCATCATGTTCGACAAGACGGGCACCCTGACCCGTGGGCGCCCCGAGCTCGTCGGCACGGTCACCGCGAGCGACGACCTGGCCGCCGACGAGCTGCTGCGGCTCGCTGCCTCGCTCGACCAGGTGTCGCCGCACGTGCTCGCCACCTCGATCGTCTCCGCCGCCACCGCGCGAGGTCTCGCGCTCGAGATGCCGAGCGAGGTCGTCGAGGAGCACGGCTACGGGCTCAGCGGGCTGGTCGGGGGCCGGCGGGTCGCGCTCGGGAAGCGTTCGTGGATCGTGCCCGACGCCGCGCCGGCGTGGGCCCAGCGGGCGCGCCGGCGCGCCAGCCTCGACGGCTCGATGACGGTGTTCGCCGCGGTCGACGGTGTCCCGGCCGGGGCGTTCCTCCTGGAGGACGTCATCCGCCCCGACGCGCCGCGCATGGTGCACGGGCTGCGGGATGCCGGCATCCAGCGCGTCGTCCTGGTCACCGGGGACCGGGCGGACACCGCCGAGACGGTGGGCAGGATCGTCGGGACCGACGCCGTCCGCGCCGAGTGCGACCCGGGGGAGAAGCTCGCGGTCATCGAGGCCGAACGGGCGGACGGCGTCGTGATGATGGTCGGCGACGGCGTCAACGACGCCCCCGCCCTCGCTGCTGCGGACGTCGGCGTCGCACTCGCCGCGCGGGGCGCCACCGCGTCCTCGGAGGCGGCCGACGTCGTGCTGACCGTCGACCGCGTCGATGCCCTCGCCGACGCCATCCTCATCGCGCAGCGCTCGCGTCGCATCGCGCGTCAGGCCGTCGGCACGGGGATGGTCCTGTCCTTCGTCGGGATGGCCGCCGCGGCGCTGGGCTTCCTGCCGCCGGCTGCGGGTGCGGTGCTCCAGGAGGGCATCGACGTGCTGGCGATCGGGCTGGCACTCAGGGCGGTGCTCCCCGGACGCACGCACACCGTGACCCTGCCGCACGCGGACGTCGTGATGGGCCACCGGCTGCGCGCCCAGCACGAGGCGTCCCTGGTCGTGGTGGAGGAGATCCGGGCCGTCGCCGACCGGATCAGCACGCAGGCCCCGGATGTCGCGCCGGTGCGCCGGCTCCTGGACCGGCTCCGCTCCGAGCTGCTCACCCACGAGCGTGCCGACCAGGCCGAGCTGGTGTCGCTCGTCGCGCGGGCGCTCGGCGAACCGGCGACGTACGCACTCACGAGGACGCACGCCGAGATCGAGCACCAGGTCGCCCGCCTCGGTCGGCTGCTCGACGACGTCCCGGACGAGGGGGCACAGCCCGAGGACATGGTGGAGGTGCGCCGCCTGCTCTACGGCCTGTACGGCGTGATGCGGCTGCACAACGCGCAGGAGGACGAGACCGCCCACAGCCTGTTGCCCGCGGTCGAGGCGCCCCGTCCGGCCGCCGCCGGTTGACTCGCGGCGCCGGTCAGCGGAAGTCGCGCGAGGACGCCCGGGCCTGGAGCACCGCGCCGGCGCCCGGCACGACCACGTCGATCGGCTCGACCCGGTCGGCGATCAGGTTGGTGACGCCCTCGTTGCGCTCGAGGCGGCCGCGGATGACGACCGCGACGCGGTTGCGGGCGGCCTGCCGGTGCGCCTTCATCACGCCGACGGAGCAGACCACGTTGAGCATGCCGGTCTCGTCCTCGAGGTTGAGGAAGGTCACCCCCATCGCCGTGCCGGGCCGTTGGCGGTGGGTCACCAGCCCGCCGACGTGGACGCGGCGCCCGGTCTCGGTGGTGGCGAGGTCGGCGACGGAGCGCACGCCCGCGCGGCGCAGGTCCTCGCGCAGGTGCTCCACCGGGTGGCGCTCGGGGGAGATGCCCGTGGCCCACAGGTCGGCCAGGGTGATCTCCGGCTCGCTCATGCCCGGCAGCGTCGGGGCCGCGGGTGCCGGGGTGGTGCCGGGCAGGTGCGCGGCGTCCTCGGCGAACCCCGCCGCCCACAGCGCCTCGCGGCGCCCGAGCCCCCACGCGTCGAACGCGCCAGCCGTGGCCAGCGCCTCCAGCTGGGCCGAGGTCAGGTCGGCGCGCCGGGACAGGTCGGTGACGTCGGTGAAAGGCGCCTCCTGACGGGCCGCGACGATCCGGCGCGCCACGTCGAGCCCGATGCCCCGCACCGAGTCGAGCCCGAGGCGTACGGCGAGCGCGGTGTCGCGGCGGTGGGTCGGCACCGGGTCCGGCGTGCCGGGCACCCACTCGACCCGCTCGAACCGCGGCCGGCAGCACGCGTCGGGACCGCTGGCCCGGACCGGGCCGATGATGACCGGCTCGAGGTCTGCCTGCGCGGCGGAGCGCGCCACGTCGGGACGGCGGACGTCGACCCCGTGGCGGCGCGCGTCGCCGACCAGCGACTGGGGGGAGTAGAAGCCCATCGGCTGGTTGCGCAGCAGGCCGGCGAGGAACGCCGCGGGGTAGTGCAGCTTGAACCACGACGAGGCGTAGACCAGCAGGGCGAAGGACAGGGCGTGCGACTCGGCGAAGCCGAAGTTGGCGAACGACAGGATCTTGACGTAGATCGAGTCGGCGAGCTCGCCGACGATGCCGCGGCGCTCCATGCCTTCGTAGAGCTTCTGCTTGACCGACTCGATGCGCTCCACACCACGCTTGGACCCCATCGCCCGGCGCAGCAGGTCGGCGTCGTCGCGGCTGCAGTCGCCGAGGGTGACCGCCATCGCCATCAGCTGCTCCTGGAACAGCGGCACCCCCTTCGTGCGCTCGAGCACCGGCACCAGCTCGGGGTGGTCGTAGGTCACCGGCTCCTGCCCGGTGGCGCGGCGGACGTAGGGGTGCACGGCGCCGCCCTGGATCGGCCCGGGCCGGATCAGCGCGATCTCGATCGCGAGGTCGTAGAACTCGCGCGGTCGCAGGCGCGGCAGCGTGCCGATCTGGGCGCGGCTCTCGACCTGGAACACCCCGATCGAGTCGGCCCGGCACAGCATGTCGTAGACGGCCGGCTCCTCCTTGGGCATCGAGGCGAGGTCCCACTGCTCGCCGAGGTGCTCGGCGACGAGCCGCATCATGTGGTCGATCGCGCCGAGCATGCCGAGGCCGAGCAGGTCGAACTTCACCAGCCCCATCGACTCGCAGGCGTCCTTGTCCCACTGCAGCACGGTGCGCTTGTCCATCCGGCCCCGCTCGATCGGGCAGACCTCGCCGATCGGCCGCTCGGTCAGCACCATGCCGCCGGAGTGGATGCCGAGGTGGCGGGGCGCACCCAGCAGCTCCTCGGCGAGGGCGACCACCTGCGGGGGCACGTCGTGGGCCTCGGGATCGCCCTGGTCGCCCGCGACCACTGACTTCCAGCCGTCGATCTGCTTGGACCAGGCGTCCTGCTGGCCGGGGGAGAAGCCCAGCGCCTTGGCGGCGTCGCGCACGGCCATCCGCGGGCGGTAGCCGATCACGTTGGCCACCTGGGCGGCGTTGCGGCGGCCGTAGG
The DNA here is from genome assembly GCF_001425025.1 of Nocardioides sp. Root122. Classification (GTDB taxonomy): domain Bacteria; phylum Actinomycetota; class Actinomycetes; order Propionibacteriales; family Nocardioidaceae; genus Nocardioides. Next base: position 148,549 of record NZ_LMDE01000010.1, read on the forward strand.
TGTCGTAGACCCACTGGATCACCTCCTCACGCCGGTCGGAGTCGAAGTCGACGTCGATGTCGGGCTCCTCCTCGCGGTGCGCGGAGATGAAGCGCTCGAAGGGGAGCTGGTAGAAGACGGCGTCGACCGCGGTGATGCCGAGGGCGTAGCAGACCGCCGAGCTGGCCGCGGAGCCGCGACCCTGGCAGAGGATCTTCTGCTCGCGGGCGAAGGCGACGATGTCGTGCACGATGACGAAGTAGCCGGCGAAGTCCTTCTCCGAGATCACGCGCAGCTCGTGCTCGAGGCGATCGCGCGCCTCCTCCTCGTGCGGGACGCCGGCGTACCTCTCCGCGAAGCCGCGCTCGGCCAGCACCCGCAACCACGAGTCGGCCGTGTGGCCCTCGGGGATCTGCCGCTTGGGCAGCGCCGGCGAGGCCTTCTTGAGGTCGAACGCGAGGTCGTCGGCGAGGCTGACGCTCCGAGCCACCGCCTGGGGGTACGCCGCCAGCGCGGCCGCCGTCTCGGCACCGCTGCGCAGGTGGCCCGAGCCGGAGAGGTCGAGCCAGCCGTCGAGCTCCGCCAGGCTGCGTCGCGCGCGCACCGCCGCCATGGCTGACGCCAACCGGTGCCGCTGCGGCGTGGCGTGGTGCGCGTTGCCCGCCGCGACGAGGTCGAGGCCGTGCACCCCGGCCAGCCGTGCCAGCGCGGCGTTGGTCGCATCGGTCCCCGGTCGCGGTGAGACCTCCACGAGCACGTCCTCCATGCCGAAGAGCGAGGTCAGCCGGTCGAGGGCCACGGCCGCGGCGGGCTCACCGCCGTGTGCCAGCGCCTGCTGGACCGTGCCCTTGCGACAGCCCGTCAGCACGACCCAGTGGCCACGACCCCGCTCACCGAGCTCGTCGAGGTCGTAGACCGGGCGGCCCTTCTCGTCGCCGCGCAGGTGCGCGTCGGTGATCGCGGCAGCGAGCCGGTGGTAGCCCTCGACGCCGCGCGCCAGGACCAGCAGGTGGCTGCCCTCCGGGTCGGGCACGCCGTTCTGCGGGCCGCTCAGGCCGAGGGAGAGCTCGGCGCCGAAGACGGTCGGCAGGTCGTAGGCGGCCGCGGCCTCGGCCAGCATCGGGGCGCCGTAGAAGCCGTCGTGGTCGGTGACCGCGAGCGCGTGCAGGCCCAGCCGCACGGCCTCCTCCACCAGCTCCGCCGGCGAGCTGGCGCCGTCGAGGAAGCTGAAGTGGCTGTGGCAGTGCAGCTCGGCGTAGGGGGTGACGCTCGCCGGGCGCTCGATCGCCCGCGGCGTGGTGGCGCCGCGCTTGGGCCGCGAGACCGGGGCGTCGTCGGCGCCCGGCAGGCCGCTGAGCCGCCGCTCCAGCTCCTTCCAGTGCATGGCGGGGTTGTTCCAGCCCATTACCTGGCACCTCCGCTAGTCATAGCCGGCCTCCAGGGACCAGCCCTCGGGCGCGCGGAGGAGCAGCCAGGCGCGGCCGTCGGCGCCGACGAGCTGGAAGCGGGCCGAGGGGCCGGACCCGCCGGACCACCAGGCCTCGTCGGTGGGCCAGGGACCGGCCCAGGCGGTCACCGGCTGCCAGGGGAGCACCCCGCCACCCACCCGGAAGCGTCGCGGCTCGCCGGTCACGACGCCCCGGTCGGTGACGCGCACCTCGCGCCCCGCGTCGTCGACGACCTCGGCGACCGGCGGGGTCGCGAACACCCGCACCGGCGCCGGTCCGGGCACCCGGCCCGGCCAGGGGCGGTCGACCGGGCGCAGGTCGACCGCGCGTTCGCCCCAGGGCACCAGCGACTGCCGGGCGGCGGGGCTGCGCCCGCCCTGCAGCACCGGACGGCGTACGGCGTCGAAGCCGACCATGCCCTGGACCCGGGCGACGCCCCGCTCGACGAGGTCGTCGGAGGCGTTGCCCCAGAGTGCCTCGCCGTGGGCCGCTGCCGGCTCGACCACCTCGGGCAGGAACCGGATCCGCTCGATCGGGGCGCGCACCTCGCCCGCGTGCTTGCGGGCGCGCAGCGACCCACCGACCGTGGCCGACTGGAGCTGCCAGTGCACGCGGTCGACGAGGTCGCGGGCGCTGAAGTGGCGCGGGTGCAGCCAGGTGCGGGCGGAGCACACGACGCCGTCGGACTCGGCCTCGATGCGCACCCCGGTCGCGACGAGCTGGTGGAGGGCCAGCTGGGAGACGAACCGCTCCGCAGTGGTGCGCACGCTGAAGGTGATCGCCTCGACCGAGTCGAGAGGCGGTTCGAAGGGCACCGCGGCGTCGAGCTCGGGCGGGGGTGTGCGGGCGGCGAAGAGCTTCCGGTCCTCCCCGCGGGCGCGGCGCCTCACCGCGGCCCCGTGGGCGCCGAGCCGGTGCTCGACCGCCTCGCCCGGCAGGTCTGCCAGGTCCCCGAGGGTGCGCAGCCCGAGCCGCTGCAGCAGGCTGACCAGCTCGCGTCCGCGCGGCCCGTCGTCCTGCAGGACCTGCACGGGCAGCCCGCGGAGGAACGCGGCGGACCCGCCTTCGGGCACGACCACCCACGACTGCACCTCCGCGGTCCGCGCCGCCTGCTCGGCGGTGAAGAGGTCGTCGGCGATGCCCACGCGGACGTCCCACACGTCGGCCTCGACCAGCGCCTGGCAGGCCGTGGCGGCGGCGTCGCTCTCCGTGCCGTACCAGCTGCCCGGGGCGCGGACCGCGAGCAGGCCGGGACGCAGCGCGGCCACCCCGGGCCGCAGGTCCTCGATCACGGCGAGGACGGGCTCGAAGGAACGCGCGTCGCGGTCGGGGTTGGCCGGCAGCAGCACCAGCTCGGGGCACCGGGACTGGGCGTCGCGGCGGCGCTGCCCACGGCGGACGCCCTCGGCGCGCGCCGGCCCGTTGCACACCTCGACGACGTTGGCGGACAGGACGGCGGCCGGGGAGCGGCGCGACCGCTCCGCCTCGTCGAGCGCGGCGACCACCGACCAGTCGGGGCACCACACGACCATCACGCGCACGAGACCCTCATCCCGCCCTCTCGTCGGCCGGCCGCCGGATCTCGCGCACCTCCCGCTCGGTGGTGGCCTCCACCCGGCGGGCGCCGGGCCAGGCGAGGTCGGCGCGCTGCGGCGGCCGCGCCCCACGGCGTACGACGACGCGGGCGCGGCGCTCGGCCAGCTGCCCGGTGCCCGACGCGGGGCCGGTCCAGAGGGACTCCTCGATGCTGAGACGGGCCTCGGCCCGGGGCCAGTCGCCGTGCACGACCAGCACGGCCGAGCGGGTGCGCAGCCGGGAGTCGATGACGCCCGCGGCACGCTCGCTCACCGACGCCGGCGGGCGCAGGACCACGACCCGCAGCACGTCGACGAGCGCTGCGGTCACCTCGAGCCAGTGCTCGCCGGGGTCGGGCACGAGGACGGTGCGCGACAGCTCGATGCCGAGCTCGGCCGCCGCCTCCGCCCCGAAGTCGGACCACCCGGCGAAGCCGACCCACTCGCCCGCCCGGGAGGCGCCCGCGGCCAGTGCCAGGCCCAGCGCGGCCGAGTCGACGGCATAGGTCCCGCCGCCGTGGAGGGGCACCAGCCCGGCCAGGCCCGGGAGCGTCGGCACCGGCTGCCCGGCCGGCTTGTGCTCCATGGCGGCCATCCGCTCGCGCAGCTGCTCGACGACCGAGCGCGCAGGGTCGAGCGCGGTGATCGAGCGGCTGGAGGACATGTGCCCATGATCGAACACCTGTTCGAACGAGTCAAGCGGAACGGCCCGATCCGGCTCATTGGACCACGGGCCGCCGACACGTGGGCGCGTCGGTGGGGGCGGGGGCGGTCCGTGCCTATGCTGAGCCCGCGAAGTCCGCGTGATGTGGGGGTTGTGGTCGTGTCGAAGCTGTCGAGGCTCGTGGGGAGCCTGTGCCTGGTGCTGGTCGCGTCGATGGGGGCCACGGCCCCGGGATCCGCGCTGGCGGCCGGATCCGACGCCGCGACCGCTGCGACGGCGGCAGCGGCCAAGCCCGGGAAGCCCAGGCCGAGCACGTGGGACGCCCCGAAGGGTCCCTACTTCAACGACCCGCACCTCAAGAAGGGCTGGTTCAACATCGAGCGGCGGGTGGTCGACACCATCCGCCACACGCCCAAGGGCTCGACCATCCGGATCGCGATCTACTCCCTCGACCGCATGCCCGTGGCGCACGCCCTCGTCGCCGCCCACCGCCGCGGCGTCAAGGTGCAGATGCTCCTCAACGACCACTGGGAGAACGGCGCGATGAAGGTGATCCGCGCCGAGATCGGCAAGGACCGGCGCAAGGACAGCTTCATCTACAAGTGCCACCAGAGCTGCCGCGGCGCCGCCAACGAGTTCAACAACCTGCACTCGAAGTTCTACCTCTTCTCGCAGGCCGGCAGGTCCGAGGACGTCATCGCCGTCGGCTCGGCCAACATGACGCTCAACGCCGACCGCCACCAGTGGAACGACCTCCACTTCTCCGACGGCAACCACGTGCTGTTCCGCCAGTTCGTGTCGCTCTTCAACGACATGAAGAAGGACTACTCCACCCGCCAGCCACCCCGCTTCTTCTGCGGCACGCCCCTCACCACCTACTGCGACGACACCGTCGACAAGAACACGGTCTGGGTCTTCCCGAAGAACTCCGGACCCAAGAACGACCTGGTCCTCGACATGCTCGGGAAGGTCCAGTGCCTGACCCCGGACGGCAGCGGCGGGGTCACCCGGACCCGCCTGGCGTTGTCCATGCACACGATGCGCGGCTCCCGCGGCGACTACCTCGCCGCCGCGATCCGCAGGAAGTACGCCGAGGGCTGCGACTTCCGGGTCAGCTACGGCCTCATCGGCTACCGCGCCAAGGGCATCATCGGCGCGCCCACGCGGCGGGGGAGGATCCCGCTGCGCTCGACCGGGCTGGACTACAACACCGACGACAACTTCGACCTCAACAACGACGGCATCGACGACCTGATCCTCGACTACTACACCCACCAGAAGTACCTCGTCATCCAGGGCACCTACAACGGCGTCCCCGACACGAGCATGGTGCTGACCGGGTCGGTCAACTGGTCGAGCCTCAGCACGGCCAACGACGAGGTCTGGTTCACGGTCCGCGGCAAGCGGGTCGCGAACAAGTACCTCAAGAACTTCAACTACCAGTGGAGCAACGCCCGCAACTCGCGCAACGCCTACACCACGACCTACGCCAACTTCCGGGTCGCGCGCTGGGTGAAGGACCCCGACGGGACCATGCGCAAGGTGTGGCGCACCGTGCGCCGTCCGGTGACGACGGTCCAGCCCGACCACTACCGCAAGGGCCCCTACTGGGAGGACGACTGAGGCGTCCGGCGCCGGCGGCAACCCGGGCAACCGGCGGCGGATGCCTGCGCGGGTTCGGGGGTACGGACGGCCATGGACCGTGAGATCTCCCTGGTCGTGGACGGTGCCTCGCACGCCGTGACCGTCGACAGCCGCACCACGTTGCTCGACACGTTGCGCGAACGGCTGGGCAACACCTCGCCCAAGAAGGGCTGTGACCACGGCCAGTGCGGCAGCTGCACCGTCCTGCTGGACGGGCGCCGGCACCTCACCTGCCTCGCGCTCGCGATCGCGTACGACGGCAGTGAGGTGGTGACCGCCGCAGGCCTGGGAGCCGACGAGCCCCACCTGGTGCAGCGAGCGTTCCTCGAGCACGACGGCTACCAGTGCGGCTACTGCACGCCGGGTCAGGTGTGCTCGGCGGTCGGGATGCTGGCCGAGGCGAAGCAGGGCCACCCGAGCCACGTGACCGAGGACCTCGACGCCGCGGTCGAGCTGGACGACGCCGAGCTCCGCGAGCGGATGAGTGGCAACCTCTGCCGGTGCGGTGCCTACCCCGGCATCCTCGCCGCGGTCCGAAGGGCGGCTCGGGGATGAGGGCGCTCGACCACCGCCGTCCCGCCACCGCGCAGGAGGCCGTCGACCTGGTCGCCCGGCACCCCGGCGCGACGTTCCTGGCCGGCGGGAGCAACCTCGTGGACCACCTCAAGCTCGGCGTCGCGTCCCCGGACGTCCTGGTCGACGTCCGTCGACTGCCCCTCGACGGCATCGAGCGGGTCGAGGGCGAGGACGGGGCGGTGCTGCGCATCGGCGCCAACGTCCGCAACAGCGACCTCGCCGCGCACCCGGTCGTGCGGTCGCGCTTCCCCGTGGTCGCGCGCGCGCTCCTCGCGGGCGCGTCGGGGCAGATCCGCAACCAGGCGACCACGGCGGGCAACCTGCTGCAGCGCACCCGGTGCGTGTACTTCCAGGACGTCACCACGCCGTGCAACAAGCGCGAGCCGGGCACCGGCTGCTCGGCCCTCGAGGGCTACGGGCGCTACAACGCGATCCTCGGCGCAAGCCCCGACTGCGTGGCGACCCACCCGTCCGACCTCGCCGTCGGCCTGGCGGTCCTGGACGCGACCGTCGTGGTGCTCGGCCTCGAGGGCGAGCGCCGCATCCCGTTCGACGAGCTGCACCGGCTGCCGGGGGACCGTCCCGGGGCGGACACCACGCTCGCCCGGAGCGACCTCGTCACGGCCGTCGAGCTGCCACTGGACCCCGACGTCCACCGGTCGACCTACACCAAGGTCCGCGACCGGGCGTCCTACGCGTTCGCCCTCGTCTCCGTTGCCGCGTCGGTGCGCATGGAGGAGGGCCGGACGACGGACGTCCGCCTCGCCTGGGGCGGTGTGGCGCACAAGCCCTGGCGCGCGCGCCGCGCCGAGGCGGCGCTGGCCGGGCAGCAGATCACGGAGGACGCGGTCCGGGCAGCGGTCGACCTCGAGCTGGAGACGACCACGACGAACCGCGACACCGCCTACAAGGTGGCCATGCTCCGCAACACCACCGTCATGACCCTCCTCGACCTGGCCGAGGAGGCCTCGCGATGACCGAGCAGCAGACCCGCACGATCTCGCCGCGCTCGATCGGCACCTCGCTCGACCGGGTCGACGGACGCGAGAAGGTGACCGGCACGGCGTCGTACGCCGTCGAGCATGCGGACGTCAACGGGACGGCCGCGCCCCTCAGCCTCTGGTTGGTGACCTCGACCGTGGCGAAGGGCCGGATCACCGGGGTCGACGCCTCGAAGGCGCTGGCCCACCACGGCGTCAGCGCGATGCTCGACCACACGAGCGCCCCGCGCCTGGCGCAGACGGACAACGCCGAGCTCGCGATCCTGCAGGACGACCGGGTGGGCTTCCGCGGCCAGGTCGTGGCCCTCGTGCTGGCCGAGACGTCCGAGGCGGCACGCGAGGGCGCGGCGCTGGTCGAGGTGACCTACGAGCAGGAGCCGCACGAGGCCGAGCTGCGTGAGGACAACGCGACCTACCGCCCCGACAAGGTCAACCCCGACGTGGAGACCGACACCGACGAGGGCGACGTGGACGCGGCGCTCGCCGCCGCGGACGTCGTGGTCGACCAGACCTACCGCACCCCCTACGAGCACAACAACCCGCTCGAGCCGCACGCCACGCTCGCCTGGTGGGAGGAGCGCGAAGGCCGCGAGGTGCTGTCCATGTTCGACTCCACCCAAGGCGTCCACGGGGTCGTGCAGGCGCTCGCCCCGATGCTGGGGCTCGAGAACGACCAGGTGCGGGTCCGGGCGCCGTACGTCGGCGGTGGCTTCGGCAGCAAGGGCGAGGCCCACGCGCACGTGATGGCCGTGGCCCTCGCGGCCCGCACGACCGCCGGTCGACCGGTGCGGCTTGCGGTGACGCGACAGCAGATGTTCTCCCTCACCGGCTACCGCACGGCCACCATCTCGCACGTGCGGCTCGGCGCGGGCCGCGACGGCCGGTTGACCGCGATCGAGCACGCCGTGCAGGAGCAGACCTCGGTCGTGCGGGAGTTCGCCGAGCAGACGGCGTCACCGACGCGCATGCTCTACGCCGCCCCGAACCGTCGCACCAGCCACCGGCTCGCGCAGCTCGACGTCGCGGTGCCGTCGTGGATGCGCGCCCCGGGAGAGATGCCGGGGATGTACGCCCACGAGGTCGCCATGGACGAGCTCGCCGTCGCGTGCGGCCTCGACCCGATCGTGCTGCGGGAGCGCAACGAGCCCGACCTCGACCCGGAGACGGGGAAGCCCTTCAACGACCGGCGCCTGCTCGACTGCCTCCACCGCGGGGCCGATCGGTTCGGCTGGTCGACCCGTCCCGCGGGGCCGCGGGCCCGGCTCGAGGGGGACTGGTGGGTCGGCACCGGCGTCGCGTCGGCGACGTACCCGGCCATGAGGCAGCCGGGCAACCAGGCCCGCGTGACCGCGCTGGACGGGGGGCGCTACGAGGTCGCGATCGGCTCGGTCGACATCGGCACGGGCGCACGCACGGTCCTCACCCAGATCGCGGCGGACGCGCTGGAGGTCGAACCGTCCGACATCGACCTGGCGATCGCCGACAGCCTGCTGCCGTCGGCGACGGTCGCCGGCGGATCGTCGGGCACCAGCTCGTGGGGCAGCGCGATCGTCGCGGCTGCGCAGCTGTTCCGGGAGGACCACGGCGCCCACCCGGACCCGGGCGTCCACACCACGGCGTCCGCGGCCGACGATCCTGCGGCCGAGGACTACGCGTTCCACTCCTTCGGCGCGGTCTTCGCCGAGGCGCGTGTCAACCGCTGGACGGGCGAGGTGCGGGTGCCGCGCCTGCACGGCGTCTACTCCGTGGGCCGGGTGATCAACCCGAGGACGGCGCGATCACAGCTCGTCGGCGGACTGGTCATGGGGCTCTCGGCCGGCCTCTTCGAGGAGTCGCACCGTGACCCGCGCTTCGGCCACGTCGTCACCCAGGACCTCGCGACCTACCACGTCGCCTCGCACGCCGACGTGCTGGACGTGGACGCCGAGTGGCTCGAGGAGTCCGACGAGGTCTTCACACCCATGGGCTCGCGCGGGATCGGCGAGATCGGCATCGTGGGCACGGCGGCGGCGGTGGCCAATGCGACCTTCCACGCCACCGGCGTGCGGGTCCGCTCCCTGCCGCTCACCCCGGACCACTTCCTCGACGCCTGACGCACCCTCGGCACATGCCGGCGCGGTCGCGGGGTACGACAGGCCATGAGCGACGAGACGACCGGACCGGCCCACGAGGAGCGCGAGTCGACGCCGAACGCCTCCGGACCCGCGGGTGCGGCAGGCGGCATGGGATCCAGCAGCGAGCGCGTCGGCCACACCGGCCCGGGGCAGGTCGGCGCGGACGGCCTCCGCGACACCTCACCCGTGGACTCCCCGGACGACGCGCCTCCGGAGCAGAGCGCCGGTGGCGAGGAACCGAACCCCGACGGGCTGGAGCCGAAGGCGGGCTATCCGGGGCTCGACCCGCGCAGTGAGGACAAGCCCTTCCGACCCTGAGCGGGCTGCAGAGCCCCCGTCAGGTCCGCAGCAGCTCCGCGAGCGGCGTGCGCCGCACCCGGCGCCACTCCGCGAGGGCCAGCGCCGCGGAGCAGCCGACCAGCGCCACCACCCACAGCACGGTCCACCAGGGCACGACAGGCGACGGTGGCCCCGGTGCCGCGGTGAGGCTCTCCAGCGAGAGCTCGCCGAGGGCGACCCGGGCGCACCCGACCCCGGTCGCGAGACCCACCACGGCGGCGACCAGCACCGGGGCGACGAGCTCCCCCAGGAGGGTGCGGCGCAGGTCGCGGCGCGAGGTGCCGAGCGCCCGCAGCCGGCCGGTCGACGCCGCCCGCGCCGGCGCGTCGATCGCCGTCGCCAGCGCCACGCCGAGCAGGCCCAGGACCAGCAGCAGCACGCAGGACGCGGCGGCGAGGGTGCCGACCGCCGACGGCAGGGCTGCCGCGCGGCGGCGCTGCACCTCGTCGGCGTACGTCACCACGGTGCTGCCGGGGGTCCTGCGCGCGACCTCGTCGAGCGCCTCGGGAGCACCGGGGCCGACGGCCCGGACCGAGTCGGGTGGCACCGCCACGCCGAAGCCGGCGAGCGCGTCGACGTCCACCACGACGACGGGGTCGGTGGCGTCCTCGACGTCGGGGGCGGTGCCGACCACGTCCAGCGGGATGCTGGTGTCCTCCCACCGCAGGCTCGGGTCGTCGCGCAGGCCGTCGGGGCCGCCGAGGAGCAACGCCGGCACCCGGTCCCCACTCCCGGAGCGCAGGCGCGCCAGCTGGGGCGCGTCCGGGAGCGCGCTCGCCCCGAGGAGCTGCTCGTAGGCGGCCGCGTCGACCACGGCCAGCCGGACGAACGCCGCGCCGCCGTGTGCCGAGACGCTGACGCCGTCCTCGACCCGCACGGCAGCGGCGGCGCGGACGCCGGTGGCGCCGGCCGCCTCGCGCGCCACGTCGGCGAGGCTCGGGTCGGCGCGGGTGTCGAGCCGTGCGTCACCCCCCACCACGGAGAGCGCACCGGCGGCCTGGCCGTCCCGCAGGGTGGCCGCGAGCGCTGCCGCGAAGGTGGCCCCGGCGACGGCGACCACGACGACCACCACGGGCAGCACCCGGACGCCGGACTGCACGAGGCGTGCCGCGACGACGAGGGGGACGTCACCGGTCGTACGACGTGTCCTGCGCAGCATCCATCGCAGCACCGGTGGCGTCAGGCGGAGCAGCACCACCGCCGCGGCCACGGCGATCCACGTCACGGCACCCGCAGCCGTCAGGTCTCCTCCCTGCTCGCCGTCGCCGAGCACGCCGCGCTGCTGCAGCGCCACGAAGGACAGCGCAGCCGCGACCAGCACCGCCACCTCGAGCCCGACCCGACGCAGGTGCGCGACCCGGGCCCGCACGCGTCGGGCAGAGCGGTTGGCCGGCACCCGTGCGGTAGGCCCCTCGGCCACGGCGACGCCCAGCACGACCGGGGCCAGGGCTGACACCAGGACCACCGGCACCGACCAGGTCCAGCCCACCGACCCCGCGACCAGCCGCACCAGGGCCAGCCCGGTGGCGGCGCCCAGCACGGTCACCAGCACGGACTCGGCGACGAGCTCGGTGGCGATGCCGGGGAGGGAGGCGCCTCGCTCCCGGGCCCCGGTCAACGATCCCGTGCGTCGGCGCACCAAGAGCTGTCCGGCCAGCACGAGGACGAGCAGCGCACCGGCGAGCAGGCCGACGAGAAGGACCTGCGCCTGCCCGCGTGCGGCGCCGACCTGCGCGCGCCCGTCCTGGAGCACGGTGCCCAGCAGGCTGTCCCAGGACACCTCCCCGAGACCCGGGCCTGCGCCTGACTGCAGGCTTGCGATCGTCCGCTCGAGCGCAGCCGAACGCCGCCAGGTCACCGCGCCCGCATCGGGGGCGAACACCACGCGCCGCCTGAGGGCGTCGCCGGGGAGGGCGAACCGGAGGTCGGCCAGCGACGCGTCGGACACGAGCGCCGCCGCGGCCGTGCGGGGCTCCTCCCCGGACGTGCTCGTGGTCGGCTCGAGCAGCTGGGGAGCCGCCTGCCAGGACGCGTCCTGGGCGTCGTCGGGCTCGAAGGTGCCGCTGATCGCGACGACCACGGACCGGCCGTGCTCGTCGCGGGCCGGGACACGGTCGCCCACGTGCAGGTCGAGGGCCTGCGCCGCCGGCTCCGACACGGCGACCTGGACGGACGGCTGCCGAGCTCCGCCGCGGGCGGCCTGCGGCGCCCCACCGTCGACGTACGACACGGCGGGCGCGCCGTCCGCGGTGTCGACGAAGGCGAGCTGGAGGTAGCGGCCGGGGCCGGCGTCGACGAGCTGCAGGGGAGTGGTGGTGACGGTCGTGACGCCGGGCTGCAGGACATCCGAGAGCTCGGACGGCATGGCGCTGCGCACGAAGTCGGCGTCCTGTCGGACCTGCGTGGCGGTGCCGGGATCACGCGTCCTGCCGGACGGGTCGTCGTACCACTCGGGCAGCGAGGCCACGACGTTGCCGCGCGTCCCGGCCTCCCGGACGGCGGCGGCCACGGCCCGGTCGGCCGACCGTTCGGTGACCGGCGACACCGCACCCGTCAGGGCGACGGTGAGGGCGACGACGGTGCCGACCAGGAGCAGGAGGCCGCGGTCCGTGCGCAGACGGCCGACGACCGTGGGCAGGTGCAGCCGTGGCGCCGGCATCACAGCTCACCGTCCCGGAGCCGCGACGGCCCGGACCGGCGGACGAGGAGCGCGGTGAGGACCCACGTGACGACGACGATGCCGAGCACGAGCCCGCCGACCACGGCCAGCTCCGCCCGCCACGGCCATGCCACCACCGGAGCCGGGGCGGGGGCCGCGCCCACGTCGGAGCGGACCAGGTGCGGTCCGAGCAGCAGGGTCGAGGCGGCGCCGACGAGCGACCCGACCAGCGTCAGCGGCAGCAGGAGCAGCAGGTGCTCCGCGAGCTGCAGCCGTACGGCGTCGCGCCGGGACGCGCCCAGCGCCCGGAGGCGGACCACGGCCGCCGACGCCCGGGCGCGGTCGGCGCCGACCACCAGCACGACGGCGGCGAGGAAGAGCGCGATGGCCAGGGCCAGCAGCACGACGAGCGTGGTGGGGACCGCCACCCGCAACGGACCGCGGGCGAGGTCGGCGGCCACGCCGTCCCGGGTCGTGACCGTGCCCAGCCCGGCCGCCCGGACGGCCTCGACGGTCGCGGTCGAGGGGGCGGCCACCCACCACCCGTCCACCACGGGATCGAGCCGTCCGGCGCCGATGAGCGCGCGCGACAAGGTGTCGGCGTCGGCCAGGACGGCGACCTCGCCGGGTGCCGAGGGGACGTCGGGCACCACGGCAGCCACCGACAGGCGCAGCGCGGTGTCGCCGACGATCGCCTCCAGCTCGTCGCCGCGCTGCGCTCCGACGGCGTCGACCAGGTCCTGGGACACGGCCACCGGGACGACCGCCGGAACGGGCAGGACGGTGGCCAGCACGTCGGCGCCCGTGTAGTCGAAGTAGTCCAGGTCGACCTCGAGCGACGTCCGCAGCTCCGTGGCACCGTCGACGGCGTGCAGCTCGGCCGTGGCCCCGCCGACGGGGCTCTGCTCCTGCAGGGGGCGCACCTGCCACGGCGGACGCGAACCGGGCGAGCCGGTCGTCCCGCCGACCGCGGGGACGGTCAGGGTCGCGGTCACCGTGGACGTGGTGGCCGTCGCCACCCCCGGTCCGGCGCCCGTCGAGCCGCCGAGCTCGAGGCGCACGGCGACGAGCTCGAGGCCCGGGCCGACGGCCGCCGGCCACCGCAGCGGGTGGGAGGCGCCGTCCAGCGGCACGTCACCGGCCGGCACCGATGCCCGGAAGCCGGTCCGGTCCTCGACGACGGCCGTCACCCTCGCCGTCAACGAGGCTCCGGCCGGCCCGCGGCCCCGCAGCGCGACCCCGGCGCCGTCGTCGGGGAGGGGGACACCGACGGCCGGGTCGGCCGGTGCCAGCACGCGGCCGATGCCGGCCCAGGTGGTGCCCGGGGCGAGACGACCGCGGAGCAGCGCACCGGCCTGCCGGGAGTCGACGGCGACCAGGACGGGACGCGCGCCCTGCCGACCGACGTAGTGGCCGAGCGCGAGGGGGCGGTGGATCACCGGCGAGGCCGCCGGTGCGGGTCGCTGGGCCGCGAGCGCGGTCCCGACCCGTCGGGCGTCGCCGATCTCGGCCGGTGCGCGCAGCGTGAGCGCGAGGTCCGTCCCGACCCGGAGCGCCGCCTGGTCGTCCTGGGAGGTGTCCCAGGTGGTCCGCAGCGCCAGTGCGAAGACCGCCGCTGCCACCGCGGCGGCGACCAGGACCATCGCGGTCGACGCCTGTGCGCGCCGGGTGGCCTGCTGGGTGGCCAGGGGCAGCACGAGGCCGCGCGCGCGACCCGCGAGCGCGGCCGCCCTGCCCAGCAACGCCGGCACGAGGCGTACGCCCAGCACGGTCAGCACCGCGAGGCACAGGACGGGCGCCGCCGTGAGGACGACGTCGCCGGTGCGGCTCGCCGTGGACGGTTGACCGCGCAGCTGCCACCACGCGAGCGCTGCGGCGACGAGCAGGAGCACGTCGAGGCCACGCCCGGCCGCGGCGGCGCGGGGCGACGGGTCGGCGACGGGGCGTGCGCGCAGCGTGGCCGTCACGAGCGTCGCAGTGAGCAGGAGGGCGGTGGCGAGCACGGCTCCCACCAACGTCCACGTGACCACCGGTCCCTGCTGCAGCCCGGCCGCACTGAGGTCGCCCCGGTGGGTCAGGCGGGAGTGGAGCAGGGACGCGACGGGCACGGCGATCGCGCCGGCGACGAGCGCGAGGAGCGCCGCCTCGGCACCCGCCGTGCCCAGCTGCTGTGGGCGCCCCAGTCCCATCGCGACGAGCAGGTCGCGCTCGTCCTCACGTACGGAGCCGACCAGCCGCCCCGTCAGGCGCGCGGCCGCGAGGGAGAGCGCCGTGCCCAGGATCAGGACGACCAGGACGGTGGAGGCCGTGCTCGCCCGCTGGGCGTGGAGGTGCGCGAGCGAGCGAGGGAGGTCGGACGCCAGCCGGGTGAGCCGGGCCCGGTCGCCGACGCGCGCCGCCAGCAGGCCCGGTGCGTCGTCGAGGAGTCCCGCAGCCTGCTGGAGCGAGGAGTCGCCGGCGACGTCGAGAGCGGGGTGGGCGGTGACGCGGAGGGCGTTGACCGACGACCCGGTGTCGAGGAACGCCTGCTCGTCGACGACGAACGGACCGTAGGTCGAGGCCGCCTCCAGCCCGTCGCTGTAGGCCGGGGAGAACCCGGCACCGCCGAGCGGGTCCCGCTCCCACTCCAGGACGGCGCGCGGCCGGAACGTGCCGACCACCACGAGCGGCACCGGGGCGTCGACGCCGCCGAGGCCGCGCTCCCCGCCCAACGCGACCTCGTCGCCGACACCGATCCCGAGCAACCGCGCGGTCGTGTCCGGGACCACGACCTCGGCACGGCCGCCCGTCGCCGCCGGCCACCGACCGGCCGTCAGGTCGGCGCGGGTCGCGAGTGCGTCGGTCGCGACCAGGTAGGCCTGGCTGTCGGTGCGCGCGCCGTCCGCCTCGAGGTCGCGCAGGCGTGAGGTGAGCGTGGTCTCCTGCACGGGCCGCATCGGGCCCAGGACGTCGCCGACCACCTGCGCGGCCTCGTCCCGGGCCGCCGGGGCGTCCCTGCTGGTGAGGTCGACGAGGAAGGCGGTGACGCTGAGGTCGTCGGGGTCCGAGCGCTGGACGGCCTCGCGGAACGCGCGGGCCTGCGTGACGTCGAGCAGGAGGGTGCACGTGCCGACCAGCGTGCACGCGGTCGCGACCAGGACGACGACGGCCGCCAGCAGCCGCCGCTGCACCTGCGCTCGGCGCAGCACCAGGGAGAACACGGGCGTCTCCCTCAGCCGTCGACCCGACCGTCCGAGATCGCGAGGACCCGGTCGGCGAGCGACATCAGCACGGCGTCGTGCGTGGCCACCACCGCGGTGACGCCCTCCGACTCGACGACGGCGCGCAGCAGCGCCATGACCCCCAGCCCGGTCTCGGTGTCGAGCTGTCCGGTGGGCTCGTCGGCGAGCAGCACCCGGGGAGAGCCGGCGAGGGCGCGCGCGATGGCGACGCGTTGTTGTTGGCCGCCGGACAGCTCGGCGGGCCGCTGCAGCGCGTGGTCGCCCAGCCCGACGAGGTCGAGCAGCAGGGCGACGCGTTGCTCGCGCGCCGCGACCGGCGTACGTCGTAGCCGCAGGGGCACCCCCACGTTCTCGGCGGCGGTGAGGGCGGGGATCAGGCCGAAGGTCTGGAAGACGTAGGAGACGGTGTCGCGACGCAGGGTGCTCAGCCCCTCGTCGTCGAGGGCGGTGACCTCGGCGCCGTCGACGCGGACCGTCCCGGCGTCCGGTCGGTCGAGACCGCCCAGCAGGTTGAGGAGCGTCGTCTTCCCCGACCCCGAGCGGCCGACGACGGCGAGCATCTCGCCCGGCGCGACGTCGAGCGAGACGTCGTGCAGGGCCCGCAGCGGGGCGGCGGCGGTGCCGTACGTCCGGGTGAGTCCGCGTGCCACGACCATCGGCTCGGTGGCGCCGCTCATGCGCCGTGGTCGCTGCGGTCGGACCGGACCTGGACGTGGTCGTCGGCGAGCGCGAGGCGGACGCGGTGGGTGAGGTCGAGGGCCTCGCGGTACTCCCGCGGCAGCTGCACCCGACCGGCGCGGTCCATGACGGCGAACTCCTCCGACCGCCCGGGCTGGTCCGCGGTGTCGTGGCTGCGGAGCACCTCGCTGCTCGTGCGGCCGTCCCGGATGGCGACGGTGCGGGCCACCTGCCCACTGACCGCGGCGTCGTGGGTGACGACGACGACGGTGGCTCCGAGCTCGCGGTTGACGGTGCGGAGGGCCGCGAACACCTCGGCCGCCGTCTCGCTGTCGAGCTCGCCCGTGGGTTCGTCGGCCAGCAGCACCCGGGGGTCGTTGGCGAGCGCGACGGCGATCGACACGCGCTGCTGCTCGCCGCCGGACATCTCCGCGGGACGACGGTCCGCGCAGTGCGCCACCCCGAGGAGCTCGAGCAGCTCGGTCGTCCGGTCATGGCGCTCGCGGCGGGGACGTCCGGCGATCGTCAGCGGCAGGTCGACCACCTGCCGGGACGTCAGGTAGGGCACGAGGTTGCGGGCCGTCTGCTGGCGGACGAACCCCACCACGTGCCGTCGGTAGTGCACGCGCTCGCGCCGCGTCATGTCCACGAGGTCGTGGCCGGCGACCCGGGCGCGACCGGCCGTCGGCGAGTCCACGCCGGCCAGCACGTTGAGCAGGGTCGACTTGCCGGACCCGGATGCGCCGACGAGCGCGACCATCTCGCCCTCGTGCACGAGCAGGTCGAGGCCCTGCAGCGCCTGCACCTCGACGGACTCCGACTGGTAGATGCGCACCAGGTTGTCGCACACCACGAGGGCGTCGTGGCCGAACGCGGGGGAGTGCCGCGGGGGAACAGGCAGGTCCAGCACCGCTCCACCCCGTTCCCCTGACCTCGGGCGCCGCGGCGATGCTAGCAGTGAGCCAGGTCACAGCCGCTCGACGAGCCCACCCCTTGGAGGCTCGATCCGGTGGATTCTCGGACGCAGTGGGACCCGGCGGTTAGCGTTGGACCAACTCCGGCCAGGCGACAGTGCGTGGGAGGAGCACGATGGATCTCGGAGGGACCCCGGGTGCTGACCCTGCTCGCGACCCTCATGGCCGGCGCCGGACTGGTGCTGGCAGGCCTGGCGGCCTACGTCGCCTGGCGTCGGGGCACGCGCATGGGCTGGAGCCTGGCGGTGCTGCTCGTCGCGGTGGCCTGGTGGGGCACGGCGTATGCCGTGGAGCTGTCCGTGGCCGACGTCGCGGCCAAGAGCCTGTGGGGCGACCTCAAGTACGCCGGCATCGTCACGCTCGCCCCCGCCTGGCTGGTCTTCGTGCTGCAGTACACCGGTCGCAGCCGCTGGGTCACCCGTCGCCTGGTGGCCGCGCTGACGGTCCCGGCGGTCGCCGCACTGGTGGTGCTGGCGCTCCCGGCCACGCACGACCTGGTGCGCTACTACAGCGAGACGGCCGCCGACGAGCTCCCGATCGTGGAGTCGGGCCCTGCGTTCTGGGTGATCTTCGGCTACAACAACCTGCTGCTCGTCGGCGCGACCGTGCTCTTCCTCGCGAGCATGGTGAAGCTGGCGCGGACCTACCGGAGGATGGCCCTGGTGCTGCTGGGGTCGGCGTTGCTGCCGTGGGCGGCCAACATCCTGCACAACCTCGAGGTCGGCTGGTTCACCCGGATCGACCTCACGCCGTTCGCGTTCACCATCACCGGCGGGCTGCTGGTCTGGGGGCTCTTCGAGGAGCGTCTCGTAGACCTGGCCCCGCTTGCCCGGAGCGCCGTGGTGGAGAGCATGGCCGACGCCGTGTTCGTCCTCGACGCGTTCGGGCGGATCGTCGACGTGAACCCGTCGGCCGTGGCCCTGGCCGACCGGAGCCGGATCGAGCTCGTCGGCCGTCGCCTGCGCGACCTCGTGAACCTCTCCGGGATCGCCGAGGTCGGGCCGGGC
The DNA here is from genome assembly GCF_001425025.1 of Nocardioides sp. Root122. Taxonomy (GTDB): domain Bacteria; phylum Actinomycetota; class Actinomycetes; order Propionibacteriales; family Nocardioidaceae; genus Nocardioides. Next base: position 166,427 of record NZ_LMDE01000010.1, read on the forward strand.
GGGCTCGTCCTGGGGGGCCCGGAGGGCGACGACCTGCGCACCTTCGATGTCAGCCAGCAGCCGCTGCACGACGTCGCCGGCCGGACCGCCGGCGAGCTGGTGGTGCTCCGCGAGGTGACCGAGCGCGTCCGCGACCAGGAGCGCCTCCAGCAGGTGCTGGACGACCGGTCGCGCGTCGCCGCGACGTTGCAGGCCAGCATGGTGCCCACGCGGCTGCCCGAGATCCCCCACTGCGAGCTCGCCAGCCGCTACGTCCCGGCGGGCGACGGCGGCGAGATCGGAGGGGACTTCCTCGACGTCTTCGCGCTGGATGACGAGACGTGGGCCTTCGTGCTCGGTGACGTCAGCGGCAAGGGCGCGGAAGCTGCGGCCGTGAGCGCGGCGACCCGCTACACCTTGCGCGCCCTCGCGGGTCCCGAGGCGTCGCCCGCCACCACGCTGCGCGAGGTCAACGCCGTGCTCCAGGCCCAGACGGAGTCCGAGCGCCACTGCACCCTCGTGCACGGACGCCTGCGGCCGCCGGGCGGCGGGGACGACCCCGGCAGCCCTGTGCGCATCACCCTCTCGCTCGCCGGCCACCACTGGCCCCTGGTCCTGCGGACCAGCGGGAAGGTCGAGGAGGTCGGCATGCTCGGCACGGCGCTGGCGCTGTTCGACGACCCCGAGCTGCACGACAGCGACGTCGAGCTCGCGCCCGGCGAGGTGCTGTGCGTCTTCACCGACGGGCTGCTCGAGGCGCGGCGGGGCAGGGACCAGTTCGGTTCCGACCGCGTCGCCGACCTGATGCGCGAGCACAGCGACCTGTCCGCCGACGACATGGCGGGGGTGGTGCTCGACGCGGTGCGCGCGTTCCACGGTGACGAGCTGGACGACGACCTGGCGATGCTGGTGGTCCGCCACGTTGACGGCGACGTCCGGGCGTAGGGTCGGGTCGAGTGACCGGCGACGCAGCCTCCACCCGGAGGCGGGAACCGGTCGAGAGGCGGTCGGCATGGCGACGTCGGACGGGTCCTGACCATGGCTGACCTGGTGCTGCGCGTCAGGCTCGTGAGCGGTGACAGCACCGACGTCACCTACGAGGCGCCGGGCGAGGTGAGCGACGAGGAGCTGATCGACCACGTCGTGTCCACGCTGGCGACCGACTCCGGCGTGCTGCGGTGCCGGCACGGCGACCGCCTGGTGGTGGTGTACGCCCGGGGTGTCGCCGCTGTGGAGGTCGCGCCTCGAGGCGCTGTGCTCTGACGCTCCCGCGTCGTCATCACTGGTGTCAGACGTGCCGCACCACGATCGTGCCGCCGTCGACCTCCCACCGCTGGTCCAGCCGGACGTTCTCCAGCAGCCGGCGGTCGTGCGAGACCAGCAGGAGCGCGCCGTCGTACGACGCCAGGGCCTGCTCGAGCTGCTGGATGGCCGGCAGGTCGAGGTGGTTCGTCGGCTCGTCGAGGACCAGCAGGTTGACACCGCGCGCCTGCAGGAGCGCCATCGCCGCCCGGGTGCGCTCGCCGGGAGACAGCCGACCGACCCGGCTGGTGACCTGGTCGGCCTTGTGGCCGAACTTGGCGAGCAACGTACGCACCTCGGCCTGCGTCATCTCGGGCACGACGGCCTCGAACGCGTCGCCCAGTGCGAGGTCGTCGTCGAGGCCGGTCCTGGCCTGGTCGATGGTGCCCACCGCCACGGAGGCACCGAGCGACGCGACGCCCGTGTCCGGGGCGTCCCGGCCCAGCAGCAGCCGGAGGAGCGTGGTCTTCCCGGCACCGTTGGGGCCGGTGATGCCGATCCGGTCGCCCGCGTCGACCTGCACGGAGACGGGGCCGAGCTCGAAGTCACCCAGCCGGCGGGTGGCCTCGTTGAGGGTGGCGACCACGCCGCTCGACCGCGGTGCGGAGGCGATGTCGAACTGCAGGACCCACTCCTTGCGCGGCTCCTCGACCTCGTCCAGGCGCGCGATGCGCGACTCCATCTGGCGGACCTTCTGCGCCTGCTTCTCCGAGGACTCGGTGGCCGCCTTGCGCCGGATCTTGTCGTTGTCGGGGCTCTTGCGCATCGCGTTGCGCACGCCCTGCGAGCTCCACTCACGCTGGGTCCGCGCGCGCTGCACGAGGTCGGCGCGCGTGTCGGCGTACTGCTCGTACGCCTCGCGGGCGTGGCGCCGGGCGGTGGCACGCTCCTCGAGGAACGAGTCGTAGCCACCGTCGTAGACGGTGACCTGGCCCTGGGCGAGGTCGAGCTCCACGATCCGGGTGACGCAGCGGGCCAGGAACTCCCGGTCGTGCGAGACCAGCACGACGCCCCCACGGAGTCCCTGCACGAACGCTTCGAGCCGTTCCAGGCCGTCGAGGTCGAGGTCGTTGGTCGGCTCGTCGAGGAGGACCACGTCGAAGCGGCTGAGCAGCAGCGCGGCCAGCGCCACGCGGGCGGCCTGCCCGCCGGACAGCGACGTCATGAGGGCGTCGGGGCCGACGTCCAGGCCGAGGTCGGCGAGGACGGGGCCGATCCGGTCGTCGAGGTCGGCCGCGCCGCTCGCGAGCCACCGGTCGAGAGCCACCGCATAGGCGTCGTCGGCTCCCGGCACGTCCGAGCCGAGGGCGGAGGCGGTCGACTCCATCACCTCGGTCGCCTCGGTCGCGCCCGTACGTCGCGCGACGTACTGCGTCACGGTCTCGCCCGGCACCCGCTCGTGCTCCTGCGGGAGGAGCCCGACGAACGCGTCCGGCGGAGCACACTTCACCGACCCGGCCATCGGCTCGGCGGCGCCGCCGAGCAGCGAGAGGAGCGTGGACTTGCCCGCGCCGTTGGCGCCGACGACCCCGATCACGTCACCGGGAGCGACGGTGAGGTCCAGTCCTTCGAACAGCACGCGGTGACCGTGCCCACCGGACAGGTCCTTCGCGACGAGCGTGGCGGTCACGGGCGCGAGCCTATCGGCGCGGGTCACCTCGTCCCGTGGAAGGGCCGGAAGAGGCGCTTGTGGGCCCCGTCCACCACCAGCACCGCGACCCCTGCTGCCGCTGCGCCCGCCCAGCCGACGGGCGTGGGCCACGAGCCGCCGAGGAGGTCGGCGAGCCAGGGAAGGCCCACGACGGCGACGAGCAGGGCTGCCTCTGCTGCGACCGCCGCCACGACCAGAGGGTTGCCCCACGCGCCCAGTCGCCAGACCGGTCGAGTGGTGCTCCGGCATGCGAACGCGTTCGCCATCTGCCCGATGGCGATGGCGGCGAAGGCGGTCCCGGACGCGGTCTGCTGCAGACCGCTCGACACGTCGTCGCCGAAGCGCCAACCGCCGCTGACGAGGACGACGGTGAACGCGCCGAGTGACACCACCGCCTCGGTCAGGCCGAGGACGAGGAAGGAGCGCACGAGGAGCGCGCGATCCAGCAGGACCTGGCGGCGCCGGCCGCGCATGATGTCCGCACGCGGTGGCTCGGCCCCCAGCGCGAGTGCCGGCAGCATGTCCGTACCGATGTCCAGCGCCAGGACCTGGAGCACCGCGATGGCCAGGGGAAAGCTGCCCCCGGACAGCGCCCACACCGCGAAGGGTGCGAGCTCGGCCACGTTGTCGGTGAGGTGGTAGGTCAGGAAGCGACGGACGTTCTGGAAGGTCGCCCGGCCGAGCTCGATGGCTCCCACGATGGTCGCGAAGTGGTCGTCGAGCAGGACCAGGTCAGCCGACTCGCGGGCCACGTCGCTCCCGCTGGCACCCATGGCCACGCCTACGTCCGCCTCCCGCAGCGCGGGGGCGTCGTTCACTCCGTCGCCGGTCATGGCGACGACGTGACCGCGCTCGCGGAGGCCCCGGGCGATGCGCAGCTTGTCCTGGGGGGACACGCGGGCCACCACCGCGCCGTGGTCGGTGTCGAGCAGCGCGGCGAGCTCCTCGTCGTCGGGGAGGTCGCGTCCGTCGAGGACCACCCCGCGCGGCCCCAGGAGGCCGACCTCGGTCGCGATCCGCCGAGCCGTGAGGGGGTGGTCGCCGGTCAGCATCGCCACCCTGATGCCCGCGCCGCGGCACCTCGCCAGTGCGTCGGCGATGTCGGGCCGTGGAGGGTCCTGCAGCGCGAGGAGCCCGCAGAGGTCCAGGTCGTGCTCCATCGCGTCGTCCGCCGGCCCCGACCAGGTCCGGGCCGCCACTGCGAGGACGCGCAACCCTGCGGCCGTGAGCTCCTCGAGCTGGGTCGTGATGGTCACGGGAACCTCGCGGCACCGGGCCAGCACCGACTCGGGTGCGCCCAGCACCGACACCCGACCCCGGCCCAGGTGTGAGCTCAGGAGACGTTCGGAGGAGTACGCACGGCTCTGGCCCTCGACGTCCGGGGGAGGGAGCCCGAGCCTCAGGCAGAGACAGTGGATGGCTGCCTCCATGGGGTCGCCGTCAGGGGTCCACACGCCGCCCCTCTGCACGGTCCGTCCGGAGATGCAGGCGAGTGCGGCGAGAGCGGCCGCGCCGGCCTCCTGCCGCGCGGGGTCCTCGCCGCCGAAGGTGGCGACGGGGTCGTAGCCGTTGCCGTGGACCGTCGTGGTCCCCGACGGTGTCACCACCCGGACGACGCTCATCCGGTTCTGCGTGATGGTCCCGGTCTTGTCCGTGCAGATGAACGTGGTCGCCCCGAGCGTCTCGACCGCGTCGAGCCGCCGCACCAGCGCCTTGTTGGCAGCCATCAGCCGTGCCCCGCGGGCCAGCGACAGCGTCACGGTGGGCAGCAGCCCCTCGGGCACGAGTGCGACGGTCACGCCGACCCCGAAGAGGAACGCGGAGGTCAGGTCCATGCCCAGCTGGACCGAGACGACCGCGAGGGTGACTCCGGTGACCGCGGCGATGACGGCGATGATCCTGACGACCCGGTTGAGCTGACGCGTGAGCGGGCTCGCCGGTCTCTCGGCCCGCGCGGTCATCGCCGAGATCTCCGCCAGGGTCGTCCGTCCGCCGATCGCCTCGACCACGGCGGCGCCCTCCCCGGTGAGCACGAAGCTGCCACCGAGGAGCACCTCGCCGGCAGCGCGGGGCACGGCGCCGCTCTCGCCGGTGACGAGCGACTCGTCCATGGCCAGGCCGCTCGAGTCGGACACCCGCAGGTCGGCGCCGACCCGGTCACCAGCGGCGAGCAGGACGCGGTCACCGACCACGAGGTCCACGACCGGTACGTCGGTCCGCGTGCCGTTGCGCACCACCCGGGAGGTGGCAGGCAGCAGTGCCCGGAGCTCCTGGGTCGACCGGTCGGCGCGGTACTCCTGCCAGAACGCGAAACCGGCGTTGAGCACGATGATCACGACGATGGCGATGGCGAGCTCCGGCATGCGTGCCACGAGGGCCAGTCCCGCTGCGATCCACAGCAGGACCGCGAGGAGGTGCGTCAGCTGGTGGGCGAACATCTGCCAGACGCCCGCTCGAGGTGGACTGGGCAGCTCGTTGGGGCCGTCCTGGTGCTGGCGGACGATGACCTCGGCAGTGGTCAGGCCGTTCGAACCGACGCTGCCCTCCATGGGTCCCCCGCTCGACGACACCTGCCAGACCTCCACCTGCCACGCTAAGGGCGTGGTGCGGAGGGGCCCACGGGACTACGCCTGTCCACCGGGGGACCTTGGTCCCGCCGTGTGCGGCGGCGATCAGGTGAGCGACAGCACGACGAGGGCCAGCACGCACAGGGCGATGAAGCCGATCGCCAGGGACCTGACCGTCCAGGCGGCAGAGGAGGACACGGCGTCGCCCATCACGTCGGGGTCGCGCGAGAGCCCCTGCATCATCAGCAGCAGCGGGAGGAGCAGCACGGCGTTGACGACCTGGGACAGCACCAGGACGGGTACGAGCGGCAGGTGGGGCACCAGGACGAGTCCGGCGGCCGTGGCGGCGGTCGCGACGAAGGTCGCGTAGAACACCGGCGCGCGGCGGAAGCCGTCGTCGAGGGCGCCTTCGTGCCCGGTGAACTCGCACACCGAGTAGGCGGTGGACAGTGGCAGGATCGCCGCGGCCAGCAACGCCGCGCCGATGAGGCCCACGGCGAACAACCCGCCCGCGAAGCGCCCGGCCAGGGGCGCGAGCGCGTCTGCGGCGTCGGCGGCCGAGTCGATCGAGGCGGACCCCACGTGCAGCGTCTCGGCACACGTGACCACGACGAAGAACCCGATCACGCCCGTCAGCAACGAGCCCGTCACCACGTCGACCCGTTCGAACCGGAGTTCCGTCGCCGTGAGCTTCTTGTCCACGGCGTAGGACTGGATGAAGCTGAGCCCCCACGGTGCGAGGGTCGTCCCGACGGTGGCGACGACGATCGTCCACGCGTCCCTGTCGCGGATCGGCATCGTGGGCAGGAGGAGTCCTTGCGCTGCCTGCGTCCAATCCGGACCGACCACCAGCCCGGCGGCGACGTAGGTCACGAAGACGGCGGCGAGCGCCATGAGCATGTGCTCGATGCGGTGGAACCGGCCCCTCAGGACCAGCACCGACACGACCACGGCCGCTGTCGGGACGGAGACCTGGCGTGGTATCCCGATCAGCTCGAACCCGGCCGCCAGCCCGGCGTACTCCGCGCACGCGGTCCCGACGTTCGCCACGAGGAGGAGGACCAGGGCCGACGCCCCGACACGTACGCCGTACCTGTCGCGCACCAGGCCCAGCAGTCCCTGTCCGGTGGCGACACCCATGCGGGCCCCGAGGTCGTGGAACAGCACCAGTGCCGCCGTGGAGACGAGCAGCACCCACAGCAGCTGGTAGCCGTACTCCGCACCGAGCACCGAGTACGTGGTGATGCCGGGCGGATCGTCGTCCGACAACCCGGCCAGCAGTCCCGGTCCCACCACGGCGAGCAGGGCAGCCGCACCCGCAGCCACGCGGGTGCGTCCCGGCCTGGAGGCGTGCCGCGGGGTGCCTGCGCCCGTCTCGGCGACACGCATGCCTAGCGCCTCGGCGGCCGGTGGAGCCGCCACCCATCGGTGCGGCGATAACGCCTCGGACTCCCGGTGGATGCGGCGGGCGCCCGGTCCTGGACGAGGTGGGTGAGGGCCGGGGTGTCCTCCGCAGGGGCGGCAGAGACGAGGTCGTGCTGCTCCTGCGGGCTGAGGTGCTGCATCAGCCGGCGGCCCACGCGCGGGTGTGAGTGCCGGATCGCGGCTGCGGCCCGCCGGGGCTCGAGGGCACGCACGAGGTCCATGGCGCCGGCCGTGCTGAGGCGGGCCAGCAGCTCCGCGAGGTCTGCCGGCCCGAGACGGCGGAACGGGACTCCGGCCGTCGCGAGCTGCACCTGGTGGGCCCGGGGCGAGGTGAGGTGGAGGTCGTGCCAGTCGACGCTGCGCTCGCCGGCGTACCTCGCCATCCGTCGCAGCCCCAGACGCCTCAGCATCGCGCCCGCACCCAGGTCCACGGACAGGACCAGGAACCGGTCGCCGTCGCGGGACAGGAGGACGTCGGAGACGCGGGTCAGGTGGTGGCCCTGCAGGTCGACGACCTGGGTGTCGACGACGTCACGCATCAGCAGGACCTCGTCCGGGGGAAGCGTGGGACGACGTTGATCGGTACGACGCCCGGGCGGCGTGCGCAGGTCCACCCCGGGGTCGAGGCGTACCGGGCCCGTGGTCGCGGTGAGCCCGCTCATGGCATCGCACTCGACCAGGTGGACGGCGTCGTGGGACCCACGGACCAGCGCGTGCGTCGTGTGCGGGCGTGGCACGCCGAGGGCGACCGTGAGGTCCATGAGGGCGCCCAGCCGCGTGCCGTCGCTCAGCTCCACCCGGCGTCCGACCTGCTCGCTGAGCAGGGCGGGACCAGTGGACTCGCGGGCGTGACGGTGGCTCACGGTCCGGGGGTGGGTGGGGGCACCACCATCACGGGGCACGGCGAGCGGTCGACGATGCTGCCCCGGACGTGGCCGAGCGGGTTCGTGCTCCCGGCCGCGTGCTGCCCCACGACGACGAGGTCCATCCGTTCGGCGAGCCCCAACAGGGTCCGGGCGGGTCGGCCGGCCGCGAGACGGATCTCGACCCGGACGTTCGGGTGCCTCGCACGGTGTCCGCTGACGGCTTCACCGATCCAGCGTCTCCGGTCCTCGTCCGACGCGCGGAGGGTGTCCTGCGTCGCGTGGACGACGGTGAGGGGGAGGTCGTGGAGGTCCGCGTGGGAGAACGCCCGGTCGAGCACCTCCGGTGTGCTCGTGCGCACGGAGATGCCCGCCAGCACGCCGCGCCGGATGCGTCCGGGGTGCGACGTCGGCACCACGACGGCCGGGCAGGTGACCTGCGCGACGATGCGGGTCCCGACCTGGGCGGACGGAACCGCGCGCGCGATCCCGGTGCCGCGCGACCCGACGACGAGCACGTGGGCCCCACGGCTGAGGTCGGCCAGCTCCACGGCCGGGTCTCCGCGCACCTCCAGCCGTTCGACCGTCAGCTGGGGGAGTCGCTCGGCGACCTGCGCGGCAGCGCGCTGCACGGTCGTGCGCTGGACCGTGTCGCCGACGGCAGGCGCCGTGAGGGTGGCCAGCCCGGCAAGGCCCGGGCCCGCCATCATCGGGGTCATGGTGAGCACGTGCACCATCACCAGCGGGCGCCGGGTCGCGCTCGCCTCACCTGCCGCCCACGCCAACGCCGCATCGGCGGGCGGACGTCCGTCGTACCCGACGACGACTGCACCCGCGAGGGCGGGGCGAGGGAGGGGCACGGTGCTCATGTGCCCAGCGTCACCGGTTGGCGCGTCGGTGACCACGGGCGGAGGTCGGTGCTGGGAAGGACCTTCGGCCCGATGGTCTCATCGCATCCGCAGCACCTCGGAGACCGGACGTCGGGGGGTACGTGTCAGCTCGCTGCGCCCGATCGCCTGCCAGCCGATCCGGGTCAGCACGAGTGGATGTCCCTCACCTCGCAGCACGTGGACCCGGAACGCGGCGCGCGTGCTGTCGACCTCGATCACCTGGGAGAGGGGGACCACGGAGAGCCCGAAGCCGGTCGCCGCCAGCCACAACGCGCTCAGCCCCTCTCCGGCCCGCAGCCAGCTCGCAGGGTCGTCGCCGGCGCCGAACATGACCACGAGCCCGTCGCTCACCTGCACGTCCTGACCTTCGAGGTCAGCGGATCGCCGGGTCCTGAAGCGCGTGTGCGGGGCTCCTGAGGCGGAGCCGGAGCCCTCCAGCACTGCCGCCGGGATGCCGTCCGCCGTGGCCCGGTCGAGCCACACCTCGTGCTCGGTCGACGCTGCGCGGAGCTCTGCCTGGAAGTCGGCTGCCCGGAGGACCAGCCGCTCGACACGGAACCGCACGGCGGCGTCGGTCACCGCGCAGGCGGAGGTCCCCTGCTCCGCAGCGACGTCCGCGAGCTGCGCCAGCAACGCGTCCGGAACGGGCCACGAGGTGAACCGTCGGCGGTCGGTGCACCGGCGGGCCATCGCGTCCAGCACCTCGGCCCCGTCCGGCGTCGGCGGGGCCGGTGAGAGAGCGATCCGCGCCAGGAGGTCGGGGTCACGTTCATCCGGGAGCCGGGTCACCCGCGCCGACCAGCCGAGCGCAGCGGCCGCCGCACGTGCGTGGTGCAGGGCCGCACCGCAGCTGATGACCAGGTTGCGGCCGTCGGGATCGGTCGCGGGGAGCTGGCGTGAGCGGTCCGCGCGGAGGTCCAAGCCGTGGGACGAGCCGCGCCAGAGCCAGGGCTGCGTGTTGTGCACGCTGGGTGCCAGGGTCGCGGTCTGGACGACGCGACGCAGCACCTGCTCCGGCACGACGAGGCGACGGGTCATCAGCTTCCTCCGGGTTGCTCGACGTACGGCATCGAGCGTCGCCGGGTCCGTGCGGCCGGAGAAGGGCCGTTGGTCCTGCCCTGTCCGGGCCTCGGGTCGTGAGCTGCTGAGTGCCTCGCACCTTCCGGATCCGGCCGGGGGGCACTAGTTTCGAAGGCGTCTCGGGCTCTCGCATGGCGGAAGGCGGAAGGTGGAGGACGATCCGGGTGGGCACGGCCGCACGGGCGGGCAGGACCTCAGCCAGGCCGCGTTCGACGACCTGTTGAGGGAGGTGCTTGCGCGGGTCGACGGGGTCCTCGACGAGCAGGCCCGGCTACGTCACCTGCTCGACGCTGTGGTCGGCGTGGCAGCCGACCTGTCGCTGGACGGAGTCCTGGACCGCATCCTCTCCGCCGCCCGGGCGCTCGCCGGAGCACAGTACGCGGCCCTCGGAGTGCTCTCTCCCGGTCCGCAGCGCCACATCCGCACCTTCGTCCACCAGGGCATGGACGAGCGCACCGTTGCCGACGTCGGCGACCTCCCGACCGGGCACGGGTTGCTCGGTCTGCTCATCGAGGACCCGCGCCCACTGCGGCTCGCCCACCTGTCCGAGCACCCGGCTTCCTACGGCTTCCCGGCTCACCATCCGCCGATGTCGTCGTTCCTCGGCGTGCCGGTCCGCATCCGCGAGCGTGTCTTCGGCAACCTCTACCTCACCGAGAAGATCGACGGGACCGAGTTCACCGAGCACGACGAAGCCGTCGTGGTCGCCCTCGCAGCAGCCGCGGGCGTGGCGATCGAGAACGCCCAGCTCTACCAGGAGGCGGCGCACCGCCAGGCGTGGTTGACCGCCACCGCGGAGATCACGTCGATGCTCGCCGACGACACCTCGACGCAGTCGGCCCTCCAGGTCGTGGCCGATCGGGCTCGGTCCGTGTCCGGGGCGGACGTGGCCTGGCTGGTCCTCGGCTCCGATCCCGCGGACCTCCGGCTCGAGGTCGCGTCGGGTGCTCCCGCGGACATGGACGACATGCACCACCTCTCGATGGAGAGGTCGCTGGCGAGCACCGTCGTCCGGACCGGTCGCCCCGAGGTCGTGATGGACGTCTCGTCCGACCCGCGGGCGGTCGACCCGTCGTCCATCCCCGGCTGGCCGGTGCTCGGACCGGTCATGGTGCTGCCGCTGCGCTCCGGGCAGGGCGTGGAGGGCGTCCTCTCGCTCGCGTGGACGAAGGAGAACGCGGCCGGCTTCCATCGCGTCGACGCAGCCCTGCCGGCCAGCTTCGCCGAGCAGGCCACCTTGGCCCTCCAGGTCGCCCGGAGCAGGGACGACCGGCAGCGCCTGGCCCTCTACGAGGACCGGGACCGCATCGGTCGCGACCTGCACGACACCACCATCCAGCAGCTCTTCGCCGTGGGGCTGGGGCTGCAGGGCACGTTCAACGCGTGCTCCGAGCCCCAGGTCCGAGACCGGATCGAACGCGCGATCATGGACCTCGACGACACGGTCAAGGACATCCGACGGACGATCTTCGCGCTCGGTGTCCTCGACACGTCGCACGACATCCAGAGCGAGGTCGAGCGGGTCGTCGACCGAGCAGGTGCCACGATGAAGCTCCGTCCGGTCTTCCGTGTCGACGGTCCGTTGCGCAGCGCCGTCGGCGCGGAGCTCGCGCCCGACCTGCTCGCCGTGCTGAGCGAGGCGCTCACCAACGTGAGCAGGCATGCGCATGCCTCGACGGTCGCCGTGCGGATCGCGGTCGATGTCGATGAGCTCGCCCTCACCGTCTCCGACGACGGCATCGGGATGGACCCTGTCCACCTCGAGAGCGGGCTCGCCAACATGCGCTCGCGGGCCCGCCGACTCGGTGGCGACATGGTCGTCGACTCCCGGGCCGGGGCGGGCACCTGCGTCACCTGGACGGTGCCGCTCGCGGCCCCGCGGCACGACCCCACCGCGGGCTGAGAGGTCGGGTCCCGGGACCAAAGTCCCGGTCACGGCGGACCAACGGCCGGACGAGGGCACGTCGCGCGCCTCTACGCTGAGGCGATGGACGACGAGGCGAGCCAGCCCATCCGCGTCTACCTCCTCGATGACCACGAGGTCGTGCGCCGCGGCATCAAGGAGCTGCTGGAGGAGCACGGCGACATCGTGGTCGTGGGCGAGTCGGACTCCGCCCGTGAGGCTGTGAGCCGGATACCGGCGCTGCGGCCGGACGTCGCGATCCTCGACGGTCGACTCCCCGACGGCTCGGGGGTGGAGGTCTGCCGCGACGTGCGGAGCATCGATCCGGCCATCAAGGGCCTCATCCTGACGTCGTACGACGACGACGCGGCGTTGTTCGCGGCCATCATGGCGGGGGCGTCGGGCTACCTGCTCAAGCAGGTCCACGGCACCGACCTCGTCGACGGTGTACGACGCGTGGCGAGGGGGCAGTCCCTGCTGGACCCCGCGATGACGGACCGGGTGCTCGACCGCATCCGCCACGGCGTGCAGGAGGACGACGAGCTGCACGACCTCACTCCGCAGGAGCGACGCATCCTGGAGCTGGTGGGCGAGGGCCTGTCCAACCGCGACGTGGCCCGACGCATGTTCTTGTCGGAGAAGACCGTGAAGAACTACGTCTCCTCCGTGCTGAGCAAGCTCGGCGTGTCGAGCCGGACCCAGGCGGCGGTGCTCGCCGCCCGGCTCACTGCCGGCTGAGACGTCGCCCGCAGCGGGGCGGCGGTGTGGACCGAAGAGCGGGGCCGGGACAGTGTCCCGAAGATCCCGGGACCTTCGCCAGTTGACCATCCCCCCGCGGTGGATTGCGATGGACCCACGCCCCGTGAGGGGTCAGCCCGGGTGTCCCACGACGGGGGTCACGTCCGCCGTACGCCGTGCCGGACGATCTCCCACCTGGGGGGTGTGGAGACGCGGACACCCGGGCTACCAACCAGGAGCGAGGGCCCGTCGCTCTCGGGACGTCCGCCTCTGGGGCGCCGCGGCCGCAGCGACGATCGTGGACCTCAACGCACCTGTCACCCACCAGGAGACTCCGATGATTCCGATCAGCTCACGCACGCCGACCGCCGAGCGCCGCGTCGGCGCCGGTGAGGGCTCCGTCCCGTCCTCGTCGGAGACGACAGCGCCCACGCCCGTGCAGGTTCCGATCGCCCGTGCCCTGATTCCCGCGAGGGGCGAGGAGTAGGCATGCCGCGCCGGCTCGAGCGGCGCACCAACCTCGCTGTCGGGGGCGCGGAGCAGCTGAGCAACCAGGCCCTGAGCGACGCCGCGTCACGCCTGCTCGACGAGCGAGGCGACCTGGCTCCCGGCTCGGTGCTCCGCTGCTTCGCGCGCTCGGTGCGCGCCGTCCTCCGGGCCGGCTGCGAGGCCTCCCAGGTGGCCGTCGCGGCCGAGCAGCTGACCCGGGAGCTGCTCGAGCAGCGTCCCACCGGACTCGGTCCACCTCGGGGCATCGGGCCGCACGCACACCTGCTGCAGGTGCCGAGGCCGCGACGGGCGAGCTGATCGGCCCGCGGTGGGTCTGGGTGGGTCAGTCGTGCGCCCCGTCGTGTCGTCCCTCACCGGCCAGGCCGGTGAAGTGCTGCACGAAGGCGTCCGCGCCGGGGAACACGAGGGTCTCGTGCCCGGTGTCGGACCAGCGCACCGTGTAGGGCGGGGTCCCGTCCGGGTGCCTGACCTCCACGATCTCCCCGTCCCGTGCGGGGCCGTGCAGGCTGCGGACGACCAGCCGGTCGCCGACGGCCGCGTGCAGGGCCCCGTCCTCACCTCGTGCGGTGGTGGTCATGGTGCTCCTCCTCGTGTCGAGCGGCCTCACCTCACCATCGTGGGGGTGGCGACCGACTGGTCACCAGAGGCCATCGGCCCGTCCGGGTCCCGAGCCGAGGGAGGACCTTGGGCACTGACCGCCGGGCGCCGACCTGCCTAGCGTGGGGCTGTCCCGAGCACGCACGAGGACGCAGACGATGGGGAGGACCCAGGTGAATCCTGCCGACGAGCGCCGCCCACGCCCGGCCTGGCGAGGGTGGACGTCCCGCACGAAGGCGCGGACCGCGCGCCTGATCTTCGCGTCGGTCCCTCGGGCGGACGTGGTGGGTGCCGGCTCCCCACAGGTCCGCGACCCCGGACGGCACGACCCGCGGCGCGTCACGCAGAAGAGGCCGTAGGACCCGGTCGGGTGGGGCGGGAAGACCACAGCGCCGCGGATGCCGAGAGGCGTACCGTCGAAGCGTGAGGCACCCGGATGTGCCCGATGCACCCCAGCGCGGGCCGATCACCGTCTTCCTGCTGGACGACCACGAGCTCGTGCGGCGGGGCGTGCGCACCCTGCTGGAGAGCGAGGACGACATCGAGGTCGTCGGGGAGTCCGGCAGCGCCGTCGGGGCGGTGGACCGGATGCGTGTGCTCCGCCCCCGGGTGGCGGTCCTCGACGGGCGGCTGCCCGATGGCTCGGGGATCGAGGTGTGCCGGCAGATCCGCTCGGTGCAGCCCGAGACCGCGGGCCTGATCCTGACGTCGTACGACGACGACGACGCGTTGTTCTCGGCGATCATGGCGGGAGCCGCTGGCTACGTGCTCAAGCAGGTCAGCGGCACGGACCTGGTCACCGCGGTGCGGCGCGTGGCCGCCGGCCAGTCGATGCTCGATCCGGCGGTGACGGCGCGCGTGCTGGCGCGCCTGCGGGACGGCCCCCAGCAGGATCCCCTGACGAAGCACCTGACCCCCAAGGAGGAGCAGATCCTCCGGCTCGTGGCCGAAGGGCTGACCAATCGCCAGATCGCCGAGCAGCTCGACCTGGCGGAGAAGACCGTCAAGAACTACGTCTCGATCGTGCTCGGCAAGCTCGGGGTGGAGAGCCGGACGCAGGCAGCGGTGAGGGCTGCCCGCCGACCGGGTTTCCACGGGCCTCCCCACAGCTGAGCGGTGACGCCGCGTCGACCTCGTCGACGACCACGGGCGAGCGGCCAGGTCCAAGCGGCAGGTCCCAGCGGCAGGCTCACGCGGCCGCGTGCGGTTCCAGGTCCGCCGCCCAGCGGCCCCTGCGGGCGAGTCCGTTCATCCGCGCCCGGTGCAGCAGCGCCGACCGGGCGGCGCCACGGTTCTCCTCCAGGCCCGCCCACGTGTCGAGGACGGGGGCCTGGAGGGCCCTGCCGAAGGAGAAGCTGAGCTGCCAGGGCTGCGCGGGGGCCCGGTTGAGGGCGTCGAGCCGCGCGGTCGCCTGCTCAGGCGTCTGCCCGCCGGAGAGGAACACGATCCCGGGCACCGACACCGGCACCGTGTCCCGCAGCACCCCGAGGGTGGCTGCGGCGATGTCCTCGTCGTCGACCTGCTGTCCCGAGGTGGTCCCGGGCAGCACCATGTTGGGCTTGAGGAGGGTGCCTGACAGGTCGACCCGGTAGCGGGCGAGGTGGTCGTAGACGGTGCGCAGCACGACGGTCGTGACAGCGGCGCACTGCTCGAGCGAGTGGTTGCCGTCCATGAGCACCTCAGGCTCCACCACGGGGACCAGCCCCTGCTCCTGGGCAGCGGCGGCGTACCTCGCGAGGGCGTGCGCGTTGGCCTCGATGCAGGCGGCGGTCGGTCGACCCGCGCCGATGCGGATGACGCCGCGCCACTTGGCGAACCGCGCGCCGAGCGTGACGTACTCCGCGAGTCGCTCGTAGAGGTGGTCGAGGCCCTGCGTCACGTCCTCGTCGGGGAAGCGGGGGAGCGGGGTGAGCCCCGCGTCGACCTTGACGCCGGGAATGATCCCGCGGTCCAGCAACGCCGCGGGGACCGGCGTCCCCGAGCGCCAGGTCTGGCGCACCGTCTCGTCGAAGAGGATCACTCCGCTGACGTGTTCGTCGAGCCCGGGTGTGCCGAGCAGGAGCTCCCGGTAGTCCCTGCGCACGGCCTCGGTGGAGTCCAGGCCGATGCGGGCCAGGCGCTTGGCCATGGTCGGGTGGCTCTCGTCGGCGGCGAGGATCCCCTTGCCGGGTGCGACGAGGGCGGTGGCGGTGGCGTACAACGACATGGGGACCTCCTCAGTCGGCGTGGACGGGGTCGGCGTGGACGGGGTCGGCATGGACGGCGTGCGCCGGGATGCGGAGTACGCCGCCGAGCCGTTCCTCGGCCTCGACCACGGTGCGGGTGGTGCGCAGCAGGCTGTCGGGGTTCAGGCTCATCGAGTCGATGCCGATCTCGACGAGGAACTCCGCCATCGCGGGGTAGTCCGACGGTGCCTGCCCGCACAGGCCGCTGTGGATGCCGTTGCGGCGGCACCCCTCGACCGCCATCCGGATCATCCGCATGACGCCGGGGTCCTGCTCGTCGTAGTCGAAGGCCACGACCTCGCTGTCGCGATCCACCCCGAGGGTGAGCTGGGTGAGGTCGTTCGACCCGATCGAGAGCCCGTCGAACCGCTGCGCGAACTCGTCCACCAGCACGACGTTGTTGGGGATCTCGCACATCGCGAAGACCTGCAGCCCGTCGGCACCCCTGGCCAGCCCGAGCTCGGCCATGCGCGCGAGCACCGCGTCCGCCTCAGCGAGGCGCCGTACGAAGGGCAGCATGACCACGAGGTTGGTCAGTCCCATGTCCTCGCGCACGCGCCGGATGGCGCGGCACTCGAGGGCGAAGCCCTCGGCGTACGCCGGATGGGCGTAGCGGGAGGCGCCCCTGAAGCCGAGCATCGGGTTCTCCTCGTGAGGCTCGAACCACGACCCTCCCAGCAGACCTGCGTACTCGTTGGTCTTGAAGTCGGACGTGCGCACGACCACCGGCCGCGGGTGGAACGCGGCCGCGATCATGCCGATGCCCTCGGCGAGCCGGTCCACGAAGTACGCGGCACCGTCGCCCGACGGTCCCACGAGCGCGTCGATGGCGGCTCGCTCGTCCGCGTCGCGCACGAGGTCGGGGTGGAGCAGCGCCATCGGGTGCGCACGGATGGCGTCGCCGATGATGAACTCCATGCGCGCCAGGCCGACGCCGTCGCTGGGCAGCATCGCCGTGCGGAGAGCCAGGTCCGGGTTGCCGAGGTTGACCATGAGACGGGTGCGCGGACGAGGCAGGTCGGACAGGTCGACGCGGTCGACCCGGACGGTGGCCGCCCCGGCGTAGACGTGCCCGGTCTCGCCTTCCGAGCACACCACGGTCACCTCGGCGCCGTCGGTCAGGGTCGACGTCGCGTCACTGGTGCCCACGACGGCCGGCAGGCCGAGCTCGCGAGCCACGATGGCAGCGTGGCAGGTGCGCCCGCCCCGGTCGGTCACCACGGCGGCGGCACGGCCCAGCACCGGCTCCCAGTCGGGACTGGTGGTCTCCGACACGAGCACCTCGCCCGGGCGGAACGCGGCGAGGTCCTCACTGGTGCGCACCACGCGGGCACGCCCGGTCGCCACGCGGTCACCGACGGCGCGCCCCTCTGCCAGGACCACCCCGTGGTCCTCGACGACGTAACGCTTGAGCGTGGTCGCGTCGCGCACCGCGGACGTCTCGGGCCGCGCCTGCACGATGTAGAGGAGGCCGTCCACCCCGTCGCGGGCCCACTCGACGTCCATGGCGCGGCCGTAGTGCTCCTCGATGGCGATGGAGGCTCCGGCCAGCTCCAGCACGTCGGCGTCCTCGAGGCAGAAGCGACGCCGGTCGGCCTCCGGCGTGGGCTCGTTGCGGGGACCGTCGGGGGTCGTCACCATCCGCACCGCCTTCTCGCCGAGCCGGCGTTGCAGGACGGTCCGGTGACCTGCGCGGTAGGTCGCCTTGTGGACGTAGAACTCGTCGGGCTCCACGGCGCCCTGGACGACGTTCTCGCCGAGCCCCCACGACGCGCTCATCAGGACGACGCCGGGGTGGCCGGTCTCGGTGTCCACGGTGAAGGCGACTCCCGAGCTCGCGAGGTCGGAGCGGACCATCTTCATCACCCCGACCGAGAGCGCGACGGAGAGGTGGTCGTAGCCGTGGCGGTGGCGGTAGTGGACCCCACGCGCGGTGAACAGGCTCGCGAAGCAGCGGCTGATCGCCGCCAGCAGCTCCTCCTCGCCGACGTCGAGGAAGCTGGCGTGCTGGCCCGCGAAGCTGGCCTCGGGCAGGTCCTCGGCAGTGGCGCTGCTGCGCACCGCGAGACGGAGGTCGCTGCCGTACCGGTCGTGCAGCCGGCCCAGTGCGGCGCTCACCGCCTCCCGCACGTCGTCGGGGATGTCGGCGTCCAGCACGATCCTGCGGGCGGCGGCGGCACGCTCCTCCAGGTCGGCCACGTCGTCGGGGTCCAGACCGTCGAGCACCTCCTCGAGCCGTGCCCGCGCGCCGGTGGCCTCGAGGACGCGCCGGTAGGCGGCTGCCGTCACCGCGAAGCCGTGCGGCACCCGCACCCCGGCCGAGGTGAGGTGTCGGTGCATCTCCCCGAGGGAGGCGTTCTTGCCGCCGACGAGGGCCACGTCCTCGATGGTGGTGTGGTCCAGGTCGAGGACGTACGCCGCAGTCTCCATGTGTCGAGCATGCGCGCCGAGGCCGACGACCCGACACGGTCGCCGGTCCCCTGGGGCCGGGACCTCGGACTCTGTGGTCCCGGGCGGGCTCCGCGTGCCGCACGCACCGGGTCCAAGGTCCCGCGAGGGAGGGTGCGTCCGCCCCGCGGGCCCCGGTCCGTGGCCTCTGGGAGCGCTGCGTCGCGGCCCGTCACGGTGGGGGAGTGCCGTACATCCCTGCGGACGCGCGAGCGGTGCCGGGCGGCGCCGAGAGGAGCTTGACGTGGTCATCTACCGCTTCGTGTGGGGAATGTCGGCAGCGGCCGCCACCGGGTGGGCCGCTGCGTCCGTGCTCGCGGCCGGGACCTGGGTCGGCGTGCTGGCCGTGGCGCTGCTGCTGGCCAGCGGCGGGGGGCTCCTCGCCTTCACCTTCTGCGAGGACCGCCCCGACCGGTGGTACTGGACCGTGCGCACGACGCTGTGGACCTGGGCAGCAGCGGCAGTCTGCGGCGGTCTGGCGGCCGCATGGCCGCGGGCCGGCAGCGCGCTCGCCCTGGTCCTCGCACTCACGTGCCCGTTCGTCGTGACCCGGAGCCGGGCGCTGCTCCTGCGCGCGATGATGCGTGGGAGCACCGGACCGCTCGAGACGCTCGGAAGGCGACAGCTGCTCCGCCAGTGGGAGTGGACCACGTGCGAGGTGCTGCGCAGCACCACGCCGCTCGATCGCCGCCTGGCGCTCGTGGAGCAGCGACGCGGGCTCCTGGACGAGCTGGAACGGCGCGACCCGCTCCACTTCGACGAGTGGGTCGTGTCGGCGGTCCCGGACCGGGCGCCGTCGGCGCGACGGCACCAGACGTGATGGGCACCCCGTGTGAGTGGTGAGCGGACGACCGGGTGCGGGTCCGCAGCCAGGTGTAGGCCGCCAGGCCGAGCGGGATGGTGAGCCAGAAGCCGAACAGCCGCCAGGTCAGCACCCCGAGCAGCGCCACGTCGTGGTGGCTGCCGAAGGACACCAGCAGCGGGACCGCCGCGCCCTCGACGAGGCCCAGTCCTCCCGGGGTGACCGGCAGCAGCGCGAGGAGGCTGACCAGGGCATAGGTGGTGAGGAGCCCGCCCGGGGTGGGCGCGCCGCCGAAGGCCCACACGCTCAGGTGGAGCGAGGCGGCGTCGAACGCCCAGTAGCCCAGCCCCCACAGCGTCGCTCGCCGGCTCGCCCGGGGGCTGTGGAGCAGGAGGTGCACCTGGTCGGCGAGCGAACGGACCACTCCCTCCAGCACCTGCGGTCGAACCAGCGGCAGGCGACCCGCGATGGCGTGGGTGACGCGGACGACCTGGTCGGGACGCGCGACCAGCACCGCCACCAGGCCCGCGATGGCCGTCAGCAGCACCGCGGCCAGCGCGGCCGCGGTCCTCACCAAGGGTTGGGTCCTGGGGCTGGGGACCGCGACGACGAGACCGAGGACGAGGACCGCGACCAACCACAGCAGGGTGACGGCGTACTGCCCGGCCGCGGCCGCGGCAGCCTCGGGGGTTGCGACCCCGGCCCGGCCGTAGAGGCGCAGGCGGAGCGCGGCGGCGGTGGCCCCGCCCACGGGGACGACGTGGCTGAACCCGTTGCCGGTGACGTCGATGGCGAGCACCGTGCGGAAGTCGGGCGCGTCCTCCCGCATCAGCACCGACGTCAGCTTGCTGAAGCAGACGAGGGAGAGCAGCTCGGTCACGAGGGCAGCCAGCAGCAGCACGGGTGCGGCCGAGCCCAGCGAGGGCCACGAGCGGACCGCACCCGCCAGCAGGTGCACGGCGACGTACTCGACCGCGACGACCGACACGAAGAGCAGGCCGATGCCTCGGACCCAGCCCCGGAGGCCGTGCAGATGGGAGGAGGTGGGCACGACTCACCTTCGCCCTTCGCCGCGGGCCGGCGCTGCGGCCGGACGGACACCGTGCCTCGGTCCGAGGGCCTGCCCAGGCACTGACCTTGGTCCCTAGGCGCTCGGCGCGAGGGGCAGCAGGATCGTGGGTGAGCGGCGTGCGACCGCGGGGAGGCAGGGACCGTGGTGACCGACCTCGAGCAGCGGGACGATCGCCACGGCACCGGCCTGATGGCGTGGGTCGTGCTGCTCGACGTGACGGCCAAGGTCGTCCTCGTCCTGGCTCTGGCGCGGGTGGCGGTCGACCCGGCCTGGGGCAACCTCGAGATCGGCGTCGCCGCCGGGATGACGCTCGCGCTGTGGTGGGAGGTGTGGGAGTACCTCGCCTTCGTCACCAGGTCCAGCGAGGTGGGCACGGCGTACGCCGACACGGTGGGCGACCTGACGCTGGGCTGGGCCGGCGCCGTGGTGGCCTCGCTGCTGGTCGGGATCGGCAGCCTCGGTGATCGCCGGAACGGGCACGATCTCCTCGAGCGAGCGGCAGCCGCGGGCACGTCGTCGTGGCGGGCCAGGCGCGTACGGCAGAGGGTGGACTGGCGTGGATGACGTCGAGGCGGCCGACGTGGTCGCGGGGGCCGTCGTCGTGGGCGTCGACGGCTCACCGACGAGCCTCGCGGCGCTGGACTGGGCGGCCGAGCAGGCGCGGCTGGAGGAGCGGCGCCTGACGATCGTGCACGCTGCCACCGTCGGGACCTTGGCAGCCACCCACGTCGATGCCCGACGGATCATCGCAGTGATGCACGCGGAGGGACGGGGAGTGCTGCGGATCGCCCACGAGCGGGCGAAGGGGCACCGCCTGGCCGACGTGCGGACCGTGCTGCGCCTGGACGACGCTCGCTCGGTGCTGCTCGACGCCTCACGCCACGCCCACCTCCTCGTCGTCGGCTCGCGCGGGCGGGGGCCGGTCGCCAGCCTGGTGCTCGGGTCGGTCGGTGTCGCGCTGAGCCAGCACGCTCGTTGCCCGGTCGCCGTTCACCGTCCGGTCGATGGGGCCCGCGGACGTGCTGCCGACGTCGATGGCGGCAGGGGCGTGGTCGTCGCCCTCGACGAGCACTCGGGCCCGGCACTCGCCTGGGCCTACCGCCATGCGGCCCTCCGCCGCTCGACGCTGACCGTCCTCGGCGAGGAGTCGCAGCTCGCCGGGCTCCGAGGTGTCGAGGGACTGGCCACGACGTGCGGTGCCGGGCAGACCCCGGTGTCGGTCACGCTGCGGGCCGAGCGGGGCCGGATCGACGAGGCGCTGCTCCGGCTGGGCCGCGACATGGACGTGGTCGTGCTGGGATCCCACCTGCGGCGCACCGTGCTCGGGTTGCTCGACCTGGACGTGGTGGCAGGCGTGGTGGAGCGATCGCCCTGCGTGGTCGCCGTCGTGCCGGACCGGGACAGGAGTCCGACGCGCTGACCCGGGGAAGCGTGGCGTTCCGCACCCTCGTCGTGGCCGGCCCTCCGTCCCGCGTCCTGGTCGACCTGGCGCGGGAGGCTCGCTTCGTCGTGGTCCAGCACCGGCGAGCACACCTGATGGACCGGCTCTTCGTCGGATCGACCGCCAACGGTGCCGCTGCCCACTGCGCGTGTCCTGTGATCTCGGTCCCCGAGGACTGGGAGCGTCCTGCAGCGGGCGCGTCGATCGGCGAGGTGGTGGTCGGGGTGCACGAGGGTGGGACACCCCCGCAGGCCCTCGTCGCAGCGTTCGAGTGGGCAGCCGCGAGCGGCGCACCGCTGCGGGTCCTCCACTCGTGGCGCCTCGACCCCGCCTACGACGACATCATCAGCGCGCGGGTCGCTGCGGAGTGGCGCGAGCGCCAGCTCCGTGAGCTGGCGACGGCGGTGCTCGGGCTGCGCGCGCTGCACCCCGACGTCCACGTCGAGCTCGAGGTCGCCCACCAGTGGCCCACCGAGGCGCTGGTCGACCACTCGCGTCGGGCGTCGCTGGTGGTGGTGGGGCGGCACGCACATGGCTGGGCCGGTGAGCACCTCGGATCGGTGGCCCGGACCCTGCTGCGGGAGGCGCAGGGGCCGGTCATGGTGGTCCCGGTCGAGCGGCACCGCGGCGATCAGGACTGGGGACTGGACGCGGACGAGATCTCGCCGCAGACCTGACCCGGCCCGCATCAATCGGTCTCCGCGTCGGGGGCTGCCTCCGGCACCACTGCCACGGTCGCGTGGGCGCGCTCTAGCACGGCGGTCGCGACGGACCCGGTCAGCAGCCGGTCCATCGAGGTCATCGGGTGGCGACCCACCACGACCATGTCCCATCCGCCGTGACGGGGGCTGAGCGCCTCGTCGGCGAACCCGTGGCGCAGCGTGAAGGTGGCGGACACGTCGGGGTAGGTCTCGGCGAGACCAGCGGCTGATGCCGACAGGGAGGCCCGCAGGTGCTCGAGGTCGGGCTGGACGGCGACGCGGCCGCGCGACTCCTCGTACTGCGCGACGGCGACGGCTGCGTCCCAGAACGAGTGGAGCACCGTCAGGGGAAGCCCACGCAGGGAGGCTTGCCGGTAGGCGAACTCGAGGACCGGCAACGACTCTCGCGTGCCGTCGGCCCCGACGACGATGCCGAGCCGCCGGTCGCCCTCGGCCTCCGGTCGGCAGACGACGACGGGGCAGCCCGCGTGCGCGCTCACCGCGGAGCTCACCGAGCCCAGGAGCAGGCTCGCCACGGCGCCGCGCCCTCGCGATCCCATGACCAGCAGGTGCGCCCGGTCCGAGGCCTCCAGCAGGACCTGTCGCGGGTCGCCGGACTCGACCACGGGAAGGACGGGCAGGTCGCGGTGCAGCGCGTGCGCAACGACGATGGCGTCGTCCACGGACCGTGTCGCCGTCTCGCCCACGGCGACCACTGCGAGACTGCGGCCTTCCAGGGCTGCCTGGTCCGCCGCCCACCGGAGCGCGCGTGCGGCGTGCGGGGACCCGTCGATGCCGACCACGACGGAACCCGTGAGGTGGTTCGGGAACGATGATGTGCTCATGTCTCGAGCGTCGCGCACCGACCGGGTGCGCGGTCCGGTCGAAGGGCCTGCAGCAGGGGGACGATGGTCCTCGCTCGGGCGCCGCTTCCGAGCGAGTGGACCTACGACGCGTCCGCTGCGGGAGCGGGGTCGGCCGACACGGCGCTGATGTGCGGCTCACCGCCGGACGGGTCGTTCGCCGCGACGTCCGCGATGGTCGCGTCCAGCAGGGCGTGGGCGAGTCCGGAGAGCGCCCGGCACGCGGCGAGCTCGTCGCCGATCTCGGGCACGTCCCGGTCGCCAGGGTGCCGCCGGGCCGTCGCCTCGTGCCGCAGGTCGGGGCCGGCGTCGGTGTGGAGGATGGCCTCGGCGCGGGTCGAGTCCTCGTGCTCGTAGAGGTTGACGGTGACGTTCCACGTGCGCGTGTGCATGGTGGCTCCTTCGAGACGGCCCGCGCCCGTGCGCCGACCCACGAGCATGGTGCCTCCGCGGGACCGGCGCCCGCACCGGGCATGCGGCTCGGTCGGGTGGGACCTTGGTCCCACGACGGCCCGGGTCACGCGTCAGCCGGGCGCCAGGCGCGGACGGCGTCGCAGGAGCGTGGCGGGAGCGCGGGTCGGCCGCAGCCGGGCGCATGCCTCGTCGGCGCAGGCGGCCGGCGACGGGCGCATGTCGATCGCAATGCTGTCCGGCCACGGGTCGTCGAGCCGCCGCAGCTGCTCGGCAGTCGCCTCGTCCGCGTCGGAGCGGTGCGAGGCCCCGGCGCCGGCCCTGCCGCGGATGCGCGCTGCGGCGACTGCACGGTCGAGGTGGCAGCGGAACGAGACCAGGTCGGCGTGGGCGAGCTCCGCGGTCGTCGCTGCCAGACGGCGTTCGGCATCATCGGTCCACGACGCGTCGAGCACCACGGACTCGCCACGGTGCAGGAGCAATCCGGCACGGCGGAGCATCTCGGCGTACGTCGCGCGCGTGTGCACCGGGCTGTAGATGCCGGAGGCGAAGGCAGCTGCCGCAGGGGTCTGCGGATCGATGCCGGCGGCCTCCTTGCGCAGGCGGTCACTGCTGATCGCGACCATGCCGAGGCGTTCGGCGACGTGCACGGCGAGTGTCGTCTTGCCGACGCCGGGAGGGCCGCCGACCAGCACCAGGGTGACCGCGCCGCTGCGCAGGTGGTCGCGCGCCATGGTGGCGTAGGTCGTCACCTGGTCGGACGCCGGACGATCGAGCTGCGCGCCGGTGAAGCAGGCGACCTTCGCCCGCACGAATGCCCGGTAGGCGACGAAGTGGTGGACGAGCGCGGGAGGGGCGGGATCGCCGACCAGCTCCGCCCAGTCGTCGAGCAGGACCTGCCCCAGCTCCGGAGCACCCAGGGCCTCCAGACCCATCGCGAGGAAGGCGACGTCGTCGAGCCGGTCGAGATGGCGCAGCGTGTCGTCGAACTCGAGGCAGTCGAGCAGGCGGGGGCCGTCGGCCATGCAGAAGATGTCGTCGGCGGTGAGGTCGCCGTGCCCGTCGACCACGGCGCCCCGGCGGATCCGGTCGGCGAACAGCTCGTCGCGGCCGGCCAGGAAGCGGTGGACGAGCGTCTCGACCTCGTCCAGCAGTGCGGCTGGGAGCATGGTGCCGGCGTGGGGACGGGTCTGCTCGAAGCTGGCGTCCCAGCGCGACAGGATCGCCTGACGGCTCCCGTTCTTCGCGATCTCGGGGCTCCGGGCGGCGCCGCTGTGGAACGCGGCCAGCACGCGGGCGATCCGCCGGACGTCCGTGGTCAGGTCCGCACCCTCGCGGACCAGCCGTGACAGGCGCGCCGACTCCGGCAGCCGTCGCATCACGACCACCGGCTCGGCCACCCCGTCCGGGGTGACCAGGTTCCCGACCCCGAGGTAGACGTCGGGCGCGAGACGTCGGTTCAGCGACACCTCGTGCTCGCACACGCGTCGCCTCGTGGTGCGGTCGGTGAAGTCCAGGAACCCGAGCGCGACCGGCTTCTTGAGCTTGAAGGCCCGATCGCCGAGGAGGACGACGCAGCCGGAGTGCGTCTCGCGCACCGCGGCCCACGAGTCGGACGTCGACCCTGCTGCCATGACCCCAGCCTCCGCGTCGGGTGCGCCGGACGACAGCGCCGAAGGTCCCTCGGGTCCGGGCAGGTCGACAGCGGTCCGCAGGCGGGACGGGACGAAGGACCCGCTCCCCGGTGCCCCGCGGCCCTGACCCCGGACGGGTGGCGGGGAGCAGAGTAGGAGTCAGGAGGTCATGCCTCCTGGAGAAGTCCCTGGTCGCACTCGTCGGCGTGCTGTCCGTCGTCGCCGTGGTGGGACTGGTGCAGGTAGGTGTCGGTCTGAGGACCGAGGAGTGGAGGCTTCATCATGGACATCGTCCTTGCCGTCCTGGTCGTCGTGGCGGTCCTCGCCCTGACCGTGCTCGGGATGTCGATCCGCGTGGTCAAGCAGTACGAGCGGGGGGTGCTCCTCCGGTTCGGCCGCCTCCGCGGCGTCCGCGAGCCCGGGCTGCGCTTCATCATCCCGTTCGTCGACGTGCTGAGGAAGGTGTCGCTCCGCACGATCACGATGCCGATCCAGTCGCAGGGGATCATCACGCGGGACAACGTCAGCATCGACGTCGCAGGCGTGGCGTACTACCACGTGACGGACGCCGAGAAGGCCGTGCTGGCCATCGAGAACGTCGCGGTGGCGGTCGACCAGATCGCCCAGACCACCTTGCGCAACGTCGTGGGCCAGCACAGCCTCGACCAGGCGCTGGCCGAGACCGACGGGATCAACGTCAGCATCCGGGAGATCCTCGACCGGACCACCACCGAGTGGGGCGTCATGGTCACCCTCGTCGAGCTGAAGGACATCCAGCTGCCCGAGAGCATGAAGCGGGCGATGGCGCGCCAGGCCGAGGCGGAGCGCGAGAAGCGCGCGAAGATCATCGCGGCAGAGGGCGAGTCGGCTGCGGCCGCCGCGCTTGGCGAGGCGTCGGACACCATGGTGGCCCACCCCCTGGCACTCCAGCTGCGCAACCTGCAGAGCCTCGTGGAGATCGGTGTGGACAAGAACACGACGGTCGTGTTCCCCGCACCCCTCATGAGCACCATCGGCGACCTCGGCGCGTTCTTGCGGCGCGAGATGCGCGCCGCGACCGACGAGCCGATGGTGGGCAAGGCCGACGGCGTCGGACCGCGCGCGGTGCCGCGGGTCTGACCAGCGGTGCCCGGACCCACCACCAGGAGGACGCCATGACCACCACGGAACAGCACACCATCGGAGCGTCTGGGGCGCTGTCCCCAGGGAGCACGCCGTTGCTGCGCCTCGAGCACCTCGGCAAGTCGTTCGGCCCGGTCGTGGCGCTGGACGACGTGACGCTCGACATCCCTGCCGGCGCCGTGACCGCCCTCGCGGGCGACAACGGGGCAGGCAAGTCGGTGCTGATCAAGTGCATCGCTGGGATCCACCGCCCGGACCGCGGCCGGATCCTGTGGCAGGGTCGGAAGGTCGAGCTGCACAACCCCAGGGAAGCGGCCGCACTCGGCATCGAGACGGTCTACCAGGACCTGGCGCTGTGCGACAACCTCGACATCGTCCAGAACATGTTCCTCGGGCGCGAGCGGTTGCGGCACGGGCTGCTCGAGGAGGAGGACATGGAGGCCGCTGCCACGGACACGCTCCGGGGGCTGGCGGTGACGACCGTGCGCTCCATCCGGCAGCCGGTCGCGTCGCTCTCAGGAGGGCAGCGACAGTCGGTCGCGATCGCGAAGTCCGTGCTGTGGAACTCCAAGCTCGTCATCATGGACGAGCCGACCGCGGCGCTGGGCGTCGCCCAGACCACGGTCGTGCTCGACCTGATCCGCCGCCTGGCCGACCGCGGCCTGGCCGTCATCGTGATCTCCCACAACATGAACGACGTGTTCGAGGTGGCGGACCGGATCGCGGTGCTCCGCCTCGGCCGCCTGGTCGGGGTCAGGCCCGTCGGCGAGCTGGACCAGCGGGCCGTCGTCGACCTGATGACGAGCGGGAGCTCGGAGCGGCTCGCTCCCGCTGACCAGCGGTGAGACGACGAGGTAGCGACGGGGGACGAGAGGCTCAGCCGGCTGTCGACGGGCCGATTTGCGTGGCACGGCGCGACCGCGCATAGTGGCCGGTTCGCGCTCGTTTGGAACGATCCAATGCGAGTGTCGAGACAGGGTCGGTCATCCGACGTGCGCCCGTCTCGGCCTGCGCCCGCTCACGCAGTCGGGCGCTCGTGGCATCCCTGCCACCACCCGACATCCGGCCTTCACGGCCGACACCCTTCGCTGCGCTCGGGCAGTGTCCCCCCGAAGGAGATCATCATCACCACCGCCGAATTCGAACGACTGCTGAGGCCCGCGCCCGGCACCGAAGGACTCAGCTCCGACCACACCCGCGACGCCACCAGGTCCAGCTCGCCCTCGCTGATGATGCTGGTCCTGCTGGCCACCATCGGGGTGCTGGCCTATGCCAGCTTCATCTTCCGGCCCTCGCACCACGGCGACCTGCTGCCGTTCGCGCTCGTCGTGACCGCCGAGACCTGGCTGATCGCCCAGGCGCTGCTCGCTCTGTGGACCATCCTGTCCAGCGGCTACGACGCCCGGGACTTCGCCTACCACCAGGCCAAGCGCAATCTCTTCGACCCCGGCCAGATCCTGGCGCAGGGGACGGAGGACACCCCGAGCCAGTGGCCGATGCGGGTCAACGAGGCGCCGACGTCGGTCGACGTCTTCGTCACGACCTACGGCGAGGACCTCGACGTCATCCGGCGCACCGTCTCAGCAGCGCTCGCGATCCGCGGACGCCACCGGACGCTGGTGCTCGACGACGGCCGTTCCGACGACGTGCGCGACCTCGCCCACGAGCTCGGCGCGGAGTACGTGCGCCGTCCCGACAACAGCGGCGCGAAGGCCGGGAACATCAACCACGCGCTGTCCATCACCGACGGCGAGTTCTTCGCGGTGTTCGACGCCGACTTCGCGCCGCGGCCGGAGTTCCTCCACGAGACCCTGCCCTACTTCGCCACCGACAAGGTCGCCTTCGTCCAGACCCCGCAGACCTACGGCAACCTGCACACCGTGCTGTCCCGAGGCTCGGGCTACATGCAGTCGGTGTTCTACTCCCTCATCCAGTCGGGCAAGAACCGCTTCAACGCCGCGTTCTGCGTGGGCACGAACGTGGTCTTCCGGCGCAACGCCGTCGCCGACATCGGCGGGATCTACCAGAAGTCCAAATCCGAGGACATCTGGACCTCGATCCACCTGCACGAGCGCGGCTGGCGCTCCATCTACACCGGCGCGGTGCTCGCGGTGGGGGACACCCCCGAGTCCGTCGAGGCCTACAGCAAGCAGCAGCTGCGCTGGGCGACCGGCGCCTTCGAGATCCTGCTGCGCCACAACCCGCTGAGCCGCAAGCGCAACCTCACCACCGACCAGCGCATCCAGTACCTCACGACCGCCACGTTCTACCTGAACGGCATCGCCCCGGCGCTGCTGCTCGCGGTGCCGCCGCTGCAGATCTACTTCGACCTCACCCCGGTCGCGCTGGGCGTGCCGACGAGCACCTGGCTGATGTACTACGCGGGCTTCTACTTCATGCAGGTCGTGGTGGCGCTCTACACGATGGGCTCCTTCCGCTGGGAGACCCTGATGCTGGCCTCGGCGTCGTTCCCGATCTACGTGCAGGCGATGTGGAACGCCATCACCCGGCGCGAGCGGCAGTGGCACGTCACCGGCAGTGCCGGCGGCGCCCGGTCGCCGTTCACCTACACCTTCCCCCAGGTGCTGGTGTTCGTCTTCCTGCTGCTCACCACCGTCGTGGGCGCGTGGAAGACGCAGGTGACCGGCTCGTTCAACGTCGCGCTGGCCTGGAACGCACTCAACACGATCGTCCTCGGCATCTTCCTCGTCATCACCTATCGCGAGGCGCGCACCGCTCGAGCCACCCGCCGTACCGCTCGACGCGAGGAGCGCCAGGAACGCCGGGAGGCACGTGGTCGTCGGCGGCGTACGCCCGTCGCCGCCCCCGCGCCCGCGTCCGTCGCCCGCACGTCCGACCCGTCCACGACCCTCGTTGGAGGCCCCCGATGAACTTCCTCACCCGTCTGAAGTACCTGTTCGGCATCCTGCTCGTCGTCGGCGCGGTCGCCGCGCTGGCGCTGAGCATGAACCACCGCATCAGCACCGTCCACGACGTCAGCGCCACCGTCAAGACTGATGACTACACCGTCGGGACGCCCTACGCGGGCACCGTGGTCGCGCGCAAGGTCGACGTCGGGGACCAGGTCGGCAAGGGCGACACCCTGTTCGTGGTCCGGAGCACCGAGCTGGCCCGCGAGATCGAGAAGGACGCCGTCGACCCCGCGAAGTCGCCCTATGACATCCGCGGCAGGAGCAAGGTCGTCATCCGCGCGACGTCGGCGGGGAAGGTCTCGGACGTCCAGCCGATCGAGGGCGCCTACGTGGCCGCCAACTCGACGCTCGCCCAGGTGCAGGAGCAGGGCACCAGCTACGTCCAGGCCGACTTCCGGCTCACCCCGAAGCAGTACGCGCTGGTTCGCGGTGCCGACGAGGTGACCGTTCGTCTTCCGGACGACCGGGCCATGACGGCCGACATCGACCGTGTCGGCGTCCGCACCGACGGCGAGAGCGCCGCGACCCGGCTGCGCGTCGTGTCCCCGGACCTCGACAACCGTGGCATGTTCGCCTCTGGCACGCCGGTCGACGTCGACGTGACGCTTCGCCGCGACGGCTTGGGCGAGTCGCTGCGCACGCTCGTGGCCGGCCTGCTCACCCCGGGAGGTGCCGGATGAGGAACCGTGCCTGGATCTCCGTCGCCGCGGTCGTCGGCGTGATCGCGCTCGTCGTGGCCGGGACGACTGCCCTCTTCCGCGGTGGCTCCTCTGCCGCCGACGTCTCCTTCCGGCCGTTCTCGTCGAGCTCGACGTCGGGATGGACCCGCGTGGGGGACCAGGCGCCGTCCTCGTGGACCCCGGCGGCGGCGCGTCTGCCCCACTCGGAGGGGTCGACCGGTTCGCTGCGCGTCGACGACGACCTCCCGCCGCCGACCAACAGGTGGTACTCGGGGATGTTCCTCGGTGCCGATCCGCAGCCGGTCTTCGCGATGCCGCTGGCCGTGCAGGCGGACGACACCGGTGTCGCCCTCGGGCTGCCCCGGGTGTCGGCCTCGGCGCGCACCATCACCGCTCCGTTCGCCCCCGAGGTGCGGATCGGCCTGCCCGCCGACGCCTTCACCGCGACGCGCGCCGACCCCGTCTCGGTGACGTCGACCTACACGTCGTCGGGCGCCCCGGTCGGTGAGCTCGACCTGGCCGAGGGCTGGCCCTACGCCGGCTACACGGCGCTCGAGGACCAGGACGTCACCGTCCCTCCGGGGTTGCAGGCGCGCGACGGGGGCCGATGGCTGGCCACGGCCGTCGGCGACACGACGTACGGACTCGCCGTTGCCCGCGCCGACGGCAGCCGTCGGTCGGTCACGGCCCCCGACGGCACAGTGAGCATCGGGCGGGGGGAGACCCTGTTGGTGTTCGCCGCCCGCGAGGACGGCACGCTCGCCGAGCTCGCTCGCGGGGCCGTGCCGGTCCACGGGACGACCGTGGACCACCAGGTCCGCGGGGGACAGGCCCGGACCCGGATCGGCTACGACACACCCGGCGGCCAGCGCACCGTGCTGGCGGCCATGCCGCACCATGTGCTCCACCGTCCGGCGGTCGTGGGTCGCACCGACTCGGTCTACGGACCGCTCCGGCTGGTCCGGTCCCGGACCCTGGTGTCCGGCGTGCCGGCGGTGCGACCCCGGGCGACCCTGCCGCTGGGCGGCCTCGGAGGCGCGGCACGCGAGGAGCTGCGTACGCAGGTGGTCGCGGACGTGGCGCAGGAGCTCGCCCGCGGCGAGTCGCGTGAGGACACCTACTTCGGTGGCAAGGACGTCCAACGGATGGCGCAGCTCACCAGGCTCGCCGAGGACGTCGGCGCCGACGGCGCCGCGCGCTCCATGCGCGAGCGTGCGGTCTCCGAGCTGGACGACTGGCTGAGCGGCGACGACGACTGCCCGGCGAGCGGGACCCGGTGCTTCGCCTACGACAGCGCCTGGAAGGGCGTGGTGGGCCGCAGTGCCTCGTTCGGGTCCGAGGAGTTCAACGACCACCACTTCCACTACGGCTACTTCCTCACGGCGGCGGCGCTGCTGGGGGAGGGGGAGCCGCGGCTGCTGGACCGGTGGCGCCCGACCCTCACTGCGCTCGCGGAGGACATCGCCTCGCCGGCGACGAACGGCGCGATCCCCGCACTGCGCAGCTTCGACCCGTACGCCGGCCACTCGTGGGCAGCCGGGAGGTCGGAGTTCGCCGACGGCAACAACCAGGAGTCCAGCTCCGAGGCCGTCAACGCCTGGAACGGGTTGGCGGCCTGGGCCGCGGCGGACGGCCACCGTGGGCTCGCGCGCCAGGCCACGTGGCAGCTCAGCCTCGAGACGGCCTCCGCGAGCGCGTACTGGCTGGAGCCGCGACACCTTCCGAAGGGTTTCGAGCACTCGATGGTCTCGCTCAACTGGGGCGGCAAGCGCGAGTGGGCCACCTGGTTCAGCGGTGAGCCGTCGGCGATCCTCGGCATCCAGCTGCTGCCCATGCCCTCGACGCTCGCGCAGGCTCGGATCTCTCCGAAGCGCGTGCGCGCCAACGTGGCGGAGGCGTCTGCCCACGGGTTCGACACGATGTTCGGCGACTACCTCACCATGTACCTCGGGCTCGCCGATCCACAGCGGGCACTGGCGATCGGTCGCAGGCTTCCCGACTCCGCGATCGACGACGGCAACACCCGCAGCCACCTCCTGGCATGGCTCCTGGCGGCTCGAGCCGGCGACCTGCGAGCGTCGGGACGTCGGTGAAGCCAGTCACCCGGGCCAGCCGGCTCCGCCACGCTCACTGCGGGGGCGCGAGCGCGATCAGCTCCGCGAGCTCCGCCTGCAGGCCGGCGACCAGCGCCTCCGGGTCGGGCACGGTGGCGGCGTCGACCTTGAAGCCGACGTGGATCCTGCCGGCGTAGCCCACGATGGAGGTCGACAGGCTCTGGTCGGCCGACATCGGCGCCCACGCCCACAGCCGCGTGACGGGCAGTCCGGCCAGGTGCAGCGGCTGGTCGGGGCCGCGCACGCTCGTGGTGACACCGGTGGCCTTGCGGGCGAAGAAGTCGGTGGCGAGGACGCGCAGCCGCGGGTGCATCAGGCCCATTCCCTCCAGCAGGCCGTAGGTCAGCCACGCCTCGGGCGAGTCCTTGATGGCGCGCATCCGCGCTGAGGTCTCGTTCAGCCGTCCGAGCGCGCTGTCGATCCCGACGGGCAGGTCGAGCAGCACCAGCGCGAACTGGTTGCCCAGGTCGTCGGCCCGCAGCGCTGCCGAGCCGCGCAGGTCGACCGGCACCATCGTCGGTAGGTCGTCGATCATGGGAGCGGTGCCGTGGGCGAGCAGCCACCGGCGCAGCGCGCCGGCCAGGGCAGACATGACGATGTCGGTGACCGTCGTGCCGGTCGCACGGCGCACCCCGGCCAGGTCGGTCACGTCGATCGACGGGGTCCACACGGCCCGCTTGCCGTGGTGCGGCGGCAGCGAGAGCGGTGATGCCGGCCGGCGTGCGAGGAGCAGGTGCTCCGCGACCACCGGGGTCCTCAGCAGCCGGCCGGCCCCGGGGAGGGCGTGGAGCGCCGACCGCGCGACGTGCAGGAGGTCCGGGCCATCGCCGTCCGGCTCCTCGGTCTGGTCCTCCGCCGGCTCCTCGTCCGCGAGGGCGAGCACGACCCGGAACAGGGCGGTGCCGTCGGCCAGCGCATGGTGCAACCGGGTGTAGATCACCGTGCCACCGGCGTACCCCTGGATGAGGTGCACCTCCCACGGCGGGTGCTGCCGGTCGAGGGCGCGGGAGAGGCGGGACGCGACGTGGTCCTCCAGGGCTGCGTCGTCGCCCGGTGCCGGTAGCCGGACCTCCTGGACGTGGCGGTCGAGGTCGAAGTCGGGGTCGTCCTCCCACCACTGGCCCGGCCACGGCAGCCAGGCGTGCCTGGCGCGTTGGCGGAAGCGGGGGAACCTGTCCAGCACGCGCTCGCTCAGGAGCCGGACGTAGGTGTCGCGGTCGAGCTCGCCGTCGACGACCATCAGTCCCTCGACCACCATGAGGTTGTCCGGCTGGTCCATCGCCAGCCAGACGTCGTCCACGGGACGCACCACGTGCCGTCCACCGCTCATGCCCCCATGTTCCCGGCTGCGGGCTCGGCAGCGTGAGGGTCGTAGGTCCCACCCGATCAGGGACGGTTGGCCGCGGCCCGACGCCCGCGCGAGCACCAGACTGGTGAGCACAAGGAGGTCGCGATGGAACGACTGAGCCCACTGTCGTACGCCTTTCTCGCTGCCGAGGACGTCGACCCGACCTCCTGCCTCGTCATCGGCTCACTGGCGGTGATCGACGGACCGGTGCCCGACGCCGACGAGGTCCGTGCCCTCGTCGCCTCACGGCTGCCGACGGTGCCGCGCTACCAGCAGCGGATCGTGCCCAGCCGCCTCGGGTTGCGGGCGCCGTCGTGGCAGGACGTCCCCGACGTCGACCTCGCCCGGCACGTGACGGTGCGACAGGTCCCGACCCCGGGCGGCCGGGCGGAGGTCGCGGCACTGATGGCCGCGGCCATGGCGGAGCGGATGGATCGCGACCGACCGCTCTGGGACGTCACGGTGTGCACTGGGCTGCCCGACGGGCGCTGGGGACTGCTCTCCCGCGTGCACCACACCCTCGCGGACGGGGTGTCCGGCACGGGTCTCTACCGCGTCGTGTTCGACTTCGAGGGGCCGGCCGACGAGCCGCCGCCGACCTCGCCCGGGACGGCGCCCGGGGTGCCCGGACGGAACCTGGTGGCCGCGGCCCGGGGGGCCCTCGCCCTCGGCACCGCACTGCTGCCGGTCACGCGCGAGGGCCTGCTCGGTCCGCTCGACGGAGCGCGACGCTACGCCTGGACCGAGGTGGGCATCGCCGAGAGCGAGGCCGTACGACGCGAGCTCGGCGTCACGGTCAACGACCTCGTGCTCTCGGCGATCAGCGGCGGCCTGCGCGAGCTGCTGCTCGAGCGCGGACGGCAGCCCGACGCACACGCCCTCCGCACCCTGCTGCCGGTGTCGTCGCGAGCACCGGGCACCGCCGGTCGTCCCGGCAACGAGGTGACGCTCATGCTGTCGATGCTGCCGGTCGAGCACGACGACCCGGTCGCGCGCGTGCTGGCGGTGCACGAGCGCGTGGCCGGCCTGCGTCGGGCCCACGAGCCCGAGGCCGGAGTCGTGCTGCAGGCACTGGCCGGCCTGGTGCCGTTCCCCGTCCTGGACCGCGGCCTGCGGTGGGGTCTTCGACTGCCCCAGCAGCAGATCTCGACGGTGACGACCAACGTGCCGGGCCCGCGGACCCCGTTGACCTGTCTCGGCCGTCCGGTCCGTCAACTGCTGCCGGTCGTGCCGATCGCGGACCGGGTGCGGCTGGGATTCGCCGTGCTCAGCTACGGCGACCGTCTGGCGTTCGGCATCACGGCCGACGCGACCAGCACTCCCGACGTCGACGTCCTCGCATCGTCGGTCGGCGACGCCTGGCGGTCGCTGCTCGTCCGGGCCGAGTGACGCCCCGCGGCTGCCATCCTCCGGCGGCTACGGCTTGACGACCTCGCGGAGGATCGACATGGCCCGTGCCACGTCGTCGCGGGCGGCCGCGATGCGCGGCGCCACCGGAGGCGCCGCGCGGGTCAGGGCGCGATCAAGCTCGAGCTCGGCCGCGAACAGGTCCTGGAGCACCTCCGAGTGGACTGCCTCGAGGATGCGCTCGCGCTCCTCGATCCGAGCCAGCCGCTCGCTGCGCCGGATGTTGCAGACCACGCTGTGCGACCCGGGCTCGGTGTACAGGTCGGTCACCGCCACCTCCACCCAGGACCAGGTCTCGTCAGTGCGGACCCGGAGCTCGCCGACCCGTTCGGCGTGCGTCGGGCGGGCGGCCAGCAGCTCCTCGAAGTCGTCGCGGTCCTCTGGATGGATGCGGTCCGCGAGGGGCGTGCCCACGACACCGTCGACCGCCCAGCCGAAGAGGTTCGCGACCGCCGGGCTGGCGTAGGTCACGACGTGCTGGCCGTCGATGAGGACCGCGGCATCGCTCGAGCGCTCCATCAGGTGCCGGACGGCGTCGGCGAGGTTGAGCGAGGCGCCCACGATGCCGATCAGCTCACCGTCCCGGTACACGCCGCTGTCGGTGACCAGTGCGTGCAGCACGCCGCCGCCGCGACGCTGCACCGGGAACCCGCCGGACCACGGGCGTCCCTCCCGCAGGGCCGTCATGATCTCCACCGCTGCCTGGCGGGAGACCGTGGGGACGGTGACCTCGGTGATGTCGCGCCCCACTGCGTCGGCCGCGGGCCAGCCGTAGAGCTGCTCGGCCGCGTCGTTCCAGAACAGGACCGTCCCGTGGACGTCCGTCGCGATCACGGCGTGGCCGAGCGCGCCGAGCAGCTCGTCGGCGGACGGGTGCACAGGAGGCGTCACGGGATCCATCGCTCCAGCGTGCGGCCCACCCCGGTCGGGCGGCAGGGTCCGACGGATCGACGGGTGACGGACCTTCTTCTCTTGCGGACCGGCTGTCGATGGACAGGCGAAGGGCCCTCGTGGGTATGAGTCACAAGGGCCCTTCTGGTGACCGGTAGCGGTGACGGTGCCGATCGGCGACACGTCGGTCCCGTCCCGGCGTCAGCGTCACCCTGTCGCCGCGGAGGTCTCCCTCCGTGTGGACGTTCTTCTCCGAATCGTCACGATCCCCGTGGGGGTTCGTAGGAATCAATCTACGCGTCCGCGATGGGGCCGCACAGGGTCTTTGGACCTCGACTGCTCGGGACCCGCACGGGCCTCTGGGCCCCACGTGTCCACGCGCAGCTCGACGCGGCGAAGACACCCCCGCTCCGCCGCAGTTCAACGGCGGGCAGGGCCCCGATCGAGGTGTGGCTCAGATGTCGGCTCAGCGGTGCCCCGCCTCGAGCTTCGGGGGGCGGCGACCTCGGACGCGTCGAGCCGAAGGCGCTCGGTCATGCCCAGCCGTCCTCTGAGTGCAACCAGGATGAGTGCCGCGACCACGATCGCCGCTGCGAGCGCGGCCAAGGGCCGCGCCTGCCCGACCAGGAGATCGGCGGCGATTCCGTCCACATTGTTGGAGCGGTTGAAGGACGTGTGGGTCGCCGCAACGACGAGAATGCTGTTGCCGGCGCCGCGCATCACTCCGCCGAGCAGCACCCGGATGATGGTGCACAGCACCATGAGCACCGCGAGCTGCGGCACGAGCTCGGTGGGGCTGTCGATCTCTCGCGCCACCACGCGGATGGGGATGTGCACCAGCGCGAACGGCACGGCGGTGAGCACCGCCGCGACCAGGAGGCTGTGTGCGCGTTCGAGCCGGGTCTGGAGGAATCCCGCCCACGTCGTCTCCTCTGCGACGTTGATCAGCACGAGGCCCACCGCTGCGGCGCCGAGCTCGCTGAGCAAGGTCATGGGTGTCGGAGCGACCACGTGGTCTCCCAGCGCGACCGCCAGGCCGACCGTGGCTGCTGGCACGGCCGCCACACCTGTCAGCCACCACCGCCATCCGAGGCGCCAGCGGGTCATCCGCGCGGCCAGCGCCCTGACGCCAGCGGTTCCTTCGGCGAGGCGCGTGATGGAGAACGTCGTGGCGACGAGGACGAGCACCAGCACCAGGCTGGATGCCTCCTCCATGTCCCAGCCGATCAGCGAGGGGATGGACCTGCCCGGCAGGACGCCACGGTCCACCAGGATCATCAGGCCCAGGGCGGTGTAGGAGGCCACCAGGGCGGTGAGGCTGAAGACGATGGTCGCATGCTGCGCCATCCACGATGGGGCGGCCGTGGCGCGCACCTTGCTGCTGGTCATCAGGCGACCAGCTCAGGCGTCGTCCGGTGCCTCGCGGGCGCAGCGGCCATGGCGTCCTCTGCACGGAGTGAGAAGACGTACGTGTCACGCCAGCGGCTGCCGAGCCAGATGTGGTGCGGAATGGTCTGCTCGAGCCGCATCCCCAGCTTCTCCAGGACCCGGACGGATGCGGCGTTGGTGGTGTCGCACGTCGCATGCACGATGCGCAACCCGAGCTGGTCGAAGGCGAACCGGACCGCGAGTCGTGCGGCAGCGGTGGCGACACCACGTCCCCAAGCACGGGGGTGCACGGCGTAGCCGAGGTCGGCGATCCCTCGCCCCTGATCGGTGACCGTGAGCTCGACCAGGCCCACGGTGCGGTCGCGCGCGACGACGCTCAGGACGTGACGCACCTGCGGCAGCTCACTCGCAGCCCTGATCGCCGCGAGGACGTACTCGCGTGTCTCGACGGCCCGATTGGGTCCCCACATCTGGTACTGGGTCACGTCGGGTCGGCGGGCCCACTCATGGATGGTGGGCCAGTCGGACAGGTGCACCGGTCGAAGACGTACGGCGGCGTCCAGCGGGCAGTGCCGGGTCGTGGTGCGGGTCATGGCTGCTCCTTCGGTTGTTCTGTGGGTGCGACTGTCCGCGGGCGTTGTCGGGTCAGGCTTGGGGTCTTCGTGGTGGCCGCGGCGTGCCGGGGGTACCTCGCGCTCGTTCATGACGGGGGCAGAAGTCATGGCGGTCCTCGGGTCGCGTGAGGAGGGGCTTGCGGTGCGAGGCGTCGAGGTCGACGCCTCGCACCCGTCGTTGGTCACTGGGAGGCGAGGACCGTCTCGAGCTCGATCTCGATCCGGACGTCCTTGGACACGAGGAGGCCGCCTGCCTCCAGCGCCATGTTCCAGGTGATGCCGAAGTCCTCGCGGTTGACCGCCGTGCGCGCGGAGAAGATGGCGCGGTCGCCACCCCACGGGTCGCTGACGTGGCCCTCGAAGGAGACGGTGAGGGGGACGCGGCGGGTGACGCCGTGGATGGTCAGGTCACCGTGGACGGTGCCGGAGGTACCGCTCCACTCGACGCTCCGGCTGACGAAGGTCGCCGTGGGGTGGCGCTCGACGTCGAACAGGTCTGCGGACCGGATGTGGTCGTCCCGGTCGCTGGACCCGGACTCCACGCTTGCCATGCCGATCGTCACCTCGACGGACGAGTCGGCCATCTGCGGAGCGATGACGACGCGGCCCGTCACGTCGGTGAAGCGGCCGCGGACCTTCGTGACCATGAAGTGGCGGCCCACGAAGGCGAGGTCGGTGTGTCCGGGGTCGATCTCCCAGACGCCCGCGGCCGGCAGCACGTGGCCGTCGATGGAGCGGGTGGGGGACTGCTGGACCTGGTCGTGCGTCATGGTTGTTCTCCTGTCGGTGATGGGTGGGTGTAGCGGGAACTCAGCGCTGGAGCTGATCGCCGAGGCGGTCGAGCTGGATCCAGTACTCCTGGATGCGTCCGTGGGCGACGTGGTAGACGGCGGAGCCTGCCTCGCGCAGCGGGCGCCCGGGGGCGTCTGGGCCGCCGGTGGTCAGGCGTCCGTGCTGGAGCCAGCGGACGAAGACGTGGTCCTGCTCGACGAGCAGCTCGTCGACCTCGAACCGGAACGGGCCGTGGTCCTCGAGCATGTCCCGCACGTGGGCGGCGTACTCACGCGGTGTGCGCACCACGGTCTCGTCGCGCTCGGCGAGGTGCTGGTGGGCCGGGACGGACGTGCCCATCAGCTGTTCGGCGGCCGCGGCGTCGCCTGTGACGCGCACCCGCGAGAGGAACTCGGTGACGGTGCGGGCGGCCGGAGGCATGCCGGGCCAGGTGTGCGGCCGGCCGGGGAGGACGGTGAAGGTCCTCATGGCAGGTCCTGGTCGTCGTACGGCGTCAGGCCGAGGCGTCGTGCCGTTCCGGTGACCTCGACCGTGTCCGTGTCGCTCCTCAGGTCGACGAGGAGCCGGCTCGGCGCGCCCATCTGGCGACCCTGCAGCACGACGACCCTCGACGGGAGGTCGACCAGGGCGAGGTGGCGGAGGTAGCCGCCGAAGGCCGCGGCGGCAGCTCCGGTCGCGGGGTCCTCGCGGACGCCGCCCGGCGGGAAGGCGTTGCGGGCGTGGAAGAGGTGGCGGTCCTCGGCCCAGAAGACGTGCACCGTCGTCCAGCCTTCGCGAGCCATCAGCCCCTCGAGCGCGCCGTAGTCGTAGTCGAGCGCATCGAGCACGGATCGGTCCCGAACGCCCACCATCAGGTGTGTGTTGCCCGCGAACGCGACGTGCACCGGGTAGGTGGGGTCGAGGTCGTCGGAGCCCAGGCGTAGGGCGCCCATGGCCTCGTCCGTCGGTTGCCCAGCGGGACGGGTCCAGGTCGGCGGCGACGTCAGCGTGGCGGTCACCTCCACGCCGTCACGGCGCGTGGAGACCGGCACGACGCCGACGTTCGTCTCCAGGGTGAGCGGCCCCGCGCCATACCTCTCCGCGATGGCCACTGCGGACGCGATCGTGGCGTGGCCGCAGAAGTCGACCTCGGCCTGCGGGCTGAAGTACCGCACCCGCCTTCGCGACGGGTCGGATCCTGACGTGGGGCTGAGGAAGGCGGTCTCCGAGTAGCCGATGGCCTTCGCGATCGCGAGCATCTGAGGGTCGCTCAGGGACGCGGCGCCCAGGACGACGCCGGCAGGGTTGCCTCCCGCACCGTCCTCGGGGAACGCGGCGTAGCGCAGGACCTCGACGGTCATCGGAGCCCCTCCGTCCCCGTGTCGCTGCGACGGAGCGCCGGCGCGAGCAGGACCATCAGGCCGAAGCCGAGCGTGACGACGTACCTGATCCAGTCGTGGCTCGCGTCGACGAGGTCCGAGGTCGCGTTGAACGTCGCGTGCAGTACGGCGATCGCCAGGATGCTGCCGCTGCCCCACACGTCGAGGGCTCCGACAAGGAGCCGCATGCCGACACCGGCGGCCACCATGACGGCGAGGTTGCGGCCGAGATCCGCCGCGTCGTCGACGCCGTAGAGCGCGAGGGGCAGGTGGATCGCCACGAACAACGCCGCGGTGATCAGGGCCCCGCGCACGAAGCCGAATGCACGGGCTGCGGTGCGCTGGACGAAGCCCGCCCACACCATCTCCTCCCAGAGGTTGACGATGATGAGGCTGGACAGGACGTTGACGGTCAGGTCCACCAGGAGCTCCGTGGTGAGCGGCTCGCCACCGCCGGTCAGGGACGCCCCGAGCCGGGTGCCGACCGGGACGAGCAGCGCGGCCGGGACGAGCCAGGCGACGGGGCGGGGCAGGCGCACGCAGTCGCGCAAGAGGCTGCGGACGGTGGTGTGCTGCCCGCGACGTGTCAGCAGCAACGCGACCGGCACCATGCCGAGGAAGAGCGTCGCGAGGACGAAGGGGGCGACCGGCCAGCCGGTGAGGAGGGGGACGCTGAGGAAGGCCCACCCCGCGGGGAGTGCGACGGCCGAGAACCTCAGCAGGGACTGGCCGGGACGCGGAGTGGTCCGGTCGGTGAGGGGTGAGCGGGTCGAGGTCATGGCGGCGGCCTCACGCGTCTTGCCGACGGACGGTCACGGTCGCCAGCGCCAGGCCGGCCGCGATCCAGCCGACCCAGACGAGAGCCGCGACCGGTGGGGCCAGCCCGGGGCCGGTCTGGTCGACACGCATCATCGCGGAGCCGACTTCTGAGGCCAGCAGCGGCAGCACGGCGTCCGCCGCCGGCCCTGGGAGCAGCGACACGAGCATCGGTAGCACGAACATCAGGCCGAGCAGCGCGAACGCGGCACCGACGGCGGACCTCAGGATCCATCCCAGTGCCTGGCCGAGCAGGCCCCAGCCGACGGCGTACAGGGACATGGCGACAGCGGCCCACCACGTGCCCGGCTCGGCCCAGGTCAGGGGGGAGCCGATGCGCCCGAGGATCACTCGTGACACCTCGAGGGCGACGGCGGCGCCGACGAGGACGAGCGGGAGGACCAGCCCCGAGAACGCCACGGCCTTCCCGCGGACCACCAGGCCCCGTCTCGGGACGGCCCAGAAGGTGGTCCGTACGAGTGCGGTGGGGAACTCCGAGGTGACGCTGAGGACTCCGAGCACCCCCAGGAGCAACGCCGCGGTGACTCCGCCGTTGAGTGCTACGGACGTGGCGGCCCCGAGGTCGGTGATGGGTTGGGCGCCCTGGGGTGCGATCACCTGCCCGAGCGCCTGGACGGGTCCCAGGACGAGCAGGAACAGAGCGGCCGTGGTGAGCAGGACGATGTGGGAGCGAATGGTCCTGAGCTTGACGGTCTCGCTCCTGGTGACCCGCCCGATCGAGGGGCCTTGGATGTGTCGGGTGGGCGTCGGGGCCGGGGTGAGCATCGAGTCGCTCATCGGGTCACCGTCCTCTCGGTGGTGTGGTCAGCGCGGTAGTCGGTGGCGTCGTGCGTGAGCTCGAGGAAGGCGTCCTCGAGGGAGCGGCGCTCGGTGACGAGCTCATGCACCTCGAGCCGGTGGTCGAGCGTGAGGCGGGCGATCTGTGCGGGCTCGAGGTCCGACACGTGGAGCGCGGAGTCGCCGGCGGGCTCCACGGTTGCTCCAGCGTCCGTGAGCACCCGTGCGAGGCGCGCCGGTTCCGGGCCTCGGACGCGGACGACGCACGCCTGGCCGCCCAGCAGCCGCTGGGTCGGTACGTCGGCGACGAGCCGCCCCCTGCCGACGACGACGAGGTGGTCAGCCGT
Organism: Nocardioides sp. Root122; assembly: GCF_001425025.1. GTDB lineage: Bacteria > Actinomycetota > Actinomycetes > Propionibacteriales > Nocardioidaceae > Nocardioides. The sequence goes on from NZ_LMDE01000010.1 coordinate 208,138, forward strand.
CTGCGCCATCTCGCCCATGAGGTGGGAGGAGACGAAGACCGTGCGGCCCTCGTCGGCCAGCCGCCGCAGGAGCGACCGGACCCAGATGATCCCGTCAGGGTCGAGCCCGTTCATCGGTTCGTCCAGCACGATGATCCCGGGATCGCCGATGAGCGCGGCGGCGATCCCCAGCCGCTGGCGCATGCCGAGGGAGAACGCTCCGACTCGACGTCGCGCCTGGTCGGTGAGGCCGACCAGGTCGAGCACCTGGTGCACCCGGACGCGCCCCTCACCGATGGTCTCGGCGATCGCGGTCAGGTGAGCCTGCGCCGTACGACGGGGGTGGACCTGCCCGGCGTCGAGCATGGCACCGACGGCCCGAACAGGGGAGGGAAGGTCGACGAACGACCGACCATCGACGCGCGCGGTGCCGCCGGTCGGGCGGTCCAGGCCGAGGATCATCCGCATGGTGGTGGACTTGCCGGCGCCGTTGGGTCCGAGGAACCCGGTGACGAGGCCGGGACGGACGGTGAAGCTGATGTCGTCGACGGCAAGCGTGCTGCCGAAGCGCTTGGTGAGGTGCTCGATCTCGATCATCACGGGGACTCGTTTCTCAAAGGGGTCACGCGGCGCGGGTCGCGGGCGTGGCGGCAGGGACGTGCGCGGCGGCCGCGTGGCCGTCGTCGCCCGCGCAGGGGAGGGGGGGCACGCGGTCACGGGTGGCGCGCCGACGGTTCACGAGGGCCGGCTGACCCAGCAGCACACCCGCTGCGATGAGGGACATGCCCACGATGGTCACCGCACCGAACGGCTCTCCCGAGACGACGATCCCGAGTGACGTGGCGACGACGGGGTTGAGCAGGCCGATCAGCGACACGGTCCCTGCGGTGAGGCGCGCCAAGCCGCGGAACCAGCACGCGTAGGCGAGGACCGTGCCGACCCCTGCGAGCCAGAGGAGCCCGCCGACTGCGGAGAGGTCGAGTGCGGGCGGCGGTCCTTCGACGACCAGGGTGAGCGGCACGAGTGCGACCCCGCCGACGACGAGCTGCCAGCTGACGAGAGTCAGGGTGTCGACAGGGGCTGGCCATCGTCGGACCAGGACGAAGCCGAGTGCAGAGCTGAGGACCGAACCACCGGCGGCCAGCAGCCCGAGGGTGTCGATAGAGGAGGTGGATCGCAGGACGAGCAACCCGACTCCGACCAGCCCCACGATTCCACCGAGCACGCGGAGTCGGCCCGGGATCTCCCGCAGGACGAGCCACGCGAGAGCCATGACCACCAGAGGGGATGCGGCCTGGACGGTGGACGCGACGCCGCCGGGAAGCCGGTAGGCGGACAGGAAGAGCAGCGGGAAGAACGCTGCGAAGTTCAGCAGTCCGAGGACCAGGGCACGCCACCACCACCGGCCGTGCGGGAGCTGTCGGGACACGGCCAGCAGGATGAGCCCGGCCGGGAGGGCGCGGGTGACGGCTGCGAAGAGCGGACGTCCGTCGGGCAGGAGGTGCGCCGTGACGACGTACGTCGTCCCCCACGCGACGGGAGCGACCGCCGTGGTGATCGCGGCGCCCCACGAGCCGGGGCTGCTGGAGGTGGTCATGGTGGCTTCCTGTCTGGTCAGTCGGTCTCGGGGCCCAGGGCGTGCGGGCGCAACGGGTGGTCAGGTGGTCCCGGGTGTGTGGTGTGCGTGCCGTGCATCAGGCGCGGACGTCCAGGACGACCTTGCCGACGCGGTCGGCCGCATCGAGGCGCGCGTAGGCGGCGTCGATGTCGGTGAGCGGGTGGACGCTGTCCACGCGGGGCGCCCAGCGGTGGGTCGTCACCTGGGCGAGCAGCGACGCGAAGTCCTGGGGACTGCCCATCGAGGAGCCGAGGACGTCCAGCTGCTTCCAGTAGACCGACTGGACGTCGAGGGTCGCGACGGCTGCGGCCATCTTGCCCACCACCACGAGCCGCCCGGCGGGCCGGAGGTTCTCGACGAACGGGCCCCACAGGTTGCCGGTCGGGTCCAGCGCCAGGTCGGCGCGGCCGCCCGTGGCGGCCCGGAGCTGCGCGACGACGTCGCCGGCCGTGCGGTCGACCGTCACGGCAGCGCCGAGCTCGAGAGCCTCGTCGGACTTGGCGCGCGAGGCGGTGACGGCCACGACCCGGGCGCCGGCCGCGGCGGCGATCTGGACGGCTGCCGTGCCGACGCCCGACGAAGCGGCCCCCACCAGCACGGTCTCGCCCTCCGTGAGGCGACCGCGGCTGACGAGCGCCCGCCACGCCGTGAGGCCGGCCATGGGCAGCGCTGCTGCCTCCTCCCAGCTGAGGTGCTGGGGCTTGGGGTGCAGGTTGGCGGCCGGGACCGCGACGTACTCGGCGTGGGTGCCGTGGGTGGGGGAGCCGAGGATCTCGTACTCGGAGGACGGGACGCGCTCGTCCCGCCCCCAGTGCAGCGAGGGCGAGATGACGACCTGGTCACCGACGGACCAGCCGGCAGAAGGGGGGACATCGGCGCCGAGCTCGTGGATGACTCCCGCGCCGTCCGAGCCGAAGACGGCGCCAGGGGCCTCGGAGGTCCGTTGGTCCAGCATCATGGCGTCGAGACGGTTGAGGCTGGCGCGCTCCAGGCGTACGACGGCCCAGTCGTCCCTGGCGTGGGGGCGGGGCACGTCCGTGACACGCACGGGTGGTTCGTTCGGCTCGGTGCCGACTACTGCGGCTCTCATCGGGTCTCCTCGGGGATCACGGCTGCTGTGCGGTCGACGGGTGCGGCCACGTCAGGACGGGAAGGTGGGGCGCCTGCGCCCGCACCGGGGGCAGTGGCCGTGGCGGACGGTGTCGAGCTCCTGTCCGCACCAGCAGGCCGGAGCGGATCCGGGGGTCCTGCTCGCGGTCCGGGGCCGGGTCGTCGAGGTCATCGCGCGCATCGGTCTCGCCTTCTCTCGGTCTGGCTCAGCGCATGGAGTCGGTCAGCCAGCCCTGGCGGTACCAGCGGGTGACGGACGGGTTCCGGTGTGCGGCCCGGTCGGAGGCGACCTCGTAGCCGGCCCCGGTGAGCGCGCGGGTGATGAGCGGCAGGAGTCCTCCTCCGCCACGGACGACGACGTCTCCGGTGCTGCCTGCCGTTGCGTCGGTGACGCCGCCCAGCCGGCGGAGGCGCGACTCGAGTCGGCGGGCTCGGGCCGCGTCGGACGAGCCGTTGATCTGGAGGTGGTACGTGGTCATGGCCGTGCTCCTTCGGGCTGAGGTGGTGGGTCGTGGTTCGGGGTGCGTGCTCTCGCACCGGCGCCCGGGCCGTACTCCTGAGGCCTCCAGGCCGGTCGCGCTCACGACGCCGACCGGACGACGACCGTCTGGTACTGGCCGTCCTTGTACGTCAGCAGCCGGAGCGGCTGTCCGGAGAAGTCGCCGGCGTAGTAGCCGTTGTGCTGTCGGCGGGGACGGGCGTGGTAGGTCCCGGTCTCTTCCTCGATGGTGATTGATGAAGCCATGTCGTCCACTTCCTTCGTGTGATCCGAGAAACGTCGTGGTGTCTGGGACGACCTTGCGACCGCGGGCTTGCGCCTCTCTGTCCGAGCGCTGTCCGCGCAGCGGACCAGGCGACAGCGGGCACGTGGGCTGCATCCAGCAGTGCCGTCCGGCCGGGGGGAGCCCTGCTCGATCGCTGTCCGCACGGACAGCGAGTGGACAGCGCCCGAGCGCACGCTCGGCTCACCACGACAGGACTGATGCCTCGGGAAGTGAGCTGGCAACGAGATGGACGAGATGGAGCTGACCGTGAGCGGCATGTCGTGCCGCCGCTGCGTACGTGAGGTCACCGCGCGACTGCGCGACGTGACCGGCGTCGAGCGGGTGGTGGCCGATCCCGTGCACTCGACCGTCCACCTCGTCGGCTCCATGACCCACGCCGACGTGCTCGCAGCCTTCGAGGGGACGACCTACCGGCCGGTCGTGCGAAGGGCCTGACCTTCCCGCGGGGCCAGCACCGTGACCGCGACAGCGGCGGGACAGCACCGGGACAGGACCCGCCGGCAACCTTCGCACCGAACGTCACCTGCACGGCACCCCTGCCGGGGATCGCACCGCGGGGGCACGCCATCCATTCGACCCACTTCACAGAAGGGCATCAGCATGTCTTCCACCCACACGCCCGCGGGGGCCCCGAGCAGCCGACGCTGGCTGGCTCTGGGGCTCATCGCCGCGGCCCAGTTCATGGTCATCATGGACACCTCGATCATCGGGGTCGCGCTGCCCGAGATGCAGCGCGACCTCGGCTTCAGCCCCGAAGGCCTCACCTGGGTGTTCAACGCCTACGTCGTCGCCTTCGGTGGCCTCCTGCTCCTCGGCGGGCGCCTGTCGGACCTGTTCGGCGCCCGCCGCGTCTTCGGCGCCGGGTGGGCGATCCTGGCCGCCGGCTCCCTGGTGGCGGGCCTCGCCGCCGACCCGACCACCGAGCTGGTCGGCCGCGCCGTCCAGGGCGCCGGCTCGGCGCTGATCGCGCCGGCCGCGCTCACGCTGCTGTTCACGATCTTCGGTGCGAGCCCGGGCGAGCTGACCAAGGCCCTGGCCCTGTACGGCGCCGCGGCTCCTGCCGGCGGCACCGCGGGTGTCTTCCTCGGCGGGGTGCTCACCGAGTACGCCAGCTGGCCGTGGGTCTTCTTCATCAACCTGCCACTTGCCGCGGTCGTCCTGGCCACGATGCGTGGGGTGATGCCGCAGGGCGCGACCCGGCCCGGATCGCTCGACGTGGCCGGCGCCGTCACCGTGACTGGCGGCCTGGCGTCGCTGGTGTTCGGGGTGGTGACTGCCCCGCAGTCCGGCTGGACCTCGCCGGTGACGCTCCTGTCGGGAGCAGCGGGCATCGCCCTGCTGGGCGTCTTCGTCCTGCTGCAGGCCAAGCGGCGTGAACCGCTCATGCGGTTGGGCATCTTCCGTGCGCCCAACCTCGCAGCAGCGAACTTCGCCCAGTTCATGCTGGGCGCCGCCTGGATCCCGATGTTCTTCTTCGTCAACCTCTACCTGCAGCAGGTCCTCGGCCTGGGTGCCTTCGCCTCCGGCGCCGCGCTGCTGCCCCTGACGATCACGATCATGGTCGGGATGATCGCGGTGGCACCGCGCCTGATCGGCCGGTTCGGTCCGCAGACCATGACGGTCGCCGGGCTCGCGGTCCTCGCGATCGGTCTCGTCTGGTTGTCGTTCATCGGGCCCGACGGCAGCTTCGTCTCCGACATCCTGCCCGCGTCGCTCGTGACGGCTGCTGGCATGGCGATGGCGTTCATCCCGTCGCTCGGCCTGGCGCTGTCCTCGGCCGCGCCCGAGGAGGGTGGTCTGGCGTCCGGCATCGTGAGCACGAACTACCAGGTCGGGTCTGCCCTCGGGCTCGCGGCCATGACGGCCCTGGCCTCGGCGTTCGGCGCCGACCGCGTCGGTGACGCGGCCGCACAGACGGACGGCTTCTCCGCCGGCCTGCTCGGCGCTGCAGCGATCGCGGCCGCAGGTGCTCTCGTCGCGAGGGCTTGGCTGCGGTCCGCCTCACCCGCGACCACCGAGACCGACGAGCAGCCCGCGACGGTCTGACGGTCCCACCACGTCCGGCCCCGACGGCCGGCGCCACCTAGAGAAGGAGAACCACCATGAGCACCACCGAGACCTACGACGTCGTCGGCATGACGTGCGACCACTGCGTTCGCTCCGTGACCGAGGAGGTCAGCGCTCTGCAGGGCGTGTCCGCGGTCGACGTCGACCTCGCCTCGGGAAAGGTCCACGTGACCACACGCGAGCCGGTCACCACCGAGCAGGTGCGTGAGGCAGTGGCGGAGGCCGGCTACCAGCTGGTCTGACGAGCCGCCGCGCTCCGGAGGCGGAGCCCCCTGCCCCTCCGGAGCGCGGCTTTCCAGTGCCCGCCGCCCGCCGACCCACAGGACAACCGCTGGACAGGGGGACGACAACCCCGCCGCTGAACCTCGGAGCACCACTCCTCCCACCACCTGGAGCACCCATGACCACCACCCACGCCACGACACCCGCAGACGCGGGCCGACGCCCGGCCGCGAGCCCTCAGCCGAACGAGGCCTACGAGACCTGCACGCTGGACATCGGCGGGATGACCTGTGCCTCCTGCGTACGCCGGATCGAGAAGTCGCTCCTGAAGCTCGACGGCGTGGCCGAGGCCAAGGTCAACCTCGCCACCGAGGTCGCATCAGTCAGGTTCGCCCCCGGCGCGATCGACGTGGCTGGCCTGACCGCCGCTGTCACCAAGGCCGGGTACACCGCCACGCCTCGGCACACCGGGAAGCAGCCGGCCACACCCGAGCAGCGTGGTGGCGACGTCGAGGCTGCGGAGGAGCGGGACCGCGCGCTGAACCGCCTGAAGCGCAAGTGGCAGGTGGCACTGACCACCGGGCTCGGGCTGATGGGCCTGATGTACGTGCCGCTCTACATCGACACCATGGACTGGCTGATGCCGGCGATCTTCGTCGTCGCCACCGTGGTGCAGTTCTGGGCGGGCCGCGACCTGTACGCGTCGGCGTGGGCGGCAGCCAGGCACCGCACCACGAACATGACCACCCTGGTGGCGCTCGGAACGGGCGTGGCCTACGGCTACAGCACCTTCGTGACGCTCTGGCCGGGACTGGCCGAGAGCTGGGGCCTCCCGCTCCACGTCTACTACGAGACCTCGCTGATCATCGTCGCGCTCGTGCTCGCGGGGAAGTGGATGGAGGCGCGCGCCAAGAAGCGCACGGCCGAGGCCGTCTCCGCGCTGATGGGCCTGGCCCCCAAGACCGCCCGCGTCGTGCGGGGCGACGTCGAGGTCGACCTCCCCGTCGAGGAGGTGGTCGTGGGTGACGTCGTACGCATCCGGCCCGGGGAGAAGGTCCCGGTGGACGGCGTCGTCACCAGCGGCACCACCACGGTGGACGAGTCGATGCTGACCGGTGAGAGCCTTCCCGTCGACAAGTCCACGGGCGACGCGATGATCGGCGCCACGATCAACACCACCGGGTCCGTGCTGATCCGCACCACCGCCGTCGGTGAGGACACCGCCCTGGCCCAGATCATCCGCCTGGTCGAGGACGCCCAGGGCAGCAAGGTCCCGCTCCAGCGGCTCGCCGACCAGGTGTCATCGGTGTTCGTGCCGACCGTCATCCTCGGCGCCGCCCTCACCTTCGTCCTGTGGGCCGTCTTCGGCCCGGAGACCGAGAACCTGACGATGGCCATCAGCACCACCATCGCCGTGCTGATCATCGCCTGCCCGTGCGCGCTCGGCCTGGCCACGCCGACCGCGATCATGGTCGGCACCGGCCGTGCCGCCGAGCTCGGCATCCTCATCTCCAACGGCGAGGCGCTCGAGCAGGCGCGCCGGCTGACCGCTGTCGTGCTCGACAAGACCGGCACCATCACCCACGGACGTCCCGCCCTCACCGGGATCACCACCCGCGGGGGGTGGAGCGAGGCCGAGGTGCTCGGTCTGGTGGCGTCCGCCGAGGCCGGCAGCGAGCACCCTCTGGCACAGGCGATCGTCGACCGCGCCCGTGACACCGGGACGGAGCTCGCCGAGGTGACGTCGTTCGACGCCGTCCCGGGGCACGGCATCGACGCCGTCGTCGAGGGACGTCGGGTCCGCGTCGGCAACCTGGCACTGATGGGGCTGGCCGGCACGGACGTCGCCGAGCTGGAGGAGGTCGCGGCCCGCGCCGCCGAGCGCGGTGAGACGCCGATGTACGTCGCCGTCGACGACGAGGCCGCGGCGGTCATCAGCGTCGCCGACACCGTGAAGCCCGAGTCCGCCGAGGCGATCGCCCAGCTCGAGGCACTCGGCCTCGAGGTGTGGATGATCACCGGGGACAACGCGGCCACCGCGCAGGCGGTCGCCGCTCAGGTCGGAGTCCGCCACGTCATGGCAGAGGTGCTGCCGGCCGACAAGGCCGCGCAGGTGGCCCGGCTGCAGGCCGAGGGGCACGTCGTCGCGATGGCCGGCGACGGCATCAACGACGCCGGCGCCCTCGCCCAGGCCGAGGTCGGGATCGCGATCGGCACCGGTGCCGATGTCGCCATCGCCGCCTCGGACATCACCCTGATCGGCGGCGACCTGCGCAGCATCGTCTCGGCCATCGCCCTCTCGCGGCGCACCGTGACCACCATGCGCCAGGGACTCGTCTGGGCGTTCGGCTACAACGTGCTCCTCATCCCGGTCGCGGCCGGTGCGTTGTACGCCTGGGACGGACTGTTGCTCGACCCGGTGCTGGCCTCCGCCGCGATGGTGATGAGCTCGGTCAGCGTGCTGAGCAACGCACTCCGGCTCCGACGCTTCCGCCGGCCCGGCTCGGTGGCCGAGATCCTGTCGCCGCCGCTGCGCCACCGTGTCGGCCAGTACGCCTACCTCGCCGGGGTCGCGACGGTGGCCCTGGCGATCGGCGGTGGGCTGACCGCGGTCAGTCGGATGGACTTCGCCGAGCGCGGCATGAACGGCACCCTCGCCTGGATGCAGGGCACCGGCATGCCGATGCGGCCGGCCATGAGCACCATGATGACCGCCGAGGTCCCGCCCACCGAGGCCATCGAAGCCGGTCTCTCCGTGCAGCTGCAGGTTCCCAGCGACGTCCGCGCCGGCGTGCCGACCACGGTCACGGCGTCCGTCGTCGACGCGACCACGGGGGAGCCCGTCACCGACGTGACCCGCAGTCACGAGGCGTGGATGCACCTGATCGCGACGAGGGACGACCTGGGCACCTTCGCCCACGTCCACCCCGAGCCGACGGGCCGTCCTGGTGAGCTGGACGTCGAGCTCACGTTCCCGACGCCGGGCCGCTACGTGGTCAACACGGAGTTCCGGCAGCGTGGGGAGATGGCCGACGTCCACCAGCGCCAGGTCGTGACCGTCGGTGGGGCCGCTCCTGCTCCCGAGCCGCTCGTGGTCTCTGAGCGCGTCGTCGAGGTCGACGGCGTACGGGTGGAGCTCGAGGGCGAGCCCGAGGTGGGCGAGCGGAACGACCTGCACTTCTCGTTCACCGACGCGCGCACCGGCCGCCCGGTCGACGACCTCCGGCCGTTCCTCGCGGCAGCGGGCCACGTGGTGGTGATGCGCGGTGACGCGCTCACCTTCGCCCACGAGCACGCCGAGGTCGAGGACGAGGACGGACGTCCGGTGTTCGCCGTGCCCGGTCAGGAGTTCGGACCCGAGCTCGACGTCCACGCCGAGTTCGAGTCCCCGGGCCTCTACCGGATGTGGGGCCAGTTCCGCCTCGCCGACGGCGACGTGGTGACCGTGCCCTTCACCGTCGAGGCATCCTGACCGTCAGGTCGGAGGCGGGCCCAGCGACCGCGACCACCCTCCGCGCCATCCGGGGCCCCGCCGCGATTGCGAGCACGGCGGGCGAGCGGGACCATGAGCACGTCACGATGGGAGGGACATGGCTCAGGCGCAGTTCCGGTTGCTCGGGCCGATGGGCATGACCGTCGACGGCCAGGCGGCCAAGCTTCCGGGGGCTGCTGAGCGCGCGCTCATGGCGCAGCTCCTGCTGGCGCCCGGGCGGACGGTCCCGGCCACCCTCCTGGTCGATCGGCTGTGGTCGGAATCCACGTTGCCGGTCGACCCCATGAACGCCCTGCAGATCCGGGTCTCCAAGCTGCGCCGCGCGCTCAAGGCGGTCGGCCTGGAGGACGTCGTCGCACGTGAGGGCGTGGGATACCGGGCGGACGTGGACCCGGCCCAGGTCGACGCTCACGTGTTCGAGCAGCAGCTCCGTGAGGCACGGGCGTGCAACGCGACCGGCGCTCCGGACAGGCACACCTCAGAGCAGCTCGCGCGCTACGACGACGCCCTGTCGCTCTGGTCCGGCGACCCCCTGAGCGACTTCTCGACCGAGCAGTGGGCGATCGCCGAGGCGGCGCGCCTGTCCGAGCTGAAGATCGCGGCGATGACCGAGAGGGCCCAGGTGGCGCTGGCCCTCGGGCGGCACGCCGAGGTCGTCGCCCAGCTCGAGCCCGTCGTGGCTTCGGACCCGACGCTGGAGGCGGTGGCGGGCCTGCTGATGGTCGCGTTGTACCGCAGTGGGCGGCAGGCGGACGCGCTGGAGGTCTTCGCCCGCACCCGGGACGAGCTCGACGAGGAGCTGGGGCTCGAGCCGTCGCTGTCGCTCCGCTCCCTCCACGAGCGGGTGCTGCGGCAGGAGCCGTCCCTGGGCGGCCCCACCGACCTGGCACCGCCGGCACCGGTCGTCGTACCGACCCAGCGGCCGCGCTCGACCGAGGCGGCTCGGGCCACCAACCTCCCGACCGTCGTCCGGCCGTTGATCGGTCGAGATGCCCAGCTCGACGCCCTCGCCGGGCTGGTGGGGGAGACCCGGCTCCTGTCGCTCATCGGCCCGGGAGGGGCCGGCAAGACCAGCCTCGCGCTGGCCACCACGGCACGCGTGGCCGGCGACTTCGAGGACGGCGCGTTCGGGGTCCGTCTCGCGGCGATCAACGATCCCGACCAGGTGCCGATGGCCGTGGCGGACGCGCTGGGAGTGCCGATGGACGGCGCGGCGGGCGACCGTGACGTCCGGCAGCGGGTCATCAACTTCCTGGGCCACAAGCAGCTCCTGCTGATGGTCGACAACTGCGAGCACGTCGTCGATGCGGTCGCGTCGTTCGTCGACGACGTCCTGGGCCGCTGCCCGCACGTCACCGTGATGGCCACCAGCCGGGAGGCTCTCGCGGTGCCCGACGAGGTGCAGGTCTCCGTCGGGCCCCTCGAGACCCCGGCGGACGACGTCCTTCCCGGCCGGGTGCTCGACTTCCCAGCGGCCCAGCTCTTCGTGGAGCGGGCCCGGGCAGTGCGTCCCGGGTCGGTCTTCGACGAGAGGGACCTGGCGGCGATCGGACGGATCTGCCGATCGCTGGACGGGATCCCCCTCGCGATCGAGCTGGCTGCCGCGCGGACGTCGGCGCTGTCACCCGCCGACATCGCCGGTCGGCTGGACCAGCGCTTCACGCTCCTGACCTCCGGCACCCGGACCGCCGAGGCGCGCCAGCAGACGCTGCGAGCGACGGTCGACTGGAGCTACGACCTCCTGGGAGAGGCCGAGCAGAAGGTCTTCGAGCGCCTGTCCGTCTTCCAGGGAGGGTGGACCCTCCACGCAGCCGAGGAGATCGTCTCCGACCCTGCGATGGGGTCCGGCGAGGTGCTCGACGTCGTCGGCCGGCTGATCGAGCGGTCGATGGTGGTCGTCGAGCCCGGTCCCACCACCCGCTACCGGATGCTGGAGACGATCCGGCACTACGCCGCCGAGCGGCTCGTCGCCCGCGGCGGGACCGACGACCTGGCTCGCCGACATGCCGAGCACTTCCGCGACCTGGCCATGGACTCGGAGATGTCGCTGCGGGGCCACGGTCAGCGCTCGACCCTCGACGCGCTGCGCGCCGACCAGCCCAACATCCGTGCCGCCCTGTCCTGGCTCGGAGGCCCCGGCGGCGATCCGGACGCGGCGCTGTCGATGGCGGGTTCGTTGGGCCTGTTCTGGCACCTGGGTCGGCACATGGAGGGCCGGGAAGTCCTCGGCCGGCTCCTCGCCGCCCATGACGGCAGCCCATCGGCTCGAGCGAGCGCCCTGCAGGCGGTCTCGCTCGTCGAACGCCCCCGCGCGTGCCTCGTGCACCCCAGCCCGCGCTGTGAGGAGACGGCACGTGAGAGCCTCCTGCTGTTCGACGAGCTCGGTGAGCCATCCCGTGCAGCTCTGTCTCGTGTGCTGCTCGCAGTCCAGTGGGTGACCGGCGCCGAGCCCGCGCAGCGCGAACGACTGCTGAGCGAGGCGGAGGCCCAGTTCGACGAGGACGGCGACCCATGGGGGAGCGCGGTGATCGGCTTCGTCCGCATGGAGACGGCCCTCAAGACCGGCGACGAGGCCGGCGCCGTGCCCCTCGGGCGGGCAACGGCCTCCTCCTTCCGCCGCCTCGACGACCCGTGGGGACTCTCCGCCGTGCTCTACCACCTGGGCTGGGGACTGCGTCAGTTCGGCCGCTACGAGGAGAGCGCCCGCGTCCTGGAGGAGGCCATCGACGTCGCGGCCAACGCCGGACTGTGGAACACCGTGCAGTGGGCGCTCGCCGACCTCGGGGTCGGACAGCTGCACCTGGGCAACGTCGCCGCTGCGAGCGACCTCTTCGACCGCGCTGCCGCCGCCTCACGGCAGGTCGGCGACGGGGCGGGGGAGGTGCTCGCGACGTACGGCCGGGCGCTGGTCGCCCAGGTGCACGAGGACTGGCCGACAGCACGGGACGCGTACGACGCGGCGATGGCCGGGTTCGCGGTCCTGGGGACGCCGGTGCCTGAGGGGTTGTCCCTGGCCGGCCTCGCACGCTGCGACGAGGCCGACGGCGACCTGGACAACGCGGTCCTCCGGTTCGAGCAGTCGTTGGCTGTCGGCCGGGCGGTCGGTGAGCCGGGGCTCGTCGCCACCTCGCTCGAGAGCCTGGCACGCCTGAGGTCGGCGGGGGGCGAGCAGGACGAGGCGAGGCGGCTGCTCGTGGAGGCGGCCGACGTCCGTGCATCGGCGGCCCGGCCCGCGCCGCCGCACGAGCGTCGTGACCTGGCGGCATTGCTGTCCCTCATGGCGTCCTGAAGACATCAGCGCCCACGGCGACAGGAAGCGGACAGCAGCGCGACAGCAACCCTGTCCATCGTGACGGGAACGGCGCCACCCAGCGTCCACCCGAGCGCGAGGAGCCGACATGGACGGCGTACGACGCCCTGACACCGCACCGGTGGTGATCGACGCCCGGGATGCGTTCGACGACCCGAGATGGGGGCGCCGCAACAACCGCGACGCGGGTCGGAACATCGCGGACCTCGTCGACGCGTTCGGCAACGCCCGCCTTCCCGTGGTGTTCGTCCAGCATGCGGCCACCCTCGTGGCCACGCAGGACGTGGTCGACTTGCTTCAGGCGACCGAGGCCGGCGTCGGTCGGGATCCAGCCATACCCCCCGGGGGTACACTGTGGACATGACCAGCGACCCGCGCCCGGACATGACCACCACGCACCAGGTCAACGACCCGGTGTGTGGGATGAGCGTCGACCCTCGTGCCACCGAGCACACGGTCGACCACCACGGTGAGCAGTTCTCCTTCTGCTCGGCCGGCTGCAAGGACACGTTCGTCGCCAACCCCGACCAGTACGCGGGTCGGCGGTCGCACGATGCCGGTCACGACCACGGTCACGCCGAGCACCATGCGCACGGCAGCCAGGTTGGAGGAGAGCCGCCCACGCCGGGTGAGGGCGAGGTCGTCGAGTACACCTGCCCGATGCATCCTGAGATCCGCAGGCCGGGGCCCGGGTCGTGCCCGATCTGCGGGATGGCGCTCGAGCCGGTGATGGTCACCGTCGACTCCGGTCCGTCGCCGGAGCTGCGAGACATGACCCGCAGGTTCTGGTTCGGCGTGGCGCTGTCCATCCCGGTCGTCATCCTCGGCATGGGCCGCGACCTCGTCCCGTGGCTCCACGACAACGTCACCGCCACGGAGTCGGCCTGGACCCAGCTCGTGCTCGCCACACCGGTCGTGCTGTGGGCCGGCTGGCCGTTCTTCACCCGCGGCTGGGCCTCCGTCCGGACGATGAAGCTGAACATGTTCACGCTCATCGCGATGGGCACCGGCGTCGCGTGGCTGTTCTCCGTCGTCGCGACGGTGGCGCCGGGCATCTTCCCGGAGGCGTTCCGCATGGACGGCGCGGTGGACGTGTACTTCGAGGCCGCTGCCGTCATCACGACCCTCGTCCTGCTGGGTCAGGTCCTCGAGCTCCGCGCGCGCGAGGCGACGTCGGGTGCCATCAAGGCGCTCCTCGACCTCTCCCCGAAGACGGCCCGCCGCGTCCGGGACGACGGCACCGACGAGGAGGTCACCCTCGACCAGGTGCAGCTGGGTGACCTGCTCCGTGTCCGCCCCGGCGAGAAGGTCCCCGTCGACGGTCTCGTCGAGGCCGGCAGGTCCGCCGTCGACGAGTCCCTGGTCACCGGCGAGTCGATGCCGGTCACCAAGGCGGTGGGTGACAACGCCATCGGCGGCACCCTCAACCAGACCGGTGCGCTCCTCATCCGAGCCGACGCGGTGGGTCGCGACACGATGCTGTCGCGCATCGTGCAGATGGTCGCCGAGGCCCAACGCTCCCGCGCACCCATCCAGCGCACCGTCGACCGCGTGTCGGCCGTGTTCGTGCCCACTGTCATCGGCATCGCCGTGCTCGCGTTCGCGGTCTGGGCGCTCGTCGGCCCCGACCCGAGGCTCACCCACGCGCTCGTGGTCGCGGTCAGCGTCCTCATCATCGCCTGCCCGTGTGCCCTCGGTCTGGCCACACCGATGTCCATCATGGTCGGGGTCGGTCGCGGGGCTCAGATGGGTGTCCTCATCAAGAACGCCGAAGCGTTGGAGCGGATGGAGAAGGTCGACACCGTCGTCGTCGACAAGACCGGCACACTGACCGAAGGCAAGCCCGCTGTGACCGCCGTCGAGCTGGCCGACGGGTACACCGGGCACACCGAGACGGAGCTCCTGAGGCTCGCGGCCGCGGTCGAGAACGCCTCCGAGCACCCGCTCGCCCGCGCCATCGTCGACAAGGCTCAGGCCGCCGAGTCCACGGGCGTGACGAGGCTGCCGGAGGTGGCTGACTTCGACGCACCCGCCGGCAAGGGCGTCCTGGGCACCGTCGAGGGACACCAGGTCCTCATCGGCACCGCCGGTTTCCTCACGTCCCGGGACGTCGACCCGGCCAGCCTGTCCGAGTCCGCGGACCGGCTGCGACGCACCGGGGCCACCGCCGTACTTGTCGCGGTCGACGGCACCCCGGCTGGTGTCATCGGTGTCGCCGACCAGGTCAAGGAGACCACCCCGGCCGCGCTGGCGGCGCTGCGCAAGGAGGGCATCGAGGTCATCATGCTCACCGGCGACAACGTGGTCACCGCCTCCGCGGTCGCTGGCGACCTGGGCATCGACCGCGTCGAGGCCGAGGTGCTGCCCGACCACAAGGCCGACGTCGTCAACAAGCTGCGCGCCGAGGGCCGCGTCGTCGCGTTCGCCGGGGACGGCGTCAACGACGCTCCCGCGCTCGCGGCCGCCGACGTCGGCTTGGCGATGGGCACCGGCACCGACGTGGCGATGGAGTCGGCCGGGGTGACCCTGCTGCGAGGCGACCTGAACGGCATCGCCCACGCACGTCAGCTCTCCCACGCCGTGATGCAGAACGTTCGCATCGGGTTGTGGCTCGCCTTCGGCTACAACTCCGCGGGCATCCCGATCGCGGCTGGTGTGCTGTACCCCGTGTTCGGGTGGTTGCTGTCGCCGGTCATCGCCGCGGCGGCGATGGCGCTGTCGTCGGTGAGTGTGATCGTCAACGCGCTGCGACTGCGGACCCAGAGGCTTGCGTGACACCAGCCGCTCCGTACCATCAGAAGCGATGAAGCCCGTGCTTCCCACCGCCGTCACCCGCAGGCAGCTGCGGGTGTCGACGGCTGCGCGGCCCTCCAGCCGTGTGGGACTGGCCGCGCTCGTTGCCGCGCTGGTCGTCGGCATCCTCGGCATGCACGCCCTGCCCAGCCACGGCGCCCCCGCCGCGACCACCGACAGGACCGCGAGCGCCGCGCACACCAGCTCGATGATCGCGATGAGCCCGATGAGCGGCATGCCATCGGGCCACGACACCGCGATGGAAGTGGGGGACTCCCACGAGGGTCACACCACTGCCGCCAGCACCGCCGGCGGTGGCGGCTCGGGGCGCGACATGGTGAGCACCGTCATGCTGTGCGTCGTCATGCTCGCCGCCGCCGCGCTCACGCTGCTCGTGGTCCTCGCCGCCGGCGTCCTCCGGCTGCTGCTGCCGGCCGCGTTCAAGCCCGCTGCCGTGCGCGAACGGGCGTTGCAGCGGGTGCGCGGAACCGGCCCGCCCCACGAGTGGCAGTTCTCCGTCATCAGGTGCTGACAGGCCCGGCGACCACCCGCCACCGCTGAGCCTGAACTGCACGTCCGGCTCGGCGTTCCAGTCGGGTGTCGCGCCCCTGCCTGCCCGAACACGCCACCTGACCTTCCAGGAGAACCTCATGCACAGCAAGACCACGACCCGTACGCGCGCCCTCGGCGCCCTCGCGTTGACCCTCGCCCTCGGCGTCGGCCTCACTGCCTGTGGCGACGACAGCTCGGATGCGGCCACCAAGGCCGAGGTCAGCACGACCGAGCACAACGATGCCGACGTCACCTTCGCCAGCGACATGATCACCCACCACGCGCAGGCGCTCTCGATGGTCGACCTGACCCTGGACCGTGACCTCGACCCGGAGGTCCAGGCTCTCGCCGAGGACATCCGGGAGGCCCAGGGTCCCGAGATCGAGACGATGGCGGACTGGCTCACCACGTGGGGCGAGGACGTGCCGGCGACGATGCGCGACCACGTCAACGGCGGCCACGACATGGACGACATGTCCGACAACATGGACGACATGGGTCACGACGACATGCCGGGCATGATGACGGCCGACGACTTCGATGAACTGGAGAACTCCTCCGACGCCGAGTTCCAGGACATGTGGTTGGACATGATGATCGAGCACCACGAGGGCGCGGTCGAGATGGCGCAGACCGAGCAGTCGGACGGCCAGTTCAAGGACGCTGTCGAGCTGGCCGGCCAGGTCATCACGACCCAGACGGCCGAGATCGCGACCATGGAGGAGCTCCTCGGCTCCTGACCGTCCCGAGAGGGGTGGTCAGGAAGAGACCGATGGTCGACGGGCACTCGCTGCTCCCGCCGGACGCCGCCTGGCCAGCCGCGGATCCGCGGGCAGCGCTTCCGGCGCGGATCAGCGTTCCGTGGCGGAGTCCCGGGACCACCTGGGGTAGGGGGAGCCGTCCGGCCCTGTTGCCAGGGTGCCCGCCGCGCTTGGCTGGAAGTGGTCAGACGCCCGCGTGGGTCGGACGGACCGGAGGTGTGGGGCATGATGCGGAGCACGGGGCCGGGACGACGGGTTGCCGCTGTGCTGAGCAGCATCGCGACGGGTCTCGCACTCGCCGTGGTGTCGCCGGCGAACGCCACGGACGCGAGGTCGTCTACTCGTCAGCGTCCAGACGCGGGGACGACACTGATCACGGCGACGGACCACGTCGCCTTCTCACCCGACGGCGACCATCGGAAGGATCGAGGCCGCATTCGCTTCAGGCTGGACGCCCCGGCGCGGGTGACGATCACCGTGCGCAATCCACGGCGGGCCCTGGTGCGGCGCGCCCGGCTGGGGACGCTGTCCGCAGGTCGACACTCCTGGACCTGGGACGGCAGGACCGACGGCGGCAGGAGGGTGCGTGACAACACCTTCTCGGCGACGTCGACAGCAGTGACCGGGCCCCGGAGAGAAACGGCTCGATCGGCCATCCAGGTGGACACCCAGCTGTCAGGCAGGCTGGTCGCCACTCGGCCGACCGTGTATCCCCGGGCGTCGGTGGTGACTGATCGCGTTCAGCTGATGTGGCTCAGCGATGGGTGGAACGCCTGGGACGAGGAGCTGTTCTGGGACGACGGCCTGCTGGCGCGGTCGCGCCTCGAGATCCGCACGCAGGCGGGTGAGCTGGTGTGGCGTCGCGTCATCCGGAACTCGTACACCCCGGTCTTCGACTGGTACGGACGACGCGACGGTGGTGCACTCCTGCCGCCCGGCGGATACGTCGTCCAGGTGGTGGTGTCCGACCCCGCCGGCAACCGGAGTCGGGACCGCCAGGACGTCTGGGTCTCCCACGAACAGCTCGCCGAAGAGATCTGGAGCGCCACCGTGGCTGCTGCCCGGGCCGGTCGTTACAGCCCCGAGTTCGGGGGATGCAACGGCTGCGGTGAGAGTGCCGGGCCGGTGCCCAGCGAGCGGTTCCCCGATGGTCTGAGCTTCCGCCCGGCCACGGAGTCCTGGCAGTGGGGTACAGCGGGATACTTCGGCATGGACGTCCCGTTCGCCGAGTCACCTGCTGACACCTATCGGGTGACCGCGACCGGCGGCCCGACGGTGCCGGGGTCCCCCGATCAGGGCAGGCTCGACGGCATCGATGTCGGACCCGGCGACGCAACCGTGACCGCCCAGTGGAGGTCGGTGTCGCTCACGGGGGACCCCTTCCTGCCGGCGATGGACCTGCCGGTGACATGGACCTTCATCACGTCACCGGAGAACTCCTACGACGTGGCGACGTTCACCGTGGAGTACCGGCGCTACGTCCCGGCGGGGTGAGGCGGTGTGGTCGTCGCACACACGCCCGGGGCCCCGGTCCCACAGGGGGACCGGGGCCTCTTCGTACGACGGACGCGCTCAGATGTCGCAGTAGTGACGGCTTCACTGCCCTGACCTGCGAGAACTGCCATGAGTGGCATCCGCGGGGTGCAGGCGGTACGCACCCGCCGGAGTGATTGCCCTGTCCTCTTGGTGAACATCTGATACTCCCTGCAGCAGGTACACCCGCATCGTCACTGAAGCTGTGGAGCAGGGCTCTGCCGCTCAGCCGTGCTCGAGCTCGTCGACATGCTCTGCCACGTTCCTGACGAAACGCTGTTCGCGTCGTCCGGACGTCGCATGGATGCGGACCTCGTCCGTTTCGAGCCACCCATGTCGCCGATACACCTCCACGGCCCGTGTGTTGTCGTCGTAGACCCAAAGGTCCACCGCTTTGCGCGCCGTCTCCACTGCGTGGTCCGTGACATCGCACAGCAAGTGGCCTGCCACTCCGGCTCCCCAAGCGTTGGGGTCAACCCCGAGGTAGAGGATCTCCAGGCCGTCCTCGCTCGGGACCACGACAGCGAAGCCGACCGCATCGGAGCCACGGAGAGCCAGATGGAGCGTCGAGCCGGGAGCACGCAAACCTCGCTCGATGATCGGCAATGCTGACTCCACGGGGGCGGGTTCGGGCTTGTCGTCGCGCCGAGCAGTGGAGGCCGCCCAGATCCGCGCTGCCTCCCACTGGCTGAGAGGGCCTTTGTCTCTGGCTACTTCAACGTCGCTGTCGTCCGCCACAACGCTGATGGTCGCCGGGGGTCGCGCGTGCTGCAACGCGATTCGGGCCCCAGTCGGCGATTCGACCGACATCCAGACGGAGTCCCGCACCGCTGCCAGTCCCTCGTCGTATGGCGTGACGGTGTCGCGCGAGGCGGGTGCCCTGCGGTACGCCGCGACCGAGCGGCACCTCGCCACGATGGCGGCGGTGGTCATCACCGTGGCGAACTCCCCATGAAGGTTGGTGCAGGTGGCGTGCGTGAGGGCGTCGGCCGTCAGAGTGCGGCCGTCCGGCCCGACGCGATCGAAGGTGTGCGTCGCGTCGAAGGCGAAGATCGTGTCGTAGCCGAGGTTGCCGGCCACGCGAGCGGTTGTCTCGCAGCAGTGGTTGGTGGTGATGCCGCACACCACGAGCCCGGTCACGCGTTCACGTTGAAGCCATGCGTGCAGGTCGGGGGTGCCGTGAAAGCTCGAGTTGACGCTCTTGGTCACGATCAGGCTGGGGCTGACCTGCTCGAGGTAGTCCTTGAACGCGTGTCCGGGGTGATCGCGGTGGACTGGACTGTGCGGGTCCGCGGAGGCGTGCCGGACGTAGACGATCGGCTCCCTGGCGGCGGCGAAGGCTGTGATGAGGGCGGCGATGTTCGGGTCGGCGTCGGGGTTGTTGCGTGGGCCCCAGTACGTGGTCTCGTCGAAGCCACGCTGCGCGTCGACCACGATCAGTGCGGTGGTGTGCGGCAAGGACGTGGCGGTCGGGGTAGGTGGGCGGGTGCGGGTCACGTCGGGCTCCTGTGAGGCGGCCGCGTCGGCCGGGATGGGGTCAGCGACGTCCGCGCGGGCGGGTGGGCCAGCGGCGGGGTCCCCGCGCCAGCCGGGACTGTCGAGCTTCGTCCGCTTCCTGCAGCCGGCGGCGGATCTCGTGGTTGGCGGCGGTGTGCATGAGCAGGTTGGCGGTCATGACGGTCTCCTCGGTGGTTGGTGGAGGCACCATCGTGTTCTTCGGGCAGGGCCGGTCGCGCCGGGGAAATCACCGGGGAGTTCGCCGGGGAGCATCCGCGGAGCGCGGGCCGGGTCCGACCCGGTCCGCGACCGTGGACCGGCACGTGGCGCCGCGAGGAGGGGTGGGGACCGGTGCGTTTCAGGTGAGGTCGCCGGTGAGTGCCGCGAGCTCAGTACGTGAGGTGATGCCCAGCTTCGTGTAGACGTTCCGGAGGTGGAAGTCGACCGTGCGGGGGCTGATGAAGAGCCGCGCCGCGACGTCCTTGTTGCTGAGCCCTTCTCGTACGAGGGCGGCGATCTGTGACTCTTGTGGGGTGAGGTCGCTGGCGACGAGGTTGGTGCCGCGGCGGGCAGTTTCACCGGAGGCTCGCAGTTCCTGGCGTGCGCGTTCGGCCCAGCTGGCAGCGCCGAGGCTCTCGAACGTGTCGAGCGCTTCACGCAGCGGGACGCGAGCCGCGGTACGGCGGCGGTGACGGCGCAGGTGCTCGCCAAGGGCGAGCTGGGTGCGGGCGCGTGCGGGCAGGCGAGGAGACGTGGCGTGCCAGTCCAACGCTCTGGTGAGGTGCTCCTCGGCGTCACCGTGTCCGAGGACGGCTCTGGCGTGGTGGACGGTGGCCCAGGCCCACGCCATGTCGGCTCCTTCGGCGAAGCAGCGGATCTCGTCGAGCCACTTCTCGGCGAGGTCTCGGCGCTCGGCACGTACGGCGGTCTCGATGCGGTCGAGCGCGGTCAGCCAGCGGGCCACGGGCAGGTCGATCTGCTGCAGGTGGTGCAGGGCCGTGGCGGGTGTGACGTCGAGCTGACGGGCTGCGGCCCAGTGAGCCAGGCCGCGCACCAGGCCGGTCGTGGCGCCGTGCGGCGGGTGTCGTTCCAGTTCGGCGTCGAGGTCGCGCAGGTGCTGGGGGGCGGCCGGGTCGCCGCGGAGCGCCGAGATGACCGCGAGCTCGGCGAGCGGGAACGCCGCGAGCTCGTCGAGTCCGAGGTTGCGGTCCAGAAGCAGAGCTTCCTGGGCGGCCTTGAAGGCCTCGCTCCACGCCCCGGTGGCGATGCGGAACACGACGCCGCGAGTCAGGGCGTGCTCGATCATGTTCACGGCGCCAGCGTCGCGCGCATGCTGGAGTTGTAGGTCGTGCAGCCGGATGGCTCGTTCGTCGTCGCCCAGGTGCATGGTGGCGATGGCGAGGTTGGCGTGAATCAGGCCCGGTGCTGTGGCCGGCAGCGGGAGGTCCCATGCGCGCCGCAACGCCGTGGCGGCGCTGGCCCAGTCGTTGTCGATGACGGCGGTGAACCCGCGGAGTAGGGCATCGGCCGCCTGCTCCTCCACGGTCGCGTCGGGCGCGGGCGCGGTGACGATGGTGGAGGGGGAAGGGGTGTCGACTGCGTGGGCGCCGAACGAGGCGAGCGCCGAGGCGAGCATCGCGAGGATGCGAGCGTGGGCCGGGTCGTGGGGCGCGGCGGTGGCCGCTGCGCGGCACACGATCCGGTATCCGTCGTGCAGGGAGCGGGTGTTCCACTCGACCTGGCCCTGGAGCTGCAGGAGGTCGGCTCGCAGGAGCGGGTCGTCGGCGTCGACGAGCGCAGCACGGGTGAGGAGGTCGGTCTCGAGCGGGCGTCCGGCGGCGAGGTTGGCTCCGGCGGCGTTCAGCAGGCGTTGGGCGCGTTCGTGGGGGTCAAGGGTGAGCTCCGCGGCCCGGGCCCATGCTGCGGCGGCGGCTTCGTGGCCGCCACGGCGACTGGAGCGCTGTGCGGCTTCGTCGAGCGCTGCGACGACGTCGGGGTCCGGGCCATCGACGGACGCGGCCAGGTGCCAGGCCCGACGATCCTCGTGAGCGGTTCCTGCGAAGGCGTCGGCAAGGGCCCGGTGGGTCTGACGGCGCCGAGAGCTCGTGGCGGCTCCGTAGATGGCGGAGCGTACGAGCGGGTGGCGGAGCATCAGCCCCTCGGTGCTGACGCGGAGCAGTCCTGACTCCTCGGCGGTGTCGAACGCTTCCTCGGGTGCGCCGAGGGCGGCCGCAGCTCGGGCGACGATGGCGGGGTGGCCGGAGTCGTCGGCGGCGACGACCAGCAGCACGGTCTGGGCTGCGGCATCGAGCTTGCGGTAGCGGTCCAGGAACGCGCGCTCGACCCGTTCGGTGAGCGGAAGGCGTTCGGGGAGGCGTTGGTGTCCGGTGAGCTGGTCTGGGGTGAGCGCACCGCTCAGCTCGATGAGACCGAGAGGGTTGCCGTCGGTGACTTCGAGGAGCTCTTCGAGTACATGCGCAGCGATCGGAGCGGCGGCCTGGTCGGCGATGAGCTCCCCGGCAGCGGTGGCGGCGACGCCAGTGATGGTGATGGTCGTGAGCTCCGGGGTGTCGAAGGCGCCGGCCTCGTCGTCACGGATGGCGAACATGAAGGCAACCGCTTCGCCCTCGAGTCGTCGTGCCACGAACAGCAGCGCTGCAGCGGAGGCGTCGTCGAGCCAGTGGGCGTCGTCGACGACTCCGAGTACGGGTCGGTCTCCGCCGACCTCGGAGAGCAGGTTCAATGTGGCGAGGTAGACCAGGCGTCGGTCGCCAGCACCTTCGGCTTCTTCACCGAGGGCGGCGCGCAGCGCGCGCGCCTGGGGGGCTGGGATGTCGTCGAGGCGCTCGAGCACCGGACGCAGCAGCCGGTGCAGCGCAGCGAAGGGCAAAGGAGCTTCGGACTCGACACCGCGCGTGCGGAGGACGGTCACACCCGTGCCCTCATCCGCGTCCCGGGCGGCCGTGACCGCGTCGTCGAGCAGGGCGGATTTCCCGACGCCCGGCTGGCCGCGGAGGACCAGCGCGGCTCCGTCGCCGGCTGCGGCACGTTCGATGAGCGCGCGCAATGCTGACTGCTCGGCCTCCCGTCCCCTCAGCACGGCGGCACTTTACCGAGACGGCCCGGCACCGGAACAGGATTGCTGCCGCAGCTTTCCCCTGGATCGGTGAGGTTTCTTGCGGGTGTGTCGGTCACTGGGCCACCCGGCAGTCGAGCCGGTCCAGGACTGCCAGCACCTCGGCGCGCTCCACCGGCTCGCGAGCGGTGACGATGAGGACCCCGGCCGCCTCGTCGACGTCGCAGAAGCTGACACCGGGAAGGTCGCCCACTTGCCGCTCGACTGCTTCACAGACCCCAACGTCGGGCGGGTCTTCCAGGCGGAACATCACGGTCCCGACGAAGGCCCGCGGGGTGTTGCGCATCATCGGGATCCCCCGGGCTGGGGGTCGGCCGTCCGGGCGTTGTGGGCGAGCGCGGTGATGATGCGCGGCCAGGCGGCAGGGGGCAGGTCGTGGCCCATGCCTTCGATGATCTCGAGTCGAGCGCCGGGGATGGCGGCGGCGGTCGCGCGCCCGCCGGAGGGGTGGCACATGGGGTCGGCGCTGCCGTGGATGACCACGGTGGGCACGTCGAGGCGCGCGAGCGCGCGAGTGCGGTCCGAAGCGGTCCGCACGGCCCGGTGCTGCCTTCGGCGGCCGTCGCGGGCGTCGGGGTCGCGTCGGAACGCCTCGACTGTCGCCCGTCGCAGTTCGTCGAGGTCCTGGGCGAGTCCGGTGGACCCGACGGCCCGGAAGATCCGGACCCGGCGTTCGACGGCTTCTTCCTCCGTACGTGGGCGGCGGGCGAGGAGGTGACGGAAGATCAGCGGTGAGGTGCGGCCCTTCCCGCGCTGGCCGGACGTCGACATCAGTGATGCGAGCGAGGCCACCCGGTCCGGGTGTCGGATCGCCATCAACTGCGCCACCATGGCGCCGAGCGAGGCTCCGACGACGTGCGCGGTCGCAACTCCGAGATGATCGAGGAGCCCCACGGCGTCGTCAGCCATGTCGTCAAGCGTGTACGTCCCGCCGGGCAGGTGGGTGGAGCGTCCCGCGTCGCGGTTGTCGAACCGGACCACGTGAAGTCCTTGATCTGCCAGCTGCCGGCAGAACGCGTCGGGCCAGTGCACCAGCT
Source organism: Nocardioides sp. Root122 (assembly GCF_001425025.1). GTDB lineage: Bacteria > Actinomycetota > Actinomycetes > Propionibacteriales > Nocardioidaceae > Nocardioides. The sequence continues at coordinate 232,031 of NZ_LMDE01000010.1, forward strand.
GGAAGCCCAGCCCCATGATGAGAAGCATCGTGGGTGACGCCGGGTCGCCGAAGGTCTGGTAGCACAGCGTCACGTCACCGACGTCGGCGAAGCGTTCCGGGCTCGGACTGTTGGGAAGGTCACGGGTCCATGCCAGCGCGGTGGTCGGCTGCTCACCGGCCAGGTAGGGCGTGGCTGTCTCGCCCGGTCGGTAGCCCATCGTGGTCCAGAACGGGTCGGCGAACGGGGCGTTGGTGGCGACGATGGTGGCCCGCAGACGTTGGATCTCGGGCCAGCGGGCGACCCAGTCGAGCAGCAGGTCGTGGGTGCGTCGGCCGATACCGCGCCGTTGGTGGTCGGGATGGGTCTGGAGGAGTCCGATGTGTGCCGTGTGCGCGTCGGGCCACCCGCGCAGCACGTCGATGACAGCGACCAGGTCACCGGTGTCGTCGTACGCCCCGAGCACCACCTTGTGCTCAGCCGGCAGACCGGGTGGCCGCTCCTCGAGCAGGTCGACCGCCGCGTGCGGGCTTGCCGGGGCCCCGGTGACGCGGCGTGCGTAGTCCGCGTCAGCCTCGAGCAGCGCCTGGATGGTGTGGGTGTCGCGTTGGCTGAGCTCGCGCAGAAGTAGCCGGGGTGCGTCGGTGGCAGTCATGCCTGGCCCTGCAGGTAGCGGGTGTAGGCGTCGGGTCGCCAGGCGGCGACGACCTTGGTGCGGAGCGTGGCTCCCAGTCGCTGGTAGAAGCGCTGGCCGGCGTCGTTGTCCTGGTTGACGCCCCATGTGATGAGGGACTGCTCGGGGCTGACGTGCTGGGCCAGGGCGGCCATGAGCTGCCCGCCGATGCCGCGGTCGCGGACCTGGGGGCGGACGTAGAGGTCGTCCATGGCAAAGATGTCACGGCCCTGCCACAGGTTGAGCTGACGGGTGCCGCTGACGTACCCGACGGGCTGTCCGGCGGTGACGGCGAGGAGGACCACCACGGACGGGTCGGCGAGCATGCGGCGCCAGTCCTCGACGGTGGCGTGGACGGCGTCGGCGGAGTTCTCGTGCGTGGCGAGCTCGATGAGCAGAGTGCGGACGTCGTCGGCGTCCTTCTCGCTGGCGCGGCGGATGGTGACGGTGCTGTAGGCGTTCAGCTGGTCGGTCATGGGGTCCTCCTGGGTGGGTCTCGGTCGGAGCCGCCTCTCTCGGGTCCCCGACTGTTATCGGGCCTGTGATCGGTGGTGGCTCTGGGTGTTGCGGCTCTCTGGGTGGTGTCGACTCTGGGTCTTGCGACTCTGTTGTCGCGCCGGGAAGAACGCCGGGTTCTGCACCCGAGGGGGCGTGGGGTTGGTGCAGAACCCGGCTGCATTGGGGGCTTGCGGTGTGAGCGGCGCTGGTCACTCGCGGATGGCGGTGAGCACCTCCAGCCGAGCGGCGCGGCGGGCGGGCGCGAGTCCGCCGACGACTCCGACCACGAGGCCCACGGCAGCCACGAGCGCGAGTCCGGTGGTGGGGACCCGCAGGTGCAGGTCGCCTCCCTGAGCGATGGCGCGTACGAACAAGGCGCTGGTTGCGACGCCGATCGTGGTTCCGACGAGCAGGCCGGCGACGGCGATGAGCAGGGACTCGGTGCGGATCATGGTGCGCAACTGACGCCGTGTCATCCCGACGGCTCGGAGCAGGCCGAGCTCGCGGGTGCGTTCGATGATGGACAGTGCCAGCGTGTTGGTGATGCCGAGCATGGCGATGAGCACGGTCAGCATCAGCACGGCGGTGATCATGGTGAGAATGCCGTCCAGGGATGCGGTGCGGGCTTCGGCTGCGCTGGCCTGGTCTCGTACCTCGACCGTCGGCATGCCCTCGAGGGCGTCCTCAAGCGCGACCTGGGCATCGTGGACGCTGGTTCCGGAGCTGGGGCGCACCAGGAGGGTGGCGTCGACACGCTCGGTGAACCAGTCGCGGTAGCTGGCGAGCGAGACCAGGTAGTCGGTGCTCAACGCTCTCGCGTCGTCGTCGTCGATGAGTCCGACGACGGGCACCTTGAGCGTGCCCGTGCGGGCGAACGTCATGGCGAGGGTGTCGCCCACGTTGAGGCCGCGCTCGGCTGCCTGGCGTTCAGTGATGACCACCCCGTCGCGCAGGTCGGTCAGGTTGCCTTCGACCATGTCGACGTCGGTCACGTCGTCGATCGTCGTCGGGTCGAACGCGGTGAGGGCGCGGGTGGCACCGGAGTCCTTCCAGTGACCGAACCGCAGGGGCGAGACCGTGCCGACCTCGTCCAGGTCCTCGACCTTCTTCAGGGTCGTGGGTTCGAGGCCGCCGAGCATCTCACCGCGTGCGCTCTCCACCACGAGCTCGGCGGTGATGGCCTCGTCGAACCCGGACTGCAGAGCCGCGCGGACCGAGGCACCGACGACGGAGACGAAGACCACCAGTGCGAGGCTGAGCGCCAGCGCCATCACGGTCGCTCCGGTGCGCCGCGGCGCCCGGCGGGCGGCCTCTCGAGCCAGACCCGCAGGCACGCTCCGGCCGGTGAGGGCGATCATTCCGCGGCCGATCAGGTTCACCACGGCGGGTGCGACCATCGGGGCGAGGGCGACCATCCCGGCCACCAGCGCGGCGGTGCCGGCGCCGAGTGCCGGCATCGACTCGGTGGCGCCGCCGACGCTGAGCGCGGCGACTCCCGCGGCCGTGAACGCGACGCCGACACCGGAGCGGAGACGACCCCGACCGCCGGTTGTGCCGAGAGCGCCTTCGCGCATGGCCATCACCGGGGAGATGCGGGCCGCGCGACGCGCGGCACCGAAGGCGGCGATGAGTGTGACGCCGATCCCGACGGCCAGCGCCACGATCAGCGTGCGAGCCGACAGGACCGTCGGGCCGTCCGGGACGGTGGCGCCGGCGGCGTCCAACAGGGAGCGGAGCCCGGTGGCTGCGAGGAGTCCGGTGCCGGTGCCGGCGATGGCGCCGGCGATGCCGAGGACGGTCGCCTCGCCAAGGATGGAGGTCATGACCTGGCGGCCGGTGGCTCCGGCTGCGCGCATGACAGCGAGCTCGCGGGTGCGCTGGGTGACCAGCACGGAGAAGGTGTTGGCGATGAGGAACGCACCGATCACCAGCGCCGCTCCGGCGAGCGCGAGCAGTGCGCCGGTGATGAAGCCGAGCTGGGACTTGGCGGCTGCCGCGCTCGCGGCGGCCGTGTCCTGGCTGGCGGCCACGTCGACGTCGGCGCCGAGGTCGGCGCGGAGGTCCTCGGCGACGCTCGAGGTGGCGGTCCCGTCGGCTGCGATGACGTCGATCTGGGAGATGCCGTCGCCGAGTCGCAGGAGCCGCTGGGCGGTGCGCAGGCTGGTGAGGGCGACGGTGGTGTCGGGCAGGCCATCGGACTCGCCGAAGCCGACGAGTCCGACGACCCGGAGGTCGGCCTCACGGTCAGCCTGGACGCGCACCGTGTCGCCGAGGGTGATGTCGTGTGCGGTTGCGGTGGCGGCGTCGATGACGACCTGGTCCGCGCCGCCGGGTGCGTGACCCTCGCGGAGGGTGAACCCGTCGACGCCGGTCCACGAGCTCAGCATGGAGGGGCCCGCGGGCACGATCGCCTTGTCGTCGCTGATGAGGAGTCCGGTTCCCTTGACGACAGGGATGGCCTGATCGATGCCGGGCAGGGTGGCGGTGCGGGCTGCGAGCTGGGGGTCGAGGGGGTCGCGTTCGACCTCGACACCCATGGCGGCGTCGAAGGCGACGGCGTCGCGGATGACGATGTCGACCTCGGTGCTGGCGTCACGGAACTGGTCGTCGAACACCTTGCGGGAGGTGTCGGTGAGCACGAGGGTGCCGACGACGAACGTGACGCCGAGAGTGATGGCGGCGAAGGTGAGCAGCAGCCGGCCGCGGTGGGCCATGGTCTGCTTGAGGACGAGGCGGAGCATGGGTCAGCCCTCCTGGAGGGTGTCGGTGCTGGAAGCAGCGGTGTGGGGGCGGTCGTCCGCCTCGGTGTCGAGCTGGAGCATCCGGTCGGCGATGGCCGAGGCGGTGGGGTCGGCGATCTCCTCGATGACGCGGCCGTCGGTGAGGAGCACGACCCGGTCGGCGTGCGCGGCTGCCAGCGGGTCGTGGGTGACCATGACGATGGTCTGGCCGAGGTCGTCGCACGCGTCGCGAAGGAAGCGCAGCAATGCCTGGCCGTGTCGGGTGTCGAGGTTGCCGGTCGGCTCGTCGGCGAACACGATCTCCGGGCGGGTGACCAGGGCCCGGGCGACCGCGACTCGCTGCTGCTGTCCACCGGACAGCTCGGAGGGGCGGTGCTGCAGGCGCTGACCCAAGCCGAGGGTGTCGACCAGTCGAGCCATCCATTCGGGGTCCGGGCGACGTCCCGCGAGGTCGAGCGGGAGGGTGATGTTCTCCTGCGCGGTCAGCGCGGGAAGCAGGTTGAAGCTCTGGAAGACGAACCCGAAGCGGTCGCGGCGCAGCAACGTGCGCTGCCGCTCGCCGAGGTCGGTGAGGTCGGTGTCTCCGATGAGTACCTGGCCGGCGTCGAGGACGTCGAGGCCGGCGAGGGCGTGCATCAGGGTCGACTTGCCGGAGCCGGACGGGCCCATGATGGCGGTGAAGGTTCCGGTGTGGATGTCGAGGTCGGCTCCGTCGAGGGCCTGCACGGCCGCAGGCCCGGTGCCGTAGGACTTGACGAGGCCGCGTGCGCGCACCGCAACGGGCTTGGTCGGAGCCGCAACAGCGTGGGTGTCGGCGGTGCCGGGGGTGTCGTTGAGCAGGTTCGTCATGGTGGCTCCTTGGTCGAGTGGCCGTGCGCCGGCCGGGTGGTGGTCGCGTGGTGGTCGGGGGAGGGCTTCGTGGGTTCGGGGTTTGAGCCTCGGTCTCCCCGGCGCTTGGTCGCGCCGGGAAACCGCTGGGTCCATGGACCGGCGAGGGGCCGGTCGAGGGGTCAGTGCCCGTGGCCGCGGCCGTGCCCGTGGCCGCTCGGGGCCTGGGTCGGGTCGTGAGCGGGCAGCAGGAACGTCGGCACGAGCAGGGCGAGGAGCCCGACGGCCACGGCGAGGAACGCGTCCTGACTGCCGGCAGTGATGCCCGCGCGCGTGGTGAGGTCGCCGGCGACCGCCGTGAGGGCGGCCACGCCGAGGGCAGCACCGATCTCGTGGCCCGTCATCAGCAGGCCCGATGCAAGACCGGACTGCTCGGACGCGACGTCGCTCATCGCCGCAACGGAGATGGCGACGAACATCGGACCGACGCCCAGGCCGAGCAGCGCGAAGCCAGGCAGCACGTCGCTCAGGTAGGAGGGGTCAGAGTCGACGAACGACAGCACCAGCGCACCGGCGGTGGCGATCAGCAGCCCAACCATGATGAGCTTCTTCGCGCCCAGGTGCGGCAGAGCCTTCGATGCGACGGCGGCGCTGAGGGTGATGAAGGCAGCCAGCGGCAGGAACTGCAGGCCGGTGACGAGCGCGGATGAGCCCAGCACCTGCTGCAGGTACAACGAGCTGAGAAAGATGGCACCGACGACGGCTCCAGTGACGCCCGCCATCACGGTGGATGCCGAGACCAGGGACCGGATGCGCCACGTGCCGGGCGGGACGATGGGGCTCTCAACCTTGCGCTCGTTGAGGATGAACCCGGTCAGCAGCATCGTGGCCAGGCCAGCCGCGACGAGCGTGTGGGGTGCCGTCCAGCCGTGGCTGGTGGTGGACTCCACGGCATACACCAGTGTGAGCAGGCCCGTCACCAGGAGCGCTGCCCCGGACAGATCGAGCTGGCGGCGGGCCGCGGCGCGGGTGGGCGCGAAGCGGACCTTGGCCAGGACACCCGCAGCGACCGCGACACCGATGGGGACGTTGATGAAGAACACGGCGCGCCAGTCGAAGGCGGTGGTGAGGATGCCGCCGAACAGCACGCCGGCGGCGATGCCCATGCTGGCCACGGTGCCCCACATGGCGAGGGCGGTGGCCCGCTGGCGGCCTGAGTAGGTGGCCATCACGACGGACATGGCTGCCGGGGTGAGCAGGGCTGCGCCGGCACCCTGGGCGCCTCGAGCCGCGATGAGGGTCAGCGCGGTGTCGGCGAAGCCGGCGGTGAAGGAGCCGGCAGTGAACAGGGTGAGGCCGGTGAGGAACACCCGGCGTCGGTCGAAGAGGTCGGCGACGCGTCCGCCGAGCAGGAGGAACCCGCCGCTGAGCAGCACGTAGGCGCTGATCAGCCACTGGTAGTTGCTCGAGGACAGGTGCAGGTCGGTGGCGATGCTGGGCAGGGCGACGTTCACGACGCTGACGTCGAGCACGACCATGATCTGTGCGGCCAGCATGAGCGCGAGCACCGTCCAGGGACGCCGCACAGCTGGTACGTCGTGGCCCGGGGCCTCGTGGTGTGGGTGGCCGTGGTGCCCGGCGTGCCCGACGGGCGGCGACGCCGTCGTGGAGTGATGCGACTGGCTCATGGCGTTCTCCTCGGAAAGGGTGATGCCGGCTCGGTGATGCCGGTGACCCGAGCGTCCGTCCGGAGGCGGGTGGCTCGCGCCGGGAGTTCCGCCGGGTTGCCTGCCGATCGGGGCGACGGCATCGACTCCGGTAGTCGGTGCCTCACGCGAGCTGGCAGCCCAGCGAGGAGCGTTGGCGGGAGGGCGCCGCGAAACGTCAGGTCGCGCAATCCCGGCGATCTCCCCGGTGCGAGGCAAGGCACCTCGCCCCGACCGTGGACGGAGACGACCCACGACCGAGGTGACAGCCATGACCACGAGTACGACCCCTCCAGCCGTCCCTCCCACCGGCATCGCGAGCGCCAGTTCGAGCACTCGGCCTGGTGGGCCCAGCCGGTCCCGCCGGGGGCTCGCCCTGGCGTTGCTGGTCTCCGCCCAGTTCGTGGTCATGCTCGACACGTCGATCGTCAACGTGGCGCTGCCCTCGATCCAGGCATCGCTCTCGCTGAGTGCGATCAGCTTGAGCTGGGTGGTGAACGCTTACGTGCTCACCTTCGGCGGGCTTCTCCTGCTCTGCGGGCGCGTCGCTGACCAGGTCGGCAGGCGCCGCATGTTCACCATCGGTTCGGTCCTGTTCGCCGGGGGCACACTCGTCGCAGCGACGTCCGCCGGCGAGTGGATGCTCATCACCGGCAGGATCGTGCAGGGTGCCGGGGCAGCGTGTCTGAGCCCGGCCTCGATGGCGCTGCTCCTCGTCAACTTTCCGGGCGAGCACCGGGCACGGGCGATGAGTCTGTGGGGTGCCGCGTCGGCGCTGGGTGGCGCCACTGGTGTCGCCGCTGGCGGACTTCTGGCCGGTACGTTCGGCTGGTCATCGGTCTTCCTGGTCACCGTCCCGGTGTCCTTGCTGGCCGTCGTTGTGGCGGGACGTGTCCTCGACGACAGCAAGCCACGCGCGAGCCACCACGTCGACCTGCGCGGAGCCGTCAGCATCACCGCAGCGGTCGTCGCGCTTGTCGACGGGGCGCTCAGCCTCGCGTCGGGCAACTGGACGGACTTCGTCATTGTCGGAGTGCTGGCCCCCGTCGCGCTCACGGCCGTGTTCATCCATGCCGAGCGCCGCGCCCCCGAGCCGTTGGTACCGCTCGACCTGTTCAGCTCCCCGATGCTGAGGATCGGCGTCGCCCTCGCAGTCCTGGGCGGAGCTGCCCGAGCCTCCACATTCGTGCTCGTCGCGCTCTACCTGCAACAGGCGCTCGCCATGTCGCCCCAAGCCGGCGGACTGGCCATGGTGCCGACATCCCTGACCGGCTTCGTCGTCTCGCTCGTCCTCCTGCCTCGCGTCCTGCGCAGGTTCGGTGCCCGCCGCAGCCTCATCTCCGGCCTCCTGGTCCTGGCGGGCGGACATCTGTGGCTTGCCTGCGCGCCCGTGGGAGGCGGCTACCTGGTGGGCGTGCTCCCGGGACTCCTCCTGGTCGCCACCGGCGTCGCGCTCAGCTTCACCCCCACCACCATGGTCATCGCCTCGGCCGTCCCTGACGCTCATGCCGGCCTGGCCTCGGGGTTGGCCAGCAGCGCAACCCAAGTCGGCGCCGCACTCGGCACCGCCGCGTTCACGGCCATCGCGCTGCGGGACTCCGGCTCTGGTTTCCCCACCGCATTCGTCGCGGCGGCGGCCGTCGCACTCTTCACGGCACTGATCGGCAGGATCGCAGGCCGGAGCCGCCACTGACGTCGACTGTTGCTAGACCACGCGAATCATGGCAACGACACGGCGGTTAGAACGTCTGCGTGGCCGTTCCGCGGGCAACAACTGATTTGCCGCGATCCGAGCGCCCCTGCGGGGCTGGCGCAATCACACCTCAATCGCAAGGGGGCCTCAGCACATGCCTACTTTCCGACCTGTTCCGGGCTCCATGATGCAATCCGGCCGGACGCAACGGGTGGCTGCGCTGGCAGGCGCCGACTGCAGCGGGGCGTGGCGACGGTCAACGGGAGCGCGGTGAGTCGGCCGTCGGCGCGTGCCTGGCCCAGGACCTGGCTGGCGAACGGGTGGGTGGAGACCACGAGCGTCGCGCCCGTCACCTCGGTGATGAGGGGGCGGCCCAGCACCGCGAACACCAGCCGGACGACTCGGAGGACGAGGCCGTCACGCTCGAGGCGACGCAGCGTCACGCCCCAGCTTCGGGGTGCGAACCGCAGCTGCTTGAAGTACGCCCACCGCAGCAGCCCGCCGATCTTCCACGGCATCTCCTCCGCGATGTCGAGTCGGCGTACGACGTGTCCCGCGTCCCGCAGCTGGTGGGCCAGTGCATCTGCGGCGGCGTCATGGCCGGCGCCGTAGCTGCCCGACACGACGACCACCTCTCCGGTGCTCATGTCCTGGACTCTCCGGCGACGTACCTGCACGCGACCTGGTGGCTTGCTCGCCGTCGCAGAGGACGGATCCGACGTAGCGCCCCGATCAGTGCCGGGAGAAGGGACGCGGCGACCACTGCCAGCACCAGGATCTCGAAGTGGCCGGCGATCAGCGGCACCCCACCGAGGAAGAAGCCGGCGACCATGATGCCGACCGCCCACGCCAGTGCCCCCGCGACGTTGTAGGCAGTGAACCGGCGAGCGGGCATCCGTCCCATGCCCGCCACTGCAGGGACGAGCGTGCGAATGACGGGGACGAACCGCGCGAGGAGCACTGCCTTCGCGCCGTGCCGCTCGAAGAAGGCCTCTGCCCGCGCGACGTGGGCGCGGGACAGCCACCGCGAGTCCCAGACGATGAAGAGGGCGTGAAAGCACTTTCTCGACATCGGCTACGCGTTCTGGGAGCGACGCCACAATGCGCCTCCGACAATCACCAGTACGAACACCGCGAGTGCCACGAGCCCGATGCGAGACGCCGTGTGCGCCATGTGTTGCCAGCTGCTTCCGCCGAGATAGCCGAGGAGTACCGACAAGGTCACCCAACCCGCAGCTCCGGCGACGTTGCAGGACAAGAAGGTCCGGTACGGCATGTGAGCCATCCCGGCCGCTCCCGGAACCACGACCCGCAGCGCGGCGGTGAACCGACCAAGGAAGACGGCGCGGCCACCCCGGTGGGTCAGCAGGCCCTCGGCCCGGTCGAGGTGGTCGCGCCTGACGAACCGGCCCAGGACGCCGTCCAGGAGCCGTCGTCCGTAGTGGCGGCCCACTGCGTAGCCGACACTGTCGCCGACGACGGCGCCGACGAATCCAGCCGCCAGGACGGCCGGGAGCGCGACATGGCCCTGCTGGGCGAGCAGACCGCCGAGGAGCAGCGCGATCTCGCCGGGGAAGACGAAGCCCACGAAGGCGGAGGACTCCAGTGCTGGGAGGGCGAACACCACGACGAGCGCGGCCCAACCAGGCAGTGAGAGCACGATGGTCGCGACCCGATCAGTCATGTCGGACCTCGGTGAACCACTCGGTGCCGAGCACCTGCCGTGCGAGGGGACGGGGGAGTGCGAGGAGCAGACGGATCGTCCGCACGCCACCGGTGGCCTGAGTGTGGTGGGCGGCGAGTGCGGCCAGCTTGGCGTCGAGATCGTCGCGGACATCGATGCGCATCAGCAGCGCCGACGGCTCGGTGAAGATGTCGTCTCCCGGGATGCTGACCCCGGGGAGCAGTCCCCGGAAGGGGCGGACCACCCGCAGGAGTCGCACCAGCCACGTGCGGTCCATCGTCGCCTCGAGGAGCCGTGGGCGGCGGGCAGCGAGCTGCTGGGCCCGCCGCGCGACCCGGTGGACGTGGACGTGGTCGGGATGCCCGTAGCCGCCGTTGGCGTCGTACCCCGTGAGCACGTCGGCGTCCTCCTCATCGAGGACCGCGGCGACGGCGCGAGCGGCTCGCTCCAAGGGGACGTGGACAAACCGGTCAGGCAGGGCAGAGGGCGATCCGGCCATGCCTGAGTCCGCGTGGCCGAGCCACCTCACCCGTGCCACGCCCAGCGCCCGAGCGGACTCTGAGGCCTCGGCACGACGACGGTGCCCCAGCGTCGCCACGCACCGCGAGTCGGTCGAGGCGAGCTCGGCATTCCCATCAGTGGCGAAGATGATGACCACCCGGTCCCCGGCAGCGGCGCGCTGGGCGAGCCAACCGCCGGTGAGCAGTGCCTCGTCGTCGGGGTGGGCGTGCAGCGACACGATGGTGGTCACGGCGTCACGCTCCGGCCGCGACCGGGTGGTCCAGTGGGGTCGCACCGCGAACCCCTCGCGCCGTGCGCTCAGCCGCACGCAGGTAGAGCACGTCGGTCCGGTCGAGGGCTTCGCTCCAGTCGTGAGTCGGCTGGACCCGGGCGTTGTGCGTAGCGATCCGAGCTCGTAGGTCGTCGTCGTTGGTCAGCTCGGCGAGCGCGACGACCATCTGGGTGTCGTCGTCGACGAGGAGGCCGTCGATGCGGTCCCTGATGAACTCTGTGACGCCGCTGCTCCGACGGGCGACCACGGGCAGCCCGGCGCATCTCGCCTCGAGCGCGGCGATGCCGAACGACTCCTTGGGCGCGGGAGCGACGTAGACGTCGGCGCCGCGCAGCTCCCAGATGACCTTTTCCCGCGGGATGCGACCCGTGACGCGCACCGCGTCCGACAACCCGTGGCGACGGACGTAGCGCTCGACCTTCAGACGCAGCGGCCCGTCGCCCACGATCACGAGGCGGAGGTCCTGACGGGGCACCAGCCGACGGAGCTGCACGAACATCCTGAGGAGCGCGAGAGGGCGCTTGCGCGGCATCAGACGCATGACGCTGAGGAGCGTGAGGGGGCGCACCCCGGTCCTCGGCTCGTGGCCGACGGTGGAGGACTCGAGGGTCCAGTCCGCGACCTCCACGGCATTGGTGAGCACGGCGACGTCCACGCCGCCGAGCGAGCGGCGGAGTGTCTCGGCGGCAGCCACGCTGACGGCCGACCACACCACCGGCCAGCGACGCAGGGAGGCGAGAGCGGCGAGGCGCAGCAGCACGCCCGCACCGGTCCACATGGAATGGACCGTGACGAGGGTGGGGATGCCCGCCGCCATCGCGGCTCTCGCAACCGCGACGGCGTACGGCGACCACAGGGAGACGTGGACGTGGACGGCGTCGTAGCCGGCGACGGCGCGCCGCGCTTCCGCGGCCGTCGTGCGGTGCACCCAGGCGGGGTCGGGTGCCGTGTACCGCGTGCCCGTGAGGACATGTGCATCCACGCCCACCGCTCTCTGGTGTCGGACGAGGTCGTCGACGTGCGTCTCGATGCCGCCCAGGCGGGGGAGGAAGACGTCGGTGACGTGCGCGACCATCCGTGGCGGCGACAACGGTCCGGGGTCCGCCTGCCGGGGGTGGTGCCGGCGTTGGCCGACGAGCCACATCCCGAGGACCCCGCCTCCGACGGGGATCTCGACGGCGAAGACGAACAGCCGGTAGAGCACGGCGGCCGCGGCGACCCTCGTCGGGTCGCCGCCCAGTGCGAGCAACGTGCCGACCAGACCGATGTCAGCGGTCCCGACACCGCCCGGCGTGACCGGTACGACGGTGAGCAGCCGCTCGACCGCGAAGCCGGCGAGCACCTCCGGCCAGGTGAGGCCCGCGCCGGTGAGCTGGAGGCAGAGGCCGAGGAGGACGCCCTGCAGCGCGACGTAACCCGCGATGCCGAGCGACATCCTCAGCCAGCCCCGGGCCACCAGGTCTGCGCTTTGCGCGCGGATGTCGTCGAGGGCCGTCGCGACGTTCAGCGGACGGTCCCGTCCGAGCATGCGCAACCCTCGGCGCAGGATCCGTTCGACTCCGTGTCCGACACGTCGTGTGGCGCCGGGACTGCGCAGGACCACGGCAGCGGTGAGCGCCAGCGCCAGGAAGCCGGCAGCAGCAACGAGTGACATGTCCCGCAGAGTCGGCGTCACGGTCTCGCCTGCCCGCGTGAGCACGACCACGCCGAGGATGGGCAGGAGGAGCTTGGCCCCGGTGTCCCACACGTTGGTCAGGAAGGTGAAGCCGGTGAATCCGCGGGTGTCGATGCCCCAGGCCTTCATCATCCGCCGGTTCAGCTCAACGCCCGCCGCCCCTCCGAGAGGGACGACGTTCGCGATGGCGCTGCCGGTCATGTTGAGGGTGAGGGCTCGACGGTGGGTCAGCGACGGGGCGGCGGCGGTCAGCACGAACGAGTGCACGACGAGTCCGACGAGCCACACGGCCGACAGTGCGAGGATGCCCGGCCAGTGCACTGCCCTCAGCACTGGGACGACCCCGTGCCACGAGACGTCGAGCGTCCGAGGAAGCACTACGCCGAGGAGCGCAAGAGCCGCGGCCCACGTGGCGAGGAAGCGCAGGCGTCGACTCCACGCGGACCTGCGCCACGTGCCGCGTCGCCCGGGCAATACCGGTGGGTCGTCCGTAGCCATCACCGGTCACCCGCCGTCCAGATGGACGAGGTGGTGACCGGGGCGGCGTCGGTCATGCGCGCACGGGCACGTCCGAACACCTCATCGCTTCTCCACCGGAGCACCAGGACGGCCGCCTCCGGCACGCCCGACCGGACAGCCTCGAGGTCCGCCAGCAGCCTCGGGACGGCAAGTGCTTCGTTGTAGGCGGGAATGACGATCGCGCAGCGCATGACGCGACCGTAGGCAGCGCACGATGAAGGGCAGGTGAAGGCGTCGTCGGCGCATCGCGCCTGCTCAGGGTCCGATCGGCCCCCGGACCGGAGGGCGGCCGCGGACGCCCACCGTACGGGGCGCGAGCCACCACGCGAGGGCGGCGATCGCCAGCCCGGCGGGGACGTCGACGGCGAAGTGCCAGCCCAGGTAGACAGTGGCGACCATGGTCCCGGCCAGGAACACGGCGAGCGCGATGGTGGTACGACGACGACGGTGCCACCACGCGAGCCCCAGAATCGTCGCCGTGACGCCGACGTGCAGGCTGGCGAACGCCGAGACCTGGGCGAACGCGTCGGACGCGAGCGGGTGCGCGAGCAGGTGGTCACGCTGCGCGAGGTAGCGCACCTGGTTGCTCTGGACCACCGTGCGTGGCAGGCCGGCGAAGTCACCGGGCTCCGCGTGGAACGGACCCAGTGACGGGATCAGGTAGTAGGTCGCCGTGCCGAGGATCCACACCCAGACGAAGGCCGCGATCCCGACGATCGCGTCGCGGATCCGCGTGGCCAGCACCACGGCGGCCGGGAAGGCGAGGATGACCAGGGTCCCGAAGGCCTCGTACCAGGCCACCAGCACCCACGCCGCCGTGTGCTGGCCGAGGAGGTCGTGCAGCAGCACGGCCGGGCTGTGCCCGAGGAACAGCCTGTGGTCCCACTCGGTCAGCATCGCGTCACGCGGGGCGTTCAGGACGTCCCAGCTCTTCAGGTTGTGGTAGGTGAAGTAGGTCAGGTGGTACGCGAGCAGTGCGGTCCAGGCGAGGGCGATCCTGCCGGCCGTCCACCGCTCGCGGACGGTGGACCACACCCGTCGGAGGGTCCGGCGGCGGTCGGTGCGCAGGAGTCCGTCGAGGGCGACCAGACCGACGAGCACGAGCGATGTCACCGCGATCCGGCTCGCCAGGAAGGCTCCGTCCGGGTCGCGGAACGGGATGCCGACCTGGACCGATCGGACGACGCCGACACCGACGAAGATGCCCACGACCACCCACAGCCGCGCCGCGCCCCACCACGGGGCCGGCGTCGCCTGCGGAGGCGCGCTGGCCTCCTGCAGGGCGGTCACGGGTCCACCGCGGAGGCACGAGTCGTGCGCTCGGCACCGGCAGGCTCCGTCGGCAGGAGCACTGTCGGCAGGAGCACTGTCACGGTCATCTCCGGGCCGTGCGCACATCTCGGCGCGGCCGGGCGACCGGTGGAGGCGTGCCGTCCGTCATGGCACAGGCGCAGCTCCCCGTCGGCCTCGGTGACGAGGGCGTCGACGAGGGACAGCCCGAGTCCAGAGCCCGGGCGTGCCCGTGCCTCCTCGGCGCGTGCGAAGCGGTGGGTCGCGGTGGCGAGGAGGGTGGTCGGGATCCCGGACCCGGCATCCGTGACGGTCAGCCGAGCCCAGCCGGGTGACGGCTCGTCGAGGCTCACCGCGACGGGCGGTGAGCCATGTGCCGTCGCGTTGTCGAGGAGGTTGGTGATCACCCGCTCCGCCTCGAAGTCGGCGAGAGGGACCGCCAGTCGGCGGTCGGTCAGGCTCGCCGTGAGATCGCCCGCGTGCGCGGGGTCTGCGAGACGGCGCTCGTTGATCGTGCGACTGGTGACGGTCACGAGGTCGCAGTGTCCGGCGGGATGTGGGCCGCTGGCCCGGCCGACCTGCAGCAGCTGCTCGGACAGCTCGGCAAGACGGTCGAGGTCGACCTTGAGCTCGCTCAGGACGCGCTCGTGCTCCTCGGGGCTGCGAGACCGTCGTAGCGCGAGCTGGACGCGGCTGGTCAGCAGCGTGATCGGGGTCCGCAGCTCGTGGCTGGCTTCGGTGACGAACTGCCGCTCACGGTCCAGGGCACCTTCCAGCGTGCTGAGCATGTCGTTGAAGGTGTGACCGAGGCGGGTGATCTCGTCGTCGCGCATCGGGGGTACGTCCAGCCGCAGCGACATGTCCCCGTCGGCGATCTGCGCCGCACGCCGTCGGTACCGCTCGACCGGACGGAGGGCGGCTCGCGCGAGTCGCTCACCGACCAGCGCCGTCACCAGCAGCGCGCCGATGCCAGCCAGGGCGAGCTGACCGAGGAGCTCGCGCAGCGCCTCGTCGCGATGGTCTCGTCGGACACCGACGAGCAGGTAGAGGTGTGGCGTCGACGGTAGCCGCACCACGTGCAGGCGGTACGGCTGCGGGGAGATGGGCAGGAAGTCACCGACGTCGAAGGTGCGCGGGGTCGAGGTGACGCGGTCCAGCTGCCGGGAGCTGAGCAGGCTCGCGGCTCCGGCCGGCCCTCCGTGGGCCAGCACGGTGCCGTCGCCGTCCATCACCTGCCACGCCACTCCTGTGGCGTCGGCGGCCACCCGGTCGCTCACCTGGCCGTCGGGGGTGACGAGGGCGGCCACCGTGCGGCTGGCCTGGGCGAGCTCGGTGTCCAGGCCGCGGTCGAGGGCGAACTCGACGCGCCAGTAGACGAACGCTCCCGCGGCCACGAGCACGACCAGGCTGGCGGCCGAGAAGCCGGCGACCAGGCGTACGCGCAGCGGCAGGCGGGACAACCGGGCCCGGAGACGGCTCACCGGGAACCGCCGGGGACCTCGAGCCGATACCCGACCCCGCGGAGCGTCGTGATGGTGTCGGTCCCGAAAGGCTTGTCGATCTTCGCCCGGATGGCCCCGAGGTGCACGTCGATGACGTTGCTGCGGAGGTCGGTCTCGCCGTCCCAGACCTCGTCGAGGATCATCAGCCGGGTCACCACCTGCCCGGGGTGTGACACGAGCAGGTAGAGGATGTCGAACTCGCGGGTGGACAAGGTGACCTCGACGCCGCCCCGCGCGACACGGCGGGCCCCGGGGTCCACCACCAGGTCCCCGACCTGCACCGGTGCCTCGAGTCCCAGCCCCCCGCGACGGTAGAGCGCGCGCAACCGGGCCAGGAGCTCGTCGAGGTCGAAGGGCTTGGGGAGGTAGTCGTCGGCTCCTGCATCGAGCCCGTCGATCCGGTCACGCACGTCCCCGCGGGCCGTGAGCATCAGGATCGGGGTCGCCAGCCCGATGCCTCGCAGCCGCTTGGCCACGGTGACGCCGTCCATCCCGGGCAGCATCCAGTCGAGCAGCACGACGTCGAAGCTGGTGTCACCGAGGAGCCGGTCGTAGGCGACGCGGCCGTTGTGCACGACCTCGACCTGCCACCCCGCCTCCTCGAGCGACTCCTCGAGCAGTCCGGCGAGTCGCACGTCGTCCTCCGCAACCAGGATCTTCATCGGGTGCCCCCTTCCCGGCGCTGCCAGACGTGCCAGTCGCCGTACTCCACTCGGTCAACGTAGTGCTCCTGCAGGTAGTGCTGTGCGTCGGTCGCGCCGGCCGCGTCGAGCCCCCAGGTGTCGAGGCTGGTCCCAGCCGCGACGACCCATCGAGGAGCGGCGGGCCCGGCCATGACGTGGCGCAGCTCAACCACCTGGGGGTCACGGACGCGCACCGGAAGGCTCCACAGCTGCTCGTACGGGCTCGCAAGTCCGCTGCCGGCCACGATGTCCGGGTGCCCGAACCCGACGACGACACCGTCCGTCGCTCGGGCGTGCTCGCGCAGGTATCCCATCACCTGGTCATCGGGTGACACTGTGACGGTGGCCGTCGCGTGGTGCGCCCACACGGCCACCGTGGCGGCCGCTGTGTACGCCACGACCAGCCGCAGCACGCGCTGCGACGTCCGTCCGACGGCGATGTCCGCAGCGATGGCAACGAGCGCGACCAGGCCGGGAACCAGACCGACCAGATAGTGCATCCAGTAGCTGCCGCCGACCATGACTCCGAACAGCTCCCAGCCGACCAGGGCCGCGACGGGGTACGCGAAGAGCGCGGTCGGGTGAGTGCCTTCGGCTCGCTCGGTGCGACGGCTGCCCAGCAGGTGCGCGAGGACCGCTCCAGCGGCGAGGACCAGTACCGCTGCCGCGCCACTGGCGACGAAAGCCTCCACCAGCCGGGTCAGACGCTCGGTGGTCGCGGGAGAGGCTGAGGAGCCGATCGCCGCTGATGCCTCGAGGCGGAACACGACGATGGCGTCCCACAACCCAGTGGCCGATGTGCCCCGAATCCATGCGCCAGCGAGTGCCGTGCCGAGGACAGCCAAGGCCCCTACCGCGAACCCCGCCACCCGCGCGCCCGGCCGCTCGACCCGACCGCGCAGCACCACAACCGCCACACCCGCGAAGACGAAGACATCGACGACGTTCTGCTTGACCAGGGCCGCCGCCATGGCCGACGCGCCAGCCGCTGCGGCGACCACCACAGTCGGGTGCTCGTACGGCCGGCGAAGTGCGAGGACCGAGCACACCATGCCGAGCAGCACGAAGGGGAGCGCGAGCAGCTCGCCGTCCGTCTCCGGCATGCCGAGCAGGGGGCTCGACAGGAGCGCGACCGCCAGTGCCACGGCGAGGTGACGCGACCGAGACGCGTGCGGCGCGATCAGGCTGGTCAGCACACCCGTGAGGGCGACGGCGGCTCCGCTGGCGGCGGCGCCGACGACCTTGACCCCCGGACTGATCACGCCCAGCGTCGTCGCGCGTGTGTGACCAAGGTGGTCGGCCAGCGAGAACAACCACAACAGCAGCGGCGGTCGGTCCACCCAGTAGTCGCCGTACAACGAGCTGCCGGGATGCCACTGGCGTGCCAGCAGCAGGAACCCACTCTCGTCCGAGGTCAAGGGGCGGTCGAGGAACGGCAGCCATGCGGCGATCGCGAGGAGCGCGGCGACCAACAGCCCCGCTGTGGCCCAGTCGCGTCCAGCGGGGTCACGCATACCTCGCGCGGCCTGGCTGACCTGTGAAGGTCGGGCAGCGTGGGTGAGCGGGGCAGGCACGGGCCGACCGTAGGACGACCTCGATGAAGGGCAGATGAAGCCCCGTCGCGGGCCATGTCGGGTCTGGTCAACGACGAAGGGGTGTTGCGCACAACCCCGCCGACGGTCACCAACCGCCTTGCCAGCAACCCTTCGTCAGGCGTCTGCCGCTGGCGCCGCCGTCAGCAGCGGCCGGGCCCACGTGCGGGAGAGGAGCCCGACCGACCTCGTCCCGACAGGTCTGAGCAGCAGGAAGCCTGTGACCGAGATGCCCGCACCGACCAGCAGGCCGGCGGCTACGTCGACGGGGAAGTGCGCGCCGATGTACACGCGGACGAACGCCACCGCCAGAGGACCACGCCGTACTCGGCATACCACCGGGCCGGCGCGTTCAACCACGGAGTCGCGCGGGCCAGGTGGTTGACCGCGACGAACCATTCCACCTGAGCACGCGCCCACACCACGGGCCCTGAGCTGACGAGCACGACCTCGACCTCCATCCTGCGAACCGGATCGTTCGCGCGACGGACGCTAGAGAAATGCACGTGAAGTGAGCGTGAAGCGCCGCCGCGGACGCCGGTGATCGCACGTGGCCCAGCGCCCTACTGTGGCTGGGTGCTCGTCGCGACTGCGAACATCCTGGATCGTCTGGACCGTGACCGCGCGGCGGAGGCGCTCGCCTCGGTCCTCGACCACGGTCCCGATGTCGTCGGCCTGCAGGAATGGGGCCTCACACGTCGCACGGTCCTTGCAGCCCACGACGCCTACGGATGGGTCGCGCCGCTCTACGGCGGGAACGCGGTGGGATTCCGTCGCGACCGCTTCGTGCTCCTCGGGCACGGTCTGCGCTTCGTCGCCAACGCGGGCCTCGCAGATCGCGACGCCAGACCCATCCGCATCCTGCCGCCACGAGCGACGACGCTGGTGCGTCTCCTCGACCGAGCTACCGACTCAGCGACGAGCGTGATCGATTACCACCTCGTCCCCGGAGTGCAGTCGCGCGGCACCTACCGTCCGGACCGTCCGCGGCTCGTTGGCCGCCACCGGAGCGAGACCAGGCGCCTCGGCGCGCTGGTCGCCCGACGCCTGGCCGACGGTGACGTCGTCATCGCCGTGGGCGACTCGAACTTCGACGGCTTCGAGCTCCCCGGGCTGGTGTCCGCGTGGTACGGCCGTCGCGACGACCCGGCCGGCACGCTTGGGTCGAGCCGCAAGGTCGACGACGTCTTCGGCGCGGTCGCAGCCACTGCGGTCTCACTCGTCCGCACTGCTTCCGACCACGCTGCCGTGCTGGCCCAGCGGCCGGACTGACATCAGCGCAGACACCTCGTCGGTGTTCGCGAACATCGCGCGGTCCCCGGAACGGCCCGATCACGACGACCGCACGCGCGAGAACCGCCCCATGACGGCAGCCGCTGTCAGGGCTGCGGAACGGCTGCGCCCGCTGCACGATCCACGCCGAGGACCAGGCGTGGATCGTGCAACGCACCGCCTCGACCACGGTGCCCTATGGCTCGCTTCATCACCTGGTGCGCAGCTTCGAGTGGCCCCGGCTGGAGAAGGAGGTGCTCTCTTTGAAGCTCTACGCTCGCGGTCTCGGCATCGTCCGCGAGAAGGACATGTCTGGCGGCAACGAGTCCTTCGTCCTCGTCTCGGTCAATCACCGCTGACGGACTGTCCAAGCTTCAGGTCAGTGACCTTCCGCCGTCGGTCGGCGCCCACATGTCGGGCGATCCTGTCAGCAGGCTGACAGGATCCAGGTGTGGAGTGGATCGTGTGGGGCGTACGGAAGGAGCGGGCTGGTGAGGGTGCTGGTCGTCGAGGACGAGGTGCGGCTCGCGGCGTCGCTCAGGGCGGGGCTGGAAGCCGAGGGTTTCGCCGTCGACGTGGCCGCGGACGGCGGGGAGGCGCTCTGGTACGCCGAGGAGACCAGCTACGACGTGATCCTGCTCGACGTCATGCTGCCGGTTCTCAACGGCTACGAGGTCTGCCGGCGTCTCCGCGAGCGGGAGGTGTGGACGCCCATTCTCATGCTCACCGCTCGAGACGAGGAGCTCGACGAGGTCGAGGGCCTCGACCAGGGCGCTGATGACTATGTCACCAAACCGTTCAGCTTCGACATCGTGCTGGCTCGGATGCGGTCGCTGGTGCGTCGTGGGGCCGGAGAACGTCCGACCATCCTCGAGGTCGGCGACCTGCGTTACGACCCGGCCCGCAAGACGGTGTCGCGGGCTGGTCAGCCCATCGACCTGACCTCGCGCGAACTCGCGCTGATGGCCTTCTTCATGCGCCGCGCAGGGGATGTGCTGACCAAGGCGGAGATCTTGGAGAACGTGTGGGACTTCGCGTTCGAGGGCGATCCGAACATCGTCGAGGTCTACGTCGGACGTCTGCGACGCAAGGTTGACAAGCCGTTCGCGTGCGCCGACATCGAGACATTCCGGGGGACCGGATATCGCCTCCGGGTTCCGGAAGTCATATGAACCGCATGGAACCGGAGGCGCTCCAGGGACGCCGGTGGCGACGCGTGCTGGCTCCGGTGCGGGTGCGCGTCACCCTTGCCGCGACCAGCGTCGCCCTGGTCGTCGGAGTCGTTGGTGGGGTGCTCTTCGTGGCATCGCTGCACCGCGACCTCGAGCGTGCGCTGGTTGCTTCGGCCCGCCAACAGGTCGAGACGATCACCGCCCAGCTCGAGAACGGTTCCACCCCGGCACAGGCCGCTGTCACGGACCGCGATGACGTGATCACGCAGATCTTGTCACCGACAGGCGACATCATCGGGAGTGACCATCCGAAGGTCTCGACGCGCCTACGGGCCTCAGCAGGAGTGTCCACCTCCGTCCGGGTGCGTGGGCTCGACGACACCTATGTCGTGGTCGCCGCCGTCGCTCCGTCCGGTGAGCTCGTCACCGTTGCGCACTCCCAGGAGCAGCTTGCGCAGGCGAGGAGGACGGCGGAGACGCTGGTGACCGTTGCCATGCCGCTGGGCCTTGCCCTGGTGGCCGCTGCGGTGTGGCTGGCAGTGGGACAGGCACTCAGGCCGGTGGAGTCGATGCGTCGGGAGGCCGCCCAGATCACCACGGCGCACCAGGACCGACGGCTACCGGTGCCGCAAGGGGGCGATGAGATCTCGCACCTGGCCGCGACGCTGAACCAGATGCTGGAGCGCATCGGCTCGGCCCAACGCGCCCAGCGTCAGTTCGCCTCCGACGCCTCACATGAGCTGCGTTCGCCGCTTGCCGTGATCCGGCAGCTCGCCGAGGTCGCGCGCCGGCACCCCGACCAGGCCGACGTCGTGACCTTGACCGACGAGATCCTTGCGGAGGAAGGGCGCATGGAGGAGCTGGTGGCTGCGCTCCTGACGTTGGCGAGGCTCGAGGACCGGGATCCAGCCACGGGCCATCTGGTCGATCTCGATGACGTGGTGCTGGCCGAGGTGAAGCGCGCCCGACCCACCCACGGGCCGGAGATCGATGCGACCGGCGTCGGGGCAGGACAGGTCCGCGGCGAGGAGGTCCTCTTGGGTCAGGTGGTCCGCAACCTGCTCAGCAACGCCGTACGCCACGCCCGCACACGCGTCCAGGTGTCCCTCGGCGAGGTGGAGGGCAGGGTGCGCCTCGTGGTCGCCGACGACGGCCCAGGCATCCCTGTCTCCGAACGCGAGCGGGTCTTCAGCCGGTTCGTCCGCCTCGACGACGCACGTGCCCGCGACGAAGGAGGCGCTGGTCTGGGGCTGGCGATCGTTGAGAGGGTCGTCACGGGCGTGCACGGGTCGGTCGCAGTCGATGACGCCCCCGGCGGAGGAGCCAGGTTCACCGTGACGCTCCCCGCCGCCGGCTGAGGGGCCGAGTCCCGCCGCGCCGAGTGGGACGGCTGGGACGAACTCGCCGTGGGCGCCGATCGGCGTCCCGTGTGTCGGGGTCCGCTCAGCTGGCTCCGGCGCGGGCTCCGTCGCCGCTGACCCCGCGGCCGACCACGGTGACCGGGACGCCGAGGTGGCCCAGACGGTGCGGGAGGTCTTGGTGCAGACGGGCCGCGAGCGCGTGCTCATGGACCGCGAGCATGATCTCGTCGATCGGTTCGGCGTGCAGGACGTGCTTTACGGTGTCCATCGGGTCGTGCTGGACGGAGACGGAGCCGACCACGTGGCCTCGGGCGGCTCGTTCGAGCTCGGGGAGCGCGGCGCGCAGCACCTGCTCGGCTGCGGCTGCCTTGTCGTGGCGTTCGGGGTGGAGGAGGTGGACCTCGGCGCGGGCGGGGTTCGGGACGACGACGCGGAACTGCGTAGGGGTCTGTGCCGTCCGGTGTTCGATCGCCTCGACCAGCTCGGGGGTGGGTTCAGCGGTGTCGGTGACGATCAGTACGCGGCGAGGGTGTGTGTCGTTCACGGGTCTTCTCCTTGTGGTCAGGCGGTGGGTCGGGCCTCGAGGAGCCGAGGCTCTTCCTCCGTACGGTCGACGTTGGTGACACTGAGGTAGGCCACGGTGGCAGTGATGGCGCTCAGGAACAGGACCGAGGT
The DNA here is from genome assembly GCF_001425025.1 of Nocardioides sp. Root122. Taxonomy (GTDB): domain Bacteria; phylum Actinomycetota; class Actinomycetes; order Propionibacteriales; family Nocardioidaceae; genus Nocardioides. Next base: position 254,367 of record NZ_LMDE01000010.1, read on the forward strand.
CCACAAGGTGCCGAGGCCGAGTCCGCCCTCGGCGCGGGGCGCGGCGAGGAAGTCGCCGATGTTGGCACCCAACGGGCGGGTGAGGATGTAGGCCAGCCAGAAGGACAGCACCGGACCCATCAGGCCCGTTCGCCAGCCGAGGAAGACGGCTGCGATGAGGCCCGCGGGGAGCAGGATCGAGGGCCCCGGACCCCAGCCGGTGAGTTCTAGCGTCCAGTCGCCGACGGCGGTGCCCAAGGCAAAGGTCACGAGCACCACCAGCCAGTACCAGGCCTCACGCTGGGTTGTGTTGATGGAGTGGATCGACAGGGTGCGCTCGCGGGCGTACCAGACGCTGAAGACCACGGCGAGCAGGACCGAGAAGACGGTCGAGCTGATCCACAGCGGCACACCGCGCGCATCGGTCAGGTTGTCGGTGAGCAAGGTGCCCACCACGCTGATCAGCACCACGCTGAGCCAGTAGATCCACGGCACGTAGCGCGTCTTGCGGAACTGGAGGACCAGCGCGATGACCAGTGCGGCACCGAAGAGCAGTGTGGTGTTGGTCAGACCGAAGCCGAGGGTCTCGTTGATGTAGTCGGCGAAGCTCTCCCCGACGGTGGTGCACAGGATCTTGATGACCCAGAACCAGACGATGACCTCGGGGACCTTGTTCGCCAGACGGCGGGTGGCGGTGTCGGTACTCATGCGGGCAACCATGACGGTCACGTCCTGACTCTCACCTGAATCACGGGACTCGGAACCGGCGCCAGGACTCGTCAGGACGCCGTCTTCAGCCCGAAAGCGCCGAGCAGGGAGGGGGCACCGTCCGCCCGGTTCAAGGGGACGCTGCCGCTGACCTCCGAGAGCGACCGGGACAGCGAGAGGTGGCTCAGCGGCTTGGTCACGACCACGCCGTGGAGAGCGGGATTGGCCACCATGGTCAGGACATGGTTGCCGTGGTGGCGGTCATCCTCGTCGGCGGTCACCACGATGGTCAGGTGGCCGGACTTCCAGTCAGGACCCTTCAGCAGCCGCGTGACCTGGTTGGAGAGCCAGGCGTCTGCCGAGGCCAGGGAGCAGTCGTGGGCGTCGTTGCACAGGTTGGGGATCACCAGCGAGACCGTCGGGAGTCGGGCGCGGCTGGCCGCTGCCGACAGGGCGTCGAGAGGGACGTCGTACTGCCGGCACAGGCTGCGCTCGTCGAGGAAGTAGGTCCATGGATTGTGCCTGACGGCGTACCGTGACCCCCCGTCGGTCAAGGCACACTTCCCGGGCATGCCGTCGGCGTACACCGCTGCCGTGTGGCCCGCGCGCACTGCCTGCCCGAGCACGGTAGGACCGTGCAGGGCGCGGACTTCGGGGTTGCGGTCATCGGTCACGCCCTGAGTCGACCCGCTCACGATCGCGAGGTAGTTGGGCAACGAGGGGTGGGTCATCGCGGCGTAGCCGGTGGCCCGGCCATAGGTCGATGCCAGACCGTAGGTGAACGGCATCTGGTCACGCATCTGGTCCAGTGAGTGGTTCTCCACGATGAACACCACGATCTTGCTGACCTTCGTCGCCTGTCCGGTCGCCCGTGAGGATGGCGCGTCCTTCGCCGCATCCGACCGCTGGGGCGGGCCAGCGTTCGTTGCGCAGCCCGCAACCAGCAGGGCGGTCACCGTCGCCAGGCCCACCGACCGTCCTAGTTGGCGCAACCGGCCAACCTGAACGCCAGCCCGGCCCCCCATCGTGCTGCTCAGCCACGGTGCGCGAGGGTGCACAGCACACTCGTTCTGCTGCCTACGGCGCGCGATCACAGGCATGGGCCCATGGTCCAAGGCCGTTGCTGAACCCTGCGTGAACGGTGCTCGCGCGTGGCCCGCTGACCGGCCTCAGTCGCGTTCGCGCAGATCCGCGACAGTGGCGCTGGCACTGAGTCGTGAACCAACGAAGCTGGGTGCCGCGACGGCGGCGAGAGCCGCAATGGCCATGGATGTCAGGTAGGTCCAGGGGATCGCGAGAGCTGCTGGGGCTGGGTCGAACACCCCGGAGAGCACCTTGACCAGCATCAGGCTCATGGCCCACCCGATGAGCGCTCCGGCGGTCAGGCCGATCGCGGCCGCCAGCGCGAGGATGGCTGCTAGGGCGAGCTCGACACGAGTGAGTCCGCGCAGGTCGACGGCGGCCGGCTGGGCTGTACTCCTTCACCGTCCCCGATCCTGAGTCCGTGCCCGGGTTCGACGACGAGCCTCCGCACCCGGGGAGCGGTGCGGACACCGCAAGGAGGCACGCGGCGAAGACCGCAGCAGTGGGTCTTGATCGCCGGTGCCCCCTGGCCGGCGGTGGCGCGACCGGGGACGAGAGTTGCGGCAGGCGGTGCGGCGAGAGCTTCATGGGACGGACCTCCGCGGGTGTGGACCACCACGACGCAAGGGTGCGGCTGAGGCCGCACCCCTGCTGTGGCGGGGTGGATCAGTTGCTGCCGGACTCGCTGTCGCCCTCGATGACGACGACCTGGTAGTTCTCGTCGAGGCGGATGTCGACCGTGGTTCCGTCGGTCTTGGTGACCTCGACCTCGTAGGTCGCGCCGTTCTCGTTGTCGGTCTCGACGCTGTTCGCCGTACCACCACCTGTCGCCTCGAGCGCAGCCGAGGTCGCGGCGTCGGCCTGCTCCTGGGTGTACTGGTGGCTCACCGGGCCGTCGTCCCCGCCGTTGGTCGCCACAGCAACACCACCACCGGTGACCGCCAGGGCGGCACCCACTCCGGCCGCGGCAACGATCGTTCGCTTGCGCATGACTCTCCTCTCTCGATCCTCCAAGGTCGGGACCAGCCTGCACGACTCGTGCTGAAGCCACCCTGAAGCGCCCGGCTGACTCCGACTTCAGCGGGGCTTCAGCGGCGGCTGAGATGCTGGCCGGGTGCGCATACTGGTCGTCGAGGACGACAAGCAGCTTGCGGCCGCGCTGCGGCGTGGGCTCGAGTCCGAGGGCCACGCGGTGGATGTCGCTCTGACCGGCACCGACGGTGAGTGGTACGCGAGCGAGAACACTTACGACGCGATGGTGGTGGACGTGATGCTGCCCGGCCTCACAGGTGACGCCCTGTGTGCCCGGCGTCGGGAGTCAGGGGACTGGACTCCTATCCTGATGCTCACTGCACGCAGTGGGCCGGAGCAGGAGGCGCGGGCGCTCGACGCAGGGGCCGACGACTTCCTGTCGAAGCCGTTCTCCTTCATGGTGCTCACCGCACGCCTACGGGCGCTGCTGCGGCGCGACAGCCGCGAGCGGCCCACCGTGCTGGAGGTCGGAGACCTGCGCCTCGATCCAGCGCTCCACCGGGTATGGCGAGGGGACACACTGGTCGACCTGACTCCCAAGCAGTTCTCCCTGCTTGAGTTCATGATGCGCCACGCCGACCACACCCTGTCCAAGACGACCATCTTGGAGCACGTCTGGGACTTCGCCTACGACGGACATCCCAACATCGTCGAGGTCTATGTACGCCAGCTGCGGCAGCGGATCGACGAGCCGTTCCAGCGAGCATCCCTTCAGACGGTCCGCTTGGTCGGCTACCGGGTCGTCGACGACCTGGCGCAGCCGGGAACGGCACGCGGGAGATGATGGGCAGACTGAGCTTGCGAGCCCGCGCCACGGTGCTCGGCACCGTGGTGTTCGCCGTGCTCCTCACGTTGGGCTCGGTGTTGTTGGTCTCGACGCTGGAGAGCCGGATGACCGCCACCTCCGACCAGCTGTCCCGATCCCGTGTCGGCGACCTGCTGACCTTGGCTCGCCGCGGGGCCCTCCCGGCGACGCTGCGCAACGTCGACGAAAACGGTGTGGCTCAGGTCGTCCTGGCGGACGGGACCGTAGTTGCCGCGTCTCCCAATGTCATGGGCGCGCCGGCGGTAGCAGCGCTTCATCCCGGCGCACGCGCCGAGACCAGCACGTTCCCGGCGCCCGACGACACGGAGACCGAGACCTACCGGTTCTGGTACGCCTCCGGCCCGAGCCCGGCCGGAACGGTCACTGTGTATGCCGGCAACAGTCTCGAGACGGTCTCCGAGGCGTCCCGAGCTCTCCGCTGGGCCCTGGGTGTCGGCGTTCCCGTCGTCGTGGCCCTGCTCGGGGTGGCGATCTGGCTGGTCCTGGGCCGGGTGATCGGACGCCTGGACCGCATCCGGGCCGAGGTCGACCGCATCTCGGAGGAGAACCTCGACGCACGCGTGGCCGGTGACGGGGTCCCCGACGAGGTCGGCCGTCTTGCCGCGACGATGAACGCGATGCTCGAGCGTCTCGACACGGCCGCGCGGCGGCAGCGTGACTTCGTGGCCGATGTGTCTCATGACCTGCAGAGCCCCCTGGCCGCGCAGCGGGTCGCTCTCGAAGTGGCCCTGACGACGCCGGACACTGTCGACACCGTTCGCCTGCGCGACGAGGTGCTGGGCGCAACCGCCGACATGGAGCGCCTGGTAGGAGACCTGCTGGTCATCGCCTCCATGGACGCCAGCACAGGCCCCGCAGCCGTGTTGATGGACCTGGACAGCGTGGTCCTCGAGGAAGCAGCGCGCGCCCGGGTGGGCGGGGCCGTCGAGGTGGACACCTCCGCCGTCTCAGCCGCGCCGGCGTACGCGGACCCGGGTGATGTCCGCCGCATCGCCCGCAACCTGCTGGAGAACGCTCTCGCCCACGCTGGCAGTCGGATAGAGCTGTCCGTAGAGGTCGCCGATGTCGGCTCCGGACCGTGGGCAGAGCTGCTCATCGCGGATGACGGAGCTGGAGTAGCGGCGGAGCACCGGGACCGGATCTTCGACCGCTTCTATCGGGCCGACACCGCTCGGCCTCGTCACGGCAGCGGACTGGGTCTGTCGATCGCCCGCGAGCTCGCCGAGCGGAACGGCGGCACCCTCGACCTGGTCGTCACGCAGCCTGGCGCAACATTTCGGTTGAAGCTCCCCGGTTCGCCGACGGCCGCTTAGGCACGAGACCGCATCCTCGACCGTCTCCCCGTCGCTCGACGATGGCGATCGACGGGGGATCGATCACTCAGTTGGTCTCGCCGGAGTCGGCGTTCGCCGTGGCGAGCCCCCCGATGCCCAGGCCACCGACGACGCGCCATCCGGGTGAGGTGCTGGCCAAGACCGCGATCGTGCAGAGTGTGTGGGACATGAAGTCGCTCGAGGTGCGTCGACCCCGGACGGACCAGTAACGATCCTGGTCGCCCAGAGTCTGGAACTGGTCAGTGAGTCGACTGCGATCGTCGGGGGGCTGCTCGCTGTGGGCTATCGCACGACGAGATCAGTCGCCTCGCCGAGACCATGAACGCCATGCTCAGCAGGTTGGACGCCGCCAGCGCCAGCCAGCGGCAGTTCGTGGCCGACGCCTCCCACGAGCTGCGCAGCCCGCTGGCCACCATTCGAGCTGTCCACGAGATCGCGGCGCTGCACCCGGGCACCCAGGACTGGGACGAGGCGAACCGTGAGGTCTTGGGCGAGCTGGACCGCGTCGACCGGCTCGTTGCCGACCTGGTGCTGCTTGCCCGAGCAGACGAACGCGGAACGCTGGCTCGCGAGCAGCCCATGCCGGCCGTGGGCCGCGCTGAGGCCGCAAACGAACGAGAAACGACCCCTGACGCTGGAAGACGTTGGAAGGTGTCTTCGCAGGTCAGGGGCCGTTCTCAGGCGCCTAGCCGGTGGGCGTCACCCACGCGGAACTAGATGTCGTAGTAGAGCTCGAACTCGTGGGGGTGCGGGCGCAGCTGGACCGGGGCGATCTCCTGGGTCCGCTTGAAGTGGATCCACGTCTCGATCAGGTCGTCGGTGAAGACACCGCCGGCCGTGAGGTAGTCGTGGTCCTCCTCCAGCGCGTCGAGCACGGCGCCGAGGCTGGTCGGCACCTGGTCGATCTCGGCCATCTCGTCCGGCGGCAGCTCGTAGATGTCCTTGTCGATCGGCGCGGCGGGCTCGATCTTGTTCTGCACGCCGTCGAGACCGGCGAGCATCAGGGCCGAGAAGGCGAGGTAGGGGTTCGCCGAGGGGTCGGGGAAGCGGGTCTCGACACGCTTGGCCTTGGGGTTCGCGCCCGTGATCGGGATGCGGACCGAGGCGGAGCGGTTGCGCGAGGAGTAGACCAGCGAGATCGGGGCCTCGTAGCCGGGCACCAGGCGGTGGTAGGAGTTCACCGTCGGGTTGGTGAAGGCCAGCAGCGACGGGGCGTGCGCCAGGATGCCGCCGATGTACCAGCGGGCCATGTCGGACAGGCCGGCGTAGCCGGTCTCGTCGAAGAACAGCGGCTCGCCGTCCTTCCACAGCGACTGGTGCACGTGCATGCCCGAGCCGTTGTCGCCGAAGATCGGCTTCGGCATGAAGGTGACGGACTTGCCCTGCTCCCACGCGGTGTTCTTGATGAGGTACTTGAACTTCATCACGTCGTCGGCCGCGCGCAGCAGCGTGTCGAAGCGGTAGTTGATCTCGGCCTGGCCGGCGGTGCCGACCTCGTGGTGGGCGCGCTCGACGAGCAGGCCGCACGCCTCGAGGTTCTTGACCATGTCGGCGCGCAGGTCGCTGTAGTGGTCGTAGGGCTCGACGGGGAAGTAGCCGCCCTTGAGGCGGGTCTTGTAGCCCTTGTTCTGGCCGTCGTCCTTGCCGGAGTTCCACCAGCCTTCGACGGAGTCGATGTGGTAGTAGCCCTCGTTGACGCCCGTGCTGTAGCGGACGTTGTCGAAGATGTAGAACTCGGCCTCGGGGGCGAAGTACGCGGTGTCCGCGATGCCGGTCGAGTCGAGGTACGCCAGCGCCTTGCGCGCGATGTTGCGCGGGTCGCGGCTGTAGGCCTCGCCGGTGATCGGGTCGTGGATGAAGAAGTTGACGTTGAGGGTCTTGGAGCGGCGGAACGGGTCGAGGTACGCCGTGGTCGGGTCCGGGAACAGCGACATGTCGGACTCGTTGATGGCCTGGAAGCCGCGGATGGAGGAACCGTCGAAGCCGAGGCCGTCGTCGAAGACGCTCTGGTCGAACGAGGACGCCGGCACCGTGAAGTGCTGCATCACGCCCGGCAGGTCGCAGAAGCGGACGTCGATCATCTCGACGCCCTCGTCCTTGACGAACTTGAGGAGCTCATCGGAGTTGTTGAACATTCGGTTCCTCCTTGACGGCGACCAGCGCGCGTCGAGTTGCAGCGTTCGGGAGCGGAGCCTCGTTGCACCGTGCCCCCACGCTAGAGGGGAGCAGTTTCCTGACCGTATCCCGATTGTTTCGGGCGTGTTACAGGTCGTCCGGGGAGTGGAGGGTCCGGACCCGCCCCAGGGGTGCGAAATCCACCCTTTGGGTTACTCGCGCGAAACCCCACGACGTTCTACCGTCGGTCACGACTCGGGTACTGGCCGACGGAGCTGTGGGGCGCGACGGCCGGGGTCCTCGTCGCCTGCGGGGGAGGCGACGGGGGCTGCGAGAGTCGGGCTCGAGCGGTCGGCCACGGCCGGCGTGCAGGAGCCACCTACGCTGGGCGCGTGCCACAGACCGACCCGACGTACGCGCCCGCCGACCTGACGCCCGCGACCTGGGGACGCCGCATCCTCGCGTTGGTCGTCGACTGGGTGGCCTGCCTGGCCGTGGTCGAGGGCCTGGTCGCCGTCGGAGTCTTTGCCGGCAACCCCAACGGACTCGGCACGATGGGGCTCTTCGTGGTCGAGTCGGCGTTCTTCACCGCACTCAAGGGCGGCTCGTTCGGCAAGCTGCTGACCGGCGTCCGGGTGGTGCGCCACGACGACCCGTCGCGGCCGGTCTCGCTGCTGCGGGCCGTGCTGCGGAGCGTGCTCGTCGCGCTGCTCGTCCCGCCGCTGCTCACCTTCGACGGTCGTGGCCTGCACGACCTCGCCGCGGGGACGCGGACGGTGGCGGTGTAGGTCAGCGGCCGCGCTGCTGGGAGCGCATGCCCTTCATCGAGGTCGGGACCGGGCCCTTGGGCAGCGGGAGCTTGCCGCGCTGGGCGTCGAGCGCCTTGAGGCGCTGGAGGATGTCGGTCATCTCGGCCGGCTTGACCGAGCGGCCGAGCTTCTGGACGTGGCGGACCAGCTTGGGCAGCGGCACCTCGCCCTCGCCCCGACCGGCGACGATCTCGTGGATCGGCACGCCGTGGGCGACGCGCTCGTGCTTCTTGCGCTCGGTGACGAGCAGCTGCTTCACGCGGCTGGGGCTCGAGCCCTCGCCGACCAGGACGATGCCGGGCGGACCCACGACGCGGTGCACGACGTCCTGCTGCTTGGTGAACCCGACGACCGGGTCGACCTTCCAGCCGCGGCGCAGCATCTGCAGCGCGCCCGCGGCGGCGGCCGGCTGGCCCTCCATCTGCTGGTAGGCGGCCCGCTGGGCGCGGCGGCCGAAGACCAGCAGCGCGCACAGCATGCCGATGAGCAGTGCGCCGACGATCGCGATGATCAGCGACAGCACGCCCGAGCCGGGCAGGAGCCACATCAGTCCGAAGCCGACGGCGGCGCCGAGCACGAAGACGCCCAGGATGATCAGGCCCAGGTGCGGGTCGGACCGCTTGGCCATCTGGTAGGTCTGCATGATCTGCGCGCGGCGCGACGTCGGCGTGGATTCGGGGGTCGACATGAGGTGGCCTTGTCCAGTGGATCCGGTGGTGGAGGAGGAAGGGTGGTGCGGGTCAGACGGCGGCAGCGGCGCGCGCGTCCATGGCCTGACCGTACAGCCGGCCAGCGCGGTAGGACGAGCGGACCAGCGGACCCGAGAGCGCTCCGGCGAAGCCGATCTCGTCGGCCTCGGCCTTGAGCTCCACGAACTCCTCGGGCTTCACCCACCGCTCGACGGGGTGGTGGCGCGGGGAGGGGCGGAGGTACTGGGTGATGGTGATCAGCTCGCAGCCGGCCTCGTGCAGGTCGCGCAGCGCCTGGCTGACCTCCTCGCGGGTCTCGCCCATGCCGAGGATCAGGTTCGACTTGGTGACCAGGCCGAAGTCCCGCGCCTGGGTGATCACGTCGAGCGAGCGGTCGTAGCGGAACGCCGGACGGATCCGCTTGAAGATCCGCGGGACGGTCTCGACGTTGTGCGCGAGCACCTCGGGGCGGCTCTCGAAGACCTCCTGGAGGAGGTCGGGCTTGCCGTTGAAGTCGGGGATCAGGTTCTCCACGCCGGTGCCGGGGTTGAGCTCGTGGATCGCTCGGACCGTCTCGGCGTAGAGCCAGGCGCCACCGTCAGGGAGGTCGTCGCGCGCGACGCCGGTGATGGTGGCGTACTTCAGCTCCATCTGCTGCACCGACTCTGCCACCCGGCGCGGCTCGTCGCGGTCGAGCGGCTGGGGCTTGCCGGTGTCGATCTGGCAGAAGTCGCAGCGGCGGGTGCACTGGTCGCCGCCGATGAGGAAGGTGGCCTCCCGGTCCTCCCAGCACTCGAAGATGTTGGGGCACCCGGCTGACTGGCAGACGGTGTGGAGGCCCTCGGACTTCACCAGGTTCTGCAGGGCGGTGTACTCCGGGCCCATCTTCGCCTTGGTCTTGATCCACTCCGGCTTGCGTTCGATCGGGGTCTCGGCGTTGCGGACCTCGAGTCGGAGGAGCTTGCGTCCTTCAGGGGCGGGAGCGGTCGTCACCCCGCCACTCTACGACCCGGCGCCGAGGGCCCCCAATCAGCCCCGACCGGTCTCCGTCCCGCTCAGGCGGGGGTCTCGACGTAGTCCGGCTGCGTGGTGTCGAGCCGCTGGTGGGCGCTCGTCAGGTGGCCCCGCCCGCGCTCCACCGAACCGACCGCGTTCGCCAGCCCGAAGGCGGGCATGTTGCCGTAGAGGCTCTCGACCCGGGCGCTCGGGACGACGTAGGTCTCGTGGAAGATCCCGACGTCGCCGGTCGCGGCCGCGCGCTTGTTGAAGGCGCCCCACGCGGGGGCGTGGGACATCGAGGCGTCTCGGGCGTAGGCACCGAGCTCCTCCGCGCTGCGCCAGTACTGGACGGTGAGGAAGACCCGTCCGGCCCAGAAGGTGTGGACGCCGAGCAGGCCGCGGTCCGCCTTCGCGAGCTCGCGGAGCATCCGGGGCATGCCGACGAACGAGGGCCACCAGCTGCGGACCCTGCGCAGGCGGTTGATGCGCATCCCGATGATGAAGACCACGACGTCGCCTGTCGGCGGGTCGGCGACGTACTGCCCGTCGCGCACGCCCTTCGGGGCGCGGCCGCGGGCGGAGGCATAGGCGCGGGGGACACGCCGGGAGACAGGTTCGGCCATGACGACTCCTTGGATAGTTATACTGTCTTCGACGACAGTGACACTATCCAACAGGCCGGTCAAGGGGTTGAGTCGTGCGGATCTCCGAGCTCTCGGAGCGGACCGGGGTGCCGGTGCCGACGATCAAGTACTACCTGCGGGAGGGGCTGCTGCCCGAGGGTGACAAGCGCACCCCGCGCCTGACGGAGTACGACGACCGGCACGTGCGCCGCCTCGGGCTGCTGCGTGTCCTGCGCGACGTGGGGGACGTACCGGTCGAGGGGCTGAAACGCCTGGTGGCCGCTGCGGAGACCCGGGGGACGGTGCACGACCTGTTCGCCGTCGCGGCCGACGCCCTCGCGCCCACGCCACCGGCTCCCGGGCCGGGACGGGCGGAGACGAGGGCGATGGCCGACGCGATCATCGCGCACGCGGGCTGGGACCGGGTCCGCGAGGACTCCGTCGACCGCGACAACCTCGCAGCGACGCTGGAGATGGTGGGCAGCTTCGACACCCACCCCCGCGACCCCGCCGAGATCGCGCCCTACGTCGCGATGGCCGACCGGCTCGCCCGGCACGAGATCGCCAACCTCGACGACCACAAGGACCGCGTCGGGCTGCTCGAGGAGATGATCGTGGGACAGGTGGTCTTCGCGAGCGTGCTCACCACGCTGCGCCGCCTCGCCGAGGAGCACCACTCGCACGAGCGGTTCGCCGAGGACCAGAGGGACTGACGTCCCGGCGGCGTCAGGCGCCGGGGCGCACCAGCTCGATGCGCGGTGCGCGGCCGGGCTCGGGTCGTGCCTCGTAGTCGGGCGTCGCCTCGTAGGGATCCCAGGCGAGGTACGTCGCCAGGTGGCGGCGCACGTCCGGCATCACGTCGGCGACGGTGACGTCGCGGCCGAGCTCCTCGCTGAGCGAGGTGACGCCCGCGTCGGCGATGCCGCACGGGACGAACCGGTCGTACCACCCCAGGTCGACGTCGCAGTTGAGGGCGAAGCCGTGCATCGTCACGCCCCGGCTGACCCGGATGCCGATCGCGGCGATCTTGCGCTCGGGGCCGCGCTCGTCGGCGCGCAGCCACACGCCGCTGCGACCCGGGACCCGCGCAGTGGTGACGCCGAGGTCGGCGCACACGGCGATCAGCGCCTCCTCCACCCGGCGTACATAGTCGACGACCTTCACGTGGTCGGGCAGCCTCACGATGGGGTAGCCCACCAGCTGGCCGGGGCCGTGGAAGGTGATCTTGCCGCCGCGGTCGACGTCGATGACGTCGGCGCCGCCCGGGTCGAGGGGGCGCTCGTGCGGGTCGGCGCGCTTGCCGGCGGTGAACACTGGCGGGTGCTCGAGCAGCAGGACCGTGTCGGAGCGGGTGCCGTCGACGACCGTCTCGTGCACGCGGCGCTGGAGCTCCCAGGCGGCGAGGTAGTCGACGGCGGCGTCGCCGAGACCGGCGACCTCGAACTCCAGCTCGTGCTCCAGCGGCATGCCACCGACCCTACGCCCACGCCTGACGGCCCGAGCCTGTGGATGGACGACGACGCGGTCCCGCGAGATCGGCGAGGGTGGCGGGGTGGATCCCCGACGCCTGCTCCCCGTCCTGGCCGCTGTCGCTGCCGCGTGCGTGGTGGCGACCCTCGTGGTCGGGGTGGCCCGCCCGGACCCTGCACCCGAGGTGCCGCGAGGCGCGTCCGCGGATCGGCGTACGACCTCAGGTGCGGCGGGCTCGGCCCCGGGGCCGGCAGCGGTGCTCGCGCAGTGGGACGGGCGCCGCGCTGCCGCCTGGGCGTCCGGCGACCCCGGGAGGCTGCGCCGCCTGTACGTCGCCGGCTCCCGCACCGCCGACGCCGACGTGCGGCTGCTGCGCCACTACGTCTCCCGGGGGCTGCGGGTGGAGGGCCTGACGACGCAGGTGCTCGCGCTCGAGGTGGTGCGGCGCTCGTCGCGACGGCTCGTGCTCGACGTGACCGACCGGGTCTCCGGAGGCGCTGCGGTCGGCGGGCCGACGCCGGTCGCGCTGCCTGCCGACCGCGCCTCGTCGCGACGCGTGGTGCTCGTCCGGCCGGGGGAGCGGTGGCTGGTGGCCGAGGTGCTCGGCCGGACGGGGTGAGCGCCGGTCAGGCCAGCGCGGAGGCCAGCACCTCGCGGACGTCCTCGTCCTCGAAGTCGTAGCCCGCCCGCTCGAGAGCCGCCGGGCGCGCGTTGACCGAGCCGAGCAGCTCGGAGGCCAGGTCGCCCGCGGCGACCTTGAGCACCGGCGCCGGGGCGGCGAGGAACGCCTTGCGGCCCACGGCCTTGGCCAGCGCGTGGGTGAACTCCGCGTTGGTGGGCGTCGTCGGGCAGCACAGGTTGAACGCCCCGCTGACGTCGCGCGACACCAGCAGGTAGCTCACCGCACCGATCCAGTCGCGCAGCGAGATCATCGGGAAGTACTGCTCGCCCGAGCCCAGCCGCGCACCCAATCCGGCCTTGAACAGCAGCCTCAGCTGCTTGAGCGGCGGCGAGGTGCGGTCCATCACCGGGGCGGTGCGCAGGATGCACACGCGGGCGCCTGCCTCGCGCGCCGGCTCGGTCGCGGCGGCCCATTCGCGGGTGACTCCGGTGAGGAACGCGTCGCCGAGGCTGTCGGAGTCCTCGGTGACCGGGGCGCTGCCGTGGTCGCCGTACCAGCCGATGCCGTTGCCGGCGATGAACGCCGGTGGCCGCTCCGCGGCGGCGATGGTGCGGGCGAGCAGGCCGGTCGTCGACACCCGGCTCTCGCGCACCTCGGTTGCCCACCTGTCGGAGTGCGGGTTGCCGGCGATGCTCGCCCCGGCCAGGTTGACCACGGCGTCGGCACGGCCGACCACCTCGGCGTCGACCTCCCCGGCACGCGGGTCCCACCGCGACTCCTGGGCCGAGGCCGGGTCGCGGCGCACGAGCGCGGTGACCTCGTGGCCGTGCACCCGGAGGTGCTCGGTCAGGTGGGTGCCGAGGAAACCCGACGCTCCGGCAATCACGACACGCATGGGACCACCCAACCATGCGCACCAAGCAGCACGACGCCGACGGGGTGGGGAGGCGTGGGGACGGGTCAGCCGGCCAGGTGGCCCCACCGCGAGGACAGCTCGTCCCACGGCCCCTGGTCGACCACCCGACCCGCGTCGAGCACGACGACCCGGTCGGCCTGGGCGAGCGCGGCGGCCTTGCTCGTCGCGCCGATCACGGTGGCGCCCCGCGAGCGCAGGGCCTCCCACAGCTCGATCTCGGTGGCCGCGTCGAGCGCGGACGACACGTCGTCGGCGAGCAGAACGTCGGCCTCGGTGGCGAGGGCCCTCGCCAGGGCGAGCCGCTGCACCTGGCCGCCGGAGAGGCGTACGCCGCGGTGCCCCACCAGCGAGTCGGGACCGCCGGCCTCGCGGACGTCGCGACCCATGCGCGCGGCCTCGAGCGAGGGCATCACCGGTCGCGTCGGGTGGTCGAGCCCGACGTTGCCGGTGAAGCTGCCCGACAGCACGCGCGGCACCTGGGCGACGTGGGCCACCCGGGCGGGACGCAGGTCGGACTGCGCGTCGTCGACGAGGTGGTCGTTCCACCGGATCTCGCCGGTCGTGCTGACCAGCCCGGCGAGGGCGCCGAGCAGGCTGGACTTCCCCGACCCGACCTGGCCGAGCAGGAGGAGCAGCTCGCCCGCGCGGACCTCGAGGTCGACCTCCTGGACGCCGAGGGTGCCGTCGTCGTGGACCGCGGCGAGGTCGCGCAGGGCGAGCGTGCGCAGCGGGTCGGGCTCGGGGCGGGCCGGTGCCGACGCGGTGCCGGCCACCAGGTCCATGCCGCCGGGCAGCTCCATCAGGTCGCCGCCGCCGGCCAGGGCGCTGGTGGCGTGCATCCACGCGCGCGTGCCCGGCGCCTCGGTGACGACGGCGCCGGCGACCCGGCCGAACCAGTCGAAGCCGCTGACCGCGTTGGCCACGAGCAGTGCGGTGGCCAGCTCCCACCGGCCCGTGAGCAGGCCGGCCCAGGCCGCCACCACGCCGCACTGGACCATCACGACGGGGACGCCGTCCAGCAGCGACTGCACCCGGTGCTCACGCACCGCGGCGTCGACACGCCCGCCGTCGACCTCGCGGAGGTGCCGGTGGAGGTGGGGCGTGGCTGCGGCGAGCTTGACGGTGCGGATGGACTCGAGCGTGGAGACCAGCGATTGCCCGAACCGCGCACGCGCCGACGACGACGCAGCCGCCGAGCGGCCGGCGACGCGGCGACCGAGGGAGGAGGCCAGCGCGGAGGCGACCATCACCGTGAGCAGCACGGCGCCGGCCAGCCACGTTCCGGCGATCATCGCGGTCAGGGCGGCGACGAGCAGACCGTTGACGAAGTCGACCCAGCGATCGGTGTAGCGCGCGATGCGGTCGGCGTCCATGGCGCGGGCCACCACCTCGCCCGGAGGCGTACGGACGAGGCGGTGCTGGTCGGTCTGACCGGCGAGCACCGCCGCCCGGACGCGCATCCGGACCTCGACCCACCAGTGCGGGTAGGTCCAGAACGCCTGCGAGAGCAGCAGCGGGCCGATCATCAGCGAGGCGACCAGGGCGAGCGCCATCAGCCCCGGCGTCTCGCCCCGCTGGAGACCCGTGACGACGTGGCCCCACACGAACCCGGTGACCGCGCCATAGGCGCCGGTGATGGAGGCGAGGAGGAACAGCACGGCGCCGAGGAGGCCCCACTCGGGCTTGAGCCGGATGCAGTGCCACACCTGCCGCATCAGGCCGAGCGGCGGCTCGACGTGGGGTGCCGGCGGGGCAGTGGTGCTGCGGCGCACGGTGCCGATCGCAGCGTCGGTGTGGTGCTCCTCGACGGCGACCTCGTGGGCGGTTGCCTCGAGCAGGCGACGGAACGGTCCGTCCGCCGTGGCGAGGTGCGCGCGGGTGCCCTGCTGCACGACCCGGCCGGACTCGAGCACGGCCACCTGCTCGGCGCGCTCGGTGGTGGAGAGACGGTGGGCGACGAGGATGCCGGTGCGGCCGCGGATCAGTCGGTCGGCGGCGCGCACGACGCGTGCCTCGGTGACGGGGTCCATCCGGGCGGTGGCCTCGTCGAGCACGACGACGCTGACGTCGCGCACCAGCAGGCGGGCGAACGCCACCAGCTGCTCCTCGCCGGCCGAGAGGCTGGTGCCGCCGGGACCGAGCAGGGTGTCGAGCCCCTCGGGCAACCCGGCGACCCAGTCGGTCAGGCCGAGCTCGTCGACGGCCGCCTCGACCTGGCTGCGGGGCGCGCCCCCGAAGAGCGTGATGTTGTCGGCCAGGCTGCCGGCGAGGACCTCGGTGCGCTGGGTGACCACGCCGACGGCGGCACGCAGCTGCTGCAGGTCGAGGTCGCAGACGTCGGTGCCGCCGAGGAAGACCGTGCCGCGCGGCGGCTCGACCGCACGGGAGAGCAGCGAGGCGAGCGTCGACTTGCCCGAGCCGGTGCGTCCGACGAGCGCGCAGGTGTGCCCCGCGGCGACGGTCAGGTCGACGTCGCGGAGGGCGAAGGTGCCGGTGCCGTAGGAGAAGGCCAGGTGACGGAACTCCACGTCGAGCGGACCGTGCGGCAGCGACGCACCGCCGACGGGCTCGGCGGGGACGGCGAGCATCCCCCGCAGGCGCAGCACCGCGCCCATGCCCTCCTGCAGGTCGGGCAGGTGGCGCGCGAGCATGTCGACCTGGCCGACGAACATCGTGGTGACGAGGAACAGCGTCACGAGCCGTGCGGTGGACAGGTCGCCGTGGAGGACCAGCGCGATTCCGATCAGCCCGGTGGCGGCCAGCACGGCGTGGAGCAGGCTGCCGCTGCGGCGGGTGACGCTGACCTCGATGGCCAGCACCCGGCGCAGGCGGCGGTGGATCTCGGCGGCCAGCTCGGCGTTGCGGCGGAGCACGTGGGGCTGGCCGAGGGACGTGCGGACGTCGTCGCGGGCGGCGATGCCCTCCTCGGTCGAGGCGGCGTGGTCGGTCCAGGCGGCCTCCTCCAGCACCTTGCGCTCGGCGATCTGGGGGAGCAGGTGGCGGATGAAGACCCACACCGCGACCCCGCACAGCGGGAACAGGACGGCGGACGGCCACCACGTCAGGCCGGCGACGAGCCACAGCGGTCCGGTGGACAGGACGGTGCGGATCGCCATCCACACGCCCCAGCGCATCAGCTGGCCGACCTCCCACGTGTCGTCGTCGATGCGGTCGAGCACCTCACCGACGGCCTGCTCCGAGAGCTCGGAGAGGGGCTGCGCCATCGCGGCGTCGATCAGGTCGGCGCGCAGCTGGCCCTCGGCGCGGTCGACGACCACGCCCCAGATGGTGCGCGCGGCGGTGTCGACGACGGCCCCGCCGACGACGCACAGCGCGAGCGTGGTCACCAGGTCCGACGTCGGTGAGTCGGCCAGGCGGCCGGCGACCACCGTGCCCAGGGACGCGGCGACCGCACCGACGAGCGCCAGTGCGAGGCAGAGGATCGTCAGTGGACGACGGACGCGGTGCCAGTCGACCGGGACCCGTCCGGGAGGCGGAGCGGGTGACGGATCGATGTGTGCCGCGGAGGTGTGCGCGGTGAGGTCTGTGGCAGTCACGGTGGTCCCCACCGTAGACGTCGGGTCCGACGCCCCGCCTCCGGTTTTCGTGTGGTGCGGGGCACCTCGCCGTACGCCTCCCGGCCCCCCGAACGTCATACGACCCCGCACCCATGGGCGCGGGGTCGTATGACGGACGGTCGGCGGACCGAGGCTGGGCTCAGACCTCGAACTGGCCGGCCTCGAGGCGCTTCTTGACCTCCTGCAGGAACCGGCCGGCGTCGGCGCCGTCGACCAGGCGGTGGTCGTAGGTCAGCGACAGGTGCACCATGTGGCGCACCGCGATCGTCTCGCCGAGGTTGGGGTCGTCGATCACGACGGGCCGCTTGACCACGGCACCGGGACCGAGGATCGCCACCTGCGGGCTGTTGATGATCGGGGTGTCGAACAGGGCCCCGAAGCTGCCGAGGTTGGTGATCGTGAAGGTGCCGCCGGACAGCTCGTCCGGGGTGATCTTGTTGATGCGGGTGCGCTCGGCCACGTCGGCGATCTTCTTGGCCAGACCGGCGATCGAGAGGTCACCGGCGTCCTTGACGACCGGCGTGAGCAGCCCCTTCTCGGTGTCCACCGCGAACGCGATGTTCTCGCGGTCGTAGTAGGTCACCTCGCCCTTCTCGGCGTCGATCGCGGCGTTGAGCTTGGGGTGCAGCTTGAGCGCGTCGATCGCGGCCTTGGCGAAGAACGGCAGGTAGGTCAGCTTCACGCCCTCTCGCGCCAGGAAGTCGGCCTTGGCCGCCTCGCGCTGGCGGGCGATCGCGGTGACGTCGACCTCCATCACCTGGGTCAGCTGAGCCGACCCCTGCAGGGACTCGACCATGCGCGAGGCGATGACCTTGCGCAGGCGCGACAGCGGCTCGGTGGTGCCGCGCAGCGGCGACGGTGCGGCCGAGGTCGGGGCGGCGGCAGCCGGGGGAGCGCCCGCAGCAGCCGGAGCGGCGGCAGGTGCCGAGGCAGGAGCCGCCGCCTGCTGGGCCGCGGCAGCGGCGTCGAGGACGTCCTGCTTGCGGATGCGGCCGCCGACGCCCGTGCCCTGCACGGAGCCCAGGTCCACACCGTGCTGGTCGGCCATCTTGCGCACCAGCGGGGTGACGTACGCCGTCTGGTCCCGGCCGCCCTCGCTCGCGGCGGGCGCCGACGGGGCCGGCTGCTGCGCGGCAGCGTCGGTGCGCTGCGGCTCGGGCTCGCCCTGCGGGGCGGGGGCGTTGGGCGCCTCGCCCTTGGCCTCGGGCTCGGGCTGCTGCTCGGCCTGCTGGGGCTCCGGCTCCGGCTCCGGCTCGGGCTCCGGCTCGGGGGCCTTCTCCTCGGCGGGGGCCTGCTGCTGGGTGTCCTGCTGGGCGGGCGCGGCGTCGCCGGAGCCGATGACGGCGAGCTCGGCGCCGACCTCGACGGTCTCGTCCTCCTCGGCCTTGATCTCGAGCAGGGTGCCCGCGACCGGGGAGGGGATCTCGGTGTCGACCTTGTCGGTCGACACCTCGAGCAGGGGCTCGTCGACGGCGACCTCGTCGCCGACCTGCTTGAGCCAGCGCGTCACGGTGCCCTCGGTGACCGACTCGCCGAGCGCGGGGAGCGTCACCGAGGTGCCGCCACCGCCGCCACCACCGGAGGAGCCGCCGGGGGAGCCCTCCGAGGAGCTCGCGGCCTGCTCGGCGGCGGGCTCGGACTCGGCCGGGGCGTCGTCCTTCTCGGACTCGGGCGTGGCGTCGCCGGCCGGCAGGTCACCGGTCTCCTCGGCGTGCTGCTCCTCCTGCTCGGCCTTCTTCTCCGACTCCTGCTCGTCGGCGGGCTGCGCCTCGGGCTCGGCGGAGCCGGACGCGTCGCCGGCGGACTCGCCCTCCTCGCCGACGACGGCCAGGACCGCGCCGACCTCGACGGTGTCGTCCTCGTTGGCCTTGATCTCCAGCAGGGTGCCGGCGACCGGGGAGGGGATCTCGGTGTCGACCTTGTCGGTCGAGACCTCCAGCAGCGGCTCGTCGACGGCAACCGTGTCACCGACCTGCTTGAGCCAGCGGGTGACGGTGCCCTCGGTGACGGACTCGCCGAGGGCGGGGAGGGTGACTTCGGAGGCCATGAATGTTCCTTCGCTCGCTGGGTGTGGGTAGCTGGGGGTCAGGAGTGTGCGTGGAGCGGCTTGCCGGCCAGGGCCAGGTGGGCCTCGCCGAGCGCCTCGTTCTGGGTGGGGTGCGCGTGCACCAGGGGGGCGACGTCGTCGGCGTGCGCCTCCCAGTTGTAGATCAGCTGGGCCTCGCCGATGAGCTCACCGACCCGGTCGCCCACCATGTGGACGCCGAGGACGGGACCGTCGGTCAGGCCGACGAGCTTGACGAAGCCCTGGGTCTGCAGGATCTGGCTCTTGCCGTTGCCGCCGAGGTCGTAGGTCACCGTGGTGACCGCGTCGCCGTGCCGCTCGCGCGCGGTGGCCTCGTCGAGGCCGACCGAGGCGATCTCGGGGTGGGAGTAGGTCACCCGCGGGATGCCGGACTCGTCGACCGGGCGCGGGTCGAGCCCGGCGATCTCCTCGGCCACGAAGATGCCCTGCTGGAAGCCGCGGTGGGCCAGCTGCAGGCCCGGCACGATGTCGCCGACGGCGTAGACGTCCTCGACGTTGGTGCGGCAGCGCTCGTCGGCGAGCACGAAGCCGCGGTCCATCGCGACGCCCTGCTCGGCGTAGCCCAGGCCGTCGGTCGACGGCCCACGGCCGACGGCGACCAGGAGCACCTCGGCCTCGATCACGCTCTCGCCGTCCTTGGCGCCCTCGACCGTCACGGCCACGCCGGTGTCGGTGACCTTGACGCTCTTGAAGGACGTGGCGGTGCGGAAGTCGATCTTGCGCTTGCGGAAGGCGCGCTCGAGCGCCTTGGAGGAGGCCTCGTCCTCCGCGGCGACCAGCCGCGGGAGGGCCTCGACGATGGTGACGTCGGAGCCGAAGGACTTCCACACGCTGGCGAACTCGCAGCCGATGACGCCGCCGCCGAGCACGATGGCCGAGGCGGGCACGCGGTCAAGGCGCAGGGCGTGCTCCGAGGTCAGCACCTTCTCGCCGTCGACCTCCAGCCCGGGGAGGCTCTTGCTGTAGGAGCCGGAGGCGAGCACGACCGCCTTGCCGGTGTAGGCCGTGCCGTCGACGGTCACCTCGCGTGGGCCCGTCAGCGTGCCGCTGCCCTGGATGACGGTGATGCCGCGGGACTTGATCAGGCCGGTCAGGCCCTTGAAGAGCCGGTCGACGACCTTGTCCTTGTAGGCGTTGACACCGGCCATGTCGATGCCGTCGAGGGTGGCGGTGACGCCGAACTGGGCGGCCTCGCGGGCGGAGTCGGCGACCTCTGCGGCGTGGAGCAGCGCCTTGGTCGGGATGCACCCGACGTGGAGGCAGGTGCCGCCCAGGTTGCCCTTCTCGACCAGTCCGACACTCAGCCCCAGCTGGGCCGCTCGCAAGGCACAGGCGTAACCGCCCGAACCAGCCCCGAGGACGAGTACGTCGAACTCACCGTCCGCCACAGATATCCCTCCACACACGTCGTTCGCTCAGCCGATGCCCGGCTGATCTCCGGCGCCGCCCATCCTTGCACTCTTCGCGCGCCTGTCCACACCGGGCCGTCCCGAGTCGATCCGAGTGGATCTGACCGGATCCCGAGCCGGATCGGCGTGACTCCCGGTGTCGTGGGGCCCGCCCCGGCAGAATGGTCACCATGGGCATGTTCGACCGATTCCGGCGCAAGGGGCGCACCCGACGTCCGGCGCGTGATGCTGCGCGCACCGGCTCCACGACCGTCCGGGCCTCCGACGGCGAGGACTTGCGCCACCTGGAGAAGTTCGTCGCGACCCGGCAGGGCGTGGAGGGCTTCGTGGAGCCGCGGACCGCGGTCAGCGACGTCACGCTCCTGCTCGTCGCGCACGACGGGGAGTGGACGCGACGCCGTGTGCCCAGCGTGAGGTGGGCGCACGACTTCGCCAACAAGCACCGCGTTCCGTCCTACGACGCCGCGGTCGTCGGCGTGCCGCAGCGGATGCGCGACTACAACGCCCGCCAGAAGGCGGAGCGCAAGGCGCGGGGCTACTAGCCCCGCTGCACCTGCTGGCCCGCGGACAGCGTCCGCGCGAGCTCGACGAGGGTGGTGACCCCGAAGCCGGTGGCGCCCGAGGGGACGTGTCCGTAGGGGCCGCCCGTGTTGATCTCCTTGCCGGCGATGTCGAGGTGCGCCCACGGCAGCCCGCCGGTGAACTCGCGCAGGAACGCCGAGGCGTAGAGGCCGCCGCCCCACCGCACCCAGTCGTGCTGGAGCAGGTCGGCGACCTTCGAGCTGGTGATCCGCTCCTTCATCTCCTCGGGGATCGGCATCGGCCAGTGCTGCTCGCCGGCGGCGGAGCCGGCCGCCAGCACGGCGTCGACCTCGTCGTCGGTGCCCATCACGGCGCCGACCTTGTCGCCGAGCGCGAGCTGCATGTGGCCGGTGAGGGTGGCGATGTCGACGACGACGTCGGGCTCCTCCTCGACCGCGAGGGCGAGGGCGTCGCCGAGCAGCATCCGGCCCTCGGCGTCGGTGTTGGCGATCTCGACCGTGGTGCCGTTGCGCATGGTGATCACGTCACCGGGACGCGTGGAGGTGCCGGACACCATGTTCTCCGCCATGGGCGCGAACGCGGTGACCTTCACGGGCAGGCCGAGCCGGGCGATGGCCAGCGTGGCTGCGACGACACTGGCCGCGCCGGCCATGTCGCCCTTCATGTTCATCATGCTCGAGCTCGGCTTGATGGTGAGGCCGCCGGAGTCGAAGGTGACGCCCTTGCCGACCAGCGCGAGGTGGGCGACCGCGTCCTTGGGTGCCCAGGTCAGCTTGGCCAGCCGCGACGGCGCGGCCGATGAGTTGCCCACGCTGAGGATGCCGCCGCAGCCCATGTCGGCGAGCTGCTCGTGGTCGAAGACCTCGAGCGTCACCTTCGGCGCGCCACGGCCCTTGGTGACCTCCTTGTGGGCAGCGGTGACGAGGTCGGCCAGCAGCGGCGGGGTGCAGTCGCCGGGCGGGGTGTTGACCCAGTCGCGGCACAGGGTCACGGCGTCGGCCAGGACCTGGGCGCTCTCGAGGGCGGCGACCGCCTCGGCCCGCCGGGCGATGGAGGTGAGCACGACGACGTCGTTGGGCGCGTCGGGCTCGGGCATCTGCGACTTGTAGGCGGTGAACGCGTAGCCGCCGAGGCGGTGGCCCTCCACGACTGCCGAGACCAGCTCGGGGGTGTCGGCGGGCAGGGCGAGCGCGACCGACGCGGCGTTGGAGACGCTGCGGGCCGCGACACCGGCGGCACGACGTACGGCGACCGGGTCGGCCGGGTCGTCACCGAGACCGACGAACACCAGCAGGGGTGCGTTGACCTCCTCGCGCGTCGGCGCCTTGACGGCCTCGCCCGGCTTGCCGGTCACGCCCATCGTCGACAGGAACGGCCGGAGCCGGCGGCCGTAGGCCTTCGCCACCTCCTCCGCGGCATCGCAGAGTCGGGGGCCCTTGTCACCGGCGACCACTCCCACCACGACGGCGTCGGCGCGGGTCTTGGCGGGGCTGGCGGCACGGAGTGCGTACGAGGTCACCCGCCGCATGTTAGGGGAGGCTGCCGCGGAGGACGGCTGCGGTAGGTTTCGCACCATGGCAGGAACGCTCAAGCAGTCGCCGCTCCACGACCGTCATGAGGCTCTGGGCGCGAAGTTCGCCGAGTTCGGTGGCTGGTCGATGCCGCTCGAGTACGCCACGGGCGTCGTCAAGGAGCACACCGCCGTGCGCGAGTCGGTCGGGATCTTCGACGTGAGCCACCTCGGCAAGGCCATGGTGTCGGGTCCCGGTGCCGTCGACCTCGTCAACGCGACGCTGTCCAACGAGCTCGCGAAGATCGAGCCCGGCAAGGCCCAGTACACGCTGTGCCTCGACGAGTCCGGCGGCATCGTCGACGACCTGATCGCCTACTGGCACGACGACGAGCACGTCCTGCTCATCCCCAACGCCGCCAACACCGCCGAGGTCGTGCGCCGGCTCCAGGCCGAGGCGCCCGAGGGGGTGAAGGTCGTCGACCACCACGACGACTACGCCGTGCTCGCCGTCCAGGGCACCCGCTCCGACGAGGTGCTGGACAAGGTCGGCCTGCCGACCGGGCACGACTACATGTCGTTCGTGGAGGCCGACTTCGGCACCGAGTCCGGTGAGACGGTCGGTGTCGTGGTCTGCCGCACCGGCTACACCGGGGAGCGTGGCTACGAGCTGGTCGTCGCGAACGCCGCGGCCGGACGGTTGTGGGACGCGTTGATGGCCGCCGGCGAGGAGCACGGCATCACCGCCTGCGGGCTGGGCGCGCGCGACACGCTGCGCACCGAGATGGGCTACCCCCTGCACGGCCAGGACATCGGCCTCGACACCAACCCGGTCGAGGCGGGCCTGTCGTGGGCGGTCGGCTGGAAGAAGGACGCCTTCTGGGGCCGCGACGCGGTCGTGAAGGTGAAGGAGGAGGGCCCGAAGCGTCGGCTGCGCGGGCTCGTCGCGGTCGGGCGCGGCATCCCGCGTCCCGGCATGGGCGTGACGCTCACCCAGGACGTCCCGCTCGCCGACATCACCTCCGGCACCTTCTCGCCGACCTTGAAGAAGGGCATCGGCCTGGCGCTGATCCCGGTCATGGTCGCCGAGGACGCCCAGGTCGGCGTCGACATCCGCGGCCGACGCGAGATCTTCCAGCTGGTGAAGCCACCGTTCGTCGACCCGTCGGTGAAGGAGTCCTGAGTGCTGCCCGGCCAGCCCCCGACGTTCCGCCCGCCGTCCTCCTCCGAGCGACCGTGGTGGTGGCGCCTCGAGGACGCCTCCGGTGAGGCGGTCGAGGTGGCCGCCTACTCCGACCAGCGCTTCGGCAACCAGGGCGACGCCGAGTCGTGGGTCGGGGAGATCTGGGCCGACCTGGCCGAGCACGGCGTCGCCGCGGTGACGCTCTTCGAGCACGACCGCCAGGTCTACGGCCCGATGTCGCTCAGCGCCTGACCCGATCCGTCGGCGGCCCGGCTCCGAAGCACATCGGGAGCACGCAGGGAGGTGGCCATGGCCGACGGATCGGACTTCTCGCTCTACCTCGCCGCGCGCTGGCCCGACCTCGTCGCCGGGCTGGAGGAGGAGGGCGTCGCCCCCGACGCCGCCCGCCTGGCCGTCGCGCAGGTGCTGCTGGCGAGCCGTCGCTCGTGGGCGCGCCGCACCCGCGACGAGGACGTCGACGTCACCCTGTGGGCCGAGCTGCGCGAGCGCACCGGGCTGCCGACCCGCCCCCGTGAGGCCGCGCCCCACGGCGTACGTCCAGCGGACCCGACCGACCCGCCCGAGCCGTGGCTGGAGCGGGCCGAGCAGGCGCGTGGCCTACGACGTCGCCGCCGCGCGCGACTCGGCGTGGCCTGGCTGGCCGGCGTCGCGGTGCTCGTGGCCGGCTGGGCCTGGTGGGCCGGTCGCCCGCCGCCACGCGAGGTCCGGCAGGAGGCCAACCCCTTCCCCGTGGTCTGGTACGCCGAGGGGCAGCTCCACCTCGAGGACGTCGTCGTCGAGCTGCCCGGAGTCGAGGCGTTCGTGGCCTGGGGACCGGGCGCCGCCGCCGTGCTCAGGTCCGGGGAGGTCGTGCGCGTCGACGCCGACGGCGACGTGCACGACCTCGACCGCGCGCCGCGGACGCTGGACGAGCCCCCCGACGCGCCGCCGTACCTCCCGCTGGGGGAGTACGACGTCCTGGTGCAGAGCGCCCCGGTCCCCGGCGGCGGCTGGGCGCACCTGCTCGACTCCTCCCGCCGGGCCGGTCAGCAGGACGAGGTGCGGCAGTCGGAGACCGGCCGGCGGGCGCTGGTGCTGTGCACGGCCGGCGGCGCGTGCGCTGCGCCACGCACGATCCTCGAGGCCGACGGCTCCATCCGACTGCGCTGAGGGATCAGGAGCACGACGCCTTCGTCGGGGCGCCTCAGATCAGCCCGCGAGCTCGCTGCTGCTGCACGCGCAGCTCCTCGAACACCTCGCCGCGGATGAGGTCCTCGGTCTTGCTCGGCAGGTCGATGAACCGGAAGCTGACGGCGGGCGGCCGGTCCTCGCGGTGGAAGTGCTGGAGCGCCTCGGCGGCACAGGCGACCTCGCCGCGACCGAGCTGCAGCTGCACGTCCGCGACCACGCCGGGCTTGGGCGGCGCGTCGACGTCGTCGCCGAACACCACCCGCATGCCGCCCTCGCTCACGTCGAGGGTGGTGCCGATCAGGCGGACGCCCTCGACGCGCACCTGGACGGTGCGGTCCATCTGTGCGCGCACAGCGTGCCGGCGCTGGCCCGTCGTCGCGGGCCCGACCGGGCGGACCCGCCACAGGGGGGACTCGCCGCGCTCGAGCGCGACGAGCTCGACGGGGAGCGAACGCAGCTCCTCGTCGCCGCGCCACAGGATCTGGAACCGCTCGCCGACCGGGAGGGACACTCGCAGGTCGTCACGGCCACGCGCCACGGTGAGCACGACCTCCTGGTCGGACGCCGCCTCCACGAAGCTGACCAGGGTCGAGCCACGATCGGCGACGATCACGTCGACGACGTCCTTGACCTCGGGCACGTCGACACCCGGAACACCCACTCGAGGCCCCCCTCCCACGGTTCGGACGCACGGCGCGTCCGAACGGGGGCCACCGTATGCCGAGCACGCGCTCCGGGGTGCAGGAACGGCAAAGACGGGCGGGACAGGTCATGGGTAGGGTCGCGCCTCGTGGCTGAAGCGTTGTGGACAGGTGTGGCGCAGGCGTACGCGCGGAGCTTCGCGGGGCTGTGCGCGGGGGCGATCCCGACCATGCTGGCGGGCCTGCCCGCCGGTTCGCGGGTCCTGGACATCGGCTGCGGGCCGGGCGCCCTCGCCGCAGCCGCCCGCGACGCGTCCCTGGACGTGGTGGCGGTCGAGCCCGACCCGGAGATGGCTGCCCTCGCCTCCCGGCGGCTCGGCCAGGACGTGGTCGTGGCCGGCCTGCCCGACCTGCCGCTGGCGAGCGGCGGCTTCGAGGCGGTCCTCGTCAACTTCGTGCTCAACCACGTGGACAACCCCGCGGCCGCGGCGCACGAGGTCGTCCGGATGGCGGCACCCGGTGGTCTGGTGCGCGCGACCATCTGGACCTCGGCGCCGTCTGCGCAGGGTCAGCTCTTCCGCTCGGTGCTGGAGGCCAGCGGCGCCGTCGAGCCCGTCTTCCCCCGGCTGGCTGACGGAGTCGACTTCGAGCGGAGCCCGGACGGTCTCGGGATGCTGCTGGCGGCCGCGGGCGCCCGCGTCACCGACGCCCGGATGGTCGACTGGGTGTGGCGGGTGGCCCCCGACGACTTCTGGGCCGCGCCGACCGGCGGCGTCGGCGGGCTCGGCGTCGCCTGGTCCGCCCAGACCCCCGAGGTGCGGGACCGGATGCGCGTCGAGCTCGACCGCCTCTCCGAGCCCCTGCAGGAGGACGGGCTGATCGTGCTGCCCGCCACGGCGGCGTACGTCGAGGCGCGCGTCCCCAGGTCGTAGGGGGCGCCGGCGTGGCGTCGTAGAGTCGTCCCGTGCGCGCCTACCTCGACCTGCTGCAGCGGATCCTCGACGAGGGGGTCGAGAAGACCGACCGGACCGGCACGGGCACGTTGAGCGTGTTCGGGCACCAGATGCGCTTCGACCTGTCCGAGGGCTTCCCGCTGGTGACGACCAAGAAGGTGCACACCCGCTCGGTCTTCGGCGAGCTGCTGTGGTTCCTGCGCGGCGACACCAACGTGAAGTGGCTGCAGGACCGTGGCATCACCATCTGGGACGAGTGGGCCGACGACGACGGCGACCTCGGACCCGTCTACGGCTACCAGTGGCGCTCGTGGCCCACGCCCGACGGCCGGCACGTCGACCAGATCAGCCGCCTCGTCGAGGGCATCCGCACCAACCCCGACTCACGTCGCCACATCGTCTCGGCGTGGAACGTCGCCGACGTCGACGACATGGCGCTCCCGCCGTGCCACACGCTCTTCCAGTTCTACGTCGCCGACGGCAGGCTGTCGTGCCAGCTCTACCAGCGCTCGGCCGACACCTTCCTAGGCGTGCCGTTCAACATCGCGTCCTACGCCCTGCTCACGCACATGGTCGCCCAGGTCACCGGCCTCGAGGTCGGCGACTTCGTCCACACGATGGGCGACGCGCACCTCTACCTCAACCACGTCGAGCAGGCGAGGCTGCAGCTCACCCGCGAGCCGCGCCCGCTGCCGAGGCTGGTCCTCGACCCCGGTGTCACCGAGATCGACGGGTTCGACCTCGAGGACATCGCCGTCGAGGGCTACGACCCGCACCCCGTCATCAAGGCCCCCATCGCGGTGTAGGTCGCGGCTAGTGGCGCTCGAGCGCTTGGCTCACCGCCTTGGCGACGTCGGCCACCAGCCGGGTGTGCCACCTCTCGTGGGCGGTGAGGTCGGCCACGAGGCTGTGGCAGTCGGGGCATGTCGCGTGCTCTGTGCTCATCGGAGCCTCCCAGGGGACGTGTTCTGTCCTCCACCGTGGCACGGCGCGAGCTCCTGGAACAGGGCCCGAAGACCCGGTCGTCAGTAGGCTCGGTCCCGTGACCCGACCCGACCAGCGGGTGGTGCTCGTCGCCGCCCACGCCCGCAACCGCGTCATCGGCAACGGCCCCGACATCCCGTGGCGGATCCCGGGCGAGCAGGCGCAGTTCAAGGAGCTGACCTGGGGCCACACGCTCCTGATGGGACGCACCACCTTCGAGTCCATCGGCCGTCCGCTCCCGGGGCGCACCACGATCGTGCTCACCCGCCACGCGGACTGGGCGCACGAGGGTGTGCTGGTGGCCCACACCGTCGAGGAGGCGCTCGACCTCGCCGGGCAGCAGCAGGGCGACCTGATGGTCGCCGGCGGGGGAGAGGTCTACGCGGCCCTGCTGCCCCACGCCACGCACCAGGTGCTGACGGAGGTCGACCTCGAGCCGGAGGGAGACGTGCACTACCCGCAGTACGCCGCCGGGGACTGGGTGGAGACCGCTCGCGAGGAGCTCGAGGGTTACGACCGGGTCTTCCTCGAGCGGATGGCCCCCGCCGCATGAGCGCCGACCCGTCGCTGACGCTCACGGTGGACCCGGCCTCGGGCACACCCGTCTTCGAGCAGGTGCGCGAGGCGATCCGCGCACAGGTCGACGCGGGTGACCTCGCGCCGGGCTTCCGGCTGCCACCCGTGCGCACGCTCGCCGCGTCGCTCGACCTGGCCGTCAACACCGTCGCCCGCGCCTACAAGGAGCTCGAGGCCCTGGGCGTCGTCGAGACCCGGGGCCGCGCCGGCACCTTCGTCACGGGCAGCGGGGTGCACCGCTCGGCGCGGGAGGCCGCGGCCGCCTACGTCGGCTCCGTCCGCGCGCTCGGGCTCTCCGACGACGCCGCGCTCGACGCCGTACGCCACGCGCTGGGGCGGTAGTCGCGGGCGCGTGGCGTCCTCGTGCCCGGGCCGGGAATGATCCGGGCGCCCACCTCGTTGGGACGGGCAGCTGTTCCCGCATCATGCCCCCGGGCCTCAATTCCTGCCGCTACGAGCGGCCCTTCGCCGAGAGGCGGCTGACGGGACAGCGAGCAGCACCACGCAGCCGCCCGCCGGGTAAGCCCCGGTCAGGGTGGCTGCGTGCTGTCCGGAGACCGCGTGGCAGGCTCGGCGCATGACCCCTGCCGCGGACCGCCACATCGTCGTGGCCGCCGTCGCGCTCGTGCGCGACGGCTGCGTGCTGACGGTGCGCAAGCGCGGCACCGAACGGTTCATGCTCGTGGGCGGCAAGCTCGAGCCGGGGGAGTCGGCGCGCGACGCCGCGCTGCGCGAGACCCTCGAGGAGGTGGGGATCGCGGTGCAGGAGGCGCACCTGCTCGGTGAGTTCCACTCCGAGGCGGCCAACGAGCCGGGCCACACGCTGCACTCGACCGTCTTCTGGATCGAGTCGGACGCCGAACCGGTCGCTGCGGCCGAGATCGCCGAGGTGCGGTGGACGCCGCTCGACGGCGACCCCGACGACCTGGCCCCGATGCTCGAGCACCACGTGCTCCCCGCCATCCGGGGTCGCTGAACCGCCGTCAGGAGAAGAGCGCCAGCTCCTCGCCCCAGCCGGCGACCATGTCGCTCGTGCGGGTGTGCCCCCGCCCGACGTCGTACGCCGCCAACGCCGGTCGCACGCGCGCGAAGGTCTCGCGGATCGCGCTGACGTCGCCGGCCAGGGTCCGCTCGACCAGGCCGAGCAGCTCGGCGGCGGGCCACCCGTCGAGCGGGTGCGTGCGCAGCTCCCAGGGGAGGTACTTGTTGTAGGGGCGGACCCGTCCGGCGAGCGCGAACACCACGTCCAGCAGCCACGGCACCGACTCGGCGGCGTCGAGCCGGGTCTCGAGCGGCCGGCCGTCGCGGTCGTTCTTCAGGGCGCGGTAGGCGAAGTTGACCCACCCGTCGAGCCGGTCGTGCTCGAGCAGCACCGCGTCGGCCTCCTCGGCCGACAGCGTGGCCAGGCGGTGCACGGCGGCGGCCAGCTCGCCCCCGGTGCGGTCCAGCAGCACCGGCGCCCAGGCGTAGGACCAGCGGAACCACCAGCCCTCGGAGCCGAAGGGCGGCACGGTGACCAGCTCGGTCCAGGAGTCGACGGCCTCGTCGAGGTCGGCGCCGTGCACGGTCGTCCGGGTCGAGGCGGCCTCGTCGGTGAGCACCACCACGACGTCGAGGTCGGAGTGCTCCGTGGCGTAGCCGCGCCCGGCGGAGCCGCTCAGCACCAGCCCGAGGAGGTCGTCTCCGTGCGCGTCCGCGTTGCGCTCGGCGAGCGCCGCCAACCGTCCCCGCTGGTCGTCGTCGAGCCAGGCGGGGAGGTCGAGCTCGGGCACTACGTCTCCTTGGGCGGCAGGGTCCGGACGAAGGCGACGCCGCGGTCGACCCACACCCCCAGCGAGGCGTCGTCGGCGACCGCGTCGGCGGCGACGAGCAGCCACCCTGTCATGGGCCGCCCGCGCATCTCCATCGGATTGACGCTCGCACCGTCGATCCACTGCTCGCCGGTCGCGGGATCGACGCGCGCCAGCAGGTCGCCGGAGTGCGAGGCGGCCACGGCCATGTGGCCGTCGACCATGAACCCGAGCCCGCCGAACATCTTCCTCGACGTGACCCCCGGCTCGCCGTCGAGCAGGTCCGTGATGCGCCGCGCCAGCGCCTCGTCGTACGCCATGGCCGAGAGTATGCGGCTCGGCGCCGACAACGGGGCGGAGCAGGAGCGATAACCTTCAGGTCATGAGTACCAACGCCCCGTTCGGCCGCCTGCTCACGGCGATGGCGACCGCGTTCCACGAGGACGGCAGCGTCGACCTCGACGCGACGGCGAGGATCGCCGTGCACCTCGTCGACAACGGCAACGACGGCGTGGTCGTCAGCGGCACCACGGGCGAGAGCCCCACGACCTCCGTCGCCGAGGACGCCGAGATCCTGCGCGCGGTCCACGACGCGGTGGGCGACCGCGCCACGGTCATAGCGGGCGTCGGCACCAACGCGACGGCGCACTCCGTCGAGCTGGCCCGGCAGGCCGCCAAGGTCGGCGTCGACGGTGTGCTGCTGGTGAGCCCCTACTACAACAAGCCCGGTCAGGTCGGGCTGCGCCACCACTTCAGCTCCGTCATCGAGGCGACCGACCTGCCGGTGATGCTCTACGACGTGCCCGGCCGCACCGCGACCCTGATCGAGCTCCCGACCTACGAGGCGATGCGCGGCTACGACCACGTCGTCTCGGTCAAGGAGGCCTCGGGACTGCTGCCGCGCACCGCGCAGCTCGTCGAGATGGGCTACTCCGTCTACTCCGGTGACGACGTCGCCACGCTGGGCTACCTCGCCTACGGCGGCGTCGGCCTGGTCTCCGTCGTCGCGCACGCGGCCGGCACCCAGCTGGCGTCGATGCTCGACGCCTGGGTGCGCGGCGACCACGCCGAGGCGCTGCGCATCCACACCGGCCTGCTGCCGGCCTTCGACGCCGTGATGGGCGTCCCCAACTACGGAGCGACCACCGCGAAGGCAGCCCTGGAGCTGCTCGGGGTGATCGACAACCGCCGCGTCCGCGGCCCCCTCGTCGCGCTGGACGACGACGAGGTCGCCGCGCTGCGCACCGGCCTGGCTGCTGCCGGCCTGATCTGAACGACGTACCCGACACCGAACCGAGGAATTCCTTGAGTCATCCCCATCCCGACCTGACCGCGCCCGGCCCCCTTCCCGCAGGCGGCCTCCGGGTCATCCCGCTCGGCGGCCTCGGCGAGGTCGGTCGCAACATGACCGTCTTCGAGTACGACGGCAGGCTGCTGATCGTCGACTGCGGCGTGCTGTTCCCCGAGGACCACCACCCGGGCGTGGACCTGATCCTGCCCGACTTCGACCCGATCCGGGACCGCCTCGACGCCGTCGAGGCGCTGGTGCTCACCCACGGCCACGAGGACCACATCGGCGCGACGCCGTACCTCCTGCGTGAGCGTGGCGACATCCCGCTGGTCGGCTCCAAGCTCACCCTCGCCCTGCTCGGCTCGAAGCTGCGCGAGCACCGCCTCAAGGAGACCGCCCAGTACGAGGTCGCCGAGGGCCAGACGATCACCTTCGGGCCGTTCGTGCTCGAGTTCGTCGCGGTCAACCACTCGATCCCCGACGCGCTCGCCGTCGTGATCCGCACCGGCGCCGGTGTCGTGCTGCACACCGGCGACTTCAAGATGGACCAGCTGCCGCTCGACGGTCGCATCACCGACCTCAACGAGTTCGCGCGGCTGGGCGACGAGGGCGTCGACCTGTTCCTCACCGACTCCACCAACGCCGAGGTCCCCGGCTTCACCACGTCGGAGCGCGACATCTCGCCCGTGCTCGAGCGGGTCTTTGCCAAGAGCACGCAGCGGATCATCGTGGCCTGCTTCGCCTCCCACGTGCACCGTGTGCAGCAGGTGCTCGACGCGGCCGTCGCGCACGGGCGCAAGGTCGGCTACGTCGGTCGCTCGATGGTGCGCAACATGGCGATCGCCCAGGAGCTCGGCTACCTCACGGTGCCGCCGGGCGTGATGGTCGAGGCCAAGGAGCTCGCCGACCTGCCGCCCGAGCGCCAGGTGCTGATCTCCACCGGCTCGCAGGGCGAGCCGATGTCGGCGCTGAGCCGCATCGCCCAGCGCAGCCACAACTTCGTGCACCTCGAGGAGGGCGACACCGTCGTCCTCGCCAGCTCGCTGATCCCGGGCAACGAGAACGCCGTCTACCGCGTGATCAACGGTCTGTCGCGGCTCGGCGCCAACGTCGTGCACAAGGGCAACGCGCTCGTGCACGTCTCGGGCCACGCCAGCGCGGGCGAGCTGCTCTACTGCTACAACATCGTCAAGCCGCGCAACGTGATGCCGGTCCACGGCGAGATCCGCCACATGCGGGCCAACGCCGACCTGGCGCGCGCCACCGGCGTGCAGAACGTCGTGCTGGCCGAGGACGGCGTCGTCGTCGACCTCGTCGACGGGGTCGCGAAGGTCGTGGGCAAGGTCGAGGTGGGCTACGTCTTCGTCGACGGCACCACGATCGGCGACATCTCCGAGGCCTCGATGAAGGACCGCCGGATCCTCGGCGAGGAGGGCTTCCTGTCGGTGATCGTGGTCGTGGACTCCGTGACCGGCAAGGTCGTCTCCGGGCCGGAGATCCACGCGCGCGGCTTCGCCGAGGACGAGACCACCTTCGACGAGATCAAGCAGCCGATCATCGACGCGATCGACGCTGCAGTGGCCGACGGCGCCAACGACAGCTACCAGCTGCAGCAGACCGTACGACGTGTCGTGGGTCGCTGGGTCAGCCGGGCACATCGTCGGCGTCCGATGATCATTCCTGTGGTGATCGAGGCCTGAGGTCCTAGACTCCCGGAAGATCTTCATCAGCGGTAGGAGGTGTCGGTGCCGAGCCAAGGAGCACTGCGGCGCCTCGCAGAGCTGATGCGCCGTGTGAACTCCTCCACCGACACCGAGGTCATCCTCGAGGAGATCGCCCACGGAGTCGTCGACGTGCTCGGCTACGGCGTCGCCGCGATCGCCCGGCTGGAGGGCGACACGCTGGTGATGACCAACGTGGCCGGGCCGCCGGAGGTGGTCGCGCAGATCCTCAACCGGCGCACGCCGGCCGAGCAGATCCTCGACGAGTTCCGTCAGGCCGACCGGTGGGGGATCCTGCGGTTCGTCCCGGCCGGACGGATGTCGGAGGAGCGACTGCGCGCGGCGTGGATCCCCGAGCTCGAGACCGACACCCAGGACCCCGACGCGTGGCACCCCGAGCACGCGCTCTATGCCCCGCTCTACTCCGCTGGCGGCGAGCTGCTGGGCAACATGGCCGTCGACCTGCCGGCCGACAACCGCGTGCCCAGCATCGACGACCGCGAGCTGCTCGAGATGTTCGCCGTGCAGGCCGGGGTGGCGCTGTCCAACGCGCGTGAGCGCGAGCGGCTGACCGACCGGGTGCGCCTGGACCGGATGCTCACCACCGTCGCCGGGTCCGGCACCCAGCACGGCCTGGCCCAGGCGCTCGGCCAGGCCGTCGCGGCCGTGGCGGAGTGCCTGGGCACTGCACAGGTGTGGGCCCGGACCTTCCCGATCGACGCGCAGGGTCGTGAGCTGGGGGCGGCCACCCCGCGCCCCTTCACGCCCGAGGTCGACGTGCCGCAGCTGCGTGACGACCTGCGGGCGCTGGAGACGCTCCCCGTCCTCATCGAGCTGGGCGTCGACGACGCCGACGCACCGCACCTGCCGCGCAGCCGCGAGCAGCTCCAGGAGCGGATGCGTGCCATCCACGCCGACCGGATGGTCGTGTGCCCGCTCGTGTCGCAGGACGAGCTGGTCGGCTACGCCGTCCTCGGCTTCGCCCGCCACTCCCGGGCCATGACGACCGGTGAGGCCGACGCTGTGCTGGAGGTGGGCCGGCTGCTGGGCCAGATCGTGCGCGCCTCGCGCGTCCTGGAGACCGAGCAGCGCCTGGTGCAGGAGCTGCGCGAGCTCGCCCGCTACCGCAGCGAGCTGATCGCCACCATCTCCCACGAGCTCAAGACGCCGCTCACCGCGATCCTCGGCCACGCCGAGCTCATCGCCGACCGCCAGCCCGACCTGAGCTCGATCGACGCGATCATCCGCAACGCGCAACGGCTCGGCCTGCTGGTCTCCAACCTGCTGCACTACTCCCGGATCCAGGGGCGCCGGGAGACCGTACGTCGTGCGGTGGACCTCGCCGAGCTCTGCGAGGCCAGCGTGGACCTGCTCGGCATCCGCGCCAAGCAGTCCAACGTCAGCCTCGCCTTCACCACGCCCGAGCTGGGCCCGGTCGTCGTGTTCGGCGACCCGGAGGAGCTGGCGCGAGTGATCGACAACATGGTGGACAACGCCGTGAAGTACACCCCCGAGGACGGCTCGGTGACCGTGGCGATGGCGGTCTCGGACCACGAGGTGAGCGTCGAGGTCACCGACACGGGCATCGGCATCTCGTCGGCCGACCAGGCCCACGTGTTCTCGGCGTTCCACCGCTCCACCAACCCCAACGCCCTGTCCATCCCGGGCACGGGTCTCGGCCTGCCGATCGCCCAGCGCATCGCGGAGTCGCACGGCGGCACGCTCGAGCTGACCTCCCAGCTGGGGGTGGGCAGCACCTTCCGGTTCACCCTGCCGCTGAGGTCCTCACGAGTGCCGGTCGACTGACCGACGCGGGCGCGCCGGCCTCGAGCCGCACCACCCGGTCCATCTCGTCCAGCCCCACGGTGCCGTGGGTGATCCACACGATCGAGCGGCCCGCACGGGCCGCCGAGCCGAGCATCTCGGTCGCCACCTCGCGCGCGGTCGCGCCGTCGAGGTGGGCGGTCGGCTCGTCGAGCACCAGCACCTGGGGGTCGGCGAGGAGCGCTCGGGCGAGGGCGAGCCGGGCGCGCTCGCCGCCCGACACCTCGCGCGACCCCGGGCCCACGTGCGTGTGCAGCCCGTCGGGCAGGGCGTCCACCCACGCCCCGAGGCACGCACGGTCGAGCGCGGAGCGCACCTCGGCGTCGTCGGCGCCCGGCCGGGCCAGGCGGACGTTCTCCGCCACCGTCGAGGCGAACACGTGCGGGTCGTCGTCGACCAGCCCGACCACACCGCGTACGTCGTGCAGCGCGAGGTCGCGCAGGTCGGTGCCGTCGAGGCGTACGTCGCCCGCGACGGGGTCGAGGAAGCGCACCAGCGTCGCCGCGATCGTCGACTTGCCGGTGCCCGAGGCGCCGGTGATGCCGAGGTGCTCGCCCGGTCGCACGGTGAGCTCGTCGAGCGTGAGGACAGGGCTCCCGTCCCAGCCGATGGAACCCGTGACGGTGAGGCCGTGCCCGGCGGGCAGGGGCTGCGGGTCGGTGGGATCGGTGACGGCTGGGGCCGTCGCGACCAGCTGGTCCAGCCGGCGCCGCGCGGCGCGCGAGCGGACCGACAGGGCACCGGCGTCCGCCAGCCCGGTGGTCACGTCGGCCAGGGCCAGGGGCACCAGCAGCAGGAGGGCGAGCACCGCGGGGGAGACCGTGCCCGCCGGGACGAGCGCTGCGACGGCGACGACGCCGAGACCCGCCGCCGCGCTGGTGAGGGCGTTGCCGCCCGCGACCGCGCGCGCCGAGCGGCGTACGGCCTCGGAGAGGGCGGTGGACTCCGCGCGGACGGCAGCCAGGGCGTCGTCCGTCGCCGCCCACTGCTCGAGCTC
Source organism: Nocardioides sp. Root122 (assembly GCF_001425025.1). GTDB lineage: Bacteria > Actinomycetota > Actinomycetes > Propionibacteriales > Nocardioidaceae > Nocardioides. The sequence goes on from NZ_LMDE01000010.1 coordinate 289,849, forward strand.
ACGCAGGCCGTGGGCGACCTCCTCGACACGGGTGCCCAGTGCGGCGCGTCGGGCCACCACGCGCTCCTCCGCACGGGCCGCGCCGGCGCGGCCGAGGAGGAAGGCGACGGCACCCGTCGCGACCACGGCGAGCACGACGGCGCCCGCCGCAGGCTGCACGAGCGCCGTGAGCAGTGCCGCGCCGCCGCCGACGAGCGCCGTGGTGACCACCGGCTGGCGGACGCGGAGCCGCTCGTCGAGCAGCGCGTCGACGTCGTCGACGACCCGGGTCAGCAGGTCGCCCCGGCGCGGGCCCAGCCGGCCCGGCACGAGGGGGACCAGGTCGGCGAAGACCTGCGCGCGCCGCTCGGCGAGCTCGCGCAGGACGACGTCGTGGCTGAGGATCCGCTCCGCGTGCCGCAGGACCGGTCGGGCCAGGCCGAAGAGCCGGACGCCGACGATCGCGACCATCAGGTGGAGCACGGGCGGGTGCTCGCTGGCGCGGGTGATGAGCCACCCGGCAGTCGCGGTGAGCGCGACACCGGAAGCGGTGGACAGCGCACCGAGCAGGGTCGCGCTCCGCAGGCCCCACCGCGGACGGGGCTCCTCGGCCGCCACGGCGACGGGTGCCGGCGCAGGGTGGCGGCGGACGACATCGTCCCGGGTCGATTCGTCGTCATGTGCCGCCACCCTGGCGAGTGCGGCAGCCGGCGCGAGCCGGACCACGCGGTCGGCCGCGGAGAGCACCGCGTCCCGGTGCGCCACCACGACGACGAGGCTGGTGCGCGCGAGCCGGGCGACGGTGTCGAGCAGGACCTGCTCGGTCTCCTCGTCGAGGTGGGCGCTGGGCTCGTCGAGCAGCACGACCGGTCGGTCGGCCAGCACCACGCGGGCCAGGGCGACCCGGGCCCGCTGCCCGGCGGAGAGACCGGCGCCGTCCTCGCCGAGGGGCGTCTGCAGGTCCTGGGGCAGGGCACGGACGACGTCGTCGAGGCTGACGCTGCGCAGCGCCTCCCACACCTCGTCGTCGCTCGCCGCCGGCCGACCGAGCCGCACGTTGGCGGCGACGGTGTCGGCGATCAGCCACGGCCGCTGCGGCGCCCAGGCCACCTGGGAGCGCCACCACGACGGGTCGACGGAAGCGAGGGGGGAGCCGCCGACGAGCACGTCGCCGGACCGCGCCGGCAGCTCGCCGCGCAGGGTGGCGAGGAGCGTGGACTTGCCGCACCCCGACGGCCCGGCGACCGCGACCAGTCCGTGCGCGGGGAGGTCGAGGTCGAGCGGCGCGGTCAGCGGGGTGTCGTACCCGACGGCGAGGGCGCGCAGCGTGAGGGCGGGGGAGTGCGGGCGGCCGGTGCCCGCGAGCCCGGTGGACGCGCGGGCGAGCAGGGCGTCGGCCTCGGCCAGGGCGGCGGTGCCCTCGGCAGCGGCGTGGAACTCCGCGCCGACCCGGCGCAGCGGCCAGTAGGCCTCGGGTGCGAGCAGCAGAACCGTGAGCGCGACGCGGAAGTCGACCGTGCCGGAGGCGAGCCGCAGGCCGACCGTCACCGCCACCAGGGCCACGGACAGCGTGGCCACCAGCTCGAGCACCGACGAGGAGGCGAAGGCCACCTTCAACGTGTCGACGGTCGCGCGACGGTGCCGGTGCGTGACCGACCGGATGGTGTCCACCTGCGCCTCGGCACGGCGGTGCGCGACGAGCGTCGGCAGCCCGCGCACCACGTCGAGGAAGTGGCCCGACAACGCCTCGAGCGAGCGCCACTGGTGGCGGGCGCGGTCGCGTGTGGTCAGCCCGACGAGGATCGCGAAGACCGGGACGAGCGGCAGGGTCAGCGCCACGACGAGGCCCGACAGCGGGTCGAGCCAGGTGATCGCGGCGAGCGTGACGACCGGCAGCACGGCGGCCGGCACGAGGGCGGGGAGGTAGCGCGTGACGTAGGGCTCGACCCCGGCCACGCCGCGGGTCGCGAGCACCGACAGGCGGGCCGGGGCCACGCCGTCGACGCGCCGGGCAGCGTCGAGGAGCCGCTGGCGCAACGCTCCCGAGACGTCACCGGCCGCGCGGACCGCGGCGCGCTGCCCGACGTACGCCGCAGCAGTGCGCAGCAGCACCGACCCGGCCAGCCACCACGCGGCGGACGACCAGTCGCCCGAGCCGACGGCCGCGACCACGAGCGCGCCGAGCGCGAACGCCTGCGCCACGGTCGCCAACCCGCCCAGGACGCCCGCGGAGACGACCACGGCGAGCGGTCGCCTCGCGGGCTCGAGGTGGGTGAGCACCGCCGGGTCGAGGGGCTTCACCGCGATGCGTCCGCAAGGACCGGGGTGGGGATGTGGTGCACCGAGATCCGCTTGCGGAAGACCCAGTAGGTCCACGCCTGGTAGCCGAGCACGATCGGGGTGAAGATCACCGCGACCCAGGTCATCACCTTGAGCGTGTACGCCGTCGCCGCCGCGTTGGTCGTGGTCAGCGAGTACGCCGCGTCCGTCGTCGAGGGCATCACGTCGGGGAAGAGCGCGAGGAACAGGCCCACGACCGCGAGCGCGATCGTGACGAACGTGCCGACGAATGCCCAGCCCTCGCGGCCGACGCGCGCTGCGGCCAGGCCGGCCAGCAGTGCCACCGCGGCGGCTGCGAAGACCACGGCCGTCAGGGCGGTCCCGGTCTGGACCTGGGTCCACACGAGGAACACGACCGCGAGGACGGCGGCCACCAGGCCGATGCGCACCGCGAGGTCGCGTGCCCGGTGCCGGATCTCGCCGTCGGTCTTCAGCGCCACGAACATCGCGCCGTGCGTGGCGAAGAGGGTCAGGGTGACCAGCCCGCCCAGCAGACCGAACGGGTTGAGCAGGGTGAAGAGGGTGCCGGTGAACTCCTTGTCGGCGTCGATCGGCACCCCCGCGACGATGTTGGCGAACGCGACGCCCCACAGCAGCGCAGGGATGACGGAGCCGACGATGATCGCCAGGTCCCACCGCTGCTTCCACTGCGCGTCCTCGCGCTTGTGGCGGTACTCGAAGGCCAGCCCCCGCACGATCAGCCCGACCAGGATCAGCAGGAGGGGGAGGTAGAAGCCGCTGAAGAGGGTGGCGTACCACTCCGGGAAGGCGGCGAAGGTGGCGCCGCCGGCGACCAGCACCCACACCTCGTTGCCGTCCCAGACGGGGCCGATGGTGTTGATCATGACCCGGCGCTCGGTGTCGTCCCGGGCCAGGACCGGGAGCAGCATGCCGACGCCGAAGTCGAAGCCCTCGAGGCAGAAGTAGCCGACCCACAGCACGGCGATGAGTGCGAACCAGACGGTGGTGAGTTCCATGGTGTTCGTGTCTCCAGGGGGTGCGTGGGGTCAGTAGGCGAAGGTGAGCGGGGCGTCCTGGTCGTCGGAGCCGCCGACCTTGACGTCCGGTGGCTCCACGTAGGGGTCGGCACCCTTCTTGACGTAGGTCACGAGCAGCTTCACCTCGACCACGGCGAGCGCGGCGTAGAGCGCGGTCAGCACGACGAGCGACGTCGCCGCCTCGAAGGTGGAGACGCCGGGGGAGACACCCGACTCGGTGGTCATCAGCCCGAACACCACCCACGGCTGCCGGCCCATCTCGGTGAAGATCCAGCCCCACGAGGAGGCGAGCGTCGCCGCGATCGGCAGGCTCAGCCCGAGGACACCGAGCCACCGCACGCCGGGTGTGCGGCCCTTGCGGGTCAGCCACAGGATGAGCGCGGCACCGCCGGCGGCGAAGAACCCGAGGCCCATCATGAAGCGGAAGGACCAGTAGGTGACCGGGATGACCGGCACGTAGTCGCTGTCGCGCTGGGCCGGGTCCGCACTGTCGAGCGTGCCGTACTTCTGGGCGTACTCCTCCTTGAGCGGGTTGATGCCCTGGACGGTGCCGTCGACCGAGCCGGTGCCGAGGAAGGACAGCAGGCAGGGGATGGTGACCGAGAACTTCTCCTCCTTCCCGTCCGGGGTGCCGACGGTGAAGACCGAGAACGGCGCGCAGCTCGAGCTGGTCTCGTAGAGGCCCTCGGCGGCCGCCATCTTCATCGGCTGCACCTCGGTCATCACCTTGCCCTGGAGGTCACCGGTGATCGCGACGCCGAGCCCGGCCAGCAGCGTGACGACCGCGCCGATGCGGATGGCGCGGTGGTAGAGCGGGCGGTCGGCCTCGTGCTTCTTCTTCATGTAGAGGTAGGCCGAGACGCCGAGCAGGAACGCACCCGCGGTCATGTACGCCGCGAAGATCACGTGCGGGAACGTCACGACCTGCACCTTGTTGAACATCACCGCCCAGAAGTCGGTCAGCTCGGCGCGGCCCGACTCGGGGTTGAAGCGGTAGCCGACGGGGTGCTGCATCCACGAGTTGGCCGCCAGGATGAAGTAGGACGAGGCGAGCGTGCCGAGGTGCACCAGCCACATGCAGGCGGCGTGCAGTCCCCGAGGGAGCTTGTCCCAGCCGAAGATCCAGAGGCCGAGGAAGGTGGACTCGAGGAAGAACGCGAGCAGGCCTTCGATCGCCAGGGGGGCGCCGAAGACGTCGCCGACGAAGCGGGAGTAGTCCGACCAGTTCATCCCGAACTGGAACTCCTGCACGATGCCGGTCACCACGCCGATGGCGAAGTTGATGAGGAAGAGCCTGCCGAAGAACTTCGTCAGCCGGAGGTAGTCCTCCTTGCCGGTGCGGACCCACGCCGTCTCCAGTCCGGCGATCACGGCCGTCAGCCCGATCGTCAGCGGCACGAACAGGAAGTGGTACACGGTGATGATCCCGAACTGCCAGCGGGCGATGTCGAGCACGTCCATGGGCACACCTTTGCTTGGGGTCGGCGCCGCGGCGCAGCCGTTACTACAGATCGTAGTAGATACTACGGCGTGTCGTACTTTCGCGGACAGGGCCCCTAGACTCCTGTCCATGAGTCCAAGGTCCCGCATGGGTGAGCTCGAGCAGGCGGTGCTCGAGGTGCTGTGGGACCTCGGCTCCGCCAACGGCCGGGAGGTCCACGACCGACTGGCCGGCCGCGACCTCGCCTACACGACCGTGATGACGGTCCTGGACCGGCTGGCCCGCAAGGACGTCGTGGTGCGCGAGCGGGAGGGACGCGCCTTCCGCTACTCACCGCGCCGCTCCCGCGCGGCGATGACCGCCGAGCTCATGCGCGAGGCGCTCGACGAGACCGGGGCCGACCGCGACCAGGCGCTGGTGTCCTTCGTGGGCGAGGCCAGCGAGGCCGATCTCGCCGCCCTGCGCCGCGCCCTGGCCGACCTCTCCTGACGCCCGCGGTGCCGACCCCTGTCGTGCTGGGGGCCCTCGCCGTGCTGCTCGCGGGGCCGGTGCCCTGGGCGCTGTCGCGGTGGCGCGAGCTGCGACGTACGCCGGCCGCTTCGATGCTGCTGTGGCAGAGCACGGCCGCAGCCGCCGTGCTGGCAGCCCTCGGCGCGGGCCTGTCCCTCGCGACGGACCGGCTGTGGCAGCCGCCCGTGGCTGCGTACGACGTCGCGGTGGCGGCCGCGGCCGGCCTCGTCACCGCCGTGGTCGCCGCCCGGCTGCTCCTGAGCGGGCACCTGACCGGCACCGAGCTGCGCCGGATGCGCCGGCTCCACCGCGAGCGGGTCGACCTGGTCGCCAGCCTCGACCAGGGGGTGTCCGTCCTCGAGCACGACGTGCCCGTGGCCTACTGCGTCCCCGGGATGACCGGCTCGCGCATCGTGGTCTCACGCTCCACGCTGACGCGGCTCGCACCGCCGGAGCTGGCCGCGGTCCTCGAGCACGAGCGCTCGCACCTGCGCGCACGCCACGACCTCGTCCTCGAGGCGTTCACGGTGCTGCACCGCGCCTTCCCGCTCTGGGTGGCCAGCGGCGCCGCCCGCGACGAGGTGGAGGTGCTGGTGGAGGTCCTCGCCGACCGGGCCGCCGTACGCCACGTGGACCGGCGAGCCCTGCTCTCCGCCCTGCTCGCCCTGGCGGGGTCGCCGGCGCCGCACGGGGCACTGGGCTCGGCGGGGTCGTTGCAGGCCCGGGTCGAGGTGCTGCGCGACGAGCGGCCGCACCCGGTGCAGGCCGCCGTGGTCGTCGCGCTGGCGGCGGCCCTCCTGGCGCTGCCGACCGTGCTGGTCGTGCTGCCCTGGCTCACCGGACTGCGCTGACCGCGGCCCGGAATGCGGGAGGGCCCCGGCGGATCGCTCCGCCGGGGCCCTCGTCGTGCTGCTGTTCAGCTGTCGATCAACGCACCACGCGGAAGCGGATGCGCTTCTTGCTGTGGTCCACGGTGTCCGAGCCCTTGTACTTGGCCTGGATGACGTGCTTGCCGATCTTGTAGTCGCGCTTGATCTTGAACACGGCCTTGCCGTTCTTGACCTTGACCTTGGCCTTGCCCATCAGCTTGCCGTCGATCCGGATGACGACCTTGCCCGTGGGCGCGGCCCCCTCGGCGTCGACGTCGATGACGACCTTGAAGTTCTCCCGGAAGGAGGGCTTCTTCGGCTTCACCTTGATGTGGGTCTTCGACTCGACCGGCTCCGGCGCCGGGGTCGGCGTCGGGGTCGGGGTGGGGGTCGGGGCCGGCGTGTCGCAGACCTGGACCTTCACGTTGTCGACGTACCAGCCCTCGACGCCGTTGCAGCCGTCGCGGCCCATGTCGAAGCGGAACTTCACCGAGTCACCGACCTTGGCCACCTTCGCCAGGTCGACGATGGAGGTGCCCCACGAGCCGCCCAGCTGGCCGCCGTCGGTGCCGGTCCAGGCAGCCTCGCCGCCCATCGGGCCCTGGTCGGGGTCCATCTCGCCGGCAGGCGCGTTGAACAGGTAGGCGTCGTTCGGGACCAGCGCGAACGGCTGGCCGTTGACGCTGACCTTGAGGTTGCCGCCGTCCCACGTGGCCTCGGAGGCCATGTAGTGGTCGAACTGCATGCGCGGCGTGGTGCCCTTGGGCACCGTGATCGCCGGGCTGATCAGGCCGTTGCGGCTGGTCAGGTCACCGGGAGCACCACAGTTGCCGGAGACCGGGTCGGGACCGAAGGCCACGCCACCGGTGTGCTCGGGAGCCGACGTCGAGGCCTCCCAGGCGATGCCCTCGGAGAAGTCGAAACCGAGCTCCTCGTCCTGGGTCCAACCGGCCAGACCGTCCTCGAAGTCCTCCGAGTAGGTCGTCGTGGTGGTCGTGCCCGCGCCACACTTCAGCTCGGGAGCACCCTGCTGGAGCAGCGGCTGCCAGTCGCACTCGGCCGTCGGGTCGAGGCGCAGCTCGGTCTCGGCGATGGCCTGCGTGACCTTGGTGCAGTCGGCCGCGGTCATGCCGCCGACGATGACCTCGGGGTCGACGACGCCGCCGTCGCTGCCGTCAGGCAGCTGGGGGTCACCCAGGGACAGCTTGTCCAGGGTCACGCCGCGCAGGTCCTGGCAGGAGGCCTCGAGGCCGTCGGCCAGGTCGGGGAAGTACGACGTGGGCGTGAGGTAGTTGGTCTGGGTGTGCCAGAACAGCCACCCGGCCTTGTCGAGACCGATGCCGGTGCCCTGGCCGTCGATGCCGTCGACCATGACCGCGAAGGTGCGGTTGACCACGCCGGAGTTGGTGTGGACGCCGCCGGAGTCCTCCGAGCCGCAGACGTACTCCTCGTCCGAGACCTTGCCCGGGTCGCCGTAGCAGTTCGGGTTCCACATGTCGCGGATCGCGCCGCCGAAGGCGGGGTCCGACTCGCCGGAGAGCCAGCGGTGGGTCGGGTCCGCATCGGAGGCCTGGGCCGCGATGGTGAAGTCGACCGGCGCGCCGGCGGACTTGAACTTCTGGCCGTCGGCGTAGGAGACCATCACGCCGTAGAGGTCGGACTGGCCCGCGATGGAACCGAGCGCGCCCGTGGCGGTGTTGCCCACCACGATGCCCTCGGCGCCGGCGTCCTCGGCGTTGGCGATCTTGTCGGCGAAGGGGCAGGTGCCACGGTCGACGTAGACCCAGTTGCCGGCGATGTCGGCGGCGTTGGTGAGGGTGCTGCAGCCGTCGGTGGTGGTCGGGCCGTCCTCGTTGGCCGCGTCGGTGCCGACGACGGCGGTCGCGTTGACCGGCGTCTCGGTGATGACCGGGCCGAACGACGCGGGCACGTTGACGCACGGACCGGCGACCGACGCCGGAGCGGTGATCGTCATGTCGGTGAGCGACCGGGTGTACTGCGAGCAGTTGCCCGGGGTGCGGTTGACCTGGCCGTCGGTCGAGTTGGTCTCGCCCACCTCGTTCATGCGGGTGTTGAGCATGTCGACGGTCTCGCCCCAGATGTCGGAGTAGGCCTCGTTCATCGCGCCCGCCTGCCACTGGTAGATCAGGCCCGAGGTGGACTCGGTGTAGGCGTGGCCCCACTCGTGGGCGACGGTGTCGTCACCGGTGACGCCGGAGCAGTAGTTGGTGGTGACGCCGTTCCAGTTGGCGTTGGGGCAGTCGATGGTCGGGTCGTTGTTGACCGTGATCATCCGGCCGCCCTGGCCGTCCCAGGCGTTGTAGCCGAAGGAGTTGCGGAACAGCCAGTAGGCCTCACCCGTGCCGAGGACCTCGTTCTGCTGGTCCTGGTCGAGCGTGCCCGGGAAGTCGTCGCCCTCGGAGTAGACGAGGTCGGCGTTGACGAAGTCGTCGTCCGGGTTGTCCGGAGTGCCGTTGTCGTCGACGTAGGCCTCGTAGAGGCGACGGTCGAGGGCGTCGGCCATCATCGACCAGCGGTTGAGCGGCTTGCCGCTCGACGCGTCGAGGATGAGGGTCTCGCGGACGGTCTTCTTGTTCCACACCTCGACGGCCCAGGCCAGCGTGGCCTTGCCGTCGATGCCGCGCGGCGAGCCCTGGCGGTAGACGACGAGGTCGGCGGAGCGGACCTCGAGGTTCTTCTGGTAGCCGGACGGGCCGCCGTCCTCGTAGCCGGCGGGACGGGCCTTGACGGCCTCGATCGCGCGGGCCGAGGCCTGTGCCTGGGTCACACGGGGCGTCACGTCGAGGGAGAGGGCGGGAGCGACGAAGCCGTTGACGGCCGTGAGGTCACCCTCGCGGTCGACCTGGGCCTTGAGCTCGCCGGCGAAGACCGGGACGCCCTTGTAGGACTGGGTGAAGGTCACCGACCAGCCGGACTTGCTGGCGAAGACCTCGGTCTGCTTCAGCTCCGCAGCGCGGGCGCCGAAGGCAGGTGCGAACTCGGCGAGGTACGCGGTCGCCTTGTCGATGGCCCCCTGCTGACCCTCCGCAGCGACAGCGGGCATCAAGTCGGCGTTCGCGCCCTCGGCGCGGGCGAATCCGACGCGGCCGGTGGCCGGGTTGGACCGCAGGTCGACGGTTCCCGACGCGGCGTCGCGGAGTCGGCTGATGACCGACTGGTCCGTCTTGCTCGCCGGCGCGGCTTGTGCGCCGACCACAGGCTGGGCGGCAAGCCCAGCGGCGATGAGAGCGAGGCCGAGGGTGATCCCCTGGCCCCGGTTGAGATGCTTCAAAGCAATGACCTCTCCTTCGCACCCGGAATCCCTTCCCGAGTGATCTGGGCCACCCTAAGGACACCGGGCGTTCGCCGGGAAGACCTACGGGCGGGGTTTTGTCCGTAAGTCGTGCGCCACACGGGAGACTTTTCGGCCCTCGTTCCCTTCCACCGCCTTTGGGGTGGTGGGCGCGAGCCGCACGCGCCACTCCGGAGGTCGGGGAGCGGAGGACGTCCGGCGGAGCCTGCGGCGGTGGGTCCGGGGGACGTCGTCGGCACGACACGCACGGCTGTGATCCCTGTGGCTGGTGTGACTTGGCCGTAGGGTCACAGCATGGCGACCCGTACGTCTTCCCCGCCGGGGTCGCGGAGCTCGAGCACGTCTTCTGCCAGCAGGAGCAAGGGTTCGAGCACCCGATCACGGAGTACCAGCAAGCGCCCCAGCTCCTCGAAGAGCCGGAGCCGCTCGAGCGCGTCCTCGCGCCGTCCCGCGGCGCGTCCGGCACCGCGTGCCGTGCGCAACGGTCCGGGCCCGGTCGCACGTGGCTTCGGAGCCCTGGGGCGGGGGGTCGCCGCGGTCTGGCTCGGCATCGCGCACGCCGTCGGTGCGGTCGCCCGGTCGATCGGGCAGTCCGCCCGCGACCTCGACCCCGATCACCGCCGCGACGGCGTGGGGCTCTTCCTCTTCGGCCTGGCCACGGTCGTGGCCGCCGCCGTGTGGTGGCAGCTGCCCGGGGGAGTGATGGACTTCGCCCGCTCGGTGACCGCCGGGGCCGTGGGCAAGGTCGGCTGGTTCGTGCCGCTGTTCCTCGTCTACGCGGGCTGGCGCACGCTCCGTGACCCGGAGCGCAACGGCCCCGCAGGCCGACAGGTGATCGGCTGGACGGCGTTCACGCTGGGCCTGCTCGGCATCGTGCACATCGCCAACGGCAACCCGCAGCCGGTCCTCGGCGACGCCACCAACCTCCAGTCCGCCGGCGGCGCGGTCGGCTACGTCACCTCGAGCCTGCTGCTCGACCTCATGCAGACGTCGTACGTCGTGGTGCCGCTGCTGGTGCTGCTGGCCGCCTTCGGCGTGCTGATCATCACCGCCACGCCTGTCTACCAGATCCCGGTCAGGCTCGCCGAGCTGCGCGACAAGGCCCTGGGCCGCACGCCGGCCGAGGAGGTGCCCTCCGACGGAGAGGCGGCCACCAAGCCGGTCCGCACGCGCCGCCGCTCGATGCTCGACGACGAGATCGACCCCGGGATGGGCGACCCGGCCTACGACAGCCCCGTGCTGGCCGACCGCGAGCTGCGCAAGCGCCGCAAGAAGAAGGAGGTCGAGCCGGTCGAGGACTACGGCATCGACCTGTTCGCCGACCCGATCGACGGCGCCGACGACGCACCCACCGAGGTGACGCCCGCCGTGCCGGCCGCCGCCGCTGCCAAGGACGACACCGGCGCGGTCGTGCCGCCTCCGCACACGCCGCTCCCGGCCCGCGTGGAGCAGCTCGCGCTGTCCGGCGACATCACCTACTCGCTGCCCGACAACTCCGCGCTCAAGCCGGGCTCCGTGCACAAGGCGCGGTCCAAGGCCAGCGACGCGGTCGTCGAGCGGCTGATGCAGGTCATGGACGAGTTCGGCATCGACGCCACCGTCACCGGCTACACGCGGGGCCCGACGGTCACCCGCTACGAGGTCGAGCTCGGCCCCGCGGTGAAGGTCGAGAAGGTCACCGCGCTGTCCAAGAACATCGCCTACGCGGTCGCCTCGGCCGACGTGCGGATCCTCAGCCCGATCCCCGGCAAGTCGGCGATCGGCATCGAGATCCCGAACACCGACAAGGAGATCGTCTCGCTCGGCGACGTGCTCCGGTCGACGACCGCACGCTCGGACCACCACCCGATGGTCGCCGGGCTCGGCAAGGACGTCGAGGGCGGCTTCGTCGTGGCCAACATGGCGAAGATGCCGCACCTGCTGGTCGCCGGCGCCACCGGCTCCGGAAAGTCGTCGTTCATCAACTCGCTGATCACCTCGATCCTGATGCGGGCCACGCCCGACGAGGTGCGGATGATCATGGTCGACCCGAAGCGGGTGGAGCTCAACGCCTACGAGGGCGTTCCGCACCTCATCACCCCGATCATCACCAACCCGAAGAAGGCCGCCGAGGCGCTGGCCTGGGTCGTGCGCGAGATGGACATGCGCTACGACGACCTGGCCAACTTCGGCTTCCGCCACATCGACGACTTCAACAAGGCGGTGCGGGCCGGCAAGGTCGAGGTGCCCGCGGGCAGCGAGCGCACGCTCACGCCGTACCCCTACCTCCTGGTCATCGTCGACGAGCTCGCCGACCTGATGATGGTCTCGCCGCGCGACGTCGAGGACTCGGTCGTCCGCATCACCCAGCTCGCCCGCGCGGCCGGCATCCACCTGGTGCTCGCCACGCAGCGTCCGTCGGTCGACGTGGTCACCGGCCTGATCAAGGCCAACGTGCCGTCGCGACTGGCGTTCGCCACCAGCTCGCTGGGCGACAGCCGCGTCATCCTCGACCAGCCGGGTGCCGAGAAGCTGGTCGGCCAGGGTGACGGGCTGTTCCTGCCGATGGGCGCCTCCAAGCCGGTGCGCGTGCAGGGCTCCTGGGTCACCGAGGCCGAGATCCACGCCGTGGTCAAGCACTGCAAGGACCAGCTGGAGCCGACCTACGTCGAGGACGTGACGGCTCCGAAGGAGTCCAAGCGCGACCTCGACGACGACATCGGCGACGACATGGAGCTCGTGGTGCAGGCCATCGAGCTGGTCGTCTCCACGCAGTTCGGCTCGACGTCGATGCTGCAGCGCAAGCTGCGCGTCGGCTTCGCCAAGGCCGGCCGGCTGATGGACATCATGGAGAGCCGTGGTGTCGTCGGCCCGAGCGAGGGCTCGAAGGCGCGTGACGTCCTGGTCAAGCCGGACGAGCTCGATTCCGTGATCGCCACGTTGGAGGGGGGAGCCTGATGGGCGCCGCAGCACTGCACGAGAACGGCCCGCACGACCTGGACCGCACGGCGGGGAACGGCGAGGTCCTGACCGTCGCGCCCGACGCCGTCGAGGTACGCCGTCACGCCGGCATCGCTGCCGGCGTGGGGCTGACCGCCTCGGCGGTCGCGATCGCCTACCTGGCGCGGGCCACCCAGACCGGCGCGGTGCTCGACTGGGCGTTCGCGATCGGGATGGGGCTGCTCGGCGCCTACTGGCTGGCCGGCTTCGTCGACGCACGCACCCCGCTCCTGGTCGCCGACGCGCAGGGCATCCGGATCCGTCTCGGCCGAACCTGGCGCGGGCTGCCGTGGACGGCCGTCCACCACGTCGAGCACACGCCGCGCCGCGGCCTGCTGCGCGACGGCCGACTGGTCGTCGTCCCGCACAACCTCGAGCTGATCGAGGCCGAGCTCACGGGCGCCGGCAAGCGGCACACCACCGTCTCCCGCCTGCTGCACGGCGCCTCCTTCGCCGTCCCGCTCGGCCTGTCGACCCGTGTGGTCGGCGCCGACGGCGACCTGTCCGAGGCCCTGGGCCGGGTGGCGCGCGACGCCAGCCAGATCGTGGTGCTGGAGCCGGAGGTCGACCAGGACGCAGCGGACCTGGCGGGCCTCGTCGACGAGCCGGCCGAGGCCACGGTGGATGTCGCCGAGGCCGAGGTGGACGTCGAAGTGGTCGAGGCTGGCGCCGCCGTCGACGTCGAGGACACCGTCGTGGCCAGCCCGACGCCGGCCGCGCTGCGCGAGGCGACGTCGGCGCGCCGCTCCGAGGTGCGGCGCGACTTCGTGGAGCACGAGGACCTCGACGAGCTGGAGGGGCGCGAGCTGCGCCGCCCGGGCCGCGTGAGCCTGGTCGAGGAGAAGGAGACCTGGGGCGACAGGGTCCGCGCCATCGCCCGGCCCGGTGAGCCGGTCGAGCCGCTGGTGCTCGACGACTTCGAGGTCGAGCCCGCCGAGGACCCGGTCATCGGGCCCGAGCTGGCCGCCGCGCGCACCCGCCTCGGCCTGACGGTCGACCAGCTGGCCGAGCGCACCCGCATCCGTCCGCACGTGATCGAGGCCGTCGAGGTCGACGACTTCGAGCCGTGTGGCGGCGACTTCTACGCCCGCGGTCACCTGCGCACCCTCGCCCGCGTGCTCGGCGTCGACGTGGCGCCGCTGCTGGCGTCGTACGACGAGCGCTACGCTCACGCCCCGATCAACCCCCGCCGGGTGTTCGAGGCGGAGCTCGCGACCGGCGCCCACGGCTCGATCCGCAGCACCCGCGGTGGCCCGAACTGGTCGGTCCTCGTGGCCGTGGTGATGGCCCTTGTGCTGTGCTGGTCGATCGCCCGCCTGGTCATGGACACCCCGCCCGAGCTGCGCGGCGCCCAGCCGGTCCTGAACGGCTCCGGCGGTCCGCAGGGCACCGGCAACGCCCCGGTCGCCGACCCCGTCGCCGTCGTGGTGAGCGCGCCGTCGGGCGGTGCCCAGGTCGTCGTGCGCGACGCCTCGGGCGAGGAGGTCTTCAAGGGCAACCTGGCCGTCGGCCAGACGCGCGAGCTGAAGGCGTCCCCGCCGGTGCGCGTGATGTCGTCCGACGGTGCTGTCACGGTCTCGCTCGCCGGCGGCGACGCGCGGGCCGTGGGGGAGCCCGGCGTCGCCGGCCAGGGCACGTTCGTCGCCGACTGACTCCACTGGGCGTGGGTGAGAGGTCTCACCGTGTCGCGGGTGCAGGCTCACGAGAGGGGAACCGGCATACTCACGGGTGCGATGACGACTGACACCGAGCTGCCCCCGACCCCGCTGAACGTCGCTGTGGTGACCCTGGGGTGCGCCCGCAACGAGGTCGACTCCGAGGAGCTGGCCGGACGACTCGAGGCCGGCGGGTTCGTGCTGGTCGAGGACCCGGAGGACGCCGACACCGTGGTGGTCAACACCTGCGGCTTCGTCGAGGCGGCCAAGAAGGACTCGGTCGACACGCTGCTCGAGGCTGCCGACCTCAAGGAGTCCGCGGGCCACGGGGGCAAGGCGCAGGCCGTCGTCGCCGTCGGCTGCCTGGCCGAGCGCTACGGCAAGGACCTCGCCGAGTCGCTGCCCGAGGCCGACGCCGTGCTGGGATTCGACGACTACCCCGACATCGCCTCGAAGCTGCGCGCGATCGTCGGTGGCGAGACCCACCACCCCCACACGCCGTCCGACCGTCGGCTGCTGCTGCCGATCTCCCCGGTCGAGCGCGACGCATCGGGCATCTCGGTGCCCGGCCACGAGGCGGTCGCCGCCGACGTCACCGACATCGGTGCGGGTGCTCCGGCGACCGGTCCCCGCGCCGTACGCCGGCGCCTCGACGCGGGCCCCATGGCGCCGCTCAAGCTGGCGAGCGGCTGCGACCGGCGCTGCACGTTCTGCGCGATCCCGAGCTTCCGCGGCTCGTTCGTCAGCCGCCGCCCGAGCGACGTGGTCGGCGAGGCGAGGTGGCTGGCGACCCAGGGGGTCAAGGAGCTGTTCCTCGTCAGCGAGAACTCCACCTCCTACGGCAAGGACCTCGGCGACCTCCGGCTGCTCGAGACGATGCTCCCCGAGCTGTCCGGCATCGACGGCATCGAGCGGGTGCGCGTGTCGTACCTCCAGCCCGCCGAGACCCGGCCCGGCCTGATCGAGGCCATCGCCTCCACGCCCGGTGTCGTGCCCTACTTCGACCTCTCCTTCCAGCACGCGAGCGCGACGGTCCTGCGCCGGATGCGCCGCTTCGGCGACCCCGAGAGCTTCCTCGGCCTGCTCGAGCAGATCCGGGCGCTCGCCCCGCTGGCGGGGGTGAGGTCCAACGTCATCGTCGGCTTCCCCGGTGAGACCGAGGAGGAGCTGGCCACCCTGTGCGACTTCCTCGTTGCCGCCCGCATGGACGTCACGGGCGTCTTCGGCTACTCCGACGAGGACGGCACCGAGGCGGCCGGGTTCGCCGAGGACCTCAAGCTGGACGAGGACGAGATCCGCAGCCGCACCGAGCACGTCACCGCCCTCGTCGAGGAGCTCAACGCCCAGCGGGCCGAGGAGCGCATCGGCGAGGAGGTCGTGGTGCTGGTCGAGTCGGTCGACGAGGAACCAGATGGGGCCGTCGTCGAGGGGCGAGCAGCCCACCAGGGTCCCGAGGTGGACGGTACGACGATTCTCATCGGCGCGGAGGGAGCCCGGATCGGCGACCTGGTGACGGCCACCGTGGCGGGCACCGACGGTGTCGACCTCGTCGCCCGAGTGAAGGGAGCCACCCGATGACGACCGACCCGACCAGCGCCGAGCAGCGCCAGGTGTCGAACCTCAACATCGCCAACGTGCTCACCACGCTCCGCATCGCGATGGTGCCGTTCTTCGGGTGGGCGCTGCTCCACGACGGCGGCAACGACCCGATGTGGCGCTGGGTCGCGTTCGCGCTCTTCGCCGTCGCGATGATCACCGACAAGGTCGACGGCGACCTGGCCCGCAAGCACGACCTGATCACCGACTTCGGCAAGATCGCCGACCCCATCGCCGACAAGGCGATCACCGGGATGGCCCTGATCGGTCTCTCGATCGTCGGCGACGTCTGGTGGTGGGTGACGATCGTCGTGCTGCTCCGCGAGTGGAGCGTGACCCTGCTGCGCCTCTCGGTCCTCAAGCAGGTCGTCATCCCCGCGGCCCAGAGCGGCAAGGTCAAGACGGTGCTGCAGGCCCTCGCCCTCTCCGGGCTGCTCTGGCCCCTGCCGCACGGCGACGCCCACGGCGGGGCGTTCGACTTCTGGCCCGGTCCGCTGGGCGAGGTGCTGTTCTACGCCAGCCAGGTGCTGCTCGCCGGCGCCGTCGCGATGACCCTGTGGTCGGGCTGGGAGTTCGTCCGCGAGGTGCGCCGCCAGCGCGTCCGCGCCGCCTGACTGACCATCGGCGAACACTGACCGAAAGGTCGGGAAACACTACTTTGGTGTGGTCAGGGCACGCCTGCGTGCGGTTAGGGTGACGTTCCACTCACCCGACGAAAGGCCCCAGAACTCGTGTCAGCATCACGACCAGGTCGCCGCTTCGCCCTCGCCACGACGATCACGGGGTTGCTCGCAGCGCCGCTCGCCGTGGTCGGCACGACGGCTCCGGCTCACGCAGCTCCTCTCACCATCCAGATCCTCGGGACCAACGACTTCCACGGCCGACTGCTGGCCAACGGCGACGAGGCCGGCGCGGCCCAGTTCGCCGGAGCCGTCGCACAGCTGGAGTCCACCAACCCGAACACCGTGTTCGCGGCGGCCGGTGACCTCATCGGCGCGTCGACCTTCGAGTCGTTCATCCAGCGGGACAAGCCCACCCTCGATGCCCTCAACCGGGCCGGGCTGGACGTCTCGGCAGCAGGCAACCACGAGTTCGACGCCGGCTACAACGACCTCGTCAACCGGGTGATGAAGCCCTACGACGCGACCTCGAACCCCGAGGGCGGCGCGGCGTGGCAGTACATCGCCGCCAACGTCCGCAAGAAGTCCGACGACAGCCCCGCGCTCCCGGACGTCACCGCCACCACCCCCGACGCCTCTGACGTCTCCAACGGGGCGACGTGGATGACGACCACCGCGGGTGGCGTCAAGGTCGGGTTCGTGGGAGCCGTGACCGAGGACCTCCCGGCCCTGGTGAGCCCGAGCGGCATCGCCGACCTCAGCGTGCAGCCCATCGTGCGTGAGGTGAACGAGGGCGCGGCGGAGCTCAAGACGGCCGGCGCGGACGTCGTCATCATGCTGGTGCACGAGGGCGCGGCCACGACCAACGTCGCGTCGCTGAGCGACGGATCGGCCTTCGCCCAGATCGTGGCCGGCGTCAGCCCTGACGTCAGTGCGATCATCTCCGGCCACACCCACCTCGCCTACAACCACACCGACCCCAACGCCGACACGCTGGGCCGTCCCGTGGTCTCGGCCGGTCAGTACGGCACCAACCTGAACCAGCTGCTCCTCAGCGTCGACCCGGACACCGACGCGGTGTCAGTGGTGGAGCAGAAGATCGTGAAGGCCAAGGACGTCGTCCTGAGCGCTCCTGAGGCGACCTCGGCCTTCGACGACGTGAAGGCCATCGTGGACGCAGCGGTCGCCAAGTCCGACGTGCTCGGCGCGAAGGTGCTCGGCAAGGTCGCCGGTCCGTTCAACCGAGCCAAGCTCGCCGACGGCACGACCGAGAACCGCGGTGGCGAGTCCACGCTCGGCAACCTGGTGGCGGAGGTGCAGCGCTGGGCCACCGAGAGCCCGACGACGGGCTCGGCCCAGATCGCGTTCATGAACCCGGGCGGCCTCCGTGCGGACATGACGGGCGCGGCCGGCGGCTACCCCGCCAACCTGACCTACAAGCAGGCCGCCGTCGTCCAGCCCTTCGCCAACACCCTGGTCAATATGAAGCTGACCGGTGCGCAGATCAAGACCGTGCTCGAGCAGCAGTGGCAGCGCGACGACAAGGGAGCCGTCCCGACCCGTCCGTTCCTCCGGCTCGGCACCTCGGCGGGCTTCTTCGCGACCTATGACCCGGCCAAGGCCGAGGGCAACCGCGTCACGGGCATGTGGCTCAACGGCAAGGCGATCGAGCCGGCCACGGCGTACTCCGTGACCGTCAACTCGTTCCTCGCCAGCGGTGGTGACAACTTCCGCGAGTTCGCCAAGGGCACCGCCAAGCGCGACACCGGCAAGGTGGACCTCCAGGCGATGGTCGACTACATGGCCGCCAAGGCCGCGACCACGCCCCTCGCGGTCAACAAGGAGCAGCGCCAGGTGGGCGTCTCCTGGCCCGCGGACGCGCCGCGCTTCTACCGCATCGGGCAGGACGTGAAGCTCAACCTCTCGTCGCTCGCGATGAGCACGGCCGCCGACGCCAAGGACACCGTCCTCACCATCAAGGTGGGCGACAAGGCCCTCAAGCCGGCCCCCGTCGACAACACGATCGGCACCACGCCGTTCGACGAGAACGGCAAGAGCGCGGTGTCGGTCAAGCTCAAGGGCAAGACCAAGACCGGCAAGCAGCTGCTGACCTTCACCGGTCCCACCACCGGCACGACCTTCTCGCTCCCGATCGACGTGCGGAAGGCCAAGCCGGAGGTCAACGTCCGCGTCAAGCCCAAGCGGATCGTCGCGGGCAAGACCCGCACCCGGCTGAAGATCAAGGCCGAGGCGTTCGGCATCAAGACCGTGACCGGCAAGGTCGTGGTCAAGGTCGGCGGCAAGAAGTACACGGTCAAGCTGAAGAAGGGCAAGGCGGTCGTCAAGCTCGCCGCGTTCGACAAGACCGGCACGAAGCGGGTCAAGGTGAAGTACGCCGGCAACCGCAAGGTCCGCAACAAGACGGCCGTGGTCAAGATCAAGGTGCGTCGCGGCTGACGCGCACCTGACAGCACCCAGCTGAGCACCACCCAGCTGAGCACCACCCGGAGGCCCGGTCGTCCATGACGACCGGGCCTCCGGCGCGCGGAGTCAGGCGTTGTCGCGCAGCGCGAGTGCGGCCTGCACCAGCGCGAGGTGGCTGAAGGCCTGGGGGAAGTTGCCCGCCATCCGCCCGTGCGCGACGTCGTACTCCTCCGAGAGCAGGCCGACGTCGTTGGCCAGCCCGCACAGGCGGTCCATCAGCTCCTCGGCGTCCCTACGGCGTCCGGCCGCGGCGAGCGCGGAGACCAGCCAGAACGAGCAGGCGAGGAACGGGTGCTCGTCGCCCGGCACGCCGTCGACGCCGCTCTGCGTGCGGTAGCGCAGGAGCAGGCCGTCGGACATCAGGTCCTCGGTGACAGCCCTGATCGTGCCCAGCACGCGTGGGTCGTCGGCCGGCAGGAAGCCGACGAGCGGGATGGTGAGCAGCGATGCGTCGACCTCGGTCGTGTCGTAGTGCTGCGTGAACGTGCCGCGCTCGGTGTCGTAGCCCTTCTCCAGCACCTCCTCGCGCACCCGGTCCCGCAGGTCGCGCCAGTGCTTGACCGGGCCGTCGAGGCCGTGCTGCTCGACCGCGCGGACCGCCCGGTCGAAGGCGACCCACACCATCACGCGCGAGTGGGTGAAGTGCCGCTGCGGTCCGCGGATCTCCCACAGGCCGTTGTCGGGGGCGTCCCAGTGCTCGGCCAGCTCGTCGACGAGCGCGCGCTGCAGCGACCACGAGTTGTAGGTCTCCCCGAGACCGGCCTCCCGGGCCAGGTCGAGCGCGATCATCACCTCGCCGAGGACGTCGTTCTGCCGCTGGCAGACGGCGCCGTTGCCGATCCGCACCGGACGGCTGTCGGCGTAGCCCGGCAGGTGCGGCACCTCACGCTCGGGCAGCTGGCGACCGCCGTCGACGGTGTACATGATCTGCAGGTCGGCCGGATCACCGGCGACCGCGCGCAGCAGCCAGCGTCGCCAGTCGAGTGCCTCCTCCGCGTAGCCGGCGCCGAGCAGCGACTCCAGGGTGAGCGCGGCGTCGCGCAGCCAGCAGAAGCGGTAGTCCCAGTTGCGCTCGCCGCCGAAGTCCTCGGGCAGCGACGTGGTCGGCGCGGCCACGATGCCGCCGGTCTCCGCGTGCGTCATCAGCAACAGGGTGAGCAGGCTGCGTTGCACGAGGTCGGCGTGCGGCACGTCGTCGGGCGCGCGCTCGGACCAGTCGCGCTGCGCGTCCGTGGTGGTCCGGATCCGCTCGTCGAAGCCGAGCGGCTTCGGCACGTCGCGCCACGACTGGACCCATGTCATCGAGAAGGTGAGGGCGTCGCCCTGGGACATCTCGAACTGGTCGCTGTGGTGGCCCTCGCGGCCGTGCGGGAGTCGCGGCCCACGCAGGACGAGCTTGTCGGGCCCGGCCACCGCGACCACCACGTCCTCGCCGTGCGCCTGCTCCCGGTTGACCCACGGCCGGACGTGGCCGTAGTCCGTGCGCACGACCCAGTCGTGGCGGATCCGCACGGTGCCGCGCGTGCAGGTGAGGCGGCGTACGACGTCGGCGCGGCCGTCGCCGGTGGGCATCAGGTCGAGCAGCACCACCTCGCCACTGGAAGTGGTGAAGGTCGTCTCCAGCATGGCGGTCCCGTCGACGTAGCGTCGGCGCGTGCTGACGACGTCGTCGGACGGGGCCAGGAGCCAGCGGCCGTTGTCGGGCGTGCCCAACAGCGCGGCGAAGCACGCCGGCGAGTCGAAGCGCGGCAGGCAGAGCCAGTCGATCGATCCGTCCCGGCCGACGAGTGCCGCGGTGCCGCGGTCACCGATGAGGGCGTAGTCCTCGATGGGGAGAGCCATGCGGCTAGTCTCGCGGACGTGACCAACGAGCCGGGGTCGGGTGCGGCGTTGGCGCGCCGCGCGCTCGAGGACCTCGCCGAGCGCGGCGAGTCGCTCGCCGCAGCCGAGTCGCTCACCGGCGGCCTGCTGTCCGCGACCCTCACCGACGTGCCCGGCGCGTCCCGCAGCTTCACGGGGGCCGTGGTCTCCTACGCCACCCGGATCAAGGAGTCCCTGCTCGACGTGCCGGCCGAGGTGGTCGCCACACACGGCGTGGTGTCGGGGGAGTGCGCCACCGCGATGGCGCTCGGCGTCCGCGCCCGGCTGCGTACGACGTGGGGGCTGGCCACGACCGGTGTCGCCGGGCCCGACTCGCAGGAAGGCAAGCCGGTCGGCGAGGTGTGGGTCGCCGTCGCCGGCCCGTCCGGTGTCGAGGTGCGCCGGCTGGCCCTCAGCGGTGACCGGCGGGCCATCCGGGAGCAGTCGTGCCGTGAGGTCCTGGCGCTCCTGACGGAGGCGCTCGACACGGAACCGGCCATCCCCGCCCGGGAAGAACCGGACCTCGGGTAGCGTTGGGCCTACGACTCCACTCGACCAGAGCAAGGACTTCGCGCATGGTGCTCTTCCGACGACTGCTCGGCGAGGTGCTGCGAGGCGCCCGGATGCAGCGCGGGATGACCCTGCGGGAGCTCTCCGCGGAGGCTCGCGTCAGCCTCGGCTACATCTCCGAGATCGAGCGCGGCCAGAAGGAGGCGTCCTCGGAGCTGCTGGCCTCGCTGTGCCAGGCGATGGACCTGCCGTTGTCCGACGTGCTCCGCGAGGTGGCCGACGCGGTCGCCCTCGAAGAGGTCGCGATCGGCATGGTCGGCACGTCGATCACCGGCGCGCGCCCGGCCGGCGACGTCGTCGCCTCGGCCGCCTGACCCGGCGGTTCTCGCCCGTCCGGGCCGCTGACCGGGCAGTTGGTCCCCGTCCGGCTCGTTGACCGGGCGGTTGGTCCTGTGGCACGCCATCGCTCCGATGGGGACGAAGTGCCTGCTCGGCGTTCGTGACGGGGAGGGAGTGCCCGCTCGGCGTACCTGACTGGGAGTCAGCGCTCCGGCTGGCAGCTCGGGCACCAGTACGCCGCCCGCTCGCGACCCGGCTCGCCCACCATCGCGACGGCGATGGGCGTGCGGCACCGGCGGCAGGGGGACTTGTCGCGGCGGTAGACCCACATCCGCTCGCGCTCGCGCAGGTTGCCGGTGGTGGACTGGATCGCGCGCTCCTTGTTGACGTCGAGCATCTGGTGCGCGCGACGGACCAGGCGGGTGAGCTGGGCGCCGACCTCGGAGACCGGCGTCGTGGGGTGGACGCCGCTGGTGAAGCAGAGCTCGGCCATGTACATGTTGCCGACCCCCGCGAGGTTGCGCTGGTCGAGCAGGGCCTCGCCGATCGGGCGCGCGGGTTGGCTGCGCAGCCTGGTGAGCGCCTCGTCCTCGTCCCAGTCGGGGCCCAGCAGGTCGGGCCCGAGGTGGGCGGTGAGCGCGTGCTCCTCGTGGCGCGGGACCACCTCGACGATGCCGAGGGAGAAGCCGACGGCGGAGCGGCCCGGGACGCCGAGCACCACGCGGGCCTGCTCGGCGGGCCGGCGCCACTTCTCGCCCGACGGGTAGACGTGCCAGGAACCCTCCATCTTCAGGTGGGTGTGCAACGTCCAGTCGCGCTGGTGCTCGATCCGGGTGATCAGGTGCTTGCCGCGGGAGAAGCTGTGCCCGACGGTGGCGCCACGGAGGTCGAGGGTGGCGTAGGCCGGCACCCGGAAGTCGCTGACCAGCAGCTCACGGCCGCGGAGGGCCCGGTCGAGCTTCGCCGCGGCGCGGTAGACGGTGTCACCCTCAGGCACGCAGTCTCAGCCCCTTGGGTGTCGCCACGAAGCCGGCGGCGGCGAGGGCCTGCCGGATCGGGGTGTCGCCACCCCCGCCGATCAGCGCCTGGCCGTCGGCCTTCTCGACCGTCAGCCGGCCCAGGGCACCACGGCGGGCGGCGTCGGCCAGTGCCTCCATCGCCGGGGTGAGCGAGTCCGGCTCCTCGGTCCAGGTGAGCAGAGTGCGGCCGCCGCGCTCGACGTAGACGGTGAGCTCGCCGTCGACCAGCACGACGAGCGCGCCGGCCTTGCGGCCGGGACGGTGACCGGACGCCTCACCGATGGCCTCGGGCCACGGCAGGGCGGCGCCGAACGGGTTGGCCGGGTCGGTGGCGGCGAGCGCCACCACGGCCGGCTTGGCGCCGGCCTTGGTGCTGTCGGGCTCGGCGAAGGTGCGCAGCCGGTCGATCGCACCCGCGCTTCCGAACTGCGCGGCGCCGAGGCCCTCGATGAAGTAGCCGCGCCGGCAGCGGCCGGTGTCCTCGAAGGCGCTCAGCACCTTGTAGACGCCGGCGAAGCCGCCGGAGACCCGCTCGCTGACGACCGCACCACGGGTGACGACGCCGTGGCGCTCGAGCAGGTGCTCGGCACGGGCGTGGGCCCGCCGCGTGGGGTCGCCGTCGCGCTCGGGGAGGATCGCCCAGCGGCCGGCGGTCTCGGGCGGACCGGTGCGCACCGGCATCCGGCCACGAGTGGTGCGGCCGAGCCGGGGCGGCGTACGACGGGTGCGGTGCGAGGGGGTGCCGCTGCGAACGAGGGCGCGCATCGGGGCGAGCGTGTCGTTGGTGACCCGGCCCTGCCAGACGAGCTCCCACAGCGCGGTGGAGAGCTCGGCGTCGCTGGTCGAGCCGACGCGGTCGGCGAGCTGGCGGAAGAACCAGGCGCCCCCGCCGTCCAGCAGGTCGAGGACGGCCCGCTGAACCCCGGTCGGCTCGTCGCCCTCGACCTCGGGCAGGGTGAGGTGCGCCTGGTCGGCGAGGTGCAGGCTGACCCAGCCGTCGCTGCCGGGAAGCGGCGCGTGTCCGGTCCAGATGACCTCGCCCGACACGGTGAGCTCGTCGAGCATGGAGGGTTCGTAGTCGCGGACCCTGGCCGCGAGCACCAGGGGCTCGAGGGCGCTGGCGGGCACCGGGCAGCCGGCGAGCTGGTCGATGGCCGCGATCACGCCGTCGAGGCCGCGGAGGTTGCCGCCGACGCGTTGCCACGCGGGCAGGAAACGCGCGACCGCGGCCTGGTCGACGGGCTCGATCTCCTGGCGCAGGCGCGCGAGGGATCGCCGGCGCAGCTTGCGCAGCACCTCGGCGTCGCACCACTCGCTTCCGGACCCGGAGGGCCGGAACTCGCCGTCGAGCACCCGGCCGCGGTGGGCGAGGCGCTGCAACGTCTGGCGGGCGACCGCCTCGCCGAGGCCGAGGCGGGTGGCGACCTCGGCGGTGGTGAACGGGCCGTGGCTGCGGGCGTAGCGCGAGACGAGGTCGGCGAGCGGGTCCTCGGGGAGCTCGAGGAAGGCGTCGGGCGTGCCGACGGGGACCGGGACGCCGAGCCCGTCGCGCAGCCGCCCGATGTCCTCGATGGCGGTCCAGCGGTCCTCGCCGGCCATGCGCACCTGGACGACGCGGCGTACGTCGGACAGCGAGGACACCCAGTCCTCGACGTCGGCGCCCTCGACGGCCCGGGCGCGGATCTCGTCGGTGGAGAGCGGGCCGACCAGCCGCAGCAGGTCGGCGACCGCCTCGGCGTCGCGCGCCCGCCGGTCGGGGGCGAGCCACTGGAGCTCGGCCTCGACCTCGGCGAGCACCTCGGGGTCGAGCAGCTCGCGCAGCTCCGCGCGACCGAGCAGCTCGGCGAGCAGGCCCTGGTCGAGCGAGAGCGCGGCAGCCCGGCGCTCGGCGATCGGGGAGTCGCCCTCGTAGACGAACTGGGCGACGTAGCCGAAGAGCAGGCTGCGGGCGAACGGGCTCGGCGTGGTCGTGGCGACGTCGACCACGGTGACCTCGCGCCGCTGGACGCGGCCGAGCAGGGCGACGAGGGCGGGGAGGTCGTAGACGTCCTGGAGGCACTCGCGCACGGCCTCGAGCACGATGGGGAAGGCGGGGTACTTGGAGGCGACCTCGAGCAGCTGGGCGCTGCGCTGGCGCTGCTGCCACAGGGGGCTGCGGCGGCCGGGGTCGCGGCGGGGGAGCAGCAGGGCGCGGGCCGCGCACTCGCGGAACCGGCTGGCGAACAGGGCGGACCCGCCGACCTCCTGCGTGACGAGCTGCTCGATCTCCTCGGGCTCGAAGACGATCACCTCGCCGGTCGGCGGCTCGGCGTCGGTGTCGGGGATGCGGATCACGATGCCGTCGTCGGAGGCGACGGCCTGCCCGTCGACGTCGAAGCGCTCACGGAGCCGGGCGTTGATCGCCAGCGCCCACGGCGCGTGCACCGGCGTGCCGTAGGGGGAGTGGACGACCAGGCGCCAGTCGCCGAGCTCGTCGCGGAAGCGCTCGACGACGACCTGGGTGTCGCTCGGCACGACCTGGGTCGCCTCGCGCTGCTCGCCGAGGTAGGTGACGAGGTTGGTGGCGGCGTAGTCGTCGAGCCCGCGCTCCTTGACCCTGGCGACCGCCTTCTGCGGCGGCAGGCTCGCGAGCTCGCGGCTGAACGCACCGACCGCCGCACCGAGCTCGGCGGGCCGGCCGAGGGCGTCGCCCTTCCAGAACGGCAGGCGGCCGGGGATGCCCGGAGCCGGGGTGACGAGCACGCGGTCGTGGGTGATGTCCTCGATCCGCCAGCTGGTGGCACCGAGGGCGAAGACGTCGCCCACGCGCGACTCGTAGACCATCTCCTCGTCGAGCTCGCCCACCCGGCTGGCCTTCTCGCCGACGAGGAAGACGCCGAACAGGCCGCGGTCCGGGATGGTGCCGCCGCTGGTCACCGCGAGGCGCTGGGCGCCGGGGCGGCCGCTGAGGGTGCCGTTGACGCGGTCCCAGACGATGCGCGGGCGCAGCTCGGCGAACTCGTCGCTGGGATAGCGGCCGCTGAGCAGGTCGAGGGTGGCGTCGTAGGCGGCGCGGGGGAGCCCGGAGTAGGACGCCGCGCGCTGCACGAGCGCGAACAGCTCGTCGACCTGCCACTCCTCCATCGCCAGCGCCGCGACGACCTGCTGGGCGAGGACGTCGAGCGGGTTGGTCGGGATCGACATCTTCTCGATGGCGCCGGTGCGCATGCGCTCGACCGCCACCGCGGTCTGGGCGAGGTCACCGCGGTGCTTGGGGAACAGCACGCCGCGGCTGGTCTCGCCCACCTGGTGGCCGGCGCGACCGACGCGCTGGAGGGCGCTGGCGACGCTCGGCGGCGACTCGATCTGGATGACGAGGTCGACGGAGCCCATGTCGATGCCGAGCTCGAGGCTGCTGGTGGCGACGACGCAGGGGAGCCGGCCGCGCTTGAGGTCGTCCTCGATGATGGCCCGCTGCTCCTTGGAGACCGAGCCGTGGTGCGCCTTCGCGATGACCGTCTCGGCGCCGCTGCTCTGCCCGGACTGCGCCATCACCTGGGCGGGCGGCTTGCCGTCCCCCGGATGCGCAGGCGCCGGCTCCTCGGCGGCCCGCTCGGCGCGGTCGGCGGCGATCTCGTTGAGGCGCGCGGTGAGCCGCTCGGCCAGCCGGCGGGAGTTGGCGAAGACGATCGTCGAGCGGTGCTGCTCGATCAGGTCGACCACGTGCTCCTCGACGTGCGGCCAGATGCTCGTCGACCGGCCGGGGTCGCCCGACTCCTCGTCGTACTCCTCGGGCATCGTCATGTCCTCGACCGGCACGACGACGCGGAGGTCCCACGCCTTCGTGCTGGGCGGGGCGACGATCTCGACCGGCTGCGTGCCGCCGAGGAAGCGGGCGACCTCGTCGAGCGGGCGGACGGTCGCGCTGAGACCGATGCGCTGCGCCGGCGTCTCGAGGAGGGCGTCGAGCCGCTCGAGGCTGATGCCGAGGTGCGCGCCGCGCTTGGTGCCGGCGACGGCGTGCACCTCGTCGATGATCACCGTGTCGACGCCGCGCAGCGTCTCGCGTGCCTGGCTGGTCAGCATCAGGAAGAGCGACTCGGGCGTGGTGATGAGGATGTCGGGCGGCGTGGTGCCGAGCTTGCGTCGCTCGGCCGGGCTGGTGTCTCCGGACCGCAGCCCGACGGTGACGTCGGGGACCGTGGTCTCGAGCCGCTCGGCGGTGTTGCGGATGCCGGTGAGCGGGGCGCGGAGGTTGCGCTCGACGTCGACGCCGAGCGCCTTCAGCGGGGAGATGTAGAGGACGCGGGTGCGCCGCGACTTGTCCTCGGGTCGCTCGCTGCTGAGCAGTCGGTCGATGGCGTGGAGGAAGGCGCTGAGCGTCTTGCCGCTTCCCGTCGGGGCGACGACGAGCGCGTGCTTGCCCGCCGCGATGGCTTCCCACGCACCGTCCTGCGCGGGTGTCGGGCTGGCGAAGGATGCCTCGAACCACGCACGCGTGGGCGCGCTGAAGCGGTCGAGGGCGGTCATGCCCTGCAGTCTGTCACCGGGGTACGACACCGGCCGCGCCCGTGCGGACGGGCGACGGGGCGAGCGACAACTCCCGGTCCGGTCGACGCGTCACACTGGGACAGCCCGTAGAGGGACGCCGACCCACTCGGAGGAGAGCCATGCGACGCATGCCCATCACTGTCTCGTTGATCGTCCTGGCGCCGATCGGCGTCGTGGGCCTGGCCGCGGGTCCCGCGGCGGCCGAGACGACCTGTGACGGCAAGGTGCCCACGATCGTCGTCGTGCCCGGCGAGGCGACCGCGGGCACGCCGGGTGACGACGTCATCCTTGGCTCGTTCGCCCAGGACCGGATCGACGGCGGTTCGGGTAACGACACGATCTGCGGGCTGGGCAACGCCGACACGCTGGTCGGCGGCCCAGGTGACGACCGCCTGTTCGGTGGCCTCGACGACTTTTACGTCCCCGACGACGGCTACTCCGGCGACATCCTCGTGCCGGGTCCGGGCAACGACTTCATCGACCTGGGGGACGACCCGGCGTCGGCGACGGTCGACGACGTGGACCGGCCGGCCCGCTACGACAAGGTGGTCTTCGAGGACGCGCCGGGCCCGGTCACCGTGGACCTCTCGGCCGGAAGGGCGTCCGGCGAGGGCACGGACACGATCGCGGTACCGGCCTTCTCCGGTGGGATCGTGGGTTCGGCTCACGACGATGTGCTGACGGGGACGGACGGCCCGGACCGCATCGACGGCGGCCGCGGCGACGACCGCATCCGTGCGCTCGGCGGCAACGACGAGCTGGAGCCCGGCCGGGGCGACGACGTCGTGCGCGGCGGTGACGGTGACGACTTCATCATGTCGCCGGACAAGGGACGTGACCGGCTCTACGGCGACGGCGGCGACGACGGCGTGGAGGGCTACGGACGGGGGAGCGCCATCGGCGGCGGTGACGGCGACGACTTCCTCTTCGCCCGCCTCGGCGCCACGGTCCACGGCGGACGGGGCAACGACCAGATCGAGGCGGACCTCATCCGCAGGACCCGGATCGAGGTGGACGCCGGCGGCGGGCGGCGCGACATCGTGCGGCTGCGGGCGCCGAAGTCGGAGTTCCCGCGGGGCTCGAGGTACGTCATCGACGTGCCGCGCAAGCGCGTGATGGTCGGGGGCGCCACGCGTGCGCGCTACGAAGGCGTCGAGGACCTCCGGTTCTCCGGGCGTCCCGGCCGCCTGACCTACCTGGGTGGCTCCAAGCGCGACCGCCTGTCCGTGACCGGTGGGATGCAGGTGAAGGCGTACGGCCGACGCGGGGCCGACATCCTCGTGGGCGGCTCGCGCAACGACCTCCTCGACGGTGGTCCCGGCCGCGACCAGCTCGTCGGTGGCCCCGGTCGGGACCGGTGCATCAGCGGCGAGCAGCGACGGCAGTGCGAGGTGCGCCGCTGACGCTGGATGGGCGGGGGGAGTGGCTCGACGTTGCCGGCGCGCCTCTTCGAGGGGCGACCGGAGCGCTCTGATGGGCCGCTCGGTTACCCAATCCGCCCAGAATGGGCTACCTGGGCGAGCCTCGGCACTTCGTCCAGGTGCTCACTTCCTGACCCCTGTCGCCACAAAGTCCAAGCTGGCGCTGTTCTTGGGCTCTCCGATTGCCAGACGCAGCCGGCCGTTCCGCACGCCCTGGAAGCAGTACCGCGGCTTCCCCGTGAAGTCAGTTCGTGCCAGGTCGGGCAAACGCGCTTGCCGCAAAAGCACCGCCGTGATGGCTTCGAGCGATGGTCGCCGATGACGAGGTCAAACCACGCGCGCTGCGTTGTGGCCACGGTCCGCGTTCGGACAGGATATGGTCGTCGGGTCGCGTACGAAAACTGGGGGTACCCTTGACTTCTCTCGAGCGCTTAACGGTAATTGGTGCGTTTATCGAGCATTGTCTATTGGCAGAGGGATATACCTTTCCACACGGACTTGCCGATGCTGTCAAATTGACCCCGGCAGGTAAAGAGATCGTTAATGCAGTTTCCACACACGAGCCGTCGGTTGGTGAGGCAGACGCCCTGGCTGCGGCTCTCGGCGTCTGCGCCGGTGGCGATTCGTTGCTGGTCGATTATGAGAACACCGACGAGGCTGAAGTCTACAAACTCCTGGGCGAGGAAATCAGTCACCGGAGAATCCGCTATCCCTGGGTCTTCGGTCGTGAACTAGATAAGCACTATGCCGCTGTCTACTCGAACTCTACAAATCTACGGGCTCTTCCGCCCGGTCAGTCGTTCGCGCTACTAGACGGCGTCTCGCAGGGAGTGGCGCAGATTCGAGACGTCGTTGTCGGCCCCCTTGGCATTCTGCTGTCGCACGACATCCGCAGTTGCCCGCCTACGACATGTGGCCCGAACTACCAATGCTCAATGCTGGGTTGCAACAGCGCACATCATCTCCGCCTGACAACTGGACACACACCTGCGGGTGTGTTTTACGAAGCTCTTGGCCGCCTCCATCCCCCTAGTGAGCGTATGGCGTTCCGTAGGTCAGACATCCTAAGGCCCGACGAAAAGCACTGGGACTGGCTGAACGATGGCGGCATACCATGGCTTCTCGGAAACGCGCTGACGCCAACCGAACAACGCGCGCTTCTCGTTCGCCTTCTTCGGCTCGATGACACCGTCAGCGCCGATCGATTGAAGGGACTTGAAGTACTTGAAGGCTTCAGCAAGAACGGTCTGAGAGTCGCAGACTCTTTAACAGACGCTGAAGTGCTGCAGATGCTTTTGACTTTTGGCACTAAGTCCTTAGTCATGCATCTCGAATGCTTGGTGGATGATGGCCACATCCATCTCTCACCGAGCGAAGTCAGGGTTCCGGTGCTGCAGCGCCATGTCGACGGCGGAGGGTTCAAAACCTCTCTAGAACTGAGTCCAGCGGGAGTACGATTTGCCCCCGAGGCACGTGTGCCACTGTTGCGCTCGTTACTGAGGGCGTTATACGCCGATAAGGAAGATGAGCTCGCTTTTCTGCTGCTTGACTTTCCGGGCGCCGCGTTCGACCGGCTCGACCTATTTCTCCGCGCGGCGAACGAACAGGAAGTGTTGCGCCGTTTGGTTCTCTCGTCCAGAGCAACGCTTCTCCGAGCGTTTGACGAACTGCGTTATGGGCATTTTGCTGTTCCTGGCAACGAAGAGCAGGCTCGAGCGCTGGAGCAGCGACTCCTATGGAAGTTGATTGGAACCCTTGACGCCCCCACAACTCCCCAGGGCCGCCTAACGCAATTTGGTGACATATTCCGCGGTGTTGTGGCGATCCGCCCTGAAGTAGCCACGGAGGAATGGGTCACGGCGGTGAGAAGTGCCGGAATGGACTTTTTTGTCGAGGTCGAGGCCATCGTGGCTCTCGCTATCGATTTCGCCGGCTGGATGCTAACGTGTGATCATTACAATCAAGGCCGCGATGGCTTTTTGTACAGTCGCGACAGATCTAAGGCATGGACGGCTCGGCTCTTGTCAAGCGCAGAAGTTGAAGGTTTTGAGTTCCGCGAGGGCGGCAATCCGATGGGCACTCTCATCCAAGCAGGACCAGTACTTGCCGACCTACTTGAGGATATTCAATCGCGCGAGGCTGAGTTCAGGCGAACCGGTGAACCTCAGTGGGCGAGTCACTCTTCTGTACTAAATTTCCCATTCCGCCACACCCGCCCTATTTGCGACATATCAACAGGCTCCGCTGAAGCGATATTCGGCGCGCTCCGGGGGCTGCGAAGCGAGTTTTCCCGCGCAGACGTTGCCGGTACACGCAATCGCCTAGGTCATCCGCCAGCCACATTCCCCTCCTCTTCCGAGCTGAACCTTGCGCTCGACGGCGCACTGCGCTCTGTTAACCAACTCGCGCAACTTGGACTGATCCCTACTATCTATCGACTGCATTCCTCCACGGTGGATGCATCGAGAAGGCAGGCGCGCGTGATGCGGGACGGCAGCGGAGCCGAGATCACGATGTTCGGCCCATCCGAGCTTCTGATGGCGGGGATGCCTTGGTCAACACCGCAATTGGTCATCGTTCCGGGTGTACTGGTTCGAGACACTCTTCAGCCCCTGCGATTCAAGGTCTTGGAAGACACCGAGTTTGCTAAGGAGTGGCGGGACTATCAGGGTCTCGATGCGGTCGACTCTCACGGCAGTGAGGAGCAACCTTCGGCGGGTCGTCCGGTCGGCTAACTGACCTCTGCTGCGCGCAGAGCGCATGTTGACCTGGGACTCGGCGCAGCTCGTAAGCGTCCGAGACGCGTTGCTTAGACTGGCGTCAAGGCACAAGCCGCGTGACGAAAGGGCCCTGGCCGTTGTGCATCTTGGGTGCGGGCACGGCCTGCACCCCGCAAAGCACAGTCATTCCGCCGCGTCTACCCCTTTGGCGTCACACGGCGGCCGGCCTTGCGATTGGCGAACGGTCTCGCCCTCCAGTCGCTCACGAACTGGGCGATGAGCTCTGACTCGACGTCCTCGGGATCTTCGTCTGGAATTTCGCGCCAGGCGACCAGCAACTCGTCGCTGTCCTTCAGCTGCCAGAGATAGCGGCCGCCCCAATGCCCGACTGGCTCACCCGCGCCGTGGCGCCGGAACTCGTCCAGCCGCTTGGCGAGCCCACGGCGGCCCGTTGCGCCGCCTGAGGCCTTTCCGATGTAGAGCACTCGCGATCCTTCAACCCACGCATCCTGCAGGGACGATCGGTCAACGGACGGGTCTTTCCCCTTGAACCGGCCAGCAGGACTCGCGTCTAGGAACTCGGGCGCTCCCTCGTGCTTGCGCAGCACGACGTACACACCCGCCGCGCTCTGTACTGACGTGCCTCGCAGATCGGCGAACGTGACGAACCCTTCGAAACCAGTGGAGGCAAGACCTTCGAGCGTCCAATCCATCACAGCAGTCTGCATCAAACGGCAGCCGCCGGGAGTCGCGTCAATCCGCCGCGAGCGCTGTCGGGTCGCGCAGCTAGGGTGGCTCGACTGGCGATTTCGGTCCGCAGGTGGACTTGGCCATGCCACGATTTGATGGTGGCGACTGAACTCGAGGGTGAGGATGCTGCTCGGGCGTGCGCTTGGTGCGGCGGAAGTATGGAAGGCAAGAAGTCGAGCGCTCTCGCCTGCTCCGTCGCCTGCAACAACGCACGTCTCAACGCCCGCCGGGTGGCGGCGAAGTGGGACGGTGTCGACGCCGAACGTCCATGTGAGAACTGCGGCCTGGCGATGGTCGGTAAGCGTCCACATGCGAAGTACTGCTCACGCAAGTGCAAGACGGCAGCGTCCGACGTGCGACGCCGGGAGTCTGGTGCGGCTCGTGATCGAGACCGAGCCCGCTACGCGAGCGAGTCTGAAACCCGGCGCGCGTACGCCAGGCAGTATCTGCAGGACAATCCGGAGCGCATGCGAGCTATCCGTCTCAAGCGGAGGGCCCGGATCCGCGCCGCGAGTTTTGCGTTCTCCGAACGAGACTGGAGACGTCTTCTCGACCGCTACCGGCGCTCATGAGCCTACTGCGGCGATGACACACGGCAACTTCAGCGCGAGCACGTGATCCCGCTGGTTAGGGGTGGCAATCACGGCATTGGCAACATCATCCCAGCCTGTCCGCCATGCAACTACGCAAAGAAGGACAAGCTCGTAGTCGAGTGGCGTCGTCCTTCATTCTCGCCGGCCCGCATGGGATGGCTGCCCTGAAGCCGGGTGGCTGAACATCCAGACTGCCGGCTCCACGTGACACATTCCGCCGCGATGCCCCTTGGCGTATCTAGGGGTAGCGGCTCGGGCCTAGCGTCAGGCGAGTGCCTCGTCCTCGCTTGGCGAACCAGGTCGGGGCTTGACCGACCCCGCCAGGTGACACCGATGACCACTCTCCTTCCAATCCAGCCCGACGCCATGACGCCCGCCGAGCTCGCGGCAGTGTCGTATCTCGCCCGCTACTCCGGGCACACCCACACTCTGTACACCGCCCAGCTGCGGCGCTGGTTCGCCTGGTGCGAGACCAACGCACTCGACCCGCTCGTTGGGATCCAGCGCGCCCACATCGAGCTGTACATCCGTCACCTCGGACAAGCCGGGCTGATGCCCTCGTCCGTCGTCACTTCGATGCACGCCGTTCGCGGCTACTTCCGCTACGCCCACATCGACGGACTTATTGTCTCTGACCCCGCCGTCTACGCACGCCTGCCACGGGTGCACCGCGACGAGTCCTGCACCCAAGGACTGGACCGCCTCGAACTCATCCGGTTCCTCCAGATTGCCCAGACGCTCGCCGTGCATCACGGCGCCCTGGCGTTCCTGCTCGGCATCAACGCCCTACGAGCGTCCGAGGCAGCCGCGGTCCGGATCGAGGACTACTCCGAAACCCTGTGCGGACATCGAGTCCTGCACCTTGTCGGGAAGGGCGACAAGCCAGCCACCATGCCGGTCACCGTTCCCGTGCTGCGGGTCCTTGAGGCATGCCGCGGTGACCGGACCGAGGGACGACTCATCCTGCGCCCCGTGTCTGGCAACCCCATCGAGAGGCGAGACGCGTACCGGATGGTTGCCCGCATCGCGAAAGCGGCCGCCATCCCGCGCCACATCAGCCCGCACTCGCTCCGCCACGCCGCCATCACCAACGCCCTTGACGCCGGCGTCCCCTTACGCGACGCACAGATCCTCGCCAGACACTCAGACCCACGCACCACCGAGCTCTACGACCGCGCCCGCGGCAACCTCGACCGCCACGGCGTCCACTTCCTCACCGCCTATGTCGCCGGAGTCTAACGAGAGCGGGCACCGGCGGCGCAGAAGCGCATGCGAACGCACAGGATTGGCCGTGCCCCTGCTAGTTGGCTCCCACATCCACGACCTCCGATTACTCAGGGCCGCGCCGTACCTATGCTGCCCGGAGACCGCGTGTTCGGAGAGGATCGGGCATCTCGGTGCGACAGGATCCTTGCATGGCAATTCGCGCATTCGACGTTGGCTCACTGCGTGGTCTAGTTCGCGCGCAAGCCGCTGAGCTCGGGAACCTCATCGTGCTGGCCGGACCTAACGGCGCGGGCAAGTCGAGTCTTCTCGACCTGCTACGACAACAGCGTCACGCGCTAGCGGAGCCTGGAACCACCGTGATGTTCGTTGGACCGCACCGAACCTGGCGCTCGTCCTCATTGAACAAGGTCTCGCTATTCGGTTACCCGATGGCCTCATACGGGGCGCTGCTTGAGAGCGACAACCTTCCTCACTTCCAGTACGCGGTCCCGGCCGGGATGCAAGGCCTACAGGGGACTCATCGTGACAGCGCAAGCGCCGACGATGCCCCAGCTTTCGTCAAAACGAGTCTCGGACGATTGAAGGATCGTCAGCAGTCCTTGGTGACATCGGTTTGGGAAGCAAACGAGGGCCACGTGCCGCAAGGGGCTGTCGCTAACCTTTTCGAGCCATTCGAAAGACTCATTGCAACTCTCCTTCCGCACTTGCATTGGGTTGGCGTCGACGACAGCAATCCGGACAACATTCAAGTGCGTTTTAGGGCGGCTGGGACGAACGGCCCAGAATTTGACATCGATCAACTATCGTCGGGTGAGAAGGCCGCGATATCGCTAATGCTGCCACTGGTCGAGCGACAAGCGGAACAGCTCGTTACGCCGCCCGCCGTCGCGCACGGAATCGTTCCACTCACAATGCTGCTGGACGAGCCTGAGTTGCACCTCCACCCTCTTTTGCAGTTACAGGTTCTCCAGTATATGCGCGAACTCGCCTCCGAGGGATCAGCGCAATTCATTTTGACTACGCATTCGCCCACCATGCTGGACTCTTTAACTGACGAGGAGTTATATCTCGTATCTCCAGCCGAGATCTCCCCCGAGAACCAGTTGAGCCGATTGACGACACAACAGGAGCGACTCGAAGTCGCGCGCGACTTAACTGGTGCAACTCATTATCTGACGCGCGCCAAGCCCATCGTGTTCGTCGAGGGAGAAGGCGAGCGATCTGGACTAAGTGCAGACTCACGAGTCATAAGCAACCTTCTACCTGCGACTCGCTCCTGGGCGCTAGTGCCCGGGAAGTCCAAGAAGGAAGTCAGTTCTGCGGTAGTCCGCCTACGGCAGGAAGGTCTTCACTTGCCCGGAACGCCAGTCTTCGGGCTCGTTGACGCAGACTCCGACAGCACAACGGATTCTCCTTACGTTGTCGCTTGGCCAGTAGCAATGGTTGAGAACTTCCTGCTAGATGCAGACGCCATCTACCAAGTCCTAGCTCCGTTTGGTGATCAAACGCGAGCAACGTCAGTGGCCACGGTACTGTCCGAGCTTCGAGCAGCGGCTGATTCGAGAGTGGACGACGAGGTTCGTCTGCGGGTGCAACGGCAACTGCCTATAGGTCACCTATCACTGCGTCCTGCCGAAATCGATAATGCCGACGACATCGCGGAGTCAGAGACTGCGCGGTGGCTCTCTAAGATCGAGGCTCTGGATGTCCCAGCGATTCGTGAGCAAGCCCGCTCTGAGGTCATAGAAATAGTCGAACGTGGCGAGGCCCTCGCTCGATTCCACGGAAAGAACATCCTCCACGCCGTGTATGGGGCTTTGGGCGTCGCAAATGCTGGGCTTGGCAAACCGGCTTTTGCGCTGAGTATCGCGGCTTCGCCGGCAGCAACCGCTCGGGCCACAGCTCTAGCAGGAGCGGCGCTGGACCAGATCCGGCTGTTCTTCCCGGGAGGTCTCGTAGAGGCACTCGCCGATCGTGGTGAGCCACTGCGCCGCGCCGAACTCGAAACGCAGTGCAGAACCCACCTAAACGCCTGGACGTCTGGGGCGCCTCAGCCCGAAGGAAGGGAGGCGCTTCGGGCGGACCTATTCGCATTCGCCCGCACGCTCGATGAGACTGCGCGCTCGGAACTCGTGGCACTTGCAGCACAGATCGGCACACCGTCCTGATGCAGTTGCATGCCGACCTTTGGGGCACCTGCCAACCTTCACGAACCACCGCGATCATCTAAAACATCGTCGCGCACAACATGCACGGCCGTTCGCGGGACGTTTCCGCGACGGACGCCGCTATGCCGCTCTCGCCATTGCTGCATTCCGCCGCGAATCACGGTGCAGGGGCATCTTGAGTTTCGCTGTCGCCAACATCTGTGGGCCGTAGCATCGGGGGTCAAGAGGGAACAGGGGACTTAGTGGCTTACCAGACAGACAGGCTGCGTCGTGTGAACGGCGACACGCTCGTCTCATTGCGCGATGTTGCAGATCGACTCGACGAGTTGTCGCAGCGATACCCGGACTCGGAAGCCGAGATCGAGGCGATCGCCAGGGAGCTTGTACGCATGCCCGCGACGCGGCCGTTCTCTCCTGAGGACAACCCTTGGCTTTGGCCTCGCCCAGAGTGGAAGGGATGGCAAGACGCCTTAGAGGATCAACTTGGGTCGGTGCCTGAGAGTCTGTGGCGCAGCATCGTGATTACGGTGCGTAAGCATCCCAATCCGTGGGTTCAGATTGCCGGCACTGACAGCAACGGCTTCTCGCTGCAGGTCCACGATCCCGACCACAAGTTCTCCAACCTCGGGACGTTGGGCTGGAACCCGAGGACAGACCTGCCGGGTCCGCCAGGGACATTCTGGGAACCCCCCGACCCGAAGTGGAGTGTCTCTTCCGCCGCTGACTCTGCGGCCCAAGCGCTCGCATTAGGTATGCGTATGCGGCCGCAAGACGTAGATGTCGAGAAGATGACGTTCTGAGCGTCCGTCCTACGAACCAACTGACACACTCCGTGCGGTTCCATAGACAGCCGCCGAAGAATCCAAGATGGCAGGTGGCGGTGTAGGCCGTCCGGAGCCCGATGTCCCCGGTCGAGGATCGAGGCAGCACCCCTTCCACGACGACTGACGCGGCTACCGGACGTCCGAACTGCTTCCGAGATCCGTGGCGCTGAGTGAGTCTTACCGCCGCGATCAGGGGGTCGGACCGAGCGCGTGCGGTAACAACTCAGGGCGTCGGGCAACCGATGGTCCGGTCCCTGAAGCGATCTCTCATGGCGAGGAGATCCGGCGAGTTCTGATTCGCCGTCCGATGCCACTGGCTGAACGACGGGTGGGGAACGCGGAGCGGCTTGGGCAACAGGTCGGGAATGGCCGCTGCCACCATGCGTTGCGCGAAGGCGCCTGCAGCCACCACTCGGCCATCGAAGCCATCAGCGACATCAGCGACATCAGAGAGCCTGTGGCGGAACCCGGCGAGGAGAAGCTCCGACATCGCCCGTGCCTCAGCTCCTCGCATCGACGAAGGGGAGCGCGCCCTCGATCGACGAATCTTTTCGATCAAAGTCCACTCCCCATCTCCGAGGTCGGGAGTCTCGGCGTCGACGAATGCGGCTTGCTGCATGGGGACGTTGCTGACGTTCAAGATCGCGATGCGATCGTCCCCCGCCGCGTGACTCTGTTGGACGAAGCGTCCGAGACTCATCTGCTTGGGTTGCCCCGGCAGTAGGAAACGAAAGGCACTCTTGCCAGCTGCTCCAGCGACGGGCACTCGCGCCTTCAGCTCGTCGACATGGGGTGACTCGAAGACGAAAACGAGTTGCACGGCGCGGCTGGATGGCACGAGGTCCGGGACGTAGCACTGCCGGTACATCCCGCTCCCGTTCTCGGACAAGTAGTCGGTGACACTCACGTCAGGTCCACCTCCAAGGGCGACGTGCGGATCCGATCGTCATCGGCGGGCTGCTATCGGCGAGTCGCGCTGCGTGGGTCACTTCGCCGTATTGGGCTGCGCATCTCGCTCAATGAACCCAGGCACCTCCGCGGCCCAGGTCACTCCTGCGGCCGCATACTTGCCGGGACCTCGTAGTCCCGTGTTCTCGAGCTTCTCCAAGGTGTAGTTCTCTCGAGCGGTGACCACTACAACGGTTCGGGCCGCGGTTAGGACTTCGTGCCACTCATCGACCGTGACCGTCTCGAGGAGTTGGTCCGCTCCGAACTCGTACACATGGTCCGCGTGCAGTGCGTCATCCGACCCGTTCTTTGGGGGCGACTCGCCGCGCTCGGCGTAGGCATCGATGACTGCTTGGGCACGAACGGACCGATAGGGAAGCGTTGCCTTCTTGTTTGTATTCCGTCGGCGCATTTCGTGCCGGATCACACGGAGCGCGTCCGCGGCTTGTAGCCGCCCCGCGCGCACAGCGTCGGCCAGTACCGATGCGAGTTGTGCGTCTCGCTCGTCGCGGTTTGTCCGGGTCATGTTGACGAGTGTGCCGTCAGCAAGAGCCGAACGGTTCCGTTCAGCGGAACCGCCCTCTTGGCGTACGTGATACCGCCGCTTGCCCGCGCACTGCAGGCTACGGCCGACGGATCCCTAGGTTCGCGGAGTCCAGCTCCTTGCGGTCGTCGCCATTCGCCTCCTCGCCTCACGCAGCTCGGTTCGAGGCTCGCCAACCTTGTCGAGGTTCAAAGGTGGCCGAAGGTGACGCACCACTGCGGTCTCAACCTCGTCAAGGACCGCCCCCGCAGGGCTTACCCAGGTCGCCAGAGACAGGCGCTCGTTCATCCAAGCACTCAGGCGTGCCTCGCCAGTCTCGAGCGCGAAGTTGGCACTGCCGTCTGGCTTTGCCAGGTTGCGCGGCACTGGCGTCAGATCAAGTACCTCTACTAGCAACGCGGCGAGGCTGCGACGGACAGTGGAGGAGCCGGTCTTCCCCGTCGCGAAGTGGGTCCCAACGTCACGACCGTTCAGGCTTCGCTCCGCCTTCCCGACATAGAGCGGCTGATCCTCGAACGCAGGCGTTTGGGAGAGGTCCGACCACGACTGGTCGTCGCCGTAGAAGGCGTAGAGACCGGCCGATTTGGCAACTTGGTCAACCGCATCGGAGCGTCGGTGCCTGGTGCCAGCAAGCGCGTCGAGGGCGGACACAATCAGGTCATCGGCGGTCATGTCTCATCATTGCGCAACGCAGAGGTGCCAGGTCTCGGTCAGCGAGACGTCGACTAATCCGCCCCGAGACCCACGTCATTGCGCCGCGATTGCCCTGGGCCACCGGTTGTCGGCCCAATGTCGTCGCCCCGATCCGGGCGGATGCCGAGGCGGGTGCCGCCCCCGGAGGCCTGGGGACAGGATCATCGCCGCTGTCGGTGGCGACGGCTACCGTCAAAGACAGATTCGAGCGAGCGAGCTCGGGCCCTACCTGAAGCCACAACTCTGGCTGTACACACCTCACTGATACCCGGCCCACGACCGTAGTTGTCCATGCGCCCGACGAGGGGTGCGGAAGGTCCAGCCAGTGAGTGCAGTGCCAGCCGATCAGCCCCACCCGGGAGCGTGGGTGGGCGTGTGGCGCGCCCCCGGCACGCAGCCGGAGGCGTCGCCGCTGGTGGACCACGTGCTGTCGCGTGTGCACGCGTCGCTCGCCGAGGTGGGCGAGGTGTCGCTCGGGGGTCTCTCCGATGCGGACGTGGAGCGGCTGGTTGATGAGCTGACCGGTGTGACGAGTCGCCTGACCCGCGAGCTGTGCCGGGTGGTGGCCGAGGCCGACCGCCGCCGGTTGGGGGACGCGACCGGCGCCCGTGRCGGCCAGGTTGAGCAGGCTGGCGCGTGCGTTCGAGGAGCCCCTGCACGCCCCCACCGGCCAGGCGCTGGCCGCGGGCGAGCTGCGGGTGGAGCAGGCGCGGGTGATCGTGGGTGCGGTCGACGCGATCCCCGCAAGCGTCCGCACCGCCGAGGGCGTGACCCGGATCATCGATCCCGGGGTCCGGGCACAGGCACGCGACCACCTGCTCGCCGCCGCGGCCGAGCACGACGCCAAGGCGCTGCGCAGGCTCGGCAAGCGGATCCTCGACGTGGTCGCACCGGAGCTCGGCGAGGCACAAGAAGCCGCCACCCTGGCAGGGGAGGAGTCCCGCGCCGGCGCGACCGCCGACTTCGTGATGGACGACGACGGCAACGGCCGCTGCCACGGACGGTTCTCCCTGCCCTCCTACATTGGCGCGATGCTCAAGCGACACCTCCTCGCGCTGGCCAACCCGGCCCGGCACACCGAGGCCGAGCTGCGCGACGAGCGAGGCGGTTGGAAACCGCTGTGCCGCCGCATGGGCGAGGCGTTCATCGAGTACGTCGAGCGCTACNGCCCGGCACACCGAGGCCGAGCTGCGCGACGAGCGAGGCGGTTGGAAACCGCTGTGCCGCCGCATGGGCGAGGCGTTCATCGAGTACGTCGAGCGCTACCCCGTCGACGCCACCCCGCAGACCTCCGGAGTCAACGCCACCATCGTCATCACGATGACGCTCGAGCAGCTCCTCGGCGAGCACGCCACCGCGCTGCTCGACGACGGCACCCGCATGTCCGCCGCCCAGGCCCGTCGACTCGCGTGTGAGGCCGGGATCATCCCCGNGACCCTCGAGCAGCTCCTCGGCGAGCACGCCACCGCGCTGCTCGACGACGGCACCCGCATGTCCGCCGCCCAGGCCCGTCGACTCGCGTGTGAGGCCGGGATCATCCCCGCCGTCCTCGACGGTGAGGGCCGGGTGCTCGACCTCGGCCGCAGCCGGCGGCTGTTCACCAAGGCACAGCGCATCGCCCTCGGCCTGCGTGATGGCGGCTGCACCGCCCGAGGCTGCGAGACCACCGCGTCGGGCTGCCACGCCCACCACGACGACCCGTGGTCCCGCGGCGGCCTCACCGACCTCGCCAACGGGCGTCTCCTGTGCCCACGGCACCACCGGCTGGCCCACGACTCCCGCTATGCGATGACCGTCCACGCCGACAACAAGGTCACCTTCGCCCGGCGGACGTAGACCCGGATCCCCCGATTAGACCGCCGCTAGGTCTCGCGTCAGCCCGTCAGCAACCTCGAAGGCGGGCAGGACGTTGCCAGAATCGATCGGTTCCACCAGCGCGGCCGGGACAAGCACAGTAGGAGCAACGCCGTACCTATCGCGCTGCTACTGCTCGAACCTCCGCAACGCCCGCCCCTGAGTCCCGGTGAGCTCGGCGGTCTTCCGCGCCAGCTCAGTGACATCGGCATCACGAAGGCTCGCGAGCTGGTGCGGATCGCGCTCGAGGTCATACAGCTCCCACTCACCCTTACCGCGGTGTTCGATGTAGGCGAGGGACTTCTCGCGGAGCAGCGCCCAGTCGAGGTTCGTGTTCTCGATGATCAGGCGGCGCCGCCAGGCGGACCAGTCCCCGGACTGGAGGGGCCCGAGCATGGAGCGGCCGTCGAGCTCGCGCCCGTCGTCCGGGTCGAGTCCGGCGATGTCGAGGGTGGTGGGCATCAGGTCGACCTGCGAGACCAGCGCGTCGACGGTGCGCGGCTCGACACCGGGCCCGCGCGCGACGAACGGCACGCCGGCCGCCCCCTCGTAGGGCTGCGACTTGTGGAACAACCGGTGCTCGCCCAGGAGGTAGCCGTTGTCGGAGACGAAGAAGATCCACGTCCTCCGGAGCTGGCCGGTCCGTCGCAGCACGTCCAGCACCTTGTCGATCTGGTCGTCGACGTCCTGGAGCTCCTCGAGCTTGCCCTCGTGGATCTTCCGCATCCGACGACGCTCCTGCGGCGGCAGGTCGCGCAGCCACGTGGGCTTGTCGGTCATGTCGGACTCGTTGAACGCCGGCGGGTCCCACTCGACGTCGTCGAAGTCGTCGGCGTGCTCGGGGCTCGGCGTGTAGGGGCCGTGGGGCGCCGTCGGCGAGAACACCGCGAACCACGGGCCGGAGTCCTCGTGGCGACGGATGAAGCGGCGCAACCGCTTGGCTGCGAACCTGTCGAACTCCCGCTGCGACTCGACCTGTCGGACCGTGCCGTCGACGTTGACCCGGGGGGCGTCGATCATGCCGTCGAGCAACGCGACCCAGCGGTCCCAGCCGGGGGCGACGTACGTCGGGTCCTGGGCGAGGCCGTTCATGTACTTGCCGAAGTAGCCGGTGCTGTAGCCGGCCGCCTTCAGCCTGGTCGCCGCGGTGTCCCGGTCGTGGCCCTGGGCCACGAAGGGCTGGTGGGTCATGTTGCTGTCGCAGCCGTGGTTGTGGGGGTAGCGACTGGTGAGGATCGAGGCGCGCGCCGGGCCGCACAACGGCATCGCGCTGTAGCCGCGGCGGAAGTGCACCCCCTTGCGCACCAGCCGCTTCCAGGTGCGGTCCATGGTCCGCAGGGTCGAGCGCATCTGATCGTCCGTGACGATCCAGAGGACGTTGTCGGCCACGTGCCCACCCTACGCACCTGGCACGCCCGACCGCCTGCCTCAGACCCACCTGCGCGACGCTGCCCGGCGACCTCTGCTAGCGTCCTCGCCGTCCACACGGGAGTCCGCGGCAGCGGGCTGAGAGGGAGCTGGAGCCGCTCCGACCGTCGTACCTGATCCGGGTCATGCCGGCGAAGGAAGTGATTCCACGTGTTGTCGACGCGCATCTTCTGCCTGGTCTCCTCGACCGACGACCTGTCCCTGCTCGGCGACCTCGCCGAGGTGGGGGTCGACGGGTTCCAGGTCCGCGACAAGGTGGTCACCACCCGCGAGCTCGTCGAGCTCACCCGGGTCGTGATCGGCGCGGTCCGCCCGTTCGGCGCCACCGTCGTCGTCGACGACCGGCTGGACGTCGCCCTGGCGACGGGGGCCGACGGGGTCCACCTGGGGGCCGACGACCTGCCGGTCGGGCTCGCCGTCGCGAGCGCGCCGCACCTGCTCGTGGGGGCGACCTGCCGTGATCGCGACGACGTCGAGCGGGCCGCCGCCGCGGGGGCGTCGTACGCCGGGTTCGGCCCGGTCCACGCCACGACCAGCAAGGCGGGACTGCCGCCGGCGCTCGGGGTGCCCGCCGTCGCCGCGGCGAGCGGCGTCCTGCCGCTGGTGGCCATCGGCGGCATCGACGCCGGCCGGGTGCGTCCGGTGGTCGACGCGGGCGCCCACGGCGTCGCGGTGCTCGGCGCCATCTGGAGCAAGCCCGATCCCGTCGCCGCCGCGAAGGAGCTGGTGCAGGAGCTCGGCTGATGCGCGTCCACGTCCTCGGCGCCGGCATCGTCGGCCTCGCCTGTGCCGACGAGCTGCTCGCCCGCGGCCACGACGTCACCGTCGTCGACCCGACGCCGGGGAGCGGCGCCTCGGCCGTCGCCGCCGGGATGCTCTCGCCGGCGGGGGAGGCCTCGTACGGCGAGCCCGACGTCCTCCGGCTCGGGCTGGCCAGCGCGCGCCTCTGGCCGGCGTACGCCGCCGGGCTGGGCGTGGCCCTCCACGAGCGAGGCACGCTCGTGGTCGGACACGACAGCGGCGACGGCCAGGAGGTGGAGCGGCACGCCGAGGTGCTGGCCGGGCACGGCATCCGGGTCGACCTCCTGGGTCCGGCGGAGGTCGGTGACCTCGAGCCGGGCCTGGGACACACGGCTCGTGGGATCCGGCTCGAGGACCGCGCCGTCGATCCCAGGGCCGTGGTCGCGGCCCTGCTGGCCCGGCTGCACGGACGGATCGAGGAGCGCGAGCCGGCTGCGAACACGGACGTCGTCGTCGTCGCCACCGGGGCCCGCTTGCCCGAACCCTGGACCCGGCTGGTCCGCGGTGTGCGCGGGGAGGTCGTCCGGCTCCGGACGACGGAGCCCCCGCGCCACGTGGTCCGGGGCTGGGCGGCGGGGGAACCGGTCTACCTCGTGCCGCGGGCTGCCGGGGAGGTGGTGGTCGGGGCGACGGTCGAGGAGCACGACGAGCCGCCCGTGGTCACCGCGGGCGGCGTGGTCCGGCTGCTGCGCGCGGCTCGCGTGCTGCTGCCCGCGCTCGACCGGGCCGAGGTGCTCGGGTGCGAGGCACGCGACCGTCCGGCGACGCGCGACCACCGGCCCCTCGTCGGACCGACCGACGACCCGCGCACGTGGCTCGCGGCGGGCCACTTCCGCCACGGCGTGCTGCTCGCCCCGTTGACCGCCCGGCTGCTCGCCGACGCCCTCGAAGGAGCGCCCTCCGAGCCGGCCGTCGACCCCCGACGACTCCTGACGACCACCCACCACACCACCACCGGAGGCATGTCATGCACCTGACCCTCAACGGCGTCCGGCTGGACGCCGACGCCCGGACCCTGCACGACCTGGTCGGCCCGCTCCCGGACGGGCACGCGGCGGCCGTCAACCACGAGGTCGTGCCCCGCGCTGAGCACGCCAGCATGCTGCTCGCCGACGGTGACGTCGTCGAGGTCGTGACGGCGGTAGCCGGCGGATGACCACCCCACGGCGTTCTTCTCCTCCGCTGCGCTCCCCCGAACAACGCCGCGGGGACCCCGGGATGAGCAACCTGGTGCCCGACCTCGTGATCGCCGGATGCACGCTCGCGTCTCGGTTGTTCCTCGGCACCGGGGGCCTGCCGCGTCCGGACCTCGTCGACCCGGTCCTCGACGCGGCCCGGCCCGGACTGGTGACCGTCAGCGTGCGGCGTACGTCGAGCACCGCTCCCGGCGGCGTCCTCGCGAACCTGCGGGACCGGGGCGTTCCGGTGCTGCCGAACACGGCCGGCTGCCTGTCGGCCCGGGAGGCCGTGCTCACCGCCGAGATGGCGCGGGAGGCGCTGGCCACGGACTGGGTGAAGCTCGAGGTGATCGGCGACGAGGTGAGCCTGCTGCCCGACGCCGTCGAGCTGATCGCGGCAGCCGCGGACCTCGTCACGCGTGGGTTCACCGTGCTGCCGTACACCACCGACGACCCCGTGCTCGCCCGCCGCCTCGCCGACGTCGGGTGCGCAGCGGTGATGCCG
This sequence comes from Nocardioides sp. Root122, assembly GCF_001425025.1. Lineage (GTDB taxonomy): Bacteria > Actinomycetota > Actinomycetes > Propionibacteriales > Nocardioidaceae > Nocardioides. The sequence goes on from NZ_LMDE01000010.1 coordinate 334,545, forward strand.
CTCGGTTCGCCGATCGGCTCCGGCCTCGGGATCCTCAACCCCCACCTCATCGAGTCGGTCGTGGCCGCCGTCGACGTCCCCGTCGTGCTCGACGCCGGCATCGGAACGGCCTCCGACGCGGCGCTGGCGATGGAGCTCGGGTGCGACGCGATCCTCGCGGCGAGCGCGGTCACCCGGGCGGCGGACCCGGTCGCGATGGCCGGCGCCTTGCGGGCAGCGGTCGACGCCGGAGCGGCTGCGCGCCGGGCGGGCCGGATCCCGCGCCGGGCAGTCGCGCGCTCGGCCAGTCCGCTGGAGGGGAGGATCGCGTGATCCCACGGCTCGTCGTGCTGACCGACCGTGCGCAGCTGCGGCTGGGCCGCGCGCTGGTGCGCACCGTCCGCGAGTGCGCGGACGCAGGGCTGTCGGCCGTCGTGGTGCGGGAGCACGACCTCCCAATGTCGGCCCGGTCGGCCCTCGTCGAGCAGCTGGTGTCCATCCCCGGGCTGACCGTCATCTCCTCGCGCGTCCCGGACCCGAGCGCCCAAGGCCTGCACTGCGCGGCGCACCAGCCGGTGCCCTCCAGCGGTCCGTGGGGCCGGTCGTGCCACTCACCGGCCGAGGTCGAGCGGGCGGCGGGAGAGGGGGCGTCGTGGGTCACCCTGTCGCCGTACGCCGTCAGCGCGAGCAAGCCGGGCCACGGTCCCGCGCTGCCGCCCGGCGCCTTCGCGGGCCACCCCGTCCCGGTCCTCGCCCTGGCCGGGATCGACCTCCGCAATGCAGCCGCTGCGCGAGTCGCGGGCGCGCACGGGGTCGCCGTGATGGGCGCGGTGATGCGTGCCGCCGACCCCGCATCCGTGGTGTCGAGGCTGCTGGAGCAGCTGCAGTGAGCGCGCCACCCGTGGTCCTCGCCGTCGGCGGCACCGACAGTGGCGGTGCCGCCGGGCTGGCGGCCGACCTGGCGACCATCGGCCACCTCGGCTGCCACGCCGCGTGCGCGGTCACCGCCGTCACCGCGCAGGACACGACCGGCGTGCACGCGGTGCACCAGGTCCCGCCAGCCGTGCTCGCCGCGCAGCTCGACGCCGTCCTCGGCGACCTCCCCGTCAGCGCGGTGAAGACCGGCATGCTCGGGTCACCCGAGGCCGTCCGGCTCGTCGCGGAGAGCACGCGCCACCTGCTCCTGGTCGTCGACCCGGTGCTGGTCGCCACCAGCGGGGCGGTCCTCGGCGATGACGCCGTGCGCCGGGCGTACCGCGAGGACCTGCTGCCGTTCGCGACGGTGGCGACGCCCAACCTCGCGGAGGCCAGGGCCCTCGCCGCCAGCGACACCGACGCCAGCGACCTCATTTCCCGCCTCGCGGACCTCGGCTGCGCCGTCGTCCTCACCGGAGGACCCGAGTGGCGACCGGGCCGGGCCGTCGCCACCTGCACCGACTGGCTGTGCGAGCCCGGCGGCACCCCCGTCCCGCTGCGGCACCCCGCCGTCCCCACCACCGCCGACCACGGCACCGGGTGCACCTACGCCAGTGCGCTCGCGGCCCGCCTCGCCCACGGCGCACCCCTTGCCGCCGCCGCAGCGGACGCGGCGGCGTACGTCGCCTCGCGGCTCGCCACCAGCAGCACCTGGGACCTCGGCCGCGGTCGCGGTCCCGTCGCCCACCTCGCGCCCTCGACCTGCCACCGCATCCACCAGGAGGAAACCGCATGACCGACCACACCATCCATCCCATCCACCCCGCCCACGAGCGCGTCCTCACCGGCCCCCTCGACGTGCCGGTCACGCGGGTGAGCCTGACCAACGGCGAGACGTTCGACCGCTACTGCACCTCGGGGCCTGGATCCGATCCCACCGCGGGCCTCCCCCCGGTGCGGGTGGACTGGATCGCGGAGCGCGGCGACACCGAGGAGTACGCCGGACGCGAGACGCGGCTCGCCGACAACGGTCGGTCGGCCGAGCGCCGCGGCGCCGCGCGCGAGGAGTGGCAGGGCGAGCTGCGACCACCGCGGCGCGCGCGCACCGGTCGTACGGTGACCCAGCTCCGCTACGCCCGGCAGGGCACCGTGACGCAGGAGATGGAGTACGTCGCCGCACGGGAGGGCTGCGACGTCGAGCTGGTGCGCAGCGAGGTCGCCGCCGGCCGGGCGATCATCCCCGCCAACGTCAACCACCCCGAGTCCGAGCCGATGATCATCGGGCGACGGTTCCTGGTGAAGGTCAACGCCAACATCGGCAGCTCGGCGGTCACCAGCAGCATCGCCGAGGAGGTCGACAAGCTGACCTGGGCCGTCACGTGGGGCGCCGACACCGTCATGGACCTCTCGACCGGCGAGGACATCCACACCACCCGCGAGTGGATCCTGCGCAGCTCGCCCGTGCCGATCGGCACCGTCCCGCTCTACCAGGCGCTGGAGAAGGTCGACGGGGACGCCGAGCGGCTGTCCTGGGAGGTCTACCGCGACACCGTGGTCGAGCAGTGCGAGCAGGGTGTCGACTACATGACGGTCCACGCCGGCGTGCTGCTGCGCCACGTCCCGCTGACGGCGAACCGGGTCACCGGCATCGTCTCCCGCGGCGGCTCGATCATGGCGGGCTGGTGCCTGGCCCACCACGAGGAGAACTTCCTCTTCACGCACTTCGACGAGCTGTGCGAGATCTTCGCGGCCTACGACGTCTCCTTCTCCCTCGGCGACGGGCTGCGCCCCGGATCGGTCGCCGACGCCAACGACGCCGCCCAGCTCGCCGAGCTCCGCACCCTCGCGGACCTGACCCAGCGGGCGTGGGAGCACGACGTGCAGGTCATGGTCGAGGGCCCCGGCCACGTCCCGCTCGACCTCGTCGAGGAGAACGTCCGCCTCCAGCAGGAGTGGTGCCACGGCGCGCCGTTCTACACGCTCGGCCCGCTGGCCACCGACGTCGCTCCCGGCTACGACCACATCACTAGCGCCATCGGCGCTGCCGCGATCGCGATGCACGGCACGGCGATGCTCTGCTATGTCACCCCCAAGGAGCACCTCGGCCTCCCGAACCGCGACGACGTGAAGACGGGGGTGATCACCTACAAGCTCGCCGCCCACGCCGCGGACGTCGCCAAGGGCCACCCCGGTGCACGCGACTGGGACGACGCGCTGAGCCGGGCGCGCTTCGAGTTCCGCTGGCACGACCAGTTCGCTCTGTCCCTCGACCCGCACACCGCCGAGGCATTCCACGACGAGACGCTGCCCGCGGAGGGCGCCAAGACCGCGCACTTCTGCTCGATGTGCGGGCCGAAGTTCTGCTCGATGCGGATCAGCCGGGACGTGCGCGAGCGCTTCGCCGAGACCTCGGCGGAGCTCCTGTTCCTGGGCGGCACGGTCCACGTCGGGGACGACGCGACGTGACCGTCGCGTCGTCCCTCAGGCGATCTCGGAGTCGGCCACCCCGCCGGCAACCAGCCGGTCCCGCAGGTCCACGACCTCCGTCACCGCGGAGAGGAAGCGGGTCGTGCTGTCACCGACGTGGAGGTCGTCGAAGTAGTGGTGCCGCATCGCGACGCGGGCCAGGTGGTGCTCGTCGTGGTCGAGGCGGTCGGCGACGAGCGAGGTCAGGGTGGCGACGTTCGTCTCGTCGATGACGTCGGCGCAGCGGCTGATCGGGACCTCCTGCAGGAGGGCGTCAGCGTCGCCATGGCGATCGGTGAGGAGGATCGGCTTGTCCGTGTGGAGGTAGAGCCAGTCCAGGCCCACCGAGGACACGTCGGTGACCATGGCGTCGCAGCCGGGCATCACCGCCAGGATGTCGCCGGAGAGGACCACCGTGTGCCCGGCGTCCGGGTCGAGCCGAGCCGCGGCGTCGACGATCCCGACGATCTCGCGGTGCGCATCGGCGATCGCGGGGGTCAGGCTGGTCGTGACCTTCGGGTGCGGCTTGTAGACCAGGCGGACGTCGGGGACCTCGAGGATCGCCCGCACGATGGTGGGCCCGAGCGTGTCGACCGACGTGTAGTCGTTGTACTCCGCGTCGCCCTCCCACGTCGGTGCGTACAGGACCGTACGGCGCGAGCTCGGGCCGAGCAGGGGCGTCCGCGGCAGGTCGAGCTGGGGACGGCCGATGCGCACGAGCCGGTGGGCGTCGAAGTCCAGCAGCCCGGTCAGGTAGCGCTCGACGGCGGCGCCGCCGGCGACGAAGACCCGGTCGTAGGCCTTGGCGTTGTTGCTCGCCATCGACTGCTTGTCGCTCTCGCCGTGGTTGATGTGGACGTGCAGCCGGCGGCTGTCGACGAGCGACTCGAAGTTGAGCACCGAGTTGTTGCAGTAGAGGACGACCTTGGCGTCCAGGTCGGCGTAGAGCTCGGTCAGCTCGGGGAACGTGGCAGCGGTGAGGACACGCAGGTGGGTCCGGGGCTCGATCACGGCCGCGGATGCCGGGTCCCGCAGCACCAGGGCGACGGGGTGGACGTCGTGCAGGATCTCGAGGACCTCCAGCCACTGGGCCAGCTGGTAGGTCCTGGTCGGGTCGCCCGCGAAGTAGGCGATCACGCGCACGTCGTTCACGTATGGATTCTAGTCGCCTGGCTGAAGGATGAAGGCCTTCTGACCATGCGGAGCGATGGCCGCGACCCGGTCTCCACCAGCCGGGCAGCGATCGGCTCCATCGACGTCACCAGCTCGTCGAGATCAGCCGGCGGTAGCGCGACGTAGGGCGCCGCCGCGAGCGCGTCCGTCAGCGCCTCGACGCGGTCTTTCGTCGCGCGGCCGGCCGCGGTGAACCGCCCCTCGGGATCCAGGAGCCCACGGGACCGCAGGCCCGCCATCACCCGGTCCAGGTAGGCCTGCGGCAGGTGGTGGATCCGACCGAACGACTCCGGCGGGTCGACGCCGGCGTCGATGGCCAGGAGGACGTGCGACTCGGTGCGGTCGACCTGCTCGGCCATCAGCGCGACGACGTGCCCGTCCGCGCGGTGCTCGCGGAGCATGTTCGCGGCGAACCACAGCCTCGCCACCGGCTCGGTGGGGAGCGGCAGCGAGCGGAGGGCGGCGTACATCACCCGTCCCTCGAGGGGAGCGCCGGTCGCGGCCCGGGCGAGGAGGTCGGCGGCGCGGGCCAGGCCGGGGGAGTCGGCCAGGTCGCCGAGGATGCGTCGGAGCGCGGCGACGCAGCCGCGCTGGCGGGCGGCGTGCGCCTCCTCCGGAGTCGTGGTGTCCCAGACCTTCGGGACGTGGCGGGCCACCTCGCCGGGACCAAAGCTGTAGAACGCCGCGTCGACGACCTCGGCAGGTGCGCGGCCCAGCGGCGCGGCACGACCCGCGAAGTAGCCGTCCCAGTAGGTGGTGAAGCCCAGTGCCGCCATCTCGTCGTTCGGCTCCTCGGAGAAGAAGGCGACGAGCGCGACGGGCTCGATGAGGTCGAACATCCTGCGGGCGATGTCGTGCGGTGCGTTCATGTCCCTCCAGTGATCGGGCGTCTGTCGGCAGGACGGGGGAGCGGGAGCGGTGACTCCAGTCGGACCACAGCGTCCCGGGTCACCATGGTGCCGTGTTCCACATCGGAGTCGTCGCGCCGCGCCTTCCGGGCGCCGCGGAGCTGCTGCGCCGGGTGGACGAGGCGGGGGCCGCGCTCGGTCCCGGCCAGGAGCAGCCCGAGCTCAGCCTCGTGTGGCAGCCGCTGGACGGCCGCTGGGACGCCTGGCAGCGCAACGACCCCGAGACCGTCCGCACCCAGCTCGCGCTCGCGTGCGTACGGCTGCGCCAGGCGGGGGCGCACTTCTTCGTGTGCCCCGACGACACGGCGTACGCACCGCTCGACGCGGGCGACGCCGACCTGGCGCTGCCGGGGCTGCACGTCGCGGACGTCGTCGCCGCTGCAGCGCAACGCCAGGGCTTCGCGCGGGTCGGGGTGCTCGGCACGCGGTGGACGCTGGGCTGGCAACGCTACGCCGACGAGCTCGAGCCGATGGGCCTGACGGCCGTGCCGCTGCCCCTGTGGGACCAGACCACGCTGCACTCGATCATCTTCGACGAGCTCGCCCGGGGAAGGGCGTCCCTGACGTCGCGCGACACCGTGCTGTCGCTCATCGAGGACCTGCGGCGCGCGGGCTGCCAGGCGGTCGTCGTCGGTTGTCCCGAGCTGGGCGCCCTCGTGACGCCGGCGAGCTCGCCCCTGCCGCTGCTGGACGCCACGCAGCTGCTGGCCGACGCAGCCGTCGCCGTCGCGGTCGGGGAGGCGCCACTCCCCAGCTGGCACGGCGGGCCCCCGGCCCGGTCGCTCGCCGACCCCGAGGTCCGGTCGGCGGGCTGACACGCACAGTGGGGGCTCCCGGACCGGGAGCCCCCACTGCGTCACGCCGGGATCACTGCATGACGTACAGGTCCTTGTAGTTCGGCGCACCGATCGAGCCGTCGCCCGTCGGGTTGCCGATCTTCTCGCCGAAGACGAAGAGGTCGTTGCGGAACGCGGTCGGGATGATCGGGAAGTACTCCGTCATGATCTTCTCGTCCACCGCCCCCCACGCGTCGGCCTGCTCGTCGAGCGGCAGCGTGCTGATCTGGTCCATCTCCTCGTCGATCGACTTCTCCGAGAAGTACGCCGTGTTGTAGACCGCGCCGGTGCGCGCGAGCGACGGCAGGATGGTCGACCCGGCCGGCCAGTCCGAGCACCAGTTCACGCCGCGGAAGTTCAGCTGCTTGTTGACCTTGTTGTCGGGGTCGAGCCAGATGTTGTAGAGCGACTCCTGCACCGGGATGGCCTTGACCTTGAAGCCGCCGGCCTCGAAGCCCTTGGTGATCTGGTCCTGGGCAGCGACCGCGAGCGGGTCGACCTCGTAGTAGACCATCGTGATCGGGTAGGGCTTGTCGCCGTAGCCGGCCTCGGCGAGGAGCTCCTTGGACTTCTCGGGGTCGTAGGTGATCTGCTCACCGTCGACCTGGAACTCCTTCTTGCCCGCCATGCCCGGCGGCATCAGCGAGTTCGCCGGCACCCGCGTGACACCGGGCACCTCGCCGCCGGCGATCCAGACGTCCTCGTAGGGATACGCGTAGGCGAGCGCCTTGCGGACGTTGATGTCGGTGATCTTGGTGTAGTCGGGCGTGAGCATCGAGACGCACTGCGACGTCTGCTGCACCAGGCGCTCCCCGAGCTTGCCGTTGGCGTCGTTGTACTTGTCCGAGCCGAGGGCCGTGGACACCGCCGTCTGGCTGTCGGAGTTGCCCGACAGCATGATCTCGTCGACCTTGGCCTGGTCCTGGTTGAACTTGAAGACGAACTCGTCGGCGTACTGGTGGCGACCCGGGTCGGACTCGGCAGACCACTGGTCGTTCTTGACCAGCACGAGCTCCTCGTTGGGCTTGAAGCTCTCCACCTTGTAGGGGCCGTTGGACAGCGGCTTGTTGCCGTAGTTCGGCGGCTTCGAGGCGTTGCCCAGGGGCGCGGGCCCCATCGCCATGAACGCGCCCCAGTAGTCCATGTCGGGGAACGGCTTGGCCATCGTGATGGTGACGTCCTGGCCCTCCACCGAGATCCCGTCCCACTTCTCGCAGCCCGGGTCCTTCCCGGTGTAGGGACCCTTGTAGGTGTCGGCGCCCTGGAAGTACGACGCCGAGTACTCCGTGCCGGGTCCCGACGGGAACGCCTCCGCGTCCAGCGAGCGGCAGATGCCGAACGCCACCTCGTCGGCCGTCACGGGCTTGCCGTCCTCCCAGGTCGCGTCGTCACGGATGGTGAAGGTCCACTCCGTGAAGTCGTCGTTGGGCGTGCCCAGGTCGGTCGCGAGGTCCGGCACCAGCACGGGCTGACCGCTCTCGTCGCGCACGTACTGGGTCAGCGAGCGGCTCGTGAGCGCCTGCTGGATGGAGTTGCCCGTCACCGACCATCCGCTGGTGGGGTCGAGGGTGTCGGGGCCGGGGTCGCCGGGGAGGTAGACCGTCACCGTGCCACCGGTGGTCGCGCCCTCGACGTCGGCGGCAGGGCCCTGACGCTCCGCGTCCTTGGTGCCCCCCTCCTGCCCGCCGAACTCCCGATCGGTGCCCGAGCCGCCACCACCCTCGTCCGACGACCCGCCGCCACAGGCGGCCAGCGTCAGGAGGGCGGCGCCGGCGACGAGTGCAAGCGGCTTGTTGCGCTTCATGCGATGCCTTTCGTCCGCACCACCCGGGACGTCCCCGGGCGTGTGCCAAGGACGCTAGGTAGCCGACGACCTCCCGAGGAGGTCGCGAACGTCACGAAGCGGTGACCCTTCGCCGGAGTTGGTCACGAGCAGGTCACGGAGGGCGGCGCGCGCGTCCAGCGCCCGCCCACCGGGCAGCACGAGCAGCACGACCGGCGCCGGGTGGCAGCACGCGCCGTGGGTGCAGCGCTCCGTGTCGCGTACGCCGTCCGCGACGCCGAGGACCGTCGGGTCCTGCCGCAGCACGTCGGTGTGCAGCGTTGCGACGGCCGGACCGGGGTCGATGCCGAGCTCGTGCGCCAGGGTGCGGCGGAGCCGGTCCAGCACCTCCAGCGCGTGGGCCTGTCGACCGGTACGCACGAGCGCGACCGCCCAGAGCCCCCACAGCTCCTCGCGCAGCGGGTGGTGCTCGACGAGGTCCTCGAGGACCTCCACCGCGCGGGTCGACCGCCCGAGCGACAGGTCGAGCACGACGGCGGCGACCCGGGCGTCGACGCGCAGCTCGTCGAGCCGCCTGCGCTCGGCGGTGGCGGCGGGCAGGTCGGCCAGGTCGGCGTAGGCGTCGCCGCGCCAGAGCCGCACCGCGGCGGCCAGGTCCTCGCGCTGCTGCTCGGCCCGGGCCAGGGCCGCGGAGTCGGTCAGGAGCGGCGGCCGCATCCGGTCGCGCAGGCGCTCGAGGTGGTCGCGTCCCGCGCGCACCGCGGACTCGAACCGGTCGGCGTCGACGTCGGCCGCGTCGGCTGCGAGGCGGTAGCCGCCGCTCTCGTGGAGCAGCACCGTCGACGCGCTGCGCGCACGACGCCCGGGCTCGAGACGGCGGCGCAGGTCGGCGACGTACCCCTGCAGGGTGTTGCCGGCACCCGGGGGCGGGGCCCCGTGCCAGAGGAGGTCGATGAGCCGCGAGGCAGGCACCGGCCGGTCGCGCGAGAGCACGAGCAGGCCGAGCAGGCTGCGCAGCTTGGGTGCTCCCAGGGGGACCGGGGTGTCGTGGACGCGGGCGGCACTCGGGCCCAGCACGTCGAGGTCGATCTGGACGGACGTCACCGGACCCCCTCACCGTGTTACGACCAATGACGATATGATCGTAACCGACGATCCGCTGATTCGCCTGAGACGAGGTCCGATGGTCACCGACCGCCCCGCACCCGGTCCCCTGGAGGAGGTGCGCATCGTGCTCAACTCCGACGACCGCTTCCACGGCGTCGACCACGCCGCGGACGTCGGGCGACTCAACCGCTTCCTGGCCCTGGCCGGGTCGGCGTACGGCCCGCTGCCGCGTTCGGCGGACCTCGAGCCCTACCGGACCTTCCGTGACGTGACCCGGGAGCTGGCGCTGCACCCGTCGACCGCCACGCGCGAGGCCTTCAACCGCATCGCTGCCCGCCACCCGATGACGGTCGAGGTGCGCGAGGACGCCGCCCAGCTGCGCCGCGCGCCCTCCTCCGGACGGTCGGCGGTCGACCGCGTCGTCGGCGAGTCCATCGCCAGCGTGCACGACGCGATGGTCACCGGTGAGTGGCAGCGGTTGCGGGAGTGCGAGCGCGGCGACTGCAGGTGGATCTACTACGACCCGTCGCCGACCCAGGTGATGCGGTGGTGCAGCACCGACCCGTGCGGCAACGTGATGAAGGTGCGCGCCTACCGCGCCCGTCGGGCCGCGGACGGCGCATCAGCCTGATCGTCGGGTCCTCGGGCAGGTTCTCGGCGACGTCGATCCACCGCCGATCGACGTCAGTCCTCGATGACGTCCAGGCCCTGCTCCCGCAGGGAGGCCAGGCTCTCCAGCATCGCGCGGAGTGCCTCCGGCGGGTGCGGCGTCCAGTCGTCGAGCTCGTGCAGCACGCGCAGCGGGTGGCGCGTCCGGTAGGACTCCGTGGGGTTGCCCGGGAACCGCTTGTCGGTGACGTTGGGGTCGTCCTCGAAGGGGCCGAGCGGCTCGACCACGTAGACACGCCCGGCGGAGTCCAGCCCGCCGAGCGCCGCCGCCAGCTGTGCCCCCCAGGCCGCCGTGCTCTCGAGGGTGGTGAAGGAGACGTGGTTCATCGTCCGCTCCTCCTGGAAGTTGGAGGAGAAGCCCGCGACGAGCTCGTCGCCCGGCTGCAGCGTGGCCCTGGTCCCGTGGAGGAACGGCCCGGACACGTGGTCGTGGTGCTCGTACGTCACCGGGGCGCGGTCTGCCATGTCGGGCATCTCAGGAGCGCGGGGCGCCGAGCACGTCGCGCCACGAGTGCTCGGGCTCGAAGCCCACGAGCGACCTGGCCTTGTCGATGGCGTAGAAGGTCTCGTGGGCGCCCATCTCGCGACGGACCTCCACGCCTTCGTAGAACCGCTCGATGACCTCCGCGGTCGTGGCCGCCACGGACATGTCGGCGTTGGCGACGTTGAAGACCTCGTAGCCGAGCCCGTCCGTGGCCAGGCAGCGCTGCACCATCTGGCCGAGGTCGCGCACGTCGATGTAGGCGAAGATGTTGCGCCGCCGCAGCGCCGGGTCCTCGAGGAACGCGGGGAACATCTCGTCGTACTCGTGGGGCTCGATCACGTTGTTGATCCGCAGCCCGTAGATGTCGGCCCCGGTCCGCGCCTGGAACGACCGCGCGGTGACCTCGTTGGCGACCTTGGACGTCGCGTAGGAGTCCTCGGGGACGGTCGGGTGCTCCTCGTCGACCGGCACGTAGAGCGGCTTGCGCTCACCCTGCGCGAAGCAGACGCCGTAGGTCGTCTCCGACGACGCGAAGACCACCTTGCGGATGCCGAGCCGGGTCGCGGCCTCGAGCACGTGGTAGGTGCTGAGCACGTTGGTCGCGTACGTCGCCGCGTCCGGCACCCGCAGGATCGCTGGCACCGCCGCGAAGTGCACCACCGCGTCGTACGACGGCAGCTCGTCGAGGTCGAGCTCGTCGAAGGTGGCGAGACCGGCGAGTGCGGAGTAGACCTCGCCGGCATCGGTCAGGTCGACCTGGAGGTCGTGGACGTCGGGGTGGCCGAGCGGGACGAGGTCGGCGTTGGTGACCTGGTGGCCCTGGGCCGCGAGGTAGGGGGCCACGTGCCGGCCGGCCTTGCCGCTGCCGCCGGTGAAGAAGATGCGCATGGGCTCCTTCCTACCGTGGCAGGGCAAGGTCGCGGCACACCCGCCCGGTCACCTCACCAGGGCAGCACCCCGGTCTCGTCCGAGAAGGTCCCGGTGGGCCCGCCGTCGGGCAGGGTCGCGAGCTCGAGGAAGACCGCGGCGCCCTGCTCCGGCGTGCGCGTGCCGCGGTGGCCGTTGAGGTCGGTCGCGACGTAGCCCGGGCAGCCGGCGTTGACCAGGATGCCGGCGGGCGCCAGCTCCTTGGCGTACTGGACGGTGAGGGCGTTGACGTAGGTCTTGGTGGGGGAGTAGGCGCCGGAGAGCGGGCCGACGGGCTCCGCCTGCGCGGTCTGGAGGCCGAGCGAGCCGACCGTGCTGGACACGTTGACGATGCGCGGGGCTGCCGCGCGCCGGAGCAGGGGGAGCATGGCGTTGGTGACCCGGATGACGCCGAGGACGTTGACGTCGACGACGCCGAGGACCTGCTCGGCAGTGACCTGCGAGGGCTCCTGCGGCATGCCGCCGGTGATGCCGGCGTTGTTGACCAGGACGTCGAGCCCGCCGAGCTCCTCGAGCCGGGCCGCGGCCGCTGCCACGCTGGCGTCGTCGGTGACGTCGAGGGCGACGCCGAAGACGTCCAGACCCTCGGCCCGGAGCTTGTCCACGGCCTCCTCGCGGCGGGCGGTGTCGCGGGCGCCGACGCCCACGCGGAAGCCGCGCCGGGCCAGGCCGGCGGCGATCTCGTAGCCGATGCCCTTGTTGGCGCCGGTGACCAGTGCTGTGGTGGTGGTGTTCGTTGACATGCCTCGATCGTGCCGTCGTGCCGTCGGCGCGTTCCAACACCGATCGGGTGGAGGCCGATACCGCGCAGGTATGGGTGCAGGTCAGCGGCGTACGCTCGTCGTCGTGGAGACCCGCGAGCTGCGCTACTTCGTCGCCGTCGCCGAGGAGTCGCACGTTGGCCGGGCGGCCGAGCGGCTCGGGATGGCGCAGCCGCCGCTGTCCCGCGCGATCGCCGCCCTCGAGCGGCGGCTCGGTGCCGCGCTGTTCACGCGCACCCCGCAGGGCATGGTGCTCACCGGTCCGGGCGAGACGCTCCTGCGCGAGGGACGCGTGGCGCTGGCCGCGATCGAGGCGGCGGAGCGCCGCACCCGTCGTACGGCCGCCTCGGCGACGCGGGCGTCGGTCGTCCTGACGGCCAAGGCCGGCGCGTCCAGCGAGATCATGGCCAAGCTGCTCGACGCCTACGCCGCGGAGCCGGACGCCGTCGACGTCGAGGTCGTGCTCAGCCCGCCCGGCCACCAGGCGCTGATGCTGCGCGACGGTCGTGCCGACGTGGCGATCCTGCACCGGCCCTTCGACGACACGAGCGGCTTCGACGTCGACGAGCTCGTCGTGGAGGACCAGGTGCTGATCCTGCCGGCCGGACACCCGGCCAGCACCCGCGAGTCGATCACCTTCGACGAGGCCAGGACCCTCCCCGACCTGCCGCTGCCGCGATGGCCCCACCTCGACGGCACCTACCCGGACGGTCCCGGCCCCGAGCTGCGCGACCTGACCCAGGTGCTGCAGCTCGTCCGGCTCGGTCGTACGGCGCTCGTGCTGCCCGAGTCCGCACGCGCCAACCTGCGCGACGGGCTCGCCGTCGTGCCGGTCCTCGACGCACCCCGTGTCACCACCGTCATCGCGTGGCCGCCGCACAGCACCTCGGTCGGCGTCGCCGGCCTCGTGCGCGCGGCGTCGCGCCTCTGAGGGGCAGCCGAAATGCACGAACGGCCCCGATCGCAGTGCGATCGGGGCCGGTCGAGGGGTGTCAGATGGCGCGAACGTTCTCGGCCTGCGGGCCCTTGGGGCCGGCGGTGACGTCGAACTCGACCTTCTGGTTCTCGTCGAGGGACTTGTAGCCCTGCGTCTGGATCGCGGAGAAGTGGACGAACACGTCCTCGCCGCCGCCGTCCTGCGCGATGAAGCCGAAGCCCTTGTCAGCGTTGAACCACTTGACGGTGCCCTGAGCCATGATTGTTTCCTTTGTTCGGTGCTGGGGACGACGTGCCACCCAGCTGCGCTGAAGACATCCAACTGAGCTGATGTCCAGCGAACCGAAGACCAGAAGTACGAGATACGAGCCGCACACTGTGCGCAGCCAGGACGACCGGGGTCGTCCCTTCAACACCACGAGCGTACCGCATGCCGGGACGGCGCCCCACTTCGCCGGCCCCAGCGGGAGGAAGTGCCTGGTCAGCGGCGGGCGTGGCTTGGCGTGCCCGGTCGGCATCAGGGGCGCCGGACCCAGGTCGCCACGCCCTCGTCGAGGGCGAGGGCGGCGTCGGTCTGCGCAGCGGCGTCGGGGTCGTGCGTGGCGAGGACGACCGAGGCACCACGGGCCGCCTCGTCCCGCAGCGCGGCGAGCATGAGCTCGCGGTTGGCAGCGTCGAGGTCGCTGGTCGACTCGTCGGCGAGGAGGACGGCGGGTCGCAGTGCGAAGGCCCGCGCCAGCGCGACGCGCTGCTGCTGGCCACCCGAGAGCTGGTCGACGTGGTGGCGTCCGAAGTCGGCGAGCCCGACCCGGGACAACGACTCGGAGACCCGGCCCGACGCCTCGCGCGGCGGCACGCCGAGGGCCAGGAGCGGCACGAGGATGCTCTCCACCGCCGAGAGGGCCGGGTTGAGGCCGTTGCCCTGCGGCACGAGGACGACACCGGCACGCGCGGCCGACTCCCGGTCCGCGAGCACCACGTCGTCGACGGTGACCGTCCCGTGCAGCGTCGCGACCGCGGGCCGGATCGCCCGGGCCAGCGCCCACAGCAACGAGGACTTGCCGGCTCCGGACGGCCCGGTGACCGCCAGCATCCGGCCGCCGGGGACCCGCAGGTCGAGCGGCTGCACGGCCACGGTGTCGCCGTACGCCACGCCGACGCCGACCGCCTCGAGGTCGCTCATGGTTGTTCCTCCGCCCTGAGCTCGAAGTGGTCGTCGACCTCGTGGAGCCGGACCAGCGTGCCGGGCGGCAGCCGGTCGCGGGCATGGCCGGGGAGGGGCAGGAAGCCGTCGGCGGTGACGACGGCGTACTCCTCGCCGCTGCGACCCTCGCCACCGATCCGGCCGTCGCGGATGGTGACGGTGCGCGGGAGCACCCGGGCGGCCTCGGGGTCGTGGGTGACCAGGACGACGGTGGTGCCGTAGGCGCTGTTCACCCGGGCGAGCGCATCCAGGACGTGGTCGCGTGCGGCGTGGTCGAGCTGGCTTGTCGGCTCGTCGCACAGCAGCAGCCCGGGGCGGGTCGAGATCGCCACCGCGACCGCGGCCAGCTGGAGCGCCCCGGGCGTCAGGTCGGCCAGCCGCAGGTCGGCGGCGCCGGCCATCCCGACGTCGGCGAGCACCTCGGCCGGGTCGGGCAGGGAGCGACCGGCCCGCCGGGCCGGGTGCTGGGCGAACCGGACGTTGTCGGCCGGCGTGGTGTGGGGGAGCAGGTTGCGCGCGGCGCCCTGCAGGACGAGGCCGACCTCGGTCGCGCGCAGCCGGTCGAGCTCGCGCGGGGCCGCCGCGGAAACCTCGGTGTCGCCGACGAAGACCTTGCCCGCGCTCGGCCGCAGGACCCCCGCGAGCAGGCTCATCAGGGTCGACTTGCCGGATCCCGACGGCCCCAGCAGGCCGACCACCTCCCCGGCGGCGACGTCGAGGTCGACGCCCGAGAGGGCCGCCACGTCGTGGCCCTCGGCGTGGTAGATGTGCACCAGGCCCCGGGTGCGGATCGCGAGCCCGGACATCAGGCCGTCTCCTTCACGCGTTCGAGGTGGGCCCGGCCCGCGACCGCGCGGCCGGCCAGCGCCGCCACCGCCGGCAGCAGGACCGCGCACGCGAGGGCGGCCCGGGCGACGGCCGGCCAGGCGGTCGCCGTGTCCAGGACCGGGATGTCCGGCGGCGCGGGCAGGAACGGCACGTCCGGCATCGCGAGAGCAGCACCGATCACGCCGGCGGCGACGCCGGCAGCGACCGCGAGCACCAGGGCCGGCAGCGGCGCGAGCACGGCGAGCCACCGCGTCGTACGACGTCGCGCTCCCTCGAGGCGCAGGATCGCGAGGTTGCGTGCGGTCTCGCGCCAGCGCGTGGCGGCGAGCACCAGCAGCACCAGGAGCGAGACCAGGATGACCGCGGGCCCCACGACCGCGCCCAGCGCGAGGCTCCACGCCGGCACGGTGTCGGCGTAGCCCTGCCGGACCGTCGTGGCGCGACGTACGTCGGTCACGGCGATGCCGCGCGCGCTCAGCGCTCCCTCGACCGACTCGAGGAGCCGCGCGTCGTCCACCATCCAGACCTGTGGGACGGCGTCGACGGTGACGTCGGAGCCGCGGGAGATCGCGTCGAGGTCGACGAGCGCGGACCGCCGTGGCATCGCCGGGAGCAGCGTGACGCGGCCGGCGGGCTCGGCGGGTCGGTCGCTGCCGTCGAGACCCGTCACCAGGAGGCCCAGGGGGTCACGGCGGTCGGCGGGCAGCAGCGCAGGCGCCGTGCTGGGCACCCAGGCGGGGGTGAGCCGGGCGGGGAAGCGCCCGCGGAGGCTCAGCAGGATGCGGAGGTCACCGGAGGCCGTGCTGGCGGCCTGCATGAAGACCTGCTGCTCGTCCGCGGTGTTCCAGTCCCGGTCGCCGGTGCCGAACGGGACCGGCCGCCCGTCGACGCGCAGGTCGCCGACGTCGAGGTCGCCGCTGACCTGGACTCCCTGCGCGGCCGAGAGCTCGATCGCGGCCAGCAGGCACCCGGCCGCGCACGGCGCGTCCTGCGCCACCAGCGTCGCGCGCTCGCCGGGCGCCGGCAGGGGTCCGAAGGAGATGGTGCGGCGCACGCCCGTCGCGGTCGTGACGACGAGGCCGATGCGGAGCTCGGAGTCGCTGCCGAGCACGTCCTGGGAGGTCAGGTCGGGCGCCGGACGCACGCCGAGGGAGACGCGTGCTCCCTGCAGGCGCACCGGCTCGGCCGCCGGCGGCGCGATCGCCTGCCAGTCGGACGCGCTCGGCGCCCCGCGCGGGAAGTAGGCGACCTCCCGGAACCCGTCCGGCTCCACGGCCAGCGTGGAGTGGTCGGCGACCACGACCGGCGTCGCCCGGCGACCTGTCGGGTCGGCGTCGGCCAGTGCGGCGCGCAGGCCGTCGAGGTCCCGGCCGGCCAGCGTGAGCACCACTGGTGCGCCGGCCTCGTGCTCGGCGGCGTTGTCGCGGTTGTGGGCGCCGATCGCGAGGGCGTCGAGGGAGAAGACCGCCAACGCCACGGCCACGGTGACCACGGCGATCAGCGCGCGCGTCTCCCGGCGCCGACCCGTCTCGAGCAGCGTCAGACCGGCGACGAGCCGGCCCCTCGCCAGCAGCCGACGCCCGAGCGTGCTCGCGAGCGGCGCCGCGAGGTGACCGACGACGAGCCCGATGAACAGGGCGAGGAGGGCGGGGCCGGTGAGGGCGAACGACCCGCTGAGCCCGCCCGCGACGAAGGCGAGCGCCCCGGTTCCGGCGACGGCGACGAGGACGGCGTCGAGCGGACCGAGGGTCCAGCGGCGCGAGGGGGAGGGCCCGCTGCGCACCAGGTCGTCGAGCGGTTCGCGGGCCACACGCACGGTGACGGCCAGCGCGATCAGCACGAGGGCGAGCACCGCGAGCAGGACCGCGGTGACGAAGCCCGGGCCCGCCTCGAACGGCGCACTGCCGGGCAGGAGCGAGCGGGCCACCGCGCCCCCGGCGAGCGCGGCGACCACGCCCGGCAGCACGCCGGCGACCAGCACGGGCAGCAGCTCGACGAGCAGCAGCCCTGCCGCACCGGCCGGACCGCGGCCCCGGAGCCGCGCGACGGCGACCTCGCCACGCCGCTGCCGGGTCGCGGCAGTGAGCACCAGCCAGAGCACGAACAGGCTCAGCACGGCCATCGGCGCCATCAGCAACGGCACCGTGCGGCCGGCCTGGTCCGACTGGGCGCGGATCGCCTCCGTGACCTCGCCCAGGTCGGTGCGCACGTGCAGGTCCTCGCCCTGCGCGCGCAGGGTGCGGGAGAGCGCGCGAGCCTGGTCGCCGAGGGCGAGCACCTCGTCGACCCCCGTCTCCGGAGTGGGGACGACGGCCCGCACCTGCGACGTCTCGGCAGGCAGCACCGGGCTCTCGACGAAGGTCTCCTCCGTGGTCAGCCAGGCGTCGTGCGACGCCGACGGGTCGGGTGACGGCGTCACGCGGGAGACGCCGACGAGGGTCAGGCCCTGCCACCACGACGCATCGCTGGGGGCGTACGTCCCGACGACCTCGAGCCGCACGCGCGGACCCTCGCCCTCCACGCCCACGCGCGGTGCCGCGCCGACGGTGAGCCCGAAGGTGTCGGCGTCCGCCTCGCTGACGAGCACCTCGCCGGCCGCTGCGGGACAGGTGCCGGACACGAGGCGTACGTGGTCGCAGGCGCCGTCGCGCCAGACGAGCTGCCCGGTCGGAGGGACGTCGCCCGCGACCGGGGTGACGACCGCGGTGCGGCCCAGGACGGCTGGTCCGAGGACGGCGGACATGGTGGACGGGACCATCGCATGCAGGTCGCGCGGGTCGCGGGCCTCCGACGCGCCGCCGGCGTCGACCACGCCCTCGGACTCGACCGTGACGGTCCGGCCCGTCGTGCCCGCGCCGGCCAGCAAGGTGTCGACGAGGGCCTGCTGCATGGCCCGGTCGTAGACCGGCGCGAAGGCGATGCAGGCGGTGATCAGCGCGGACAGGGTGAGCAGCGCGACGGTCTGTCCGCGCCGGTGCCCCACTGCCGAGCGCCACGCGAACCGCAGTGGCGACCAGCCGCTCACTGCTCCGCCCGGGCGCGGTTGTCGGCGGCGCGTCGCTCCAGCACGGTGCGCTCGCCCTCGTTGCGCGTCCGGGTGGCCGCGTCGGTGAACGCCGCCGCGGCCTCGGCGTGCCGGCCGGCGCGCTCGAGCAGGTCGCCGCGCACGCTCGCGACGAGGGGTGATCCGCCGAGCGCTGCGGCGTCGACGCGATCGAGCACCGCAAGGCCGGCGTCCGCGCCGTGGGCCCGGCCGTGTGCGACCGCCCGGTTCACCTCGACGACGGGACCGGGTGCGGCGGCGGCCAGCACGTCGTAGAGCGCGGCGATGCGCCGCCAGTCGGTGTCCTCGGCCCGTGCGGCCAGGGCGTGCTGCTCGGCGATGGAGGCCTGCAGGAAGTAGGTCCCGACCGGGACCCCGCGCGCCGCGACCGTCTCGGCCCGGCGCAGCGCTGCGAGGCCGCGGCGGATCATCAGCTCGTCCCACTGCGTGCGGTCCTGCTGCTCGAGCAGGACGGGCGCGCCCTGCTCGTCGGTGCGCGCCGCGGTCCGCGACCCCTGGAGCTCCAGCAACGCCTGGAGCCCGAGCACCTCGGGCTCGTCGGGGACCAGCGCCGCCAGCATCCGGGCGAGCCGGGTGGCCTCGGCCGCGAGGTCGGGGCGCATCCAGTCCTGGCCGGCGGTCGCGGTGTAGCCCTCGTTGAAGATCAGGTAGATCACGGCCATGACGTCGTCGAGGCGACGCGTCCGTTCCTCGCCGGCCGGCAGCTCGAGGTCGACCCCCTCGGTGGCCAGCGTGCGCTTCGCGCGGGAGATGCGCTGTCCCATCGTGGACTCCGACGTCCAGAACCCGCGTGCGATCTCCGCAGTGGTGAGCCCGCCGACCAGTCGCAGGGTCAGCGCCGCGCGCGACTCCGGCGTCAGGCTGGGGTGGCACGACAGGAACACCAGGCGCAGCACGTCGTCGTCGATGTGGTCGACCTGGCTCTCGAGGTCCGGCACGTCCGCCTCCTCCCGCCCCTGCGCGCGCTCCAGCTCGGTGAGCTTGTGCCGGAGGTTGTCGGCCCGCCGGAAGTGGTCGATGCCGCGACGCCGGGCCGTGGTCATCAGCCACGCGGTCGGGTTGTCGGGCACGCCGGTCACCGGCCACTGCTCGAGCGCCGCGACCAGGGCGTCCTGCGCGAGGTCGGCTGCCAGCTCGACGTCGCGGGTCATCCGGGTGAGGGCGCCGACGAGGCGGGCCGAGTCGGCCCGCCACGCGGCGTGGACGGCCTCCGTGGGGTCGTCACCCGTCCTGTCGCTCGCCGGCACGGGGTCAGCGTAGGGACTCCCGGGCCGTTCGGCGGTCAGTCTCCCGGAGCTTCCGGCCCGTCGGAGATCTGGCGCAGGGTCGCGACGACGGTCACCTCGGGCCAGTGCTTGGCGTGCAGGTCGGCGAACTCGCGCTGGTCGGCCACCGCCTCGTCGAGGTCGGCGTACTCCATGATCGCCCAGCCCCCGACGACCTCCTTGCCCTCGGCGTAGGGACCGTCGACCCGGGTGACCTGGCCGTCGCGCACGACGAAGTTCACGGCGTCCTCGGTGCCGTAGAGGCCACCGCCGTCGAGGAAGATCCCCTTGGCGGCGCGCTCACCGATGTGCACGTCCATCGCGTCGAACAGCGACTGCGGCGGCGTGCCGATGTTCTCTTCCATCCTGACGAAACCCATGAAACGGGGCATTGTGATCGCTCCTGCTGGTTGGTTGTGGTCGTGCTTGTCGGACGTACGTCGAACGGGCGGGCCGGTCCTCGACATGGCACCCGGAGAAATCTTCCGACGACCGTGGCCTACCGCGCGACCAGTGGCTCCGGTGCGTGCTCGCGACGGCGGCCGGGACGCCGTACGGCCGCGGTCAGCACGCACAACCCGCCGGCGCCCGTGAGGACGCCGGACACGGCCTCCCACCACGGCGCGGTGTCGAAGGAGCCGAGCGCGTAGGAGAAGGCGGCGACGAGGGGCGAGCCCAGGACGAGCAGGATCGCGCCGGCACGCGCCCAGCCCCGTCCCCGGACGGCCAGCACGACGAACAAGCCGAGCGGGACGAACAGCCACAGCCACAGCGCGAGGTCGGCGCTCACCGGGCCCACCACCTCGCCCGCCAGGCCGGAGCGCAGCGTGGCGACCCCCACGTCGGCGACCGCCAGGGTCGAGAGCAGCAACGCCGTCGCGGCGGCTGCACCGGGCCGGTGTCCACCCACAGCAGTCGCCAGGAACGGCAGGGCGAGTGCGAGGACGATCAGTGAGACACCGGCCAGCTCGGCGGCACTGCCGACGGGCTGCCAGGGCTCGGTGGGCAGCAGGAAGTCGTAAAGATGGTCCTGGCGCCGGTTGCACGCGAACGTGTCCTGGTCCTGGCCCCACAGGCAGGCGCCCGCCCACCGCTGCCACGAGGCGGCGTACATCAGCGTCCCCGACGCGACCAGCGCTGCGCCCGTCCAGACCCGCACCAGCAGCAGACCCATCGCATCCTCCCGTGCCGAGTGTGGAGCCACGTGAGCACTCGCGCCAGCCCCGGATCGGGTACCGCCACGCGACGATGGGGCGGGAATCGTCCCCGGACTCAACTAGGGTCGGCCCACGTGACGCAATCCATGATCTCGGCCCGGGGACTGCGCAAGTCCTTCGGCGACTTCGAGGCAGTGAAGGGCATCGACGTCGACGTCCGCAAGGGCGAGGCCTTCGGGTTCCTCGGCCCCAACGGCGCCGGCAAGTCCAGCACGATGCGGATGATCGCCTCGGTGAGCCCGGTGACGTCCGGCGAGCTCCGGATCCTGGGCATGGACCCGGCCACCGAGGGTCCCGCGATCCGCAGCCGGCTCGGGGTCTGCCCGCAGGAGGACACCCTCGACAACGAGCTCAACGTCTTCGACAACCTCTACGTCTACGGCCGCTACTTCGGCATCGACAAGGCCACCGTGCGCGAGCGGGCCGACGAGCTGCTGGAGTTCGTCCAGCTCACCGACAAGCGCAAGGCCAAGGTCGACGACCTCTCCGGGGGCATGAAGCGTCGGCTCACCATCGCCCGCTCGCTGGTCAACCGGCCCGACCTGCTGCTGCTCGACGAGCCGACCACCGGCCTCGACCCGCAGGCCCGCCACGTCCTGTGGGACCAGCTGTTCCGTCTGAAGCAGGCTGGAGTCACCCTGGTCATCACGACGCACTACATGGACGAGGCCGAACAGCTGTGCGACCGGCTCGTCGTGATGGACAAGGGCGTCATCGCGGCCGAGGGATCGCCGCGCGAGCTCATCGAGGAGCACTCCACCCGCGAGGTCGCCGAGCTGCGGTTCGGGATCGTCGAGGAGGGCAACGTCCACGAGCAGATCGCCGGCAAGGTCGAGGACCTCGGCCGGTTGGAGATCCTGCCGGACCGCATCCTCGTCTACAGCGCCGACGGCGAGGAGGTCATCGCCAAGGTGCACGAGCGCGGCCTCGAGCCGATCGCCGTGCTCGTGCGCCGCTCCACGCTCGAGGACGTCTTCCTCAAGCTCACCGGCCGGACGCTGGTCGACTGATGGCCGCCATCGACCGGGTCGATCCGCCCCGCGGACTCAGCATCGCCGAGGGCACGCTGCGCCAGCTCGACTACTGGTGGGCGGTCGTCAAGCGCACGTGGCGCGGCGGTGTCGTCTCCAGCTTCGTTGCGCCGCTCTTCTACGTCGTGGGCATGGGCGTCCTGCTCGGCGGCTTCGTCGCCGGCGACCCGTCCCGGCTCGAGGGCGCGACCTCCTACCTCGACTTCGTGGTGCCAGGGCTCGTGGCCGCCCACGCCATGCAGATCGCGGTGGGGGAGACGACGTACCCCGTCATGGGTGGGATCAAGTGGCACCGGAGCTACCACGCCCAGCTCGCGACCCCCCTCGGTGTGCGCGACGTCGTCAACGCCCACCTCGCCTTCGTGGCGTTCCGGGTCGCCTCGGCCTGCGCGGTGTTCCTTCTCGTGCTGGCCCCGTTCGGCGTGTTCGCCTCCTGGTGGGGCCCGGTCCTGGCGTGGTTCGTGCTCCTCGTGCTCGGCATGGCCTTCGCCACCGTCGTCTTCGGCATCAGCGCCCGGATGCGCTCGGAGGAGGGTTTCGGCCTGATCTTCCGCCTCGGCGTCATCCCGCTGACGCTCTTCTCCGGCTCGTTCTTCCCCATCGCCAACCTCGGCCCGGTGCTGGAGGTGGTGGCCTGGTTCACGCCGCTGTGGCACGGAGTCGACCTGACCCGGATGCTCTGCCTCGACACCGTTGACCTGCCGCTCGCGCTCGTGCACCTCGCGGTCCTGGCCGCCCTCGCCGGCTTCGGCTGGCTGTGGGCCATCCGCGGCCTCGACGGGAGGATGAGGTCCTGATGTCGACGTTGACCCCGATGCAGGCGGTCGGTGCCATCACGTTCCGCAACTACACGACGTACAAGCGCTACTGGAAGCTCTTCCTCACCGGGTTCCTCGAGCCGGTGTTCTACCTCTTCTCGATCGGCGTGGGCGTCGGCCAGCTGATAGACACGTTCGAGTTCCACGGCCAAGCCATCCCCTACGCCGACTTCGTGGCGCCGGCGATGCTGGCCGCGTCGGCCTTCAACGGCGCGCTGCTGGACAGCACCTACAACGTGTTCTTCAAGCTCAAGTACGACAAGCTCTACGACCAGATGCTGGCGACACCGCTGACGACCGGCGACGTGGCCCGCGGCGAGATCCTGTGGGGGCAGATCCGCGGTGCGTCCTACTCCGCGATGTTCCTGCTCGTGATGACGGTCATGGGCATGGTCAACAGCTGGTGGGCGCTGCTCGCGCTGCCGGCGACGCTGCTCATCGGCTTCGCGTTCAGTGCTGTCTTCATGGCGTGGACGACCTACATGAAGAGCTTCCAGGACTTCGACAAGATCACGCTCGTCCAGCTGCCGCTCTTCCTCTTCTCCGCGACCTTCTTCCCGATCGAGGCGTTCGGAGACGGCGTGCTGCGCTGGGTCGTCGAGGCCACCCCGCTCTACCGCGGCGTCGTGCTGTGCCGCGAGCTGACCACCAGCGTCCTGACGTGGGAGTCGGCGGTCTCGGTGGTCTACCTCGTCGCGATGGGCCTCGCCGGCCTGGTCGTCGTACGCCGCCGGCTCGACAGGCTGCTGCTGACCTGAGAGCGGCTCCCGGGCTAGGTTCGGGCCATGGAGTCATACGCGAAGGGTGAGTCGGTCCCGGCGCTGCTGGAGGAGACGATCGGCGCCAACCTGGCGCGCACGGTGGCGGCACACGCCGACCGCGAGGCGCTGGTCGAGTGCTCGAGCGGTCGCCGGTGGACCTGGGCCGAGCTCGACGCCGACGTCGAGGCCGTGGCGCGCGGCCTGGTCGGCGCGGGGGTGCAGAAGGGCGACCGGGTCGGCATCTGGGGCCCGAACAGTGCCGCGTGGACGCTGGTGCAGCTGGCCACCGCTCGCGTCGGCGCGGTCCTGGTCAACGTCAACCCCGCCTACCGCACCCACGAGCTCGCCTACGTCGTCAACCAGTCCGGGATGCGGCTGCTGGTGAGCGCCACGTCGTTCAAGACCAGCGACTACCGCGGCATGGTCGAGGAGACGGCTGCCGGCAACCACGCCCTGGAGCGGGTGGTCTACCTCGACGACGAGGAGAGCTGGTCCGGCCTGCTCGCCGACGGCGAGGGTGTCGGCGCCGACGACCTCGCCGTCCGGGCGGCCTCGCTGGCGCCGGACGACCCGATCAACATCCAGTACACGTCGGGCACCACCGGCTTCCCCAAGGGCGCCACCCTCAGCCACCGCAACATCCTCAACAACGGCTACCTCGTCGGCGAGGTCTGCGGCTACACCGAGGAGGACCGGGTCTGCATCCCGGTGCCCTTCTACCACTGCTTCGGCATGGTCATGGGCAACCTGGCGTGCACCACCCACGGCGCCACGATGGTGATCCCGGCACCCGGCTTCGACCCGGCGCTGACGCTGAAGGCGGTCTCGGAGGAGCGCTGCACGTCGCTCTACGGCGTCCCGACGATGTTCATCGCGGAGTGGGCGCTGCCCGACTTCGAGTCCTACGACCTCTCCTCCGTGCGCACCGGGATCATGGCCGGGTCGCCGTGCCCCGAGGAGATGATGAAGAAGCTCATCGCGGCCGGCATCGACGAGATGACGATCTGCTACGGCATGACCGAGACGTCGCCGGTGTCCACGCAGACCCGCCGCAACGACTCGCTGGAGCGCAAGGTCGGCACGGTCGGCCGGGTCTGCCCCCACCTGGAGGTCAGGATCGTCGACCCGGTCACCGGCGAGACGGTCCCGCGGGGCGAGGCGGGGGAGTTCTGCACCCGCGGCTACTCGGTGATGCTCGGCTACTGGGACGACGAGGAGAAGACCCGCGAGGCCGTCGACGCCGACGGCTGGATGCACACCGGCGACCTCGGCGTCATGGACGACGACGGCTACGTCCGGATCACCGGCCGGATCAAGGACATGGTGATCCGCGGCGGCGAGAACATCTACCCGCGCGAGATCGAGGAGTTCCTCTACACCCACCCCGACATCGAGGACGTGCAGGTGATCGGGGTCCCCGACCCCAAGTACGGCGAGGAGCTCTGCGCCTGGGTCCGGATGCGTCCGGGTGCCGAGCCGCTCGACGCCGACGCGGTCCGCGCCTTCGCCACCGGCAAGCTCGCGCACTACAAGGTCCCGCGCTACGTGATGGTGGTCGAGGAGTTCCCGATGACGGTCACCGGCAAGGTGCGCAAGGTGGAGATGCGTGCGGTGTCCGCGAAGGAGCTCGGTCTGTCCTAGGCAAGGACCTTCTGCAGCCACGTCACGTCGATCCACCGCTCGTGCTTGCGTCCGACCTGCCGCATCGTGCCCACCTCCGTGAAGCCGCAGGCGCGGTGCAGCGCCAGGCTCGCCGGGTTGGGCAGGGCGACCGCCGCCACCACGAGGTGGACGCCGTCGCCGGCCAGCCGCGCCAGCAGGTCGTCGTACAACGCGCGGCCGGTGCCCAGGCCCTGGTGGCCGGGCGCGACGTAGACGGTGGTCTCGCGGGTGTGGCGGTAGGCAGGCTTGGGACGGAACGGGGAGGACGTCGCGTAGCCGATGACCCCGCCGTCGTGCTCGGCCACGAGGAAGTGGTCCGCCTCGGCGGCCAGTCTCTCCTGCCACGCCTCCATCGTCCGCGGCTCGAGGTCGAAGGTGGCGTGCCCCTCACGGGCCTCGCGACCGTAGATCTCGGCGACGGCGGGCAGGTCGGCCTCGACGGCGTCGCGGATCTCCATGCCTCCAGTCTGGCCGAGGCTCAGCCGAAGATGCTGCGGTAGACCTCGTCGAGCCGCGCGGCGTCGAGCGCGGTGACCACGCGCACCTGACCGTCACCCGTACGCCGCAGCCGCCCGCGGTCCGTCGTGGTGTCCACCTCCCAGGTCCCCGGCTCCACGGTCGCCACCGAGCCGTCGACGAAGGTCCCCGCCGTCGCGAGGTCCCAGTACCGGGGGGACTCGAAGCCCGAGACGCGGCCCAGTCCGCCCACCACCGGACCCGCCAGCCCCTCGGGCGCGCCGGGCGGCACGGGATCGTCGGGCACCACGGTCACCGGCACCGGACCGGCGAGGACCTGCGCGAACGGCACCGGGTCGGCGCCGGCGTTCCACTCCGCGACCCCGTCGGCGTGGGAGGCGCTGTCGACGCTGCCCGCCATGGTGATGACGCCGTCCAGCCGGGCGTACGCCGCCGGGTGGTCGCGCAGGACCGCGGCCACCTCGGTGAGCGGCGCCAGCGCCACGATCCGGAGGTCGTCGTGACGGCGCGCGAGCCGGGCGATCAGCTCGGCCGCGGGCGTGCGCACCGGCTCGAGGTGCCCGGGCGCGACGTCGCGGGGCAGCCCGCTCATGGTCATGGCACCGGCACCCCAGTCGGGTGGGAAGGCGACGCCGTCGTCACCGCGCGCGGTCGTGCCGCACGCGACCGGTGGGGCGTCGACCTCGAGCGCGTCGAAGAAGTCGCTCAGCAGACCGGTGCCGCGGCAGTCGAGCTCCCCGGTCCGCGGGACCGTCACACCGACGACGCGGACGCCGGGAGCGCGCACGAGAAGCGCCAGGGCGGCGAGGTCGTCGGGCGCGAGGTCGGTGTCGACGACGACCGGGACGGCATCGGGATCCTTGGCGGCCATCGGCGACATGGGTCCGGCGACGAAGACCTCGCCGTCGGTGTCCGAGGCCGCGGCGCTGCAGGCGGACAGCGCGACGGCGAGCACCGGGACCAGCAGGAGCCGCCTCATGGGATCACCACCTGCTGCCCGACGACACCGAGGACGGCCAGGACGAGACCTGCCGCGGCCAGTCGGCGCCGACCCTCGGAGGGCCAGGCGACCGCGAGCAGGAGCAGCGCCAGGCCGAGCAGCCACACGTCGTGCCACCACGCCAGCGACTCCGAGACCAGCTGCCGGTCCCACCCGCTGGTGTGCGGTGGGCCGACCAGCAGCCAGTCGGCCGGGAGTGAGAGCGGATCGGTCGACGGCGGGCCCACCGGGACGGGGACCGGCTGCACCTGGATGACCGAGAAGGGCGTGACGGACCGGGCACCGAAGAGCCAGTAGGTCATCGCGACGAACCACAGCACGAAGAGCGCGGGCAGCACGGCCGCGAGCCTCGAGACCCGCCTGCCGAGAGCAGCGCCGAGCGCCACGGCGACCAGGCCGAGGGCGACGTGCTGCGACAGCTCGGCGACCGTGTGGAAGGCCTCGGTCGTCCGCCCCGGCTCCATGCCGAGCCACAGCCCGCCGAGGTCGTGCTCGCGCCAGCCGATCAGTGCGGCGAACCCAGCGGTCACCACGAGGAACGGGAGCGCTGCCAGCAGCCGGGCGAGCGCACGCCGTGCCTCCTGCACCGGGGCGGCCGGCGCCACCTCCGTGCGGCCGCGGTGGAAGGTGGTCGCCACGGCGACCGAGATGCCGAACAGCAGGGGCGCCACCGTCGGCGTCACGCCCTCGTAGGAGGACCCGGGCCACTCGCCCGGCTCGGGCACGGTCGTCCACAGGGCCCAGACGGACAGCGCCAGGCCGAGCCACGGGACGGGGTTGCGCAGCAGCCGCAGCGACTCGGTCCGGACCAGTGCGGGGAGCACGCGGCGCCGGATCGTACGGCCGGCCGGGCTCGTGAGCCCGGGGACGGTGGTGCTCATCGGTGCCTCCCGGCGGCGCACACGAGCGTGGCGGCGCCGAGCACCCACCACGGGTCGGTGAGCCACCAGCCCAGCACCTCGGCGACGGTCGAGCCAGCGGGTGCGACCCGGTCCACGGCGAGGACCGCCACGGGTGTCGCGGCTCCGAGGAGCACGGCGACCCGCTCCGGCGCCCACACCGCGACCGCGACGCCGCACGCGGCGAGGGCGAGCAGCGGTCCGGGACCCGCGTGGACGGTCATCGGTGCCATCGACACCAGCACCCACCAGAGCACCAGCGCCGGTACGCCGAGCAGGCCGAGGCGCAGCAACCGGCGCCGCATCGCGGAGACGGGCACGGGGGCGAGCAGGGCGGCCGCGGGGTCGTGCAGCCCGCCGACGACCGTCGCTGCGGTTCCGGCGGCGGCGATGGCGAGCACCGTGTCGGCCGGACGACCGGAGCTCCCGGCGAGACCGACGACGAGCAGCAGGAGGACGGCCACCCCGGCGGGCGGCGCCCAGCGGAGGGCACGCGCGGTCGGCACGACCGCCTGGGCTGTCGCAGCGGTCATGGCGGCGGTCATCGCGACAGCCTCGTCACGAGCAGGTAGCCGTCGTCCACCGTGGGCACGGCGGGCGTCGTGCCCGAGGGCAGCGTGCCGACGTGGCGGCGCGTCCCGGGCCCGGTCAGCCACGAGCGCAGGGCGGTGGGCTCCTCGACGTCGGACTCCCAGACCCGGCCTTCGGCGACGCCGGCCAGCTCGGCAGGCGTGCCGGACCAGCAGATGCGACCGGCGTCCATCACGAGGACGTGCTGGCACAGGGCCGCGACCTCGGCGGTGTTGTGGGTCGAGAGGACGACGCAGCCGCGGTGCGCGGTCTCGGCGAGCACCGAGCGCAGGGCGATGCGCTGCTCCGGGTCGAGGCCGGTGGCGGGCTCGTCGAGGACGAGGAGGTCCGGCGACCCGATGAGCGCGGCGGCGAGGGCGACCCGCTGCTGCATGCCACCCGAGAGGGTCCGGATGCGCTTGTGCATCCGGTCGCCGAGGCCGACGGCCTCGAGGACCGCGACCGCCTCACGCCGGCGCCACGCGCGGTCGGTGTGCTCCTTGAGGATGGCGACGTAGTCCACCATCTCCAGCGGCGTGAAGCCGCCGTAGAGCCGCGGCGACTGGGGCAGGTAGCCCAGTCGGCGCCGGACCTCGGTGCGCGCGGCCGGTGAGGCCGGGTCCATCCCGAGCAGGGACAGCGTCCCGCGGTCGGGGGCCAGGACCGTGGCGAGGATCCGGAGCAGGGTCGTCTTGCCCGCACCGTTGGGGCCGAGCAGCCCGACGATGCCGCGACCGAGGGTGAGGTCGACGTCGTCGACGGCGACCAGGGACCCGAAGGCCTTCGTGATCCCGTCGGCGGCCAGCATCGTGCCCGAGTCAGTGCTGGGGGATGGAGTGGAGTGGGCGGTGGTGGTCATGCGGTCCTCCGGTAGGCGACGGTGTCGCGTCGAGCGAGCGTGAGGCCGAGCGCGACGAGCGCGACGGCGAGGGCGGTGAGCTGGACGGGGGCCGAGGCCACCAGGTGGCTGACGACGTGGGCGGGCACCTGGCGCGAGGCCGCCGGCCACGAGACGGCCACGGCCCAGAGCGAGCCGAGGGTCGCGGCCACCGTCGCCGGGTCGAGCCGGGTCGTGCCGGACAGGACCACCAGAGCGGCGAGCGCTGCGCCGGGCAGGAGCCAGCCGAAGGCCACCTGGGCGGGGAGCCCCACCAGCAGGGCGCCGGCGACACCGAACGGCACGGCGCTCGACGCGACCAGCAGCGCGCGGAGCGCGACGACCCGGATGCCCGCGGCCGGTGCGGCGAGGGCCAGCTCGCCCGCCGGCTCGGCGTCCCGGCCGTAGGCCAGCGCCACCGCGGCCAGCGGTGCCACCGGCGCGAGCGCGACGACGAGGGGGAGCCTGGTCCCGAGCGTCGCCACTGCCGCCGGGAGGGCGAGCAGCAGCAGGACCGACGCCAGCCACGCGGTGCGCAGGCCCGGGGTCGCGACGCCCAGCCGGAGCAGCGGGTTCGCGCGGGGGCGGTCGATCACGTCCGACAGCGCGTCCCAACGGCGTACGGCGTCGTCGGGTGTGGCGAGCGTGCTGGTGCGCCGGCGGCACTCCGCGCAGCGCAGCAGGTGCGCCTCGACGGAGGCGGCGAGCACGGGCGCCGCGGTGCCGGACGCCCAGGACCGCAGCGTCTCCTCGTCAGCGTGCCAGGTCTGCGTCACAGCAGTCCCTCCCTCAGCTGGGTGCGAGCACGGTTCATCCGGCTCTTGACGGTGCCGCTCGGGATGCCGAGCAGCGCGGCGGCCTCGTGGGTGGTGAGCCCGTCGAGCACGGTGGCCTGGACGACGGCCTGGAGCTCGGGGGAGAGGCGGGAGAAGGCCAGCCCCACGTCGGTGTGCTCGACCCGCGCGAGCACCTCCTCCTCCGCCGACGCAGTGGGTGCGCTGCGCAGACCGCGCAGCCGCTCGATGACGTTGGCGCGCGGCCGCAGCTGCTGGAGCAGGGACCGGACCGCGATGCCCCACAGCCACGCCGCCACCTCGCCCTCGCCCCGCCAGGCCGACGGCCTGCGCCACACCGCGAGGAACGTGTCCTGGACAGCGGTGTCGACGATCGCCGGGTCGGCACACCGACGGGAGAGCCGCACCGCGAGCCACGGCTCGTGCCGCGCGAAGAGCTCGTGGAGCGCGCCGCGGTCCGATTCCCCGACCGCGGCGACGAGCTCGGCGTCGGACCGGTGGTCGACGCCCCCGTGCGCCTCCCAGCCGGTGTGCTGCTCTCCCATCACGTCTCCTAGTGGCGCCGACCCCCATGATCGGTTCTCTGCGCCGTGATCCGGGGGACGCGGTCCAGACCAGTGGTCGTCCCGGCGCGGCGCGCGACTGGTTGGATGGCGGCCATGAGCACCGCCTCCGACGGAATCACGCCGGACACCAAGGACTGGACGTGGGTCCTGGACAGACCGTGCCCGGACTGCGGCTTCGACCCGCGCGCCCAGGACCTGGCCGACCTGCCGCGCCTCGTCCACGACACCGCGATGGCCTGGTCGGACGTCCTGGTCCGGGCCGACGTACGCGAGCGTCCGGCCGCCGGCGTGTGGTCGCCGCTGGAGTACGCCTGCCACGTGCGCGACGTCCACGAGCTCTTCGCGCAGCGGCTGCGGCTGATGCTCGACGAGGACGAGCCCACCTTCGCCAACTGGGACCAGGACGCCACGGCGATCGAGGGCGACTACGCCGCCCAGGACCCGGCCGAGGTCGCCGTCGCGCTGATCGAGACGGCCGGCACGGTTGCCGGCGTCTACGCCACGGTGACCGACGCGACGCGCTCGCGCCGCGGCACCCGGTCCAACGGCGACGAGTTCACCGTCGAGTCGCTCGGCACCTACCACCTCCACGACGTCGTCCACCACCTGCACGACGTGGGGGCCGGCCGGTCGTGAAGGACACGGTCCGCGCCTACGAGCTCGACGCCGTCGCCTACGTCGAGGCCTCGCCGGCCATGCCCGACTCGGTGCGCGCCGACCTCGAGGCCCTGGCCGTCCGTCTCGGCCCGGGTGCCTTCGTCCTGGAGATCGGCTCGGGCGGCGGCCGGGACGCGCGGGTGATGGAGGACCTCGGCCTCCGCGTCCGGCGCACGGACGTGACGCCCGCCTTCGTCGCGCTGCTGCGCGAGCAGGGCCACGCGGCCGACGTCCTCGACCCGCTCGTCGACGACCTCACCTCGCCGGACGGGCCCTTTGACGCCGTGTGGGCCAACGCCTCCCTCCTGCACGTGGCGCGGGCCGACCTGCCGACCGTGCTGTCGCGGCTGGCGGGGGCGACGCGCGACGGTGGCCTGCTGCGGGCCTCGCTCAAGGAGGGCGACGGCGAGGGCTGGTCGACCCACGGGTCGATACGCCACCCCCGCCACTTCACCTACTGGCGCGCCGCCGCGGTCACCGACGTGCTGGCCGGCGCCGGCTGGTCGGAGGTCGAGGTGAGGTCCGGGGTCCCGGGCACGCGGGGGGAGACCTGGCTCGAGGTGTCGGCGGTCCGTGGTTCGATGCTCCGATGAGGCACACCGAGTTCTGGGCACGGCTCGACCACGCGCTCGGTCGTGACTACTCCCGCACGTGGGCCGAGCTCACGGTCGTGCGCGACCTCGACGGACGCACGACCCGGGAGGCCATCGACGCGGGCGTGCCGCCGAAGCAGGTCTGGGCGGCGGTCTGGCGCCAGCTCGAGCTGCCGGACCGCGAGCGGTGAGCGCCCGGGCCGAGGCCGGTGCCGACGTCCACGACGTCGCCCACGTCCAGCGCCACACCGTCCGCACGCTGGTCGTCTCCCAGGCCGTCGGTGCCGTCGGGGTCACGATCGGGGTCGCGACCGCCTCGCTCCTCGCGCGTGACATCTCCGGCAGCGAGACGATGGCCGGCCTCGCACAGACCTTCCAGGTGCTCGGCACCGCGGCCGCGGCGTACGCGCTCGCGCGGGTGATGCGCCGGCGGGGGCGCCGCGTCGGCCTGGTCACCGGCTACCTCCTCGGCGCCACGGGCGCGGTCCTGGCGGTGGTCGCCGGCGTCGTCGACTCCATGCTGGTCCTGCTGCTCGGGGCAGTCCTGCTGGGCGCCACGACTGCGGTCAACAGTGCCTCGCGCTACGCCGCCACCGACCTGGCGACCGAGGAGCACCGGGCGCGCGCCCTCTCGGTCGTGGTCTGGGCGACCACCATCGGGGCGGTGGCCGGCCCCAACCTCGTCGGGGTCGGCGGTGCGGTGGCGCGCGCGAGCGGGATCCCGGAGCTCACCGGCGGGTTCGCCATCGGCTCGGTGGTCCTCGTGCTCGCCGCCGGCTGGGTCTGGCTGCGGTTGCGGCCCGACCCGCTCCTCGTGGCCCAGCACGCGGCCGGGGTCGCGGCAGGCGGCGTCGTCGAGCCGCCCGGTCGCTCGTGGGGGCGGTTCGTCGAGGTCGTCCGCGACGTGCCGGCAGTCGGCGCGGCCGTCGTCGCGATGGCGTGCGCCCACGCGGCCATGGTGACCGTGATGATCATGACCCCGCTGCACATGGAGCACGGTGGCGCCCACCTCGAGGTGATCGGCTTCGTGATCTCCATCCACGTGCTCGGCATGTTCGCGTTCTCGCCCGTCGTCGGGTGGGCCGCCGACCGCTTCGGCCGCAGCCCGGTGCTCGTCGCCGGGGGAGTGGTGCTGCTGGTCTCGCTCGCACTGTGCGGGCGCTCGCCGGAGGGCAGCTCGTGGCAGATCTTCGCCGGCCTGTTCCTGCTGGGACTGGGCTGGTCGTGCGCCACCGTGGCCGCCTCGACCGTCATCGCCGACCGCACCCCGATCTCGGCGCGCACCGACGTCCAGGGCACCTCCGACATGGCCATGGCACTGACGGCGGCCGGCGGCGGCGCGCTGGCCGGGGTGATCGTCGGCGGGCTCGGCTACCCCGCGCTCGCCGCCTTCGCGGCGCTCCTGGCCGGCACCGTCGTGGTCGCCGGGCGGCTGACCCGCACGCCTGCCTGACGGGGCCGGACCGCCGGATCGCACCGGCGTGCGACACGCCGCGTCCTAACGCTGCATCGAACACCTGTTCGGGCTACTGTTCCTCCACAGGTACGACGACGGGCGAGGTTGTCCACAGCGTGCGACGGTCCTGATCAGGGACTGTCGGTGGCTCGCCCTAACGTCGCAGAAGTACCGCAGACAACGACGACAGGACGGGACACAGCAATGGCTGGTGCAGACCGCGAGAAGGCCCTCGACGCCGCGCTCGCACAGGTGGAGAAGCAGTTCGGCAAGGGCTCGGTCATGCGACTGGGCGACGAGACGCGCGCACCGCTCGAGGTGATCCCGACCGGGTCGATCGCCCTCGACGTGGCCCTCGGCCTCGGAGGTCTGCCGCGCGGTCGCGTGGTCGAGATCTATGGTCCGGAGTCCTCCGGAAAGACGACGGTCGCCCTCCACGCGGTGGCCAGCGCCCAGGCGGCCGGCGGCATCGTCGCCTTCATCGACGCCGAGCACGCGCTCGACCCCGACTACGCCAAGAACCTCGGCGTCGACACCGACGCCCTGCTGGTCTCCCAGCCCGACTCCGGTGAGCAGGCGCTCGAGATCGCCGACATGCTGATCCGCTCCGGCGCCCTGTCCCTGATCGTCATCGACTCCGTCGCCGCGCTCGTGCCCCGGGCCGAGATCGAGGGCGAGATGGGCGACAGCCACGTCGGCCTCCAGGCCCGGCTGATGAGCCAGGCGCTGCGCAAGATGACCGGTGCCCTCAACAACTCCGGCACGACCGCGATCTTCATCAACCAGCTGCGCGAGAAGATCGGCGTGATGTTCGGCTCGCCCGAGACCACGACCGGTGGTCGCGCGCTGAAGTTCTACTCCTCGGTGCGCCTCGACGTGCGTCGCATCGAGACGCTCAAGGACGGCACCGACATGGTCGGCAACCGCACCCGCGTCAAGGTCGTCAAGAACAAGGTCGCGCCGCCGTTCAAGCAGGCCGAGTTCGACATCATGTACGGCAAGGGCATCAGCCGCGAGGGTGGCCTGATCGACGTCGGCGTCGAGGCGGGCATCATCCGCAAGGCCGGCGCCTGGTACACCTACGAAGGCGACCAGCTCGGTCAGGGCAAGGAGAACTCGCGCAACTTCCTCAAGGACAACCCCGACCTCGCCAACGAGATCGAGAAGCTGATCCTGGAGAAGCTGGGCGTGATCCCGGCCGTCGACAAGCCCGCCGACGACCTGAGCGACGAGCCCATCGGGGTCAATGACTTCTGAGCGGGAGACCCGTCCGGCGCCCGCGTGGGCCGGTGACGTGGGGCTCGGCGTCCAGGCGTGGGTGGGGGAGGCCCCACCCACGCCGGCCGAGCCGCCAGCCGGCTCCCGCTCCACGAGGGGTGGCGCCACAGGACGGTCGAAGGGCAGCAAGGGCGGTCGCCGGCGCACCCGCACGTGGGAGGAGCGTGAGGCGGCGCGTCTCGCGCGCGAGGAGGCCGCCGCCGCCGAGGTCGAGGCCGACCCCGAGGCCGTCGCCCGCAAGATCCTCCTCGACACCCTGACCGGGCAGGCCCGGACCCGGCAGGAGCTTGCCGACAAGCTCGCCAAGCGTGGGGTCCCCGACGACCTGGCCGCCACGCTGCTCGACCGGTTCACCGAGGTCGGGCTGATCGACGACGCCGCCTTCGCCCGCCAGTGGGTGGAGAGCCGGCACCGCAGCCGGGGCCTGGCGCCCCGTGCGCTCAAGCAGGAGCTGCGCCGCAAGGGCGTGGGCGACGACGACGCTGCCGAGGCGCTCGAGCAGATCGACGAGGCCGACCAGCGTGACGCGGCCCGCGCACTCGTCGACAAGAAGCTCCGCTCGATGCGCGGGCTCGAGCCGCAGGTGGCGACCCGCCGGCTGGCAGGGCTCCTGGCCCGCAAGGGCTACGCCGCCGGCCTGGCCTTCTCGGTGGTCCGTGAGGCGTTGGCCGAGGGCGACCACGACCTCGGCGACCACCCGGACTTCTGACCGAGTCCTTCGCCGGTCGTCGTACTCCCGCGGGGCCTTGATCCGTCATACGAGAGCGACGTCATGCGGCCGGGTTCGGATGACGGATCCGGCGGCGGTCCGGCGGGCCTCGGGCGGCGTCGACGGCAGGGCGCCGCGAATGATGTGATGGTGGCGTGAGCAACGAGCGCGAGGTCCTCACCTACGAGCTGTTCGGCACGGCCACGCGCGAGCTCGCGCAGGAGGTCGCGGACTCCGGGTTCCGTCCCGACATGATCCTGTCGATCGCGCGGGGCGGCCTCGGGCTAGGCATGGGACTCGGCTACGCCCTGGCGGTGAAGAACCTGTCGGTGATCAACGTCGAGTTCTACACCGGCGTCGACCAGCGCCTCGACGTGCCGATCATGCTGCCGCCCACCCCGGCGGCCGTCGACCTCTCCGGCCTCAAGGTGCTCATCGCCGACGACGTGGCCGACACGGGTCGCACCCTCGAGCTGGTCCACCAGTTCTGCGAGGGCAGCGTCGCCGAGGCGCGGACCGTGGTGATCTACGAGAAGCCGCAGTCGGTCATCAAGCCCGACTACTCCTGGCGGCTGACGGAGCGGTGGATCGACTTCCCGTGGTCGGTCCTGCCGCCCGTCGTCGACCCGGACGCCCTCGCCCACTGACGTGGCCGTCACCGACGGCACCCGGGCCGTCCCCGTCGTCGTACGCCACGGGGAGCGGGAGCTGAGCGGCGCCGTTCGACCCGCCGAGTCGTGGGCGGCGGCCGCGGCCCGGATCGCTGCGACCACCCTGGCCGAGCCGGTCGCAGACGACCTGTCCGGCGAGACCCTGCGCTTCGCCGTCGACCCCGACCAGCGCATCGACCTGCGGGCGATGACGCACGGCGACCTCCCCGCGCTCGTCCGGTGGCTGCGGGCCGACCACGTCCGCCGCTGGTGGGGCCACGACGGGGAGGCGACCATCGAGCGGGTCACGGCGTCGTACGGGCCGCGGGTCGACGGCAGGACCCCGACGCGCATGTGGGTGATCGAGGTCAACGGCCGGTCCGTCGGCTTCGTCCAGGACTACCGGGTGCGCGACCATCCCGGCTTCGCGCTGCTCACGCCCGACCCCGACGCCGTCGGCCTCGACTACGCGATCGGCGAGCCCGGGTGGGCCGGACGCGGTCTCGGTGCCCGGGTGCTGTGGGCCTGGATGCAGGGCGCGCGCCGGCGCTACCCCGACGCGACCGCGTACTTCGCTGCCCCCGACCACGCCAACGCGGCGTCGCTGCGGATCCTGGACAAGGCCGGCTTCACCCGGGGCACCTGGTTCGACGAGCCGCAGCGCGACGGTACGACGTCCACGGTGGTCGGCTGCACCCTCGACGTGCGTCGCGTCCTCGGGCTGCCCGCGCCACCCCGTGCGCCATGATGTGCCCATGACGGACGACATCGCCGGCCACGTGCGCCTCCCCGCAGGACCGGTCGACCTCACCGCGCTCGAGACCGATGCCGCCCCGGGCTTCAAGGGGAAGAAGGCCAAGGGGAAGGCGACGCTCTTCGCGATGGGCGACGAGCTCTCGGACCTCCAGGAGCGGCTGTGGGCCCAGCGCACCGTCGGGTCGGAGCGCCGCGTCCTCCTGGTGCTGCAGGGCATGGACACCAGCGGCAAGGGCGGCGTGCTGCGGCACACCATCGGCCTCGTCGATCCGCAGGGCGTGCGGATCACGAGCTTCAAGGCGCCCACGGATGAGGAGCGCAGCCACGACTTCCTGTGGCGCATCGAGAAGGGCCTCCCGGACGCCGGCTACATCGGCGTCTTCGACCGGTCCCACTACGAGGACGTCCTGATCGCCCGGGTCCGCGGGTTCGCCGAGGCCGAGGAGATCGAGCGCCGCTACGGCGCGATCAACGACTTCGAGGCCGGTCTCGCCGACCGGGGCTTCTCGATCATCAAGTGCATGCTGCACATCAGCGCCGAGGAGCAGAAGGAGCGGCTGGCCGAGCGGTTGGCGAACCCGGAGAAGCACTGGAAGTTCAACCCGGGCGACCTCGACGAACGAGCGCTGTGGCCGGCCTACCGCGACGCCTACGAGATCGCGCTGGAGCGCACGAACACCGACGCGGCGCCCTGGCACGTGATCCCGTCGGACAAGAAGTGGTACCGCAACCTGGCCATCGGCCAGCTGCTGCTGGACACCCTGCGCGGGCTCGACCTGCAGTGGCCGGCCGCCGACTTCGACGTGGCCGAGCAGCAGGCCCGGCTCGACGCGGAGTCCCCGGTCCGGTGATGTCCACGGCACTCCCGCTGGTGACCGTCACCCGTTATGTCACGCCGTTGCGCGAGGGCGGCAGCCTGCCCGGGCTCGTCGAGGGCGACGACCTCGGCACCTACGTCTGCAAGTTCCGCGGTGCCGGCCAGGGCGCCAAGGTGCTCGTCGCCGAGGTCATCGTGAGCGAGCTGGCCACCCGGCTCGGGTTGCGCACCCCGCGCCTCGTGGTGCTCGACCTGGACCCCGAGCTGGCCCGCTACGAGGCCGACGAGGAGGTGCAGGACCTCCTCAACGCCAGCGTCGGGCCCAACCTCGGCATCGACTTCCTTCCCGGGTCGTTCGGCGTCGACGGCCAGGTCAGCGCGGCCGACGACGAGGGTGCGCGCGTGCTGTGGCTCGACGCCTTCACCGCCAACGTGGACCGCTCGTGGCGCAACCCCAACCTCCTGGTCTGGCACGGCGACCTCTGGGTCATCGACCACGGGGCCTCGCTCTACTTCCACCACGGCTGGCGCTCGGGGACGACCGACCCGGCGAAGTTCGCCGCCCAGCCGTGGGACGTCAGCGGCCACGTCTTCGAGACCTGCACCGGCCGGGCGCGCGAGCTCGACGCGGAGATCTCGGCGGTCCTCGACCGCGACGTCTTCACCGAGGTCCTCGCCACCGTCCCGGACGTTTGGCTCGAGCCCGTCCCGGGCGCCGACGGGTCCGGACAGCTGGGGCCGGACGACCTCCGTGCGGCCTACGTCGACTTCCTCGACGCCCGCCTCGGCACGCGCCAGTGGCTGCCGGAGGTGGCCCGGTGAGCGCGCCGACGGGCACGCCCACGGGCACGCCGACGAGCATGCCGACGAGCATGCCGACGAGAATGGCCTACCAGTACGTCGTGCTGCGGTGCGTGCCCCGGCCGGACCGCGAGGAGTTCCTCAACGTGGGCGTGGTGCTGCACTGCCAGTCCGCGGACTTCCTCGACGTGGTGTGGAACGTCGACGCCGACCGGTTGCGCGCCCTGGATGCGCGCGTCGACGTCGACCAGGTGTGTGACTCCCTGACCTTCGTGGACCTGGTGTGCCGCGGGGACGAGCGCGCCGGCGAGGCGGCCCGGCAGTCGCTCGGCCAGCGCTTCGGCTTCCTCAAGGCTCCGCGCAGCACGGTGCTGCAGCCCGGGCCGGTGCACGGCGGCGTGACCGAGGACCCGGCCCGCCAGCTCGAGCACCTGCGCGAGCGCCTGGTCGGCTGAGGCGTTCCGCGGCGGCACGCGGAGGCGGATACTCGTCGCGTGACCCCGCCCGGAGGCATCGTCCGGCTCCGACTGTCGTCCACGCTCGCGGTGGACACGGGGGACGGCGCGCGCTCGGGCCGCGAGCTCGGCAGCCGCAAGGCGCGCACGCTCCTCGCGCTGCTGGCCGCGGCACGTGGGCGACCGGTCGCCACGGACCGCATCGTCGCGGCCCTCTGGCGGGACGCACCGCCGGCCGACCCGGCCGCCAACGTCGCGACGCTCGTGAGCCGCGTGCGGCGCACCCTCGGTGCCGGGCTCGTCGTGGGCCGCCCCGGCGCCTACGCGCTCGGAGGCGCGTGGTCCCTCGACCTGGTCGAGGCGGAGCAGTGGCTGGCCGAGGCCGCGGCGCGTCTGGCGGCCCGCGAGCACGCCCTCGCCGAGTCCGCGGCCGCCGCGGCCCTCGAGCTGCTCGGAGCCGAGACCGCGCTGCTCGACGAGGCTGACGACGACTGGGTGCTGGAGCTGCGCCGCGACGTCGACGAGCTCCGACGCGACGCGCGCCACCACCGCGTCGCCGCCCTCCTGACGCTCGACCCGGCGGCGGCGGTGCGGGTCGCGACCGACGGGACGCGCGCCGACGGCTATGACGAGCTCGCCGTCCGCGACCTGATGCGCGCGCTGACCGCGGACGGCCGGGTCGCCGCCGCGCTGTCGGCGTACGACGGGCTCGCGCGGACCCTGAGCGAGGACCTCGGCACCGACCCGGCCCGCGCCACCTCGGACCTGCACCTCGCGCTGCTGCGGGACACGGACGTCGGCGGCGACGCCGCGTCGTCCGTGCCCCGGCCGCGAGGCGAGGCGCCGGAGGTGCTGCTGGTGGGGCGGGAGGAGGAGATGGCGCTGTTCCGGGCCGCCTGGGAGGGCGTGGTGTCCGCGAGCGAGGCCGACCTCGTGCTCGTCGTCGGTGAGGGTGGCATCGGCAAGACCCGGCTCCTCGACGCGGTGGCAGACCTCGGCACCGCGTCGGGCGGGCAGGTGCTGCGGGGCAGGTGCCACCCGGCGGAGAGGTCGTTGTTCCTCCAGCCGTTCGTCGACGCGCTGCGCCCGGCGCTCGCGGGGCTGCAGCACGACCAGCTCGCGGCGACACTGCGCGGCCACGAGGCTGCGTGGGTGTCCCTGGTCGCCGACCTCGCGGCGGTGGTCCCGGACGCGCCCCCTCCGCCGGCCGACCCCGACCTCCAGCGCCGGGCGACCTACGACGCGGCGGCCGCGGCGCTGCGGCGGCTCTCGGCCACCCGCCCGCTCGTCCTGGTGCTCGACGACCTGCAGGACGCCGGTGCGGCCACCGTCGACCTGCTCGGCTACCTCGCTCGCCAGCTCGCCTCGTCGCGGGTGCTGCTCGTCGGCGCGGTCCGCAGCGAGGACCAGACGGTCGCCGAACGCCTCGGCGACCGGGCCAGGCGGGTCCAGCTCGGTCCGCTCGGCCCCGAGGCGGTGGTCGCCCTCGCGGCCGCGGCCGGCCTCGGGGCACGCGGACGACAGGTGATGGCACGCACCGCCGGCCACACCCTCAGCGTGGTCGAGTGCCTGCGCGCACTGGGCAGCGGCGACACAGGCGTGCCGGCCTCGCTCTCGCAGGGCGTCCTCGCCCGTGTCGATGGGCTCTCACCCGAGTGCCGTTCCGTGGTGGAGGCGGGTGCCGTGCTGCGTCGGCGCCTCGACGCGCGCCTGCTGGCCGGGCTGGCCGAGGTGTCGGAGGTCGCTGCGACGCGCCACGGCGAGGAGCTCACCCGCGCCGGGCTCTTCGTGCGCAGCGGCGCGGTCTACGAGTTCACCAACGACGTGTTCCAGGAATGCGTGTACGCCGCCCTTCCGGCGGCGGTGGCTGCCGCCTACCACCGGCGCGCCGCCGACCTGACCAGCGACCGGCCCGAGGTGATGGCTGCCCACGCGCACGCCGTCGGTGACGACGCCCGCGCCGCGCAGGGCTGGTTGCTGGCCGGGGAGGAGGCGCTGCGCCGGGCGGCGGTGGAGGACGCCCGGACGCTGGTGGAGCGCTGCCTGGCCGTCCCGGGGCTGGCGGCCGAGACGCGCGCCCGGGCGTTGCTGGTGCGCGGCCGCGTGCACGAGGCGGAGATGAGCTGGGGTGCCGCCATCGAGGACATCGACGCCGCCCTCGCCTGGGCCCGCAGCATCGGTGAGCGGCGCCTGGAGCTGGCTGCCCTGCGCGCGCGTGGTGGCGACGCGGCGGTGGGCGCCCAGCTGTCGGCCGACGAGCTGCTGGGTCCGCTCGAGGACGGCGTACGCCTCGCTGCCGAGCTCGGCGACCGGCGGGCCGAGGCCGACTTCGGCACCCGTCTCACGGTGCTGGAGGCGAGCCGGCTGCGGCTGGCCGACGCGAGTGCGCGTGCCGACCGGGTGATCGAGCGGGTCCGCGCGTCGGGCTCGCCGGACGGGCTCGTGCTGGCGCTCGACGGCCTCAAGACGGTGGCGTGGCACCTCGGCGACGCTCCCGCCCTCGCTGCGGCCGTGCAGGAGCTCGAGCCGCTGCTGCGCGAGCGACCCGACGCCTGGCTGCTGCAATGGGTGGTGTTCGAGTCGGCGTTCGTGCCGGCTGCCCACGACGACTGGGACGAGGCGAGGCGGCTGCTGCGCGACGCGCTCGACCTCAACCGGCGCAGCGGCTTCCCGGCCTACGCCGGCTACCTCCTCGCGTACGACGGCTGGCTGGCCCGCCTCGCCGGCGACCTCGAGGACGCGAGTCGCCTCGGCCGCCGCTCCGTCGAGGCCACCTCGGCCGTCGACCACCCGTGGTGGCACTCGTGGGCCGCGGGCCTGCTGGCCGCCACGCTCGTCGAGACCGGCGACACGGCGGAGGCGGAGTCCGTGGCCCGCGCCGGCCTCGCCGCCCTGAGCGGTACGGCGCGCCCGGGCCGACTGCTGTGCGCGTCCGCCCTGGCCGCGGTCACCGGCGAGCTGACCCGCGGTGCGACCGAGGCGCTCGCTGAGGTGGACTGCCCGCCCGGGCGGGCGTGGCTGGTCGGCGCGGACGCCTACCTCCTGCTGGCCGGCGCGGCGCGGGCGCGGGGCGACGACGCGGAAGCCGCCCGGCTGCTCGCCCCGCTGCGCGAGGCGACGACCGACTCGTGGCCGTCCGTGCGCCGACGGGTGGAGGCCGTCGGCCAGGCCCCGCGTCAGAGCGCCTCGAGCGTCAGCCGGGCTGCGCGAGCGGCGCCGTCCGAGGGCACCGGGAGGTAGTCCACGGGCCGCGCGAGCGCGGCGACGAGCTCCTCGGCGATCCGGTCCGGGTCGGTCTCGGCGTAGGCCAGGGCGCGCCCGGCACGGTGGCGGTCCAGTCGGTGCCGCACGTGGACCTGCTGCTCGAAGTGGTGCTCGAGGGGCACGTAGACGAACGGCCGGCGCGCCGCGGTCAGCTCCATGGTGGTGCTGAGCCCGCCCTGCACCACGGCGACGTCGCACGCCGCGTGGTGGAGGTCGAGGTCGGGCAGGAACCCGTGCACCTCGACGCCGTCCGGCAGGGCGAGAGCCTCCCGGTCGATGCGCGGACCCGTCACCACGACCATCCGCAGCCCGGGGATGCGCGCCGAGGCGGGGCCGTGCGCTGCGGCCACCCGCCGCAGCAGGTGGTGGCCGACCCCCGACCCTCCCACGGAGACCAGGCAGACCACCTCGTCGGGGCCGTAGCCGAGCCGTTCGCGCAGCTCGTCGCGCTGTGCCGGGTCGGGCCGCTCGCCCATGACGTAGCCGGCGAAGTCGAAGTGCTCCTCGGTCCAGGCGCGAGCGGTCGGGAGGTCCGGTCCGAAGGGAAGGTCGACGACGTCCTCGGGGTCCCCGACGAAGACCGAGCGGTCGCGGAGGGCGGGGTAGCGGGAGACGTGCTCGACCATCTCGGCGTTGTAGTCAGCGGTCAGGAACGCCTCCCGCTCGCCTCCGTCCGGCATCGGCACCCAGCCCACGAAGTCGGTCATCCAGACGAACGGTGCACGCTTGAGGGACGGGTGCTCGTGGAGGAAGTGGTCGAGGTCCCACGCCTCGTCGCCCACCCACAGGTCGAAGGACTCCCGCTCCACGAGGTCGTCGAAGACCATGAAGTTGTTGACCAGCACCTCGTCCATGCGGCGTACGGCGTCGAAGGCGTGCAGGTCGTGCTCACCGGCCTCGGCCTCGAAGTGGCCGGACTCGCTCGCCAGCAGCCGCGACGCCGGGTGCACCGACTCGCCGCGCTCCTCCAGGAATTCCGCCACCGGCGACTGGGTGAGCCACTGGACCTCGAGGTCGGGCCGCAGCTCGCGCATCGCGTCGGCGACGGCGAGGTCGCGGCGCACGTGGCCGAGGCCGATGGGGGAGGAGAGGTAGAGCACCCGGGGACGACGCCGGCTCGTCCGACGGGGCCTCGGCGGCGTCGGCGCGCCGACGGCCCGGTCGACCAGCGCCTTGATGGCGCGGTTGACCACGACCGGGTGCCGAGCCATCGGCAGGTGCCCCGAGCCCTCCAGCACGAGGTGCTCGGCGCCGGTCCACTCGGCGGCGCTCCGGATGCGCTGGGGAGGCTGGCAGCGGTCGGCCGTCCCCTGGACCACCAGCACCGGCGAGGTGATGCCGCGCAGCAGCGCCTCGGCCTCGTCAGCGGTGTCCGGGAAGCGGGGGCCGGCCGTCTCGGCCAGGATCACCGCGCCGGTCGTCTGCCGGGTGAAGCCGACGATGTCCTCCAGCTGCTTGGTGGAGTGGGGCTCGGGCAGCATCTGGTCGAAGAAGAACGCGGCGTAGTCCGGCCAGTGCTCGGGCAGGTAGTGCCGGTTGTTGCCGTTCCAGCCCGAGTAGTCGTCGCGCTCCTCGTCGAAGTGCTGCAGCGCCTCCAGCCGGACGGGGAAGGGCGGTGTCCGGTCACGCACCCTGGGCGCGACCGCGACGACCCCCTGCACGCGGTCGGGGTGCAGGGCCGCGGCCAGCAGTGCCTGCCACGCGCTCCCGCAGATCCCCACCAGCACGGCACGCGCCACCCCGAGGTGGTCCAGCACGGCGAGCGTGTCCTCGACCAGGGCCAGGTCCGCGTAGGCCGCGGGATCGAGGGACCGGTCCGACTCCCCGTTGCCCGGGGGGTCGACGGTGACGACGCGGTGGTGCTGGG
Organism: Nocardioides sp. Root122; assembly: GCF_001425025.1. GTDB lineage: Bacteria > Actinomycetota > Actinomycetes > Propionibacteriales > Nocardioidaceae > Nocardioides. The sequence goes on from NZ_LMDE01000010.1 coordinate 377,825, forward strand.
CCAGGTAGGCGACCTGCCCCTTCCAGGCCCGGCTGTGCACGCACGTGTCGATCGGTACGAACAGCACGGTGCTCGCGGCGGTGTCGTTGTAGGACTCCCACGCCAGGCGGACGCCGCCGACGTCGACGTACCCCTTGCTGTCCGGCTCGCGTGCCCGCACGTGCACCACCTCCTCCGTGGACCCGAGCAGTCTCCGACGTCCCGGTTGCAGTGGTGTTGCAACCGTCCCGCAACCGCTCGGGAGCACGGTCTCTCCACAGCATCCACCCGAACTGCCTCGAGAGGGAGACCCAGATGACCACCATCGACGAGACGACCGACCAGACCACCGAGCCACAGGCGGCACCCGCGATCGACATGGACGCGCTGATGCAGTTCGTCGGCAGCTTCGTCGGCGACCTGGGCGCCACGATGGGCGCGGGCAACGTGCTCCTCGGCGAGCGGCTCGGGCTCTACCGCGGCCTCGCCGTCGGACCCACCGACGCGCGCGGACTGGCCACCCGGACCGGCACCGACCCGCGCTACGTCGACGAGTGGCTGCGCGGGCAGGCCGCCGGCGGCTACGTGCAGCACGACGCCGCCAGCGCGACGTACTCCATGACACCCGAGCAGGCCTTCGCGCTGACCGACCCCTCCGGCCCCATCTTCCTGCCCGGTGCGTTCGAGCTCGCCTTGGGCGCCCTCAAGGCGATGCCGGAGATCGAGCACGCGTTCCGCACGGGCTCCGGCTACGGCTGGCACCAGCACGACGAAGACGTCTTCAACGGCTGCGAGCGGTTCTTCCGTCCGGGCTACCTCATGCACCTGCTCACCGAGTGGATCCCAGCGCTGGACGGGGTCCCGGCGAAGCTCGAGCGAGGTGGCCGGGTGGCGGACCTCGGGTGCGGCCACGGCGCCTCCACGCTGCTGATGGCCGAGGCGTTCCCGGCCAGCACCTTCGTCGGGTCGGACTACCACCAGGGCTCGATCGAGGCTGCGCGCGAGCGTGCCGCGGTCGCGGCGATCGGCGACCGCGTGCGTTTCGACGTCGCGGGTGCCCAGGCCCTGGAGGAGCACGACCTCGACCTGGTGACCACCTTCGACTGCCTCCACGACATGGGTGACCCCCTGGGCGCCGCGCAGCACATCCGGCGCGCGCTCGCCCCCGACGGCACCTGGATGATCGTGGAGCCCGCGGCAGGGGACACGGTCGCCGAGAACCTCAACCCGGTCGGCCGGGTGTTCTACGGCTTCTCGACCTTCCTCTGCGTGCCCAGTGCCGTCTCGCAGCCGGGCGGCTACGCCCTCGGCGCGCAGGCGGGTCAGGCCGCGATCCGCCAGGTCGTGACCGACGCCGGGTTCACCCGGTTCCGCAAGGTCGCCGAGACCCCGTTCAACCACGTCTACGAGGCACGACCCTGACGCTGTCCGGCGCCTGAGTCCCCAGGATGTTCGGGAGCCGCCGGCGGATCGTGGAGTCCGCGAGCCACCCGGTGGCCCGCGCACTCCACGATCATCGTGGCCCGTCCGGCTCAGACAGGCACGAGCTCGACGGCGCCGACCGCGTAGCGGGCCAGGATCGCCCGGGCGACCGCAGGGTGGGCGCCCAGCGGGTCGGACACGGCCACCGCGCCGGCCTCGAGCGCGAGCTCGGTCGCCCGGTCGGGCAACCGGCCCGGGGCGAGGAAGAACGACGCGACCGCGATGTGGCGCTTGCCCTCGCCGCGGAACGCGCGCACGGCCTCGCCGGCGGCAGGGGGAGCGGCCGAGGCGAACGCCGCGGTGACCGGCAGCCGGTGCCGCGCGCCCCACGTGCGGGCGATGCGGGCCACGGCCTGGTTGGCGAGCGGGTCCGAGGAGCCGGCGGCGGCGAGGACCAGGGCGTCGAGCTCGCGCACCCGGGCCGCCCGGAGGGCGTCGCGGAGGCGGACGTCGAGCACCTCGAGGAAGGCGGCCTCCATGCCGAGGATCCGGCTGGCCTGGATCTTGAGCCCGTCGTGGCGGGCCATCGCGGCAGCGATCGCCTCGGGGACGTCGACCTTGGCGTGGTAGGCCTCGGTGAGGAGCAGCGGGACGACGACGATCTCGTCGTGACCGGCCTTCACGAGCCGGTCGACGACCGTGTCGAACGACGGCTTGGAGAGGTCGAGGAACGCCGTCTCGATCCGGAGGTCGGGGCGCATCGCCTTGACCTCGGCGACGAGCGCCTTGATCGTCGCGGCCGAACGCGGGTCCCGGCTTCCGTGGGCCAGGGCGACCAGAGCAGGAGCAGCCATCAGGGGTGCCTCCGATCATGTGTGGTGGTGCGGTGCTTCTTCGTGGGTGCGGGTGCGACGGCGCTGTCGTCCCGGTGGTGGAGGTCGTGGGGTGGCCTAGGCATGGATGCCGCACTCGGTCTTGGAGGTGCCGGCCCAGCGCCCGCTGCGCGGGTCGTCGCCGGGCGCGACGCGACGGGTGCACGGCCAGCAGCCGATGCTGGGGTAGCCGTCGTGGACGAGCGGGTTGACCAGCACGCCGTTGTCGACGACGTAGCGCTCGACCTGCTCGTCGCTCCAGCGCGCGAGCGGCGAGACCTTGACCTTGCCCTTGCGGGCGTCCCAGCCGACGACCGGCGCGATGACCCGGTTGTGGGTCTCGGCGCGACGCAGGCCGGTCGCCCAGGCGTCGTACTCGGCAAGGGCGTCGTTGAGGGGCTGGACCTTGCGCAGCGCGCAGCAGAGGTCGGGGTCGGTCTTGTAGAGGTCCTTGCCGTACTGCGCGTCCTGCTCGGCCACGGTCAGCGGGGTGCTGACGGTGCGCAGGTTGACCGGCAGGGTGGCGCCGACCGCGTCACGGGTCCCGATGGTCTCGACGAAGTGGTAGCCGGTGTCGAGGAAGACCACGTCGATGCCGGGGGCGACCGTGGAGGCGAGGTGCGCCAGCACGGCGTCGCCCATCGAGGACGTGATGGCGAACCGGTCGCCGAAGGTGGCGACGGCCCACTCGATGATCACCTCGGCCGGGGCGAGCTCGAGCTCGGCGCCTACGTGGGAGACCAGCTCGCGCAGCTCCTCCGGCGTACGTCCCTCGGTGTGCGTGCCCTTGAAGTCGCGGGCCGCCTGGGTGGAGGCGCTCATGCCGCTCCTCCACCCGGTCGGATCATGCCGGTCATCCGGACGGTGAAGGCGCGCAGGCACGAGCGGCACTCCCAGGCCCCCGCGCCTTCCTGGGGGAACAGGTTCTCGTCCCCGCAGTAGGGGCAGTGGAACGGGACTGCTCGCTCGCTCATTCAGACCGCCGCCAGCTCGGGCTCGCCGCGCAGCAGCTTCTCGTCGGCGCGGGCCACCCAGGCGGCGAAGCGCTCCCCGTCGGTGCGGTCCTCGAGGTACGCCGACACGACGCGGGTGACGTAGTCGTCCAGTCCGGCGCTGGTCACCTTGTGGGCGCGCAGCTTGCGGCCCATCGCGGTGTGGAGCCCGAGTGCCCCGCCGAGGTGCACCTGGAAGCCCTCGACCTGTCGGCCGGCCTCGTCCATCACGAGCTGGCCCTTCAGGCCGATGTCGGCGACCTGGGTGCGGGCGCAGGCGTTGGGGCAGCCGTTGACGTTGACCGAGATGTCGGTGTCGAGGTCGGGGAAGCGCTTCTCCAGCTCGGTCACCAGGCGGCGGGCGCGCTCCTTGGTGTCGACGATGGCGAGCTTGCAGAACTCGATGCCGGTGCAGGCCATCGTGGAGCGGCGCCAGTTGCTGGGACGGGCGGTGAGGCCGATCTTCTCGAGGTCGTCGGCGAAGGCGGCGGTGTCCTCGGCGGCGACGCCGATCACGACCAGCTTCTGGTAGGCCGTCAGCCGCGCGCCGGCCGCGCCGTAGTGCTCGACGAGGTCGCCGAGCGCGCTCAGCGTGGTGCCGTCGATGCGGCCCACGACCGGGGCGGCGCCGACGTAGAAGCGGCCGTCCTTCTGCTCGTGGATGCCGATGTGGTCACCCTGGACGACGGGCGCCTCGGGGGAGGGGTTGTCGACGAGGGCGCGGTGGAGGTACTCGTTCTCCAGGACCTCCCGGAACTTCTCCTTGCCCCAGTCGGCCAGGAGGAACTTGAGGCGGGCCTTGGACCGGAGCCGGCGGTAGCCGTAGTCGCGGAAGATCCCGGCGACGCCCTCCCAGGCGTCGGCGACCTCGTCGAGCGGGATCCAGACGCCGAGCTTGTGGGCGAGCATCGGGTTGGTGGACAGGCCGCCGCCGACCCAGAGGTCGAAGCCCGGGCCGTGCTCGGGGTGGACGGTGCCGACGAACGAGACGTCGTTGACCTCCGGCGCCACGTCGTGGCTCGGGTGGCCGGTCAGCGCGGTCTTGAACTTGCGCGGCAGGTTGGAGAACGCCGGGTTGTCGAGCGCGCGGCGCTTGATCTCGGCGAGCGCCTCGCTGCCGTCGATGATCTCGTCCTTGGCGATGCCGGCGACGGGGGAGCCGAGGAAGGGGCGCGGGCCGTCGCCGCACGCCTCCAGGGTGGACAGGCCGACCGCCTCGAGGCGCTCCCAGATGGCGGGGACGCTCTCGATGTCGATCCAGTGGTACTGGATGTTGTTGCGGTCGGTGATGTCCGCGGTGTTGCGGGCGTAGGCGGTCGACACCTCACCGAGCGTGCGGAGCGCGGCCGCGTCGAGGATCGCGCCGTCGGTGCGCACGCGCATCATGAAGAAGCGGTCGTCGAGCTCCTCCTCCCCGAGCTGGGCGGTCTTGCCGCCGTCGAAGCCCGGGGCGCGCTGCGTGTAGAGGCCCATCCACCGGAAGCGCCCGCGCAGGTCGGCGGGGTCGATCGAGTCGAACCCGCGTCGCGAGTAGGTGTGGAGGATGCGGTCCCGCACGTTGAGCGGGTCGTCGTCCTTCTTGGACTGCTCGTTCTTGTTGAGCGGCTCGGTGTAGCCGAGCGCCCACTGACCCTCGGCGCGCTTGGGGCGCGGGATCTCGGTGTTCTGGGCGGCCTGGGGCGTGAACCTGAGGTCGGGCATGATCAGGAGATTTCCTGTTCGCTGAGGAGTGCCGCGCGCGACGTTGAGCGCGGAGGGACTTCTGGCGGCGTCAGCGATGCCAACAGGTCGCGCTGCCCACGCGCATGAGGTCGACGTGACGTCGGACCACAAGGTGTGCGTGGGTGGAAGCGGTGACCATGTCAAGAAGTCTCAGGGAGTGGACGCCTGTTCCACAAGGTGAAATCCCGACATGTGGGATGCGTGCCCGGATAGTGAGACGGTGGCGGTCCGGTCACGCTGCTGGCCGGGCGTCGGTGCGGTCCAGGTCACATGTCCCGGGTCACACGCACGAGGAGCCGGACGACGTCGCGCCGCCCCTGAGGGGACGTCGCCACGACGCGCACGGCAGGTCGTCCTGCGCTGGCGGACGCGCCGGCCTTGACGCGGACCCTCAGGCGGAGGACCTGGCCGGGCGCGAGCGCGGGCGTACGCCAGCCGTGACGGCTGAGCCTGCGGGAGCGGTCGACCCCACGGTGGACGTAGGACACCCTGAGGGTGCCCCGTGCGAGCGACCGCGGAGCACGCAGCACGAAACGGCCGCGGGCGCCGCCTGCGTTGCGCACCCGCAACGTCGCCCGGACGGTACGACCTGGGCGCACCTTCGTGCGCAGGACCTGGGCCGTCGGGGCGAGCGAGCCGGTGCCCACCCAGCGGCCGGGCGGCACCCGCAGCGCCAGGTCGGGTCTCGAGACCGCGCTCGGCGGCGTGGTCGGTGTCGGGGGCGGGACGACGGGTGCGACGACGGTGAAGGACCGGCTGCGTGTCGTCGTGCCGCCCGAGCCGTCGCGCGCCGTGACGGACCAGGTGTGGGTTCCGGGGACGCTGGTGTCGAGCTGCCGCCCCGCCGGCCCGTCGCACGACTGCAGCGTCGAGCCGCCCCGGTCGGTGCACGAGAACGAGACCGGTACGACGGAGCCCTGGGTGACGCTGGTGCCGTCCGCGGGTCCGTCGACGGCGACCTCGGGGTCGAACCCGTCACGTGCCGGCACCAGTGCGGCGCGATAGCTGATGTAGGCCCGCGGAACGACCCCGTCGACCGGCTGCTGGGTGTCGCTCAGCCTCCAGATGGTCCTTCCCGCCGAATCTGTCTCGGCCGCTATCGAGGACGGCGCGGAGGACCAGCCGATCAGCATGTTGCCGCTGTCGAACTGGGTCGCCGACCCCATGAACCACGCGAACCGGTCGCTCTCGCCGTAGGTCTTCACAGGTGTGGCGATTCCGCCGGCGAGCTCGAACTCGACGACGCGGGTCGAGGGCCGATAGACCGAGCCGCGCTCCGGGTCCTGCTGGTCGACGCAGAGGGGACGTCCGAAGAAGGCGCCGGAACCGTTGTCGAAGACCAGGACGTGGCCGTTGGTCAGGATCTTCGCCGAGTGCTGCGCGCAGACACCGGTGTCGGCGCTCCCGTCGGACAGGGCCGGGAAGGTGAAGTCGCTCGTGCGGCCGCCCAGCTTCCAGACCACCTCGTCGTCGGCAGGGTCGGTGGTGGGCCGGATCAGGAAGACGGAGCTGAAGTTGCGGAAGGACGCGAGGACGTCGCCGTTGGGCTGCACCTCGATCGAGTTGATGTGGGCGTAGTCCACGTCACCGGGGACCACCGTCTCGTCCGCGTACGGCGCGCTCGTCCACTGCCAGAGCACGCTGCCGTCCGGACCGAGGTGCTGGATGACCGAGTCGATGAGCCCCGTCGCTGCATTGGGCTCGTAGGCGATCAGCCACTCCGACCCGTCGGGCAGGAGGAGGGAGTCGTGGTCGTCGGTGTTCTCGAGGCCTGCGGTCTCGTGCCGGGCCACCTCCCGGAACTGGTCGTCGAGCTCGACCAGCGCGCCGCCCGTCCGGCCGGCGGTGGTCGTGGGTCGATGGACGGTGAAGCGACCGTTGCCGTTGAGCTTGAGGTCGAGCACCCGCTCGGCGTGCGAGCGGGTGTAGACCGGCACTCCATTGCGGTCCACGATCGTCTCGAAGCGCGGGGCCGTGCTGTTGTCGTAGCGATCGAGCGTGAGCGCGATGTTGCCGGGCTCGACCGGGGCATCCGTCGACTCGGCGGCCAGCGTGGGGAAGCCATCCGGCACCACGTAGAAGGCAACGGCGCGGCGCTCCTGCCCACTGCCGATGAAGACGGAGATCTCCTCGCCGGCGCGCAGGCCGGTGAACGTCCTGGTGCCATCGGCATCGGGGACTCCGTTGAATGCCACGTCCGTGGCGTCGGTGACGTCGACCCGTACTGATCCGTCCGCCGCCGGGAACACTGCGTACCTGGTGGTCGCGGGGTCGTAGGCGGGATACATCCGCGCCCCGCTGGCGACGGTCACGGACGGCGTGGTCGCTCCCTCGGCGGGGGCGGGGGAACCGGGCGCGATCACAAGAGCGGTGGCGGCCAGCGCCGCGCTTCCGCACAGCGACCAGAGGCGGGTTGGCAAAGTAAAGCTCCTTCGTCCCGGCGACCATACGTGACGTCGGTTCCGGTGTACGCGCGATGAAGGGATCGTCCTAGGCTGTCCGCCATGACGGACTCCCTCATCAGCAGCGCGTACACCCAGGCCCTGGAGGTCATCGCCTCCGTCGAGCCGCGGATCGCCGAGGCGACCCGCCAGGAGCTCGCCGACCAGCGCGGCTCGCTCAAGCTGATCGCCTCGGAGAACTACGCCTCGCCGGCCGTGCTGATGACCATGGGCACCTGGTTCAGCGACAAGTACGCCGAGGGCACCGTCGGGCACCGCTTCTACGCCGGCTGCCAGAACGTCGACACCGTCGAGTCACTCGCCGCCGAGCACGCCCGGGAGCTGTTCGGCGCGCCCTATGCCTACGTCCAGCCGCACTCCGGCATCGACGCCAACCTGGTCGCGTTCTGGTCGATCCTCGCCAACCGCGTCGAGACCCCCTACCTGCAGAAGATGCAGGCCAAGAACGTCAACGAGCTCACCGAGGCCGACTGGGAGACGCTGCGCCACGAGTTCGGCAACCAGCGCCTGCTGGGCATGTCTCTCGACGCCGGCGGCCACCTCACCCACGGCTTCCGCCCCAACATCAGCGGCAAGATGTTCCACCAGCAGCAGTACGGCACCGACCCCGGGACCGGGCTTCTCGACTACGACGCGGTCGCCGCCAAGGCGCGCGAGTTCAAGCCGCTCGTCCTCGTCGCCGGCTACTCGGCCTACCCGCGCCGGGTGAACTTCGCCAAGATGCGCGAGATCGCCGACGAGGTCGGCGCCGTGCTCATGGTCGACATGGCCCACTTCGCCGGGCTCGTCGCCGGCAAGGTCTTCACCGGGGAGGAGAACCCGGTGCCCTACGCCCACATCACCACCACGACGACCCACAAGTCGCTGCGCGGGCCGCGCGGCGGCATGGTGCTGGCGCAGGAGGAGTTCGCCGCGGACGTCGACCGCGGCTGCCCGATGGTGCTCGGCGGCCCCCTGTCGCACGTGATGGCCGCCAAGGCCGTCGCGTTCGCCGAGGCCCGCACGACGGAGTTCCAGTCCTACGCCCAGAAGGTCGCCGACAACGCCAAGTCGCTCGCCGAGGGCTTCCTGAGCCGCGACGCCACGCTGGTCACCGGTGGCACCGACAACCACATCGTGCTGCTCGACGTGTCGTCCTTCGGGCTGACCGGCCGCCAGGCCGAGTCGGCGCTGCTCGACGCCGGTGTCGTCACCAACCGCAACTCGGTGCCTGCCGACCCCAACGGCGCCTGGTACACCTCCGGCGTCCGGCTCGGCACGCCCGCGCTCACCACGCGTGGGTTCGGCCACGACGAGTTCGACAAGGTCGCCGAGCTGATCGTCGACGTGCTGAGCAACACCGAGGCCGGGACGACCAAGGCGGGCGAGCCCAGCAGGGCGTCGTACGTCCTGGGCGACGGCGTCGCGGACCGTGTCACCGCCCAGTCGGCGGAGATGCTCGACAAGCACCCGCTCTACCCCGGACTGGTCCTGGGCTGAGGTCCGGGCTCACCCGTCGGCGCCGGTCCAGACGTAGCCGACCTCGGGACGGCCGGCGCCTCCGTAGCGGGGCTGACGGGTGACGCGGCCCTCGTCCGCGAGGTGCTCGAGGTAGCGCCTGGCGGTCACCCGGGAGACGCCGATCTCCGCCCCGGCCTCGGCCGCGGACAGGCCGTCGGGCCGCTGGCGCAGCGCCAGCACGATCGCGCGCAGCGAGTCCAGGCTCATCCCCTTGGGCAGCGTGTCGCCGGTCGGTCGGCTGCGCAGCGCCCCGAAGAGCTGGTCGACGTCGTCCTGCACCACGTCGCCGGGAGCGCTCTCCAGCCGCGCGCGGAACTCGGCGTACTGCTCGAGCTTGCTGCGGAAGGCGGCGAAGGTGAAGGGCTTGAGCAGGTAGAGCACCACGCCCTGCGACACCGCGCGGCGCACCACCTCGGTGTCGCGGGCCGAGGTCACCGCGATCACGTCGACGGTGCGGCCCTCGGCGCGCAGCCGCTGCAGCAGGCCCAGGCCGTGGCCGTCGGGGAGGTGCATGTCGAGGAGCACCAGGTCGACGGCGTCGTCGCGGGCCAGCAGGCGCATCGCCTCGCCGGCGGAGCGGGCGACCCCGGCGAGCTCGAACCCCGGGACGCGCCCGACGTACGTCGCGTGGGCCTCGGCGGCGACGACCTCGTCCTCCACGACCAGCACCCGCACGCTCATCGGAGGTCGCCTCCGTCGGCCGTCTCGACAGTGAGGGCGAACCGCGCGCCGCCGAGCGAGGAGTCGGTGACCTCGAGCCGCCCACCGTGGCGGGAGACGACCTGCGAGACGATCGCGAGACCCAGGCCGCGCCCCTCGGCGGCCTTGCTGGACCAGCCGCGGTCGAGGACCTGCGCCCGGTCCTCCGGCGGGATGCCGGGACCGGAGTCGTCGACCTCGATCCGGAGCGAGCGTGCGTCGCCCGCCAGGCCGACGCGCACCCGCTGCGCGCGCTCGGCGCGGGTCTCGGCCACCGCGTCGAAGGCGTTGTCGACCAGGTTGCCGACCAGGGCCACCAGGTCGCGCGGCGCGACCGGCAGCTCGGAGGGCAGCTCGCCCTCGATGTCGAGGTCGATGCCGCGCTCGGCCGCCTGTGCCGTCTTGCCGAGCAGCAGTGCGGCCAGCACGGGCTCCTCGACCGCCGACACGACGACGTCGGCCAGCCCCTGGGCGACCTGCAGCTCCTGGGTGGCGAACTCGATCGCCTGCTCCGGCCGGCCCATCTCCACCAGCGAGACGATGGTGTGGAGGCGGTTGGCCGACTCGTGGTTCTGCGAGCGCAGCGACTCGGTCAGACCGCGCACCAGGTCGAGCTCGCCGGTCACCGCCTGCAGCTCGGTGCGGTCACGGACCGTGACGACGGCGCCCACCTCGTCCTGGTGCCAGTAGGCGGGGGACGTGCTGAGCACGAGCACCTGGTGGCCCAGGACGTACGTCTGGTCGGCGACCGCCGTGCGTTGCTCGACCGCAGCGACGAGTCCGGGCGGCAGCCCGAGCTCGGCGAGCGGACGCCCCTCGACCTCGTCGGGCAGCGCGAGCAGGCGGACGGCCTCGTCGTTGACCAGCTGCACGCGCATGTCGGAGTCGACCAGGAGCAGTCCTTCGCGCACCGCGCCGAGGACGGCGCGGTAGTACTCGTACATCCGGGTGATCTCGCGCTCGCCGAGGCCGTGGGTCTGGCGGCGGAGGCGTCGTGCGATCAGCCACGCGCCGAGGAGGCCGGCGAGCAGCGTCACCCCGGCCGCGAGGGCGATGCCGGGCAGGTCGCCGAGCAGCTGCCGGTCGAGCCGGTCGACGGTGATGCCCACCGCGACCATCGCGACGACCTGGTCGCCGTCGCTCACCGGCACGACGGCCCGGACCGAGGGCCCCAGCGTTCCGGTCTTCTCCTCGGTGAAGACCTTCCCGTCCAGCGCGCCGCCGGTGCCCCCGACGAAGGTGCCGCCGATCCGGCTGGTGTCCGGGTGGGTCCAGCGGACCCGGTCGGTGCTCATGATGACCACGAAGTCGGTGCCCGTGTCGCGGCGGACCTCCTCGGCGAACGGCTGCAGCGCCGTGGTCGGGTCGGCTGTCACCACCTCCCGGCGTACGAAGGGGGAGTCGGCGACCGACCGGGCCACGACCGTGGCCTGCTCGCGGGCCGCCTTGCGGGAGTCGCGGCGCGCGTCGAGGGCCGCCAGCGCGACGGCGGTGACCACGAGGACGACGACGACACCGACCTGCAGCAGCAGGATCTGGCGGGCCACCGGGCTCTCGCCCTGGGCGCGACGCGTCATGTCGCGCATTGTGCCGCACGTCCGTGGGCACCTGTGACGGCGAACACAACGAACAGAACGGTGACGGGACTCACAGGCTCGACGACTCTTGCGGTCGGGCCGGCGATCGCCGGGACCCGGAGCCCAGGAGGACCAGATGAGCACCACGCAACCGGTGACCACGCCCGAGCGGCGGCGCGACCGCACCCACTACCTCTACATCGCGGTCATCATCGCGGTGATCCTCGGGGCCGTGACCGGCCTCGTCCTCCCGGACTTCGCCGTCGGGCTGAAGTGGATCGGCACCACGTTCGTCGCCCTGATCAAGATGATGATCCAGCCGGTCATCTTCTGCACCCTGGTGCTCGGCGTGGGGTCGGTGCGCAGCGCGGCTGCGGTCGGCAAGGTCGGCGGGCTCGCACTGGCGTACTTCCTGACGATGTCGACGGTCGCGCTGGCCATCGGCATGGTGGTCGGCAACCTGCTCGACCCGGGCAAGGGCCTCAACCTGTCCGACGACGTCGCCGGCATCGGCAAGGAGCAGGCCGCGGAGGCCCACGGGTCGACGACCGACTTCATCACCGGCATCGTGCCCGACTCGCTGCTCTCCTCGCTGACCTCCGGTGAGGTGCTCCAGACGCTCCTGGTCGCACTGCTCGTCGGCTTCGCGCTGCAGGCGATGGGCCGCTCTGGCGAGCCGATCCTCACCGGCATCGGCCACCTCCAGCGCCTGGTCTTCCGGGTGCTCGCGATGATCATGTGGGCCGCACCCGTCGGCGCCTTCGCGGCGATCGCGGCGGTGGTGGGCGAGACCGGCGTCGACGCCCTCAAGAGCCTCGCGACGATCATGGTCGCCTTCTACCTCACCTGCTTCGTCTTCGTCTTCGGCGTGCTCGGAGCGATCCTCAAGATGGCGACCGGGGTCAACATCTTCAGCCTGCTGAAGTACCTCGGCCGCGAGTTCCTCCTGATCGTCTCGACCTCCTCCTCCGAGTCGGCCCTGCCCCGCCTGATCGCGAAGATGAACCACGCCGGCGTCGAGAAGACGACGGTCGGCGTCGTCGTGCCGACGGGCTACTCCTTCAACCTCGACGGCACCGCGATCTACCTGACGATGGCGTCGATCTTCATCGCCGACGCGCTCGACAAGCCGCTCTCGATCGGCGAGCAGGTCTCCCTGCTGCTGTTCATGGTCATCGCGTCGAAGGGTGCTGCCGGTGTCACCGGAGCCGGCCTCGCCACCCTGGCCGGCGGGCTGTCCTCGCACCGTCCGGAGCTGCTCGACGGCGTCGGCCTGATCGTCGGCATCGACCGCTTCATGTCCGAGGCCCGCGCGGTCACCAACTTCGCCGGCAACTCGGTGGCCACCGTTCTCATCGGTCACTGGACCGGCACCCTCGACCGCGCCCAGCTCGACCGGGTGCTCGCCGGTGAGGACGAGTTCGACGAGGCCACGATGGTCGACGACCACGACACCTCGCCGGCGCCCGCCTCGCTGGCCGAGGAAGTGGTCCCCGCCGGTCGCTGACCCACCACCGCGACGCCCCGGACCGTCCTCGGTCCGGGGCGTCGCGGCATCCGCCGGTGCCGGCTGGGCAGGGGGTGGCGGCAGATCGCGTCCGAGAGGCGGTCCTGGCTGCGAAGTGCCGCCACCCTCGGTCGGGCGTCAGGTCAGCGAGGAGTAGAGGTCGAGGGTGCGGGTGGCGATCGAGCCCCAGCTGAAGGACTCCTCGGCCCGGCGACGACCGGCGACTCCGTAGGCGCGGGCGCGGTCGGGGTCGCTGACCGCCTCGGTGAGGGCGGCGGCGAGGTCGGCGACGTACTTCTCCGGCTCGAGCGGGGTGCCGGTGCCGTCGGTCGCCTGCTCGATCGGCACCAGCCAGCCGGTCTCGCCGTGGACGACGACCTCGGGGATGCCGCCGGTCGCGGTCGCGACGACCGCGGTCTCGCAGGCCATAGCCTCGAGGTTGACGATGCCCAGCGGCTCGTAGATCGAGGGGCAGGCGAAGACGGTCGCCGCAGTGAGCAGTGCGACCACGTCGGCGCGGGGAAGCATCTCGGCGATCCACACGACGCCCGAGCGGGCGGCGGCGAGGTCGTCGACCAGCCCGCGCACCTCCGCCTCGATCTCGGGGGTGTCCGGTGCGCCGGCACACAGCACGAGCTGGACCTCGGGAGGCAGCGCCGCCGCGGCGCGGAGGAACAGCGGGAGACCCTTCTGGCGGGTGATCCGGCCGACGAAGATCACGCTCGGCCGGTCGGGGTCGAGGCCGAGCTCGCGGACCCGGTCGGCGTTGGGCACCGGCGACCACAAGGTGGTGTCGATCCCGTTGTGCACGACGTGCACCCGCGCCGGGTCGACCGCGGGATAGCTGCGCAGCACGTCGTCGCGCATCGCCGCACTCACCGCGACGATCCCCGCCGCCCCTTCGTATGCCGTCCGCTCGGCCCAGCTGGAGAGGGCATAACCGCCGCCGAGCTGCTCGGCCTTCCACGGCCGCATCGGCTCGAGGGAGTGGGCGCTGACGACGTGCGGGATGCCGTGCATCAGGCCGGCGAGGTGGCCGGCCATGTTGGCGTACCAGGTGTGCGAGTGGACCAGGTCGGCGCCGGCGCAGTCGTCGACCATCGCGAGGTCGACGCCCAGCGTCCGGATGGCCGCGTTGGCGCCCGCGAGCGACTCCGGCTCGGCGTACGCCGTCGTGCCGGGCTCGGAGCGCGGGGCCCCGAAGCACCGCACGCGGGCGTCCACGTCGGGCAGCACCCGCAGCGCCCGCACCAGCTCGGCCACGTGGACGCCGGCACCGCCGTAGACCTCGGGCGGGTACTCCTTGCTGAGGACGTCGATCCGCATGAATCGAACCTAGACCGAAACGAGCACGCGAGGGAGGTCGACCGCGCCCCCGCGGACGGCTAGTTTCGACGCATGGCCATCACGCCCCCGCGCAAGAAGGTCCTCGCCGTCGTCCTCGCCGGTGGGGAGGGCAAACGGCTGATGCCGCTGACCGCCGACCGCGCCAAGCCGGCGGTGCCGTTCGGCGGCATCTACCGGCTGATCGACTTCGCGCTGTCCAACGTCGTGAACTCCGGCTACCTCAAGGTCGTCGTGCTCACGCAGTACAAGTCGCACAGCCTCGACCGCCACGTCACCACGACGTGGCGGATGTCCAACCTCCTCGGCAACTACGTCACGCCGGTGCCTGCCCAGCAGCGCGTCGGCAAGCGCTGGTACCTCGGCAGCGCCGACGCGATCTTCCAGTCACTCAACCTGCTGACCGACGAGCGGCCCGACATCGTCGTCGTGGTGGGCGCCGACCACGTCTACCGGATGGACTTCGCCCAGATGGTCGCCGACCACGTCGAGTCCGGCGCCGGGTGCACGGTCGCCGCGATCCGCCAGCCGATCGGTCTCGCCGACCAGTTCGGCGTGATCGACGTCGACCCGGGCAACCCGCAGCGGATCCGGGCGTTCCTCGAGAAGCCGACCGACCCGGTCGGCCTGCCCGACGCCCCCGACGAGGTGCTCGCCAGCATGGGCAACTACGTCTTCGACGCCGACGCGCTGCGCGACGCCGTCACCCGCGACGCCGAGCGCGAGCAGTCCAAGCACGACATGGGCGGTGACATCGTGCCGTGGTTCGTCGACAAGTCGGAGTCGGCGGTCTACGACTACAAGGACAACGAGGTCCCGGGCTCCACGGACCGCGACCGGGGCTACTGGCGCGACGTCGGGACCATGCGCTCCTACTACGACGCGCACATGGACCTCGTCTCGCCGCTGCCGGTCTTCAACCTCTACAACACCGCCTGGCCGATCTACACCAGCTACGGCCCGCACCCGCCGGCCAAGCTGGTCGAGGGTGCCAGCGGTGCCGGGGTGGCCACCTTCAACTCGATCCTGTCCCCGGGCGTCGTCGTCAGCGGCGGCACGGTCAACAAGTCGGTGCTCTCGCCGGCGGTCTGGGTCAAGGACGGCGCCGAGGTCTCCGACTCCGTGCTGATGGACGGTGTGCGCGTCGGCGAGGGCGCCGTCGTACGCAACGCGATCATCGACAAGGGCGTCGTCATCCCGGCCGGTGTCCAGATCGGCGTCGACCAGGAGGCCGACCTCGCGCGAGGATTCGTCGTCGACGAGGGCCTGACCGTGCTGGCCAAGCAGCAGCACGTCCCGGAGGACTAGAGCGCGTCGCGCTTCCCGACGAGGAACTCGCGCTCCACGTCGTTGCGGCACGCCGCCACCGCCTGGTCGTACGCCGCGCGCGCCGCGTCCACGTCGCCGGCGCGCGCGAGCAGCTCGGCCCGCACCGCTGCGGGCCGGTGGCTGTCGGCGATCTCGATCCCCTCAAGCGCAGTCAGGCCGGCGGCCGTGCCGCTGTCCTCGGCGACGGCGACCGCGCGGGCCAGGCGAGCCGACGGCGACGGTGCCACCTGCAGCAGCAGGTCGTACCACCGCACGATGCGGTCCCACCGGGTGTCCTCCGCTGCGGTCGCAGTGGCGTGCTCCGCGGCGATCCGCGCCTGCAGGACGTACGACGCCGCGAGGGGCGACAGCGGCCCGGCCAGGCACGGGCGGGCCAGCAGCCGGATCGCCTCGGCGACCTCGTCATGATGCCAGCGGGTCCGGTCCTGGTCGGTGAGCAGCACCAGTCGTCCGTCGCGGACCCGCGCATCGCGGCGGGAGTGCTGCAGCAGCATCAGTGCGAGCAGCGCGACCAGGCTGGGCTCGTCGGGCCGCAGCCCCAGCACGACCCGAACCAGCCGGATCGCCTCGCCGGACGCCGCGGCCCGGAGCAGGTCGGGGCCGGTGCCGGGGGAGTAGCCGGCGGTGAAGGCCAGGTAGGACGTCTGCGCGACGACGTCGAGGCGCTCGGGCAACGCGCTCGCGTCGGGCACGGCGAACGGGATGCCCGCGCCGACGATGCGCTTCTTCGCCCTCGTGAGGCGGGCGGCCATGGTCGGCTCCGGGACCAGGAACAGCCGGGCGATGTCGGGCGTCGGCACGCCGAGCACGAGGCGCAGCGACAGCGCGCTCGCCGCCTCGGGTACGAGCGCGGGGTGCGCGCACATCAGCACCAGCCGCAGCACGTCGTCCTCGACCAGGCTGCCGGCGTCGGCCATGGTGCGTGCTCCCTCCTCGTGGCGTTCGGCGTCGATGCGCAGCAGGGGCTCCTTGCGCCGGGCCACGTCCTCGCTGCGCAGCCGGTCGAGCACCCGACGCCGGGCAGCCGTCATCAGCCACGCCGCGGGGTTGCCGGGCGTGCCGTCGACCGGCCACGTGCGGCTGGCGGCCTCGACCGCGTCGCCGAGCGCGTCCTCGACGAGGTCGAGCCGGCGGAACTGCGAGAGGAGCAGCGCCACCAGCCGGCCCCACTCCTCCCGCACGACCTCCTCGAGCTGGTCCATGCGGCTCCTCAGCCGGAGACGTCGATGGTCGGGTGGATCTGGATGTCGTACGCCGGCAGCACCCGCAGCAGGTCCACGACCACGTCGAGGTCGGGCGCCTCCAGCAGGTAGAACCCGCCCATGCCCTCGATGACCTCGGTGTAGGGACCGTCGGTGAGCGCGACCCGGCCGTCGACCGACGTCCGCATCACCGTGGCGTCGCGCGAGTCGGACAGTGCCTCACCGGCGAGCAGCTCGATGCCGTCGCGCGCCCGGCACGCCGCGTCGAACGCCCCGAACTTGGCCATCGCGGCTGTCTGCTCCGCCTCCGTCTGCTCGGGCCAGGGCTTCTCCGCGCCATCGCCGATCAGCAGCACCAGGTACTTCATGAGGGCCGCTCCGCGGCGTCGACGTTGGGCCGCACCTCGATGCCGTCTCCGGTCGCGGCGATGATCTGGCAGCACTCCACCAGCCCGTCGAGGTCGTCGGTGCGGATCTGGTAGTAGCCGCCGACGGCCTCCACGGCCTCGGCGTACGGGCCCTCGGTCGCGGGCCCGCCGCCCGCAGGGATCGAGCGGGCCTCCGACGTGCGGGTCAGCTCGGCGCCGCCGACGATCGTGTGCCCGCCGGCGGCGAGCGCCTCGTTGAACCTCGCGTACTGGGCGTAGCCCTCCTCGCGCTCCGTCAAGGTCATCGACGTCCACCAACGATCGGCGTCCCCGATGATCAGCACGGTGTACTCAGCCATGTCTGCTCGTCCTCTCACTCGGCCATGCGACGGAACTCGAGGAGCTCACCGCGGCTGGACCACCGTTCGCAGGCGGCACGCAGGTCGGCCTCGTCGTCCGACCGGACGAGGTAGAAGCCCACGACCTGCTCCACCGACTCGGTGAACGGGCCGTCCGTCACGAGCGTGCCGCCGGCCCCGTCGGGTCGCATCGAGGTCGCGTCCGCCGACGGCTCGAGCGGACCGGCGACCAGCAGCTCGTGGCCCCCGCTCCTCAGGTCTTCCTGGAACTGCGCGTGCGAGCGCATCCCCTTCTCGTGCTCCTCCGGTGGCAGGTCTGCCCACTCGGCCTCGGGTGCGGGCAGCAGGATCAGGTAGCGGCTCATCGCGCGGTGAACTCCTCGGGTGTGGTGGGCCGCCGGTCTGCGGCCTCACCACTGTGACGGACGGACCCGAGAGGAATCGACAGCAAGGGTGTGCCTTTCTCGACGGGGACCGCTCCGACCACCAAGATGGGGGCATGGCCAACCACGAGAGAGCAGGACAGCCCGCCCGCACCGAGGACCTCGTGGACGTGTCCCACCTCGTCACGGCCTACTTCGACCTCGAGCCCGACCCCGACGACGTCACCCAGCAGGTCGCCTTCGGCACGAGCGGTCACCGCGGCACCTCGCTGAACACGTCCTTCAACGAGGTCCACATCGCCGCGACCACGCAGGCGATCTGCGACTACCGCAAGGAGCAGGGCTACGACGGCCCGCTGTTCATCGGTCGCGACACCCACGCCCTGTCCGAGCCCGCCTGGGCGACGGCGCTCGAGGTGCTGGTCGCCAACGACGTGACCGTGCTGGTCGACGACCGCGACGGGTTCACGCCGACCCCTGCGGTCAGCCACGCGATCCTGCGCGCCAACCAGGGGCGTACGACGGGTGCGGGCCTCGCCGACGGCATCGTGGTCACCCCGTCGCACAACCCGCCCCAGGACGGCGGCTTCAAGTACAACCCGCCGCACGGCGGCCCCGCCGACACCGACGCCACCTCGGTCATCGCCGCGCGGGCCAACGAGCTGATCCGCGGCAACATCGAGGGCGTGCAGCGGGTGGCGTTCGCCAAGGCGCGCGCCGCCGTCGGCAGCTACGACTTCCTCGGCACCTACGTCGACGACCTGCCGCAGGTCCTCGACCTCGACGCGATCCGCGACGCCGGCGTCCGGATCGGCGCCGACCCCCTCGGCGGCGCGAGCGTGGCCTACTGGGGCGAGATCGCCGAGCGCCACCGCCTGGACCTGTCCGTGGTCAACCCGCTCGTCGACCCGACGTGGCGCTTCATGACGCTCGACTGGGACGGCAAGATCCGCATGGACTGCTCCTCGCCCTACGCCATGGCCTCGCTGGTCGGCCGCAAGGACGACTACGCCATCGCCACGGGAAACGACGCCGACGCCGACCGGCACGGCATCGTCACGCCCGATGCCGGCCTGATGAACCCCAACCACTTCCTCGCCGTCGCCATCGGCTACCTCTTCGGGGGCGCACGACCGGGCTGGCCCGACACCGCGCGGATCGGCAAGACCCTCGTGTCGAGCTCGATGATCGACCGCGTCGCCGAGTCGATCGGCAAGCCGCTGGTCGAGGTGCCCGTCGGCTTCAAGTGGTTCGTGCCCGGCCTGATGGACGGCTCGTTCGGGTTCGGCGGCGAGGAGTCGGCCGGCGCCTCCTTCCTGCGCCGCGACGGATCGACCTGGACCACCGACAAGGACGGACTCCTGCTCGCGCTGCTCGCCAGCGAGATCCTCGGTGCGACGGGCCGGACGCCGAGCGAGCACTACGCCGACCTGGTCGCGCAGCACGGCGACCCCGCCTACGCCCGCATCGACGCCCCGGCCAGCCGTGAGGAGAAGGCCAAGCTCGGCGCGCTCTCGCCCGACGACGTCCGCGCGACGTCGCTGGCGGGCGAGCAGATCACGGGCAAGCTCACCGAGGCGCCCGGCAACGGGGCCAGGATCGGCGGGCTCAAGGTCACCACCGAGTCGGCCTGGTTCGCGGCGCGCCCGAGCGGCACCGAGGACGTCTACAAGATCTACGCCGAGTCGTTCCGCGGTCCCGAGCACCTCGCCGAGGTGCAGGCCGAGGCGCGGGAGGTCGTCAGCAGCGCGCTGGCCTGACCGGTCAGAGCGGGTCAGCCCCCGACGGGGCCGGCCTCGATGGGCTGCCGGGCCGCGCCCCAGTGGGCGCGCGCCTCGCTGTCCTGATCGGCAGGGGCGTCGTCCTCGCCGTCGATGGCGGAGCGCGAGAAGCTCACCGCCACGATCGAGTCGAGGCGCACGAGCACCTGGTGGCCGTTGCCGTCGTCGAGGATCACGCCGAGCCCGTCAGCGCCGACGATCACGCCGTCGAGCCACGTGCCGGAGACCAGCACGCGCACCGGCGCGGCTGCGTCCTGGGCATGGCGCAGCAAGGTGCCGACCGTGAACAGCGTGCTTCCCTGGACCATGTGCCCCCCTCGTTGACCTGGTCCAGACCATACGTGTCGGCGGGCGCGGTCCGCGGCCGTTCGGGATTCCCTGACTGATCGGTCTCCCCGGATGGCCCGGATGGGCCATGCCGGTTCAGGCCGGTCAGGTCGTCGGGGTCGCGCGCTCGACGACGGACCGCAGTCCGCCGCTGGTGAGCATCCCGAACGTCCCGGCGTACGACGTCCCGAGGCGGCTTCCGCAGAAGGCATCCGCCACCTCGGCGGGGGCGAAGCGCACCAGCAGCGAGCCCTGGAGGCAGGCCGCCATCTGGCCGGCCAGCCGGCGCGCACCGGCTTCCATCCCGGACGTGTCGCCGAGCAGCGCCAGCGTGTCGTCGACGGCCCGGTCGAGCCGGCTGTCGCCGCCACGGGCCGCGCCCACCTCGGTGATCCACGCCTGGAGCACCTCCGGCTCGCGGCCCAGGGCGCGCAGCACGTCGAGGGCGTTGACGTTGCCCGAGCCCTCCCAGATCGAGTTGAGCGGGGACT
The DNA here is from genome assembly GCF_001425025.1 of Nocardioides sp. Root122. Classification (GTDB taxonomy): domain Bacteria; phylum Actinomycetota; class Actinomycetes; order Propionibacteriales; family Nocardioidaceae; genus Nocardioides. The sequence goes on from NZ_LMDE01000010.1 coordinate 398,141, forward strand.
CGCGGAACATCAGCGGCAGTCCGGAGTCCTCGACGTAGCCGTTGCCACCCAGGCACTCGAGTGCCTCGGCCACCATCGCCGGCGTGCGCTTGCACACCCAGAACTTGGCGAGCGGCAGAGCGATGCGCCGCAACGCGGCCTCGTGCGGGTCGTCGGCCCGGTCCACGGCCGCGGCGAGCCGCATCGCCAGAGCCGTCGCAGCCTCCGACTCGACCGCGAGGTCCGCCACGACGTTCTGCATCAGCGGTTTGTCGACGAGCAGGCCGCCGAACGCCGACCGGTGCGCGACGTGCCACGACGCCTCGGCGAGGGCGTGACGCATGAGGGCGGCCGATCCGAGGACGCAGTCGAGCCGGGTGGCGGCGACCATCTCGATGATCGTGCGCACGCCGCGCCCCTCGTCGCCCAGCCGCTGGGCGAGGGTGCCCTCGAGCTCCAGCTCGCTGGACGCGTTGGACCGGTTGCCGAGCTTGTCCTTGAGCCGGACCACGTCGATCCGGTTGCGGGTGCCGTCGGCCAGCACGCGCGGCACGACGAAGCACGTCACGCCGCCGGCGGCCTGCCCGAGCACCAGGAAGACGTCGTTCATCGGCGCCGAGGTGAACCACTTGTGCCCGTGCAGGGTGTACCAGCCGTCCTCGGACGTCGGCACCGCTCGCGTCTGGTTGGCCCGCACGTCGGAGCCGCCCTGCTTCTCCGTCATGCCCATGCCGGCGAGCGCGCCGGTCTTGTCGGCCCGCGGGCGCACGCCCGGGTCGTAGGAGCGGGCGGCGAGCAGCGGCGTCCACTCCTTGGCGATCGCGTCGTCGGCCCGCAGCGCGGGCACGGCGGCGTACGTCATCGAGATCGGGCAGCCGTGCCCCGGCTCGGTCTGCGACCACGCGAAGAACCCGGCAGCACGCCGCAGGTGCGCGTGAGGGTCGCCGGCCTCCTGCTGCTCCCACGGCGCGGCCTGCAGGCCGTGGCCGACCGCCCGCTCCATCAACCAGTGCCAGGAGGGGTGGAACTCGACCTCGTCGATCCGGGTGCCCCACCGGTCGTACGTCGTCAGCTCGGGGTGGTGCCGGTTGGCGAGCCGACCCTGCTCGCGGGCCTCCGCGGTGCCCGCCTCGGCGCCGAGCGGGGCCAGGTCGTCGACCAGGTCGGCCGACCCGTGGCGGACCAGCGCCTCGGTGAGCACGTGGTCGGCGGTCACCACGTTGTGGCCGACGAGGGGAGGTGCCTGGTTGGTGGCGGTGCGGGGGTCCTGCTGGTCGTTCATGGCGCCCACCGTAGAGGGTGGGGGCCCGGCGGAGGTGCCGATCGGGTCCTCAGTCCAGGCTGGTGGCCAGCGGCGCGACCCGCTGGAGGCTCGCCCTGCGGTGGAAGCGCACCGGCCGGGTGCAGCCGGCCTGCAGACCGAGCTTGCTGAAGCCGTTGAGGTCACCGGCCTGGTAGACCAGCGGCAGCGAGTAGAGCTCCACGCCGGGTGTCATGAACTGGTCCGGCGCCGAGACGTGGCCGAGTCCCATGACGTGGCCGACCTCGTGGAGCGTGAGCTGCTGGAACTCGGTGGCGTTCATCGTCGCGGTGTCGGTGAGGTCGTAGACCACGCCGCCGTCGAGGGCCTCCCAGATCGCCTTGCCGCGAGCGTCGCGGGCGCGGCGGGTGCGGTCGTAGCCGCCGCGGGCCGCCGTGGTGGGGCCGAGGTCGAGCTTGGTCTCGGCGTCGGTGGTCCACCCGAAGATGATGTCGGGGTCCTTGCGCTTCCAGGTGCGGTCCAGCGGGTTCGAGCTGGTCTCGCCCGCGAACCTGAACCGCACGCCGGTCGCCTGCGACACCAGGGCCATCGTGTTGTGGATGCCGGTCGAGACGGTGCCGGCGTCGGGCGTCGCGCGCGAGGTGTTGATGCCGTAGGTCAGGGTCCGGCACGGGTTCCAGCGGTCGCGCGAACGGCCGAGGGTCTCCCACGAGTCGGGGGAGCCCAAGGGGGTGTACGCCGGCACGACGCTGAGGCGGTGCGCCTTCGAGACGCTGCCGCGGTGCTTGCGTGTCGGCTTCACGCGGGCACGCAGCCTGGTGGAGTAGAACCAGTCGGTCGGAACGGTGAAGGCGTAGGCGCCGCCCTTGGCCGACCGGTCCTTGCCGACGGTGCGCCAGCCGGAGGCGATCTTCTGCTCCAGCACGACCCGCCTCTTCTGCTTGCCCTTGTCCTTGACCCACCCGGAGAGCGTCACGGCCCCGCCGGGGTTGGTGGCCGTCGCGCTGAGCGTGGCGGAGACGCGCGTCCTGCGGGGACCGGCCTCGGCCGGCGACGCCAGCAGCGAGACGGTGAGGGCGCCCGTGCCGAGCATCGCGACGGCGGCCAGGACGGGTGTGCGGGAGAGTCGGCGCATGGAGTGACGCTACCCACGGAGGTGGGTGGGAAACCCGCCGCGGCGGTTCGGCCCGGACGGCGGACCAGTCGATAGCGTGGCGCCCATGGTCGAGGCGCGAGAGGAGCACCCTGCCCGGCGCCGGGTCGAGGCCCTCGCGCGCCGGTGGCGCGAGCACCTGTGGCGCATCATCGTGACCACCGTCGGGTCGTGCCTGCGGCACCGGGTGACCGGACTGGCGGCGGAGGCGGCGTTCTTCGCGGTGCTCTCGGTGCCGCCCCTGGTCTTCGCCCTCGCCGGCGCCATCGGGTTCGTCAGCGAGCGGTTCACCGCCACCCAGATCGAGGACATCAGCAACGCGGTCCTCGAGATCTCGCGCCAGGCGCTGACCGACCGCGCGGTGGACCGGATCATCGAGCCGACGATCAACGAGGTGCTGCGCGGCGGACGCTACGACGTGATCTCGATCGGCTTCGTCCTCGCCCTGTGGTCGGGCTCGCGTGCGCTCAACGTCTTCGTCGACACCATCACGATCATGCACGGCCTCGGTGGGCACCGGGGCATCGTGCGCACCCGCGCGCTGTCGTTCGTCCTCTACGTCCTCGCGATGGTCACCGGCGCCGTGAGCCTGCCGCTGGTGGTCGCCGGCCCCACGCTGGTCGATCGCGTGCTCCCGGACCGCCTCGACTTCGTCAACAGCCTCTACTGGCCGGTCGTGCTCGCGATCTGCATCTGCTTCCTCGCCACGCTCTACCACGTGTCCGTCCCGGTCCGGACGAACTGGAGCTTCAACCTCCCCGGAGCGGCCTTCGCGCTGTTCTGCTGGATCGCGGGGTCCTACGTCCTGCGCTGGGTGCTGACGGTGACGGCGGCCGAGTCGCGGTCGATCTACGGCCCCCTTGCCGCACCCATCGCGGTGCTGCTGTGGCTCTACCTGCTGGCGCTCGCCGTGCTGATCGGGGCCGCCGTCAACGCGGCCTTCGACACGGTCTTTCCACAGAAGTACACGACGCGGGCCCGCCTGGAGCTGGTGCAACGCCTGCGCGACCGGATCATCGTGCGAGACTCCTGACCGTGCACCCCGCCAGCAGCCACCCCAGCGTGGGTCGGGTGTCCCTGCCCGAGCGGGTGCGGTCGCCGTGGTGGGAGCTCGGACGCCGGGTGCTGATGGCCGTGGGGATCCTGGTCGGCACGGTCCTGCTGGTCTACTTCGACCGCGCCGGCTACCGCGACAACGCCCATCCGGGGCGCGACCTGTCGATGCTGGACGCGTTCTACTACACGACCGTCACGCTCAGCACGACCGGCTACGGCGACATCGCGCCGGAGTCGGAGCAGGCGCGGCTGGTCAACGCGCTGGTCATCACGCCGGCACGCATCGCGTTCCTGGTCCTGCTGATCGGCACCACCCTGGAGGTCCTCGCCTCCCAGGGCCGCGAGATGTTCCGGGTCGCCCGGTGGAGGAAGAAGATGGACGAGCACGTCGTCGTCGTCGGCTACGGCACGAAGGGCCGCAGCGCGATCGAGACGCTCCTGAGCAACGGGTACGACCGCTCGGCGATCGTCGTGGTCGACCCCGGGCTCGTGGCGATGGAGGAGGCCAACCGCGACCAGCTCGTCGGCATCGTGGGCGACGCGACCCGACGCGGGGTGCTGCGCCAGGCGGGCGTCGAGAAGGCGACCCACGTCATCATCACCACCGACCGCGACGACTCCAACGTTCTCGTCACCTTGACGGTGCGCCAGATCAACCCCGACGCGTGGATCGTGGCGTCGGTGCGTGAGCAGGAGAACGTCCCGCTGATGCGGCAGTCGGGAGCGAACTCCGTCATCACCTCCTCCGACGCGGTCGGCCGCCTGCTCGGCCTGTCGTCGATGTCGCCGATGCTCGGCTCGGTCATGGAGGACCTGATGACCTACGGCGAGGGCCTCGAGGTCGCCGAGCGCGACCTGCTCGTCGCCGAGGTCGGCAAGCAGCCGCAGCGGCTGCCCGACCAGGTCATCGCGGTCATCCGCGACGAGAAGGTCTACCGCTACTTCGACCCGGTGGTCTCGCTGCTCGCACGCGGCGACCGGCTCATCGTCGTACGCCCGGCCAAGGAGCTCCCGTGGGCGCCCCGCCCGGGCACCCACGGCGAGGACCTCGCCGAGGACGACGACTGAGTGGACGTCCAGTCGTGATCGCGTCGCACGCCCACCGGTTCGTCTTCGTCAAGACCCGCAAGACCGCGGGCACCAGCCTCGAGATCGCCCTCTCGCGTCACTGCGGACCCGACGACATCGTCACCCGGATCAGCCCCGAGGACGAGGAGCTGCGGGCCGCCGCCGGGGGAGTCGGGCCCCAGAACGACGACACCGACCCCAGCTCGTACGCCCACATGGGCGCCCGCCGCGTCATCGAGGTGATCGGTCGCGAGACGTGGGACGCCTACTTCACCTTCGCGGTCGAGCGGAACCCCTACGACGTGGTGGCCTCCTCCTACCGCTACAGCGTGCGCAAGCCGACCTTCACCAAGACCTTCGCCGAGTTCGTGCGGACCCCCCGTCGCCTCGACCGGCTCGCCCTCAACGAGCGGCTCTACCGCCTCGGCGGCCGCGTGGTCGTCGACCGGGTCTACCGCTACGAGGACCTCCCGGCCGCGGTCGCGGACATCTCGGGCCGCCTCGGCATCGCCCTCGACCTCCCGCACGCCAAGCAGGGGAGCGGGCCGCACTACCGCGAGCTCTACGGACCCGGCGACGCCGACATCGTCGCCGAGCGCTTCCGGAGGACGATCCGCGAGTTCGGCTACGAGTTCTGACGCTCAGCCACGCGTCCGAAAACGAATTACACAATTGTTCTTCACTCATCGGCGTGGCGCGCTTGACATATGACTCATAGCATCGCCTCTCGTGCACCAACAGTCACAAGCGCCACACACGTCACAGCCGCCCTCCTCCGGACTCGCGAGCGGGCTGCGCGACGCCGTACGTCGGGCCCGTGACACCGCGACGCTGGTGGCCGGGGCGCTGCTGGTCCTGCTCGTGGGCATGCCGAGCACCACCGCTCCGATCAGCCTCGCGTCCTCGAGCTACCTCTGCACCGGCTACCAGGGATGCGCGGCCGCCGGGTACGGCGACGGCGGCTACCGGCAGGCGGCCGGCACGTCGTACTGGCGCATGTTCACCGGGCACAACTGCACGAACTACGTGGCCTACCGGCTCATCCAGTCCGGGATGCCGAACACGCGGCCGTGGGAGGGCAACGGCAACGCGTCGAACTGGGGCGTGGCGATGGCCGGCATCACGGACCAGTCGCCTCGCGTCGGCGCCGTCGCGTGGTATCCGCCCCACGTGACCCCCGCCGGGTCGGCAGGTCACGTGGCCTACGTGGAGCAGGTCATCTCCGACACCGAGATCATCGTCTCGGAGGACTACTGGGGAGGCGACTTCCACTGGCGCCGGATCACCAAGACCGGTGGAGGCTGGCCCAGCGGGTTCATCCACTTCAACGACCGCGTGGTCGAGCCCACGGCTCCTCCGACGGTCACGGGTGAGCCGAAGGTCGGCGCGCCCCTCGAGGTCGCCGTCGGTGCCTGGACGCCGACGCCGTCCAGCGTCACCGTGCAGTGGCTGGCCGACGGCGCGGCCATCCCCGGCGCGACCGGAGCGGGCTACGTGCCGACCCCGGACGTGAAGGGCAAGACGCTGACGGCCGAGGTGACGGCGCAGCTGGACGGCTACACGCCGGGGGAGGCGGCGGTGGCCACGTCCCCGGTCGCGCCGGGCGCGTTCCAGCCCTCGGCACAACCGTCCATCCAGGGCGTGCCGGAGGCCGGCCAGACCCTGACCCTCACTGTGCCGTCGTGGTCTCCGCAGCCGGCGAAGGTCACCACTCAGTGGTACGCCGACGGGGAACCGCTGGCGGACGCCACCGGGTCGACCCTCGTGCTCACCCGCGACCAGATCGGTGCCCGCATCAGCGCCCGCGTCACGGCGAGCGCCAAGGCCTACCGGAAGTCACGGACCACGGCGCCCGAGACCGGACCCGTCCTGGCCAAGCCGGTGTCCGTGGTCACGCCCGCCCGGGTGAAGGGCAGCGCAGAGGTGGGCGGCCGCCTGACCGCACAGGCAGGCACCGCTCGCCCCGGTGACGCCACGGCGACCTACCGGTGGCTGCGCGACGGTCGACCCGTCGCCAAGGCCACCCACCCGGTCTACACCGTCCGGCGCGGGGACCTCGGGCACAGCATGTCCGTCGAGGTCACCCTCGACCGGCGCAACTTCCGGGCCACCACCCAGACCATCGCCGTGGCCCCGGTCACCACGGTCCCGAAGCTGCGGGTCCGCAGCGAGGCCAAGCGAGGCCGGGCCGTGATCGACGTGCGCGTCAAGGCGGTCGGAGCGCGCAAGCCCGCCGGCGCCATCACCGTCAGCGTCGGCAAGAAGGTCGTCGAGGGCCAGGTCGTGGACGGCCGTGCACACCTCGTCGTGCGCGACCTCCGCGCGGGCACCAGGCCGCTGGTCGTGCGCTACGCGGGCACCGACCTCGTCCAGGCGGCGGTCTCCCGGTCGACGGTGACGGTGGAGCGTGGCCGCCAGTAGGAACGGCCCCAGCCGACAGCAAAGGACACGTGTCCGACTTCTCACCCTACGGCGAGCGGATCGAGGGCGACATCTCGGACACGTGCGCGACGCCAGGTCGTCCTCACCGCCGCGATCGAGGCTTCACCGGCGGGACGGGGCGTTCGGGCCCCACTGCGCGGTCAGCGGTTCCGAACGCGGATGATCGCCATCGCCGCCAAGGCGACTGCGGTCACGTACGCGAGCCCGATCGCCACCTCCGCAACGAACGCTGCCAGCACGAACCCGCCGTCCATCCGGGCAGAACTCACCACCGCCCAGATCACGACGATGACGCCTGCCGAGAGCATCACGCTCTGAGCGGTGCTGAGCCCTGAGGCGACCTGCCGTCGACCCGACCCCCGGGACAGTGCGGCAGCCCCTACGACCAGCCCGACCATGCCGAGCGTGAAGGCGACGTAGACCAGCGCCGACCCGATCGAGTCATCCCCGTTGACCTGTGCCAACGCAACCGCCACCGCCACGAGGACGATCACTGCGACCACCCAGCGTTCACGGGTGGTCCAATCGCTCAGGCCACGCATGTGGACACCCTTCCTCCACTTCGACGTGCCTGGCGACCGCGCATGAGGTTCCTCTGGTGGCGCGCCAGCCCCGATGGCCGACTCCTGTTCGTCAGCGTGATCCTCGGTTCGACGCCGCGTCAACAGGATGTTGACGGGTCCTGAGCGAGCGGGAACTGTCGCCCCGCGCGTGCCTCGTCGCCCCGAGCACCAGGGCGACCTGAGTCCAGGAGTGGCCCGCGAGGGAAAAGCCCGGGGGAGAAGCCAGCCGCTGAGACAGCAGAAGGCCCCGCATCTCTGCGGGGCCTTCGGGGTGGTGGGCGATACTGGGTTTGAACCAGTGACCTCTTCCGTGTCAAGGAAGCGCGCTACCGCTGCGCCAATCGCCCGTGTGGAGTTGTGAATGATGCGAGGTGGGTACGGGATTTGAACCCGTGTAGACGGATTTGCAGTCCGTTGCCTCGCCTCTCGGCCAACCCACCGTGGAGGCCCACGACCTGGGGGAGACCTCTCCGAGCGGACAACGAGACTCGAACTCGCGACCTCAACCTTGGCAAAGTTGCGCTCTACCAACTGAGCTATGTCCGCTTGCTACCCCGGCCGGTTTCCCGTCCTGAGCGCGAGTGGAACAGTAGTACATGGGTTGCGCGGGTCCAAAATCGGGTCCCGGGTTAGCGTGTCCGCCCGGCACTTCGCGCCGCATAGGGTGACGCCATGCGTGCGTGGCTCAACGGTGACCTGCTGACCGACCCGACCCAGGGAGCGATCGCGGTCACCGACCACGGCTTCACGGTGGGCGACGGGGTGTTCGAGGCGGTGAAGACCGTCGACGGGGTGCCGTTCGCGCTGGGCCGCCACCTCGACCGCCTCGAGCGCTCCGCCGCCGGCCTCGGGCTGCCCGCCCCCGACCTCGACGTCGTACGACGTGGGGTGGACGCGGTGCTGGCCGACGGGGCTGCGGACGACCGGATGGGCCGGCTGCGGATCACCTGGACGGCTGGGCCGCACCCGATGGGCTCGGGCCGCGGCGGTGGCCCCCCGACGCTCGCCGTGGCCTACAGCGCCATCTCTCACCCTGCCCCGGCGACGACCGTCGTCACCGTGCCGTGGACCCGCAACGAGCACGGCGCGACGGCGGGGCTCAAGACGACGTCGTACGCCGAGAACGTGATCGCGCTGGCGTACGCCGCCGAGCGTGGCGGCACCGAGGCGGTCTTCGCGAACACCGCCGGCAACCTGTGCGAGGGCACCGGCTCCAACGTCTTCTACGTCGTCGACGGCGAGCTCCGCACCCCCACCCTCGACTCGGGCTGCCTGGCCGGGGTCACCCGCGACCTGGTCATCGCCTGGTGCGGGGCCCGCGAGGTCGACGAGCCGCTCACTGAGGTCGTCACGACGGCCAGCGAGGTCTTCCTGGTCTCGACTACCCGCGACGTCCAGGCCGTCTCGCGGTGGGACGACCGCGACCTGCCGACGCCGGGACCGGTCACGCGCACGTGTGCGGAGACGTGGGCCGCCCGCGAGGCTGAGACGATGGAGCCGTGAACTTCACACTCGACCCCGACCTCGTCGCCCGACTCCACCCCACTGCCGAGGGCCTGGTCCCCGTCGTGGTGCAGCAGCAGGGCTCGGGCGAGGTGCTGATGCTCGCCTGGGTCGACCACGAGGCACTCGCCCGCACGATCGACACCGGCCGGGCGACGTACTGGTCGCGCTCGCGTCGCGAGTACTGGGTCAAGGGCGACACCTCCGGGCACGTGCAGTGGGTCAAGGAGATCCGCCTCGACTGCGACGGCGACACCCTGCTGTTCGTCGTGGAGCAGGTGGGCGGGGCCTGCCACACCGGTGACCGCACCTGCTTCGACGCCGACCTCGTGCACCGCTTCGATGACTGAGCCGGCCCGGAGCGATCGCCGCCGGAGCTCCTTCGGGCCCGTCGTGCTGGTCGGGCTCGTCGTCGCGACCCTCGGGGCGATCGCCGGCGGCAAGCCCTGGGTCGCGGGTCGCTCCGGCGCCTTCGACACGAGCGCCGACGACAACCAGGCCATGGTCTCGACGCTCTCGGCCAACGGGGCGGGGGAGTCACCCCTCGCACTGGCGCTCGCCCTCGTGGTCCTCGCCTGCTGGGGCGTGCTGCTGGTCACGCGCGGCCGGTTCCGCCGTGCCGTCGCCGTGCTCGCGCTCGTCGCCGCGCTCGGCCTGGTCGCCGCCACGGTGGAGGCGTGGTGGAGCCTGCCCACCAAGCTCGGCGACGCGCTGCAGCAGCTCTCCGGCGCCGACACGGTCAGCACGAGCTTCACCGCCTGGTACTACGCCGCGCTCGTCGCGGCGGCGTTGTGCGTCGTGACGACGCTGGCCGCGGTCCGCCTGGTGCCGTCGTGGCCGGAGATGGGCACGAAGTACGACGCGCCGGCGGCCGGGCGGGACACGTCGGGTGCGGCGGCCGGCGGGACCACCGTCGGCACCGTGGGCGTCGCCGGAGCCGACGAGGCACCGGTCGAGAACATCGACATCTGGAAGGCCCTCGACGAGGGCCGGGACCCGACCGCCTAGACTCGGCGCGCAACGATCCGGTACGACGAAGGAGCACCCACGATGGCGTCAGGCCACGGCAACACCCCCGCTGCTTGGACCGCGGTGGCGGTCGCGATGCTCGGCTTCGTCGTCGGCAGCGTCGCCCTGCTCCAGACGCCGGCCAACATGACGCTGCTCTGGATCGGCATCATCGTCGCGGTCGTGGCGTTCCCGCTGTTCCTCGTGCTCGCCCGGCTCGGCTTCGACGCCTCCGACCACTGAGCCGATCACCGAGCCCGGACCGCTGATCCGCGGCCGCTGACCGGCTGCGGACGTCCTCGGTCCGGCACCGTCCGACCTCTGGGCACCGGCCCCGCCCGGGCTGGGCCCGGGTGAGAGGCTGAGCCCATGCCAGCGACCGTTCTCGACGACATCGTCGCCGGGGTGCGGGAGGACCTCGCGCGCCGCGAGTCCGCCCTCCCGCTGTCCGACCTCCTCGCCCACCTCGGCGACGCACCTGCGCCGCGCGACCCGATGCCGCACTTCCGTGCCCGCGGGTCGAGCGTCATCGCGGAGGTCAAGCGCCGCAGCCCCAGCAAGGGTGCGCTCGCGGACATCCCCGACCCGGCCGAGCTCGCGCAGGCGTATGCCCGCGGTGGTGCGGCCGCGATCTCGGTGCTGACCGAGGAGCGTCGCTTCGGCGGCAGCCTCGCCGACCTGCGTGCGGTGCGGGCGGCGGTGGAGACGCCGATCCTGCGCAAGGACTTCATCGTCGACACCTACCAGCTCGTGGAGGCGCGGGCCGCGGGTGCCGACCTGGCCCTGCTGATCGTCGCGGCCCTGGACGACGACACCCTGCGCCGCCTCCACGAGGAGGCAGGCGAGCTCGGCCTCACCGTCCTGGTCGAGGTCCACGACGAGGCCGAGGTCGAGCGAGCCCTCGCCCTGGACGCGGAGCTGATCGGAGTCAACAGCCGCAACCTCAAGACCCTCGAGGTCGATCCCGACGTGTTCGGCCGCCTCGCTCCCCAGATCCACAGTGACGTGGTCCGGGTGGCGGAGAGCGGCATCACCAGCGTGGCCGACGTCCAGCGCTTCGTCTCCGAGGGCGCGGGAGCGGTGCTGGTCGGCGAGGCGCTGGTCAAGGACGGCGACCCGGAGGCCGCCGTACGTGCGATGACAGGAGTGACGGCCCGATGAGCCAGACCCAGAGCCAGACCCAGAGCCAGGCACTGCCCGGCGGTCCGATGCGCTACGAGGCGGACGAGCGCGGCTACTTCGGCGGGACCTGGGGCGGCCGGTTCATGCCCGAGGCCCTCGTCGCGGCGCTCGACGAGCTGACCGTGGCGTGGCAGGACGCGATGGCCGACGCGTCCTTCGTCGCCGACTTCGAGCGGGTCCTGCGCGACTACGCCGGTGTCCCGAGCCGGCTCTACCACGCCGAGCGGCTCTCGGAGAAGGTCGGCGCCCGCGTGCTGCTCAAGCGCGAGGACCTCAACCACACCGGCGCCCACAAGATCCGCAACGTGATGGGGCAGGCCCTGCTCACCAAGCGGATGGGCAAGTCCCGCGTGATCGCCGAGACCGGTGCCGGCCAGCATGGCGTGGCCAGCGCCACCGCGGCGGCATGGTTCGACCTCGACTGCACCGTCTACATGGGCGCCGTCGACACCCGGCGCCAGGCGCTCAACGTCGCCCGCATGCAGCTGCTCGGCGCCAAGGTCGTCCCGGTCGAGTCGGGCAGCGCGACGCTCAAGGACGCCATCAACGAGGCGCTGCGCGACTGGGTCGCCAGCGTCGACCACACCGCCTACCTCTTCGGCACCGCCGCCGGGCCCCACCCGTTCCCGAGCATGGTGCGCGACTTCTGCCGCGGCATCGGCGACGAGGCCCGCGCCCAGTGCCTCGACCAGTACGGCGTCCTCCCGGACGCCGTCGCGGCCTGCGTCGGCGGCGGGTCCAACGCCATCGGCCTGTTCACGGCGTTCCTCGAGGACGACGGCGTGGAGATCCACGGCTTCGAGCCCGGGGGAGACGGTGTCGAGACCGGCCGCCACGCGGCCACCATCCACGCCGGCGAGGCGGGCGTGCTCCACGGCGCCCGCACCTACGTCCTGCAGGACGAGGACGGCCAGACCGTCGAGTCGCACTCGATCTCGGCGGGCCTCGACTACCCCGGGGTCGGACCGCAGCACTCGTGGCTGGCCGCGTCCGGGAGGGCGTCGTACACGCCGGTGACCGACGCGGAGGCGATGGAGGCGATGGCGCTGCTGAGCCGCACCGAGGGGATCATCCCCGCCATCGAGTCCGCCCACGCGATCGCCGGCGCCCTCGAGGTCGCCAAGCGGCTGGGGCAGGAGAAGGGCCCTGACGCGACGATCATCGTGAACCTGAGCGGGCGCGGCGACAAGGACATGGGCACGGCCATCGAGTGGTTCGGCCTCGGTGACGCCGACCTGGGCCCCGACGCCGACCTGGAGCAGGTCGCGGACGAGGCGGCACAGTGACCTCGACGAGCACCGCGTTCGAGAAGGCACGCGCGGAGGACCGCGCGGCCCTCATCGGCTACCTCCCGGCCGGGTTCCCCAGCGTCGAGGGCTCGATCAGGGCGATGCGCACGATGGTCGAGGCCGGCTGCGACGCGATCGAGGTCGGCCTGCCCTACAGCGACCCGGTCATGGACGGCCCCACCATCCAGGACGCCGCCCAGCAGGCCCTCGACGCCGGCGTCCGCACCCGCGACGTGATCGAGGTGGTGCGCGCGGTTGCCGAGACCGGTGTGCCCACGCTCGTGATGACCTACTGGAACCCCGTCGAGCGCTACGGCGTCGAGCGCTGGGCGAGCGACCTGGCTGAGGCCGGGGGAGCCGGGCTGATCACGCCCGACATCACCCCCGACCACGGCTCGGCGTGGATCGCCGCGGCGGATGAGCACGACCTCGACAAGGTGTTCCTCGTCGCGCCGAGCTCGACCGACGAACGCGTCGCGATGACCGTGGCCGAGAGCCGGGGCTTCGTCTACGCCGCCGCCGTCATGGGCGTCACCGGTGCCCGCGAGGCGACCTCCGACCTGGCCGGACCGCTGGTGCGCCGGGTGCGCGCCGCCGGCGACATCCCCGTCGCGGTCGGCATCGGCGTGAGCAACGGTGACCAGGCCGCCGAGGTCGCCCGCTTCGCCGACGGCGTGATCGTCGGCTCGGCCTTCGTCCGTGCCCTGCTCGACCACCCCGGCGACGAGGCTGCCGGGCTCGAGGCGCTGCGCGCACTCACCGCCGACCTCGCCGAGGGCGTACGCCGTGGGTAGAGCCCGCACCCTGCTGGCGGTGTCGCTGCTGGGCGTGGTCGCCGCCTGCGGTGGCACCCAGGAGCCGGCCGAGCTCACCGGCACCGAGCTGGACCCTCCCTTCGAGGTCTCCTCGACCCCGCTGGTCGACACCGAGGGGGAGGCCTACAGCCTCACGGAGGACACCGACAAGGACCTCACGCTGGTGTTCTTCGGCTACACCAACTGCCCCGACATCTGCGGACAGGTGATGGCCACCCTGGCGGGCACGCTCACCCGCCTCGACGAGGCGCAGAAGGACCGGCTCGACGTGGTCTTCGTGACCACCGACCCCAAGCGCGACACCGAGCAGGTCGTCGAGGACTACGTCGACGCCTTCGACCCCAGCATCATCGGTCTCACCGGCGACCTCGACGACATCATCGAGATCGGCCTCAGCCTCAAGATCGGCATCGAGCAGGGCGACAAGCTGCCCAGCGGCGGCTACGACGTCACGCACGGCACGCAGGTGATGGCCATCGACGCCGACGACGAGACCCCGGTGTTCTGGGACTACGACGTCTCCCAGGCGCAGCTGGCCCACGACGTCACGTTGTTGCTCGACCGAGGATGATGCTCCCCATGCCGTTCGCCCTGCCGTTCGCGTCCCCCCTGGTGACCCTGCTCTCCATCCCCAGCCCGTCCGAGGGCGTGTGGCACCTCGGCCCCGTGCCGATCCGTGCCTATGCGCTGTGCATCATCGCCGGCATCGTCTTCGCCATCTGGCTGGGCGAGCGGCGCTGGATCGCGCGTGGCGGCGAGCCGGGCGAGGTCAGCGACCTCGCCATCTGGGCGGTGCCGTTCGGTCTCGTCGGCGGCCGGCTCTACCACGTCATCACCGACTGGGAGCTCTACTTCGGCGAGGACAAGAACCCCGTCACGGCGCTCTACGTCTGGCGCGGCGGCCTCGGCATCTGGGGTGCCATCGCCCTCGGGGCGCTCGGCGTGTGGATCGGCGCGCGGCTGCGCGGCATCAAGCTGCTGCCGTTGCTCGACGCGCTCGCCCCGGGCGTGCTGGTGGCGCAGGCGATGGGTCGCTGGGGCAACTGGTTCAACCAGGAGCTCTACGGCCGACCGACCGACCTGCCGTGGGGCCTGGAGATCGACGCCGCCCACCGCCCCGCGCAGTACCTCGACGTGGCGACGTACCACCCGACCTTCCTCTACGAGTGCCTGTGGAACCTGGCCGCCTTCGCGCTGCTGATCTGGCTGGACCGGCGCTTCCGGCTCGGCCACGGTCGCGTGGTCGCGCTCTACGTGATGCTCTACACCGCCGGTCGCGGCTGGATCGAGAACCTGCGCATCGACGACGTGCAGATGGACGACGTCTTCGGCCTGCGCCTCAACGTGTGGACTTCGATCGTCCTGTTCGTCCTCGCCACCGCGTTCTTCCTCTGGTCGGCCCGTCGCCACCCCGGGCGCGAGGACGTGGTGCGCGCCCGCGAGCCCGTGACCCGCGAGCCGGACGGGGCCGACGGCGACCACCCCGACGACGCCGACGGGACCGACGGGACCGGGGAGCGGGAGACCGCCGGTCCCACGGCCTGAAACGGCGACCGCCGCGGCCTGACAGCGGTGATACATTCCGTCTCGCTCGGGCCAACGTCGTCCCCAGCGGTAACGCCCACCCCTCGGCACGCCTGGGATCGCACCACCGGATCCGCCGGCACCCGAGACGACGACGGGAGAATGCCTCCATGCACGCATTCCCGCCGAGCTTCCCTCCTGCGCAGGGTCTCTACGACCCGCGCCACGAGAAGGACGCCTGTGGCGTCGCCATGGTGGCGACCCTGACGGGTGAGGCCAGCCACGACATCGTGGCCAAGGCGCTCACCGCCCTGCGCAACCTCGACCACCGGGGCGCCGCGGGCGCCGAGGTGAACTCCGGCGACGGCGCCGGGATCCTGCTCCAGGTCCCCGACGCCTTCCTGCGCGAGGTCGTCGACTTCGACCTGCCGCCGGCCCGCGCGTACGCCGTCGGCACCGCGTTCCTGCCCGGCGACGCCGACACGGTGGCCAAGACGCGCCAGCGCATCGAGGAGATCGCCGATGAGGAGGGCCTCGCGGTCCTCGGCTGGCGCGAGGTTCCGGTCGACGACTCCACCCTCGGCGCGACCGCCCGCAGCGTGATGCCGTCCTTCGCCCAGCTGTTCGTGGCCGGCCGGGGCGCGCGGGTCACCGGCATGGGCCTCGAGCGCCTGGCGTTCTGCCTGCGCAAGCGCGCCGAGTCCGAGACGGACGTCTACTTCCCGTCGCTGTCCTCGCGCACGCTGGCCTACAAGGGCATGCTCACCACCGACCAGCTCGACCGGGTCTTCCCCGACCTGACCGACGAGCGGGTCGCCTCGGCGATGGCGGTCGTGCACTCGCGCTTCTCGACCAACACGTTCCCGAGCTGGCCGCTGGCCCACCCGTTCCGGTTCATCGCGCACAACGGCGAGATCAACACCGTGATGGGCAACCGCAACTGGATGCGCGCCCGCGAGGCGCTCCTCGAGAGCGACCTGATCCCCGGCGACCTGGAGCGGCTGTTCCCGATCTGCACGCCGGGTGCGTCGGACTCGGCGTCCTTCGACGAGGTGCTCGAGCTGCTGCACCTCGGCGGGCGGTCCCTGCCGCACGCGGTGCTGATGATGATCCCGGAGGCGTGGGAGAACCACCGCGACCTCGACCCCAAGCGTCGCGCGTTCTACGAGTTCCACTCCACGCTGATGGAGCCCTGGGACGGGCCCGCCTGCGTGGTCTTCACCGACGGCACCCAGGTCGGCGCCGTGCTGGACCGCAACGGACTGCGCCCCTCGCGCTACTGGGTGACCGACGACGGCCTCGTGGTCCTCGCCTCCGAGGTCGGCGTGCTCGACCTCGACCCCGCCACGGTCGTGCGCAAGGGCCGCCTGCAGCCGGGCCGGATGTTCCTCGTGGACACCGAGGAGCACCGGATCATCGAGGACGAGGAGGTCAAGAGCCAGCTCGCGGCCGAGCACCCCTACGACGAGTGGCTGCACGCCGGGCTGATCCACCTCGACGACCTCGACGACCTCGAGCACATCGTCCACACGCACGCCTCGGTGACGCGGCGCCAGCAGATCTTCGGCTACACCGAGGAGGAGCTGCGCGTCCTGCTGAGCCCGATGGCCAACACCGGCGGTGAGGCGCTCGGCTCGATGGGCACCGACACCCCGATCGCAGCACTGAGCGACAAGCCGCGACTGCTGTTCGACTACTTCTCCCAGCTGTTCGCGCAGGTCACCAACCCGCCGCTCGACGCCATCCGCGAGGAGCTCGTCACCTCGCTGAGCGGCTCCATCGGTCCCGAGGCCAACCTGCTGCACCCGACGCCGGCGTCGTGCCGGCAGGTCGTGCTGCCGTTCCCGGTCTTCTCCAACGACGACCTGGCCAAGATCCGCCACATCAACCGCAACGGCGACATGCCGGGCTTCCAGGTCCACATCGTCCGCGGCCTCTACGAGGTCGCCGGGGGAGGGGAGGCCCTGGCCGCGCGGCTCGACGAGCTGAGCGCCGAGGTGTCCGCCGCGATCGCCGACGGTGCCCGGATCATCGTGCTCTCCGACCGTCACGCCACCGCCGACCTGGCGCCGATCCCGTCGCTGCTGCTCACCGGCGCGATCCACCACCACCTCGTCCGCGAGAAGACCCGCACCCAGGTGGGCCTGCTCGTCGAGGCCGGTGACGTGCGCGAGGTCCACCACGTGGCCCTGCTCGTCGGCTACGGCGCGGCGGCGGTCAACCCCTACCTCGCCATGGAGTCCGTGGAGGACCTCGCCCGCGAGGCCTACTACGTGAAGGTCGACCCCGAGAAGGCCGTCGCCAACCTGATCAAGGCGCTCGGCAAGGGCGTGCTCAAGGTGATGTCCAAGATGGGCGTCTCCACCGTCGCCTCCTACACCGGCGCCAAGATCTTCGAGTCCGTCGGCCTGTCCCAGTCGGTCGTCGACCGCTACTTCACCGGTACGACGTCCAAGCTCGGCGGCATCGAGCTCGACACGATCGCCGAGGAGGTCGCGCGCCGGCACGCGACGGCGTACCCGCGGGGAGGCATCGCGCCGGCGCACCGCGAGCTCGCCATCGGCGGCGAGTACCAGTGGCGTCGTGAGGGCGAGCCGCACCTGTTCGACCCCGAGACGGTGTTCCGGCTGCAGCACTCCACCCGCACCGGCAGCTACGACATCTTCAAGCAGTACACCGACCGGGTGAACGAGCAGTCGCAGCGACTCATGACGCTGCGCGGGCTGTTCACCTTCAAGGACGCCAGCGGGTCGGGCCGGGAGCCGATCGACATCGACGAGGTCGAGCCGGTCTCGGCGATCGTCAAGCGCTTCTCCACCGGGGCGATGTCCTACGGGTCGATCAGCAAGGAGGCCCACGAGACGCTGGCGATCGCCATGAACCGGCTCGGTGGCAAGTCCAACACCGGTGAGGGCGGTGAGGACCCCGACCGGCTCTACGACCCCGAGCGACGCTCGTCGATCAAGCAGGTCGCCTCGGGACGGTTCGGCGTCACGTCCGAGTACCTCACCAACGCCGACGACATCCAGATCAAGATGGCGCAGGGCGCCAAGCCCGGCGAGGGCGGCCAGCTGCCCGGTCACAAGGTCTACCCGTGGGTGGCCAAGACCCGGCACTCCACGCCCGGCGTCGGCCTGATCAGCCCCCCGCCGCACCACGACATCTACTCGATCGAGGACCTGGCGCAGCTGATCCACGACCTCAAGAACGCCAACCCGGCGGCGCGCATCCACGTGAAGCTCGTCTCGGAGGTCGGCATCGGGACGGTCGCAGCCGGGGTGTCGAAGGCGCACGCCGACGTCGTGCTGGTCTCCGGCCACGACGGCGGCACCGGCGCCTCGCCCCTCACCTCGCTCAAGCACGCGGGCGGCCCGTGGGAGCTCGGCCTCGCCGAGACCCAGCAGACCCTGCTGCTCAACGGGCTGCGCGACCGGATCGTGGTGCAGGCCGACGGCCAGCTCAAGACCGGGCGCGACGTGGTCATCGCGGCGCTCCTGGGCGCCGAGGAGTTCGGCTTCGCGACCGCGCCGCTGGTCGTCAGCGGCTGCATCATGATGCGGGTCTGCCACCTCGACACCTGCCCGGTGGGCGTCGCGACCCAGAACCCGGTGCTGCGCGAGCGCTTCAGCGGCAAGGCCGACTATGTCGTGAACTTCTTCGAGTTCATCGCCCAGGAGGTGCG
The DNA here is from genome assembly GCF_001425025.1 of Nocardioides sp. Root122. Classification (GTDB taxonomy): domain Bacteria; phylum Actinomycetota; class Actinomycetes; order Propionibacteriales; family Nocardioidaceae; genus Nocardioides. The sequence continues at coordinate 416,666 of NZ_LMDE01000010.1, forward strand.
CGAGCTGCTCGCCGAGCTCGGCTTCCGCAGCCTCGACGAGGCCATCGGCCAGGTCGGCACGCTCGACGTCGCGCAGGCGGTCGACCACTGGAAGGCCTCCGGGCTCGACCTGCGGCCGATCCTGCACCAGGCGTCGGCCCACGGTGAGTTCGGCCAGTTCGCGGACCAGGACCTGCGCAACACCAGGACGCAGGACCACGGCCTCGACAAGGCGCTCGACAACGAGCTGATCGCCATCGCCGCCCCGGCGCTGGAGTCCGGCGAGCCGGTCCGTGCCCAGGTCGCGGTCCGCAACGTGAACCGTACGGTCGGCACGATGCTGGGCCACGAGGTCACCAAGCGCTACCGCGGTGACGGCCTGCCCGACGGCACGATCGACATCACCCTGACCGGGTCTGCGGGCCAGTCGTTCGGAGCCTTCGTGCCGCGCGGGATCACCCTGCGGCTGGAAGGTGACGCCAACGACTACGTCGGCAAGGGCCTGTCCGGCGGCCGCCTGGTGGTGCGCCCCGACCGGGCCGCCGCTTTCGAGGCGGGCGAGCAGATCATCGCCGGCAACACCATCGGCTACGGCGCCACCTCGGGGCAGATCTTCCTCAGCGGTCGTGTGGGGGAGCGGTTCTGCGTCCGCAACTCCGGCGCGAGCGCCGTCGTCGAGGGTGTGGGCGACCACGGCTGCGAGTACATGACCGGCGGCATCGTCGTCGTGCTCGGCCCGACCGGTCGCAACTTCGCGGCCGGCATGTCCGGCGGCTACGCCTTCGTGCTCGACCTCGACGAGTCGCGGGTCAACCCCGAGCTCGTCGAGCTCGCACCGGTGCAGGGCAAGGGCGCCGAGGAGCTCCGGGCGCTCGTCGAGCAGCACGCCGAGGAGACCGGTTCCGCGGTCGCCACGGCACTCCTGTCCGACTGGGACACCTCGCTGGCTCGCTTCACCGAGGTGATGCCCAGCGACTTCAAGCGCGTGCTCGAGGCTCGTGAGGAGGCCCTCGAGGAGGGCCTCGACGAGGACGAGGCCGCCGCACGGATCATGGAGGTCCTTCATGGCTGACCCCAAGGGTTTCTTGAAGCACGGTCGCGAGGTCGCCTCGCGCCGTGAGATCGGCGAGCGGGTCAAGGACTGGAACGAGGTCTACCCCGACGGGATCGGGCGCGCCCTGCTCCCGATCATCAACACCCAGGCCGGACGCTGCATGGACTGCGGCATCCCGTTCTGCCACCAGGGCTGCCCGCTCGGCAACATCATCCCGGAGTGGAACGACCTGGTCTGGCGCGACGACTGGGACGGCGCGATGGACCGGCTCCACGCGACCAACAACTTCCCGGAGTTCACGGGTCGGCTGTGCCCGGCACCCTGCGAGACCGCCTGCGTGCTCGGCATCAACCAGGACCCGGTGACCATCAAGAACGTCGAGGTCTCGATCATCGACCGCGCCTGGGGCTCGGGCTACGTCCGCCCGCAGCCGCCGGAGTGGCTCTCGGGCAAGACCGTGGCGGTCATCGGCTCCGGGCCCGCCGGACTGGCGGCCGCCCAGCAGCTCACCCGCGCCGGCCACACGGTCGCCGTCTACGAGCGTGCCGACAAGATCGGCGGCCTGCTGCGCTACGGCATCCCCGAGTTCAAGATGGAGAAGAAGCACCTCGACCGCCGACTGGACCAGATGCGCCGCGAGGGCACGGTGTTCCGTGCGGGCGTCGACGTGGGTGGCCAGCTCACCGGCCCGCAGCTGCTCGCCCGCTACGACGCGGTCGTGCTCGCCATGGGGGCGACGGCGGCGCGCGACCTGCCCGTGCCGGGCCGCGAGCTCGGCGGCATCCACCAGGCCATGGAGTTCCTCCCGCAAGCCAATCGTGCCGCGCTGGGCGAGGCCCCGACCGCGGACGGATCGGAGCAGATCGTCGCCACGGGCAAGGACGTGGTGATCATCGGCGGCGGTGACACCGGCGCCGACTGCCTCGGCACGTCCATCCGCCAGGGCGCGCGCTCGATCACGCAGCTGGAGATCATGCCGCGGCCCGGGGAGGACCGGCCCGAGGGCCAGCCCTGGCCGACGTACCCGATGACCTTCCGGGTGTCCTCGGCGCACGAGGAGGGCGGGGACCGCGTGTACGCCGTCTCGACGCAGCAGTTCGTGGGCGACGCCGACGGTCACGTCGCCGGGCTCCGGTTGGTCGAGGTCGACGCGACGTTCCAGCCCGTCGAGGGCACCGAGCGGGAGATCCCGGCCCAGCTGGTGCTGCTCGCGATGGGCTTCGTCGGTCCCGAGAAGCCCGGCCTGGTCGAGCAGCTGGGCGTCGAGCTCGACGAGCGAGGCAACGTGCGGCGAGACGAGTCCTACGCGGCCTCGGTCCCGGGCGTCTACGTCGCCGGCGACGTGGGCCGCGGCCAGTCGCTCATCGTGTGGGCGATCGCCGAGGGCCGCAGCGCAGCGGCCGCCGTCGACGCCTACCTGACCGGATCGACGACGCTGCCGGCGCCGATCAAGCCGCACGAGCGCCCGCTGGTCGTCTGACCCGGTCGCGCCCGCCGCGCGGCGCGCGAGGGGGGAGCTCCGGACCACGGATTTTCCCTCCTGCGCGCCGCGCGGACGCCGAAGTGGTGGTTGGATCGTTCCAACACCCGCTAGGCTGAAGCACGTGCGTAGAGCCAAGATCGTCTGCACCCTCGGTCCCGCGGTGAACACCCCCGAAGGGATCAGAGCCCTCGTCGATGCCGGGATGGACGTGGCCCGGCTCAACATGAGCCACGGCCGGTACGCCGACCACGAGGCGGTGTACCGGATGGTCCGCCAGGCCTCCGACGACACCGGCCACGCGATCGGCATCTTCGCCGACCTGCAGGGTCCGAAGATCCGCCTCGAGACCTTCTCCGACGGACCGGTGAAGCTCAAGAAGGGCGCCCGCTTCACGATCACCACGCGCGACGTCGAGGGCGACGTCGAGCAGTGCGGCACGACCTACAAGGGGCTGCCCGGTGACGTGGAGCCCGGCGATCCGCTGCTCATCGACGACGGCAAGGTGCGGCTCAAGGTCGTCGCCGTCGAAGGCCAGGACGTCATCACCGAGGTCGTCGTGCCCGGCAAGGTCTCCAACAACAAGGGCATCAACCTGCCCGGCGTCGCGGTCTCCGTGCCGGCCCTGTCGGAGAAGGACACCGACGACCTGCGGTGGGCGTTGCGCCTCGGCGTCGACTTCGTCGCGCTCAGCTTCGTGCGCAGCGCCGACGACGCCGACGACGTCCGCGCCGTGATGCGCGAGGTGGGCATCTTCGTCCCCGTGATCGCCAAGATCGAGAAGCCGCAGGCGATCGCCAACATCGACGAGATCGTCGACGCCTTCGACGGCATCATGGTCGCCCGTGGCGACCTCGGCGTGGAGTGCCCGCTCGAGGACGTGCCGATCCACCAGAAGCTGATCATCGACAAGGCGCGGCGCAACGCCAAGCCGGTCATCGTCGCCACCCAGATGCTCGAGTCCATGATCTCGGCTCCCGCCCCGACCCGCGCGGAGGCCAGCGACGTCGCCAACGCCGTGCTCGACGGTGCCGACGCGGTCATGCTCTCCGGCGAGACGAGCGTGGGCGACCACCCCATCGTCGCGGTCGAGACCATGGCCCGGATCGTGGAGTCGACCGAGGACCACGGCCTGAGCCACATGGCTGCGGTGACGTGGAAGCCGCACACGCGCGGCGGCATCATCGCGAAGGCGGCCGCCGAGGTGGCCGAGAGCGTCGGCGCCAAGTACGTCGTCGCGTTCACGACCAGTGGTGACTCGGCCAAGCGCCTCTCGCGCTACCGGGGTCCGATCCCGCTGCTCGCCTTCACCCCCGAGGCCCGGACGCGCTCGCAGCTCGCCCTCACGTGGGGCGTGGAGACCTTCCAGGGTGCGCCGGTCGAGCACACCGACGAGATGGTCCGCCAGGTCGACGAGTCGCTGCTGCACATCGGCCGGGTCAAGGAGGGCGACCTCGTGGTGATCATCGCCGGCAGCCCGCCCGGCATCCCGGGCTCCACCAACGCCCTGCGGATCCACCGGATGGGCGACGCGATCAACGGCGCCGCACCGGCCTACCGCCGCCCGCGCTGACGCTTTCCACGCGCGGCTTCTGTGCGCGAATCCTGTGCGCGAAGTCCTCAGGTCCGGGCGCTCCCGGGCGATGGGTGAGGCGGTGACCTGACGACACGGACGTCCACGGCGCCGCGAGCCACCCGGAGAACAGCTTTCATGACTTCGCCCCGCCACGCCCTGCGAGACCTCAAGATCGGAGTGCGTCTCGCCGCCGCCTTCGCCGCCTGCGGCGTCCTCGTGGGCCTCGCCGCCTACCTCGGCCTCTCCGCCCAGAGCAAGGCCGACGGGATGCGCGACCAGCTCGAGCAGGTCGCCTCGCACCGCGCCCTCGCAGACCTGATGCTGATCAACATCAACGACATCACCGGCTGGCAGGGCCTCTACCTCGGTGACGCCGCCGCGTTCGGCGTCGACGAGGCACTGTCCGAGGACGGCTACAACCGCGACGGCTACCTCAAGAGCAAGGCCGCCATCGAGGCCATGTTCGCCGACGTCGACACGACCGGCCTGACCAGCGAGCAGAAGGACATCCTCGCGAGCACCGAGGCGAACTTCCAGCAGCTCTTCGACCAGGACGACTGGGTCGTGAGCCGGCTCGAGGCACGCGGCCTCGACGCCATGCCCCAGATCATGAACAGCATCAACGGCGGCGCCGCCGGTGAGGCGTGGACCGCGGTCTACGAGGACATGAGTGCCTTCGGCGACTCGCTCGCCAAGCAGGAGAAGGCGGTGCGGGCCGACCTCGAGGTCGTGTCGGCACGCGGTCACCAGATGGTCTACATCGGCCTGGCGCTCGTCATCATCGCCGGCACCGCCGTCGTCGTCGGCGTCACGCGCTCCATCACCCGTCCTCTGGGCCGCGCTGTCGCGGTGCTCCAGGCGGTGGCCGCCGGGCACCTCGACCGCAGGCTCGAGGAGGACCGCGGCGACGAGATCGGCCAGCTCGCGACCGCGCTCAACAGCGCCGTCGCCAACCTCGGCAACGCCATGTCGGAGATCGCGGGCACCGCGGTCCAGCTGGCCGGTGCCTCCGAGGAGCTCTCCGCGGTGTCCGGCCAGATGACCAGCTCGGCCTCCGAGGCGTCCGCCCAGGCCGGCCTGGTGTCGTCGGCGGCCGGCCAGGTGTCCAACAACGTGCAGACCGTCGCCGCCGCGACCGAGCAGATGGGTGCCTCCATCCGCGAGATCGCCGTCAACGCCAGCAACGCGGCGGGCGTTGCTGCCCAGGCCGTCGTGGCCGCCGAGTCGACCAACGCCACCGTCGCCAAGCTGGGCGAGTCCTCCACGGAGGTCGGCAACGTCATCAAGGTGATCAACTCCATCGCCGAGCAGACCAACCTGCTCGCCCTCAACGCGACCATCGAGGCCGCCCGCGCCGGTGAGGCCGGCAAGGGCTTCGCCGTCGTGGCCAACGAGGTCAAGGAGCTGGCCCAGGAGACGAGCAAGGCCACCGGCGACATCGACCAGCGCATCCGCGCGATCCAGGCCGACACCCAGGAGGCCGTCATCGCGATCTCCGAGATCGCCGGCATCATCGCCCAGATCAGCGACACCCAGACCGTGATCGCCTCCGCGGTCGAGGAGCAGACCGCCACCACGCAGGAGATGACCCGCTCGGTCGCCGACGCGGCTGTCGGCTCCACCGACATCGCCGAGAACATCACGGGCGTCGCCCGCACCGCCTCCGACACCCAGGCGGCCGCCGGCAGCACCAGCTCGGCCGCCGAGGAGCTGTCCCGGATGGCGCAGCGCCTCCAGGGCCTGGTCGCCCAGTTCACGTACGAGTCCAGCGCCGCGTCGGTCTGACGCTCGAGACATGTGGTCCGCGCCGGTGGTCGCCGCCGGCGCGGGCTACGACTTCGGCCCGATCAGCTCGTCCAGCCTCCCGACGGCCCCGCGACGGGAGACCGAGACGGTCCACGGACCGGATCGGCGCCAGGGGACCTCGGCGAGGTCCAGGGCCCAGCAGCAGAGCGCCATGATGTCCTCCGACCGGTTGGAGAACTGCCACCGCGGGTAGTCGTAGCGCTTCCTCTGCCCGGCGACGATCCGCGTGGCCCAGTTGTTCACGCGGGCACCGTCGGAGTGGAAGAGGCCGCGGAGGAAGTCGGCCGGGAACGCCCGCACCACGTCCTCCTGCCACGCCTCGAGACGGATGGCTCGCTCGTGCTTGCGACCCGGGCCGTGCTGGGGGAACAGGCAGGGCCAGTGCTTCCAGGTGGTGTGCACGACCAACGTGCCCGGGGCGCGCACGTGGGAGGCGCGGCCCTCTGGGTGGACCGCGCCGATGAGTCGGTCGATGTCACGGATCACGCTCGGCCACGCCGGGTCGCACGAGATCCTCAGTGTGGTGCGGGACCGATGGTGCGAGATGCAGCCGTCGCCCAGGTAGAACCCGAGGAGGGCGGCGTAATCATCACCGCGACTGGGGTACGACCCAGCGCAACGACAGCACTGGGTCGCGAGTGACCTGGGGTTTCGTGACCAGGCCCGGATCGTGGATCGGTGCATGCCCGTCGCCCTGCTCGCCGCGGACAGGCTCAAACCCTCATCGAGGAGCGCGAGAGCCCGGGCGCGTTCCGCTGGTTCGTACATGTGCCCAGCGTGAACCGGCCCACTGACGGTGCCCCGGGTGAGATTCGAACTCACACTGAATGCTGTTTGAGAGCATCGCCTCTGCCGTTGGGCTACCGGGGCCGAACGCTGGGAAACCGTACCCGACTAGCCTTTCCCCCGTGACGCAGCCTGTTGACGACAGCACCGCTCCGGACGACGTACGCCGGGTGGTGATCGCCGAGGACGAGGCGCTCATCCGCATGGACCTCGCGGAGATGCTCGGCGAGGAGGGCTACGAGGTCGTCGCACAGGCGGGCGACGGCCAGAAGGCCATCGAGCTCGCCCGCGACCTGCGACCCGACCTGGTGATCCTCGACGTCAAGATGCCGGTGCTCGACGGCATCGCGGCGGCCGAGGTGATCGCGGCGGAGCGGATCGCACCCGTCGTCATCCTGACCGCGTTCTCCCAGCGCGACCTGGTCGCCCGGGCCCGCGACGCGGGCGCGATGGCGTACCTCGTGAAGCCGTTCCAGCGCGGCGACCTCGTGCCGGCCATCGAGATGGCCGTGAGCCGGTTCGCCGAGATCACCGTCCTCGAACGCGAGGTCTCCGACCTCCAGGAGTCCCTGGCCACCCGCAAGGCGGTCGACCGCGCCAAGAGCGTGCTGCAGGAGAAGCTCGGCCTGAGCGAGCCCGACGCGTTCCGCTGGATCCAGAAGACCGCGATGGACCTGCGCCTGTCGATGAAACAGGTGGCCGACGGTGTCGTGGAGCACGGCGTGGCCGGCCTGGGCCGCGACAGCGACGCCTGACTGCCGACCACTGCGGGCGTCGACGGGACGCCCGACCGCAGATCTGACGGCCCCGGGATGCGCCAAGTGCGGAAACCGTCGATGACACCGGGCGTTTCGGTTCTGTTTCCGGTACAGACCGGTTGGTCACGAAACGACAACGGCCGCCCAAACCCATGGCGCAATCGTGTCCCGCGCCACATTCATGGTGTTAGGTTCCCCGCACGAGGCTGCCGAGGTGGACAGCCCATTGAACTACCCACAGAACTACGGAGGGATCCATGATCCGCTCATCCAGGACGTGGCAGGCTGTCGCAATCTCGGCAGTCGCCGGTCTGGCGCTCACCGCGTGCGGCACCACCGACACCGGTGGTGACGGCGACGCGGCAGGCGGCGACTGCAACTTCAAGATCGGTGTGATGGGCGCGCTTTCCGGCGCGAACGCCAGCATCGTCCTCCCGTCCGTCGACGGCGCCGAGCTGGCGCTGAAGCAGTGGGACAACGAGGACTGCGACGTCACGATCGAGAAGTTCGACACCGAGGGCGACCCGGCCAAGGCGACCCCGGTCGCGACCCAGATCGCGGGTGACGACTCCTTCATCGGCGTCATCGGTGGCGCGTTCTCCGGCGAGACCCGGGCGACCAAGGCCATCTACGGCGACGCCGGCGTGACCATGGTCAGCCAGTCCGCCACCGCGACCGACCTCACCCAGGACGACCCGTCGCCGGTGTTCCACCGGCTCGTGCCCTACGACGACTACCAGGGCGCGGCGATCGCGAAGTACCTCACCGACGAGCTCGGCGCCACGAAGGTCTTCGTCGTCGACAACTCCGAGGCCTACGGCGAGCCGCTGGCCGACCGCGTCGAGGAGACCCTCGGCGACAAGATGGCGCAGCGCGACAAGACGCAGGTCGGCCAGACCGACTTCGCCCCGACCATCTCCAAGATGGAGTCGGCCAAGCCCGACGCCGTCTTCTACGGTGGCTACATCGCCGAGGCCGCGCCGCTGCTCAAGCAGATGCGCGACGCCGGCATCGACGCCCCGTTCATCGGCGGTGACGGTCTCTACGGCTCCGACTTCGGCAACGCCGTCGGCGACGCCGGGGAGGGTGCCATCGTGATGTGCCCCTGCGCCCCGATCGAGGAGGACAGCACCTTCGCTGCCGACTACCAGGAGGAGTTCGGCTCGGCGCCCGGCGCCTACGCCGCCGAGGGCTTCGACGCGATGAGCGTCTTCCTCGCCGCGCTGGACGACGGTGCCCGCACCCGCGAGGACGTCGAGAAGTTCGTCGACGGCTACACCGGCGACGGTCTCAGCAAGGAGATCTCCTTCGACGAGAACGGCGACGTTCCCAAGGAGAAGGTGTCCTACTGGGCCTACAAGAACGAGGGCGGCACGCTCGTCCCCGACGTCGAGGTCAGCCCCGCCAGCTGATCCTCACGGATCGATCATGCACAACGGGGGCGGTCAGGTCTTGTGCCTGGCCGCCCCCGACCCATGGCCCCGACCGGGCCGCAATCAGGAGGGCCCTGAGTGGACTTCGATGCCCTGATCAACGGGTTGGACCGTCACACACTTGACGGCATCACCCGCGGATCCATCTACGCGCTCGTCGCGCTCGGCTACACCATGGTGTACGGCGTGATGAAGCTGATCAACTTCGCACACTCCGAGGTGTTCATGGTGGGCACCTGGGCAACGCTCGGGACCTACACCCTCATCGGCGCCAGCTCCGGCATGGGCGTCGGCATGATCATCGGGGCCACCGTGCTGGCGCTCCTCGCAGCCATGCTGGCCTCGGCAGGAACAGCCCTCGCCGTCGAGCGGATCGCCTACCGGCCGCTCCGCAAGAAGGGCGCCCCGCCCCTCATCTTCCTCATCACCGGCATCGGGTGCTCGATGGTCCTCGTCGAGACCTTCGGCCAGGTGCTCAAGGTCTTCTTCGGCCCGCCCTTCGGCCGCGTGCTCGTCAACGTGCCGGCGGTGCTGCCGACCAAGGTGGTCTTCACGATCCCGGGCATCGACCTCGCGATCACCAACACGCGCATCATCATCATCTTCGGCGCGATCGCGATGATGGTGGCGCTCGACTTCTTCGTGAACAAGAGCCGTCTGGGCCGCGGTGTCCGTGCCGTCGCCCAGGACCCCGACACCGCGTCCCTGATGGGTGTCAACCAGGACCGCGTGATCATGCTGGTCTTCGTCCTCGGTGGTGCGATGGCCGGTGTGGCAGCGCTGCTGTTCACCATCCAGTACGACAGCACCAAGTTCGACATCGGGTTCATCATCGGCGTCAAGGCGTTCACGGCCGCGGTGCTCGGTGGCATCGGCAACCTGCGGGGTGCGCTCATCGGCGGCCTCGTGCTCGGCGTCGTGGAGGTCTACGCCTCCACGGTCTGGGACTCCAGCTGGGCCGACGTCACGGCGTTCGTCGTGCTGGTCCTCGTGCTGATGTTCCGGCCCACCGGTCTTCTCGGTGAGTCCCTCGGAAAGGCGCGCGCATGAGCATCATCACGCAGTACACCAACCGCCTGCGCGACCGCCTCGACGTCCTGCCCACGTGGGTCCGGGCCCTCGGGCTGCTGCTCGTCGTGGCGCTGGCCTTCTACCTGCCCTACCTGAACGTCTTGCCGTTCGCCTACATCCGGACCGACCTGTCTGCCACCGGCACCGACTGGGCGAGCGTGCTGTTCCTGGTGGTCGTCTACATGATCGTGGCGGTCGGCCTCAACGTGGTGATCGGCCTGGCCGGACTGCTCGACCTCGGCTACGTCGGCTTCTACGCCCTCGGCGCCTACTCCGTGGCGCTGTTCGGCTCGACGTCGTCGCCCGTCGTCGAGGCGATCCAGAACAAGTTCGGCCTCTCCGAGGAGTGGGCCGTCCCGTTCGCGATCTGCGTCCCGATCGCCATCGCGATGGCGCTCATCGCAGGCGTGATCCTGGGTGCGCCGACCCTGCGGCTGCGCGGCGACTACCTCGCCATCGTGACCATGGGCTTCGGCGAGATCATCCGCATCTGCGCCCGCAACCTCGACAACGTCACCAACGGTGCCGCCGGCATCACCAACGTCCCGGTGCCGCCCGGCCCGGAGGTCGACGGACGTCCGTTCTTCAACGTCTCCGAGCCCGAGCGCTGGTACTGGCTGGCCCTGGTCGTGCTGATCATCCTCATCTGGATGGCCCGCCGTCTGGAGCACAGCCGCGTCGGTCGTGCGTGGCTCGCGATCCGCGAGGACGAGGACGCCGCAGCGATCATGGGCGTGGCCGCCTTCAAGTACAAGCTGTGGGCCTTCGCCATCGGCGCCTCGCTGGGCGGCATGGCCGGACTCCTGTTCGGCAGCAAGCAGCAGTACGTCGAACCCAACGGCTTCATGCTCAACCTGTCGTTCCTGTTCGTGGCCATGGTGGTCATCGGCGGCTCGGGCAACATCCTGGGCGTGCTGATCGGAGCGTTCCTGCTGACCTACCTGCCGGAGCGGTTCCGCGAGTTCCAGGAGTGGCGTCCGTTCGCCTTCGGTGTCGCGCTCGTCGCGGTGATGATCCTGCGCCCGCAGGGCCTGGTGCCGAGCAGACGGAGGGCCCGAGAGTTCGAGGACCGCAAGGTCGAAGCCGAGGAGGCTGCAGCCGATGTCTGACCAGAACCCCGCAACCCCGGCCTCACGGGAGTCGCACGCCGAGGGGCACGTCGCGGTGGCCCCGGACACCTCCGACCACGCGATGCTCAGCATGGACGTCGGCCAAGTGGGGGAGACCCTCCTGGAGATCGACCACGTCACGCTCCGCTTCGGCGGTGTGGTCGCGCTCAACGACGTCGACTTCTCGATCAAGCGGGGCGAGATCCTGGGCCTGATCGGACCGAACGGCGCCGGCAAGACCACGTGCTTCAACGTCATGACGGGCGTCTACACGCCGACCTCGGGCGAGGTGCGCTTCAACGGCCGGGCGATCAGTGGCAACAAGCCGCACAAGATCAACCAGCTCGGCATCGCCCGCACGTTCCAGAACATCCGGCTCTTCCCGGAAATGTCGGCGCTCGAGAACGTCATGGTCGGCTGCGACGCGCGCCACAAGACGAGCGTGCTCGGTGCGCTCTTCCGGGCCTACCGGGTCCGGCCGACCGAGGAGCAGCTGCCGGCGAACCCGCTGAAGCGCAGCCTCGCCAAGGTGTTCGGCATCAGCCGCCACACCCTGGAGGAGCGAGGCGGCCGCGAGCGCAGCATGGAGCTGCTCAAGTTCGTCGGCATCGCCGACCGGGCGCACGAGCTGTCGCGCAACCTGCCCTACGGCTACCAGCGTCGCCTCGAGATCGCGCGAGCGCTCGCCACCGAGCCGCAGCTGCTGTGCCTCGACGAGCCGGCAGCCGGCTTCAACCCGGCGGAGAAGGAGGACCTCATGGACCTCATCCGCCGCATCCGCGACCTGGGGCACACGGTCCTGGTCATCGAGCACGACATGAAGCTGGTCCTCGGCGTGACCGACCGCATCGTGGTGCTCGAGTTCGGCCAGAAGATCGCCGAGGGCACGCCCGAGGAAGTCGCCCGCAACCCGAAGGTCATCGCCGCCTACCTGGGAGAGCCCGACGATGCTGCTTGAGCTGAATGATGCCGTCCTCAACTACGGCAAGATCCAGGCCCTCCACGGCATCAGCGTGGAGGTCGCCGAGGGCGAGGTCGTCTCGCTGATCGGCGCCAACGGCGCCGGCAAGACCTCGACCATGCGAGCGCTGTCCGGCGTCCGCGGTCTGGCGGCCGGATCCGTGGTGTTCGACGGCGAGGACGTGACCAAGCTCCGCGCCGACCAGCGCCTGCGCAAGGGCCTGGTGCTCTGCCCCGAGGGCCGCGGGATCTTCCCGGGCATGACGGTCACCGAGAACCTCAACATGGGCGCCTACACCCGCAAGGACAAGGCCGCCATCGAGGAGGACTACGACCGTGTGTTCGGCCTCTTCCCGCGCCTCCTCGAGCGCAAGAAGCAGGTCGCCGGCACGATGTCAGGTGGTGAGCAGCAGATGCTGGCCATCGGGCGTGCCCTGATGTCGCGGCCCAAGCTGCTGATGCTCGACGAGCCGTCGATGGGTCTCGCGCCGATGCTGATCCAGCAGATCTTCGACATCATCACCGAGATCTCGCAGCAGGGCACCACGATCCTGGTCGTGGAGCAGAACGCCAAGCAGGCGCTCTCGCGCAGCGACCGGGCCTACGTCCTGGAGACGGGGCGCATCGTCAAGACCGGCACGGGTTCGGAGCTTCTTGACGATCCCTCGGTGCGAGAGGCCTACCTCGGCGTAGCCTGATGGACCTGCCGGCGGTATGGTCTCGTCCGGTGTGGTGGTGCCGCGAACAGGTCGGCAGGGGGCCACTGTGGGTGCAACTGGAAATGGGTGGGTCGATGAGTCGGACGCCGGTGACCGTACGTGCTGCAGAGCCAACGGACGTCACGTCGCTTCGTGAGCTGTGGAGCGACATCCTCCGCAAGGGGGGCCTCGACGAGCAGCTCGCCGACGTGGCCCGCGTGGTCGCGACGGCGCGCGAGCGCGAGGACCAGTGCGTGGCGGTGGCCGAGATCGACGGTGAGGTGGCCGGTGCGGTCTACCTCGAGGCGACGACGTTCACCCCGCTCAACCTCGAGCCCGCCGTGCTGGCCGTCTCGCCCCACGTCTTCCCGCAGTTCCGCCGCAAGGGCGTGGGCAGCGCGTTGATGGAGGTGGCGTGCCGGTTCGCCGACCAGCACGGCATCTCCCACGTCCAGACCGCGGCCGCCGCCGAGGCGCGCGACGCCAACCGCTTCATGGCCCGGCTGTCCTTCGCGCCGCAGGCCATGCTGCGCGCCGCCACCACCAGCGCCGTACGCGCCCGGCTGCCGAAGGCGCGCCAGGTGACCCAGGCCGCCACGAGCAAGCAGCGCATCGACCGGGTGCTCGCTGCCCGGCGGGTGCGTCGCGAGCGCGTCCCCGGCTGACCCGGCGGCACCCGGCGGCCCCGGCGGTCCCCGGCGTCAGCGCTGGGGCATGTCCACGAGCGCACAGGTGATGCGCGAGGTGCACACGCGCTTGCCGCGCTCGTCGGTGAGCACCACCTCGTAGGACGTCGACGACCGACCCAGGTGGACGGCGGTGGCCACACCCGTGACGATGCCCGACGTGGCGGAGCGGTGGTGCGTGGCGTTGATGTCGACCCCGACCGCCACCTTCGTCGGGTAGGCGTGGATCGCGGAGCCGACGGAACCGAGGGTCTCGGCCAGCACCACGGACGCACCCCCGTGGAGGAGGCCGAAGGGCTGGGTGTTGCCGTCCACCGGCATCGTCGCGACGAGGCGCTCGGCGGAGATCTCGACCAGCTCGATGCCCATCTTCTCGTTGAGCCGGCCCATGCCCTGGGGCATGTAGGCGATGAAGTCCTCGATGCTGAGGTCGGCCAGGGACTGGGGGGTCTCGCTCATGGCGCCATTGTGTCCGAACCCTCCGACGAGGCCCGGCCTCACCCCCGGCTCGGATGTCGGCGTCGACGACTAGAGTCGCGCACGTGCCTGAGACGAGTGAGACCGTGCGCCCCCGCCTCCTGCTGCTGGACGGTCATTCCCTGGCCTACCGTGCGTTCTTCGCCCTGCCGGTGGAGAACTTCGCGACGGCCAGCGGCCAGCACACCAACGCGGTCTACGGCTTCACCTCGATGCTGGTCAACGTGCTGCGCGACGAGGTGCCGACCCACGTCGCGGTGGCCTTCGACAAGTCACGGCAGACCTTCCGCCTCGAGCAGTACTCCGACTACAAGGCCAAGCGCAACAAGACCCCGGACGAGTTCGGCAGCCAGCTGCCGCTGATCCGCCGCGTCCTCGACGCGCTGCGCATCCAGCACCTGTCGATGGACGGCTACGAGGCCGACGACATCATCGCCACGCTCGCCACCCAGGGGCTGGAGCAGGGCATGCAGGTGCTGATCATGACGGGCGACCGCGACTCCATCCAGCTCGTCACCGAGGACTCGACCGTCCTCTACACGATGCGCGGCGTCAGCGACCTGGCCCGGCTCACGCCGGCCGCGGTCGAGGAGAAGTACGGCGTGCCGCCCCACCGCTATCCCGAGCTCGCGGCCATCGTGGGGGAGACCTCCGACAACCTGCCCGGCGTCCCCGGCGTCGGCCAGGGCTATGCCGCCAAGTGGATCAACCAGTTCGACGGCCTCGACAACGTCATCGCCCGCGCCGACGAGATCACCGGCAAGAAGGGTGAGGCGCTGCGCGCCCACCTCGGTGACGTGATCCGCAACCGCCAGCTCAACGCGCTGGTGCGCGACCTGACCCTGCCCGTCGGTCCGGCGGACCTCGCGCGACAGCCCTGGGACCGCACCGAGGGCCTCGAGCTCCTCGACGAGCTGGAGTTCCGCGGCGAGCTCCGCGGCCGGCTGCTCGAGACGATCGACCCCGAGCCCGCCGAGACCTTCGAGGCCGAGTCCGGCTTCGAGCTCGACGGCAAGCGCCTCGAGACCGGCGCGGTGGCGGCCTGGCTCGCCGAGCACGCGCCCGACGGGCGACGCGTCGGCGTCGCCGTCGGCGGCACGTGGCGCGCCGGCTCGGGTGACGTGCAGTCCATCGCGATCGCCACCGGCACCGGCGAGGCGGCGTTCGTCGACTGCACCGACCTGGCCCCCGAGGACGACGCCGCGCTTGCCGCCTGGCTGGTCGACCCCGATCGGCCCAAGGCGGTCCACGACGCCAACGGCCCGAGCCTGGCGCTGGCCGCCCGCGGCTGGACGCTCGGCGGCCTCGAGGTCGACACCGCCCTCGCGGCCTACCTCGTGCAGCCCGACCAGCGCTCCTACGACCTGGCCGACCTCACCCTGCGCTACCTCAAGCGGGAGCTGCGCCAGGACACCGCCGACGCAGACCAGCTCACCCTCGACGCGATCGACGACACCTCGGCGAGCGACGCCGCGATGCTCACCGCTCGCGCAGTCCTCGACCTCGCGGACGCCCTCGACGGTGCCGTCGAGGAGCACGGCGGCACGCGCCTGCTGCGCGAGGTGGAGCTGCCCCTGATCGGCACGCTGGTCCGGATGGAGCAGACAGGCATCGCGGTCGACACCGACTACCTCGAGGGACTCGAGTCGGAGTTCGGCGACCAGGTGCGCACCGCCGCCAACGACGCCTACGACGTCATCGGCAAGGAGATCAACCTCGGCTCGCCCAAGCAGCTGCAGGTCGTGCTCTTCGACGAGCTCGACATGCCCAAGACCAAGCGCACCAAGACCGGCTACACCACCGACGCCGACTCCCTGCAGCAGCTGTTCGAGAAGACCGAGCACCCGTTCCTCCAGCACCTCCTGCGCCACCGCGACGTCATCCGGCTGAGGCAGACGGTCGAGGGACTCCTCAAGACGGTGGCCTCCGACGGGCGCATCCACACGACCTACAACCAGATCATCGCGGCGACCGGGCGGCTCTCGAGCACCGATCCCAACCTCCAGAACATCCCGATCCGGACGGAGGCCGGGCGCCGGATCCGCGAGGGATTCGTGGTGGGCGAGGGCTACGAGTCGCTGATGACCGCCGACTACAGCCAGGTCGAGATGCGGATCATGGCCCACCTCTCCGAGGACGCGCTCCTGATCGAGGCGTTCCGCTCCGGGCAGGACTTCCACTCGATCACGGCCGCCCGGGTCTTCGGCGTGGACGCTGCCGAGGTGACCACGGAGCAGCGGGCCAAGATCAAGGCGATGAACTACGGCCTCGCCTATGGTCTCTCGGCGTTCGGCCTCTCGCAGCAGCTGCGCATCGACACCTCCGAGGCACGCGGCCTGATGGACGAGTACTTCGAGACCTTCGGCGGCGTGCGCGACTACCTCGGCGGCATCGTCGACGAAGCGCGCCGCTCGGGGTTCACCGAGACGATCCTGGGCCGCCGCCGCTACCTTCCCGACCTCACGAGCGACAACCGCCAGCGCCGTGAGACGGCTGAGCGGATGGCGCTCAACGCCCCCATCCAGGGCTCCGCCGCTGACCTCGTCAAGGTCGCGATGCTCGGCGTCGAGCGCGCACTGGTCGAGCAGGGGCTGGGCTCGCGGATGCTGCTGCAGGTGCACGACGAGCTCGTCTTCGAGGTCGCACCGGCAGAGGCCGACGCCCTGGCCGCGCTGGTCCGCGCCGAGATGGGTGGCGCAGCCGACCTGCTGGTGCCGCTCGACGTGTCCGTCGGCTCCGGGCGCAGCTGGCACGACGCCGCTCACTGAGCTGCGGCGCGCTCCCTCAGCTGCACGAAGCTGATCGCGAGGAGCACCGCGAGCAGCACCAGCTCCACCGTGAGCACCACCCCGAGCAGCTCGGCGACGCTGGACACCACGGTCGCACCGAAGCCGACGACGGCGAGAAGGGCCACCCACACCAGCAGCATCGACACGACGCCCTGGCGAGCGAGGACCGAGTAGACCAGCAGCTGGAGCAGCGCCATGCAGGTCCCGAGGAGCGCGAAGAGCCACAACATCCCCATGACCTCGTCGTACTCGTGCCCACCGGCGAAGAGCAGCACGAAGTCCGGTGCGACGGCCGTGGCCAGGACGCAGGCGCCCCCGAGTGATCCGACCATCGCCATGCTGCCGACCAGCGTCCGCCTCGGGTTGAGACTGGTCGACATCGACGGAAAGGCGATGACGACGACGAACTGGGGGAGGAACATCACCGCGCGCGACACGATCAGGCCCGCGGCGTAGAGCCCGGAGTCGTGGGAGTCGAGGACGGAGCGGCCGACGAGCATGTCGATGTTGGTGAGTGCGAAGTAGGCGAAGAGCGCCTGGGAGTTGACCACCGTCTCCTTGATGATCGGCAGGAAGCCGTGGCGCTCGTGGGTCTCGCCGGACTCACGGGTGCCCCTCAGCACGGCAAGGCCGTAGACGAACGGCGCGTAGTACCCGATGGCGACGCCCAGGAACGCCATGAACTCGGTCGGCTCCCACCAGATCAGCGCCAGGCCGACGGCGAGCCGCGGCACCCCCGAGAGCACGTAGATCACGGCCAGCTCTCGCCAGCGCCGCTCGCCCTGGAGGATCCCCATCTGCGCGCCCGTGATCGTCATGGGCACCGCGGCCACGGCCGCGAGCAATGCGGTCGGCAGGCTGTCGAGGTCGAGCAGCCGGTTGATCACCGGCGCGAGCAGGACCAGGACCCCGCCCAGCACGAGCGAGGCACGGATCGAGACACGCAACATCTCGCGCTCGATCTGACCGACGTGCGTCGGATCGGCGCTGATCCGGCGCGCGGCCGTGGCCTGCAGCCCGAGCATGACGACGCTGACGATCAGCACGAGGTTCATCAGGGCGAAGAACGCGCCGTAGGCGACGGGTCCGATGATCCTCGCCGCCGACATCGTGAAGCCGTAGGTCGCGAGGTTCATCAGCATCATCGCCACCGCGATCTGCCCGCTGCTGTCCAGGAAGGTGCGCACCGTGGCGCCCAGCCTCGTCGATGCACGCGTCGTGTCGCGCGCTCGTGTGGACATGCCGCACACCCTAGGGTGTCCTAGCGTGGCAGGCCGGGCGGACGACGCGGTGATTCGCGCGACACCGATCCTGTGGGCGGTGGTCCTCTCGGTGCTGCTCCTCGGCGGGGCGCTGGGCCCGGGTTACACCCTGAGCTACGACATGGTCTGGGTGCCCGACCTGGCCCTCACCCGCGACGTGCTCGGGCTCGGGTCGGCGCTGCCGCGTGCCGTCCCGTCCGATGCCGTGGTGGCCGTGCTCGACGAGGTCACCGGAGGCGCGCTGCTCCAGAAGATCGTGCTGCTCGGCACCCTCGTCGGCGCCGGCACCGGGTTCGCTGCGCTGGTGCGCGAGCGCTCGACGGCGGCCCAGCTCGTGGCGGTCACGCTCGGGACCTGGAACCCCTACGTCGCCGAGCGACTCGTGCTGGGCCACTGGCCCCTGCTCATCGGGTACGCCGTCCTCCCGTGGCTCGTCGTGCGGCTCCGAGCGGTCGAGGAGGGACTGCCTCGCAGCGTCCTCCCGCTGGTGGTGCTGGGCAGCCTGAGCGCGAGCTCGGGCCTGATGACGGCCGTGGTGGCACTCGCGGTCGCCGGACGCGCGGATGCCCGGCGGCGGCTCCTCCTGCTCCTCTGCCTGGTGGGTGCCAATGCGCCCTGGGTGGCTGCCGGCCTCACCTCCCCGGCCAGCACCACGACCGACACCGTCGGTGCTGTCGTGTTCGGCACCGGGGACGAGGGGATGTCGCCGGGCCCCGTGGCGGCGCTGTCGTTCGGCGGCATCTGGAACGTCGAGGTGGTGCCGGAGTCCCGGCTCGGCCTCGCGGGCCTGCTGTTCACGGTGCTGCTGGTGGTCGTCGCGGTCGCCGGCGCGGTGCGCGTCGCCCGGGGGGTCGCGGTGCCGCGCATCGGCGCGTTGACCTTCTGCTGGCTCCTGGGCTGGGGCACGGCCGTCCTCAGCTGGGCGGCTCCCCAGGCACTCGGGTGGCTGGGCGCGCACGTGCCGGCTGGCGGGTTGCTCAGGGACGGCTCGCGCCTCCTGGGAATGGCCGTGCCGCTCGTCGTCACGCTCGTCGCCGTCGCCGTCGACGGTCTCCTCGACCGGTTCGCCGAGCGCGGACTGCGCGCGGTGGTGGGGGTGGTGATCGCCCTGGTCCCGGTGTCCCTCATGCCCGACGTGGCATGGGGGATGGGCGGCCGGCTGGAGGCCGTCGACTACCCCGCGTCGTACGCCGAAGCCCGGGGGGCGGTCCGCGACGCCCCCGCAGGCGATGCGCTGTCCCTGCCGTTCGTGGCGTACCGCGCTCCCGCCTGGAACGGCGGGCGCCGGGTGCTCGACCCGCTTCCCCGCTTCCTCGCTCGCACCACCGTCGTCAACGACGTCCTCGTCGTCTCGGGGCGACCGGTCGCGGGGGAGGACCGGAGATCGGCCGACGTCGCCCGGGCACTGGCGGCTGGGACCGCTGCCGAGCGGGCCGAAGCCCTGCGCGCGGCCGGCGTCTCGGTGGTGGTCGCCGAGCAGATCGACGGCTATCCGTCCCCCGAGGTGGCGGGGGAGACGGTCGCCGGCGGCGCGCTGACGGTCGTCGAGCTCGGTGCGGCTGTGTCGGCACCACCGGGGGTGGGCCGCCTCACGGCGATGGTCGCCGCGTGGGCCGCGTGGTGGGCGGTGCTGCTCGTCGCGCTCGGCACGGCCGTCGTCCACGCACGTCGCAAGCGCGGTCGCACCGACACGCTCGGATGACATGCGGGCGCACGGTGCGAAATGTTACTCACCGGTCGAGCGCCTGCTAGGGTGGGCGCTGCCGTCACCGAGAAGGGGTCTACGCATCATGGGTTCAGTCGTTGCGCCAGTCGTGAGCATCCTCGCGGGAGCCGTACTGGGTGTCACCACGCTCATGGGCGTCGTCTCCAGCCAGACCGCAGCGCCCGAGAAGTCCCCGGGCAACGTCGAGCAGCCCACCCTGGAGTACGGCACCGTCTCCGAGTGACCGGGCTGTGCCTCGACTTCTGTGACGAGGTAGCAGGCCCGCACCTCCGAGCTCGAACGTCCCGTCGGTGACGCCGCTCCCGCTGCCTGCCCTGGTCAGGGCCCTGCGGCCCAAGCAATGGGTCAAGAACGTCCTCGTCCTCGCGGTCCCGGTCGCTGCAGGCCGCCTGGGTGATCCCGAGGTCCTCCTGGGGACCGTTCTCGCTGGCGTCGCGTTCTGCCTGCTCTCCTCGGCCGTCTACCTCGTCAACGACAGCGTCGACGTCGAGGCCGATCGGCGACACCCGGTCAAGCGGTTGCGCCCGATCGCGGCGGGTGAGATCTCGGTCGGCGCTGCTCGCGGCGTCAGCGCAGTCCTCGCGCTCGCCGGCCTGGTGCTGGCAGCGCTCGCTGGGTGGCAGCTGCTCGGAGTGATGATCGGCTACCTGGTCCTGCAGCTCGGCTACTCGGTGTGGTTCAAGCACGAGCCCGTCCTCGACATCCTCCTCGTGACGAGCGGGTTCGTCCTGCGGGCAGTCGCCGGCGGAGCAGCGTCGGACATCTACGTCTCGCAGTGGTTCCTGCTGGTCGCCGGGTTCGGCTCGCTCTTCATCGTCTCCGGGAAGCGGTACTCCGAGCTCCACACCCTCGGAGCCGAGTCCGGCACCCGGCAGTCCCTGGTGCGTTACTCGGCCACCTACCTGAGGTTCGTCTGGGGAGTGGCAGCGGGGGCCACGCTCCTCGCGTTCTCGCTGTGGGCGTTCGAGAACCCCTCGGGTGGCACCCTTCCGTGGGCCACCATCTCGATCGCGCCGTTCGTCGCGGGCGTGCTGCGCTACGCCGTCGACATCGACGCCGGCACGGCGGCCGAGCCCGAGGACATCATCTGGGCCGATCGGGTCCTCCAGGGCATCGGCGTTGCCTGGCTCGTCATCGTGCTGCTGGGCGTGCTCGACGTCTGAGGTCCCTCACAGCGGGTCCTGGCCGGCGAGGTGGTGCCGCTCCAGGACCTCGCTGACGACCGTGCCGAACGAGTGCTGCGCTCGACCCCAGGTGAACCTGTGGCTCATCTCCTGCGCGCCCTCCGAGAGGCGTTGGCGCAGCTCCTCGTCGCCCAGGACCCGCGCCAGCATGGCCGTGAGCTCCTCCTGGTCGTCGGCGAGCAGGCCGGAGACGCCGTCGGCGATGGATTCACGCGTTCCGCCCGCGGAGCGGTAGGCCACCGTCGGTGTGCCGTGCATCCCTGCCTCCCCGACGACGAGACCCCACCCCTCCTTGAGGGACGGCAGCGCCATCGCCCAGGCTGTTGCGTAGATCTCGTGCTTGCGCTCCTCCGACACATGACCCTCGAAGACGATGGCGCCGTCCTTGAGGTCGAGGCCGTGTCGCGCGAGGGCGCGTTCGGCGTGGTCGGTGAGCTCGTGCTCCCACCACCCCGAGCCGGCGATGGTCAGGGTGAGGTCGGGGAAGGTCCGCCGCAGGTCCTCCCACGCGTCGATCGCGTGCTCGACCTGCTTGTGCGGCACGAGTCGACCGACCACGCAGAGCGAGGGGTGGGCACTTCGGTGCCCCGTCATCTCCGGGGCCGGATCGGTGCCGTTGTGCACCACAGCGAGGTAGTCCGCCACGACGCCCTGGGCGACGAGCTCGTCGCGGGTCGCCGTGGACACCGCGACGTACTGGCAGCCGCGGTACAGGCGCGGCGCCACCCGCCGCTCGATGAACCAGCCGACGCGGCCGACCAGGCCGGGGTAGACCACGGGCCACTGCTCGCGGTGCACGTGGTGGACCAGGACGATCACCGGTGCCTTGGTCCCGAGGCGGGTGAAGAAGGGAAGTCCGTTCTGGACGTCGACGACGGCGTCGACCCTGCCGAAGCGCCGGGTGAGCAGCAGGAGGAGCCCGCGGACGTAGATCGCCATCTTGGAGCCGCGTCGGATGAAGCGGATGCCGTCGCGGACCTCGTCCTTGGGCGCGAGGCCGTGCTCTGCGCAGTAGATGGTCACGCGAGCGCCCTGGTCCACCAGGCCCGCCGCGACCCGCTCGAGGTAGAGCTCGGCGCCACCGCCCTCCGGGTTGCTGGTGTCGCGCCAGCTGAAGC
This sequence comes from Nocardioides sp. Root122, assembly GCF_001425025.1. Classification (GTDB taxonomy): domain Bacteria; phylum Actinomycetota; class Actinomycetes; order Propionibacteriales; family Nocardioidaceae; genus Nocardioides. Next base: position 438,618 of record NZ_LMDE01000010.1, read on the forward strand.
ACACCACGTGCTTGCCGCGGAGGTCGGGAGCCGGAACCATGCGGGCGACGCTATCGTCTTCCGGACGTGCAAGTGACTGTCGGGTAGGGTCTGCGCGTGCCACTGCTGGGAGCGTCGTCCGAGACGTGGGCGCCGACCCTGCGGAGGTCGGTCCGGCTGCTGCGAGAGTTCGGCCACGAGCAGTCCGATCCGGCCCGTTTCTACGGCGTGCTGGCGGAGGACTCCGCCGACATGCTGGCCAGCTACGTCCCTCTGGAAGGCGTCCAGCTGCTCGACGTGGGCGGCGGTCCGGGATACTTCGCCGACTCCTTCACCCGTGCGGGCGCGACGTACTACTCCGTCGACGTCGACTCCGACCTCGCCGACGAGTCGGGGCGCCGTCGACGGGTCATCGGGTCGGGCACTGCACTGCCGTTCCGGACGGCTGCGTTCGACGTGGCCTACAGCTCCAACGTCCTCGAGCACGTGTCGGACCCGTGGCAGGTCGCGGAGGAGATGCTGCGGGTGGTGCGCCCGGGCGGACTCGCCTTCATCAGCTACACGGTCTGGTACGGGCCCTGGGGCGGTCACGAGACGGCCCCCTGGCACTTCCTCGGCGGCCACTTCGCTCGTCGCCGCTACCGCCGCAAGAACGGCGTCGAGCCGAAGAACCGCTTCGGCGAGAGCCTGTTCCCCGTGACCGTCCGTGACGGGCTGGCCTGGGCGCGGTCGCAGCACCGCACGGAGCTGATCGACGTCACCGCCCGCTACAACCCGCGCTGGGCGCACTTCCTGCTACGGATCCCCCTCGTGAGGGAGGTGGCGACGTGGAACCTCGTGATCGTGATCAGGAAGCACTGAGGTTCCGTCTACGGGTGCTCGCGGGCGTTCTCGCCCTGGTGGCCCTGGCGTTCTCGCAGGCACCCGGGTTCCTGACGTTCGACACGAAGTTCGACCTCGTCGTCGACCCCTGGCACTACCTCGAGCGTGGGCTCCACCTGTGGGACTCCAACGGCGCGATCGGTCAGCTCCAGAACCAGGCCTACGGCTACCTCTGGCCCATGGGTCCCTTCTTCGCGCTGGGAACCGCGGCCGGCATCCCGGGCTGGGCCGTGCAGCGGCTGTTCATGGCGTTGGTCCTGGCGGTCGCATTCAGCGGGACGGCGTACGTCGCACGAGCGCTGGGCGTGCGTTCGCACCTGGCCTGCGTGCTGGCAGCCTTCGCCTACGCGCTGTCGCCACGCATGCTCACGACCGTGGGCACCATCTCGATCGAGGCGTGGCCATCGGCACTCGCGCCATGGGTCCTGCTTCCTCTCGTCATCGGATCGACGCGGGGATCGCCCCGGCGCGCAGCGGCTCTGGCTGCCCTGGCCGTGGCCATGACCGGTGGGGTCAACGCCACCGCGAGCTTCGCTGTGATCCCCGTTGCCGCGATCTGGCTGCTCACCCGCAGTCGCGGGCCGCGGAAGCGCAGCCTGATGCTGTGGTGGCCGGTGTTCACCGCGCTCGGCACGTTGTGGTGGCTCATCCCGCTGTTCCTGCTCGGTGCCTACAGCCCGCCGTTCCTGGACTTCATCGAGTCCGCGACCCTCACCACGACCCCCACGACGCTCTTCGACTCGCTGCGGGGCACCTCCCACTGGCTGCCGTACCTCGACACGCGCTGGAGGGCCGGCAACGACCTGGTCACCGACGGCTACCTCGCGCTCAACAGCGGTGTGGTCCTGATGCTCGGCCTCCTCGGGCTGATGCGGCGGGACAACCAGCACCGGTTCTTCCTCGCCCTGTGCCTGCTCCTGGGCCTGCTGATGGTGGGCATGGGGCACCTGGGCGCGGTGCAGGGCTGGTTCGCCCCACAGCTCCACGAGGCGCTCGACGGCGTCCTCGCCGCCGCCCGCAACGTGCACAAGTTCGACCCGATCATCCGGCTTCCGCTGGTGCTCGGGCTGGCCATGCTGATCGACGGCCTGAAGGCTCCATCGGTCCTGCCGGGCGCCCGTCGATCGGTCGAGGCCTCACCCGCGGCGTACCGCTCCGTTGCCTGGCTCGCCGTGGTCGCCGTCCTCGGCGCCGGTCTTCCCGGCATCGTGGGCCGGATGGCTCCCGACAGGCTCGTGGGTGAGGTGCCGGACTACTGGGTGGAGGCGGGCGCGTGGCTCGACGCCCAAGGAGACGAGGGCGCGGCGCTGATGTCGCCCGGGATCGGGGTCGCCCAGTTCGTCTGGGGCTCGACCAACGACGAACCCCTCGAGTTCCTGGTCGAGGAGGGACGCTTCGGGGTGAGGTCGAACATCCCGTTCGTCCCTCCGGGCAACATCCGTGCGCTCGACGCCGTCGAGGAGCGCCTGGCGCAGGGTCGTCCCTCGCGGGGCCTCGCGCCGTTCCTCGCGCGCGCCGGCGTGCGCTACCTCGTCGTGCGCAACGACGTCATCAAGGCGCCCGACATCCCCGACACCGTCCTGCTGCACCAGGCCCTGGACGGGTCGCCGGGGCTGCGCCGGTTGACCGGGTTCGGACCTGACCTGGGCAGCGCCGCCTATCTCCTCGAGGACGGGGAGCGCAACGTCATCAACGGCGGGTGGCAGACCAACTACCGCGCGATCGAGATCTACGAGGTGGAGGCCGGCGGCCCGGGCGCCGTCGCGTCGGACGAGCTCCCTGTCGTCGTGGGCGGACCCGAGTCCCTGCTCGACCTCGCAGACGCGGGCGTCCTCGACGAGGAACCGACGGTGCTCGCGACCGATGCAGACCAGGACGTGGCGCCGTCGGGTCCCTTGGTCCTCACCGACGGCTACCGCGACCGCGAGCGCTTCTTCGGGCAGCTCCACGACGGCTACTCGGCCACGACGCTCCCGGACGAGCCGCGCCACAGCGAGCACCCCACGAAGGACTTCTACGTCAACAAGGGCGACGACCGGTGGCGCACTCGAGCGGTCCTGGACGGGGCCAGGTCCGTCGTTGCGTCCAGCTCGATGGGAGACGCGAACGGTGCGGGGGGCGCGCGACCGGCTCAGTCGGCGTTCGCGGCGGTCGATGGTGACGACTCGACCCAGTGGGCGTCGAACCCGAGCGACGACGATCGCCCGACCTGGACGTTGGAGCTGGCGTCCCAGCAGAGCCTTGCGAGCGTGTCGCTGGTCGGCGGCATCAGCGCGCCGTCGTTCCAGACCGTGCGTGTGGTGACCGAGAACGGCCCCAGTGAGGCGGTCGACCTCGGCCCCGCCGAGCGAGCGAGCGTGACGCTCCCCGAGGGGCCCACCTCGTGGCTGCGCGTGGAGACCGTCGGCCAGGCAGCCGACGTCCCGGCCGCGCTGGCCGAGGTCGAGGTGCCGGGCGTGACGGTGGAGAAGCGTCTGCAGCTGCCCAGCACTCCCGAGGTGTGGGGGACACCCGATGCGATCCTCCTCACGGCCGCGCAGGACGGTCGCACGGGATGTGTCGAGGTGGACGACGACGTGCGCTGCCAGCCGGGTCGAAACGTGGCGGGGGAGGAGGAGACCGGCTTCCGGCGCCGGTTGGAGCTCCCCGCGGACCAGGCGTACGACGCCGACCTCTGGGTCCGCCCCCGCGCCGGACGTGTCGTGGAGGAGGCACTCCTCGAGGACCTCCCGGTGAGCGTGACGTCGTCGAGCCAGGCCGTCCCCGACGTGCGGGCGTCGGCGCTCGCCGCCCTGGACGGGGACCCCGGCACCGCGTGGATGGCGAGCAGCGGCGACTTCCGTCCCACGCTGGAGGTGCGCTGGGTGGGTCGCTCCCGGGTCACGGGGATCACGGTCAGCATCGACCCCGCCACGGGCGGGCGTCTGCCGACCCGGGTGCGGCTCACCTACCGCGGCGGCTCGCAGGAGGTCGACGTCGACGCGTCGGGGCGGGCCGAGATCCCGGCTGTGCGCACCGACTTCCTCGACGTGGAGGTCCTGCAGACGGACTTCACCAGCAGCATCGGCTTCGACCAGTCGGTCACGTCGCTGGCGGCGGCCATCGGCGAGATGCGCATCGAGGGCGCTCCCTTCACCAGCCTTGCGCCGCCCGAGCAGGAGCGGGAGCTGCCCTGCGGCTCCGGACCGGACGTCACCGTCGACGGCGTCCGCCACACGACGCGCGTCACGACCTCCCCGGCCGGCATCTTCCGCGGCGAGGAGCTGCCCGCCGTGCTGTGCGGTGGGCAGACGCTTCGCCTGCACGACGGCATCAATGACGTCGACGTCGAGAGCAGCGACGTCTTCAGCGCCACGCGGCTGGTGCTCCGGACTCCGTCGTGGACCTCCTCCGGCTCGACCCCGGTCCCGTGGTCCGGGCACGACGCCGACTCGCGCACCGCACGTCCGCCGGCCGGATCCTCGGTCCTCGCATTCCGCGAGAACGGCAACCGCGGCTGGACCGCCGAGCGCGACGGCACGGCGCTCACGGCCGTGCGGGTGGACGGGTGGCAGCAGGGCTGGCTGCTCGACGACGGTGGCGCCGGCCCGGTCGTGGAGCGCTACGCACCTGAGGCCGGCTACAGGTGGGGCCTGCTCGCCGGGCTCATCACCGCGCTGGCACTGCTGGGGATCGTGCTGTTCTGGTGGCGTCGTCCACCGAAGGACCGACCCGGTCCCGTGGGACCTGCCGAGGTGCATCCTGTCGTGTGGACGGCGGTCGCCGCGGTCGCTGTGGGCCTGCTGGCCGGGTGGAGCGGCCTCGCCGTGCTGCTGGTCACCTACGCCGTCGGTGTACCGCTGGGGCGGCGGTTCCCGGACGTGCGCGACGCCCTGCTCGCCTCGGCAGTGGTGGCTGCTGCCTTCTTCTACGCCGTGCACCCCTGGGGCAACTACTGGGCAGGTGCCGGCGCCTGGCCTCAGCTGTTGAGCGTGGTCGCGCTGGGCGGGGTGCTGCTGGGGGTTGCCGAGCCGACGTGGCGCAGCCGCATGACCGGCGTCTCGACGAAACGGTAGGCGAGCTCGGCCAACGGGACCGTGATGACGAGGGTGAGCGCCAGCACGGGAAGCAGGTCGTTGCCCTCGAACATCGTGTAGGGCGTCGCCCAGTAGACCAGGTGCAGGACCACCAGGTGCAGGCAGAACACGGCGTACGAGATGTGGCCCAGGCGGCGCACGGACCGGCGCGACATGAATCGCGCATAGCCTGACTCCGGGTCGGCGAACACCCCGGTGAGCACCAGCACGCCGCCGATCAGCGCGTAGAGCACCTGACGGGTGAGGGCCTCTGCGGGGGTGGGCAGGTCGAAGAGCATGGGGCCGCTCAACGGCGTTGCCGCGACCACGAGCAGGCTGCCTGCGATCGCCCAGCAGACCCCGGGCTGTCGTGCCAGTGCGACGAGCCAGTAGAGGCGCGGCGCGCCGCTCGAGCGCGTGACGAGCACGTGCGCCCAGGCCAGGGCGAGGCCCGCCGTGAACCACATGAGGTAGTTGGGCAGCCACTGGGACGCCAGGCCGACCCCCGCGTCGCGCAGGCGCTCGTTGACCGACAGCGTCCAGACCAGGTTGAGGACGACCAGCGACACCGCCAGCCCCATCACCCGTCGCGTGGTCGGCCGCCGACCGCCGGTCGCGCCGACGACGACCATGAGGAGCGGCAGCACCAGGTAGAAGGAGACCTCCGTGGCCAGGCTCCACATCTGCGTCTGGCCGGGTCGCAGGGCATCGCTGAGGTAGATGTCGCTCATCGTCAGCGCCTTGGCCCAGGCGCCGGCACCGGCGTCGGAGTTGGCCTCCACGAACACCATGGCCGGCACCACGCCGATGACGTACAGCGGGTAGATGCGCAGGAATCGCTTCCAGTAGTAGCGCAGGCTCGAGTCGTGCGGACGCCCCCGCTGCGCCGCCGCGAAGTACTGGTGGGCGAGCAGGAACCCCGAGAGCACGAAGAAGAGCGCCACCCCGACATCGAGGCGCGGCAGCATGCGACCCACGATCCCGTGTCGGAAGTAGTCGCCGGTCCAGAACGTGACATGGGTGAGGACGACGGCGAAGGCGCCGACCGCACGCAACGGGTCCAGGACGGGGAAGATGGGCGTGGCGCCGCCGTCGCTCTGGTGGCGGACGTGGTCGAGCTGCTGGGCGGAGTCGGCGGCGTGCGCGGTGGCGTCGGGGTCGGAGTCGGTGGTGTGTGTCATGTCAACGGCCTTCCAGGGACCAGGTCTCCCACCTCGACCTTGTCGACGCAGACGGTCAGCGATGGGTCGATGCCCAGGAGCAGCACGGAGTCGAAACCGGCCTCGACCCGGACGTAGAGCTGGTTGAGTCCTGCCCTGAGCACGCTGGAGACCGACGCGCCGCCGGCGACCACGCGCACCGGGCTCTCGCTCGGCGCCAGGTAGTTGATCCGCATCCACCACGTCCCGTCCACCACCGGCCCGTCGAGCGGGATGCTCTGCGTGCCGTCGTCGACCTGCCACCCGCAACCGGCGACGTCACCGGGCATGGTGGTGCGCACCGTCCGGAGGTCGGCGGCGGTGAGGTGACCGCCGTCGTCGACGACGGCCAAGGTGTGCGCCGCCTCGAGGAAGCGCGAGTCGGGCGACAGCATGCCCACGAGGCGCGGGAGCCGGTCCTCGGACCAGATGATCGGTGCCACGACGTCAGCCGGCAGTCCGGTGTCGGCCAGCGCCAACGGGCCGGTCTCCCGCAGCTCGGACTGGAGCTCGCGGACGTAGTCGCGCGGCGGGGTGAAGTCGTGCCAGATCCTGGCGAAGCCGATCGAGGAGTACACCCCGGACACGCTGACCACCACGGCGAGGGCCACGGCTGCGGCGACCGGCACGCGGGGGGTGAACATCGGCGCCGGGCGCGGCTCGCTCGACCCGGCGGCCCCGGAGAGGGGCAGGTAGACCAGGCCGAGGGCCAGCGCCGTCATGGCCGCCGCGTCGGTGAGGTAGCGGTACTCCGCACCGGCGACGGGACCGACGAACGGTGCACGGCTCGACCACAGGAGCAGCAGCAGGATCACCAGGTAGCCGCCGAGGAGCGCCCACGCCCGGAGCGTACGACGACGCGTGAGGAACGCGTGCGTCGCGATGCCCGCGAGCACCACCCAGGAGAGGTGGGCGAACCACACGGGCGGGTCCGCGAACGCGGCCGGCGCCTGGGGCGACATCCACGTGAACGGCCCGCCGATGATCCCGGTGGCGTACGCAGTGCCGAGCATGCTGCTGGCGAGAGGACCGAGGAGGCCCCAGTCACGCTCCTGGGTGACGAGCGGGACGTAGGCCGCGTAGTACAGGATCGTGCCCAGGCCGACGCCCGCCGCTACCAGGGCGGCGAGCCAGTGGCGACGCACGAGCGTCGTCAACCGGCTCACGGGACCGCCCGTCGCGAACCATCCGTACGAGATGGCAGCGAGGACCGGGAAGATGGCGAGACCGCGGATGTCGGCGGCCAGGGCCACGGCGACGCTGGCCAGGGTCAGCACGGACCAGGCGCGCCGGCCGGACCGCTCGTAGAGCACCCAGCACGTGATGGCGGCCAGCAGCCCCAGCTGCTGGCCGAGCTGGTTGACGGCGACCGCCCACCACACGGTGGCCGGCATGGTGATGGGGGAGGAGAGGAAGACCAGGAGGGGCGGGACGATCCCCCACCGGAGCCCGAAGAGCGTGCGGAGCATCCAGACCGCAGCGAGCCCGACCAGCGCCTGGAACACGATGGTGACGGCCGCGGTGGCGGGCCAGGCGAAGAGTCCGCCGGCGACCGAGAGGTCGATCAGGAGGCGACCGAGGGGCATCAGGTGCCCACTGTGCGGCGTCATCAGGTAGTCGAGGCTGAACGGCTGCTCGAGACTGAAGCGCAGGAACTCGAAGTCGTCCTCCTGGAACCAGGCACCGAGCGCAGCCCAGGCGCGGAAGGCCGTGTGAGCCGAGACCAGCAGCAGGCACACGCCCCAGATCGCGAATCCGGAGCCGGGACGCGACGCCTCGCTGCGCACGGGAAGGTCGGTGGCCATCCTGCGACGGGTCGGCTCGCGGTGGATCGTCACGGGGGCACTATAGGCAGAGCCGGCACTGCATCACGGGCTCTTCAAAAGGCGGCGCGGATATGGCAGACAGGCTGCCTACTTGTTGGTAGCCTTCGGCGACTCGTCGTTCCTTGGAGGGATATCCGTCGTGCGCAAGATCATCGGTTGGGTGCTTCTGGCACTCGGGACCTTCCTGATCGTCATCGGCCTCATGGCCGCCGTGTGGGCTCCTGGTCAGGTCAAGCGGACTCCGCTCGACACCGACAGCACCACGCGTCTGTCGGGCAATGCCGACAAGCTCAACCCGGCCACCGGCGAGGTGGAGAACATCGACATCGTCGCGACCAGCATCACCGAGGCCGACTCGGACCTCTCCGACGACGACGTCATCGTCTTCGCGAACTCGACCTGCCTCATCGTCGACGACGGCAGCGGCAGCGTGCCCGACTGTGTCGACGCCCAGGACCCCGAGGGCCGGCTCGTGACGGCGTCGACCGACGTCTTCGCCACCGACCGTTCCGACGGCATGGCCGTCAACGACTCGAAGTACCTCCCGCCGAGCGCCGAGGAGAAGGAGGGGCTCGTGAACAAGTGGCCCTTCGACGCCGAGAAGAAGACGTACCCCTACTGGGACGGCATGCTCGGCGAGGCCGTGGACGCCGAGTACGACGGGACCGAGGACCAGGACGGTCTCGAGACCTACCGCTACCACGTGCTGGTCGAGAACGCCTCCACCGAGGTCATCGACGGTGTGGACGGCGTGTACTCGCAGGACAAGTACCTCTGGATCGACCCGACGACCGGCGCGATCATCAACCAGACGCAGCACGAGGTGCGCAAGCTCGAGGACGGCTCGACCATCCTTGACATGAACCTCGCCTTCACCGAGGACCAGGTCTCGGCCAACGTCAAGGACGCCGAGGACAACGGCCAGCAGCTGGGCCTCCTGACCCGCACCGTCCCGCTCGTCGGCATCATCGGCGGCATCCTCGCGCTCCTCGTCGGCGCCTTCCTGGTGCGGGCGGCGGGCCGCGAGGAGTCGGCAGCCTGAGGCAGTGGGCGGGGCGGGCCGAGCCTGCCCCGCCGCACCATCCCGCGAGCCGACTCGAGAGGTAGTTCCTCGTCCGCATGACTGACATGGCGACCGTCCACACCGACGACGTCCGCTGGTACGCCGACACGTTCGAGCGGGTCGTGCACAACGTGGAGTCGGCAGTCCTCGGCAAGAAGCACGTCGTACGCCTGGCACTGACGTGCCTGGTCTCCGGCGGCCACCTCCTGCTGGAGGACCTGCCGGGCACCGGCAAGACGATGCTGGCGCGCGCGCTGGCGAAGTCACTGGACTGCTCGTTCGCGCGCATCCAGTTCACGCCCGACCTGCTGCCCTCCGACGTCACCGGCGTCACGGTCTACGACCAGGCGCACGGGGAGTTCACGTTCCACCCCGGGCCGGTCTTCCACAGCCTGGTGCTCGCGGACGAGATCAACCGGGCCTCGCCCAAGACCCAGTCCGCGCTGCTCGAGGTCATGGAGGAGGGGCACGTCACCGTCGACGGCCGCACCCACGACGTGGGCCGGCTGTTCATGGTCATCGCGACCCAGAACCCGATCGAGCAGGCGGGCACCTACCAGCTCCCCGAGGCCCAGCTCGACCGCTTCCTGATGCGCACCAGCGTCGGGCACCCGGACGCCGAGTCGACCGAGGCGCTCCTGGCTGAGTCGCGGGTACGCGACCGGGCGGCGGGACTGACCCCGGTCGTCGGAGCGTCCGAGATCACCCAGATGGCCCAGCTGGCCGACATGGTGCACGTCGACCGGGCCATCATCAGCTACGTACGCCGCCTCGCCGAGGCCTCGCGCGACGTGCCGGACGTCCGGATCGGGCTGTCGACCCGGGGATCGCTGGCATGGATCCGCGCCGCCAAGGCGTGGGCCCTCGCGGAGGGGCGCGGCCACGTCGTGCCGGAGGACGTCGCGACCCTGGCGCGACCCGTCCTCGGCCACCGCCTGCTGATGGCGTCGGGCGCCGCGTTCGGTGGTGTCACCCCCGAGGAGGTCATCGACAACCTGCTGGCCCAGGTCTCGGTGCCTCGCGACCACGCGTGAGCACACCGGCCCGCCCAGTGAGCGCCGAGAGGCGGCGTGCCCGGCCGTCCGCGTCGTGGCTGACGGCACCGTGGCGGATCCTCACGCCGCTGGGCCGCGGAGTCGTGGCCGTCGGCGCGTTCGCTGCGGTCCTGTCCGAGTGGTTCCACTGGCACGAGTTCACGCAGCTCGCGGTGCTGTCCCTGGGCCTGCTGCTCCTCGGGCTGCTCTGGCAGCTGCTCCCCGGGACGCCGACTGCGGAGGTCACGCTGCGACGCCACCGTGTGGTCGAGGGCAGCGCATCGCCGAGCGCGCTCGTGGACGTGCAGGCGGGCGCGGCCCCGATGCTGTTCCCCAAGGTGGTCGTCCCCGTGGGACGTCACAGGGTCGAGCTGCGCCTGCCCTTCCTGGGACCGTTCGCCCGCCACACCGAGGAGATCACGCTTCCCGACGTGCCCCGCGGGGTGCACATCGTCGGCCCCGTCACCTACGAGAAGAGCGACCCCGTCGGGCTCGTCGCGCGGCGGTTCCGGAGCGGGCAGGTCCTGGAGCTGTTCGTCTCGCCGCGGGTCACGGACCTCGCCGTCTTCGCCGGCGGGCTGACCAACGACCTCGAGGGTGCCACCAGCCAGCGGCCGTCGATGAGTGACCTGGCCTTCCACGCCCTTCGCGAGTACGTCCCGGGTGACGACCTGCGGCATGTGCACTGGCGCTCATCGGCCAAGGCGGGCGAGCTGCTGGTGCGACAGTTCCACGAGACCCGCCGCGGGCACGTCACGGTGCTGCTGGACGCCACCCGGGACTCCTACCCCCGGCTCAGGGACTTCGAGCTCGCCGTCTCGGTGGCGACCTCGATCGCGCTGCGGGCCGTGCGGGACGACTTCGACACCTACCTGCGTTGCGGCCCGCACTTCGCTCGCAGCCGGCACGCAGCGGCCATGACCGACGTCGCCTGCCGATTCGTCGGTGACGCCGTCGACTCCTACCAGGCTCACGCCTCGGCCGCGGCCGAGACCATCGCGGGGACGGGGCTCGTCGTCCAGGTCACCGGGGCCGCCCGCGACCTGGTGCAGCTCGACGCGGCGGCGCAGTCGTTCGGCCGTGGGGCGGACTGGCTCGTCGTACGCGCCGACAGCGAGCACGACGCGACCATGCGCGACAGCGGGACGCTCCGTGAGCTGTCGGTGCCCGACCTCGCGCGGCTGCAAGAGCTCCTGGCGCGGGCGCGACGATGAGGACGCAACGCGGCGCGAGCGCCGATGTCATCGTCGTCGCGGTGATGATGGCGACGATCCTCTCGATCTTCGACGACACCTTCGTCGACCGCAGGTACCTCGTGGCCGGCCTGGCCCCGGTGGCGCTGCTGCTCGTGATGGTGCTGGTGGCCCGACGCTTCCACGAGGGTGGCTGGTGGTTCTCCCTGGCTGCGCTGGTGATGTTCTCGCCGCTCGGGGCGGTCGTCGCCCTGCGGGAGCCGGGGCATTTCGTCGTGCCGTCCCTCGATGCCATGAGCCGGGTACTGGCTGAGAGCATCAGCGCGCCCACGACGCTGGTGAGCACGGTGCCACCCGTCGACTCCACTGGCGAGCTGTTGCTCGTGCCGTACCTGATCGGCTTCTTCGCCACGATGGCGTCTGCCTGGCTCGCCCTCGGCACGTCCCGGCCGCTCGCGCCAGTCGTGCCGCTCGTGCTGGCGCTCGGCGCGACGATCCCGCTCGGCGTGCTCGTGCCGACGCTGCTGGTGGTGCGGGGCATCTTCGTTGCCATCGTGCTCGTCGCGTGGTCGGCGGTCAGGGCACGTCGACGCGAGTCCCTGGCCGGCGCCGCTCGGGGATCGGTGGCTTCCGCGCTCACCGCAGTCGTGACCGTCGCCCTGCTCGCCGGACTGGTGAGCCTGCTGGTGCCCGACGACGACCACGCCGACCGCGTGCTCCTGCGAGGGAGCGACAACACCCCGCTGGTCTCCGCGGCAGCGTCCTCCGCACTACCTCCCGAGCGCGAGGGCGAGGACGTCCTCCTCAAGGCCTCCGGCGTCCCTGACGGGCAGCGCCTGCGCTTCGCCGTCCTCGATCTCTACAGCTCCGAGGGATGGGTGCCGGCGGAGGAGTCACCTGGGTCCGACGGCTACGGGACCTACAAGCGGATCGGGCACGAGGTGGCGCCCCTGCACCCCGGGCGGACGGTGGTCGTGCGGGTCAGGCTCCGCTCCGGCTACGACAGTGACTGGCTCCCGCTCGTGGGCGAGCTGACGAGCATCGACTTCGCGTGGAACCCGGGCCGGACCGAGGCGTCGGACGTCCGCTACAACCAGAGCACGGCCACCGCGCTGGTGGTGGACGGCGTCGACGTCCGGGACCGCTACTCCTTCGAGTCGGTCGTCGGGGACGACACGTGGACGCGTCGCGACGCCGTCCGGGAGCCGACGGACGCCCAGCAGCAGCCCGTGGGGTCGTTCCTGGACGCCTACCTGCGGCCCTTCGACCGCGAGGAGCTGCTGCCCATCGAACGGGTGCTGCTCCTGGCCCGCTACCTCCGGCTCAACGGCAACGTGCGCTACGGCGTCGAGGTCTCGCAGACCCCGGACGACCTCGGGCGCCGGATGCTCGGGACGCCTCGGGTCGTCGGGTCGCCCTTCCAGTACAGCGCCCTGATGGCGTTGGGCGCGTCCCGGCTCGGCGTGGCGGCCCGTGTGGTGACCGGCGCCCAGGTCGGGCGACGCGGCGTCGTGGACCACGGCGACGTGACCTCCTGGGTCGAGCTGCAGTTCGCGGACGGCACCTGGCGTCCCCTCGACCCCGATCGCTACGTGGGCTCGCACGTGCTCGCCGACGGAGGTGACGCCACGGAGTCGGACGATGCTGACGCGTTCGTGCGCGACCAGCTGCAGCAGGCGGCGAAGGGGAGGGACAAGGAGATCCGGTTGCCCGAGGGCGCCCCGATCACCGACGGCACCGCCGAGGACTCGTCACGTTCGCCGTGGCAGGTCGTCCTGCTCCTGATGGGGTCCCTCGTCGCCCTGATCCTCCTCGCCCTGCTCCTCGTGCCGGTGGTCAAGCTGCTCCGCCGCGTCCGCCGGCGGCGTACGTCGTCGTGGTCGGCGCCCTACGTCAACGGCTGGCAGGAGGTGCTCGACGCCGCCCGCGACCGCGGCACGCCGGTGCCCGACACCTGGAGCCGCGTCGCGCAGGCCTCCCGCCTGGGTGTCGGGCTCGACCTCGCCCGGCGCGCCGACGGCGCCGTCTTCGCGGCCCGTCCAGCCGATGGCACGGACGCTCTCGAGTTCTGGGACACCTGCATGGTGCTGCGCCGCGAGCTGGTCCGCGAGGTCGACCTGCGGCACCGGCTGTGGTCCTACCTCAACCCGGCGTCCTTGCTGGCCGGCTGGGCCCGCAACCGCTCACGCGCGGACTCAGCTGCGCGTCAGGTGCGCGACGAAGATCGCGGTGCCCGGCGTCAGCAGCCCGCGGGCGCGTGACCACCCGCCCCAGACCCGGTCGTGGTCCTGGGGCCACTCCGGCTCGACGAGGTCGGCCAGCGTGAACCCGGCCCCGTGCAGCAGCCGGACCCAGTCGCCGAGCGTGCGGTGGTGCTCGACGTAGGACACCACGCCCGTCGCGTCGTCGACCTCGACGTAGGGGGTGCGGTCCCAGTAGGACTGGGTCGCGGTCAGGCCGGCCTCGCCCGGGTCGTCGGGGAACATCCAGCGCGTGGGGTGGGTCACCGAGAAGGCGAACCGGCCCCCGGGTCGCAGCACCCGGGCCGCCTCGGCCACCGCGACGTCGATGTCGCTGACGAACTGCAGTGCGCCGAACGAGCAGAACACGATGTCGAAGCTGCGGTCGGCGAAGGGCAGGTCGGTGGCCGTCCCGCGCACCGACGGGACGCCCACGCCGGTCTCCTCGTCGAGGCGCAGCGAGTGCTGCAGCTGGCGGTGCGACAGGTCGAGCCCGAAGCCGCGGCCGCCGTGCGTGCGGACCCAGCGCGAGCACTGCCCGGCGCCGCTGCCGACCTCGAGCACGTCGAGGTCGCGGACGTCTCCCAGGATGGCCAGCTCGTCCTCGGTGTGGCCCTCCGGGCCCCACACGAACCCGGCGTCACCGAGGAAGGCGCCGTGGGTCGCCTGGTACTCGTCGGCGTAGCGGTCCCAGTCGGGGCCGTTGGCGCTCCGGGACTCGTGCTCGGTGACGGGACGACGCTCGACCCGGACGGACTGGGGCAGGTGGTCCTCCACACCGAGAGCGTACGGGGGACGCGGCGGCAGGGCGCAGGCCCGTGCCACCATCTCCCGGTGGACGACCGCGGCACCTCCCTGACCCCGCTCGCCGGCGGACACTCAGGGCGTACGTTCCTCAGTGACGTCGCCGGTGAGCGCGCCGTGGTGCGCGTCTACCCACCCGGGGAGCCGCGTGGCGAGGTGGCCCCGGAGATCGACGCGGCGGTGCTGCACCTCGTGCGGGGTCTCCTCCCGGTGCCCGCGGTGGTGGAGGTGCGTCGCGCCGAGCCCGCCCAGGGCCTCCCCGGGCTGCTCGTCACGGAGTGGCGGCCGGGGGAGCGCGGCGACCTCGTGGTCACCGACCTCGCCGCTGCCGGCGACGTCGAGGGTCTGTCCCGTCTCGGGGCGTCGCTGGGGCACGTTGCCGGCACGCTCGCCGGGATGCCGATGGTCCGGCCGGGTCCGTTCGTCGGCGCGGACCTGGCGCTGGGAGAGTTCCCGCACGGCGGGCTGGCGGAGTGGGTGGACCTGCACCTGGGCGCGTGGTCCGAGCAGGACCGGTCGCGACTGCGTGGGGTCGCGGACGACGCCCAGGACCTCCTCGACACGGTAGGCCGCGCGTGCCTCGTGCACAGCGACCTCAACCCCAAGAACGTGCTCGTGGATCGACGTACGCTGACGGTCAGCGCCGTGCTCGACTGGGAGTTCTCCCACGCGGGGCACCCGTGGACCGACGTCGGCAACCTGCTGCGCTTCGAGCGCCACCCCGCCTACGTCGAGGCCGTGCTGGCCGCCTGGACCGACCTCCGTGGCGGGAGCCCGGACGACCTCCGCGACGGGGCCCGCGCGGCCGACCTGTGGGCCCTGGCCGAGCTGGCCTCCCGCCCGGCGGCGAACCCCGTCGCCGAGCGGGCGGACGCGCTCCTCCGGGCGGTGGCACGCACGGGCGATCTGCACGCGCCCCCACCCACCACGGCGGCGCGCCAGGAGTGACTCCGGCACGCCGGAACGGCTAGCCTCGCGCCATGACGGGGCGTACGGCGACGAGGGCAGGGGCGACGGCGTTGCTCCTCGGCGGCTGGGCAGTCCTGCTGCGCGGGCTCTACCTGTTGCCGCGCACCACCGTCCCGGAGTACGACCTCGAGGCGGGTGGGCGCTTCGCGATGTCGATCGACGTCTACCTCCCGGCCCTCGCCCTCTCCCTGCTCCTCCTCGTCGTGGGGCCGTTCGTCGTCCTGCGACGTCACGGGAGCATCGGTGGGGTGGCGGCGTCGGCGACCGCGGCGGTGTTCCTGGGATGGGTGTCGCAGCAGGACGCGCTCCAGTCCTACGTGCCGGACCTCGACGGTGCGATCCTCATGGCGTTCGGTCTCGTGGCCGCCGCGTTCTTCCTGTACCTGCTCGAGATCGTCGCTCGGCCCGCGACCCGCGAGGAACCGTCCGCCGAGGTCGCAGAAGACGGGCTGCGCGACCCGGTGTGACGGGTCCGGTCGCTCCACCATGCTGAGCGTGGCCCGAGCGTGGCGCCCCGGTTGGACTCGCGGGCTCGTGCGCGCGTAGTCTTAAGCGTTGCGCCAGTCGTCCGCCGGGGTTCCATACCGAGCGAACCGGGGCTCGCCGCGTCGCCGTCAGTGATCCGTCACCGTCGGTGACCAGTGAAACAGGCGGCTGCGTGCGTCCGCACGACTTCATCCATCCAAGGAATCACTTCCCATATGACCATGCTCTCGACTCTTCCGGACTACGACGCCCCCCAGGTGGCTGTCAACGACATCGGGTCCGAAGAAGACTTCCTCGCGGCAATCGACGCGACCATCAAGTACTTCAACGACGGCGACATCGTCGAGGGGACCATCGTCAAGGTGGACCGCGACGAGGTCCTCCTCGACATCGGCTACAAGACCGAGGGCGTCATCCCCTCGCGCGAGCTGTCGATCAAGCACGACGTCGACCCCAACGAGGTCGTTTCCGTGGGCGACAAGGTCGAGGCCCTGGTCCTCCAGAAGGAGGACAAGGAAGGCCGTCTGATCCTGTCCAAGAAGCGCGCCCAGTACGAGCGCGCCTGGGGCACCATCGAGCAGGTCAAGGAGGAGGACGGCGTCGTCGAGGGCACCGTCATCGAGGTCGTCAAGGGCGGCCTCATCATCGACATCGGCCTGCGCGGCTTCCTGCCGGCCTCGCTCGTGGAGATGCGTCGCGTCCGCGACCTGCAGCCCTACGTCGGCCAGGTCCTCGAGGCCAAGATCATCGAGCTCGACAAGAACCGCAACAACGTGGTCCTGTCGCGCCGCGCCTGGCTCGAGCAGACCCAGTCCGAGGTCCGCCACGGCTTCCTGACCCAGCTTCAGAAGGGCCAGATCCGCAAGGGTGTCGTCTCCTCGATCGTCAACTTCGGTGCGTTCGTGGACCTCGGCGGCGTCGACGGCCTCGTCCACGTCTCCGAGCTCTCCTGGAAGCACATCGACCACCCGTCCGAGGTCGTCGCCGTGGGCGACGAGGTCACCGTCGAGGTCCTCGACGTCGACATGGACCGCGAGCGTGTCTCCCTGTCGCTGAAGGCGACGCAGGAGGACCCGTGGCAGCACTTCGCCCGGACCCACCAGATCGGCCAGATCGTCCCGGGCAAGGTCACCAGGCTGGTGCCCTTCGGTTCGTTCGTCCGCGTCGAGGAGGGCATCGAGGGCCTGGTGCACATCTCCGAGCTCGCCGAGCGCCACGTCGAGATCCCGGAGCAGGTCGTCCAGGTCAACGACGACGTCATGGTCAAGATCATCGACATCGACCTCGAGCGTCGCCGGATCTCGCTGTCGCTCAAGCAGGCCAACGAGACCGCTGCCGCGGCCGACGTGGAGGAGTTCGACCCGACCCTCTACGGCATGACCGCCACCTACGACGAGCAGGGCAACTACGTCTACCCCGAGGGCTTCGACCCCGAGACGGGCGAGTGGCTCGAGGGCTTCGACGACCAGCGCGCCATCTGGGAGGACCAGTACGCCAAGGCGCACGCCCGCTGGGAGCAGCACGTCAAGCAGCAGGCTGAGGCGAAGGTTTCCGCGGCCGAGGCGAGCGAGGCCACGTCGTACTCCTCCGGTGGCGACACTGAGGATGAGACCGGTGGCGACACCGGCGGTTCGCTGGCGTCCGACGAGGCGCTGCAGGCGCTCCGCGAGAAGCTCACGGGCGGCCAGGCCTGAGCGGCTGACCACCACGCACGACCCGTACGACACGACGGCCCCCCGGGACTCCCGGGGGGCCGTCGTCGTGTCAGGGCGGGTCCGCTACAACTGGCACATGACTGGACGTGGCACCTCGGCACTGGTCCTCGGCGGCGGTGGGATCACCGGCATCGCCTGGGAGCTCGGCATCCTCACCGGCCTGGCGGAGGCGGGGGTCGACCTCACGGACGCCGACATCGTCGTCGGCACGTCCGCCGGATCGGTGGTGGGCGCCCAGGTCACCAACGGGCAGCCGCTCGAGGACCTGTACGCCACCCAGCTCGAGCCCGCCGACGACGAGCTCGGGGGTCGGCTGTCCAGGATCGCCGCGCTCAAGCTGGTCCCTCCCTACGTCCTCCCCGGCAGTGGCCGCGACAAGCTCGCCCGGGTCGGTCGCGTCGCGCTGGCATCGCACGCCCCCGGCAGCGTCGACCGCGAGTCCGTGATCCGCTCCCGGCTCCCGGTCCGTGACTGGCCGGACCGCGACCTGCGGGTCACCGCGGTCGACGCCGGGAGCGGCGAGTTCACGGTCTTCACGCGTGACTCCGACGTGGACCTGGTGGCTGCCGTGGCCGCGAGCTGCGCCGTGCCCACGGTGTGGCCGCCGGTGGAGGTCGGGGGCCGCACCTACATGGACGGTGGGATGCGCTCGACCGCCAACGTCGACGTCGCCCGCGGCGCCGAACGGGTCGTCGTGCTCGCGCCGCTGCCGCGATCGATGAGCAAGAAGGTGTCCATCCGCGCCCAGCTCGAGCGGGTCGGACCGCGCGCCTGGTCCGTGGTGACGCCGGACGCGGAGGCCCTCGCGGCCTTCGGGCGCAATCTCCTGGACCCGTCGAAGCGCAAGGGCGCCGCCGTGGCGGGGCTCCGCCAGTCGCGGATGCTGGTCGACCAGCTGCGCCGCGTCTGGGACGCCTGATTGGTCTACGTGCCGGCCAGCAGCTCCGGGAGGACGTCACGGCGGACCTTGCCGGTCGCCGTCATCGGCAGCTCGGGGACGACGAGGTAGTCCTTGGGCCGCTTCGCCGGTGCGAGGACCGTGCGCGCATGGGACGTGAGGTCGTCGGTGGAGACGGTGCCGACGATGGCGGCGCAGACCCGCTGGCCCCACTCGGGGTCGGGGGCGCCGAAGACGGCCACGTCGACGACCCCTGCCACCTCGCGCAGCGCGTTCTCGACCTCGAGGGGGTAGACGTTCACCCCGCCGGAGATGATGAGGTCCGTACGGCGCCCGTCGAGGTGGAGGTAGCCCTCGTCGTCGATGCGGCCCACGTCGCCGACGGTGAACGCCGGGCCCGCCGGCGTGTCCCGCCATGACTGCGCCGTCTGCTCGGGGGCACCGAGGTAGGTGAAACGAGCGTGGGACGGGACCGCGCACCAGATGCGTCCGTCCTCGTCCGTGCTGAGCGTGCGGCCGGGCCGGGCGCGCCCGACGGTGCCCGGCCTGGTGAGCCACTCCTCGGAGCGGCAGGCGGTGAACTGGCCCTCGGTCGAGCCGTAGAACTCCCAGGTGGATCCCTCGGGGAACAGCTCGACGAGTCGCTGCTTGGTGGCCGGAGGGCACGGGGCACCGGCGTGGGCGACGAGCCGGAACGACGACAGGTCGGGTACGCCGACCTGGTCCCAGTGCGCGAAGAGCCGCTGGAGGTGCGTCGGCACGCAGAACACGGTGGTCGGTCGCTCGGCGGCGATGGCCGCCGTGACTCGCACGGGGTCGAAGCGCCCCGGCACCACCAGCCGTCCGCCCGCGAGCACCGTCCCCATCGCGAAGCGCAGCGGCGCGGAGTGGTGCAGAGGGCTGAGCACGAGGTTCACGTCGTCGGCGTCGAAGCCCCACAGCTCACGCTCCTCGGCGACGAGGGCAGCGGCGTCGTCATCATCGAGCAGCCCCGAGTACACGCCCTTCGGGGTTCCGGTGGTTCCGCTGGTGCAGTGGATCGGCCGACCGCGCGGCAGCGACCTGCTGCGCCCCGCCCGGTCCGCCAGCAGCTCCTCGACCCCGGACGCCTCGGTCACCAGCAGGTCGGGGGTCAGGGGCGCCAGGATCCGGGTGCGCTCGGCCTCTGTCAGCGCCGGGTCGAGCGGGATCGGGAAGATCCCGTCGGCGAGCAGTGCCAGCACCAGGTCGACGTACGCCGCCGAGCCGGGCACCAGCAACGCGACGCGGGAGCCTGCGACGAGCGGAGACGAGGAGCGCGGCACACGGAGATTCTGCAGGGTGGGCGTGCCGACCGCAGAGCCCCGTGCGTCCGGGGCGCGCCCGGGAGTGCAGGAGGAGCGTCAAAGCTGGGGGAGCGAAGCGCAGGAGGGTGTGGGCGCGACGACGAACGAGCGCGTTGCGAGCGCCGCGGACACGCGCCGAAGCGAAGCGAGGCGCCATCCAACCCGCCTCAGGCGCGCGGGACCAGGTGCTGGCGGAGGTCGACCTCGCCGAGGTCGTCGAAGCGGTGGGTGGTGGAGGAGGGGCCGGCGAAGCGGTCGTGGCGGACGTAGCTGACCAGCACGGTGAAGAGGGCGGTCAGGACCAGGAGGGCGATGATCGTGTTCATGGCACCAATCATGCGCTCGCGTCGTTCCTGCCACCAGTGGCAGGAACGACAGTGATGGTTGATTTCCTGCCACCGGGGGTGCAGGGTGTCCCCATGAAGAAGGTCGCGGTCGTCGTCCAGGAGAAGCCCGAGCCGT
Organism: Nocardioides sp. Root122; assembly: GCF_001425025.1. Lineage (GTDB taxonomy): Bacteria > Actinomycetota > Actinomycetes > Propionibacteriales > Nocardioidaceae > Nocardioides. The sequence goes on from NZ_LMDE01000010.1 coordinate 458,748, forward strand.
TCGGGCTCGGCGCGTTGTGCGAGGTCTGGGCCGAGCCCTACCACCCCGAGGACGACAACCCGGTCTTCGACTTCACGGTCGTCACGCCCACCCCGGGCCGACTGCGCACGCGCGCCGGCTTCGACCTGGTCGTGGAGCACGGGCTGGACGAGGCCGCGGACGCGGACCTCGTGTGCCTGGCACCCAAGAGCAACCACCGTGGCACCTCGCCCGAGGTCTCGGAGCTGCTGCGTGCCACCCATGCCCGCGGCGCGATGATCTTCGCCCACTGCTCGGCCACGTTCATGCTGGGGGAGGCCGGCCTCCTCGACGGGCGGCGCTGCACCACGCACTGGCGCTACGCCGCCGAGCTGGCCGAGCGCTACCCCGAGGCGATCGTCGACCCCGACGTGCTCTACGTCCAGGACGGCACCATCGTGACGGGCGCAGGCTCCGCTGCCGCCCTCGACGCGGCGCTCCACGTCATGCGTCAGCAGTTCGGGGCCAAGGTCGCGGCCGCCACGGCGCGACGGATGGTGGTGCCTCCGCACCGCGACGGCGGGCAGGCGCAGTTCATCTCGCGCCCAGTCCCGGTGTGCGAGTCCGAGGCCCTCGCCCCGCTGCTGGCCTGGATCAGTGCCAACCTGTCTGAGGAGCTCGACGTGGAGACCCTCGCGAAGCAGGTGCACATGTCGGGTCGCACCTTCGCGCGGCGGTTCAAGGAGGAGACCGGCACGACGCCCTACAGCTGGATCCTCGGCGAGCGGGTCCGGGCCGCTCAGGAGCTGCTCGAGCAGACCGACCACTCGATCGACTGGGTCGCCGGCGAGGTCGGCTTCGGCAACGCCGCCACCCTGCGCCACCACTTCGGCCGGTCGCGCGGCGTCAGCCCGCAGGAGTACCGCCGGACGTTCCGCACGCCCGCCTGACGGCCGGGTGTTCCACGGCATCGAGGTCTGGGCGGCGTCGGTGCCGGACCTCGGTAGCCTTGACCGCGTGAACGCGACTGCGCTGGCCGACCTGTCCGCCGACGACCTCGCCGTGCTGCTCGAGGAGCAGCGCGCGGCCTACGAGGAGCTGCGGAAGCGTGGTCTGAAGCTCGACCTGACGCGGGGCAAGCCGTCGTCCCAGCAGCTCGACCTGGCCGACGACCTGCTCCGGCTGCCGACGTCGACCACGGACTCGCGCGGCGTCGACGTACGCAACTACGGCGGGCTGGAGGGGCTCGCTGACCTGCGCGAGATCTTCGCCGAGCTGCTCTGGGTCGAGCCCGAGCAGATCGTGGCGGGTGGCAACTCCAGCCTGACGATGATGCGCGACTGCCTCGTCGACCTGATGCTCTTCGGCGCCGTCGACTCCGAGCGCCCGTGGGGCAAGGAGGAGACCGTGCGCTTCGTGTGCCCGGTTCCGGGCTACGACCGCCACTTCACCCTGCTGGAGAGCCTGGGGATCGAGATGGTGACCGTCCCCATGCACGACGACGGTCCCGACGTCGACGCCGTCGAGGCCCTCGTCAGGGACGACCCGTCGTTCAAGGGGATGTGGGTGGTGCCGACGTACGCCAACCCGACCGGCGCGATCGTCAGCCAGGACGTCGCGGCCAGGCTGGCCGCGATGTCCACCGCGGCCGCGGACTTCAAGGTCTTCTGGGACAACGCCTACGCCCTGCACCACCTGACCGAGGACGAGGCCAAGAGCGCCGACATCCTCACCCTGGCCTCGGCGGCCGGGCACCCGCACCGCCCGATCATGTTCGCCTCGACGTCGAAGATCACCTTCGCCGGTGCCGGCGTCGCCTTCCTCGCCGCGTCGACCGCCAACGTGCAGTGGTACCTCGGTCACCTCGGCAACGGCTCGATCGGCCCCGACAAGGTCAACCACCTGCGTCACGTCGAGTTCTTCGGCGACGCCCAGGGCGTGCGCGACCACATGGTGCGGCACCGGGAGATCATCGCGCCCAAGTTCGCGGAGGTGGACCGGGTCCTCACCGAGCGCCTGGGCGGTCGCGGGATCGCGACCTGGAACGCCCCCACGGGCGGCTACTTCGTCAACCTCGACGTGGTGCCGGGCACTGCGAGCCGCGTGGTCCAGCTGGCCAAGGAGGCAGGGGTGGCGCTGACGCCGGCCGGGTCGTCCTTCCCCTACAAGCAGGACCCCGAGGACACCAACATCCGGCTCGCTCCGACGATGCCGCCGATCGCGGAGGTCACCGAGGCCATGGAAGCCGTGGCGACCTGCGTGCTCCTCGCGGCGGCGGAGCAGGCGACCGGTCGGGTGAGCGCCGGAGCCTGAGTCGTCACGCAGCGGCGGGCTCGCGACGCAGCCCGCCCCGGACCAGGTCGGCGTACCTCCCGCCGAGGAGGAGCAGCTCCTCGTGGGTGCCGAGCTCGACGACCCGTCCCCGGTGCAGCACCGCGATCTGGTCGGCGTCACGGACCGTGGAGAGGCGGTGCGCGATGGTGATCGTGGTGCGGGTCCGGGCGACGTCCTCGAGGGTGCCCAGCAGGGCCCGCTCGGTCTCGTTGTCGAGGGCGCTCGTGGCCTCGTCGAGCACCAGCACCGCCGGGTCGCGCAGCAGGGTGCGCGCGATCGCCAGGCGCTGCTTCTCGCCCCCCGAGAACCGGTGCCCGCGGGAGCCGACGACGGTGTCGTAGCCCTCCGGGAGCGCAGCGACGACGTCGTGGATGCGCGCCTGCCGGCAGGCCTCCTCGATCTCGGCGTCGATGGCGCCGGGACGGGCGTGGCGCAGGTTCTCGCGGACCGTGGCGTGCATGAGGTACGTCTCCTGGCTGACGACGCCGACGAGCCTCGCGAGGTCGGCCAGGCCGATGTCGCGCACGTCGACCCCGTCGATGGTGACGCGACCCGACGTGACGTCGTGCAGGCGGGGGACCAGGGAGGCGAGGGTGGACTTGCCGCTGCCGGTCTCGCCGACCAGCGCGAGCGTGGAGCCCGCGGGGACGACGAGGTCGACGGCGCTCAGCACCGGCCGGTCGTCGTCGTAGGCGAACGCGACGCCCTCGAACCGCACCTCGCCGGCCACCCCGGCACGCGGGAGGGCGGTCGGGGTGACCGGCTCCGCGATCTCGACCGGGAGGTCGGCGTACTCGAAGATGCGGCTGAAGAGCGCGAGCGAGGACGTGATGTCGACGCCGACGTTGAGCAGGCCCATCAGGGGTCGGAACAGGGTGCCCTGCAGGGCCACGAAGGCGACGAGCGTGCCGATCGTCATGCCGCCGGACGTCGCGGGGAGGCCTGCGGCCAGGTAGACCACAGCGGGCACCGCCGCGAAGACCACGTTCATCGTCGCCATCCGCCAGCGGCCGGCGAGGCGGGAGCGGATCTCGAGCCCGACGAGGTCCGCGGAGGTCTCCTCGAACCGTGCGGTCAGCCGCGGCGAGGCGCCGAGCGTCTTGGTGAGCAGCACGCCGCTGACCGAGAGTCCCTCCTCGATCTGGACGTGCAGGTCGGCCAGGCGGCGCTGCCGCTCGGCGGTGACCCGGTGGCGCATCCGTGCGACCTGCCGGGTCAGCAGGACGGCCGGCGGCAGCACGACCAGGGAGAGCAGCGCCAGGCGCCAGCTGAGGGCGACCATGGCGATCGAGGTGCCGACGACCACGGTGAGGTTGGCGGCGACCGCGGTGGCGGTCTGGGTGACGACGCCCTGCATGCTGCCGATGTCGTTGACCAGCCGCGACTGCACCTCGCCACCGCGGGTGCGGGTGAAGAAGCCCAGGGACTGGCGCTGGAGGTGTGCGAACAGGTCGCTGCGCAGGCGGTGCATCACGCGCTGCCCGACGGAGGTGGAGAGCCAGGTCTGCACGACGCCGATCACCGCGCTGGCGACGGCGACGCCCAGCATGGCTGCCACGCACAGGAGCAGCAGGCGCACGTCCTGGCGGGGGAGCGCCACGTCGATGACGTGGCGGACGAGGAAGGGCTGGGCCAGCGAGACCACCGAGCTCAGCACGATGAGCGCGACGACGACCGCGAGCGTGCCCCGGTGGGGCGCGAAGAGGCGGGCAATGCGCCGCAGGGAGACGGGGGAGTCCGCGAGCTGCCGCAGGTCGGCGGGGTCGGGACGGCCGCTGCGGGAGCGGCGGGGACCGGGAGTGCGGTCATCCACGCGACCAGCTCCTCTCTGGAGGGGGAAAGGTGGGGTAACCTCACTGTGAGGTTGCAACCGACGCAAGGACGGAGGTATTCCGTGGCCCCACCCGAGACCGAGCACGAGGTGCACGCCACCGGTGACCTGGTGATGGCGCTGGCGCGCCGCGTGCGCCGGGCCTACGCCGACGCGCTCGCGGAGTGGCACGTCACCCCGTCGCAGTCACGGGCGCTGCGGGTGCTGTCGGCGCAGGCCGGGGGCACGCGGCCTTCCGCGCTGGCGGACGTCCTCCGCATCGCCCCGCGCTCGGCGACCGAGGTCGTCGACGCCCTCGAGGAGCGCGGCTGGGTGGGCCGCTCCGCGGACCCCACCGACCGCCGGGCCACCCTGATCACCCTCACCCCGGACGGGCTGGACCTGGTGGCGAGGATCGAGGACGTGCGGCGGGACGCCTCCGAGCAGGTCCTGGACGTGCTGAGTGCCGAGCAGCGTCGTACGCTCCACGGCATTCTTCGGATCGTCGTGGGGGAGGACCAATGAGCGTGCGGGTGGGACTGACCGGCGGAATCGCCTCGGGCAAGAGCACCGTCTCGGCGATCCTCGCCGACCTCGGTGCGGTGGTCGTCGACGCCGACCTGCTCGCGCGCGAGGTGGTGGCGCGCGGCACGGCGGGGCTGGCCGCGGTCGTGGCGGAGTTCGGTGGGTCCGTGCTGACGCCCCACGGGGACCTCGACCGGCCGGCGATGGGCGCGATCGTCTTCGCGGACCCGGCCGCTCGCAAGCGACTGGAGGCGATCATCCACCCGCTCGTCCACCAGCGCGGCGCCGAGCTCGAGGCGCAGGCCCCGGCCGACGCGGTCGTCGTCCACGACATCCCGCTGCTCGCCGAGGGCGGCCGCGCGGGCTCCTTCGACGCGGTCGTCGTCGTCGACGTCCCGACGCAGGTCCAGGTCGAGCGCATGGTGCGCGACCGGGGCTGGTCGCGCCAGGACGCCGAGGCGCGGATCGCGGCCCAGGCCAGCCGTGAGGACCGGCTCGCCCTAGCCACCCACGTGATCGACAACACCGGCTCGCTCGAGGAGCTCAGGGCGCGCGTCGAGGAGGTCTACGCCGACCTCCTTGCCCTGGCCTGACGTTTCCCGGTCGAGCCGTCATCGCGGGTAGCCTCCCGGGCGTGCGTGCGCTCCGACCCCGTCTGGCCGTCCTCGCAGCAGGTGTCCTCATGGTCACCGCCTGTGCGGCGGGCTCCGGTGACGGCAGCGGCCCCGCCGGCTCGTCCAGCCCGACCGTCTCCTCGGACGAGCCGACCGCGACGGAGAGCCCCGAGGACCCGAACACCCCGACCTCCTGGGGGCCGACGATCGGCGAGGTCGAGCAGGCGCAGCAGCTGGTCAGCACCTGGTCCCCGGACCAGCTGGCCGGTGGGGTGATCGTGGGCCGCTACCACGGCACCGACCCCGAGGAGCCGGCTGCGATGGTGCGTGAGCTCCACCTCGCAGGCGTCTCGGTCACCTCCGACAACGTCACCGACCGCGACCAGGTGCTCGCCACGACCGCGGCGGTCACGGAGGCGGCGGCGCAGGACGGTCGCGACTTCCCACCGGTCATCGGCGTGGACCAGGAGGGTGGCTACGTCTCGCACCTGCGCGGCATCGCCACCGACTTCCCGCACTTCCAGTCGGCCGGCCTGGCCATCCAGGGCGACCTGCGCACGGGCCGCAAGGTCACCCGCCTCGCCGCACGCGCCACCGGCTACGAGCTGCGCGACCTCGGCTTCACCTGGGTCTTCGCGCCCGTGGCCGACGTGACCATCGGCGCTGCCGACCCGACCATCGGCGCCCGCTCGGCCTCCGAGGACCCGAAGGTCGCGGCGCTGGCGACGGCGTACGCCGTGAAGGGCTACGACTCGGCCGGCATCGTGTCGACCGTCAAGCACTTCCCCGGTCACGGCACCGCGACGACCGACAGCCACGACGTGCTGCCCGTGGTCGACTCCACGCTCGAGGAGATCCGCGCGCACGACCTGCCGCCCTTCGAGCTGGCCATCGCCAAGCACGCGCCGGCGGTGATGATGAGCCACCTCGACCTCACCTCGATCGCGCCCGACGTTCCCGCGAGCATGGCGCCCGAGGTCTACGACCTGCTGCGCGACGACCTCGGCTTCGAGGGCGTGACCATCACCGACTCGCTCGGCATGGGGGCCGTCGGTGGGCGTCCGACCCCGGCGCTCCAGGCGCTCCAGGCCGGTGCCGACCTGCTCCTCATGCCGGTGGACAACGCCACCACGCACCAGATCATCGTGGACGCGGTGGAGTCCGGCGAGCTCTCGCGCGCCCGGATCGAGGAGGCCGCGGCTCGGGTGGTCGCCCTCCAGATGTGGCAGGCCCGGATCGCAGCGAAGCGGCCTGTGCCGCCCGACGTCGTCGAGCAGGCACAGGCCGCGAGCGCGGACCTGCTGTCCGCGGCGTACTAGCTCGGGTCAGGCCGCGAGGTCGGGGTCGCCGGCCCGGCGGAGCTTCTGCAGTGCCTCTCGCTCGAGCTGGCGGACCCGCTCGGCGGAGATGCCGTGGCGGGCACCGATGTCGGCGAGCTTGTGCTGGCGGCCGTCGGCCAGGCCGTAGCGGGCCCGGACGATGTCGGCGGAGCGCTCGTCGAGGATGCCGACGAGGTCGTCGAGCCGCTGGCGGGCCTCGGCGTCGAGGACGTTGAGGTCCGGCCCTGGAGCAGTCTCCTGCGCCATCAGGTCGCCCAGCGAGGTGTCGCCGTCCTCGTCGACCGGGGTGTCCAGCGAGACGTGCTCACGGCCCCAGCTCATCAGGTCGAGGACCCGGTCGAGGTCCATGCCCAGCTCGGTGGCGATCTCCTGCGGCTCGGGGTCGCGGCCGAGCTGGCGCTCGAGCGTGCGGCGCGCCGAACCGACCTGGTTGAGCTCCTCCACGACGTGCACGGGAAGGCGTACGACGCGGGCCTGCTGCGCGATGCCGCGGGTGATGGCCTGCCGCACCCACCAGGTGGCGTACGTCGAGAACTTGTAGCCCTTGGTGTAGTCGAACTTCTCGACCGCACGGATCAGGCCGGTGTTGCCCTCCTGGATCAGGTCGAGCATCGGCATCTGCGAGCGGCCGTACTTGCGCGCGATCGACACGACGAGGCGCAGGTTCGCCTCGATGAAGCGGTCGACGGCGAGGCGGCCCTGCTCGGCGAGCCACTCGAGCTCGGCCTCGCTGGCGCTCATCGGCGCACCGCCCTTGCGGCGGCCGACGCGACCGGTGTCGAGGAGGTGCTGGGCCAGCAGGCCCGCCTCGATGGTCTTGGACAGCTCGACCTCGGTCTCGGCGTCGAGCAGCGGGGTGCGGGCGATCTCGTCGAGGTAGAGACCGACGCTGTCGCGTCCCTCGATCTCACGAGTCGTGGTGGTGGTGGTGCGCTTGGCCTGTGCGGTGCTCATCTTCGTCCTCCTGCTCTCGTGCGATCACCCCGTGTCGCACACCTGTTCCAACACCTGTGTTCGATGCGAGATTCCCGATCGGATGGCGGTGCCTTCATCTGCACTGACGAGCCAGTGCCTGCGGGAGTTGCACGAATCACGAACTCTCAGGGACTTCTCAGGGGGTTCCCCGGAGGGACGGTGCTCATGCGGGGACGCACGCGGCGCCCCTCCACAACCTGGGCGAGGATCTGTGGACGAGACGGGTCCGCCTGTGGAGCGCGGACGAAGTTCTGTGGGCAACCCTGTGGGACCCGGAGTTTGTTCGGCCAAGCCCTTGCGGGCCGGGTCCGCGGAGGCATAGAACTCTCCCTACCGAGACCGCCTCCGGGCGGGGTCGGGGATCGGATCGGACAAGCAGCACCACACGGCGACTTGCTCGCCGCGCAGGCCTGGTGACGGGGACTGTGGGAGCTGGGCGGCCGGTTCGGTGGACCGGACGTCACCTTCCCGGTCGATCCGAGGGGCTCCTGATGCTCATACCATCGGGAGCCCCTCACCCTATTTCCCCCAGCGGGCGGCATCCATGCTGCCGTCCGCGCCTCCCCGGGGCAACGACGTCCGGGTGAACGCTGGGCCGACTGACGACGTCGACCACCGGGCCGGGGCGAGGTGGACGGCTCGCCCCGCAGGAGCGCCGAGCCCTCAGTCCTCCGCCGGCGGCTCGGGTCGGTGCAGCGCCGGGTCGTCGACCTTGAAGCTGCGCACCGGTCCGGGCGGAGTCTCGGCGGTCTCGAAGCGCACGGTGACCACGCCGGACCCGGACCCCCACACCCACCCGGCGCCCAGCTCGTCGTGCACGACGTCGGCGCCCGGGGGCCAGGTGCGGCGCGGGGGCTCCGGCAGCGCGACCTCGACCTCCTCCTCGGCAGGGGCCTCACCGAAGAGGTCCTCCTGCACCCAGTCGGCCAGACCGGAGACACCGACACCCAGCAGCCGGACGCCACCGGTGGTGTCGAGGTCACCCAGCAAGGAGCGGGCCACCCGGGCGATGGTGCCGCCGTCGTCGGTGGGGCTGGACAGGGTCGTGGAGCGGCTCAGCGTGGTGAAGTCGTACATCCGCACCTTGATGGTCACGGTCCGGCCGGAGTAGCCGCTCTTGCGCAGCCGTGCGCCGACGTCGCGTGCCTGGCGCGTGAGCAGTCCCTCCATCAACCGGCGGTCGGTGAGGTCGGAGTCGTAGGTGCCCTCCACGCTGATCGACTTGGTCTCCCGCTCCGCGACGACCCTCCGGTCGTCGCGCGCGCGGGCGAGCTGCCACAACCCGTGGCCCTGGGCATTGCCCAGCAGCCGGACCAGCTCGTCCTCGCTCATCCGCTCCAGGTCGGCGATGGTGTGGATCCCGGCGCGGCGCAGCCGTTCCGCCGTGGCGGGGCCGACGCCCGGGATGACCGCGACGTTCATCGGGCGCAGCAGCTCGAGCTCGGTGCCGGGCGGGACCACGGTCATCCCGTCGGGCTTGTCGAGCTCGCTGGCGACCTTGGCGAGGAACTTCGACGACGCGATGCCGACGGTCGCCGTGAGGCCTCCGGTCACGTCGTGGATCCGCGCGCGCAGCTGCTCGCCGACCTCCGTGACCGTGTCCACCTCGAGGTCGGGGAGCCCGGCAGCGGCAAGGTCGACGAAGGCCTCGTCGAGCGACAGCGGCTCGACGAGGGGCGAGAGCTCGCGCAGCACGGACATGACCCGCGCGCTGGTCTCGCGGTAGGCGTGGAACCGACCGCCCAGGAACGCGGCGTGCGGACAGCGGGCCCGTGCCTCGCGGGTCGACATCGCGGACCCGACGCCGTACCTGCGTGCCTCGTACGACGCCGTGGCGACCACGCCGCGACCGCCGGTCCCCCCGACGATCACCGGCTTGCCGCGCAGTGACGGCTTGTCGCGCTGCTCCACGGCGGCGAAGAACGCGTCCAGGTCCACGTGCAGGATCGATGCGGTGCTGCGCATCAGCCGCGGCCCCGGGGGGCGGGCACCGTCGCGAAGGCCGTCACCCGGACAGTCTCTCAGCCCGGTCCCGGCCCACGAAACGTCCACAGGCACCCCGCCCCGCCCGTCGTCCACAGGTCGTCGCCCTCGCGGAGGTCGGGAGTCGGTGACCGCGGGCAGCGTCATGGCCATGACCTCGACCCACCACACCCCAAGCCCCGATCCCGAGCCCGATCCCGAGCCCGCCCCCGACCCGCCGCCGCACCAGACCACGACGCTGACCGCGCGCACCCCCGGCGACATCGCTGCCTTCGTGCCCGTCGCCCTCGGCTTCGTGCCGGAGCGTTCGGTGGTGCTCGCCAGCATCGGCCCGGGGGGTGGGATGCACGCTCGCGTCGACCTGCCGCACGACCCCGACGACGTCGACGACGTGGTCGAGGCGCTGGTCCGGCCCGCCCGCCGCCACGGTGTCCGCGAGGTCGTCGTGGTGGTCTACGACGACGACACGACGGTGGCCGACGAGGCAGCGTGGGCGCTCCACGAGGAGCTGACCGCCGTCGGGATCGGGGTCCGCGAGGTGCTCCGGGTGCACGACGACCACTGGTACGCCGTCCTCCCGGGCGCGCCGCTCCCGGCCTACCAGGGCGTGCCCTTCACCCTCGCCGAGCACCCGTTCACCGCCCAGGCCGTCTTCGACGGCCGCGTCACCCACCCGAGCCGGGAAGCGCTGCGGGCGACCATCGCGCCGGACCGGTCCGGCGGTCTGGCCACCGACGACCTGGTCGCGGCGTCTCCGCTGCCGCGGGGGGCGCTTGCCGCGCTGGCACGCCGGCACGTCGAGCGCGGCACGACCTTCACCCCCAGCGAGCTGGCTGCGGTCGCCGTCACGGTGACGTCGGGGGAGCGTCGTGACGAGGCGTGGGTCTGGCTCGGCCGACCACAGGCGCGGGCCGCCGTCGACCTGTGGTCCGACGCGGTGCGTCGGCTCCCGCTGTCCCACGTGGCCGGGCCGGCGGCCGTGCTGGCCTTCGCGGCGTGGCTGGTGGGCGACGGCGCCCTCGCGTGGTGTGCCGTCGACCGGTGCCGGGAGGCCCGCCCCGCACACTCGCTGGCCTCCCTCGTCGCACAGCTCCTGGAGACGGCAACCTCGCCCGACTCGTGGGAGGCGCTGCGGCCCGAGCCCGGTTCGACGGCCGACCCCGCCGCCTGAGACCCCCCGCGCGGGCGGTATCCGCCAGGCGGCGGCGTGGCTAGGGTGCCGTCATGGGAGAAGAGGTCGACCAGCAGGAGTTCAGCCGGGCTGACCGGACGCGGCACCGCGAGAAGGTCCGCCGCAACCTCGACGTGTTCGCCCGGATGCTCCGGGAGGCCCGGTTCGAGACCCACGACCCGATGACGGGCCTCGAGATGGAGCTCAACCTCATCGACGACGCGGGCGACCCGGCGCTGAAGAACGCCGAGGTGCTGGCGGCGCTGGCCGACCCGGACTTCCAGACCGAGCTCGGGCAGTTCAACATCGAGATCAACGTGGCGCCGGCCAGGCTCCGCGAGGGCGGCCTGTCCACCTTCGAGGCGAGCCTGCGCCGTTCGCTCAACACCGCCGAGGAGAAGTCCGCGGAGCTCGGTGCCCACCAGGTGATGATCGGCATCCTCCCGACGCTGGCCGAGGGGCACATGAGCCTCTCCAGCCTGAGCGCGAACCCGCGCTACAAGCTGCTGTCCGAGCAGATCCTGGCCGCCCGCGGCGAGGACATCACGATCAGCATCTCGGGCCGCGAGCGGCTGACCACGACCGCGGACTCGATCGTCCCCGAGGCCGCGTGCACGAGCACGCAGTTCCACGTCCAGACCTCGCCCGACCAGTTCGCCGCCTACTGGAACGCCGCCCAGGCGATCGCCGGGATCCAGGTCGCGGTGTCGGCCAACTCGCCGTACCTCCTCGGCAAGGAGCTGTGGCGCGAGACCCGCATCCCGCTGTTCGAGCAGGCGACCGACACCCGCAGCGAGGAGCTCAAGGCGCAGGGCGTGCGTCCGCGGGTGTGGTTCGGCGAGCGCTGGATCACCTCCGTCTTCGACCTCTTCGAGGAGAACGTCCGCTACTTCCCGGCGCTGCTCCCCATCACCGACGAGGAGGACCCGCTCCAGGTGCTGGAGGACGGCGGCACGCCGAGCCTCCACGAGCTCAAGCTGCACAACGGCACCATCTACCGCTGGAACCGGCCGGTCTACGACATCGCCGACGGGGTGCCCCACCTGCGCGTGGAGAACCGACTCCTCGCCGCGGGGCCGACCGTTGCCGACACCATCGCCAACGCCGCCCTGTGGTTCGGCCTGGTCCGCCACCTCGCCGAGAGCGAGCGGCCGCTGTGGTCGCAGATGTCGTTCTCCGCGGCCGAGGAGAACTTCCACGTGGCGGCGCAGCTGGGGGTGGATGCCCAGGTCTACTGGCCCGGCATCGGCCAGGTGCGGGCCACCGAGCTGGTCCTGCGGCGGCTGCTGCCGATGGCGCGCGCCGGCCTCGACTCCTGGGGCGTGCCGGGCGAGGAGAGCGACCGCTACCTCGGCATCATCGAGCAGCGGTGCCTGAAGGAGACGAGCGGAGCTGGTTGGTTCGTGGACCGCGTCCACGAGCGCGGTGGAGCAGACCGCTACGACGCCCTGCGCGCGACGCTCCTCGACTACCGCGAGCGCATGCACAGCAACGCGCCCGTCCACGAGTGGGACTGACCGCGGCGCTGCTCGCGACGTCCTCAGCCTCCTGAACGTCGGCGCAGCCGCCGCCACTCGCGGCGCACGCCCGACACGGGGTCGAACCAGCCCCTGCGGGTGACGACCACCAGCCCGACCGGCAGGCCGAGCGCGGACGCGGCCCACTGTGCCGGACCGAGCCACCGCAGGTCGTCGTCGTGCGGGCTGAGCTCGCCCGGGCGGGTCAGCCAGAGGTGGGGTCGGCTGCCCGGCGCGCCACGGAGGAGCGTCAGCACGACGTCGGCGCGCAGCCCGGCGTCCGGAAGGGGCGGCGCCTCCACGTGCCGCAGGCTGCACCCGGGTGCGCCCGCGTGCACGACGGTGGGGAAGCCGGACCGGCGGCGCGGCTCGGCCTGGACGAGCTCGAGCACGGCGGCGCGCAGGACCCGGTGGGTGTCGCGGTCGATCGGCGCCTGGAGGCTCACCCGCCCAGCCTGTCGCAGCCGCCCCGCGCCGACGCGCGTGTCCACAGGCTGCCCAAGCCCGGCCGTTTCCGTTACGGTGCCAGCAGGCTCACCGCACGGAGGCTGTGGCCGCGAGAGGAGACCCCATGGGCACCGTCGTCGTCGGATACGTCCCCAAGCCGGAGGGCGAGGCCGCCCTCAGCGCCGGCATCAACGAGGCCAAGCTGCGCGGCAGCAGGCTCGTCGTGGTGAACTCCCACCGCGGGGGGCAGGAGTTCGACGGCCCCAAGGCCCGCGCCGCTGAGGACGACCTGGAGAAGATCCGCGCGACGTTGGAGGAGTCCGGGGTCGAGCACGACATCCGCCAGCTCGTCCGCGGCTTCGAGCCCGCCGAGGACCTGATCAGCATCGCCGAGGCCAACAACGCCGAGCTGCTCGTCATCGGGCTGCGCCGTCGCTCCCCGGTGGGCAAGCTCATCCTCGGCAGCAACGCCCAGCGCGTGCTGCTCGACGCACCGTGCCCGGTGCTGGCGGTGAAGGCGCAGTAGCGCCCTCAGAAGTCCTCCAGGGCGAGGACCACCTTCACGTCGTCGCGATCCCGGTCGAAGGCGGTGGCGAAGTCCTCGAGCGGCACGGTGGTGGTGATCAGCCGTCGCAGCCACGCGACGTCGGCGTGCGCGAGGTGGTCGGCCGCGGCCCGGTAGTGGCGCAGGTTGGCGTTGACGGAGCCGACGACGACGTCGTTCTCGAGGACCAGCTCGCGGTTCAACGCTCCCGCGTCGATACGGAGCGCCCGACCCCTCGGCGAGACGCCGGTCAGGCAGACGATGCCGTACGGCCCGGTCTCTGCCATCGCGTCGAAGGCTACCGACCCGACGCCGGTGGCCTCGATGACCACGTCCGGGCGTGCGGCTCGGGCGGCGTCGGCGAGGCTCCCGTGGTGGTAGGTCGCGCCCAGTGAGGCGACGAGGTCGGGCTTCACGCCGTCGGTGACGCGGTCGAGGACGTGGACGTCGAGGCCGCGTTGCACCCCGATCATGGCGGCCAGGAGTCCGATGGGCCCGGCGCCGGTCACCAGCACCGTGCGCGGGGAGAACCAGGCGCGGTCGCCGGTGCGGTCGACCTGCTCCCACGCCTTCGCGACGACACTGGTCGGCTCGGTCAGCACGCCTGCCGGCCCGAGGCGGGAGTCGACCACCACGGCGTACTCGACCGGTGTCGTCCACCACTGGCTGGCGAACCCGTCGAGGGACTTGATGCCGCGCTCGGTGTAGCGGCCGTTGCGGCACATGTCCCATTCGCCGCGTGCACACGCGCCACACGGTTCTGGGTCGGGTCTGCGGACCACGCCCACGACGAGGTCCCCGGGGCGGACGTCGCTGCCGGGCGGGGCGTGCTCGACCCGCCCCAGCGACTCGTGGCCCAGCACCAGCCGCTGCCGGTCAGGGGGAGCCCAGCCGTACTCGCCCCGCACGATCTCCTTGTCGGTGCCGCAGACGCCGACCGCCACTGCTCGGACGAGCAGCTCTCCTTCTCCTGGCGTGACGTCCGGGACGTCCTCGACCCTGACCGATCCCGAGCGTCCGGGCTCGACGGTGAGTGCTCTCACGATGATTCCTCCTCGGCTGCCGCACTGAGCTGTTCGAGTGCACCGGCCAGTCCCTCGGCACCTGCGGGCACTCTCGTCACCACGTCGAGCAGCGCTGCCAGGCGGTGGTCCTGCACCGCTCTCAGCAGGCTGTGGCCGTCCGGGGTCAGGTCGACGAGCCAGGCACGCCCGTCCGCGCTGTCCGGGATGCGGTGCACGAGTCCCTGGCCCACCAAACGGTCCACGATCCGGCTCGCGTTGGACTGGTTGACCCCCAGGTCGTCCGCCAGCGTCCCGACGCGCCGTGGACCGTCGGCCGCGATCATGACGAGCACCCGGTGCTGAGGCACCGTCAGGGCGACCGGGGCCGCGGCCACGGCACGCAGGGTCACGCCCACCAGGGCGCGGCTGAGCTCGAGCAGCGCCCGGGCGGCGCGGAGGTCCGCGTCGGTCGGCCGGCGCGGGATCTCGGGTTCGTGGTTCACGCCTCACCCCTCTGGGTCTGTCTCCGGTCTGGCCTCGGTGGTGCACTGAGAGTCTATGCTGTTGCGCATGGAACTGGCGCCCGTGCGGCGCGCGACGACGTGATCAGGAGGAGACGTGACCGACCGGATCGCCGACATCCACGGCCCACGCACGCCCCACGCCAAGGGGACGGTGTGGCCCGCCCGCATCGACCAGTACCTCGACCCCGGCGTCGAGGAGACGGATGTCGAGCGCTGGGTGCAGTCCGCGTGCCTGCTGTGCAGCAACGGCTGCGGGATGGACATCGCTGTCAGGGACGGTCGCATGGTCGGGGTCAGGGGACGGGCGACCGACGTGGTCAACCACGGCCGGCTCGGTCCGAAGGGCTTGTACGGATCGACCCGGTGGGCGCATGCCGGTGACCGACTCACCCGCCCGCTCGTGCGTGAGGACGGACGGCTCGTGGAGACGGACTGGGAGACCGCGATGGGGCGCATCGTGGCCACCTCGCGCGCCCTGCTGGAGGAGAAGGGCCCGCTGAGCCACGGCTTCTACACCTCCGGCCAGCTGTTCCTGGAGGAGTACTACACGCTCGCCGTGATCGGGAAGGCCGGGCTCGGCACGCCCCACATGGACGGCAACACGCGCCTGTGCACCGCCACCAGCGCTGCGGCGTTCAAGGAGTCCTTCGGGGCCGACGGGCAGCCGGGCTCGTACACCGACATCGAGCACTGCGACGCGATCTTCCTCTACGGGCACAACATGCCGGAGACCCAGACCGTGCTGTGGGCGCGGATCCTCGACCGCACCCGAGGCGAGGACCCGCCCCGCATCGTGTGCGTCGACCCGCGCCGGACGCTCGTGGCGCTCGAGGCCGAGCGCACGGGCGGCGTGCACCTGGCGCCGCGGGTCGGCACCAACCTGGCGTTGATGAACGGCCTGACGCGCGAGCTGTTCGCGAACGGGTGGGTCGACGACGACTGGGTGGCGGCGCACACCCTCGGCGTGGACGACCTGCGCTCCACGGTCGAGGAGTGGGCCCCGGACAAGGTCGCCGAGGTCTGCGGCGTCGACGCGGACGACGTACGTCGCGCGGCGCGGATCTTCGGTGAGAGCACCGATGTGCTCTCGACGGTGCTTCAGGGCTTCTACCAGTCCCACCAGGCCACGGCCGCCTCCGTCGCGGTGCACAACCTGCACCTGCTGCGGGGGATGATCGGCCGCCCGGGAGCGGGCATCCTGCAGATGAACGGCCAACCCACCGCGCAGAACAACCGGGAGTGCGGTGCCGACGGCGACCTCCCGGGCTTCCGCAACTGGGACAACCCCGCCCACGTGCACCAGCTCGCGGACGCGTGGGACGTCGACACGATGACGATCCCGCACTGGGCGCCGCCCACCCACGCGATGCAGATCTTCTCCTACGCCGAGGCCGGCTCCATCGGTCTGCTGTGGATCTCCGCGACGAACCCGGCGGTGTCGATGCCGGAGTCCGCGCGGATCCGGCGGATCCTCGGTGGCGACCAGTGCTTCGTCGTCGTCCAGGACCTCTTCCTCACCGAGACCGCCGAGCTCGCCGACGTCGTCCTCCCGGCGGCCGGCTGGGGCGAGAAGACCGGGTGCTTCACCAACGTCAATCGCACCGTGCACCTGTCCGAGAAGGCGGTCGACCCGCCGGGGGAGGCGCGCAGCGACCTCGACATCTTCCTGATGTACGCCGACGCGATGGGCTTCACGAACCGCTCCGGGCAACCGCTGATCGGTTGGCGCACGCCCGAGGAGGCCTTCGACGCCTGGGCCGCGGTCACCGCTGGCCGGCCGGTCGACTACACCGGCCTCTCCTACGACAGGCTCCGCGGGCCGACCGGGATCCCCTGGCCGGTCAACGCGGAGCACCCCGACGGCACGGACCGTCTCTATGCCGACGGTGTCTTCCCGACGGACACCGACTACTGCGAGACCTTCGGCCACGACCTCGCCACCGGCGGCACCGTCACCGAGACCGAGCACCGCGCGATGAACCCCGCCGGACGGGCCTTCCTGAAGGGCGCGGCGTACACGCCGGCACACGAGGAGCCTTCCGAGGACTTCCCCCTGCTCTACACGACCGGCCGGACCGTCTACCACTTCCACACCCGCACCAAGACCGGTCGCTCCGAGGACCTCAACCGGGCGGCACCGGACGCGTGGGTCGAGCTGTCCGCCGGGGACGCCGCCGAGCGTGGCATCGAGGAGGGCGACTGGGTGCGCGTTGCGTCACCGCGCGGTGCGATCGAGGTCCGCGCGCGTGTCGGGAACGTGATGGAGGGTGCCGTGTTCGCGCCGTTCCACTACGGCCACTGGGAACCGCCCGCCGACCTCGGCGGCGGTCACCCGGACGCCGAGCACCGACTGGCCAACGAGCTCACCATGACCGTGTGGGACCCGGTCTCGAAGCAGCCCGTGTTCAAGACCGCCGCGTGCCAGGTGACCCGGGTCCGGGCCGGCGACGGGCCGGCCCCGGCGCCGACGACGACCGCCTCTGCGCCGGACACCGACCGCCCGGCCTCCCGGCGCCGGCCGCCGCGGCCCACGGAGGGTGGCGCGCCGACGACCACCACCGTGCCTGACCGCACCCCGGACTACCCGCTCGACCCGGCCCGGTCCTCGGAAGGAAGCCGCTGATGCCCCACTTGACGACCTACGTCGGCCTGGCCGACCACAGTGAGAGGACACTCGCGGAATCCTTCCGCTCCGTCGCGGACGGGCACGCCCACGTGGCCGACGTGTTCCACACCTGCCGGATGCTCGCCGAGTGGTCGGAGGCCAACCGGGCTGCGCTCGCGCCGATCGTCGAGCGCTACGGCGAGGCAGACGTCGAGGAACCCGAACGGCTCCACGCCGCCGGCCTCGCGCGGACCCGCGACGGCGAGGTCGGGCTCCTGCGCGACCTGCAGGACCTGCACGTCCTCGCATCGCTGGTCCAGACGACGTGGACGGTCGTCGGCCAGGGCGCGCAGGGACTGCGTGACAAGGAGCTCCTCGCGGTCGCCGAGCACGCGAACGAGCAGACCTCCCGCCAGCTGACGTGGCTCAACACCCGGATGAAGTCGGCGGCACCCCAAGCGCTGATCGTGGCCCCATGAGCCCGCAACCGCATGCCGAGGTCGTCGTCCCGTGAGCGGCCTGCAGGAAGGGCACGGACGCCCGGAGTCGGGCCCGCCGGGTGGGCTCGTCGAGGTCCTGGAGCGGTGGGAGCTCGCCGGTGGGCGCTGGGAGGTGCTCGCCTCGAGCGACACCTGGATCGACATCGGCCTCTTCCCGGCCGATGGCGGTGACCAGGTGAGCCGGGTGAGCGGCGCCCGCACCTCGGTGCTGCGCAGCTTCCTGGCCGGCCGCACCACCAACGCCGAACGGGGCTGACAGGCGTCGCGGCGCCAGCTGTGCTGCTCGGCGCGCGCAGCCGAGGCGGCGGGCTCTGGGGCACAATGCCCCCATGGGCATCCAGATCACCGGCGACCCCGCCGCCGACAAGGTCCTCGACGACTCCCCGTTCGCCCTGCTGATCGGGATGATGCTCGACCAGCAGTACCCCATGGAGCACGCCTTCCGGGGGCCCGCCAAGGTCCTGGACCGGCTCGGCACCTTCGAGCCGCACGCGATCGCCACGGCCGACCCGGAGGAGTTCGCCGCCATGGCGTCGACCCCGCCGGCCATCCACCGGTTCCCGGGCTCGATGGCTGCCCGGCTCCAGGAGGTCGCCCGCATCGTCGACGACACCTACGGCGGTGACGCGTCGCGGCTGTGGACCGAGGCCAGCGACGGCAAGGACCTGCTCAAGCGCGTCATGGCGCTGCCCGGCTTCGGCAAGCAGAAGGCCCAGATCTTCGTGGCGCTGCTCGCCAAGCAGCTCGGCGTACGTCCGGAGGGCTGGGAGGCGGCCGTGGGGGACTACGCCCTCGAGGGCCACCGGTCGGTCGCCGACGTCGTCGACGCCGACTCCCTGCAGAAGGTCCGCGACTTCAAGAAGGCCAAGAAGGCCGCCGTCCGCGCCTCAGACTGAGGGGGATGCCCGGACGCATGGACGGCCGTGGCAGAATGACGGCGCGGCTCTTGACGTCACCGGGCCTCGCCGCGCCCCGAAGCTGTTTGACGAGAGGTGTTCGTGTCCTCACACGCACGCAAGTTGCTCCCCGCCGAGGTGCTGTCGCACCCCTCCATCGCCACCCTGGTCGCCAGCGGCACCCCCACCGGCACCGTGTCCCCCGAGGACGTACGGCGCGCCAGTGACGAGGCCGGTGTCGAGCCCAAGCACCTGAAGGCACTCCTCGTGCACCTCAGCGGCCTGGGCATCTCGGTCCAGGTCGACGCCACGAGCCTGCGCGCGGTCGCCGCGACCAGCAAGCGCTCCGCGACGTCGGCCGCCGCCAAGAAGGCGCCGGCGAAGAAAGCCGCCGCCACGACGACCGAGGCACCCGCCAAGAAGGCCGCCGCCAAGAAGGCAGCGGCCCCGGCGAAGAAGGCGGCCGCCAAGAAGACCGCGGACGCCGCTGCCGGCGACGCCGTCGACCTGGGTGCGGCCGCCGCGGTCGTCGGCGCGGACGGCAAGAAGGTCCTGCCCGACATCCCGGACGACCAGTTCGAGAAGGACGTCGTGGCCGACCCGACCATCAAGGAGGACGAGAAGCAGGCCTTCACGGTCTCCGCGGCGGACGAGACCGACGAGCCCGAGCAGCAGGTCATGGTGGCCGGCGCCACCGCCGACCCGGTCAAGGACTACCTCAAGCAGATCGGCAAGGTCCCCCTCCTCAACGCCGAGATGGAGGTCGAGCTCGCCAAGCGCATCGAGGCCGGCCTGTTCTCGGAGGAGAAGCTCGCCAAGGGCGGCCGGATCAGCGCGAAGATGCTCGAGGAGTACGAGTGGATCGCCGAGGACGGCCGACGCGCCAAGAACCACCTCCTCGAGGCCAACCTGCGTCTCGTGGTCTCGCTGGCCAAGCGCTACACCGGTCGCGGCATGCTCTTCCTCGACCTCATCCAGGAGGGCAACCTCGGCCTGATCCGTGCGGTCGAGAAGTTCGACTACACCAAGGGCTACAAGTTCTCGACCTACGCGACGTGGTGGATCCGTCAGGCGATCACCCGCGCGATGGCCGACCAGGCCCGCACCATCCGCATCCCGGTGCACATGGTCGAGGTCATCAACAAGCTCGCCCGCGTGCAGCGCCAGATGCTCCAGGACCTGGGCCGCGAGCCCACGCCGGAGGAGCTGGCCAAGGAGCTCGACATGACCCCCGAGAAGGTCATTGAGGTCCAGAAGTACGGCCGGGAGCCGATCTCGCTGCACACCCCGCTCGGCGAGGACGGCGACTCCGAGTTCGGTGACCTGATCGAGGACTCCGAGGCGATCGTCCCGGCCGACGCCGTGTCGTTCACCCTGCTCCAGGAGCAGCTCCACGCGGTGCTCGACACCCTCTCCGAGCGCGAGGCGGGCGTGGTGTCGATGCGGTTCGGCCTCACCGACGGCCAGCCCAAGACCCTCGACGAGATCGGCAAGGTCTACGGCGTGACCCGCGAGCGGATCCGCCAGATCGAGTCCAAGACGATGTCGAAGCTGCGTCACCCGAGCCGCTCGCAGGTCCTGCGCGACTACCTGGACTGATCGTCCGACCCCGTCACGCCGAGCAGCGTCGCCCGTCCGGGCGGCGCTGCTCGTCATTTCGGGCGCCCCGTCCGGCCGCCCCGTCCGTCCCGGGTCTCCCCTTGACGCCACGGTGACGCAGGCGGACCATGCAATAACGCGAGCTTGGGCTCGCGTTCATGGATCTCGGGAGGGCCCATGCTCGGAGGCAGCGCACGTGACCGGTCGGCACTGGCCGGCGTACTCCTGCTGGCGACGGGAGCGCTCGCCGCGCTCGCCCCGCCCGCGCAGGCCGACCCACTGCCCCCCACCGCGGTGGCGATGGGGGACAGCTTCATCAGCGGAGAGGGCGCCGGCGGCTACCAGCCCGTCACCGACCAGTCCGGCGTCGCGCAGGGGTTTCCCGGGTGGTCGGCCGCCAACAGCAACGCCTACTTCTGCCACCGCTCGGTCAACGCCTCGATCCAGGTCGCGGACCTGCCGGGCATCACCCGCCGGGTGAACCTCGCATGCTCCGGCGCGCAGCCCGCCGACATGGCGGCCGCGTCGAGCGCCCGCCCCGCAGGCCGAACGGTCGCTGCCCAGATCGTGCAGCTGCGCACCGTCGCCCAGACCGGTGACATCGACCTGGTCCTGCTCGGGCTGGGGTCGAACAACAGCCAGTTCACCTTCGGCGGGGTCGCCGCCGAGTGCGCCGGCCGGTTCGTCGCCGACGGCTACACCGGCTGGTGGGAGGTGTGGATCCACTTCGTCAACTGGGTCACCGGCGAAGAGCTCAACGAGCGCGCCTGCTCCGACGCGGACTTCGCGACCGCGGCCCAGCTCGGCGCGGCGCGTGCCGAGACGACCGCTGCGGTCCGGCAGGTCCTCGACGTCCTCGACGAGGTGGACGCCGACGGGGACCACCGCGTCGTGCTGCAGGACTACACCAACCCGCTCCCGCCGGCGTACGCCGAGCAGTACCGCACCGAGGACGGCCGCACCGACACGCGCGACAAGTACCGCGCGCTCGTCGACGAGAGGTACGCCGCCGGGTGCCCGGCCGACATCGACTCCCTGGCGCCGGCGCAGCGGTTCAGCCAGAACCTCGGCACCCTCGTCGCAGGCGTCGCGTCGACGATCCAGGCCGAGCGGCCGACGGCGAAGATCACCTACCTCAACGTCCAGCGGGCCTTCGACGGCGCGCGCCTGTGCGAGCAGCCCGGCAGCCCCGGCAACGCGCTCGCCACGCCGCTGCGCGTGATGGACGGCCCGAGCGGCGTGCACGTGCAGAGCTTCACGCCCTACGACAAGCTCGACATCAAGCGCGTCACCGACACCTGCCAGTCCTACTACCAGACCTGCCAGGAGTCCTGGCACCCCAACGCGGCAGGCCAGCGCGCGCTGGGAACCTGCCTGCGCGGCGCCTGGCTCGCCGGCACCCGGAGCGTCACGTGCGTCCGCGGGACGTCGGGGGCCATCATGGTGCAGTGAGCGGCACCCGGCGCAGCCCCCAGCAGGACCGGTCGCGGGAGACCGTCGACCGGATCCTCGTCGCGGCCGAGCACGAGATCGGTGAGCGCGGCGTCGTGGGAGCCAGCACCACGCGCATCGCCGCGCGCGCCGGGCTGTCGGTCGGTGCGCTCTACCGGTTCTTCGAGGACAAGGCCGCGATCGTCGACGCCCTCGCCAGCCGCTACCTCGAGGCGGTGGCGCCCGCCTACACCGAGGTGGTCTCCGAGATCGCCTCGCTCAGCGACCTCGAGGCCGTGCTCGGCGAGCTGCTCAGCCGGGCGGCCGCCCTGCAGGAGCAGCACCCGGGCTACTACCGGCTGACCGAGGAGCTGGCCCCCGACCGGGGCGACTCGCCGGCCCACGCAGTGCGCGAGCACCTCGTGGACCTCTTCGCCGACGCGTTGCGCGGCACCGGGGTGCAGCAGCCGCCGGGCGACCTGCGCCGTGTCGTCGAGCTCTGCATCGAGACCGTGCGCCACACCCTCGCCCAGCGCCCGCCGGGCCACGAGGACCGTGAGGCGTCGTTGCGCGAGGTCGAGCTGATGCTCCGTTCCTACCTCGACGCGCGTCTGCGGTGACCGCGCCGGCACGCCTGCGACGCCTCGCAGCAGCGGTGCCGGTCATCCTCGTCGTGGCGGCGTGCTCCGCCGAGACCTCCTCGCCGACGCGACCCCGTGGTGAGGCAGGCACCACCCGCGCCGCACCGCTGCCTCCGTCCGGCGCGGCGAGCGCCGAGCCCTCGCCCGAGGTGCGGCCGGTCCGGCCCGGCGACCTGCGGACGGCCACGGCCGTGCGTGTCGTACGCCACCTCGCGGGTGCGATCGGGCCCCGCGAGGCGACCACGCCGGCCTACGAGCGCGCCGCCGCACGGGTGGCGCGGACCTTCGCGCGCCAGGGCTACGACGTCACGCGCCAGCACGTCGACGTACCTGCGGGGGAGTCGTGGGGAGTGCCGGTCCCGGCCGGCCGCTCGTCCAACGTCGTCGCGACGCCGCCGGGCTTCGACCCCACGCGTCCCCACCTCGTCGTGGGTGCGCACCTCGACACCGTGCCGCAGGCACCCGGCGCGGAGGACAACGCCTCCGGCGTCGGTGTGGTGCTCGCGGTCGCCGAAGCGGCTGCAGGTCGGCGGACGCGGCTGCCCGTGGTCTTCGTGGCGTTCGGCGCCGAGGAGCCCCGGGGGCCGACGGACGACGACCACCACTACGGGTCGCGCACGTACGTCGACGGGCTGGCGTCGGCGGCGAAGAGGGCCGTGCGCGGGATGGTGTCCCTGGACCGTGTCGGGGTCGGCGCCACCGTGCCGGTGGGCTCCGCAGGCGAATCCGACCCCGTCCAGCGCAGCCTGCTGGCCGCCGCCCGGCGGGCCGGGGTGCCGGCCGTGCCCGACCCCGACCAGCGCAGCAGCGACCACTGGTCCTTCGTGCGCAGTGGCCTGCCCGGTGCCCGCCTCGGGTCGACGCCCTACGCCGGCTACCACTCGGCCGGGGACGTCCCGGCCGTCGTGGAGCCCGCCCAGCTCGAGCGCGTGGGCCGGCTGCTGCTGGCGTGGCTCGCGCCGCGTTGAGCGCTCAGGGCGCCAGCCCGGCGCACGTCCGCAAGGACGCCCGGTCGGACCGGAAGGCGGTGGCGTCCGCAGGACTTGCGGTCGCCGGCAGTCCGTCGACGCCGATCCGTGCGGGTGCCCAGGCCGCGCGCACCACGTAGGGCGGACGGCGGCCGGCAGTGCGGGGCCGGACGGTCAGGTAGAGCACCCCGGTGCGCGAGGTGGTGGCGTCCCCGGGGGAGTACCACGCATAGTTGCCCAGCCCGTAGGCGACGTACGCGTTGCCCAGCCGGCCGTCCCCCTGCAGCCTGTGGGCGTGCGAGCCGACCACGATGTCGGCTCCGGCGTCGACCAGCTCGGCCGCCAGTGAGCGCTGGTCCCGGCTCGGGCAGCCTTCGCCCTGGACACCCCAGTGGAGATAGACCACGACGACGTCGGCGGTGTCCCGGGCCCGACGCACGCCGTCGAGCAGCCGGCCCGGAGCGAGGGCGTCGGCGATGCCGGCTCGTCCGTCCGTGGCCGCCCAGTGGCCGGTCGGGTCGGCCGACGGGTCCTGGTCGGCGACGGAGGCGGCGAGCGTGGCGACCACGGTGCCGCGGACGTCGGAGAGCGCAGGCGCGAACGCCTCGTCGGCGTCGCGTCCGATCCCGACGACCGAGAGGGGCGTCTCCGCCCGGGCAGCGCGCCGGGCCGCCGCGAGGGTGCTGGCGAGCCGGGCGCGGCCGTGGTCGAGCGCGTGGTTGTTGGCCATGGTGGCGATGTCGACGCCCGCGGCGGCCAGCGCCTCGAAGGCCTCGGGTCCCGCGGAGAAGGTGAAGCGCTTGCCCGGCTCGGGACGGCCGCCCGTGCCGACCGAGGTCTCCAGGTTCACGATGGTGAGGTCTGCTGCCGACAGGACGTCCGAGACCGGCGCGAGTGCCGACGCGGGATCGCGCAGCCGCCCTGCGAGGGGGCCCTCGAAGTGGATGTCGCCGGCCAGCGCGATCCGGAGCGGCGGCGAGGTGGCGGCCGACGACGACGTGGCTGCGGGTGCGGGCTCCGGGAGCGACGAGGAGCCCGGCCGCTCCGACGGCGGCGTGTCCTCCTGCGTGGACGTGCACCCGGAGAGCACCATGGCGGCCCCCGCCGCGGCGGCCACGACTGCCCGGTGCGCGCGCCCGCCCCCCGCTCCGCCCATGGCTCCATCGTGCCACCGGGGCGCCCGTCCACCCCCGCAAGTGGGTGGACGGGACGGGGGTGGGTGGTGCCACACTCAAACCATGAGAACTCGGATCTCACTTGCTGCCCTGTCCGCGCTCACGCTCGTCACGCTGGCCTCACCGCCGGCCAACGCGGAGTTCTTCTCGATCGACGACCCGGCCGACGCCAGCGCGTCGCTCACCGACATCACCGGGATGACGGCCAGGCACGGCCGGGAGAACCTCCTCGTCAAGGTGCGCTTCACCGAGCTGATGCCTTCCAGCGCCGCCGGGGTCTCGGTGTTCATCGACACCGACCGTGCCGTCAAGGGTCCCGAGCTCGTGCTCAGCTCCGGGCTGGGAAACGGCACCGACTTCGTCCTGACCGAGGCTGACGGGTGGCACGGCAGCGACGACCGGGTCCGGTGCGACTACTCCGCGCGGCCCAAGTGGGGCAGCGACGTGTTCCGGGCGGTCATCAGCAGGGAGTGCTTCGACCGGCTCCCGTCCGTGCGGGTGTCGGTCAAGATGGTCGACCAGGCCGACGGCTCGAAGCCCGTCGTCGACTGGGTGCCCAAGCGGCACCGGTGGAGCCTGCCGATCGGCTCGGGTCTCAGCGCCTGACCTCATGCGGCCGCCACGAGGCCGACAGCCACGCCGCACAGCACCAGCCCGACGCCCTGGGAGGCGTGGATCCGCTCGCGGAGCACGAGAGCAGCCAGCGCGATCGTGACGGCCGGGTAGAGCGACGTCACCACCGAGGCCACCGTGAGCAGCCCCGTCTGGGTGGCGAGGAGGAACGCCAGTGCCGCCGCCGTGGCGAGCAGGCCGGCCAGGGCGCCCCATGCCTGCGAGGCGTCGTAGGGAACCCAGCGGCCGCCGAGCGCGGCCGCGGTGAGGGCGACGCCGACGACGGCCACGCCCTGGGCGACGGCGAGCGGGACGAAGCCGGCGTCCTCGGGGACCTGGCCCATGGCGGCGAACAGCAGGCCGAACCCGAGGCCGGCCAGGACGCCGTCGAGGACCCCGTCGGCGAAGTCGCCGCTGCCACCGGGCTCGCGGCTGACCAGCCAGATGCCGGGGACGGCGGCGAGGATGCCGAGCCAGACGAGGACCTCGGGACGCTCACCGGTCGCGACGCCGACGCAGACCGGCACGAGCGCAGCGCCCACCGCGGAGATCGGTGCCACGACACCCATCCGACCGGCGGCGAGCCCGCGGTAGAGGAACGCGCCACCGGCACCGCTGCCCACGCCGGCGAGCGCGCCCCAGAGCAGGTCGTCGCGG
The DNA here is from genome assembly GCF_001425025.1 of Nocardioides sp. Root122. Taxonomy (GTDB): domain Bacteria; phylum Actinomycetota; class Actinomycetes; order Propionibacteriales; family Nocardioidaceae; genus Nocardioides. The sequence goes on from NZ_LMDE01000010.1 coordinate 484,578, forward strand.
GTGGGGGAGCCGTCACCCACCAGGGCCAGCACCACGGCACCCAGGAACGCGGCGACGGCACCGACGAAGGCGACCGGCCACGCCGACGTACGACGCGAGGCGAGGCCGCCGACGAAGTCCGAGAGGCCGTAAGCCAGGGCGGCCGCCAGGGAGAGCAGGACCGCCATCAGGTCAGCACCACGCCGACCACCCAGGTGACCGCGGCCAGGCAGGCGGCGACCAGCTCGATGAGGATCGAGACGCCGACCGCCTTGAGCGCGGCGGTCGTCGACGGCCACGCCTGCGCGGCGCCGAGGCGGGCGCGCTCGGCAAGGTAGATGCCCAGCACGAAGCCGATCAGGAGCCCGACGACCGGCACCACGAAGAAGCCGATGAACGCCAGGAGCGCGCCGACCAGCAGGGTGCGGTTGGGGACGCCGGAGGCCTTCAGGCGTCGACCCGGGACGAGGTACTTCACGACGGTGCCGGCGGCCAGCAGGGTGGTCGCGACCGCGAAGACGATCCAGCCGGTCGTCGTCCCGATCTCGAGCGCCCACACGAGGACGGCGCCGAGGACCAGGATCGTGCCGGGCAGGACGGGGACGATGATGCCGGCGATGCCCACGGCGATCACCACGGCGATCAGGATCTCGGTCGGGCTCACGGGCACAGCCTCCCAGAGGCCCGACCGGCGGCGCCGCGAACCCCCTGCGGACGCAGAACGGCCCCGGAGAGCGCGTCCGGGGCCGTTCGGGAAGTCGGTGCGGTCAGGGTGCTGCTCAGGCCTCGCTGCCCGCGACGGGGGTGCCCAGCTTGTGGGTCTCGTCGTGGACGTTGGCCGCGATCTCGCGGAGCTTCTCGCCGTGCTCGCGCGCGTGGTGCGCGCAGAACAGCAGCTCGCCGCCGGTCTGGAGCTCCACACGGAGGTAGGCCTGTGCGCCGCAGCGGTCGCAGCGGTCACCGGCCGTCAGCACGGCCTGGGAGGGTGCGGTGGCAGTGGTCACGTCAGCCTCATTTCTGTTCATCGGTGTCTGGCCCAACGTAGCCAGTGGGGCAAAGATTCCCACTGGCGGTAGATCGAGAACGTGTGCAGTCAATCACGTGGTCACCCTCCCCGCTGGCGTTGTCCTCAACCGTGGACGAGCCGTTGCAGAAGTGAGACCAACAGGTGCTGGGTCGGTGCTGTGGGTGGTGCGGGGGTCGTGCGGGGGTGCGTCGCGGTCCACGCTAGTCCGCGCCGGGTGGCCACGGGGGCAGCGTGCCTCCGTCGCCGTACGGCGTGTCGCGGGTAGTGTCGACTCGTTCCACATCTGTGGTTCGTAGTACCCGATCCAGCAGATTTCACGTACGACAGGACCTCCGTGGCAGCACCGGCAGACAACACCTACAACGCAGCACACCTCCTGGTCCTCGAGGGCCTCGACGCCGTGCGCAAGCGGCCGGGCATGTACATCGGCTCGACCGACACCCGCGGCCTCATGCACTGCCTGTGGGAGATCATCGACAACGGCGTCGACGAGGCCCTGGCCGGCGTCGCACGCCGGGTCGAGGTGACGCTGCACGACGACGGGTCCGTGGAGGTCTTCGACGACGGTCGCGGCATCCCGACCGACAAGGAGCCCAAGACCGGGCTCCCCGGTGTCGAGGTGGTGGCCACCAAGTTGCACGCCGGCGGCAAGTTCGGCGGCGGGTCCTACGTCGCCACCGGCGGCCTGCACGGCGTCGGCCTGTCGGTCGTCAACGCCCTGTCCTCGCGCATGGACATCGACGTCGACCGCTCTCCGAGCCAGCAGGGGCTGTCGTTCCAGCGGGGCGTCCCCGGCGTGTTCGACGGCGAGGGTCCCGGCGCGCCGTTCACCCCGCAGTCCGGCCTCACCCGCAAGGGCAAGCGGGTCGCCAAGGGCAGGACCGGCACGAGGATCCGCTTCTGGCCGGACCGGCAGATCTTCACCAAGGACGCGCGCTTCGAGATGGAGGGCCTGCTCGGCCGGGCCCGCCAGACGTCGTACATCGTGCCGGGGCTCGAGCTGGTCATCCGCGACCAGCGCAGCGAGGAGATGGTCGAGGAGAAGTTCCGCCACGACGGCGGCATCGCCGAGTTCGTCGAGTTCCTCTCCCATGGCGAGCCGGTGACCGACATCCTGCGCCTGCAGGGCACGGACACCTTCACCGAGACCGTCCCGCTGCTCGACGACAAGGGCCACATGACGCCCCAGGAGGTCGAGCGCGAGCTGACGGTCGACGTCGCGGTGCGCTGGGACACCGCCTACGACACTGAGCTGCGCTCCTTCGTCAACGTCATCGCCACGCCCAAGGGCGGCACCCACGTGAGCGGCTTCGAGGCCGCGCTGACCAAGACGTTCAACGACGCCATGCGTGGCGCGAAGGTGCTCAAGGCTGCTGATGCGGACGTCATCAAGGACGACGTCCTCGAGGGCCTCACCGCAGTGGTGACCGTCCGCCTGGCCGAGCCGCAGTTCGAGGGCCAGACCAAGGAGATCCTCGGCACCCCCGCGGCGCGCAGCGTCGTGCGCAAGGTGGTGGCGGGTGAGCTGAAGGCGTTCCTCACCTCCACCAAGCGCGCCGAGAAGGCGCAGGCCAAGCTGCTGATGGAGAAGGTGGCCGGGGCGTCGAAGACCCGCCTCGCCGCGCGCCAGCACAAGGAGAACCAGCGCCGCAAGAACGCCCTCGAGTCCTCGGCGCTCCCCGCGAAGCTCTTCGACTGCCGCAGCTCCGACACCGAGCGCACCGAGCTGTTCATCGTCGAGGGCGACTCGGCCATGGGCACGGCCAAGGCCGCGCGCAGCAGCGAGTTCCAGGCGCTCCTGCCGATCCGCGGCAAGATCCTCAACGTCCAGAAGGCCTCGGTGGGCGACATGCTCAAGAACACCGAGTGCGCCTCGATCATCCAGGTCGTCGGCGCCGGCTCGGGCCGCACGTTCGAGCTCGAGGCGGCGCGCTACGGGCGGATCATCCTGATGGCCGACGCCGACTCCGACGGCGCCCACATCCGGTGCCTGCTCGCGACGCTGTTCTTCAAGTACATGCCCGAGCTCGTGCGGGACGGACGGCTCTACTCGGCGGTCCCGCCACTGCACCGCATCGAGCTGTCCAACCCGAAGAAGGGGATGGACAAGTACATCTACACGTACTCCGACGACGAGCTGCAGCGCAAGCTCGCCGAGCTGAAGAAGAAGAACGTGCGCTGGAAGGACCCGGTGCAGCGCTACAAGGGCCTCGGCGAGATGGATGCCGACCAGCTGGCCGAGACCACCATGGACCCGCGCCACCGCACCCTGCGCAAGCTCACGATCGACGACGTCGACGAGGCCAGCCAGGTCTTCGAGCTCCTGATGGGCTCGGACGTGGCGCCGCGCAAGGAGTTCATCGTCCAGGGCGCCTACGAGGTCGACGTCGACACTCTCGACGCCTGACGACTGGGCGTCTCAGACGTGCTGGGTGAGCAGCCCGCTGTCGACGTCGTAGAGGAAGCCACCGACCTGGGCACGGTCGACGATGAGCGGGTGCGTGCGCACCTTGGCGACGTCCTGGCGCAGCTGGTCGAGCTGGTCGGGCACGACCCCGAACGACTGCCAGCTGGCGTCGGTGCCGGCGGACTCGCCCACCTTGGCGCGCAGCTCCTCCTCCGAGGCCGAGGCCATGGCGCACCTGGTGTGCGGCACGACGAGGATCCGGGACACGTTGAGCAGGTGCACGCCGAGAACCAGCGCCTCGAGCGCCTGCGGCGTCACCCGGCCGCCCGGGTTGCGGAAGATCTTGGCGTCGCCGTGCTTGAGCCCCAGCATCCGCAGCGGGTCGATGCGTGAATCCATGCACGTGACGAGGGCGATGCCGGCATGGGCCTTGCCGTCGAAGCCGCCGAGGTCGAAGGAGTCCGCGAACTCGCGGTTGGCCTGCATGAGGTCGGAGAAGTCGTCCACGCCCAGCAGGTTAGCGAACGTCAGGCGTGGCCCGAGAACACGTCTCGCGCGGCCAGTCGCGTGGGCCTGACCTCGCGGAAGACGACGAGCGCCAGCAGGCCCGCCACGACGGCGCAGCCCGCCGCCCCCCAGAACACCGCGTGCTCCTGGGCGATGCCGGCGACGCGCAGCAGGTCGGAGAAGGCCTTGCACTTGCTCTTGCCGTCGCACACCTCCTGCACCGGCGGGATGGCGAGCTGCTCGGAGTAGTAGCGGCGCAGGCCGATCGTGGTCAGCGCCGAGATGCCGATCAGCATCCCGACCATCCGGGACACCACGACGAACGCGCTCGCGACGCCGTGCACGTCGTCGTCGGTGAAGGCGAGGAGCGCGGCGTTGACCGGGGCGAGCGCGAGCCCGAAGCCGAGGCCGCCGGTGATCAGCGCCAGGTTGGCGATGGGCTCCTCGATCGTGGTGAGCCCCCAGCGGGTCATCAGCACGAACCCCGCCGCGGCCATCGCCATCCCGATCGCAGTGACCACACCGGGGGAGAGGAAGCGGATGAGGTAGCCGCCGACGACCGCGCCGACGGGCAGCGCCAGCAGGAAGCGGACGAGCACCAGCGCGGCCGGCAGCTGGTCGTCGGGGTAGACCGTGGTGCGGGCGAAGAGCGGGATGTCGATGAGCGCGGCGATCAGCGCGGCACCGACGAAGAAGCTGACCAGCAGCGCCCCCCACGCCGGCGTACGACGCAGGGCGCCGCGCGGCACGAGCGGGTTGGCAGCCCGGCGCACGTGCCAGGTGAAGGCGGCCGTGGCGACGGCGGCGCCGAGGAGGTACCAGCGGCCGCGGGGCGAGAAGACCTCGATCTTCGGGTCGGCGGTGGCGAAGGCGAGGATCACGCCACCCAGCGCGAGGGCGAGCAGCAGCGCGCCGACGAGGTCGGCCTCGAGCAGGACGCGCACCCAGCCGCGGAGGTCGAGGAGGGGACGTCGCGCGAACCAGCACCAGGCGAGCAGCAGGACGAGCGCCACGACCGTGATGGCACCGATCGGCGTCCACCAACGGCCGTCTCCGGCGTAGGGGATGAAGAGCCGGCCCCAGGTGAGGTCGCGCATCAGTGCCGACGGGCGCAGGAACACCACGAGCGCGCTGGCGAGCGTGGCGAGCAGCAGGACAAGCCCGACGATGTCGGGTCGACGCAGCCGCCGCTCGCGGTCCGCGGCCGGTGACAGGGCGCGCACGCCCGCCGCCAGGACCAGGCCGACCGCGAGGTTGATGGCGAAGATCGCCCGCCAGTCGGCCAGCGCGAGGACGACCGCCCCGAACAGCGGCCCGACGACCGAGCCGATCTCCTGCACCGCCGAGACCACGCCGAGGGGGACACCGCGTCGCTCGACGGGGTAGAGGTCGGCGACGAGCGCGAGGGTGGCCGGGACCAGGCCGCCGCCGCCGACGCCCTGGAGGAAGCGCCCGGCGACGATGCTCGGCATGTCGTAGGCCAGCGTCGTGATCAGCGAGCCGAGCGCGAAGAGCACGAGCGCCATCACGAGCACGGGCACCCGCCCGCGGAGGTCGGCGATGCGGCCGATGAGCGGCAGCATCGCGACGTAGCCGAGGAGGAAGCCGCTGACGATCGGCGCGGCCCGCTGGAGCTGGTCGATCGGCACACCGACGCCGGTCATCATGTCGGGCAGCGCCAGCACGACGACGTAGGTGTCGGCGGCCGCGAACGCGACGGCGACCGCCGCGATGGACAGGAGCAGCCGCGAGGTGCGCGAGACCTGCCCGGTCACGGCCGGGTCGGCGCTCACGGCGCGGTGATCTCCTTCTCGGTCCCGTAGTCGTCGAACTCGACGGTGTAGGTCATCGGGTCGGTGTGGGGGTAGAAGACGCCGGTCATGGTGGCCTTGCGCAGCTCCCCGTCGTCGTTGACCTGCCACTCGACGTCGAAGGAGTCACCCGACGAGGACGGGATCACGGCGTCCATCGCGTCGCCCGGGACCGTCCCGGAGTAGGTGGTGAGGACCTCGGTGTTGTTGTCGCCGCCGCGCACGCTCTCGCCCTCCTCGGGCGACTCGGTGAGGCCGAGCAGCCCGGCGAAGCCGTCCTCCCCGACGAGCTGCGACGGGTCGGGGGCGCCGTACTCCTTGGGGTTGACCTTGTCCCAGGCGCCCATGGTGAAGGGGAGCTGGGCGTAGACCTTGTCGTCGACCGCGATGACCGGGACCTCGGCGGTCTGACCGGCGAAGACCACCGTGATGGAGCCGTCGAAGGCGGGCGCGTCGGTGACGGTGCCCTCGGCCTTGGCGATGCCGGACACGCCCTCGGGCAGCTTGCCGGTGGCCAGGGTCAGGTCGATGCCGCTGGTCTCGGTGAGCTTGGTGGCGGCCTCGGCCAGCACGTCCTCCGGTGCCTTGCCCTCCTCGGCGGCGTCGCTCGAGTCGCCCGAGCAGGCGGCGAAGGTCGGGAGGGCGAGCAGGACCGAGGCGGTGGCGGCGAGACGGCGGTGCGTCCGGGCACGACGAGGCACGCGAGGTGTCATGGCGTCAGCCTTCCACAGGGGCGGGTGCCGCAGCGGCATCCGCGTCGGACCCGGGTCCGGCCACCTGGGCAGCGACGGGGGAGGCCACGGCGTCGATGGGCTGCGGAGCGGGTACGCCGGACCCGTCCCGCCGGCCGTTGGCCTCCGGCAGGTCGATCGGGGCACCGCTGGACGCGGCGGCGCGGGCCGGACCGGGGCCGGCCCAGGCCGCGACGAGGGTGTCCTCGCCCTTGAGGAAGCGGTGGCTGCGGACGCCACCGGTGGCCCGTCCCTTCCCGGGGTACTCGCTGAACGGCGTCACCTTGACCGCGCCCGCCTCCGTGCCCGGCAGGGCGGTGGAGGACCCGGACGCCGTGACGACGACGGCGTCGGCGGGGTCGAACGCACCGAAGAAGGCGACGTGCTCGCCCGCCGTCAGCTTGATGCCGGCCATGCCACCGCCGGAGCGGCCCTGGGGCCGGACGCCGGACGCCGGGAAGTGCAGCAGCTGTGCGTCGGAGGAGATGAAGCAGAGCTCCTCCTCGCCGGTGCGCAGCTCGACGGCACCGACGACCTCGTCGCCGTCCTTGAGGCCGATCACCTCCCACTCGTCGCGGCCCAGCACCTCCGGGTTGACCCGCTTGACCACGCCCTGGCGCGTGCCCAGCGCGAGGCCCGGGCCCTCCGTGGGCAGCGCGGTGAGCGCCAGCGCCCGCTCGCCGCCCTCGAGGGAGAGCATCTCGCTGAGCGGGTACCCGCCCTGGAGGTTCGGGTCGTTGGCGGAGTCGGGCAGCTCGGGCATGTCGAGGACGTTGACCTTGACGAGTCGGCCCCGGTTGGTCAGCACGCCGACCTCGCCGCGCGCGGTGGTGCGCACGACGCTCGTCACCACGTCGTGGTTGGCACGGCCCTCGCCCTGGCCGGGGGCGGAGGCGGACGTCGTACGGGCGAGGAGGCCCGTGGACGACAGCAGGGCGAAGCACGGGTCGTCGGCGACCTCGACCGGGGTGGCTGCCGTCACCTGGGTGCCCGCCGAGGCGAGCAGGACGGTCCGCCGCGGGGTGCCGTGCTCCTTGGCGACGTCGGTCAGCTCGTCGGAGACGACCTTCCGGAGCAGCTTCTCGTCCGCGAGGATGCTGTCGAGGTACTCGATCGTGGCCTCGAGCTCGCCCTTCTCCTTCTCGAGCTCCAGCTTGGAGAACTTCGTGAGCCGGCGCAGCGGCATGTCGAGGATGTAGTCGGCCTGGACCTCGGACAGGTCGAAGACCGAGATCAGGCGCTCCTTCGCCGCGGCGGCGTTGTCGGAGGTGCGGATCACCTGGATGACCTCGTCGATGTCGAGGATCGCGATGAGCAGTCCGTCGACGAGGTGGAGCCGGTCCGCAGCCTTGGTGCGGCGGAACGACGAGCGGCGGCGTACGACCTCGAAGCGGTGGCCGAGGAAGACCTCGAGCATCTGCTTGAGGCCCAGCGTGCGCGGCTGCCCGTCGACCAGGGCCACGGCGTTGATGCCGAAGGAGTCCTCCAGCGCCGTCTGGCGGTAGAGCTGCTCGAGGATCGCCTCGGGGACGAAGCCGTTCTTGACCTCGATGACCAGCCGGAGGCCGTGGTGGCGGTCACCGAGCTGCTTGATGTCGGCGATGCCCTGGAGCTTCTTGGAGAGCACGAGCTTCTTGATCTGCTCGACCACGCGCTCCTCGCCGACGCCGTAGGGGAGCTCGGTCACCACGATGCCCTTGCGCCGCGGCGTCACCGCCTCGATCCGGGCGGTGGCGCGCATCTTGAAGGTGCCGCGACCCGACTCGTAGCCGTCGCGGACGCCGTCGAGGCCGACGATCTTGCCCCCGGTCGGCAGGTCCGGCCCCGGGATGAAGCGCATCAGGTCGTCGAGGGTCGCCTTCGGGTGGGTGATCAGGTGCTTGAGCGCCTGGACCACCTCGACGAGGTTGTGCGGCGCGATGTTGGTGGCCATGCCGACCGCGATGCCGGCGGAGCCGTTGACCAGCAGGTGCGGGATGGCCGCCGGCAGCACGACCGGCTCCATCTCGCGCGAGTCGTAGTTGGGCTTGAAGTCGACGGTGTCCTCGTGGATCGACGTCGTCATCGCGACCGCCGCGGGCGCCATCCGGCACTCCGTGTAGCGCATCGCGGCCGGCGGGTCGTCGGGCGAGCCGAAGTTGCCGTGCCCGTCGACGGTCGGCAACCTCATCGACCACGGCTGGGCCATCCGGACGAGCGCGTCGTAGATCGCGCCGTCACCGTGCGGGTGCAGCCGGCCCATCACCTCGCCGACGACGCGGGCGCTCTTGACGTGCCCGCGGTCGGGGCGCAGCGACATGTCGTCCATCGTGTAGAGGATCCGGCGCTGGACCGGCTTCAGGCCGTCGCGGGCGTCGGGCAGGGCCCGGGAGTAGATGACCGAGTAGGCGTACTCCAGGAACGACGACTGCATCTCGTCACGGATGTCGGTGTCGAGGATGTGCTCCTCGAAGTCGTCCGGGAGGGGCTGCTTCGTCGTACGTCGTGCCATGCGGGCCATTGTCCCCGCTCGCCCCTGCGCCGAGGTCGGGGCACGCCGAGCGGGCCTTGGTGGTTCGTTCGGCGGGAGACGGGACGCCCGATAGATTGCAGCCGTGACCGAAGCGGATGAACTGCCGACCGTGCCGCCGCCGCCGCGCCACTGGGAGGCGGACGTCCTGCTGCGCGACGGGCGGACCGCGCACATCCGTCCGATCCAGCCCGAGGACCGTGAGCTGCTGGTCGAGTTCTACAGCCGGGTCTCCGACGAGTCGAAGTACTACCGCTTCTTCTCCCCGATGCCGGAGCTGTCCCAGCGCGACCTGGACCGGTTCACCCGGGTCGACCACCGCGACCGGGTGGCGATGATCCTGCTGGTGGCCGGACAGATGATCGCGGTGGGCCGCTACGACACGATCCGGCCCGGCTACGCCGAGGTCGCCTTCCTCGTGGAGGACAAGCACCAGGGCCGCGGCATCGGACAGCTCCTGCTGGAGCACCTCGCGCAGGCCGGGCGCGAGCGCGGCATCGAGGAGTTCGTCGCGGAGGTGCTCCCCGACAACAAGGCCATGATCCACACGTTCAAGGACGCCGGCTACCAGGTGAAGAGCGCGTTCGAGGACGGCGTGATGGAGCTGGTGTTCCGGATCGACCCCACCGACACCGCCATCGGCGTGATGGAGCAGCGCGAGCACCGCGCCGAGTACGCCTCGATCGAGCGCTTCCTGTCGCCGAGGTCCGTCGCGGTCATCGGTGCCAGCCGCCGCCAGGACACCATCGGCCACCTGCTGGTGCGCAACCTGGTGCTGGGCGACTTCACCGGCCGGGTCCACGTGGTCAACCCCAGCGCCGACGCCGTCGGCGGCATGCCGGCGTGGAAGTCGGTGGCCGAGATCCCCGGCGACGTCGACGTGGCGATCGTCGCGGTGCCCGCCGAGGCGGTCCAGGACGTCGTGCTCGACTGCGCGGCCAAGGGCGTCCACGGCCTCGTGGTGATCTCCTCCGGCTTCGCCGAGACGGGGGAGGAGGGGCGGATGCGCCAGCGCCGCCTCGTCGGACTGTCCCGCTCCTACGGCTTGCGCCTCATCGGCCCCAATGCTCTCGGCGTGATCAACACCGACCCCGACGTGTCCATCAACGCCTCGCTGTCGTCGGTGATGCCGCCACGCGGCCGCGCCGGCTTCTTCTGCCAGTCCGGCGCGCTGGGCTCCGCGATCCTGGAGAAGGTCCAGAACCGCGGCCTCGGCCTGACCACCTTCGTCAGCGCCGGCAACCGCGCCGACGTCTCGGGCAACGACCTCCTCCAGTACTGGGAGGAGGACGACGCGACCGAGGTCGTGCTGCTCTACCTCGAGTCGATCGGCAACCCGCGCAAGTTCTCCCGCATCTGCCGTCGGGTCAGCCGCCGCAAGCCGATTGTCGCCGTGCGGTCCGGGCGCTCCTCCCAAGGTGTCCCGATGGGCCACGCGGTCCGCAAGATCGGCGCCCCGCCGGAGGCCGTCGACGCGATGTTCCGCCAGGCCGGCATCATCCAGGTCGAGTCGCTGGAGGAGATGTTCGACGTCGCCCAGCTGCTCGCCCACCAGCCGCTGCCGCGCGGGCGCCGCGTCGCGATCGTCGGCAACTCCGACGCGCTCGGCCTGCTGGCCGCCGACGCCGCGAACTCGGTGGGCCTGGTCGTCAACAAGCAGGTCGCGCTCGGCGCGGACGCCACGGCCGAGGACTTCGAGGACGCCCTCGACGGGGCGATCGACGACCCCGAGGTCGACGCGGTGGTCGCCATCTTCATCCCGCCCCTGAACGTCGCCGGCGCGCGCGAGGACGTCGCCAACGTGCTCGCCGCGGTCGGTGAGCAGTCCGACAAGCCGATCGTCTCGACGTTCCTCGGCACCGAGGGCGTCCCCGAGCTGCTGCGGGTGCCCGACGTGGCCGGCTCCAGCGCCGGCCGCGGGTCCGTGCCGTCGTACCCCGCCGTGGAGGCCGCCGTGCGCGCCCTGGCCCACGTGGTGGAGTACGCCGTGTGGCTCCGCTTCCCGCAGGCCGCACCGCTCGAGCCGTCGTCGTCGGAGCGCGACAAGGCCCGGCACCTCGTCAACGAGCTGCTGATGCGCCACCCCGAGGGCCGCGACCTCGACTTCGACGAGCAGCACCGGCTGCTCGGCGCCTACGGCATCGACCTGTGGGACACCTATGCCGTGGCGTCGCTCGACGAGGCCGTCGCCGCAGGGGAGACCCTCGGCTGGGACGTGGTGCTCAAGGCGACGGCCGACCACCTCCGCGACCGCCCCGACCTCGCCCACGTCTGGCGCAACATCGACGGCGCCGGGGACATGAAGGACGCCTGGAGCTCGCTCAACCACGTGATCACCGACCCCGACAACGCCGGCTTCGTCGTGCAGCGCAATGCCCCTCCCGGCGTCCCGCTGACGATCAGCACCATGGAGGACCCGCTCTTCGGGCCGGTGATCTCCTTCGGCGTCAGCGGTCCGCTGACCGAGCTGCTGGGGGACCGGTCCTACCGCATCCCGCCGCTGGCCGAGCACGACGCGCAGGACATGGTCCGCGAGATCCGCGCCTCGCCGCTGCTCTTCGGCTACCGCGGCAGCGAGATCGTCGACGTCGAGGAGGTCGAGCGGCTCGTGAGGCAGGTGGCCCAGCTCCAGCACGACCTGCCGCAGGTGCGCGCGCTGCAGCTCCCGCTGGTGCTCGCGGGCGCAGAGGGCGCGACGGTCCTCGGCGCCACGGTGCGGGTCGAGCCGGTGAAGGACTCGCGCTCCGACTGGTTCGTGCGGCGCCTCAGCACGATGCCGGGGGACACGCTCCCCGACTGACTGGTCCGCCCGACGGGCCCGCGTGACAGACTTCAGCCATGGCCCGCTCCACCCGTGACCTGGACGTCTCCGACGACCTCCGCCGCGAGATCGCCCGCACCGGCTACTACCCCGAGGTCGTCGCCGACGGCGTCTTCTCCGCGGCGGGTGGCGAGGAGGTCGTCTCGTACTTCATCCACCACGAGACGACGTTCGACCACGAGGAGGTACGCCGGCACCTGACGGCGCTGCTCCTCACCCCGACGCGACTGGTGATCGCGCACACCGACGAGCACCCCGGCGACGACCTGCTCCCGGAGCCCTACACGTCGACCACCACCGAGGCGGTCACCCTGACCTCGATCCGGACCGTGGTCGTGACCCGGATGGTCGCCAACCCGACCGCGGGTGTCGCGCCGCCCGCGGAGGCCGTGCTCACGATCGGCTGGGGCGGCGTGGGCCGCCTCGACCTCGAGCCCGCGGTCTGCTCCGACCCCAACTGCGACGCCGACCACGGCTACACCGGCACGCTGGCCGGCGACGACTACACGCTGCGCGTGTCCGCCGCTGCCGAGGGCGCCAGCTCCGTCGCCGGACTGCTGTCCTTCGCCGACGCGCTCTCGGCGCGGACGCGGGGATGAACACCCCACGACGTTCTTCGCCTCCCCCGCTGCGCTCCTCCGTCGAACAACGCCGCGGGGACCCCGTGAACACGGACTTCACGAGTCCCGCCTACGGCGACCGCTCGCTCGCCGACGTCGTGCCCGCGGTGGCCCGTGCGCTGGGCGCGGACCTCGACGGCCACCCGGGCGGCCTCGACCTGCCGCCGGCACCGGCGTACGTCGTCTTCCTCGTGGACGGCCTCGGAGCCGAGCTGCTCGCCCGGCACGGCCACGTCGCGCCCTACCTCTCCTCGCTGGTGGCAGACGGCTCGACCGGCACCGCCGGCGTCCCGTCGACCACCGCGACGTCCCTCACCTCGCTGGGCACCGGGCTGGTGCCGGGTGCGCACGGCCTGGTCGGCTTCACCGCGCGCATCCCGGGCACCGACCGCCTGCTCAACCACCTGTGGTGGGACAAGCACGTCGACCCGCTGGAGTGGCAGCCGCACCCGACGGCCTTCGGCCGGCTCGCGCACGCCGGGGTGCACGTCACCTCGGTGAACAAGCGCGACTTCGACGGCACCGGGCTGACCGTCGCCTCGCAGCGTGGGGCGACCTACGTCGGGGCCGACCGCGTCGGCGAGCGGATCGCTGCAGCCGTCAGCGCCTCGGCACACCAGCCGTCGCTGACCTACGTCTACGACTCCGACCTCGACTGGACCGGGCACAAGTTCGGGGTGGCCTCGACGCAGTGGCTGCAGCAGCTGGCGATGGTCGACCACCAGGCCGAGCAGCTGCGCGAGGCGCTGCCCTCCTCCACGCGGCTGCTCGTCGTCGCCGACCACGGCATGGTCGACAGCCCGCCGGAGGCGCGGGTCGACGTCGACGAGACCGACGGGCTCCGCGACGGGGTGGGCCTGTTGGGCGGCGAGGCCCGGTTCCGCCACCTCTACTGCGCCGCGGGTGCGGTCCCCGACGTGGTCGAGACCTGGCGCGGGACGCTGGGTGACCGGGCGACGGTGCTGACCCGCGAGGAGGCGGTCGGCGAGGGCTGGTTCGGCGCGGTCGCGCCGGCCGTGCTGCCCCGGTTGGGCGACGTCATGGTCGCCTGCCACGGCGACACCGCGGTGGTCTCGACCCGCGACTTCCCCTACGAGAACACGCTCGTCGGGCTGCACGGCTCGCTCACCTCGACCGAGATGCTGATCCCCATCCTGGTGGGATGAGGCTCGTCGGCCGAGCGCCCGGCGTGCCGATCAGCCGAACGGCAGCGGCTCGGGCGCGAGGCTGACGGCCTTGGCGCGCGCGGCTGTCAGCCGGCGCCGGTGGTGCTGGCGGCAGAGGACCTCGTAGGCCACGTCGGCCGGCGGCTCGTCGACCAGGTCGACGTCGCCCACCACGATCACCTCGCCCTCGACGACCATCGCGCCGTTCTCGGTGCGGGCGTTGTGGGTCGCACGCTTGCCGCACCAGCACAGCGCCTCGACCTGCAGCACGTTCATCCGGTCGGCGAGCTCGACGAGCCGGGCGCTTCCGGGGAACATGACGGTGCGGAAGTCGGTGAGGATCCCGAAGGCGAACACGTCGATCTGCAGCTCGTCGACGACCTTGGCGAGCTGGTCGATCTGCGCGGCGGAGTAGAACTGGGCCTCGTCGCAGATCAGGTAGTCGATCCGGCCGCCGCGGGTGAGCGTGTCGACGACGTAGGCCCAGAAGTCGAACTCGGCGTCCACCTCGAGCGCGTCGTGGGTCAGCCCGAGCCGGCTGGAGAGCACCGCGGCGCCCGCCCGGTCGTGGGTCGTGAAGATGCGACCGACGCGTCCTCGGGCGGCGTGGTTGTGGTTGGTCTGGAGCGCCAGCGTCGACTTGCCGGAGTCCATCGTGCCGGTGAAGAAGTGCAGTTCAGCCATGTCGCGGTGATCCTGTCACAGCCCGGCCGGCCCGGGCGTCAGGACACCGCCGCCGACGAGCTGCCGGCCGACGACTGCCGGCGGTTGAGCTCGACGTACGCCACCCAGAGCAGGAAGCAGCCCAGGGACACGTCGACGTCCACCGTCGTCTGCAGCCGCGTCCGGGTCGTGAAGATGCCGGACCGGCCCACCTCGCCGATGGGGGTGCCTGCGCGCCTGACGACGAGCCGCGTCCCGAAGAAGCCGGCGCTCGCGACCTCGAGCTGGTCCCCGGCTGCGTCCACGGTCCACGTCGTGGTGAACAGCCCCGAGCGCCGCGCGGAGAGCCGGGTGACCCCGTCGACCTCGGCCACCAGCGCGCTGCGGGTCCAGCCGCCCTCGGCCCGGTAGTGCCAGAGCTCGGGACCGATCTGGACCTCGGCACGCTGGCGCAGCCACGACCGCTCGGCGTGTGCCACCTCTGTCCCGTCCACGACGATGACGTCGCCGCGTGCCCAGTCGAAGTCCATGCGGGCAGCCTGCCACGCCGTGGGAGGGTGGCTCCATGACCGACGGGCCCCTGATCAGTCCCGACGAGCTCGCGGCCGTCCTGGCCGACGTCACCGTCCTCGACGTGCGCTACCTGATGGGCGGGCCGCCCGGGCGCGACCTGCACGCGGCCGGCCACGTCCCGGGAGCGGCGTACGTCGACCTGGACGAGGACCTCGCCGACCCGCCGGGCGCCGGCGGCCGGCACCCGCTGCCCGACGAGCGGCACTTCGAGGCCGCGATGCGACGCGTCGGCGTGCGCGGCGACCGACCCGTCGTGGTGTACGACGACTGGCAGGGGCGTGCGGCCGCCCGCGCCTGGTGGCTGCTGAGGCACCACGGGCACCCCGACGTGCGGGTCCTTGACGGCGGCTGGACGGCCTGGCGGGAGGACGGCCACCCGGTCGAGGCGGGGGAGCGCGCCGTCCAGCCCGGCGACTTCACCGTCGCCGCCGAGAAGCAGCTGCCGGTCGTCGAGGCCGACGCCGTGCTCGACGTCGACGTGCTCATCGACGCCCGCGCGGGCGAGCGCTTCCGCGGCGAGACCGAGCCCGTGGACCCGGTGGCCGGGCACATCCCCGGCGCGGTCAACGTGCCCACCACCGACAACCTCGACGAGCGTGGCCGGTTCCGGTCGCCGGCGGAGCTGCGGGAGGTCTATGCGGCCGTCGGCGTCGGCGCGGGCGGCACGGTCGCGGCGTACTGCGGCTCCGGGGTCACGGCCGCGCACGACCTCGTGGCCCTCGCTGCGGCCGGGTTCGACGACGCGGCCCTCTACCCCGGCAGCTGGAGCGGCTGGACCACCGACCCCGACCGGCCGGTCGAGACGGGCTGACCGCAGGGCGCGTCAGGTCGCGGAGACCTCGTCACCCACGCTGACCCGGCCCTCGTCCAGGGGCAGCAGGTGCAGGGCGAACTTCGTCTTGCCCTCCACGAGGCGGTGGCGCGCCATGGTGCGGACCGGCTCCTTGCCGGTGGTCAGCGAGACGGGGTCGATCGTCGTCATCACGCACCGGCTGACCGGCTTGGCGACCGTGAACCGCACGGAGCCGATCCGCACCTCGCGCCAGTGGTCCTCCGCGAACGGCTCCTCGCCGTCGACCACCAGGTTGGCGCGGAAGCGCTCGACGGCCAGCGGCTCGGGCGGCTCCTCGCCGGTCTCGAGCGCGCGCTCCACCATCCAGTCGTGGAGCCGGCGCACCGAGGCCAGGGACACGACGGTCACCGGGAAGGCGTCGGCGAACGCGGTGTGGTCGTCCGGCGCGGAGAAGCCGGACTGGAGGTTGCGAGCACCCGGGTCGTGGCACCAGACGAGGGTCAGGTCGTCGCGGCGGAACGCCCGGCCTACCCATTCCTGTGCCGTCCCGGCCGCCGGCACCGCCTTGAGGTCGAGGGAGAACAGCTGCACCGGCACCGGCTCGCCGTCGGGCAGCGCCACGGACAGGTCGTCCATGCCCGGGGCACGCAGCCGCAGCGCCGACTCGACGGACGGGTCGGTCGCCGGTGTGTCGGCGACGACGTGGAAGGTCGCGTGCAGCTCACGCGCCGACACCAGCCGCCCGGTGCCGTCCACGAGCATCCACGTGCGGTCGTCGCGCAAGCCTCCGCGCAGCACGTCTGCAGCGACGAGCGGGCGGATCGCGCCGGACTTGAGGGGGTGGACGTTGACCTGGACCAGGCGCACGTCAGTCGCCCTTGCCGCCGCCGAACATGATCTCGTCCCAGCTCGGCACCGAGGCGCGGCCGCGCTTCTTGCGTGCCTTGGGCTCGGGCTCGGCGGGGGGTGCGGTCGGCGACGCGGACTGGTCCTCGGTCGCTGACGTCTCCGCGGGAGCGGCCGACCGCGACTCGTCGGTGGGGTCGGGATCGGCCGAGCGGTCGAGGTAGGCCTCGAGCGACTGCTCGGTCCCCAGCGCGCCCAGCTCGGCCGTGGTCTCGTTGGCCTCGTCGGGGGCGGAGGCGGGCTCGTCGCGGGCGGGCTCCTCGCCGGTGACCATCTCGATGGCGTCCTCGCCGAGCGGCAGCTCCTCACCGGGGGCGGCGTTGCGGCGGCGCATCCGGGCCGCGGCCAGGTCGTCGGCAGCCGGCTCGGGCGGGGCGGCGGCCGGGGCAGTGGGGGAGGCCTCACCGATCAGCCAGCGTGCGTCGTCGTCGTCGACGGTGACGAAGTTGCCGCGGGGGTCGTGGGAGAACGTGGCCGCACCGGTGCGGCCGGCGATGTCGTAGAGACCGGTGAGCGTCCAGCGACCGTCCTCACGCCGCCACGCGTCCCACTCGACGGAGCCGGGGTCGACGTTGTGCGAGCGGAGGTGTGCGCTGACCGCCTCGCCGAGGGTGCGGGCCCCCGACTCGTTGGCGCGGCGGCGCACCGACGACAGCTGGGCGCGCTGGGCGACGTGCGCGCGCTCGGCCAGCACCGGTGCGGCGAACGGCATGATCTTCTCCACCGACGTGCCAGCAGCGTGCGCGACCGACTCGGGCGTCTCGCCGGCGCGGATGCGCGTCTGGATGTCGCGGGGGCGGAGGCTTGATTCCATCGGGATCTCCAACTGGCCGTTGCTTGCGGACACGCCCGACAGGGCGTTGCGGAGCTTGGCATCGATCACCACGAAGTGCTGCTGACCCGACTCGTCGACCAGCATCAGGCGCTTTCCGTCACCGCTGCGTCCGGTGAACGTCAGCTTGGCCATGGGCGGCGCGCTCCTGACTGCTTCCTGGCTCGGTGCGGGATGGGGCATGGGCTGTGTCTGACTACGTTCTGGGCTGGGTCGGGTGTGGTGCCGTCGATGCGCTCGGCATGCGTTCCGGCGAGCCTACGCCAGCGTGCGGCCCCGGCTCGTGAGGCGTGCGGCGCGCCTGCGAAAGGTGTGTCCGGAGCATCACACCAGGCGGTGGTGGGACGGGTTGGCTGCCAGCCGGCCGGGGGCCCTAGCCTCGGGGGGTGCCAACCACGGAGTACGCCACGACGCTCGTCGTGCTCGACCTCGTCGGCATCTTCGTCTTCGCGGTCACCGGGGCCCTGGTCGCGGTGCGCAAGCACCTGGACCTCTTCGCCGCCCTCGTGCTCGGCGGCGTGACGGGTCTCGGTGGCGGGTTCATCCGCGACGTGCTCATCGGCGCCACCCCGCCGGCCGCGCTCGCGGACTGGCGCTACCTCATCGTGCCGGTCGCAGCGGGTCTGGTGACGTTCGCCTTCCACCCGGTCGTGGGCCGGCTCGAGCGGGTCGTGACCCTGTTCGACGCCTTCGGGCTGGCACTGTTCTGCGTCACCGGGGCGCTCAAGGCGGTCGACTACGGCGTCGGCCCGGTGCCGGCGGCCCTGATGGGCATGGTCACGGCCATCGGTGGCGGCATGATCCGCGACGTGCTCGCCGGTCGGGTCCCGGTCGTCTTCGAGGGCGCGCTGTACGCCACTCCGGCGCTGGCCGGCGCAGCGGTCGCGGTCGTCCTCGACCGGGTCGGCCTGCCGCTGGGTGTCGTGGCGGCCGCGGGCTTCGGCACGTGCCTCGGCTGGCGGCTGCTCGCGTTGGTCCGCGGGTGGCAGGCGCCGATGCCCAAGGGGCCGGCCAACGTCTGAGGACGGTCAGTCGCCGAGCACCTGGCGCAGGTGGGCGTTGGCGAAGACCCGGTCCGGGTCGAGGCGGTCGCGCATCGCGAGGAAGTCACCGAAGCGCGGGTAGACCGGCGCGAGGTCGGCAGCGGTGCGGGTGTGCACCTTGCCCCAGTGCGGTCGACCGCCCGCCTCGCGCAGGACCGGCTCGAGACCACCGAAGTACGCCGTGTGGTCGGTGTCCATCGGCACGTGGAACGCGAGGTAGAAGCTCTCGCGGCCGCTCGCTGTCGACAGCGGGATGTCGTCGGGCCGCGCGGTGCGGATCTCGACGGGGAAGGCGATCCTCCAGTCGCTCGCGTCGATCACCCGGCGGCACTCGCGGAGGACGTCGAGGCCCACCTCGCGCGGGACGGCGTACTCCATCTCGCGGAAGCGGACGCGGCGCGGCGTGACGAAGACGCGGTGCGCCAGGTCGCTGTAGCGGCGCTCGGACAACGCGCGTCCGGCGATCCGGTTGATCCGGGGGACGAGGTCGGGGGCGCGCGAGCCGACGCGGCAGAGCGCTCCGAACACGGTGTTGGACACCAGCTCGTCCTCCCACCAGGCGGCGAGGCGTGACGGCGGCTCCTGCTCGCCGACCTCGAGGTCCGTGCGGACGTTCTGCTTGACCATCATCGCGTCGGTGTGGGGGAACCAGTACATGTCGACGTGGTGGGACGCAGCGGTCATCTCGTCGTAGGAGTCGATGGCCTCGTCCCAGCCCATCGGCTGCTCGTGGGCCTCGATGACGAAGAGCGGCTCGACGTGGAAGGTCACGCTCGTCAGCACGCCGAGGGCGCCCAGGCCGACGCGCGCCACCTCGAAGACGTCGGCGTTCTCCCGGGCCGAGGCACGCACGACCTCCCCGGTGCCGGTGACCAGCTCGAGCCCGGCGAGCTGGGCGGCGAGCCCGGCCGCGACGCCGCCGGTGCCGTGGGTCCCGGTCGACGTCGCCCCGGCGAGTGTCTGCTCGGCGATGTCGCCCATGTTGTGCAGCGACAGCCCGAGCCGCTCGAGCGCCAGGTTGAGCTCCTTCAGCGGGGTGCCCGCGCGGGCCGTGACGGTCATCGCCTCGCGGTCGACCTCGAGGATCCCGGACAGCTGCTCGGGCCGCATCAGGGTGTGCTCGGGAGCCGCGATGGCGGTGAAGCTGTGGCCGGTCCCCGTCATCTTCACGGTGGTGCCCTGCTCGCGCGCCCGGCGTACGGCATCCACGACGGCGGAGACCGACGACGGGGTCAGCACCTGCTGGGGGCGGGCCTCCACGAGACCGGACCAGTTGCGCCAGAGCGTGCCGTCGGTGGGCGTCGTCATGGCGGGAGGCTAGCGGGACGCGCGGCGCGGGCGGGCGCTCTGGGCCACCAACGCTCCGAGGATCCCGCCGACGAGCGCCACGGAGTACGCCGCGGAGGCCCCGTCGTGGTCGACCACGAAGCCGGCGATGCTCGCGCCCGGAGCCACGCCCGCCACGATCCCGGTGTGCAGGATCGCCATGCCCTCGGTGAGCCGGCCCGAGGGGACGCCCTGCTCGACCATCGTCATCGCGCCGATCATCGTGGGAGCGATCGCCAGCCCGCCGACGAGCAGCACGACGGCCATCAGGGGCACGGACTCGATGAACATCAGCGGTGCCATCGCCAGCGCCATGGCCGCGGAGCCCCACCGCAGCCGTACCTCGGGTCCGCTGCGCCACTCGATCGCGCCGGTGACGAGCCCGGCCACGAGGCTGCCGAGCGACCAGGCGGCGAGCAGCCACCCTGCGACCCATCGCATGCCGGCCTCCTCGGCGAACGCGACCGTGGTCACCTCGGCCGCGCCGAAGAGCGCGCCGAGGGTCATGCAGACGAGCGAGAGGGGCAGCACGAGCCGCCACGGCATCGGCGGCCGCGCCGTCCCGGACTCCTGGGTGCGACCGGCCGGCGGCTCGGTGCGGCGCTGCGCGGCGAAGGCGAAGGTGCCGACCAGGCCGCTGACGAGCGCGGCCGTGAGCCCGGCCACGGGGTGCCAGCTGGTGGCGAGCAGCGTGACCAGCACCGGCCCGACCACGAACACGACCTCGTCGAGGACCGCCTCCAGCGCGAAGGCCGTCTGCTTCTGGCCGGGGTCGTCGAGCAGGTACGACCACCGGGTCCGCACGCTCGCCCCGACCTGGGGGAGGGCGGCACCGGCGACGGCCGCGAATACGTAGGTCAGCACGCGGGGCCAGTCGCTCTCGACCGCGACCATCATCAACGCCAGCCCGGCGCCGAAGACCGAGATGGCGATGGGCAGCACGGTGGACTGGCCGTGCGAGTCGACCAGCCGGCCGTGCAGGACGGCGAACGCCGCCTCGGCCAGCACGAAGACCGCGGACACCGTGCCGGCCAGGCCGTAGGAGCCCGTGCTCTGCTCGACGAGCAGCACGATGCCGAGCCCGACCATGGAGATGGGCAGGCGGGCGACCAGCGCTGCACTGCTGAAGGCGAGGGCGCCGGGACGGGCCAGCACCCGGCGGTAGGAGTCGAGCATCGGGGAGATGGTAGGGCGCTCTACGCTGGCAGCATGAATCTCGCGGGTCACCCCGATGTGAAGCCGTACGACGCTCTCCTGGTGCTCTCCTTCGGGGGTCCGGAGAAGCCCGAGGACGTGGTGCCGTTCCTGGAGAACGTCACCCGAGGGCGGGGCATCCCGCGCGAGCGCCTCGAGCAGGTGGGGCAGCACTACTTCCTGTTCGGCGGCCGGAGCCCGATCAACGACCAGAACCGCGCGCTGATCGCGGCGGTCGAGAAGGACTTCGCCGACCAGGGCATCGACCTGCCGGTCTACTTCGGCAACCGCAACTGGGAGCCCTACCTCGCCGACACGCTGGCGCAGATGGTGGCCGACGGAGTCGAGCGGGCCGCGGTCTTCACCACCTCGGCGTACTCGTCGTGGTCGTCGTGCCGGCAGTACCGCGAGAACCTCTTCGACGCCACCTCCGCGACCCCCGGGGCCCCGCGGCTCGACCGGCTGCGGCAGTACTACAACCACCCCGGGTTCATCGACCCCGTCGTGGACGCCTGCGTCGCGGCCCTGTCCGAGCTGCCCGACGGGGGGGAGCGCGCGCGACTCGTCTTCGTCACGCACTCGATCCCGACCGAGATGGCGGAGACCAGCGGCTCGCTCGACCCGGCCGGCCAGCCGCGCGGGGCCTACGTCAAGCAGCACCGCAGCGCCGTCGACGAGGTCGCCCGGCGGGTACGTGCCGCGACCGGCAAGGCGCACCGCCACGACCTCGTCTACTGCTCGCGCTCCGGCGCCCCGTCGACGCCGTGGCTGGAGCCCGACGTCAACGACCACGTCGAGGAGCTGGCCACCGACGGGGTCGGCCAGGTCGTGATGGTGCCGATCGGCTTCGTGTCCGACCACATGGAGGTCATCTACGACCTCGACACCGAGGCGATGGCGACCGCTGAGCGTCTCGGCATGAAGGCGGTCCGGGCGGCCACCTCGGGCACCGACCAGCGCTTCGTGACGATGGTGCGCGACCTCCTGCTCGAGCGCGCCGCCGCCGAGCGGGGCGAGCAGCCGGAGCGCGAGGCGATCGGCTCCCTGCCTGCCGGTCCCGACCTGTGTGGCGCCGGCTGCTGCCCCAACCCGCGCGGCCCCAGGCCCGCCCTGTGCGGTGTCGACTCGTGACCCAGGTGTCCCCGGTCGAGCTGCGTGACCTGGCCGTCGCCATCGCCCACGAGGGCGCCAACCTGGCCCGGGAGATGCAGCTGGGCGGGATCGACGTGGCCGACACCAAGACCAGCGTCGTCGACGTCGTCACGGAGGCGGACCGGGCCGTCGAGGCCCTGATCCGCTCCCGGATCTCCGCCTCCCGTCCCGATGACGCGATCCTGGGGGAGGAGGGCGACGACCGGCCCGGCACCAGCGGGATCCGGTGGGTCGTCGACCCGATCGACGGCACCGTGAACTACCTCTACGGCCTTCCCGACTGCGCCGTCTCGGTGGCAGTCGAGCTCGACGGCGAGGTGGTGGCCGGCGCCGTGGTCGTGATCCCGACCGGCGTCGAGTACGCCGCCGCGCGTGGCGCCGGTGCCACGCGCGACTCCCAGCCCATCGGCGTACGTCCCCAGCCGCCGCTGGCGGAGCGCCTGGTGCTCACCGGCTTCGGCTACCAGCGCGAGGTCCGTGCCCACCAGGCAGCGTGCGTGGCCCGGCTGCTGCCCGAGGTGCGCGACATCCGCCGGATGGGCTCCTGTGCCCTCGACCTCTGCCACGTCGCAGACGGAAGCGCGGACGCCTACGTCGAGGCCGGACCGCAGCCGTGGGACTACTCCGCGGCCGGGCTGGTGCTCTCCGAGGCGGGCGGCCGGTTCGACCTGCTGGACGGCAGCAGGACCTTCGAGCCGCACCCCACGCGCAACGTCGTGGTGGGCGCTCCGGCCGAGGGCTGGGACACGTTCGTGGCCGCTCTGGGAGCCGCCGGATTCCTGTCCTGACACTTGTCAAGACTTGGGGAATAGCGCGACGTGGCGCACTGTTCAGGCGACACGTCGCGGACCGGCTCACCACGGAGCCGGTTCATGGTGCACAATCTGGCGCCGACGACGAGCACACCGGCTCGGGCCGCCGCGATCCGGCGGCAGACGAGTCACAGCATGGGGAGAGGGATCCGATGGCCACCGACTACGACGCACCACGCAAGTCCGAGGAGGACCAGAGCGAGGAGAGCATCGAGGAGCTCAAGGCCCGCCGCCACGACAAGAACTCCGGCAAGGTCGACGAGGACGAGACCGAGGCTGCCGAGTCCTTCGAGCTCCCCGGCGCCGACCTCTCGCACGAAGAGCTTGCAGTGGAGGTCATGCCGCGCCAGGACGACGAGTTCACCTGCATGAGCTGCTTCCTGGTGCACCACCGCTCGCAGCTGGCCGATGAGAAGAAGCTCATCTGCCGCGACTGCATCTGAGCAGGCACCACCTCGAACAGGTCCAGCGCCCGTTCCTCGCACGAGGGCGGGCGCTGTGTCATGTCCACACCCCGGCGACTCTTGTCCCCGGCCCCCATTTCCGGCTCCTCCAGCCTGGGCTACGCGGCGCGGGGCACGGGGCGCCAGGCCTCCCGCAGCTCGTCGAGGTGCTCTGCCTCCGCGGCGAGCTGGTGGACCGCCGGGTGGTCGTCCGGCGTGCCGTAGATCGCCCGCTCGACACGCTTGTGTCGCGAAGACGTGCGGTAGGCGATGTAGGGGTCGCGAGCCTCCCTGGACAGGTCGCGCTGCACGAAGTAGTCGACGGACGTCATGCACAGCAGCGCCTTCGGCACCCACCACCCGGTCGCCCGGAGATCCGTGTGCGCCGGGAACCGGCTGCCGCCGTGCTTGCGCGCCCCGTCGGCCCGCATCGGGCGCACCTCCTTGCCGGTGTCGGCGTCGCGTAGCGTGACCTCCACGCCCGCGAGCCGCAGCATCCTCTCCAGGACGGCGACCCGCGGGCTGGTGCGTCCGGTCTCCCAACGGGCGACGACCGACTGCGAGACGTCCAGGATCTGGGCGAGGCCGCGCTGGGACACATCGAGGATCCGTCGGATCCGACGTACGAGTCCCGGCACCCCTCCGCCGAACGGCCCCATCCACCACCACTCGCGCTCGGCCTCGGTCCAGTTGGCCAGGCAGTCCCAGGTCGTCGCGTCGCTCATCGTCTCGTCTCCTCGCGGTCCGGCAGGTTGTCGTACCGCCATCCGACCCGGGCACGCCGACACTCGCCGGCGCCCGTCCACAGAGGTGGTCGAGGAGGCGCCTCAGCGGGTCCTGTGGACGCTCCCCGGCCCTTCCCGGCTCCGGGTACGCGCCGCCTCCTCCGCACTCGCCGGCGAGTCGCTCGCAGACTCACCGGCCAGGGCATGCCAAGGGCGGGGGCGCCGGGTGATGAGTCTCTCGGAGACTCAACCTCGAGGGCGAGGCCAGGCTGGGGTCCTCGGGCGGTGAGTCGGTCAGGGACTCATCGGCCAGTCACGGCGCGTACGGCAGCCCCGAGGGGGCGGCGGGGTGCGACCGGAGGGGTGCCGCGGATCCTGCTGGGTGCGGACCCATCAGTCCTCGCGGCCGCGGGCCACGCAGGTCAGGACTGCGCGGCGGGCGCCTTGTCGGCGTCCTGGTTGTCCTTCTGGAGCTGGGGAGGAAGGTGGCCGGTCGACTTGGCGTAGTAGTGCGCCGCGCGGCGGGCGGCGAGCATCCGGGCGACGCCGATCAGGGTGCCGCTGATGGCGGCCCACATGACGGCCTCGGCGATGCTGACGTCCGGGTCGGCGGGATTCGCCGGCGGGTTCTTCCCGGTCGCGGCGCGCCAGGAGGTGTTGAGCCCCTTCTTGGCCACAGCCGCGGCGCCGAGGGCGGCGGCGAGCGAGAACGCCGAGTAGAACTTGCTGTTCGAGTCCGTGGAGGCCATGTCGCTCACCCTACCCAGCGGGCTAGTGCGCCCGGTTCGCCTCTAGGGCTGAGACCAGTCGGTCGGGCCGCTTGCAGCTGACCAGCCAGTACGGCGCGGGGTCGGCAGGGTCGGTGATGTCGACCCGGACGCCGCGCTTGAGGTAGGGCCGCAGGAGGAGGTACGCCCGGGCGTCCGCGTCGACGCCGGCCTGGCGGCGCAGCTCCTCGGCGTCCAGCGGGGCCACCTCGCCCACGTGCTCGAGCGGGATGTGGGCGCGGCCGGCCCGGAGGTGGCCGTCCTCGATGCCCACGCGGGCGCGGCCGTAGCCGACGAACAGCGCGACCATCAGTGCCAGTGCCCCGGACGTCACCGACCACGCGACGATCCCCGGGGTGGCGGCCAGCACGGCCAGCCACAGCGACGCCACGAGCATCGTGCCCTGCGCCCACCAGCGCAGCGGGACGGTGAGGCGTTCGGCGTAGTCCACGGCGCAGAGCCTATAGATTCAGTCCTCGTGCCCGACCACGACCTCCACCCCGACGCCGCGACCCACCCGACCGACAGCCCGACCGACGGCCCGACCAGTGGCCCGACCGAGCAAGAGACCGGGGGCCCCGCCGACCTCGACGTCGCCGTCGTACGGCTCGACCCGGACCTCCCGCTGCCGTCGTATGCGCACCCCGGCGACGCCGGGGCGGACCTGCACACGACCGTGGACGTCACGCTGGCCCCGGGTGAGCGCGCGCTGGTCCCGACCGGCATCTCGATCGCGCTGCCGGACGGCTTCGTGGCGCTGGTCCACCCCAGGTCCGGACTCGCCGCGCGCCATGGCCTGTCGATCGTCAACACTCCCGGCACTGTCGACGCCGGGTACCGCGGCGAGATCAAGGTGCTGCTGATCAACCACGACCCGGAGGAAGCAGTGACCCTGAACCGGGGCGACCGGATCGCCCAGCTGGTGATCCAGCGCTTCGAGCGCGCTCGTTTCGTGGAGGTGGGGGTGCTGCCGGAGTCGACGCGGGGCGCCGGGGGCTACGGTTCTACAGGTACCGGATCGCGTCCTGGATCCGGTCGTGACGAAGGAGTGTTGACGTGAGGTTCCGTCGCAAGTCGGACGAGGCCGCCCAGCCGGGCGGCGACGCGACCGGCGGGGTGACCGCCGGAACGAGCGAGGACGTCGCGCCGGGTGCGTCGACGACGGCCTCCGGGCCCTTCGACGTCTCCCAGGTCGAGGGTGACGGCGTCGAGCGTGCCGACCTCGGCTCGGTGCTCGTGCCGGCCATCGCCGACCGTGAGCTCCGGCTCCAGGTCGACGAGAACAGCGGACAGGTCCGGGCCGTGATGCTCGCCGGGTCCGACGGCGCCTGCGAGTTCCAGGCGTTCGCCGCCCCTCGCAACGGCGACCTGTGGTCCGACGTACGGCCGCAGATCGCCGAGGACCTGACGCGCCGTGGCGGTCAGGCCACCGAGCGTGAGGGCCGCTGGGGCACCGAGCTGGTGTGCCAGATGCCGGTGCAGCGTCCCGACGGCACGACGGCCACGCAGCCGTCGCGGATCATCGGGATCAACGGTGACCGGTGGATGCTTCGTGCCTCCTTCCTGGGTCGCCCGGCGATCGAGCCCGACGCCACGAGGGAGTGGGAGGACGCGCTCGCGCAGGTCGTCGTACGGCGTGGGGACGGTGCGATGCCGGTCGGGGAGCCGCTGCCCGTGCGCCTGCCCGACGACGCTCGCCGGGTGAGGTGAGCCGTGGGGGAGAAGAGCAAGCTGCGCCAGGCGCTGTCGCGATGGGCAGACAGCTCCGACCAGCACCAGCGCGACCTGCGCCAGACGCACACGAGCAAGGAAGCGGTCGCGATCGCCGACGCACCCGAGCGTGAGCAGGTCGTCGTCAACGGCGTGCTCCGCACCGTCACGTTGCGCCCGCGCGGGGGTGTGCCCGCGCTGGAGGCCGAGCTCGACGACGGCTCCGGCGTGATCACCGTCGTCTGGCTGGGCCGACGACGCATCACCGGGGTGGACCCGGGTCGCTCCGTGACCGTCGCCGGCTGCATCGGTCGCCAGGGCGGCGTGCCCCTGATGTTCAACCCTCGCTACGAGCTGCGCCCGTGACCGAGCAGACCCACAAGGTGGAGGCCGACACGGTCGAGGCCGTGGTGCGCCAGCAGCTCGCCAAGGCACTCGGAGGCCGTCGCGGCATGGCCGAGGCGGCGGTGCCGACCATCCTGTTCACGGCCACGTGGCTGACGCTGCGCGAGCTCAACACTGCGCTGGCGGTCAGCGTCGGGGCGGCGCTGGTGCTCTTGGTGGTGCGGCTCGTGCAGCGCTCGACGGTGCAGTTCGTCGTCAACGCGCTGTTCGGCATCGGCATCGGCTGGTACTTCGTGCACCGCTCCGCCGCCGCGGGCGGGTCGGAGCAGGACCAGGCGCTCGCCTACTTCCTGCCCGGCATCCTCTACAACGGCGGGTACGCCGTCGTGCTGGCGTTCACCTGCCTGATCGGCTGGCCGCTGGTCGGCTTCATGGTCGGCAGCATCACCGGCGACCCCACCGCGTGGCACTCCGACCGCCAGGTCGTGAAGCTCTGCAGCCGCCTCACCTGGCTGCTGGTCGCCCCGTGCCTGATCCGCGTCGCCGTGCAGGCGCCGATCTGGCTGGCCGGGTCGTCGGGGTCGATGGACCCGGACGCGGCCGTGGCGGCGCTGGGTGTGCTGAAGATCGTCCTCGGCTGGCCGCTCCAGCTCGCCGCGCTCGGCTCGATGGTCTGGCTGCTCTCGCGCAACAAGACGCCCGTCGCCGGCGTCGACCCGGCGACGGCCTGATCGCGCCGACCGAGCCTGCCGGCCACGACGGGCCGAAGGGTCAGCTGTGGTGCTGGCTGGGGGAGAGCAGGCGCTCGAGCTCGGTCTCGACCTCGGTCGGCACGACGAACAGGAGCTCGTCGCCCGACTCCAGGGGCTGCTCGGCCTCGGGGGGGTAGACCTGCCCGTCACGCAGGATGGTGACCAGGGCGCAGTTGTCCGGGAACGGCACCAGGCCGGCCGGCGTACCGACGTAGGGGGAATCTGCCGACAGCGTCAGCTCGACGAGGTTGGCGTTGCCCTGGCGGAACGTGAACAGGCGGACGAGGTCGCCGACGGAGACCGCCTCCTCGACGAGCGCGGACATGATGCGCGGCGTGGAGACGTTGACGTCGACGCCCCACGCCTCGGTGAAGAGCCACTCGTTGTTGGGGTGGTTGACCCGTCCGACCGTGCGCGGCACGCCGAACTCCGTCTTGGCGAGCAGCGAGGTGACCAGGTTGGCCTTGTCGTCGCCGGTCGCGGCGATGACGACGTCACACTTGCCCAGCTGTGCCTCCGCGAGCGAGGAGAGCTCGCAGGAGTCGGCCAGCAGCCACTCCGCGTTGGGGACCCGCTCGGGGCGGATCGAGGACGGGTTCTTGTCGATGAGGAGGACCTGGTGGCCGTTCTCGATCAGCTCGCGGGCGATCGAGCGTCCGACGGCTCCGGCTCCGGCGATGGCGACGCGCATGTCAGCTGTGCTCCTGCTTCTCAGTCGTCTTCGGGGCCGGCCTCGAGCACGGCATAGGCGTGGGCGGCGTTCTCCTCGCGGATCACGATGTGGAGCATGTCGCCCTCCTGCAGCACCGTCTCGCGGGTCGGCAGCATGCCCTCGCCGAGCCGGTCGATCCAGGCGATCCGGCTGCGCGACTGCATCTGGAACTCGACGGTCCGGTTGCCGACCCAGATCTCGGGGACCGGGATGTGGTCGACCCGGATCGTGCCCGAGGGGTCGCGGAAGTCGGGCTCGGCACCTGCGGGCAGCAGGCGGCGGAGGACCTGGTCGGCGGTCCACTTCACCGTGGCGACCGTCGTGATGCCGAGGCGCTGGTAGACCTCGGCGCGGCCCGGGTCGTAGATGCGCGCCACGACCTGCTGGAGACCGAACGTCTCGCGGGCCACGCGGGCGGCGATGATGTTGGAGTTGTCACCGCTCGACACTGCGGCGAAGGCGTCGGCGCGGCGGATGCCGGCCTTCTCCAGCACCTGCTGGTCGAAGCCGTAGCCGGTGATCTTGTCGCCGTTGAACTCAGGGCCGAGCCGTCGGAACGAGTCGGGCTCGCTGTCGATGATCGACACGGTGTGGTTGCGGTCCTCGAGGCTACGGGCAAGCGTCGAACCGACGCGGCCACAACCCATGATCACGACGTGCACGCCAGAACCGTATCCCAGCATGGAATACGGCGTCCCCGGGTCTAGGCTTGCCGCCCGTGAGTGTCGGCGATGTCTCCAAGCGGATCCTGTTGGGCCGCAAGCTGCGAAGCAGCCAGCTGGGGGAGACCCTCCTGCCCAAGCGCATCGCGCTTCCCGTGTTCGCCAGCGACGCCCTGTCGTCGGTGGCCTACGCCCCCGACGAGATCTTCATCATGCTCGCCGTCGCCGGTACCTCGACCTACGTCTGGTCGTGGAAGATCGGCATCGCGGTCGCCCTGGTCATGCTGACCGTGGTCGCGAGCTACCGGCAGACCGTGCACGCCTACCCGTCCGGCGGCGGCGACTACGAGGTCGCCACCGTCAACCTCGGCCGCAACGCCGGCGTCACCGTCGCGAGCGCGCTGCTCGTCGACTACGTCCTGACCGTCGCCGTCTCGATCTCCTCGGCGGCCCAGTACGCCGCTGGCGCCATCAACGGACTCATCGGGCACGAGGCGACGGTCGCGGTCGTCGCGGTGGTCGTCCTCACCGCGATGAACCTCCGCGGGGTGCGCGAGTCGGGGGCCTTCTTCGCCGTCCCGACCTACCTCTTCATGGTCGCGATCCTCGGCATGTGCGGCTACGGCCTGCTGGAGCTGCTCACCGGTGACCTGCCCGAAGCCGAGAGCTCCCGCCTCGTCATCCAGCCCCAGGAGGCCTGGGACGGGCCGCTCACCCAGATCGGGCTGCTGTTCCTCCTCGCCCGCGCCTTCTCCTCCGGCTGTGCGGCCCTCACCGGCGTCGAGGCGATCAGCAACGGCGTACCCGCGTTCCGCAAGCCCAAGAGCCGCAACGCCGCCACCACGTTGCTGATGCTCGGCCTCATCGCGATCTCGATGATGATGAGCGTCATCGTGCTCGCCAAGCAGATGGCGATCCGCTACGTCGACCCGCACGAGCTCGACCGCCTGCGTACGGCGTCGGGCTCGGCGCTGCCCGACGACTACGAGCAGCACCCGGTGATCGCCCAGATCGCCGCCGGCGTCTTCGCAGACTTCTCGCCGGGCTTCTACTTCGTGCTGACCGTCACCGGCATCATCCTGGTGCTGGCCGCGAACACCGCCTTCAACGGCTTCCCGGTGCTCGGCTCGATCCTGGCGCAGGACGGGCTGGCCCCGCGCTCGCTGGGCTCGCGTGGCGACCGGCTGGCCTACAGCAACGGCATCGTCTTCCTCGCCGCCATGTCGATCCTGCTCATCTGGGTCTTCGACGCCGAGACCACCAAGCTGATCCAGCTCTACATCGTCGGCGTCTTCGTGTCCTTCAACCTCAGCCAGCTCGGCATGATCCGCCACTGGACCCGGCACCTGAAGAGCGAGCGCGACCCGGCCGCACGCCGCAAGATGCTGCGCTCGCGGGCGATCAACACCTTCGGCCTGGGAATGACGGCCGTGGTGCTGGTGATCGTGCTGCTGACGAAGTTCATCCATGGCGCGTGGATCACCATCCTGGCGATGGCCTTCTTCTTCATGGTCATGAAGGCGATCGGTCGCCACTACGCCCGCGTCGAGCTCGAGCTCGCCGCGGACGAGCAGGACAAGATCATGCCGACCCGCGTCCACGCGATCGTGCTGGCGTCCAAGCTGCACAAGCCCACGCTGCGCGCCCTCGCCTTCGCCCGCGCCACCCGGCCCAACGTGCTCGAGGCGATCTACGTCAGCATCGACGCCAAGGCCACCAGCCGGCTCCTCGAGGAGTGGGACGAGCGGCACCTCGACATCCCGCTCAAGGTGCTGCACTCGCCCTACCGCGAGGTGGTGCGACCGATCGTGGAGTACACCCAGGAGATCCGGCGGGCCAGCCCCCGTGGCGTCGTCGCGGTCTACATCCCGGAGTACGTCGTGGGTCGCTGGTGGGAGCAGCTGCTCCACAACCAGACCGCGCTCCGGCTCAAGGGCCGGCTGCTGTTCACCCCCGGCGTCATGGTGATCTCGGTGCCCTACCAGCTCCGCTCGTCCCTCATCGCGCGGGAGCGCGAGGCCCGCGACGAGGTCCGTGTGCACGCCGGCGACCTCCGCCGGGGGCGTGTCGGCTCGCGCCGCTCGCGGCAGGCGGACGACCTGTGAGCCGCACCAACCGGCCCCGCAAGGCTCGCGGCCGCTCGCGGGTCGGGGAGAGGTTCGAGGTCGAGGTCGGACCCGTCGCCCACGGCGGGCACTGCGTGGCGCGCCTGCCCGAGCCCGAGTCCCGCGTCGTCTTCGTGCGCCACACCCTCCCCGGCGAACAGGTGGTCGTCGAGATCACCGAGGGCACCGACGGCGACCGCTTCTGGCGCGGCGACGCCGTCGCCGTCCTGTCGCCCTCCTCTGACCGCGTCGAGGCGCCGTGCCCCTACGCCGGCCCCGGCCTCTGCGGCGGGTGCGACCTCCAGCACGTCGCCGTACCCGCCCAGCGCGAGCTCAAGACCGCGGTGGTGCGCGAGCAGCTGGTCCGACTGGGACGGCTCGCCCCGGAGTCCGCGATCGTGCAGGGCCTGGGCGTCGAAGCCGTACCGGTCGAGGGACGCCCCGACGACGGCCTGCGGTGGCGTACGCGACAGCGCTACGCCGCCGCGCCGGACGGGCGACCCGCCATGCGTGCGCACCGCTCGCACGCGCTCGTGCCGATCGACGACTGCCTGATCGCCGCCGAGGGCGCCCGCCCGGTCGACGCCCGGGACGAACCGGTGGTCGAGGAGGGCGCGCAGCGCCCGTCACGAGACCCGGTCACCCACGAGGTCACCGCGCACGGCCGCACCCATCCCTTCTCCGTCGCCGCCGACGGCTTCTGGCAGGTCCACCCCGAGGCACCGCGCGTGCTGGTGGAGGCGGTCATGGAGCTGCTCGACCCGCAGCCGGGGGAGGCGGCCCTCGACCTCTACGCCGGCGTCGGTCTCTTCGCCCGCTTCGTCGGCGAGGCGACCGGTGCCCGGGTGGTCGCGGTCGAGGCCGACCGCACCGCGTGCCAGCACGCCCGCGCGAACCTCGCTGCCCTGCAGCCTGCCGTGGTCGAGTGGGGGCCGACCGATCGGGTGCTGCGCGAGAGGCTCGACGAGCCCTTCGACCTCGTCGTCCTCGACCCACCCCGCGAGGGCGCCAAGCGGGTGGTGGTCGAGCAGGTGGTCGACCGGCGCCCACGCGCGGTGGCGTACGTCGCCTGCGACCCCGCCGCCCTCGGCCGCGACGTCGCGATCTTCGCCGAGCACGGCTACGAGCTGACGGCGATCCGCGCCTTCGACCTCTTCCCGATGACCCACCACGTGGAGTGCGTGGCGCTGCTGGAACGGTGCCGCTGACCTGCGGAGACGTGAATCGGACCGACGTCGTTAGCCCGCCTCGTGGCGCACTTTGCGCGTCCAGCACGAGGACGATTCGAGGGCTGCTGCGGCCATTGCCGAGAGATCTCGGACTCGGACGTGTTCGTTGCACCGGGTTCTGTCGAGGCGCCGAGACCTCGTTACGGGTGGCCAGTGGTGCCCTGCCTGGTACGGCGCGCGTTCATGCGCAATTGTGTGACTCGAGCGACCCCCGCGATGGCTACCACCACACCGCCGCCCACCGCGGCGATGAAGAGGGCATTCCGAGAGGGATCGTCCCAGACATCCCAAGGAACTGGACTTCGACCTTCTTTTTTTTGTGTTGGTCGGTCAGAGAGGTCCCGCGTGGCGCTGGAGCCCCCGCTTGCGTCGCTCGGGCCCGTCGTCACCGGGGCGGCGCGGCCGACCGGTGATCGGTGAGTCGCAGGAGCATCTTGCGGAGCTCGTCGTACCAGAGCACGACCGACCCGAGGGCGACGCACACGGCCCAGTGGGTCAGGTCCATGGATGCTGTGCCGAAGGCGACCTGGAGGAACGGGACTTCGACGACGGCGACTTGTAGCGCCACGCTCAGCCCCAGCGCGGCCCACAGCCACCTGTTGCCGAAGAGGCCATGGAAGGCGCTTGTCGTTTCCGAGCGGGCGTTGAGGGAGTTGAACAGCTGGGCGAGCACGAGGGTGGTGAAGCCGGCGGTGCGGGCGACGTCGAGGGTGTCGTCGCCCGCGACCAGGCCGCCCGGCAGGAACAGGTCGATCGCGAAGAGCGTCACGAGGGCCATGACCAACCCGATGGCCGCGATTCCTCTCCACATCCGGGCGTCGATCGCCCGGTCCGTCATCTTGCGTGGTGCCCGCGCCATGACGTCGTCGATCTCCGGGTCGATTCCCATGGCCAGTGCGGGCGTGGAATCGGTGATCAGGTTGATCCACAGGATCTGGGTCGCGAGCAGCGGCAGCACGACCGCGGACCCGTCGCTCGCCTCGCTGAGCCCGATGGCGCCGGCCAGGACGACTCCGAGGAAGACGGTGAGCACCTCGCCCATGTTCGACGACAGCAGGTACCGCAGGAACTTCTTGATGTTCTCGAAGATGACACGACCTTGCCGGACCGCGGCGACGATCGTGGCGAAGTTGTCGTCCGCCAGGATCATTCGCGAGGCCTCCTTGGTGACCTCGGTCCCGGTGATGCCCATCGCTACCCCAATGTCGGCCGACTTGAGCGCGGGGGCGTCGTTGACGCCGTCGCCGGTCATGGACACGATCTGGCCATCTGACTGCAGCGAGTCGACGAGCCTGAGCTTGTGCTGGGGTGCCACCCGGGCATACACGGAGACCTCACGCGTGAGGGCGAGCAGCTCCTCGTCGTCGAGGGTGTCCAGCTCCACCCCGGTCACGGCGCGACCGCCGACCTCGATGATGCCGAGGTCCTCCGCGATGCGGCTGGCGGTGGTCGGATGGTCCCCGGTGATCATGATGACGCGAATGCCTGCACGGTGTGCCTCGCCGACCGCCGCAGCCACCTCGGAGCGCGCGGGGTCGATGATGCCGACGACGCCCACGTAGACCAGGTCACGCTCCCAGGACTGATCCATCTCGACAGCTTCGGACCCCTCGGCCAGGCGCCGATAGGCGACGCCGAGGGTCCGGAAGGCGCCCGCAGACAGGGTCTCGACCTCGGCGAGCCGCTCGGCCCTGGTCCCGTCGGTGAGGGGGACCGTCTCGCGCCCCACCTGTTGCATCGTGCAGTTGGCCAGGAGAACGTCTGGGGCGCCTTTGGTCAGCACGAACCGGCTGTCGTCGCTCGACTCCTGGTGCAGGGTCGACATCATCTTGCGTTCGGACGTGAACGGGATGACCGCCCGTCGGTCGAACCGGCTCATCTCCTCGGTGGTGCCCTCCAGCTTGCGTGCCGCGACCAGGAACGCGGCTTCGGTCGGATCACCCACGATCTCCCACTCGCCAGCACGCTCGGCCAGCTGCGCGTCATTGGCAAGCGCCCCTGCCCCCAGCACCAGCTGGGCCTCGTACAGGTGGGCATCCAGGAGCGGTCGTCCATCGCTTCGCGCCTCGCCCTCGGGGCGATATCCGATGCCGCTCAGCTCGGCAGTGCCCGACGCCGTGACGATCCGCTGGATCGTCATCTCGTTCCGGGTCAGGGTGCCGGTCTTGTCAGTGCAGATGACCGAGGCGGACCCCAGCGCCTCCACCGAGCTGAGCTTCTTCACCACGGCGTTGCGCTTGGCCATGCGCTGCACGCCGATCGCGAGCACGACCGACAAGATGGCGGGCAACCCCTCGGGTACCGCGGCAACCGCGAGCGAGACGCCCAGCAGCAGCACGACCACCAGGTCACTCGGCTCGGTGACGCCGTCGATCACGATGATCGTGAGCATCACGACGATCGCGATGACGACGACGCCGGCCCCGAGCATCCTGCTGATCCTCGCCACCTCGTTCTGCAGGGGAGTGGGTTCCTCGACCGTGGCGTCCAGCAGCTCGGCGATGGCCCCGACCTCGGTGTGCATCCCGACGCCAGTGACGACGGCCCGCCCGGTGCCTTGGGCCACGGCGGTGCCCTTGAACACCATGTTCACCCGATCACCGAGGGGAACGTGTCGACCAAGAGTCGTCGGATCCTTCGTGACGGCCTCGCTTTCCCCGGTCAGGGATGCCTCCTGGATCCGGAGCGAGCTCGCGCTCAGCAAACGGGCGTCTGCCCCCACCGCTGCGCCCGCGTCCAGGACCAGCACATCCCCTCTCACCAGCTCCGTCGAGGGAACCGTCCGGAGCGTCCCGCATCGCAGGACCGTGGACGTCGCGGCAGTCATGCTGTCGAGGGCCGCCACCGCGTCGGCGGCCCGCGCCTCCTGGGTATAGCCGAGCACGGCATTGAGCACGATGATGGCGGCGATGACCAGGACGTCGACGGGCACACCTCGGGCACCGTCGAGGAGCCAGGCGATGATCGAGATCGCCACGGCTGCGAGAAGCAGGTAGATCAGGGGGTCCTGGAACTGGGCAAGCATCTTGCGCCAGAGGGGCAGCGGCGTCTTGCCGCGTAGCTCGTTGGCGCCGTCGGCGGCCAGTCGGCGCGCGGCCTCGTCGTCCGAGAGCCCGGCGGTCGGGTCCACGTCCAGCTCGCGGGCGACGGTCTCGAAGTCGAGAAGGGAGGGGTCACCAGAAGGCCCCGAAGTCGGTGGATCTCGATCCATGGGCGAATTCCTCCAGGCGTTGGCAGTGCCGCACAACGCGGTCACCTCGACGCTAGCGTCGAGATGCTTGAGCCGACACACCGTCAGGACACGGTGCTCGGCCTCTGAGTCGCGCAACGGTGTCCCGCGCCGGTCGTGGCAGTGTGGTCGCATGGCCACCTACGCCGTCAACCCGGACGCAGTCGCCCATGCGCGCCGGCTGATCGAGGCGCGGCAGTACGTCCTGGACAGCGACTGGGGCGACGTACAGCCCGGCGCGGACGCCCAGAACGCCTACCTCGAGAAGCACTCGTGGGACGACTACTCCGGATGGCACCTCGGCCTCACCGAGGGCGCCAACGACGGGACCAAGGCGAGGTACGCCTTCGTCTACGGCGACCTGCGCAGGGTCCACCGCTCCGGGTTGATCGCGTGCGTCTACCGCGCGTCCGAGTGGCGGCACAAGCAGGTCGAGCTGGCCGCGCACGACCTCCTCCAGGAGCTCGACCGGAAGGCCGGCATCGACTGACGTCAGCCGTCCGCGGCGCGCGCGAGCCCGTCCAGCGCCGCCTCGCGGTCGGTCGTGTCGACGACGAGCCAGCCGCGTTCCTCGGCCAAGCCGAGCAGCTGCTCCCGGCCATGGAGCACGAGCGGGTCGCCGCCACGCTCGGCGATGATCCGCGACACCACGGCGGTCACGGGCGTCTCCGCGCGGGCGTGCAGGCGCTCCAGCAGGAGGTCAGGAGCCGCGTCGAGCACCACTGCGACGTACGCCGCCCCGGCCTCGGTTGCGGCCGCCTCGAACCGGTCGTTCTCGCTGGGCGTGACGATGAGCTGGGGGAGCACCACGTCGCGTCCGGTGGCGAGGTAGGCGGTGATCAGCGCCAGCGCCGAGGTGCGGACAGCATTGCCGGTGCTGACGAAGTCCGTCGCCCATCCCGAGACCCAGGACCGCAGCTCGTCGATGTCGCAGACGAGGGTCCCGGGCCGGAGGTCGGCGTACGCGCGGGCGAGCGTCGACTTGCCGACGCCGGAGGGACCGTTGAGGTGCAGGAGCGTGGGCACCGGCACACCCTAGGTGGCCTGCGGCCCGAGGCCCGGGCGTGGCGCTTGAACCGATTCCTTGACCTCATGTATCTTGACATCGAGATAGACCGACGCCGACAACTAAGGGTCCCCTTCCTTCCCGTCCCTTCCCCTGCGACGGCAAGATGGACGCGAACCCGCGAACTCCCGAGGAGATGTGGCTGATGGCCAGTCAGGACAGCTTCGGTGCCAAGGGCACCCTGGACGTGGACGGACAGTCCTACGAGATCTACCGCCTGGACGCGGTGAAGGGTGAGGGTCTCGACGTCGAGAGCCTGCCCTTCTCGCTGAAGGTGCTGCTGGAGAACCTGCTCCGCACCGAGGACGGCGCGGACATCACCGCCGACCACATCAAGGCGATCGCCGGCTGGGACGCGAGCGCCGCGCCCGACCAGGAGATCCAGTTCACGCCCGCCCGCGTGATCATGCAGGACTTCACCGGCGTGCCCTGTGTCGTCGACCTCGCCACCATGCGCGAGGCGATGGCCGAGCTCGGCGGCGACGCCACGAAGATCAACCCGCTCGCCCCGGCCGAGATGGTCATCGACCACTCCGTGATCGCCGACGTCTTCGGCACCGCCGACGCCTTCGAGCGCAACGTCGAGATCGAGTACGAGCGCAACCGCGAGCGCTACCAGTTCCTGCGCTGGGGCCAGGGCGCCTTCGACGACTTCAAGGTCGTCCCCCCGGGCACCGGCATCGTGCACCAGGTCAACATCGAGCACCTGGCCCGTGTGGTCATGGTCCGCGACGGCGTGGCCTACCCCGACACCTGCGTCGGCACCGACTCCCACACCACGATGGTCAACGGCATCGGCGTGGTCGGCTGGGGCGTCGGCGGCATCGAGGCCGAGGCCGCGATGCTCGGCCAGCCGGTCTCCATGTTGATCCCTCGCGTCGTCGGCTTCAAGCTGTCCGGCGAGCTGCCCGAGGGCTCGACCGCCACCGACCTCGTGCTCACGATCACCGAGATGCTCCGCGAGCACGGAGTGGTCGGCAAGTTCGTCGAGTTCTACGGCGAGGGCGTCTCGGCGCTGCCGCTGGCCAACCGCGCCACGATCGGCAACATGAGCCCCGAGTTCGGCTCGACCATCGCGGTCTTCCCGATCGACGAGCAGACCGTCGACTACCTCCGCCTCACCGGCCGCACCGAGGAGCAGCTCGCGCTCGTCGAGGCGTACGCCAAGGAGCAGGGCCTGTGGCACGACCCGAGCGCCGAGCCGCGCTACAGCGAGCGCCTCGAGCTCGACGTCTCGACGGTCGTTCCGTCGCTGGCGGGCCCGAAGCGTCCCCAGGACCGCGTCGAGGTCTCGGCGGCCAAGGACTCGTTCCGCGCCGCACTGAAGGACTACGTCGACGAGGGTGACTCCGACCCGGACGACGCCGCGGAGGCCACCGGCTACGACGAGGCCGTCGAGGAGTCCTTCCCGGCGTCCGACTCGCCGAGCCACGAGGGCGGCAACGGCAAGCCCGTGCACGCCGAGGCTCCGAAGGACGCCGGTCGACCGACGAAGAAGACCACGGTCTCGCTCGACGGCCAGGAGGTCGAGATCGACCACGGCGCCGTCGTGATCGCCGCGATCACCTCGTGCACCAACACCTCCAACCCGAGCGTCATGATCGGCGCCGCGCTGCTGGCGAAGAACGCCGTCGAGAAGGGCCTCTCGCGCAAGCCGTGGGTCAAGACCTCGCTCGCGCCGGGCTCCAAGGTCGTGTCCGACTACTACGACCGCGCCGAGCTGACGCCGTACCTCGACAAGCTGGGCTTCAACCTCGTCGGCTACGGCTGCACCACGTGCATCGGCAACTCCGGTCCGCTGATCCCCGAGGTGTCCGCCGCGGTCAACGAGGCCGACCTCGCCGTCGTCTCGGTGCTCTCGGGCAACCGCAACTTCGAGGGCCGGATCAACCCCGACGTGAAGATGAACTACCTCGCGTCCCCGCCGCTGGTCGTGGCCTACGCGCTCGCCGGCTCGATGGACGTCGACCTGTTCGGCGACCCGCTCGGCCAGGACACCGACGGCAACGACGTCTACCTCAAGGACATCTGGCCCAGCCCGCAGGAGGTCGAGGAGACCATCGCTCGGGCGATCACGTCCGACATGTTCGGCTCCTCCTACGCCGACGTCTTCAAGGGCGACGAGCGCTGGCAGTCCCTCCCCACCCCCGAGGGCAACACCTTCGCGTGGGACGAGCAGTCGACCTACGTCCGGCGTC
Organism: Nocardioides sp. Root122; assembly: GCF_001425025.1. GTDB lineage: Bacteria > Actinomycetota > Actinomycetes > Propionibacteriales > Nocardioidaceae > Nocardioides. Next base: position 523,393 of record NZ_LMDE01000010.1, read on the forward strand.
CTCCCTACTTCGACGGCATGCCCACCGAGCCGGAGCCCGTCTCCGACATCGTCGGCGCGCGGGTCCTGCTGAAGCTGGGCGACTCGGTGACCACCGACCACATCAGCCCGGCCGGTGCCATCAAGAAGGACAGCCCCGCGGGCCGCTACCTCGCCGAGCACGGCGTGGAGCAGCGTGACTTCAACTCCTACGGCTCGCGCCGCGGCAACCACGAGGTCATGATCCGCGGCACCTTCGCCAACATCCGGCTGCGCAACCAGATCGCGCCCGGCACCGAGGGCGGTGTGACGCGCGACTTCAGCAAGGACGGCGAGGTCACCAGCGTCTTCGAGGCCAGCGAGAACTACCAGGCCGCCGGCACGCCGCTGGTCGTCCTGGCGGGCAAGGAGTACGGCTCCGGCTCCTCGCGTGACTGGGCCGCCAAGGGCACCGCGCTGCTGGGCGTGAAGGCCGTCATCGCCGAGTCCTACGAGCGGATCCACCGCTCGAACCTCATCGGCATGGGCGTCATCCCGCTGCAGTTCCCCGAGGGCAAGACCGCCGACGACCTGGGCCTCACCGGTGCCGAGGTCATCAGCATCTCGGGCATCACCGCGCTCAACGACGGCACCACGCCCAAGACGGTGACCGTCCGGGTCGAGCCCGCGCCGGGCACCGACCAGGCGCACGGCGAGACCAGCGAGTTCGAGGCGACGGTCCGGATCGACACCCCCGGCGAGGCGAACTACTACCGCAACGGCGGGATCATGCAGTACGTCCTGCGCAACCTGCTCAAGGGCTGAGCCTGCGGTGACCGACCCGGCGGAGGTGTGGCGTGGCCGCGTCCAGGACCACCTGGACGCGGCCGGCCGCCCCCCGCTGGGCGGCATGACCGACTGGGAGGTCTTCCCCTTCGAGCGTGAAGGCCTCACCCCCAAGGTCCTGGGGGAGCGCGTGGTCCCCGAGCCCGATCGCTCGCGCGGCGCGGACGCCTGCGGCACCTGCAAGGCGCTCGCCCGCGACGACCTCGTCCTGCACACCGGCGAGCGGCTGGCGGTGATCCGCCCGGGCGGCACCAGTCTGATGTTCGTGGCCAACGTCGTCGCGCGTGATCACGAGCGGCTCGACGACCTCGACGAGACCGCCGACGAGGAGCTCGGCCGGCTCGTCGCGCGCACCTACCGCGCGCTGCGCGCCCTCCCGGGCGTCGGCAACGTCCAGGTGAGCAAGTGGGAGAACGGCGGCGGTCACCTCTCCGTCAACGTCCTGGCGCGTCCGCTCGGCGTGCTGGAGCTCCGGGGGTCCAACCTCCCCGTCTGGGCCGACATGCTCCCCAACATCCCCCAGGACGAGTACGACGAGCGCGCGGGGGCCGTGCGCGCCGCGCTGGCGTGACGTGTGGCGATGCGGTCGTTTGCACGAGCGGATCGTCACACGTACCGCTGGGGACCGCCGATAGCCTGACGCGGTGAGCGACACCGACGGTCCCGACCACCACCTGCCGGGGGCGACCGTCGAGACGCCGGAACCGGACGTCGTACCGGGGTTCGACGTCGTGCACGAGGTCAGGCAGGACAGGTCGCGAGTGCCGCTGGTGCTCGCCACCGTCGGCGCCGTCGCGATCATGGGCGCGGCGCTCGCCGCGCCGCTGGTCGACAAGCTCCTGCGCGGCGACGAGCAGGCCCAGCGGGCCCTGGACCTGGGCCTGGTCCGGACGTGGGAGATCACCGACCGCACGCACACGACGGACGACGTCCGCTATCCGCAGACTCCGCCCGCCGGCGGCCCGCACGCCCCGGTGTGGCTGGCGTGCGGGGTCTACGACGAGCCCGTCCGCGACGAGAACGCGGTCCACGACCTCGAGCACGGCACCGTGTGGATCACCCACGACCCCGGCCTGTCGGCCGACGAGGTGGAGCGACTCGCGGCCGAGCTGCCGGACAACGGCATCATGTCGCCGCGCGAGGGCCTGCCGTCCGCGGTCGTGGTGACCGTCTGGGGTGCCCAGCTCGAGCTCGACGGGGTCGACGACGACCGGCTCGGCCTGTTCCTCGAGGAGTACGGCGACGGGCACACCGCCCCGGAGTTCGGCGTGACCTGCCAGGGTGGGGTCACCGACCCCCAGGGCGGGCTGCCGGAGCAGGGCGCCAACGCCTGACCACGGACCCCTCGGACGACCTCGCTAGCGTGGCCCCATGATCGTCGCCTTCTCCCTCTCGCCCGTCGCCCAGGACCCCAGCGGGTCGGTCACCGAGGCAGTCGCCGCCGCCGTCCGCGTCGTGCGCGAGTCGGGCCTCCCGCACGAGACCAACGCGATGTTCACCAACATCGAGGGGGAGTGGGACGAGGTGATGGCGGTGGTCAAGCGTGCCGTCGACGTCGTCGCCGCCGTCTCTCCACGGGTGGGCCTGGTGCTCAAGGCCGACATCCGGCCCGGCTACGACGGCCAGCTCACCGCCAAGGTCGAGCGCATCGAGCAGGCGCTGCGCGACTGAGCGACCCTCAGCGCGGGACCGGCAGGTGGTGGACCCGGTCGGCCTTGAACGACGTCGCCCACACCTCGTCGGCGGACACCGCCAGGTCGAGATTCGCGCTGTCGTAGAGGGCGGTCTCCTCGCCGAGGACGACCTCGCGCGTGACCTCGGCGCCGGCCGGGTCCACGACCACCAATCGTGGCCCCTCCTCCGCCAGCACCAGGAGCCGCCCGTCGTCCGCGACGACCGAGTCGGGCAGGCCCTCGACGGGCACCACGGCCGTACGCCGGAGCGTCGCCGTATCGACGGCCACCACCTGGTCGGCGAAGGTGCACGCGACCCAGAGCGTCCCGTCGAGCTCCGCCATGCCCTGCGGCCCGCCGCACACCTTCGGCGACCGGGTCACCTCGAGGGTCCGCGGGTCCACCCGCAGCACGCGGTCGTCGGCGAAGGCTGCGACGTAGAGGGCATCCGTGCCGGCGGTCGCGAGCCGGGCGCCGACACCGATGTCGACCCGGTCGACCACCTTCCGCGTCTCGGGGTCGATGCGCACCAGCCGCCCGGCGTCCTGCTCGACGACCCAGATCGAGCCGAAGCCGGCGGTGACCCCCTCCGGTCCGGCGGCGGTCTCGAGGGTGTCGGTGACCTCGCCCGTGGCAGCGTCGATGCGCAGCAGCTGCTCGCCGCGGAACGAGGTGACCCAGACGGCGTCGCCGGCTGCGACCGCGCGCAGGGGAGTGCCGGGCACGTCGACGACGAGGTCCGGCTCGCTCGCGCCGCGCGGGATCCGGGACACCTGGTCGGACGCGCTGCTCACCACCCAGACGGCACCGTCCGCGGCGCTCGTGATGCCGACCGGACCTGCGCCGACCTCGACGTACGGCGCCACGTCAGAGATCTCGGAGGAGGACGCCGCCGGGTCGGTCGACGTCGTCGCCGAGCTCCCTCGGTCGTCATCGTCGGTCGGCTCGCCGCCGCAGCCGGCTAGCAGCGTGGCCACGGCCAGCGTCACCAGCGGGAGGAGCCGTCCCATGGAGGGAGGCTAGTCCCGGCACACGGGTCTCGGCACGACGTCGTACGACGGCGCCGCTAGCGTGGCTGCCATGCACAGCGAGACGAGGACCTACCGCACCGGTGGCGAGGAGGTCGTGCTCGACCTCACCCGTGACGCGGCGGACGTCGTGGCGGGGCGCGGTGACGGGCTGCTCCACGTGTTCGTGCCGCACGCGACGGCCGGGCTGGCGATCATCGAGACCGGCGCCGGGTCGGACGACGACCTGCTCGCCGCGCTCGCCGACCTGCTGCCCGCCGACGACCGCTGGCGGCACCGGCACGGGTCGCCGGGCCACGGCAGGTCGCACGTGATGCCGGCCGTCGTCCCGCCGCACTGCACGGTGCCCGTGCTCGACGGACGGCTCGCGCTCGGCACCTGGCAAAGCATCTGCCTGGTGGACCTCAACGTCGACAACGACCGGCGCGAGGTGCGCTGGTCCTTCCTGGCGGGCTGACCGATCGAGATCCGACCTGGCACACCGGCTGACGCGCGCGGCATCGACGAGGTGATCCGTGCCGCCTTCGGCGCCGACGACGCCGCCCACGGGGACCAGGTGGGTGACCTCTGGACTGAGGTGCGCGGCCTCGGGCTCGTCCTCGCCGAGCTCGTCGCGGTCGAGGGCGACGTCGTCCTCGGCCACGTGGGGGTCAGCCACTGCTGGCTCGATGCGCGCCCGGAGCTGGTCGACGTGGCGATGCTCAGCCCGCTCAGCACGCGGCCGGTCCGCCAGCGGGAGGGCACCGGTACGGCGCTGGTGGCGGCTGCGATCGGGGCCGCACGTAGCACCGGGCGGCCGGCGCTCTTCCTCGAGGGAAGCCCCGCCTTCTACGGCTCGCGCGGCTTCGCCCGGGCCAGCACGCTCGGCCTCCTGCCGGCGTCGCGGCGCACACCCGAGGCCGCCTTCCAGGTCGTGACGTTCGACTCCTACGAGGACTGGATGACCGGGCAGCTGGTCTATCCCGACGTCTGGTGGCGTCACGACTCCGCGGGCCTGCGCGACCCCGACCTGGCGTTCCTCGAGGAGCTGTTCGCCCGGGACTTCCCGACGCCCTGACCCTGCACCGCATCGAACACCTGTTCGATATGCTGGGCCGGTGTTCCCGCCTCCGCAGCCACGCCAGCGGCCGACCCCGCCGCAGGGACACCGCGGCGTTGCGCCGCCCGGGTGGCCACGTCAGGTGCGGCCGCCCGACGCCCCCGACTGGGAGGCGACGGCCGCCAATTGGCTGCTCGACCTCTGCCCGCCGGACTACCGCCGGTTCCCCGGGCTGCGGCGTCACGTGCTGGTCCTGGCGCGCTTCGCGGTGCTGCACGTGGAGGCCCAGCAGCTGGCCACCCGCCGCGGCCTCAGCGAGATCCGCGGCGACCTCCGCGACGTCGCGAGCCAAGCGGTCGTCGAGGCGGCCGTGCAGACCTTCCAGCTCGAGGACGCCCGCCTGCTCGCCGTACGCCGCGAGGTCGGGCTGGTCGAGGAGGCGCTGCGCGGGCGTCGCTACCGGGTGCGCATGTGAGTGCTGGCTAGGGTCGCCGGATGCACCTTCCCGCTGACGGAGTCCGCACCGACTTCGTGTGCCTGACCCTCGTCGACCCGCGTGGTTGGCTCCTGATGCAGGAGCGCGACGAGCACGCTCCGGTGTGGCCGGACACGTGGTGCTTCCCCGGTGGCGGCCTCGAGCCGGGCGCGACCCCGCGAGGGAGCCGTGCGCGAGCTCGCGGAGGAGACCGGCATCCGGCTGGCGCCCGAGGGTGTCAGCGACCTCGGGGAGCTCGAGGTGGAGTCCCCCCACGGCCGGTTCCGCTACCACGTGTTCGTCGCGCCGACCGAGCTCGGCAACGCCGACGTCGACTGCCAGGAGGGACGGCAGATCGTGTTCGTCGACCCGGCGACCGTCGGCGACCTGCCGCTCGTCACGTCCACGGAGACGGCCCTGGAGGCCGTCCGGTCCTGGGCGGCCGAGCACACGCCCGTGCCGCCCGAGGACGCCCGCGGGTTCGCCGGGGTGGTCCTCGTCGACCGACGCGGCTGGATCCTGCTGCAGGAGCGAGATGAGCACGCCCGCGTCGATCCCGAGGTCTGGGGCCTGTCCGGCGGCCACCTGGAGCCGGGGGAGACGCCGGACGAGGGTGCGCTGCGCGAGCTCGAGGAGGAGACCGGCGTACGCCTCGACCATGGGCAGCTGCGCGAGGTCGGCGCGTTCGCCAACGACCACCGCGAGTCCTACGGCACCTGGGACCGGATGTGGGTCTACGCGGCCGCGTGCGACCTGACCGACGCCGACATCGACTGCCGGGAGGGCCGGCAGATCGTGTTCGTCGACCCCGAGGTCGCGCGGGGCCTGCCGTTGACGAAGGGAGCAGAGGCCATCGTCCCGGCCTTCCTCCGCAGCGACGTCTACGCGAGCATGGCGCCATGAGCCACTCGTCCCTCACCGTGCACCCTGTCCCGTCCATGGGCGCCGAGGACGTCCTTGTCGGTCCCGACGGCACCGTCTGGACCGGGACGGAGGACGGCGCTGTCTGGGCACTGGACCCCGCGAGCGGCAGCACCCGCCGCATCGCCGACACCGGGGGGCGGCCGCTCGGGATCGAGCTGCTGCCGACCGGCCACCTCCTCGTCTGCGACGCCCGTCGCGGTCTTCTCGACGTCGACCCGGAGTCGGGCGCCGTCGAGGTGCTGTGCGACCGGATCGACGGGATGCCGATGCGGTTCTGCAACAACGCCGCCGTCGCCGGCGACGGCACGATCTGGTTCAGCGACTCCTCGCGGCACTACGGCGTCGACCGGTGGAAGGACGACTTCGTCCAGGACACCCGCACCGGCCGCCTGTTCCGGCGCGACCCCGACGGCACCGTCACCACGGTGCTCGACGGGCTCGCCTTCGCCAACGGCGTCGCCATGGCCGCCGACGAGTCCTACGTGTGCGTCGCGGAGACGCGCGGCAGGACCGTCGTACGACTGTGGCTGACCGGTGCGCGGGCGGGGGAGCGCGACCTGCTGGTCGGCGACCTGCCCGGCTACCCCGACAACATCAGCCGCGGCAGCGACGGGCTGGTCTGGGTGACGATCGCCAGCCCGGTCGACGGGCTCGTCGAGCGGCTGGGCGGGGCGCCGCTCGCGCTCCGCAAGGCGATCACGAAGATCCCCGAGGCCCTGCAGCCCAAGCCGAGGCGGACGATCCGCGTCCAGGCCTACGACGACGACGGCCGCTGCGTCCACGACCTCGACATCGTGGCCCCGGCCGGATCACCGGGCTACCACATGGTCACCGGGGTCCGGGAGCACCACGGCCGGGTGTGGATGGGCAGCCTCCACGAGCCCGCGGTGGCCGTCCACGACCTGGCATGAAATAGACTCACACCCCATGGGACACCTCGACTCGATCGCGTCGCCGCGCGACCTCCGCGGGCTCTCGGCCGAGCAGCTGGACGAGCTGGCCGCCGAGATCCGCGACCTGATGATCCGCACCGTCGCGACGAACTCCGGGCACCTCGGTCCCAACCTCGGCGTGGTCGAGCTGACGCTGGCGATCCACCGGGTGTTCGACTCCCCGCACGACCGGGTGGTCTTCGACACCGGTCACCAGTCCTACGTCCACAAGCTCGTCACCGGGCGGCACGCCGACTTCGCCACGCTCCGCAAGGAGGGCGGTGTCAGCGGCTACCCGAGCCAGGCCGAGTCCGAGCACGACATCGTGGAGAACTCGCACGCCTCGACGTCGCTGTCCTACGCCGACGGCCTGGCCAAGGCCTACGCCATCCGCGGCGAGGACCGGCACGTCGTCGCGGTCATCGGTGACGGCGCCCTGACCGGCGGCATGGCCTGGGAGGCCCTCAACAACATCGCCATCGCGCGCAGCAGCCGCCTGGTGATCGTGGTCAACGACAACGAGCGCTCCTACACCCCGACCATCGGCGGCCTCGCCACGGCGCTCACCTCGCTGCGCACCAACCCGCGCTACGAGCAGGTCCTCGACCTGGTCAAGAAGCGGCTCAACGCCGTCCCCGGTGTCGGGCACGCGGCCTACGACGCGCTCCACGCGGTCAAGAAGGGCATGAAGGACGCGCTCGCGCCGCAGGGTCTCTTCGAGGACCTCGGCCTCAAGTACGTCGGCCCCGTCGACGGCCACGACCGGGCCGCGATGGAGCAGGCGCTCGCCAGCGCCAAGCGCTTCGGCGGCCCGGTGATCGTCCACGCGATCACCCGCAAGGGCCAGGGCTACGACCCCGCACTGCGCCACGAGGCCGACCAGTTCCACGCTCCCGGCCCCTTCGACGTGCAGACCGGCGCCGAGAAGCCCAAGGGCAAGATCTGGACCGACCACTTCTCCGAGGCGATCGTCGAGCTCGGCGAGCAGCGCTCGGACCTCGTCGCGATCACCGCTGCGATGATGCACCCGGTCGGCCTCGACGTCTTCGCCGAGAAGTTCCCCGAGCGCACCTTCGACGTCGGCATCGCCGAGCAGCACGCCGCCACCTCGGCCGCCGGTCTGGCGATGGGCGGCATGCACCCCGTGTTCGCGGTCTACGCGACCTTCCTCAACCGCGCCTTCGACCAGGTGCTGATGGACGTCGCGCTGCACAAGTGCGGGGTCACCTTCGTGCTCGATCGCTCGGGTGTCACCGGCGACGACGGCGCCAGCCACAACGGCATGTGGGACATGTCGATCCTCCAGGTCGTGCCGGGCCTGCGCCTGGCGGCGCCACGTGACGTCACCCGGCTGCGCGAGCTGCTCGGTGAGGCGGTCGAGGTCGACGACGCCCCGACGGTCGTACGCTTCCCCAAGGGGCCGCCGCCGGCGGACGTCCCGGCGCTCGAGCGCCACGGCGGCGTGGACATCCTGGTCAGCGAGGGCTCTCCCGACGTCCTCATCGTCGCCGTGGGGTCGATGGCCACCACTGCGGTCGAGGTCGCCTCCCGGCTCACCGCCCAGGGGATCGGCGTCACCGTCGTCGACCCCCGCTGGGTCAAGCCGGTTGACCCGGCCCTCATCGAGCTCGCTGCCTCGCACCGCCTGGTGGTCAGTGTCGAGGACAACGGTCGCGTCGGCGGCTGCGGGGCGACCCTCCTGCAGACGCTCAACGACGCGGGGGTGCACACGCCGTTCCGGCTGCACGGCATCCCGCAGGAGTTCCTCGACCACGCCAAGCGCGACGTCATCCTCGCCCGCATCGGCCTCGACGCCCAGACGATCGCCCGCGGCATCGTCGAGGACGTCACGGCCCTCGACGAGGGTCTGGCTCCGGTAGCGGTCGACCACCCCGCCTGATCATCCGACCTGACATCCGACCTGGTCACCCGCGCGGTCAGTCGGCCGCGAAGTGGATGCCGATGGGCAGCTGGAACCCGCCGAGCGCCGGCAGCTGCTCACCCCGTGAGCAGGCGCCCGTGACCGCGTCGCAGGCCAGCAGCCACCCGTCCATGTCTTCCCCGCCGACCCCGTCGAAGGCGAGCGTGGCGACCGTGGTCGCGTCCATCCACCGGTAGCCGATCGCCCACTCGTGGCCGGTGTCGAGCGACACCTCGACGCCGCTGGCCGTGTCGACGACCAACCCGGCGTCGTCGTCCTCCACGGACAGCAACCGAGCGTCAGGGGAGAGCTCGGCGAACTCGCGCGCAGCGACCAGGAGGGTGTCGCCGTCACGCTCGAACACCACCGTCCTCCCGGGTGCGGTGCGCACGAGCGTGCCGTTCTCGGCGTCCAGGACGACGGCGCGGGGGTCGGTGCCGAGGGCCCGGTAGGCGTCCGGATCGGACGGCTGCCATGCATAGACGCCTTCTGAGTCGGCGGCATAGACCGTCGCTCCATCGATCGCGGTGGCCCGGAGCCTGCTGCCCGGCATGGATGGGCCCCGGACGAGCGTGCCGTCGGTGACGTCGTACCGCACCAGCCGGCGGTCGGCATCGACCCAGGCCACGAAGGTCGCGTCGGTCACCAGCTCGGCCAGGTCGCCCTCCGCAACGGCGCTGCCGATGATCCGCTCCATGCCGCCCTGCCAGAGGTGCACCCGGCCCGACGGGTCGGTGTAGACGACCGAGTCGCCGACCCAGACCCAGGCCCGGACGTCCGTGTCGAGCGCCACCGTCGCCCCGCTGCCGGTGTGCAGCACCCGTCCAGTGGTCCAGCTCAGCTGGTCGAGCTCGGCGACCGGGCCGGCTGCCACGACGGCGTCGTCGCTGGCCCTGCCGCCGAGCACTGCGGCTCCGGCGACGACCACCAGGACGGAGGCCGCGGCCACGCCTCCGACCACCGCCGTGCGCCGCCGGCGTACGACGCGGTCGCCGTCGCGGGTGATCGCGGCGAGGTCCAGCTCCGGGGCGTCGAGGTGGTCGGCACGCTCGCGCATCAGGTCGGTCAGCAGCCCGGTCATCGGGTCACCTCCATCGTCGTGGTCGGGAAGAGATCGGCGTCGCCCACCCGGTCGCCGAGGCGCGAGCGCAGCGTGCGCAGGCCGTCCGAGACCTGGCTCTTGACCGTGCCGACGGCACAACCGAGGACGCCGGCGGTCTGTGCCTCGGTCAGGTCCTCGTAGTAGCGCAGGACGATCGCTGCGCGCTGGCGCGGCGGCAACCCCTGGAGCGCCTGCCAGAGCAGTGCGCGGATGGCGACGTCGTCGGCGAGGCCGTCACCGGCCTGCTCGGGAACGGCGTCCACCGGGCGCTCACCCCAGCTGCGACGGCGGTACCACGTGATCGCCGTGGTGGTCAGCGCCTTGCGCGTGTAGGCCTCGGCCTTGCCCGGGTCGCGGAGCCGGGGCCAGGCGACGTACGTCTTGGTGAGCGCCTCCTGCAGCAGGTCCTGGGCGAGGCCCCGGTCGCCCACCAGGAGGTACGCCGTGCGGTGCAGTGCCGCCGAGCGCGCAGCGACGAACTCGGCGAAGGCCGCCGCATCACGTCGTGGCATCGCTGGGTCCTGACTGTTCGGGAGCGGGTCACCCCTACTGACGATCCCAGCACCCCGCATGGTTGGGTCCGTCCGTCCACGACACGCGTAGGAGGGAGGCGCAGCAGGCCCGGTCGGGTCTACCGTGCTGGAATGAGTCTGTTCCGCACCAAGTCCGTCGAGCAGTCGATCGCCGAGACTGAGGAGCCCGAGCACAAGCTCAAGAAGAACCTCGGGGCGCTCGACCTCACCATCTTCGGTGTCGGCGTCATCATCGGCGCCGGCATCTTCGTCTACACCGGCCTCGTCGCCGCGACCAACGCCGGCCCGGCGATCTCGCTCTCGTTCCTCATCGCCGGACTTGCCTGCGCGCTCGCGGCACTCTGCTACGCCGAGTTCGCCTCGACGGTGCCCGTCGCCGGCAGCGCCTACACGTTCAGCTATGCGACCTTCGGCGAGCTGATCGCCTGGATCATCGGCTGGGACCTCGTGCTGGAGTTCACGGTGGGCGCCTCCGCCCTGGCCGTGGGCTTCTCCGGCTACCTGCAGTCCCTGCTCGACGGCACCGCGCTCGAGATCCCGGCGTCACTGGCCTCCGCCAGCGACGGCGTGGTCAACCTGCCGGCAGTCGTCATCACGCTCGTGTGCGCCTCGGTCCTCATCGGCGGCATCAAGCTCTCCAGCCGGGTGAACCAGGTCGTGGTGGCAATCAAGCTGAGCGTCGTCGCACTGGTGATCATCGTCGGCATCGCGCACATCAAGACGGCCAACTACTCGCCGTTCATCCCGCCGAGCCAGCCGTCTGCCGGCGGCGACGCCTCGGCCTGGAAGACCCCGCTGATCACGTCGATCTTCGGCCTCGAGCCGGCGGTCTTCGGCATCGCCGGGGTCATCGCCGGTGCGGCGATCGTGTTCTTCGCCTTCATCGGCTTCGACGTCGTGGCGACGACCGCCGAGGAGACGAAGAACCCGCAGCGCGACGTGCCGATCGGCGTGCTGGGCTCGCTGGCGATCGTGACCGTCCTCTACATCGCGGTGTGCCTGGTCATCACCGGCATGCAGTCCTACCAGGACATCGACCCCGACGACGCGGCTCCGCTGGCCACGGCGTTCGAGAACGTCGGCCTGCACTGGATCTCCGACCTCATCGCCATCGGCGCCACCATCGGGCTGACGGTCGTCGTGCTGATCCTGCTGATGGGGCAGACGCGCGTCGCCTTCGCGATGGCCCGCGACGGCCTGCTCCCGGTCAGCCTGGCCAAGGTCCACCCGACGTTCGGCACGCCCTACCGGATCACCGCCCTCACCGCGGTGATGGTCTCGGTGCTGTCGGGCTTCGTGCCCTTCGAGACGCTGGGCGACCTGGTCAGCATCGGCACGCTCTTCGCCTTCATGCTGGTGAGCGTCGGCGTGCTGGTCCTGCGCCGGACCCGGCCCGACCTCGACCGCGCGTTCCGCGTGCCGGCGATCTACGTCGTCGCGACCGCGTCAGTGCTGCTGTGCGGCTACCTCATGCTCAACCTGATCGCCGAGACGTGGGTCCGCTTCCTCGTCTGGATGGCGATCGGCCTGGTCGTCTACTTCGCCTACGGCCGCTCGCACAGCCGGCTCGGTCGCGGGGACTACGACAAGCACACCCGCCCGGCGGACAGCACACAGGTGGTCGAGTAGCCGCGCGAGCTGCTCGACCACCTGGTGGTGTGTCAGTGGAAGCGCTTGCCGGTCGCCTTCTCCGAGATGCCCTTCACGTCGAGCATGAAGGTCAGCCCGCCGTTCCAGAACGAGAACCCGGCGCCGGTGATCATCGCCAGGTCGATGTCCTGCGGGGCCACGACCACGCCCTCGTCGAGCATCAGGCGCGCCTCCTCGGCCAGGCCGGAGAGGGTCTTCTCGCGCACCTCCTCGGCCGTCAGCACGACCGGGTCGGCCGGCTTCTCCAGCAGCGCCTCGACCTCGGGGTCGAGCGCACCGTCGGCGCCGTAGTAGGCAGGCTTCCTCGCCGCCACGATCCGCTCGAGGGCGGGGGAGACGTAGAAGCGGTCGGGGAACGCGCCCGCGAGCGTCTCGTTGTTGTGCAGCGCGATCGCCGGTCCGACCAGCGACAGCAGCACGAACGGCGGCATCGGCGCGATGCCGGCGAACGCGCCGTCGGCCACCTCCACCGGGGTGCCCTCGTCGACGATGCGGCCGACCTCGCTCATGAAGCGGCCCAGCAGCCGGTTCACGATGAAGGACGGGCTGTCCTTGACGAGGATCGTCGTCTTCTTCAGCGCCTTGCCGGTCGCGAAAGCCGTGGCGAGCGTGGCCTCGTCGGTGGCGTCGCCCTGGACGATCTCCAGCAGCGGCATGACCGCGACCGGGTTGAAGAAGTGGAAGCCGACCACCCGCTCGGGGTGCTCGAGGTCGGCAGCCATCTCAGTGATCGACAGCGACGAGGTGTTCGTCGCCAGGACGCACTCGGGTGAGACGACCTTCTCCACGTCGGCGAAGACGGTCTTCTTGACCGACATCTCCTCGAAGACGGCCTCGATGACGAAGTCGGCGTCACCGAAGGCGACCTGCTTGTCGGTCTCACCGGACACCAGGGCCTTGTGGCGGTTGGCCTTGTCCTGGTTGATGCGTCCCTTGGCGAGCAGCTTGTCGATCTCGGCGTGGACGTAGGCGACGCCCTTGTCGGCACGCTCCTGGTCGAGGTCGGTCAGCACGACCGGCACCTCGAGGCGGCGTACGAACAGCAGCGCCAGCTGGCTGGCCATCAGGCCGGCGCCCACGATGCCGACCTTGGTCACCGGGCGGGCGAGCGACTTGTCGGGTGCGCCGGCCGGCCGCTTGGCCCGCTTCTGCACCAGGTCGAAGGAGTAGAGCGAGGCCAGCAGCTCGGCCGTCTGCGACATCGCCTCGAGCGCGTCGTCCTCGGCCGCGAAGCCGGCGTCGCGGTCGCTGTCGCGCGCTGCGGCGATGAGCTCGACAGCCTTCGCGGCGGCCGGCGAGGCACCGCCGGTCTTCGACGCGACGATGCCTTCGGCGCGCGTGATCGCGGCGTCCCAGGCCTCGCCACGGTCCACCTCGGGACGCTCGACGGTGACCTCGCCGCGCAGCACGGACGCCGCCCAGAGCAGCGACTGCTCGAGGAAGTCGGCGCCGTTGAAGACCGCGTCGGCCAGCCCGAAGTCGTAGGCCGCCTGCCCGCCGAGCGTCTTGCCCTGGTTGAGCGGGTTCTCGATGATCAGCGTCACCGCCTTGTCGGCGCCGACGAGGTTGGGCACGAGATAGGCGCCGCCCCAGCCGGGGACCAGGCCGAGCATGACCTCGGGCAGGCCGAGGGCCGGCGCGGAGTCCATGACGGTGCGGTAGGTGCAGTGCAGCGCCACCTCGAGGCCACCGCCCAGGGCGAGACCGTTGATGAAGCCGAACGACGTCTTGCCGCCGTCCTGGAGCTTGCGGAACACCGCGTGCCCGAGCTCGGCCACGGTGCGTACGGCGTCGGGGCCGCCGCCCTGGATCGACGTCAGGTCGGCACCCGCCGCCAGGATGAACGGCTTGCCCGTCACCGCGATCGCGTCGATGGTGTCGTCGGCCAGCGCCGCGTCGATGGCGGCGTCGAGCGCCAGCAGCGAGGCCGGACCGAAGGTGTTGGGCTTGGTGTGGTCCTCGCCGTTGTCGAGGGTGATCAGGCCGATCGTCGCGCCGGGCAGGGCCACGGTGCGCAGGTGGGCCTGCGTGACGCGCTCGGCGTCGGACACGATCGCCCGGGCGCGCTCGAAGATGCTGGAGTCGTTCACTTGTCTGCTCCCTCGTTCGTGTCGCCGCCGGTCCAGTGCGGGTTCTCCCAGATGACGGTGCCGCCCATGCCGATGCCGATGCACATGGTGGTGAGGCCGTAGCGGACCTCGGGGCGCTCCTCGAACTGGCGCGCGAGCTGGTTCATCAGGCGTACGCCGGAGGAGGCGAGCGGGTGGCCCATGGCGATCGCGCCGCCGTAGGGGTTCACCCGCGCGTCGTCGTCGGCGATGCCGTAGTGCTCGAGGAAGGCGAGCACCTGCACCGCGAAGGCCTCGTTGACCTCGAACGCGTCGATGTCGTCGATGGTGAGGCCGGCGAGCCGCAGGGCCTTCTCGGTCGCGGGGATCGGTCCGGCACCCATGACCTCGGGCTCCACGCCGACGAAGGCGTAGGTGACCAGGCGCATCTTCACGGGCAGGCCGAGCTCGCGCGCGGTCTCCTCGTCGGCGAGCAGCGCGGCGGTGGCGCCGTCGTTGATGCCCGCCGCGTTGCCGGCGGTCACGTTGCCGTGCGAGCGGAACGGAGTCTTCAGCGCGGCCAGCGACTCGAGGGTGGTCTCGGGGCGCATCGGCTCGTCGAGCGTGGCCAGGCCCCAGCCGGCGTCGGCGGAGCGGGTCGCGACCGGCACCAGGTCGGGCTGGATCTTGCCCGCGTCGTAGGCGGCCTTGGTCTTCTGCTGGCTGCGGACCGCGTACTCGTCCACGCGCTGCTTGGTGATGGTGGGGTAGCGGTCGTGGAGGTTCTCCGCGGTCTTGCCCATCACGAGGGCGTCGGGGTTGACGATCCGCTCGGACAGGATGCGCGGGTTGGGGTCCACGCCTTCGCCCATCGGGTGGCGGCCCATGTGCTCGACGCCGCCGGCGATGGCGACGTCGTAGGCGCCGAAGGCGATGCCCGAGGCGGTGTTGGTGACCGCGGTCATCGCGCCCGCGCACATGCGGTCGATGGAGTAGCCCGGCACGCTCTGGGGCAGGCCCGAGAGGAGCGCGGCGGTGCGCCCGATCGTCAGGCCCTGGTCGCCGATCTGGGTCGTGGCGGCAACCGCGACCTCGTCGACCCGCTCGGGCGGGAGGGACGGGTTGCGGCGCATCAGCTCACGGATGCACTTGATGACGAGGTCGTCGGCGCGCGTCTCGGCGTACTGGCCCTTGGCCTTGCCGAACGGGGTGCGCACGCCGTCGACGAAGACGACCTCACGCTGTGGACGGGGCACTGGCTTCTCCCAAGTGGTGTCGGGGTGTCTCACGGGAAGGACTGCAGGATCGCGGACAGGTTACCCCTCGGTAACAAGACCTGCCCAGATGCGCGGGTGTGTGTCGGGTCACTGGTGGGGAGTCACTAGGGTTGCGCCATGGCCGAACGACTCGTGCACATCGTGGACGACGCGGAGGTGCTCGCCGACGCGGGTGACCTCACGCTGGTCTGCGTGCTGACCGGCTTCCTGGACGCCGGCAAGGCGGCCGAGCTCGCCGCCTCCCACCTCGCCGCGCAGTCCGACGGCAAGGTGGTCGCGACCTTCGACGTGGACTCGCTCCACGACTACCGCGCCCGGCGACCGCCGGTGACCTTCCTCCGTGACCACTACGCCGACTACGAGGCGCCGCGCCTCGCGGTCCGGGCGATGCGCGACACCGGCGGCACGCCGTTCCTCCTGCTCGTCGGCCCCGAGCCCGACATCCGGTGGGAGGCGTTCGCGCGTGCCGTTCGCGAGGTCGTCGAGCACTTCGGGGTGGCGCGCGTGGTGAGCCTCGGTGCGGTTCCGATGGCGGTGCCGCACACCCGGCCGATCGCGATCACGCCGCACGCCAACCGCCCCGAGCTCGTGCCGGGCGAGAGCCCGTGGCAGAGCGAGCTGCGGGTGCCGGCGAGCGCGCAGGCCCTGCTGGAGATCAGGCTGGGGGAGTGGGGCCACGACGCGCTCGGCTTCGTCGCCCACATCCCGCACTACCTCGCGCAGATGGAGTACCCCCAGGCCGCGCTCGTGCTGCTCGAGCACCTCGAGATCGGTGGTCACCTGACGATCGACCTGAGCGAGGTCCGCGAGGCCGCCGAGATCACCGAGACCGAGGTCGACCGCTACCTCGCCTCCCACGACGAGGTCGGCGACGTCGTACGCGGGCTCGAGCAGCAGTACGACTCCTTCCGCGAGGCCGAGGCAGCCGGCAGCTCGCTGCTCGCGGGCGACGAGACGCTTCCGACGGGCGAGGAGATCGGTAGCGCCTTCGAGGCGTTCCTCGCCGACCTCGACGACCAGTCCAAGGACAACCCCGACGAGACCGGCTGGGAGGACCGCTGATGGCGGGCAGCGCCGCTGAGCTCGCCGCCCTGCTCGAGCTCGAGCAGCTCGAGGTCGACCTGTTCCGGGGCACCCAGGCGCGCACCGAGCGGCAGCGGGTCTTCGGCGGCCAGGTCGCCGCCCAGGCCGTCGTCGCCGCCACCCGCAGCGTGGAGGGCGAGTTCGTCCTCCACTCGCTGCACTCCTACTTCCTGCGGCCCGGCGACCCCACCATCCCGATCGTCTACGACGTCGAGCGCATCCGCGACGGCCGCTCGTTCGCCACCCGCCGGGTCTCCGCCCGCCAGCACGGGCGGCCGATCTACTACCTGACGGCCAACTTCCAGATCCCCGAGCCGGGGCTCGAGCACCAGGACCGGATGCCCGACGTCCCGCCGCCCGAGCAGGGCATGCCCCTGGTCGAGCTGGCCCGCGAACGCGGCCCCGAGGCGGCTGAGCACTGGGAGCGGGAGTGGTCGGCGCTCGACATCCGCCACGTCGGGATCACGGGTCGCGGCATCCCCGAGGACCCCGAGCACCCCGCGCAGGCCCGGCTGTGGATCAAGGTCAACGGCGAGGTGTCCGAGGACCCCACGGTCCAGACCGCGGCGTTCACCTACGCCAGCGACCTGACGCTGCTGGGCGCCGCCCTCGTCCCGCACGGCGTCCACATCGCCTCGCCGCGGCTGATGCCGGCCTCGCTCGACCACACCATCTGGTTCCACAAGCCCTTCCGCGCCGACGAGTGGTGGCTCTACGACCAGTTCTCGCCGTTCGCGGGCGGCGGGCGCGGGCTGGCCCTCGGCCGCGTCTTCACGCAGTCGGGCGAGCTGGTGGCGACGGTCGCCCAGGAGGGCCTGATCCGCCTCCGCGACAAGCCGACTAGCACTACAAGCGTGTAGTTTCCTGCATTTGGCAGACGGGCGTGTCGTGCGCCCGTAACCTGTGAGCGCTCGTGTGGCGCCTGGGACTGTCGTGACTGCTCCTACGACGGGCCCGGTGCGCTGCTCACCCGACATCGAACGCACCGTGACGAGGACGCTCACCCATGGGCCCGAACCCCCGTACGACGACGACCCTCGTGGCCTCCGCGGCGGCGCTCGCGCTGCTCGCGCCCTCGGCACCCGCCGCCGCCCGACGCGGGGCGCCGGTGACGGCGTACCAGATGCCGTTCCCGTGCGGCGAGACGTGGAGCGGGGCGACCCGTCCGGGGCACAGCCCCAGCCCGAACGCCATCGACTGGAACCGCAACCCCGACCTCGGTGCGCCGATCGTGGCGGCCGCGTCCGGCGTGGTGACGACGGCCTGGACCAGTCCCAAGGGCGGCTACGGGCGCTGGGTCGTCCTGGACCACGGCAACGGCGAGACCTCGCTGTACGCCCACATGGCCAGCGTCGTCGTCGGGGTCGGCCAACGCGTCGACCAGGGCGCGATGATCGGCACCCTCGGCGACAGCGGCAACGCGTCCGGGTCGCACCTGCACTTCGAGGAGAAGAGCGGACGCAGCGTCGTCCCGGCCTGGTTCGACGGCACCGCGTTCGGCAACGGCGCGCTCACCTCGAAGAACTGCGTCGACGTGCCGCTGGCCGGCGACCTGGCCGGCAGCCGCATCTCGGAGGTCGCGGTCTTCCGCCGGGCGAAGAAGTCGTCGTTCGTCTTCAGCTCGGGCGTGACCGTGGCGTTCGGCAAGGCCTTCGACGAGCCCCTGCTGGGCGACTGGGACGGTGACGGCCAGCTCGACGTCGGCGTCCGGACCCCGAGGAACAGCAAGTTCCGGCTCAAGACGCCCCGCGGCATCGTCCGCGTGAAGTGGGGCCTGACCTCCGACATCCCCGTGAGCGGCGACTGGGACGGCAACGGCACCACCGAGATCGGCGTACGTCGCGCGTCCGAGGGCACGTTCTACCAACGGCTGCCCGACGGGTCGTCGAGCCCCGTGTGGCTCGGCGACGCCGACGACCTGCCCGTGACGGGCGACTGGGACGGCAACGGCACGACCGACCTCGGCGTCTTCGACCAGGCCACGGCGACGTTCACGCTCCGCTCCGTCGACGCGTCCGGGCTGTCCGTGCTCGAGGTGGTGCCGTTCGGGGCTGCCGGCGACCTCCCGGTGACCGGCGACTGGAACGGCGACGGCGTCACCGACCTCGGCGTCTGGACGCCCGCCACGGCGACGTTCACCCAGGGCGTCGGCCGCACCGCGACCGCCGCCCGCCGGGTGCTGCGCACCCTCCGGTTCGGCAACCCCCGCCGCTAGCGCGGGTCAGGCGGGCGTCGTCCGGCCGAGGAGGTGCGGGGACCCGTCCTTCGGGCTGGTCATCGCGAACGTCCAGCGGTCGTCGTCGCGCCGAGCCGCGAAGGCCACCGTCCCGGGGAGGAACACCGGCTTCCTGAACGCCACCTCGACGGTCACCGCCTCGGGGAGGCGGTTCTCGAGGGCGGCGACCGAGCGCGCCTTGGTCCACATCCCGTGGGCGATCTGCCGCCGGAACCCGAGCGCCCTGGCGGTGAGCGGGTAGAGGTGGATGGGGTTCGCGTCACCCGAGACCGCGGCGTAGGTCCGGCCGAGATCGGCGGGCAGCCGCCACTCGATGCCCCCGGTCGGCGCGTCGTCGACGGCCATCCCCGGGGCGGGGTCACCCTCGACGGAGCGTCCGCGACGCAGGTAGGTCGACGTCGACTCCCACGCCGTCTCGCCGTCCGCGGTCACCGAGGTCACGAAGTCGAGGAGCACGCCCCGGGCGTGCGGACGGGGAGCACCCACCCGCGTGGCGACGTCGAGCGTCTCGCCGACCCCGATCGCGCGGTGGGCGGTGATGGTGTTCTCGACGTGCACCATGCCGATGGCCGGGTAGGGGAACGCCGGGTCGCCCATGATCGCCATGTGCAGCGGGAAGGCCAGCAGGTGCGGGTAGGTGACCGGGACGACGTCCTTGCGCGGGAAGCCGCACACCGCGGCGTAGGCGTCCACGCGCTCGCGCTGGACGGCGACGTCCTCGCGGGCGTACGCCAACCCGGTGAAGGCGCTCGCCGGGCCCTTGCGCACCCCGGGCAGCCGGTTGACGCCGGGCAGGGCCGGGAGCGCCGCTCGGACCAGGGTGCTGAGCCCTCCCGGCTCCCCGGTGAGGGTCCTGGTCGGCTCGGTGACGTCGGCCATCAGGCGCCCAGCATCATCTGGCCGCACACCCGCACGACGTTGCCGTTGACCGCGCCCGACCCCGCGCTGGCGAACCACGCGATGGTCTCGGCCACGTCGACCGGGAGGCCGCCCTGGGCCATCGCGTTGAGGCGCTGGCCGACCTCGCGGGTCGCGAACGGCACCGCAGCGGTCATCTGCGTGATGATGAACCCGGGGGCCACGGCGTTGACGGTGATGCCGTTGTCGAGCTCGTCGCGCAGGCTG
Source organism: Nocardioides sp. Root122 (assembly GCF_001425025.1). Lineage (GTDB taxonomy): Bacteria > Actinomycetota > Actinomycetes > Propionibacteriales > Nocardioidaceae > Nocardioides. Next base: position 543,242 of record NZ_LMDE01000010.1, read on the forward strand.
TCCACGAGGCCGATCACGCCCGCCTTGGACGTCGCGTAGTTGGTCTGGCCGACATTGCCGGCGATGCCCGCGATGGAGGCCACGCCGACGATGCGACCGCCCGCGTTGAGGACGCCGGCGTCGAGGAGCTCGCGGGTGATCAGCTCGGGGGCGGTGAGGTTGACCGCGATCACGCTCTGCCAGCGGTCCTCGGCCATGTTGGCGAGCTTCTTGTCGCGGGTGATGCCGGCGTTGTGGACGACGACGTCGACGCCTCCGTGGTGCTCGCGCAGGTGGTGTGCGATCCGCTGCGGGGCGTCCTTGGCGGTGATGTCGAGGACGAGGTGGTCGCCGTCGAGCTCGGCCATGAGCGTCTGCAGCTCGCTGGCGGCCTGGGGCACGTCGACGCCGACCACGGTCGCGCCGTCGCGGTGCAGCACGCGGGCGATCTCCTCGCCGATGCCGCGGCTGGCGCCGGTGACGAGGGCGACCTTGCCGGCCAGCGGCCGGGTCCAGTCGGTCACCTGGTCGGTCGTGGTCGCCCCGTGGGCGCCGATCCGCACGACCTGGCCCGAGACGTAGGCGGACTTGGGGGAGAGGAGGAAGGCGAGGGTCGAGTCGATCGCGCCGTCGGCGGCAGGGGCGACGTACACGAGCTGGACGGTGCCGCCGCGACCGATCTCCTTGCCGAGCGAGCGGGTGAAGCCCTCGAGTGCGCGCTGGGCGATCCGCTCAGCGCCCGAGGTGAGCTCGGGCGGGGTGCCGAGGACGACCACGCGCGGGCAGGTCTCGAGCCGGCGCATGAGCGGGGTGAAGAACTCCTGCAGCGCGACCAGGCCGGTGGTGTCGGTGATCCCGGTCGCGTCGAAGACCAGGGCCTTGGCCAACGCGTCGTCCTCCAGCGACCTCGTCGACGCGATGCCGAGCCCGTCGAGGGTCGTCGGGAGCACCTCGGTGAGGCGGCCGGACCCGCCGAGCACGACCAGGCCGTCCACGAGTGCCGCACCCTCGGACCAGCGCTCCAGCGCGGTCGGGTTCGGGAGGCCGAGATTCTTGACGAACAGCTGGCCGATCGGGGTGGACGTGAAGCCCTGGTAGCGGTCGCTCATGGGTGGGGCCTTCCGGGTAGCGCGGCGGACGGACTCATGTAACTGTGTGTGCAACTCGGAGTCCATATTTCGTGACGTGCCCCTCACCCCGTTGGCGTCGGGCACCTCACCGGCAAGGATATGGACATGCAGAACACCACTCGTCCGGTCGCCGTCGTCGGCGGCAACCGCATCCCGTTCGCCCGGTCCAACACCGTCTACGCCGGTGTCTCCAACCAGGAGATGCTGACCGCGGCCATCGACGGCCTCGTCGAGCGCTTCGACCTGCAGGGCGAGCGACTCGGTGAGGTGGTCGCCGGCGCCGTCCTCAAGCACTCCCGCGACTTCAACCTGACCCGTGAGTCGGTGCTCGGCTCGAAGCTCGCGCCGGAGACCCCGGCCACCGACATCCAGCAGGCGTGCGGCACCGGGCTCCAGGCGGCCATCCAGGTCGCGAACAAGATCGCGCTGGGCGTGATCGACGCGGGTGTCGCGGGCGGCACGGACACGACGTCCGACGCGCCGGTGGCGATCAGCGACAAGCTCCGCAAGAAGCTGATGAAGGTCAACTCGGCCAAGGACACCGCGAGCCGCCTCAAGGCACTCGGCGCCATCCGACCCGGTGACATCGGCCTCGACATCCCGCAGAACGGCGAGCCGCGCACCCGGCTGTCGATGGGCGAGCACGCCGCCCTCACCGCGCTCGAGTGGCGGATCACCCGGGAGGCGCAGGACGAGCTGGCCGCGCGCTCCCACCACAACCTGGCGCGCTCCTACGAGGAGGGCTTCCACGACGACCTCGTCACGCCGTTCCGCGGCGTCGAGCGCGACAACAACATGCGCCCGGAGTCCACGGTCGAGAAGCTCGCCACCCTCAAGCCGGTCTTCGGCAAGGGCTCGGCCGCCACGATGACCGCCGGCAACAGCACGCCGCTGTCCGACGGCGCCTCCGCCGTTCTTCTGGCCAGCGACGAGTGGGCCGAGGGACGCGGGCTCCCGGTCCTCGCCCACCTGGTCGACGCCGAGACCGCGGCGGTCGACTACGTCAACGGCCACGAGGGCCTGCTGATGGCGCCGGCGTACGCCGTCCCGCGGATGCTGGAGCGCAACGGCCTCACGCTCCAGGACTTCGACTACTACGAGATCCACGAGGCCTTCGCCTCGCAGGTCCTCTCGACGCTGGCCGCCTGGGAGGACCCGGTGTTCTGCACCGAGCGCCTCGGCCTCGACGCGCCGCTCGGCGCGATCGACCGTGACAAGCTCAACGTCAACGGCTCCTCGCTCGCGGCCGCCCACCCGTTCGCCGCGACCGGCGGCCGGATCATCCCGGTCGCCGCGAAGCTGCTCGCCCAGAAGGGCCAGGGCCGGGCGCTGATCTCGATCTGCGCAGCCGGCGGCCAGGGCGTCGTCGCCATCCTGGAGCGCTGACCACCCCCCTTCGTCCCTGTCCTGGTCACCGACCGGGCGCTTCCGCGCAGCGCGAGGAGGCGCCCGGACACGGTGTCCCGTGCGAGGGAGTGCCGGCTCGGCTCAGGGGCGAGTGAGCCTGAACCACTCGCCCCTGTTGCCGGCCACGGCTCGTGCCGGCGCGGAGCGGTCGGTGGAGCCGATCCCGGAGACGGCCGTCACGGTCCAGCCCCGGTAGGCCCGCTCGAGGTCGTACCGGACCGCGTCCTTGGGCCGCACCGGCCAGGCCCGCGGCCCGCCGGTGCGGACGAGGACGGTGGCGTCCGGCTCAGCGAGCTCGGTGACGCCCCCGGCCAGCAGGGTGCGTCCTGCGTCGTCCAGGCTCTGGAAGCAGCCGACGTCGAGGAACAGGTCGAAGCCCTTCCCGACGCCCGAGTGCACCAGGTGCCGCACGTCGCCGATGACGAACCGGGCGTCGTCGAGTCCGTTGCGGCGCACGGCGACGTCGACCGCCTGGCGGACGTTGTCGACCCCGATCGCGTCCCAGCCGCGATCGACGAGCAGCTTGGTGTTGGCGCCCCGGCCGCAGCCGAGGTCGATCGCGCGAATGACGCGATCCGGTCGCATCGCCTCCTCGCGGTCGAGGAGGTGGAGGAGCGTGGGCTGGTCCTGCCGGCCCGCCTTCTCCCACGGGATGATCCCGGCGCGGTATGCGGCGGCGTAGCCGATGCCCATATTGAGTTCCTGACCTGGTGACCGGAAAGTACCGGTCTCTCTCCACGGTACTCCCCATGCCGGCTGCTAGGGTCGGCCGCGATCGACATCCTTTAACGAGCCGTCCCGTGAGGCGGAGAAGGAGGTCCGGCGCGCAGATGCCTGCCCCTGAAGAGACCGACCCCGGCACCGACCGGACCCCACGCACGGACCGCACCGTGCTCGACGCCCGTGACATCTCCCGGGCCCTCACGCGCATCTCCCACGAGCTGCTCGAGCGCAACAAGGGCGCGACCGACCTGGTCCTGCTCGGCCTGCACACGCGCGGCGTACCCCTCGCGCGGCGCATCGCCGAGAAGATCGCGGCCGTCGAGGGCGCTCCCGTCGCGGTGGGCGAGCTCGACGTGACGATGTACCGCGACGACCTCCGCTCGCAGCCCACGCGGCGCGCGCACAAGACCGCGCTCCCTCCCACGGGGATCGACCGGAAGGTCGTGGTGCTCGTGGACGACGTGCTGTTCTCCGGCCGGACGATCCGGGCGGCCCTCGACGCGCTCGCCGACCTCGGCCGACCCTCGGCCGTGCGGCTGGCCGTGCTGGTCGACCGCGGTCACCGCGAGCTCCCGATCCGCGCCGACCACGTCGGCAAGAACCTGCCGAGCGCCCTGGCCGAGCGGGTCAGCGTTCGGCTCAGCGAGGTCGACGGCATCGACGAGGTGACGATCTCGTGAAGCACCTGCTCTCCATCGACGACCTCTCCACCGACGAGGTCCAGCAGCTCTTCGAGACCGCGGCCGACATGCACGACGTGCAGCGCCGCGACGTCAAGAAGCTGCCGGCGCTGCGCGGTCGCACGGTCGTCAACATGTTCTTCGAGGACTCCACCCGCACCCGGTCGTCCTTCGAGATCGCCGGCAAGTGGCTCTCCGCCGACGTGATCAACATCAGCGGCAAGGGCTCGAGCACGTCCAAGGGCGAGAGCCTGCGCGACACCGTGCTGACCGTCTGCGCGATGGGCGTCGACGGCCTCGTGATCCGCCACCCCGCCAGCGGCGCCGCGCACCAGGTCAGCCAGTGGGTCGACGCGGCCGTGGTCAACGCCGGCGACGGCACCCACGAGCACCCGACCCAGGCGCTGCTCGACGCCTACACGCTGCAGCGCCACCTCGGCTCCCTCGATGGCCGCCACGTCGCGATCATCGGCGACCTCACCCACAGCCGGGTGTTCCGCTCCAACGTGCAGTGCCTGACCAAGCTCGGCGCCCGGGTGACCGTCGTCGCCCCGCCGACGCTGATGCCGAGCGGCATCGCCACCTGGTCGGCCGCGGCGGGCTTCGAGACGTCGTACGACCTGGACGAGGTGCTGCGCGGCGCCGGCGTGCACGGACGGCCTGACGCGGTGATGATGCTGCGCGTCCAGCGCGAGCGCATGTCGGGCGCGTTCTTCCCGAGCGCGCGGGAGTACACCGTCGGCTACGGCCTGACCCGTGATCGGCTCGCGCTGCTCGATCCCGAGGTGCCGATCTGCCACCCCGGCCCGATGAACCGCGGCCTGGAGATCGCCGCCGACGCCGCCGACGCGGCGCAGTCGGTGGTGCTGGAGCAGGTGTCGAGCGGACTGGCGGTCCGGATGGCCGTGCTCTACCACCTGCTCGCCGGAGACCTCCAAGGACAGCAAGGAGACGTGGCCTGATGGCGCTCGTGATCACCGGAGCCTCGCTGCTCGGCGAGGACACCACGGACCTCTACGTCGACGACGCGGGCATGCTCGTGGACGCCGCGCCACCGGGAGCGGAGACGCTCGACGCCGACGGGCTGGTCGCGCTGCCGGGGCTCGTCGACCTGCACACGCACCTGCGCGAGCCCGGTCGCGAGGACGCGGAGACGATCCTCACCGGGTCGCGTGCCGCGGCCCTCGGCGGGTACACCGCCGTGCTGGCGATGGCGAACACCGCGCCGGTCACCGACACCGCCGAGGCCGCGACCCGGGTCTGGGAGCTCGGTCGGGAGGCGGGGCTGGTGCACGTCCAGCCGGTGGGCGCGGTGACGCGCGGCCTCGCCGGCGAGGAGCTCGCCGAGCTGGGCCTGATGCACCGCTCGCGTGCCGGGGTCACGGTGTTCTCCGACGACGGCAAGTGCGTCCACGACGCCCGCGTGATGCGCCGGGCCCTGGAGTACGTCAAGGCCTTCGGCGGCGTGGTCTCGCAGCACGCGCAGGACCCGACGCTCGCCGGCTCGTCGGCCTGCTGCCACGAGGGTGAGCTGTCCGGACGCCTGGGCCTGCCCGGCTGGCCGGGCATCGCCGAGGAGGTCATCGTCGCGCGTGACGTCATGCTCGCCCGGCACACCGGGTCGCGGGTGCACGTCGCCCACGTCTCGACGGCCGGCTCGGTCGAGGTGGTCCGCTGGGCCAAGGCCCAGGCCAAGCGAGACGGGCACTGGGACGTGACCGCCGAGGTGACTCCGCACCACCTGCTGCTGACCACGGACCTGCTGGCCGGCTACGACCCGACCTTCAAGGTCAACCCACCGCTCCGGCCGCAGGAGGACGTCGACGCGGTCCGAGCGGCGCTGGCCGACGGGACGATCGACGCGGTCGCCACCGACCACGCACCGCACGCCCGCCACGACAAGGAGCACGCCTTCGTCGACGCGGCCTTCGGGATGCTCGGGCTGGAGACAGCCCTGGCCGTCGTCCGCACGGTGATGGAGGACCTCACCTGGGCCGACATCGCCCGGGTCATGTCGGTCAACCCCGCGCGGATCGCCGGCCTGCACGGTCAGGGCCGTCCGCTGGCCCCGGGCTCGCCGGCGCACGTCGTCCTGGTCGACCCCGACGCCCGCGTCACCGTCGACCGCGACTCCTCGGCCTCGCTGTCGCGCAACAACCCCTGGCACGGCTGCGAGCTGACCTCGAAGGTGGTGCACACCGTCCACGCCGGGCGCGTGACCGTGCGCGACGGCGTCCTCGCCTGACGGGGCACCAGCCGGTCAGCGCCTGCGCGGGCGGAGGTCCAGCACGTTGTCCTGCCCGCGGTCGCGCACCGTCGTACGCCCGCGGGCGACGGTGACGCTGTTGCGGTCACCGGTGACGACGACCCGGTCGGCGCGGGTCAGTCCGAGCTGGTTGTCGGACCCCGTCACCCGGGTGCGGTACGCCTTGCGCGCGGTCACGCTGTCCGAGCCGCGCAGGCGCAGCACGTTGACGGTGTCGGCCGTGAGCGAGGACGTCGTGCTGGCGAGGACGGCACGCTCGACGAGGCCGGCGACCGCCACCGTCGTGCCGGCGCCGGAGACCGAGAGGTCCTGGATCGCCGGTGTCGTGATGCTGGTGCCGGCCCCGACGACGGACACCGCACCCAGCGGCTTCGCGGTGACGGTGTTGCCGGTGCCCTCCACCACCAGCTGCGTGGCGGCGGGCATGGTGACCGTCGCGTCGTCGGCGGTCACCCGCACGGTGCCGCAGGTGCCCTGCAGGTCGTAGGAGACGCCGTCCCACGGCAGCAGCGTCTCGCTGGAGAGCTCGCACTGCACCGGGACGGTGATCCCGGCGGCCTGGGCCGGCACGGCGGCGACGCCCGCGCCGACGGTGAGTGAGACGAGCGAGCAGGTCAGGGCGCGGCGGCTGGAGATCACATACCGACAGTACGCACCGACGGCCGTGCTCGCCGTGGGCCGCGTCACATCACCCGACCACGCCCGTCCGGGGGTCGCGGTCGGTGAGGCAGTAGACCTGGCCACCGGGCGCGGTGAGGACGGTCCAGAAGGCGTTCACGGACTGCACGCGCGCGCCGAGCCGCACGTGGTCCGCGGTGTCGGACTCGCGGTCCGCGGAGGCGAGGTCGGGGTGCGCCCGCACCGGCCCGTCGGGCTCGTCGAGGCGCTGCACGAGGATCCGCGGTTGGCCCTCCCGGACCAGGCGAACGAACTGCGGGAGGGACCCGACCTCCGGCTCGCGCCCGGTGAGCGCGGCCCAGAAGGCGACCTCCGCGTCCCAGTGGGCTGCGGGGACGTCGAGGCAGACCTGGTCGAGCATCGTCGCGCCGGGGCGGTCGAGCACCGGCTCGCCGTCGACGAGGGTGTGGCAGAAGACGAAGCCGCCGGGGGAGCGCATCACCTCGACGCCTTCGTAGGTCCAGGCGTGCGTGCCGCCGAGGTCGTAGGAGCGTGACACGGCTGCGGGCCGGTCCGTCGAGTCGAGGTCGAGGTGGAGGCCGGCCGGCCCGTCGACTGCCTGCATCTTGAGGTACGCCGACCCTGCCGCCGGCAGCAGCGTGAGGAACTGGCCGTCCTCGCCGCGGCGCTCGGAGGGCTGCCACCCAGTGACTGCGGACCAGAAGGCGACAGCCTCCTCGAACGCCGACGCAGGGGTGTCGAGGAAGACCTGGATCCAGGCGGGGCCGACGGACATGGGTCGATCCTGACACCTCGTAGGGTCGGGGCATGAGTGACTTCCCGCCGGTCGTCCCGCAGCTCCAGCACACCGTGCTCGACGCCGTCGACGTGCGGACCGAGGCGGAGTTCTGGCGCGACCTGCTCGGCCTGGCCTACCGCCCCGGCGACGAGGCGCCGCAGGACGGTGCCGACGACTCCGACTGGCTGGTCCTCACCCACCCCGACGGCCGCCGCTGCCTGGCCATCCAGGAGGTCGATGCGCTCGCTCCGAACCGGTGGCCCGAGCCGGGCCACCCGTCGGTCTCGCACCTCGACACGACGGTGCCCTCGACCAGCGCGCTCGACGCGGCCCACCAGCGCGTGCTGGAGCTCGGCGGGGAGCTGCGCCTCGACCGCACCGACGACCCCGACGAGCCGCTGCGCGCCTACGCCAGCCCCGCGGGCCACATCTTCTGCGTGTTCGTCGCCTGACCCGCGCCATGATGGTGCGGTGACCACCCCCGCGCCCTACGACGCCCCCGCCGGCCGCTGGTCCGGCACCGCCGAGTTCCGGTTGATGCCGACCGACGACTTCACCGGCGGCGGCTCCACGCTCGAGGTCGCCCCCGCGGCGCTCGGCCGGACGGTGCGGCTCGACTACACGTGGACCCACCCCGAGGACGGCGAGCAGGCGGGCACCCTGCTGCTCGGTGTGCCGGGCGACGACGGCGCGGTGACCGCGGGATGGGTCGACAGCTGGCACCAGAAGGATCCCGCGCTCCTCTCCGGCGCTGGCGGCGCGTCCTCGGCGAGCGTCGGCTACGAGTACGCCCCGGGCTGGCGCTGGGAGGTCGAGGTGCGGGTGTCCGGCGCGTCGGTCGACCTGACGATGCGCAACGTCGTGCCCGAGCGCGACGACACCCGCTCAGTGACGTACGACGTCATGCGCGCGTCCTGGTCCTGACCGGCCTCAGGCCAGGCCGAGGGCGCGTGCCTCCTCCCGGAGGTCGTCGCGCACGCTCGGGTGGGCGGCGTGCTCGATGAGGTTGCGCGCCTGCTCGCGCTCGTCGCGTCCCCACATCCAGGCCACGCCCTGCTCGGTCACCACGGCGCCGTGCTGGAAGGACGTGACCGGCTCGTCGACCATCGGCACGATCGTGGACACGTCGGCGCGCGGGTGCCAGCTGCGCAGCGCCATGAACGCCCGCCCGCCCGGTGAGTGGCTCGCCCCGACGGTGAAGTCGGTCTGGCCGCCGAAGCCGCTGTAGATCCGGGCCCCGATGCGCGAGGCGTTGGCCTGGTCGAAGAGGTCGACCTGCAGGGCGGTGTTGATCGAGGTCATCGCCGGCTGCCGGGCGATCTCGGCGGGGGAGTTGGTCGTCTCGGTGCGCAGCATCTGCACCCGCGGGTTGTCGTGGACCCACTCGTAGAGCTCCGCGCTGCCGAACACGAACGACGTGCGCAGCGGCGTGTCGAGGTCCAGCGCGCCCGCCCGGTCGAGGGTCAGCACGCCGTCGCTGAACATCTCGGTCCAGATCCGCAGACCGCGTCGTTCGAGGACGCCGGAGATGGTCGCGTCGGGGACCTCCCCGATGCCGGCCTGCAGGGTCGCACCGTCGCCGATCTCGGCGGCGACCCGCGAGCCGATGAGGCGTGCGTCGTCACTGGGAGGACGGGCGGTGTGGGTGGTCATCGCGACGTCCACCTCGACCCCCAGGTCGATCGCGTCGACCGGCACGACGGCGTCACCGAAGGTCCACGGCATCCGCGGGTTGAGCTGGGCCACCACCAGGGCACCACGCTCGCGGGCCGCGTCGATGGCGGCGGGCAGCACGTTGACCTCGAGTCCCAGCGAGACGAAGCCGTCGCGCGGCGTCGTCGTGTGCACCACGACGACGTCCGGCGCGAGCGGGCCCTGGAAGAGCCGCGGCACCATCGACAGCCGGCACGGCACGTAGGAGAGCCGCGGGTGCCTGCGGAAGCCGGGACCCACGAACGTCGTCTCCGGGACCACGCCGTCGTGCAGCGGGAGGGAGGACTGGGCGTTGAGCGCGTGCAGACGGACCGCCTCGAGCTCGGCGAGGAGCGGCTCGAGCAGCGTGACCGGCGAGGCGAAGTTGCCACTGGTCGCGACCCGCGGCACACCGGCCACGGACCCGCAGTGGGCTCGTACGGCCTCGACGGCCCGGGCGATGTCGACCACGCGCATGGCGACAGCGTGCCAGTTCGCCCGCCCGCTGTGGGGTCAGGCGCGCTTCTTCACCCGCACCACGTTGTTGGCGCCCCTGACCGTGACCTTCGTGGTCCCCATCCTCACCACGGCGGTGTTGTTGCTCCCGATGATCGTGAGGACCGGCAGCTTCCTCACCTTGACGAGGTTGTTGGCCCCCCGGACCGTGACCTTCGGTGCCGTGGTGGCGATGAGCGTCGCGTTGCTGCCCCTGACGGTGACCGCGCCGAGCGTGGTCGCCTTCACGACCTGGTTGCCGTCCTCCACCCGCAGCGCCGCGATCTCCCCGGCCCGGACGGAGTTGTTGCCGTCGACGAGCGACGTGCGGCCGATGGCGCCGGAGAAGGTCGCCTCGTTGTTGCCACCGCTGACGCTGACGTCCCCGGCGGACGGTGCGACGAGCACGTTGTTTCCGCCGGCGAAGGTCACCGTGCCCACCGGGCCGGACGCGGCGATCTCGAGGTTGGCGCCGGTGACGGTGAGCGACGACGTCGCGGGGAGTGCGACCGAGATGTTCGAGGCGTCGATCCTGACGTCGGTGCACACGCCGGTGAGCGTCACGTCGTCGAGGGTGGCGCCGATCGTCACGGGGCCACCGGCACAGTCCTGCACGACCGTGCCCGCGTGGGCGGGGGCAGAGACCGCGACCAGGGCGGCGGAGGCGAGGGCGGTGGTCGCCGCGGCGGCAGCGCGGAAGAGGACGGACGTCGTGGGCTTCATGCTCGCGATGCTCCCCACGCGCGGCGGGGCCGAAACGAACCCCGGGCAAAATCGGTGGGAACGGTGCGGCTCGCCTCCTAGGCTGTACCCATCATGTGGATCCAGGACTGACCCGACTCGCGTCCGCGGCCGCGCCCTCGTGCGCCCCGATGCCCGGCGAGTCCTCTCCTGACCTCGAAGGACGTGCGCATGCCTGCACCCTCCCCATTCTCCCGTTCCTCCGGCGCCGCGCTCGCGCCCGTCGTCGTGTTCGGGCTCTCCGTCGGCTTTCCCGGCCGGAGCGTGCTGACCGACGTCGACCTGCTCGCCCAGCCGGGACGGCGGATCGGGCTCGTCGGCGAGAACGGCACCGGCAAGTCGACGTTGCTGCGAGCGGTCGCCGGCCGGCTCCCGAGCCGGGCGCAGGTGTCGGGCAGCATCACCGTGCCCGACGACCTCGTGCTCCTGGGCCAGGAGCCGCCGTTCCGTGACTGGGCCACGGTGGCGGACGTGCTCGCCATGACCCTCGCCCCGCTGCGCGAGGCCGTGGCCGACGTCGAGCGGCTGGCCGCGGCGGTCGGCACGCCCGACGGCGACGCGGCCTACGGTCGAGCCCTCGAGCTGGCGCTGGCGCACGACGCGTGGGACGCCGATCGGCGGGCCGCCGTCGCCGCGGCACGGCTCGGCCTGGACGACCTCGACCCGGACCGTGCCGTGGGCACCCTGTCGGGCGGGCAGCGCACGCGCCTCGCGCTCGCGACGATCATGACCACACGTCCGACGTGCCTGCTGCTCGATGAGCCCACCAATCACCTCGACGACGACGCGATCGAGGTGCTCACCGGGTTCCTCACCGACCTGCCGGGAGTGGTGGTGCTGGCCAGCCACGACCGCGTGCTGCTCGACGACGTCTGCACGGACCTCGTGGACCTCGACGCCGGTGCCCTCGGCACCGACGGCCGTGGGGGCCGGCGGTTCGGCGGCGGGTGGACGGCGTACGAGGCGGCGCGGGCCGACGCGCGGAGGCGCTGGGAGCAGGCCTACGCCGAGCAGCAGGAGGAGATCGCCCGCCTGCGCGACGCGACGCGGATCGGCACCAGCGCCATCGCGCACAACCGCGGGCCCACCGACGGCGACAAGTTCATCTACTCCTTCAAGGGCGGCCGCGTCGACCAGACGCTGGCCCGTCGGAAGAAGGACGCGCAGCGCCGGCTCGAGGTCGCCGAGCGGGACCAGGTGGGCAAGCCGCCTGCGCCGCTGCGCTTCCGCGGCGACCTCACGGCGCGCGCCACCGGCCGCCTCGTCCAGGTCCGCGACCTCGAGGTGGCCGGCCGCCTCCGGGCGGCGCGGCTGGACCTGGCGGCGGGGGAGCACCTGCTGCTCACCGGCCCCAACGGCTCGGGGAAGTCCACGCTGCTGGGCGTGCTGTCGGGACGGCTGACCCCGTCGAGCGGCACGGCCCTGGTGACCGCCCGGACGGTCCGCGAGCTGACCCAGGACCCGCAGCCCAGCGATCCGGCGCGCTCCGCGCTGGCGACGTACGACGCCGCGGTCGGCGCGGTCGCGGACGCACCCGCCCTGCGCGAGCTCGGGCTGCTCCACCCGCGCGACCACCGCACGGCCGTGGGCAACCTCTCGGTGGGCCAGCGGCGGCGGCTCGGGCTCGCCGTCGCCATCGCCGCGGCCCCCGACCTCCTGCTGCTCGACGAGCCGACCAACCACGTGTCCCTTGCGCTCGCCGGCGAGCTCGAGGAGGCGCTCTCCACCTCACCGGGCGGGATCGTGCTGGCCTCCCACGACCGGTGGCTGCGCCGCCGCTGGGACGGGCCGGAGGTGGCGCTGGCGTCGTGGTGAGCGGGCGCTCCGTGTCGTGGACGCGATGCCGGACCGCGGGTCCCGCGCTGGTAGTGTCGGCGTCGGCTCGAACATCCTTTAACGATCCGTCCCGTGAGGCGGAGAAGGAGGTACGGCGTGGCATCGCCTGCCCGGAATCTGCCCATCCCAGCGCTCCTCGTCCTTGAGGACGGGCGCTCCTTCCGCGGTGATTCCTTCGGAGCCGAGGGCGAGACCTTCGGCGAAGCGGTCTTCTCCACCGGCATGTCCGGCTACCAGGAGACGCTGACCGATCCCAGCTATCACCGCCAGGTCGTCGTGATGACGGCCCCGCACGTCGGCAACACCGGGATGAACGACGAGGACGCCGAGTCCTCGCGCATCTGGGTCGCCGGCTACGTCGTGCGCGACCCCGCCCGGGTCCCCAGCAACTGGCGCAGCACGCGCAGCCTCGGTGACGACCTGCGCGACCAGGGCGTCGTCGGGATCAGCGGCGTCGACACCCGCGCACTCACCCGCCACCTGCGCGAGCGCGGCGCCATGCGCGTCGGGATCTCCACCACCGAGACCGATCCGCAGCGTCTGCTCGAGCGCGTCCGGGGCTCGGCCGAGATGGCCGGCTCCAACCTCAGCGAGGCGGTCAGCACGCCCGAGGCCTACGTCGTGCCCGCCGTCGGCGAGAAGCGGTTCACGGTCGCCGCGGTCGACCTCGGCATCAAGGCCAACACCCCGCGGATGATGAGCGAGCGCGGCATCGAGGTGCACGTGCTGCCCGCGACCGCGACCCTCGAGGAGGTGCAGGCGGTCGCACCCGACGGCCTGTTCTTCTCCAACGGCCCCGGCGACCCCGCCGCGACCACCGGCCAGGTCGAGCTGCTGCAGGGCGCACTGCGCGCCGGCATCCCCTACTTCGGGATCTGCTTCGGCAACCAGCTCTTCGGCCGCGCGCTCGGTTTCGGCACCTACAAGCTCAAGTACGGCCACCGCGGCATCAACCAGCCGGTGATGGACCGCACGACCGGCAAGGTCGAGGTCACCGCGCACAACCACGGCTTCGCCGTCGACGCCCCGCTCGAGGGCACCACGACGACCGAGTTCGGCGAGGTGGCTGTCAGCCACGTCTGCCTCAACGACGACGTGGTCGAGGGCCTCGAGCTGCGCGACCCAGAAGAGCGAGGCGGGCGGCTGCTGTCGTTCTCCGTGCAGTACCACCCCGAGGCTGCCGCCGGCCCGCACGACGCGGCGTACCTCTTCGACCGGTTCGTCGACCTGATGAGTGGTTTCGAGGCTCGCTCCGCTCGCACCTCGACCACCGAGAAGGCGGAGGCCTGACATGCCCAAGCGCACCGACATCACCAGCGTCCTGGTCATCGGCTCGGGGCCGATCATCATCGGCCAGGCCTGCGAGTTCGACTACTCCGGCACCCAGGCCTGCCGGGTGCTGCGCCAGGAGGGCCTGCGGGTCATCCTGGTCAACTCGAACCCGGCCACGATCATGACCGACCCGGAGTTCGCCGACGCCACCTACGTCGAGCCGATCACGCCCGAGTTCGTCGAGAAGGTCATCGCCAAGGAGCGCCCCGACGCGCTGCTCGCCACGCTGGGCGGCCAGACCGCGCTCAACTGCGCGATGGCGCTCGACAAGGCCGGGATCCTCGAGAAGCACGGCGTCGAGCTGATCGGCGCCTCGATCGAGGCGATCGAGCGCGGCGAGAACCGCCAGCAGTTCAAGAAGATCGTCGAGCAGCTCGGCGGCGAGTCGGCCAGGAGCGTCATCTGCCACTCGGTCGAGGACCTGCTCGCCGGCGCCGAGGAGCTCGGCTACCCGATGGTCGTCCGCCCGTCGTTCACGATGGGCGGCACCGGCTCCGGCATGGCCTACGACGAGGCTGACCTGCGCCGCATCGGCGGGGCCGGGCTGGCCGCCAGCCCGACCACGGAGGTGCTCCTCGAGGAGTCGATCCTGGGCTGGAAGGAGTACGAGCTCGAGGTCATGCGTGACAGCGCCGACAACACGGTCATCGTGTGCTCGATCGAGAACCTCGACCCCATGGGGGTGCACACGGGCGACTCGATCACCGTCGCCCCCGCGATGACGCTCACCGACCGCGAGTACCAGAAGATGCGCGACCTCGCGATCGGCATCATCCGGGCGGTCGGCGTCGACACCGGTGGCTGCAACATCCAGTACGCCGTGAACCCGGCCGACGGTCGCCTGATCGTCATCGAGATGAACCCGCGCGTCTCGCGGTCCTCTGCCCTGGCCTCCAAGGCCACCGGCTTCCCGATCGCCAAGATCGCCGCCAAGGTCGCCATCGGCTACACCCTCGACGAGATCCGCAACGACATCACCCAGGAGACCCCGGCCTCCTTCGAGCCGGCGCTCGACTACGTCGTGGTCAAGGTGCCGCGCTTCGCCTTCGAGAAGTTCCCCGAGGCCGACCCCACGCTGACGACCCACATGAAGTCGGTCGGTGAGGCGATGGCGATCGGGCGCAACTTCACCGAGGCGCTGCAGAAGGCGCTCCGCTCGTTGGAGAGCAAGCACGCGCCCTTCGACTGGCACAAGCACTTCGACGACGAGCTCGCCTCCGCAGAGTCCAAGGCCGCCCTCCTCGAGGAGATCAAGGTCCCGCACGACGGTCGCCTGAAGAAGGTGATGGACGCGATCCGCGCCGGCGCGACGCCGCAGGAGGTCTTCGACGCCACCGCGATCGACCCGTGGTTCGTCGACCAGCTCGCGCTGATCAACGAGGTCGCCGTGCACCTCATCGAGGCCCCCGAGCTCACGCCCGACCTGCTCCGGCTCGCCAAGCGTCACGGCTTCTCCGACGAGCAGATCGGCCGGATCCGCGGCCTGAGCGCCGACGTGATCCGCGGCGTGCGCCACGCCCTGGGCATCCGGCCGGTCTTCAAGACCGTGGACACCTGCGCCGCCGAGTTCGCTGCCCGCACGCCCTACCACTACTCGTCCTACGACGAGGAGACCGAGGTGCAGCCGCGCGCGGAGGGCAAGGAGGCCGTGATCATCCTGGGCTCCGGGCCCAACCGCATCGGCCAGGGCATCGAGTTCGACTACTCCTGCGTGCACGCCTCGCTCGCGCTGGCCGAGGCCGGCTACGAGACGATCATGGTCAACTGCAACCCGGAGACGGTGAGCACCGACTACGACACGTCCGACCGGCTCTACTTCGAGCCGCTCACCCTCGAGGACGTCCTCGAGATCGTGCACGCCGAGCAGCAGGCCGGCCCCGTCGCCGGTGTGGTGTGCCAGCTCGGCGGACAGACGCCGCTCGGCCTGGCGCAGGGCCTCGCCGACGCCGGCGTCCCCATCGTCGGCACCACGCCCGAGGCGATCCACCTCGCCGAGGATCGCGGCGCCTTCGGTCGCGTCCTCGCCGACGCGGGCCTCCCGGCGCCCAAGCACGGCACCGCGACGTCGTACCCGCAGGCGCAGCGGATCGCCCACGAGATCGGCTACCCGGTCCTGGTGCGTCCGTCCTACGTCCTGGGCGGACGGGGCATGGAGATCGTCTACGACGACGCCGCCCTCGAGCACTACCTCGAGCGCTACGTCGCCAACGGCCTGATCAACGAGCGCCAGCCGGTGCTCGTCGACCGCTTCCTCGACGACGCGGTCGAGATCGACGTGGACGCCATCTTCGACGGCCAGGAGCTCTTCCTCGGCGGCGTGATGGAGCACATCGAGGAGGCCGGCATCCACTCCGGCGACTCGTCCTGCGCGTTGCCGCCGATCACCCTCGGGCGCGAGGAGATCGACCGGATCCGCCGCTCGACCGAGGCGATCGCCCGCGGGCTCGACGTGCGCGGGCTGCTCAACATCCAGTTCGCGCTCGCCTCCGACGTGCTCTACGTCCTCGAGGCCAACCCCCGCGCCTCGCGCACCGTCCCGTTCGTGTCCAAGGCCACCGCGACGCCGCTGGCCAAGGCCGCAGCACGGGTGATGCTGGGGGAGTCGGTCGCGGAGCTCCGTGCGGCGGGCGTCCTGCCGGCGGAGGGCGACGGCGGCCACCTGCCCGACGGC
Source organism: Nocardioides sp. Root122 (assembly GCF_001425025.1). Taxonomy (GTDB): domain Bacteria; phylum Actinomycetota; class Actinomycetes; order Propionibacteriales; family Nocardioidaceae; genus Nocardioides. The sequence continues at coordinate 559,611 of NZ_LMDE01000010.1, forward strand.
TCGCCGATCGCGGTCAAGGAGGCGGTCATGCCCTTCGACCGCTTCAAGACCGCCGACGGCCGCACCGTCGACGCGCTGCTGGGGCCCGAGATGCGCTCGACCGGCGAGGTGATGGGCTTCGACGCCTTCTTCGGGACCGCGTTCGCCAAGGCGCAGGCCGCGGCCTACGGCTCGCTCCCGCTGTCGGGCAAGGTCTTCGTGTCGGTCGCCAACCGCGACAAGCGGCACATGATCTTCCCGGTCAAGCAGATCGCGGACATGGGCTTCGAGATCCTTGCGACCGCCGGCACGGCCGAGGTGCTGCGCCGCAACGGCGTGGAGGCCACGGTCGTGCGCAAGCACTCCGAGGGCGAGGGGCCTGACGGCGAGCCGACGATCGTCGGCCGGATCTGGGCCCGCGAGGTCGACCTGGTGATCAACACCCCGCACGGAGCCACCAGCGGCGGCTCGCCCCGCGCGGACGGCTACGACATCCGCACCGCGGCCGTGTCGACCGACATCCCGTGCATCACGACCATCCAGGGCCTCGGCGCCGCCGTGCAGGGGCTCGAGGCCATGCGGCGCGGCGACATCGGGGTGCGCTCGCTCCAGGACTGGGCGGTCCACCTGCGCGGAGGCTCCACGGCCGCCGAGGCATCGGCCGAGTGACCGTGCGCCCCTACGACGTCCTGTTCGAGCAGGCGCTGACCCGGGTCGACCCCGAGCGGATCCACCACGCCGCGTTCCGGGCGATCCGGGCCGCCGCGCCGGTGACCGGCCGTGCGGTCCGGGTGCCGTCGATGCCCGTCCAGGCGCTCGGGCTGACGTTCCCGCACCCCCTGGGCCTGGCCGCCGGGTTCGACAAGAACGCGGTGGGGATCGACGGGCTGGCCGCGCTGGGCTTCGGGCACGTCGAGGTCGGGACGGTGACCGGGGAGGCGCAGCCCGGCAACCCGCAGCCGCGCCTGTTCCGGCTCACCGACGACCGCGCGATCGTCAACCGGATGGGCTTCAACAACGACGGCTCCGAGGTCGTGGCGCGGCGATTGAAGACGTGGAGACGAGGCCACGCCACATCCGACGATCTTCGACGCAATGGCCCGACCTCGTTCCTCGGTCGGCCCGTTCCGATCCTCGGTGTCAACATCGGCAAGACCAAGGTCGTCCCGGAGGAGGAGGCGGCCCGCGACTACGAGAAGTCCGCTGGACTGCTGGCCCCCTATGCCGACTACCTCGTGGTCAACGTCTCCTCGCCCAACACCCCGGGACTGCGCGACCTGCAGGCCGTGGAGAAGCTCGAGCCGATCCTCGCCGCCGTGCGCCGTCGCGCCGACGAGGTGCGCCCCGACGACCAGGTGCCGCTGCTGGTCAAGATCGCGCCCGACCTCAGCGACGAGGACGTGCTCGCGGTCGCCGACCTGGCGCTGTCGGTCGGCCTCGACGGCATCATCGCCACCAACACCACGATCAGCCGCGACGGGCTGGCCAGCCCTGCCGCCACGGTGGAGCGGATCGGCGCGGGAGGGCTGAGCGGGAAGCCGCTGACCCAGCGGTCGGAGGACGTCGTACAACTGCTGAGGGGACGCGTCGGCGCGGACCTCACGCTCATCGGTGTCGGCGGCATCACCTCCGTCGACGACGCACGGCGCCGGCTCGCCGCCGGTGCCGACCTGCTGCAGGGCTACACCGCATTCGTCTACGAGGGTCCGCTGTGGCCGCGTCGCATCGTGCGGGGGCTCGCAGAGGCATGACCCAGGTCGGTGGCCCTGTGCCAGGTGCCGCCCACCTCCCCGTGCACGTCGAGGGGGAGGTGGTGGCGAGCAAGAGGATCGGTGGCTACCGGCACCTGACCCTGACCGCGCCCGGCGTGCCCGAGGCCTTCCGGGCCGGCAACTTCGTCGCCGTGAGCGTCGAGGGCCACGTCGCCCGGCGTGCCCTGTGGGTGCACCGGGTCCGCGCGTCGAGCGCGTACGGGCCCACCCTCGACGTCGTCGTCGAGCCCCGCGGCGCGGGCACCGCCTGGCTGGCAGCCCAGCCGGTGGGCGCGCGGGTCGCGATCACCGGCCCGCTGGGCCGCCCCTTCGCGCTGCCCAAGGAGGCGGTCTCCTGCCTGCTGGTGGGGGAGGGCTACGCGGCCGCACCCCTCTTCCCGCTGGCCGAGCGGCTGCGCGAACGGGGCTGCGCCGTCTCGCTCGTGGTCTCCGCACCCGACGAGTCGCGCCTCCTGTCCGCCCTCGAGGCCCGCCGCGCGGTCCGCTCCGTCACCGTGCTGACCGCGGACGGGTCGGTCGGCCAGCGCGGGACCGTGGCCGAGCACGTCGACGACCTGGTCCGCCGCACCGACGCCGATGTCGTCTATGCCGCCGGCCCGACCGGGGTCCTGCGCGCGGCTGCGGCGGCCGCCGAGCGTGGCGGCGCCTGGAGCCAGGTCGCCGTCGAGACGGCCGTCCCCTGTGGCACGGGCCTGTGCCACGGCTGCCCCCTCCCGGTCGTGGGCGAGGACGGCGTCGACCGGGTGGTCCGCGCCTGCACCGAGGGCCCTGTCGTCCGCGGCGACCGCGTGCGCTGGGATGCGTTGACCACCCCACGGAATCCTGCGCCTCCCCCGCTTCGCTCCTCCGCCGCACGATTCCGCGGGGACCCTGGGGCGGCTCGATGATCGCCGGACTGGGTGGCCCCGTCATGGTGGCCGCGGGGTGCGGTGGCACCGGCCGCGAGCTGGCGCCGTACGCCGGTCCGGACGGGCTCGAGGGCCTCGACTTCGTCACTCGCTCGATCACGCTCGACCCGCGTCCCGGCGGCGCCGGTCCGCGCCTGGTCGAGGTGCCCGGCGGGCTCGTCAACGCCGTCGGGCTGCCCAACCCGGGGCTCGAGCACTTCCTCGCCACCGAGCTCCCGTGGCTGGTCCGCGCGGGCGCCCGGGTGACGGTCTCGGTCGCCGGCAGCACGATGGGGGAGTACGCCGACCTGGCCCGGCGGCTGAGCCGCGCGCCCGGCGTCACCGCGCTCGAGGTCAACGTCGGGGCGCCCGACGAGGTCGGGGCCGGTCTGTTCGAGGTGCGCGAGCCCTACCACGCAGCCAGCGTCATCGCGGCCGTGCGACGCGAGTTCCCGGCCGACCGCCCGGTGCTGGCCAAGCTCCGCCCTGACGTCTCCCGCATCGTCGAGGGGGCCCGGGCCTGCCAGGAGGCCGGCGCGACCGCGGTCGTGGTCGGCAACGCCGTGCCAGCCGCGTTCCCCGACGGTCGTTCCGGTGGGCTGAGCGGGCCCGCCGTCGCGCCGATCGCGCTGCGCTGCGTCGCCGAGGTCGCCCGAGCCCTCCCCGACGTGCCCGTGGTCGGCTGCGGCGGCGTGCACGACGTCGCCAGCGCCCGGGCGTACCTCTCCGCCGGTGCCGCCGCCGTCCAGGTCGGCACCGCCCTGCTCCACGACCCGACGACGGTGGCCCGGCTCCGGGCCGCGCTCACCGCACACCCACAGGAGGACAGATGACCCCCTTCGGCACCCGGCTCGCCCAGGCGATCGACGCACGCGGCCGGTTCTGCGTCGGCATCGACCCGCACGCGGCGCTGCTGCACGACTGGGGCCTGTCCGACGACGTCGCCTCCCTGGAGCGCTTCGCCCTCACCGTCGTCGAGGCGGTGGCTCCGGTCGTCAGCGTGGTCAAGCCGCAGAGCGCGTTCTACGAGCGGTTCGGCAGCCGCGGGATCGCCGTGCTCGAGCGGGTGATCGCGGAGTCCCGCGAGGCAGGTGCGCTCGTGCTGCTCGACGTCAAGCGCGGTGACATCGGGTCCACCAGCCAGGCCTACGCCGACGCCTACCTCGACCCGTCCTCGCCGCTGGGCTCGGACGCGGTGACCGCCAGCCCCTACCTCGGCTTCGGCTCGCTCGACCCGATGGTCGAGGCGTGCCACCAGCACGGCGGGGGCCTCTTCGTGCTCGCCCTGACCTCCAACAAGGAGGGCCCCGAGGTGCAGCACGCCCGCACCGGCGAGACGACCGTGGCCGGCACCGTGCTCGACCACCTCCGCGCGCTCAACGCCGACGCCTCGCCGCTCGGCTCCTTCGGGGCCGTCGTCGGCGCCACGATCGGCGAGACCGACGAGGACCTCGACATCAACGGCCCGTTCCTCGTGCCCGGCTACGGCGCCCAGGGAGGTACGACGGCCGACCTGGCGCGGATCTTCGGCACGGCCGCCCGGTGGGCGCTGCCCAGCTCCTCGCGCGAGGTGCTGCAGGCCGGTCCGGACGTCACGGCCCTGCGCGACGCGGCCCTGCGCGGCAACGAGGCCGTGCAAGGCTTGGGAGCGTGAGGCTGCCCGTCCTGCTGACCGCCGTCGTGCCGCTGGTGCTGTGCGTCGCGCTGGCCGGGTGCTCGTCCGACCCCACCGACGACTACTGCGAGGCCGTGGAGGACCACCAGGCCGCGCTGACCGACGTCGCCGCCTCGGACGACACCGGTGCCCTCTTCGACGTCCTCGACACCTACGACGAGCTGCGGGCGAAGGCGCCGCGTGACATCGCCGACGACTGGGCCTCGGTGATCGAGCCGTTGCGCGAGCTCGAGGACGCGCTCGACCACGCCGGCGTCGACCCGTCGACGTACTCCTCGGAGAAGCCGCCCGCCGACGTCTCCCAGGAGGATCGCGACGCGATCGAGGCCGCCGCCCGCAAGGTCGGGTCGGAGCGGACGGTGACCGCGATGGGCGCTGTCGAGCAGCACGCCCTCGACGTGTGCGGCACGCCGTTGTCGCGGTAGGTCGAGGGCATCCCATGGCGTAGGTCACCTCCCGCGACGGATGGCGCAGCCTCGATTGCCTGCCTCGTCGCGACGTGACTAGATTGAGCCACCACCAGCCGGACCGTGACACACCCGAGACCCTGAGAAGGATCCCTTCGTGGCCTTGCCCCCTCTGACGCCCGAGCAGCGCCAGGCAGCCCTCGACAAGGCTGCGGCCTCCCGACGCGAGCGGGCAGAGGTGAAGAACCGGCTCAAGAACTCCGGCGGCTCCATCGTCGACGTGCTGCACGAGGGCCAGACCAACGAGGTCATCGGCAAGATGCGCGTCGTCGAGCTGCTCCAGTCGGTGCCCGGCCTGGGCCGGGTGCGCGCCCGCCAGGTGATGCAGCGCCTGGGCATCGCCGAGAGCCGTCGCGTGCGTGGCCTCGGCGTCAAGCAGGTCGCAGCGCTCGAGCGCGAGTTCGGCCCCGACGCCTCGTGAGCGGCTCTGGAGGGACCCACCCCCACCGCCGCTCCCGCCTGATCGTGCTCGCCGGCCCCACCGCGGTCGGCAAGGGCACGGTGGCTGCCGCGGTGCGCGAGACGCACCCCGAGGTGTGGATCTCCGTCTCGGCCACCACCCGTGCTCCCCGACCGGGCGAGGAGAACGGCGTCCACTACTGGTTCGTCTCCGACGAGGAGTTCGACGCGATGGTCGAGCGGGGTGACCTGCTCGAGTGGGCGGTGGTCCACAAGGCCGCGCGCTACGGCACTCCTCGCGGCCCGGTCGAGCTCGCCCTCGCCTCCGGCCACCCGGCGATGCTCGAGATCGACCTCCAGGGCGCGCGTCAGGTCCGCCAGACGATGCCCGAGGCGTTGTTCGTCTTCCTCAAGCCCCCGTCGTGGGAGGAGCTGGTCCGCCGCCTCGTCGGCCGCGGCACCGAGGGCGAGGCCGAGCGCGAGCGTCGTCTGGCCACCGCCCGCGAGGAGCTGGCCGCCGAGTCGGAGTTCGACGTGACCATCGTCAACCACGAAGTTCACGCTGCGGCTGACGAGTTGGTAACCTTGATGACGGTCCAGGGCGAAGACTCGTCGCTCGACTGAGTCCGCCGGTTCCCGGCGTGCGCAGGACCCACCCGACCACCCCATCAAACGAAGCGAGGCACGCGACCGTGGCTTCTCCCACCATCGCCGCCGAGGGCGTCACCAACCCCTCCATCGACGACCTGCTCAGCAAGACCGACAGCAAGTACAAGCTGGTGCTCTACAGCGCCCAGCGTGCGCGCCAGATCAACGCCTACTACTCCCAGCTCGGTGAGGGCCTCCTCGAGTACGTCGGCCCGCTGGTCGACACCCACGTGCAGGAGAAGCCCCTCTCGATCGCGCTCCGCGAGATCAACGACGACCTCCTGACCTGCGAGGACATCGACCCCGCCGCCGAGGCCGCTGCCGCCGAGGCCGCTGCCGGCGACGCCACGGAGTGACGCGAGCCTTCCATGGTTGACAGGCGCCGCCCTGAGGAGGTTGCGCAGCAACCGTCTCGAAGGGTCGTCCTCGGGGTCTCCGGCGGGATCGCTGCCTACAAGGCCTGCGAGCTGCTGCGCCGGTTCTCCGAGTCGGGGCACGACGTCACGGTCGTGCCCACCGCCGCGGCGCTGCAGTTCATCGGCGCGCCGACCTGGGCGGCGCTGTCCGGCAAGCCGGTCTCCTCCGAGGTGTGGACCGACGTGCACGAGGTGCCGCACGTCCACATCGGCAAGAGCGCCGACGTGGTCGTGGTGGCCCCGGCCACCGCCGACGTGCTGGCCAAGGCCGCCCACGGCCTCGCCGACGACCTGCTCACCAACACGCTCCTCACCGCGCGCTGCCCGGTGGTGTTCGCGCCCGCGATGCACACCGAGATGTGGGAGCACCCGGCCACCCAGGCCAACGTCGCGACGCTGCGCCAGCGCGGCGCGATCGTGATCGAGCCCGCCGAGGGCAGGCTGACCGGCGCCGACACCGGCAAGGGCCGGCTGCCCGACCCGGCCGAGATCTTCGAGCTCGTCGTCGGCGTCCTCGACCGCGGTGCGGCGGGACACGACCTCGCCGGCCGCAAGGTGGTCGTCTCCGCCGGCGGCACCCGCGAGTACCTCGACCCGGTCCGGTTCCTCGGCAACCGGTCCTCGGGCCAGCAGGGCTACGCCCTCGCCCGCGCCGCCGCCGCGCGCGGCGCCGACGTCACGCTCGTCAGCGCCAACGTCTCGCTGCCCGACCCGGCCGGCGTGAGCGTCGTACGCGTCGAGACGACCGCGCAGCTGCGTGAGGCCGTCGTGGCAGCGATCGCGACCGCCGACGCCGTGGTGATGGCAGCGGCGCCCGCCGACTTCCGGCCCACCGCGGTGAGCGAGGCCAAGATCAAGAAGGCCGACGACGGCACCGCGCCGGCGATCGAGCTGGAGCAGAACCCCGACATCCTCGCCGAGATCTCGCACGACCGGGCCCGCGAGGGTGCCGTGGTCGTGGGGTTCGCGGCGGAGACCGGCGACGCGACCGGGTCGGTGCTCGACCTGGGGCGCGCCAAGCTGGCCCGGAAGGGCTGCGACCTGCTCGTCGTCAACGACGTCAGCGGGGGAGCGGTCTTCGGCAGCAGCGACAACGAGGCGGTGATCCTCGGGGCGGACGGCGGCTCGGTCGAGGTGCCCCACGGGAGCAAGGCAGCGCTGTCCCACGTCATCTGGGACGAGGTCGTCCGACGATTCGTCGGCTGAGACATGCGTCCCGGATGCTGGTCAGCAGGTACGTTTTGACCGAACCGTTCCACTGAAGAAGCGAGTGACGACGTGGCTGGACGCCTCTTTACCTCTGAGTCCGTGACCGAGGGTCACCCGGACAAGATCGCCGACCGCATCAGCGACTCGGTCCTCGACCACCTCATGGCGGCGGACCCCGACAAGGCCAACCTGCGCGTGGCCGTCGAGACGCTGCTGACCACCGGCCTCGTCGTGGTGGCCGGTGAGGTCCGCACCGGTGCCTACGCCCCGGTCGCCGACATCGTCCGCAAGGCGATCCTCGACATCGGCTACGACTCCTCGGAGAAGGGCTTCGACGGCCACTCGTGCGGCGTCCAGGTCGCGATCGGCGCCCAGTCCTCCGACATCGCCGCCGGTGTGGACGCCGGTCACGAGTCCCGGGTCGGTGACTCCGACGACGAGCTCGACAAGCGCGGTGCCGGCGACCAGGGCCTGATGTTCGGCTACGCCTGCGACGACACCCCCGAGCTGATGCCGCTGCCGATCACCATCGCCCAGCGCCTCGCCCAGCGCCTGACCGAGGTCCGCAAGGACGGCACGCTCGCCTACCTCCGTCCGGACGGCAAGACCCAGGTCACCATCGAGTACGACGAGGACGACCGCCCCGTCCGCGTCGACACGGTCGTGCTGTCGACCCAGCACGACGCCGACGTCGAGCACGCCCGGCTCGAGGCCGACATCAAGCAGCACGTCATCGACCCCGTGCTGAGCTCCTTCACCATCCCCTCCGACGGCTACCGGATGCTGGTCAACCCGACCGGCACGTTCGTCATCGGCGGCCCGATGGGCGACGCCGGCCTCACCGGCCGCAAGATCATCGTCGACACCTACGGCGGCATGGCCCGCCACGGCGGCGGTGCGTTCTCCGGCAAGGACCCGTCCAAGGTCGACCGCTCCGCGGCCTACGCGATGCGCTGGGTCGCCAAGAACGTCGTCGCGGCCGGCCTGGCCCGCCGCTGCGAGGCCCAGGTCGCCTATGCCATCGGCAAGGCCGCCCCCGTCGGCGTCTTCATCGAGACCTTCGGCACCGGTGTCGTGCCCGACGAGAGGATCCAGGAGGCCGTGCTCGAGGTCTTCGACCTGCGTCCGGCCGCCATCATCCGCGACCTCGACCTGCTGCGGCCGATCTACGCCCAGACGTCCGCCTACGGCCACTTCGGTCGCGAGCTGCCGGACTTCACCTGGGAGGCCACCGACCGCGCCGACAAGCTCAAGGCCGCCGCGGGCATCTGAGCCCGGGCGGCGTACGCCCTGCCGGTCTTGTCAGGCTCTCACTGAAACGGCAAGGCGCGCCCGTCGAGCAGGGCGGTCGGTGCCCGCTGACACAATCGCCGCCATGAGCGAGCACGAGGCCCCGGAAGCAGACATGCTCCCGGGGCTTCGTGCTGCCGTGGACGATGCGCGGGCCAAGGCCGCGGCGACCCGGCGGCGCAAGGCTGCCGCGTGGGAGCCGGCCGACACCGACCCCGTTGCGCGGGTGCTGGTCGACATCGCGCTCGCGCACCTCGACCGGCCGTTCGACTACGCCGTGCCGCGGGCGATGGCCGACACCGCGGTGCCGGGTGCACGGGTCAAGGTGCGCTTCGCCGGCCAGGACGTCGACGGCTTCATCGTCGAGCGCGGCGCCGAGACCGACCACACGGGCCGCCTGCAGCCGCTGCGGCGGGTGGTGAGCGCCGAACCGGTCCTGGCCCCGGAGGTCGTCCGGCTCAGCGAGACCCTCGCCCGGCGCTATGCCGGCGCCCGGTCGGACGTCCTCCGCCTCGCCGTCCCGCCGCGGCACGCGGCCGCCGAGAAGGAGGAGTCGCCGCCGGCGCCTTCCTTCGCCGGTGCGGCTCCGTCGGCGTGGGCGCACGTCGCCCACGCCGACGCCTTCCTGCGCCGGCTCGCGCAGGGCGACTCGCCCCGCGCCGTGTGGTCGGCCGCCCCCGCCGACGACTGGCCGACGATGGTCGCCGAGTCCGTGGCCGCGACCTACGCCGCGGGCCGCGGCGCGCTGGTGTGCGTCCCCGACCGCCGCGACGTGGCTCGGGTCGATGCGGCGCTGACCGCGGTGCTGGGGGAGGGCCACCACGTGTGCCTGACCGCCGACGGCGGCCCGGCCCGCCGCTACCGCGACTTCCTGGCCGTCTCCCGGGGCGCACGGCGGGTGGTCGTCGGCACCCGGTCGGCAGCCTTCGCTCCCGTCCACGACCTCGGTCTGGTCGCGTTGTGGGACGACGGCGACGACCTGCACGCGGAGCCGCGCGCGCCGTACCCCCACACCCGAGAGGTGCTCGTCGCGCGGGCCGAGCAGCAGGCCACCGCGGCGTTGTTCGGCGGATTCGCCCGCACGCCCGAGGCCCAGCAGCTCTTGGTGACCGGCTGGGCCCACGAGCTCGCGGTCCCGCGCGAGGTCCTGCGCCGACGCGTCCGCGTGGAGGCGGTGGCGGCCGAGGACCGATCGGTGGGCACCCGCGTGCCGCGCGCGGCCTACGACGCGATCCGCCGCGGCCTGGAGACCGGGCCCGTCCTGGTCCAGACCCCGCGTGCCGGCTATGCCGCCTCGCTCGCGTGCGACACGTGCCGGGCGCCGGCGCGCTGCACCGTGTGCACCGGCCCCCTCCTGGTCGGCGGCCCGGCCGAGCCGCCCCACTGCCGCTGGTGCGGCCACGTCGAGCGCGCCTGGGCGTGCCCGACCTGCGGTGGACGTGGGCTCCGCGCACCGGTGCGGGGTGAGGCCCGCACGGCCGAGGAGCTGGGCCGGATGTTCCCCGGCACCACGGTGCGCAGCTCGAGCGGGGAGCGGGTCGTCGACCGGGTGACCGCCCGCGCGGACATCGTCGTCGCGACCGTGGGCGCCGAGCCGGTCGCCGAGGGCGGCTACGCCGCGGTCGTCGTCCTCGACACGTGGCTGAGCCTGGCCCGCGACGACCTGCGGGCGGCCGAGGAGGCGTTGCGACGCTGGCTCAACGCCGCTGCCCTGGTGCGGGTGGGCGGCCACGTCGTGGCAGTGGGCGACCCCGCCCACCCCGCGTTGCAGGCGCTCGTGCGGTGGGACCCGGCCGGCTTCGCGGTCCGGGAGGCCGACGAGCGGGCCCAGGCCCACCTGCCGCCGGCTGCGCGGCTGGCGACGGTGACCGGCGATCTGGGTGCCATCGACGACGTGCTCCACCTGCTCGACCTCCCGGAGGGCGCCGAGGTGCTCGGCCCGGTCCCCGTCGACGACGAGCAGCGCGTGCTGTTCCGGGTGCCGTGGGCGCAGGGTGGTGCGCTGTCCCAGGCCCTCGGCGACCTCCAGCGCCTGCGGTCCGCCCGCAAGCTCGACCCGGTCCGGATCCAGGTCGATCCCCTCAGCATCTAGCCGGGGGTGCGCCCGGAAGGGGCAGCGTCCCTAGACTTGGGCGTTCCGTCCGCCCCAGGTCCGACCTGGTCCCGCCCAGGTTGAAGGAGATCCGTGGCCGTCCAGCCCATCCGCCTCTTCGGCGATCCCGTCCTGCGCCAGCGCGCCATCGAGGTCGACAGCTTCGACAAGGAGCTCGAGCGGCTCGTCACCGACCTCACCGACACCATGCTCGCCGCCCCCGGCGCCGGGTTGGCGGCCCCCCAGATCGGGGTTGGCCTGCGGGTCTTCACCTGGAACGTCCAGGGCGAGGTCGGACACCTGGTCAACCCGTCGCTGGAGCTCTCCGACGAGACCCAGGACGGCGCCGAGGGCTGCCTCTCGCTCCCGGAGCTGACCTACGACTGCCTCCGGGCGTTGTCCGTCGTGGCGACCGGCTTCGACGTCCACGGCGAGCCGCTGCGCATCGAGGCCTCCGAGCTGCTCGCGCGCGCCATGCAGCACGAGACCGACCACCTCGACGGGATCCTCTTCATCGACAAGCTCGACACCGAGGCTCGCAAGGCCGCCATGAAGGAGATCCGCGAGTCCGACTGGTTCGGCCTGGAGAAGCCCACGGTGCGGGTCAGCCCGCACAGCACCTTCGGGCTGGGCCGCTGATGCGCCTCGTCTTCGCCGGCACCCCCGAGGTCGCCGTGCCGGCGCTCGAGGCCGTCGCCGCCAGCCGCCACGAGCTGGTCGGCGTCGTCACCCGGCCCGACGCCCCGAGCGGGCGCGGCCGCAAGCTCGTCGCGAGCCCGGTGGCGCAACGTGCCGACGAGCTCGGCGTACCAGTGCTGAAGCCCGAGCACCCGCGCGACCCCGACTTCCAGGCGGCCCTGTCGGACCTGCGCCCCGACGCCTGCCCGGTGGTGGCCTACGGCGCCCTCCTGCCGCAGTCCGCCCTCGACCTCGTGCCCCACGGGTGGATCAACCTGCACTTCTCGGTGCTGCCCGCGTGGCGGGGCGCCGCGCCCGTCCAGCACGCGTTGTGGGCCGGCGACGAGCTGACCGGGGCTACGACGTTCCGGATCATCAAGGAGCTCGACGCGGGCCCGGTCTTCGGCGTGATGACCGAGCGGATCCGCCCCACCGACACCGCCGGCGACCTGCTCGCACGGCTCGCCGAGGGCGGCGCCGGCCTGCTGGTGCAGACCCTCGACGGCATCGAGGACGGCACGCTCGAGGCACGGGTGCAGCCCGAGGACGGAGTGTCGTTCGCTCCCAAGATCCTCGTCGACGACGCGCGGATCGACTGGACCCACCCGGCGGTCGCCGTGGACCGCCAGGTGCGGGCGTGCACCCCGGCGCCCGGCGCGTGGAGCACGTTCGAGGGCGAGCGGATCAAGATCGGTCCGGTCACCGTCGTCACCGATCGCGCCCCCATCGCTCCCGGCGTCCTGGAGGTCACCAAGAACGCCGTCCTCGTCGGCACCGCCACCGCCCCGCTCCTGCTCGGCGAGGTCAAGGCCAACGGCCGGAAGCAGATGCCGGCGGCTGACTGGGCGCGCGGCGTACGCCTGGAGTCCGGCGTGCGCCTCGGTGACGAGGCGTCGTGAGCGACCCGGACCGGCCGGCCAGCCCGGAGGACGTCGACGAGATCTGCGCCTCCCTCCCCGGCACCGAGCTCGGCACCTCGTGGGGTGACCGCCCCACGTGGAAGGTGCCGCGCGGCGACAAGGGCAAGGGGTTCGTGCTCTACCGGGCGCCGCACAAGACCGCCGTCGACCCGACGACGGGGGAGATGTACGACGACCTGGTGGTGATCGTGACGCCGACCGAGGCCGACAAGCACGCGCTCGTCGAGGACGACGCCACGCCGTTCTTCACCATCGACCACTTCACGGGCTTCAACGCCGTGCTGGTCCGGCAGTCCCGGCTGGACGAGCTGAGCCGGCAGGAGCTCGTCGAGGTGATCACCGAGGCGTGGGCGGCCAAGGCCCCCAAGAAGCTGGTGCGGGAGCACTTCGGTGACTGAGCGCCGCCGTCCCGTGGACCGTCCCCGCCGCGCGGCCCTCGACGTCCTCACCGCGGTCCGGGTCGACGAGGCCTACGCCAACCTCGTGCTGCCCCAGGTGCTGCGCAAGCACCGCCTCGAGGGCCGCGACGCCGCGCTGGCCACGGAGCTCGCATCGGGAGTGATCCGGATGCAGGGCCTCTACGACGTCGTGATCGACGCCTGCCTGACCAAGCCCCGCCTGCAGGCCGAGGTGCGCGACGTGCTGCGGCTCGGCGTGCACCAGCTGCTGTCCATGCGGGTCCCCGACCACGCAGCGATCTCGACGAGCGTCGACCTGGTGCGGGCGACGGTCGGCAGGGGACCGTCTGGCCTGGTCAACGCGGTGCTCCGCAAGGTCGCGACGCGCGACGTCGCGGGCTGGGTGGCGGAGGTGGCCCCGGAGCGCTCGGTCGACCTCCACGGCCACCTGGCGGTGGCGCACTCCCACCCCCGCTGGGTCGTCGACGCCCTCGCGGAGGCACTCGGCGACGAGGGTGACGAGCTCGAGGCACTGCTGGCCGCCGACAACGCGGCTCCCCGCGTGACGCTGGTGGCCAGGCCGGGGCTCGCCGAGGTCGAGGAGCTCGAGGCGGCGGGGGCGGTCCGCAGCGAGCGCTCGCCCTACGGTGCCGTGCTGCCCGGCGGGGACCCGTCCGGGATCGCCGCGGTGGCCGAGGGGCGGGCCGGGGTGCAGGACGAGGGCTCGCAGCTGGTCGCGCTGGCGATGGCCGACGCCGCCCTGGAGGGACGCGACCAACGCTGGCTCGACCTCTGTGCGGGGCCCGGGGGCAAGGCGGCCCTGCTGGCCGCGCTCGCGGCCCAGCGAGGGGCGCACCTGGTGGCCAACGAGCGACAGCCGCACCGGGCGGCCCTCGTGGCCTCCGCGCTGCGGGCCGTGCCGGCGAGCTCCGTCGACGTGGTGGCGGGCGACGGCACCCGACCGGCCTGGGTGCCGGGCACCTTCGACCGCGTGCTCGTCGACGCACCGTGCACCGGTCTCGGGGCCCTGCGCCGGCGTCCGGAGTCGCGCTGGCGGCGCAGCCCCGAGGACGTGACCGTCCTCGTCGGCCTCCAGGAGGTGCTGCTCGACGTCGCGATCGACTCGGTGCGTCCCGGTGGCGTGGTCGTCTACGCCACCTGCTCACCGGTGCTCGCGGAGACCGCGGAGGTCGTCTCGGCGGTCCTCGCCCGGCGGGGCGACACCGACGAGGTCGAGCGCTTCCAGCTCTGGCCGCACCGCGAGGGCACGGACGCGATGTTCGCCGCCACGCTGCGCAGACGGCCCCTCGCCTGAGGCCCCGACCCGGCCCCTCCGCCCGTAGGGGTACGAAGAATTGGTCATCTCCGTGTCACCTGTTCCCAACGTCGCCGCACCCGCGCATGATGGGTGCAGCACGGCGCACCGGAGGGGCGTGTCGTGCGACGGGGAGAGAGACGAAGCATGCGGTTGCGGTCCACGCTCATGACGGTCGCTGCGGTTGCGCTCGTGTGCACCCTGCCGGTGGCGCCCGCCCAGGCCGACGGAGTCCAGACGCTCACCGGGCCTGCCACCGGTGACGCCTCGGTCTACCTGACCTACGTCGACTGCACCGACCTCTTCGCCCCCGGCACGGCACCGGCGTCGCGGCTCAACCTCGGGCCCTTCGACGCGCCGATGGGACGACGCTCGCTCGGGCTGGTGCCCGGCGGCCCCGGCAGCGCGTCGGGACCGGTGGTGTTCTTCGACTCCCTCGCCTCCGCCGACCCGAGCTTCTCCGTCGCCTCGACCGGCGGCAGCACCGGGACGTCCTACGTCGTGGTGGTCACGCCCGACACGCCCCCAGGAGCGGCCTGGTTGGCCACGACGACGCTGTCCGTGCCCAGCGGGGGGTGGACCCAGGTGTCCCCGGCCCAGCTCGCCTACGACTGGACCCTCATCGACCTCGCCTCGCACGCAGCCCTCCAGCCGGGCGGCACCGCGACGACGGGCGAGTTCGCCGCGACCCACGGCGACGGCCAGGGGCTCGTGGTCACCGGCTTCGGGTGCAACGGCGGCGCCTTCAACCTCGACGCCGTCTCCGGGGACGGCTCGACGTTCGACTTCGAGGGCGTGGCGCTGGACACGTCGGTGTCGGTCAGCCGGGAGCAGGCCGTCGCCGGGGAGTCCGTCACGATCACCGGGCGCGTCACCGACCCCAACGCCCGTACGACCGGCGACCCGCTCGTCCTCGAGTCGCGCACCCCGGGTGGCGCCTGGCGTGCCGACGACGCCCCGGTCCTCGTCGGTCCCGACGGCGTCGCGCGCGTCGACGTACCCGTCACGGAGACCACCGAGTTCCGCTGGCACCGTCCCGAGAGCCAGTACGCCGACGAGGGCTGGTCGGGCGCGGTCACCGTCACCGTCGCGGACGCCCTCGAGCCGGTCGCAGCCACGGAGAAGTAGCCCGCGCCCGGCGCCGGGGGCCTCGATACGCCCCGTCGCGCCCGGCTAGGCTCCCCGACATGGCGTCGCCCTTCACCGAGATCGAGGTCGAGGGACGCGTCGTCAAGGTCACCAACCCGGACCGCGTCTACTTCCCGCCCTTCGAGGGCCGGCCCGCGGCGACCAAGCTCGACCTGGTCGAGTACTACCTGTCGGTGGGCGACGGCATCGTCAACGCACTGTTCGAGCGCCCCTGCATGCTGCACCGCTTCCCCAAGGGCCTGGCCGGCGACAAGGTCCACCAGAAGCGGCTGCCGGCGGGCGCCCCCGACTGGGTCGAGACCGTCCAGCTGTTCTTCCCGCGGTGGAAGCGCACCGCGGACGAGCTCTGCGTCACCGAGCTGGGCAGCGTGATCTGGGCGGTGCAGATGTCGACCGTCGAGTTCCACCCGTGGAACAGCCGACGCCACGATACCGAGAAGCCCGACGAGTGGCGCATCGACCTCGACCCCGGGCCGGAGTGCGACTGGTCCACCGTCCAGCGGGTCGCGCACGTCGCCCACGAGGTGCTCGACGAGCTCGGCGCGGTCGGCTTCCCCAAGACCAGTGGCGGCTCGGGCATGCACGTCTACGTCAGGATCCCGCCCGACCACGGCTTCCCGGACGTACGACGTGGCGCGCTGGCATTCGCCCGCGAGGTGGAGCGCCGGGCCGGGGGAGAGGTGACGACCGCCTGGTGGCGCAAGGACCGCGACCCTGCGCAGCTGTTCGTCGACTACAACCAGAACGCTCGCGACCACACGATCGCCGCGGCCTACAGCGTGCGTGGCGTCCCCGCGGCGCGCGTGTCGGCGCCGATCCGGTGGGACGAGGTCGACGCCTGCACCCCCGACGACTTCACGCTCTTCACCATGCCGGAGCGCTACGCCGACCTCGGCGACCTGCACGCCGACATCGACGAGCACCCGTTCTCCATCGCGCCGCTCCTCGAGTGGGCCGACCGCGACGAGGCCGAGGGCGAGGAAGCGCCGCCGGAGCCGGAGGAGGGGTAGGGCGCTCGCCCGGCCCGGGCGAGTCCCTAGGATCGACCCGTGGGCATCCAGATCACGCCGAGCATCCTCAACGCCGACCTGTCGCGCCTGGCCGACGAGGTCGCGCGCATCCCGAGCGCCGACTGGGTCCACGTCGACGTGATGGACAACCACTTCGTGCCCAACCTGACGCTCGGGCTGCCGGTCATCGAGGCACTGAGCAAGCACGCGAGCCAGCCGCTCGACGCGCACCTGATGATCGAGGACGCCGACCGGTGGGCGCCGGCCTACGCCGAGGCGGGCTGCGGGTCGGTGACCTTCCACGCCGAGGCCGCCAAGGCCCCGGTGCGGCTGGCGCGGGAGATCCGTGCCCAGGGCGCCCGGGCGTCGATGGCGCTGAAGCCGGCCACGCCGATCGAGCCCTACGAGGCGCTGCTGCCCGAGCTCGACATGGTGCTGCTGATGACCGTCGAGCCCGGTTTCGGCGGGCAGAAGTTCCTCGACCTGTGCCTGCCCAAGATCCGGACCACCCGCGCGCTGATGCGCAAGCACGGGGTCGAGACGTGGCTCCAGGTCGACGGTGGCGTGTCGCTGGAGACGATCGAGCGGTGCGCCGAGGCCGGCGCCGACGTGTTCGTCGCGGGCTCCGCGGTCTACTCCGCGGACGACCCCGACGCGATGGTCGCCGAGCTCAGGGCTGCGGCGGAGGCCGCCGCGGGGTGAGCCGGCGCGCGAGGGTCGACGACATCCACGCCACCGCGCGCGCGATGCCGTACGTCACCGTCCTCCGGCCCGAGAAGAACCCCGTCTACCAGGTGGGCGGCAAGTCGTTCGTCTTCTTCCGCACCCCGCGCCCCGACGCAGTGGACCCCGAGACGGGCGAGCGCTACGACGACGTGGTCGTCCTCTGGGTGGCGTCCGAGGGCGACAAGCAGGCGTTGCTCCAGGACGAGCGGCTGCCGTTCTTCACGACTGCGCACTTCGACGGCCACCCGTCGGTGCTGCTGCGCGCCTCCCGGGTGGGCGAGCTGGAGCGCGACGAGCTGGTCGAGGTGGTCGAGGAGGCCTGGCTCGCGCAGGCGTCCGCCCGGCGTGGGCGGGCGTGGCTGGAGTCACGCAGCCTCACCTCCTGACGTCCCAGCCGCGTGCTCGTGGCCCGGGTGCGTACATTGGCGGGATGACCGAGTCGGTGTGGGACTACCCGCGTCCACCACGGGTGGAACCCAGCAGCGAGCACGTCGTGGTGACCCACGTAGGCGTGGTCGTGGCCGACGCCACGGCGAGCCTGCGCGTCCTCGAGACGAGCCACCCGCCGACGTACTACCTGCCCACCGGCGCGTTCGCTCCGGGCGTGCTGCGGCTCGGCGACGGGGCGTCGTGGTGCGAGTGGAAGGGCCAGGCGGCCTACTACGACCTCGTCGTGGGTGACGACGTGCTGCAGGCCGTGGCGTGGACCTACCCCAGGCCGAGCACGGGGTTCGAGACCCTGGTCGACCACGTTGCCCTCTACCCGGGTCGTGTGGACCGGTGCACGGTCGACGGCGAGGTCGTGCAGCCCCAACCGGGCAGCTTCTACGGCGGCTGGATCACCTCGCGGGTGACCGGTCCGTTCAAGGGGGCACCGGGCACCACGGGCTGGTGAGGCCGTGGGTCAGTGCATGCCGCGGTCGTCGGACTGCTGGCTGCGCAGGTGCGACCCGTGCAGGCTCTGCCGGTCCACCCGCTGGTGGTCGGCCACCCAGCTCTCGCCCTCGAGCTCGTCACCGATGGACTGCGCGCGCTCCAGCCGCACGACCCACTGCTCGTGCTCGCGGGCGACGTCGTCCAGCCGGGAGTCCGGGACGACGAGCGCGTCGCCCTCGGCGCGCAGGCCCGGAGCGACCACCGCCAGGCCCTCGACCTCCCACGGCGTCAAGGGGCGGGTGAGCCGGATCCGCACCGGATAGGTACGTCGCTCGACGTCCGCCGGGTCGACGGCCAGCTCCACGATCCCGAGCTCGGTCTTGTGCTTGCGTCGCATGGACATCGACGTCGTCCCCTCACCGGGGTCGGGCGACCCCGTCACCTCGAGTCGAGCACCTGCGCCGGTCGGTCGCCATGGGGTCCTGACCCCATCGGCGGTCGTCCCCGACCCACGGCCTCGGTAGTCCCCTACGTTTCGCACGCCCGACGGCTGCCCGGGCGTCCAGAACGTAGCGGACTACCCCGGAACGGCGTCCAGAACGTAAGGGACTACCCCAGAACGGCGTCCAGAACGTAGGGGACTACCCCGGAAACGGGGTCAGCCGGCGAAGAGGGTGAGCCGCTGGCGGATGATCTTGCGGCGGAGCACGACGCGGCGCTTGCCGTCGTGGCCGATGCGCAGGCGGTCCAGCTCCCAGCCGCCGTGCTCGGCGCGCTCGACCAGGAGCCGGGTCACGACGTTGCGGGAGAAGTCCTTGGGCAGCACGAGCGTCTCGAACTCCCACTCGACGCCCCGTGCGGGGGGACGACGCTGGATACGGGCCATCGGTCCTCCTTGTCTGCCGGTCCGGCTCTCTCCGGCTCTGTCTCTCGCTGCCAGTGTCCGTCAGTCCGCCGACACGTCGTCGAGGGCGTCGACGATCTCGGCGGGAAGGGTCAGCTCCTCGACGCCGAGGGCGCCCTTGAGCTGGGCGGCGGTGCGGGCGCCGACGATGGGCGCGGTGACGGCCGGCCGGTCACGGACCCAGACCAGCGCCACCTCCAGCGGTGTCCAGCCGAGGCCGTCGGCGGCCCGGGCCACCGCCTCGACGATGCCCCGGCCGCGCTCGTCGAGGTAGGCACCGACGAAACGGGCGAAGTGCTCGGTCGCGGCGCGCGAGTCCGACGGCGTACCGCTGCGGTACTTGCCGGTGAGCACGCCCCGGCCCAGCGGCGACCAGGGCAGCACGCCGAGGCCGAGCGCCTGCGCGGCGGGCACCACCTCGTGCTCGACCTGGCGGTTGAGCAGGGAGTACTCGACCTGCGTGGAGGCGAGAGGAAAGCGTCCCGGCACGGCCCGCTGCCACGTCGCGGCCTGGGCGGTCTGCCAGCCGGTGTAGTTGGAGATGCCGACGTAGGCGGCGCGGCCGGAGGACACGGCCAGGTCGAGCGCCGTCAGCGTCTCCTCGACGGGCGTCTCGTCGGTCCACACGTGCACCTGCCACAGGTCGACGTGGTCGACGCCGAGCCGCGCGAGGGAGGCGTCGAGCGTCGAGAGGAGGGTGCCGCGCGAGGTGTCGGTGACCCGCTCGCCCGTACGCCGCGAGATGCCGGCCTTGGTGGCCAGCACGATCTCGTCGCGGGCGACCACGTCGCCGACGAGCGAGCCGATGAGCTCCTCGCTCGCGCCGTCGCCGTAGCCGGCCGCCGTGTCGAGCAGCGTCCCACCCGCCTCGGCGAAGGAGATGAGCTGGTCGCGGGCCTCGTGCTCGTCGGTGTCACGGCCCCACGTCATGGTGCCGAGGCCGAGGCGGGAGACCTTCAGACCGGTGGCGCCAAGCGTTCGCTGCTGCATGCACGTGAGGGTAGCCACGGGGGCTGCACCGACACGCGGGGACGCGCCCGTAGGCTCCTGCCCTGTGATCGATCTCCTCAAGGCCGTTGTCCTCGGCGTCATCCAGGGGCTGACCGAGTTCCTCCCGATCTCGAGCAGCGCGCACCTGCGCATCTTCCCCGAGCTGTTCGGCTGGGGCGACCCGGGCGCGGCCTTCACCGCGGTGATCCAGATCGGCACCGAGCTGGCCGTGCTCATCTACTTCCGCAAGGACATCTGGCGGATCGGCAGCGCGTGGGTGCGCTCGCTCTTCCGGCCCGAGCTCCGCGGCACGCTCGACGCCCGGATGGGCTGGTTCATCATCGTCGGGTCGCTGCCCATCGTGGTGCTCGGCGTGCTGCTGAAGGACATCATCGAGCGCGACTTCCGCAACCTCTGGATCATCGGGTGCACGCTCATCGTGCTCGGCATCGTGCTCGGCATCGCCGACCGCGTCGGGCGCACCGACCGGGCGATCACGAAGATCACGCTCAAGGATGCGGTCCTGATGGGCGCCGCACAGGCGCTCGCGCTGATCCCCGGCGTCTCCCGCTCCGGCGCCACGATCTCGATGGGTCGCTTCCTCGGCTTCGAGCGCGAGGCCGCCACCCGATTCGCCTTCCTCCTCGCCATCCCGGCGGTGGTCGGCGCGGGATTGTTCGAGCTCAAGGAGATCCCGCACGGGCACAACGACTTCGGCTGGGGGCCGACGGTCACCGCCACCGTGGTGTCGTTCGTGGTGGGGTACGCCGCCATCGCCTGGCTGCTGCGCTACGTCAGCACCCGGTCCTACACGCCGTTCGTCGTCTACCGGATCGTGCTCGGTGCCGGCACGCTCATCCTGCTCGGCGCAGGCGTGCTGAGCGCCTGAACGTGTCGGCCAGCAGCGCGAGCGCCATCACCTGCGTGAGCGCCACGACGACGACCAGCGCGAGCAGCGACCGCTCGTAGAGCCACCCCGCGCCGACGCCACCGACGATGGCGAACATGCCCTGGATGCCCGCGAAGACGCCGTAGGCCGTGGCGCGGCGTGGTGCCTCGACCAGGTCGGCCACCACGGCCTTGATCGTCGAGTCCTGCACGCCCTGGGCGAAGCCCCACGCGACCACGCCGGCGAGCACCGCCGTGAGCGCCGAGGAGAGCGCGAGTGCGGGCACGACGGCGACCAGCACCGGCACCAGCAGCAGGACGCGTGCCCCCGTGCGGTCGTAGACCGACCCGATCGCGAGCGCCGCGAGCGCCTCGACCGCCATGGCCGCGGCGTAGACGACCGGGACGGCCGCCACGGGCACCAGTCCCTCGACGTTGAGGTGGTAGCCGATGATCCCGAACGTCACGAGCGCTCCGGTGGTGAGCGAGGCAGCGATGGCGTAGCGGAAGAAGTCGCCGGACAGTCCCGCACCGACGGCGTCGGCCCACCAGCCGCGCCGCTCGCCCGGCGCGGCCGCGGCGGGCTCGGGCTGCTCGTCGTACACGCCGGGGTCGGGCACCCGACGGCGCAGGGTGAGCAGCAGGACCATGGCGATGGCGCCCGGGACGGCGAGGACGGCCATGCCCCACCAGATCGAGGCGACCGCGACGACACCCGCGACGACCAGGGGCCCGGAGAAGGCGCCGACCTGGTCCAGCGCCTTGTGCACGCCGAAGCCGCGGCCGCGGCCCACTGCTGCCGCGACGTGTGCGAGGAGCGCTGACTTGGAGGGCGAGCGCACCGCCTTGCCGAGGCGTTCGAGCAGGATCATGGTCGCGGCGAAGGCGATGCCCGCCGCCCCGAGCCGTGGCGCGAGCGCCAGCAGCGGCACGCACACCGCGGTCAGGCCGTAGCCGATGATGGTCAGCGACCAGTAGCGCCCGGTGCGGTCCGCGATCGGGCCGAACGCCAGCCGCAGCACCAGCGCCACCGCCTCGCCGGCGCCGGTGACCAGGCCGACCACGACGGCGGAGGCGCCTAGCGCGGCCAACAATGGGCCGTAGACCGAGCGCGCACCCTCGTAGACCATGTCGGCGGCCAGGCTGACGAAGCCGAACCACCACACCACCCGCCAGGCCGGGGGCGCGGGCCGGGTGGTGGGGGGACCGCTCACAGCCACCCGGACTTCTTGAACGAGGCGAACAACCCCACGGCCACGCCGATCATCAGGATGATCGCGAACGGGTAGCCGTAGGTCCAGTGCAGCTCGGGCATGTGGTCGAAGTTCATGCCGTAGACGCCCGCGATCAGCGTCGGCACGACCACGAGTGCGGCCCCCGCGGAGATCTTGCGCATGTCCTCGTTCTGCTGGACCGAGATCCGGGCCAGGTGACCGTCGAAGGCCGTGGAGAGCAGCTGGTCGAGGCTGTCGATCACCTCCGAGACGCGCTGGAGGTGGTCGGCCACGTCACGGAAGTAGGTCGCGGTCTCGGCCGTGATCGGGATGGGCGTCCGGATGGTCGGCACGGTGTCGGAGTGCAGGGAGAACCTCCGCATTGGCTCGCGCAGCGGCATCACCGCGCGCCGGACCTCCGCGATCTCGCGCTTGAGGACGTAGATCCGCGTCGAGTCGTCGGTGCGGGCGGGGGAGAAGACCGACTCCTCGACCTCGTCGACGTCCTCCTCGAGCGCCGCGCCCACCCGTTCGTACTCGTCGACCACGCGGTCGCAGATGGCGTACATCACTCCCATCGGCCCGTGCTCGAGCACCTGGGCTCGACGCTCGAGGTCGCGGCGCGAGTCCGCGAGGTCGATGCCCTCGCCGTGCCGGACGGTGACGACGAAGTCGCTCCCGATGAACACGTTGATCTCACCGGTCTCGACCGCATCG
This sequence comes from Nocardioides sp. Root122, assembly GCF_001425025.1. Classification (GTDB taxonomy): domain Bacteria; phylum Actinomycetota; class Actinomycetes; order Propionibacteriales; family Nocardioidaceae; genus Nocardioides. The sequence goes on from NZ_LMDE01000010.1 coordinate 582,230, forward strand.
TGGGCATCGACGTACCAGAGGGTCTTGAGCACCAGGAAGAGCGTGTCGCCGTAGTGCTCGAGCTTGGGCCGCTGGTGGGAGTCACCGGCGTCCTCGACGGCCAGCGGGTGCAGGTCGAAGGTGCGTGCGATGAGGTCGAGCTCCTCCGAGCTCGGGTCGTGGATGCCGATCCACTGGAAGTCGCCGGGGTCGCACGGGACGCGCGCGGCGCCGAGGCTCTGGTCGTCACCGTCGCCCAGCGGAACCCGCTGACCACGGTGGTAGAGCGCGTTGTCGACGATCACGTGCTGAGGCTAGTCCCACTAAGGTCGCTCCCGTGCCTACCGTCATCCTCGTCCGACACGGCCGGTCGTCGGCCAACACCGCCGGCGTGCTGGCCGGGCGGACCCCAGGCGTCCACCTCGACGAGACCGGGGTGACGCAGGCCGGCGCGGTCGGCGACCGGCTAGCGGGCGTACGCCTCGCCTCGGCCGTCACCAGCCCGCTGGAGCGGTGCCGGGAGACCGCGAAGGAGATCACCTCGCGGCAGCCGGCGCCCCTGCGCGCGAGCACCGACAAGCAGCTCTCCGAGTGCGACTACGGCGACTGGCAGGGCCGGCCGATCAAGGAGCTGGCCAAGGAGAAGCTCTGGAAGACCGTGCAGGCGCAGCCCTCGGCAGTGACGTTCCCCAACGGCGAGTCGATGCGCGCCATGCAGGACCGCGCGGTGGCCGCGATCCGGCGCCACGACAGCCGCGTCGGAGCCGAGCACGGTGACGACGCGGTGTGGCTCGCCGTCAGCCACGGCGACCTGATCAAGTCGATCCTCGCCGACGCGCTCGGCACCCACCTCGACCTCTTCCAGCGCATCCACGTCGACCCCGGGTCGGTGTCGATCATCCGCTACGGCGACACCCGCCCGTTCGTCCTCGGCACCAACACCCACGGCGGCGACCTCTCCTGGCTGACGCCGCCGGCCAAGGCCCGCACCCGCCGACGGGGTGACGCCGAGGTGGGCGGGGGAGCGGGGCCCGGCACCCAGACGGGGAGGTCCTAGGGTGAGTGACATGCCCGTCGTGCACCGCTTCGACCCTCCCGAGCGCTTCGTCGCCGGCACCGTTGGCGAGCCCGGCCAGCGCACCTTCTTCCTCCAGGCGCGTGAGGGCGCGCGCCTGATCAGCGTCTCTCTCGAGAAGCAGCAGGTCTCTGCGCTCGCCGAGCGCATCGACGAGCTCCTCGACGAGCTGATGAACGCGGCGGGCGACGACGTGCTGATCCCCGCGATCGCGCCGCGCGACCTCATCGACAACCAGCCCCTCGAGCAGCCCATCGAGGAGGAGTTCCGCGCGGGCACCATGACGCTGTCGTGGGACACCTCCGACGAGCGGGTCGTGATCGAGGTGTTCCCCTTCACCGAGGCGGCCGTGGTCTCGCCGGAGCAGCTCCAGGAGGACCTCGAGGACCTGCTCGAGCCCGAGCCGGAGGAGATCTTCCTCGTCCGGATCACCGCCGCGGCCGCCCGCTCGTTCGTCGAGCGTGCCCGCACGGTGATCGGCGCCGGCCGCCCCGACTGCCCGTTCTGCGGCGAGCCGATCGACCCGGCCGGCCACCTGTGCGTGCGGGCCAACGGCTTCCGACGCCGTGACCCCTGACGAGGTCCCGGCCGGCTTCCCGACGGGCGAGCTGACCCTGCACGGACGCGTGCTCCCTGCCTCCAACGCGACGTTCGTCGGCGAGGTCGACGGCGTCCGGGTGGTCTACAAGCCGATCGCCGGCGAGCGCCCGCTGTGGGACTTCCCCGACGGCACGCTCGCGGCGCGCGAGGTCGGCGCGTACGCCGTCTCCGAGGCGCTGGGCTGGGACATCGTCCCCACCACGGTGCTGCGCGAGGGTCCCCACGGACCGGGCATGGTGCAGCTGTGGCGCGACGAGGTCGAGGACCAGGCGCCGGTGGACATCGTGGGGGAGGGTGAGGTCCCGGAGGGCTTCCGTCACGTCTTCGACGGTCTCGACGCGCACGACCAGCCGGTCTCGCTGGTCCACGAGGACTCGCCCCAGCTGCGGCGGATGGCGCTCTTCGACGTGGTCGTCAACAACGCCGACCGCAAGGGCGGCCACGTCCTGCCGATGGCCGACGGGCACCGTCACGGCGTCGACCACGGGCTGACCTTCCACGTGGAGCACAAGCTGCGCACGGTCCTCTGGGGCTTCGTGGGCGAGCCCCTCTCCGACGAGGAGACCGAGGGCCTGCGGCGGCTGGAGTCGGCCCTCGACGCCGAGCTCGGCGCCACCCTGAGCGGGTTGCTGGCCGACGACGAGGTCACGGTCACCGCCCGACGCCTGCGGCGGCTGCTCGCGGACGGCACCTTCCCGGCGCCGGCCTCCTCGCAGTACCCCGTCATCCCCTGGCCGCCCTTCTGACGCGCGTGGGACCGGCCGATAGGCTGCGCCGCATGCGTGCCTGGTCGACCCCCGACGTTCCCCGACTCCCGGTGACGGGCCCCGCCGTGCGGGTGCACGACACCGCGAGCGGCGAGCTGGTCGAGACCCGTCCCGAGGGACCCGCGCGGATGTACGTCTGTGGCATCACCCCCTACGACGCGACCCACATGGGCCACGCCGCGACCTACGTCGCCTTCGACCTGCTCAACCGCGCCTGGCGCAACGCCGGGCACGAGGTGACCTACGTCCAGAACGTCACCGACGTCGACGACCCGCTGCTCGAGCGGGCCGCCAAGGTCAAGGTGGACTGGGTCGAGCTCGCCGAGCGGGAGACCCAGCTGTTCCGCGACGACATGGAGGCGCTCCGCGTCCTGCCGCCGGCCCACTACATCGGCGCTGTCGAGTCGATCCCGCAGGTCATCGAGCTGATCCAGCGCCTCGACGAGGCCGGCGCGGTCTACAAGGTCGAGGACGACCTCTACTTCTCCGTCACCGCCGACGAGGCGTTCGGCGAGGTGTCCGGACTCGACCGCGACACGATGCTGCAGATCTTCCCCGAGCGCGGCGGTGACCCCGACCGCGAGGGCAAGAAGGACCCGCTCGACTGCCTGCTGTGGCGCGCGGAGCGGCCCGGCGAGCCCGCGTGGGACAGCCCGTTCGGTCCCGGTCGGCCCGGCTGGCACGTCGAGTGCACCGCGATCGCGCTGGACCACCTCGGTACGACCTTCGACGTCCAGGCCGGCGGCAGCGACCTGGTCTTCCCGCACCACGAGATGTCGGCCGGGCACGGCCAGGTGGCACACCCGGGGGAGCGCTTCGCCCGGGCCTACGCCCACGCCGGGATGGTCGCCTACGACGGCGAGAAGATGTCGAAGTCCAAGGGCAACCTGGTCTTCGTCTCGGCGCTGCGGATGAGCGACGTCGACCCGATGGCGATCCGGCTGGTGCTGCTGCGCCACCACTACCGCAGCGACTGGGAGTGGACCGACGACCAGCTCTGGGACGCCGTCGACACGCTCGCCGGCTGGCGGCGGGCTCTGGCCCTGGGCCACGGCGCCGACGCAGCTCCCGTCGTCGAGCGGGTGCTGGCGGCACTGGCCGACGACCTCGACGCGCCCACCGCCGTCGCGGCGGTCCAGGAGTGGGTGGACGCCACGCTCGGCACCACCGGTCTGGCCGACACGACCGACCACGAGGCGGCCACGACCATCCACCGCCTGCTCGACGCTGCCCTCGGCCTCTCCCTCTGACGTACGCCCCGGGCGGGCCGGTCAGTCGGTGTCGCGGCGCTTGAGGTAGCGCTCGAACTCGCGCGCGATGGCCTCGCCGGAGGCCTCGGGGAGGTCCGTGGTGTCGCGGGTCTCCTCGAGCGCCCGAACGTAGTCGGCGACGTCCTCGTCCTCGGCGGCGAGCTCGTCGACGCCGCGCTCCCACGCGCGGGCGTCCTCGAGCAGCTCGCCGAGCGGCATGGGCGCCTGCAGGAGCTCCTCGAGCTGGCCCAGCAGCGCGAGCGTGGCCTTCGGGCAGGGGGGCTGCGCGACGTAGTGGGGGACCGCCGCCCAGTAGGACACGGACGGGATGTCGAGCTGGTTGCACGCGTCGTTGAAGACCCCGACGATGCCGGTCGGACCCTCGTAGCTCGACTGCTCGAGGTCGAGCCGGTCGAGCAGCTCGGGCTCGCTGGCCGTGCCGCTGACGGGGATCGGCCGGGTGTGCGGGGTGTCGGCCAGCAGCGCGCCGAGGGTCACGACGAGCTCGGCGCCCAGGTCGTCGCAGGCGGCGAGCAGCTCGGCGCAGAACTGCCGCCACTTCATGTTCGGCTCGATCCCACGGACCAGGATGATGTCGCGGTCGAGCTCGGCCGGGCGGGCGACCGCGATGCGGGTGGTGGGCCAGGTGAGGCGGCGGTGGCCGTTGACGTCGGTGCTGATCACGGGGCGGTTGACCTGGAAGTCGTAGAACTCCTCCGGGTCCACGGCGCCGATGACCTCGGCCTTCCACTGCTCCAGCAGGTGGTCGACCAGTCCGGAGGCCGCGTCGGCCGCGTCATTCCACCCCTCGAAGGCCGCGATCACCACGGGGGAGACGAGGCCCTGCACGTCGTCGAACTCGATCACCGGCCCAGCCTAACCAGCCGTCGTGATTTCATGGGTCGTGTCGCGCGGTGCCACGATGTGGGAAGAGTGTCCGCCAGTCGGACGAGGTTCCTAGTCTGGCTGTCTGCCCGCTGAGAGAGCCATCGAGAGAGGCCACACCCGTGAAGCCGCAGCACCGCCCCGACGCCACCGACTCCCTGACGGCGATCCTCCGCGAGCGGATCATGGTGCTCGACGGCGCGATGGGCACCGCCATCCAGCGTGACCGGCCCGACGAGGCCGGCTACCGCGGTGAGCGCTTCGCCGACCACCCCAGCGACCTGATCGGCAACAACGACCTCCTCACGCTGACCCAGCCGCAGCTGATCCGCGCCATCCACGAGGACTACCTCACCGCGGGCGCGGACATCATCGAGACCAACACCTTCAACGCCAACGCCATCTCGCTGTCCGACTACGGCCTCGAGGACCTCGCCTACGAGCTCAACCTCGAGTCCGCACGCCTCGCCCGTGCGGCCGCCGACGCCGTCGCGACCGACGACCGGCCGCGCTGGGTCGCCGGCGCCCTCGGCCCGACCACGCGCACGGCGTCGATCTCGCCCGACGTCAACGACCCCGGCGCGCGCAACGTGTCCTTCGACCAGCTCGCCGAGGCCTACCTCGTCGCCGCCCGCGGCCTGGTCGACGGTGGCGCCGACCTGCTCATGATCGAGACGATCTTCGACACCCTCAACGCCAAGGCGGCGATCTTCGCGGTCGAGACGCTGTTCGAGGAGCAGGACCGCCGCTGGCCGGTCATCATCTCCGGCACGATCACCGACGCCTCGGGTCGTACGCTCTCCGGCCAGGTCACCGAGGCCTTCTGGGACTCGATCCGGCACGCCCGGCCGCTCGCCGTCGGCCTCAACTGCGCGCTGGGCGCCCGCGACATGCGCCCCTACGTCGCCGAGCTCTCCCGCCTCGCCGACTCCTTCGTGAGCGTCTACCCGAACGCCGGCCTCCCCAACGCCTTCGGCGAGTACGACGAGACCCCCGAGCAGACCGCCGCCGTCCTGTCCGAGTTCGCCGAGGCCGGCTTCCTCAACCTCGTCGGCGGCTGCTGCGGCACCACGCCCGAGCACATCGCCGCGATCTCGTCCGCGGTGGAGGGCAAGGAGCGGCGTACGCCCGTCGAGGTCGCTCCGGTCATGCGGCTCTCCGGCCTCGAGCCGCTGACGATCACCGAGGACAGCCTCTTCGTCAACGTCGGCGAGCGCACCAACATCACCGGCTCCGCCCGCTTCCGCAAGCTCATCAAGGACGGCGACTACGACACGGCGCTGACCGTCGCCGCGCAGCAGGTCGAGTCGGGTGCGCAGGTCATCGACGTCAACATGGACGAGGGCATGATCGACGGCGTCGCCGCGATGGACCGCTTCCTCAAGCTGATCGCCGCCGAGCCCGACATCAGCCGCGTGCCCGTGATGGTCGACTCCTCGAAGTGGGAGGTGATCGAGGCCGGGCTGAAGTGCGTCCAGGGCAAGGCGATCGTCAACTCCATCTCCATGAAGGAGGGGGAGGACGCCTTCCGCGACCATGCCCGGCTGTGCCGCAAGTACGGCGCCGCCGTGGTCGTGATGGCCTTCGACGAGGACGGGCAGGCCGACAACCTCGAGCGGCGCAAGCTGATCTGCGAGCGTGCCTACCGGATCCTGGTCGACGAGGTCGGCTTCCCGCCCGAGGACATCATCTTCGACCCCAATGTCTTCGCCGTCGCGACCGGCATCGAGGAGCACGCCGGCTACGGCCAGGACTTCATCGAGGCCACCCGCTGGATCAAGCAGAACCTGCCCGGTGCCAAGGTCAGCGGCGGCATCTCCAACGTGTCGTTCTCGTTCCGCGGCAACAACCCGGTCCGCGAGGCCATCCACGCGGTCTTCCTCTACCACGCGATCCGCGCGGGCCTCGACATGGGCATCGTCAACGCCGGGGCGCTCGTCGTCTACGACGAGGTCGACCCCGAGCTGCGCGAGCGCATCGAGGACGTCGTGCTCAACCGGCGGCCCGACGCCGCGGAGCGGCTGCTCGAGGTGGCCGAGCGCTTCAACATCGCTGCCGGCGCCGTCGAGGAGTCCGAGGACGAGTGGCGCGCGCTGCCGCTGCGCGAGCGCATCACGCACGCCCTGGTGAAGGGCATCGACGCCCACGTCGAGGCCGACACCGAAGCCCTGCGCGCCGAGATCGCGGAGGCGGGCGGCCGGCCCATCGAGGTGATCGAGGGTCCGCTGATGGACGGCATGAACGTCGTCGGCGACCTCTTCGGCGACGGCAAGATGTTCCTGCCCCAGGTGGTCAAGAGCGCCCGCGTGATGAAGAAGGCGGTCGCCTACCTGATCCCGTTCATCGAGGAGGAGAAGGCCAAGGACCCCGAGCTGGCCAAGCAGAAGGACACCAACGGCACGATCGTGATGGCGACCGTCAAGGGCGACGTCCACGACATCGGGAAGAACATCGTCGGCGTCGTGCTCCAGTGCAACAACTACGAGGTCATCGACCTCGGGGTGATGGTGCCTGCGCAGAAGATCCTCGACGCGGCGCAGGAGCACAGCGCCGACATCATCGGACTGTCCGGGCTGATCACGCCCTCGCTCGACGAGATGGTCAACTTCGCCTCCGAGATGCAGCGCCTCGGGCTCGAGATCCCGCTGCTCATCGGCGGCGCCACCACCTCGCGCGCGCACACCGCGGTCAAGATCGACCAGAAGTACGACGGCCCGGTCGTGTGGGTCAAGGACGCCTCACGCTCGGTCCCGACGGCCGCCGCGCTCCTGCACCCGACGCAGCGCGAGCAGCTGCTCGCTGACGTCAAGGCCGACTTCGACTCCCTGCGCACGCGGCACGCGGCCAAGCACGACCGGCCGATGGTGCCGCTGGAGGCGGCCCGCGCCAACGCGACCCCGATCGACTGGAGCGACTACCACCCGCCCCGGCCCCACCTGCTGCTGCAGCAGGACCACGCGGTGTCGCCGATCACCGGCACGCAGGTGACCCAGCACGTCCGGACGTTCCGTGACCACGACCTCGAGGTGCTGCGTCGCTACATCGACTGGCAGCCGTTCTTCAACGCCTGGGAGATGAAGGGTGCCTTCCCCGACATCCTCAACAACCCCAGCTCCGGTCCGGCCGCGCGCAAGCTCTACGACGACGCGCAGGAGATGCTCGACCGCATCGTCGAGGAGAAGTGGATCCGCGCCCACGGCGTGGTCGGCTTCTTCCCGGCCAACTCGGTCGGCGACGACGTCGAGCTCTACCTCGACGGCGACCGCACCACGGTCCACGCCAGGCTCCACCACCTGCGGCAGCAGGGCGAGCACCGCGGCGGCGTGCCCAACCGGTCGCTCGCCGACTACGTCGCCCCCAAGGAGACCGGCCTGCGCGACCACGTGGGGGCCTTCGCGGTGACCGCGGGCGACGGGGTGGGCGAGCGGGTGCGGGCCTTCCGCGAGGAGCTCGACGACTACAACGCGATCCTCCTGGAGTCGCTGGCCGACCGTCTCGCCGAGGCGTTCGCCGAGCGGCTGCACGAGCGGGTCCGCAAGGAGCTGTGGGGCTACGCCCCCGACGAGCAGCTCGACAACGTGGGGCTGATCAAGGAGCAGTACGACGGCATCCGCCCGGCGCCCGGCTACCCCGCCTGCCCCGAGCACACCGAGAAGCGGACGCTGTGGGAGCTCCTCGACGTCGAGGAGCACACCGGCATCCAGCTCACCGACTCGATGGCGATGTGGCCCGGAGCGTCCGTCAGCGGCTTCTACTACTCCCACCCGCAGGCGCAGTACTTCGTGGTGGGCCGGCTCAACCGCGACCAGGTCGCCGACTACGCCGAGCGCAAGGGCTGGACCCTCGCCGAGGCCGAGCGGTGGCTCTCCCCGAACCTCGGCTACGACCCGGAGGACTAGCGAGCCCACCCCTCCGCGCGGGGCGCCATGCATCAGAAGGCGTCAGGTGGGAACCGGCGACACAGGACGACCTACCCGGCAGCCGACGGCCGTCGGGGCGATGATGTCCCGAGCGAGCTGGAGGAGGAAGGCGATGGGGACCGGCAAGGTCTCGGTGGTGCTGGTCGACGACTCCGTCGACGTACGCACCCTCGTGCGGATGCGGCTGGAGTCGTCGGGGCTCTTCGAGGTCCTCGGCGAGGCCGCTGACGGCGAGGAGGCCATCGGCCTGGTCCTGCGGCACCGGCCCGACGTGGTGCTGCTCGACGTCTCGATGCCCGCGATGGACGGCGTGGAGACGCTGCCGGCGATCCTCGCCGTCCAGCCGGACACCGCGGTCGTCATGTTCAGCGGCTTCAGTGGCAGCGACCTCACCACCGAGCTCGGCGAGCTCGGTGCGCTCGACTTCATCGAGAAGTCGATCCCGCTGGACGAGCTCCCGGACCGCCTGATCCAAAGCCTGCGCAGGCCCAGGCCGGCACCAGTGGAGCCGCCGCCCGACGAGGCGCTGGTCGCCGGCGTCCCTCTCGACGACGTCGACGTGGCCGAGATCGAGCAGTCGATCCTGGACGAGCACGTCGAGGGCTTCCGTGCCCTCTTCGACCGGGCAGCCATCGGCATGGCCACGCTGACCGTGAACGCCACCATCGTGCGGGCCAACGATGCGCTGGCAGAGCTGATGTCGTGCTCGGCGAGTGACCTCGTCGGGGTCGACTACGGCCGCCTGACCGGAGGGCGCGGGGAGGTCCTCGACCACCGGCTCGAGGTGCTGCGCTCCTCCCAGGGGAAGGTGGCGACCTTCGAGCACCCCATCCCGGCCCCGCCCGGCGTCACCTCGAGGCGTACGGCGCTCGTGACGCTGGTCCCCATCCGCGACGGCGTCGGGGAGCTGCTCTACGTCTTCGCGCAGGTGCAGGACATCAGCGCGCAGCGCGCAGCCGAGGAGGAGCTGCACCGCAGCGAGGAGAACTTCCGCCTCATCGTCGCCGCAGTCGAGGACTACGCGATCTTCATGCTCGACCCCTCAGGCATCGTGGTGAGCTGGAACGCCGGGGCCAAGAGGATCAAGGGCTACGAGGCAGCGGAGATCGTGGGTCGGCACTTCCGGGTCTTCTACCCCGAGGAGGAGCAGCTGACCGGCCACCCGGAGCACAATCTCGAAGTGGCGCTGCGGGACGGGTCGATCGCCGAGGACGGCTGGCGGGTGCGCCAGGACGGAACCCGTTTCTGGGCGAACATCGTCATCAGTGCCGTGCACGACGACCGGGGCAAGCACGTCGGGTTCACCAAGATCACCCGCGACCAGACCGAGCAGCGCCAGCACGCCGCGGACCGGCAGGAGGCAGCCGCAGAGCAGGCCCGCCTCCTTGCCGTCACTGCCCACGAGCTGCGCAACCCGACGGCGGTGATCGACGGCAGCGCGCACCTGCTCGAGACGTCCCACGAGGACATGTCGTCCCACGAGCGCGACCAGTTCTGGCGCGGGATCCGCACCAGCACCGAGCGCCTGCGCCGGTTGACGGCCGACCTGACCGCGGCATCGCAGCTCCAGGGCACGGGCATCCGATACGAGACGGGCAGCGTGTCGCTGTCCGAGCTGGTCCGCAGCGCCGCCGCCCGCCGTGCGAGCGCGGGACCGGGCGTCCAGGTCGAGGTCGACGTGCCCGAGCACGCCGTCGTCCAGGGGGACGAGGTCCGTCTGGCCCAGGCCCTGGACAACCTGCTCGACAACGCCGTACGCCACGGGGAGGCGCCGATCGCGGTGGCGGCCCGGGTGGCCGACGACGCGGTCGAGCTCCGCATCACCGATGCCGGCCAGGGGGTGCCCGACGACCTGGTGCCCCGGCTGTTCGACCGGCACGCCACCAGCGGCGCCGCAGGCGGATCGGGCCTCGGCCTCTACCTCGTGCGCGAGATCGTCCGGGGCCACGGTGGTGACGTCGCCTACGAGCCGCCGAACGGCGTGAACCCGACCACGTTCGTGGTCAGCCTGCCCCGCGACTCCGCGAATCCCTGACCACGGTGCGGCCCGTCTAGGGTGGCGACCGAGATGACTGGTCACGTGGAGTCCGTAGGCATGCCGAGCACCATCCCGACGAGCGCGACGCCCGGCCACCCGGCCGCGGTCCTGTGGGACATGGACGGCACCCTCGTCGACACCGAGCCCTACTGGATCGCCACGGAGTTCGAGCTGGCGCAGAAGTACGGCGGGACGTGGTCGGAGGAGCACGCGCTGAACCTCGTCGGCAAGGCGCTGCTCGACTCCGGTGCCTACATCCGGGAGCACATGGGCATCGACCTGACCCCTCAGCAGATCGTCGAGGAGCTGCTCGACGGAGTGGTGGCACGCGTCGAGGCGGCGGTGCCGTGGCGTCCCGGCGCCCGCGAGCTGCTCGTCGACCTCGAGGCCCACGGGATCCCCTGTGCGCTGGTCACCATGTCCTGGCAGCGCTTCGTCGCGCCGATCCTCGCCCAGCTGCCCGAGCGCACCTTCGTGACGGTGGTGACGGGCGACCGCGTCGAGTTCGGCAAGCCGCACCCCGAGCCCTACCTCACCGCGGCCGCCGAGCTCGGCCTGCGCCCCGAGGATTGCGTCGCCATCGAGGACTCCAACACCGGAGCGAAGTCCGGCGTGGCCGCCGGCTGCACGGTGCTCTGCGTGCCCCACCACGTGCCGATCCTCGAGGGCGAGGGACGGGTGTTCGTCGACACGCTCGTCGGCGTCGACGCGGCGCGCCTGGCCGAGCTCACCCGCCGCTGAGCCCCTGCGGCGGCACACCCGCGGGCTGCCAAGGTGTGACACGACCGTGACCACGGCGTTGTGGCCCAGCCCACATCGTCCGGTCTAGGGTGCTCGGACGAACGCATTCCGGACGGAAGGACCTCGGATGTCTCCGAAACGCACCGTGGCGACCTGGACGATGGCCGTGCTCACGGCCGCCACCCTGGCCAGCTGCGCCGACAGTGAGCGCAATGACGACAACGGGGGAGGCGGTGGCGACGACGGGACCTTCGTGTTCGGTGCCGCCGGTGCCCCCGAGATGTTCGACCCGTTCTACGCCACCGACGGCGAGACCTTCCGGGTCACCCGCCAGATGTTCGAGGGCCTCGTGGGCATCAAGCCCGGCACGGCCGAGGTCGTGCCCGAGCTGGCCACCGAGTGGACCCCCAACGACGACGGCACCGAGTGGACCTTCAAGCTCCGCGACGACGTGACGTTCCACGACGGTGAGCCGTTCAACGCCGAGGCCGTCTGCTACAACTTCGAGCGGATGTTCGACCAGAACGAGGCCGGCCAGACCGCCGGCGAGTACTGGGGCTACGTCATGGGCGCGTTCTCCAACGACGCCGCGAACTCGCTCTACCAGGGCTGCGAGGCCACCGGCGACTACGAGGCCAAGATCAGCATCTCCGGCCCGACGTCCGGCTTCCCGACCATGCTCTCCCTCGAGGCACTCTCCATGCAGTCGCCCAAGGCGCTCGAGGAGGGGGACGCCAACGGCATCGCCGCCGAGGGCGAGGGCTTCAGCTTCCCGGACTACGCCAACAACCCGGTCGGCACCGGCCCGTTCACGTTCGGTGAGTACGACGAGGCCAACGGCGAGATCTCGCTGGAGCGCAACGACGACTACTGGGGCGAGAAGGCCAAGTCCAGCGAGATCGTGTTCCGCGTCATCCCCGACGAGAGCACGCGCCGCCAGGAGCTCGAGGCCGGCAGCATCAACGGCTACGACCTGCCCAACCCGGTCGACTGGGCCGGGCTCGAGGACGACGGCAACAGCGTCGAGGTCCGCGACCCGTTCAACATCCTCTACCTCGGCCTGAACCCCGAGGCGAACCCGCAGCTGAAGGACCTCAAGGTCCGTCAGGCGCTCTACCACGCGCTCAACCGCGAGCAGCTCGTCCAGACCCAGCTGCCCGAGGGTGCCGCGGTCGCGACGCAGTTCATGCCCGACACGGTCAGCGGCTACAACACCAACCTGCAGCCCTACTCGTACGACCCCGACGAGGCGAAGAAGCTCCTCGCCGAGGCCGGCGCCGAGGGGATGACCCTGAACTTCGCCTACCCGACCGAGGTCAGCCGGCCGTACATGCCGGACCCGGAGAAGATCTACGAGGCGCTGCGCACCGACCTCGAGGCCGTCGGCATCAAGGTCAACGTCAAGACCGCGTCCTGGAACGGTGGCTACCTCGACAACGTCACCGCGGGCAAGTACGACGCCTACATCCTGGGCTGGACCGGTGACTACGACTCGCCGTTCAACTTCATCGGGACGTTCTTCGGCAACCTCAAGGAGAACGACTTCGGCACCGAGGTCATGCCGTGGGGCAAGCAGCTGGCCGACGACCTCAAGACCGCCGACGCCATCGTCGACGACGCCGAGCGGGGTGCTGCGTTCGAGAAGATCAACCAGCAGATCATGGAGGAGTACCTCCCGGGCCTGCCGATCAGCCACTCGCCGCCGGCCCTCGTGGTCGGTCCCGGCGTGGAGGGCGTGATCCCGAGCCCGCTGACCGCCGAGGAGTTCGACACGGTCTCGGTGGGCGGGGAGTGACCCCCACCCGCTGACCGTTCGATGTACGTGACGTCCGGGGGCCGCCGGCCCGGCGGCCCCCGGACCACACAGGCGTGTGAGGAGCTCGTGTGATCCGCTTCGTCGTACGACGACTGCTGCAGATGCTGCTGGTGGTCCTCGTGCTGTCCATGCTCGTCTTCGCCTGGCTGCGCTCGCTGCCGGGCGGGCCGGTGTCGGCCATGCTGGGGGAGCGCCAGACCCCCGAGCGCCGCGCCGCGCTGGAGGCGGCGCTCGGCCTCGACCAGCCGCTGCCGGTGCAGTACGGCAAGTTCCTGCAGCGTGCCGTGCAGGGCGACTTCGGCGTCTCCACCAAGGTGCTCCCGGGTGAGGACGCGCTCGACATCTTCCTGCAGCGGCTGCCGGCGACGATCGAGCTCTCGTTCCTGGCCATGGTGCTGGCCGTCGCGCTCGGCATCCCGCTGGGCTACTTCGCCGCACGTCGGCGCGGGTCACCGGCCGACGCCGGAGCGGTCATCTTCTCGCTCGTCGGCGTCGCGGTGCCGGTCTTCTTCACCGCCTTCCTGCTCAAGTACTTCTTCGCGGTCGAGTGGAACCTGCTGCCGGTCTCCGGGCGCCAGTCCACCGGCATGGACGCGACCCGGGTGACGGGCATGTTCGTCCTCGACGGCATCCTGACGCGCGAGTGGGATGCCTCCTGGGACGCTCTCAAGCACCTGATCCTGCCGGCGCTCGCACTCTCGACGATCCCCTTCGCGGTGATCTTCCGCATCACCCGGGCCTCGGTGCTCGACGTGCTCGACGAGGACTACGTCCGCACCGCGGAGGCGAAGGGGCTCACCGCCAAGGTGATCCGCGGCCGCCACGTCCTGCGCAACGCGATGCTGCCGGTGGTGACGACCATCGGCCTCCAGGTCGGCGGGCTGCTCTCCGGAGCGGTGCTGACCGAGACCGTCTTCTCCTACCGCGGTGTCGGTGAGGCGCTCGCCACCGCCTTCCGCGAGAAGGACTACCCCGTGCTCCAGGTGCTGATCATGGCCGCGGCCGCGATCTACGTCCTGGTCAACCTGATGGTCGACATCGCCTACGCGATCATCGATCCCCGGATCCGGACGAGGTGAGCTGACATGAGCGACCCGACCACCGACCGGCACGACGACCAGCACGAGTCCTCGTCGCAGACCCCGCGCCGGACGACCTACGGCGGGCTGCGCAAGCAGCGCATCGACGACCTGGCCACGGCCGGCACCGTCGACGACCAGCCGGGCGTCTCCCTGATCCGGAGCGCCTGGCAGCGCCTGCGCCGCAACCCGATCTTCCTCATCGGCCTCGCGATCACCGTCGCGTTCGTCGTCCTCGCCGTGATCGCACCGTGGATCGCACCGTGGGACGTCACGGCCCGCCCGCTGCTCGACAAGGTCCGACCGCAGAGCAACCCGGTGCCCGGCCCCGAGGCCGGCCACCTGCTCGGCGGTGACGACCGCGGCCGCGACCTGTTCTCGCGCCTGATCGTCGGCAGCCGCCAGACGCTGATCGTCGGTGTCTTCGCGACGCTGTTCGGCCTCATCGGCGGGGTCACCCTCGGGACCCTCGCGGGCGCCGTCGGCGGCTGGGTCGACTCGCTGGTCATGCGGATCGTCGACGTGATGCTCTCGCTCCCGTCGCTCCTGCTGGCCTTCACCATCGCCTCGCTGGCGCGCAACCCCAGCCAGTGGACCGTCGTGGTGGCCATCGCGATCATCCAGGTGCCGATCTTCGCCCGTCTCCTGCGCGGGTCGATGCTGGCCCAGCGCTCGAGCGACCACGTGCTCGCAGCGCGCTCCCTCGGCGTACGACCACGCGCGATCGTGTTCCGGCACATGCTGCCCAACGCCATGGGGCCGGTGATCGTGCAGGCGACCCTGTCGCTGGCCGTGGCCATCATCGAGGCTGCCGCCCTGTCCTTCCTCGGACTGGGCAACCCCGACCAGAGACAACCCGAATGGGGACAGATGCTCGGCCTGGCCCAGCCCTACATCACCGAGGCGCCGCACCTCGCCTTCTACCCGGCCGGGTGCATCATCGTGGTCGCGCTGGGCTTCACACTGATGGGTGAGTCGCTGCGCGAGGCCCTCGACCCGAAGACGAGGAGGTGACCATGACGCAGGTGACGCAGCAGTCCCGCCGTCCGGCCGCGTCCGGCGAGCCGCTCCTGTCGGTCCGCGACCTGGAGGTGACCTTCGCCCGCCACGGCCAGGAGCCGTTCAAGGCTGTCGACGGCGTCAGCTTCGACGTACGCCCGGGGCAGACCGTAGGCCTCGTCGGCGAGTCCGGGTGCGGCAAGTCGGTGACGTCGCTCGCGATCATGGGCCTGCTCCCGTCGCGCGGCAACCGGGTCTCCGGCGCGGCGCTGTTCGACGGCGAGGACCTGCTGTCGTTGTCGCCGTCGGCGATGCGCGACCGCCGGGGTGCCGACATCGCCATGATCTTCCAGGACCCGTTGTCGTCGCTGAACCCGGTCATCACCATCGGCCGGCAGGTCACCGAGGTGATGGAGCGCCACCAGGGCCTGAGCCGCAAGGAGGCCACGCCCAAGGCCGCCGAGCTGCTCGACCGGGTCGGCATCCCCGACCCCAAGGCTCGGCTGGCCAACTACCCCCACCAGCTCAGCGGCGGTATGCGTCAGCGCGCGCTCATCGCCATGGCCCTGGCCTGCAACCCGCGCCTGCTGATCGCCGACGAGCCGACCACGGCGCTCGACGTGACGATCCAGGCGCAGATCCTCGCCCTGCTCAAGGAGCTGGTCGTCGACACCGGCACCGCACTGGTGATGATCACCCACGACCTCGGCGTCGTCGCGGGGCTGTGCGACGAGGTCAACGTGCTCTACGGCGGCAAGATCGTCGAGCGCGGCGGGCGGCACGGCCTCTTCGAGCGTCCGCGCCACCCCTACACGGTCGGGCTGCTCAACTCGATCCCGCGGCTGGACGCCCCGCGCGGCGAGAAGCTCTCTCCCGTGCCCGGGTCGGTCGCGGACAACCTGCCGTGGGCGTCCGCCTGCGCGTTCGCGCCACGCTGCCCCAACGTGCTCGACGTCTGCACGCGCGAGATGCCCGAGTGGGAGGGCGACCAGGTCGTCGGCTTCCGCTGCTTCAACCCGATGGGAGGCACCCGGTGAGCACCACGACGGACCAGGCACCCACCCCGGCAGCCCCCGACGCCTCTGACGTGCTGGTGGAGGTGACCGGCCTGGAGGTGCACTTCCCGATCAAGAGCGGGCTCGTGTTCGACCGCACGGTCGGCCACGTGCGCGCCGTCGACGGCGTCGACCTGTCGATCCGGAGGGGCGAGACCTACGGGCTGGTGGGGGAGTCGGGCTGCGGCAAGTCCACGCTCGGCAAGGCCATCCTCAACCTCGAGCCGCCCACGGCGGGGCACGTGGTGTTCGACGGGGTCGACATCGCGTCGCTCAAGGGCGAGGCGCTGCGCAAGGAGCGCAAGCGGTTCCAGATGGTCTTCCAGGACCCGATGTCGAGCCTGGACCCGCGGCAGACGGTCGAGGCACTGCTGCTCGAGGGCATGCGCGCCCACGGGCTCGACAAGGACAAGGCGGCGACCCACGCCCGGCTCCGCGAGCTGATGGCCGCCGTGGGCCTGCCGGCCGCGGCGCTCAGCAAGTACCCCCACGAGTTCTCCGGTGGACAGCGCCAGCGCATCGGCATCGCCCGGGCCCTGTCGGTCGGCCCCGACCTGATCGTGGCCGACGAGCCCGTCAGTGCCCTCGACGTCTCCATCCAGGCGCAGGTGATCAACCTGCTCCAGGACCTCCAGGACGAGCTCGGCCTGACCTACCTCGTCGTCGCCCACGACCTCGCCGTGGTGCGCCACATCAGCGACCGGATCGGGGTGATGTACCTCGGCGGGCTGGTGGAGGAGTCCGGCGCGGGCGAGCTCTACGACATCCCGTTGCACCCCTACACCCGCGCGCTGATGTCGGCGGTGCCGGTCCCGGACCCGAAGGTCGAGGACTCGCGCGAGCAGATCCTGCTCACGGGGGACCTGCCGTCCCCCGCCAACCCGCCGTCGGGCTGCAGGTTCCACACCCGCTGCCCGTGGCGGCAGGAGACGCTCTGCGACACCGAGCGCCCGCAGCTGCGCGTGGTCGACGTGCCCGGCGTCTCCGACAGCCACCGCGTGGCCTGCCACTTCGCCGAGCAGATCGCGGCGGGGGAGCTGAAGCCGCACCAGGTGGAGGCACAGCTGGTGGAGAGCCCGTGGGGCGGGCCGGACGACGGCGCAGCACCGCTCACCCCGCCCGCCGCCGACATCGGGATCTGAACCCGCCGGAGGCGTGCTAGGTCATCCGAACCGGAACCGATGGGCTCGGGTTCGGATGACGGACCGGGCGAGCCCGGGAGTCGGGAGTCGGCCCGCCCGCTCAGTCGGTCGACTCGTCGGTCGACACGTCGCGCACCGGCGCGGGTCGCACGGGCAGCGGCGGCACCACGCCGCCCTTGGTCGGGCAGTACTGGTGGTAGGAGCACCAGTCGCACAGCCGCGACGGGCTCGGTCGCCAGTCACCGGTCTGCTGCGCGAGCTGGATGGCCGTCCAGATCGCCTCGACCTTGCGCTCGGTGGCGCGGAGGTCGTCCTCGTCGGGCTCGTAGCGCACGATCTCGCCGTTGCCGAGGTAGATCAGCTGCAGCACCGACGGGACGATCCCGCGCAGGCGCCAGATCACCAGCGCGTAGAACTTCATCTGGAACAGCGCCTTGGCCTCGAAGCCCTCGCTCGGGCTGCGCCCGGTGTTGTGTGTTGGGATGAAGCCCTCGCCGCACAGGTACATGGAATCCGGCGCGTCTACAGCGACGCACTGCGTCGGCACGGAGGCGACCTGGTCCACCCGAGCAATCACCCGTCGGCTGGAGAGATCCTGTTGCAGAGGCGTGATTGCTCCTTGGGAGGCGAGTGCCTTGCGGGGAAGTGAGAAGGGGTTGAACCACGACGGCGTGAACTCGATGACGTGCCATGTCCGGTCGTTGCGGACGGCGTTCGTGTAGGGCTTCTGGGAGTGGCACGGATTGATGCCCAAGGTGCGCATCAGCTCGACCACGTCACGAGCCAACGTGTCGTCAGTGGTCGTGAACCAGGCTCGGCGGCGCGTCGTGTTCCACCATCCATCCGTGTCCATGAGGCCCCGCAGGAGCGCGATGCGCTGCTCCGTCCCGCTTCGTAGGAACCGACGCGGAATGTGCTTGTTGTGCAACAGGCCCTCGCGCCGTAGCTTGCCCGACAAGGACAGGTTGACCTGGACCGCCCCGCGGTGCAGCTCCTCGTGAGCGCAGCGCCTCGTCTGATGCCCTACGGTCGCCGGACGGAACTCGTCATGTCCGAAGGTGCACTGGCTGGGGTCCTTGGACGGTGTGACGCGGAAGGCTGACTGTTCCTCCCGAACAAGGACTGCCTTGTCCCAGGCGGCCTTCACGAGGACGAGGGTGTCGGCAAGGTCCTTCTTGCCAACCGTGAGACCGCCATTGGCGCAATCACCGTCTCCGAGCCACGCACCCAGCAACCACGGATCGATGGGAAGCTCGACATCGGGGGTGACCAGTGGAGACGCCGACGACACCCAGAGCGAGCTGGGTCGGCCGTCGGCTCGCAGCGCCGCCAGCTCACGGGCAAGGGACTCGGTGCTGATCACGTCCTCCACCTGCTGCTGCCGTCTGCTGGTGACGACCCTCCACAGGTGGACGTTGTCCGCGACCACCGAAGATCCATCCTTGAACGACACCCGGTAGCAAGGTCGGTGGTGCACCTGTGACTTCGCGACGACCCGCGTCGCACGTCCGCTTCGACCGAGGAGCTCGTCGCCCACGGCGACATCTGCCATCGTGGTCCAACCAGTGGGAGTGGGAAGAGGGGTGTCGAGGGCTAGGCCCTTGTAGTCGACCACCCTGACCCGGCCGTCGGGCGCGACGTCGATGCGGTCGACGAACCCCCGGAGCAGCAGCCTGGAGTCGAGGAGCGCCTCGACGTAGAGCTCGCGCTCCGCCGGCTCGAGGCGGCGGGGGTCCTCGAGGTCGAAGTAGCGCGCCAGCACCGTGCGGCAGGACGCCAACCACGAGGCGACGTCGGGGCCCTCGCCGGAGAACATCTCGGCCAGCCCCGGCTCCGCCTCGAGCAGCGCGTCCCAGGCCGGCACGAGCATGTCGGCGGCCCGGTCGGGCGTGCGGTCGGGCGCCGGGAGGTCGAAGAGGTCCTCGAGGACCTTGTGCACCACGGTGCCCCGCACCGCGTCCGGTGAGGGCTCCTCGGGGAGCTTGTCGATCGTGCGGAAGCGGTACATCAGGGGGCAGGCCATGAAGTCGCCGGCACGGCTGGGCGACAGCGCCCCGAGGACGTCGACTCCGTCCACTGGTGTGGAGACCCGCTCGGCGGGAGAGTCCGCGGGGGAGCCGGCGAGGGAGTCGCCGGACGAGGACGGTGCAGCGGAGATCGACATGACGCGGCCACCCTAGGCGAGGCGTACGACAGCGCCGTGCGCGCGGACCGCCTGTGGGTGGCGTTCGTTAGGGTCGTGTCGTGCCTGATGAGAGACCCGGTCCGCCCGCTGCCCAGCCGCAGCCGACCCGCCGCGGCCCGCGGGCACCGGGCACGCTCAGGATCGGGTCGATCGCCGGCATCGACGTGCTGATCACCAGCTCGTGGATCCTCGTGGCGATCCTGATCTCGCTGTCGTTCGCACCGCGCATCGAGCAGGTCGAGCCCGGCCTTGGCTTCTGGAAGTACGTCGCCGGCCTGGTCTTCGCCGTCGTGCTCTACCTGTCCGTGCTGCTGCACGAGGCCTCCCACGCGGTCACCGCCCAGCGCCTCGGCTACGGCGTCACCTCCATCACGCTGCACTTCCTCGGCGGCATGACCGAGATCGACGGCCAGTCGCGCAAGCCGCGCCACGAGTTCTGGATCGCGGTGGTCGGTCCGCTGACCTCGATCGCGGTGGGCCTGGCGGCCGCCGGGCTCTGGTTCGTGGTCCCCGACGGCCTGGTGCGGGAGGCGGTCTGGAGCCTCGCTGCGGCCAACCTCGTCATCGGCGTGCTCAACCTCGTGCCCGGCCTGCCGCTCGACGGCGGGCGCGTGCTCAAGGCGCTGGTCTGGGGCGCCTCGGGCAACCAGCACCGCGCCACGATCGTGGCCGGCTGGGGCGGTCGCCTGGCCGCGTTGGCGCTGCTCGCGTGGCCAGTGGTGCAGGAGCCGCTCACGGGCGTGCCGGCGTCGATCATGGACCTCGTCCTCGTCTTCATCCTCGGCCTCTTCCTCTGGACCGGGGCGACCGCGGCGATGACCCACGCCCGGCTCCGCCAACGGTTGCCGGCGCTCGTGGCGCGCCCTCTCGCGCGCCGCACCCTGACCGTCCCTGCGGACCTCCCGCTGGCCGAGGCGGTGCGCCGCGCCCAGGAGGCGCAGGCGGGGAGCATCGTGACGGTCTCGCCCGACGGTCGTCCGCTGGGCATCGTCAACGAGGCGGCGGTGACCGCGATGCCCGCCGAGCGGCGCCCGTGGGTGCCGGTGTCCACCGTCGCGCGGGCGATGGAGGAGGGCCTGACCCTGCCCGCCACGGTCGCGGGGGAGGAGCTCATCCTCGCGATCAGCAGGCGACCCGCCGAGGAGTACCTCCTCGTCGAGGACGACGGCCGCATCTACGGCGTGCTCGCCACCGCCGACGTCGACCGGGCCTTCCGCGACAACGCCGCCGGCTGAGCGAATCGGCCCTCCGGCCACTAGTCTGCGCGGCATGTCCGAGCAGTCTCCCGACGTCCCTGCCGAGGCCTGGTCCGGCGTCCACCGCGGCCCCCTGCGTGAGGGCGAGTGGGTTCGCCTCGTCGACCAGAAGGGCCGCAAGCACAACTTCGAGCTCGTCGGGGGCAAGCGCTTCTTCTCCAACAAGGGTCACCTCGACCACGACGACCTCATCGGCCGCGAGGAAGGCTTCACCGTCACCTCGTCGGCCGGCGGGCAGTACCTCGTCTTCCGCCCGCTGCTCAACGAGTTCGTCGTCTCGATGCCGCGCGGTGCGGCCGTGGTCTACCCGAAGGACGCGGCCCAGATCGTGTCGCTGGCCGACATCTACCCCGGCGCCCGGGTGGTCGAGGCGGGTGCCGGCTCCGGGGCGCTCACCTGCTCGCTGCTGCGCGCCGTCGGGCCGTGGGGCCGGGTGACCTCCTTCGAGCTCCGCGAGGAGTTCGCGGACGTGGCGCGGCGCAACGTCAACCAGTTCTTCTCCGCACCCGAGGGCCAGACCCACCCGGCCTGGGACCTGCGCCTGGGTGACCTCAAGGACGGCCTGCCCTCGCTCGGCGCGAAGGTCGACCGCGTCATCCTCGACATGCTCGACCCGTGGAGCTGCGTCGACGCCGTCGCGGACGCGCTCGTCCCCGGGGGCATCGTGTGCGCCTACGTCGCCACGACCACCCAGCTCTCCCGGGTGGTCGAGACGCTGCGCACCCACGGCGGCTTCACCGAGCCGCAGCCCTGGGAGTCGCTGGTGCGCGACTGGCACGTCGAGGGCCTCGCGGTCCGCCCCGGCCACAAGATGATCGGTCACACCGCCTTCCTCGTCACCGCCCGCCGCATGGCCCCGGGGGAGAAGCCGCCGCGCAAGACCCGCCGTCCCGCGCCGGGCGCGTACGGCCCGGACTACACCGGCCCACGCCCGGCCGACGTACCTCCTCTGGAAGCCACCGACGGCCACCCCGACACCGACAGGTGACCGGGGTCGAGGTCGTCGACTGGTCGCCGCAGTGGGCCGGCCAGTTCGACGAGGTGGCCGCCGTCCTGCGCGACGCGCTGGCCGACCTCGCGTCCGCCCGGGTCGAGCACGTCGGCTCCACCTCGGTGCCGGGGCTCGCGGCGAAGCCGGTCCTGGACGTCGACGTGGTCGTGGCGCCCGGTGACGTCCCCGCGGCGATCGCCGCGCTGGAGTCCGTCGGCTACGAGCACCGCGGAGACCTCGGGGTCACCGGCCGGGAGGCCTTCTTCGCCCCGGGGCCGCCGCGTCGCAACGTCTACGTCTGCGCCGAGGGCACCGCCAACGTGCGCAACCACCTCGCGGTCCGTGACGTGCTGCGCAGCCGCGACGACCTGCGCGACGCGTACGCCGACGTCAAGCGCGCGCTCGCGGCCGATCCCGGGATGGACACCGACACCTACGTCGCCGGCAAGTCCGCGGTCCTCCAGCAGGTGCTCGAGGCGTCCGGCGCGTTCAGCGACGCCGAGCTCGACGCGATCCGCCGGCTCAACGACGGCTGGAGGCCGGGTGACGCCGGCGTTGCGAAACGGTGATCAACACGGCGAGATAAGCACTTCCGTCTCGACGCCCAGTGGGTAGTGTCGCAAGGGAGCACGACGGGAAGAGGTGCGAGATGACTGAGCCGACACGCGAGCAACTTGCCACTCAGGTGCGCTACCTGGAGGCAGAGGTCACCGACCTGCGCCGCCGCCTCGACGACGCGCCGGGGCAGGGCCGAGGCCTGGAGACGCGCCTGGCGGACGCCCAGCGGTCGCTGGCCGCGGTGTCCAGCCAGAACGAGCGACTGGCGCAGACCCTGCGCGACGCACGTGACCAGATCACCACGCTCAAGGAGGAGGTCGACCGGCTGGCCCAGCCGCCAGCGGGCTTCGGCACCTTCCTCACGCGCAACGACGACGACTCCGTCGACGTCTTCACCGGTGGCCGCAAGCTGCGCGTGAGCGTCAGCCCGGCCGTCGAGCTCGACGGCCTGGTCCGTGGCCAGGAGGTCATGCTCAACGAGGCCCTCAACGTCGTCGCCGCGCTGGACTTCGAGCAGGTCGGCGAGGTCGTCATGCTCAAGGAGATCCTCGCCGACGGCGAGCGCGCCCTCGTGATCGCCAACGCCGACGAGGAACGCGTCGTCCGGCTCGCCGAGCCGCTGCGCGCCGAGGACGTCACCATCCGCGCCGGCGACTCGCTGCTGCTCGACACCCGCGCCGGCTACGTCTACGAGGTGGTGCCCAAGTCCGAGGTCGAGGAGCTGGTGCTGGAGGAGGTGCCCGACATCGACTACACGCAGATCGGCGGCCTCACCACCCAGATCGACGCCATCCGCGACGCGGTCGAGCTGCCCTACCTCCACCCCGAGCTGTTCAAGGACCACGAGCTCAAGCCCCCGAAGGGCGTGCTCCTCTACGGCCCGCCCGGCTGCGGCAAGACGCTGATCGCGAAGGCGGTCGCCAACTCGCTGGCCAAGAAGGTCGCCGAGCGCACCGGTGCATCCGGGAAGTCGTACTTCCTCAACATCAAGGGCCCCGAGCTGCTCAACAAGTACGTCGGCGAGACCGAGCGCCACATCCGCCTGGTCTTCCAGCGGGCGCGCGAGAAAGCCTCGCTGGGCACGCCGGTCATCGTGTTCTTCGACGAGATGGACTCGCTGTTCCGCACCCGCGGCTCCGGGGTGTCCTCCGACGTGGAGAACACGATCGTGCCCCAGCTGCTGAGCGAGATCGACGGCGTCGAGGCACTGGAGAACGTCCTGGTCATCGGCGCCTCCAACCGCGAGGACATGATCGACCCGGCCATCCTGCGTCCGGGGCGGCTCGACGTGAAGATCAAGATCGAGCGTCCCGACGCCGAGTCGGCGCGTGACATCTTCTCCAAGTACCTCACGCCCACGCTGCCGCTGCACGCCGAGGACCTCGGCGAGTTCCACGGCGACCGCGCGGCCACGGTCAACGCGATGATCCGGGCGACGGTCGAGCGGATGTACACCGAGTCGGAGGAGAACCGCTTCCTCGAGGTCACCTACGCCAACGGCGACAAGGAGGTCCTCTACTTCAAGGACTTCAACTCCGGCGCGATGATCCAGAACATCGTCGACCGCGCCAAGAAGATGGCGATCAAGGACTTCCTCGACAGCGACCTCAACCCGGCGCAGCGCGGCCTGCGGGTCCAGCACATGCTCCAGGCGTGCGTGGACGAGTTCAAGGAGAACGAGGACCTGCCCAACACGACCAACCCCGACGACTGGGCGCGGATCTCGGGCAAGAAGGGTGAGCGCATCGTGTTCATCCGCACCCTCATCACCGGCAAGCAGGGCACCGAGCCCGGCCGCTCCATCGACACCGTCGCCAACACCGGGCAGTACCTGTGAGCCGCTGATGGCGGCGGAGGACGACCTCGGGCACAGCGACATCGAGGCTGCGCTGGCGACCCGGCGCGAGCTCGGCGCACGCTACGACGCCGAGCTGGTCGAGGGCTTCGCCGAGCGCATCGAACGGGCGGTGGACCGCCGGGTGGCCGACCAGGTGGCGCTCCAGCGCGGACGTACGGCGGCGGTGGCGGGCGGTGGCGCCCGCCAGCTGGCGCTCGGCATCGTCTCGCTCATCGCGTTCATCCCGATCAGCATCGCGTTGGGCGTCAACGGCCAGTTCGCCGCACTCCTGGTCACGCTGGCCGGCATCGTGGCGGTCAACCTCGCCCACGCCTGGCAGTCGCGCCAGTCCTGAGCGCCCCACCCGCCGGGAGGGCCCGGGCGAGGGCCGCGAGGGCTAGGTTGAACGAATGCGAACCATTCTGATCATCGTCGTCATCGTCGTCATCGTCATCTTCCTGATGGGGTTCCTGCGCCGCGGCCGCTGAGCCGCGTCGCCCCGTCCCCTCAATCCGCCCGCAGCCGGTAGCCGAAGGTCCACGGCCGGCTGGCGGCCGGACCGGGGAGGTACTCCTGCTGCAGCTCCCGGACGTGCCACCCTGCCTCCGCGACGAGGGCCGGCACGTCGCGCGTGAGGTGGCAGCCGCCCGCGATCGCGCGCTGCACCGGCTCGAGGCGCCGCTGCCAGCGGCGTACGGGCTCGTCGGGGGCCAGCCCGTGCTCCAGCACGTGCAGGGTGCCGCCGTCGCGCACCACCCGACGGACCTCGCGCAGCGCTCGCAGCGCGTCGGGGATGGTGCACAGGCTGAAGGTGACCAGCGCGCTGTCGTGCGAGCCGTCGGCCAGGTCGAGACGCTGGCCGTCGAGCCCGGCGCGCTCGACCGGCAGCCCGGTGCGCGCCCGACGGCGCTCCGACAGCTGCCAGGCGAGGTCGGAGGGCTCGATGGCTGTGACGCCGGTGACCTCACCCGGGTACCACCGGACGTTGAGGCCGCTGCCGAAGCCGATCTCCAGCACGCGGCCGGTGAGCCCCGCGCAGGCGACCTCGCGGAGCTCACCGACCTCCGTCCCGCGCAGGCTGAGGTCGGTCAGGCGAGGCACGACGCGTTCGTCCCACAGCCGTAGGCTCATGCCATGAGCGTACGACGCGTGATGGGCACCGAGGTCGAGTACGGCATCTCGGTGCAGGGGCAGCCCGCCGCCAACCCGATGGTCGCGTCGTCGCAGATCGTCAACGCCTACGCCTCCTCGACGGTGAAGGCCCGGCGCGCCCGCTGGGACTTCGAGGAGGAGTCGCCGCTGCGCGACGCCCGCGGCTTCGACATGTCCCGCCAGGTCGCCGACCCGAGCCAGCTGACCGACGAGGACCTCGGTCTGGCCAACGTCATCCTCGGCAACGGCGCCCGGCTCTACGTCGACCACGCGCACCCGGAGTACTCCTCGCCGGAGGTCACCACCCCGCTCGACGTGGTGCGGTGGGAGAAGGCGGGGGAGCAGGTCATGCTCGACGCGTCGCGGATGGCCGCCCAGGTCCCGGGCACCGCGCCGATCCTGCTCTACAAGAACAACACCGACAACAAGGGCGCCTCCTACGGCGCCCACGAGAACTACCTGATGCGCCGCTCGACGCAGTTCGCGGAGATCGTGCGGCACCTGACGCCGTTCTTCGTCTCCCGGCAGGTCGTCACGGGCGCCGGGCGGGTCGGCATCGGCCAGGACGGTCGCGACCACGGCTTCCAGATCAGCCAGCGCGCCGACTACTTCGAGGTCGAGGTCGGCCTCGAGACCACGCTCAAGCGGCCGATCATCAACACCCGCGACGAGCCGCACGCCGACCCCGCCGTCTACCGCCGCCTCCACGTGATCCTCGGCGACGCCAACCTCGCCGAGATCTCGATCTACCTCAAGACCGGCACCACCTCGCTGGTGCTGGCGATGATCGAGGACGGCTTCATCGACGCCGACCTGTCCGTCGAGGGCGCCGTGCGATCGCTGCGCGAGGTGTCGCACGACCCGACGCTCAAGCACCTGGTCACCCTGCGCGACGGGCGCCGGCTCACCGCCGTACAGCTGCAGCTGGAGTACCTCGACCTGGCGCGGAAGTTCGTCGAGGACCGCTTCGGCGCCGACGCGGACCCCCAGACGCTGGACGTGCTCCAGCGCTGGGAGTCGGTGCTGACGCGCCTCGAGCGCGACCCGATGGAGTGCGCGACCGAGCTCGACTGGGTCGCCAAGCTCAAGCTGCTCACCCAGTACCGCGACCGCGACGGGCTCGACTGGGACGACGCCAAGCTGCACCTCATCGACCTTCAGTACGCCGACATCCGCCCGGACAAGGGCCTCTACCACCGGCTCGCGGCGTCCGGACGGATCCAGCGGCTGCTCGACGACGCCACCATCGAGGAAGCCATGCACGAACCGCCCACCGACACCCGTGCCTACTTCCGCGGCCGCTGCCTGGACAAGTACGCCGACTCCGTCGCGGCGGCCTCCTGGGACTCGGTCATCTTCGACCTGCCCGGACGCGAGTCCCTCCAGCGCGTGCCGACGATCGACCCCCTCCGGGGCACCCAGGCGCACGTCGGCGCGCTCATCGACCGCAGCGACACCGCCCAGGCGCTCGTCGCCGCCATCACCCGCTGACCCGACGCGCCGTCCGCGGACCACCAACGTCCTTGTGACGTCGGCGCGAGTGGATAGGGTCACTGGTATGGCCCAGGAGCAGAAGCAGCCGCGGAAGTCCTCCCAGGAGGAGACGGCGACCGAGGAGGTCGTCGAGAGCGACGTCGCCGAGCGCAAGGAGATGATCGACGAGGACGTGGACGCGATCCTCGACGAGATCGACGAGGTGCTCGAGACCAACGCCGAGGACTTCGTGAAGTCGTTCATCCAGAAGGGCGGACAGTGAGCGACTCTCGCCTGCCCGCCTCCTACATGACGCCGGGCACGTCGAGCTTCGCGGACTTCCTCGGCGTCCAGGCACCCGACCTGCTGCCGTCGCGTCGCGCCGTGCCCACCGGTGACGCCGGTGACCTCGCGCCGCACGGCACCACCATCGTGGCGGCGACCTTCCACGGCGGCGTCGTCATGGCCGGCGACCGTCGGGCCACGATGGGCAACATCATCGCCCAGCGCGACATCCAGAAGGTCTTCCCGGCCGACGAGTACTCCGTGGTCGGCATCGCCGGCACGGCCGGGCTCGCCGTCGAGATGGTGCGGCTCTTCCAGACCGAGCTCGAGCACTACGAGAAGATCGAGGGCACCACGCTGTCGATGGACGGCAAGGCCAACCGGCTGTCTGCCCTCATCCGTGCCAACCTCGGCCTCGCCATGCAGGGCCTCGCCGTGGTCCCGCTGTTCGCCGGCTACGACCTCGAGGCCGACCAGGGCCGGATCTTCAGCTACGACGTCACCGGCGGCCGCTACGAGGAGACCGCCTTCCACTCCGTCGGCTCGGGCTCGCTCTTCGCCCGCGGATCGCTGAAGAAGCTCTACCGCGAGGACCTCGACGAGGAGGGCGTCGTCACGGCGGCCGTCCAGGCGCTCTACGACGCCGCCGACGACGACTCCGCCACCGGAGGCCCCGACCTGACCCGCCGGATCTTCCCGGTCGTCCACGTGATCACGCCCGCGGGCGGCCGCAGGATGGCCGACGAGGAGGTCGCCGCGATCGCCGACCGGATGATCGCCTCGCGCATGCAGCGTCCCGACGGCCCCGTCGCACCGCTGACCTGAGCAGCAGGAGCCCTCACATGAGTATGCCGTTCTACGTCTCGCCCGAGCAGCTGATGAAGGACCGGGCCGACTTCGCGCGCAAGGGCATCGCCCGCGGGCGCTCGGTCATCGCGATCCAGTACGCCGACGGCGTGCTGTTCGTCTCGGAGAACCCCTCGCAGGCCCTCCACAAGGTCAGCGAGATCTACGACCGGATCGCCTTCGCGGCGGTCGGGCGCTACAACGAGTTCGAGAACCTCCGCATCGCCGGCGTGCGCCTCGCCGACATGCGGGGCTACGCCTACGACCGGCGTGACGTCACCGGACGGGGGCTGGCCAACGCCTACGCCCAGACGCTCGGCACGATCTTCTCCTCCGGTGGCGAGAAGCCCTACGAGGTGGAGATCTTCGTCGCCGAGATCGGTGACCATGCCGAGGACGACCAGCTCTACCGTCTGACCTACGACGGCCAGGTGGCTGACGAGCACGGCTTCGCCGTGATGGGTGGCGCCGCCGATGTCGTCGCGGGCTACCTCAAGGACCACTACGAGGCCGGAGCTCCGCTCGACGCGGCGCTCCGCGTGGCGGTCGCCGCACTGGGCCACAGCGAGACCGACGACCGGGTGATCCCGACCGACGACCTCGAGGTCGCGGTGCTCGACCGCACCCGCGTGCAGCCGCGCAAGTTCCTGCGGCTGCGCGAGCCCCGGCTGAGCCAGGTGCTGGGCGAGCGCGGCGCGGAGGAGCCTGCGGTGGCTGCGCCGGAGGACGCGATCGCCGGTTCGGCTCCACAGCAGAGCGGCCACGACGACCCCGCCGACCCGACCGACCAGGTCAGCGGCGCGACGCCTCCCCTCGAGGACCCGGTCACCGGCGAGCCCCCGGTCGCCCCGCCGGTCGCCCCTCCCGTGGCCCCGCCATCCGGCCCCACGCCGACCGACCCCACGCCGACCGACCCGGCTGCGCCGGGCGAGGCACCCCCGCCCGCGCCGCAGCCACCCGTCGACCCCAGCGGCCCGGGCACGCCCTCGACCGGCCAGCCGGGCTGACGGCGGTTCAGCGCAGGTTGAGCCCGGGCCACTCCGCGGTCGCCACCGTCGGGATGCCGCGCAGGCGGCGCTGGTAGCGCACGAGCGGGCCGAACTCGTCGAGCGCGCGCCAGAGCCGCTGGTGCGCAGCCCAAGGGAGCGGGCCGGTCGGCTGCACGTTGCCGTCAGGACCGAACTCGTGCCACGCGGCCCCGAAGCCGATCCACACCGGCGTCCAGCCGGCGGCGTCGTCCCACTCGCCGCGGCGCTGCTCGACGAGGCGCCTGCGCAGCTGGAACTCCAGCCGCGGTCCGTCGACGACGACGGGAGCGGTGCGCACGGGCCAGAGCCACAGGTCGTCGGTCATCACCCGGAGCTCGAGGTCCTCCACGACGCCCGGCTCGACCAGGACCGTCGCGACGAGGTGACGGGGGCCCATGGAGGAACGCTCACCCGCGCGTGCCGGGCCCGTCAAGGGAGCCCCCGAAAATGCCGTCCTCCCACGACGGACCTCCCGCGGCGCGTCGTCGGTCAGGCCCGGGCGCGCCAGGCGTCGAGACCGACGTCGACGAGCGGGACGCGGGGAAGCCCGTCCACGTCACCGACAGGGATCCAGCGGGCCTCGTCCGTGGTGCCGTCGACCTCGTGGGTGAGCTCGCCGCCCACGACACGCGCGGCGTATACCACGCGCACGCTCTTGAGCGGCCGGTCGTGCCAGTGCAGGCGGCGCTCGGGCGCGACGACGTGGGAGTCGACGGTGAGCAGCCCGGTCAGCTCGACGTCGTACGCGGTCTCCTCGCGCACCTCGCGCACCGCGCCCTCGGCGGCGGTCTCCTCCAGCTCGACGCCGCCGCCGGGGAGTGTCCAGGAGTGCTCGGCCTGCTCGTTCCAGAGGGCAAGCAGCACGCGGTCGGAGTCGTCGACGACGACGGCGTACGCCGCCAGCCGGGTGTCGTAGTCACGGAAGTCCACGGTCGTCGACCCTAGCGAGACTAGGGTGGAGGTGTGGACCGGCGGATCTTCGGAATCGAGAACGAGTACGGCGTGACGTGCACGTTCAAGGGGCAGCGTCGCCTGAGCCCCGACGAGGTCGCCCGCTACCTCTTCCGCAAGGTCGTCAGCTGGGGTCGCTCGTCCAACGTCTTCCTCCGCAACGGCGCCCGGCTCTACCTCGACGTGGGCAGCCACCCCGAGTACGCCACGCCCGAGTGCGACGACATCGTCGACCTCGTGACCCACGACAAGGCCGGCGAGCGGATCCTCGAGGGGCTGCTCCTCGACGCGGAGAACCGCCTCCACGAAGAGGGCATCTCCGGCGACATCTACCTCTTCAAGAACAACACCGACTCGGCGGGCAACTCCTACGGCTGCCACGAGAACTACCTCGTCGGCCGGGCGGGGGAGTTCAGCCGGCTCGCCGACATCCTGATCCCGTTCCTCGTGACGCGGCAGATCGTGGTCGGCGCAGGCAAGGTCGTGATGACCCCGCGCGGGGCGTCCTACAGCGTGAGCCAGCGCGCCGAGCACATCTGGGAGGGCGTCAGCAGCGCCACTACCCGCAGCCGACCGATCATCAACACCCGTGACGAGCCGCACGCCGACGCCGAGCGGTTCCGCCGCCTGCACGTCATCGTGGGCGACTCGAACATGAGCGAGACGACGACGATGCTCAAGGTCGCCTCGTGCGACCTCGTCCTGCGGATGATCGAGGAGGGCGTGGTGATGCGCGACCTCACGATGGAGAACCCGATCCGGGCGATCCGCGAGATCAGCCACGACACCACCGGCCGCCGCAAGGTCCGGCTGGCCAACGGCCGCGAGGCGAGCGCCCTGGAGATCCAGGCCGAGTACCTCGGCAAGGCCCGCGACTTCGTCGACCGTCGCCAGATCTCCACCCCGACCATCGAGCGGGCCCTCGACCTGTGGGAGCGCGGGCTCAAGGCCGTGGAGTCCGACGACCTCGGCCTGGTCGACCGCGAGATCGACTGGGTCATCAAGCTCAAGCTGATCGAGCGCTACCGCGCCAAGCACGGGATGTCCCTCGGCGACGCGCGCATCGCGCAGCTCGACCTCGCCTACCACGACATCCACCGCGGCCGCGGCCTCTACTACCTGCTGGAGAAGCGCGGTGCCGTCGCCCGGGTGACCAGCGACCTGAAGATCTTCGAGGCCAAGAGCGTGCCGCCGCAGAACACCCGCGCGCGGCTCCGCGGCGAGTTCATCCGCAAGGCCCAGGAGCGGCGGCGCGACTTCACCGTCGACTGGGTGCACCTCAAGCTCAACGACCAGGCGCAGCGCACGGTGCTGTGCAAGGACCCGTTCAAGGCCTACGACGAGCGCGTGCAGCGGCTCATCGACGGGATGTGAGGCGTCGTTCCCGCCTCCCTCGATCCCCACGTGCGGCGGTGTCGCGGCACCGCGGGTGGGAGCCGCTGGATAGGGTGTCCCGGCAACGCCGACCGATCGATTAGGTGAACCTGTGTCTCGTGTACGTTCCGCTGCCCTCAGCGGTGTCCTCACCCTCAGCCTCCTCGGACTCGCCGCCTGCGGCTCCGCGTCCGGCGACACCGAGGAGGGCGGCAAGTCGCTCAGCTCGGTGACCATCGAGGGCAAGCAGGGCGAGGAGCCCAAGGTCACGTTCGACGGCCGCCTCGACGGCTCCGACGAGGAGACCGATGTGCTCGTGGAGGGTGACGGCGAGACCGTCGCCGACGGCGACACCGTCGCGGCGAACTGGTGGATCGGCAACGGATTCACCGAGGAGGAGGCGCAGAGCACCTACACCAAGGACGGCGCGACCCAGTCGGTCGAGCTGACCTCGGAGGTCCTCCCGTTCCTGCGCGACGCGATGATCGGCCACAAGGTCGGCGACCGCGTCGTCGTGCTGACGTCGGCCGCGAAGGCCTACGGCGACACCGGCAACCCCACCATCGGCATCGGCAACAAGGACTCCGTCCTCGCGGTGGTCGACATCATGGGTCGCTCGGAGACGGTGCCGGTCCTCGACGGCCCGCAGGGCGAGGACAAGAAGCCCGCCGGCTGGGCGCCCACGCTCATCCAGAAGGACGGCGTGATCACCGGCCTCGACTTCACCGACGCGCACGAGCCGACCGGCAAGCTGATCGCCACCACCCTCGTGAAGGGTGACGGCGCGAAGGTGAAGGCCGGCCAGACCCTCACCGTCGACTACCTCGGCCAGGTGTACGACGCCAAGGAGCCGTTCGACGAGTCCTACAGCGGCGAGCCCGCCGAGTTCCCGATCGGCGTCGGCCAGGTCATCAAGGGCTGGGACGAGCGACTTGTCGGCCGCACCGTCGGCTCCCGTGTCATCCTCGAGATCCCGCCGGCCGACGGCTACGGCAAGACGGGCAACGAGCAGGCCGGCATCAAGGGCACCGACACGTTGTTCTTCGTGGTCGACATCCTCAAGGCCTCCTGAGCGACCACGACCGCACGGACGACAGCACGGACGACAGGGGGGAAGCGGGATGGCACAGCCACGTGCAGAACGGCTGATGAACCTGCACATCCTGCTGCTCGGCGCCAAGCGCTTCATCAGCAAGGACGCGATCCGCGACGCCTGCTACTCCGAGTACCCGCGCGGCGGGGCGGGCGACGAGGCGTTCGAGCGTGCCTTCGAGCGTGACAAGGACGCGCTGCGCCAGATCGGCGCGGTGATCGAGGTCGGGAGCGCGGACGCCTTCTTCGACGACGAGATCGGCTACCGCATCCCGACCGAGCAGACCTCCCTCCCGGAGATCCGCTTCGAGTCCGACGAGGCAGCCGTCCTCGGCCTCGCCGCACAGGTCTGGCAGCACGCGACGCTCGCCAAGGCGACCGGCCGTGCGCTGGCCAAGCTCAAGGGGCAGGGCGTCGAGATCGATCCTTCGCGCCTCGAGGTGGTCGCCCCCTCCATCAGCGCCGACGAGCCGGCCTTCGAGCCGCTCTGGGACGCCGTGGGCAAGCGCCGACAGGTGAGCTTCCCCTACCAGCGCGCCACCGAGACCCAGCCCACCACGCGTCGCGTCCAGCCGTGGGGGCTCGCCCGGTCCTCGGGTCGCTGGTACGTCGTCGGCTTCGACGTCGACCGCGGCGCCGAGCGCGTCTTCCGGCTGTCCCGCATCGTCGGGCCGGTCCGTGCCACGGGCAAGTCCGGTGCGTACGACGTCCCGCCGGGCACCGACGTGCGTGCGGTCGCGCGCCGGTTGTCGCCGACCTTCCCCACCGTGCGTGCCGAGCTGGGCGTCCGTCCGGGCACCGGCGTGGCCCTGCGACGGCGCGCGGAGTCGGTGGCACCGGCGACGGACGCGTCCGGCTGGGACACGGTCGTGGTGGAGGGTCCCGTCCACGAGCTGGCCGACGAGGTGCTCACCTACGGTGCGGACGTCGTGGTCCAGGCCCCGCAGGCGCTGCGCGACGAGGTCGTCTCCCGCCTGCACTCGATCGTGGAGGGGTCATCGTGACGACGCAGCCCGCCGACACCGCCCCGGACCAGGTCGCGCGCCTCCTGGCCCTGGTGCCCTACCTCCTCGCCCGCGGCGAGGTCCGGCTCGACGAGGCGGCCGCCCACTTCGGCACCGACGCGGCGCAGATCGAGCGCGACCTGCGCCTGCTGTTCATGACCGGGCTGTCCCCGGGCCTGCCCGGCGACCTGATCGAGGTCGACCTCGACGCGCTCGAGGGCGACCGGATGATCCGCGTCGACAACGCCGACTACCTCGCGCGCCCGGTGCGCTTCTCCCCGGCGGAGGCGACGGCGCTGGTCGTGGCGCTGCGCACCATGGCCGACTCGGCGCCCGAGGGGGCGGCCGACATCATCGAGCGGACCCTCCACAAGCTCGAGGAGGCGGCCGGAGCCGACGGCGAGGACCTGCTGCGCCTGCACGTCTCACCCACCCCGCTGGAGGCCAGCGCGGTGGTGCCGGTGCTGGAGTCGGCGATCGCGCACGGCCACCAGGTCGAGATCACCTACCACGTCCCCTCGCGCGACCAGGAGTCACGCCGCACGGTCGACCCGCGCGGCCTGGCACGCGTCGAGGACCTGCTCTACCTCGACGCCTGGTGCCACACCGCCCAGGGCGACCGGGCGTTCCGGGTCGACCGCATCCTGACGGCCCGAGAGCTCGGGACCGAGGTGGCCGACAAGGGCGCGCGCCCCCGTGACCTGACCGAGGGCTGGTTCACCGACGCGGAGACCACGACGGTGACGCTCCGGCTCGCCCCGCCGGCGCGGTGGGTCATCGAGTACTACCAGGTCACCGACCAGCGTCCCGGTCCCCACGGCACCGTCGACGTCGATCTCGAGGTGGCCAGCGAGCAGTGGGCCCAGTCGCTGCTCTTCCGGCTCGCCCCGCACGCCACGCTCCTCGCGCCGGCCGACTACGCCGACACGTTCACAGCAGTTGCACGAGAAGCGCTCAACCTCTACGAGGGTGACGGCGTAGACTCGACACGCACACCGCACGACCCACCACACACAACGGAGTGACCTCATGATCAACACCCTGATCGGCATGCCACAGGGTCTCGAGTGGCTGGTGATCCTCGCGATCGTCGTGCTGGTGTTCGGTGCTGCCAAGCTGCCCGACCTCGCCCGCAGCTCCGGCCAGGCGCTGCGCATCTTCAAGACCGAGACCAAGGGTCTGCGCGACGAGGACGACGCCACGACGACGCCCGAGCAGCGCGAGATCCAGGCCCGCAACGAGGTGGCCGACGAGACCTCGGGCGAGGTCCTCCGTGAGCGTCGCGACGACACCACCGCCTGAGCGCTGGAGTCTCCACTAGCGTGAGGATCGCCGGACTCGTCGGCCTGTTCAACGGCCGGCCGCACCATGCTGTCGGCCCGGACGGCCGGATGGCGCTCTCGGACCACTTCCGCGAGTTCCGGGCGCGGCTGCTGCGCTGCCTCCTGGTCTTCTCGGTCGCGCTCGTCGTGGCGATCCTGTTCCGCCACGCGATCTACGATGCCGTCTACGGCCCCTACCAGGACGCCCAGAAGACCCTGACGAAGGGCACGTCGATCGCGACGACGAGCGGCGCGGGCGCCGGCCTGCTGCTGTGGCTGACGCTGTGCGGCTTCGCCGCGGCCATCGTCACCGCGCCCTACTGGCTCTACCAGGTGTGGGCCTTCGTGCTGCCGGGGCTCTACGCCCAGGAGCGCAAGATGTCGCGGGTGTTCGTGGCCGTCGCGGGGCCGTTGTTCATCACCGGCGTGGTGCTGGGCTACGTCACGCTGCCGGTCGCCCTGGAGGTGCTGATCGGCTTCAACCCCGACGGCGTCACCAACCTCATCGACTTCAACGACTACCTCCAGTTCTTCACCCGCACCCTGTTCGTGTTCGGGCTGGCCTTCAACATCCCGGTCTTCGTGGTGCTCCTCAACTTCGCGGGCGTGGTCAAGGGCTCGGCGCTCAAGGCCTACCGGCCGTGGATCATCATCGGCACCTTCGTGTTCGCCGCCGTCGCCACGCCGTCGGCCGACCCGTTCACGATGACCCTCATGGCCGTGCCCATGGTGCTGCTCTTCTTCGCCTCCGAGGCGATCGCGCGGATCAACGACCGCCGCCGGGCGAGTCGCTCGGTCAACCGCGGGCTCGGCCCCGACGAGCTCTCACCGCTCTGACGGGTGCCTGACGGGGTCTGACAGGGTGGACCCATGCAGGCCGCGATCACCGACATCGATCCGTTCGACCTGCCCGACTGGCTCGGCACGCTCGAGGTCGTGTGGTGCTCCGACGCCGGGCTCCGCACCGGCCACCTCGTCAAGGGGCGGCTGACCGGCGACGGCGAGCCCGACCTTGTCTGCGACCTGCTGGCGGTCGACGAGGCCTACCCGGAGCCGGTGGTGGACGACGCGACCCGGCTGCGCGTGCACCAGGCGTGGCGCCACGGGCAGGTGGTCGTCGGCGACCTGGGCGGGCGGATGGTGCTCGCGGTCCCGGGCACCGGCTTCGGCCCCGACCTCGTCCTGGAGGCGCTCGCCCGGCTGGCACGGGCGGTCGGCGCCCGTGCCGAACGCTATGCGGCGCTGCTGCGTCTGGGCTCCTAGAAGCGGGGGATAGGGTCGCGCACATGCACGACCCGTCAGCGACCGCCTCCGTGCGCGGCCGTGAGATCGCCCTGCTGACCAACCCCACCGCGGGCAAGGGCAAGGGAGCTCGCCACCGCGACCTGGCGCTCGCCCGGCTGCGCGAGAGCGGCTTCGTGGTGCGCAACCTCCAGGGCCGCGACGCCGACGAGGCGGCCGACCTCGCCCGGGGCTGCGTCGCCGACGGGGTCGAGGCGCTGGTGCTGTGCGGCGGCGACGGCCTGGTCCACCTGGGGGCCCAGGCGGTCGCCGGGACCGGCGTGCCTCTGGGCCTGATCCCGGCCGGCACGGGCAACGACGTCGCTCGCTACCTCGACCTGCCGCGCACCGACCCCGTCGCCGCGGCGGACCGGATCATCGCCTCCCGGCGGCGCACGATCGACCTGGCCCGCAGCGGTGACCGGTACTTCGTCACCGTGCTGGCCGCGGGCTTCGACGCGATCGTCAACGAGCGCGCCAACGCCATGACGTGGCCCCGCGGCCAGATGCGCTACAACCTCGCCACCCTGGCCGAGCTGCGGACCTTCCGTCCCATTCCCTACGTGCTCCAGCTCGACGACGGCTCCGGACCGGAGACGATCGAGCGCGAGGCGATGCTGGTGGCGGTGGGCAACGGCCCGTCGTTCGGCGGCGGGCTGCGGATCACCGAGGGCGCGGTGCTCGACGACGGCCTGCTGGACGTCGTGATGATCACGCGGATGAGCAAACCCAAGCTGGTGCGCTCCTACCCCCGCCTGTTCACCGGCAGGATCGACGGGGTGGCGGAGTACGTC
Source organism: Nocardioides sp. Root122 (assembly GCF_001425025.1). GTDB lineage: Bacteria > Actinomycetota > Actinomycetes > Propionibacteriales > Nocardioidaceae > Nocardioides. Next base: position 619,005 of record NZ_LMDE01000010.1, read on the forward strand.
CACCGGCGGGTGCGCTCGGTGACCGTGGCCGCCCCGGGCATCGTGTCGTACGCCGACGGCGAGCGCTTCGGCCCGCTGCCGCTGACCGTCGAGTGCGTCGCCGGCGCGTTGGAGGTGATCTCATGAGCGAGGTGCCGTCCGGGGACCTGTCGCCCGCCGAGCGCTACGCGGCCTTCCAGCGCGACAAGGACTACCCGATGCTCAAGGACTTCGCCGGGCTCTACGGCTTCGAGCTCGACGACTTCCAGGTGCGGGCGTGCCGCGAGATCGAGGACGGCCGCGGCGTGCTGGTCGCGGCGCCCACCGGCTCCGGCAAGACGATCGTCGGCGAGTTCGCCATCCACCTGGCGCTCCAGACGGGACGCAAGGCGTTCTACACGACCCCGATCAAGGCGTTGTCGAACCAGAAGTACAACGACCTGGTCAAGCGCTACGGCGCCGACAACGTCGGTCTCCTGACGGGCGACAACGTCGTCAACGGCGAGGCTCCGGTGGTCGTGATGACCACCGAGGTGCTCCGCAACATGCTCTACGCCAGCTCGCGGACCCTGCTGGGCCTGGGCTACGTCGTGATGGACGAGGTCCACTACCTCGCCGACCGGATGCGCGGCGCGGTCTGGGAGGAGGTGATCATCCACCTGCCCGAGTCGGTGACGCTGGTGTCGCTGTCCGCGACCGTCTCCAACGCCGAGGAGTTCGGCGAGTGGCTGGCCACCGTCCGCGGCGAGACCACGACGGTCCTGGAGGAGAAGCGGCCCGTCCCGCTCTTCCAGCACGTCATGGTCGGGCGGCGGCTGCTCGACCTGTTCGCGTCCTCCGACGTCGACGCGAGCGCGGGGTTCGTCAAGGAGGGTGCGCCGGTCAACGACGAGCTCACCCGGATCGCACGCGACGACTGGGCCAGCACCCGCCTGATGCGCGACCGGCGCTCACCCCGCAAGGGCAAGCCCGGGTCGTCGAAGAATCCCCGCGCGGTCGGCAACGGGCGCCGGGTGTGGATCCCGAGCCGCGTCGAGGTGGTCGAGCGGCTCGACCGCGAGGGACTGCTGCCGGCGATCGTGTTCATCTTCAGTCGCGCGGGGTGCGACGCCGCGGTGACCCAGCTGGTGCAGGCCAACACCCGGCTCACCACGGCCGCGGAGCGAGACGAGATCTTCGCCCGTGTCGAGGAGGCCGCCCGCACGCTGCCCGAGGAGGACCTGCACGTCCTGGGCTACCACGAGTTCCTCGACGGGCTCACCCGAGGCGTCGCCGCCCACCACGCCGGCCTGCTGCCGGCGTTCAAGCACGTGGTCGAGGAGCTGTTCCAGGAGGGGCTGGTGAAGGTCGTCTTCGCCACCGAGACCCTCGCGCTCGGCATCAACATGCCCGCGCGCACCGTCGTCATCGAGAAGCTGTCCAAGTGGAACGGCGAGAGCCACGCCGACCTCACGCCGGGGGAGTACACCCAGCTGACCGGCCGAGCCGGTCGTCGCGGCCTCGACATCGAGGGCCACGGTGTCGTGCTCTACCAGCCCGGGATGAACCCGCGGGAGGTGGCGGGCCTGGCCTCGACGCGCACCTATCCGCTGCGGTCGTCCTTCCGGCCGTCCTACAACATGGCCGTCAACCTGGTGCACCAGTTCGGTCGCGCCCGCTCCCGTGAGCTGCTGGAGCAGTCCTTCGCGCAGTTCCAGGCCGACAAGGCCGTGGTCGGCCTGGCCCGGCAGGTGCACAAGGCCGAGGAGGCGCTCGAGGGCTACCGCGAGGCGGCGACGTGCCACGTCGGCGACTTCATGGAGTACGCCGCCCTCCGCCGGCGGATCTCCGACCTCGAGAAGGGTGCCGCCCGGGAGCGGCGCCAGGACCGCAGGGGCGAGGCCGCCGCCTCCTTGGGCAGGCTCCGGCCCGGTGACGTGATCCACGTGCCGGCCGGCAAGTTCAGTGGGCTCGCCGTGGTCATCGACCCCGGGCAGTCCGCCGACGAGCCGCGCCCCTACGTCGTCACGGCCGACCGACAGGCACGGCGGCTGGCGATGATGGACTTCCCGGTGCCGGTCGAGGCGATCGGCCGGTTGCGCATCCCCAAGTCGTTCAACGGCCGCAACCCCGGGCAGCGCCGCGAGCTCGCCAACGCACTGCGGTCGCGCGCGGACTCCTTCGAGGCCCCCGCCCCACGGCGTACCTCGAAGGGCGAGTCGTTCAGCGACACCCCCACCGACCGGGAGATCGGTCGGCTGCGCGCCGACCTCAAGTCGCACCCGTGCCACCAGTGCCCCGACAGGGAGGACCACGCCCGGTGGGCGGAGCGGTGGTTCAAGCTGCAGCGCGACACCGAGACCCTCAAGCGCCGTGTGGAGAACCGCACCAACACGGTGGCACGCACCTTCGACCGCGTCTGCGACGTGCTCACGGCGCTGGGCTACCTCGACGGCGACCGCATCACCGACCGCGGCTCGCACCTGCGCCGGATCTACACCGACATGGACCTCGTCGCCGCCGAGGCGATCCGCGCCGGGGTCCTCGACGAGCTGGCGCCGTCCGAGCTGGCCGCCGTGCTGTCCGCCCTGGTGTTCGAGGCGAGGCGCGCCGACGACGCCTCGTCGCCCAGGCTGCCGGGCGGTCGCGTCCAGCCGGCGCTGGGTGAGCTCGTCCGCCTGTGGGGGCAGCTCGACGCCCTCGAGCGCGACCACAAGCTCGACTTCCTCCGCGAGCCCGACCTCGGCTTCGCGTGGGCGGCGTGGCGCTGGGCGGAGGGCGACGACCTCGACGACGTGCTGATGGTCACCGGCCTGTCCGCGGGCGACTTCGTGCGCTGGATGAAGCAGCTGCTCGACCTGTGCGGGCAGGTGGCCGACGCCGCAGGCGACGCACCGCTGCGCAGCACGGCCCGCAAGACCGCGGCCGCCCTCAAGCGAGGGGTCGTCGCCTACTCCGTGCTCGCCGAGTAGGCCTGTGGCAGGCTCACCGGCGTGACCGACTCCGGCGACCGCCTCCTGCTGCTCGACACCGCGTCCCTCTACTTCCGCGCCTTCTTCGGGGTGCCCGACTCGCTGAAGGCACCCGACGGCACGCCGGTCAACGCGGTGCGCGGCCTGATGGACTTCATCAGCCGGCTGGTGGGGGAGTACGACCCGACCCACCTCGCCTGCTGCTGGGACGACGACTGGCGACCGCAGTGGCGCGTCGACCTGATCCCCTCCTACAAGGCGCACCGGGTGGTGCGGGCGGTCCCCGGGCCGCGCCCCGACGTCGAGGAGGTCCCCGACCCGCTCGAGGCGCAGATCCCGATCATCCAGGCGGTCCTCGACGCCTACGGCATCCCGGTGGTCGGTCACCCCGAGATGGAGGCCGACGACGTGATCGGCACGCTGGCCACCGGGGCCGGGATGCCGGTCGACATCGTCACCGGCGACCGCGACCTGTTCCAGCTCGTCGACGACGACGCCGCCGTCCGCGTGCTCTACGTCGCCCGCGGCGTGAGCAGGCACGAGCGGGTCGACAACGCCTGGGTGCGCGGCAAGTACGGCGTCGACGCCCACCAGTACGCCGACCTGGCCACGCTGCGGGGTGACGCCTCCGACGGACTGCCGGGCGTCGCGGGCGTGGGTGACAAGACAGCGGCCACGCTCCTCAACCGCTTCGGCACGATCGAGGCGGTGATCGAGGCCGCCACCGACCCCGACTCCGAGATGGGGCCCGGTCCGCGCGGCAAGATCAAGGCGGCCGCCGACTACCTGGCCGTCGCGCCCCGGGTGGTCGCCGTACGCCGTGACCTCGACCTCGGCGAGCCCGACCTGGCCCGGCCGCGCACGCCGGCCGACCACGCCGCGGTGGTGGCGCTGGACGAGAAGTGGGACCTGGGTTCGTCTGCCGTGCGTCTCGTGGAGGCCCTGTCCGGATCGCACTAGTGTGAGCGCCGTGAGCACTTCCGAGGTCGAGTCCAAGGACCGGCAGATCCTCTCCCTGCTGGCCGCCGACGGTCGCATGTCCTTCACCGACCTCGGCAAGGCGACCGACCTGTCCACGTCGGCGGTGCACCAGCGGGTCAAGCGGCTCGAGCAGAGGGGCCTGATCAAGGGCTACGGCGCGACGGTCGACCACGACCAGCTCGGCCGGCCGCTGACCGCCTTCATCTCCATCACGCCGATCGATCCCTCACAGCCCGACGACTACCCCGAGCGCCTGGTCGAGATCCCCGAGATCGAGTCGTGCTGGTCGGTGGCCGGCGAGGAGTCCTACATCCTCAAGATCCGCGTCGCCACGCCGCTCGCCCTCGAGGAGCTCCTGGCGCGCATCCGCGGCTCGGCCAGCGTCTCGACGCGCACCACCATCGTGCTCTCGACCCCATACGAGAACCGCCCCATCGACTGACCCCAGTTCGGGATCCCCGGCTGACCGGCTGGCCGGGGATCGCTGACGAGAGGGCACCGGGGAAGGGGGCCGGCCCACCGCCCCCCGGAGGTGGGCCGGCCGGTCAGTAGGCCTGGAGGGCGGCGGTGCGGCGAGAGGCCTCGGCCATCTCGGCGGCCTTGAGCGAGGCCTCGTCCAGGCGACCGTGCTGCTCCCACCACTGCTGGCCAGACTCGGGCAGCGTGTGGATCGGGTCGTAGTACTCGTAGTGGCGCGAGAGCGCCTCGGCGTCGGTCGACTCGATCGACGTGCGGTAGTTCTTGGTCCAGTACGAGATGCCGTGCTCGGTGTCGTAGTCGGCGTTCTGGTGCACCCAGCGCTTGCCGACGAACGGCACGTCGCACACGATGCGCGGCGTCGCGAAGCCCGGCAGGTAGCCCATGATGTGGTGCTGCAGGCGCTGGGCGTCGGCGAGCGAGACCCGCCAGTGCTCCGAGAACGGGATCATGTCGCACATGTAGAAGTAGTAGGGCATGATCTGCGCGCCGTCGAGGAGACGGAAGCAGAGGTCGAGCAGCGCGTGTGGGTCGGCGTTGACGCCGTTGAGCAGCACGCCCTGGTTGCGTACGTCGCGCAGGCCGGCGTCGAGCATCGCCCGGGTCGCCTCGGCCACGATCGGCGTGACGGAGTTCGCGTGGTTGGCGTGGGTGTGCATCGCGAGCGAGACGCCGCGGGACCGGGCCAGCGTGGCGACGCGGTTGACGCCCTCGACGACGTCGGGCTGCAGCCAGTGCTGCGGCAGGCCGATCAGCGCCTTGGTGGCGAGCCGGATGTCGCGGATGTTGTCGACTGCGAGGACCTCGGTCAGGAAGGCCTCGAGCCGGGGCCACGGCATGTTGGCCACGTCGCCGCCGGAGACGACGACGTCGCGCACCGACGGGGTGCGACGCAGGTAGTCGAGCATGTCGCCGAGGCGGTCGTTGGGCTTGCCGGCGAACTTGAGCTTGTCGATGACGACCGTCGAGTTGCCGACCAGGTCCATGCGGGTGCAGTGGCCGCAGTACTGAGGGCACGTCGGCAGCAGCTCGGCGAGCACCTTGGTGGGGTAGCGGTGGGTGAGGCCCTCGGTGGCCCACATGTCGTGCTCGTGGAGGGAGTCACGCGCGGCGTGCGGGTGCGAGGGCCAGTCGGTGCGACGGTCGCTGAACACCGGGATCATGTAGTGGCGCACCGGGTCGGCGTAGAACGCCTCGGTGAGCGAGCCGGCGCCGCCCGGCGTCTCGGTCGGCACCATCGTGTTCATCATCTGCGGCGGCACCAGCATCGACATGGTGGCCCGCTCGGCCTGGTCGCGCTCGAGGTCGGCGTAGAACCGCTCGTCGAGCAGGTCGCCCATGAGCTCGCGCAGCTGCTTGACGTTCTTGATGCAGTGCGCGCGCTGCCACTGCACGGAGGCCCACTCCTCGGCGGTCACGCCGGCCCAGCCGGGGAAGCGCGTCCAGTCGGGCTCGACGAGCTCGACGCGCTGGTAGGGGTAGGGCTGTCCGGACTCGAGTGCCAGCTCCAGGGGCGTGGCGGTCTCGATGCTCATGGGTTCTCCTCGGTGCTGGGCCGTGATGGCGACCTGACGGCGCGCCGGTTGTGTGGGCGGCGCCACATCTGGAAGAGTACGTGGAGAACGTGCGGCGAGTCCAATGCCACGCCGCAAGATTTACTGCTGTTGAGCACGAATCTAGAAGGATGACCTGAATGACACCCCCCTCGGACGTCCACACGGAGTGCCGCACCGGCGACCCGACCGGTCTGCACCGCGTCCTCGACGAGGGCGTGGTGCTGCCCCAGGCTGCGCAGCGGCTCGACACGCGTGCGGAGCTCTGGCCCGACGAGGTGCGGGTGCGCGTGGAGCGCCTCAACCTCGACGCGGCGTCGTTCCGCCAGCTCGAGCGCACGCACGACCACGACGGGGACGCCGTCCGGGCCGCGGTCCTCGACATCGTGGCGACCCGCGGCAAGATGCAGAACCCGGAGACCGGTTCGGGCGGCATGCTGGTCGGCACCGTCGAGGAGGTCGGTCCCGACTCGCCGCTCGGCCTCTCCGTCGGCGACCGCGTGGCGACGCTCGTCAGCCTGACCCTCACCCCGCTCGTGATCGAGGACGGCCTCGCAGGCTGGGACGGTCGCAGCGAGCAGGTGCCGTGCGACGGCTACGCCGTGCTGTTCGGCCGCTCGATCGCGGCGGTCATCCCCGACGACCTCGACCCCGCGCTCTCGCTCAGCGTGATGGACGTCTGCGGCGCGCCCGCCCTGACCGCCCGCGTGGTGGGGGAGTACGCCGCCCGCGCCGAGCAGGACGGCACCAGCGCACCCACCGTCGCCGTCATCGGCGGCGCCGGGAAGTCCGGCTCACTCAGCCTGGCCGCCGCTCGCGCGGCCGGCGCGGCCCGCACGATCGGCGTGGTGCCCCACCAGGGCGAGCACGACCTGCTGACCGGCGCGGGACTGGCCGACGCCGTCGCCGTCGCCGACGCCCGCGACCCGATCGCGCTGCGTGACGCCGTCGCTGCGGCCGGCGGACCGGCCGACGTGACCGTCGTGTGCGTCGACGTCCCCGGTTGCGAGGGCGGGGCGATCCTCGCGACGGCCGAGGGCGGCACCGTGATCTTCTTCTCCATGGCCACCAGCTTCAGCGCCGCCGCCTTGGGCGCGGAGGGACTGGCGGCCGACGTCCGGATGCTCGTGGGCAACGGCTACGTGCCCGGCCACGCGGCGTACGCCATGGAGCTGCTGCGCGCCGACGCCGGCGTGCGCAGCCTGTTCGAGCGGAGGCTCTGATGGCCACCACGAAGAAGCCCATGAGGAAGCCGTCGAGCCAGCTCGGCATCGACAAGACCGACGTACGCCGCGCGCGCACGCTGGCCCGCCAGGTCGGCAAGCCCATCGTCGACCTCGCCCAGCGGCACACCACCGTGAGCGTCGAGCGGGCCACGCTGCGCCTGGCCGGGCTCGGGGGAGCCGACCCCGACGGCACACCGTGGGTCAACCGGCTCGCCGACGCCGTACGCGCGGACGTCGGGCTCGAGCACGGCGTGAGCCTGCCCGTGTGGGACGCCCTCCTGCGGGGCGAGGGCGACGACCTGCTCACCCTCGCGCAGAAGGCCGCCGCCGGGTCGGTGACGTTCCGCGTCCCCGAGGGCAAGGACGCCACCCGCGCCACTGCCGCATCGCGCAAGGCGGTCGCCGCCGGCATCAAGCAGATCGACCGCCAGCGCACCGCACGCGAGAAGATGGTCGCCAAGGTCGGCGACGCGCCCAGCAAGCCCTGGATCTACCTCATCGTCGCCACCGGCGACATCCACGAGGACATCCCGCAGGCGCAAGCCGCCGCGCGGGAGGGCGCCGACGTCATCGCGGTGATCCGGTCGACGGGGCAGTCGCTCCTCGACTTCGTGCCCGAGGGCGCGACGCGCGAGGGCTTCGCCGGCACCTACGCCACCCAGGAGAACTTCCGCCTGATGCGCGCGGCCCTCGACGAGACGTCCAGGGAGCTCGGCCGCTACGTCCGGCTGACCAACTACGCGTCCGGGCTCTGCATGCCGGAGATCGCCACGCTGGCCGGTCTCGAGCGGCTCGACATGATGCTCAACGACTCGATGTACGGCATCCTCTTCCGCGACATCAACCCGATCCGCACCTTCGTGGACCAGCGCTTCAGCCGCCAGATCCACGCCCGCGCCGGCATCATCATCAACACCGGCGAGGACAACTACCTCACCACGGCGGACGCGATCGAGGCGGCGCACACGGTCACCACGAGCCAGCTGCTCAACGAGTACTTCGCCAAGGAGGCCGGCCTCGAGGACTGGCAGCTCGGGCTCGGCCACGCGTTCGAGATCGATCCCGAGGTGCCCGACTCGTTCCGCCTCGAGCTGGCCCACGCGATGCTCGCCCGCGAGCTGTTCCCCGACGCGCCGCTGAAGTGGATGCCCCCGACCCGGCACATGACCGGCGACATCTTCAAGGGCTACCTCCTCGACGGCTTCTTCAACCTCGTCGGGGCCCTCACCGGGCAGGGCATCCTGCTGGTCGGCATGATGACGGAGGCCGTGGTCACGCCGTGGATCTCCGACCGCGACCTGGCCCTGCAGAACGTCCGCTACGTCATGAACGCCGCGGGCAAGCTGCACGAGGACTTCCGGCCGGCCCCGGACGGCTTCATCGCCAACCGCGCCCGCGAGGTGCTCGGCGAGTCGATCGACCTGCTCGAGGAGATCAAGGCCGACCGGAGCGTGCCCGGCGAGCCGCCGCTGCTGTCCGCCATCGCCGACGGCACGTTCGGCCTGATGAAGCGCCCCGCCGACAAGGGCAGGGGCCTCGAGGGCGTGGCCCACAAGGCGGCCGGCTACTACAACCCGGCGACCGAGATCCTCGAGGGGGACAAGTGAGTCTCGAGGCTCGCTGCGCTCGCACCTCGACCACCGAGAGGGCATGCTCCGCATGAATCTGATCCGTCCGTACGGCGACACCACCGGCGACGGCATGGTGCAGCTGTCGTTCACCCTGCCCATCGAGCACTCCAAGGTCGCCGAGGGCGCCGCGGTGCAGCTCGCCAACAAGATGGGCATGGACCCGGCGCTGGTCGTCCACGCGAAGCCGATGGGGGAGGGCTTCACCTTCTTCGTCGTCTACGGCCGCGTGAACCACCTCGTCGACCCCAGCACCGTCGAGGTCGTCGAGCGTGACTTCCCGCTCCTGACGCCGAAGGAGGCCAACGCGGCGATCAAGCGCTCGCTGCGTCGGCGCCTGGTGGTCGTCGGCGGGTGCATCGGCACCGACGCGCACACGGTCGGCATCGACGCGATCCTCAACATCAAGGGCTTCGCGGGGGAGAAGGGCCTGGAGTACTACCGCGAGATCAAGGTCGTGAACCTCGGCGCCCAGGTCTCCGTGCCGCAGCTGGTCGAGGCGGCCCGCGAGGAGAAGGCCGACGCCGTCCTGGTCTCGCAGGTCGTCACGCAGCGCGACGCCCACCTGCTCAACACCCGGGAGATGTCCGCGGCGTTCCGCGAGGCCTACCCGGCCGCGAAGCGTCCGTTGCTGGTCGTCGGTGGCCCCCGCTTCGACGAGACGATGGCCGGCGAGCTCGGCGTCGACCGCGTGTTCGGCAGGGGCACGACGCCGGGTGAGGTCGCCTCGTTCATCGTGCACAAGCTCGCCCGCAGCAAGGAGAAGGCCTCATGAGCGTCCCCGCGACCGGCTCGACCCGCGTCGGCACGGTGGTCACCCACCGCCGCTACGTGCCCTACGCGCACGCCCACTACGCCGGCAACCTCGTCGACGGCGCCTACAGCCTCGGCCTGTTCGGCGACGTGGCCACCGAGATGTGCATCGTGCTCGACGGTGACGAGGGGCTGTTCGCCTCCTACTCCGACGTCCAGTTCGCCGCCCCCGTGCGCGCCGGTGACGTCCTCGAGATCACCGCGACGCTCGTGAAGGAGGGCACGCGCAGCCGGGTGATGGACTTCGCCGTGCACGTCGTCGGGCGCGGGGCCCCGACGGCCGACGCCCCGGGTGCGGCCGAGGTGCTCGACCCGCCGATCGTCGCCACCACGGCGACCGGCACGGTCGTCGTACCCCCCACGTAGGCGTGCCACGGCGTGTCCTCGGCGACACGCCGGGCCAGGGCAGATTTTGTCCGACGACTTTCAACCTGATGCCAGTGCGTTGACCTGCATGAACGCGCGTCCACGCAGGTCAGGGCCGTGTTGACAGCACCCTCTCCGGGAGGGAGGGTTCCGGGGTCCGCCTGTGCAGCCCGCGGGTGGCGCTTTCGGCAGTGGGGAGTTGTGACGTGTGGGACGCGGTGCCAGCGATGCCCACCGTCCGGCGACCCGTCGGCGGTGCCCCGCGGTGGCTGGATGCGGGAGGGACCTCGGGGCGCTAGACAACTTCGTGCGGTCGTCAGCCAGACGGTCGTGTGTCGGTCCGAAGCCCCCTCGTCCCTCCCGCACCGCTGCAGGCTCGCGGGTCCGTGCAGCGAGTCGTGAGCAGCGGTCGGCTACGGTCTGTCCGTGCCGCTGCGCTGCCTCCTCGCCCTCGTCGGCGGCCTCGTCCTGGCAGCCGGCTTCGAGCCGATCGGCCTGTCCTGGCTGATGCCACCGGCGATCGCTGCGCTGGTGCTGTCCGTGCGCGGGCTGCGGCCCGGCCGGGCGTGGCTGCCCAGCCTGCTCTTCGGCATCGCCTTCACCTACGCCGTCATGGAGTGGATGCGCGCGGTCGGCACCGACGCGTGGATCGCGATGTGCGCCCTCGAGGCGGCGTTCTTCGTGCCGCTCGGCCTCGGCCTGTCCTGGAGCCTGCGGCTGCGCGCCTGGCCGGTCTGGACGGCCCTGTGGTGGGTGGGCATCGAGACGTGGCGCAGCGGGTTCCCCTTCTCCGGCATGCCCTTCGGCCGGCTTGCCTACGCGACCGCCGACACGCCCTGGGGCGACGCGCTGCCGTGGATCGGCATGACCGGCGTCAGCTTCCTCGTGGCGCTGACCGGCACGACGCTGGCGTGGCTGGTCGTCGACGCACGCAACACCCCGCGCAGGTCGTACGCCGTCGTGGCCGCGCTGGCGGCCGTCACCGCGCTGCCCGTGCTGCTGCCCTTCCAGGTCGAGGAGAGCGGCACGACGACCGTCGCGGCGGTGCAGGGCGACGTCCCGGGCTCCGGGATCGACGTCGTGTCGGTGCACCGTGACGTCACCGCCAACCACGTCCGGCTGACCGAGGAGCTCGCTGACGCGGTCGCGGCGGGGGAGCAGGAGCAGCCCGACTTCGTGATCTGGCCGGAGAACTCCACCGCCGTCGACCCCTTCACCGACGTCGGCGTGCACGCGGGGATCGTGGCAGCCTCGGACGCCATCGGCGTGCCGGTCGTGGTCGGGGCGATGTCCAACGACCCGCTCGACGACACGCAGGTGCTCAACCAGGGCATCGTCTACCGCCCCGGCCTCGGCAGCGGCGACCGCTACACCAAGCGGCACCCGGTGCCCTACGGCGAGTACATCCCCTTCCGCGGCAGCCTGATCCCGGAGACCTACGGCAAGCTGCGCATGGTCCCGCGCGACATGGCCCGCGGCACCAGCCTCGAGGCGCTCCGCATCGGCGACGTGCGGGTCGCCGACGCGATCTGCTTCGACGTCGCCTACGACGAGGGCATCGCCGGCCAGGTCGCCCGCGGCGCCGAGCTCGTGGCGGTGCAGACCAGCAACGCGATGTTCAGCCGGACCGCCCAGCTCGACCAGCAGTTCGAGATCAGCCGGCTGCGGGCCCTGGAGACGGGGCGCTGGGTGGTGGTCGCGGCCATCAACGGTGTCTCCGGCGTCGTACGCCCCGACGGGACGGTCGTGGCCTCGGTGCCGGCGCGCGGCCAGGAGGTGCTGGTGGAGGAGGTCGGCCTCAGCACGACGCTCACCCCGGCCGTGCGCGCAGGAGTGTGGCCCGCGCGCTTCGCCCTCGCGTTCCTCGTCTGCCACACCGCACTGGTCTTCGTGGCCTATCGTCGTCGGCGACGTGGCGACCGCCCGTCGCCCGCCCCCTCCCAGCAGCCCATGGATCGAGGTAGCACCGCGTGAGTGTCGAAGGCCTCGGCCGTGTCGTGATGGTCGTCCCGACCTACAACGAGTCGGAGAACATCGAGTGGATCGTCGGACGGCTCCGGGTCGCACAGCCCGGTGTCGACGTGATGATCGTCGACGACAACAGCCCTGACGGCACGGGTGCGATCGCCGACCGGCTGGCCGCGGCTGACGACGCCGTCAGCGTCGTGCACCGCACCGAGAAGGCCGGTCTGGGCGCGGCCTACCTCAACGGCTTCGACGTCGCGCTCGCCGCCGGCTACGACGTCATCGGAGAGATGGACGCCGACGGCTCCCACCAGCCCGAGCAGCTGCAGCGGCTGCTCGACGCGCTGCGCACCGCCGACCTGGTCATCGGCTCGCGCTACGTGCCCGGCGGCTCGGTGGTGAACTGGCCGGTGCAGCGCCTGGCTCTCTCCCGCGGCGGCAACCTCTACGTCCGCCTGCTGCTGGGCATCAAGGTCAAGGACGCCACCGCCGGCTACCGCCTGTTCCGCCGCACCACGCTCGAGAAGATCGACCTTGGCACGGTGAGGTCTACTGGATACGTGTTCCAGACCGACCTGGCCTACCGCACGCTCACGCAGGGCCTGCGGCTCACCGAGGTGCCCATCGAGTTCATCGAGCGCGAGCGCGGCGACTCCAAGATGAGCGGGCAGGTGGCCCGCGAGTCGCTCCAGCTGATCACCCGGTGGGGACTGGCCGAGCGTCGCGCGCAGCTGGCTCGTCGCCGGAGACGGCCGTGACCCACCCGGCAGGTCCACGCCGCACCCCTGCGCGCAGGCGCGGCTGGGTACGTCCGGTGCTGGCCGCTGCGTTCGTGCTCGTGCCGCTCGCCGAGATCTGGGCGATCCTGCAGGTCGGCCAGCTGGTCGGCCCGTGGTGGACCATCCTGCTGCTGGTGCTCGACAGCATGGTCGGTGCCTGGCTGATCAAGCGCGAGGGCGGCCGTGCCTGGCGTGCCCTGCGCGAGGCGCTCCAGGGCGGGCGGATGCCGGCTCGCGAGATCGCCGACGGTGCGCTGATCCTCATCGGCGGCACGCTGATGCTGAGCCCCGGCTTCCTGCTCGACGCGGTGGGGATCGTGCTGGTCCTGCCGTTCACCCGCCCCGTCGCACGCCGCCTGCTCACGACCGTCGTCGAGCGCCGGCTCGTCGTCGTACCAGGTGCTCCCGGGTTCGGCTCGGGGTTCGGCTCCGGCTTCGGCCCCGGTGCCGGGTTCGGCCCGGGCTCGGTGCCCGGAAATGGACGACGCCCCGGACCGGAGGGCGAGGGGCCCGTGGTCCAGGGCGACGTGGTCGAGTGACTCGACCGGGTCGACCGCGAGGTCGAGCGGTCAGCTGACTCGCTTCTTCTTGTTCGCGCGGTGCAGGTGCGCCGGGCCGATCTCGCCGCCGCGCAGCAGCTCGAGGCGCTCCTTGAGGATGTCCTCGAGCTCCTTCTCCGAGCGGCGCTCCAGGAGCATGTCCCAGTGCGTGCGAACCGGCTTCTCGACCTTCTCCTCGGGGAGGATGCCGGCCGTGCTCAGTGCCTCCTCGCCGCAGCGCGGGCACTCCCACTTCGCCGGGATGTCGGCCTCGACCGACATGGTGACCTCGAAGTCATGTCCCTGCTTGCATCGATATCCGACCTGCTGACGAGCTGCGAACTCGATGCCGCGCTCGTCCTCAAAGCTCTGGCCGCCGAGCCTCGCGCCACGCAGTGTGCGCTCCGCCACCGTGCCCACCTCCAATGGGTTGCTGACACCCGTCGTACGTGTTGTACCGGGTCAAAGGTGAGACGGGCCAGAACCGGGTTCGTGACGCCGCTCGTGACGGCGCGGCCCATCCCCTGTGATCCTTCAACGGTAGCGGGGCAGCCCACATTCCGTGGATTCGAGACCCGGGAAACCACCCTCAGGCGAGACGAACTTCACCCCCAGGGGTGCAACCTGCCGAGGTCACGGCCCAGCGGCCACCGGATCTTGCGGGCGGCCGTCAGATCACGGCCGGCTGCTCGTTGCCGGCGTCGCGGATCCCGCGGGCGGTGTCGACCCGGATGAGCAGCAGGCCGCCGACCACGAAGAAGGCGATGAGAGCGAAGATGGCCGGCCGGTAGGAGTCGGTCAGCTGGAAGACCACGCCGAACACGAGCGTGCCGAACCACGACGTACCGCGGTCCATCGCGTGGTAGAAGCTGAAGTACTCGGCTTCCTTGCCCTTCGGGATCAGCAGCGAGTAGTAGGACCGGGCGAGCGCCTGGGTGCCGCCGAGGACGATGCCGATGGCTGCACCGAGGAGCAGGAACGGCACGAGGGACTCCTCCGGCAGGAAGAGCGCCGCGGTGACGATCAGCATCCACACGACCAGGCCGCCGAGGATGGTGTGCTTGGCGCCGTAGCGGTTGGCGAGGCGACCGAACAGCAAGGCGCCACCGAACGCGACGAACTGCACCAGCAGGATCGTGGCGATCAGCACCGACTGCCCGAACCCGAGCTCCTTCGAGCCGTAGGTCGAGGACGAGGCGATGACGGTCTGGATCCCGTCGTTGAAGAACAGGTAGGCGAGCAGGAAGGTCAGGGCCATCGGGTAGTTCTTCATCTCGCGCAGCGTGACGAAGAGCTGGCCGAAGCTGCGGGCCAGCACGTTGCCCTCGACCTGCTCGACGTCGGCCGGCGGGTGGTCGGAGAGGCGGAGGTAGGGGATGAAGGTGAAGGCGGCCCACCACACGCACGCCGACAGCATGCTGATCCGGGTCGCCTCACCCTCGGTGAGCCCGAAGGGCAGCAGGGTGAAGAGCGCGAGGTTGACCACCAGCAGCAGGCCGCCGCCGAGGTAGCCCCAGGCCCAGCCGCGCGAGGAGACCCGGTCACGGTTCGCCTCGTCCGAGATGATCGGCAGGATCGAGTCGTTGACGACCATCGAGGCCGCCAGGCAGAGGTTCGCGAAGATGATCGCGACGGCCCCGATCTGCCAGTTGCCGTCGCGGCAGAACCACAGCAGCGAGCCGAAGCCGGCGCCCGCCCAGGCGAAGCCACCCAGCCACTTCCGCTTCTTCTCCGTGCGGTCCATGAAGGCGCCGAGCGGCGGCAGCAGGACCGCGGACAGGATGGTGGCGAACGTGACGAGGTACGACGGCAGCGAGCCCGGCGCCACCGCGATGCCGAGCAGCGAGACCCGGTCGTCGACGGCGGCGTCCTCGGCGACGGAGATGATGTAGGGCGCGAACATCACGGTGCCGACGGTGGTGACGAAGGCGCTGTTGGCCCAGTCGTACCAGTACCAGGCCTTCTGCTCCCTGGCCTGCTCGAGCGGCTTCAGGTCGGCGATGCCACCGTCTACTTGACTCATGAGTCACCCTCCCGGCGGCTCTCGGCGCCGTTCCACAGTCCGCGTGCGCGGAGCACGTCCCTGAGTATGTCCGTGCGATCGGTCATGATGCCGTCGACACCACGGTCGAGGAGGGCGTTCATCTCGATTGGGTCGTCGATGGTCCAGACGTGCACCTGCAGGCCCGCCGCGTGCGCACGGCGCACGAGCCCGCTCGAGGCCACCAGGACCCGACCCTGGCGGTGCGGCACCTGCAGGGCGACCGGCCGTCCCCGGGTCAGCCACCGCGCCAGGCGCGCGCTGGGGGAGAGGACGAAGGCGACCACCTCCAGCGGGCCGGCCGAGGTGGCCACGCGCCCGCGCGTGCGCCGGCGGAACGCGCGCATCCGACGTCCCGAGAACGAGCCCACCAGCACCCGGTCCCACGCGTCGCGCTCCTCGATGAACGCCGCGAGCGCCTCGACGGCGCCGTCGGACTTGATGTCGATGTTGAACCGCGCCTCCGGCAGGGCGTCGAACAGCGCGGCCAGCGTCGGCACCCGCTCCGAGCCACCGATCAGCGCCTGCTGGACCTCCGTCCACGTGGTGTCGGCGATGCTGCCCGTGCGGTCGGTGACCCGGTCCAGGACGGTGTCGTGGAAGGCCAGCAGGACGCCGTCGCTGGTGACGTGCACGTCGGTCTCGAGGTAGGTGTAGCCGAGGTCGACCGCGTGGGCGAACGCCACCAGGGTGTTCTCCAGGCCTTCGATGTCGGGGTGGTAGGCGCCGCCCCGGTGGGCGAAGGCCAGCGGGCGGGGCGAGTCGAGGTAACCCGGTGAGTTCACGGGGGAAAGTATGGGGGCGCGGAGTACCTTCGGGGGATGGAGAGCATGACGTGTCCCCGGTGCGGCGCCGAGATGGAGGAGCGGACCCTCGGTGAGGCCGCCGTCGCCCAGTGTCCCGACGGCCACGGGGTGTTCCTCTCCCGCGCCGACCTCGGCCTGCTCATCGAGGCCGAGAACGACTGGCACCGCAACGCCGGCCAGCACACCGCCCCGCTGCCCCGGATCACCCCGGACATGACCGCCCCGCCCGCCATGGGCAAGCAGTCCCGCGCTTGGGTCGAGACGCTATTTAACTGAGCTCTGTGCTTTCTGCGCTCGCTCCGCTCGCGCGTGCTCGGCGCCCCTGAAGACGTCGTCCTCGCTCCCAACCTGTCTCGCTGCGCTCGTCGCGCTTGCTCGCTCGTCGGTCCAGACGACGTCGGGCGCCGAGCGCGTGGGCTGAGGTGGGCGGGCGATCGGGGCCCTCGCTCGCGGCTTGTGGCCGGTGGTGCCGTCCGCGGCGCGGCGAACTCCCGCCGACCGGATCGCGCCAGCCTCCTCAACCCTCACGCTCGGCGGCCGCCGATGGAGGGACGACGTGCAGCCCGTCCGGAAGATCAGTTGCCCGGGGGTGCCGTCCGCGTCGCGACGGCGCCTGCAGGAGGAGGGCTGCAGCCGGGGGAGCGAAGCGGAGGAGGGTGCAGCAACGACGACGAAGGCGCCGTCTTCAGGCGACGCGGACACGCGCCGAAGCGAAGCGGAGGCGCCAGACAAGCACAGCGAGCTAGATATCTCTGAACGTCTCGATGTTGGCCCCGAGCTCGTTGAGGCGCTCGGCGAGGTCCTCGTAGCCGCGGTGGATGACGTACGTCGAGCGCAGCACGCTGCGGCCCTTCGAGGCGAGCATGGCGATCAGGAGGACCACGGCCGGGCGCAGGGCGGGCGGGCAGACGATCTCCGCGCCGGAGAAGTGCGTCGGGCCCTCGACGAGCACGCGGTGCGGGTCGAGCAGCTTGACCTGGGCGCCGAGCTTGTTGAGCTCGGTGAGGTAGATCGCCCGGTTCTCGTAGACCCAGTCGTGGAGGAGGGTCTGCCCGTCGGCGACGGCGGCGATGACGGCGAAGAACGGCAGGTTGTCGATGTTGAGGCCCGGGAAGGGCATCGGGTGGATCTTGTCGAGGGGCGCCCGGAGGTCGGAGGGGTGCGTGGTGATGTCGACCAGCCGGGTCTCGCCGTTGTTGGCGACGTACTCGGCGGAGCGGTCGTAGTGGAAGCCCATCTCCTCCAGCGTCGCCAGCTCGATCTCGAGGAACTCGATCGGCACGCGACGGATGGTGATCGAGGAGCGGGTCACGATGGCGGCGGCCAGCAGCGACATCGCCTCGATCGGGTCCTCGGAGGGGGAGTAGTCGACGTCCACGTCGATGGCCGTCTTGCCGGTGACCTTCAGCGTGGTCGTGCCGATGCCCTCCACGCCGACGCCGAGCTTGCGCAGGTAGAAGCAGAGGTCCTGGACCATGTAGTTGGACGAGGCGTTGCGGATCACCGTGGTGCCCGGGTGCAGGGCGGCCGCCATGAGTGCGTTCTCGGTGACGGTGTCGCCGCGCTCGGTGAGCACGATCGGCCGCGTCGGCTCGATGGTCCGGTTGACGCTCGCGTGGTAGGCGCCGTCGGTGGCCTTCACCTCGAGGCCGAAGGGTCGCAGGGCCGACATGTGCGGCTCCACGGTGCGCTCTCCGAGGTTGCAGCCGCCGGCGTAGGGGAGCTCGAACTCCTCGTAGCGGTGCAGGAGCGGCCCGAGGAACATGATCACCGAGCGGGTGCGCCGCGCGGCCGCCTCGTCGATGGCCGTGAGGTTGAGCTCAGCCGGCGGGATGATCTCGAGGTCGTTGTCGTCGCCGACCCAGCGGGTGGCCACGCCGAGGGAGTTCAGCACCTCGAGCAGGCGGTTGACCTCCTCGATCCGCGCCACCTTGCGCAGCGTCGTACGTCCCTTGTTCAGCAGGGAGGCGCACAGGAGCGCGACGCCGGCGTTCTTGGAGGTCTTCACGTCGATCGAGCCCGACAGGGTCGTCGGGCCGTCGACGCGCAGGTGCGTGGGGCCGGCGCCGAGGGCGACGATCTCGGAGTCGAGGGCCGCGCCGATGCGGGCCAGCATCTCGAGCGAGAGGTTCTGGTGGCCCTTCTCGATGCGGTTGATGGCACTCTGGCTGGTGCCGAGGAGCTCTGCGAGCTGGTGCTGGGTGAGCCCGCGGTGCTTGCGCGCGTCGCGGATGAGGTTGCCGATGCGGCCCTTGTAGTCAGCCATGCCGACCACGATATCTCAAATATGAGATAACGCCATCTTGCCCGCGCCGGGCTCGTGCCCCGACCGACGACAGGGGTGGTGGGCCCACCCGTCCCTGCGGGGGAGAGGGCGGTCGGGGTCGCGTGGCAGGATCGCGACCATGCGAGCAACCACGATCCACGCCCCCGGTGACGTCCGCTTCGAGGAGGTCGCCGACCCGAGGATCGAGGAGCCGACCGACGCGATCGTCAAGGTGGTCGCGGGCTGCATCTGCGGCTCGGACCTGTGGCCCTACCGCGGCCACAACGACATCGAGGCCGGCTCGACGATCGGCCACGAGTGCGTCGGCGTCGTCGAGGAGGTGGGCTCGGACGTCAAGGACTTCCGACCCGGGGACTTCGTCATCGTGCCCTTCTGCCACAGCGACAGCACCTGCGCCCACTGCCGCGCGGGCGTGCAGTCGGCCTGCGTGCACGCCGGCTTCACCGAGAGCGGCCAGGGGGAGTACGCCCGGGTGACCCAGGCCGACGGCAGCCTGGTGAAGACCGACGGCATGCCCGACGACGCACTCCTCCCCTCGCTGCTCACGCTCTCCGACGTCCTGCCCACCGGCTGGCACGCAGCGGTCGCCGCCGGCGTGAAGCCGGGCGGCACCGCGGTCGTGATCGGTGACGGCGCCGTCGGCCTGTGCGGCGTCCTGGCAGCGGCCCAGCTCGGCGCCGAGCGCGTCGTGGCCATGTCGCGCCACGAGCCTCGCCAGGCGATCGCCCGGGCCTTCGGCGCGACCGACATCGTCGCCGAGCGCGGCAAGGAGGGCGGTGCCCGGATCGCGGAGCTCACCCAGGGCATCGGCGCCGACGCGGTGCTGGAGTGCGTCGGCACTGATGAGTCGATGAAGACCGCCTTCGCCGTCGCCCGGCCCGGCGCGACCGTCGGCTTCGTCGGCGTGCCCCACGGCGTGGAGCTGCCGGTGCGCCGGATGTTCCAGAAGAACGTCGGCCTCGCCGGGGGCATGGCCCCGGTCCGCCGCTACCTCCCCGACCTGCTCGAGCGGGTGCTCTCGGGCTCCATCGACCCGGGCAAGGTCTTCGACCTGACCCTGCCGATGGCGGAGTCCCCCGAGGGCTACCGCGCGATGGACGAGCGGCGCGCGATCAAGGTCCTGCTCCAGCCGTGACCGGGACCGACGACCCGCTGGTCCTGGGCCCCCTGCTGAGGTACGTCGACGACACGTCCGCGTCCGTGTGGCTGGAGACCCGCGACACGGCAACCGTCACGGTCGTGCGCGGCGACGCCACCTCGACGGCGCGCACCTTCGCGGTCCACGGCCACCACTACGCGCTCGTGGAGCTCGACGACCTCACCCCCGGCAGCACCGAGGCCTACACCGTGGACGTCGACGGGGTGCGGGTGTGGCCGGAGCCGGACTCGCCCTTCCCGGCACCGGTGATCGCCACGCTCGAGCCGGGTCGCCCGCTGCGGATGGCGTTCGGCTCCTGCCGTACGTCGGTGACCCACGACGAGGCCGGCAACCGGATGCACGGCGTCGACGCGCTCCGGGCCTGGGCGCTGCGGATGGCCGACCACGTCGAGCCGGCCGCGAGCGCCGAGCCGGACGACCCCGACCTGGCGCCGCAGCTGCCGGACCTCGTGCTCTTCCTCGGCGACCAGGTCTACGCCGACGAGACGACCGACGAGATGCGTGCCTTCATCGAGTCGCGCCGCGACATCGAGCAGCCGCCGTGGACCGAGCTGAAGGACTACGAGGAGTACGCCCACCTCTACAGCCTGGCGTGGTCCGACCCCGCCAACCGCTGGCTGCTGTCGACCGTGCCGAGCTCGATGATCTTCGACGACCACGACATCCGCGACGACTGGAACACCTCGCTGGACTGGCGCCGGGAGATGGAGGCCACCTCGTGGTGGCACGGGCGCATCGTCGCCGGCCTGGGGTCCTACTGGGTCTACCAGCACCTGGGCAACCTCTCGCCCGCCCAGCGTGCCGAGGACGAGCTGTGGCAGCAGGTCGTGGCCCACGCCGGCGACGGCGAGCACGACCTCGGTGCGGCGATCGACGCGTTCGCGGAGCGGGTCGACCAGCACCCCGAGACCTACCGCTGGAGCTATGTCCGCGAGTTCGACACGCAGGCGCGCCTGGTCGTGGTCGACTCGCGTGCCGCGCGCGACCTCAGGCCCGACGCGCGGGCCATGCTCGACCCCGACGAGGCGGCCTGGCTCGACGACCAGCTGCGCGGCGACGTCGACCACCTGCTCGTCGGCACGTCGCTGCCCTTCCTGCTCGCCCGCGGGCTGCACCACCTCGAGGCCTTCAGCGAGGCGCTCGCGCAGGGCGCCTGGGGTGACCGCGGCGCACGCGCAGGCGAGCGCATCCGGCAGACCGTCGACCTCGAGCACTGGGGTGCCTTCCAGAAGAGCTTCCAGGAGGTCGCCCGCCAGGTCATGGAGGTCGCCGCAGGGGAGCGCGGTCGCGCCCCGTCGACGGTGACGTTCCTGTCCGGCGACGTGCACCACAGCTACGTCACCGAGGCGTGGCCGACGGACCGCGGGCGGCGGCTGCAGTCCACGCTCCTCCAGGCCGTGTGCTCACCGATCCGCAACCCGCTCTCGCGCAACATGCGCTTCGCGACGGCCGTGCTGTCCTACGGCGTCGCCGGACCGGCCGGCCGGCTGGCCTCGCGCTCCGCACGCGTCCCCGACCCGCCGCTGACCTGGCGCTACGCCGAGGGGCCCTGGTTCGACAACAACCTGGCGTGCCTGCAGGTGTCGGGGCGGGGCCTGCGGATGTGGTGGCTGACCGGCAAGGTCGTCGACGACGACGCACGACCGCGACTGGCGAAGGTGGCGACCTACGCCCTGGACGAGCAGGGCAACCCGCCCCCGCACGAGGGCACGATCTCGAAGCTCCGGCGGCGGCTCAGACGGCGCTGAGCGCCCGGTCGCGCCCGTGGGCGCAGTCGCACGTGTCCGAGCACGGGAGGAAGGTGTGCGTCCCGTGGCCGCAGCCGGTGCACGGAAGGTCGTGCGAGAGATGGACCGAGCTGGTCTCGACGGTGTCCCACATGGTGTTGCCCCCCACGGCAGTGCTGGTGTTCCGAGATGTCCTACTGGTGACGTCGAGACTCCCACCGCATGACGCCGCGCAGGCGAGAACGCGTGCTAAGTGCCTGATATTGGGGCACGAATGACCCGTTCGGGCCATGGCCGCCTGGCCCGTCCTCACCGCACGCCTTGCTCCGACCGGTGCCCTACCGGTGTCCTACGATCGGAGCCATGGGTGCGGGACACGGTCACGGACACGCGGGGGCGCGCCACCGCTGGCGTCTCGCGGTCGCCTTCGGGCTGGTCCTGTCGTTCCTGCTCGTCGAGCTCGCGACCGGCCTCTGGTCGGGCTCGCTCGCGCTCCTCTCCGACGCCGGTCACATGGCGGCTGACGTGGTGGCCCTCGGTGCTACGCTCGCCGCCACCCGCATCGCCACGCGGCCCGACACCACCGGACGCCGGACCTACGGCTCCTACCGCGCCGAGGTGTTCGCCTCGGGGTTCACCGTCCTGCTGATGCTGGGCACGGCGGTCTACGTCACCGTCGAGGCCGTACGCCGCCTCGGCCAGGACGTGGCGCCCGCCACCGCGCCGATGCTGGTCGTCGGTGCCCTCGGCCTCCTCGTCAACCTCGTCGCCCTCGCCCTCCTGCGTGGTGGCGCGAGCGACAGCCTCGCCGTCAAGGGCGCCTACCTCGAGGTGGTGGCCGACAGCCTCGGCTCCGTCGGCGTCATGGCCGCGGCGGTCCTGGTGATCGCCACCGGTCAGGGCTGGTGGGACACCGCCGTCGCCGTGGCCATCGCGCTCTTCGTCGCGGTCCGGGCCGTGCTTCTCGGCCGCGAGGTGATGACGGTGCTCGGGCAGCACGCGCCGGCCGGCGTCGACCCCGACGTGGTCGCCGCCGAGCTGGAGGCGATGGGCGGGGTCACCGGTGTCCACGACCTGCACCTGTGGACCCTGACCTCGGGCATGCACGTGGCCACTGCCCACCTGGTCGCCGACACGTCCGCCGACCGCGAGGCGGTGCTCGCGTCCGCCCGCACGCTGCTGCGCGAGCGCCACGGCATCGACCACGCCACGGTGCAGGTGGAGACCGACGCTGCCGCCTGCGCCGAGCTGTCCTGGTGACCCGCCGGTGAGGCCCCACGAGCTGTCCGGGGTCCAGGCGCGCCGGATCGCGGTCCGCGCGCAGCTGCTCGACGGCGACCGCCCCGACGACGTGCTCGAGGTGCTGCGCCACCTGGGCTTCCTCCAGGTGGACCTGACGCGGGTCGTCGCCGAGCACGCCGACCTGGCGCTGTGGACCCGCATCGGGCCCGGCTACGACCCCGACGACCTCGCGGGCCTGGTCGGCGACGGCGCCATGGTCGAGCACCAGGCGATGCTCCGGCCGAGCGAGGACATGGCACTGTTCCAGGCCGACATGGACGCCTGGCCGGGTGAGCCGCCGCTCAGGGAGTGGCAGGAGGACCTCCGCGACTGGGTGCAGGCCAACGACGGAGCGCGACGTGAGGTCCTCGCGCTGCTGCGCAGCGAGGGCCCGACGGCTGCCCGCGACCTCCCCGACAGCTGCGAGGTGCCGTGGCGCTCCTCGGGGTGGACCAACAACAAGAACGTCATGAAGCTCCTCGAGTGCATGGAGGCGCGCGGCGAGGTCGCCGTCGCCTCCCGCGAGGGCCGCGAACGCCGGTGGGACCTGGCCGAGCGGGTCCACCCGGGCGACGCAGCCGTGCCGGGGGAGGAGGCCCACCGCACCCTGGCCGCCCGTCGGCTGCGTGCCCTCGGCCTGGCACGCCCTCGCGCGCTCGAGGCGTGGCACGAGCCCTACGACGTGCGCGACGTGGGCGAGCCGGCGCGCGTGGACGGCGTCCGCGGGCTGTGGCGGGTCGACCCGTCGCTGCTGGACGACGAGTTCGAGGGCCGGACCGCGATCCTGTCGCCCCTCGACCGGCTGGTGTTCGACCGCAAGCGGATGGGCGACCTCTTCGCCTTCGACTACCAGCTCGAGATGTACAAGCCCGCCGGCCAGCGGATCTGGGGCTACTGGGCGATGCCGGTGCTCGACGGCGACGAGCTCGTCGGCAAGGTCGACGCCACCGCCGACCGGGAGGGCGGCGTGCTGGTCGTCGACGGCGTCCACGAGGACGGTGACTGGTCGACGGCGCGGCGGGCCCGGGTCGAGGCAGAGCTGCAGTCCCTCGCCGAGTGGCTGGGGCTCGAGCTCAGCCGCGGCTGAGCCCGGCCGTCGTCAGTGCTTCACGAGCACCGCGAGGACCGAGGTCTGCCCGCCGTCCACGATGGTGCCGCTGAGCTGCTCGCCCTCGCCCAGCGGCGTACCGACGACCCGCGCCAGTGCGATCCGCGTGGCGTCGGCGGCGACCGTGGTGATGTCGCCGTCGTCGCTCACGGAGTCGACGGCGGCCACCGGTTCGGTGGAGTCCGCGCTCCCGCTGCCCCGGACCTCCACCCGGGCCGGGATGTCGATGCGCTCCCCGTCCTGCTCGAAGTACATCGGAGACTGTGCCCCGCCCGTACGGATCGCAGCCACGAGCGTGGTGGCCCACACCGGGTCGCCGCACGCGTCGTAGACCCAGCGCCTGCCCAGCACCGAGTGGTCGCAGGTGCCGATGAGGTGCGCGTCGGCACCGTCCAGCGGCTCGGCACGGTAGGTGAGCGGCGTCTGGAGCACCGCGCCGTCGTCGGCCCGCCACAGGATCGTCTCGACCCCGACCTCGCCGGCCGGGTCGTCGAGGCGGTACTCGCCGACCTTGTCGACGACCCGGCGACCCGCGGCCCAGCCGCGTGAGGGCAGCCAGGACTCCACGAGCTCCTGCTTGGACGGTGTGAGCGTGGCGCGGTGCACGATTCCCATGGCGCGACCCTAGTCGCGCGAGACCCGGGAGCAGCTAGAGCTCGAGGCCGAGTGCTTCCGCCAGGCCTTCGGGATCGGCGACCGAGACGGTGGCGCCGGGGTGCGTGATCGTCGCCGTGGGGTCGATCGAGGGGACCGGCTCGTGGAACGTCAGGCACAGGGCGCGGTCGCCGTTGGTCGTGAAGGAGATCCCACGGTCCTCCAGCGACAGGTGCGGCGGACCGGCGGTCTTGATCCAGGCGAAGCCACCGGTGACCTCGACCGAGGCCACGTTGTCGACGGGCGTGACGAGGCGCCACGGCCCGTAGGCGATGTAGAGCCACTGCGGTCCGACCTCGACGGTCGCGGTGGCCGGGGTGATCCCGAACGCGCGACCCGCAGCGGCGTACGACGGCGCGAAGGCGAAGTCGAACGCCTGCACGTCCTCGACGGAACCGGTGCCGCCGGGCGGGGCCACCAGGCGGCGCAGCGCACGGGTGGCGGGCAGGCGGTAGCCCTGCAGGAGCGCCGAGGACCGGCCGGGCACCCGCAGCACCGCGCGGCTGCCGCCACCGGGGGCGGGCAGGACGAAGTGCTCCATCGCGGCGCCGGCGAACCGGCCCCCGATCGTCCACGACCACGAGCGCAGCTCGGGGTCGACCTCGGTGACCGTGAACGAGACCGGCACTCCCGCCGGGCCGTGGACGGTGCCCGTGGTGCCCGGGGCGAGGACGTCGTCGGTGGCGTCCACGCCCTGGATCAGGTGCGCCCAGGTCGGCCAGGTGTCCGGCTGCGTGAAGCGGCGCCAGACGTCGTCGGCGTGTGCGGGTCCGTGTGCGTCGACAAGCATGCCGAAGGGTTACAGGTCGACGGTGTCGTTGTCCCCGAGATCGGGACGCCCGTCGCCGATGAGGCCCTTCGCGACCTGGATCGCCGCCTTCACCTTGCCGGGCGACTCCCAGTACTCAGCAGTGCGGCCGTCGACGCGCAGCAGCACGTTGGACGGGTCGTCGGCGTCACCGGTCATGAACGCGCCCGCCGAGGCGTCCCAGAGCTCGTGCAGCTTGGCCCGGTCGTCGCTGATGGTGGCCGTGCCGGTGAGGGAGACCCAGCCGGAGTCGCTGGCGTACGACACGTTCACCCGCGGGTCGGCCTGGATGGCGTGCACCTTGTCGGTGTTGCGCTCGGTGAGGAACCAGACCGTGCCGGGGTCCTCGAAGTCCTGGGTGCCCATCGGTGTCGACACGAGCGTGCCCTCGAGGGAGACGTAGGTGAGGACCGCGATGCGCGTGTCCTCCATGATCTGGGCAACGGTCCGGAGCTGGTCGTCGTCAGTGGTCATGTCGCCCACACTGTCAGGCCGACCCTGACCGTCACCTCATCCCCACGGGCGGTGGTCACATCGGGGCGCCCCCGGTCGTCTGACTGGCAGGATGGGCCCGCACGTCGAGGGCGCACGACCACACAGGGGAGACGAGCACGCATGACCACCACACATCCGGCCGACGACCACGACCTGATCCGCGTGGAGGGGGCCCGCGAGAACAACCTCAAGGACGTCTCGGTCGACCTGCCCAAGCGCCGGCTCACGGTCTTCACGGGCGTCTCGGGGTCCGGGAAGAGCTCCCTGGTCTTCGCGACCATCGCCGCGGAGTCGCAGCGGATGATCAACGAGACCTACAGCGCCTTCGTGCAGGGGTTCATGCCGTCGCTGGCCCGCCCGGACGTCGACCACCTCGAGGGTCTCACCACGGCGATCATCGTCGACCAGGAGCGGATGGGCGCCAATCCCCGGTCCACGGTCGGCACCGCGACCGACGCCAACGCGATGCTGCGCATCCTCTACAGCCGGCTCGGCGACCCCTACGTCGGTCCGCCGACGGCGTACTCCTTCAACGTCCCGACGCGGAAGGCGAGCGGGATGATGACCACCGAGAAGGGCGGGCGCACCGAGCGGCGGATCGCCAAGCAGGAGGTCTACCTCGGCGGCATGTGCCCGCGCTGCGAGGGCATGGGCAAGGTCAACGACATCGACCTGACCGCGCTCTACGACGAGGAGAAGTCGCTCTCCGACGGCGCCCTGACGGTGCCCGGCTACTCCATGGACGGGTGGTACGGCCGGCTCTTCGAGGGCATGGGGCTGCCGATGGACAAGCCGATCAGGTCGTTCACCAAGAAGCAGCTCGAGACGATGCTGTGGTCGGAGCCGACCAAGATCAAGGTGGAGGGCGTCAACCTCACCTTCAACGGGATCATCCCGCAGATCCAGAAGTCGATGCTGTCCAAGGACCCGGAGGCGATGCAGCCGCACGTCCGCCGCTTCGTCGAGCGCGCGGTCACCTTCCAGACCTGCCCCGACTGTGAGGGGACGCGCCTCACGCCCGAGGCGCGCAGGTCGAAGATCCGGGGGAAGTCGATCGCCGACCTGTGCGAGATGCAGATCAGCGACCTCGCGGAGTGGGTGCGCGACCTCGACGAGCCCTCCGTCGCGCCGCTGCTCAAGGGGCTGCAGCACCTGCTCGACTCGTTCTCCGAGATCGGCCTGGGCTACCTCTCCCTCGACCGCCCGGCCGGCACCCTGTCCGGTGGCGAGGCCCAGCGCACCAAGATGATCCGGCACCTGGGGTCGTCGCTGACCGACGTCACCTACGTCTTCGACGAGCCCACGATCGGCCTGCACCCGCACGACATCGAGCGGATGAACCACCTGCTCCTCCAGCTGCGCGACAAGGGCAACACGGTGCTGGTGGTCGAGCACAAGCCCGAGACGATCTCGATCGCGGACCACCTCGTCGACCTCGGGCCCGGCGCGGGCGCGGACGGCGGCACCATCTGCTTCGAGGGTGACATCGACGGCCTGCGCGGCAGCGGCACGATCACCGGCAAGCACCTCGACGACCGCGCGCGCCTCAAGGAGTCGGTCCGCACCGCCACCGGCTCGATCCAGGTGCGCGGGGCGAGCACGCACAACCTGCGCGACGTCGACGTCGACGTGCCTCTCGGCGTCCTCACGGTCGTCACGGGCGTCGCCGGCTCGGGCAAGAGCTCGCTGATCCACGGCTCGCTGGCCGGGCACGACGACGTGATCGTCATCGACCAGGGCGCGATCAAGGGCTCGCGGCGCAGCAACCCCGCCACCTACACCGGGCTGCTCGAGCCGATCCGCAAGGCCTTCGCCAAGGCCAACGGCGTGAAGCCGGCGCTCTTCAGCTCCAACTCCGAGGGCGCGTGCGAGACCTGCAACGGCGCCGGCGTGATCTTCACCGAGCTCGGCCCGATGGCCACCGTCGAGTCGCCGTGCGAGGAGTGCGAGGGCCGCCGGTTCAAGGCCGAGGTGCTCCAGCACACGCTGGGCGGCAAGGACATCGCCGAGGTGCACGAGATGTCCGTGGTCGACGCGCGCGACCTGTTCAGCGACGGCGAGGCGAGGATCCCGGCGGCGGTGAAGATCCTCGACCGGCTCGTTGACGTCGGCCTGGGCTATCTCTCGCTCGGCCAGCCGCTGACCACGCTCTCCGGCGGCGAGCGCCAGCGACTCAAGCTCGCGACCCAGATGGGGGAGAAGGGCGACGTCTACGTCCTCGACGAGCCGACCACCGGCCTGCACCTCGCCGACGTGGAGAATCTCCTCGGCCTCCTCGACCGGCTGGTCGACGCCGGCAGGTCCGTGATCGTGATCGAGCACCACCAGGCCGTGATGGCGCACGCCGACTGGATCATCGACCTCGGCCCCGGTGCCGGGCACGACGGCGGACGGGTCGTGTTCGAGGGCCCGCCCGCCGAGCTCGTCGCGGCGAAGGAACCGACCCTGACCGGCAAGCACCTCGCGGACTACGTGGGCGCCTGATGCTGCTCCTGCACGGCCTCGGCGCCACGGGCGCGGTGTGGCGCGGCTGGGACGGTGTCGCGCCCGACCTGCCGGGGCACGGGACCGCGCCGTGGGACCCGCCGTACTCCTTCACCCGGCACGCCGAGGCCGTCCTGCCCCTCCTCGGCGAGGAGCCGGTCACCGTCGTGGGTCACTCGATGGGCGGGGTGGTGGCGCTCGCGCTCGCCGCGGTCGCGCCCGGACGCGTGCGCCGGGTGGTGGGACTGGGCATCAAGGTGCACTGGCCGGCCGAGGACGCGGCGCGGGCGGCCTCGCTCGCCGATCGGCCGGTGGTGGCGTACGACACCCGCGCGGAGGCCGTCGACCGGTTCCTGCGGGTCTCCGGGCTCGCCGGGCTCGTCCGTCCCGACGACCCGGTGGTCGACGCCGGCGTCGTCGCCGAGGGGAGTGGCTGGCGACTGGCCCAGGACCCCCGCACGTTCGGCGTCGGGGTGCCCGACATGGCCGGGCTGCTCGCCGCGGCCGGGTGCCCGGTGGTCCTCGCGAGGGGCGAGCACGACCCGATGGTCAGCCACGACGAGCTGGTCGCGCTGGTCGCCGACCCGGTGACCCTGCCGGGTCTCGGCCACAACGCGCACGTGGAGGACCCGGCGGCGGTGCTGGCGCTGACCGCCTGACGGCCGGCGGGCACACCCTCGGGTGCCAGACTCGTGCCATGAGCCGCGCCAGCCTCCGTGACACCGTCCGCACCCGGCCCGTCGTGCTCGACGGCGGCCTCGCCACGCTGCTCGAGCGCCACGGCCACGACCTGTCGAGCCACCTGTGGTCGGCACGCCTGCTGCGAGACGACCCGGCTGCGATCGAGCGGGCCCACCGCGAGTTCTTCGCTGCCGGCGCGGAGGTCGCGACGACGGCGTCCTACCAGGTGTCGTTCGAGGGGTTCGGCGCCGAGGGCGCCGACCGGGACGAGGTCGAGCAGCTGCTGCGCCGCAGCGTGGAGCTGGCGTCCGCCGCCCGGGACGCGGTCGCCCCCGACGGCTGGGTGGCTGCGTCCGTCGGACCCTACGGCGCGGTGCTCGCCGACGGCTCGGAGTACCGCGGCGACTACGACCTCGACGTCGACGGGTTGCGCGCGTTCCACCGGCCCCGCCTCGACGTGCTGGCCTCGACCGTGGGCGACGGCGCCGACGTGCTGGCGGTCGAGACCGTGCCCTGCCTCGCAGAGGTCGAGGCGGTGCTTGCCGAGCTCGACGGCAGCGGGGTGCCCGCGTGGTTGTCGCTCTCCGCGGCAGGAGGTCGGACGCGGGCCGGTGAGCCGCTCGCGGAGGCGTTCGCGATGGCGGCGGACGTCGCCGAGGTGATCGCCGTCGGGGTCAACTGCACGACGCCTGCCGACGCCGGCGCTGCGGTCGCCCTGGCGGGTGCGAGCGGTCCAGCCGTGGTCTACCCCAACTCCGGACAGGGCTGGGACGCCGTCGCGCGGTCCTGGACGGGGCGGTCCGCCTTCGAGCCTGCCGACGTCAGTGGCTGGGTGGCCGACGGCGCCCGCCTGGTCGGCGGGTGCTGCCGCGTCGGTCCGGAGGACATCACCGCGTTGCGGGCCACCCTCGCACCGTGACCGCACCCGTGTCCGGATGCGTGGCCCGGCAGCCTCAGCCGGTGAGCACCACGAGCCGCTCGGTCGCACGGGTCATCGCGACGTAGCGGTCCACCGCGCCCGTGACGCCGGCACCGAAGCGATCGGGGTCGACGAGCACGACGAGGTCGAACTCCAGGCCCTTGGCAAGCTCGGGGGTGAGCGAGCGCACGCGCGGGCGCTCCGCGAAGGACGGGTCGCCGATCACCACCGCCGTGCCCTCCGCGTGCTCGGCGAGCCAGGCGTCGAGGATCGCGTCGCGCGCCGCCGCGGGGGAGTGCAGGACGGGGATCCCGCTCTCCCGGACCGAGGTGGGCACGTTGGCCTCGGGGAGCTCCGCGCGGATCACCTGCTCGGCCTCGGCCATCACCTCCGCCGGCGTCCGGTAGTTGATGGTCAGCGCCGCGACCCGGGCGTCGCCCAGCCCGATGCGCCCCAGGCGCTCGGTCCAGGACTCGGCGAACCCGTGCCGGGCCTGCGCCCGGTCACCCACGATCGTGAGGCTGCGGGAGGGGGTGCGGCGCAGCAGCATGGTCCACTCGGCATCGGTGAGCTCCTGCGCCTCGTCGACCACGACGTGCGCGAAGGGTCCGGCCAGCCGGTCGGGGTCGGCGCCGGGCAGCGCGCCCTCGTCCACGAGCGCCGTCCGGAGGTCGTCGTGCACGAGCATCGACACGAGCCCGTCGCCGAACTCGTCGGCCCCGGACTCGCGCGCCGTGGTGCGCAGGTCGTCGATGACCTCGCCCATCCGGGCCCGCTCCCGCGCCTCCGCCGCCCGCGTCCGGCGCCGCCGGCGCGACTCCTCGGGATCGCCGAGCCGCAGCCGCGCGGCGTCCAGCAGGGGCAGGTCGGCGTACGTCCACGCCTCGGGGTCCGTGCGCCGGAGGGCCTGCACGTCGTCGGGCTCCAGCCAGGGCGCGCAGTGGCGGAGGTAGGCCGGGACCGTCCAGAGGTCACCGACGAGGTCAGTGTGCTCGAGGAGCGGCCACGCGCGGTCGAAGGCCTCGCGCAGCGCGCCGTGCCGCTCCAGCACCGACCGTGCGTCCTCCGGGGACAGCTCGGCGCTGTCGAGCTTGTCGACCAGGATCGTGACCACCTCGTCCCACACGTCGTCGCGCGCGAGGTTGTGCGGTGTGCCGGGGTCGGCCGAGCCGAACGCCTCGGCCCACTCGGCGACCGTCAGTCGCGCGTCGCCCCAGGGCGTCTCGACGAGGAGTGCCTCGGTGGGCGGCTCCTCGTAGAGCGCCACCGCGGGCTCGATCGCCCGGACCATGCGCAGGTCCGCCTTCAGCGCGGCGACGTGCTCGTCGGTCTCCGCGCCGGCGCTCGGTGACTCCGGCACGAGGTCGTGGAGCGTGCACGTCTGCACGCCCTCCTCGCCGAGGCTGGGCAGCACGTCGCCGACGTAGGCGAGGTAGGGCTGGTGCGGGCCGACGAAGAGCACCCCGCCGCGGCGGTGCCCGAGCCGCGGATCGGCGTAGAGGAGGTACGCCGTGCGGTGCAGCGCGACCACCGTCTTGCCCGTGCCGGGACCGCCGTCGACGACGAGCGCGCCCGCGCTGTCGGCGCGGACGATCGCGTCCTGGTCGGCCTGGATGGTGCCCAGCACGTCGCGCATCCGCGCCGTACGGCCGGCCCCGAGGGTCGCGATGAAGGCCGACTGGTCGTCCAGTGCCGCCGTGCGGGCCAGCCCCTCCGCGGTGAACGCCTCGTCCCAGTAGTCCACGATCCGGCCCCCGCTCCAGCGATAGCGGCGACGGCTGAGGAGACCGTGCGGACGGGCGTGGGTCGCCGCGAAGAACGGCTCGGCGGCGGGGGAGCGCCAGTCGACCAGCAGCCGCCGGCCGTCGGGGTCGGCGAGCCCGAGGCGACCGATGTAGGTCGGTTCGTCCCGGTCGTCGTGGACGATCCGGCCGAGGCAGAGGTCGAGGTCGTAACGCCGCAGCGCGCGCAGCCGCGCGGTGAGGCGGTGCACCTCCTGGTCGCGCTCGAGCGCGGCGGTGCCGTGGCGTGCGGTCGTCTGCCTCGCCTCGGCGAGCAGTCGCTCGATCTCGGCGACGGCGTGCTCCAGGCTGGTCGCGATGGCGTCGAAGTGGGCACGGTCCTGGTCGATGAGACCCGGATCCGCCTTGGCGCCGAGGGAGTCGGGAAGGGCGAACGGGGCGGTGTCCAGCGGCTGTCCGGGGTGCGTCACGCCGTGCAGTGTGAGTCACCCCCGGGGCCTTGCGGCAAGCCCCCTGATGGCCTATACGTTGAGAGTGGAGGCAGTCCAGGCCGTCGGGTCCGTGCCGATCCTCGAGGCCATGGGCATCCGCGTCGTCGAGGTCCGCGCGGGCTTCGCCGCCGCCGAGCTCCCGCCCGAGCCCAACATGAACCACTTCGGGGTCACCTACGCCGGCTCTCTGTTCAGCGTCGCCGAGATGCTCGGCGGGCTGCTGGCCCTGGCGACCTTCGACCTCGAGGGCGAGCTGGCCGGGTTCGTGCCGCTGGTCAAGGAGTCGACGATCAGGTTCCGGCGTCCCGCGCTGGGCGTCGTACGCGCCTCGGCGTCGCTGCCTGCACCGGAGGTCGACCGCGTGCGCGCCGACGCGCTGGCGACGGGCAAGGGGGAGTTCGTGCTGGAGGCGGTGCTGACCGACGCCCAGGGTGAGGTCGTCGCCTCGACCACCGGCACCTACCAGGTCCGACGCCTCGGCTGACGGGTTCACACCCCCACTTTGGTGGAAACGGTTGCACCGCCCGCTCACCTGACTGAGCGCGACTGGGGAGCGTGCCGTTGACAGCGGCTGTGACTGCGGTCATAGTTCCATGTCAAGCGCGAGTGGAAACGATTCCACTCACCGGCCCACCCCAGGAGCGTTCAGCGATGCGCAAGCCCACCATCCGACGGGGAGCGGCGCTCGGCGCCGCCCTGGCCCTCGTCGCCACCATGACAGCCGCCTGTGGCGGCGACGACGAGTCCAACGCCGGCCAGGCCGAGCTCGGCCAGGACGACGTCCTGACGATCACCACCTTCAGCGACTTCGGCTACGACAAGCTGATCGAGGAGTGGAACGCCGACCCCGACCGCCCCTTCACGGTGAAGATGACCAAGATCGCCGACTGGGACCCGTGGAAGCAGACGCTCACGCAGGACCTGCAGGCCGGCCACGGGCTCACCGACGTCGTCGCGGTCGAGGGCGACGCGATGCCGCAGTTCCTCGCCGACGGCGCCTCGGACCAGTTCGCCGACATCTCCGACCCGTCGCTCGAGGACCGCTGGGTCGACTACGCCTACCTCGCCGGCCAGACCGCCGACGGCAAGCAGATCGGCTATCCGACCGACGCGGGCCCGGAGGCGTTCTGCTACCGCGCCGACCTGTTCGAGAAGGCCGGCCTGCCGTCCGACCGCAAGGAGGTCGAGAAGATCTTCGAGACCTGGGACTCCTACTTCGCCGCCGGCGAGAAGCTCGTCGCCGAGCTCCCGGACACCAAGTGGTACGACGCCAGCGGCTCGATCGCCCAGGCGATGCTGAACCAGGCCGAGTTCCCGTTCCAGACCGCCGACAACGCGGTCGACGTGGAGAACGCCGAGCTCGAGGAGGTCTGGGACACCGTCACCCGCTACTCCTCGACGCTCTCGCCGCGCGTCGTGCAGTGGAAGGAGGACTGGACCGCCAACTTCACCAACGACGGGTTCGCCACGATGCCGTGCCCGGGGTGGATGTTCTCCAACATCAAGTCGAACGCCCCCGAGGTCGAGGGCTGGGACATCGTCAACGCCTTCCCGGGAGGCGGCGGCAACTGGGGCGGCTCCTACCTCGCCGTCCCGGCGATGTCGGAGCACCAGGAAGAGGCCAAGCAGCTGGCCAGCTGGCTGACCGACAAGGACCAGGAGCTCGCCGCCTTCGAGGCTGCGGGCAACTACCCGGCCAACATAGAGGCCCAGCAGGCGCTCGCCGACGCCAACGCCACCGACCCCTACTTCAACGACGCGCCGACGGCAGTGATCCTCGCCGACCGGGCGGCCGCGGTGGAGCCCGGACACCCCTACGAGGGGGACAAGTACTCCGACATCCTCGGCCTCTTCCAGACCGCCATCCAGCGGGTCGACGAGGGCACCTCGCCGGACGAGTCCTGGGCGACGTTCACCCAGGCCGTCGAGAGCCTCTCCTGATCACTCGACCGTGATCATCCCCATCGCCCCCGCCGGGGAGGACTGCACCACCTCCCCGGCCGGGGTCACCCAGCCCGCACCGACGAGAGGAGGCGCGCGATGACCACCGTCCACGCACCCGGTCCTCCGGAGACCCGGACCGCGGCTGGCACGACGCCCCCACGGCTGACGTGGCGGCAGAAGCTCTCCCGGTGGGACACCCGCTTCTCGCCGGTCCTCTACGTCGTCCCGTTCTTCGTGGTGTTCGGCCTCGTCGGGGTCTACCCGATGGTCTACTCGGCCTACCTCTCCTTCTTCTCGTGGCCCCGTTTCGGCCCCACCCACGGACCGGGGGTCGGGTTCGCGAACTACGCGCACGTGCTCGCCGACCCGGTGTTCCACAAGGCGTTCTGGAACACCGTCGGCATCTTCCTGCTGTCCTCGGTGCCGCAGGTGGTCATCGCCACCGTCATCGCGGCTATGCTCGACACGCCCCTGCGCGGACGCACCTGGTGGCGGATGAGCGTGCTGCTTCCCTTCGTGGTCGCACCGGCGGCCACGGCCCTCATCTTCGGGAGCCTGTTCGCCGACCAGTCCGGCCTGGTCAACGAGGTCCTCCGCGCGATCGGCTTGCCGGGGATCAGCTGGCACTCCGACCGGCTGGCGAGCTGGACGGCCATCGCCTCGATGGTCAACTACCGCTGGACCGGCTACAACACCCTGATCATCCTCGCCGCGCTGCAGGCGATCCCTCGACAGCTCTACGAGGCCGCCGCGATCGACGGTGCCCGTCCGCTGCAGCAGTTCTTCCACGTCACGCTGCCCTCGATCAGGCCGACCATGCTCTTCGTCATCATCACCTCGACCATCGGAGGGATGCAGATCTTCACCGAGCCGCGCCTGTTCGACACCAACCTGCAGTTCCAGGGCGGGGCCGACTACCAGTACCAGACCCTGACGATGTACGTCTTCAACGCCTCGAACAGCGGCACCGACCCCTACCCGCGGGCCGCGGCCGCGACCTGGATCATCGTCGTGGTCATCGTGGGCATCGCTGCCCTCAACTACCTCCTCACGCGGCGGTTGCAGGGGAGGGGGGAGCGGTGAGCCGGCGTCCCGGGTTCCTGGTCTACGGCCTGCTGTCCGCGTTCGTGGTGGGCTCGGCGTTCCCGCTCTACTGGTCCTTCGTCATCGGGTCGGTGACCAAGGAGCGCGCCATCCACAGCCCGCCGCCGCTCTACCCCGGCGGACACTTCCTGGACAACGCGCGTCGGGTGCTCGACCAGATCGACTTCTGGTCCGCGCTGGCCAACTCGGTGGTGATCTCCGGCGTCTCGGCCGCCTCCGTCGTCTTCTTCTCGACGCTGGCCGGCTACTCGTTCGCCAAGCTGCGGTTCCCCGGCAGCAACGTCGCGATGGGCTTCGTCGTCGCCACGATGGCGGTGCCCACCCAGCTGGCGTTCGTGCCGCTGCTCAAGCAGTTCAGCAACCTCGGGCTCACCGGGACGCGCACCGCGGTGGTGCTGCCGTTCCTCGTCACCGCGTTCGGCGTGTTCTTCATGCGCCAGTACCTCATCGACGCGATCCCCGACGAGCTGATCGAGGCCGCCCGGATGGACGGCTGCTCCCAGATCCGCACCTTCTGGACGGTCGCCGTCCCCGCCGCGCGGCCCGCGATGGCGATCCTGGCGCTGTTCACGTTCATGCAGACGTGGACGGAGTTCATGTGGCCGTTGCTGATCCTGCAGGGGAGTGACGTGCAGACGCTGCAGACCGCGCTCGACCAGCTCAAGATCGCGCCGGCCGGAGGGATCTCCGACGTCGCGCTGCTCCAGGCGGGGACGCTGCTGGCCACGATCCCGCTCCTCGTCCTGTTCATCGCGACCGGCCGCCAGCTCGTGGCCGGCATCATGCAAGGAGCCGTCAAGGGATGACGACCCGAGAGTTCCCCGCGGACTTCCTCTGGGGGGCGGCCGCTGCCGCCTACCAGATCGAGGGGGCCGTCGACGCCGACGGGCGCACGCCGTCCATCTGGGACACCTTCGCCCGCGTGCCGGGGGCGATCCTCCACGGCGACGACGCCGACGTCGCGTGCGAGCACTACGAGCGGATGCCGCAGGACGTCGCGCTCATGAAGCGGCTCAACCTCGCGTCCTACCGCTTCTCCACGGCGTGGCCACGGGTGTGCCCCGACGGAGGGCGGGTCAACCCCGCCGGCCTCGACTTCTACGACAGGCTCACCGACGAGCTGCTCGCCGCGGGCATCACGCCGTTCCTGACGCTCTACCACTGGGACCTGCCGCAGGCCCTCGAGGACGCGGGCGGCTGGACCAACCGCGACACGGCCCACCGGTTCCTCGACTACGCGATGGCGGTGCACGACGCGCTCGGCGACCGGGTCGACAGCTGGACGACCCACAACGAGCCCTGGTGCTCGGCCTTCATGGGCTACACCAGCGGCGGGCACGCCCCGGGGCGCCGCGAGGGAGTGGCGGGCGTCGTCGCCGCCCACCACCTGCTCCTCGGGCACGGCCTGTTCGTCGAGGAGTTCCGCCGCCGCGGAGGCACCGCGGACAACGGGAAGGCGGTCGGCATCACGCTCAACCCGACGGTGGCCGACCCGTTCGACCCCACCCGCGCGGCCGACGTGGACGCGGCGCGGCGCCTGGACGGCTTCCACAACCGGGTGTTCCTCGACCCGCTGTTCCGTGGCGCGTACGCCGACGACCTGGCGGGGGACACGGCGGGCATGCTCTTCGAGGGCCGGCCCTGGCAGGACGTCGTCCGGGACGGGGACCTGGACCTCATCAGCCAGCCGCTCGACTTCCTGGGGGTGAACTTCTACCACGGCGACCTCCCGGCGGCGTTGCCCTACGAGGCAGGGCCGGGGGAGCTCCTCGGCAGCCGGATCGAGCACTCGCCGCGCCGGCGCGCCTCGCCGTACCCGGGCGGCGGCTTCGTGTTCCCGCGGACGGGTCGTCCCACCACCGACCGCGACTGGGAGATCGACCCGGACGCCTTCCGGCGCCTGCTCGTCCGGCTCGCGGAGGACTACGGCGCACCCCCGATCTACATCACCGAGAACGGTGCGATGGCCGACGACGTCGTCGAGGGCGGCGCCGTCCACGACCGCGGGCGGCAGCAGTTCATCGAGCAGCACCTGCACGCGATGCTGGACGCGATGGACCAGGGCGTCGACGTCAGGGGCTACTTCGTGTGGTCGTTGATGGACAACTTCGAGTGGAGCTACGGCTACTCCCACCGCTTCGGCATCGTCCACGTCGACTACGAGACGCAGGAGCGCACGCCCAAGGACAGCGCGCTCTGGTTCGCCGAGGTCGCCCTGCAGAACCGGGTCCCAGTAGTAGCGTGAACCCGATGAACGAGCACGCGTCCACGCTCGGCGAGGTGGCCAGGCTGGCCGGTGTCAGCAAGGCGACCGCGTCGCGCGCGATCAACGGCAGGTCCAAGGTCAGCGCGAAGGCGCAGACCGCGGTCCTCGACGCCGTACGCCAGCTGGGCTACACCCCCAACGGCACCGCGCGCTCGTTGGTCACCCGGCGCACCGGCTCGGTCGCGGTGATCCTCCCGGAGTCCGACGAGCGGATCTTCTCCGACCCGTTCTTCGCGCGGATGCTGCACCTGGTCTCCCGCTCGCTGCGCGAGCACGACCTCCAGCTGGTGCTGCTCCTCGCCGAGCCCGGCGACGAGGAGGAACGGCTGCTCAAGTACCTCCGGGGTCGCTACGTCGACGGCGCGATCGTCGCCTCCCACCACCGCGACGACCGCCTCGCCGAGCACCTGTCGGACCTCGCGCTGCCCTGCGTGTTCATCGGTCGTCCGTGGCTCGGGTCCGAGCGGGTGTCCTACGTCGACAGCGACAACGCCGCGGCCGCGCGCCATGCGGTGCGGGTCCTGCTCGACGCCGGCCGGCGCCGGATCGCGACCATCGCCGGACCGCGGGACATGCGGGCGGGCCACGACCGGTTGGAGGGCTGGCGCCACGAGCTCGCCGACGCCGGGCTCGACACCGACCTGGTGGCCTACGGCGACTTCACCGAGGCGGGCGGCGCGGAGGCCTGTGCGTCGCTCCTCGACGCCACCGGCGACATCGACGGCATCTTCGCGGCGTCCGACCTGATGGCGCAGGGCGCGATGCGCGAGCTGGCGGCACGGGGGATCCGCGTGCCCGACGACGTCTCGATCGTGGGCTACGACGACCTCGGTGTCGCCGAGCACACCCGGCCGCCCCTGACCACGCTGCACAACCCGATCGGCTCCATGGTCACCGAGGCGGTGCGGCTGCTCATCGAGGCCATCGCCGAGGGCGGCCGCGGCGCGCCGCGCAGGGTGGTCTTCGTGCCCGAGCTCGTGCGCCGGGCATCGGTCTAGAAGCCAGCAGGAGGTCCGCCGTGCCCGCACCCGTCCCACCCGACCACGGGCTCGAGCCGATCGAGCGGGCGTCCGTCGACGAGCTCCGCGCAGTCCAGCTCGAGCGGCTGCAGTGGACCGTGCGGCACGCCTACGACCACGTGCCGCACTACACCGCGGCGCTCGACGAGGCAGGCGTCCACCCCGACGACGTCACCGAGCTGGCCGACCTGGGGCGGCTCCCGTTCACGACCAAGGAGACGCTGCGGCAGAACTACCCGTTCGGGATGTTCGCGGTGCCGCGCACCGACGTCGTACGCCTGCACGCCTCGAGCGGCACGACGGGCAAGCCGACCGTCGTCGGCTACACGCGCGGCGACCTCGACGTCTGGGCGACCGTCGTCGCGCGCAGCATCCGCGCCGGCGGCGGGCGGCCGGGGGACATCCTGCACAACGCCTACGGCTACGGCCTGTTCACCGGCGGCCTCGGTGCCCACGCGGGGGCGGAGAGGCTGGGGTGCACGGTGGTGCCGGTCTCCGGCGGGATGACCGAGCGGCAGGTCCAGCTGATCGCCGACTTCCGGCCCGACGTGATCATGGTGACCCCGTCCTACATGCTCAACATCGTTGACGAGATGGAGCGCCACGGCCTCGACCCGCGGGCGAGCTCGCTGCGGGTGGGCATCTTCGGCGCCGAGCCCTGGACCAACGAGATGCGCACCGCGGTCGAGGAGCGGCTCGACATGCACGCCGTCGACATCTACGGCCTGTCCGAGATCATCGGCCCGGGAGTGGCCCAGGAGTGCGTCGAGACCAAGGACGGCCTGCACCTCTGGGAGGACCACTTCTACCCGGAGATCATCGACCCGGTGACCGGTGAGGTGCTGCCCGACGGTGAGGAGGGCGAGCTGGTGCTGACGTCCCTGACCAAGGAGGCAATGCCGGTCCTGCGCTACCGGACCCGTGACCTGACCCGCCTCCTGCCCGGCACGATGCGCCCGATGCGGCGGATCGAGAAGATCACCGGCCGCACCGACGACATGATCATCCTGCGAGGGGTGAACCTGTTCCCGACGCAGATCGAGGAGCTGGTGCTCGGCGTCCCGGAGCTGACGCCGCACTTCCAGTGCGTGCGCGGCCGCTCCGGCAACATGGACACGCTCACCGTGCGCATCGAGCGCCGCGAGCACGTCGGCGTCGAGGCCGGCGAGGCCGCGGGCCGGCACGTGGGCGCCCTCGTCAAGCGCATCATCGGGGTGAGCGTCGGCGTCGAGGTCGTCGAGCCCTTCGGGATCGAGCGGTCGGTCGGCAAGATGCGACGGATCGTCGACGAGCGGCCCCAGGGCTAGGGCGTCATGCCAGCAAGGTTCGTCCTGCACGACCACCGACGACCGAGCCCGCACTTCGACCTGCGTCTCGAGGAGGACGGCGTGCTGCGCAGCTGGGCGGTGCCCAAGGGCCTGCCGACCGACTCACGCCGCGACCGGCTGGCGATCGCCGTCGACGACCACGAGCTCGACCACGTCGACTACGAGGACGAGCACAAGTCGATCGCCGACACCGGCACCTGGGAGGCCGAGGACCGCGACGAGCGGCGGCTGGTGCTCGTGCTGCACGGCCGGTCCGGGTCGCGCCGCTACGCGCTGATCCACACCGACGGCACCCAGTGGCTGCTGCACCTGACGAAGGACCAGTCCGTCAACAGAGGTTGACTTCTCGCCCGACGTCAATCATGGTTGACGCATGAGGACTGCCGTCGACGCCGAGGAGCCGGGGGAGGAGAGCCCCCTCGAGGAGCTCATGCGCATCGCCCGGGCCAAGCACGAGCTCGCTGCCGCCGAGGCGGTCGCCGTACGGCGCGCCCGGATCCACGGCTTCAGCTGGGCCGAGATCGGCACGATGCTCGGCGTCAGCAAGCAGGCGATGCACAAGAAGTACGGCAAGTTCGCCTGAACATTATGTCACTCCAGATGTCACTCCAGCGGCTCGCCAGCCGGGCCGCCCGACGCGAGGGGATCAGGACGTGACGCATTTCCGGACCCGCTTCGCGCGAGCCGTCGAGGGGCTGACCCCGGGCTACTTCGCGTTGGTGATGGGCACCGGCATCCTCTCCGTCGGGACACACCTGGAAGGGGTCGACGTCCTCTCGGAGGTGCTGCTCGGCGTGTGCGTCGCCTCCTTCGTCGTCCTGGGCACGCTCACCGGGTGGCGCTTCCTGGCGTACCGGAGCGCCGTCGTGGTCGACTTCGTCGACCCGCGGCGGGGTTTCGGCTTCTTCACCTTCGTCGCCGGGACCAACGTGCTCGGCGTCCGGTTGGGCCTGGAGGGGTGGTACGCGGCGACCGCGGCGCTCCTCGTGGTCTCGGGCATCGCATGGCTCGCGCTCGGTTATGTCGTCCCGTGGACCGCGGTGCTCGGCCGCCAGGAGCGTCCGGTGGTGGCCACGGCCAACGGCACCTGGTTCATCTGGGTGGTCGCCAGCCAGTCCGTCGCGGTTGCGGCTGCGAGCATCGAGCCCGTCTACGGATCCGTGCGCCGCGAGCTCGCGGTGCTCGCCGTGGTGTCGTGGTCGGTGGGCGTGTTCCTGTACGCCGCGGCCGGCGTGCTCGTGGCGTTGCGGTTGATGCTCTACGAGTTCGGGCCCGAGGAGCTGACGCCGCCGTACTGGGTGGCGATGGGGGCCCTCGCGATCACGGTGCTGGCCGGCGCACGGATCGTGGAGATGGCCGACGCACCGATGGTGCGGGTGACGCGTGACCTCATCGCCGGGCTGGCAGTGGTGTTCTGGGCGTTCGCGACCTGGCTGATCCCGGTGCTGGTGGCGGCCGGCTGGTGGCGGCACGTCCGCCGCCGGGTGCCGCTGCGCTACGACGCCACGCTCTGGAGCATCGTGTTCCCGCTGGGCATGTACGCGGTGGCCGGCATCTACCTGGGGCGCGCCGACGACCTGCCCGTGGTCGCGGCGATCGGTCGCGTCGAGCTGTGGGTCGCGCTCACCGCGTGGGTCGCGGCGTTCACGGCGATGGTGCGCCACGTGGCGATCACCGTGTTCCGGGCCCCGAAGGAGCAGAGCCCCACCCGTCCAAAGTTCGCCGATAACTGACATTATGTCAGATAGC
The DNA here is from genome assembly GCF_001425025.1 of Nocardioides sp. Root122. Taxonomy (GTDB): domain Bacteria; phylum Actinomycetota; class Actinomycetes; order Propionibacteriales; family Nocardioidaceae; genus Nocardioides. Next base: position 660,355 of record NZ_LMDE01000010.1, read on the forward strand.
GGAGGATCTGGCCCGGGCGCCGCTCCCCTCGTCAGACCGCTTCCAGGACGAAGAACAGGAAGCACAGGAACGACGTCCGGTCCCCGATCCCGTCCGGGAGCAGCTCGCGCGGGGTGCCGGGATCGAACGGCGGCTCGCTGACGGTCGAGATCCGGAAGCCCGCCGCGGCGAACGCGTCGGTCATCGCGTGCAGCGGCCGGTGGAAGAACGTCAGCTGCGCCGTGTGGCCGTCGAAGGTGTAGTCCTCGGTGTAGGACGTGACGGCGAAGTAGTCCTCGTCCGGGTAGACGACCGGACGGATCACCGGGTGGTTGACCACCACGACGAGCCGCCCGCCCGGCCGGAGCACCCGTCGCAGCTCGGCCAGCGGCCCGGACCAGTCCTCGAGGTAGTGCAGCACCAGGGCCGCCACGGCGTCGTCGAACTCTCCCGTGGCGAACGGCAGCGGCGCGGTGAGGTCGGCGACGAGCAGCGGCACGTCCGGTCCGAGCCGCTCCTTCGCGATGCGCACCATCGCCGGGCTCGCGTCGAAGCCGGTGACCTGCGCGCCCCGCCCGGCCAGGTCCGCCACCAGGGGTCCCGAGCCGCAGCCGGCGTCGAGGACGCGCCGCCCGCTGACGTCACCCACGAGGTCGAGGACCGCCGGGCGCGCGTAGTGCGCGTTGAACAGGCCGGTCTCGTTCTCGCGCGCGTAGGCCTCGGCGAACCCGTCGTAGTGGTCGGCTCTCACAACACGATCTCCTTCAGCTCGGCAAGCGTGCCGATGCGGTGGCTCGCGCCCGAGAAGTCCTGGGACGCGGTGAACTCGTGGTGGACCACGGCGCAGTCGATGCCGGCCGCGACGGCCTCCGACCTCACGCCTCGCCCTGGTCGCCCGCGGCCGGGACCAGGTCGGCGTACGCGGGGACCATGTCGACCCAGCGCGCCTCGTCGGTGTCGCGCTCGCGTCCGGCGACGTGCGCGGCGAGGTCCTCCGCGTGCACCTGCCACCCGGCGCCGTACGCCGCCAGCTGGTCGACCGGCACGCCGCGCTCCTCGACGACCAGGCGGGTGCCGCCCTCGACGGCGGTCAGCGTCGCCTCGATCGTCGACTCGCGGTCGGGGCTCTCGTCCTCCCACGTCGTCACGAGCAGGCGGTGCGGGCGCTCGCAGACGTCGATCCGGCCGGAGCCCTCCCAGCCGCTGGTGAACCGGGCGGTGAAGCCGCCCCCGGTCGCGAGGTCACCGGAGACGTCAGCGATCCACCGGACCAGGCGCTCGGGGTCGGTGCAGGCCTCCCAGAGGTCGTCGATCCCGGTGGCGTAGACGTCCTCGACGCGCACCACTCCCCTCGTGCCGTCGATCCGGCCCAGCGTTCCCAGTGTCCTCACGAGACCTCCTCGGTCCGTCGCGTGCGCCTGCCGCGCGCGACCTCGGTGTGCAGTGCGTCGAGCCGGTGCTGCCAGAGGGCGCGGTAGCCCTCGAGCCACTCGTCCACCTCGACCAGCGCCTCCGGACGGAGGCTGTAGATGCGCCGCTGGGCGTCCTGCTCGACCGAGACCAGCCCGGCCTCGCGCAGCACCCGCAGGTGCCGGGACACACCCGGTCGTGCGATCGGCAGGGCGGCCGCCAGCTCGGTGACCGTGGCAGGGTGGTCGCGCAGGATCTCCAGCACGGTGCGCCGGTGCCCGTCCCCCAGTGCCTGCAGTACCGCGTCCATGACCTCAATGTACCTGACGGCGTACGTAACCACAAGGGTACGCACGAAACTCCCACGCGGACGGGATGGAGCTGCTGACCCTCGCCATGGCCGCCCTGATGGCGGGTCGCTACCAGGTCGGGCGCACCGCGGGGAGGGCGCCGTCGTTGGCCGTCAGCACGATCCGCGTGAGCGCGTCCCGGGTCGTGCGCAGGTCGTCTCCACCGGCCATGTCGGCCCACTCGGCCTCGATCTCGGCGTAGATCTCCTCGACCGCGCCGAGGAGGGTCCTCCCCTTCGCCGACAGCGACAGCGCTCGCTGGCGGCGGTCGGACTCGTCGACGGTCCGGACGAGGTAGCCGGACTGCGCCATGGCGTCGACCAGCTGCGACGCCGCCTGCTTCGTCATCCCCATCAGTGCTGCGACGTCGGTGACGGTCGACGGGCCGGTGCGCAGGGCGAGCAGGACGAAGCCGTAGGGCGGGCGCACGTCGTCCCAGCCCCGCTCGGCGAGCCGCTCGTGCAGTCCGGTGATCGCCAGGCGGAAGCCCATCGCCAGCAGGCGCGCCAGCGCGATCCCCTCCCCCGGCTCCTCGCCCGACACGTCACCCGGGGAGGTGGCCGGAGCCTCCGACGGCTTGCTCACTCGGCCCACGGCGGCGTGAAGGTCGTGCCGCCGACCACTGCCTGCCCACCCACGGGCAGGCAGCACAGCAGCCGGAGCGGCTCCTCACCAGCGTTGGCCAGCTCGAGCTCCACGCCCGCTGGTACGACGATGGCGTCCCCGGGGCCGGCCGGGTCGGCTGCCGCGTCGCCGATGCGTACGCGCGCACGACCCGCGAGGACGACGAAGACCTCCTCCCGGGTCAGCGAGTGCGGCGTGGACGGCGTGCCGGGGGCGATCTCCACCTGCCACACAGCCGTCTCGGACGTGCCGCGGCGGGGCGTGGCGAGCGAGGTGAAGCGGGTCCCCTCGAGCTCGTGGGTCGTGGCGCCGGCGAGGGTGAGAACCGACATGGCTCCTCCTAGATGGTCAAGTGGCTTGACCATCACCGTACGGCGATCCGTGGGCGATGGTCAAGCCACTTGACGACCACGGTTGCCGGCGGTCCTAGGTTGGGAGCCATGGCGACCACACCGACGTACACGCTCAACGACGGCACCTCGATCCCCGCGATCGGCTTCGGCACCTATCCCCTCCGGGGCGAGGACGGCACCGCCTCGATGGTGCGCGCGCTCGAGGCGGGCTACCGCCTGCTCGACACGGCCGTGAACTACGAGAACGAGACCGAGGTCGGCGAGGCGGTCCGCCGCTCGGGCCTCCCGCGCGAGGAGGTGCTCGTCGCCAGCAAGATCCCCGGTCGGCACCACGCCTACGACGACGCGATCGCGTCCGTGCGCTCCTCCCTCGAGCGCCTCGGCCTGGAGCGCACCGACCTGCACCTGATCCACTGGCCCAACCCGAGCCAGGACCGCTACGTCGAGGCCTGGCGGGCGTTGGTCCAGCTGCAGAAGGACGGGCTGGTCCGCTCGATCGGGGTCTCCAACTTCACCGAGGAGCACCTCACCCGGATCATCGACGACACCGGCGTCGTCCCGGCCGTCAACCAGGTCGAGCTGCACCCCCGTTTCCCGCAGGAGCACATGCGCGCGGTGCACGAGCGCCTCGGCATCCGGACCGAGGCCTGGAGCCCGATGGGCAAGCGGCGAGCGCCGCTGGACGAGGACGCCGTCACGTCGGCCGCCCGGGCGCACGGCGTCTCCCCCGGCCAGGTCATCCTGCGTTGGCACGTCCAGCTGGGCTCGCTCCCGATCCCCAAGTCCGCCGACCCGCAGCGCCAGTCGCAGAACCTCGACGTCTTCGGCTTCGAGCTCACCGACGACGAGGTCGCGGCGATCTCCGGGCTGGCCGAGGACGACGGCCGGCTCTTCGGCGGCGACCCCGACACCCACGAGGAGATGTGAACGGCCGCTGGCTATCCTCGGCGCCATGCTGAAGCGCCTGGCCACGGTGGCCGCCTGCCTGACCGTCCTCACCCTCGCCGCCTGCGGCAACGAGAGCGACGGTGACCCGGACACCGCCACGGACCCGTCCGCCCAGACCTCGGAGTCCACGAGCGAGTCGCCGAGCGAGTCCCCGAGCGAGTCACCGACCGAGGCCAGCGGCAAGACGACCACCTGCGACTACCCCGCCGACGGCCAGGAGCCGGCGCGCGACGTCGACGCGCCGGCGGCCGAGGCGCCCGCAGAGGGCACCGTGACGGCCACCATGACGACCAACTTCGGCGACATCACGCTGACCATGGACCGCGCCGACGCACCGTGCACGATCAACTCGTTCGTGTCGCTGTCCGAGCAGGGCTTCTACGACGACACCCCGTGCCCGCGCATCGGCGACCAGGAGGGCTTCGGCATCCTGCAGTGCGGTGACCCCACGGGCACCGGGTCGGGCGGTGCGGGCTACACGGTGGCCGACGAGCTCAACGGCGACGAGACCTACGCCGCCGGCACCATCGCGATGGCCAACACCGGGGCGCCCGACACCAACGGCTCGCAGTTCTTCCTGGTCTTCCGCGACTCCCAGTTCCCGCCGAGCTACACGACCTTCGGCACCATCGACGAGGCGGGCCTGGAGGTCATCGACGCGATCGCCAAGGAGGGAAACGACGGCGCCCACCCGGCCGGCGGCGGTGCCCCCAACAAGGCGGTCACCATCGAGAAGATGACGATCAGCTGAGCTGCTCGTAGGCGACCGGCGCGCCGAGCTGCACCGTCCGGGCGACGGTGCACAGGCGGTCGCGCGACATCTCCATCGCGCCCTGCACCCGCTCGCGCGCCGCGTCGCCCTCCGGGCCCTCGGGGAACCGGATGTCGAAGCTCAGGCGCAGGTCGACGAGGTGGTTGCCGTGCTCGTCGCGGACCTTGTGGCCCTCCGCGTGCACGTCGTACGTCGTGCTCGAGACGCGCTTGTGGGTGATCGCCTCGACGTCGAGGGCGCTGCACCCGGCGATGGCAGCCAGGAGGAGCTCCACCGGCGTGAAGTCGGGGTCCTCTCCCCCGGTGCCGAAGAACGTCTCCCCACCCCGGGCGTTGGTCGCCTTGAACCGGGCGTGCCCGATCCGGGTGAGCTCGACGCTGCGGAGCGTGTCGGACGGCGTCTCGGCCCCTGCGGGCAGCCTCTGCTCGGTCATGGCCGACACCCTGCCAGAGGGGGGTCGGGCAGGGTGTCGGCGCCGCGCGCCCAGCGCGTGGGGGCGGGCGTGCGGCTGGGTCCGACGTGGGGGACGTCGGACGAGGAAGGCGCTGGGTCAGCGCTTGGTGCGACGCGCGGCGCGACGGGCGCGGCGCTCCTCACTGCGGGCGATCTCCACGTCGCGCAGGAGGGCGCGGTCCTCCGCCGAGTGAGCCCGTGCGTGGACGAGGCTGTTGGCGAGGTGCAGCTGCGTGGTCATGGAGATCTGTCCTTTCGAGGGGGGACCCTCACGTGATGAGCACTGGAACTTCACACGTCGTCGTGTAAGAAGTAGCCGCTCCGTTGCGGCTCTTACATTCTACGACCGCAGAATGTCCTGTCCCGCATCCCCGAAGGGGTGATCTCGGACACCAGCGACGTGGCCCCCGGGCTAGGGTCGAGGGGTGACGAGCGAGCGAGTACGACGGCCGGGTCCGTCGATGCGGACCCGCGTCGTCGAGCACGCCGACGGCACCGAGATCCCCCGCGAGGACCGGCTGGTGACCGAGGAGCCGCTCGAGATCCGCGTGCGCGTCGGCGGCCTCGAGGCACGGCGTGCCTGGGTGACCATGCGCACTCCAGGGCACGACTTCGAGCTCGCCGCGGGCTGGCTGGTCAACGAGGGACTGGCGACGCCCGAGTCCCTCGCCCGGGTCGCCTACTGCACCGACGCCGACCTGGCCCCGGAGCAGGAGTTCAACGTCGTCACCGTCTCGCTGACCGGTGGCGACGAGCTGCCCCACCGCCACGTCGCGGCATCGGCGGGGTCCTCGGCGTGCGGGGTGTGCGGCAAGGACAGCGTGGCCGAGGCGCTGGCCGTGCGGACGGCCGCTCCCTGGCTGGGGGCTCGTCCCGGCCCGGACGTCGTACGCCGCCTGCCCGACGCGCTGCGCGCGCAGCAGTCCCTCTTCGACCGGACCGGTGGCGTCCACGCGGCCGGCCTGGCCGACGCCGACGGCACCCTGATCGTGGTGCGCGAGGACGTCGGCCGGCACAACGCCGTCGACAAGGTCGTCGGTGCGCGCGTGCTGGCGGGGGCCCCGCCTGCCGCCGCGTGCCTGGTGCTGAGCGGGCGCGTCGGCTTCGAGCTGGTCCAGAAGGCCGCCGCCAGTGGCATCGGCTCGATCGTCGCCGTCGGTGCGCCGACCACCCTCGCGGCCGGCCTGGCGCGCGAGGCGGGCATCGAGCTGTGGGGCTTCACCTCGGCGGGTCGCACGGTCCACTACGGCTGAGGGCGGCAGCCCCGCGGCGTGGTGGCCCGGCGCTGTCGGTCCGTCCGCCTAGGTTCGTCGTGTGCGCATCCTCCACACCTCCGACTGGCACCTGGGGAGGTCCTTCCACCGTGAGGGACTGCTCGAGCACCAGGCGGCGTTCGTGGACCACCTCCTCGAGGTGGTGGAGGTCGAGCGGGTCGACGTCGTGGTCGTCTCCGGCGACGTCTACGACCGGGCCCTCCCCCACGTCGACGCCGTCGCCCTCGCCGACGACACCTTCGCCCGGCTGGCCGCCTCGCGCGCCCGGATCGTGGTGAGCAGCGGCAACCACGACAGCGCCCGGCGGCTCGGCTTCGGCTCCCGCCTGATGGACGCCGCAGGGGTCTTCGTGCGCACCGATGCCGCCACGGTGGGCACCCCGGTCGTCCTCGGCGACGAGCACGGCGACGTGGCGATCCACGCCCTCCCCTACCTCGACCCCTCCGCCCTGCTCGAGCCCTGGGGGCTCAGCCACCGTAGTCACGAGGCGGCCCTCGGCGAGGCGATGGTGCGCGTGCGCCACGACCTCGCGGCGCGGCCGGCGTCGACGCGCTCGGTGGTCCTCGCGCACGCCTTCGTCGCGGGCGCGAGCCCCAGCGAGTCCGAGCGCGACATCAGCGTGGGTGGCGTGTCCCGGGTCGCGACCAGCACCTTCGACGGCATCGACTACACCGCGCTGGGCCACCTCCACGGCCCGCACGTCCTCGCCGACGGCCTGCGCTACTCCGGCTCCCCGCTGGCCTACTCCTTCTCCGAGGCCGACCAGGTCAAGGGCTCGTGGCTGGTCGAGCTCGGTGCCGACGGGTTCACCGGCGCCCACTGGGTCGACGCCCCCGTCCCCCGGCGGCTCTCGCGCATCAGCGGGACGCTCGACGACCTGCTGGTCGATCCCGCGCTGGCCGACCGCGAGGACGACTGGGTCCAGGCGACCGTGACCGACGTGCCGCGACCCGCCCGGGCGATGGAGCAGCTGCGCCGACGCTTCCCGCACACCCTGGTGCTCCAGTTCCCCGCTCCCGCGGTCGAGGCGCACCTCCCTGCCCCGCCCGCGCCGGGACGCAGCGACCACGGGATCGCGCTCGACTTCCTCGCGCAGGTCCGCGGAGTGCCGGCGACCGAGTCCGAGTCGGCGCTGCTGCTCGAGGCGGTCGACGCGTGCTGCCACGACCCCGACCTCGACGCCCTCGTGGCGGCGTCCCCCCTGTCGCGGGCGGGTGAGGCATGAGGCTGCACCACCTCGAGGTGACCGGGTTCGGACCCTTCGCCGATCGGGTGCGGATCGACTTCGACGCGCTCTCCGACGCCGGCCTGTTCCTCCTGAGCGGGCCGACCGGCGCCGGCAAGTCGAGCGTGCTCGACGCGGTGTGCTTCGCCCTCTACGGCGACGTGCCGGGCGACCGCGCGACCGCCAAGCGGCTCCGGTCCGACCACGCCGGCGACGACGTGACGCCGCGCGTGGTCCTCGAGGCCACCCTGTCCGGCCGGCGCTTCCGCATCGACCGGTCCCCGGCCTGGACCCGGCCCAAGAAGCGCGGCACCGGGACGACGACCGAGCAGGCGCGGGTCGTCATCTCGGAGCGTCGCCCGACCGCCGACGGCACCGACCAGTGGCACCCGCTCAGCACGCGCCTCGACGAGACCGGCCACATGGTGACCCGCCTCGTCGGGATGACGCTGCCCCAGTTCTGCCAGGTCGCGCTGCTGCCCCAGGGACGCTTCCAGGCCTTCCTGCGGGCTCGCTCGGAGGAGCGGCACGTGCTCCTCCAGCAGGTCTTCCAGACCGAGCGCTTCGACCGGGTCGAGCGGTGGCTCCGCGATCGTCGGGTGGAGCTGCGACGTTCCGCGGAGGCGCACCAAGCCGCGGTCGCCGACCTGGTGAGCCGGGTCAGCGAGGTCGGCGCCGTGCCCGCTCCGCCCGACTGGGCGCAGGAGCCCGCGGTCCTCACCGCATGGGTGGAGGAGCTCGCTGCCACGACGTCCGACGCGGCGGCCGTGCAGGCCGTCCGCGTCGAGGAGGCGGCGTCCGTCGAAGGGTCCGCTGCCGACGCCTCCTCGGCCGGCGCCGAGCTCGCCGCGCGCCAGGCCACCCACGCGGCTGCGGAGCGGTCTGCCGCCGCGCTGGCCGCTGAGCACGACGCCCACGTCGCACGCACGCACCGCGCTGCTGCGGCCCAGCGCGCCCTCGGCGTACGCCCCCTGCACCAGGTGGCCGTGACCGCCCGCGACACGGCCGAGGAGGCCGAGCAGCAGGTCAGTCGTTCCCGCGCCGAGCTCGCCGCCCTGGTGGACGAGGACGACCTCGACGACCACCGGGTCGCAGAGCACCTCCGGACCGCCATCGCGACGCTCACCGACCTCGCCCGGGTCAGGCCGCTGCAGCGGCAGGCCGACGACCTCGACGACGAGCTCCGCGCGCTCGCCGTGGCGCGTGACCGCACCCGCTCCACGCTGCAGCAGCTCGCCGCGCGCGCCCAGGAGCTCCCGACCGCTCTGGCCGACCTCGCACCGCGGCTGGAGTCGGCCACGGCGGCCCGAGCCCGCTCGACGGAGCTCGGCGCCGGGCGCGCGACGCTCGAGAGCCGCATCTCGGCCGCGACGACGGCCGAGCGCCTCGAGGTCGAGCTCGCCGCCGCCGAGCAGGCATGGCGTGAGGCCACCGAGACCCGGCTCGGGGCCAGGGAGGCGCTCGTCGAGATCCGAGAGCGGCGACTCGACGGGATGGCCGCCGAGATCGCCCTCAAGCTCGCCGTGGGCGCGTGCTGCCCGGTCTGCGGGTCCGCCGAGCACCCGGCGCCGGCGGTCCCCGCCCCGGGTGCGCCCGACGAGGCCGCCGAGCGCGACGCACGGCGCACGGTCGACGACCTCGAGGCGGTCGTCGAGGCCCACGCCCAGCAGGTGCGCGGCCTCGCAGCCCAGCGGGCGGCGGCGCTGGCCGAGGCCGGCCAGTCCCTGGCCGACCTCCGCGCCGCGCACGAGGCGCTCACCGCCGAGCTGGCGGACGCCGCACGGGAGGCAGCGGCCGCTGACTCCCTGGCCGCGCGCTGCTCCGCCCTCACCGACGAGCTCGCGTCGCTGTCACACGAGCGCGACTCGCTCACCACCGTCGCGACCCGGCAGGACACCGACGCCGCGGTCCTGGCGTCCCGCATCGAGACCCTCCGCGAGCAGGTGGCGGCAGCGCTCCCCGACGGCGCGGCGCACGACGACATCGGCGACCTCGAGGCCCTGACGGCGCGGCTGCAGTCGGTCGAGGCCCGCGCCACCCGGTGCCTCGACGCCGCGGCACACCTGGTCCGGGCACGGAGCGACGCCGAGAAGGCCGAGGCCGCCGCCCTGGCAGCCGCCGTCGAGGCCGGCTTCGCCACGGCTGACGAGGCGGCCGACGCGTGGTTGCCGGCCACCGAGCTCACCGCGCTGCAGCGACGCCTGGAGCAGCACGACCGCGAGGTCGCGCGCGTCGCCGAGCAGCTGGCCGACGCCGACCTCCGTCGCGCCGCCGACACGGCTCCTCCCGACCTCGACCGGCTGACCCTCGACCTCCGCCGGGCGCGGGAGTCCGTCGCGGCTGGCCGCGCGCTCGAGTCGAGCCTGCTCGAGCGCCACCGACGGCTCGTCGGCCTCGGCGCCGACGTCGCTGCGGCGCTCGCTGCCTGGCTCCCGGTGCGCGACGACCTCGACCGGGTCGCCGACCTCGCCGGGATGGTCGAGGGCAAGCACCCCGACAACCGCCTGCAGATGCGTCTGTCCGCCTACGTCCTGGCGCACCGGCTCGGGCAGGTGGTCGACGCGGCCAACCTCCGGTTGTCCTCGATGAGCGACCAGCGCTACTCCCTCGTCCACACCGGGCAGCGCGGCGCCGGCGAACGGCGCGGCGGGCTCAGCCTGCTGGTGCGCGACGACTGGACCGGCGACAGCCGTGACCCGGCCACGCTGTCGGGTGGCGAGACGTTCGTCGTGTCGCTGGCGCTGGCGCTGGGGCTCGCCGACGTCATCACCGACGAGGCCGGCGGCGCCGACCTCGACACCCTGTTCGTCGACGAGGGCTTCGGCTCGCTCGACGCCGACACCCTCGAGGACGTCATGGACACCCTCGACACCCTGCGCGACGGTGGCCGCGTGGTCGGCGTCGTCAGCCATGTCCCCGAGCTGCAGACCCGGATCCCGACCCAGCTGCGCGTGCACCGCGGGCGACACGGCAGCCGGACTTCCCTCCACACCCGCTGAACGGCTTCGATAGGTTTCCTGCATGAGTGCGCCCGGGCTCGACCCGACCTTCACCGACCTGCCGCACCGTCGCCTCGGCGACGTGGCCCTGGCCCGAGCCCAGGAGCTCGGCGCGAGCCACGCGGACTTCCGCCTCGAACGCAACCGCTACCAGTACCTCGGCGCGCGCGACGGGGTGCTGCAGACCGCCAGCGACGCCGAGGACCTCGGCTTCGCGGTCCGCGTGGTCCACGGTGGCGCGTGGGGCTTCGCCTCGGGTGTCGTGCTCACCGACGACGAGGCACGGCGGGTGGCCGAGACCGCCGTCGCCGTGGCCAAGGTCGCCGCCGCGATGACCACCGTCCCCGTCGAGCTCGCGCCCGAGCCCGTCCATGACGACGTCACCTGGGTCTCCGGCTACGACGTCAACCCGCTCGAGGTCCCGACCCCGGAGAAGGCCGCCCTGCTGGTCGACTGGACCGAGCGGCTGCGCGCCGGTGCCGCGGTCGCCCACGCGACGGCGTTCCTCCAGCAGGTGCAGGAGAACAAGTACTACGCCGACCTGGCCGGCACCCGCACCACCCAGCAGCGCGTCCGCCTGCAGCCGGGCTTCGAGGCCACCGGCGAGGACCCCGACACGGGCGTCTTCGACTCGATGGCCTCTATCGCCCCGCCGGTCGGGCGCGGCTGGGAGTACCTCTCCGGCGCGCACTGGGACTGGGACGCCGAGCTCGCGGAGGTCCCAGAGCTGCTGGCCGAGAAGCTCGCGGCACCCAGCGTGGAGGCCGGCACCTACGACCTCGTCGTCCACCCGTCGAACCTCTGGCTCACCATCCACGAGTCGATCGGTCACGCCACCGAGCTCGACCGGGCCCTGGGCTACGAGGCCAACTACGCCGGCACGTCGTTCGCGACCTACGACAAGCTCAACACCCTCCACTACGGCTCCGCGGTGATGAACGTCCGTGGCGACCGCACCCAGGAGCACGGCCTGTCGACTGTCGGCTACGACGACGAGGGCGCGCAGACGCAGGCCTGGGACATCGTCCGCGACGGCGTGCTCGTCGGCTACCAGCTCGACCGCTCAATGGGGCACCTGAAGCCGGAGCTCAACGACGGGCGCTCCAACGGATGCGCCTACGCCGACTCCCCCGGCCACATCCCGATCCAGCGGATGGCCAACGTCTCGCTGATGCCGGGCACCGACGACCTGTCCACCGACGACCTCGTCTCCCGGGTCGAGCGCGGCATCTACGTCGTCGGCGACAAGTCGTGGTCGATCGACATGCAGCGGTTCAACTTCCAGTTCACCGGCCAGCGGTTCTACAAGATCACCGACGGCAAGCTGGACGGCATGCTCCGCGACGTGGCCTACCAGGCCACCACCACGGACTTCTGGGGCTCGATGGAGGCGGTCGGCGGCCCCGACACCTGGGTGCTCGGCGGCGCGTTCAACTGCGGCAAGGCCCAGCCCGGGCAGATCGCGGCGGTCAGCCACGGCTGCCCGTCCGCGCTGTTCCGCGGCGTCAACATCCTCAACACCCTCGACGAGGCAGGCAACTGATGACGACCTTGGCCAGCACCCCGCAGCAGCTCGTCGAGCACGCCCTCGCCACGTCCACGGCCGATGACTGCATCGCCATCGTCCGCGAGGTCACCAGTGCCAACCTGCGCTGGGCCAACAACACGCTGACCACCAACGGCGTGATGACCGAGGTCTCGGTGACCGTGGTCAGCTTCGCCTCGGTCCCGGGTGGCATCGCCACCGGGTCGGTGTCGGGCAGCGCCGCGACGACCGAGCAGGTCACCGCCCTGGTGGAGGCCGCCGACGCGGCCGCACGCGCCGGCTCACCCGCCGAGGACGCGGCCGAGCTGGTCGCCGACGAGACGTCGGCCGACTGGGAGACCGAGCCGGTGTCCACCGACATCGGGGTCTACGACGCCTTCGCTCCCGCCCTGGGCGAGGCGTTCCGGCAGGCCACGGCGGAGGACCGGCTGCTCTACGGCTTCGTCAACCACGACGTCACCACGACCTACCTCGGCTCGACGCGCGGTGTGCGGCTGCGCCACGCCCAGCCGACCGGCCACTACGCCTGCACGGCGAAGGACACAGCGCTCACCCGGAGCGCGTGGGTCGGCGGCGCCACCCGCGACTTCCGCGACGTCGACGCAGCCACCATGGCGTCACAGGTCGCCCAGCGGCTCGCGTGGGCCGAGCGCCGTGTCGACCTGCCGGCCGGCCGCTACGACACGATCCTCCCGCCCTCCTCCGTCGCCGACCTGATGATCGACGCCTACTGGGGTGCGGGAGCCCGGGTGGCACACGAGGGCGAGTCGGTCTACAGCCGCCGCGGTGGCGGAACGCGCATCCACGACAAGGTCGCCGCGCCGGGCGTGAGCCTGTTCTCCGACCCGACGTACCCCGGGTTGGAGTGCGCGCCCTTCGTGGTTGCGGGTGCGTCCGACAACACCGACTCGGTCTTCGACAACGGTCTGCGCCTCGGACGCACCGACTGGATCCGCGACGGGCTCCTGACCGGCCTGCTGCAGACGAGGCACTCGGCGCAGATGACCGGTCAGCCGGTGACGCCGATGATCGACAACCTCGTGCTCGAGGTCGCCGACGGCGCGGGCACGCTGGACGAGCTGGTCGCCGGCACCCAGCGCGGACTGCTGCTCACCTGCCTCTGGTACATCCGCGAGGTCGACCCGCAGACCATGCTGCTCACCGGCCTCACCCGCGACGGCGTCTACGTCGTCGAGGACGGTGAGATCGTCGGGGCGGCCAACAACTTCCGGTGGAACGAGAGCCCGATCGACCTGCTCAACCGGTTCAGCGCCGCCTCGACGACCGTGCCGAGCTTCAGCCGTGAGTGGGGCGACGACTACTTCTCACGCACCGCCACCCCCGCGCTGCGGATCCCCGACTTCAACATGTCGAGCGTGTCGCAGGGCGTCTGAGCTCCCGGGGTCCGCCCGGGTCACCGCACCCGCTGCACGCGCGTGCGGTGGTTGCCCGAGTTCTTGCCGTCGATGCCTGACTTGCGAGTCTTGGAGATGTGGTCGATCTTCTCGCGGCCGCCCTGCACCGGCTGGGCCTCGATGAGGGTGTCGCGCTCGTAGGCGTGCGACTTGTCGGTGTTGCGGTAGTAGCGGTAGAGCGACCAGTACGTCGCCACGGCGCCGGCCGGACCGGCGGCGAGGAGCCAGACCGGCGGACCGTCGGAGCTGGCCATCACGACGACGTCGAGCACGACGGCGTCCAGCAGGGCGCTCACGACCACGCCACCAGCAGCGCACCGGCGATGCCCTCGAGGAAGGTGCCGACGGTCAGGGCGGCGAGCACGAGCCGCCACTGGGAGACCGGGACGCTGCCCATCGTCTCGCCGGTGCGGGCGTTGACCGCGATGTAGTGGAGCATCCCGGTGTCCTCCTGGTAGTAGGAGTAGAGCCAGACGGGCAGGTACATCGAGACCCAGCGCGAGCCGCCGACGTCGAGCTGCTCCCGCTCCCAGCGCACGCCGCGGTCGAACTCGGCGAGCGACTGCTCGACCTGTGAACGGCCGATCGAGAGGAGCTGGTCCTCCAGGACCGGGCCGAGGTCACTCACGTCGCGGTCACGCTTCTCGCTGGTGAACCCGACGAGGTAGCTGGCGTTCCACTTCACGGCGTTCTTGGTGTCGAAGGGCAGGATCGTGTTGACGATGTTGTTGGTCGTCGAGCCGTCCATGCTCGCCCGGTCCGCGGACCCCTCGACGGTCAGGTCGTCGACGGTGAAGTCCACTGACCGGTCCACCCGGAACACGTCGGCGGCGTAGTAGGTGACGGTGTCGTCGCCCGACTTCTCGGTCCACCGCCGGGTCTGCACCTCGCCCACGCCGTCGTAGCGCGCGTGGGCGTTGGCGTCGATGACGAGGTAGGGCAGGTAGACGCCCAGCACGTTCTCCGGGACGAACTCGGACTTGAAGCGCGGGTGCGCGAAGAGACGCCGCTTGGAGGCGAACTCCCGGATCTTCTCGACGGCCTCGTCGTGCGTCAGGTGGAACGGCAGCACCGCGTCAGGAACCGCGCCGTTGGGCAGCTGCTGGTTGACGTTGAGCGTGTGCCGGCACCAGTGACAGCGCGCGTTCATCGCGTGTGCGGTGTCGATGACCACCTCCGCGCCGCAGCCGCCGCACTTGAGCGTGATGACGTCGGCGGTGTTGGCAGCGATGTCCTGGGCGCCTCCGGCGATCACGGTCCCTCGGAGGTCGTCGATCCCCTCCCCGAGGCCGAGCTCCTCCTCGACGCGGGCCTCCTGCCACTCGTGGCGGCAGAAGAGGCAGATCAGCATCCCGGTCGTCCCGCGCAGGCGTACGTCGGTCGACCCGCACCGCGGGCAGCGGTTCACGCCGTCGGCGAGCGACTCGTTGACCGTGGCGATGTCCGGTCCGGGCTCGGGCTCGGCGCGCGCGGCGGCGAGCTCCTCCTCCAGGGAGAGGGGCGGACCGTCGAAGACGGGAGCGTCGGGGTCTCGGGGCGCGTGCGCGTCCCCGGTGGCGTCCTGGGTCATGTCGGAAGTCCCCTCAGAGACCGAGGGCCTTCGCCTTCACCGCGTCGTAGTCCTCCTGCGTGATGAGGCCGGCGTCGAGCATGCCCTTGGCACGCTTGAGCGTCTCCATCGGGTCCTCCGCAGCCGGTGCTGCCGGTGCTGCCGGTGACGAGGCGGGGGCCGCGGGCGGGGTGACGGGCTGCTGGAGCCCACCGACGCCCATGCCGCTGGTGGCCATGCCCATCCCGATCAGGCCGCCGGGACCGGCGTTCTCCCCCGCCGCCTCGACGCCCGCGGCGACCGAGGCCTGCAGGTTGGAGTTGCCGCGTGAGCCGGAGAGGGCATCGGCGCGCTGGACGTTCTTGAGCAGCTCACGGGTGTTCTCGTCGTACTCGATCGAGATGATCGCGGTCTTGACGATATCCAGGCCGCGGTCGGTGCGCCACTTGTAGTTCTCCTCGACGGCGGCCGAGAGCGACTGCGCGAAGCCGATGGAGTCCTGCTGGAGGCGGGCGATCCGGTTCCCCTTGGCGGGGTCGTTGGTGTACATCGAGAACGCCGGCGCGAGCGAGCCGACGACCTCGTTGAAGAGCTGCTCGCCCGCCGGGTTGTCGATGTCGGTGAAGTCGAAGACGCCCTGGCCGTTGATCACCGACGCGGACACGAAGTTGCGGATGAAGGTCAGCGGGTCGCTGATCTTCAGCGTGTAGGTGCCGCGCGTGATGGCGCCCACCTGCGTGTTGAGGAACGCGTCGTCCCAGTAGATCTCCGACTGCGTGCCGAACCGGTTGTTCGGCAGCTCCTTGAGCGCCACGAAGATCGCGGTCTGCTGCGAGCCGGGGCGACCGCCGAACTTGAAGCGCTCCCAGCTCTGCTTGACGATCGAGTCGACCAGCCCGCCGCCGGAGAACACCGACTGCGACGCCGTCTCCTCGGAGTCCCAGATGTAGCCACCGGGCTGGGCGGCGAACCCGGTGAACGCGCCGTCCTGCAGCAGCACCAGTCCGTAGCCCTCGGGCACCACGATCTTGGAGCCATTGCTGATCACCCCGTCCGAGCCGCGCGTGTTGCTGCCGCGGTCGGCGTTCTGCCCCTTGGCCACGGCCGGGAACAGGGCGGCGGTGACGGGCAGTCCGTCCGGGACGCCGTAGAAGTCGAGCCACTGGTCGGCGAGCGTCCCGCCGATGGCTCCGCTGACGGCCTGGAAGAGACCCATGCCCATTCCCCCTCTGGTGGATGCTGGTGCGCGGCGCAACCCTAGCGCTCGCGCACCGCCCCGGCGGGCGATTCCCGGCCGTCAGTGCGCGCCGGTCTGGAGCGCTGCCCAGGTCTCGTCGGTCACCACGCCGGTGGGCTCCAGCCCGAGCCGCCGCTGGAGGCGGGCGACGGCCGTGGCCGTCCGGTCGGTGACCACCCCGGTCGGCTTCACCGAGCGGGACCCGCCGGCCCGGAGGGCGCGCTGCGCGCGCAGCGCGGGCTCCCCGGAGGAGCCGACCTTGAGCAGGGGCGTGGAGCCGGTGGCGAACAGCGCGGTCCAGGTGGCGCGGTCGGCCTTGCCGGTCTCGCGGAGGTCGTGGCGGCGCTGGTAGGTGCGGAGGGCACGTGCGACGTCACCGTCGAACCGTCCGTCGAGCTTCCCGCGGTAGCGGCCGTGCTTCCTGAGCAGGCACTGCAGGGCCGTGACCCGGTCGCCGCGGCTGCTCGGGCGCAGCCGCGGATAGGCGCCGAAGTCGACCCGGGTCCGACCGCACAGACGGGTCGAGCGCGGCTCCGGGGAGCCGCCGTCGAGCTCGAGGAAGTTGCGGTCGATCGTCAGGGCGACGCCGCCGTAGGCGACGGTGGTGTGCGCCTCGTACTGGTGCACGCGTTCGCCCACCCAGCTGTCACCGCGCACCCACTGCGGGTCGATGTCGACGTCGGGCCGGCCGTTGTACCAGGCGTACCAGACCTGGTCGGGCATCTCGTAGGAGCCCGGCGAGAGGTTGGCGGCGTTGTCGAGGGCGTGGATGCCCGCCGAGATACTCGAGTAGACACCCGAGCGGTGGCCGAGGGCGTGCAGGGTCGAGGTCCAGCCGCTGAGGAACCGCAGCGCGGAGCGCCGGCAGTCCTCGTCCGCGACGTCGAAGCCGCCCTCCAGGTCGTACCAGAGGGTCGTGCCCGCCGGCAGGCCGAGCTCGCGCGCCCGGGTGACCGCGGCTGCGGCCTCCGCGCGGCCGCGGGCGTCCGCGGCGGCGTACTCCCCTGCGGGACTCGGGTCGATCCGGTCGGCGTACGACGTGTGGCACGCCGCCTGGGGACCGACCCAGATCGGGAGCACCCGCCACCCGTTGGCCCGCTGGCGGGCCACCCAGGTCGCGTCGAGGTGCGGCTGGCCGGCGTCGGCGGCGGTCGGACGGCACGACATCATCGAGCCGCCGATGTAGGTCCCCACGCCCCAGAAGGGCGACGAGGTCAGCCAGGCGTCCATCTGCTCCTGGGTGGGCGCGCAGCGCGCGTCGAACGCATAGCCCGTGATCCCGTCCCGGCGGCGTTCGGCGGCGCTCGCGCTGCCTGCTGCCAGCACCGTGGCGGCGAGGGCGACGAGCACCGTCAGGACGACGGTGGTGCGGGCACGGGCATGACCGGTGAGGCCGAGGCGCATCTGTTCTCCCCCGAGACGTTGGCGTGGGCAGGACCCTAGCCGACCGGGTCGACTCAGCGCGGGTGGCCACCGGGGATGTCGACGTCCGGGTCGTAGGGCACCCGGGTGTAGACGAAGGTCGCGCACTCCAGGTTGCGGATCGACCCGTCGGGACGGCGTACGACGACGAGCCGCTCGCCGCGGTGGTAGCCCAGCACCCCCACGAGCGAGCCGGCGCGCAGCTCGAACCGGTCGGTGACGACGCCGCCGCGCGCCATCGCCCGCAGCTCGAGGCCGTCGTTGTGCCAGCGCACGTCGTAGGCGGTGTTCCCCCAGAACCAGAGCCCGGGCACCCCGTGCACCTCGGCCGGCAGCACGACGGTGGGCCGCCACGGCGCCGGGCGGTCATCGTCGGCATCGGGGTCGCCCTCGATGAGCGACACGGCGAGGTCACGCGGGTCGATCCCGGTGGTGGCGTTGGCCAGCACGACGGAGCCGATGCCGCTGCCCGGGTCGACGTGCAGCGCGGCGAGGAAGCCCGGCATCGAGCCGTTGTGACCCACCAGTCGTCCGCCGGGGTGCAGGCCGAGCATCAGACCGAGCCCGTAGTCGGCCGTGACGGGCTGCTGCATCTCCTCGAGCGTGGCCGGCGCCAGCACGTCGGGTCGAGCGCCACCCAGCACCTGCCCCCAGGTCACCAGGTCGGCGAGCGTCGACCAGAGCTGCCCCGCGGGGGCCATCGCGCCGGTGTCGGTGAGCGGCTCGTGCACGCGGATCCCGGTGAAGTGGTCGACGCTCCACCCCGGCTGGGCGCCCGGGCGCGGGAGGTACGACGTCGCCCGCATCCCCAGCGGCTGGAGGAGCCGCTCGGCGACCAGCTGACGCCAGGGTGCCCCGAAGCGGCGTGCGGCGACCTCGCCGAGCAGCGCATATCCCAGGTTGGAGTAGTGGAACCACTCCCCCGCAGCCGCGACCCGCCCGGTGCCGTCGTTGCGGGACGTGAGCAGGGCGAAGTCCCCGCCCCGGCTGCGCTCCCACCACGGCCCGCGCGGCTCGCTCTGCATGCCCGACGTGTGCGCCAGCGCGTCGCGGACGGTGACCTCGCCGTAGCCGACGTCGCCGAGGTGCGCGGACAGCGGGTCGGACAGGTCGAGCAGGCCCTCGTCGCGTGCCTGCATGACGAGGACCGCCGTGAGCGTCTTGGTGATCGACCCGATGCGGTACTGCCCGTCCAGGCCGGGCGCGTGCCCGGCGCCGCCGGCCCACACGGCGCCGTAGCGGTCGAAGACGGCGCCCACCACCGACGTCAGCCGGCCCTCGGCCTGGGCGACGTCGAGGAGTCGCTGACGCTGATCGCTCACGCAGGCGACCCTAGGGCCTCTGCCCGCGGGGCGGGCTCAGTCCTGGGCAAACGCCTCCGGCGGCGGGCAGGCGCAGACCAAGTTGCGGTCGCCGTAGGCCTGGTCGATCCGCGCGACCGGCGGCCAGTACTTGTCGGGGTCGACACCCTGCGGGAAGACGGCGAGCTCGCGCGTGTAGCCGCGGTCCCACTCGCCGACCAGCGCACGGGCGGTGTGCGGGGCGTGGCGCAGCGGCGAGTCCTCCGGGGTCCACTCCCCGGCCTCGACCCGTGCGATCTCGGCGCGGATCGCGATCATCGCGTCGCAGAACCGGTCGATCTCGGCGAGGTCCTCGGACTCGGTGGGCTCGACCATCAGCGTGCCGGCGACGGGGAACGACATCGTCGGGGCGTGGAAGCCGTAGTCGACGAGGCGCTTGGCCACGTCGTCGACGCTCACGCCGCTCGCCTTGGTGAGTCCACGCAGGTCGAGGATGCACTCGTGGGCCACGAGGTCGCCGTGGCCGCGGTAGAGCACCGGGAAGTGCTCCTCGAGCCGGTGCGCGATGTAGTTGGCGGACAGCACCGCGACAGCGGTGGCGCGGGTCAGGCCCGCCCCGCCCATCATCCGGATGTAGGCCCACGTGATCGGCAGGATGCCGGCCGAGCCGTAGGGGGCGGCGCTGATCGGGCCGATGCCCGAACGCTTCTCGGCGTCCGGGTGCCACCCGTGCGAGGGGAGGTACGGCGCGAGGTGCTCGCGCACGGCGACCGGACCGACGCCGGGTCCGCCGCCACCGTGCGGGATGCAGAACGTCTTGTGCAGGTTGAGGTGCGAGACGTCGCCGCCGAACTCACCGGGCCGGGCGTAGCCGAGCAGGGCGTTGAGGTTGGCGCCGTCGACGTAGACCTGGCCGCCGTGGTCGTGCACGACCTTGCAGAGGTCGGTGATCGTGTCCTCGTAGGCCCCGTGGGTCGAGGGGTAGGTGACCATGATGGCGGCGAGGGTGTCGGCGTACTGGTCGCACTTGGCGAGCAGGTCGTCGAGGTCGACCGACCCGTCGTCGGAGGCCTTGACCACGACGACCTTCATCCCGGCCATCACCGCGGACGCGGCGTTGGTGCCGTGCGCAGAGGAGGGGATCAGGCAGATGTTGCGGTCGAGGTCGCCGTTGGCACGGTGGTAGCCGCGGATGGCCAGCAGGCCGGCCAGCTCACCCTGCGAGCCGGCGTTGGGCTGCACGGAGACCTTGTCGTAGCCGGTGACCTCGGCGAGCCAGGCCTCGAGGTCGTCGACCAGCTCGCGGTAGCCCGTGGCGTCCTGCGCCGGGGCGAACGGGTGGAGGTCGGCGAAGCCCGGCAGGCTGATGGGCTCCATCTCCGTGGTCGCGTTGAGCTTCATCGTGCACGAGCCCAGCGGGATCATGCCGCGGTCGAGGGCGTAGTCGCGACCCGAGAGCTTGTGCAGGTAGCGCAGCATCTGGGTCTCGCTGTGGTGGGAGCCGAAGACCTCGTGGGTGAGGTAGTCCGTGGTGCGGTGCAGCTCCTCGGGCAGGCCGCTCGCGGGCGCACCCTCGGCCGCGGCCACGCCGAACGAGCGCAGCACGGCCGAGACCGTCGAGGCCGAGGTGCGCTCGGAGGTCGACAGCCCGACGTGGTCGTCGTCGATCAGGCGCAGGTGCAGCCCGACGGCGCGGGCCGCGGCGATGACCTCGGCTGCGCGACCGGGCACCGCCACCGTCAGGGTGTCGAACCAGGTGTCGTTGACGACCTGCACTCCCCCGGCGCGCAGCGCGGCAGCGATGCGCGAGGCGTGGTCGTGGGTGCGCTGCGCGATCCGCCGCAGCCCCTCGGGGCCGTGGTAGACGGCGTACATCGACGCGACCACGGCCAGCAGCACCTGCGCGGTGCAGATGTTGGAGGTGGCCTTGTCGCGGCGGATGTGCTGCTCACGCGTCTGCAGCGCGAGGCGGTAGGCGGGACGGCCCTCGGCGTCGACCGAGACGCCGACGAGGCGACCGGGCAGGTGCCGCTCGAGACCGGCGGAGACCGACATGAAGCCGGCGTGCGGGCCTCCGTAGAAGAGGGGTACGCCGAAGCGCTGGGACGAGCCGACGACCACGTCCGCGCCGAAGGTGCCGGGCGCCTCGAGCAGGGTCAGCGCCAGCAGGTCTGCGGCGACCACGGCCAGCGCGCCGCGCTCGTGGGCGGCGTCGATCACGGCGCGCGGGTCGGCGACGGCGCCCGAGGCGCCGGGATACTGGACCAGGACGCCGCACAGGTCACCGTCGGGGAGGCCGGCACGCAGGTCGGCGACGACGACCTCGATGCCCATCCCCTCGGCGCGGGTGCGCACCACGTCGATGGTCTGCGGCAGGGCGTCGGCGTCGATCACGAAGGGCCCGGCGGCGTTGCGCTGCGCACGACGTACGAGCGTCATCGCCTCCGCAGCGGCGGTGCCTTCGTCGAGCAGCGAGGCGTTGGCCGTGGGCAGTCCGGTGAGGTCGGCCACGACGGTCTGGAAGTTGAGGAGCGCCTCGAGGCGGCCCTGGGAGATCTCGGGCTGGTAGGGCGTGTACGCGGTGTACCAGGAGGGGTCCTCCAGCACGTTGCGGCGGATCACCGGCGGCGTGATCGTGCCGTGGTAGCCCAGGCCGATCATCGCCTCCGCCGGGCGGTTCTGCGAGGCGAGGGTCCGCAGCGCGCGAGCCGTGGCCTCCTCGTCGAGCGGGTCGGGCAGGTCGAGCGCGGCCGCGGTGCGGATGCCACCGGGCACCGCCGCGGTCATCAGCGACTCGAGCGACTCGTGCCCGATCGCGGCGAGCATGTGCGCCACGGCCGCGTCGTCGGGTCCGATGTGGCGCGGGACGAACTCACCGAGGGCGGAGGTGGTCGACTCGCTGGTGGTGGGGCTGGTCGGGCTGACGTCCGGCACGGGGGCTCCTTGAGGTCACTGACGAGACCTCCCCTCTGTCGGCCGGTGGCCTCCAGATTGCCAACCCGTGCGGTCCTGGTGCCTGAGAGGTTCCGGGAGGAATTGCCCCTTCGGCGCACTGCGACCGGGCGTGCACCCGACCACCGTGACTCTCCCGCACGGGATGTCAGCACGTCCGAGTCTAGCGACCCGCGGCAGAAATGGACGAAGCCGCCCGGTGGTCGGGCGGCAACGTCACGAACAGCTGGAGGAGGTGGACCGCGGGCGGTCCGCGGTCAGCCCGTCTGGCGCGCGGCGCGGCGGGCGGCGAGCTCGTCGCCGGCGACCGGTGAGGCCGGCTCCTCGGCGGCACGCTCGCTGGGGAGCTCGGCCAGGGTGCCCTCGATCTCGCGCCAGACACCGCCGATCGCGATGCCGAAGACACCCTGACCACCCTGGAGCAGGTCGATGACCTCGTCGTTGCTGGTGCACTCGTAGACGGAGGCACCGTCGCTCATGAGGGTGACGCGGGTCAGGTCGTCGGTGCCGCGCTCACGCAGGTGGGTGGTGGCGGTGCGGATCTGCTGCAGCGAGATGCCGGCGTCGAGCAGCCGCTTGACCACCTTGAGGATCAGGATGTCGCGGAAGGAGTAGAGCCGCTGCGAGCCGGACCCGGCGGCGCCCCGCACGCTCGGCTCGACCAGGCCGGTGCGGGCCCAGTAGTCGAGCTGGCGGTAGGTGATGCCGGCGGCGTTGCACGCAGTGGGGCCGCGGTAGCCGGTGTCGCTGGGCAGCGGCGAGACGTCGTCGTCGAACAGCAGGCCCTGCTCCTCGGCGAGCTCGGCAGCCTCCGCCGCAGCCTTGGCGCCGGCGGTGTCCGCGCCCTGTTCGTTCTCGTTGCTACCCACAGCAGACCCTCCAGGTCAGTTCCTCCGTTGTGCGGTAACTCCTGGGGGGAAGGATCCGTGCGGTGCCCGACGAGCGACAACCACAGCGGTGGAGTTACAACAGAGACAGTTCAAGGTAAGCCCGAGGATCCGGCTTGTCCATCCACGGAGCGGCGTGTCGCAACCCTCAACCTCAACTTGAGGGTGAGGGTTGAGCCAGGAATCAGTGCGCCTCGAAGTCGTCCGGCGAGACGTGGTCGAGGAACTCCCGGAACCGCTCGACCTCGTCCTCCTGCTCGGCCGGCACGGCCAGGCCCGCCTCCTCGAGCACCGACTCGGCGCACACGATCCGGGTGCCGGTGCGCAGGGCGAGGGCGATGGAGTCGGAAGGGCGGGCGCCCACCTCGGCTCCGCCGTCGAACACGAGCTGGGCGTAGAAGATGCCCTCCTGCATGTCGACGATGCGCACCTCGTCGAGCCGCTGACCGGTGGCCTCGAGCACGTCGCGCATCAGGTCGTGCGTCAGGGGACGCGGCGGCGTGACCCCCTGCTGGGCGAAGGCGATGGCGGTGGCCTCCACCGCGCCGATCCAGATCGGCAGGTAGCGCTCGCCCGTCACCTCGCGCAGCAGCACGATCGGCTGGTTGGAAGGCATCTCGACACGGACACCGACGACGTCCATTTCCCGCATGCCACCACCCTACCCACGTGGTGTGAGGCCGGGCGGGATCGGCGTCACCCGCGGTCGAGGCCGATCTTGACGAGCGTGGCGTGGAGGCGGACCGACAGTGCCGCGATGTCGGACACGGCGTCCTCGGCGCGTCCACGGGCCGCGGCGTCCCGGCCACGGGCGAGCGGGGCGACCACCTGCTGGACCAGGCCGACCTCGCGGTCCGCGGCGGTCTTGAACGCGCGGAGGTGGCGGGGCTCGAAGCCGAAGTCCGCCAGCTCGCGCGCGGTCTGCGCGACCACGAGGGCGTCGCTGTCGAAGTGACCAGTGCCCGTGCGGGCGCTGAGGAGGCCGTACTGCTCGAGCTGCGCGAGCAGGTCCTCGGAGATGTCGGCGACCTTGAGCAGCTCGCGGCGCGAGAGCCGCAGGTCGCTCGTGCGGCGGAACGACTCCGGGCTCGGCAGGCCGTCGGCGCTCAGCGCGACCTTCGGCACGGTCGGCACCACCGACTCGATCGGCGGCGGCTCGAGGCCGCGGTCGATGGCGTCGAGGTGGTCGCCGATGACCTTGAGCGGGAGGTAGTGGTCACGCTGCATCAGCAGGATGTAGCGCAGCCGCGCGACGTCGTCGCCGGAGAACTTGCGGTAGCCGGCGGCCGTGCGCTCGGGCTTGACCAGGCCCTTGTCCTCGAGGAAGCGGATCTTGGGGATGGTCACCCCGGGGAAGTCGGGCCGGAGCTGGTCGAGCACCTGCCCGATGTTGAACCGGGCGCCGCGACTCGAGCTCGCCGGCGTCGAGGCACTCACGGATCAGCTGTCCGGGTGGGAGGAGAAGAAGACGAGGCGGTACTTGCCGATCTGGACCTCGTCCCCGTCGTTGAGCTCCACGGAGTCGATGCGGTCACGGTTGACGTAGGTGCCGTTGAGGCTGCCGACGTCGCTCACCGTGTAGCCGGCGCCCGACCTGCGGAACTCCGCGTGCCGGCGCGAGACGGTGACGTCGTCGAGGAAGATCTCGCTGTCGGGGTGGCGCCCGGCGCCGACCACGTCGGTGTCGAGCAGGAACCGCGACCCGGCACTCGGACCGCGCTGCACGACGAGCAACGCGTGCCCGGCGGGCAGGGCGTCGACGGCAGCGGCATCGACCGGGCTCAGCTGGCGGTCCGAGGACTCGCGCTGGTCCGGCACCCCGAACGTGATGGTGGCGGTGGACTCCACCGGCGAGGCGCCGGTGTCCTCCCCGCCGAGCAGCTTGGTGCCGCACTGGGCACAGAAGCGGGCATCGTCAGGGTTCTGCTTGCCACAGGCGGTGCAGAACGGCATGGAAACTCCTCGACGGATCGACGCTGAACCCTCAGCCGAGGGTTGAGGTTGACGGTTGTCCCGAACCTACCAGCCCGTGGCTGACGGGTCGCGGTGAATCAGCCCTCGAGGCCAGCCTGGTAGGTGGCGGCGTCGAGCAGGCCGTCCACCTGTGCGGGGTCAGTGACCGTCACCTCGAACAGCCAGCCTGCCTCGTAGGGGTCGCTGTTGACCAGCTCGGGGGTCTGGTCCAGTGCCGCGTTGGTGGCCACCACCTCGCCGGTGACGGGGGCGTAGATGTCGCTGACCGACTTGGTGGACTCCAGCTCGCCACAGGTCTCCCCCGCGGTCACCGAGTCGCCCACCTGCGGCAACGAGACGTAGACGATGTCGCCGAGCGCGTCCTGGGCGAAGTCGGTGATGCCGACCCGTACGGAGCCCTCGGCGTCGCCGGGCGTGCGGATCCACTCGTGCTCGCTGGTGTACTTCAGGTTCTCCGGATACACGGTGGCTCCTCGATGGGTCGCAAGGGTGGTGTCGCAAGGGGGGTACGGAACGGGTGCACGTGCAGGAACGAGACCGACTGTCGGGCAGGTTACTGGCCCGAGCCGAGCTCCGCATACTCGGGTCGCGTCGCCTCGCGCACGCTCGTGATCTCGACCGAGTCGAGCTCCTCGATGTCCACCGTCGCACCGTCCTCGCCGAACGTCTCGACCGGCCCGGTGGAGAAGGTGAGGGCGGTCCTGAGGATGTGCTGGTCCCCGATCACGTCGAGGACGTAGGGCGGCTCGAGGAGCTGGTCGTCGAGCTCGATCCCGCCGACGGCGTTCTCGAACGAGCTGTCGGCGCCGAGCCGGATCTCGTCGTTGAACTCCATCGCCTCGGCGCCCGCGGTCCGCAGCTCCTGGACCATGTCGAGCAGCGAGCCGACCGCGACCCGGCTCGTCGACTCGGTGATGGTGACGCGCAGGCCGGGCCCGGACACGGGGACCAGGCCGGCGATGATGTTGAGGGTGCGCACCCGCTGCGCAGCCTCGTCCAGCGCCGCGGACCGGGCGCGGTTCTCGTCCTGCAGCTCGTCGCGTCGGGTCTCGAGGCGGTCCACCTCGCGCCGCGCGCGCTCGGCCGTGCCCGTGAGGCCGTCGAGGACCTGGATCAGCTCGCTCTCGCGGAGCCCGGCGTAGGTGTCGTTGGCCTTGGTGTCACGCACCTGCACGACGAACGCGAAGCCGAGCACCGCGAGCAGGACCGCGACGACCACCTGGCGGCGCGACGGCTTCACCACCGCGGTGCGCAGGCGCTCACGCCCCCTGTCTCCCCGCCCGTGCTCACGCCCTTGTTCACGGGCCGGCGTGCCGGGCGTGGGGGCCGACGGGGCCGTGCTGTCGGGCAGGTCGGGCAGGTCGGGCAGGTCAGGCATGGAAGACATGCCTCCGGATGGCGGCGACGTTCGAGAAGATCCGGATGCCCAGCACGACGATGACGCCGGTGGTCAGCTGGGCGCCGACGCCGAGCTGGTCGCCGAGGTAGACGATGGCCGCGGCGATGACCACGTTGCTGACGAACGAGACCACGAAGACCTTGTCGTCGAAGATGCCGTCGAGGTAGGCGCGCAGGCCGCCGAAGACCGCGTCGAGCGCCGCCACCACCGCGATGGGGAGGTAGGGCTGCAGGCTCAGCGGCACGTCGGGAGCGAAGACCAGCCCGGCGATGATGCCGAACAGCAGTCCCAGGGCGGCAATCACGGCGCGCTCCCCTCTTGCGTCTGGCCGTCCGGATCGGCGTTGAGCTCGATCACATCACGCAGGTCCGGCTCGGGTGCCGCCGGAAGGCGCATGTCGTCGACATTCTCCGCCGAGTAGACGAACCCGAGCCCGTTGACCAGGGCGAACCACTCCTGGCCCTCGCTCGTCTGCAGCAGGCGGGCCTGCAGGGTCCGGGGGTCGCCGATCGCGGACACGACGTAGGGCGCGTTGACCGGGCGGCCGTTGACGTGCACCGCACGGTTGGTGTTGCGGATGCCGCCCAGCACGTTGATCCGCTGGTCGTTGACGGCGATCGCCTCCGCCCCGGCCTCCCACAGCCCGTCGACGAGGAAGGCCAGGTCCTCGTCGCGGATCTCGCTGTCCACGTCGACGTCGGCCCGGTTGTCGACGGTGATCCGCACCCCGGGGCCGTGCACGGCAGCGAAGCCGGTGTTGAGCTCGGCGCGTCGGACGCGGCCCCCGAGGTCGTCGAGCTGCCCCTGGATGCGGGTGTTGGCGCTGACGACCGACTGGTTGGTGTTGGTCAGCCCGGCCACCTGCGACTGGAGGTCGCGCAGCTCGTCGCGCTTGGCGTCGATCTGACCGACCAGCGCGGCTCGGCTCAGCTCGTTGACCTCGGCCTCGCGGTCGGTCTGCACGGCCACCACGGCGCCCATGATGCCGAGCGCGGCCACCGCCACCAGGCTGATCCAGTGAGGGCGTCGGCCTTGGGACGGTGCCTGCCCCGCGGCCGCGCGCTGCTGGGCGACGTGCGCTTAGTCCTCGTCCATCGAGCGCGCGGTGATCAGGGTCAGCAGCGGAGTGGTGACGTGGTCGGGCAGCCGCCGGTCGGTGTCCGGGTGCTCGCGGGTCTCAGCCATGGTCGGTCGCCGCCGACGTACGGCGCGGGGTCTCGCGCAGGAGCGTGCGCACCTGCCAGGCGTAGAGCACGCCGGCCCACCAGTAGAGGCCGATGCCCCACCAGGCGAACGCCCAGCCGAAGTTGCGGGCCAGCGTGGCCACGACGCCGGTGCCCTCGCCGAGGAGCAGCAGCGGGAAGGCGTAGAGCAGGTTGAAGGTGGCGGCCTTGCCGAGGAAGTGCACGGGGAGCGCCGAGAAGCCGCGGGTGCGCAGGAACGGGACCAGTCCCCAGAGGAAGAGGTCGCGCAGCGGGAGGGCGACGGCCACCCACCACGGGATGATGTCACGGAGGAACAGCCCGACGACGACCGCGAGGATGTAGAGCCGGTCGGCGACGGGGTCGAGGATCTCGCCCAGCGTGGAGTACTGGTTGAGCCGTCGGGCCAGCCAGCCGTCGAGGTAGTCGGTGAACCCGGCGACCATCAGCAGGGCGAGCGCGATGGCGTCCTGCTCGGGCCCGAGGACGAGCCACAGGAACAGGGGTACGCCGGCGAGCCGCACCAGACTGATGATGTTCGGCACGGTCCAGACGCGGCTCGCTCCCTCGGACACGCCCTGACCCTATCCAGCGCTCACGCGAGGTCGGCGCCGGACACGTCGTGGTGCGCGGCGTCGCGGATCTCGCCCACCAGCTCCTCCAGCACGTCCTCGAGGGTGACCAGGCCGATCACCGTGCCGTCACGCTGGACGACCCGGGCCATGTGGGCGCCCTTGACCTGCAGGCTCTCGAGCGCGTCGTGGAGCAGGTCGTCGGGGTGCACGGACGCGAACGGTCGGATCCACTTGTCCTCGATCACGCGCGAGCGCTTCTCCTCGTCGGTCTCGAGGGCGTCCTTGATGTGGAGGTAGCCCAGCAGCGACCCGTCGGGCGCCGCCACCGGGAAGCGGCTGAAGCCGGTCGAGGCACACAGTGCCTCCACGTCCGCCACGGTCGACCCGGGTGAGACGGTGGCCAGGGTGTCGGGCGTCATCAGGATCGACCCGACCGCCTTCTCGGTGAAGCCGAGCGCGCCGGCGAGCCGGTCGTACTCCTCGGCCTCGATGAGGCCCTCGCCGCGCGACTCCTCGACGAGGGCCGCGACCTCCTCGCGGGTGAAGCTCGAGCTCACCTCGTCCTTCGGCTCGATCCGCAGCAGCCGCAGGACGCCGTTGGCGATCAGGTTCATGACGGCGATCAGCGGTCGCAGGACCGTGACGATGGCCATCATCGGCGGGCTGAGGACCAGGGCCGCGCGGTCGGGGCCGGCGAGCGCGATGTTCTTGGGCACCATCTCGCCGAGCACCACGTGCAGGTAGACCACGATCGACATGGCCACCACGAACGAGATCGGGTGGAGCAGGTTGTCGGGGATGTGCAGCCGGTGGAACGCCGGCTCGAGCAGGTGGGCCACGGCGGGCTCGCCGATGGCACCGAGCCCCAGCGAGCAGACGGTGATGCCGAGCTGGGCACCCGCCATCACCAGCGAGACGTTCTCCATCGCGCGCAGGGTGGTGCGGGCGGCGCGGGAGCCCTCCTGCGCGCGCGGCTCGATCTGGCTGCGGCGTGCGGACAGCAGGGCGAACTCCGCGCCCACGAAGAAGGCGTTGAGGGCCAGCAGCACGACCGCCAGCACGACGCCGAAGAGGTCACCGCTCACGGTCGGCCTCCCCCGCCTGGTCGGTCTCGCCGGCCACCACCCGCAGGTCGAGCCGGTCGATGCGCAGCCCGTCCATCCGCTCGACCGTGAGGGTCACCAGCCGCTCGCGCAGCTCGTTGGGGTCGGTGCGGTCGGGGACCGGCACCTCGATCCGGTCGCCCGGAGCGGGGATCTTGCCGAGCTCGCGCATGACCAGGCCGGCCACGGTGTCGTAGTCATCGTGGTCGGGCAGCTCCACGTCCGTGGCGTCCTCGACCTCGTCGGGACGCAGCAGGCCCGAGAGCGTCCAGCTGCCGTCGCGCCGCTGACGGATGCGCGAGCCGAGCCGGTCGTGCTCGTCGGAGATGTCGCCGACGATCTCCTCGACGACGTCCTCGAGCGTCACGATGCCGGCGTGGCCGCCGTACTCGTCGAGGACGACGGCCATCTGGAAGCCGTCCTGGCGCAACAACGCCAGCAGCGGGTCGAGCCGCAGGCTGTCGGGCACGACGACGGGCTTCACCATGATGTGCTTGATCCGCGTGGTGGCGCGCTCGTGCACGGGAACCGCGACAGCGTGCTTGACGTGGACCGTGCCCACGACGGTGTCCTCGGCGTCGAGCACCGGGAAGCGTGAGTGGCCGGTCTGACGGGCGAGCTCTATCACGGAGGACACCCGGTCGCCGTCCTCCACGGTGGTGGTCCGCACCCGGGGCGTCATGATCTCGCCGGTGGTGCGCGTGCCGAACTCGACCGAGCGCTCGACGAGCTCGGCGGTCTCCGCGTCGAGCGTGCCCTGGTCGGCCGAGCGCTGGACCAGCGAGGCCAGCTCCTGGGAGCTGCGCGCCGAGCGGAGCTCCTCCTGCGGCTCGATGCCGAGACGGCGCACGATCAGGTTGGCGGAGCCGTTGAGCGCGCGGATCGGGCCCCTGGTCAGCGCGGTGAAGCCGCGCATGAACCCCTGCGTGGTGCGCGCGGTCTCGAGCGGGCGGGCGATGGCGATGTTCTTCGGCACCATCTCGCCGAAGATCATCGTGAGGACCGTGCCCAGCGCCAGGCCCAGGCCGAGCGACAGGGGCGTCACCGCGCCGTCCGGCAGGCCGGCCGCGGCGAGCGGCTCGTCGATGAGGTCGGCGATCGCGGGCTCGGCCAGGAAGCCGATCGCGAGGTTGGTGACCGTGATGCCCACCTGGGCACCGGAGAGCTGCGTCGACAGGGAGCGGAGCGCGATCTGCACGCCACGCGCTCCCTCGTCGCCGTCGGCGGCGGCCCGGTCGACCGTGGGGCGGTCGACGGTGACGAAGGCGAACTCGGCGGCCACGAACAGGCCGCAGGCGGCCACGAGGGCCAGCGAGACGAGCAGCAGCACGAGGGGGGTCACGACGCGCACCCGGCGGTCAGGGCGGTCGTGCGGGGACTTTGACTCTCCATGGCGAGTGCTGGGGATTCCTGTTCTTCGGCGTCTGCTCCGGCGTCGGTCCGCCGTGTCGGCGAGCCCACAGACTAGCGGCTGGGCCAAGGTTCGCCCCAGTCGTCGTGTCGCTTTGGGAAGGGTCCACCGGGCGCCCTAGTGTTGCCCCGACATCGGGGCGGCAGACGTGCGCCTTCACGGGTTTCGGGGCGAAGGAATGGCGTACATGCGTGGGTGGGCCCAGTCGATCACGGCTGCTCTGCTGGTCGTGCTCGTCGCCACCCTCGCGACGGTGACCGCCAACGGCGACGGCACGACGGCCGACTCGGTCAGCCTCGTCCAGACGACGCAGGACCCGTCCCGCACCGCCGACGCGAAGGCGTCGCGCCCGAACGTCGTGTTCGTGCTCACCGACGACATGCGCGACGACGACCTCGACCGCATGCCGATCACCCGCCGCCTGCTCGCCGACGAGGGGATGGAGTTCACGGACGCCATCTCGCCGCACCCGCTGTGCTGCCCCGCACGCGCCCAGCTGGCCACCGGCCAGTACGCCCAGAACAACGGCGTCCAGCACAACCGCGGCGTCCACGGCGGGTTCCAGGCCCTCGACCCGACCCACGAGGCGAGCTCGTGGTTCCGCGACGCCGGCTACCGCACCGGGTTCGTCGGCAAGTTCCTCAACGGCTACGGCCCCCGCGACGTACGCCCTGCCGGCTGGACCCGCTGGGACGCCCTCACCCGCGGCGTCTACGACTACGTCGACTTCTCGATGACCGGCGACGGCGACCCGCAGCGCTACACCGACAGCTACATCACCTCGGTGATCGAGAAGCACACCAACGACGACGTCCGCGACTTCGCGGCGACGGGCGACCCGTTCGTGGTCTACGCCTGGCACCTCGCCCCGCACTACCGGATCTCACCGGAGGGCGGACGTGGCCTGCCGCCGGCCGCTCCGCAGGACGAGGGGATGTTCCGCGACGACCGGCCCGCGTCGTTCGACGACCCGGCGTTCAACGAGGACGACGTCACCGACCAGCCCGCCTACCTGCGCCACCTGTCGCCCGTCTCCCCCGCCGAGGTCAGCGCCGAGAACACCGCGCGGCTCGAGGCGCTCCAGTCCGTCGACCGGGCCGTCGGCTCGCTGGTGGAGACGCTCGACGAGCAGGGCGTGCTGGACGACACCTACATCGTGTTCTCCAGCGACAACGGCTACTCCCTGGGTGAGCACCGCTTCGTCGGCAAGGACGTGCTCACCGACGAGGCCCTGCAGGTTCCCCTGCTGGTGCGCGGCCCCGGGATCGCGCCGGGCAGCACCTCCGACCTCCCGGTGACCCTCGTGGACCTGCCGGCGACCTTCGCCGCGTTGACGGGCGTCTCCCCCGCCTGGCAGGTCGACGGCACCTCGCTGCTGCCGACCCTGCGCGGACAGGACCAGGACTTCCGCGACACCACGCTCATCCAGACCGGTCGCACGCTCGGCGACGGCTGGTCGCACCGCGGCGTGCGGACCAGCCGCTACCTCTACGGCACCGACGGCACCGACGGGTTCCTCTACGACCTGCTGCTCGACCCCGACGAGATGGTCAACCGGATCGACGATCCCGACTACGCCGAGGTGCAGACGGCGCTCGAGCTGCGTCGCAGCGAGCTGGTGACCTGCGCGGGCTGGACCTGCAACCAGGTGTTCGGGCCGGTGCCCGACCCGTCGTCGCCCACCCCGTGAGCGAGGTCCTCCACCAGGTCCTCCCGGTCGCGGTCTTCCTCGTCGCGATCACCGTGACGGCGGAGGTCGCGCAGCTCGCCGGCGTCTTCGACGTCGCCGCGCACGCCATGGCCCGCCGGGCTCGTCACCGGGTGGTGCTGCTCTGGCTGACGTTCGCCGGGCTGGCCGTGGTGAGCACGATCGTGCTGAGCCTCGACACCACCGCGGTGCTGCTGACCCCGGTGGGCCTGGCCATCGCCGGGCAGACCGGCATCGCACCGATGCCCTTCGCGCTGACCACGCTGTGGATCGCCAACACCGGCTCGCTGCTGCTCCCCGTCTCCAACCTCACCAACCTGCTCGCGGTCCACCGCTTCGAGGACCTCGGTGCCGGCCACGGTGACTACGTACGCACCGCGGCCCTGCCCGCCGTCACCGCGATCGTCGCCACGCTGGTCCTCATCGGCGTCCTCCAGCGCCGTGCCCTGCGCGGGACCTACGCCGTCGACCCGCCCGCCGACCCGCACGACCGCACCCTGCTGGTCGTCGCGGCCGTGGTCTGCCTGGGGATCGGACCGCTGTTCGCGGTGGGCGTGGAGCCTGCCGTCGTCGCACTGGCCTCGGCGACCCTGCTGCTCGCCGCCCTGCTGTGGCGCGCCCCGTCGATGGTCCGCGAGGTCCGGCCGCCGTGGCTGATGGCGGGCGCCTTCGTCGTCGTCGCCGGGCTCCTGCGGGCCGCCCAGGCCGAGGGCCTGCTCGACTGGCTCGCTCCCGCTGTCGGGACGGGCACGCGCCCGCTCGACCTGCTGCACCTCTCCGGCGCGTCGGCGCTCGCGGCGAACCTGGTGAACAACCTCCCGGCCTACCTCCTGGTCGAGCCCGCCGCCGCGGACGACGTACGACGCCTCGTGGCGACCCTCGTCGGGGTCAACGCCGGCGCCCTCGTCACCCCCTGGGCGTCGCTGGCGACGCTGCTCTGGCTCCAGCGCTGCCGCTCCGCGGGGCTCCGAGTGCCCCTGCTCAGGCTCGCCGGCTGGGGTGCGCTCTGCGCCGCCGTCTGCGTGACGGCGGCGACCCTCACGATCCACTGAGCGCCCCTGCCCGGCTGCTCGGGATACTGGGGCCGTGACGATCACGCGCGAGGACGTGCTGGCTGCCCGCGACCGGATCGACGGTCGCGTGCGCCGTACTCCCCTCCTCCAGCCGGCCGGCCGCGACTCCGTGTGGCTCAAGTGCGAGCACCTGCAGCACTGCGGGGTGTTCAAGACCCGGGGTGCGTTCAACCGTCAGCTCGCTGCCCTCGAGCGCGGCGAGCTCGGCGACGCCGGGATCGTCGTCGCGTCCGGCGGCAACGCCGGACTGGCACAGGCCTTCGCCGCCCGCGAGCTCGGCATCCGCGCCACGGTGTTCGTCCCCGTGACGGCACCCGAGGTCAAGGTCCGCCGCATCGAGGCCTACGGCGCCGAGGTCCGCAGGGTCGGCCGGGAGTACGCCGAGGCGTTCGAGGCCGCCGTCGCCTTCGGCGAGGAGCAGGGCGCGACCTTCGCGCACGCCTACGACCAGCCGGACGTGGCCGCCGGGGCCGGGACGCTGGCCGAGGAGGTCCTCGCGGACGAGCCCGCCATCGACACCGTCGTCGTGGCCGTGGGCGGCGGCGGGCTCTACGCCGGTGTCGCCGCGGCGCTGCGCGGACGCGCCCGCGTGGTCGCGGTCGAGCCCGTCCTCGCCCCCACCCTGCACCGCGCGATCGAGGCGGGACGCCCGGTCGACGTCGAGGTGTCGGGCGTCGCGGCCGACTCGCTCGGTGCCCGACGCGTCGGTGACCTCGCCTTCGCGGCCCAGCAGGCCGAGGCCCCGGTCTCCGTGCTCGTCAGCGACGACGACATCGTCGCGGCCCGCGCCCGCCTCTGGCAGGACCACCGGATCGTCTCGGAGCACGGCGCGGCCGCGGCGATGGCGGCCCTGCTCGCCGGGGCGTACGTGCCGGCTCCCGGCGAGCGGGTGGCGGTGGTCGTCTGCGGCGCCAACACCGATCCGGCCACGCTGGCGTAGGCGCGCCACCGCGGCCGGTCAGGGATCAGTCGGACTCCCAGTAGGGACCCTTCCGGTAGCCGTCGCGCTCGATCGTGGTGACCGGCCGGCGCTCGGTGACGAAGGTCCGGCGCAGCACGCCGTCGTCGCCGCGCACCATCCGCGCCACTCGGAAGCTGGCGTAGGTCGTGGTGTAGGCGTTGCGGCTGTTGCGCTTGTGGTCCCACTGGTAGTTGAAGTTCCTGAGGTACTTCCTCGTCAGCTTCTTGCCACGGATGGTGAACCACGTCTCGTCGTTGCCGGTGCTGAGGCTGGCCCAGTTGGACGACCCGGTGAGCACCATGTTCGTGTCCCTGACACCGTTGTAGGTGCCCTGGATGGCGAAGTACTTCTGGTGGCTGTAGTAGCTCAGGATCAGGTCGTCCTTGCCGTCGTGGTTGAGGTCGTAGTTGTCGTCGGGGTTGAAGTCCAGCCCCGTCGAGCGCAGCGGGATGCGGCCGCGCCGCGTGGGCGCACCGAGGATCTTCTTGGTGTGGTAGCCGATGAGGCCGTAGCTCACGCGGAAGCGGCACCCCTCGGCGAACTTCTGCCGGATCGCCGCGGCGAGGTAGTCGCCCCGCCTGCCGCGCATGGTGTGCATCGACAGCGCGAGACGCGTGCGGGTGATGCCGCCGGCCCCGTCGGGGGTCACGCACTGGATCTTGTCGAGCATGTCGATGACGAGGTCGTTCCTCGGGCCCGCCGGCTTCGGGAAGGCCCACACGGTGTGCTTGTCGACCGAGTCGTCACAGGCCGCCCCGCGCGGGGAGCCGCAGAAGGACCGCGGCGGCTGGCGCGTGGAGTGGTCCTTCGCCATGTCGTTGAACAGCGAGACGAACTGGCGGAAGAGCGTGTGGTCGCCCGAGGTGAAGTAGAGGTCGTTCCACTGGTGGATGGCGGCGTTGAGCATCATGTTGGCCGACCCGACCGCGATGACGTCGCGCGAGCGCCCGGCCCGGGAGAACGAGTAGAACTTCGTGTGCATGTTGTTGTACTGGTTCGCCTTGCTGCGGCAGCCGGCCTTGCACCGGTAGATGAAGCTGTCGGCCCCGCGGCGGGCACCGATCTCGGCGCGGATCACCCGCATCGCCTTGGTGTACTGGTGGTCGTTGAGCAGCATCTGCACCTTGACCCCCCTGCGGTGGGCGGCGACGAGCGCCTTCGCGACCGGCATCCGGTCGAAGGAGTAGACCGCGATGCGGATCGTCGACCCGCGCGGCGTGTGACGGATGGTCTGGATGACCTTCCGCTCGATGGTGAAGTAGCCCTTCTTGCGGTGCGGGTCGTTGAAGAACGGACCGCGAGGCGCCGTCCACCGCTCACGCTGCGCGCGGTCGCGCTGTGCTGTCACGGTGGGGGGCGCGGCCGCCGCGACGGACGACGGGGCGCGGCCGCCGCCGTCGGCAGCGCTCGCGGCAGGGATCGCCATCACCGGCCCTCCCAGCACCAGGCACAGGGCGAACAGGACAAACGACGACCTCGACACGACACACCTTCCCGCCGCCCACGGCGACGCCTCTTCCATGCTGACCCATCCGATTGTTCGTCACGGGTGGTGAGGCGCTGTCCGCGGACGCGTCCGAGCGACCGCAGGGACGGCTCCCCACCTGGCAGGAGACGCACGCCGAACAGGAAAGGTTGTGAGAGGTACGTCCGGGGGCGCGACCGGGCCCGTCCGTCCGCGGGCGAGGACGCATCCGACCACCTCCCACCACGCCCTGCCATCGCCAAGATTGGGGCAATTCCGGGGGGTTTCTTTACCCATGGCTCGAGCGGGAGGAACGTCGGCAGATGGCGTTCCGCGGGGGCCACTCCGGCTCCGGCGGTGAGCGCCCGGGGGGAACCATGGCTGAACAGACGACCGTCCTGACCACGAACGGACTGCTGACCGCGGGCGGACCCGCGCCGCCAGTCACCTCGTCACGTCCGGCACAGGGCGGGACGGGCGCTCCGCCGTCGGCGGTGCAGACCTTCCGACTGCTCACCGCCAACGTCCAGTCGTTCCCGCCGACCGCGATCACCCTCGACCAGGCGCGCCAGGACCTGCGGGCCAACGCCGCTGACGGCGACCTGGTCCTGCTCCAGGAGATCGACACGCGCTACCGGCGCCTCGTGCTCGAGGAGTTCCCGAGCACCAGCTGGCACGTCTTCTTCGGCCCCCGGGCGAACCACTCCCCCATCGCCGTGCGCCGCGACGCCTTCGACGTCCTCGACGAGCACGCACTGCAGGTGCACCCGGGCGTTGCGAAGGTCAACGAGCCGCGCTACCTCACCCATGTCCACCTCCGGCACCGGGCGCTCGGCGTCGAGCTGCACGCGGTCAACCTGCACCTCGTCTCGGGCGCCTTCCACAAGCCACCGAAGCCGGACGCCGAGGCACGGCAGGCCGAGTGGCGCCGGGGCATGGACAAGCACGACCGCTACGTCGCCCGCCTGGTCGCGACCGGCGCCCCCGTCGTCTGCGGCGGCGACTACAACCGCCAGCTCCGCGCGTTCCGTCCGCAGATCCAGGCACTCGGCGCTGGCCGCCGGGTGTCGTTCGGGGTCGACCTCGCCTCGATCGACCTGATCTGGTTCGTCGACGGCGTCTCCGCCATCTGGGCCGAACGCGGCCGCGCGACATTCCGCAGCCGCGAGGGACGGCCCCCGCCGAAGCGCAACAGCGACCACGCGGCGCGGCAGGCGACGCTCGCGCTGGCGCGCGTCGGTGTCGACACCGCTCCCGACCCCGTCGTCATCGCGCCGGACGGGTCGAGCGCCACGAAGGCGCAGTCGAAGAAGGACCGCAAGCGCAAGCGCAAGGTCGTTTCCTTCGCCCCGCAGGGGCAACAGGCGGGCCAGGTGCTCGTCGACGGGCTCGCGGGCTCGTCGGGGACCGCGTTCGCCGGGCCTGTGGACCAGCCGTTCGCGCTCACCGAGTTCGGCGACACCGTCCCCAAGCGCGTCGACTGGAAGACCAGGGCCGCGCTGGAGGAGGCCGAGCGCCGCCTGGACTACCGGCTGACCGTCGTCCAGGGGTCCTACAACAACGGACGGGTGAAGGCCTCCGGCCCGACGCACGACGGCGGCGGTGTCGTCGACCTGCTCGCCTGGGACTGGCGGCGCAAGGTCACGGTGCTGCGCGAGATCGGGTTCGCCGCGTGGTACCGCCCCGCCCGACCGGGACTGTGGGGCGCGCACATCCACGCCGTGCTGATCGATCATGGTCGGCTGGACCCGAGCGCCGCCGCGCAGGTCGTGGCGTACCGAGCCGGGCGCGACGGACTGAAGGGCGGTCGGTCCGACGACTTCCCACGACCCAGCCCGATCCCGGTGTTCTCCTACCCACCTGTGGTGCCCGGCCCGACGATGCCCGCCGACGGCGAGGCGCGCCGTCGCGCCTCGGTCGCGCCGCTGGGCCGCCCGTACCCTCCCAACCGCTCCCTCGACGGCATCGACATCAGCCACCACCAGTCGGGCCGGCTCGACCTCACCGCCGCCAAGCGGGCGGGACTGCGGTGGATGTACGTCAAGGCGACGGAGGGGACGTCGTTCAAGGACAAGACCCATCGCGGGCGGGTCAGGCAGGCACGCTCGAGCGGTCTGCCGGTCGGTGCCTACCACTTCGCCCGTCCCGAGGGACGCGACGCCGCTGCCGAGGCCCGGTTCTTCCTGGCGAACATCGACCTGCGTGCCGGGGACATGGTGCCGATGCTCGACCTCGAGGACATCGGCGACCTCACCCTCCCCCAGCTCACCGAGTGGACCGGGGTGTGGGTGCGCACCGTCAACCAGGAGATCAGGCGGAAGGGCCTGAGCGGCAAGCCCCTCATCTACACGCCCTTCAACCTCACCCACGGATTCGGGTGCCTGCTGTGGGTGGCGCGCTACAGCGACGACTTCCGCGCGCCGGTGATCCCGACGCCGTGGAAGCGCGCGGCCATCTGGCAGCACTCCAACGGCAGGTTCGGTCCCGTGAAGAGCGTGCCCGGCGTCGGGCACGTCGACGTGAACGCGATGCACCCCGACCTGCCCCTGTCCGCGCTGCGGCTCCGGCCCGCGGGACGCCCGGCGCGGCCGGGCCGAGGCAGGCCGACGCCGTCGGACACCCAGCCCGTGGTGGCGGCGCCGGTGGACGTCGTGCAACCCGTCGTGCCTGTCGCACCCGTCACCCCCGCCGTCCCCGTCCAGCCGACCGCTGTCGTCCAGCCGGCCATCCAGCCCGCGCCCACCGTCACGACCTCGGAGGTCCGAGGTGCACCGGGACAGCCGGGCGCGATCACCGTCACCGTCACGGTGCCGGTCCCGCCGGCACCGGCACCCGTGCTCGTCCATCCCGACCTCGGCCCCCTGGAGGAGCAGCTCGCGCTCGCCGCGCGCAGCCTCCAGGGTGCGATCGAGGCCGTTCCCGAAAGGCCAGGACCATGAACCCGATCACCACTGCTGCCAGCCTGCTGCGCGACCTCCCCGCACCCGTCCGTAGGACGATCTACACCGTCCTCGCGCTCATCGGCGCCGTGCTCGCCGGTCTCGTCGCCGTCGGGGTCGACACGATCGGCTCCCTCACCGTCGACCGGATGCTGCAGGTGTACGCCTACCTGTCACCGCTGATGGGCGTCGTCGCCGTCGCGAACGTGACGCCGGGCGAGGGCGACGAGCTGCCGCTCGTGGACTTCGACGAGGACAGCGACCTGTCGTCGTTCGAGCCGGTTGGCGACGAGAGCGACGTGTTCGCCGGGGCCACCACCTGAGAGCTGGTGGCCCGCCGGCGCGCTGCTCCTCGGGAGCTCAGGGCACGCCGTGCCTGCCCGCCCGGGGTTCCGGCCCGTAGGGCTCGAGGGGTCCGTCGTCGGAGCTCGGCTGGTGCTCGGGGGGTGTGGAGTCGGGCACCGGGGTGGCCAGGCCGTACTGGTAGGTGTGCGTGCGCACGTGAATGTCCTTTGCGAGGTCGTGAGGGCGCAGGCCGACGTCGCCCGAGCAGCAGGCGCACGCGCTCGCGTGGCCCGGCGGGTGACGACCAGCCCGCGTTGCCAGCGGCATACGGCCTGCTGGCGGGTGTGTCGACGGTCAGGCCGGGACGGGCGGTGCGCGGTCGACGCTGCGTCGCAGCACGTCGAGACCACGGACACCGCGTGCTTCCTCGCTGAGCCGCAGGGCGGCCAGGGCGGCGCCGGTCGGCACGCGCGACAGGACGGCGTGACGCTCGAGCAGCGGCGCCGCGGAGGGCAGGTCGATGAGCTCGTCGCGAGACCGAACGTCCATGTCGGCCTCCGATCCTCGTCGCGACACGACCCCAGGACGAGGTCATGGTGCTCAGGCGATGACAGGCACCCTAGGCAACTCCCCCACCCGAAGCCATTCGGCGCTGGTCCGCGCGCGCCCGCGTCCCCGAGCTCGCGCCGGTCTTCTGCGCCCCTCGGACCGAGGTGGTCGTGGATCCGGCTAGGACGTGCCCAGCCACGCGAGCGCGGCCACGACCAACGCTTCCGTCCCGGTGGTCAAGGTGGGCTGGAGTGGTGGCGCGAAGGCAGCCGAGTGGTTGACCGGCACGTCCTGGGCGATCCGGCCGGCCTCCTCCGCCGCCGCGTAGACGTCGGGATCCGTCCCGCCGATGCCCCAGTAGGTGTAGGGCGCGCCGAGCGCGTTCGGGATGTCGCTGAAGTCCTCGCTCGCCGACTGTTGCGGCAGCTCGGCGGCGCGGTCGCCGAAGTGCCGGGCGAACGCCGACGAGACGCGGGCCGTCGTGGCGCCGTCGTTGTCCGTGAGGGGGTAGCGGTCGTACAGCTCGAGCTCCGGCTCCCTCGGACACCGGGACGCCACGCACTCGGCGCGCACGATGCGCTCGATCGCCTCGAGGACTGCTGCGCGGACGTCCTCGGCGTACGTGCGTACGTTGAGCTTGAGCTGCGCCGAGTCGGGGATGACGTTGCTCTTGGTCCCGGCCTGGATGCTTCCCACCGTCAGGACCGCCGTGTCCGCGGGCGCCACCTCGCGGGCCACCACTGTCTGGAGCCGGAGGACGATCGCTGCGGCCAGGACGACAGGGTCCACCGATGCCTGCGGCATCGAGCCGTGCGCGCCGCGCCCGTGGAGGGTGATGGTCATGCTGTCCGCGGCCGACAGCACCGGGCCCGCCAGTGTGCCGACCACCCCTGCCGGCATCGGCAGCACGTGCTGCCCCATCACGACGTCGACGTCGCCCACGATGTCGGCGAGCCCGTCCTCGACCATCCCGCGGGCGCCGTCGGCGGTCTCCTCCGCAGGCTGGAACAGCACGACCAGCCTGCCACTCCATGCGTGCCGTCCTCCCGACATCAACGCGGCGGCCCCGAGCAGGCAGGCCACGTGGACGTCGTGACCGCAGGCGTGCATGACCGGTCCCTGCTCCTCGGAGACCACCGTGCTCGCGTACGCGAGACCTGTCTCCTCCCGCACGGGCAGGGCGTCCATGTCCGCTCGGAGGAGGACCGTCGGTCCCTCCCCGTTGCGCAGCAGGCCCACCACCCCGGTGCCCCCGACGCCCTCGCGGACGTCGTAGCCCAGGGACTGCAGGCGCTGTACGACGACGGCAGCCGTGCGGTGCTCCTCGTGCGACAGCTCGGGGTGGGCGTGCAGGTCGCAGTAGGTCTCCTCCAACCACTCGAGACCGGCGAGGCCCGCCAGGACCCTCTCGACGGCACCGGATGCTGAGGTCATGCCGCGATCATCCATCTCGGGTGCGGCTGCGACCACACCTCTGCGGACCCGTCGGCGCTCGCCGTGAGCCCCGTCAGGCCCTGCCGGGGGCCTCCGGCCCGCGCGAGGCTTCGAGCAGCCGCCGCCCGAGCGCCTCCACGTCCGCGTTGAGCGCCTGGGGTTCGACCACGTGGAACTGGCAGCCCAGGCGGGCCAGCAGCGGCGGCACCCAGTCGAGCGACTCGGCGTTGATCTCGATCGTGACCCACCCCGGCTCCGCCTCCGAGACGACGGCCACCGTGGCGGGCAGGGTGGCGCGGGCTTCCTCGGCCGAGGTTCGTGCCCGGACCACCACCCTGTGCGTGCGCCGCGCGGAGGCGATCCCACCCACGACATGGTCGAGGGCATCGAACCCGTCGGGCTCGTCGAAGGTCTTCTCGAGACGCCGCGGCAGGATCATCCGGTCGACGCGGAAGGTCCGCAGCTCGCCGCGCTCCTGGTCCATGCCCGAGGCCAGCCAACGTCCGCGGTGCACGACGATCCCGTACGGCGCGAAGACCCGCGCGCTGTCGGCGCCGCTGGTGGACCGGTAGGCGAACCCCACGAGCCTGCCGTCCCGAGCGGCTTCCGCGAGCAGCAGCAGCGTCGCCGTGTCGGCCGGCGACGCCGTGCGCTGAGCCATCGACAGGCGCAGCGATCCCTGGAGAGCGGCGACCCGGTCCGCCATGGGTCGCGGCAGGACACGCCGGATCTTCTCCTCAGCGCTCTGGGCCGCGTCGTCGCTGCTCAGGCCCGAGCGCCGCAGCAGTGTCAGTCCCAGGAGCGTCGAGACCGCCTCGTCGTCGGTCAGCATGAGCGGTGGCAACCGGAAGCCCGGCGCCAGGCGGTAGCCGCCATGACGGCCACGCACGGCGTGGACAGGGATGTCGAGCTCGACGAGGTGCTCGACGTAGCGGCGCACCGTCCGCTCGTCGACCTCCAGGCGGGCAGCGAGGTCGCGCACGCGGTGCGTGCCACCGGACTGCAGCACCTCGAGCAGCCGGAGCACGCGTGCGGTCGGTTTCGCCATGGTCCCGGAGGTTATGCGAATACCGGGCGGGGACTGCCCGGTATCGCTCCTACGGTCGGCTCATGGACACCACCTTCATCAGCACTCGACTCATCACCGCAGACGTCGCCGCACTCGTGCGCTTCTACGAGCAGGTCGTCAGCGCCGAGGCGACCTGGGCCAACGAGGACTTCGCCGAGGTCCGCACCGCTCACGCGACATTGGCGATCGGCAGCACGCGGACGGTCCCCCTCTTCGGCGAGGGCAGCGCTGAGGCTGGTGCGAACCGTTCGGCCATCCTCGAGTTCATGGTCGGCGACGTCGACCAGGAATGGGCACGGCTGAGGGACTCGCTCGCTCTCGTGGTCACCGAACCGACCACCATGCCCTGGGGCAACCGCGCACTGCTGTTCCGCGATCCCGACGGCAACCTCGTCAACCTCTTCACACCGATGACCCCGGAGGCCCGCACGAAGTTCGGTCTGGACGACTGAGACCGGGAAGCGCCCGGCGTCGCCATGTCCCATGCGACGCCGGGCGCACGCCGCTATCCGGCGTTCTGGAGTGCCTTGACCTCGTCACGCGCGGCGACGACGGCGGCCCGCTGACGTACGACGACGTCGCGGAAACCGGCGCTGAGGTCCATCTCCAGGGCGTCGTCGTACTCCGAGACCGCGTGGTCCTCGCCCGTGACGGCAGCCTTGAGCACTGCAGCGGCGTCGTCGCCCGTGAGTGCATCCTTCAACGACATCCAACCCCGGTGCACAGCCGCAGCGACCGTGCCGCTCTTCTCGACACCTTCGCCGTACTCGTGTCCGAGGTCGACGATCTCGCGCCAGAACCCTGCGCGCTGCTCGGAGAAGCGCACCAGGGTGGTGGCCCACTCGGGGTGCTCGCCATCGCGGAGCTTGTCGGCCGCGTCCGCGAAGCCCCGCTCGCCGTCCTTCAGCGTCTCGACCAGTTCCTTCGCCGCCTTGGCGTCATCAGACATGCTTCGCTCCTTCGTCGGGTGTGGTGGGTCGTCCCCCACCCTTGCCGACTCACCCCCTCCACGGATCACCTGTGAGGATGGTCGGCCCGCTCGTGGACGGACGGGTCTCGACGCGCCACCGGCCGTGCACTGCCGACCGGCGCCGGGTGGCTCAGCTCCGCGCGAGCCGCCGGGCGAGGTACGGCGCAGTCGCGCTGCCCTCAGCTGTCGCGATGTCGGCCGGCGTGCCGGTCGCGACCACCCGACCACCGGCGTCTCCCCCGCCGGGACCGAGGTCGATCACCCAGTCGGCGGTGGCGATCGCGTCGAGGTCGTGCTCGACCAGGACCACCGTGTTGCCGGCGTCGACCAGCCGGTGCAGCTGGCGGAGCAGCAGCGCGGTGTCCGCGGGGTGCAGTCCCGAGGACGGCTCGTCGAGCAGGTAGAGCGCGTGGCCGCGGTGCGCTCGCTGGAGCTCGGTGGCGAGCTTGATGCGTTGCGCCTCACCGCCGCTGAGCTCGGTCGCCGGCTGTCCCAGTCGCAGGTAGCCCAGCCCCACCTCGCGCAGCGTCTGGAGGCTCCGTGCTGCGGCCGGCACATCGGCGAGGAACGTCGCGGCGTCGTCGACGGACATGGCGAGGACCTCGGCGATGTTCGTGTCGCGATAGGTGACCTCGAGCGTCTCGGGGCTGTAGCGATCTCCGTGGCAGGCCGGGCAGGGTGCGTAGGTGCCGGGCAGGAAGAGCAGCTCGATGGAGACGAAGCCCTCGCCCTGGCAGGTCTCACACCGTCCTTCGGGGACGTTGAAGGAGAAGCGGCCGACCCCGTAGCCGCGGGCTCGTGCCCCGTCCGTGGCGGCGTAGAGCTTCCGGACGGCGTCGAACATCCCGGTGTAGGTCGCGAGGTTGGACCGCGGTGTCCGGCCGATGGGCCGCTGGTCGACGAGCACCAGCCGGTCGAACGACCCGATGGCAGTGGGGTCCTCCGCGAGCACCTGGCTGACCAAGGTGGACTTGCCGGAGCCGGACACCCCGGTCACGGCGGTCAGCACACAGAGCGGGATGTCGACGGACAGGTCGCGCAGGTTGTGGCGGCTCACGTCTGCCAGGTGCAGCCACCCCTGCGGAGCCCGTGCCTCGTGCACCAGCCGCTCGGCCCGACCGAACAGGTGCGCGCTGGTCGCCGACTCGGTGACGTGCTCGAGGTCGGCCACGGGGCCGCTGTGGAGCACTCGTCCCCCGGCCTCGCCCGCGCCGGGACCGATGTCGACGACCCAGTCCGCACGCCGTACGACGTCGAGGTCGTGCTCGACGACGAACAGTGAGTTGCCGGACGCCTTCAGCCGGTCCAGGACGTCCAGCAACGGCTCCGCGTCGGCGGGGTGGAGGCCGGCGGACGGCTCGTCCAGGACGTAGACGACCCCGAACAGACCGGAGCGCAGCTGGGTGGCGATCCGGAGGCGTTGGGCCTCGCCCGGCGACAGCGTCGTCGAGCTCCGGCCGAGGCTGAGGTAGCCCAGCCCCAGGTCCAGCAGCACCTCGATACGGGCGACCAGGTCGGCGCTGATCCGCACCGCGACCTCGGTGGACTCCTCGGGCAGCTCGGCGACGGGTCGCAGCATCGCGACCAGCGCGGTGAACGGCAGGTCGTTGACCTCGGCGATCGAACGACCGAGGAAGGTCACCGCGAGGGCCTCCGGCCGCAGCCCGCTGCCGTGGCAGTCCGGGCAGGGCGCGTCCTCCACGAACCGCAGGGCCCGCTCGCGCATGCGCTCGCTCTTGGAGT
Organism: Nocardioides sp. Root122; assembly: GCF_001425025.1. Classification (GTDB taxonomy): domain Bacteria; phylum Actinomycetota; class Actinomycetes; order Propionibacteriales; family Nocardioidaceae; genus Nocardioides. Next base: position 704,911 of record NZ_LMDE01000010.1, read on the forward strand.
CGGACAGGACGTGCATGACGTGCTTGCGCGCGCTCCAGAACTTGCCGTAGTAGCCGTGGTCGATGCGTCCGGGCTCCGGCTCGACCAGCACGGAGGGTTGGTCGTCGGTGAACAGCAGCCAGTCGCGGTCCTTCTTCGCGAGCCGGCGCCACGGCTTGTCGATGTCGATGCCGAGGCCGGAGACGATGCTGCGCAGGTTGGCTCCCTGCCAGGCGCCGGGCCACGCGGCGATCGCGCCCTCACGGATGCTGACGGTCGGATCGGGGACGAGCAGCTCCTCGGTGACGTCGTGCACCACACCCAGGCCGTGGCAGCGCGTGCACGCACCCGACGCGGTGTTGGGCGAGAACGCCTCGGCCGGGAGGTGGTCGGCCCCGCTCGGGTAGTCGCCTGCTCGCGAGTAGAGGATCCGCAGCAGGTTGGACAGCGTCGTGAGCGTGCCCACGGAGGAGCGGGACGTGGCCGCGCCGCGCCGCTGCTGCAGCGCCACCGCCGGCGGCAGGCCGGTGATCTCCTGGACGTGCGGAGCCCCGACCTGCTGCAGCAGCCGACGTGCATAGGGCGCCACCGACTCGAAGTAGCGACGCTGGGCCTCGGCGTAGAGGGTGCCGAACGCCAGCGACGACTTCCCCGACCCGGAGATCCCGGTGAACGCCACCATGGCGTTGCGGGGGATGTCGACGTCGATGTGGCGCAGGTTGTGCTCGCTGGCTCCGCGTACGCGCACGAAGCCATCCGTCGCGTCGGAGGTCACGTGTCCCCCGTACCCCGACCGACCTGACACATGTGAGCCGTCAGCCATGTCTGCCCGCGCCGGCCGCGCCGGCTGGACACGTCTAGGAGTGGCCACGGGGCGGTTCGCCGACCCGGCCTGCGTCGGTGATCGGCGTGATCCACGACTGGTGGGTCGTGCTGTTCTTGGTGATGGCGAGAAGCTCGTCCATGTGCGGCTCGAGGCCCGTCACCTTGTCGAGCGGCACTCCGACGATGAGCTGGAAGCCGAGGCCGCGCCAGGCCTGCACGGCGCGGCCCGCGAACTCGGAGTCGGCTTTGACGAAGCCCTCGTCGAGGAAGACCGGCGCGAACCGGGGCCGCGAGCGCATCTCGTCGCCCAGCCGGAAGCGCAGGGCGGACCCGACGATGAAGGCCACCAGCTCCTGGCTCTCGCCGCCGCTCTTCTCCCCGAGCGTCCGGTAGGTCGCGCGCAGCTCGCCGGTGGTGTGGTCGTAGCGCTCGGCGCTGATCTCCACGTGGCGACGTACGTCGAGCAGGCGCTCGCGGTCAGTCAGCGACGTCGCCTGGTCGCCGACCTGGCTGGGCTTGCGGAGCTGCTGCATGAACCTGCTGAGGTCGGCAAAGCGCTTCTCGAGCGCGTCCTCGTCCAGCTCGGAGGTCGACCCCGACGAGAGCGCACGCAGGTCCTTCATGAACGTCTGCACGTGTGCCGGTGCCAGCCGCCGCAGCCGGATCCGGAGGCGGTCGCCCGACGCGCCGAACTCCAGGCGGCGCAGGATCGCGTTGATCGGCTCGAGCCGGTCCTCGATCTCCTCCACCGACGCGGCCATTGCTCCGACCAGCGGCACCAGGTCCTGGCCGCTCCACTCCGTGAGCCGGCGTCGCCACTCCGCCCGCCGGGCCGCGAGGCCCTCGCCGCGGATGTCGTGGAGGATGCGGGCGTAGTCGGGGTAGGAGTCCGCGCTGGCGCCCAGGTTGGGCGAGTCCCACTGGAGCTTGTAGACCCGGAAGACCTGCGCCAGGTCGTCGTCGACGCGGCGCACCTCGGCCTCGGCGTCCCCCACGGCCGCGCGGAGCCGCTCGGCGAGCCGCTGCGCGGACTCCGCGAACCGGTCGAGGTCGTCGGGGTCCGCTGGCGCGGCCGCGGCGGCGAAGTCGGCTGCCAGGGCAGCCTCCTGGTCGGCGCTGAGCTCGACCTTGCCGGCGGTTTCCATCGCCTGGAGCCGGTCCTTGACGGCGTCCTCGTCGTCGACGAGCTCACCGTGGGCGGCGTTGAGCTCGCGCTGGCGCTGCTCGACGGCGTAGCGGGCCCGTCGCGTCTCCTCGAGCCGCTCGGTGAGGTCGCGGATCTGCGACTCCAGCACCTGCAGCCCGTCGTCGGCGTCGAGGATCTCGGTGCGACGGCGCCCGAGGTCGGCGATGCGGCGGTCGCTGCCGTCGACGTCGAGGTCGTCGAACCGCGCGGTCGCCACCAGGTCGTACGACGTCCGCTGCTGCTCCAGCACGCGTGACGCGCGGTCCAGCGCGGCCACCTCCGCACCCTGGGCGTCGAGCCGCTGCTCGAGCTCGGCGAGCTCGGCGTCGACCTCCGCGATCGCGTCGGCGTTGGAGAAGCCGATGATGTTGCGGGTGTCGTTGCGGCCGTGGACACCGCGACGGCCGTTGCGGGTCTGTCCGGCAAGGGTGACCCGGTAGCCGGCACCCGCGAGGTCGTCGGCGGACTCCACGCACAGGGCGTTGCGGGACGGCTCTGCGACGTGTGCCTGCACCCAGCCCGAGAAGGGCGAGTCCTTGAAGACCAGCTTGCCGGCGACACGCTCCGGATCTGCGGGACCGAGGTCGGGCAGGTCGAGCTCGACGCCCTCGAACGTCAGCCGACCGCGCAGGCGCAGCCCGTCGATCGCTGCAGAGAAGCGCTCCAGCCGGTCGAGCGGTACGAGCATCGTCCGGGCGCTCGCACCGAGCACGGTCTCGACAGCCGTGCGCCACCGCGTCTCGTCGGGTGCGACGTCCACCAGCTCCGCCACGAACGGCAGCTCGGCGACGTCGAGCCCGCTGGCCCGCGCGACCTCCGCGCGCAGCTCGTCCATCCGGGCCGGCACCCGTCCGGCCCGGCTCTCCAGCGACGCCCGCTCGCGACGCAGCTCGGCCTGGCGCTGGCTCAGCGGGAACTGGTCGCGGAGCACGGCGTCACGCTGGCGCCGGATCCGCTCCTGCTCGCGCTGGAAGCCGGCCAGCCACTGCTGGGCGTGCATCTGGAGCACGGTGAACGACTCGTTCGACAGGAGCGCGGCCTCGACGTCGGGCGCCTGGGCGTCGGCGGCGTCGATGAGCGGGAGCAGCCGCTCCTGCATGACGCGGCGGCGCGCAAGCCGGTCCTCGCGGACCACCTGCTCCTGCTCGAGCGACAGGGCGAGCGACCGGAGCGTGGAGCCACCGGCCGCGCGGTGCGACTCCCTGGCCGCCTCGAGGTCGGCGAGGTGCGTGCGCTCTGCCGCGCTCGTGGTGGCGAGCTCGTCGGCGGCCGACGCTCGCGCGGCACGGTTGTCGACCACGGCGGTCTCGATGAGGCCCAGGTGCGTGCGCAGCAGCCACATCCGCAGCGGCGTGTCTCCGTCGCGCGTCACGCCGTAGGAGTCGAGCTCGGCGAGCCTCCGCGTCGCCGCGACCTTGCGGTCGTGGAGCTCGACGATCGGCGTCAGGAGCTCGAGCTTCTGCTCCTCGGTGCGCATCGCCGAGTGCGCGGTGTCGAGGTCGTCGAAGTGCTCGATCGCACGGTCGGCGGCGGCGAACGTCGAGGGCCGCTCGAGCACCATGTCCTTGTAGAGCTCGTCGACGCTGCGCACCTGGTTGCCCGCCTGGATCCGGGCGAGCAGCCTCAGCGCCTTGGCGCCGTCGCCATTGGCACCGATGCCCAGGCGCGCGTGCAGCACGGCGGCGAGCTCCGCGTAGGTCCGGTGGACCCGGATGCCGGGGAAGAGCTTCTTGAGCGTGTTGGCGTGGAACCGCTCGGGCACCGCCACCTCGAGCGTGTCGAGCGCCACTGCGCCGTCCTGGGTGGCCAGCTGCATCTGCACGTCGCCCGACCGCGTGGCGCGACGCGGCACGTAGTAGGTGCGCAGCACCGTGAACCGGCCGCCCTGGTCGTTGACGAAGGTCATCGCGATCGCGCCCCACGTGTCGGCGCCCATGCCGCGGAGCAGCTTCTCGACCGGCCGACCCGTGCGCGGGTCGTCGACGACGTCGACGGCACCTCGCAGGTAGGACAGCAGGTTCCGCTGGCCGACGCCGCGCGCCCGGCCCGCGACGGCGTCGTTGGAGGCGCCGTTGAACTTGGTGTCGGACGGCATCATCAGCGCCGTGTAGGCGTCGAGGATCGTGCTCTTGCCGACACCGGAAGCGCCGGAGATCATCGTCGCGTCGCCGCGCAGGGGCACGACGGTGAGCCCGTCGAAGCCGCCCCAGTTGACCATCTGGAGCAGCGCCGCGCGCCACTGCATCGTGTCGTCCCCGGGTGTGGCGACGTCCCGCCGCTCGAAGAGCCCGTCGGGTGTCGTCTGCTCGATCTCGTCGATCGACATCTTCACTGCTCCTCTGCGACGTCGTCGAACAGGTCGGCCGCGTCGTCCGGATCGGGCGGGACCTCGCTCGCGTTGGCGGCCACCAGGGCCTCGAGCAGCTCCTTGAGCAGCTCCAGGGGGATCAGCGGCTCCACGGCCTCGCTGATCTCGAAGCGCTCCTCGGACCCGGTGGCGATCAGTAGCCCCGACTTCACGATGCTGGTGATCGCGTTGCGCGCCCGCTTCTCGTCACCCGCGGCATCGGTCGCGTGCGAGGGTCGGAAGCTCGCGACGTAGCCGACGATGTCCTCACGGTCGACGAAGACACGCGCGTCACCGCTCGCGGCGCCGGCGCGCAGCCGGTCGCGGAGGTGGACCAGCACGAGTGTCTCCTCGCGCGACCACGCCGCGTCGTAGAGCATCGTCGGGAAGCGGCTGCCGGTCTCGGACGTCGCCTGGCGCTTCCACGCGACCTCCCGGGTGCGGTCGACCTGCAGGTCGAGGAAGAGGTCGTTGAGCCGGGACCGGAGGAGGCGCTCGTGCTCCACCAGCACCTCCCAGTCGCGCGGGTGCGTGCGGGCACTGATGAAGCGCTGCTTGAGCAGGGTCACCAGCGCGCGCCGCTGGGCGTACGCCAGGCCGCCCTCGTCGCCCTCGAACAGCGAGAAGGAGACGTCGTCGGACAGCTCGTCGTCCTCGATCCCATCCTCGATCCCGTCCTCGATCACGGCTTCGAACCCGGCTTCGACGTCGTCGATCCCGGGGTCCGTCTCGACGCTCATCCGGTGGTCTCCTGGGTTGCGGGCAGATCGGGGTCGGGCAGTGGTGTGCGGGGCACCGCGAAGGTCCGCCGGCTCCCGTCGGGGCGGACGGCCTCGAAGGACTCGAGCGACTCCTCGGCCCGCCAGTCCCGGTCGGCGGCGAGGTGCAGCAGACCGAAGATCTCGACCGGCCGCCGCAGCGACGGCTCCAGCCCGTCGAACAGCGCACCGAGGGACGCGACGGGAAGGAGCGAGCCCAGCACGGCGTCGAGCCGATCGCGCAGCGTCGCGAGCTTGGGTCCACCCTGGGCGACGAGCTCGGCGAGCGAGACCGGTGGCGCGAGGTCGGGGTCGGGCGTGCTGATGCGGTCGGGCAGCACGTCGTCCGCCGGGTCGTGGAACCGCTCGCGGAGGTGGTCGATGCTGGTCCGCGCGGGCAGGAGCGCGACGTCGTGGACCGCGCGGGGGCCGGTGGTGGCCATCCAGGCCATCAGCTCCGCCTCGACCTGGCGCAGCGTCTGCTCGAGCTCGCGGTCACGGGCCGCGTCGTGGGAGACGATGTACTCCTTCAGGGTCGCCGTCACCCGAGACCGCTGTGCCAGCACCCGGTCGAGGCCGTCGCGCACGAGCCGTACGGTGCCGCGCAGCTCGGCTCGCTCGGCGTCGCTGAGGATCCGGTCGGAGAGCGGGTGCTCCAGCAGGTCGGTCAGGTCCTCGCGCAGCTGCGTCACCAGCGCGTCGTCGCGCAGCAACGCGAACGCGCCCTCGAACGCCCGTCCCTCGTGGGTCGCCGTCATCAGCGCGTCGGCGCGGGCGAGGTAGTCGTCGATGACCTCGCCGGCGGGACGGTCCTCCGCTCGGAAGGCCGAGAGGATCTCCGACCGGATCGTCGCGAAGCGCTCCTCGACGCGAGCGAAGTCACTCGGCAGCGCCGAGATCAGCGACAGCAGCTCGGTGAACCCCTCGAGCATGAAGTCCTCGGTGGCACCCTCCAGCTCACCGCCGTCGACGAGCCGGTCGCGCTCCGCCTTGAGCCGCGCGATCTCCTCGTTGAGGATCGTCACGCGTGCCGTCCGGTCGGGGTTGGCCTCGGTGTTGAAGCGGCGGACCGTGCCGAGGATGGTGGCGACCCGGTGCTCGCTGAGCGTTGCCCGATCACGGGCGAGGTTCTTGACCAGCTCCAGCGCCTGCTGGGCGTGCGAGGTCAGCGCGTAGACCTCGTGCCCCGCCTCGTCGAGCGAGCGGACCAGCCACTGGCCACGCATCCAGCGCTGGCAGACCTCGCGGCCGGTGCCGGTCGGCACGTCCTGCTCCCCCGCCAGCCGCATCCGGCCGAGGTGCTCCTCGACCTGCGTGTGCAGCCTGGCGGTCGGGATGGGGTTGTTGCTGCGCCCGAAGGCCGTGCGGAAGATCGTGATCACGACGGGCGCCTGGCGCTGGTGGAGCAGCGTCAGCGTGGGTTGCGCGAACGCACCCTTCACGCGCGCAAGCTCGCCTGCGACCTCGCTCACCTCACGCCCTTCCTGACTCGTCCCTGCCGTGCTCGGTGCGCAAGCATCCCAAAGAGCACCGACGAGACGTCACCCGAGTGGGTCAACGACCCCTCGCGGGCGCGTTCCGCCCTGGCTGCGAGCGCCGACGTCGGCGCTGTCGGGACGCGGGCCTCAAGGCCGACGGCTTGCCGGGCCGAGCGTCCGGGACCTGCCGCCCGCACCTTGCGCCTGCTCGCACGTCGTCTCGACTGACCCTCTGTCCGCTCCACCGCGGCGCCGCGCGAATCGTGCGAGCGATCGTGTCGCTCCGCAACGTGCGGGCCGCAGACGGCCGTGCCGTCCTGCATCGCCGGAGGTCGCGCCCAGTCCACCTGGTCGAGCTTCCGCCGGAATCGCGTGCTCCGGTCCTGGCCGCCTATCAAGCGGCTGGCGCCGAACGCAGCGGGCAGTCGGCAGCCCGGTTGCAGGCGAGGTTCGACTTCGGTCTGGACCCGAGTGCCACGGTGGCTGACTTCGCACAGATCGCCGACCGATACCCGGTCTTCGGGGTCCACGACCAAGACGAGGAGCACCGATGCGCTGGCTGATCGGGGTGTTCTTGGTCCTGCACGGCCTCGTCCACGCCGCAATCTGGCTCCCGCCTGGCAGCACCAGTGCGTGGTGGGCCCACCCCGCGGGGTGGGACGGCGCGAAGGGCAGTAACGCGCACGCGTTCGGCGACGCTGAAGAGATGAGGGTCCAGCGGCGCGGCCCCACCCCCCGGGGGCTGGGCCGCTGGAGTCTCACAGCGGGCGGAGCCCTCCGATCCAAAGTCAGCAGGAGCGTCAACGACATGCTCAACGACTTCCACATGATGGTCCTGGTCGTCCTGGCCACCCAAGGCGGCATCGCGATGCTCTTGGCCGTCATGGCCGCGCTGGAGCCCGACAAGTCCTCGCGGATCGGGCCGGGGAACGTGACAGGCCGCGCACCTACTTCCCGGTCCGCGGAGCAGGTCGCACCGGTCCTGAGCGGCCATCGCTGACCGGCCGGCTCGATCACCTGTCCTGTGCTCGTGACGAGTCACGGACGGCGGAACCCATGACAAGTCCGAGGAGCGGCTGTGGGCAACGGTCGAGCCTCGCATCACAGCCGATGCTCGGCGCGAGACTGGGCGACGCGACCAGCGCCTTCGGCATGCCAGCTGCTCCGGTTCGCGTCGTTCTCAGACGTTGCTCTCGGATGGATCGACTGCCGACGGAAGGGTGACGGTGAACGTGGCCCCGGCCCCGAGGTCGAGTCGACGGCGATGCCCCCGTCGTGACGCTCGACGATGCGGTGGACGATGCTGAGCCCGAGGCCGGTTCCTGGCACGGCGAGTGCTGCCGGGTCAGTGGAACGGAAGAACTCATCGAACAGCCGGTGCTGGTCCGACTTCGAGATGCCGATCCCGGTGTCGGCAACCCCCAGCCGGACGTCACCTTCGGCGCGGTCGAGCGAGACGGTGATCGTCCCTCCTTCGGGCGTGTACTTCACGGCGTTGCTGAGGAGGTTGACGCACAGCTGGAACAGCTCGTGCTGCCCGCCTCGGACGCGTACGGGCGTTGGCGGGACGTGCAGCTGGATCTCGAGGTGCTTCTGGTCGATCGTCACGCCGAGCAGGTCGAGCGCCTCGCTGATCACGTCGGTGAGATCGACTGACTGGACGTCCGGCACGGTGTCCGGATCGCCTACCTCAGCCAGCAGCAGGTCGTCGATGATGCATCGCATCCGTTCGACCGCACGCTCCATGGCTGCGGTCGAGTCCGTCACGGAGGTGGTCAGGTCGGGCTCGAGCGCCGCCTGCCGCTCGACCCCGCTCCAGTCCGTGCTCGGTCCCCGCCGGGTCAGGGCGACACTGCCGAGGCACTCGGGCCCGGCGCCGATCGGGACGAAGAGCATCGAGGACGCGTGGAGCGTGTCGGACATGCACTCGTGGAGACGTGCCGCCTGGCGGTCGTCCAACGACAGGCCGGCGACCTCAGGCGCGGCGCCGGCAGTGACGACCGCGACTCCGTCAGACACTGACCTTCCGCGTGGCCGCTCATGCCGCTCGACGGCCCGTGCAGTCCCTGGTGGTCTGGCCGATGGTTCACCGCCTGCGGTCGTTCCGGGACGACGCCGCGACCAGGACGACTGCCCCGGCCACGACCGCGAGAGCCCCGCACACGCCTTCCGATGCGGCGGTCGCGTCGACGTCGTGCTCGGCGAACACGGCGTTGGCGAGCAGCGCCAGTCCCACCACGATGCACACCAGCGCCGCGACGCGCGGCGGCCGGCTCACCGCCGAGATCAGGCGCATCCCTGTGAGCGCGAGCACGATCGCCGCTCCGAGTGCTCGTACCGCGTTCGTCTGCCCGGGCCGTTCCAGCGGGTACAGCGCCCACTGGGCGACCGTCAGGAAGACAGCGATGAGCAGCAGCAGCCAGCCCGCGGGCCTGGTGGGCCCGGGACGTCGGGACATCATGGCGGCGCTCTCGAGCCGGCGCCGTCGGCGCTCCACCTCGGTTGTGCGACGGCGCGCGGCGGCCGACGTCGCAACCGTCTGTCCCGGCGCGACGCCTTCGTGAACGGTGCCGTGCGCCACCTGTCCGACCACACTCAGGGCGGCAGACGTGTGGACGTCGTAGAGGACTCCCCCGCGCCAGGCAACGACGGCACCGGCCACGGCGATCGCGCCGCCCAGGACCGACCACGGCCATGAGAGAAGCACCGCTCCTACCGACAGCAGTGCCAGGCCGACGATCGAGATGACGGTTCCGCCCCAGACCCACCGTGGGCGGACCATGCGCCGGGTGGACGACCGAGACGACGTCATGCGACTCGGACGTCCGTCAGGTCCGCGACGGCGAAGACGAGGGCCACGGCACCGCTGGCGAGCGCGAGGCGACGGTGGTCGGGGAAGGAGCGGGCCAGGCCCACCGTCGAGACGGCGTGGACGAGGTCGATGGCGGCGTCGACCTCGGGAACCCACGTCCGCGACGGCGCGAGTCCAGCGACGGACTGCAGGACGTACCGACCGCCCAGGATGCGGGTCACGCGCCGCGGCCCCGTGCCGTCGGCGGATGCCGTGCTGCGGAGCAGCCACTGCGGACGCAGCAGCGCCGTCGCGCCGAGTGCGAACCGGGCCACGTCGACCGGCCGGACGCCATGGAGGTCCGTCATCCGATGAATCCGTGCTCGTGCGAGCGGTCGTCGAAGCGGCCGTGGGCTCCGAAGTCATGGCCGCCAGGGCCATCGACCGGTGCCCAGAGGTTGACGGGCTCGTCGCCCGACCGGCGTTCGTCGGTCTGCTGCGAGGCCACGCCAGTCCGAGCGAGATAGCGGTCCAGCAGTCCCGCGGCCACCCGGTTGGCCACGATGGTGGCCGCCGTGCTCAGGCCGACCCATCGAGCCCGCCGCTGCGGGTGGTCGAGAGCCTTCATGACACCCCGCGCTGCGACCTCGGGCTGATAGATCGGCGGCACTGGCTGCGCCTTGTTCGGAAGCCTGGAGAGCACCCAGTCGAACTGCGGCGTGTTGACGGCAGGCATCTCCACGACCGTGACCTGGACTCCGCTGTGCTCGTGCATGAGCTCGGCACGCAGGGAGTCGTGGAACCCCTCGAGCGCGTGCTTGGCCCCGCAGTAGGCGCTCTGCCCCGGGATGCCGCGGTGGCCGAGGGCCGAGCCCACCTGCACGATCACGCCCCGGTTGCGCGGACGCATGTGCCGCAGAGCTGCCCGGGTCCCGTTGACGTAGCCGAGGTAGGTCACTTCGGTCACCCGCCGGTACTCGTCGGCCTCGATGTCCTCGAACCGCGCGAAGACGGAGGTGAACGCAACGTTGATCCAGGCGTCGATCCACCCCAGCTCCTCTGCCGCCCGATCGGCGGCAGACTCGACGGCGAGGTGATCGGCCACGTCGACGGGGATCGCGACGGCCTGACCGCCGGCGCTCTCGACGTCACGTCGGGCGGCCTCCAGGCCGACCTCACCGCGCGCGAGCAACGCCACCCGGTCCCCGCGAGCACCCAGCATCCGCGCGGTGGCCCGGCCGATGCCCCCGGACGCGCCGGTGACCACGATCCTGCGGGGTGACGGTGGGATGGTGCTCATCTGTCCTCCTCGATGGTCCCTGTCGCCAGGCTCGCGTCGCTGGCGAGCAGTGGCGCCCTTCCCATCGACGCCTGCTCGACTTTGAATGCGCTGACGCATCTATATGCCAGCATGCCACGCCGTTCAACACGGTTGGGACCAGAGAATCCGGCGAGCGTGCCAGCACGCTCCAGGCGACAAACGTCGCAGGCACCGTCCACCCGTGACCGATGCATGCGATAGCGCATGTACTTCGGCACGGGCGGGTACGTCTCCATCCCCGAGGACGAGGAGGAAGCATCGTGCGAGCACTGACGCCCGCCACGCCGGTGGCGCCGATCGAGGACTACGCCCTGATCGGCGACCTGCACACCGCGGCGCTGGTGAGCCGGGACGGATCGATTGACTGGCTGTGCCTTCCACGCTTCGACTCTGCTGCCTGCTTCGCCGCACTCCTCGGAGGCGAGGACGCCGGCCACTGGACGATCCGCCCTGACCGCACGAGCCCCGCGGGGCACCGCGAGTCGGCGTCGGCCCCCACGAGCCGCGACTACGACGCTCACAGCCTGGTGCTGCGCACGCGGTGGGAGGACGAACAAGGCGCTGTCGACGTGGTCGACTTCATGCCGCCGCGAGGCGAGGCCGCGGACGTCGTACGCCTCGTCGAAGGTGTCCGAGGATCGATCGACATGACGTCCGTCATCCGTCTCAGGTTCGACCACGGACGCGTGCGGCCGTGGGTGCGCCCCGGTGAGTCCCGCTCCGACACAGACGCTGGCACTCGATCCGTCGGGGATGCCGAGAACGCATCGCGTGGCGGGGACACGCGATCCACGCCGGCACGCCTGTTCACCGCCGTGGCGGGCCCTGACGCGGTCTGGTTGCGCGCCGACGTGGCGATGGAGCTGGACGACGACGCCATCTCCTCGCGGTTCTCGGTGCGCGCCGGGGAGCGGGTCGCGTTCGTGCTGACCCACCGGCCCTCACACGAACCGCAGCCCGAACCAGCACATCCCGACGCCGCCCTGGCCGAGACGATCGACTACTGGGCGGACTGGCTCGAGCGGTGCACCTACACAGGTCCATGGACGCACGAGGTCCGCCGCTCACTGCTGCTGCTCAAGGCGCTGACCTACGCTCCCACCGGCGGCATCGTCGCAGCCGCCACCACGTCCCTGCCGGAGGAGATCGGCGGCGTCCGCAACTGGGACTACCGCTACTGCTGGTTGCGCGACGCGAGCTTCACTCTCCAAGCCCTGCTCAAGACCGGCTACACCGAGGAAGCGCGTGCGTGGCGAGAATGGCTGGTTCGCGCGGTCGCCGGTGACCCCGCCCAGCTGCAGATCATGTACGGACTCGATGGCACACCCTGGCTGCCCGAGCTCACCGTGCCCTGGCTGGATGGCTACGCCGGGTCCCGACCGGTGCGCATCGGCAACGCAGCCTCCGCACAGCGCCAGCTCGACGTGTGGGGCGAGGCCCTCGACGGCCTCTACCAGGCCCGAGAAGCTGGGCTGGACAGCGTCGACGCCGCCTGGACCCTGCAACGGGCGCTGCTCGACTGGCTGGAAGGTCACTGGGACGAGCCCGACAACGGCCTGTGGGAGATGCGCGGCCCACGCCGCCACTTCACCCACTCCAAGGTCATGGCGTGGGCAGGTGTCGACCGCGCCGTCCGCAGCATCGAACGGCACGGCCTCGACGGCCCCGCCGAGCGCTGGCGCAACCTCGCCGAGCGGATCCACAACGATGTGTGCACGCGCGGCTACGACCCCGACCGCAACACCTTCACCCAGTTCTACGGCTCGACCGGCCTCGACGCCTCGCTGCTGCTGATGCCCAAGGTCGGCTTCCTCCCCTGGACCGACTCCCGCATCATCGGGACAGTGCGTGCCGTCGAGACCGAGCTGCGCCGCGACGGCCACCTGTTGCGCTACGACCCCACCGCCGACGGCGGCCCCGACGGGCTTCCCGGCACCGAAGCCCCGTTCGTGGCGTGCGGGTTCTGGTTGGTCGAGGCCCTGCACGCCACTGGCCAGACCGACCGCGCGGCGCGCCAATTCGATGAGTTGCTCGCACTGCGCAACGACGTCGGCATGCTCAGCGAGGAGTACGACCCGGGCACCCGCGCACACCTGGGCAACACCCCGCAAGCCTTCAGCCTTGTGGGTCTCGTCAATGCAGCCCTCCGCCTGTCCGAGACGCCTCATTCGGCCAACCACGTCCCTTCGACCGGACCGGATGACGGGACATCCCTCCACGAGACCGCGAGGACGCCATGGTGACCACGCTCGCCTACGCTCTCGGCGCCTCCCTCCCTCTCGTCGTCGGCGCCGCCGTGGGGGTGCGGTGGGAGCCACCGAAACATCTCGTCGCGTCCGTCCTCGCCTTCGCCGCCGGCGCCCTCATCGTCTCCACGTCCTTCGAGCTGTTCGAGCCGGCGTACGCGGGCGGAGGTCCGTGGCGATCTGGCGCCATGTTCGCCGCCGGTGCCATCGTCTTCGTGGCAGCGGACACGTGGCTCGACCACCGCTACCAGCACAGCGCCGCCGGCATAGCCCTGCTCGCCGGCGTCACCTTGGACGGCATCCCGGAGAACACGGCCCTCGGCGTGTCCCTCAACGACTCAGCCAGCGTCGCGCTGCTCGTCGCCGTGTTCGTCAGCAACTTCCCGGAGGCCCTCGCCGGCGCCCGCAGCATGATGGACCGCGGCCGCAGCGCACGGACCGTGGTCCTGGTGTGGGCAGCAGCGACGGTGCTGCTCGCCGCCGCGGTCTTCCTCGGGAAGTACCTGTTCGCGGGCGCCGGACCCGCCGCGCTGTCCTATCCGTTGGCGTTCGCGGGTGGCGCCGTCCTCGCATCGGTGATCGACACCCTCGCCCCCGAGGCCTTCGGCGAAGGCGGACCCGTCATCGCCCTGGCCAGCGCGGCCGGCTTCGTCACCGGCTACCTGCTGAGCGCATGACCCGCGAGAGAACGTCGAGGACGAGACGGTCGCCTCCATCACCGCGCTCGCCGCAGGAGCCATCCTGGCGATGGTCGCCGACACCATGATCCCCGAAGCCTTCGAACGAACTCACCTGTACGCCGGTCTCATCGCCACCATCGGCTTCATGCTGGCATTCATCATCGAGCGCGCCGCCTGATCGACACCAGCCGGTTCGCAACGACAGGACCAGCGCGCCCGAGCAGCTCACGTCCAACCCAGCGGGCCGACTGCCCAGCTGGCGTCCCGCGCGGTCCCGTCATCGACAGCGGCACCCCATGGCGCGCGGCGGTGGGAGCGACGACGTCGACGTCGGCGTACGGACCCTTCTGCGCTTCGACGGGGACGAGCATGTCGACGAGCTCACCGTCGGTGATGTCGAGGGTGAGCTCGACGAAGGAGCCCGCCGATAGATCGCGGGCCGGCACGGACACGATCGGTGCGTCGAGCAGGTCCACAGGCGCCCGCGGTGGTAGCCGGATGATGTCGGCAAGTACCGCGGTGCGGACCGGGGTTGCCTCGCTCTTGATGGAGGCGGCGGTCATCGCGTGCGGGCTGAGTTCGGTGTTGAGGAGCGTGCCAACGACGCGCCCGTGTCCCTTGCCATCGACGACGATGGCGAATCCGTGTGCGTCGACCTGCTCGGTGCGCGCGTTGGTTCCGATCGCCACCGAGGCCCGCTCGGAGAGGGCACCGCGGCAGTCAGCGGAACAGGCTGAGACGAGGACACACGCGAGCAGCAGGGCCCCGACCACGCGGTTCGGACGGCGCCTGGCAGCGGCTCTGGACCGGCGTGCTGAGGACCGGATACGTCGCGTCACCCGCCCGCGGCAATCAGGTTGCGAAGACCTCAACCGTGAACTCCTCGGCTGCGTCCGGGTGGCCGGTGGGGTAGACCTTGGCCACGTGTCTCCCGTCTTCACGGGGCGCGGCGCGCCCGTCTCCGCGGCCGTGCGGGGGCGCCTCCACGGCGAAGACGTCATCGCCCTCGGGATCCACCAGACGGAGCTGGTAACCGACGTCGGCATCGTTCTCGAGCACAACGGCGACCGCTTCCCCGGCCTCGGCCTCGAGGTCGGGTGACGCGTCCACCTGTCCGTCCGCTGACACGTGGAACCGCACGGTCGGCGGGTTGAGGGGGACGTCGTTCTCGGCTCGTTCACCCAGCGGCGCGGCACCGGTTGTTCCCTCTTCGCCGCACGAGGAGAGAAGCCCGGCCAGGACCAGGCACACGGCGATCATCAGCACCGTCAGCAACCGCCCCGGTCGTTCGCGGCCCCGGCCCGGTCTGACGCGGCGAAGGCGCGGGAGGTCGGTCGTGGGACATCGGCTCGTCGACGTGGTGGGCATGCTTCCACCTGTACCAAGTTGCCGGTGAGAAGGAGCAGTTCCACCTGCGTGCGGACGGCATGTGCACCCACCCGCGGCGGCGTTCGCCTGCCGCGTTCGGACCGCGTGCGAGCGTGAAGGTCACGGCACGGTAACCATCTCGTGACGGTTGGTAACGGCCTGAGCGTAGGCCCGGTTGCGCGCGCCGATGAGTGCGCAATGGTGGAGACAGGCCCCAACAACGAGGAGTTGAGACAATCCATGCTCACGCTCAGTGCTGACGCTCATAAGGCTGTCGCTGCCATCTCACGGTCGACCGCTCCCCACCACGCACCGGGACTGCGCATCTGTCGCAGAGCCGACCGACCCACGTTCTCGGTCAAGCGCGCGGTGGCGCCCGTTGAGACTGATCAAGTCGTCGAGCATGACGGGGCCCGCGTTTTCCTGGCGCCGATCGCTGCGCTGCGGTTCAACGACAGCGTGCTCCACGTCCGACGCGACGAGCTGAACCGTCTGCAATTCGTCGTTCGCGCCGCCTGAGCATCCCACTGAGCTGGGTCGTGCCGCCCGGACGCCGCAAGCCTCTTGGCTCAAGGACGACAGAGCCCCTGAACTGCGGAAACACTGCGAACGACCACGAATTGGCAGCCGCTACCCTTGTCTGAGTCCGGTCTGACGTGGTCAGTCTTGCCAGGGTTTCTCGTGCAGCCACCGTCCCCGCCTTTCGGAGGACGGCGGCCTGTCAAGGAGTGTCCGGTGGACGGGGCGAAAGCGACATGTCACGGCGACACTGCGGCTGATCACCCTCGGAGGCATGTGTCGGTTCGCTGACGACCAACACGTGGACAGGCGTGCGGCCGACTGCGAAGGCACTCGAACGGGCCGGGGGGCGATTCACTCGGGCGGGTCGACCAAGTCGTAGCGCAACCCCTCGGCGCAGACTCGGGCTCCCGCGGCCGGGACGTGCGCGGTCAGCTTGTCGTCGTGACCCAGGTGTTGCACCGGTGTCCCACAGAGGAGGGGCGACTACGTCAGCGATGAGGATGCGGTGGCAGCGCCACCACAGCGACTGACTGCACATGACCGCGACGCGTCCTTCGGGGCCAGCCAGAACGTCTGCGATCAAGTCGCGGATCGCTGCACCGAGCTCTTCGGTGCGCGTGTGGGCTGCATAGGCGCGGAACGCCTCCACCTGCCACCACGCATCGGTACCTTCGACGTCTGGGGGCACGCGACGCCGTCCCCCGAGTCGCGGCTCCCACCGGTAGGCGATGCCGCCGGCGGGCAGCCAGTGCTGGACCTGCTCCTGAGCCACGTGGGGGTGACGTCGACTGCCCGGGAATCGTCGCACGTCCACGACCAAGCCGACGTGAGCATCGCCCGACAACGTCATCAGCTGCGACTGGGGACGCTTCGCCGTGCCCGAGGGTGAGCAAGGTCGTCATCGGCTCGACCTCATGTTCGCTCCCGTTCACCCCGACGACCGTCCTCCTCCGAGGCCTTACCCCGCTCTCCCCCGGTTCCTCGCAGCGTGCAATGCGCGATCACGGGTGGTTCAGGGTCGCCCTGGTCGCTGCCGCATCCCGCGCGCGGCGTCCGCTGCGGCGGCTGAGAAGTAGACGGCCAATCCCATGAACACCGCGATCAGCGCGGCAAGAAGCGCTCGTGACGGGCCGTCGTCGGTGCGGGGAGTCACGACGAACGCGGCCAGAGGGACCAGCACCGCGCAGGATCCTGCGACGGCGAGGTAGGACCAGAACCGCAGCTCTCGACGCGACCTGACCCGCGGTGCGTTGGCCGCAGCGCGGCTGGTGGCGGTGGACGTGGGGAACGTGTGGCTGCGGGTGGGTGGCTGAGGCGTGTCGTGCATGACGACGTCCCTTCTTAAGAGTCAACGGGCCGGGGGTTCATCCCCGTCTCGTCGGCGGAAATTGCGGAAGTGCGCGCGTTGATCAGGGCAGCGGGGCGAACGGCGACAGGTCAGGCGCGGCGGTGCCGGACGCCATCTGGTAGGCGAGGAGCTTCCCGGTCAGGGTCCGAGCGCGACGCCCCACATGCCGTGTCCTCCGGCCACGAAGAATCGCGGTGTGGTGTGGCCCCCATGGGTGCGAGGCCGTCGGCGGCGCAGGGCCGGGAGCCGCACCACGAGTCGCGGCGTTCATCCAGATTTGCCCCGCCGGTTCGGGAAGCGGCGCGGTCAGTGCAGGCGTGAGCCATCCGGCGTTGCCCCGCGATGCGCCCGCGGCGACGTGGCGGCGGTCGTCGACGGTGACGCGGAAGCCGTGAACCTGCAGGAACCAGGCGGTGGAGAGCCCGACCATCCCGCCGCCGATCACGGCGACGCGCTGAGGCATGGGGTTCACCTTCCGGGGGTGGGAACGGGGCTGAGAACGGGGCGATCGGGGGGGTCGCACACGGTGCACGTGATGACCCAGGGCTGCGCGGCGAGTCGATCCGGAGGGATGAGGGCTCCGCAGCGGGCACAGATGCCGTACACGTCTTCGCGCAGGCGTTGGCGGGCCGTGCGGACCTGCTTGAGGATCCACTCGACGGTTTCCTGGTGCGCGGCCGCGACGACGTTGCCCGGAGCCGCAGGCAACGCATCGAGCTGCGCCTGTCGGGCCTTCTCGAGCTGTGCCAGGTGGTTGTCGATGCCGTCGGGTGTGGTGAGCTGATCGGCAGTCGCTTGAGGCAGGGCGCGCAGGCGGGCGCTCGGCCCGGCCACCGGTCTCGACATGCCGTCGCGGCGGGTGGACTCAGTGCCACGTTCAGACCGTGCCTTGGTGATGGGGGCGGGTGTGGGCGTCAGCTCGTTCGCACGTGGCTCCGCGTCGACGGTCGCGACCGGGTGGCAGGCAGCAGCGACGTGCTGATCTGCCGCGTCGTAGCCGTGTTCGTGGTGGTCGAGCGGGTCACGGAGTGCGGCGCTGGCGCGCCCCTCGGGGGTTGCGCGGTAGTCGTGCGGTTCGGTGACAAGGAAGAGCGAGTAGGCGGGCATGGTCGGTCCTTGGCAGCATCACGCAGCCGCAGTGGTCGCGGGTGCGCGAGGGGACGGGTACGCCGCTACGCGGGGCACCCTGGGGTAGTCACCTCAGGACGGGACCGGGGGGGCGCGGTCGACGCTGCGTCGCAGCACGTCGAGACCGCTGATGCCGCGGGCTTCTTCGCTCAGCTCGAGGGCGAGCAGCGCAGCGCCGAACGGCACATGTGGGGGCAGGTAGGAACTGTCGGACATCGCCGACTCGAGCACCGTGTTCCCCTCCATGTCATGGACCATAGCAACGTTCCTGCCGAAAGCCAGTCGGCGATCCAGCTCACGCGCCGAAACCCTCAGGGGCGGCTCCACGAGCGTTCTGACGGGTACGTAGATCACGGTCTCGGACGGTCCGCTCCGCCCTTTCGGCCGCCACCACCTGCCACCAACCTCGCCGTCGAACAGGGACCAGCGTGACGCCGAACGCGCACGTGGAGCAGAGGCGATAGCGGCCCTTCAGACCCCGTTGAGGGCGTCCTCCAAAGTCACCGAAGTGTCGCGGGTGGCGGCCGTAGCGCGGCGACCGACGAGCCCCCGCAGCAGGTTGACGGCGTCCCAGTCGTTGGCGTGCATCCCAGCTGCGACACAGTCGTCGCTGATCCACAGGGCAGTGAAGGTGCGGTTGGCAAGGCTGCCGCGGATCACAACCTCGTCGTATCCCCGAGGTCCGACGTGGCCGACGTACTCGATGCCGAGGTCGTATTGGTCGGTGAAGAAGTAGGGCTGACGGAGGTACGGCTGGTCGTCGCCGAGCATGACACGTGCGGCGTGCTTGCCTTGGTGGATGGCGGCGTCCCAGTGCTCGACGCGCAAGCGCCCGTGCAGCGGGTGATCGTGGTTCGCGACATCGCCGGCGGAGTACACGTGAGGGTCGCTCGCGCGCAACCGCGCATCGACCATGACACCGTGGTCGGTGGCCAGCCCTGCCCTCGCGGCCAGCGCGTCGTCGGGGTCGGCGCCGATGCCGACCAAGATCAAGTCGGGTGTGACGACCGCGCCGTCGTCGAGCCGCACCGTGGTGCATCCGGCCGCGTGCTCGACCCCGGAGATGCCCACTCCGAGCCGAAGGTCCACCCCGTGCTCGCGGTGCAGGTCGGCGACCATCGGAGCGACCTCTTGGCCGAGCACCCGCACCAGAGGCAGGGTCGCGCTCTCGACGACGGTCACGGTCCCACCGGCCTGCCGGGCTGCCGCGGCCACCTCGAGCCCGATCCAGCCGCCGCCGATGATGAGCAGGTGCTCGGTGAGCCGAGGCGCGAGCGCCAGCGCGTCGTCCAGCGTGCGCAGGTAGACCACCTCGGCACCCGAGGTGTCGGCCATCGGCAGCCGGCGCGGCCGGGCGCCAGTAGCGAGGAGCAACCGGTCGTAGGACAGCTGCCGATCGCGGACAGTGAGGTGGCTGGTGTCGAGGTCGATCTCGGTGACGGGTGCGCCCGTGACCAGGTCGACCTGGTGGTTGGCATACCACGCGGTGGGGTGGGTGAAGACCGAGTCAGGGTCCGCGGTGCCGAGCAGCAGACCTTTGGAGAGGGGCGGCCGTTCGTACGGCCGGTGGGGTTCTTCGCCGATGAGGGTGATGTCGCCGCTGTAGCCCTGTGCGCGGAGCTCCTCGGCGGCATTGGCGCCGGCGAGGCCGGCGCCGACGATGACAATGTTCATGGGGTGCTCCTGGTGAGGGCGAGGAACTCGGCGCGGGTGCGGGGGTCGTCGCGCAGGTGACCGAAGAGGGCGGAGGTGGTGGTGCGCGCACCGGGCGTGCGTGCGCCCCGCAAGCCCATGCAGGTGTGCTCGGCCTCCATCACCACGCCCACTCCTCGAGGGCTGAGCTCGCTGCGGAGGTGGTCGGCGATGCGCTTCGTCAGGCGCTCCTGGGTCTGAGGGCGTCGTGCGTGCAGCTCCACCATGCGAGCGAGCTTGGAGAGCCCGACGATGCGCTCACCGGGGATGTAGCCGACATGGGCGACTCCGACGAACGGCAGCATGTGGTGCTCGCACATCGACTGCACCCGGATGTCGCGGACCAGGACGAGCTCGTCGTAGTCGTCGTCGTTGGGGAAGGTAGTGAGCTCGAAGTCCGCGCCGCTGGTCATCTCGATCAGCGCGTGCGCCATCCGGCGCGGTGTCTCGGCGAGGTTGTCGTCGCTCAGGTCCAGCCCCAACGCGGTGAGCAGGGCCGCTGCTGCCTGCTCGACCGCGGGAGCATCAGCGTGTGGCTGCAGGTGCGTGACACGCGGACGCCATCGGGAGACCCCGCCATCCTCGGGCACGGACGCCACGCTGTTCATGCCGTGGCCGAGTGCCGGCCGAAGGCCAAGGCTGCCAGGGCGAGTGCGCTCACCAGCAGGCCGAAGTCGCGCAGGGCGACGTCGTAGTACTCGCCCATCGTGACCAGGTTGACGATGATTCCCGCGAGCCAGCCGGCCACCAGCAGCGCACCGAACCGCGGCACCACAGCAACCGCGATGCCGGCCACCACTTCGATGACGCCGACGGCGAGCATGGCCTGGTGGGCAGGACCCGGCACAAGGTCGTCGATCCAGGGCGCCAGGTACTGGTCCCAGTCGGTGAGGAGCCCGAGGAACTTGTCAAGCCCGAACGCGATGGGCGCAATGGTGAACACGGTGCGCAGCAGCTGGTAGGCCCGATCGGCTCCGGCTCCAGACCCGGTTCGCATGACGGGGTGAGACGTGGTGGCGGCGGTCATCAGGGAGCTCCGTTTCTCGTTGCCTCCACCGGGTGCGGAGGCGAGTCACTGGGCCTCGTCTCACGAGACCCTGTCTTGTTGGTGTGCGGCGGGCCACGATCCTTACCCCGCATCCGACGACCAAGGCGGCACCACCCCATCGCCGGCACTTCCCGCGAGGCCCCGTTGCCGGACGCCAGCAGGTCCGAGGGCACTTGTCCGCCGTCCAGGAGCAGTGCCAGGGACTCGTCGATGAACCAGTCTGAGCAGCGCTGGCACGCCACCCACCAGGTGACAGCCCGGCTGTTCGTGTCCGCACGTTGACGCAGTGCCTGCCCAAGGAGCCTTCAGTGAACCGGACGCGCGGCCCACGCCGGTCGGCCCCCGCCGCGCCGTCACCCACCTTGAACAGCGACCACGTGGACGCAGTGAAGCCGACAACCGCCCGCGACGGGGAGGTCCCGCTGAGGCGGTCGATCGTGCGGCTCCTGACCTCGACGGACCACAAGGTCATCGGCAAGCTGTACCTGGCGACGTCATTCGCCTGGTTCATGATCGGCGGAGTGATGGCCATGGTCATGCGCTCGGAGCTGGCCTACCCCGGTCAGCAGGTCGTCAACGAGGAGCTCTACAACCAGCTGTTCACGATGCACGGCACGATCATGTTGCTGCTCTTCGCGACACCGCTGTTCTTCGGCTTCGCCAACGTGATCATGCCGCTGCAGATCGGCGCCCCCGACGTCGCGTTCCCGCGCCTCAACATGTTCAGCTACTGGCTGTTCCTCTTCGGTGGCCTCATCGCCGCCTCGGGCTTCGTCACCCCACAAGGTGCAGCCAGTTTCGGGTGGTTCGCCTACGCACCGCTCAACGACGCGGTGCGGAGCCCCAGTGTGGGCGGAGACCTGTGGGTGATGGGACTGTGGATGGCGGGCCTCGGCACCATTCTGGGTGCGGTCAACCTCATCACCACCGTCATCTGCATGCGCGCGCCCGGCATGACCATGTTCCGGATGCCGATCTTCGTGTGGAACACACTCATCACCAGCATGCTCGTGCTCATCGCCTTCCCCATGCTGGGCGGCGCGCTGCTGATGCTTGAAGCTGATCGACAGCTCGGTGCCCACGTCTTCGACCCCTCACACGGCGGGCCGGTCCTGTGGCAGCACCTGTTCTGGTTCTTCGGCCACCCGGAGGTCTACATCATCGCGCTACCGTTCTTCGGCATCGTCACAGAGGTGCTGCCGGTCTTCAGCCGCAAACCTGTGTTCGGCTACATCGGCCTGGTCGGTGCCACGAACGCGATCGCCGCGTTGTCCGTGTCGGTGTGGGCACACCACATGTTCGTCACCGGCGCGGTCGACCTGCCGTTCTTCTCCGGCATGAGCTTCCTCATCGCGGTGCCCACAGGGATCAAGTTCTTCAACTGGATCGGCACGATGTGGGGCGGAAGCCTGTCCTTCGACACCCCGATGCTGTGGTCCATCGGCTTCCTCACCACCTTCCTGTTCGGTGGTCTCACCGGTGTCATCCTGGCCAGCCCGCCGCTGGACTTCCACGTCACGGACTCCTACTTCGTGGTCGCTCACTTCCACTACGTCGTGTTCGGCACCGTCGTGTTCGCGATGTTCGCCGGCTTCTACTTCTGGTGGCCGAAGATGACCGGCCGGATGCTCGACGAACGCCTCGGCAAGGTCCACTTCTGGCTCCTGTTCATCGGCTTCCACACCACGTTCCTGGTGCAGCACTGGCTGGGCGTCGAGGGCATGCCGCGTCGCTACGCCGACTACCTGCCGGCCGACGGGGGTGCAGCACTGGCTGGGCGTCGAGGGCATGCCGCGTCGCTACGCCGACTACCTGCCGGCCGACGGGTTCACCACGCTCAACCAGATCTCGACCGTGGGAGCGTTCCTGCTCGGCGCCTCGACGCTGCCGTTCCTCTACAACGTCTACGTCTCCACCAAGAGCCCCTTGGTCGAGGTCGACGACCCGTGGGGCTGGGGCCGCTCCCTGGAGTGGGCCACCAGCTGCCCGCCGCCGCGACACAACTTCCACTCCCTGCCTCGGATCCGCTCAGAGTCGCCAGCGTTCGACCTGCACCACCCCGAGGTCGTCGAGGGCGAACTCACCCAGGCGAGGTCCTCTGATGGATCACCGTTCGCTGACACCCCGGACCTGCAGGGCCGCACGGCAGTCCTTGCCCACGACAAGACAGCCGACAGCGACGCTGAAGACCCGCAATGAGCCGTCACCTGATACACCGGCTGGAACGGGCTCGAGCCCGTGGCTACGTTGCTGCGGTCCAGCAACGAAACGCGTCCACGTTGGCCGACCGTCCACGTCGCAGGCACTCCGGCAACGCGGCCAGAGTAGGGACATCGCAGACATCAACGGGTGGCTGCCCAGCCCTCGAAGCCCCGGAAGGACTCGCCATGTCAGCCCTGCGTCCAGCCGGATCCCGAGCCGGTCCTGCCCCTTCGCGCTCACGCAGTCGCGAAGGTTCCTCCGCGGGCTCCTCTGACCGAACGGGTCAGAGGAACCCGCGCACGGCTCTCACCCCGACGCGTGGGGCGTTGGGGTCGGGATCATCAGCCGGCCTCGTAGCGCGCCCTGCCCCACCCTCGCCGCCCGCTCGGACGAGCCGATGACCACTCTCAGCAACGGCGTCCCGTCCCAGCGGGCCAGTCGCGACACGCACGCCGACAATGACCCGGCGGAGACACTGGAGTGGGTGGAGTCCTTTGACGCGGTGGTCGACCATGCCGGCCCCGAGCGCGCGCGAGCCATCGTGCTCACCCTCCTGGACCGGGCCCGGCAGCGCCACGTCGCGTTGCCGCTCCTCAACCCATCCGACTACGTGAACTCGATCCACCACTCGCACGAACCGGCGTACCCGGGCGACAACGAGGTGGAACGACGGATCAGCGCCTACGTCCGCTGGAACGCGGCGATGATCGTCCACCGTGCCCAACGCCCCGGGCTCGGTGTCGGTGGACACATCTCCACGTACGCCTCGACCGAAACCCTGTACGAGGTGGCCTTCAACCACTTCTTCCACGGCCACGACGCGTCCGGCGGCGCGGACCAGGTCTACTTCCAAGGCCACGCCTCACCCGGCATCTACGCGCGCGCCTTCCTCGAAGGTCGACTCACCGAGAGCCAGCTGGACGGCTTTCGCCAGGAGGTCTCCCACAGTGGACCCGGGGCCGGTCTGCCGTCCTACCCGCACCCGCGCCTGATGCCGAAGTTCTGGGAGTTCACCAGCGTCTCCCTGGGCCTGGGACCCCTCAACGCGATCTACCAGGCCCGGTTCAACCGCTACCTCCGCGACCGCGGCATCAAGGACACCAGCGGCCAGCACGTCTGGGCGTTCCTGGGTGACGGGGAGATGGACGAGCCGGAAGCGCTGGGCGCCCTCGGAGTGGCAGCCCGGGAAGGACTCGACAACCTCACGTTCGTCATCAACTGCAACCTGCAACGCCTCGACGGCCCCGTACGCGGCAACGGCAAGGTCATCCAGGAGCTCGAGTCCTACTTCGCCGGAGCCGGCTGGAACGTCATCAAGGTCATCTGGGGAGGCGAGTGGGACCAGCTCCTGGACCGCGACCGCGACAACGCCCTGGTCCAGCTCCTCAACCAGGTACCCGATGGCGACTTCCAGACCTTCAAGTCCGAGTCCGGGGCCTTCGTACGCGACCATCTCTTCTCACGAGACCCACGCACCCTCGACATGGTCGCGAACATGACCGACAAGGAGCTCTGGGCGCTACGACGCGGCGGACACGACCCCCACAAGGTGTACGCGGCGTACGAGGCTGCCCTGAGGCACCGAGGCCAGCCCACGGTCGTACTCGCACAGACCATCAAGGGCTCGATGCTGGGACCGCACTTCGCGAGCCGCAACTCCACCCACCAGATGAAGAAGCTCAGTCCCGACGACCTGCGCGCCTTCCGCGACCGTCTCGACATCCCCCTGCTCGACCGCCAGCTCGACACCGACCTGCCGCCCTACGTCAGCCTGGACGCCGACTCGGTGGAGAGCCACTATCTCCACGAACGGCGCAGGAGTCTCGGCGGCTACCTCCCCCAGCGACGCGCAGCTGTCGATCAGAGGACCTTGCCGCGCGATGCGGCGTACGGCGTCGCAGCCAAGGGCTCCGGTCGACAGAAGGTCGCCACCACGATGGCCTTCGTCCGGTTGCTCAAGAGCCTCATGCGCGAGCCGGGCCTGGGGGAACGGTTCGTCCCGATCATCCCTGACGAAGCCCGCACGTTCGGTCTGGATGCGTTCTTCCCGAACAAGAAGATCTACTCCCCCCACGGGCAGAACTACCTCTCGGTCGACCGCGACCTGCTGCTGAGCTACCAAGAAGACACCCACGGGGTGCTGCTGCACGAAGGGATCACCGAAGCCGGTTGCGTGGCTTCGTGGACCGCGGCCGGAACGGCGTACGCGACGCACGGCGAGCCGATGATTCCGATCTACATGTTCTACTCGATGTTCGGCTTCCAGCGCACCGGGGACTTGCTGTGGGCGGCCGCAGACCAGCTGACGCGCGGGTTTCTGCTGGGCGCGACGGCAGGCCGGACGACGCTCAATGGTGAAGGGCTGCAGCACCAGGACGGCCATTCCCTGCTCCTCGCCTCCACCAACCCTGCCTGCGTTGCCTACGACCCGGCCTTCACCTTCGAGCTGGGACACATCGTCCGGGACGCGATCCGCCGGATGTATGGCGGGCTGCACGACGAGGACTTGGAAGAGGACGCCGACGTCTTCTACTACCTGACGCTCTACAACGAGCCGGTCCTCCAACCATCCGAACCCGCCGACGTGGACGTCGAAGGCATCCTCGCTGGAATGCACCTGTACTCCCGCGCCGCGATGCCCACGCCTGACGCAGTGCAGCTGTTGGCGTCCGGTATCGCAGTCCCGTGGGCGCTGGAGGCGCAGACCATGTTGCGCGACCACTGGGCCGTGCAGGCAGACGTCTGGTCGGTCACGTCCTGGACGGAGCTGCGTCGTGAAGCGCTGAGGATCGAGGCGTGGAACCGCGCGCACCCCGAGGAGAGGCCACGACTCCCCCATGTCACGAAGAAGCTGCACAAGCAAGGGCCGGTCGTAGCGGTGTCGGACTGGATGCGAGCCGTCCCCGACCAGATAGCGCCGTTCGTCCCCGGTGACTGGTCCTCCTTGGGCACCGACGGCTTCGGGATGTCCGACACCCGCGCCGCGCTGCGCCGACACTTCGCGGTCGACCCGCCGTCGATCGTGTTGCGAGCATTGGAACGGCTGGCGTGGCAGGGGAAGCTCGACCCCGCACTGCCTCGCAAGGCGAGGGACCGCTACTACGGGGACCATCCGGATTCCTCACCCAACCCAGACGGGCAGGAGTGAGGAGCCGTGAGCAGGAGCGCACCGGCTCTGTTGTGCGGGGTTCGGGTCCGCCTGCGATTTCACGAGTCCGCCGGAGGTAAGAACATGGTGGTGGCAGGACACCAACACACCATGACCCTTCACACGTCGCGAGACGCGGGCAGCTGCGGCAGCAGCCCGCCAACGGATGCTCGTACCTGGCGTCGGTGCCGCCTGGTCGAAGCGGGACTCCCCGAGGCCCTCGCGGACGCCGTCGCCGGCGAGCTGGCGTTCGACCTGCACGTGTTGCTCCAGCTCCTGGACCGCGGATGCCCGCCAGACCTGGCGGTCCGCATCGGTGCTCCCCTCGTGGAAGATGTGGACTTGTGACGACCGCGGAGCGAACGGCGGCAAGTGTGGGACCGCCGCTGGGAGACGACGCGTGGTGGTCGAACCTCACCGATGACGGCCCAGCTGGCAGAGAAGCGCTGGGCCGCCTGCATGAGCTGCTGCTCAGGGCCAGCCGCCACCAGGTGTGGCGGTTACGTGCGCTCCTGCCCGGCGCGGGTTCCTCGGAGATTGACGACCTTGCCCAGCAAGTGGCAGACGACGCCATGGTTGCGGTGCTGCGTCGCCTTCCCGCCTTCGAAGGACGCAGCCGCTTCACGACCTGGGCGTACAAGTTCGCCATCCTGCAAGCCGGTGTCGCCGTGCGCGGTCAGGCCTGGCGCAATCGAGAGGTGCCGTTGCCCGACACCCTCACCTTCGTGGACCCCAGTCCGTCGCCGGCCGCCACGAGCGAAGCAGCCCACCTGGCCAGAGCAGTCCAGAATGCGATCGCCACCCAGCTCACGCCCTATCAGCGCCGAGTGGTGCTCGCGCTGCTCGTCGAGGAGGTTCCCATCGACGTCTTGGCCGAACGCCTCGGAAGTAGTCGTAACGCCTTGTACAAGGCCCTCCATGACGCACGGCAACGGCTGCGGCACGCGCTCGTCGACGACGGACACCTCGCCGCAGGATCCGAGCGGAGCTCCACATGAACGACAACACGAACACGCTCAGCAGTGGCACGGTGGCCACCCTGGTCGTCGACACCGAGCCGTACCTCTCGTGTGACGACTGCTTCGAGCGGCTGGACCAGTTCGTTGACGCCCGCGTGGCTGACCCCAGCCACACCGACCTCGAGATGACCACCCACCTGGCTGGGTGCGGTGTGTGCGCCGAGGAAGCGAGCGCTCTGGAGGAGCTCGTGCGCATCCACGCGGCGCACGGCTCGTAGGCAACGTCACGCGCCCGACCCCTGGTGCCGTCATTGCCGAGGGCAGGCAGTACCACCGGCCCATCGCTGACGGAGAAGACCCTTACCCAGTGACGGATCGCTACGCGAGGGTGGGTGTTGTCCCCCTCCGCATCTGCAACCCGCGTGATCCGTACGAGGCCGGGATGGCGAGGTAGGGAGACGTCGGTGATCCGAGTACGAGCGGTGATGAACGAGCGGGTGGTCCCCGTCGACCAGCAGGACCTCACACCGCCGTGTCCCGTGCCAGGCGGGCAGAGCGCCCCGTCGGCCCAGACGTCCCTGCCACCCGACGAACGGCCGCGCCACGGTCCCCGTGACGGGCCGGCCGAGCACGAGTGGGACATCGTGGACGAGTGGGGTTGCGGCTCGTTCCCAGCAAGCGACCCGCCCGCGAACTGGTAGGTCGGTCGCACACCACACCTGACCCGTCTCGTCGGAGGGCATCACACACGTCAAACGAACATCGCACCGCGACCGACGTCACTCCAACGGTTCTGTGCGTCGCGAACCTCGAGCGCTCGATCGACCTCCACCGCGACGTCCTCGCGTGCGTCGGTCATCAGTACCTGATCTGGTCTGTCCCCCAGCGAGGACGACCTCGAGGAGGTGAGGGCTGGGTTGGGCGCACGTGGCGTCCCGCTGGACAGGTCCACCGTCGACAGCATCACCAGCCGAACAGGAACGGCGGACGGGTCCGCGTCGTCGTTCGCCGCTACGGCGTCACGAGCGCGGAGCGATTCTTCAGTGGACGACGGCAACAGGGCAGTGGGCCTGGTTCAGCACGTGATGGCTGACGGATCCGAGCAGTAGGCCGCTCACGACGCTGCGTCCCCGGGAGCCGGTCACGACCAGCGATGCACCAGCGGAGGTGTCGGTGAGCGCCTGGGCTGGTGGCACCGCGATGGTTTCCAGCTCGATCTCAACGTCAGGGAACTCGACATTGAGGTCTCGGACGTACTCGCGGAGCGCGAGGTCGGCTGCCTGTGAGCGTTGAGTCAGCTTGCTCGACAGGTGACCGCGGTCGTCGACATTGGCTCGACCGGGCCGCCAGGCGTGCACGGCGACCACGCGTTCGTGCGTGGCGTGAGCCCGTTGGCAGGCGAAATCCAGTGCAGCACGGCTCTGCCTCGAGCCGTCGACACCGACGATGATGCGTTCCGCCTCAGGACGTGGTGCGGCGCGTGCCACCACGACCGGGCAAGGTGCGTGTCGCACGATGTGCTGACTGACCGAGCGTCCTACCGCGTCTGCTGCCCAACCGTGCCTCTGGCTGCCCAGAACCAGCATGGTTGCCTCGCGTGCCGCTTCCAGGAGGACGGGTATGACCGAGCCCGCCTGCCGCTCGAACGTGCCGGTGCCGCGCGCGGAGGCGAGGATCTCCTCTGCACGCGAGACGATGTCATCACCACCCGTCGGGTCCGGACAGGCCGAGGTGTATGCGGTGTCGAAGTGGTCCGCCATGACCGCGCGGACCCGGTGCCCTTCGGGGCCTGCCGTCCTGGTCGCCCAGCGAAGGGCCACGTCGGCCTCCGCTGAGCCGTCGTACCCGACCACGATGGTTCCTGGGTCTCGATTCATGTGCCGGTCTCCTTCGCTCAGTGCACACGGAGCAGTGCCCGCTCGAACCAGCGTCACCTGTTCGCACGTCGCGCACGAGGACCAGACCGGGCCAACCTGGTCCGCTCCCCTTGCCGACCGTCGGCACATGGGCACCGCGTGGCTTGACGAACGTCTCCCAAAGCTCCTAGGTGACACACACCTTGCACTCGTCGGCCTCTTCGTGGCACCGCATACACGGGGCGCCACCCGTCTTCACGTGGGGTCACAGCCTCCGATGAGCTCGTCCCAGTTGATGACTGCTCGGTGGAAGTCGTCGACACGCATGTACGGCCAGGGGCTGTCGCCGGGCGCGGCCTCGACCAGCCACGCCGAGAAGGCCGCCGAGTTGCGTCGCGCGAGCTCATCGAGGATGGCTCGGCGCTCCTCGACGAGTGCCAGGCACGTGCGCCGGGAGGGGGAGGCGTGCAGCGCCTCGTAGGTCGCGCACCAGGCTCGACACAGCTCCTCGACGGTTCGCTGACACTCACGTGTGGGCTGGAAAGGAACGGGCCCTGGGTTGGAGCACGCCAGCGCCCACACAGTCGTGTCGATCCCCCGCGCCATGGCAGGTGGCATCGGAGACAACCGCCGCCTCGCAGCCGCGAGCACGTACGGCGACGCAGCCGCGACCGCGAGGATCACCGTGAGCGCCACCGCGCCGCCGACCAGGTGCAGGAAGCCACCTGTCGCCACGGCGGACAGACCCGCCCCGCCGACGGTGAACCAAGTTCTCCAGGCGCTGACGGGTGAGGGTGCCCGACGCTCGCGCATCTTCCTGACGAGCACTGCGCGGCCGCCCACGATCACGCCGGTGCCGAAGAGCAAGAGGACGGTCGAGAACGACAACGCGACGGCCCCCCACCACCCAGCAACGTGCAGGAACGCGACGACGACGACCCAACACACCCGATAGACACCGGCCTTCTCCGACCGCTGGCGACGACCCATGTCTTCACCGTGCCGACCAACCGAAGCCACGTCAGCGCCTACGTCCGGCCGTCACCACGCGGTCGTGGTTGCCGGACCCCGGACATCACGCGCACATGATGCCCGGTGGCAGCACCATTGCTGCCGCCCGGCAGTCAGAGGCAGATGTTCTCTTCTGCGCCCGTGCGATGGCACCAGTCGCTGCGAAGCGCACGATCATTGCCAGACGCCCTCTGGAGGTACCCCGTGCACACCCTGCCCGACGTCCGCTTGCGACGCATCTATGACGAGCCCACCGCAGACGACGGCATCCGCGTCCTCGTCGACCGGCGCTGGCCACGCGGCGTCAGCAAGGTCCGGGCCCAAGTGGACGAGTGGTGCGCAGATGTCGCCCCCTCCGACGAGCTCCGCACCTGGTTCGCGCACGTGGCGAGCCGCTACGAGGAGTTCGAGGCTCGTTACCGCGAAGAGCTGAAGGAACCAGGACGCGCTCATGCGCTTGGTCATCTGCTGGACATGGGCGCTCACGACCGGCTGACGCTCCTCACCGCAACCCGCGATGTTGACCGGAGCCAGGCAGCCGTCCTGTACGACCTTCTCACCGCGGGCGCCTGAGCCGTTCGGCGTAGACGTTGCCGGAGCCCGGCAAGTCGACCGGGTGGTGAGTGGCCGTACGCCACCCTGCTGCGGCCGGGTCACGGGGTGAAGGATGACGGGAGGGCTGACGCCCGCACTGAACGGAGACTCCCATGCCTGTTCTCTACCTCGTCCTCCTAGTGGTCGCGCTGTTGTCGATCCTCGCGGCGGCCAGTACCCGCGTCATCAAGCAGTACGAACGCGGAGTCATCTACCGGTTGGGGCAGGTACGCCGCGAACCTCTCTCACCGGGCCTCGTGATGATCGTTCCGTTCGTCGACAAGCTGCAGAAGGTCAACATGCAGATCGTCACGATGCCGGTCCCGGCACAAGATGGCATCACCCGGGACAACGTCACCGTGCGCGTGGACGCGGTCGTGTACTTCCGCGTCATGGATCCGATCCGAGCGGGCGTCGATGTCCAGGACTATCTCTCCGCGATCGGTCAGGTGGCCCAGACGTCGCTCCGGTCCATCATCGGCAAGAGCGACCTCGACGACCTGCTCTGCGACCGCGAACAGCTCAACCAGGGAATGGAGCTCATGATCGACAGCCCTGCGGAGGGTTGGGGGGTCCATATCGAACGAGTGGAGATCAAGGACGTCGCACTGCCCGAGTCGATGAAGCGCTCCATGTCACGTCAGGCCGAAGCCGAGCGCGAACGCCGCGCCAGGGTGATCATCGCCAACGGCGAGCTCCAGGCGTCGGAGGAGCTGGCGCAAGCGGCCGAGGTGATGGCCGAGCACCCGGCGGCGCTGCAACTGCGGCTGCTCCAGACCGTGGTGGAGGTTGCGGCCGAGAAGAACTCCACACTCGTACTTCCCTTTCCTGTCGAGCTGCTGCGGTTCCTTGAAAGGGCAACCCCCGCTGATCCTGCCGCGGCCACCTCGCCCACGGATGCGGCGGAGACGGAGGGACCCCGGGATGCAGGCACGATTCTCACCCGTCCCTCAAAGATCGCGGGACGGGCACAACAGCTCTCCGAAGCCACGACCCCGCGACTGGGCCTACTGCCATGATGGCTTCACGAGACGCCAACGGGTGAGGTGAGGAGGCGAGCCACGATGGGGACCGTGTCCACGCCCGACGGGCTCCCTCCCAGCTGCAACGCTGCACGACTGTCTGACGACGGCTGGCTCGCGAGGGCTTCGGCCTCGGCGAGCCGCGACGCCGGCGGCGTCCCCGTCGCGCTGCTGGGTGACTACCTTCCGATGCTTGCCAACGCCGCTACCTCCGGTCAGAGGCCCACCCGCGCAGGCATCGCGGCAGTGCGAAACCAAGGACGGGCAGCTGCGGAGCAAGGCGTCTCGGTGGGCCAGGGAGTCGATCTCTATCTTTCGGCCGCCCGCCGCGTGTGGGACGACCTCCCAGCATCGATCCGAGAACGCGACCGCGGCGCCGTGCGGTCGGCGACCGAAGCAGTTCTCAGCGTCATGGACCAGGCCGTCGCCGCATTCGCCGAGGGTCATGCCGAAGTCGGACGCGAGCGCGTGCGCCAGGAGGAGACGCTGCGCCGTGAGCTCATCGACGACCTCCTGCGTGGCGACGCACACCTCAGCGACCTGGTCGAACGAGCCGAACCCTTCGGGCTGGACCTCACCCGCGCACACCAGGTCGCCCTCGCGCAACCCGAGAAGCACCTGTCGTCCATCGCTGCCGCCACCACGTCCCTCGAACGCGTCATCCTCGACCGCTTCGGTGACCGAGACGTCCTGGTCGCTATCAAGGAAGGCTGCGTCGTGGTCATCGCCCTGGCCGATGCGACCGGAGCCCCTGCGCCGGCCTCGGGAGGACTCGGCACCTCTGGCAACCTGGGAAAGATGCTGCATGGAGAGTTGAGCCGACTACGTCGCGGACGGCCGTGGCGGGTGGCGGTGGGACGAGCTCACCCCGGGGCCTACGGCATCGCGCGGTCGTACGAGGAGGCTCGGGAGGGGCTGACCATGGCCACGCGCATGAAGCTCGAGCGGTCGATCGTCGAAACCCGGGACCTGCTGACGTACCGCGTGCTAGCGCGAGACCAGTCCGCCCTGGTGGACCTCGTCGACTCGGTCCTCAGCCCCCTGCATCAGGCCCGCGGCGGTGCACAACCGTTGGTCGAGACGTTGGCGGCCTACTTCACGTGCGGGTGCGTGGCCACCACCACCGCCACCACCCTCCACCTTTCTGTACGAGCTGTGACGTACCGGTTGAACCGGATCAAGGCCCTCACCGGGTTCGACGCACTCGATCCCGAACATCGCTTCACCTTGCAGGCCGCGGTGCTGGGAGCCCAGCTGCTCGGCTGGTCCGATCAACAAACGCCATGACCGGCCAAGCGCCATGCCGCGAGAAGGCGCGGCTCCACAAGGATCGAGGAGAAGGCCCGCATGCGCATCCACAGTGAGTACGTCGCCACGGTCCTTGCCACGGTGGATGCGATACCGGAGCTCACGTCATGACCTACGGCGAGGAGGCCCGGGTGGTGGGAGGCCGTCGACTCGGATACCGCCGCCCAGGTTCTCGGACATTCATCGGCGGTGATCACCAAAGAGTTCTACATCGACAAGGACCGGTCGACGCCCGACGTGACGCACCTCCTGCAACGATTCGCCGGCGACGCCCTGACGGACCCATCACCTCAGTGACGTCGCGGCAACCCGGGTCCAACTGCCGCATCACGGCGAAGCGCGACTCGACCATGCCGCTTCGAACCTGGGCACAAACGGGGCATACCGCGATGATTTCCGTGCCATGAACGTGCCACAAGGGCTCCTGGTCCAAGGACGACGAAGCCCCTGACCCGCGTCTCCGCAGGTCAGGGGCTCCTCCTCGGTCGGGCTGACAGGATTTGAACCTGCGACCCCTTGACCCCCAGTCAAGTGCGCTACCAAGCTGCGCCACAGCCCGAGTGCTCCTCGGCACGAGGCCTCCGGAGCGAGTGGAACACTACCGCAGGCCCTCGGGAGTCACGGAATCGACCCGCCTCCCGGGGCCGATCAGCGCTTGCGCTTCTCCCGCGGCTTCTGGTTGATCACGATCGGGGTGCCGACGAAGCCGAACTCCTCACGCAGGCGACGCTCCACGAAACGCTCGTAGGACGCGTCGAGCTTGCCGCTCGTGAACAGCACGAACGTCGGCGGCGCGGTGGAGGGCTGCGTGGCGAAGAGGATCTTCGCCTGCTTGCCGCTGCGGACCGGGTGCGGGTGCTCGGCGACGAGGCGGCCGAGGAACGCGTTGAGCGCGCCCGTGCCGATGCGGGTCTCCCAGCCCTCGAGCGCCTTGTCGATGGCCGGCACGAGCCGGTCGACGTGCCAGCCGGTCCGCGCGGTGAAGTTGATGCGCGGCGCCCAGGTCAGCTGGACGAGGTCCCGCTCGATCTCGCGCTCGAGGTAGTAGCGGCGCTCCTCGTCGACGAGGTCCCACTTGTTGAAGGCGATCACCATCGCCCGGCCCGCGTCGCGGATGGTCTGGATGATGCGCATGTCCTGCTCGGACACCGTCTCGCTCGCGTCGAGCACCAGCACCGCCACCTCGGCGCGGTCGATGGCCGTCGAGGTGCGCAGGGAGGCGTAGTACTCGTGGCCCGAGGCCTGGTTGACACGCTTGCGAATGCCGGCGGTGTCGATGAAGCGCCAGGTGCGGTCGCCGAGCTGGATGAGCTCGTCGACGGGGTCGACCGTCGTGCCGGCGGCGTTGTCGACGACGACGCGGTCCTCCTTGGCGAGCATGTTGAGCAGCGAGGACTTGCCGACGTTGGGCTTGCCGACGATGGCGATGCGGCGGGGGCCGCCGACCTCCTCGAACGACTCGGCCGGCGTCTCCGGCAGCGCCGCGAGGATGGCGTCGAGCATGTCGCCGGACCCGCGACCGTGCAGCGCGGAGACGGCGAACGGCTCCCCCAGGCCGAGGTTCCACAGGCCGTAGGCCTCGGCCTCGGTGCGCTGGTCGTCGACCTTGTTGGCGGCGAGGACGACCGGCTTGCCCGACTTGCGCAGGATCCGTACGACGGCCTCGTCGGCGTCGGTGATGCCCACGGTCGCGTCGACGACGAACAGGACAGCGTCGGCGAGCGTGACCGCGACCTCGGCCTGGCCGGCGATCCGCTCGGCGAGCCCGCGGGCGTCGGGGTCCCAGCCACCGGTGTCCACGACGGTGAAGGCGCGGCCGTTCCAGTTGGCGTCGTAGGACACGCGGTCACGGGTCACGCCCGGGCGGTCCTCCACGACGGCCTCGCGACGTCCGATGATCCGGTTGACCAGCGTGGACTTGCCCACGTTGGGGCGGCCCACCACGGCCAGGACGGGGGTCGGGCCGGACGGCTCGTCGGAACCTGGCTCGACGACGGCGTCGTACTCAGTCATGGGGTGCTCACAGCTTCTGGGTGGGAGGAACGAGCCCGGTGTCGGGGTCGTCCTCGGATTGTCCCGCAGGAAGCGGTCCGGGCAAGGATCGTCGCGTCTGCGCGAGGGCGCCGTCCAGCTCGGACAGCATGTGCAACCGCAACAACACCGACGACTCCCGCACGTGTTCCCGCGTCCGCGGCCACGGCTGCTGTGTGATTCGCCACGGTGCGCCGAAGACCACGTCGATGCTGCCGCCACGCTCCGGCAGGGCGTTGCTCGAGCCACCGGCCGGGCGCGTGCCGATCATCGTGACGGGCACGACCGGGGCGCCCGTCACGAGGGCGAGGTAGGCGGCACCGTGGTGGAAGCGGCCGAGCCGGCCGTCGCCGCGCGTGCCCTCGGGGAAGATGCCGGCGACTCCCCCGTCGCGCACGACGCGCAGGCAGGACCGGATCGCGCCCGGGTCGGCGGCGTAGCGGTCGAGCGGGATCTGGCCTGCGGCCCGCAGGAACCCACCGAGCCGTCCCGCGAACATCTCCTGCTTGGTCAGGGCGTGGACCGGTCGTGGCGAGAAGACGGCCAGCAGCGGGCCGTCGATGACGCCGACGTGGTTGGCCGCCAGGATCACCCCACCGTGCGGGGGCACCCGGTCCTGGCCGTGCACGCGGACCGGCCACCGGCGTCGGACGAGCCGGGCGGCTGTCGGGCGGAGGCCGTGCAGCAGGCGCGTCGGCGGGTGCCGCTCCGCACTCCGCGGCAGCGCGAGGTGGTCGGCCGCGCTCACGCGTCCTCCCGGGCCCCCGGCTGGTCCTGCGCCCGGGTCGCGAGGTCGACGATGCGGTCGATGACCTCGGCCAGCGTGAGGTGGGTGCTGTCGACGTGCACGGCGCCCTCGGCCATGGTGAGGGGCGCGGTCGCGCGACCGGAGTCGATCCGGTCGCGCTCGAGCAGCGACTCCTGCGTGCTGGCCACGTCTCCCCCGCCCAGCTCCGCCGTGCGGCGCTCGGCACGCGCGTCCGGGTCGGCGCTCAGGTAGACCTTGACCTCGGCCTGCGGCCACACGACCGAGCCGATGTCGCGGCCCTCCACGACGATGCCGCCGTCGCCGATGACCGCGCGCTGGAGGTCGAGCAGGCGGGCACGGACCTCGGGCACCGCGCTGACCGGGCTCACCGCTGCAGTGACGTCTGCGCCGCGGATCTCCACGGAGACGTCGTGGCCGTCGACGGTGATCGTCGGCGCGGCCGGGTCGGTGCCCGACTCGATGCCGGGACGCCCGGCGACTGCGGCGACCGCCTCCCCGTCGCGTACGTCGACGCCCTCGCGCAGCAGCCACCAGGTCATCGCCCGGAACATCGCGCCGGTGTCGAGGTAGCGCAGGCCCAGGCGCTCGGCCACGCCGCGCGAGGTGCTCGACTTGCCGGAGCCGGACGTGCCGTCGACGGCGATGACGAGGGACTCGTGGCCAGGGGCGGTGTCGGCGTGGTTCACGGGCGAGAAGGTTACCGGTGGGTCGTCCACCCGCGGGATTCGAGAGCGGCCAGCAGCCGCTCGGCACTGTTCTCCTCGACCACCAGCTCGGTCAGACCCACCGGGCGGCCGGGGTCGTGGTCGATGTGGACGTCCTCGATGTTGACGCCCACCTCGCCCGCGTCGCCGAACAGGCGTGCGAGCTCGCCGGGGTGGTCGGGGACGGACACGAAGACCGACCGCGTCGGCCGTGCCGGTCCACCGTGCTTGCCGGGGATCGCGGCCGTGCCGTCGTTGCCCCGGACCAGGATCTCGACCAGGTCCGGGCCGGCGTCGGCGGCCACGGCCGTCATCAGGGCGTCGAGGTCGGCGCGCACCTCGGCGAGCAGGTCGAGGACAGCCTCGCTGTTGGCCTCCAGGATCTGCTGCCACAGCGCCGGGTCGCTCGCCGCGACGCGCGTCACGTCGCGCACGCCCTGACCCGACAGGGCGAGGTGCTCGGGCGGCGCCGAGGCCAGTCGCCCGGCGACCAGCACCGCGGCGAGGTGCGGCAGGTGCGACGTACGGGCGACGGCGCGGTCGTGCTCGTCGGGCGCCAGCCGCAGCGGCGTCGCGCCGCACTCCAGGACCAGCTGCTCCACGAGGGCGACGGCTCGCTCCGGCGCACCGGAATGGGGGGTGACCGCCCACGGCCGGCCGTCGAACAGCGCCGCGCTCGCCGCCAGCGGCCCGGAGCGCTCGCTGCCGGCCATCGGGTGCGAGCCGACGTAGCGGCCGAGGTCCGTCGCCGGCACCCGGGCTGCGACCGCCTCCAGCGGTGCCGCCTTCACGCTGCCGACGTCGGTGACCACCGCGTCCGAGCGCCCCAGCGCTGCCACGATCGCCTCCGGGATCGCCGCGGGCGGGACCGCCACCACCACGAGCTGTGGTCGGTCCGCCGGGGTCACGACCCGACCGGCGCCGAGGCCGGTGGCGGTGCGGATGTTCTCGTCGGAGGTGTCGCGCAGCACCACCTCCAGGCCGAGGCGGCGGCAGACCAGGGCGATCGACGTGCCGATCAGGCCGGCGCCGACGACCTCGACCGGCCCGATCAGGGCGGGCACCGCATCCCCGGGGCGGGGGTCAGTCATGGCTGGTCGTCCGCGACAGGTCCCGTCGCAGGTTGGCAGCGCCGTGGAGGTAGACGTGGGTGACCTCGGCGCGCGGCAGCTCCGTGTCGACGTGCGCCATCAGCCGCACCACGCGGGGCATCGACCCCTCGATCTCCAGCTCGCGCGCGCAGACCAGCGGCACGTCGGAGAAGCCGAGCTGCCGCGCCGCGTAGGCCGGGAACTCGCTGGTCAGGTCGCTCGTGGCGGTGAAGATGATCGAGATGAAGTCGTCGACCGCCAGGTCGTTGGCCGACATCACGTCGGTGACGAGCTCCGCGACCCGGTCGAGCATGTGCTCCCGGGTGTCCTCGTCGAGCTGCGTCGCTCCTCGTACTGCCCTCACTGCCACGGGAGAACCCTAGGCCAGCCGCCGCGCCCACCCGCGCCCCGTCTCGCGGGCCGACGGGCACCACCGCCTCAGGCCGGCTGGTAGCTCCCGAACGACCAGTGGTTGCCCTCCGGGTCGCTCACGCTGCCGCCGCGACCGCCGTAGTCCTGGTCGACCATCGGCCGCACCACCGTCGCGCCGGCTGCCACCGCGGCGTCGAAGACCGCGTCGGGGTCGGGGGTGACGAGGTACGCCGCTGCCGGACCCGTGCCGGCCAGCGCGCCGTCCGGGCGGTCCGAGCCGAACATGATCCCGCCGCCACCGGGCCACGCCCACTCGGCGTGCACGACCACCGACGGGTCCGCCTCGTCGCGGAGGGTGACGTGCTCGGCGAACCCGATCGCCCGCAGCCACGTGATCATCGTGTCGGCGTCCCGCACGGAGAACGTGTGCCACAAGGTGGTGCGGGAGACGTCGGTGGTGCCTGCCATGGGTGTTCCTCCTGGTCGTCGGCCGGCCGGTCCGGCCGTCGACCTCAGGGTCCCGCGCCCCGGTCACCGGTGGCTTGGACGATCGGGAACTCCCGGCGCACCCACTCGGTCGGGCTGCACCCCGCGAACCCGGTCCACTCCCGCGCGAGGTGCGCCTGGTCGGCGTACCCGCTCTCGGCGGCGACGCGTGCCACCGACACCTCGCCGTCGAGCACCGCGCGGCGCAGCCGGCCGTGCGCGCGGGAGAACCGCGCCAGGCGCTGGTAGGTCTTGGGGGTGAGGCCGACCTCGTCGCGCACCAGCGTGCTGAGCCGCCGTCGGCTGTAGCCCACGTCGCCGGCAGCCGCGGCCACAGGCACGCCCCGCGTCAGCAGCGCCATCGCGCGCGCGACCTCCGGCCGGGGCGGCGGGTGCTCGTGGCGTCTCAGCGACGCGAGGAGCGCGCCTTCCAGGGCGGCGAGGCGTCCGTCCCAGGTGGTCTCGGCGGCGAGCCGCTCGGCGAGGTCGGAGAGACCGGCGTCGACGTCGTCGAGGTGGAGCAGCTCCCCGGCCAGCGCGCTCGCCGGCACTCCCCACAGTGCTCGCGCTCCGGCGGGGGTGAGGCTGAGCTGGATGCCGCGCTGGCGGTCCCCGTGGTGCACCGCGGCGGCGGTGGTGTGCAGGCCCGAGACCGACGACCAGCCGACGGTCCGCGTGTCGGGCGCGCCGTCCCACGACACCTCGAGCGGCTCGTCGACCGGGAGGACGAACGTCAGGGCCGTGGACGGCATCCCGATGTGCACGCCGGGGCCGCCGAACGTGACGTCGTAGACCACGATCGAGCACACGAACGGCGTCAGCGCGGGATGCACGGCGGCCAGCCCCTCACCCATGCCCCCACGCTAGCCGTGGGCTCCGACCTCGGGTCAGAGCTCCGCGGTGTCCATCAGCTCGCCCAGCTCGGCGACGGTCAGCTCGCGCATCTCCCCTGCCCGCAGCCGTGCGAGGGTCAGCGGACCGATCGCGGTGCGGGTCAGGCGGCGCACGGGGTGGCCGACGTGGTCGAGCAGCCGGCGCACGATGCGGTTGCGACCCTCGTGGATCGTGAGCTCGACGATGGACCGGTTGCTGCCCTCGCGGCGCGGGTCACCGCCCAGCACGCGGGCGCGGCTGACGGTCACCGGGCCGTCGTCCAGGCTGACCCCGGCGAGCAGCTCGCGGATCGTGCGGACGTGCACCTCGCCCTCCACCTCGGCGACGTAGGTCTTGTCGACCTCGTGCGAGGGGTGCGCGAGGCGCTGGGCGAAGTCACCGTCGTTGGTGAGGATGATCAGGCCCTCGGTGTCGGTGTCGAGGCGCCCGACGTGGAAGAGCCGCTCCGGACGGTCCGCGACGAGGTCGCCGAGCGTGCGCCGCCCCTCGGGGTCGCTCATCGTCGAGACCACCCCGCGCGGCTTGTTGAGCACCAGGTAGACCTTGTCGCTGATCGGCGGCAGGCGCTTGCCCTCGACCCTGATCACTGCGGTGCGGGGGTCGACCTTCGTGCCGAGGCGGGTGACCACCTCACCGTCGACCTCGACGAGGCCGTCGAGCATCAGCTCCTCGCACTTGCGCCGGCTGGCGACGCCCGACTGGGCGAGGAGCTTCTGCAGGCGGATCAGGCCGTCCTCATCGGTGTCGGGACGCTGGGAGGCGGGCTGGTCGTTGTCGGGGGCGTCGTGCGGCTTCATGTGATCTCGGTCCCGCCGTCGGGCTCGGTGCCCGACCCGCTGTGCGGGGAGGCGTGGGCGGGCGTGGGTTCGGGGGCCTGCTCAGGCGTCGGCTCCGCTGCGGGCTCGGGGGTCGGCTCGGCGGGGGCGTCGAGGCCGGCGACGCTGGCCAGCTCGTCCTCCAGGTCGTCCATGTCGGGGAGGTACGGCGCCAGCTCGGGCAGCTCGTCGATCGAGGTGATCCCGATCCGCTCGAGGAAGTACGACGTCGTCCGGTAGAGGTTCGCGCCGCTGTGCTCGTCCTGGCCGGCCTCCTCGACGAGGCCGCGGGTGAGCAGCGTGCGCATGACGCCGTCGACGTTCACGCCGCGGATCGCCGACACACGCGCCCGCGAGACGGGCTGCTTGTAGGCGACCACGGACAGCGTCTCGAGCGCCGCCTGGGTGAGCCGGGCCTGCTGGCCGTCGAGCACGAAGGACTCCACCACCGCGGCGAACTCCGGCCGCGAGTAGAAGCGCCAGCCCCCCGCGACGGCGCGCAGGTCGAAGCCGCGGCCCTGCTCGGCGTACTCCGCGGCGAGCGACTCGAGCGCCGCGGTGACGTCGGCGACGGGATGGCCGACCACCGACGCGAGCCGCACCTGGTCGAGCGGCTCGTCGCAGACCATCAAGATGGCCTCCAGCGCCGGGCGCAGCTCGGCGACGGCCACCGCCAGGGTGTCGACGTCGTCGCCCTCGGTCGTCGCCGTGCCGGCCTCGACCGGCTGCTCCGCCGGCTCGGGCTGCTCGCTCACTCGTCCTCCTGGGGCTCGTCCGCCCGGTCCGCACCTGCGTCGGCGGGTGTCGCGTCGCTGTCACCATCATCGTCGGACGGCGGGGCGCCGTCGAATTCGTCGTGGATGTCCACGTCGCCGTCCTCGGCGCCCGTCCAGCGCACGGTCAGCTCACCGAGCGGCGTGACCTGGTCGAAGGAGACGGCCCCCTCGCGGAACAGCTCGAGGAGCGAGAGGAACCGCGCCACCGTCGTGAGCCGGTCGGGCGAGTCGCCGCACAGCGCTCGGAACGTCATGGTGCCGCTGCGCCGCAGCCGGTCCACCACCACCTGTCCCTGCTCGCGGACGCTGACCTTGGCCGCGTGGATGTGCTGGAGCGAGACCTCGAGCACCGGCTTGGGCTCCATCGCCCGTGCCGCGAGCTGCGCGAACTGCTCGAGGCCGATGCCGATCAGCACCTCGGGCAGCAGCGTGGCGAAGCGCTCCTCCAGGCCCACCGCCCGCGGGTGGCGTCGCGACTCCGAGGCCAGCCGCTCCTCGAACACCGAGGCGACCAACTTGAAGGCGCGGTACTGCATGAGCCGGGCGAACAGCAGGTCACGCGCCTCCAGCAGCGCGAGGTCCTCCTCGTCCTCCACGTCCCCCTGCGGCAGCAGCCGGGCGGCCTTCAGGTCGAGCAACGTGGCCGCGACGACGAGGAACGACGTGGTCGCCTCGAGGTCCCATGCACCACCCAGCTTCTTCACGTGGGCGATGAACTCGTCGGTGACCTGCGAGAGGGCGACCTCGGTGATGTCGAGCTTGTGCTTGGCGATCAGGCCGAGGAGCAGGTCGAAAGGACCCTCGAAGTTGTCCAGGCGTACGGCGAACGCCGGCGCCTCGCTGCCGGGCTCGAGGGCGGCTCCTGCCCCGGGGCCGGGGTCTGTGCCGGACGGGTGGGTGGCGCTCACTCGTCCAGCAGCCGCTGGACCAGGGGGCTGTCGGCGCCCTGTGCCTCGAGGTCGGCGAGCACCAGGGCGAGGGCCTCCCGCACGAGGCGTCCGCGATCGACCGCCAGCCCGTGCTCGCGCCGCAGCATCAACCGCGCGTGCTCGATGTCGAGCAGCTCGTCGGCGGTGACGTAGACGGTCATCTTCTCGTCGTGCCGGATGCGCCCGCTCGGCTTCTTCGGAGCCGGCTCCGCGTCGTCGGCGACCGCGCGCACCCGGCGCGGGCGCTGCTCGGGGGCGGGCTCGGCGGCGCTGTCGGACGTCGGCCGGAACAGGTCGTCCGCGGCCGGCATGCTCACTCGGCGGGCCACCGGGTGAGCACCTCCCTCGCCAGCTGGCGGTAGTGGTCGGCACCCGACGAGGACGAGGCGTAGGACGTGATGGGCTCGCCCGCGACGGTGGCGTCGGAGAACTTCACCGTGCGGCGGATGACGGTGTGGAACACCGTGTCCCCCCACGCCGAGACCAGCCGCTCCATGACCTCGCGGCTGTGCAGCGTGCGGCCGTCGAACATCGTGCCGAGCACCCCGTCGATCTCGAGCTTGGGGTTGAGCCGCTCGCGCACCTTGTCGATGGTCGTCTTGAGGAGTGCCACACCGCGGAGCGCGAAGTACTCGCACTCCAGGGGCACGATCACGCCGTCGGAGGCGGTCAGCGCGTTGACGGTCAGCAGGCCGAGCGAGGGCTGGCAGTCGATGAGGATGACGTCGTACTGCTCGAGCGCCGGGGCGAGCACCCGCTGCAGCGTCTGCTCGCGCGCCACCTCGTGCACGAGCTGCACCTCGGCGGCCGAGAGGTCGATGTTGGAGGGCAGCAGGTCCATGCCCGGGATGCCGGACGGGACGACGACCTCGTCGAGCGTGGTCTCGCGGTCCATCAGCAGGTTGTAGATGCTCAGGTCCATCTCGTGGGGGTTGAGCCCGAGACCGACCGAGAGCGAGCCCTGGGGGTCGAAGTCGACCAGCAGCACCTTGCGACCGACCTCTGCCAGCGACGCACCGAGGTTGATCGTGGTGGTGGTCTTGCCGACGCCGCCCTTCTGGTTGCACATCGAGACCACCCGCGCGGCACCGTGCCGGGTGACCGGGCGGGGCTCGGGGAACACCGGCATCGGGCGACCCGTCGGACCGAGCGGGGCCTCGGTCGTGGTCGCGGGCACGACGTCGAGGGTCTCCTCCACGATCGGTCGCTCGAACGGGATCGGCTGGGTCACGGTGTGCTCGTCTCGGGGGGAAGGCTGGCTCGACGATGGAGATGGGGCGTGCGAAGGGGCCGGCGGGACCGGTGGTCGGACCATGGGCGGCATCTCGGGGGCACTGCTCCCGGAGCTTCCCGGACCTGGGAGTCCCGCACCACTCATGTCTGCTCCTTCTCGCGTCGACTGGCTTCGATTGCATCACGCCGAGCGCCTCGATCTTTGTCGACACGTCGACAGTTCCGAGAACGACTTCGCGCGACTCTAGGACTGCCGCACGGGCACCACCAACACCGACCGCCAGTCCCACAGACGCCCATCGGAATCTGTGCACGCCGCCCCGCTCGCGTGCACAGGCGAGCCGGTCCTGTGCACAACCCTGTGCAGGCGCCGACGGGCCGGGACGGTCCGTCCCGCGCGCACGGCCCTGACATCGACCGCCCGCCTCTGCCGACGGCCGCGCCCCTCGGGCAGGATGTCCGCCATGCCGTGTCCAGAGCGCCCGCACCGCCGCCCGAGTGCTCGGTCCCGGCGCGGGTGGGCGCTGAGGTCGTGACCGGCGCGTGGGCGCGCTGGCGGCCGGTCGTCGTGCAGCTCGTCGTCTTCGCCAGCGTGGGCGCTGCCCTCAACGTGCTCTACGGGCTGCTCTACGTCGTCCTCCGCGAGCAGCTCAGCGCGCAGCCGGCGAATGCTCTCGCGCTCATCCTGTCGACGATCGCCGGCACGTTCGGGCATCGCTACGTCACCTTCGGGGTCCGTGGCACGGAGCGGACGGTGCAGCACCAGGTGCTCGGGCTCGCCCTCCTGGGCTTCAGCCTGGCCGTGACGGCAGGCTCCCTGTGGCTGCTCGACGCACTTGTCGACCAGCCCTCACGCCTGCAGGAGGTGGTGGTCCTGGTCGCGGCAAACCTCGGCACGGGGCTGGTGCGGTTCTTCATGTTCCGGGTGGCGATGGTCGGCCGTCGCCACCACCGCACGACTGCTGACGACCGCACCACCGCGCCGCCGTCACGGTCGGCGTGAGCGGGTGCTCCCCACGTCCCGACCTTCGACGGGAGCCGCCAGCTCGCGGTCGATCCAGCGCCCGATCACCTCGACGACGTAGGACCGCTCGTCGCGGTCGAGCCGATGCCCCTTCGCGATGTCGTGCCACGTCTCCAGGCAGCTCCGGCAGCAGGTGGCCGTGGCGTGCTGGGCGACGAACACCGGGTGGTTGCGGTACGGCGTCTGCCGACCGTCGTTGCGCGGCTCGGCCGGCGCCAGCCGCTCTGCGATGATCTCCGCGGCGTGGGCCCGCATCGTCCGCGGGCCGCGGAGCTCGGCCGTGGCCCGCTCGCGCCCGCGCAGGTGGAAGCGACGCCCGAAGGGCCGCGCGCTCGCGCGGTCGATCCGGTCGTCGATCCGGTCGAAGATCTCGGCGGGGTCGGGCACGGTCCCAGACTAGGC
Organism: Nocardioides sp. Root122; assembly: GCF_001425025.1. Classification (GTDB taxonomy): domain Bacteria; phylum Actinomycetota; class Actinomycetes; order Propionibacteriales; family Nocardioidaceae; genus Nocardioides. The sequence goes on from NZ_LMDE01000010.1 coordinate 749,254, forward strand.
ACGGCACCGTGGCCGTCGACGTGCCCGGGCCTAGACGACCAGGTTGAGCAGCAGCACGAAGACCAGGCCCACGACCGAGATGGCGGTCTCCATGACCGACCACGACCGGATGGTCTGGCCGATCGTCAGCCCGAAGTACTCCTTCACCAGCCAGAAGCCCGCGTCGTTGACGTGGCTGAAGAACACCGAGCCGCACCCGATCGCAAGCACCAGCAGCGCGAGCTCCGGGGAGTCCAGGCTGGACGCCACCCCGCTCACGATGCCACTGGCCGTGATCGTGGCGACCGTCGCCGAGCCCGTGGCCAGGCGCACGCCGACGGCGACGAGCCAGCCGAGCACGAGCGTGGAGATGCCGGAGCCCTCGGCCCAGTTCCCGATCACGTCGCCGACCCCCGCGTCGACCAGCATGGCCTTGAAGCCGCCGCCGGCCGCGACGATCAGCAGGATCGAGGCGATGCCGGGCAGCCCGGAGCCCAGCGAGGCCTCGACCTGCTTGCGGTTCATGCCGGTGCGGAAGCCGAGGAACCACATCGAGACGAGGACGGCCGCGAGCAGCGCGACCGACGGGGTCCCGATGAAGTCGAGGGTCTGGCGGGTGGTGCTCTCCGCGTCGTCGATCGTCAGCTCGGCGACCGCGCGGATGAGCATGAGCACCACGGGCAGGGTGATGCACAGCACCGCGGCGCCGAAGCCCGGACGGCGGGTGACGCCCTCGGCGAGGGGCGTACGCGCCTCGTGCTCCGCCGCGTCGCGCGCCTCCGCAGCGTCCGTGGCGTCCAGCGCCACCCCTGCGCTTCCGCCGCCCGCGACCGCGGGGACGTGGACCGGCACCCACTGCTCGATCAGCCGGGCGAGGAGGGGGCCACAGACGACGAGCGTGGGGATCGCGACCACGAGACCGAACAGCAGCGTCAGTCCGAGGTCGGCACCCAGGTTGTCGATCGCGACCAGCGGACCGGGGTGCGGCGGCACGAGCCCGTGCAGCACCGACAGGCCGGCGAGCGCCGGGATGCCGACGCGCATCACCGGGACGTCCATCTTGCGGGCGACCAGGATGACCACCGGGACGAGCAGGACCACGCCCACCTCGAAGAAGAGCGGCAGGCCGAGGATCGCGGCGATCAGTCCCATCGCCCACGGGAGGCCCGCCTTGCCGACCCGCCCGATGATGGTGTCGACGATCGTGTCGCTGCCCCCTGAGTCGGCCAGGATCTTGCCGACCATCGCGCCGAGGGCGATGAGCAGCCCCACCGACCCCACGGTGCCTCCGAAGCCGACCGTGAAGCTGTTGACGATGTCCAGGGGTGCCACGCCGGCGACGCCACCCATGACGGCGGCGCCGAGGATGAGCGCGAGGAACGGGTGGAGCTTCGCCCAGACGATCAGCACCACCACCGTGGCGATGCCGAGCAGGGCGGCGATGACGAGCTGGGTGTCGCCGGCGTCGGTGAGTTCCATCAGGTGCTCCGTTCGGTGGGCGACAGGTCGAGCGCGGCCACGGCCCTCGCCAGGACGTCGGGCACCGAGCCCTCGACGGACACGGTGACACCGGGCTCGTCGGGCGCGAGCGGCTCGAGCGTGTCGTACTGGCTCTGCAGCAGTGACGAGGGCATGAAGTGGCCCTTGCGGTGGCCGAGCCGGTCACCGACGAGGCCCTCGTCGGCGGCGAGGTGGCAGAACTCCACCTCGGGGCGGCCCTCGCGCAGCAGGTCGCGGTAGGACCGGCGCAGCGCCGAGCAGGTGATGACGGCCGAGCGGCCGTGGGCGATCTCCTCGCTCATCCAGTCACCGATGGTCCGCAGCCAGGGCCAGCGGTCGTCGTCGGTGAGCGGAAGCCCCTCCCGCATCTTCTCCACGTTGGCCTGCGGGTGGAACGCGTCGCCCTCGGCGAAGGTCCACCCCGTGAGCGTGGAGAGCCCCTTTGCGATCGTGGTCTTGCCGACGCCGGAGACGCCCATCACCACCACGTGCCTGACCCGAGCCTCGGACACCATGGCGGGCACGTTACCGAGGGATCAGAGTCGGCGCACCACCCGCGTCGCCAGCACCAGCTCGCCGGACTCGTCGGTCGCGTCGCAGTCGACCACCGCGTCGATGACCCAGTCGTGGTCGCCGGCGGGGTCGTGGAGGGTCTGGCGTACGTCGCGGACGCGCGCCGTCGTGTCCTCGTCGGCGCCCACCGGCTCGCCCGTGCGCTCCTCCCCCACGTCGAGCAGGTCGGGGCCACGGGCGTCGCCGTCGGTGAGCACGGTGTCGTGCTCGGCGAAGTAGTCCTCGAGTGCCGTGTCCCACACCGACCGCCCGACGACGACCTCCCGGGGCGGGTCCGTGCGGTCGGCGGCCGACCGCTCGAGTCGTACGAGCGTGTCGAGGTCGTCGCGGGCGAAGGCCTCGACCCGCGCCCACATCGCGTTGCGCACCATCACGCGGAACGGCCGGTCCTGGCGCGACAGCGGACGCGGCGGCGGGGGCGGCTCGTGGTGCGCCACCGCGGACGAGGCGTGGTCGGGGTCCGAGAGCGCCTCCCACTCGTCGAGCAGCGAGGAGTCGGTCTGGCGGACCGTCTCCCCCAGCCACTCGATGACGTCCTCGACCTCCGGCGCGCGGTGCGCCTCCGGGACGGTCTGGCGCAGCGTGCGGTAGGCGTCGGTGAGGTAGCGGAGCACGAGCCCCTCGGATCGGGCGAGCTGGTAGCGGCCGACGAAGTCGGTGAAGCCCATCCCGTGCTCCCACATCTCCCGGACGATCGACTTCGGGCCGAGCGCGTCCTCGCGCAGCCAGGGGTGGGTCTGCCGGTAGGTCTCGTAGAGTGCCTCGAGGAGCTCGCGCAACGGCTGCGGCCAGGTGATCTCCTCGAGCAGCGCCATCCGCTCGTCGTACTCGATGCCGTCGGCCTTCATCTCACCGATGGCCTCGCCCCGGGCCGCGTGCTGCTGGGCCATCAGGATCTGGCGCGGCGCCTCGAGGACCGCCTCGACGACGGAGACGACGTCGAGGCCGTAGGTCTCCGACTCCGGGTCGAGCACGTCGAAGGCGGCCAGCGCGAAGTGCGCGAGCGGCTGGTTGATCGCGAAGTCCTCGGGCAGGTCGACGGCCAGCACGTAGCGGCGTCCGAAGCGGTCGACCTCCGGGAGCCGGGTCACGATGCCGGTGCGCACCAGGGAGCGGCCCAGCCGCAGGGCCCTGCGAGCCAGGCGCAGCTGCCCGCGCCGGTCCTCGTGGTTGTCGGTGACCAGCCGGTTCATCACCGCGAACGCGTCCTCCTCGCGGGAGACCACGTTGACGAGCATCGCGTTGTCGACCTTCATCCGGCTCGTCAACCGCTCGGGCACCCCGGCGACCAGCTTGTCGAAGGTCTGCTCGGTCCACACGACCGTGCCCTCGGGCGGCTTCTTCAGCTGCACCTTCGACTTCTTCTTGCCCGCAGCCACCCGGGCAGCGATCTTCGCCTTGGCGAGCTCGTTGTCGATCACGTGCTCCGGAGCCTGTACGACGACGTAGCCGGCCGTGTCGTAGCCCGCCCGGCCCGCGCGCCCGGCGATCTGCAGGAACTCCCGCGTCCGGAGCACCCGCTGCTTGGTGCCGTCGAACTTGGCGAGCCCGGTGAAGAGCACGGTGCGGATCGGCACGTTGATGCCGACGCCCAGGGTGTCGGTGCCGCAGATCACGCGCAGCAGCCCGGCCTGGGCCAGCGTCTCCACGAGCCGGCGATACTTCGGCAGCATCCCCGCGTGGTGGACGCCGATCCCGTTGCGGACCAGGCGCGAGAGCGTCTTGCCGAAGCCCGCACCGAACCGGAACGCCCCGATCCGGTCGGCGATCGCGTCCTTGTCGACCTTGAGCCCGCCGCCGGCGGAGACCAGCCGCGACTTCAACAGGTTGCTGGCGTGCTCCACCGCGGCGGCCTGCGTGAAGTGGACGACGTAGACCGGGTCCTGACCGGTCGTGACGAGCTCCTCGAGGGTGTCGTCGAGCGGCTCGGTCGACCAGCGGAAGCTGAGCGGGACCGGCCGCTCCGCGTCGTCCACGACCGCGGTGTCGCGCCCGGTCCGGCGCTTGAGGTCCTCGACGAGGAAGGACACGTCGCCCAGCGTCGCCGACATCAGGACGAACTGCGCATCGACCAGCTCGAGGAGGGGGACCTGCCAGGCCCAGCCGCGGTCGTGCTCGCCGTAGAAGTGGAACTCATCCATCACCACGAGACCCACGTCGGCGGCGCGACCCTCTCGCAGCGCGATGTTGGCCAGCACCTCGGCCGTGCAGCAGATGATCGGGGCATCGGGGTTCACGGCCGCGTCGCCGGTGAGCATCCCGACGTTGTCGGCGCCGAAGACCTCGATCAGCGCGAAGAACTTCTCGCTCACCAGCGCCTTGATCGGCGCGGTGTAGAAGCTGACCTCGTCGCGGGCCAGCGCGGCGAGGTGCGCGCCGATGGCGACCATCGACTTCCCGGAGCCCGTCGGCGTCGCCAGGATGACGTGGTTGCCACCGAGCAGCTCGATGACCGCCTCGTCCTGGTGCGGGTAGAGCTCGAGCCCCTGGTCGGCGACCCACGTGGTGAAGGCGTCGTACACCGCGTCGGGGTCGGCGCCGGTGGGCACGCGGGTGTCGAGGCGTGCGACGTGGTCCGGCATGGGGCCGATCCAACCATCCGCGGTTTCGCGACGGGCGCGGGGCGCCCTCCTCAACCCCAGGGTTTCGTCGGTGAAGGCGCCGCGCAACCGCGGTGAAACCGGTGGCGGCCACGCTGGCCGGCATGACCACAGACAACCACCCCCGACCGGGAGCCGGGCGGGACCTGGCCGTCCGGGCGACCGGGCTCGTCAAGCAGTTCGGCGACCAGCGCGCCGTGGACGGCATCGACCTCGAGGTGCACCGCGGCGAGGTCTTCGGCGTCCTCGGCCCCAACGGTGCCGGCAAGACGACGATGCTCCGGATGCTCGCCACGCTGCTGCACATCGACGGCGGCCGGGCCGAGATCTTCGGCCACGACGTCGCCGCCGAGCCGCATGCCGTACGACGCCTGCTCGGCGTCACCGGGCAGTACGCCTCGGTGGACGAGAACCTCACCGCGACCGAGAACCTCTGGCTCTTCGCCCGGCTCCAGGGCATGCCCCGCACCGAGGCGCGGACCCGCGGCGCGGAGCTGCTCGAGCAGTTCGACCTCACCGAGGCCGCCACCAAGCCGATCTCGGCGTTCTCCGGCGGCATGCGCCGCAGGCTCGACCTGGCCGCCAGCCTGCTCACCCGCCCACCGCTGATCTTCCTCGACGAGCCGACCACCGGGCTGGACCCGCGCACCCGCGGTCAGATGTGGGAGACCATCCGCGACCTGGTGCGGTCCGGCTGCACGGTCCTGCTCACCACGCAGTACCTCGACGAGGCCGACCAGCTCGCTGACCGGATCGCCGTGATCGACCGCGGCGTCAAGGTGGCGGAGGGCACCGCCGACCAGCTGAAGTCCTCGGTCGGCCAGTCGACCCTCCAGCTGCAGGTCGCCGACCCGGCCGACCTGGACGCCGTCGCCGAGGAGGTCCGCCGGCTGATCGGCGAGGACGCCGTGCCCTCCCCCGAGGCCCGCCGGGTCAACGTGCCGCTGACCCGCACCGACCAAGCGGTCGACGTGCTGGTCGCACTGCGCGACCGCGGCGTCGCCATCGAGTCGGTCACGGTCCAGAAGCCCTCCCTCGACGAGGTCTTCCTGGCGCTGACGGGCCACGACACCCACGACCACACGGCGGCCGACGCCGACACCGACACCGACGACTCGCCCGAGCTGATGGAGGCCTCCCGATGACTGCGCTGACCACGGGCCTGACCGTGACCGACCCGGCGGACGTCGTCATCCCGCCGCGGGTGAGCCTCGCCGACACCCTCAGCCAGACCCTCACCCTCGCCTGGCGGGCGACGATGAAGATGCGACGCAGCATGGAGGTGATGTTCGACGTCACCATCCAGCCGTTGATCTTCACGGGAATGTTCGCCTACATCTTCGGCGGCGCGATCTCCGGTGACGTCGGCAGCTACCTGCCGCTCATCATCCCGGGCCTGATCGGTCAGACCGTGCTCACCGCGTGCGTGGCGACGGGCGTGCAGCTGCGCACCGACATGGACACCGGCGTCTTCGACCGCTTCAAGGTGCTGCCGATCGCACGGATCGCCCCACTCGCCGGGCCGATGGTGGCCGACCTGCTGCGCTACTTCATCGCCTCGGGACTCACCTTCGCCGTCGGCATCGCCATCGGCTACCGGCCGGGCGGCGGCGTCCTCGGCGTAGCAGGCGCGATCCTGCTGGCGATGCTCGCCGGCTGGTCGCTGGCCTGGATCTTCACGCTGTTCGGAATCGTCGGGCGCAACGCCCAGGCGGTGCAGGGCATCTCGCTGCTGGTCATGTTCCCGCTCACGTTCCTGTCCAACGCCTTCGTGCCCACCGACACGATGCCCGGCCCGCTGCGGGCCTTCGCCGAGGTCAACCCGGTGTCGCTGGTGATCACCGCGATCCGCGACCTGGCCAACGACGGCGCCCTCACCGGCAACGTCGGCTGGGCACTGCTGGGCTGCGCGGTCGTGATCGCGATCTTCGCGCCCCTGTCCGTGCGGGCCTTCAACCGCAAGATGTGATCTCAGCCGGACCAGGTGCGCCGCAGCCGGTCGACGAGCGCAGCGGCATCCGGCACCAGGTCCGGACCGGGACGGGCGGCCAGCTCCGCGGCGAGCTGGTCGACCCGCCCCGGCAGCGCGTCGTCGGCCATCGCCCGCATGGCGTCCCACGCCATGACGGGGATGCTCCGGTTGTAGGCCCAGCGGTGTGCCAGCGCCAGCAGCCGGGCGCCGTCCTCGTGCTGCTCGGCCCGCCCGAAGCGCAGCACCCACGACGCCAGCGCCACGAGCAGCACGCCGTTGAGGGGCAGGTCGGTGAACCACAGCCTCCCCTCCGACACGCCGAGCCGAGGGCCCAGGACGGTGTCGCGCAGCTCGTCGGCCCGCGCGTCGACGTCGGCGGTGCCGTGGCGGGCCCGGCTGACCAGCGCGGCCGACGCGGCGATGGCGAGCCACGGCGAGGCGCCCATGCTGCCGTCCGAGTCCAGGACCAGGTCGACGACCGCGTCGTAGCGTCGCAACCCCTCCTCGTGCTCCCCGCGCGCCAACGCCAGCTCCGCGTGGGCGGTCTGCCACGTCAGCCGGGCGCCCATCTGCGCGGTCTCGCCGTCGGGCGGGCCGAAACCCTCGAGCAGGGCCGCGGCCGCGTCGACGTCGCCGTCGAGCAGCGGCGCGATGGCGGTCGCGACCTGCAGGCTGTACGCGTCGGTCTCGGCGTGCACACGTGTCAGCAGCGGCCAGGCGATCTCGGCGTGTCGAGCGGCTCGGTGGTGGTCGCCGTTCGCGATCGCGAGCTGGCTGAGCTCGGCGTGCAACGAGGCGTGGAGGTAGGGCGGCAGCGGCCCGCCCAGGGCGTCCTCCGCATAGCCGCGCGCGGCGTCGATGTCACCGGCGTTCTCGGACACGATGGACGCCCACAGCAGCAGCGCGGCCGCCATCGCCGGTCGCGACTGCAGGGCCGCCACAGAGGCCAGCCGTTCGGACGTCGGGCCGTCGGCGACGTAGACGCTGTGCGCGATCAGGCCCCACGTCCCGACGGGCGTGTCGCCCTGCGTGAGCACGTCGCGCAGCCCGGCGAGGTCCACGCCCGGCATCCAGCTCAGGTGGATCATCAGCACCCCGGCGGCGTCCTGAGCAGCCGTCCGGACGTCGGCGGGCACGTCCCACCCGGTGAGCAGCTCGGCCGCCGCGTCGCAGACCGCGAAGATGCGCGGCTGGTCGCCAGTGATGGTCCACAGGCTGCCCAGCAGCGCCACCAGGTGTGCCACCAGCGCCCGGTCCCCCACGGAGAGGGCGTGACGGAGCACGTCGGTGAGGTTGTTCTGCTCGCGGACCAGGAGGTCGACGGTCGACACCTGGTCGTCGTCCAGGACCAGGTCGGCGCAGCGTTCGGCGAGGTCCTGCGCCCAGCGGCGCTGGGCGTCGGCTGCCGCGTCCTGCTCACCGGCGCGGGACAGCTGCGTGGCGGCGAACTCACGGATCGTCTCCAGCGCACGGAAGCGGGCCGTGCCGCCGTCCTCACCGATGACGAGCAGCGACTGCTCGACGAGGACGTCGACGAGGTCGGAGCCGTCCGGGCCCAGGACCGCCACCGCGGTGGCCCGGTCGAAGCCGTCCTGGAACACCGACAGCCAGGCCAGCGCGCGCTGCTCGTCGGCGGCCAGGAGGTCCCAGGACCACCCGATCACGGCCTCGAGGGTGCGGTGCCGGTCCGGCTTGCTGCGGTCGCGGCTGCGCAGCGTGGCGAATCGGTCGTCGAGGGCAGCGGAGACCTCGGCCACCGTCATCGTGCGCACCCGCGCCGCCGCGAGCTCGACGGCCAGCGGCAGCCCGTCGAGCCGCTCGACCACAGCGCGCACCGCGGCGGGCTCCAGCACCGCGTCCGGACGCGTCGCCGACGCCTGCCGCACGAACAGCTGCTCGGCGTCTCCGGTCGAGAGCTGGCTCAGCGGCACCGCACGCTCGGCCGCCAGTCGCAGCGGGGCCCGGCTGGTCGCCAGCACCTGCAGGTCACGCGTCGTCGCCAGCAGGAACGCCACGAGCGCGGCCACGGGCTCCAGCACGTGCTCGCAGTTGTCGAGCACGAGCAACGTCGGCCCCGCGTCGAGCTCCTGCGCCAGACGGCCGCGCACGTCGGCCTGCTGGGCCGCGGTGAGGCTGAGCCGGGACGTCACGGAGCCGCGCACGCCGAGGGCCGCACCGACGGCGACGACCACGTCGTCGCCGGCGCCGACCCCGACGAGCTCGACCACGTGGACGCGCGGCTGCCTCGACTCGCGGGCGATGACCTGCGCGATGCTCGTCTTGCCGATGCCACCCGGGCCCAGCACGGTGACCAGGCGGGCCGCGGCCAGCGCGGCGCGCAGCCGGGCGAGGTCCTCCTGGCGCCCGAGCAGCCCGGCCCCGTCGTAGCGCAGGCCGCTGCGCACCGGGTCGTCGGCCGCCAGCAGCTCGCCGTGCAGCCGCTGCAGGGCGGGGTCGGGATCGATGCCGAGCCGGTCGGCCAGGTCGGCACGGTAGGACTCGTAGCGGGCCAGCGCCGTCGCCGGGCCGGCGGTGGCAGCCTCGGCGCGCAGCAGGGCATCGAGCACATCAGTGTCGTCGCGGCGCCGCTCGTGGGCGGCGAGCAGTCCGTCGCGGGCCTCCGCGTGCCGGCCCAGGCGCGCCGCGGCGAGGGCGGCCACCTCCTGCGCCGTCGTACGTCGTGCCACGGCGCCGCGCCGCAGCGCCGCCACCGGCTCGGCCCCCGCCGCCGGATCGACGGCCACTTCGGCCGCGGCGGAGGCGAGCCGGAAGGCCTCGGTCGCATCACCCGCGACCAGGGCCGTGCGGGCCCCGGCGAGCGCGGCGGCCTGTGCCCGGACGTCGACCTCCTCGTCGGTGAGACCGAGCCGGTAGCCGCCCTCGACCCGGTCGATGGCGCGCGCCAGCGTGGCCGCGCGGGTGCGGGAGACCAGCACCTGGAGGGCCTTGGCCGGGTGCACCGGCGTTGCGTCCGGCCAGATCTCCTCGACGAGCCGGGCGTCGGAGACGCCCGCGTGCTCCGCGGCCAGGACCGCCAGCAGGGCACCGACCCGCTCACCGGGGAGCGGGGTGCCCTCCCAGGACACCCCGTCCAAGAGGCGGAGGCGGATCACGGCGTGGTCACTCCCGGGCCCGCGGGTGGGCCGTGGCGAACACCTCGCGGAGGTTGTCGACGGTGACGAGGGTGTAGACCTGCGTGGTCGTGACCGAGGCGTGACCGAGCAGCTCCTGCACCACGCGGACGTCTGCGCCGCCGTCGAGGAGGTGGGTGGCGAAGGAGTGCCGCAGCGTGTGCGGGGACACCGAGGCCGTGACCCCGGCGCGCTCCGACGCCTTCACCAGGACCGCCCAGGCGCTCTGCCGGGACAGCCGGCCACCGCGGGAGTTGAGGAACATCGCCGGACCACCGCGGCCGGTGCCGACGAGCTCGGGGCGTGCGCGGGTGAGGTAGGCACCGACGGCCTCGCGGGCGTAGGTGCCCACCGGCACCAGCCGCTCCTTGCCACCCTTGCCCCGCAGCAGGACGGTGCCGTCGACACTGTCGAGGTCGTCGACGTCGAGCCCGACCGCCTCGGAGATGCGGGCACCCGTGCCGTAGAGCAGCTCGAGGAGGGCTCGGTCGCGCAGCGCCAGGACGGTGGCCGGTGCACCGGCCGCCTCGAGGATCGCCTCCACGTCGGAGAGCGGCAGCGCCTTCGGCAGCCGCTTCGCCGGTGTGGGTGGCTTCACCGCCGCGGCCGGGTCGGCCGTGGCCAGCCCGTCGGCCACCGCGAACTTGTGGAAGCCGCGCACCGCGACCACCGTGCGCGCCGCCGAGGTCGCGCTCAGCGGCGGATGGCCGTCGCTGCCCTCGCGCAGGTCGACGAGGAACGCGGCCACCGTCGCCTCGGTGACCGCGTCCAGGTCCTCGATCCCCTGGGTCGCCAGGAACTCGTCGTAGCGCCCCAGGTCACGCGTGTAGGAGCTCAGCGTGTTGACCGCCAGCCCGCGCTCGACCGCGAGGTGGTCGAGATAGGTGCGCACGGCACGGCGCAGCGTCACACCAGAGCTCACCCCAGAACGGTATCGAGTCCCACCGACTCGATGCCGACGGCGACACCCACCGGGTCGTTGGTGAGCTGGCCGGCGTGGGTGTTCAGGCCGAGCGCGAGGCTCCGGTCGTCGCGCAGTGCCTGCTCCCAGCCCTTGTCGGCCAGCGCGACGGCGTAGGGCAGCGTCGCGTTGGTGAGGGCGTACGTCGAGGTGTTGGGCACCGCGCCGGGCATGTTGGCCACGCAGTAGAAGACCGAGTCGTGCACCGCGTAGGTCGGGTCGTCGTGGGTGGTGGCGTGCGAGTCCTCGAAGCAGCCGCCCTGGTCGATGGCGATGTCGACGAGCACCGAGCCGGGCTTCATCCGCGAGACGAGGTCGTTGCTGACGAGCTTGGGCGCGGCCGCGCCGGGGATCAGCACGGCGCCGATCACCATGTCGGCCTCCATCACCTGCTGCTCGATCGCGAGCTTGGACGAGGCGAGCCCGTGGACCCGGTTGTTGTAGCGCCAGAACGACATCCGCAGCTTGTCGAGGTCGGTGTCGAGCAGCGTCACGTCGGCGCCCATGCCCAGCGCGATGTTGGCGGCGTTCTGGCCCGAGACGCCGGCGCCGATGATGACGACCTTGGCGTTGGCGACACCGCCGACACCGCCCATCAGCACACCGCGGCCACCGTTGGCCTTCATCAGGGAGTACGCCCCGACCTGGGGCGCGAGGCAGCCCGCCACCTCGGACATCGGGTAGAGCAGCGGCAGCCCGCCGGAGGGCAGCTGCACGGTCTCGTAGGCGATGCCGGTGACCTTGCGCTTCATCAGCTCCTCGGTGAGGGGCTTGTCGGCGGCGAGGTGGAGGTAGGTGAAGAGGGTCTGGCCCTCGCGCATCCGGCCGTACTCCTCCGCGACCGGCTCCTTGACCTTGAGGATCATGTCGGCGGTGCCCCACACGTCGTCGGCCGTGTCGAGCATGGTGGCGCCCGCGGCGACGTACTCGTCGTCGGGGATCAGCGAGCCCTCGCCGGCGGTCTTCTGCACGTAGACCTCGTGGCCGTGCTGGACCAGCTCGTGCACACCGATGGGGGTCAGGGCCACGCGGTACTCGCGGTTCTTGACTTCCTTGGGTACGCCGACCTTCATGCCTTGCTCCTCGGGGATCGGGGCGGGCACCACGGTGTGGCCCGCCTCACAGCGGGACGACACTACTCCCGGGCGGGGTCATCCGGCGTCCAGGGTGCCCCGGCTCCTCAGCACGGCGTACGCCAGCACCGCCTGCACGAGCGGGCCCTGCCGCACCCGGCCGTCGAGCACCGCCTCGAGCAGGTCGTCGTAGGGCACCCAGAAGCGCTCCATCTCGGCCTCCTCGTGACGCATCTCGAAGTCGCCGCGCGGCGCGTGCGTGAGGTCGCGCGCGAGGAAGATCTCGTGCACCTCGTCGGTGATGCCGGCGCTGGAGTAGGTGCTCAGCAGCAGCCGCCAGTCGGCCGCGTCGAGCTCCACCTCCTCACGCAGCTCGCGCTTCGCCGTCTCGACGGCCGGCTCGTCACCGGCGTCGCGGAGCCCGGCCGGCAGCTCGACGAACTCGTGGCCGCTGGTGTGGCGGTACTGCCGCAGGCACATCACCCGCTCCTCGGCGTCGACGGCCAGCACGATGACCGCGCCGGGGTGCTCGAGGCTGATCCGGCTGAACCGCTCGTCGTGCCCGGGGCGGGTGATCGTGTCCTCGCGCAGGGCCACCACCCAGTCGTCGCGGTGCAGGTCGCGGCTGTCCACCACCGGCCAGGACATCGGCCGGTCGGCGAGCGGATGCACGGGAGGTTCTGCTGCGTCGGGGCGTGGCGGGTGTGACATGCCCCGCACGCTAGCGCGGATGGACAGGGTGAGTACGGTCACCCGTATGACGTTGTCGACCCTCACCAGGCACGAAGCAGCCACCCGTTCCGCCCTCCTCGAGGTGCAGCGCTACGACATCGCGGTCGACATGACCGGGCTGCTCGAGGGCGAGGTCTGGTCCTCGGTCAGCAACATCACCTTCACCTGCTCCGAGCCCGGTGCCACCACCTTCGTCGACGTGGCGATGGACGTCGCCCGCGCCACGCTCAACGGCGAGGAGGTGGACGTGTCGGCGGCCGCCGACGGTCGCCTGCCGCTGCCCCCGCTGGCCGAGGTGAACGTGCTCGTCGTCGAGGCGAGCACCGACAACACCGACAGCGGCGAGGGCATCCTGCGCACGGTCGACCCGACCGACAAGCTCGTCTACGTCTGGACCAGCCTCGAGCCCGACGAGGCGCGCCGGGTGTGGGCCTGCTTCGACCAGCCCGACCTCAAGGCCCCGCACCGATTCACCGTGACCGCTCCCTCGTCGTGGCTGGTGACCTCCAACGGCGCGCCGGAGTCGGTCGAGGACGCCGGGGCCGCCGACGCACGCGTGTGGACCTTCCCCGACACCCCCCGCCTCTCGACGTACGTCGTCGTGGTCAACGCCGGCCCGTTCCACGAGGTGCGGCGCCAGCACGACGGCTACGACCTCGGCTTCTACTGCCGCCAGTCCCTGGTGTCGGTCATGGAGCGCGACCTCGACGAGCTGGTCACCCTCACCCGGCAGGGCCTGGCCTTCTTCGGTGAGCGGTTCGCCTTCCCCTTCCCACAGGAGCGCTACGACCAGGTCTTCGTGCCCAACCTCGGCGGCGCGATGGAGAACTGGGGCTGCGTGACCTACGGCGACGGGCAGCTCTTCCGCACCCCGCCGACCCACGCCCAGCGCGGCGTGCGCGCCGAGTTCATCCTCCACGAGATGGCGCACATGTGGTTCGGTGACCTGGTCACGATGCAGTGGTGGGACGACCTGTGGCTCAACGAGGCGTTCGCCTCCTGGGCGGCCAACTGGGGCATGGCCGGCGCGACCGAGTTCACCGACCAGTGGGCCACCTTCCTCGCCGCCGCCAAGCGCACCGCCTACGAGATGGACATGAGCCCGGCCCGGCACCCCATCCGCGGCGACGTCCCCGACGTCTCGGCCGCCATGTCGAACTTCGACGCGATCACCTACGTCAAGGGCCAGAGCGTCCTGCACCAGCTGGTCGCCTACATCGGCGAGGACGCGTTCGTGGAGGGCCTGCGCGACTACTTCAGCCGCTACGCCTTCTCCAACACCCGCCTCGACGACCTGATGGACTGCTACGCCCGGGCCTCGGGCCGTGACCTGTCGGCCTGGACCAAGGCCTGGCTCGACGAGGCCGGCACCGACGTCATCTCGCTGGTCGGCGACGAGCTGGTCGTCGAGACCACCGACGACCAGGAGCCCCGGCCGCACCGCCTCGACATCGCGGTCTTCGACACCTCCGGCGACGACCTGGTTCCGGTCGGCCGGTCCTCCCACGAGGTGGCCGGGCAGCGGACCACCATCGAGCTCCCCGCGGGCGACCTGCGGCTGGTCAACGCCGGCGACTACACCTTCGCGGCGGTGAAGCCCGACGCGACCTCGCTGGAGCAGATGCTGCAGCGCGTGCAGCAGCTCACCGATCCCCTCGACCGCGCCCTCGTGGCGGCGACCGCCGGACAGCTGCTCCTGCTCGGCGACGTCGCCCCGCGCGAGGTCTCCGCAGCGCTGACCCGCGCCCTGACCACCGAGACCAGCCCTGCGCTGATCGAGCCCTTCCTCGGCCAGGCGCTCCAGGTCGCCGACCGCTGGGCACCGGCCGCGGAGTCCCCCGGTCTGCTCCGTGCCCTGGCCGACGCCGCCGTCGGGCTCGTCGAGCTCCCCGACGCCCGGCAGGCCGCCCTGCGCACGCTGGCCGCGTCGGCCTCGACCGATGCCCACTGGGCCGTGCTGGAGGAGGCCGCCGGGCAGGCCACCGACCTCGACCTGGCGTGGCGCATCGCCGTACGCCGCTCGGAGCTCGGCGACTACGACGGGGCGAAGGTCCGCTCCCTGCTCGAGTCCGACCCCGACCCCGATGCCGGGATGCGCCGCCTCGCCGTGCTCGCCGCCCGCCCGGACGTGGAGGCCAAGGAGGAGGTCTGGCGCGCATTCTTCGTCGACTACGCCGTGCCCGCGAGCCGCGAGACGCTGATGCTCGGCTCGACGTTCTGGCGTCCCGGGCAGGCCGAGCTCCTCGCGCCGTTCACCCACCGCTACCTCGACGAGCTGCACACGCTCAAGGGCGGCCTGCTCAACCAGGGACTCACCATCCGCGCGATGTTCCCCTTGGGCGCCGGCGACGCGGCGTTCCTCGCCGCGGCGGAGAAGGCTGCCGACGACGAGACCCTGATGGCCTACGCCCGCAACCAGCTGCGCTCGAACTCGTTCGTGCTGGGCCGGATCCTCCAGGCCCGCCAGCTCTGACCCGCCGCCACCGCGGCGCCCCCTGCCTCATTTCAGCGATCCCCGGCTGACCGGGGATCGCTGAACATGTCAGGCCGTGCACGGCCTGACATGTTCAGCGAGAGCCTGACAAGTGGGCCCTCCGGGGCTCAGGCCTCGACCTCGACCTCGTCCTTGCGGCGCAGGCCGGACTCGTCGATCGGGAAGCGCTCCGAGCGCTGGCGCTCGATCGCGGCACCGATCAGCCCCGCGAACAGCGGGTGCGGCCGCGTCGGGCGCGAGCGCAGCTCGGGGTGGGCCTGGGTGGCGACGTAGTAGGGGTGCACGTCGGCCGGCAGCTCGACGAACTCGACCAGGCCGAGCTCGGGGTTGATGCCGGAGAAGACCAGCCCGGCCTTCGCGAGCGTGTCGCGGTAGGCGTCGTTGAACTCGTAGCGGTGGCGGTGACGCTCCTCGATGATGCCGGTGCCGTAGGCCGCTCGTACGACGCTGCCCTCGGCCAGCTCGGCACGCTGCAGCCCGAGCCGCATGGTGCCGCCCAGGTCGCCGGCGCCCTCGACGTACTTCTTCTGCTCCTCGATGGTGGAGATCACCGGCTCGACCGTGTCGGGGTCGAACTCCGTCGAGCCGGCCTTCTCGAGCCCCGCGACGTTGCGCGCGAACTCGATGACCATGCACTGCAGGCCGAGGCACAGGCCGAGGGTCGGGATGCCGTGGGTGCGCGTGTAGTGCAGGGCGCCGAGCTTGCCCTCGATGCCACGCACGCCGAAGCCGCCGGGGACGAGGACGGCATCGACGTCGGCGAGGTGCTTGGCTGCGCCCGCCTCGGTCTCGCACTCGTCGGAGGCGACCCAGCGGATGTTGACCTTCGCCTCGTGGGCGAAGCCGCCGGCACGCAGGGCCTCGCTGACCGAGAGGTAGGCGTCGGGGAGGTCGATGTACTTGCCGACGAGCGCGACGGTGACCTCCTCCGACGGGTGGTGCACCCGGCGGAGCAGGTCGTCCCAGTTGGTCCAGTCGACGTCGCGGAAGGGCAGGTCGAGGCGGCGTACGACGTAGGCGTCGAGGCCCTCGCGGTGCAGCACCTTCGGGATGTCGTAGATCGACGGCGCGTCGGCGCAGGTCACCACCGCGTCGTCGTCGACGTCGCACATGAGCGCGATCTTGCGCTTGATGCTCTCGGGGAGGTCGCGGTCCGCACGGCACACGATCGCGTCGGGCTGGATGCCGATCGAGCGCAGCGCGGCCACCGAGTGCTGGGTCGGCTTCGTCTTCAGCTCGCCCGACGGGCCGATGTAGGGCACCAGCGAGACGTGGATGAAGAAGCAGTTGTCGCGACCGATCTCGTGCCGGGTCTGGCGCGCCGCCTCGAGGAAGGGCAGCGACTCGATGTCGCCGACAGTGCCGCCGACCTCCGTGATCACCACGTCGATGTCCGGGCCGCCCATCGCGAGGATGCGGTCCTTGATCTCGTTGGTGATGTGCGGGATCACCTGCACGGTGTCGCCGAGGTAGTCGCCGCGGCGCTCCTTGGCGATGACGGTCGAGTAGACCTGCCCGGTCGTCACGTTGGCGATCTGGTTGAGGTCGGTGTCGAGGAACCGCTCGTAGTGCCCGATGTCGAGGTCGGTCTCGGCCCCGTCGTTGGTCACGAAGACCTCACCGTGCTGGAAGGGGTTCATCGTGCCGGGATCGACGTTGAGGTACGGATCCAGCTTCTGCATCGTGACGCGCAGTCCGCGCGCCTTCAGCAGGTTGCCCAGGCTCGAGGCGGTGAGCCCCTTGCCGAGGGAGGAGGCGACGCCTCCGGTCACGAATACGTGCTTGGTCGGCGTGCGGCTCTTCACGGGCTTCGATCCTACCCGAGAGGGAGCGGTCCGTCAGAACCCGACGCACCGTAGGACCCGCCCTGGTTGCCCAACGAGCGCTGGAGAGTGACGATCGTCGCCACCCGTCCGGCGGTGGTGTCGGTCCCGTCCACGCTCGCGACGGCGGCCGCTGCCGGGTCGCCGCGCAGCCGGCCGAGCTGCCCCGAGGCACCGTCGGCGGTCGTGCCCGCGACGACGACGCCCGTCGCCTGGGCGGCGAGGCCCTCGGCGAGGCCGGCCAGGATCGCGTCCGAGCCGTCGTCGTCGGCATCGGTGCCCAGCACCAGCAGGACCAGCGGGGACCGCTGAGAGACCTTGTCGGGCTTCGTCAGCAGCCCGGCGCCGCTGATGGCGTCCACGATGCCGCGGGCCTTGCCGTTGACGTCCTCGCCCTCGGCCGCCTTGCTGGCGACCGCGAGGCCGAGGAGCTGCCCGATCCGGTCGTACGTCGACGCCTCGGGGGCGACCGCCCCCTTGGCCTGCTGCGTGAGGAGCTGGCTGCCGAGCGTGTCGACCAGCGACTTCTGTGCGGGGTCGACGAGGTCGTCGGTGAGCGAGTAGCGGGCGCTGACCGTCCCGCCGGCCGCGGCGATCCCGTCGGCCAGTGCCGTCACGATCCGCTCGTCGGCGCCCGGGACGGTGACCACGGCCACCGACCGGTCGGCCAGCCGGCCACCGATCATCGAGGGGCCGACGGCGGACAGGAACGCCTCGTTGTAGCCGGCCTGCGGGCTGGCGCCCGCTGGCGGGGCGTCCTCGTCCTTGCCGGCGGTCGCGACGGTGGCGCCGACGTCGGACAGCGGTCCGCCGCCGAGCACGATGCCCGCGGCGAGCGCCAGGAAGACGGCGACGATGGTGAGCACGTGGTGACGCAGGGTGATCACGGGAGAATTCCTCGTACGTTGTCGAACAGGTCGGAGGTGGTGCGGGAGACGGCCGGCGACGCGTCGTCGACCCATTGCTGGCCGACGGGCGTGACGCTGACGGCCGCGCCGACGGCGAGCACGCCGGCCAGGACGGCACCCAGCAGGTGCCGCGGGCGGACGGCACCGTCGTAGAGGCGGGGCAGGGCCGCCGCGTCCACGAGGTCGGGCCCGAGCTTGAGCCGCGTCAGGAACGTGCTCGCGAGCCCGGCACGGCGACGGTCGAGGAACTCGCTCAGCGTCGCGTGCATGCCGACACCGACGATCAGTGTCGCCTCGCGCGCGGAGGCGAGGAGGAGCGCGGCGTCCTCGGTCGTCGCGGTGGTCTCGAACCGCAGCGGCCTCACGCCGATGCGCTCGAAGTGCTCGGTGGCACTGCGCGGCGCACCCCGCTCGACGAGCACGACGACGTCACGCGCCTTGCGCAGCACGGCTGCGCTCGGCAGGTCGTCGCTGCCACCGGTCACCACGACCACGTCAGGACGGTGCCCGGCGCTGGCCAGCGCATCCGCGCCGCGGTCGACGCCGATGAGGACCGGCTTCTGCTCGCGCACGAACGGCTTGATACCGCTCAGCTCCTGCTCCCAGCCGTGCGACCGGACGGCCACCACGACGGGGCGTCCTGCCATCTCGGTCGAGGTCCGCGGGACGCCGTGACCGTGCAGGAGCAGGTCCTGCTCGCGGCGGAGGAACTCGGTCGTGTTGTGGGTGAAGCTCTCCAGCTGGGCGGCGAGGCCGCTGCGGGCCTTGTCCATCTCCGAGCGGACGAGCTCGTCGGTCAGCTCGCGGGCCGGTGCGACCAGGATCTCCCCGGCGTAGACCACTCCCCCGTCGATGCGGACGGCGGTGCCGTCCTTGAGGCGGTCGAAGACCACCGCGCCCGCGTTGTCGACGACGAGGACGCCCGCCGCGACGAGCCGGGCCGGGCCGAGGTTCGGGAAGCGCCCCGAGATCATCGGTCCGGCATTGACCACCGCGACGACGCCGGCGTCGACGAAGGACTGCGCGGTCTCGCGGTCCATGTCGGTGTGGTCGATGACGGCGACGTCACCTGCCTGCAGACGGCCCAGGACGCTGGACGTACGCCGGTGGATGCGCGCGGGGCCGTGGACGCCGGGGAGGGCGGGGGCTGGACGGGAGCGGACTGCGAACTTCATGACCGCGCCATGGTCTCAGCCGCGCCCCTGCCCCTCCGGGAGGCACGCCCGCTCGGGCGCGGCGGCGTCGAGCAGCTCGCGGGCGTGGGCCCGAGCGCTCTCGGAGTCCTCCACACCGGCGAGCATCCGGGACAGCTCCTGCTCCCGGCTGTCCTCGTCGAGCGTGACGAGCCCGGACGTCGTCACGGACCCGTCGCTGGACTTGTGCACCACCACGTGGCGGTCGGCGTAGGCGGCCACCTGCGGCAGGTGCGTCACCACCAGCACCTGCGAGGAGCGCGCGAGCGCCGCCAACCGGCGGCCTACCTCGATCGCCGCGCGGCCGCCCACTCCGGCGTCGACCTCGTCGAAGACGAACGTCGGCACCGAGCCGGTCCCGGCCAGCGACACCTCGAGGGCGAGCATCACGCGGGAGAGCTCACCGCCGGACGCGCCCTTGTGGAGCGGACGAGCGTCGGCGCCGGTGTTGGCGGCGAGCAGGAACTCGACGTCGTCGACACCGTGCGAGGTGGCCCGCAGCCAGCGCCGGCCCACCTGGATGACGGGGCCGGACGGCGTCTCCGGCGCTGCCACCTCCTGCT
This sequence comes from Nocardioides sp. Root122, assembly GCF_001425025.1. Lineage (GTDB taxonomy): Bacteria > Actinomycetota > Actinomycetes > Propionibacteriales > Nocardioidaceae > Nocardioides. The sequence goes on from NZ_LMDE01000010.1 coordinate 768,756, forward strand.
GGGTGACGGCGATGCTCACCGTGGCGTGCGGCATGGCGAGGGAGGTGAGCTCGTCGCTCACCGCGGCGCCGAGGCGGGTCGCCGCCTGCGCGCGCTGGTCGCTGAGCCGGGCCGCCAGCTCGCCCAGCTCGCCCCGGATCCGGTCGCGGCGCTGCTCCAGCTCGGCGATCTGGCCGTCGGTGTCCTCGAGGTCGAGCAGGCGCTTGGCGCCCTCCTCGGCCCAGGCGAGGACCTCGTCGATGGTCTCGCCGTACTTGCGGGTGAGCGCGGTCAGTGCCGCCCGGCGCTCGGACACGGCGGCGAGGCGCGCCGGGTCGGTGTCGAGCGACGCGGCATAGGACGCCACGTCACCGGCCAGGTCGACCAGGAGGTGGCTCAGCTCCGCAGCCCGGTCGGCGAGCTCTCCTGCCGTGGCGTCGTGCTCACGCACGCCTTCGAGCGCCTGGCGGGCGGCGCTGGTCGTGGCCAGCGCGTCCACGGCGCCCTCGTCGCTGGAGAGGGCCTCCCGGGCCTGCTCGGCCGCGGTGCGCAGCGTGTCGGCGAACCCGAGACGGGTCTCCTCGGAGGCCAGCTCGGCGTCCTCCCCCGGCTGCGGATCGACGGCCTCGACCTCATCGAGGCCGAACCGCAGCTGGTCTGCCTCCCGGGCGCGCTCGCGCGCGGAGCCGACGACGTCGGCGAGCGTCCGCTCGGTCTGGGCCAGCTCGGCCCACCGGGCGGCGTAGGCCGCGGCGGTCTCCGCCAGCTCCGCCCCGCCGAACCGGTCGAGCGACGCGCGCTGGGCACCCGACTTCAGCAGCCGGTGCTGGTCGGACTGCCCGTGGACCGCCACCAGCGGCTCGGCGAGCTCGGCCAGGGTCGTCACCGGCACCGCCGCGCCGCCGACCCAGGCGCGCGAACGGCCTTGCGCTGCGACGTTGCGGGCGAGCACCACCTGGTCGTCCTCGACCTCGCCGCCGGTGTCCTCGACAGCCCTTCGGAAGTCGGTCAGCGACCCGGCCGCCACGACGCCCTCGACGCGCGCCTGCTTCGCCCCCGAGCGTACGGCGCCGGAGTCGGCCCGTCCGCCGAGCAGCAGGCCCAGCGCGGTGACCACCATGGTCTTGCCGGCGCCCGTCTCACCCGTGATGACCGTCAGCCCGGGGCCGAGCTCGAGCGTCGAGGAGTCGATCACGCCGAGCGAGCTGATCCGCAGCTCCTCAAGCATCGGCGTCACCGTTGTCCCTGCGGCGGCGTTCGGCGGCGCCGCGCCAGCCTTCGACCGGCAGCCCGAACTTCGCGACGAGCCGGTCGGTGAACGGAGCCGCGTGCAGCCGGACCAGACGCACCGGGCGTTCGCCGCGGCGCACCTCGATCCGGGCGCCCGGAGGCAGGTCGACCGAGCGGCGGCCGTCGCACCACAGGACACCGGAGCCCTCCGTGTTGGCCAGCACCTCGATCGCCAGGACCGAGGTCGGGGCGACGACCATCGGACGGGCGAACAGCGCGTGGGCGCTCAACGGAACCATCAGCAACGCCTCGACCTCCGGCCAGACCACCGGACCGCCGGCGCTGAAGTTGTAGGCCGTCGAGCCGGTCGGGGTGGCACACACGACGCCGTCGCAGCCCCAGCGCGACAGCGGACGTCCGTCGACCTCCACCACCACCTCGAGCATCCGCTCGCGGGCAGCCTTCTCCACGCTCGCCTCGTTGAGGGCGAAGGTCGAGAAGAGGACCTCCTTGCCCTGCATGACGCACACGGCCAGGGTCAGGCGGTCCTCAGCGGTGTAGGCGCGGTCCACGATCGCCTGGATCGTCGACTCCACGTCCTCCTGCTCGGCCTCGGCCAGGAACCCGACGTGGCCCAAGTTCACCCCCAGCAGCGGCGTGCTCGTCTCGTGGGTGAGCTCGGCCGCCCGCAGGATCGACCCGTCGCCCCCGATGACCAGCACCAGCTCGCAGCCCTCACCGGGCACGTCCTCGGCCACCGTCGTCTCGACGAGCCCCTCGCCGAGCGGGTCGGGGCCGAGGCCGAGGTCGGCCGCCTCGTCGGCCAGCAGGCGCACCGAGATGCCGTGCTGGGTCAGGGCCTCGACGCAGGCGCGCGCCACCTCGCGCACCTCGGCGCGCCCGGTGTGGGCGAGCACGAGGACACGGCGCACCGGGCTGTCGACGATCACGGGTCCACCCTCTCACCCGCCACCCCCAGCGAGGCCGCACGATCGACCTCAGCGCGGATGTCGTCCGCGTCGACCTGTGCGCCACCGCGCCGCAGGAGCAGGAAGAACTCCACGTTGCCGGACGGCCCGGGCAAGGGGCTGACCGTCACGGCGACCGCACCCCAGCCGCGCGCGGCGGCGAGGTCGGCGATCGTCGTGACCGCCTCGGCCCGCAGCGCCAGGTCGCGCACCACACCACCCTTGCCGACGCGCTCCTTGCCGACCTCGAACTGCGGCTTCACCATCAGGGCCAGCTCACCGTCCTCGCGCGTGACCGACAGCAGCGGGTCCAGGACGAGCGCGAGCGAGATGAAGGACAGGTCACCGACGACGAGGTCGACGGGCTCCCCGACGATCTCCGGGGTCAGCTCCCGGATGTTGGTGCGGTCGTGCACGACGACGCGCTCGTCGCTCTGCAGCGACCACGCCAGCTGCCCGTAGCCGACGTCGACCGCCACCACCTCGCGCGCGCCGGCACGCAGCAGCACGTCGGTGAACCCACCGGTGGAGGCGCCCGCGTCGAGGCAGCGCTTGCCTTCGACGCTGAGGCCGTGGGCCGCGAACGCCTCCAGCGCACCGGCCAGCTTGTGCCCGCCGCGCGACACGTAGTCGACCGAGGTCGGGTCCTCCCGCACCACGATCGCCCCGTCGGTGGTCACGCCGGTCGCGGGCTTGGTCGCCACGGCGCCCGAGACCGTCACGCGGCCCGCCGCCACCAGCTCGCTCGCGTGCTCGCGGGAGCGGGCCAGGCCGCGACGGACCAGCTCCTGGTCGAGTCGAAGTCGTCGGGGGGGCACGGTGCGTCAGGCGCCCTGTCCGCCGTGGGATGCGGGATCGGGCTGGGCGTCGAGGGCCCGGCGCAGCTGCTCGTGCGCGCGCTCGAAGACCTCGACGTGCTCCCCCACCGGACGGTCGGCGATCGTGGCGACGTCCGCCAGCACCCGGTCGACGGACTCCACGCCCGTCGGTTCGTAGTCGATCGGCGCGCGGGGCTCCGGAGCAGGTTCGACGGACGGTGCGCCACCGGCCTCGTGCGGCTCGGGAGGCGTGGCGTCGGCGACCTGGTCCATGGCCGCGAGCCTACTCGTCGCCCAGCTGCCGGACCGGTCCGGGCGGGGTCGTGTCGGTGACGTCCGCCGGCGTGCCACCGTCGTCCAGGTGGCGCCAGGCGGCCACCGCCGCGACACGCCACCAGTCCGCGTCACTGCCCTCGCCGTCGACCACCAGCCGGCCGTCCTCGACGGACGCGGTCCAGCCGTTCAGCCGGGCTGCCCCGTCCTCCTCGGTCGGCACCGGGTGCGGCTCGAAGAGCCCTGCGAGCGTGGGCGAGATGTAGCTCGGCCGCAGCTCGGGTGCGGCCGCGACGAGCTGCTCGAGCCACGTCACGCCGGTGAGCACGAGCAGCGACGGTACGCCGAGCGCGTGGGCGCCCTCGATGTCGGTGTCGAGCCGGTCGCCGACCATGATCGGCCGGTCGCCGCCCACCCGCAGCACCGTCTCCTCCATCAGCGGCTTCTCCGGCTTGCCGGCCACGGTCGCCTCCACCCCGGCGAAACCCGCGATGGTCTGCACGAGCACGCCGTGCCCGGGCGCGAGGCCATAGGAGGTGGGAATCGTCATGTCGGTGTTGCTGGCGACGTAGGGCAGGCCGTCGCGCACCAGCGTCGCGACCCGCATGATGTCGCGCCACCGCACGTCGGGGCCGTAGCCGCTCGCCACCGCGACGGCTCCGTCCGGGTCCTCGACCGGCTCGAGACCGGCCTCGGTCAACGCCACGCGCAGGCCTTCCCCGCCCAGGAGCAGGATCTTCGCACCGCTCCCGTGCTGGTCCGCGAGCAGCCGGGCCGCGGCCTGCGCGGACGTGACGACGTCGGTGTCGACCGCCGAGACACCCAGGTCCCTGAGCTTCCGGGCGACCTGCTCGGGAGTGCGGGAGGCGTTGTTGGTGACGAACGCGACGTGCGCGCCGGCCGAGCGGACCCGGTCGATGCGCTCGGCGACGCCGTCGATGGCGTGACCGCTGACGTAGACGACACCGTCCAGGTCGAACATGACCAGGTCATGGGCCTCCAGGACTGCGCTCCTCGACTCCTCGAGCATCCTCCACCCCTCTCCGGATCGTGACCAGCGTCCCCCTACGATGCTTCGATGGACTTCGCCACCGTCGTGCCCCCGTACGTCGCGAAGCCCTTGACGCTCCACCCGTTCCGGGCGGTCATGCTGGCTCCGAAGCGGGTCGGGGACCCGGCATCGGCTCGAGCGCTGGCGCGACCCTACCGCGACGTCGCGTCCCGCCTGACCCGGTGGATCGAGCAGGGCCGTGCGACGTCCGACACCGAGCCGGCGGTCTACCTGCACGAGTACACCGTGGGCGGGCTGACCGTCCGCGGGCTCGTCGGCGCCCTCGACATGTCGCACCGGGCTGAGACCCCGGCAGAGCGTGCCGTCTGGCCGCACGAGGCGATCCACCCCGAGCAGGCGGGCGAGCTCGCGGACCGGATGCTCCAGATGGACCTCAACCCCGCACCGATCCTTCTGGTGCACCACGGTGATCCGGCGCTCCGTGCCGTCCTTGCCGACGTGGCCCGGACCAAGCCGGGCTGGCGCTACCTCGACCGCGCAGGTCAACGCCAGCGCATCTGGGCGATCCGTGACGCGGGGCAGCTCGAGACGATCGCCGACACGCTGTCGCGCTCCAGGTGCCTGCTCGCCGACGGGCACCACCGCTACGCCGCCTACCTTCGCCTGCAGGAGGAGCACCCGGGCACGCCGTGGGATGCCGGACTGGCGATGATCGTCGACCAGGACGACACTCCCCTGTTCCTCGGAGCGATCCACCGCACGCTGTCCGGGACCACGTTGGCGGACCTGATCACCGCGGTCCGGGCGACCGGCGCCGAGGTGACGGTCAGCAGCCGTCAGCACGCGCTCGGCGCCCTGGACAGCACGCACCTCGTGCTCACCGATGGCGACGAGTGGCACACCGCAGCCCCTCGTGACCTGGACCACCAGGCCGCCGTGGCCTGGCTCCACGAACGCGCACTCCCCCGGCTGGCCGAGCCGGTGCAGCGGGTCCACCACCACCACAACGTGGACGACGCGCTCGCCGCGGCCTCGCCTACCTCGCCGGCTGTGCTGCTGCCGAGCCCCGACTTCGAACAGGTGCAGACGCTGATCGAGTCCGGCGGCCTGCTGCCGGAGAAGGCGACCTCCTTCCAGCCCAAGCCGAGCCTCGGCGTGCTCATGCGGCCCGTGACCGGCGGATGATCCTGGCGCTTGCCGCCTCCACCTCGACCCGGGACCGGGTCGCCCCTCCCGCCTGGAAGAACCGGCACCGCACGGCGCCGCTGACCTCGACCAGGTCGCCAGCCCGCCAGCCCAGCACGCTGCGCCGCAACCGCGGGATCCACACCGTGCACGGCACCGAGTCGACGCCCTGACCACGCCTGGCCTGCACGGCGGCCGGGACAGCGCGCGGCACCGAGATCCGGAACGTCACCAGGACATCGCCGCTCGGCAGCTCCATCGCGGCCGGCTCGCCGGTGACCCGGCCCACCAGTCGTACGTCGTTGACCGCCACCTCGTCGGCGGCCTGATCCTTCGTCTGTGTCTTCTCCACAGTGCACCTCCTGGCGCACCACACTCACGGAGCGGACCGACGCCGGCAGCACCACGACGGGCAGTCCTGGGGACAGCACGCTGGAAGACGGTCCTGTGGACGCTTCGTGGCCCTCGTACGCGGCCACGACAGCTCGCAACGACTTGGCCCGAAATGCAGAAGTGGGGCCACCCGAAGGTGACCCCACTTCCACAATGTATGTCCGGCGGCGTCCTACTCTCCCACAACCTCTCGGTTGCAGTACCATCGGCGCTGAAAGGCTTAACTTCCGGGTTCGGTATGGGACCGGGTGNAATGTATGTCCGGCGGCGTCCTACTCTCCCACAACCTCTCGGTTGCAGTACCATCGGCGCTGAAAGGCTTAACTTCCGGGTTCGGTATGGGACCGGGTGTTTCCCGTTTCGCTATGGCCGCCGTAACTCTTTCAACCTCTACAGACCCTGTCTCGACACGCTGGGTGTCGTGAGAGCTTGGGTTTGTTGGTTGGGAACTGCCTAGTGGACGCGAACATCGTGTTCGTCTTGTGCGCGGGTGTCTCACACGTGTGTGTGGTCTTGTACGTGGTTGGGACAAGCCCTCGGCCTATTAGTACCGGTCGGCTGGGCATTACTGCTGTACACCTCCGGCCTATCAACCCCATGTTCTGTGGGGGGCCTTACCCCATTCCTGGGTGGGAAACCTCATCTTGAAACGTGCTTCCCGCTTAGATGCATTCAGCGGTTATCACTTCCGAACGTAGCCAACCAGCCGTGCTCCTGGCGGAACAACTGGCACACCAGAGGTTCGTCCATCCCGGTCCTCTCGTACTAGGGACAGCCTTTCTCAAGTTTCCTGCGCGCGCGGCGGATAGGGACCGAACTGTCTCACGACGTTCTAAACCCAGCTCGCGTGCCGCTTTAATGGGCGAACAGCCCAACCCTTGGGACCTACTCCAGCCCCAGGATGCGACGAGCCGACATCGAGGTGCCAAACCATCCCGTCGATATGGACTCTTGGGGAAGATCAGCCTGTTATCCCCGGGGTACCTTTTATCCGTTGAGTGACCACGCTTCCACATGCCGTGGCCAGATCACTAGTTCCGACTTTCGTCCCTGCTCGACATGTCTGTCTCACAGTCAAGCTCCCTTGTGCACTTACACTCGCCACCTGATTGCCAACCAGGCTGAGGGAACCTTTGAGCGCCTCCGTTACATTTTAGGAGGCAACCGCCCCAGTTAAACTACCCATCAGGCACTGTCCCTGATCCGGATAACGGACCTAGGTTAGACATCTAGTACGACCAGAGTGGTATTTCAACGTTGACTCCACCTCCACTGGCGTGAAGGTTTCACAGTCTCCCACCTATCCTACACAAGCCGTACCAAACACCAATACCAAACTATAGTAAAGGTCCCGGGGTCTTTCCGTCCTGCCGCGCGTAACGAGCATCTTTACTCGTAGTGCAATTTCGCCGAGTCCATGGTTGAGACAGTGGGAAAGTCGTTACTCCATTCGTGCAGGTCGGAACTTACCCGACAAGGAATTTCGCTACCTTAGGATGGTTATAGTTACCACCGCCGTTTACTGGGGCTTAAATTCTCAGCTTCGACCCATTGGGTCTAACCGGTCCTCTTAACCTTCCAGCACCGGGCAGGAGTCAGTCCGTATACATCGTCTTACAACTTCGCACGGACCTGTGTTTTTAGTAAACAGTCGCTTTCCCCTGGTCTCTGCGGCCATCACCGCTTCCCCCAGCAAGTGGGTTCACGGATCCGGCCCCCCTTCTCCCGAAGTTACGGGGGCATTTTGCCGAGTTCCTTAACCATGGTTGTCTCGATCGCCTTAGTATTCTCTACTTGATCACCTGAGTCGGTTTGGGGTACGGGCGGCTCATTGCTCGCTAGAGGTTTTTCTCGACAGCATAGGATCACCCACTTCGCCATATATGGCTCCGCGTCACGTCTCAGACTCCACACCCAAGTGGATCTGGCGGATTTGCCTACCAGACGTCCTACACGCTTGCCCACAGAACAACCATCGCTGTGGTTGGGCTACCTTCCTGCGTCACCCCATCGCTTGACTACTACCAGCTCGGGTCCCACGCTCCGCCCACCAGCCTCGCCCCGAAGGGTCCGGTCCGATGAGTTTCGGGTGGTTAGCATCACCAGGTTCGTCATGGGCGCAACTTCGCCGGTACGGGAATATCAACCCGTTGTCCATCGACTACGCCTGTCGGCCTCGCCTTAGGTCCCGACTTACCCAGGGCAGATTAGCTTGACCCTGGAACCCTTGATCATTCGGCGCACGGGTTTCTCACCCGTGATTCGCTACTCATGCCTGCATTCTCACTCGTGTGGCCTCCACGCCTGGATCACTCCGACGCTTCACTGCCCACACGACGCTCCCCTACCCATCCAGCGCACTGAACACCCATCAAGTGGATGCTGATGTATTCGCTGAATGCCATAGCTTCGGCGGATGACTTGAGCCCCGCTACATTGTCGGCGCGGAATCACTTGACCAGTGAGCTATTACGCACTCTTTCAAGGGTGGCTGCTTCCAAGCCAACCTCCTGGTTGTCAATGCGACTCCACATCCTTTTCCACTTAGTCACCGCTTAGGGGCCTTAGCTGATGGTCTGGGCTGTTTCCCTCTCGACTACGGAGCTTATCCCCCGCAGTCTCACTGCTGCGCTCTCACTTACCGGCATTCGGAGTTTGGCTAACGTCAGTAACCTTGTAGGGCCCATTAGCTATCCAGTGCTCTACCTCCGGCAAGAAACACGCAACGCTGCACCTAAATGCATTTCGGGGAGAACCAGCTATCACGAAGTTTGATTGGCCTTTCACCCCTATCCACAGGTCATCCCCTCAGTTTTCAACCTAAGTGGGTTCGGTCCTCCACGTCGTCTTACCGACGCTTCAACCTGCCCATGGATAGATCACTTCGCTTCGGGTCTTGAGCGCGCTACTGAATCGCCCTATTCGGACTCGCTTTCGCTACGGCTTCCCCACACGGGTTAACCTCGCAACACACCGCAAACTCGCAGGCTCATTCTTCAAAAGGCACGCCGTCACCCCCCACAAGGAGAAGCTCCGACGGATTGTAGGCACACGGTTTCAGGTACTATTTCACTCCCCGCCAGGGGTACTTTTCACCTTTCCCTCACGGTACTTGTCCGCTATCGGTCATCAAGGAGTATTTAGGCTTAACGGGTGGTCCCGCCAGATTCACACGGAATTTCAGGGGTTCCGTGTTACTTGGGAACACGCTCCAGAGCCAGTGTCTTACGTCTACGGGCCTATCACCCTCTACGGTACGGCTTTCCAACCGGCTTCGACTTCCACACTGGTTTCTTACTCTGCACTGAGCCGGCAGACTCAATTGAGCGGTCCCACGACCCCGTACCTGCAACCCCTGCCGGGTATCACACAGACACGGTTTAGCCTCATCCGATTTCGCTCGCCACTACTCTCGGAATCACTGTTGTTTTCTCTTCCTGTCGGTACTGAGATGTTTCACTTCCCGACGTTCCCTCCACACACCCTATGTGTTCAGGTGCAGGTAACACGACATGACTCGTGCTGGGTTTCCCCATTCGGACACCCCCGGATCACAGCTTGGTTGCCAACTCCCCAGGGCTTATCGCAGGCTCCAACGTCCTTCATCGGCTCTTGATGCCAAGGCATCCACCATGTGCCCTTCATAGCTTGTCTCAACAACGTCAAGACAACACACAAAGAAACACTACCGATCCACCCCCCAATCACAAAGAGGCAGACCAGACGCCACCGACCCCCTCAAGACAAGGAAGAGCCGGCAGCACACACATACAAGCAACCAACCCACAACTAGATATCAACCTAGATATCAACCCAGATGTGACTGGTTGCAAAGATGCTCGCGTCCACTATGCAGATCTCAAACAACAACCCCACCAACCCCCTCACACACCACCAGCCCACAACCGTGGACCAGCACCCGTGTGCTCGGGCGAAGAGAGGAACCAGAAGACCCAACCACCACCCCCCCACCCCACAAACAGGCCAGGGAGGCCGATACGGCTGATCCTTCAGGACCCAACAGTGTGTTCAACCATCCCCCCACCAACGTGAGGCAGACGCCCAACCCCAGACCCGAAGGCCCAGGAGCTGACAGTCGACGTTCCACTAGTGAGACACCACCATCGCACCCACACATTCGGTGGGCATCGGGGTGTGTGCTCCTTAGAAAGGAGGTGATCCAGCCGCACCTTCCGGTACGGCTACCTTGTTACGACTTCGTCCCAATCGCCAGCCCCACCTTCGACGGCTCCCTCCACAAGGGTTGGGCCACCGGCTTCGGGTGTTGCCGACTTTCGTGACGTGACGGGCGGTGTGTACAAGGCCCGGGAACGTATTCACCGCAGCGTTGCTGATCTGCGATTACTAGCGACTCCGACTTCATGGGGTCGAGTTGCAGACCCCAATCCGAACTGAGACCGGCTTTTTGGGATTCGCTCCCCCTTACGGGATCGCAGCCCTTTGTACCGGCCATTGTAGCATGCGTGAAGCCCTGGACATAAGGGGCATGATGACTTGACGTCATCCCCACCTTCCTCCGAGTTGACCCCGGCAGTCTCCTATGAGTCCCCACCATTACGTGCTGGCAACATAGAACGAGGGTTGCGCTCGTTGCGGGACTTAACCCAACATCTCACGACACGAGCTGACGACAGCCATGCACCACCTGTACACCCCCAAAAGAAGCCCCATCTCTGGAGCGGCAGGGTGTATGTCAAACCCAGGTAAGGTTCTTCGCGTTGCATCGAATTAATCCGCATGCTCCGCCGCTTGTGCGGGCCCCCGTCAATTCCTTTGAGTTTTAGCCTTGCGGCCGTACTCCCCAGGCGGGGCGCTTAATGCGTTAGCTGCGGCACGGAATCCGTGGAATGGACCCCACACCTAGCGCCCAACGTTTACGGTGTGGACTACCAGGGTATCTAATCCTGTTCGCTCCCCACACTTTCGCTCCTCAGCGTCAGGTCATTCCCAGAGAACCGCCTTCGCCACCGGTGTTCCTCCTGATATCTGCGCATTTCACCGCTACACCAGGAATTCCGTTCTCCCCTGAATACCTCTAGTCTGCCCGTATCGAAAGCAAGCCAGGTGTTAAGCACCTGGTTTTCACTCCCGACGCGACAAACCGCCTACGAGCCCTTTACGCCCAATAATTCCGGACAACGCTCGCACCCTACGTATTACCGCGGCTGCTGGCACGTAGTTGGCCGGTGCTTCTTCTGCAGGTACCGTCACTTGCGCTTCGTCCCTGCTGAAAGAGGTTTACAACCCGAAGGCCGTCATCCCTCACGCGGCGTTGCTGGATCAGGCTTCCGCCCATTGTCCAATATTCCCCACTGCTGCCTCCCGTAGGAGTCTGGGCCGTGTCTCAGTCCCAGTGTGGCCGGTCACCCTCTCAGGCCGGCTACCCGTCGAAGCCATGGTGAGCCATTACCTCACCATCAAGCTGATAGGCCGCGAGCACATCCCTGGCCGAAAAACTTTCCACCACCATCCCATGCGAGAAGTGGTCGTATCCGGTATTAATCACCGTTTCCGGTGGCTATCCCAAAGCCAGGGGCAGATTACTCACGTGTTACTCACCCGTTCGCCGCTCGAGTACCCCCGAAGGAGCCTTTCCGCTCGACTTGCATGTGTTAAGCACGCCGCCAGCGTTCGTCCTGAGCCAGGATCAAACTCTCCATCGAAAACATACCCACCAACCCAAGAGCCGGCAGGACTATCAATAAGAGCCACATCCCCTGACTGAACAAAACTAGCAATTTGAGAACCCAACCAAAGCCAGGCCCTCGCCAGAATCATTGTCAAAGAAACCGCGACACCACCACCAACCCCTCCACAAAGAAAGGCCAGCAAACGATGTCAACGGGGCATAACAAACTAATTCGTCGACTAATCAAACACACTGTTGAGTTCTCAAGTATCAGACGCACCC
>NZ_LMDE01000011.1 GCF_001425025.1 Nocardioides sp. Root122
CACAAAGAAAGGCCAGCAAACGATGTCAACGGGGCATAACAAACTAATTCGTCGACTAATCAAACACACTGTTGAGTTCTCAAGTATCAGACGCACCCACATCGCGATCCGGTGAGGATCTCGGTTGCGTGAGGCAACTGGTCAAACCTAGCGAGCGACTTTCTGTCCGCGCAAATCGCGGACTGTTTCGCTCTGACCCGGTGGTGTCACCGTGACCGATGACCGCTTCGGGTTGTCCTGCCCGGGGCCGGGAGCCCGACCTGACCGGTCTTGCTCCCCGCCGCTCCCTGGCGACAGAGAGAACATTATGCGGATCGCTGGGATCGCGCAAATCGAAACGCTGTGACCGCGAGCACACTGGCGTTTTCGCAGGTCAGAGGCCTGTTGGGGCTGGTGGGGCGTGTCGGACTGGCCGATACGAGCCCTCCACGAGACCTCAGCAAGCGCCCCTTCAGGCCACCCGGACCCCCGCGAACTTCTTCTTCCCGCGCCTCAGCACGAGCCACCCTCCCGCGACCAGGTCGGCCTCCGTCGGCCGCAGCTCGGGGTCCTCGACACGGACGTTGTTGAGGTACGCGCCGCCCTCGGCGACCGTTCGACGCGCCTCGCCCTTGCTCGAGGCGAGCCCGGACGCCACCAGGAGGTCGACGATCCCGGGCAGCTCGCCGGCAGCGATCGTCGTGCCCCCGGCCTCGCGCAGCGCAGCACCGAGCGTCTCGGCCCGGATCGCGGCGAGGTCTCCCCCGCCGAACAGCGCCGCGGCCGCGGCCTTGGCCTGCTCGACCTCGTGCTGCCCGTGCACCAGCGCGGTCACCTCGTCGGCCAGGCGCTTCTGAGCGGCGCGCAGGAACGGCTTCTCCTCCGTCTGCTGCTGGAGGTCCTCGATCTCCTCGCGGGAGAGGAAGGTGAAGACCTTGAGCAGCTCGCCCACCTTCTCGTCCTCGGCGTTGAGCCAGAACTGGTGGAACGCGTAGGGCGAGAGCATGTCGGCATCGAGCCAGAGCGCGCCGCCCTCCGTCTTGCCGTACTTGGTGCCGTCGGCCTTGGTGATCAGGGGCGTGGCGAAGGCGTGCGCCTTGCCGCCGTCGGCCCTGCGGATCAGCTCGACGCCGCCGGTGAGGTTGCCCCACTGGTCGGAGCCGCCGAACTGCAGCGTCACCCCGTGCTGGCGGTGCAGCTCGAGGTAGTCCATGGACTGGAGCAGGACGTAGGAGAACTCGGTGTAGCTGATGCCCGCCTCGAGGCGGGACTTCACCACGTCGCGCGCGAGCATCCGGTTCACCGGGAAGTGCTTGCCGATGTCGCGCAGGAAGTCGATGGTCGACAGCGACGCCGTCCAGTCGTAGTTGTTGACCATGGTGGCTGCATTCGCGCCGTCGAAGGACAGGAACGGCTCGATCTGCCCCCGGACGCGCTCGACCCACTCCTTGACGATGTCGAGGGAGTTCAGCGTCCGCTCGCCGCTCTCGCGGGGGTCGCCGATCATGCCGGTGGCGCCGCCCACCAGGGCGTACGGCGTGTGCCCGGCCTCCTGCAGCCGCCGCGCGGTGAGGATCTGGACCAGGTTGCCCATGTGCAGGCTCGGCGCCGTCGGGTCGAAGCCCACGTAGAACTTGACGCTCCCCTCACCCAGCGCCGCGCGGAGCGCGTCGCGGTCGGTGGAGTGCGCGACGAGGCCGCGCCACTCCAGCTCGTCGAGGACATTCGGGGTCGTCACGTGGGTTCCTTCGGGTGGGGCGGGTTGGTGGACGGGCACTAGCCTAGGGCGCGGCATGAGGAGGCACGGCACGTGATCGCAGGCAGGTACACGCTCGAGCGGGAGATCGGTCGCGGAGGCTCCGGGACCGTCCACCTGGCACGCGACGAGGTGCTCGGGCGCACGGTCGCCGTCAAGCGCATCGGGATCCTGCCCGGCGAGCACGCCGCCCTGGGCCGCGCCGGCCGCGAGGCACGGCTGGCGGCCGCGCTCAACCACCCGCACGTGGTGTCCGTCTTCGACCTGGTCGAGGAGGAGGACGTGCACTGGCTGGTGATGGAGTACGTCGACGGGCGCACCATCAGCGAGATGGTGCGAGCCGACGGGCCGCTGGAGGTGGCCGAAGCGGCGGCGTACCTCGCCCAGACGGCCGACGCGCTGGCCGACGCGCACGAGGCGGGGATCGTGCACCGCGACGTGAAGCCGAGCAACATCCTGGTCTCGGACGGGGTCGCCAAGCTGAGCGACTTCGGCATCGCCAAGAGCGCCGACGACGCCTCCCTCACCCAGACCGGCCTGGTCACCGGCTCCCCCGCCTACCTGGCGCCGGAGGTGGCGTCCGGGTCGTCCGCGACGCCGGCCAGCGACGTGTGGTCGCTCGGCGCGACGCTCTACCACGCCGTCACCGGCCGCCCGCCGTACGAGGTGGGCGACAACCTCATCGGCGCGCTCTACAAGATCGTCCACGAGGAACCGCCGCGGCTGCCCGACGACCACCCGATGGCCGGGCTGCTCTCGGTGATGATGACGCGCGAGCCGGAGAACCGTTGGCCGATGCACCAGGTGCGCGACCAGCTCACGCGACTCGCGCGGGGCCAGCGCGCCACCGTGACGGCCACGGCTGCGCCCCGTGTCGACGGCGAGCGCACCGGGGAGCTGCCCACCGTGCGGACCACCGCTCCTGCGGTCGTCCCGGACGGGCCCCGCCGGAGCCGGGCGCCGTACGCCTGGATCGGCCTTGCCGCGGTGCTCGCGATCGCGGCGGTCGTCGCGGCCTACGTCTGGGCCGGTCGGGGCACGCCCGAGGCGGCCGAGGGCGACACCCCGAGCTCTCCGACCACGTCGGAGTCGACCACCACGAGCACGGCACCGCCGCTGTCGGCGAAGGACACCCGCGAGCAGATGGACGCGTTCATCACGTCCTACCTGTCGATGGTGACGACCAACCCGCGCCAGGCGTTCGACCAGCTCACGCCGGAGTTCCAGAAGGCCAGCGGCGGGTTCGACGGCTACATGGGCTGGTGGGGCAAGGTGCGCTCGGCCACGCTCGCCGACGTCCGCAGCGACCCCTCGGACCTCACCGTCGGCTACACCGTCGACTACGTCTTCACCTCTGGCGCCCGCGACACGCAGGACGTGCGACTGCAGCTGCAGCGCCTCGACGACCGCTACCTGATCGCCGGCGAGGGCTGAGCCGGCCCGGTTCGGGGCGACACATGTCCCCACGGGTGTGAAGCCCCAGCCGGGGTGGTGGCTAGCGTGTCCCGGAGCCCAGCCTTCCCCACGGAAAGGGGCACACGTGATCGCAGGCAGGTACACCCTCGAGCGGGAGATCGGACGCGGCGGCGCCGGGTCCGTCCACCTCGCGCACGACACGCTGCTCGACAGGTCCGTCGCCATCAAGCGCATCGGGCTGCTCCCCGGGACGACCGGGCAGGACATCGCGCGCGCCGAGCGGGAGGCACGCCTGGCCGCCGGCATCAACCACCCGCACGTGGTGTCGATCTTCGACCTCGTCAAGGACGCGGACTGCTACTGGCTCGTGATGGAGCTCGTCCGCGGACGCACGCTGGCCGAGGTGGTCACCGCGGAGGGCCCGTTGCCCGTGACGCGCGCGGCCGGCATCGTCGCCCAGGCGGCCGACGCCCTCGTGCAGGCGGAGCGGGCCGGCATCGTGCACCGCGACGTCAAGCCCGGCAACATCATGGTCGACGACGACAACCACACGAAGCTGGGCGACTTCGGCATCGCTCGCGCGGGCACCGACGCAGCACTGACCCAGACCGGCTTCATCACCGGCTCCCCCGCCTACATCGCGCCCGAGGTCGCCTCCGGGGCGCCCGCGACCGCGGCGAGCGACGTGTGGTCGCTGGGCGGCACGCTGTTCTACGCGCTCACCGGACGTCCGCCGTACGACGTCGGCGACAACGTCATGGGCGGCCTCTACAAGATCGTCCACGACGAACCGCCGCGCCTGCCCGACGACCACCCGCTCGCGGAGCTCCTGGCCGTGATGATGGCCAAGGACCCTGCGGACCGGTGGCCCGTGGAGAGGGTGCGCGACGACCTGAGGGGCGCGGCCCGCGGCAACCCCAGCACGGCTCCGGCCCTTTCCTCGCGACCGGGGACGAGCCCCGACGCGACGGTGCCGCTGGCCGCAGCCCCGCTCGCGGCTGGCAACGGCGGGGACGACGAGCCCACGCGGACCTCGTCGGTCCCCGTGACCCCTGTGCCACCCGTCGCACCTCCCCCGGCGCCACCGTCGGACGTGCGCGACCAGCCGTCGCGACGTCCGCTGGGCTGGGCGGCGGCCGTCCTGGCCCTCGTGGTGGTCGCCGGCCTGGCCGCCTGGATCCTGTGGCCGGGTGACGGCGAGCGCCCGAGCGGCGACGCCGGCACGACGCGCAGCGAGAGCCCGTCGGCCAGCGGCAGTCCCTCGACCTCCGCGAAGCCGTCCCAGGAGCCGTCCGAGGAGTCCACGCCGTCCGAGGAGTCCACGCCGTCCGAGTCCCCCAGCACCGAGCCTGCGCCCGCAGCCGGTGGGAACCCGGCGGAGATGCGCTCGTTCGTGGAGGGCTACTTCGCCACGGTGACCTCCGACCCCGAGACGACGTGGAGCATGCTCACGCCCGAGTTCCAGGACGCGAGCGGGGGCTACGAGCGCTACGCCGGCTTCTGGAGCACCATCGCCTCTGCGTCGCCGGGCAAGATCAAGGCGGACCCGAAGGCGCTGACGGCGTCGTACACGATCGACTACGTCACCACGTCGGGCGAGACCAGGACCGAGCAGGGCACCCTGCAGCTGGCGAAGCAGGGCGAGGACTACCTCATCGCCGGGGAGGGCTGACGCCCGCGCCCGGTTCGCACGATGCTCGTAGGGCGGGTGGGGCTCGAACCCACGACCCAAGGATTATGAGTCCTCTGCTCTGACCGACTGAGCTACCGCCCCTCGGGGCGCACCCTAGGCGATGACGGCCTCGACCTCGTACATGTGCTCCACGACGCGGAAGCCGAGGGCGGTGTTGGTGCGGTGCATCGCGGTGTTGGCCGGGGCGGTCCACGTGTGGACCTCGGTGACGTCCCCGGGCAGGCCGGCGTAGTTGGCGCACTTCAGCGCGGCACCGAGGCGGTGGCCGCGGTGCTCGGGCATCACGAGGGTGTCGTCCTGCCAGCCGTAGCGGGTGCCGTGCGGGACGAAGAGGAGCGAGTAGCCGCCGAGCACGCCGTCCGAGCGCCGGCGGGCCGCCGCCACGCGGACGTCGTACGCCTTCATGAGGCGCTCCTCGGACGCGGCCAGCCGCGCGTCGTCGAGGACCTCGACCTCGAGGTCGAGCTCACCGGTCGGGACGTCGGCGTTCATCTGGTTGCGCATCGCGAGATAGGCCTCGCGGTGCTCGTCGGGGCAGCGACCGCGCCAGGTGAGGACGTCGTACGCCGGGTCGACCTGGCCGGCCGCCACGGGGAGGTCGGCGAGCAGGTGGTCCTCGCGGTGCTTCTCGGCCGCGCCGACGGCGGTCGCGAACGCGAAGCCGGCCCCGGCCACCGAGAGGTCGACGCTGACCTCTCCCCCGAGCCGCGTGCGGCCGGCCTGTCGGGCACGCTCGACCACCGCGTCCCACAGTCCACGGCCGATCCCCCGCCGCCGGTGCTCGGGGAGCACGTCGACCTCGCACCACCCGACGTCGCGGTTCTCCTCCAGCGGCAGCTCCAGCTCGGCGACGCCGACGACCTCCGAGCCCTCCACCGCCTGGAGCCAGGTGCGCTCGAAGTACGTTCTCGGCGAGGTCGCGACGACCTCGAAGGCGTCGTACGTCGTCAGCAGCGCGTGCGGCCGGTCGGACCGGACGGCGTGCTCCATGACGGCGTGCCAGGCTCGGCGCGCGGCGGGGTCGGTGGTGTCGAGCTGCTGGATCTGCACCGGACGATCGGACCGCACCCGGCACCGGGCCGCAAACCAAATACGAGTTCGACTTCGTGTCCGGCCGCGGCCGTGGGACAGTGATCCGTCTCGGAAGTGGCTCGGGCACGGGAGGACCTCGGTGGCCAGGAATCGCAAGAAGCAGCTGTTGACCCCGTCGCAGCGGCACCTCGTCACGCGCTTCGGCTACGGCGTCGACGCGACGCTCGCCAAGGACGTGGTCCGCGCGGGCGGCGCACAGGCGTGGTTCGAGCGCCAGCTCACCCGCCCGGGGTCGTTCCCCGACGCCGCCGCCGACTCGGTCCGCCGCTGGTGGCCCGACCTCGACCGCAAGCCGGCCGACCTGTGGCAGCGCCAGGTGCAGGAGGTCCGCGGCGGCTGGGAGGTGATGGCCGACTACGGCCGGTGGCTCCTGGTCCGACGGATCCGCACGCGGCGTCCGGTGCTCGAGAAGATGACCGAGTTCTGGGAGGCGATGCTGCACGTGCCGGTCAGCGGCGACGCCCAGTTCACCTGGCGCGTCGACTACGGCGACACCATCCGCGCACATGCCCTCGGGCGCTTCGACGAGATGCTGCTCGCGACCACCACCCACCCAGCGATGCTGATCTTCCTGTCTGCCGCGACCTCCACCAAGACCGCGCCCAACGAGAACCTGGGCCGCGAGCTGCTCGAGCTGCACACGCTCGGCGCCGGCAACTACAGCGAGGACGACGTCAAGGCGTCCGCGCGCATCCTCACCGGCTGGCACGTCGACCTCTGGGAGTCCTGGGCGGCGTCGTACGTCAAGGAGGACCACTACCGCGGCCGGGTGAAGGTCAAGGGGTTCAGCGACAAGAACGCCAAGGGCGACGGGCGCCAGGTCACCAAGGACTACCTCCGCTACCTCGCCCACCACCCGCTGACCGCCCACCACGTCGCCGAGCGGCTGGCCACGAAGTTCGTGCGCGACGACCCGCCGAGGGCGCTGGTCAACCGCCTGGCCAAGGTCTACCTGAAGAACGACACGGAGATCGTCCCGGTGCTCCGCGCGCTGGTGGCGAGCAAGGAGTTCCGTGCCTCGGCCGGGCGCAAGCTGCGCGACCCCAGCGAGGACGTGGTGGCGACCTACCGGGCGCTCGGCGTCGGCATCGACCGCCCCGGGTCGGACGACTCGGGGGCGAACGCCATCCTCTGGCAGGCGCAGGGACTCGGTCTCTCGCCGCACGCCTGGCCGCGTCCCGACGGCACGCCGGTCAAGGACGAGATCTGGGCCTCGCCGGCCCGCGCGCTGGGCTCGATGAGCATGCACTGGTCGATGGCCGGTGGGTGGTGGCCCACCGTCGGGCTGCACTACAAGAAGCCGGAGAAGTGGGTGCCGGCGAAGAAGTCGATCAGGTTCGCCGACCTCGTCGACGACGTCAGCCGCGACCTGCTCCACCGACCCGCCACCAAGGGGCTGGTCACCACGGCCTGCCTGGCCACGGGCTGCAAGCCCAAGGAACGCATCGACCGCGAGCACGGGCTCGTGCAGTGGGGCTTCCCCCGGCTGCTCGCCGCCGTCCTCGACTCCCCCGACCACCTGGCGTGCTGACATGACGACTTCACCGACCTCCCCGACACCGGCCGTGCGCGCGTGCGGCTGCCCCGACTACGACGAGGCCCGGACTGCGCTCAGTCGTCGTGCGCTGCTCGGCGGCACGCTGCTCGCCGGTGGCGCCGTCGCCCTCGGCCCCGGCCTCAGCGGCACCGGCCCCCGGGCGTACGCCGTCACCAACCGCCCCGCCTCCCGGCTGGCCAACCCGTTCGGCTCGGTGCTGGTCCTGCTGTCCCTGCGAGGGGCTGCCGACGGGCTCTCGCTCGTCGTGCCGCACGCCGACCCCGCCTACTACGCGGCGCGCCCACGGATCGCGGTGCCGCACACGTCGCTGCTCGCGCCGGACGCGATGTTCGGCCTCCACCCGGCGCTCGCGCCGCTGCTGCCGATGTGGGACGCCGGCACCCTCGCGGCGGTCCACGCCACCGGCATGGCGACCCCGAACCGCTCGCACTTCGCGGCCATGGAGGCCATCGAGGACGCAGCGCCGGGCTCGACCGAGCGCAACGGCTGGCTCAACCGGCTGCTCGGCCAGCTGCCGGGCGCCTCGCCGCTGCAGGGCACCGCGATGGGCAACCAGGTCCCGACCTCGCTGTTCGGCACCGAGCCCGCCTTCGTGGTCGGCAAGGTCGACAGCGCGAAGGTCGCCGGCACCGACGAGGACGGCCGGCGCCTGGCCGCGCTCAAGCACGCCTGGAAGGGCAACGGCCTGATGGGCGCCGCGGTCCGCGACGCCATCGCCGGCGCGGAGACCTTCGGCGCGGCCCGTGACCTGCCCGCCGGCACCCCCGCCAGTGCGTACCCCTCCAGCACCCTGGGCAAGGCGCTGTCCGACGTCTCGCGCATCGTGCGCGCCGGCGTGGGCGCCGAGGTGATCACCGTCGACCAGGGTGACTGGGACATGCACACCGACCTCGGCACCCTCGAGTGGGGCGACATGAAGCGCAACGCCGGCGACCTGGCCGCCTCGATCGCCGCCTTCTTCGCCGACCTCGGTCCGGCAGCCGACCGGGTCACGCTCGTGACGCTCAGCGAGTTCGGCCGACGCGTCAAGGAGAACGACAACTACGGCACCGACCACGGCTTCGGCAACGTGATGTTCGTGGCCGGTGCGGGCGTGCGGGGCGGGACGTACTACGGCTCCTGGCCAGGCCTGCAGAACACGCTCGACGGCGACCTGCTGGTCACCACCGACTACCGCAGCGTGCTGACCGAGGTGGTCACCAAGCGCTTCGGGGTCAGCGTGGCCCAGGTGTTCCCGGGCTTCGCACCGCAGTCCGTCGGTGTGATGGCCTGAGCGCGGCCCGCTGAGGGCAGACACCGGCCGGCCCTGCTGCCATGCTCGGCCCATGGCGAACCCTCCGAGCTACGAGACCCTCCCCGAGGACTGGCAGACCGCGCTCTTCGTGGTCGCCCACCCCGACGACATCGAGTACGGCGCGGCAGCCGCGGTCGCGCGCTGGACCGGGGAGGGCAAGCGCGTCGTCTACTGCATGGTGACCAGCGGCGAGGCCGGCATCGACGGGATGCACCCCGACGAGTGCCGTCCGGCGCGCGAGGCCGAGGAGATCGCCTCGGCCGGCGTGGTCGGCGTCGACGAGGTCGAGTTCCTGCGGCTGCCCGACGGCGTCCTGGAGTACGGCGTCGCCCTGCGGGCGGCGATCGCGAAGGTCGTGCGGCAGCACCGCCCCGACGTCGCGGTGACCATCAACTTCCGCGAGACGTTCGGGGGCACGAACCTCAACCAGGCCGACCACATCGCGGTCGGCAAGGCGCTGCTGGACGGCGTACGGGACGCGGGGAACCGATGGATCTTCCCCGAGCAGCTCACCGACGGCCTCGAGCCGTGGGGTGGCGTACGCGCGGTGTGGGCCGCCGGCTCACCGCAGGCGACACACGCCGTCGACGTCTCCGACACGTTCGACGCGGGGGTGGCCTCCCTCGAGGAGCACAAGGCCTACATCGACGGCCTCGGCTGGGAGGGCTGGGACCCCGAGGAGTTCCTCGACGGCATCCTCCGCGCAGGTGGCCAGGGACTCGGCGTCACGCACGCGGCGACGTTCGAGGTGTTCCCGCTCGGCTGGGGGTGACGGCCGGCGTCCGAGTCGTCCGGCCAATGTTGCCTGCCAGGGCTGATTGCCACGCGCCTGGATGGGTAGGAGGTCGGGCGTGCGGCGGAGTTGCTACCTTTCCGGCGCACAACGGGGGTGCGTGCGGCGACGTGCGGGCCTGTGTCCGACCCAGGTCCGGAATCGTCCGGACGCAACCAAGGAGAAGCACTGCATGAAGATCCTCAAGCGCCTCGGCGGCGCCGTCGCCGTCGCAGCACTGGCACTGTCCACGGTCTCGCTCGCGACGCCTGCCCAGGCCGCGCCCGGCGACGCGACGCTCACGTTCGCCCCGACCGCGGTCCTGCCGGACAACACGTGCATCGACCACGCCTACACCTACTCCGTCGAGCTCCCGCAGGGCACTACGTCCTGGTCGATCGTCATCGAGCTCGTCGCCCCTGACGGCACCAACGCGCACCGCGAGTCCTTCGGCACCTTCAACGGCGACCCGTCCGCGGCGTCCGGCGGCCTGCAGCTGTGCTCGGTCTACGAGCAGTACGGCACCTACACGGTCGCCACGACCGTCGACTACAAGGTGGGCACCAGCCCGACCGTCTTCGGCGCCCGGCAGGTCGAGGGCACCATCGAGGTCGTCGGCCAGGCGAAGTCGAAGGTCAGCCTGAAGGCCAAGCGCAAGGGCTCGAAGGTCAAGGCTGCCGCGAAGGTCTCGGTGACCGTCGGCTCGACCACGGGGGCGCCGGCCCAGGGAAGCAAGATCACCTTCCAGAAGAAGGTCGGCAAGAAGTGGAAGAAGGTCGCCAAGGGCACCACCAACGCCTCCGGCGTGGCCAAGGCGAAGTTCAAGGCGAAGAAGGGCGACCGCGTCCGCGCGGTGTTCGCCGGTGCGGGCGAGGTCATCGTCGGCAGCGGCAGCACGCCGGTGCCCGGCGCGAAGTCGAAGGCGGTCCGCATCCGCTGACCCTCAGCGAGGACGACGAAGGGCCCGAGGCGTGACGCCTCGGGCCCTTCTCAGCTCCCCCGGTTGGACTCGAACCAACAACCCTCCGGTTAACAGCCGAATGCTCTGCCAGTTGAGCTACAGGGGATCGCTTGTGCAGCGAGGCGAAACCTTAGCAAGCCCGGACACCGTGGGTGAAATCAGGGCAGGCCGACGTCGCGCTGCATCGCCTCGAGCGCGCTGCGCGCGGCTGCCCGCACGGCAGGGGCGTCGGGGTCGACCCCTTCGTCGTACTCGTAGACCCACTGGATCCGCCCCGTGCCCGCGGGGGCGCGGCGGGCGATGACCCGCAGCCCCCGGCGCCCGCCGACCGTGACGTGGCGCTGCAGGACGACGCTGGCGGTGACCCGCTCGCGCACCAGCTCCAGCAGCCGGCCGGGCTCCTCGAGCGTGGCCGTGTGCACGGGCCGCTGCGCGCCCCAGGTGCCGACCTCGGAGAGCCGGAAGCTGTCGGTGTCGCGGTCCCAGTCGGCCGCCTCCACCTGCTCCCAAGGGACCCGCCGGGTCTCCCCTCCAGCGACGACGTAGAACGCGTCACGGGTGCCGGCGAGGACGGTGCCGTCGCTCGCGGTGGCCGCCGCCAGCACGCGCTCCCCCGCCGCGACTGCGACGGTCGGTGACGACGTGCGCGCCCAGCCCCTCACGACTGTCCGCTCGAGATGCCGACAGCACCCTCACGCAGCTTGCGGCGGTGCTGCTCGAGCATCACCAGCTCACCGAACATGCGGTTGTAGTCGAGGGCGTTGTCCACCGGATTGGTGCGCTGGAGGCGGGCCTTGACGTCGGCGATGCGGCGGGACGTGGTGAGCTCCTGGAGTCGGTAGACGTAGGCCACGGCGAACGTCGGGTTGGGGTCGGACGTGCCGCGGACGGGCTCGACGCCGAGCTCGGTGACCGCGGCGACGACGGCGGGGTCGGACGCCGCGCCACGCACCTTGGTGGACCACGCCGGGTCGTCGGCGCCGCTCGCCGGGCCGCCGGCCGCGGTGACCGCCTCCCAGACGCCCTGGAAGGTCGGGTGGGTGAAGTCGCCGGAGGTGACGTGGGTGGTCGTGCGCCCGACGCCGGACGGGTGCTGGATGACGAGCTTGAGCAGCTCACGCTCGATGAGGAAGCGGGGGTCGGAGAGGCTGGGGAGCGACGGCCGCACGGGCTCGGGTGCCGCCGCCGGCTCGGTGGCTCGTGGCGTACGACGCTCCTCGGTCGGCGCCGGCCGGCTCGCCGCGCGACGCACCTCCCGGCGCACCTCGTCGACGTCGACGCCGACCATGTGGGCGAGCTCGCGGGAGAACGACTCGACCTTGGTCTTGTCGCGGATGCTCGCCACCAGGCCGGCCGCGTCTCGCAGCGCGTCGACACGGCCGTCGGCGCGGTCGAGGTCGTAGCGGGCCAGGATGTTGTCGAGGGCGAAGCGGTAGAGCGGCTGGCGCTTCGCGACCAGCTCACGCACAGCCTCATCACCCTCCTTGAGCCGCAGGTCGCAGGGGTCCATCCCCTCCGGGGCGACCGCGACGTAGGTCTGCGAGGCGAAGACCTGGTCGCTGTCCAGCACCTTCATCGCTGCCTTCTGCCCGGCCGAGTCGCCGTCGAAGGTGAAGATCACCTCACCACCGGTCGGACCGTGGTCACCCATGAAGCGGCGCAGCACCCGGGCGTGGTCCTGGCCGAACGCGGTGCCGCACGACGCCACGGCGGTGCGCACCCCGGCGAGGTGGCAGGCCATCACGTCGGTGTAGCCCTCGACGACGACGGCCTGCTGGCTGTCCTTCATCGCGGTGCGCGCCAGGTCGATGCCGTAGAGGACGTGGCTCTTCTTGTAGATCGCGGTCTCGGAGGTGTTGAGGTACTTGGCCTCGATCCGGTCGTCGTCGAAGATGCGCCGGGCGCCGAAGCCGATCGTGTCGCCGTTGGCCTCGCGGATCGGCCAGACCAGCCGGCCCCGGAAGCGGTCGTAGTGGGAGCGGCCCAGGGCCACCAGACCGGCAGCGACGGACTCCTCGTCGGAGATCCGGCGACCGCGCAGGTGGCGCGTGAGCGCCTCCCCGTCGCGCGGCGCGAAGCCCACCCCGAACAGCTCCGCCGCCTCTTGGTCGAACCCGCGCTGGTCGAGGAACTGCCGGGCGACCACGGCGTCCGCGGTGGCGAGCTGCTCGGCGTAGAACTCCTGGGCGATGCGGTGCGCCTCGATGAGCCGGGCACGGGCCGGGCCCCTCGGGCGCTGCGGCTCGTCGTCGCCGTCCTCGCGGCGCAGCTGGACGCCGTACTTCTCGGCGAGGCGCTCGACGGTCTCGGTGAAGGTCAGGCCGTCGACCTTCATCAGGAAGGAGATGACGTCACCGCCCTCGCCGCAGCCGAAGCAGTGGTAGAAGGAGCGCGACGGGTTGACGTTGAACGACGGAGTCTTCTCGTCGTGGAAGGGGCACAGGCCCTTCAGCGTGCCGCCGCCCGCGCGCCTGAGCGTGACGTACTGCGACACGACGTCGTCGATCCGCGCCTTCTCGCGCACCTCGGCGATGTCGTCGTCGCGAATCCGGCCTGCCACGTCGGGGAGTCTACGGCGGGGCACCCACTCCCGCCGCGGGGTCTCCACATCGTCGCGGGATCCTTGGAGAGATGGCCCGTGCACCCCTTCGGGCGAACCGTGCTGGTGCGGGCCGGGGGTGTCTGCGAAGGTCGAGACATGACTGCTCAGCACGGAGCGCCAGAGGGTCAGACCCTCGGCGCACTCGTCCACCAGCTGTCCCAGCAGATCCCCGAGCTGATCCGCTCGGAGATGAGGCTGGCGCAGGCCGAGGTGGCGGAGAAGGGCAAGCGCGCAGGCGTCGGGATCGGCATGTTCAGCGTCGCCGGCCTCCTCGGGTTCTTCGCCCTCGCCGCCCTCGTCACGACCGCGATCCTGGGCCTGGCCACCGTCGTCGACGCCTGGCTGGCAGCACTCATCGTCGCGGTCGTCCTCCTCGTCGGCGCGGCCGTCGCTGGCCTGGTCGGCAAGAACAAGGTGGCCGAGGCCGGCCCCCCTGCGCCCGAGCGGGCGATCCAGGGGATCAAGGAGGACATCGCCACGGTGAAGGGAGACCACCATGCCTGAGCAGAAGACACCCGAGGAGCTCGAGGCCGACGTCGCGCGCCAGCGCGAGCAGCTCGCCGAGACCGTCGACGACCTCGCCGCCAAGCTCGACGTGAAGTCCCAGGCGCAGCAGAAGGTCGCTGCGCTCAAGGACTCGGCCACGACCGCCGACGGCTCCCCCCGCCCCGAGGTGCTCGCCGCGGCGGGGTCGCTGGCCGCGATGGCCCTCGTCCTGATCGTGTGGCGCCTGCGCCGCAACCACTGAACCACCGGAAGGAACGCACCATGAGGAAGCTGTCCCTGCTGATCGCCGCCGCTGCGGGCTACGTGCTCGGCACCCGTGCCGGACGCGAGCGTTACGAGCAGATCAAGAAGGCCGCCACCCGGGTCAAGGAGGACCCGCGCGTGCAGGAGAAGGCGCACCAGGCCGCCGACCTCGCCAAGGAGAAGGCGCCGGTGGTGAAGGACAAGGTCACCTCGGCCGCCAGCACCGCGGCCGACAAGGTGACCCCGTCGGGCAGCGGCAACCACCGCTCCGACCTCGAGGACAGCCTCAACCCCGACAACGTCGCGCTCCAGGACAACCCCTACCCGCAGGGCGACCTGCCCTAGGTCGGGTCTCGCTCGGGTCCTGCGCGTCCCTCGCTCGGCTACGGCCGGGTGAGGGACGTGTGACGGGCGACGGCGCTGGCGTCCGTGAGCGAGGCCACCTGGTCGATGACGACCCGGCGCCGTCCGGCGTCGTCCGTCGCTGCGTGCCAGTCCTCGGCGAACACGGGGTCGAGCGCCTCGACGCCGCGGGACCAGAGCGCCTCGACTAGCTCGGCCACGAGCTCACGCTGACGCTTCATCAGTGAGACGCGGTCGTCGGCCTGCATGACGTAGAGGGACGCGAGGCCCTTGAGCACGCCGATCTCGACCTCGGTCTGCTCGGGCACGACCAGGTCGGCACGGTTGCGCACGAGCGGATCGCCCCCGGTGGCGGCGAACGTCGCCTGCTGGACGCTCCCGCAGAAGCGGCCGATGAGGTCGCTGGTGAGGTTCTTGATCGCGGCGAGGCTGCGGCGCGAACCGTCGTAGGGCGTCTGCGGCCAGCTGCCGACGGCCCGCAGCCCGGCGAGGGCCTCGTCGAGGGTGGCGTCGTCGACGCCGGGGAGGTACCAGGATCGGACGGTCTCCCACAGGCCGTCACGGTCGAGCCGGGTGAGGTCGAGCCGGCCGGCGACGATTCCGTCCTCGACGTCGTGGACGGAATAGGCCACGTCGTCGGCGAGGTCCATCACCTGGGCCTCGAGACAGCGACGACGCCCCGCGACACCGGCGCGCATCCAGTCGAAGACCGGGCGGTCGTCGTCGTAGACGCCGAACTTGACGACCACCCGCGGCGTGCCGTCGGCGTGGACGCCGTGCGGGCCGGTCGCCTCGGAGCGTGGCCAGGGGTACTTCGTGCAGGCGTCGAGCGTGGCTCGGGTCAGGTTGAGACCCACCGACCGGCCGGCGTCGTCGAAGGTCTTCGACTCCAGCCTGGTCAGCAGGCGCAACGTCTGTGCGTTGCCCTCGAAGCCCCCGCAGTCGACGCTGAGCTCGGCGAGCACCCGCTCGCCGTTGTGCCCGAACGGCGGATGTCCCATGTCGTGGGCCAGCGCCGCGGTCTCGGCGATGTCGGGGTGCGTGCCCAACGCGCGCGCCAGGTCGCGGGCGACCTGCGCGACCTCGAGGCTGTGCGTGAGCCGGTTGCGGACGAAGTCGTCGGTCTGCGGACCGACCACCTGCGTCTTGGCCGCGAGCCGGCGGGACGCGGCAGCGTGGACCACGCGCGCCCGGTCGCGCTCGAACGCCAGCCGGACGGGGGCGTCGACCCGCTTGGGGGGCTCGGCGACCACGCGCTCGCGCGCCGGGTCGTCGTACAGGTCCTCGATGCTCATCGACCGGTGAGCCTAGCGAGGGCAGACGACCACCGCGCGTCGGCTCGACTAGGGTGGGGGTCGACGAACCGGCGAGCGCCACCCAGCCGGGTGCCCGGACCGGTCGAGAGGCACACGTCATGTCGACGCCGAACCACCCCGTCCACGTCCGCGATGCAGGCTCCCCGACGGATCGGCCGCTCCGGCTGCTCATGGCGCACCGCGTCGGCCACGACACCCTCGACGGCGGCTGGTGGCCCCGCAGCCGGGACCTCGCGACGGAGCTGCGCGACCTCGTCGACCACTTCCCGGCCGCCCTGGGTCGGGTCACGCACGCGCTCGTCTCCACACCCGACTGGGACGACGCGCCCGCGAGCGTCCGGGCAGCGCACGGCGAGGTCCGGGTGGGCACGCTGCCCCGGGACGGCGCTCACCTCGTCCACCTGACCACCTCGAGCCGGACGACGCTCGTCGTGCTGGTGGTTCCGCACCACTACACCGACGACCAGGGCGAGGAGGCCCTGCTGGCTGCCGCCACGAAGGGCAACTCGCACTCCACCACGGACCTGCTCGACACGGTCACCGAGCACCCCGACATCGACCGGCGGGACCTCTGGTCGACCGACGGGTGAGCCCCGCGGGGCCCCGGTGAAGTCTCAGTAGACGGTGACGTGCACGTGGTCGTAGTGGTTGGCGGTGACCGAGCCGCGGTCGGACATGCCCCGCCAGCCCTCGCCGGAGCGTTCCACGGACCAGATCTTCTGCGAGAAGATGATGTACTCGATGCCCAGCGAGGCGTAGTTGGCACGCAGGAAGTCGGCCACGGCCCAGCCGGTCTCGCCGGTGACCATGATGTCGATCGCCCGACCCTGCCCGTGCTCGCCGTCGCCGCGCCACGTGCCGTAGCTGGTGATCTGCGGCCAGTTGGCGCACACGACGTCGTGGATGTCGTAGAGGGCGGCGTGGCCGGCGTCGATGGTCGAGCCGTTGCTGCAGGTGCCGCCCAGGCTCGGGCCCTCGGGCTCGGGCTTCGGCTTGGTCGCGGCGAGGTAGTCGCTGGTCACCCAGCGCGACTGACCGTCGATGACGACCTGCGTGCGGCCGGCCTGCTCGCGGCCGGTGACGGTCACCTGACGGAGGGCGTCGATGACGCCCATCTTCTCGGCCTTCTCGCTCGGGCCGTCCCACAGGTTGAGGGCCTCCGTGGTCCACAGCGTGTCGTCGACACGCTTGGCCAGCCGACGCGCCTGCTGATCGACCTGGAGGTCGCGGCGTGCCGCCGACTCAGCCTTGGCGGCGGTGCGGATCTGCGACCGCGACACCGTGGTCTCGCCGCGGCGCAGCAGCGCGCTCGCGTTGGCGATCGACTGGCTGGTGCTGGACTGGCTGTCGCTCGACTGGCTGTCGCTCGACGCGGCCATCAGGTCCGCGCCCGAGGACTCCGGAGCCGCTGACAGCACGCCCATGGTCACCGCGGACAGGGTCGCCACGACGGCGAGCGGTGCCGACACCTGGACGGAACGGGGGATCCGGGACGGACGGGGCTTGCGGGTAGCAGGGGTTTCCCGCTTGTGGCGATGCTGAGCCACAGCGCTGATCCTTTGCACTTGCTGACGGGGGACTGCGCCGAACCACGAGGGAGATCAGGGAGAGATCACGGGGAAGCCTCGTGCCCACGTCGACGCGATCATCGAGTGAAGCACACGATTTCCGTGGTGTCCCAATCTCCCCAAGTAAAAATCAGGGTGTTTCGGCTCACCCGGCGCGGATTCCCTGCGTAGGGCGACAGGGACGACAGGCGTGACCCCGCCGGGCCGGTTCAACCGCCGGTCGTCTCGTCGGCATCCTCGCGCAGGTGCGAGCCGCGCCCGTCGGTGTCGTCGAGCCAGCCCTCGGGGAGCACGACCTTCTTGCGCGGGGCACCCTGGCGCCCCCGCGGCGTACCGAGCTCGCGCTCGGGGAACGGGGCGCTGTCGTCGAGGCCGTCGAGCAGCACGTCGAGCGAGGCGAGCGAGTGGACGAGCGCCAGCTGGTGGCGCAGCTCGCCTCCGGCCGGGAAGCCCTTGAGGTACCAGGTGATGTGCTTGCGGAACTCCTTGCAGCCCCGCTCCTCCCCCATGTGCTCCGAGAGCAGCTCGGCGTGACGGCGCATCATCGCCTTCACCTCGCCGAGGGTCGGGAGGGTGGCGACGTCCTCGCCGTGGAAGGCCGCCGCCAGGTCGCGGAACAGCCAGGGCCGGCCGAGGCAGCCGCGGCCGACGACGACGCCCGCGGCGCCGGTCTGCTCGACCATCCGCAGCGCGTCGGACGCCTCCCAGATGTCACCGTTGCCCAGGACCGGGATGTCGACGTGGTCGACCAGCGCGGCGATGGCGTCCCAGTCGGCTGCGCCGGAGTAGGCCTGCTGCACGGTGCGGCCGTGGAGGGCGATCGCGGCGACGCCGGACTCCTGGGCGATGCGCCCGGCGTCGAGGTAGGTGAGGTGGTCGTCATCGAGACCCTTGCGGGTCTTCATCGTCACCGGGACGTCGTACGGCGCGGCGGCGGCGACCGCGTGCTCGAGGATCTCCCCCAGCAGGCCGCGCTTCCAGGGCAGGGCTCCCCCACCGCCCTTGCGCGTCACCTTGGGCACGGGGCAGCCGAAGTTGAGGTCGACGTGCGCGACGCCGTGGTCGGCGCAGAGGATCTCCACGGCCTTGCCGATGTAGACCGGGTCGGTGCCGTAGAGCTGCACCGAGCGGACCGACTCGAGCTCGTCGAAGACGAGCATCTTCTTCGTGGTCTCGTCACCCTCGACGAGGCCGCGGCTGGTGATCATCTCGCAGACGTAGAGGCCGGCGCCCTGCTCGGCGCAGAGGCGCCGGTAGGCCGCGTTGGTGATGCCGGCCATCGGCGCGAGGACGACGGGGGTGTCGACGCGCAGCGGCCCCAGCGTCAGGGACTCGGGCACGGCACTCATGCCCCCATTGTCGAGCGGGGTGGCGGCCGCGCCCAAATCAGCCGGACCAGCTGATCGGGTCGTAGCCCTCCGTCGGCTCGAAGACCACGTCCTTCATGCGTGCGCCGTCCGGGGCGAGGAACACCAGGCACATCTCGGCGCTGTCGCCGGGCGCGAACGGCGTGGGCGGCGGCCCGCTCTGGCAGGCGGTGAAGTCGCCGCCCAGCGTCCACGGTGCGCCCAGGGTGTCGCGGTCGTCGCGCAGGTAGAGCGGGACGACCTGGCCGCCCAGGTCGGACTCCCCCGTGTTGGTGAGCGACACCGTGACGAAGTAGGGCCTCGCTGCCGCCATCGCCTCGTCCCGGGTCCAGCCGTCGAAGACCGACGGGCGCTGCTCGGCGACCCCGTCGACGCTCAGCTCGAGCTCGCCCGTGACGTCGGCGGTGGGCTGCCACACGAGGGTCGCCGGCTCGCCGTACGACAGCTCGGTGCCGGGCTCGGTGCCGGTCTCCACCGCGGAGATGACGGCCTCCGTCGGCTCGCCCTCCGACTCCGCGTCAGGTCCGGCGCACCCCGTCAGCGACAGCGCCAGGGCGGTTGTCAGGAGGAGGGCGCGTCGCATGGCGCCATCATCGCTGCCCCACGCGGACCGACACCACCGGTCGACGTGGTTTCGAGGCTCGCTTCGCTCGCACCTCAACCACCGAGAGTGGCGTGACCGTCCACCCCAGCCGACGCGCTCGGCGCCCGACGTCGTCTGGACCGACGAGCGAGCGAGCGCGACGAGCGCAGCGAGACAGCTCGGGAGCGACGAGGGAAGACGACGTCTTCAGGGGCGCCGAGCACGCGCGAGAGGAGCGAGCGCAATCAAACTCAGCAGCCGAGCAGCTTCTCCGCGAAGTACGCCGAGATGCCGTCGAGGCTGACCCGCTCCTGGCCCATGGTGTCGCGCTCGCGGACGGTGACCGCGTTGTCGTCGAGGGTCTCGAAGTCGACGGTCACGCAGAACGGCGTACCGATCTCGTCCTGGCGGCGGTAGCGGCGGCCGATCGCGCCGGAGTCGTCGAACTCGACGTTCCAGTTCTGTCGCAGCTCGGCGGCGAGCGCCTTGGCCTTGGGCGAGAGATCGGAGTTGCGGCTCAGCGGCAGCACCGCCACCTTGACCGGGGCGAGGCGCGGGTCGAGCTTGAGCACGACACGCTTGTCGACGCCCCCCTTGGTGTTGGGCGCCTCGTCCTCGGTGTAGGCGTCGATGAGGAACGCCATCAGCGACCGGGTGAGACCGGCGGCGGGCTCGATGACGTAGGGGATGTAGCGCTCGTCGGCGGCCTGGTCGTAGTAGGACAGGTCCTTGCCGGAAAACTCGCTGTGCTGCTTGAGGTCGAAGTCGGTGCGGTTCGCGATGCCCTCGAGCTCCTCGAAGTCACGCCCGGAGAAGCCGAA
Source organism: Nocardioides sp. Root122 (assembly GCF_001425025.1). GTDB lineage: Bacteria > Actinomycetota > Actinomycetes > Propionibacteriales > Nocardioidaceae > Nocardioides. Next base: position 19,892 of record NZ_LMDE01000011.1, read on the forward strand.
GCGGTACTCGATGTCGGTCGTGCCCTTGGAGTAGTGGGAGAGCTTCTCCTGCGGGTGCTCGTAGTGGCGCAGGTTGTCCGGGTTGATGCCGAGGTCGACGTACCAGCGGGTGCGCTCCTCGATCCAGTAGCGGAACCACTCGTCGTCCTCGCCGGGCTTGACGAAGAACTCCATCTCCATCTGCTCGAACTCGCGGGTGCGGAAGATGAAGTTGCCGGGCGTGATCTCGTTGCGGAAGCTCTTGCCCATCTGGGCGATGCCGAAGGGCGGCTTCTGACGGCTCGAGGTCACCACGTTGGCGAAGTTGAGGAAGATGCCCTGCGCGGTCTCGGGACGGAGGTAGTGCAGGCCCGACTCGTCCTCGATCACGCCGAGGTAGGTCTTGAGCATCATGTTGAAGTTGCGCGGCGCGGTCCACGCGTTGCGGGTGCCGCAGTTGGGGCAGGCGACCGAGTCGTTGATGTCGACCGTGTCGGGGTCGTCGATGCCCTTCTTGGCGGCGTAGTCCTCCTGGAGGTGGTCCTCGCGGAAGCGCTTGTGGCACGACTGGCACTCCACGAGCGGGTCGCTGAAGGTGCTCAGGTGGCCACTGGCCTCCCACGTGCGCGTCGGCAGGATCACCGAGGAGTCCAGGCCGACCACGTCGTCGCGGCGGGTGACCATGAACTTCCACCACTGGCGCTTGATGTTCTCCTTGAGCTCCACGCCGAGCGGGCCGTAGTCCCAGGCGGACTTGGTGCCGCCGTAGATCTCACCGCAGGGGAAGACGAAGCCTCGCCGCTTGGCGAGGGAGACGACGTTGTCCAGGGCGGTCGGAGCGGGCTTGGCCACGGTGGAAGTCCTTCTGCATGGGGCATGTCCGGGCCGGCTGGCTGCCGGCTCGTGCGAGCGCTCAGCCTAACGACCGGGGGTGTGCCTCGTTGAGGTCGGTCCCCTCCTCGACGACCTCGTAGGCGCTGGGCTCGTCGAGGGCGTGGACCATCAGCGGCTGGATGTGCATCTTGCTCTCGTAGGAGCCGAGCGCCCGCCGGTAGGACCCGACGTTCTCCCAGCGCGTGGTGAGCACCCACAGCGACGGGTCGTCGACGTTGCGCCCGACGTCTCCCCCGACGTAGCCGGGCTTGGCCGCCAGGATCCCGAGGGCGTGCAGCAGGCCGGCGCGCAGCTCACTCCCAGCGGCCGCGTCGGGCGAGGGCGTACGGAGGCGGGTCACGACGAGCACGGGAACCACCCTATGCCGGGACGGGTTTGACAATGGTTCTCAACAGCAGTGAGAATCGTTCTCATGTCGTCTGTTGCCCGACCCCTCGCCCTCGCCACCGTCCTCACCTCGGCCCTCCTCCTTGCGGGCTGCGGTGGGTCCGCCGACAGCGCCGGGAATGGTCGCTCGGCCGTTGCGGCGTTCTATCCGCTGGCCTGGGTGACGGGTCGGGTGGCGGGCGACGCCTGGAGCGTCGAGAACCTCACCGGCCCCGGCACGGAGCCGCACGACCTCTCGCTGGACATCAAGCAGACGGCCGCGGTGGCCGAGGCCGACCTGGTGGTCCTCGAGCACGACTTCCAGCCTGCCGTGGACGAGACGGTGCAGACCAACGCCCCGGACGCCGCCGTCGTCGACGCGGCCGAGGTGATCGACCTGATGTCCGCCTCGGAGCACGAGCACGAGCACGAGGAGGCCGGGCACGAGCACGGTGACCTCGACCCGCACTTCTGGCAGGACCCCCTGCTGATGGCCGACCTCGGTGACGCCGTCGCCGACCAGCTCGGTGAGATCGACCCCGACAACGCGACGACGTACTCCGACAACGCCGCGGACCTGCGCGGCGACCTCGAGGCGCTCGACCGGGAGTACGCCGCCGGGCTGGCCTCCTGCGAGCGCACCACCACGGTCGTCAGCCACGAGGCGTTCTCCTACCTGGCGCGCTACGGCCTCGAGTTCGAGGCGATCGCGGGCCTCTCCCCCGACGCCGAGCCCACGCCGGCCGACCTCGCCCGGCTCCAGGAGCTGATCCGCACGGACGGGATCACGACCGTCTTCTCCGAGCGCCTGGCCAGCAGCAAGATGGCCGACTCGCTGGCCGGCGACCTCGGGCTCGAGACCGAGGTGCTCGACCCGATCGAGGGCCTCTCCGACGAGACCGCCGACGAGGACTACCTTTCGCTCATGGGAGAGAACCTCGACGCGCTCCGGAAGGCCAACGCATGCCAGTGAGCCCCGAGGCGGCCTCGCCCGTCGAGGTGCGCCAGGGGTCGGTCGCGATCGGCGGCCGGCCGATCCTCCGCGGCATCGACCTCACCGTGGCACCCGGCGAGTTCCTGGCGTTGATGGGCGCCAACGGCTCGGGCAAGTCGACGCTCGTGCGCGCGATCACCGGCCTGCTGCCGCTGGCGTCGGGGTCGCTGCGCCTCTTCGGCACGCCGTACGCCGACTTCCGCGACTGGCATCGCGTCGGGTTCGTCCCGCAGCGCTCGACCGCGAGCAGTGGGGTGCCGTCGACGGTGTGGGAGGTCGTCGCCTCGGGCCGGATCACCCGGCGCCGCCTCTTCCGCCCGCTGTCGGGGCAGGACCGGAAGGCCATCGCGGACGCGATCGACGTCGTCGGCCTCGCCGACCGTGCCCAGCACGGGATCTCCCAGCTCAGCGGCGGGCAGCAGCAGCGCGCCCTCATCGCGCGCGCCCTGGCAGGCGAGCCCGACCTGCTCGTGCTCGACGAGCCCACCGCCGGCGTCGACCTCGCCAACCAGCACGCGCTCGCCGACGCGCTCGGCGTGCTGAAGTCGCGCGGCGCGACGATCGTGCTCGTCGCCCACGAGCTCGGCCCGATGGAGCCGCTGATCGACCGCGCGATCGTGATGCGCGACGGACGGGTCGCCCACTCCGGACCGGCCGTCCTCGGCGACGACGGACACCACCACCACACCGTTGCCGGCACCCACGACCACGTCCCCCACGTCGGCTCGCCGCTGGACGAGCTCGGAGGCGGACGATGAGCGACTTCCTCTCCCTCTTCTCGCTGCCGTTCATGCAGCGCGCGCTCGTCGCGGCCCTGCTGACCGGTCTCGCCGCTCCCGCCATCGGCACCTTCCTCGTGCAGCGGCGGCTGGCCCTCCTCGGCGACGGCATCGGCCACGTCGCCGTCACCGGCGTCGCCATCGGCCTGCTGACCGGCGCGTCCCCGACGTGGACCGCCGTCGTCGTGGCGGTGCTCGGTGCCGTGCTGATCGAGGTGATCCGCGAGCGCGGCCACACCAACGGCGACGTCGCCCTCGCCCTGCTCTTCTACGGCGGTCTCGCCGGCGGCGTGCTGATCACCGGTCTCGCCGGCCAGGGCGCGGCGCGCCTGCAGGAGTACCTCTTCGGCTCGCTGACCAGCATCTCGGCGGGCGACGTCTGGTTCACCCTCGGCCTCACGGTGGTGCTCCTGCTCACCACGCTCGGCCTGCTCCCCCAGCTGTTCGCGGTGTCCAGCGACCCCGACTTCGCACGGGTCGCCGGGCTGCGCGTCCGCGCCTACAACCTGCTGGTCGCCGTGCTGGCCGCCGTCACGGTCACGGTGGCGATGCGCACGGTCGGCCTGCTGCTCGTCTCGGCGCTGATGGTCGTGCCGGTGGCGACGTCTCAGCAGCTCGCCCGCTCCTTCCGTACGACGCTCACCGGGGCGATGGTCGTCGGCGTGGTCGCCGCCCTCGGCGGGCTGCTGCTCAGCGCTGCCCTGTCCTTCCGGGCGACCGTGGCCCCGGGCCCGACGATCGTGCTGCTGGCACTGGCGATGTTCGCCTCGACGTGGCCCATCGGCGTGTGGCTGCGCCGCCGGCGCCGGCTGCTCGCGCCCTTCCCCAGCGTCGTGGACGAGACCCACACCGTCACCGACGAGCACCCGCACGCCCACGGCCAGGACTGCGGCCACCGCGCCGTCCCGCACGCGGACCACGTCGACTACGTCCACGACGGCCACCGGCACGCCGTGCACGGAGAGCACTATGACGAGCACTGACGACCGCCAGCCGGTGGCCAGGCCGACGGTCCGTCCGACCCGCCAGCGCCGCGCGGTCGCTGCCGCCCTCGCCGGGTTCGACGACTTCCGCAGCGCCCAGGAGATCCACGACCTGATCACCCAGCAGGGCGACTCGGTCGGGCTGGCCACCGTCTATCGCACGCTCGCCGCGCTGGCCGACGCCGGCGAGGTCGACATGCTGCGCAACGAGGACGGCGAGGCGATCTGGCGCAGCTGCTCCGACACGCACCACCACCACCTGGTGTGCCGCAGCTGCGGCGCCACCGTCGAGGTCGAGGGGCCGGCGGTCGAGCGCTGGACCAACGCCATCGCGCAGGAGCACGGGTTCGCGGACATCAGCCACACGCTGGAGATCTTCGGGACCTGCCCGGCCTGTCGCTGAGGGTCGGGCGGGCGGTCAGGAGGGCTGGTTGGGGACCGCGCCACCGTAGCGCCGGTCCCGGCCGGCGTACGTCTCGATCGCGGACCACAGGTGCCGCCGGTCGACGTCGGGCCAGAGCACGTCGGTGAAGACCATCTCGCTGTAGGCCGCCTGCCACAGCATGAAGTTGGACAGGCGCTGCTCACCCGACGTCCGCCACACCATGTCGGCGTCGGGCAGCTCGGGGACGTAGAGGTGGCGGGCGAAGGTCTTCTCGTCGATCTTGTCGGCGTTGAGCCGGCCGGCTGCCACCTCGCGGCCGATCGACCGCGCGGCGTCGGCGAGCTCCGCGCGACCGCCGTAGTTGACGCACATGGTCAGGGTGAGGACGTCGTTGTCCTTGGTCATCTCCTCGGCGACCTGGAGCTCCTTGATCACCGACTTCCACAGCCGCGGTGCCCGGCCCGCCCAGCGCACGCGCACCCCGAGCTCGTGCATCTCGTCGCGACGGCGGCGGATCACGTCACGGTTGAAGCCCATCAGGAAGCGCACCTCGTCGGGCGAGCGCGACCAGTTCTCGGTGGAGAAGGCATAGGCGGAGATCGCCTTCACGCCGATCTCGATGCCGCCCTCGACGACGTCGAAGAGCGTGTGCTCGCCCTGCTCGTGCCCCTTGGTGCGCGGCAGCCCGCGCTCCTTGGCCCATCTGCCGTTGCCGTCCATGATGATCGCGACGTGCTCGGGCACGAGGTCCTTCGGCACCGGCGGGGGCGTCGCACCGCTCGTGTGCGGGGTCGGCGGCTTCACCTGTCGCTTCACGGTCACAGCCTAGGGCGGCGCCGGGGTGGGGCGTCGACAGCGACCCGTGCGTCGACCCCGTCCCGCGCTGCGCACCAGCGCCACGGTTCGCGGGGTGGTCCCTACGTTCTGGTACGCCGCCGTGCAGAACGTAGGGGACTACCGCGGGGCGGGTTCAGCGCTCGACGTAGGCCATCGAGCGCAGGCCGCGCTCGAGGTGCCAGGCGAGGTAGGCCGCGACGAGGCCGCTGGCCTCGCGGAGGTGTCGCGGGTCGGCGGCGTGCACGACCGGCCAGTCGCCGACGAGGAGCGCACCGAGCACCCGGACCGTCTCCGGCGCCGGCGTGGCCGAGCCGGGGAGCTTGTCGGAGGCGCACATCACGCCACCGGCGGAGGGGTTGAAGAACCGGTGCGGGCCCTCGACGCCGCACTGGACGCAGTGGTCGAACGACGGGGCGTAGCCGGCGACGGACAGCGAGCGGAGGAGGTAGGAGTCGAGGACCTGCTTGGCGGGGTGCTCCCCTCCCGACATCGCCCGCAGCCCGCCGACCAGCAGCAGGAACTGCTGGACCGCCGGCTCCTTCTCCTCGGTGACGAGCCGCTCCGCGGTCTCGAGCATCACCGTGCCGGCGGTGTAGCGGTCGTAGTCGAGGCCGAGCCGGGCGTGGAAGGGGTCCAGCGTCTCGGCCTGGGTGATCACGTCGAGGCTGCGTCCCTCGGCGAGCTGGAGGTCGACGTGCGTGAACGGCTCCAGCCGCGAGCCCCAGCGCGACGTCGTACGCCGCACGCCCTTGGCCACCGCGCGCACCCGCCCGTGCTGACGCGTCAGCAGGGTGATGATGCGGTCGGCCTCGCCCAGCTTGTGGGTGCGGAGCACGACCGCCTCGTCGCGGTAGAGGGGCACCCGGCCATTCTCCCCCACCCACCCTGCTGCAGCCGGGTGCGGGCGTCAGCGATTCGGCGGTCCCGCGTGGTCAGCGCTTCCGCGAGCGCGCGGCCCGGGGAGCCGGCGTGTCGTGCCAGCAGTCCTGGGCGAAATCGGTCGCCGCCGCGGTGAGCCGCTCGGGGCGGAAGCGCCACTCCAGGATCGACGAGGCCCGCTCGATCCGGACGTGCGACAGCTCGGCCGCCAGCATGTCGGCGTCGACGAAGGGGTGGATCGGGTCGATCGGGTGTCCGACCACCAGGGCGGGGGCCTGGATCTGCCGGCGCAGCCGCGACGACGGGGCGATGCGGCCGAAGATCACGCCGTGCAGCACCGCGGCGATCGAGTCGGCGCGGTGGTCGACGGTGTCGAGCCCGATGCCCGCCCAGAACGGCACGACGCCGCGGGGAACCGACCGGGCCAGCTTCTGCAGGGAGTTGGCGGTGAAGGGCAGGTAGCGCGCTGCGAGCATGACCGGGACGAACGCCAGGATGCCGGCCACCAGGGCGTTGTTGAGCACGGGCATCTCGACGATGAGCCCCTTGACCCGCTCCGGCGCGATGACCGCCACCTCGAGCGAGACGTTGGCCCCCAGCGACGTGCCGCCGATGACCGCCTGCTCGGCGCCGAGGTGGTCGAGCAGCGCGACGACCTGCTCGCCGAAGGCGGTCATCGAGTAGACCAGTGGGTCGGCGGGCTGGTCGGAGCGGCCGTGCCCGAGCAGGTCGAGGGTGACGACGTGCAGGCCCTGCGCCGCCATCGCGCGCGCCAGCGGCTGCTGCATCCGGCGCGGCATGAGCAGGCCGTGCAGCAGCACCACCCACTGGTCGCCCGAGCCGTACTCGGTGTACTCGAGCCGGTCGCGGCCGCCGTCGGACTCGACGAAGAACTGTCCGATCCGCTCGCTCACCAACATGGAGGGAATGTAGCGCCCGTTCAGGCCGCCCGGCCGAACGTCTCGCAGCGCCCGTCGTCCCAGACCACGAGGCCGGTGCGTCCCGGCCGGGAGCTGAGCCAGGCCAAGGCGCCCGCGCCGAGGGCGTACGCCGCGGTGGCGTCGACGTCGGCCCAGGTGAGGTCGGCGCCGACGACGGTGACCTGCGCGACGCCCGTCGCGGTGCTGCCGGTCCGGGCGTCGACGATGTGCGCACCTCGGTGCACGGCACCGGAGGTGGCGATCGCGCCCTCGCGGACCGGGACCCGGGCCACCACCCGGGTGGGGTCGTGCGGGTCCTCGATGCCGACCAGCCACGGGTCGCGGTGCGGGTCGGCGACGTGGCAGACCATGTCGCCGCCGGCCGACAGGCACACGTCGGTGTCCTCGAGCCGGAGCAGGCTGCGGGCCGCCCGCTCGACCGCCCATCCCTTCACCACCCCGCTCGGGTCCAGCGCGAGCCTGCCAGTCGCGTCCGGTCGGCGTACGTCGAAGGCGCCGCCGGACTGCACCCGCGCGACCTCGCCGATCGCGAGCACCTCGGCCACCTCCGGCGGGCACTCGGCCAGGCCGATCTCTCCGCGGTCGAGCCGGCTCACGTGCGAGTCGGCGCGGTAGGTGGAGAACACCCGGTCGACGTCGCGCAGCGTGGCGACCGCCTCCAGCCAGGCGCGCTCCCCCGCAGCCGTCGTCGCGTGGCGGCCCCGGAGGGCCAGGCTGATCGGCATCCCCATCACGTGGGCCACCTGCCGCGTCGTGCGGGGCCGGGTAGCGGTGCTCACAGCCCCGCCTGGTCGATCGCACTCTGCAGCGACTGGATGTAGCCGGTGCTGGTGAAGGTCGCGCCGCTCACCATGTCGATGGAGGCGCTCTGCGCCGACACCGTCTCGTCGGCGAGGACCGGCAGCGCGTAGTTGCTGATCTGCGAGCTCTGCGGGTCGCCCGACGGGTACTGCAGGATCGAGGCGCTGGTGACCTTGCCGCCGCTGACGGCAAGCTGGACCTGCACCGGGCCGTACCGGGTCTGCACGAGGCTGCCGGTGACCTGGGTGGCCGAGGAGCTGGACCCGGAGGAGCCGGAGGAGCCCGAGGAGCCCGACCCGGACGAGCCCGAGGAGCCGGACGACCCCGCCCCCGAGGAGGAGCCGGACCCACCGGTCCCACCCGAGGTGGTCGTGCCCGACCCGGATCCCGAGCCCGCGACGGAGCCCGAGGAGATCACGGTGTCGGCGACCTGTCCGGCGACGGTGGAGGAGGTGGAGGTGTGGTAGCCGAGGAGGAGGACCAGCATGGCGACGGTGGTCGAGGCCCAGGTGATGATGCGTCGCATCCCGCTCACCACCCGAAGCTCTCGACGTGGATGCGCCGGGCGGGGACGCCCAGGGCCAGGCAACTGCGGCGGACCGCGTCGGCCCACGGCGCCGGGCCGCAGACCCACACGTCGCGCTCGGCGAGGTCGGGGACCCAGCCGTGCAGGAGCGTCGTGTCGTCGACGAGCGGGGCGTCGCCCAGCCAGGAGTCGGGGTGCCGGCGGCGGCCCGGGAGGTCGACGACCTGCAGGCCGCGGACCGAGGCGAGGTGCGCGAGCTCGCCGGCGAAGAGCGGCTCGCTGGTCCAGCGGTGCAGCAGGACCGCCTCTCCCGGGGCGTACTCCAGGCCCTCGGCCAGCGAGCGCAGCGGGGTGATGCCGACGCCGGCGCCGATCAGCGCGACCTTGCGCTGGGTGCGGACCCGCGGGGTGAGCCTGCCATACGGTCCCTCGACGGCGACCCGGCTGCCCGGGGTGAGCCGGGAGGCCGCGCTGCTGCCGTCGCCGGCGTGCTTGATGGTGACCCGCAGGTGCCGTCCGTCGGGCGCCGAGGAGATCGAGTACGGGTTGGCGCGGGTCCAGCCCTCGCGGTCCAGGAAGCGCCAGTTGAAGTACTGGCCCGGCGCGACCCGCATCCGGTGGAGGTGGCGGCCGGTCAGGTGGACCGTGACCACGTCGTGCGACTCGTGGACGACCCCGGCGACCACCAGCTCGTGGCGCAGGGTGCGGACCAGCGGCAGCAGCACCCGCCACACGACCACGGCCGCGGCGGTGGTCCCCCATGCGGACCACCAGAACAGGGTGCGGCCGGGCGACGACGTGAAGCTCGCGCCGGTCCAGAGCTGGTGCGGGAGCGCCAGCCCGACGCCGAGGTAGGCGTAGAGGTGCATCAGGTGCCACGACTCGTACCGCAGGCGGCGCCGTGCCGCCCGGAGGCTGGTCACCACGACCATCACCAGCGCGGCGGTGCCGGCGGCCGCGAGCAGCATGCCGGGGCTGTCGAGCACCAGCTGCCACAGCATCGCGGGCGTCTGGAGCAGCTGCCCGGCCGCGTAGCCCCAGGTGATGAGCACGATGTGGGCCAGCATCAGGGTGAAGGACGAGAAGCCGATCCAGCGGTGCAGGTGCACCAGCCGGTCCTGGCCCCACGACTTCTCCAGCAGCGGCAGCCGCGCCATCAGCAGCACCTGCACCAGCAGGAGCACCGAGGCGACGAGGCCGGTCCACTGCCCCACGGAGGTGAGGGAGGTGGCCCAGCTCACCAGCGCCCGGACGCCGCCGTCGGCGGCCCACCAGGTGCTGACGAGGGCCAGTGCGCCTCCGAGGGCCACCGTGGACACGGTCCGCACCAGCTGGTCGGCGTGTGCCCGGGAGGTGGTGGCCCGCGGAGGGACCGGGTGCGGAGCCCGGGAGGCCTCGATCACTGTCATGCCTCTACGTTCGGCACCCTTGCTGTGCGCTTGCTGTGAGGGAGGCCTGAGAAGGGTACGAAAGCGGCCCGGCCGCTCGTCAGGCCCGGTTGACCGCGCTGATCACGGCCTTGAGCGAGGCGGTGACGATGTTGGCGTCGAGCCCCACGCCCCACAGCACCTTGTCCCCGACCGCGCACTCGACGTAGGCCGCGGCGATGGCGTCGCCGCCGGCCGAGAGGGCGTGCTCGGCGTAGTCCAGGACGCGTACGTCGTGGCCCACGGCGGAGATGGCGTCGACGAAGGCGGCGATCGGGCCGTTGCCCTCCCCGGAGAGCTCGCGCCGCTCGCCGTCGACGTACACGCCGACGGTGAGCTGGTCCTTCTCCCCCGCGGCGCTGGAGGTGTGCACGGAGTTGAGCTTCAGCGGCACCTCGCGGTCGAGGTACTCGGCGCGGAAGACCGCCCAGATCTCCTCGGGCGTGATCTCGCCGCCCTCGGTGTCGGTGTGCTGCTGCACGACCCGGCTGAACTCGATCTGCGCGCGGCGGGGCAGGTCGAGCTTGTGCTCGGACTTCAGGACGTAGGCCACGCCGCCCTTGCCCGACTGGCTGTTGACCCGGATCACGGCCTCGTAGGTGCGACCCACGTCCTTGGGGTCGATGGGGAGGTACGGCGCCTCCCACGGCAGCTCGCCGACCTCCACGCCCAGCGCGGCGGCCTTCGCGTCCAGGTCCTCCAGGCCCTTCTTGATGGCGTCCTGGTGGGAGCCGGAGAAGGCGGTGTAGACGAGGTCGCCGGCGTAGGGGTGGCGCGGGTGGACCGGCAGGTTGGTGCAGTACTCGACGGTGCGGCGCACCTCGTCGATGTCGCCGAAGTCGATCTGCGGGTCGATGCCCTGGCTGAAGAGGTTCATGCCGAGGGTCACCAGGTCGACGTTGCCGGTGCGCTCACCGTGCCCGAACAGGCAGCCCTCGACCCGGTCGGCGCCGGCCATCAGGGCCAGCTCGGTGGCCGCGACCGCGGTGCCGCGGTCGTTGTGCGGGTGCAGGCTGATCGCGGAGTGCTCGCGCCGGGTCAGCCCGCGGCCGAAGTACTCGATCTGGTCGGCGTAGGTGTTCGGGGTCGACATCTCGACCGTGGCCGGCAGGTTGAGGATGATCTCGCGCCCCGCCTCCGGCTGCCAGACGTCGGACACGGCCTCGCACACGCTCAGGGCGAAGTCGGTGTCGGACTGGGTGAAGATCTCGGGGCTGTACTGGTAGCCGAAGTCCTGGCTGCCCACGATCGCGCCCAACCGCTCCTCTGCGTACTTCATCACCATCTCGGTGCCGCGGACCGCGATGTTGCGACACTCGTCGGGGGTGACGTTGAAGACCACGCGCTGGAAGAGCGGCGCGGTCGCGTTGTAGAGGTGGATCGTGGCCCGCGGTGCCCCGACGAGGGAGTCGACGGTGCGCTCGATGAGGTCCTCACGCGCCTGCGTCAGCACCGAGATCTGTACGTCGTCGGGGATCCGGTCCTCCTCGACGAGCTTGCGCACGAAGTCGAAGTCGGTCTGGCTCGCGCTGGGGAAGCCGACCTCGATCTCCTTGTAGCCCATCGAGACCAGCAGCTCGAACATGGTGAGCTTGCGGGCCGGCGTCATCGGGTCGATCAGTGCCTGGTTGCCGTCGCGCAGGTCGGTGGAGAGCCAGCGCGGCGCCTTCTCGACCTTCCGGGTCGGCCAGGTGCGGTCGGGCACGTCGACGGGCACGAACGGGGTGTAGCGGGCGAACGGCATGGGGCTCGTGCCCTGCTGGTTGGTGGTGTTGCTCAGGTTGGTCATGGGTCCTGCTCCTGCTCGGTGGCGGTTGGGGCGACCGGCACGCGCCACACTCCGCAACGAGGGGGCCGGGTCTAGGCCTCGTTGCGGCGGCGAAGGAGGAGGCTGCGCATCATGACGCGACCAGAGTAGCCCCGATGCGCACGACGCGCGCCCGGTCTCCCGCGGGATGAGACGCAGGGATCGTGTGCCTACGCCCGTCCGCGGGCGGCGAACGCCACCGCGGTGAGGTCGAACGGTCCCGCGCCGAGGTTGCGGCGCAGCACCTCCTCGACCCGGGCCCGGCGCTCCTCGCCGAGGGCGGCGATGGCCTCCCCGGCGGGACCCACACCGTGCTGGTAGGGCTCCCACCACTCCTCGAACGTCGGGTGGGTGACGGTCACCGCCAGCTCCGTCGCCTCGACGTCGCGCAGGCCGGCACCCTCGAGGACCGACACCAGGCTGGCACGGGACCCGCCCTGGAAGTCGCGCTCGTCGGGGTGCTCGGGGGCGACCTCGGCGACCGCTTCCCACAGCGGCGCCATCGGGGCCCGGGAGCCGGCCAGGTCCCAGACCGTCGCGCCGACCCAGCCGTCGGCGCTCGTGACCCGCTTCATCTCGCCGAGGCCACCGACGGGGTCGGTCATGAAGTGCACCACCAGGCACGCCGCTGCGACGTCGAAGGCGTCGTCGTCGTAGGGCAGCGACTCCGCGGCCCCTTGCCGCACGTCGACGCCGGGGAAGCGCGACCGGCACGCGGCCACGAAGGGCTCCGACGGGTCGATGGCCGCCACGTGCTCGGCACCCACCCGCGCGACCAGCTGCTCGGTCAGCGCGCCCGGGCCGCACCCGACGTCGACGGCGCGCTGCCCGCCACCGACCTCCAGCCAGTCGGCGAACCGTGCCGCCAACGGCTTGGAGTAGCGACCCATGAACCGGTCGTACGCGTCACCCGCCACCTCGAAGCTCACGACCCTCGACGGTACTCGCCTCGTAGGCTCTCGTCATGCCCCGTCTGCTGGTGGTCCACCACTCCCCCACACCGTCGGTCCGGTCGCTGACCGAGGCCGTCGTCGCCGGGGCCTCGGACGAGGCGATCGAGGGCGTCGAGGTGGTCGTCCGCCCGGCACTCGATGCGCGGGCGGGGGACGTGCTCGGCGCTGACGGCTACCTGCTCGGCACCCCCGCCAACTTCGGCTACATGAGCGGCGCGCTCAAGCACTTCTTCGACACCATCTTCCTCGAGGCGGGCGGCGCCCTCACCGACGACGGGTCCGCCGCGTCGGCCGACGGCGGGAAACGGCCGTTCGGTCTCTACGTCCACGGCCGCTACGACACGACGGGCGCCGTGCGCTCGGTGCAGTCGATCGTCGGCGCCCTGCCCTGGCGCCAGGCCGCCCCCGTCCTGGAGGTGCTGGGTGACGTCGGCACGACGGAGCAGGAGTCGGCGTACGAGCTGGGCGGGACGCTCGCGGCCCTGCTGATGGAGGGATGAGCATGCTGCGCACGCTCGCCGCCGCCCTCGGCCTGGTCCTCGCGCTGTCCGGGTGCACGTCCGACAGCGCCGAGCCCGACGCCGACCCGTCGCCGGCCGCCTCACCGTCCTCGTCCCCGGCCGAGACCACGCCGCCCGACCCCGGCCCGCGGCCCAAGGTCGGCGAGTGCCACGACCTGACGTTCCGCCAGGCCGTGTCGGTGGTCGGGCGCACCGAGCCGGTCCCCTGCCGCAGGGGTCACACGGCCGAGACGTTCCTCGTCGGTCGCCTCGAGCTGGCCACCAAGGCCGGACGGGCGCGGCGGGTCGACTCGCGCGCTGCCCAGCGACAGGCCCGCGAGGCCTGCACCTCACGGCTCCCCCGCCACCTCGGGCGCAGCCCGCGCGAGCTGCGGCTCAGCATGGCGCAGGCCGTCTGGTTCACCCCGAGCCCGCATCGGGCCGAGGCCGGGGCCGACTGGTTCCGGTGCGACGTCGTCGTGGTCGCGTCGGAGAAGAAGCTGCTGCGCCTCCCGCGCCGTACCCAGGGCTGGGGCGGCGCACCCGCCGTCGCGATGTGCGGGACCGCAGCGCCCGGCACCCGCGCCTTCCGGCGCGTCACCTGCAGCGCGAAGCACGCCTGGGTCGCGGTGGCGACCGTCGACATCCCCGGCCGCAAGCTCCCCCCGCGCGGGGAGATCGCCGACCGCATGGACGCACCGTGCCGTGACGCGGCGCGCTCGCGGGCCGGCGACCCGCTCGACTTCAGCTGGTCGCAGGAGATCCCGACCGCCGAGCAGTGGGCCGCCGGACGCCACTACGGGATCTGCTGGGTCCCGGCCTAGCTCAGCGGGTCAGAAGCCGAGCTTGCGGAGCTGGCGCGGGTCGCGCTGCCAGTCCTTGGCGATCTTGACCTGGAGGTCGAGGTAGACCGGCGTGCCGAGGAGCGCCTCGATCTGCTTGCGCGCCGCAGTGCCGACCGACCGCAGGCGGGAGCCCTTGTGGCCGATCATGATGCCCTTCTGGGAGTCGCGCTCGACGTAGAGGTTGGCCACGATGTCGAGGAGCGGCTTGTCGTCGGGACGGCCCTCGCGCAGGCCCATCTCCTCGACCACCACGGCGATGGAGTGGGGCAGCTCGTCGCGCACGCCCTCCAGCGCCGCCTCACGGATCAGGTCGGCGGCCAGCGCCTCCTCGGGGGCATCAGTGAGGTCGCCGTCGGGGTAGAGCGGCGGCCCCTCGGGCATCAGCCCCACGAGCAGGTCGGCGAGCAGGTCGACCTGGTCGCCGGCGACCGCCGAGACGGGCACGACCTCGGCCCACTCCGTCGAGGTCTCCTCGCCCAGCGCGGCGATGTCCATCAGGTGGTTGGCCAGCTGCTCGGGGGTGACCAGGTCGGTCTTCGTCGCCACGGCGATCCGGGTCGTACGCCGCACCTTGGCCAGCTCGGTGACCAGGAACCGGTCACCGGGTCCGATCTTCTCGTTGGCGGGGAAGCAGACCGCGACCACGTCGACCTCGGCCCACGTCGTGCGCACCAGGTCGTTGAGCCGCTCGCCGAGCAGCGTGCGCGGCCGGTGGAGGCCCGGGGTGTCGACGAGGATCAGCTGCGCGTCGGGGCGGTGCACGATGCCGCGCACCACGTTGCGGGTGGTCTGCGGCTTGGACGAGGTGATGACGATCTTCTGGCCGACCAGGGCGTTGGTGAGCGTCGACTTGCCCGCGTTGGGCCGCCCCACGAAGGAGGCGAAGCCGCTCCGGAAGCCCTCGGGAGCCTGGTAGAACGCGCCGGCCGGGGCGACGCCCGAGAGGTCGAAGTCGTCGTCCAGCTCGTCGTCGTCCAGCTCGTCGTCGTCCAGCTCGTCGTCGTCGAGCTCGTCGTCCGGTGCCTGCGTGGGCTCCTGGTCCTCGTCGTGCCGGTGGTCGTGCTCGTCAGCCATCGCTCGCCTCCTGCGCCGCGTCGTACTCCGCCCAGATCTGCTCGTCACTCTTCCCTGCCGCCTTGCCGGCGCGCCAGACCGGGCCCGGATCGACCGCACGCGGCTGCCGGGCGGCGGTGGCGCGCCAGTAGCCCATCACGTCGTAGTGGCTGGTGGGCAGCTTGACCTCGCGCATCAGGTGCTTGCGGATCGCGCGCATCTGCGCGGACTCGCCGGCCATCCAGAAGTAGCCCTCCCCGTCCGGCCAGTCGATGCCCTCGACGACCCGGGCGAGGGCGCTCTGGCCGGCTGCCGGGGGCTGGAGCCAGGTGACGTCGGCGCTGTCGGGGAGGTAGCCGGACAGGTCGTCGGGCACCTCCGCGACGACGTACGTCGCCAGCTCGGGGTGGGTCTCGACGATGCGGGCGATCGCCGGCATCGCCGTGAGGTCGCCGACCAGCAGCAGCCAGCCCGCGCCGGGCGGGGGGTCGAACGAGGCCTTGGGCTCGGTGATCGTCACCGTGTCGCCGACGCAGTCGCGCATCGCCCACTCGGTGACCAGCCCGACGTCGTGCACGACCACGTCGAGGGTGAGCTCGCCGGGACCGTGCGAGCGCACGGTGTAGTAGCGGCTCTGGAACTGACCGGGCACCACCAGGCCGACCCACTCGTCGGGGACGCCGGTGCTCTCGAACCCCTCGACCCCGTCCAGCACGAGTCGCACGAGGTGGTCGGTCAGCGGCTCACGTCGCGCGACGCGTGCCTCGAACTGCGCTGACCGGGTGCTCACGGGGTCAGGCTATCGATCACTCACCAGTCGGGTCGCATCGGGAAATCGGAGCGCCCGTCGGCGTGGTTGCGCGTGGCCAGGACGTGGTGCAGCTCGACCTCGTCGCGCTCGAAGCCGATGCGCGAGCCGGCGATGTAGAGGCCCCACACGCGCGCGGTGCCCTCCCCCACCTCGGCGACGCACTCGTCCCAGTTGTCGACGAGGTTGCGGTTCCAGTCGCGCAGCGTGGAGGCGTAGTGCATCCGGATGTTCTCGCTGTGCTGCACCTCCAGCCCGACGTCCTGCGCGGCGGTGATGATCGTGCCCGAGCCGATCAGCTCACCGTCGGGGAACACGTAGCGGTCGATGAAGGCGCCCGTCTCCTGGCGACGGTTGTGCGGGCGGGTGATGCAGTGGTTGAGCAGCCGCCCGCCGGGCTTGAGCCGGTCGCGCAGCTGGGCGAAGTACGACGGGTAGTTGCGCACGCCGATGTGCTCGGTGAGGCCGATCGAGCTCACCGCGTCGAACCCGTTCTCGACCACGTCGCGGTAGTCGAGGTGACGCACCTCAGCCAGGTCGCCGAGCCCTTCGCGGTCGATCGCCTCCTTGGCCCACTGCGCCTGCTCGAGCGAGAGCGTCACGCCGAGTGCCTTGACGCCGTACTCGCGGGCGGCGTGCCGGACCATGGTCCCCCAGCCGCAGCCGACGTCGAGGAGCCGCTGGCCCGGCTGGAGGGCGAGCTTGCGGCAGACGAGGTCGAACTTCGCCGCCTGCGCCTCCTCGAGCGTGGCGTCGGGCGTCTCGTAGAGCGCGCAGGTGTAGGCCATCGACGGGCCGAGCACGAGCTCGTAGAACCGGTTGGAGACGTCGTAGTGGTGGGAGATCACGTCGGCGTCGCGCGTCATCGAGTGCCGCAGCCCCTCGACGGCACGGCGCCAGCGCGGCAGGTGCTCCTGCGGCGGCGGGGCCGGCGGGCGCAGGTGGTGCAGGCCGAGGCTGCGGGCGATGTTGACGGCCTCGCTCGGCGACGGCAGGCGGAACTTGGTGTGGTCCTTGAGCAGCGCCATCGCGTCGTAGGGGTCGCCGGGGTGCACGCCGGAGAAGTCGAGGTCGCCGCTGACGTAGGCGCGCGCCATGCCGAGGTCGCCGGGTGCGGTCATCAGGTAGGCCAGGCCGCGCTCGGTGCGCAGGTCGAGGCCGAACGGCGCGTCGACCGGGCCGGCGCTGCTGCCGTCGTACGCCGTGAAGCGCACGGGCAGCCCTCCTCGCACCAGCCGGTCCATCGCGTCGCCGATGGACATCCGCGCAGGGGCAGCAGCCCGGTTCGGGCCGGAGAGGAGACTCATCGTCGTCCCACCACCTTGTCGTAGAGGTCGGTCAGTCGGTCGTCGGGGTCGTGCACCGCCTTGACACGCGCCAGGTGGGCGCCGTCGTAGAGGCGGTCGAACTCCTCGCGCTCGTAGAACGCCTCGGAGTAGAGGCTCTTGTGGCCGCCGAGCTCGGTGACCTTCGCCTCGATCGCGCGGTTGCGCGGGGAGCTGGGAGCCTCGGGCCCGACGTTGACGACGCCCCAGAAGCCCACGTTGACGTAGGTGGTGCCGCTGGTCAGCGGGTAGCCGGGCCACGGCCGGTCCTCGCCCTGGCGCCGCAGCCGCAGCGGGCACAGCCACACCGGGCGCATGCCGACGTCGCGGTCGAACCACTCGAGGAACTCCGCGAGGCGGGCGACCGGGATCTCCACGTCCTGCACGACGCGCTCGCCCTGCGGCCGTCCCGCTCGCCGGTCGAGCCGGTCGCCGATGCCGAAGCGCCGGTCGAGCGCCACGAGCTTCCAGTAGACGTCGGAGCGGCGGAGCCGGCGCGGCCAGACGCGACGGACGAGCGGGTGCTGGGCACCGAAGGCCCGCGAGCACCAGAACCAGTCGGTGTCCCAGCGCCAGAGGTAGTCGTGGACGGTCAGGCGGTCGGTGGTGCGCTGCTGGAGCGAGCGGTAGTAGACCTGCTGGCCGGTGTAGTCGCTCGTGGGGCCGGGCTCGTCGGTCCAGCGGGCGAGCGTCAGGTAGAGCTCGTCGGGCGAGAACGCGACGCCGTCGAGGCCGTCGACGCGCTCGCCGGCCCACTCCCGCTCGTCGACGATCCGCGCCACCGCGCCCGCGAGCGTCGCGGCGTCGTCGAAGCGGACGTGGCGGAGGGCGGCGTAGGCCGGGACGGGCTCGAGCTCGATGCGCAGCCGGGTGGCGTAGCCGAGGGAGCCGTAGGAGTTGGGGAAGGCGTCGAAGAGGTCGTCTCCCGGCTTGGTCGTCACGATCTCGCCGGAGCCGGTGACGACGTCCATCTCGAGGACGGACTCGTGCGGCAGGCCGCTGCGGAAGCTGGTCGACTCGATGCCCAGACCGGTGACCGCACCGCCGAGGGTGATCGTCTTCAGCTGGGGCACCACGAGGGGGATGCGCCCGTGGGCGAGCGTCGCCTCGACCAGGTGCTCGTAGGTGCACATGCCCTGCACCTCGGCGACGTCGCCGTCGACCTCGATCACGCCCTGGAGGCCGCTGACGTCGAGGCCGGTGCCGGGCTCGGGCCGGCCACGGAAGAGGTTGCTGGTGCGCTTGGCCAGCCGGACGGGTGCCCCGGGTGGCAGCGCGGCGTAGGACTCACGGAGCCGTGCCACGCCGCGCTCGTGCTCGTCCCACCCCAGCGGCATGCCCACGGTGCCACGCTAGCGAGTGCGGGCGCGCCTTGGCGAGGGCGTTGTGGCGTGCGCCACTGCCGACCGCCGTCGGCGGAGGGGGTCAGTGGGCGTGCGTGCTGGACCGCGTGTGGATCCGACCGGCCGGGTCGCCGACCAGGATCGGCACGCCGGCACCGGCGAACTCGCTCGCGGCGTGGACGTCCGTGAGGTCGCCGTCGGTGAGCACGACCCCGGCCTCGAGCCCGGTGGAGCCCGACGAGAGCGCCATGGCGACGCACACCTCCAGCGCCGACAGGCGCAGGTGCGGGAGCCGGGTGCTCGCGGCGGCGTAGGTCCTGCCGTCGAGGTCGCGGACCGCAGCTCCTTCGCGCGATCGGGCACGGGCGCGGGTGGCCCGCGCCAGGGTCACCAGCTTGGCGTCCTCGGGGCTGAGGTCGGCCGACAGGTCGTTCATGGCGCCAGCCTAGTGAGCGGGCGCGGGACGCCGGCGAAGGGCGAGAGCAGGAACCATCCCGGCAGGGCGGCGGCGACCTCCCTGCTCGCGACCACGCGCACCGAGCCGTCACCGCGGGCCGCGCTCCAGGCCTTGTCGCCGCGCCACACCTCGGTGAGCGTGCGGAGGGAGGTCTGCACGGAGGCGACCGGTTCGTCGCCGGGGTCGTCGTCGCACACGTCGACGTCGCCCGAGGAGATCACCAGCCACCAGCGCGCCAGGTCGACCTCGACGTCGTCGAACTCGAAGGCCAGCACGGTCCGGCGGGCCGGCACCCGGCCGTGGTCGACGTTGCGGTGCATGTCCCACAGCAGCAGCTTGGGGTCGAGGTCGGGATCGGCGAGGTCGGGGATCCAGCGGGTCCCCCACGTGCCGAGCGCCTCCACGACCGGACGCAGCTCCTCACCCGCCTCGGTGAGCCGGTAGCGCACCTCGCCATCGGTCTCCTCGCGGGTGATCACGCCGGCGCGGACCAGCTGCTGGAGCCGGCGCGAGAGGAGGGTGGGCGACATCCTCGGCAGGCCGCGACGCAGCTCGTTGAAGTGCTCGCTGCCGACCACCAGCTCGCGCACGACGAGCAGCGTCCAGCGCTCGTCGAGCAGCTCCATGGCCTTCGCGACGGGGCAGAACTGGCTGTAGCTGGCGCCCATGACGGCACGCTACGCCGCCCGCACGCGGTGGTACAGATCGTTCACTCGCCGCCGCGCGCGGCGCCTCCTAGCGTCCTCGGCACCACCTCGAAGCGCTCTGGAAGGAGCCGGCATGACCAGTCAGACCGTGGCAGCGACCCTCGACGAGGACGCGGCCCTCAAGCAGAAGCACCGGACCATGTGGGCCGCCGGCCACTACGACCGGGTCGCGGACGAGATCATCCCGATGCTCGGCGACCGGGTGGTCTCCACCCTGGGGATCATCCCGGGCGAGCGGGTGCTCGACGTCGCGGCCGGCACCGGCAACGCCGCCGTCCCGGCCGCCCGCGCCGGCGCGCGCGTGGTCGCCTCCGACCTGACCCCCGAGCTCCTCGACCTGGGCCGCACCCGGCACCCGGGGCTCGACATCGAGTGGACGGTCGCCGACGCCGAGGCACTGCCCTGGCCCGAGGCGTCGTACGACGTGGTGGTGAGCACGGTGGGCGTGATGTTCGCGCCGCACCACCAGGCGGCGGCCGACGAGCTGCTGCGCGTGCTGCGACCCGGTGGCCGGTTCGGGCTGGCCAGCTGGACGCCGGAGGGCTTCGTCGGGCGGCTCTTCGCGACGATGAAGGAGTTCGTGCCGCCGCCGCCGGCCGGCGTGCAGCCCCCACCGCTCTGGGGCGACGAGGCGCACGTGCGTGCGCTGCTCGGCGACCGGGTCGAGGCCCTCGAGCACCGACGGGCGTACGTCGACGTGGACGTGTTCGCCGGTCCGGGCGACTTCCGCACCTACTTCCGCGACAACTACGGCCCGACCCTCGTCGCCTACCGCGGACTGGCCGACCAGCCCGCGCGGACGGCTGAGCTCGACGCGGCCCTCGACGGGCTCGCGGCGGAGTTCCGCGACGCGTCGGGACGGATGCGGTGGGAGTACGTGCTGGTCAGCGGCCGGAGGCGTTGACGCCCGGGTGGGCGTCGTCCGCGGCGGCGTCGTCGTCGCCCAGCACCGTGACGAGCACGGTCTCGATCTTGTTGCGGCGCCCCGTCGCCCGCTCGGCCTCGAGCCGGAGGCCGTGGCACTCCACGACCGAGCCGGGGATCGGGACCTTGCCCAGGTGCTTGGCCATCAGGCCGCCCACGCTGTCGACGTCGTCGTCCTCGACGTCGAAGCCGACCAGCTCGTCGAGGTCGTCGACCGGGTAGCGCGAGGAGACCCGGATGGCCCCGCCCTCGAGGTGCTCGACCTCGACCTCCTCGGCGTCGTACTCGTCGGTGATCTCGCCGACGATCTCCTCCAGGACGTCCTCGATGGTGACCAGGCCGGCGGTGCCGCCGTACTCGTCGACGACGACGGCGATGTGCTGCCGGCGGGCCTGGAGCTCGCTGAGCAGGGCATCGACGGGCTTGGAGTCCGGGACGTAGTGCACCGGGCGCATCACCTCGTCGACCCGCTGGGTGAACTCCACGTCGGGCGCCTCGAAGTCGCGGCGGACGAGGTCCTTGAGGTAGGCCATGCCGACGATGTCGTCGAGGTTCTCGTCGATGACCGGGATGCGGGAGTAGCCGCTGCGCAGGAACAGCGAGAGCGTCTGGCGCAGGTTCTTGTGGCGCTCGACGTAGACCACGTCGGGCCGCGGCACCATCACCTCGCGGGTGATCGTGTCACCGAGCTCGAAGACCGAGTGGATCATCCTGCGCTCGCCGGACTCGATGACCGCGGACGCCTCGGCGAGGTCGACCAGCTCGCGCAGCTCGGTCTCGGTGGAGAACGGCCCCTCGCTGAAGCCCTTGCCCGGCGTGATGGCGTTGCCGAGCATGATCAGCAGGGCCGGGATCGGGCCGAGGATCGTGGTCACCATCGACAGTGGCCCGGCCGAGAGCAGCGCGACCTTCACGTCGTGCTGGCGGCCCACCGTGCGCGGCGCGACGCCGATCGCGACGAACGAGACGACCAGCATCACGCCGATCGTGGTGGACACCGTCGGCAGCAGGTCGCCGTGGAAGGCGTCGCGGGCCCAGGTGGCGACCAGCACGATGGCGCTGATCTCGCACAGCAGCCGCAGCAGCAGCGCGGTGTTGAGGTAGCGGGGAGGGTCGTCGAGGAGCAGCACCAGGCGCGCGGCGCCGGGACGGCCCTCGGCCCTGAGCTCCTCGGCGCGGGCGCGGGAGAAGCCGTTGAGCGCGGCGTCGGCGGCCGAGAAGAGTCCTGCGAGCAGGACCAGCACCGCCGCCGACCCGAGCTGCCAGATGTCGGCGGTCATGTCAGGAGGTCATCTCAGGAGGGGTCCGGAGTGGAGCGCCACTTCCCGAGCAGCTCGTCCTGGAGGCCGAACATCACGGCATGCTCCTCGGGCTCGGCGTGGTCGTAGCCGAGGAGGTGCAGGATGCCGTGCACCGTGAGCAGGTCGATCTCCGCCTCGCGGCCGTGGCCGGCCTCGACGCCCTGCCGCTCGGCGACCGACGGCGACAGCACCAGGTCGCCGAGGACGCCCTCCTCGGGCTCCTCGTTGACCTTGCCCGGCCGCAGCTCGTCCATCGGGAAGGCGAGCACGTCGGTGGGGCCCTCCTTCTCCATCCACTGCCCGTTGAGCCCGGCGATGGTGTCCTCGTCGACGGCCTTGATGCACAGCTCGGCCTGCGGGTGCACCCGCATCTCGTCCATGACGAAGCGCGCGAGCCGCGACAGCCGGCGCACGTCGAGGTCGACGCCGGACTCGTTGAGGACCTCGATGCTCATCGCGGCCCCCGCTCGGCCTTCTTCGGGCCCGCGGGCGTGCGCTGGTTGTCGGCGTCGAAGACCTCGTAGGCCTCGACGATCCGACCCACCAGCCGGTGGCGTACGACGTCGGTGCCGGTCAGGCGGCAGAAGGAGATGTCCTCGACGCCGTCCAGGATGCCCTCCACGACGCGGAGGCCGGACTTGGTGCCCGACGGGAGGTCGACCTGGCTGGTGTCGCCGGTGACGACGATCCGCGAGCCGAAGCCCAGGCGGGTCAGGAACATCTTCATCTGCTCCGGCGTGGTGTTCTGCGCCTCGTCGAGGATGATGAAGGAGTCGTTGAGCGAGCGACCGCGCAGGAACGCCAGCGGCGCCACCTCGATGGTGCCCGCGGCCAGCAGCTTGGGGATCGTCTCGGGATCGACCATGTCGTGCAGCGCGTCGTAGAGCGGGCGCAGGTAGGGGTCGATCTTCTCGCTGAGCGTGCCGGGCAGGAAGCCGAGCCGCTCCCCCGCCTCGACGGCCGGGCGGCTCAGGATGATGCGGTTGACCTCCTTGGCCTGCAGCGCCTGCACGGCCTTGGCCATCGCCAGGTAGGTCTTGCCGGTGCCGGCCGGGCCGATGCCGAAGGTGATCGTGTGCTTGTCGATCGACTCGACGTAGCGCTTCTGGTTGAGCGTCTTGGGTCGGATCGTGCGGCCGCGGTTGGACAGGATGTTGAGGCTCAGCACGTCGGCCGGGCGCTCCTGCGTCTCGGTGCGCAGCATCTGGATGATCCGCTCGACGGTCTCGCTGGTGACGCCCTGGCCGGTGCGCACGAGGGTCACGACCTCGTCGAGCAGCCGCTCGGCCATCGCCACCTCGGCGGACTCGCCGGTCAGCGTGATGCGGTTGCCACGCACGTGCACGTCGGCCTGGAAGGCCCGCTCGATCAGCCGGAGGTGCTCGTCGCCCGGACCGAGGACCGAGACCATGTCGATGCTGTTGGGTACGACGACGGTGTGGGTCGGTCGCACCTGTGGGGTCGTGTCAGTCATGGATGCCCGTGACGGGCGGCCTTCCGGGTCGATGGCAGAGCCCCTCCATGCTACCGAGCAGGCGGCGTCCGGCCCACCCGGTTCGCCACCGCCCGGGCCCTGCCGGGCGTCAGGGGCGGGTGATCTGCAGCAGGCCCAGGCACATCTCGTCGGTGGTGCCCTCGCCCCAGACGACGTAGCGGTCGGGCTGGCCGTCGAAGGACGGGAGCTTGTCGCGCAGCCACTGCACGTGGCGGCACGTCACCTTCACCTGCTGGAAGGCGTCGAGGTGGATCGGTGCGATGGGCGTGCTGCCCTGGTCGTCGAAGTCCCAGACGGGGATGTCGAGGATGGTCCTCGCCTGGGGTGTCCCGGGGTTCACCTCGATCGTGATCGAGCGCCCCAACAGGTGCATGTGACCGCCCACGCCGTGGATGGTCATCGGCTCGGCGAGCGTCCGCACGCACGACTGCACCTCGCCCGGCTGTGGCTTCGTGCCGCAGAGGAGGTGGAGCAGGTCGGCGGTGTTGCCCTCGGCACCGAAGCGCTCCTTGACGTCCGCGAGCGCCGCGTCGCGGTCGCACAGCGGTCCGTCGTCGTGGGCGGCCCGGCACGGCAGCTCGACGGGCGCAGGCAGGAGCATCGTGTGCAGCGCCTGGTAGCGCCGCTTGCCGGGAGCCAGCCGCAGCTGCGCGGCGGACGTGTCGGGAGCGACGCCGGCGAGCAGGTTGTAGTGGACCTGCATCACGATCCGGCTGCCCTTGGCCAGGCGCATGCCGTAGCCGGGCTTGACGACCGACTCCTTGCCGCCGGGCGCCCAGGCGCCGATCCAGGCGGCGTCGTCGACGTTCTGGAACTGGTCGAGGCCGGTGCCTCCGAAGCAGGTCCACCCCTCGCCGTCCTCGGCGGCGTCCTTGGCCTCGGCCGCCGCGACCTGCTCCGGCGGGACCCGGAACAGGATCACGTGGTGCACCACCTCGGGGTTGCCGGGAAGGACCTGCGTGCCGGTCAGCCACGTGTCCTTCTGCAGCTCCGGGTCGAGGAGGAAGCAGCGGTAGTCGTCGGTGCCGGTGCCGTAGGGGGCCGACGGGGTGTAGCTGCCCGGCATCGCGATCGTCGTACGCGACTCGCCTGCGCGCAGCGGTCGCGCCTTCGCGGGCTCGGCGTAGTGACCGTGCTCCTCGGCGGCGGCGTCCTCGGCGCTCGGCGAGGTGCTCGCCTGCTCGGTCGGCTGGGTGGCGCGGTCGTCGGCGTCGGCGCCGTCCGAGCCCGAACCGCTGCAGGCGGTCAGCGCCAGGAGCCCGGTGGCCAGGAGAGCGGCGAGGGCACGGGAGCGGGTGCGAGGCATCGGTGTCTCGATCAGATCAGGGACTCGGTCATGCGGGATGAGCCGCCGAGCACGTGGAGGTGGGTGTGGAAGACGGTCTGGCCGGCACCGGAGCCGGTGTTGGCGATCAGCCGGTAGTCGGGGTTGCCGGCTGCGCGCGCGACCTCGTCGGCGAGGCTCACCAGGTGCCCGAGCGTGGCGGGGTCGGCGGCCGCGGAGGCGGCGGCGTTCTCGTGGTGGGCGTGCGGGATGACCAGCGCGTGGAAGGGCGCCTGCGGGTGGAGGTCCTTGATCGCGATCGCGTGGTCGTTGCGGCCCAGGACGTCGGCCGGGATCCCCCCGGCCACGATGGTGCAGAAGATGCAGTCGTCCGACCTGTCGCTCATCCGTCCAGCCTAGGGTCTGACGCCCGCGGCGTGGGAGGGATCGGCAGGGACACGCGTCCAACTACCGTGACGCGCATGACCTTCCCCTCTGCGCGCACCCCCGCGCGCGTACGCCGCTGGGCGGGCGCCGCGGCGCTCGTGGCCGGCAGCGTGGCGCTCGCCGCCTGCTCGTCCGACGACCCGGTGCCGGTGTCGGGCGATACGTCCGCGCCGACGAAGAAGCCGCGCCCCTCGTCCTCGAAGGAGCCGTCCGAGCAGCCGACGTCCGGCTCCGCCTCGGCGTCGTCCGAGCCGTCCGAGCCGGCGAGCACGGCCGTGCCCGTCTACTACGTCGGGGACGGGCCGGGCGGTCGGCCGGTGCTGTTCCGTGAGTTCCACCGGGTGACGGGCGACCCGCTGACCGAGGCAGCGCGCCTCGTGGCCGGAGGCGGGGAGCCCGACGACCCCGACTACCGCACCCTGTGGCCGCAGGTCGAGATCACCTCGGCCCGTGCTGCCGACGGCGTGCTGGTGGTCGACATCCCGTCCGACGCCTTCACCGAGCGCCCCGACGGCATGTCCAAGCGTGCGGCGAGGCTGGCCGTCCAGCAGCTGGTCTACACGCTGCAGGGCGTGCAGCAGGAGCGCCTCCCGGTGCAGCTCACGCGCGGCGGCAGCGACCCGCGCATCTTCGGCCTGCGAGCCGACGCGCCCTTCGAGCAGGTGAGCGCGCTGCGCACGCTGAGCCTGGTGAACATCACCTCGCCCGCCGAGGGCGCCACGGTCACCGGCGACACCCTGACGGTCACCGGCGTGGCCAACTCGTTCGAGGCGAGCGGCCCGTGCCGCCTGCTGGCGGGCGACCAGGAGGTGGCCCTCGCGGCCTACCAGGCCGAGGGCTGGATGGAGGACCGGCTCTTCCCGTTCGAGGTCGAGCTCCCGCTGGCCGACGCGGGGACGGGAGACGTCGTGCTCCAGTGCGAGACCGACGACCCCAGCGGCGGTGCCGAGGGCAACGGGCCCAGCGTCGACACCAAGCTGATCCACGTCGGGTAGCCGTCAACCGGCGCGTCGGACGACCAGAAGTCAGCCGCTCGGGGCAGAGCCAGGCGGGCAGGAGCCGTCGTACGCAGGTTGTGGTCGTCCGACGCGCCGTCAGGACCAGCGGTCGGTGCGCGACAGCAGCGCAGCGACCGCGACGACGCCGGCCGTCGACGTGCGCAGCACCTCGGCACCGAGCCGGACGGTGCGGGCTCCGGCGGCCTCGAGTGCCGCCAGCTCGTCGGGGGCGATGCCGCCCTCGGGGCCGACGACCACGACGATCCTCCCCGAGGTGGGTACGTCGACCGCGCTGAGCGGCGCGGTCGCGTCCTCGTGGAGGACGACGGCGAGGTCGGCCCCGGCGAGCACGGCGGCCAGGTCGCCGGTGGACGCCAGCGGCGTGACCGTCGGCAGCCACGAGCGTCGCGACTGCTTGGCCGCCTCGCGAGCGGTGGCCTGCCACTTCGCGTGCGACTTCGCGGCGCGCTCGCCCTTCCAGACCGCGACGGAGCGCGCCGCCGCCCACGGCACGATGCGGTCGACGCCGACCTCGGTGAGCACCTCGACGGCGAGCTCGCCGCGATCACCCTTCGGCAGGGCCTGCACGACGGTGATCGCCGGCGAGGGCGCGTCCTCCTGCGAGACGGAGGCGACCGTCACGGAGAACACCCGCTTGCCGGTCGCGGCGACCGCGCCGGTGGCCGAGGAGCCGAGGCCGTCGGTCAGCACGACCTGCTCGCCCTCGCGGAGGCGTCGTACGGCGACGGCGTGGTGCGCCTCGTCACCGGTGACCTCGACGACGGAGCCGACGGCGACGCCGTCGAGCGACTCGACGAGGTGGACCGGGAGCGACACAGCCCCGGCTCAGCCCTGGAAGGCGTCGCGCAGCCGGCCGAACATCGACTTGTGCGGCGCCTCGACCTGACCGTCGGGGGACTCCTCGCCCCGGATCGCGGCCAGCTCGCGCAGCAGCTCCTCCTGGCGGGGGTCGAGCCGGGTCGGGGTGTCGACGACGACGCTGACCACGAGGTCGCCGCGCCCGCCGCGCAGGCTCGGCACGCCGAACCCGCGGATGACCTGCTCGCTGCCGGACTGCGTGCCGGGGCGGATCTCGAGCTCGTAGGTCGTCGCGGTCTCCGAGTCCTCGGACTGCGGGAGGTCGGCCTCGAGGAGCGGCAGCGTCAGCTGGGTGCCGAGCGCGGCCGCGGTCATGGGCAACGAGATCGTGCTGTGGAGGTCGTTGCCGTGGCGCGTGAAGGTCTTGTGCGGCTCGACGTGGATCTCGACGTAGAGGTCGCCGGCGGGACCACCGCCGGGGCCGACCTCGCCCTGCCCGGTGAGCTGGACCCGGGTGCCGTTGTCGACGCCGGCCGGGATCTTCACCGTGAGCGTGCGGCGCGAGCGGATCCGGCCGTCCCCCGAGCACTCGCGGCACGGGTCGGGGATGACGGAGCCGTAGCCGCGGCAGGCCGCGCACGGACGAAGGGTGCGGATCTCACCGAGGAACGAGCGCTGCACGACGGCGACCTCGCCCTGGCCGTGGCAGGTCTCGCACGTGGTGGGCGAGGTGCCCGGAGCGGTGCCCTGGCCCTCGCAGGCCTCGCAGCGCAACGCCGTGTCGACCTTGAGGTCCTTGGTGACGCCGAAGGCGGCGTCGGCGAGCGTCACGTCGAGCCGGATCAGGGCGTCCTGCCCGCGGCGGGCCCGCGAACGCGGGCCCCGCTGCTGGCCGCCGGCGGTCGCGCCGCCACCGAAGAAGGCGTCCATGATGTCGGTGAACGAGAAGCCCTGGCCGGCACCGCCGAAGCCCTGGCTGAACACGTCGCCGCCCCGGTCGTACGCCGACCGCTTGCCCGGATCGCTCAGCACCTCGTAGGCGCGGGAGACGTCCTTGAAGCGATCCTGCGTCTCCGGGTCCGGGTTGACGTCAGGGTGGAGCTGCCGCGCGAGCCGGCGGTAGGCCTTCTTGATCTCGTCGGCGCTGGCGTCACGGGAGACGCCGAGGATCTCGTAGGGGTCCTGGGTCACTGGTTTCCTTCATCGAGGATCCGTGAGACGTAGCGCGCGACCGCGCGCACGGCTGCCATGGATCCGGGGTAGTCCATGCGGGTGGGGCCGACCACGCCCAGGGAACCGAGGTGGTTCTCGAGCGGGCCGTAGCCGGTGGCCACGACGCTGGTCGCGGCGAGCTCGGTGTAGGGGCCTTCGTGGCCGATGCGCACGGTGACCGCGTCGGCGCCCGACTCCCCCAGCAGCTTGAGCAGCACGACGTGCTCCTCCAGCGCCTCCAGGAGAGGCCGGACTGCGGTGTCGAAGTCGCCGTAGCGGGCCAGGTTGGCGGTGCCGCTCACCGCGACGCGCTCGTCGCTGCGGTGGTCGGACATGGCGTCGGCCAGGACCGTCACGACGGCCCGGGTCGACTCGGCCTGCTCGGGACGTACGTCGTCGGGCAGGGCGCCGAGGGCGGCCGCGGCGGCGGCGATCTGCACGCCGGCGCTGGCCTGGTTGACGGCCGCGCGCAGCTCGGCGAGGTCGGCGTCGCCCATCGGCACGTCGAGCTCGACCAGGCGCTGCTCCACCCGACCCGTGCTGAGGATGAGGATCAGCATCAGGCGCGTCGGGGTGAGCGCGACCAGCTCGACGTGGCGCACCGTCGAGCGGGACAGCGTGGGGTATTGCACGATGGCGACCTGGCGGGTCAGCTGGCTCAGCAGCCGCACAGAGCGCTGCACGACGTCGTCGAGGTCGACCGCGCCGTCGAGCAGCGTGGCGATGGCACGGCGCTCGGCAGCACTCATCGGCTTGAGGGTGGCGAGCTTGTCGACGAAGAGCCGGTAGCCCTTGTCGGTCGGCACCCGACCGGCGCTGGTGTGGGGCTGGTGGATGTAGCCCTCCTCCTCCAGCACCGCCATGTCGTTGCGCACCGTGGCCGGGGAGACCCCGAGACCGTGCCGCTCGACCAGCGCCTTGGAGCCCACGGGCTCCTCGGTGGCGACGTAGTCCTCCACGATCGCGCGCAGCACGTCGAGCTTGCGGTCGTCGACCATGGACCCTCCTCGCTCGCAGTCGTTTCTGGCACTCGTTCGGCTGGAGTGCCAACTCTACTAGCAGGCCGTAGTGTCCCGAGCATGCCCGACTCCACCCCTCGGTTCGAAGAGGTCGCGCCCCGCGTCTGGGTGGCGCACTACGACTGGATGCACGTCAACATCACCCTGGTCGGCGGCTCCGACGGGCTGCTGATGGTCGACACGCACGGATCCGCGGCCGCGGCGCGCGTGGTGGCCGACGACGTACGCCGCCTCGGTGCCGGTCCGCTCACCGGCCTGGTCAACACCCACGAGCACTGGGACCACCACTTCGGCAACGCCACGATGGTGGAGCAGTTCGGGGACATGCCGATCCACGCGACCGAGTGGGCCCGCGACCACATGGAGGTCTCGGCCGGCCACACCTTCGAGATGTACGAGCAGGCCACCGACCACCCGCGACGCGAGGAGGTGCTCGCCACGACGCTCCGGCTGCCGACCCACACGTTCTCGTCCGTCATGCAGGTCGACCTCGGTGACCGTGCGGTGGAGCTGATCCACCCGGGCCGCGGGCACACCGCCGGCGACCTGGTCGTCCGGGTGCCCGACGCCGACGTCGTGCTGGGCGGTGACCTCGTCGAGGAGTCGGACCCGCCGTTCATCGGGGACGACTCCTGGCCGCTGGAGTGGCCGGCCACGCTCGACCTCGTGATCAGCCTGATGACCGACGCGACCGTGGTCGTCCCCGGCCACGGCCAGGTCGTCGACAAGGAGTTCGTGCAGGACCAGCGGACCGATCTCGGCGTGATCGCCGAGACCATCCGCGACCTCGCCGCCCGCGGCGTGCCCCAGTCGGAGGCGCTCGCCCAGGGCGAGTGGCCGTGGGACCGCGAGCGCCTGACCAGCGCCGTACGCCTGGGCTACGAGCACCTCCCCCGCAGCCAGAAGCGGCTCCCCCTGATCTAGTCGCGCGACTCCCGCTCAACCCGACCACACCCCGCAGGGGCTGGTCTCGACGGGCCCCGCCCAGTAGGACTGGAGCATGAGCGAGAACAGCGAGTCCCAGACCGACAACCCCGAGTCGACCGACACGCCGAAGGCGGCCAGCGGCACCAGCCCGGCCGACGCCGACCACTCCGGCGGCACGGCGTCGCCCGACGACGCGACCCTCGGTGGCATCTCCGACGACCAGCTGCCCGAGGACCTCCAGCCCGGCGAGGACAACCCGCTCGCCGAGCCGCTCGACCCCGACGACGAGGCGACCAAGGACCAGGACGAGCTGGAGATGGACGCCACCCAGGAG
Source organism: Nocardioides sp. Root122 (assembly GCF_001425025.1). Lineage (GTDB taxonomy): Bacteria > Actinomycetota > Actinomycetes > Propionibacteriales > Nocardioidaceae > Nocardioides. The sequence continues at coordinate 50,221 of NZ_LMDE01000011.1, forward strand.
GACCTCGGCAAGCCGCCCGTGCAGTCGAGCGGGGAGTCGGACGACCAGTCCGAGGAGTCCGACGAGCCCGACGCCAACAGCGGCGAGGGCGCCCAGGGCGCCGGCATCACCGGAGGCTGAGCAGCGCTGGCGCGGGTCAGGCCCGTGATCTCTTCGGACGTGGCGCCACGGCGTGCCACCCCCGATCTGCGGACGGGTCCGCCTACCGTGTCCCGGTGCCTGTCGATCGCTACGGAACCGACGTCCTGTCAGGAGACTGGCGTGTCCCGAGGAACGGACGCGCCGTCGAGGTGCCGACGGAGCTCGGCATGGTCGTGGAGGAGGTCACCACCGACTGGTGCGGCGAGGTCGTGGCCGTCGACCGTGACATCGACACCCTGACCCTCGAGGACCGCCGCGGCAAGCGGCGTACGTTCCCGCTCGGCCCGGGCTTCCTGCTCGAGGGCAAGCCGGTCATCCTCACCCGACCGGTGCGCGGCGGCGCACCCGCAGCCCCGACCCGTACCGCGTCCGGCTCCGTGGCCGTGCCCAACGCCCGCGCCCGCGTGGCCCGGGCCAGCCGCATCTTCGTCGAGGGCCGCCACGACGCCGAGCTCGTCGAGAAGGTCTGGGGTGACGACCTCCGCATCGAGGGTGTCGTCGTGGAGTACCTCGGCGGCGTCGACGACCTCGCCGACCACCTGCGCGACTTCAAGCCCGGCCCGCAGCGTCGCGTCGGGGTCCTGGTCGACCACCTCGTGCCGGGGTCGAAGGAGGCGCGGATCGCGGCCAACATCGCGCGCTCCCCCGTGGGCAAGCACGTCCTGGTCGTCGGCCACCCCTTCATCGACATCTGGCAGGCGGTCAAGCCCGACCGGCTCGGCATCCCGCGCTGGCCGTCGGTGCCCAAGGGCATCGACTGGAAGTCCGGCACCTGCCAGCAGCTCGGCTGGCCGCACCGCGACCAGGCCGACATCGCCCGCGCCTGGAAGCACATCCTGGGCCGGGTCTCCTCCTTCGCCGACCTCGAGCCCGCCCTCCTCGGCCGGGTCGAAGAGCTGATCGACTTCACGACCCAGTGACATTGGCTCGCTCCGCTCGCATGTCGCGGCGCTCGTAACCCGCTCGTTCGTCGTCGTTGTCGCGACCTCCCCCGCTTCGCTCCTCCGCTCGCAACCCTCCTCCTGCACTCCCGGGCGCGCCGCGACGAAACACCGGCCACCGATCGGCGAACCGGCCCGAATCGCCCCTCATCGTCCACTCACACACTCGAAGCGAGCGCAGACAACACAGCTAGTCGACGAGGTCGCGGACCACGGCGTCGGCGAGGAGCCGGCCGCGCTGGGTGAGGACCAGGCGCTCGGCGGCGAGCTCGACGAGACCGTCGGCGACCAGGCGGGCGACGTGCGAGCGGCCGGTGGCGTCGAGGGCGGTGACCGGGAGGCCTTCGACGAGACGGATCTCGAGCAGGATGCGCTCCATCCGCTGGGCCTTCCAGCCGAGCACCTCGCGGCCGTGGGCGGGTGAGACGCCGCGGCCGAGCCGTTCGGCGTAGGCCGCCGGGTGCTTGACGTTCCACCAGCGCACGCCGCCGACGTGGGAGTGGGCGCCGGGGCCGACGCCCCACCAGTGCCCGCCCGTCCAGTAGAGCAGGTTGTGGCGGCACCAGTGGTCGGGCGAGGTCGCCCAGTTCGACACCTCGTACCAGCTCATCCCGGCGCCGGCGAAGCGCTCGTCGGCGAGGTGGTACTTGTCGGCCAGGTCGTCCTCGTCGGGCATCGACAGCTCGCCGCGCCTGACCTGGCGGGCCATCGCGGTGCCCTCCTCCACGATGAGGGAGTACGCCGAGATGTGGTCGGGCTCGCAGGCCAGCGCCGCGTCGACCGAGGTCTCCCAGTCGGCGAGCGACTCCCCCGGCGTCCCGTAGATCAGGTCGAGGCTGACGTCGTCGAAGCCGGCCTGGCGGGCCCAGTCGACGACCGCCGGCACGCGCATCGGGTCGTGGGTCCGGTCGAGGGTGCGGAGCACGTGGTCGACCGAGGACTGCATCCCGAAGCTGATCCGGTTGAAGCCGGCCGTGCGCAGCTCCTCGAGGTCCCACGCGGCGACGCTGTCGGGATTGGCCTCGGTGGTGATCTCCACGTCGTCGGCCAGGCCGAACTCCGCGGCGGCGCTCGCCACGATGGCCCCGAGGTCGGCCGCCTTCAGCAGGGTGGGCGTGCCGCCGCCGAAGAAGATCGTGTCGATCGGGACGTCGCGGTGGCCGAGCACGTTGCGCGCGAACCGGATCTCGCGGATCGCCGCCTCGGCGTACGACGACCGGCTGGCGCCGACCTCGTCGCCCAGCTCGTGGGCGGTGTAGGTGTTGAAGTCGCAGTAGCCGCACCGCACGCTGCAGAACGGGACGTGGACGTAGAGCCCGAAGGGCTTGCTGCCGAACTCGGCCCTGGCCTCCTCGGGGAGCAGGCCGTCCTCGGGGGCGGGGTCGCCGTCGGGCTGAGCGGGGGGCACAGCCCGTATCCAACCACCCCTCAGATGGGCACGTTCAGCATCGACGTGTAACCGTCTGTGACAGAACCCTTCACCGTGGCCATCTGCAGGGAGTAGCCGTCGCTGAAGATGTTGTCGGAGTCGAGGCTGATCTGGGCCAGGTTGACGACCGACGACTCGTATCCCGGCGTGGCGTACACGGTCTCGCACACGTCCTGCGGGAGGGCCAGCTGTGAGGTGCGCAGCTTGTTCGACACGTCGGTGGCGGCGTCGAGCGACTCGTAGACCTCGAAGTGCACGTGCGGCCAACGGCCGGAGTAGCAGCCGGGGAAGATCGAGGTGAACTCGACCCAGCCGTCGGCGTCGGTCTCCTGGACGCCGCGCAGGTAGTTCTCCTCCTGCGCGGCGCCGTCGTACATCGAGTAGCTGCCGTCGCGGTCGCAGTGCCAGGCGTAGATCGCAGCGCCGGCGAGCACCTCGACGTCGTCGCCGGTGAGGTCGTGGACCCGGAAGCGAAGGGTGAGCGGCACGCCCTCGGCGACGCCCGACGCCGAGCCGAAGCTGCTGGTGATGTCGCTGCGCACCACGCCGCTCTCGCTGAGCACGTCGGGCCCGTTGGATCCGTCACCCGGGTAGGGGCCGGCCGTCTCCTCGGGGATCTCCCCGTCGGCGGTCTCGACCGAGGAGTCCGCGCCCATGCCACCGCCGTCCGGGCCGCCGCCGGGACCGCCGCTCGGCGGCCCACCTGTGGCGGCACCCGTGGAGCCCGAGGCCGTCGACGCGGACGACTCGTCGCTGGCGCAGCCCGCCACCGCGACCACGCCGAGCCCGCCCAGGACCCCGAGCACTCCCCTGCGGCCCATGCTGCGCGCGAAGCCGCGACGCTGGATCGTGCCGAGGTCGTGCTGGAGGCCGAGGTCGTGCTCGTGGACCTCCTCACCGTCGTGGTGCTGGTCGCCGTGGTGCTGGGTCATGGGTGCTCCTGACAGCCGGGACGTGGCCGGGAAAGGGGAATGGGTGCCAGTGGTCTCCCACTGGCACCCATTCGACCGGTGCTCCCTGTGCCCTCCCTGTGGAGGCGCTGGCTCGGGGCTAGGCGTACATCTCGTCGATCAGCGCCTTGTGGTTGTCCTCCACGACGTTGCGCTTGACCTTCATCGACGGCGTCAGCTCACCCGACTCGACGGTGAGGTCGTGGTCGAGGAGCTTCCACTTCTTGATGGTCTCCCAGCGGTTGAGGTGGCTGTTGAGCTCCTCGACGTAGTCGCCGACCATCTTCTGCACGGCCTCGGACTGCACGACCTCGGTGTAGGACGCGCCGCTCATGCCGTTCTCCTCGGCCCAGCCGGCCATGGCGTCGGGGTCGAGGGTGACGAGCGCGACGCAGTAGTTGCGCTCGTTGCCGAAGACCATGAACTGGCTGGCGTAGGGGCACACCGCCTTGAACTTCGACTCGATCGCCGGCGGGGCGATGTACTTGCCGCCGGAGGTCTTGAAGAGCTCCTTGATGCGCCCGGTGATCACCAGGTGGCCGTCCTCGTCGAGGGCACCCTTGTCGCCGGTGTGCAGCCAGCCGTCGGAGGTCAGCGTGCGCGAGGTCTCCTCGGGGAGGTTGTGGTAGCCGTCCATCACGCCGGGACCCTTGATCATGATCTCGTCGTTGTCGCCGAGCTTGACCTCGCTGCCCGGGAAGACCGGGCCGACCGTGCCGAACTTGTTCTGGTCGGGGTGGTTGACGAAGGAGCCCGCCGAGGTCTCGGTGAGGCCGTAGCCCTCGAGGATCTTGATGCCGGCCGCGCCGAACCACTCGGCGATGTCGCGGTTGAGCGCTGCGGCGCCGGAGATGAAGAAGCGGACGTTTCCGCCGAAGCGGTCGCGGATCTTGGAGAACACGAGCTTGTCGAACAGGCCGTGCTGCACCTTGAGCGCCAGCGGGACGGACTTGCCCTCACGCTTGAGCCGCTCGACCTCGAGGCCGACCTTGAACGCGCTCTTGAAGATCTTCTCCTTCGCGCCGCCCTCGGCCGCCTGCATCGTGACGATGCGCCCGTGGGCCTTCTCGAAGATGCGCGGCGCCGCACCCATGAAGGTCGGCTTCACGACGCCCAGGTTGTCGACGATCTTCTCGACGCGACCGTCGATGGCCGCGGCGAAGCCGCACGCCATCTGCGTCGACATCAGCACCTTGCCGAACGAGTGGGCCATCGGCAGCCAGCGGAACTCGAGGTCGTCGGGACCGAGGATGCCCTGCGCGCGGATCGCCTCGCCCTCGTAGACCCACGACGAGTGACGCAGCCGCACGCCCTTGGGGCGACCGGTGGTGCCGGAGGTGTAGATCAGGGTGGCGAGCTGGTCGGGGGCGATCGCCTGCGACGTCGTACGCACCACGTCGGGCTGCTCGGCGAGCAGCGCGGCACCCATCGCCGCGAGGTCGTCGAGGGTGATCACCCAGTCACCCTCGGCCTTGCCGTCGAAGGTCACCACCTTCATGACGTGGGGCAGCTCGGCGCGGTGGGCGGTGAGCTTGGCGAGCTGCTCGTCGTCCTCGGCGAAGACCACGCGGCTCTCGGAGTCGCCCAGGATGTACGTCGTGTCCTCGGCGTTGGTGCTCGGGTAGACCGTCGTGGTGGCGCCGGCGGCGCACATGATCGCCAGGTCGGCGAGGATCCACTCGTAGCGGGTGCCGGACGCGATCCCCACGCGCTGCTCGGGCTGGACGCCGAGCGCGATCAGGCCGGCGGCGAGCGCCTCGACCTTGTCGCCGGCCTGCTTCCAGGTGACCGACTCCCAGGCCTCGCCACGCGGGAAGCGGAACGCCTCCGCGTCGGGAGTCGCGGCGACGCGGTCGAAGAACTGGACGGCCACGTTGGCCGGCATGGTGTCGAGAAAGGCCGTGTCGATGGTGATCGGCATCTGTTACCTACTCATTCGTCGGAGCGTGGCGCGGCCGCGCCACACAGCGGGGGTTGCTGCTGACTGGCCTGTAACCTAGATCACTATGTTTACCGGGTGGTAGCAAACTCGCGGATTGTCCGGACCACGGACGTGATCAGCCTCGCACCCCGCGACCCGAGTCAGTCCTGCACGGCCTTGGTGATCGCGATGCAGCGGGTGATCCAGTCCTGCTCGTCGGCGCTGAGCCGGCGACCCGCGCGCCGCGCGTCCTGAACGGCCCAGCCGGCGTTGAGCACCATCCGGACCACGACCCAGTCGCGGGCCCGGTCCTCGTCCAGCCCGCCCGCGTCGACGAGGGCGTGGAAGCGGCGACGCAGGCCGTCGCGGACCGAGCCGACGGCGAGCGGGCCGCTCAGCTCGTCCATCCGGTTCCACAGCATCGGCGCCGGCTCGTAGTGCGGGTCGCCGGCCATCGGCTTGGGGTCGATGGCCAGCCACTCGCCCGCGTCGGCCATCACGTTGGAGTAGTGGAGGTCACCGTGCACGACGACCGGTCGGGACGCGTCCGGCGCCAGCAGGTCCCGTCCGAGGGACAGGGCCTGCTCGACGTAGCGCCGCGGGATCGGCACGTCGCGACCGAGGTCGTCCAGCTCGACCAGCCACCGCTCGACGTACGACGCCACGGTGGCCAGCTGCGGCAGCGCGGGGACGTGCAGCCGCCCGTAGAGGCCGCCGACGACCTCGCACGCCTCGACGTCCCACGCGTCGCCGAGGTCGGGACCGGGCAGCCAGTCCAGGAGGAGGGCCCGCCGGTGCGGGTCGGCGCGCAGGAGTCGTACGGCGCCGCGTCCGCCCCACTTCTGGAGGGCCAGACCCTCGTGGAGCGACTCCTCGTCGCCGTCGAACGAGACCTTGAGGGCCGCGCGCGCCCCGGAGGCGTCCGTCACCGGCACGACGAGGGAGCAGAACCCGTGGAGGGAGTCGGCGACCGGCGTCAGGTGCCACTCGTCGAGCAGCTCGCCCGCCAGGCGCGGGAGCCGGTCGAGCCAGCGGCCCCAGTCCTCCCCCAAGCCCCGTTGCGACTGCAGCTCCTGCGGGATGGTGACGGGCATGCGGCGACAATAGGCTGGCCGACATGGGTGAGCGCAGAGAGCAGCCGTGGTCGGACGACGGGCCGTCGCACGGCCGGATCCTGATCCTCAGTGACAACCCGATCTCCCGCGCGATCGCGGTCATCGCCTCGACCGTCGGGCGCGACGTGGTCGTGGAGCCCGACGACGACGGCGGCCCGGGCCTGTCGCCGGCGCCGGGCGATGCCGTCGTGCTGTGCGACCACGACGCGCCGGACGCGCCGCAGGTGCTGCGTGACGCCCTGGCCTCGGAGGCGTCGTACGTCGCGATGATGGCGAGCCGCCGCCGGGCGGCCGGGTTGCTGGACGAGCTCGTGGAGGAGGGGGTGGACATCTCGTCCCTGCACGTCCCGGCGGGCCACGACCTCGGCGGCAAGGGCCCCGGCGAGATCGCCCTCTCGGTGGTCGCGGAGATCGTCGCCGAGTCCTATGCCCGCCCCGGCGGCCCGATGCGCCGCTGAGCGTGGCGCTTTCCTGGGACGACCTGGCGGGCGCCGCCCTGGCGCGGCAGTTCCCCGACCCCGCACCCGACGTCGCGGGCCGCCTCACGCAGGTCGGCCCGGTCCAGGCCCAGACCGCGCGGTCGCCGTTCCTCGGGCTCGCCGCCCGCTTCCCCGGCACCACGCGCGCCGAGGTCGAGTCGGCCTACGAGGCCGGCGCGATCGTGCGCGGCAGCACGATCCGGGGCACGGTCCACACCGCGACCCCGCAGCAGTACGCCGCCCTCGGCGCCGTGACCCGCGTCGGGCAGCGCACCCTGTGGCAGCGCCTGCTGCGGCTCGAGCGCTCGACCCTCGAGGAGCTGTGGGCCGCCACCGAGGAGTTCGCCGCCGACTGGCGCACGACCGACGACCTCCAGGACCACCTCCACCGGTGGCTCGTCGAGCACGAGGGACGCGACGACGTGACCACCAACGCCGCGGGGCGCTACCTCGCGTTCGGCCACGGCGGCCTGGTGCGGCGACCGGTCAACGGCGACTGGGCCGGGCAGGGCGCGCCGGAGTACCGCACCCTGTCGCCCGTCGTCGCCGCGACCCTGGCGGACGCGGTGCTGCTGCACCTGCGCAGCCACGGTCCGGCGTCCCGGCACGACCTGGCCTGGTGGTCCGGGCTCGGTCTGCGGGCCGTCGACCAGCTGCTCGCCGAGCTCGACGGGCTGGTGTCCGAGGAGGGCCCCGACGGCAGGACCTACGTCGCCCTCCCGGACGCACCTCCCGCCCGCGCGCTGGAGGGCGTGCGGCTGCTGCCGGAGTTCGACGCGGTCATGTGCGGCTACGACCCGGCAGCGCGGATCCGTTTCGCGCGGAGGGAGCACCTCGACCGGCTCTGGACCGGCGCCAACGGCATGGTCCTGCCGCCGCTGCTCGTGGACGGGCGGATCACCGGCTACTGGCGCGCCACGGGGTCTGCGAAGCGGCGTCCGCTCGAGGTCGTGTGGTTCGCCGGCACCCGCAGGCCCCGCAAGGCCGAGCTGGACCCCCCGGTCGGCGCGCTCGAGACCGGGCTCGGGATCACCGTCACCGACGTGGCCCTCACGCGCGAGCAGGTGTAGCCGGCTCAGCAGCGCTCGAGCGTGATGACGGCGACGGTGGACCGGCCGGACACCTCGCCGGGGCCGGCGACGAGGCTTCCGGAGCCGGCGTCCGGGGAACCGCCCTTCAGGACGAAGGCGGCCTGGTCCTCGGCCAGCGGGAGCACCGACGTACGGCCGAGCTCCAGGACGGTCACGTGCGGCGTGACGGACGGGTCGACGATCACGTTGAGCGCGCGCACCGGGCCCTCCGGGACGGACGCCTCGACCACCGCGTCGCCGGAGAAGGCGAAGGGGCGGTGCGGCTCGACCACGTGGGTCTCACCGTCGACGTCGAGCCCGAGCACCGGGCCGTCGACGACGGTCAGCAGCCGGCGTCGGCCGGGGAAGGGCGAGAACGGTCCGTCGGAGCCGATGTCGGCGAGGCTGATCCGCCACGACCCGTCGTCGGCCACGAGCAGCTCGCGCGTCGTACCGCCGCCGTTGGCCCACGGCTGCGGTGCGACCTCCTCGGCCCGGACGACGCGGGTCACTACTTCTTCCCGGACTTCTCCGCGGGCTGGGTGGTGGACAGCGCGGCGACGAACGCCTCCGGCGGCACCTCGACCGACCCGATGTTCTTCATCCGCTTCTTGCCCGCCTTCTGCTTCTCGAGCAGCTTGCGCTTGCGGCTGATGTCACCGCCGTAGCACTTGGCGAGCACGTCCTTGCGGATCGCGCGGATGGTCTCGCGGGCGATCACGCGCGCACCGATCGCTGCCTGGATCGGCACCTCGAACTGCTGGCGCGGGATGAGGTCCTTGAGCTTGCCGGCCATCATCACGCCGTAGGAGTAGGCGGCGTCGCGGTGGATGATCGCGCTGAACGCGTCGACCGGCTCGCCCTGGAGCAGGATGTCGACCTTCACCAGGTCGGCGGCCTGGTCGCCGGAGCGCTCGTAGTCGAGCGAGGCGTAGCCCTTGGTGCGCGACTTCAGCTGGTCGAAGAAGTCGAAGACGATCTCGCCCATCGGCAGCGTGTAGCGCATCTCGACGCGGTCCTCGGAGAGGTAGTCCATCCCCTGCAGGCTGCCGCGCTTGAGCTGGCACAGCTCCATGATGGTGCCGATGTAGTCGCTCGGCGCGAGGATCGTCGCCTTCACGACCGGCTCGCGGACCTCGGCGACCTTGCCGTCGGGGTACTCGCTGGGGTTGGTCACCACGTGCTCGGTGCCGTCGTCCATGACCACGCCGTAGACCACGTTGGGGGCGGTCGAGATCAGGTCGAGGTTGAACTCGCGCTCGAGCCGGTCGCGGGTGATCTCCATGTGGAGCAGGCCGAGGAAGCCGCAGCGGAAGCCGAAGCCCAGGGCGCCGGACGTCTCGGGCTCGTAGGTGAGCGCTGCATCGTTGAGCTGGAGCTTCTCGAGGGCGTCGCGCAGCGTCGGGTAGTCGTCGCCGTCGATCGGGTAGAGACCGGCGTAGACCATCGGGTTCGGGTGCTTGTAGCCGCCGAGCGGCTCGGTCGCCCCGTGGTGCTGCGACGTCACGGTGTCGCCGACGCGCGACTGACGCACGTCCTTCACGCCGGTGATCAGGTAGCCGACCTCGCCGACACCGATCTCCGCCGACTTCACGGGCTCGGGGCTGATCACGCCGACCTCGAGCATCTCGTGCACGGCGTTGGTCGACATCATCTTGATCCGGTCGCGGTGGCTGAGCTTGCCGTCGACCACGCGGACGTAGGTCACCACGCCGCGGTAGGTGTCGTAGACCGAGTCGAAGATCAGCGCGCGGGCCGGCTTGTCGGCGTCACCGACCGGCGGCGGGGTCTGCTTGACGATCTCGTTGAGCAGCGCCTCCACGCCGACGCCGGTCTTGGCGCTGGTGAGCAGCACGTCCTCGGGCTCGCAGCCGACCAGGCCGGCGAGCTCGGCGGCGTACTTGTCCACGTTGGCGCTCGGCAGGTCGATCTTGTTGAGCACCGGGATGATGTGGAGGTCGGCGCCCATCGCGAGGTAGAGGTTGGCGAGCGTCTGCGCCTCGATGCCTTGGGCGGCGTCGACCAGCAGGACCGCCGCCTCGCACGCCTCGAGGCTGCGCGAGACCTCGTAGGTGAAGTCGACGTGGCCGGGGGTGTCGATCATGTTCAGCACGTAGGTGCCGGGCTCGGCGTCCTCGGCGTTGCCGGCCGGCACGGTCCACGGCATCCGCACGGCCTGCGACTTGATGGTGATGCCGCGCTCGCGCTCGATGTCCATCCGGTCGAGGTACTGCGCGCGCGAGGACCGCTCGTCGACGACGCCGGTGAGCTGGAGCATGCGGTCAGCGAGGGTCGACTTGCCGTGGTCGATGTGCGCGATGATGCAGAAGTTGCGGATGATCGACGGATCGGTCGAGCCAGGCTGAGGCGCGTTCTTGAGGCTCACGGACTGCTTTCAGGAGTACGACGGCGGGGTCCGGTCATTGTTCCACGCACCCGGGGGCACGCCGAACCGGCGGCGACCGGCCCGCGGGCGGACGCTAGCGTGCCGGGGTGACCCGGCCGCCTCACTCGCACCTCCCCCTGGCCCCGGCCGCCGCCTTCGTCCTCGTGTGGTCGTCGGGCTACATCTCCGGTCCGGCCGCCGTGCACGCCGCCGCTCCTTTCACCGTCCTGGGCTGGCGCTTCGTCCTGGCCGCCCTGCTCGGTGCAGGCCTGGCACTCGCGATGCGCCGGCCCACCCGGATGGACCGCGCCATCGTCGGACGGGTGGCGCTCGTCGGGCTGGTCATGAACGCCCTGCAGTTCGGCCTGATGTACGTCGCCTTCGACCTCGGGCTCGGCGCCACGCTCGCCTCGCTCTTCCACGCGCTCAGCCCCGTGCTCACCGCGATCCTCGCGGCCGGCCTCCTCGGCGAGCGCGTCTCGGTGCTCCAGGTCGCCGGGTTCGTCGTCGGCGTGGTCGGGGTGCTGCTGGTCCTCGGGGCCGACCTCGGCCACGCGGGCGGCCCGGTCGCGGTCCTCATCGGGTGCCTGAGCATGCTCACCCTCAGCCTCGGCACCCTCGGCCAGCGGTGGATCGGCGCCCAGCCCGACCTCCTGTGGTCGGCGGCGGTCCAGTTCGCGGTGTCCGCTCCCCCGATGCTGGTGCTGGGCTGGGCGACCGAGGGCCTGTGGCCCGTCACGGACACCTCGCAGGCGGTGGTATCCGTGCTCCTCCTCGCGATCGTGAACTCCATCGTCGGGCTGGTCCTGCTGTCCATGCTGGTGCTGCGTGGCGGCTCCGGCGCCGCTGCCAGCCTCTTCTTCCTCAGCCCGCCCGTCACCGCGGTGATGGCCTGGCTGGTTCTCGACGAGACGCTGACCCCGACCCAGCTGGTGGGTCTGGTCGTGGCCGTCGTCGGCGTCGGCGCGGCGACCCGCACGCGCCCGGTCCCTGTTCCTGGCTCACCGACCGGCGACGAGCACCATGCAGGCAGTTCACGCGCGGAGCATCCACGCTGAGCGTGAGGACGACAGCGATCAATCCGAACTGCCTTCCTGACGGACGGCTGGAGTGGGCAGTGCCGCTCCGGCCGACAGAGATCGTGGCCGGACGACCGCTGTACGGCCCGCACCCCATCGGCCAGCGAGTCTGAACCAGACGGCACCGATCGGTCCGGACCACGCCCTCGTCGGCCTCACCGGGTGACCGTGAACGTCTGCTTCATGGTTGCCGTCGACGAGTCCCCGCCGTAGACCTCGATCAGCCCCGGCTCGACGACGTACGTCCCCTGGTTGTCCCAGAAGCCGAAGTCGCTCTTGTCGAGGGTGAAGCTGACGGTGGTGGACTGGCCCGGCTCGAGGCTCACCCGCTGGAACCCCCGCAGCCGCCGTACGGGCTGGGACAGGCTCGCGACCGGGTCGTGGAGGTAGAGCTGCACGACGTCGTCACCGGCCACGCTCCCGGTGTTGCGCACCCGCATCGACGCGGTGAGGCTGCCGGTGCGCCGCACGGTGCTGCGGCTGAGGGACAGCCCGGTCACCTCGAAGGTGGTGTAGCTCAGGCCGTAGCCGAACGGGTAGAGCGGGGCACACGTGTCGAGGTCGCGGTAGCGCGAGTTCCACTTGAACGTCGGGTCGCACGGACGGCCGGTCGGCTCGTGGTTGTAGTAGTACGGCACGGTGCCGACGCGGCGCGGGAACGAGACCGGCAGCTTGCCGCCGGGGTTGACCGTGCCGAAGAGCACGTCGGCGACCGCGTTGCCGCCCTGGGTGCCCGGGAACCAGGCCTCGAGGATCGCGGACGCCTTGCCCTGCACGGCGCTGAGGTCGAGCGGGCGTCCGTTGAACAGCACGACCACCAGCGGCTTGCCGGTCTGCGCCACCGCGTCGATCAGCTCCTCCTGGGCGCCGGGCAGGTCCAGCTCGCTGCGAGCGTTGGACTCCCCACTCATGAAGGCGTTCTCACCCAGTGCGAGCACGACCTGGTCGGCCGCCTCGGCCGCCGCCACCGCGTCCTCGATCGTGGTGCCGTCCGCTCCGGGCCCGGCGCACACCTCCTCCTCCGGCGTGAGCGGCGGGTTCGCGTTGTTGGGCGGGTCGAAGTTGTGCGCCAGGTTGCACGCCTGCGTGTACGTCACCTCGGCGCTGCTCGCGGCCCGCAGCCCCGCGACCAACGGCACGTGGTCGGGGGCGAGGTCGTCCGATCCGCGGCCGGACCACGGACCGAGCACGTCGTCGACGTTGTCCCCGAACGGCCCGATGAGGGCTGTGGACCGCTCCGGGTCGAGCGGCAACGCGCCGTCGTCGTTCTTCAGCAGCACCATGGACCGCCCCGCGGCCCAGCGGCTCTTCTCGAGGTCCTCGGGCCGGCCGTAGCTGGCCGGGTCGGCGGCCGCGCCGACGTCGATGTAGGGGTTGTCGAAGAGGCCGGCCCGGAACTTCACGCGCAGGATGCGGCGCACGGCGTCGTCGAGGCGCCGCATGGTGATCTGCCTGCTCGCGAGCAGCTCCGTGCCGTAGTCGCGGATGTTGGTGCTGACCATCTCGGAGTCGGTGCCGGCCATCAGCGCGGCCGCGCCCGCCTGCGGCCCGTCGGCGGCCACCCCGTGGCCGCACGGGCCCTCGTCGGGTCGCACCGGCGGGCAGGCGCGGAGCTCGGCAACGGCGGTGTAGTCGCTCTCGATGAAGCCGTCGAAGCCCCACTCCTTCTTCAGGATGTCGGTCTCGGTGTACTTGTTCGCACAGCCGGGCACCCCGTTGATCGAGTTGAACGAGCACATGACCGTGTCGGCGCCCGCATCGATCGCGGCCTTGAACGGCGGCAGGTAGAGGTTGCGCAGCCGGGACTCCGACATGTCGGTGGTGTTGTAGTCGCGGCCACCCTCGGGCTGGCCGTAGGCGACGTAGTGCTTGACGCTCGAGACGACCTTGTCGGGCGCGCTGTAGTCGGAGCCCTGAGCCCCCTTCACGCGGGCCGCGCCCATCACCGAGCCGAGGTAGGGGTCCTCCCCCGCTCCCTCGACGATGCGGCCCCACCGCGGCTCGTGGGAGACGTCGACCATCGGGCTGTAGACCTGCTTGAGCCCCTGGACGGCCGACTCGCGCGCACCGACCTCGGCGTCGGCACGCGCGACGTCGGGGTCGAAGGAGCTGGCCGCACCCAACGGCACCGGGAAGATCGTGCGGTAGCCGTGGATCGTGTCGTAGGCGAACAGGACAGGGATCCCGAGGCGCGACTCCTCGACCGCGATCCGCTGGAAGTGGTCGATCTTCTCCGGGTCGACGAGGCTGAAGACCGACCCCACACCCGCGCGGGCGTCGGCGTCGGTGATCTGGCCGTCGGAGAGCAGCTGGACCTGCTGCAGCTTCTCCTCGACCGTCATCCGGGCCACGAGCCGGTCGATCTTGCGCTCGATGCTGTTGCTCGGCCTGCCGCGGGTGGGGGCCAGGGCGTCCTCGTCGTCGCTCGCGCTGCGGGAGGCCAGCGCCCCCGAGGCCAGCGCCAACGTCAGCCCCAGGGCTGCGGCGAGGGTGGTCGTACGGCGTCGGGTGTGCGCCATGGGGTGCCTCCGGGGGTCTGGGTGGCCAGGCGCCCGGGCCGGACCCTGCTCCGAGCGCAGGTGTGATCTACGTCACTCTCCGCCGCACCGGGAGGGCTGTCAACGGGCGCTGGAGATCGGACGCCTCAGGAGGTCGGCACCCAGTAGCGGCGCTTGACCCCGCGGACGTCCTCCAGCTCGCCACCGGCGGCCTCGATCACCCGGATCGAGCCGACGTTGTCGGTGTCACAGGTCACCAGCGCCGGGTCGATGCCGAGCCGGAGCGCCCACGGGAGCGCCTCCTGGAGCATGGCCGTCGCGTGGCCCTCGCGACGGCGCGTCGGGCGGACGTCGTACCCGATGTGCCCACCGACATCGAGGAGGAAGTCGTTGAGCCGGTGGCGGATCGCGATGCGACCGAGGTAGTCCTCGCCGTCGACCCACCACAGCGTCGTGCACGGGACGTGGAAGTCGGGGCGCGGGGTGTCCTCGGCGGCGTCGGCACGGACTGCCTCGGTGAACGCGGCGAAGGCCTCGGGGTCGGTCCACCCGGGCGCGTTGTGCTCGATCCACGCGGAGGTCTGGGTGTTCTGGGCACCCTCGGCGACGAACTCGTCCATCGCCTCGAGGAAGGAGCGCTGGACGGAGGTGGTCGGCAGGACGAGCTCGGGCATGCCCCCATTTGTACCGTCGTCCCGGCAGCCCGCTCCATCCGGTATCCGACGCGTCGGATACCGGTCGTGGCTGCGGACGTCGTGGGGAAGGATGCGTCCATGTCCCGCACCGCACCCGTCGCGCCCTACCCCGCCCCGCACGACAACACCGCCCGCCGCCTCGAGTGGTCGTTCCTCCCCCCGAACCTGCGGGCCTACATCGAGCGCAAGTGCGGGTCCGGGGTCGTCTCGGCGATCTCGCAGACGAGCGGCTTCACGCCCGGCTTCGCCTCCGTCCTGGTCTGCGAGGACGGCTCGCGGCACTTCGTGAAGGCGGCGTCGGTGAAGGCGCAGCGCCCGTTCGCCGACTCCTACCGCGAGGAGGCCCGCAAGCTCGCCGCCCTCCCCGTGGAGGTGCCCGCCCCGCGCCTGCTGTGGCACCTCGACGACGACTGGGTGGTCCTCGGCATCGAGTACGTCGCTGCGCGGGCGCCTCGCCGCCCCTGGGAGCAGGAGGACCTCGACGCCGTCCTCGACGCGCTGGAGCAGGCGGCCGACGCACTCACGCCTCCCCCGCCCGACCTCGACCTCGACACCGCCGAGGACGACTTCGCGCCCCTGCTCGACGGCTGGACCGCGATCCGCGAGACCCGCGGTGACCTCGACCCCGCCCACCTCGTGGAGGCCGAGGCGCTGGCCCGGCGCTACGCCGAGGTCGTCGGCGGCGACACGCTCGTGCACACCGACGTGCGCTCCGACAACGTGCTCATCGACCCCGAGGGCCGCGCGCTCGTCTGCGACTGGAACTGGCCGGTCCGCGGCACCGCCTGGTTCGACTCGTTCGCCGCGCTCATCGGGCCCCGCGGCGAGGGCGTCGACGTCGACCCGGTCATCGCCGCGCGACGACTGCTGCGTGACGTCCCAGCTGAAGCGTTCGACATCGCCCTCGCGCTCTACGCCGGCTACTTCTTCACGCAGTCCGAGCTCCCGGTCCCGCCGACGTCGCCCCACCTCCGCGACCACCAGCGCTGGCAGGGCGAGGTCTGCTGGCACTGGCTCGCCGAGCGCCGCGGCTGGTCGTGACCGCCCCGCGCGCCGTCGGCGTGCGGCTGCCCTACGCCGCCGTGCCCGCCGCCGTGCGCACCTGGGTCGAGGACGTGCTCGGGTCGCCCGTGGTCGCGACGGCCGAGCAGGTCGGCGGCATGTCGCCGGGCTGCGCCACCCGCGTGACCTGTGCCGACGGCACCCGCGCCTTCGTGAAGGCGGTCGGCGCGGAGCTCAACCCCGACACCCCGGGCCTGTTCCGGCGTGAGGTGGGCGTGCTCACCCACCTCGGCGAGCACGACCTGTGGGCCCGCCTGCTCGCGTCGTACGACGACGGGGCGTGGGTCGCGCTGCTGATCGAGGACGTCGACGGACGCCATCCCGACTTCTCGCACCCCGACGAGCTGGCTGCGGTCCTCGACGGGACCGACCGCCTCTCCACCGTCCTCCGGGAGCGCCCCGTCCCCGACACGGTGGACCTGGTGGACGTCGCCCACGTCCTCCGGAAGTGGGCGGACTGCCTCGACGGGCTGGCCGGGGCGCCGGCAGCCGCGCGCGTCCCTGACTGGCTCCGCAGCGATCCGTACGGCTGGGCCGCAGTGCTGCGCGACCATGCCGCGCGGCCGATGCCGGACGTCATCCACTGGGACATCCGGATCGACAACCTGCTGCGGCGCCCGGACGGTCGCATCGTCTTCGTGGACTGGGGCACGACCGCCCGCGGCCCCGCGTGGACCGACGCACTCCTGGCGCGGCTCGAGCGGGTGGACGAGGCGTGGTTCGACGACTCGGTGGGCACCTCCCCGGCCCTGCTCGAGGCGGGCGACGACGCCGTCACGGCCTTCCTCGCCGGCTTCGGCGCGCACCTCGCCGTACGCTCCCTGGTGGCGGTCGACGTGAACCTCCCCACGCTCAACGATTTCCGCGTGCGGGAGTCGCGGCGCATGCTGGAGGCCGTGGCCCGCCGCACCGGTCGCTGAGCCCGTTGTCGTGGCGCAGTCGATTTGGGCGTGGGCGATGCCTGCCGGTATCGTCTCCCTCTGCATGTCCGGCACCCGACCCTCCCCGTGATGGTTCTGGGAGGGATTGCCAGGCAGCCGACAAGCACAGACTTCCATTCCAGACCAGTTCTAGCTCCGAGGATCCACACGTGGCGAACATCAAGTCCCAGATCAAGCGCAACAAGCAGAACGAGAAGGCGCGTCAGCGCAACCAGGCCGTGAAGTCGCGCCTGAAGACCGCCGTTCGCAAGTTCCGTGAGCTGTCCGAGGCGGGCGACAAGGACGCCGCGCTGGTCGCCGGCCGCGACGCCATGAAGGCGCTCGACAAGGCCGCCTCGAAGGGCGTCATCCACGGCAACCAGGCCGCGAACCGCAAGTCCTCGATCGCCAAGAAGACCGCCGCTCTCTGAGCCGCCTGCCGATCGGCACCACGCGCTGAACACCCGCCCACGTGGCGGGTGTTTCGCATTCCGGGGCGAGTCGGAGCGCGGTCAGCGCGCGTCGCGCAGCCCGGCCACGGTCAGCACGAGCCGCTCGAGGGTGTAGGACGCGTCGTGCGCGCGTCCCTTGATGTCGGCGTCGGCCGTCGCCACCGCGCGGACCGCGGCGGCGATGCCGTCCGGGCTCCACGACCGGGACTGGTCGCGGACGGTGCGGACCTTCCACGGCGGCACGCCGAGGTCGCGGGCCAGGTCGGCGTCGCGCGCCCCGCGCGGCGCACCGAGGTAGCGCGCCAGGCTGCGGGCAGAGGCGGCCATCGCCGAGGTGACCAGCACCGCCGGCGTGCCGGAGTCGAGCGCCCAGCGCAGCTCCTCCAGCGCCTGCGCCCGCTTGCCGGAGAACGCGGCGTCGGCGACGGTGAACGACTTGGCCTCGGCCCGGCCCCCGAAGTAGCGCTGGACCTTGTCGATCGTGAGTTGCTCGCCCGGGAAGTCGTTGGTGAGCTGGTCGGCGGCGGCGGCCAGCGAGCGCAGGTCGGAGCCCACCGCCTGGACGAGGAACACGGCGGCCTCGGAGTCGATCCGGGCGCCGTGCGAGGCGACCTCGGAGGTGACGAAGCCGGGCATCTCGCTCGCCTTGATCTCCTCCGACTTCACCTCGGTGACCGCTGGCAGCTTGCGCAGCTTGGCCAGCACGCCGCTGCCCTTCTGGCCGCCGGAGTGCACCAGGACGAGGGCGACGTCCTCGGCCGGTGCGGCGCAGTAGTCGAGCAGGCCGTCGACGGACTCGTCGGGCAGGTCCTCAACCCCGCGCACGATGACGCAGCGGATCGAGGAGAAGAGTGACGGCGCGGCCATCTCCCCCAGCGCGGCCAGCGTGAGCTCGGCGGCGGCCGACTCGGCGAGCTCGGCCTCCGGGTCGTGGGCCCGCACCGCTTCGCGGACCGAGGCGACCGTGCGCGAGGAGAGGTACTCCTCCTTGCCCGTCACGAGGACGACGTGGCCGAGGACCTGCGCGGCGGTGGGGGTGCGTGCCATGGTGCGGCGATCCTATGGGACCTCACCCACACCGACGTACCCCCCGGCGAGGTCCTAGCCGCGCGCGACGACGCCGACCTCGCCGTCGCGCACCACCACGGCGACGTCGCCGGCCAGGTCGGTGCGCCACACCCGCGTGCCGGCCGCGGTGAGCGCGGCGAGGACGTCGGGGGCGGGGTGCCCGTAGTCGTTGTCCTCGCCGACCGACACCAGCGCCACCCGCGCCCCCAGCGCGGTGAGCCAGTCCAGGTCCTGGTGGCGGCTGCCGTGGTGGGGGACCTTGAGCACGTCGACCCGCAGCCCGGGGAGGTCGCGGGCCAGGGCCGCCTGCGCGGACGGCTCGACGTCGCCGGTGAGCAGGATCCGCAGCCCCCGCACCTGCGCCAGCAGCACGACGCTGGCGTTGTTGGGCGCGCTCTCCCCCGAGGCGTCGAGACGCGCGCCCGGACGGGGCCAGATCTCCTGGAGCGTGACCTCGCCGACCGTCCTCGTGGTCCCGTACGCCGGCGGGGCAGGGTCGCGGCCGAGCGCGGTCGCCACCTCCCGCACGCCCGCCGCGGGATCGAGCAGGGCCGTCCCCTCGACGTCACCCACCCGGCGCCCCTCCCCCGCCCCGGCGGTGCCGCCGACGTGGTCGGCATGGAAGTGGGTGAGCACCAGCAGCGGCACCGAGGTGACCGCGAGCCGGTCCAGGCAGGCGTCCATCGCCACGGGGTCGGGGCCCGTGTCGACCACGACGGCCACGTGCTCGGCGGCTCGCAGCACCAGCCCGTCGCCCTGGCCGACGTCGCACATCGCGAGCACCCAGCCCTCGGCCGGCCAGCCGATCGACGGCGGCCGCACCAGCATCGCGACCACCAGCAGGCCCGTGGACGCCAACGCCGTGGACGGGTGGCGCAGCACGCTCGGCGCCAGCACGACCATCGCCAGGCAGAGCGCCGTGAGCAGGGCGAGGGCCAACGGGCCGGTCCCCCACGTGACCGCCGCGGCCGGGATGCCGGCGCCCCAGCGGGCCACGGTGATGATCCAGCCCGCCGACCACGCCGCCGGGGCGGCGACGAGCACGCCCGCCGGCGCCCAGAGCAGGCCGAGCAGACCGCCGGTCAGCCCCAGCACGGTCGCGGGCGCCACCGCGGGTGCGGCCAGCAGGTTGGCGGCGACCGCCACGAGGCTGACCTGCCCGGACAGCGCCGCGACGACGGGCGTGCAGGCGACCTGGGCGGCCAACGGGACGCTGACGGCCTCCGCGACCCAGCGCGGGGTCCATCGCGCCAGCGCGTCGCGCCAGCCGGGCGCGAGCAGGAGGATGCCGGCCGTCGCGAGCACGGACAGCGCGAAGCCCGCCGTGATGGCCAGGCGCGGCCAGACGAGCAGGAGCAGCAGGACGGCGACGCCCAGGCTGCGGGTGCCGCGCGAGCGGCCGTTGTGCCCCAACCCGACGAGGGCGACGGTGCCCATCGCAGCGGCGCGTACGACGCTCGGCTCGGCACGGGCCGTGAGGACGAAGCCGGCGATGCCGACGGCAGCCAGCGCGTGCAGCCAGCGGCCCCGGACGCCGGCCCAGCGGCCGAGGACGAGCAGGAACCCGACGACCAGGGTGAGGTTGGTGCCGCTCACCGCGAGCAGGTGGGTCAGGCCGGTCGTGCGGAAGTCGTCGGCGAGGTCGGGGTCGAGGCCACCGTCGTCGCCGACCACCAGTGCCGGCACCAGCTCGCGTGCGTCCGCGTCCCGGCCGGCCACCGCGGCGCGCACCGATCGGCGTACGGCAGCGGCGGCGTCCCACCAGGCGTCCGGCTCCGTCAGCACCCGCGGCTCGCCCACCGGTCGGACGAGCGCCGCCACGTCGCCGTCGCCCGGAACCAGCCGGGCAGCCGTCTCGAGGGTGGTGCCGAGGGGTTGGCGCGGCCAGTCGGCGTCGGCCATCACCACGACCGGGGCGTCGAGCGACCACGCGCTGCCCCGGCCCTCCAGGCGGGTCACCCGGGCGCGGACGACCTGGAGGTCGCCGTACTGGCCGGCCACCACCCGCGTGTCCGAGGTCAGGTCGAGGCGCAGCGTGGCGACCGCCTCGTCGGCGGCCAGCCGGGCGAGCGGCGAGGTCGCGACGACCGCCAGCTGGAGCGCCGCCACCCCGGCCACCGCGACGAGCGCGGCGAGCGGACCGACCCATGCCACGGACCACCAGCGGCGGGCCACACCCACGACGACGAGGACCACGACCCCGATGACACTGCCCAGGGCAGCCGGTCCCGGCAGCGCCAGCACGAGCAACGCGCCGGTCCAGGCGCCCAGCCCCAGCGCGACCGCACGCAGGTCGGGCACGGGTCAGAGCGTGACGAGCGGCGCCAGGTCGGCGAGCGTCGCCTCGCCGATGCCGTCCACCTCCAGGAGCTCGTCGACCGAGGAGAAGCCCCCGTTGTCGGTGCGCCACGCGAGGATCGCCTCGGCGGTGACCGGACCCACCCCGGGCAACGTCTCCAGGGTGGGCTGGTCCGCGGTGTTGAGGTTGACCAGGGTCCCTCCCGACGGCGTGGGCGAGCCGAGGCTGCCCGCCACCCCGGCCGCAGGCGCCACCCCGACCAGGATCTGCTCGCCGTCGACCAGCGGGCGGGCGAGGTTGAGCGAGGTGAGGTCGACGCCGCTCCGCGCGCCGCCGGCGGCCTTCAGGGCATCGACGACCCGCGACCCCGGAGGAAGCACCGCGATCCCCGGCCGGCGCACCTTGCCGGCGATGTCGACCACGAGGTCAGCCGAGGGGGCTGCGGTCCCCGAGGGCGAGGGAACGGACGGGTCGGGGGAGGTCGAGGAGGCCACCTCGGTGTCCGTCAGCCCGGCCAGCGGCGAGGCCGCCGGCTCGACGGGCGCGAGGGGCACCGCCTCCGCCTGGTCGCGCACCGCCCACCACGCCGCCAGCCCCACCGCGACGGCCGCCACCACGGCGACGACGGCGAGGTGGACCGGCCCCAGACGGAGGGCCCCCAGCCGCAGCCGCCGCGACGCGTGCCGCCCCGGCACCGGCAGGACCACCGGCGCGGGCGGGGGCGCCTCGGAGGGGCGGACCCGGGTGTGCGTCGAGGGGTCGGGCTCACTGCGTACGGCGGCCAGCTCCGCGCTCAGCGTCGCCAGCCGTCGCGACACCGCCTCCGCGTGCTCGGACGAGGACTGGGATCGGCGCATGCCTCCACGCTAGGAACGCCCGTGCCCGCTCCGACAGGCCCGATCGCCGATCTGTGGAGAAACGTGTCAGGGGCGCGGCGAGACGCAGACCGCGACCATGCCCGGGCCGACGTGGGCGCCGAGCACGGCGCCGAGCTCGCCGCACATCACCTCGCGCCCGTCCAGCCCGCCGGCCAGGCGCTCGGCGAGCGTGGTGGCCAGCTCCTCGGCCCGCTCGGCGTTGGCCAGGTGGGAGACGCACACGTCGACCTGCTGCTCCCCCGCGATCTCCACCGCGAGGTCCGCGAGCCGGGCGAGCGCACGCGACGCCGTGCGCACGCGCTCGCGCGGGACGACACGGCCGTCCTTGATCTCCAGCAGCGGCTTGACCGCGAGGGCGCTGCCGAAGAGGGCGGCTGCGGCGCCGATCCGGCCGCCGCGGCGGAGGTACTCCAGGGTGTCGACGTAGAACAGCGACGAGGCGGCCTGGCCGCGCGCGAGGGCCGCCTCGGCCGCCGCCTGCGCGGTGCCGCCGGACTCGAGCACGTCGACCGCGGTCAGCGCGGCGTAGCCGGTGGCGATGCCGACCTGCCCGGAGTCGACCACGTGCACCGGCAGGTCGACCTCGAGCGCGGCGAGCTGCGCGGACTCGAAGGTGCCACTCATCTCGCCGGAGAGGTGCACGGAGACGACCTCGTCGACCCCGTCGGCCTCCAACGAGCGGTAGACCTCCGCGAACAGCGCGGGAGCAGGTCGCGAGGTGCTCACCGGCACGAAGTCGCGCAGCGCCTGCGCCACCACGTCCGGGGTGGCGCCGTCCGGGCCCTCGTCGAGCACTTTGGCGCCGATCACCACCTGCAGCGGCACGACCCGGATGCCGCGGGCCTGCGCCACCTCGGTGGGCAGGCTCGCGGTCGAGTCGGTGACCACGACGACGCGGGACATGCAGGGACCTTACTGTCCGGGGACGACCTCAGACGACGATGTTCACCAGCTTGGGCGCACGCACGATCACCTTGCGCACCTGCGCTCCGTCGATCGCCCGCTGGACGCCCTCGTCGGCCATCGCCGCGGCCTCCAGGTCGGCCTCGGAGATGTCCGGGGACACCTCCAGCCGGGCGCGGACCTTGCCCTTGACCTGCACGACCGCGGTGACGGTGTCCTCGACCAGCAGCGCCTCGTCGACGGCCGGCCACCCGACGCGTACGACTGTGGGCTCGTGACCCAGCCGCTCCCACATCTCCTCGGCCGTGTAGGGAGCGACGAGGGACAGCAGGATCGCCACCGCCTCAGTCGCCTCGCGCACCGCCGGGTCGGCCGGGCCGCAGCCGGAGTCGATGGCCTTGCGGGTGGCGTTCACCAGCTCCATCACCCGCGCGACCATCACGTTGAAGCGGTAGGTCTCGACCAGCTCGGCCGCGTCGTGGATCGTCCGCGCGGTCGTACGCCGCAGGGCGACGTCGCCGGTCGTCACGTCGACGCCGGGGGCGGAGGTGACGTCACCGGACAGCCGCCAGGCTCGCTGCAGGAAGCGCAGCGACCCCTCGGGCGACATGTTGGCCCAGTCGATGTCGTCCTCCGGCGGACCGGCGAAGACCAGCGTCAGCCGCACGGCGTCGACGCCGAAGGCGGCCAGCTGGTCGCCCAGGTTGACGCCGTTGCCCAGGGACTTGCTCATCTTCTTGCCCTGGTTGATCACGAAGCCCTGGTTCAGCTGGGCCGACCACGGCTCGCGGAAGTCGACCAGGCCCATGTCGTTGAGCACCTTGGTGAAGAACCGGCCGTAGAGCAGGTGCAGCACCGCGTGCTCGACGCCGCCGACGTAGAGGTTGGCCGGCATCCAGGCGTTGACCTTGTCGCTGTCGAACGGCCGGTCGTCCTCGTGCGGCGAGCAGTAGCGGAACATGTACCAGGACGAGTCCACGAAGGTGTCCATCGTGTCCGTGTCGCGCGTGGCCGGACCGCCGCACGTCGGGCAGGCGACGTTGACCCACTCGGCCGCCCCGCCCAGCGGCGAGGTGCCCTTGGGCTTCAGGTCGGAGCCCTTCAGCATCGGCAGGGTCACCGGCAGCTGGTCCTCGGGCACCGGGACCTCGCCGTCCACCGGGCAGTGGATGATCGGGATCGGGGCGCCCCAGTAGCGCTGGCGGCTCAGCAGCCAGTCGCGCAGGCGGAAGTTGACCGTGCCGCGACCCAGGTCCTTGCCCTCCAGGAAGGCGATGGTCGTGGTCTTGGCCTCGGCGACGCCCATCCCGGACAGGTCGATGTCGTCGTTGGCGGAGTTGATCGCGGGACCGTCGCCGGTGAAGGCCTCGCCCTCCCAGCCCTCCGGCGGCTGGACCGTGCGGATCACCGGCAGGTCGAACGCCTGGGCGAACTCCCAGTCGCGCTGGTCCTGTCCCGGGACGGCCATGATCGCGCCGGTGCCGTAGTCGGCCAGCACGTAGTCGGCGGCGTAGACCGGGATCTGCGTGCCGGTCAGCGGGTTGGTCGCGTGCACGCCCAGGAAGACACCGGTCTTGGGCCGGTCGGTGGCCAGCCGGTTGATCTCGGTCTCCTTGCGGACCTCGACCAGGTAGTCGTCCAGCGCCTGCCGCTGCTCGTCGGTGACCAGCTCGCCGGCCAGCGCGGCGTCGGCCGCAACCACCATGAACGTGGCGCCGAACAGCGTGTCCGGGCGGGTCGTGTAGACCGTGACCGGCTCGTCACGCCCCTCGACGACGAAGTCGACGTGCGCACCCTCGGAGCGGCCGATCCAGTTGCGCTGCGCGGTGACCACGCGGTCGGGCCAGGTCTTCTCCAGGTCGTCCAGGCCGTCCAGCAGCTCCTGGGCGTAGTCGGTGATCTTGAAGTACCACTGGGTCAGCTCCTTCTTGGTCACCTCCGCCCCGCAGCGGTCGCAGACGCCGCCCACGACCTGCTCGTTGGCCAGCACGGTCTGGTCGTTGGGGCACCAGTTCACCGGGCTGTTCTTGCGATAGGCCAGGCCGCGCTCGTAGAACTTCAGGAACAGCCACTGCGTCCAGCGGTAGTACTCCGGGTCGCTGGTGTTGAAGGTGCGCGACCAGTCGAACGACGCGGCGTAGCGCCGGCACGACTCGATCGACTTGGCGATGTTGGCGCGCGTGTATGTGTCGGGGTGCTCGTCGTGGCGGATCGCGGCGTTCTCCGCAGGCAGGCCGAAGGAGTCGAAGCCCATCGGGTTCAGCACCTCGTAGCCGCGCTGCCACCAGTAGCGCGCCACCACGTCGTGCAGCGCGAACACCTCGGCGTGGCCCATGTGCAGGTCACCGCTCGGGTAGGGGAACATCGTCAGCGCGTAGCGCTTCTCGCGCGGGCTGTCGTCGTCGGCGCGAAACGGCTGGAGGTCCTCCCAGACACGCTGCCACTTCGTCTCGGTGGCGGCGATGTCGTACGTCGCGCGCTCGGCCTCGGTCGGGTGGGAGGCTCCGGTGTCTGCGGTGTCTGGGGTGCTCATGGCGTGTCCTCTGCAGGTGCGGATGGTGCTGGGTCGGGCATGAAAAAACCCCTCACATGGAGGGGTGGCCGCGTGTCGGTCTCCGTGGGTGGGAGATCCCGATCAGCGCGGCTGTCGAAGAAGGAGCTGCTCGTGCACGAGAGACAGCATACTCGCTCCCATGGCCGCTGACCTGAGCAGGTACGACGACTGGCTCGCGTTCCTCACCGGGCTCCCCGGCCGCGTGCCGACCCTCCAGGTGGTCGTGGTCAACGGCTCGGCTGTCACCGGGGGGTGGGACGAGCACTCCGACCTCGACGTCGAGGCGTGGTGCAGCGGCGACGCCTCGACGACGTACGACGCCGTGCTCGAGCTGGTGCAGCGGGACTTCGACGTCGACCACGTCTGGCAGCTGCCGGAGGCCACGTGGCCGACCGGGCGGCAGTGCTTCGTCCACCTCCAGCCCGACGCCGGTGACCTCAGCCGCCCGACCCGGCTCGTCGACCTCGTCGTCCTGACCACTCCCGAGGTGCTCACCATGGACACCCGGCGCCACGGCGTGCCGCTGGTGCTGCACGACCCCGACGGGTTGCTGGTCCTGGCGGACGACGACGAGGCCGAGCTGCAGGAGCAGCGGCGGCAGGCGGTCGCCCAGACCGCCGCCCGGCGCCAGACCGCTGCCTGGCTGGTGGAGCGGGCCATCGCCCGCGGCGACCTCGCCGAGGCGACGTCGCTGCACCTGCGGTTCGCGGTCGAGCCGCTGGTGCGGCTGCTGCGGGTCCAGCACTGCCCGGCACGGCACGACTTCGGGCTGCGCTACCTGCGCACCGACCTGCCCGCCGGGATGGCGGAGCGGGTGGAAGCACTGATGCCCGGGCCGGACCTCGCGGTCCGGTCCCGGGCAGCGTTCGCGTGGCAGGACGAGGTCCTGCGCGACCTCAGCTGAGGGTCGTCACTTGACGAACTGCGGGGTGAGCGGCGGCGTCCACCACTCCCCGTTGTAGGCCTTCACCGCGCCGATCACGTGCAGGACGCCCGCCACCACGAACGCCGCGGCGAGCGCCGGCAGCATCACGACCAGGCCCAGGCCCAGCGTGAAGATGGCGATCGGGATGGTGAGGATGCCGAGCACGAGCAGCCAGATGAACATGGTGATCTGGATGTTGATGGAGTTGGCCGCGTGGCTGCGGACGAAGGGCCCACGGTCCTTGTGGATCACGTAGACGGCGATCGAGGCGAGGAAGCCGAGGAAGCCGGCCGAGCAGATCATCGCGACGACGGCGCCGGCGTGGCTGATCGCACCCCACGTGCGCTCGTCCTCGGGCGACATCGTCGCCGGGGCGGTGCCGTAGGCGGCCTGCGGCTGCTGGCCGTAGCCCTGGGTGGGGTGGCTCTGGGTGGGGTGGCTCTGGGACTGGTAGCCCGGGGTCGGGTAGCCCTGGGTGGGCTGGCCCTGCGGGTCGGTCGGGTACTGGTCGGACATCTCTCTCACTCCTCGGCGGGCCGGTGCGGCCCCTGCGTGAGGACCAGCCAAGCACGTCCCCGGGACGAATTCACCCGTTCCGGGGTCCGGTCAGGGTCGGGTCGGGGGTGGTTCCGGGGCGGCCCCCTCCGGCCCCCTCGCGGTAGTCCAGTGGCGAACGGTCGTCCGGTACGTGGGTCGGCAACCGCTGGCCACTGGACTACCCCGATAACGACTGCCCAAGAAGTGTTTGACAGTCGCGTCGGCTGCCTGCACACTCACTCCCCGACGACGGGTGGAGGGTGGAGCGTTGGGGGACACGGACGAGGCGGTCGCGCGGCTGCGCGCCACCGCGCACCCGCTGCGGCTGCGGATCCTCTCGCTGCTGACGGGCGAGGCGATGAGCGCGGCCGAGGTGGCCCGCGCGCTGGACACCACCCACGCCAACGCGTCGTACCACCTCCGGGTGTTGCACGACGCCGGCAAGCTCCTGGTCGAGGGCGAGGAGAAGATCCGCGGCGGCGTGGCCAAGCGCTACCGGTACGACGCCACGCGCGAGGTGGCCGACCGCAGCCCGGACGTCGACGACCGGATCGCCTACGCGCGGGCCAGCGCCGCCGAGGTCGAGCGCCGCCTGCTCAGCGCCGCCCGCGGCCCGGCGACCTCGAGCGACCTCGAGACGTGGGTGACCCCGGAGACGTGGCAACGGGCGGTGGACCTCCTCCACGAGGCCTCCCAGCTGCTGCACGGCGCGGCCCTCCCCACGGGGACGCCTGGCACCGTGCACGTCAGCGCCACCCACACCGCCTTCACGATGACCGGCGGTCTCACCGGCGAGGACGCCCGCCGAGCCGTCGACCCGGAGGAGCAGCGATGACGACCTGGGCCACCTCGTTCGCGCCGCTGCGCAACCGCAACTTCGCGTGGTACTTCTCCTCGCGCTTCGTCAACACGCTCGGCAACATGATGTCCAACGTCGCGCTCGCCTTCGCGGTGCTCGACATCAGCGACTCGGCGAGCGCGCTGGGGCAGGTGCTCGCGGCCCACATGGCGCCCATGGTGCTGCTGCTGCTCTACGGCGGCGTGATCGCCGACCGGTTCCCGCGGGTGGCGGTCCTCCAGTTCTCCAACCTCGCCTCGGCGCTGACCCAGGGCGCCATCGCGGTGCTCGTGCTCACCGGGCACGCCGAGATCTGGATGCTGCTCGTCCTGGCCGCCGCCCACGGCGTGGTGAGCGGGGTCGGCTTCCCGGCGATGGCGAGCGTGCTGCCGAGCCTGGTGCCGCGCGCGCAGCTCCAGCCGGCCAACGCGCTCGTGTCGCTGACCCGCAACGGCCTGACCGTCCTCGGACCCAGCGTCGGGGCGCTCCTCGTGGTCACCGTCGGGCCCGGCTGGGCGCTGGCGGTCGACGCGGGGACCTGGCTGCTGAGCGCGCTCCTGCTGCTGCCGATCACGATCCCGCCGCGCGAGCCGCGCAGCGGGTCGTCCAGCACGATCCGCGAGCTGCGCGAGGGGTGGGGCTTCTTCTGGGCCACGCCCTGGCTGTGGGTCGTGGTCGTCGGCTTCGGCGTGATGAACGCGATCCACGGCGGTGCCTGGAACACGCTCGGCCCGGTCGTGGCCGACGACACCATCGGCCGCCAGGGCTGGGGCTACGTGCTCTCGGCGGAGGCGATCGGTCTGGTGCTGACCACCGTCGTGCTGCTGTGGCTGCCGCTCCAGCGGCCGCTGCTCTACGGGATGATCGGCATGTTCGCGTTCGTCCCGCCGATGGTGCTGCTCGGCGTCCACCCGAGCCTGGGCTGGCTGGTCGCCGCGTCGTTCCTCGCCGGGGTCGGCGTCGAGGTCTTCGGCATGGGGTGGAACCTCGCGATGCAGGAGAACATCGACGACTCGATGCTCTCGCGCGCCTACTCCTACGACGCCCTCGGGTCCTTCGTGGCGATCCCGATCGGCCAGGTCGCCTACGGGCCGCTGGCGCAGGTGGTCGGCGTGGAGCAGCTCCTGGTCGCCTCGGGAGTGGCGTACGCCGTCGTCGTCGCGCTCGTGCTGTGCTCCAGGTCCGTGCGCGACCTGCCGCGCACCCCGGTCACCCCGACGGAACCCGTGACGACCGCCACGCCGTAGGGTCCCGGCATGGGAGTCATGGACATGTTCCGCCTCGACGGCAAGGTCGTCATCGTCACCGGTGCCTCCAGCGGGCTGGGCGTCGCCTTCGCCCACTGCTTCGCCGAGGCGGGCGCCGACCTCATGCTCGGCGCGCGCCGGGTCGAGAAGCTCGAGCGGGTCGCGGCATCGGTGCGCTCGACCGGTCGCCGGGTGCACACCGTCGCGACCGACGTGGCCGACCCCGACCAGTGCCAGCGGCTGGTCGACGAGGCGATGGCGAAGTTCGGGCGCGTCGACGTGCTCGTCAACAACGCCGGCATCGGCACGGCGGTGCCCGCCACCCGGGAGACCCCCGAGCAGTTCCGCTCCGTCATCGACGTCAACCTCAACGGCTGCTACTGGATGGCGCAGGCGTGTGGCCGGGTGATGCAGCCGGGCTCGAGCATCATCAACATCTCCTCGATCCTCGGCATCACCACCGGTGGCCTGCCGCAGGCGGCGTACTCCGCCTCGAAGGCCGGCCTGGGCGGGCTGACCCGCGACCTGGCCCAGCAGTGGACTGGCCGCAAGGGCATCCGCGTGAACGCCCTCGCGCCGGGCTTCTTCGCCTCGGAGATGACCGAGACCTACCCCGACGGCTACCTCGACCTGGCCATGCAGCGCGTGCCGGCGGGCCGCAAGGGCGACCCGCACGAGCTGGCCGCGACCGCGGTGTGGCTGGCCTCCGACGCCGGTGGCTACGTCACCGGGCAGATGATCCCGGTCGACGGCGGCCTCACCATCGCCTGATGTCCCACGGGGACTACAAGGCGTTCTTCGCCGCAGCCTGCGCCGGTGACGTGGAGCTGGTCGAGCACCACCTCGACGCCGGCGTCGACGTGGACTTCGTGCACCCCGAGCTCCAGTCGACCGCGCTGGTCGCGGCCATCGAGGAGCGGCGCTCCGACGTCGCCCTGCTTCTCCTCGACCGCGGGGCGTCACCCACCCTGGTCTCCCCGCTGGAGGGCACGACGCCGGGCGAGGCGGCCCGGGCCGCCGGTCTGACGGCGGTCGTCGACCGGCTCAGCTGAGCCAGGGATCGCCGGCGACCACCCCGTCGGTACGGCGTCCCTCCGCGGCCTCGTCCAGCCAGCGCTCCGCGTCGGCCACGCCGTTGGCCCCCCAGCCGTCGAGATGCCGCGTGACGACCCTGGACCCCTCCCGCACGGCGTAGACACCCCCGGAGAGCGCGAGCACGAACGCGTCGTCCACCGTCTCCAGCAGGTCGGCCGAGCCGGTGTCGCAGGCGTCGCAGCCGCAGTCCGGCTGGCGCTCGAGGACCTCCACAGGCTCGCCGACGCCGATCTGGACGAACGCCTCCTCGGCCGACTGCGACGGGGCCACGCCCACGACGATCGGTTGCGTCCCCGGCTTTCCGCGCACCACCGTGACGCGGGTCGGCGTGAGGACGGGCTCGCCCTGCCACGTGAGCGACGACGGCTCGACCGACCCGGCCGTCCCGATCCCGGCCGTGGTGATCGCCTCGACCCACGCGTCGGCGCGGACGGCGAGGAGCTGGTACTTCTCCGGGTCCAGGCAGCGGGAGTACTCCTCCTCCAGCGGCTCCCGTCCGCCGGGACGGGGGTTCGGCCAGTCCGCCAGGTCGCCGCGCAGTCGAGTGAACGCCTCGTCGACCGTGGACAGCAGCGCCGCCGCCGCGAACCTGCGGCGGTCCGGGCGCGTCGAGACATCCACGCCGTCGAGCACGACCATGCCTCCTCCGTGGGGCGTCGACACGCTGATCGAGGTCGGTTGCGCCACGTCATCGGTGGTGAAGGTCGCCCACGCGGTCCCGTCCGTGCGGACCGGCTCCCCCAGCGGCGCCAGCATGATGCTGACATGCCCGCCGGCCTCGGTGAAGACCCGGCGGGGGAAGTGCCGGTCGGCGACGAAACCCAGCGCCACCAGCAGGTCCGCGACCCGGTCGGGATCGCGCGGCGTGAGCCCGACCGACTCCACCACGGCGCCGTCCGCGGGGCCGGGAGGCATCGGGGTCGTCCACTCGATCAGGAACGGGAGCGCGTCGTCGTAGGGCCCGGCATCGACGTCGCAGACCACCCACTCGACGAGGTCGCCGTCCGGGGTGCGTCGCGAGCCCGGCACGGCGGGCGCCGGGTCGAAGCCGGCGTCGACGAGCGCCGCACGCGCCGCCTCCATGTCGTCGACGGCGACCGCCCACGAGATCGGGCCGCGGGCCCCGCGGACGCGGTCGAGCCAAGGGTTCGACTCGTCCCGCCCGGCCGCGATCAGCTCGACGTACGCCGGTCGCGGACCGCGGACGAGCACGTTCTCCGTGCCGACCGGGTGGACTCCCCCGCGCTCGGCGGGCAGGCCGGCGGCACGCCAGCGGGTCGCCGCCGCGTCGAGGTCCTCGACGGCGACGACGAGGTGGTCGAAGCGCGCGGCCACTCGACGCCGACCGTCAGCCCGCGAGGATCTCGGTGACCGCGCGGACCAGCCCGGCGATGTCCTCGTCGCTGGCCACCAGCGGCGGGGCGAAGCGGACGGTGGAGCCGTGGGTGTCCTTGGCCAGGATGCCGCGGGCCATCAGCGCCTCGGACATCTGCCGGCCGCTCATCAGCGTCGGGTCGATGTCGATGCCGGCCCACGCGCCGCGCACCCGTACGTCGGACAGGCCGTTGCCCACGAGCGGGCGGAAGCCGGCCTCGAGCAGGTCGCCGATCTCGGCGGACCGGGCCTGGAAGGTGCCCTCCTCGAGCATCGCGACGACCTCGGTGCCGATGGCCGCGGCGAGCGGGTTGCCACCGAAGGTGGAGCCGTGCGATCCGGGCGTGATGACGTCCATGACCTCGTGGTCGGCCGCGATCGCGGAGACCGGGTAGATGCCGCCGCCGAGGGCCTTGCCCATGACGTAGATGTCGGGGACGACGTCCTCGTGGTCGCACGCGAAGGTGCGGCCGGAGCGGGCCAGGCCGGACTGGATCTCGTCGGCGACCATCAGCACGTTGCGCTCGGTGCAGAGCTCGCGCAGCGCGCGCAGGAAGCCCTCGGGCGGCATGACCACGCCGCCCTCGCCCTGGATCGGCTCGAAGAGCACAGCGACGGTGGTGTCGTCGATGGCAGCGGCGATCGAGTCGATGTCGCCGTACTTCACGCTGCGGAAGCCGGTGGTGAACGGGGCGTAGCCCGAGGTGGCGACCTCGTCGTCGGAGAAGCTCACGATCGTGGTGGTGCGGCCGTGGAAGTTGCCCTCCATGGTGATGATCGAGGCCTGCCCGGCGGGCACGCCCTTGACCTCGTAGCCCCACTTGCGGCTGACCTTGATGGCGGTCTCGACGGCCTCGGCGCCGGAGTTCATCGGCAGGACCATGTCCTTGCCGGTCAGCCGGGCCAGGGCCTCGGCGAAGCCGCTCAGCTTGTCGTTGAAGAAGGCGCGGCTGGTCAGCGTGAGCCGGCCCAGCTGCTCGCGCGCGACCGCGACGAGGCGCTCGTTGGAGTGGCCGAAGTTGAGCGCGGAGTAGCCCGCGAGGCAGTCCAGGTAGCGCTTGCCGTCGACGTCGATGACCCACGCGCCGTCGCCCTCGGAGAGCACCACCGGCAGCGGGTGGTAGTTGTGCGCTGCGTAGCGCTCGGTCGCCTCGATGTGGGCGGCGGTGAGCTCAGACATGGTGCCGGTGGAGAGGTCAGTCGCGGTCATGGGCACATGGTGCCACCGCCCCGACGTTTCCGCCGAAGCGACGAGGCCACTGGTTCGCAGGTGGCCCGCGACAGGGCCCGCACCCGGCTGGTGTCATCGGCTGGACACCTGCGAAGGAGGCACACGATGGACGACTCGGACCTGGTCGGCTTCATCGGGCTCGGGCACATGGGCGAGCCGATCGCGCTCAACCTGCTGCGGTCCGGACGGCGGCTCGTGGTGTGGACGCGGCGCCCGGAGCGGGTGCGCGAGCTCGTGCACCTCGGCGCCGAGGGTGCGGCCGACGTGGGCGAGGTGCTCGCCCGCTGCGAGGTGGTGCTCCTCATGCTCTCCGACGCGGCTGCGCTGGCGGAGGTGCTCGGCTGGGACGGCTCACGCTTCGCCCAGCGCCTGGAGGGACGCACCCTGGTCAACCTCGGCACGGTCTCGACGACCTCGGCCGAAGCGCTCCGCCAGCGGGTGCGGGATGCGGGCGGACGCTACGTCGAGGCTCCCGTGTCGGGATCGCGCGTGCCGGCGCAGCGCGGCGAGCTGGTCGTCATGCTGGCCGGTGACGGTGACCTCGACGCCGTCGAGCGGCTCCTCGCACCCACCAGCCGCGCCGTCGTGCGGTGCGGCGAGGTCCCGGCCGCCACCGCCACCAAGCTGTCGGTCAACGCCTTCCTCGTCAGCCTCGTCACCGCGCTGGCGGAGTCGGTCCACCTGGCCGAGCGCAGCGGGGTCGACCTGGAGGTGTTCCACCGGGTGCTCGACTCCGGGCCGATGGCCAGCGCCGTGTCGACGATGCGCCTGGCAGCCATGCTCGAGCGCGACTACGCGCCGCAGACCGCCATCGACGACGTCGCCCGCAACTGCGCGCTCGTGCTCGAGCTCGCCGCCGCGGCGGGCACCGACGCGCCGATGGCCCGCCAGAGCCACGCGCTCTACACCCGCTCCTCCGACCTCGGCTTCGGCGCTGACGACATGGCAGCCGTGGTGGAGGCGCTGCGCCACTCCTCCTGACGGGAAACGAGCGATTGGCCTGGGCCAGGCCGTCGGCGGTAGTCCACCGGGAAGCGGTCGTCGGGCGACCTCCCGGACCGCCATCGCCCGGTGGACTACCGCCCGACCGGCGCCCCGGAACCACAGAAGTCCGGCGCTCTGCGCCGGACTTCTCGTTGGTGGAGCTGAGGGGACTCGAACCCCTGACCCTCTGCATGCCATGCAGATGCGCTACCAGCTGCGCCACAGCCCCAACATCGTCCTTCCGTGGAGCCGGAAGGACAACGCGGAGAACATTAGCCGACGCCGGCGGCGAGGAGAAATCGGGGTGTCCCTCAGCTGATCCAGCGCACCAGCAACCAGATCGAGAGGACCGCGACGGCGAGCCCGGCGAGGATCGGCACGACGGTGAGGGCGAGCGCCCCGGCGACGTAGGCCGCGCTGGGCGGCTCGCGCAGCGGCTCCCGCTCGACCTCGCGGAGCAGCAGGTGGAGGTTCTTCCGGTTGGCCCGGTGGGCCACGTCGAGCAGGTCGCCGACGCCGGGGACCAGGCCCAGCAACGCGTCGACGACGAGGTTGAGCGCCATCCGGGCGAGCACGGCCATCGGCACCCGCGCCAGGATCGCGTCGCGCACGATCACCGTCGACAGCGCGCTCCCGACCGCGTCGCCGATGCCGGGCAGCAGGCCGAGGACGGCGTCGAGGCCGACGCCGACCCGGGTGCCGGGCACGGTCACCGCGTCGTCCATCACCTTGGCCAGCTGCCGGCTCAGCCGGAGGTCGACCTCGCGCGCCCGGCCGCTCACGCGACGACCCGGTTCCAGGCCACCAGCCGCCAGCGGTCGGCGCCGCCCGTCCAGGTCGACGCGCCGTGCTCGAGCACGATCCACCCGCAGTTGGCCAGCACGCCGAGCGCCTCCCCTGCGCCGGCGAGGCCGAGGAACGCCGGGACGGCGACGCGCAGCGCCGCGCCGTGGGAGACGACGATGCCGGTCTCCCCCTCGCCCAGCGAGTCGGCGTACGACGTCAGGGCGGGCAGGTAGCGGGCGAGCACGTCGTCGTCGGTCTCGCGGCCGGGGATGCTCGCGATGTCACCGGCGAGGAGCGCGGCGTGCTCCTCGGGGTGCGCGGCGGCGTACTGCTCATTCGTGAGGCCGGTGCGGTTCGGGCCGACGTCGAACTCGCGCAGCCGGGGGTCGAGGACCGGCTCGAGCGCGGCTTCCGCCGCGACGTGGGCCGCCGTCTGCGCGGCGCGGGACAGGTCCGAGCTCCAGACCGCGACCGGCGCGAGCGCGGCGAGGTAGGGCGCCACCGCCTTGGACTGCGCCTGTCCCTCCGCGTCGAGCGGGATGTCGGCGTGGCCCTGGGCGCGCCCGGTGTCGTTCCACTCCGTGCGACCGTGCCGGAGCAGGACCAGGCGCCTCACTGCAGGTCGAGCGGGATGAGCGGGCAGTCGCCCCAGAGACGCTCGAGGGCGTAGAAGGAGCGCTCCTCCTCGTGCTGGACGTGCACGACGATCTCACCGTAGTCGAGCAGCACCCAGCGGCCCTCGCGGTGGCCTTCGCGCCGGATCGGCTTGGCGCCGGCCTCGCGGAGCTTGTCCTCCACCTCGTCGACGATCGCTCCTACAGCGCGCTCGTTGGTGGCGCTGGCGAGCACGAAGGCGTCGGTGATGGCGAGCTGGTCGCTCACGTCGAAGGCCAGCACCTGGTCGGCCTTCTTGTCGTGGGCCGCCTGGGCGGCAACGGCGACGAGCTCGAGGGCGTGGTCGGTGGCAGTCATGGTGCGTCCTTGCTGGTGGGGGCCGAGTAGAGGTCGTGCTTGGCGATGTACTGGACGACGCCGTCGGGCACGAGGTACCAGACCGGCTCGCCGCGACGCTTGCGGTCGCGGCAGTCCGTGGAGGAGATCGCCAGGGCGGGGATCTCGACCATGGTGACCCGCTCGGCGGGGATCTTGGCCAACGCCTCGGGGTCCATCTCGTAGCCGGGCCGGGTGCAGCCGACGAAGTTGGCGAGGTCGAAGAGCTCGTCGGCGTCGCGCCACGTGAAGATGTCGGCGAGCGCGTCGGCGCCGGTGATGAAGAACAGCTCGGCGTCGGGCATCTCGGCCTTGAGGTCGCGGAGCGTGTCGATCGTGTAGGTCTTGCCCTCGCGGTCGATGTCGACGCGGGAGACGTTGAAGCGCGGGTTGGCCGCGGTCGCCACCACGGTCATCAGGTAGCGGTGCTCGGCCTCGGTGACCCGGCGGTCGCTCTTCTGCCAGGGGTCGCCCGTGGGGACGAAGATGACCTCGTCGAGGTCGAACCAGGCCTGCACCTCCGACGCGGCCACGAGGTGGCCGTGGTGGATGGGGTCGAAGGTGCCACCCATCACGCCGACGCGGCGAGGCGCCTTCCGGTCCGGCACGGGATCAGCTGTGCTCGCGGCCGCCACCGAACGAGATCACTGCCAGCAGCAGGACGAGCAGCAGGCCCAGCGCGATGGCACCCACGACGTAGGGGTGGATCGCGGGGTCGCCGTGCTCGGCGGACTCGGCGGCAAGCGTGGTGACGGTGCTCAGCATGGGCGCGATCCTATCGCCTGCGCCCGGGGGTCAGCGCACGTGGCCGTCGCCGACCACGACGTACTTGCTCGACGTCATCTCCGGCAGCCCCATCGGGCCGCGCGCGTGCAACTTCTGGGTGGAGATCCCGATCTCGGCCCCAAAGCCGAACTCGCCGCCGTCGGTGAAGCGCGTCGAGGCGTTGACGACGACGGCAGCGGAGTCGACCGCGGCGACGAAGCGACGGATGGTGCCCTGGTCGCGTGCCACGATCGCCTCGGTGTGACCGGACGAGAAGCGGCGGATGTGCGCGATCGCCCCCTCGACGTCGGGGACCACCGCAGCAGAGATCTCCAGCGCCAGGAACTCCGCGCCGTGGTCCTCCTCGGTCGCCGTCACCACGTCGTCGTACTCGGCGAACGCGGGGTCGCCGTGGATCGTCACGCCCGCCGCCTGGAGTGCCTCGATGACCGTCGGCAGGAACTCGTCGGCGACGTCCTCGTGCACGAGTAGCGACTCCGCCGCGTTGCAGACGCTGGTGCGCTGCGTCTTGGCGTTGAGCACGATCGCCAGCGCCTGCTCGAGGTCGGCCGAGGCGTCGACGTAGACGTGGCAGTTGCCCACCCCTGTCTCGATCACGGGCACCGTCGACTCCTCCACGACGCTGCGGATCAGCCCGGCACCGCCGCGCGGGATCAGCACGTCGACGAGGCCGCGGGCCCGCATCAGCGCCTTGACGCTGTCGTGGGTGTCGCCCGGCACGAGCTGTACGACGTCCTCCGGCAGGCCGGTGCCGGCGAGCGCGCCGCGCATCGCCGCCACGATCGCGGCATTGCTCGACCGGGCGCTGGAGGAGCCGCGCAGCAGGACCGCGTTGCCCGCCTTGAGGCAGATGCCGGCCGCATCGGCGGTGACGTTGGGCCGCGCCTCGTAGATCATGCCGACCACCCCGAACGGCACGCGCACCTGGCGCAGCTCGAGCCCGTTGGCCAGCGTGCTGCCGCGCAGCACCTCCCCCACCGGGTCCGGCAGACCCGCGACGTCGCGCAGTCCCTGCGCCATCGCGGCGAGGCGGTCCTCGTCGAGCCGGAGCCGGTCGACGATGTTGGCCGGGGTGCCGCCGGACTCGGCCCGCGCGACGTCCTCGGAGTTGGCGGCGAGGATCTCGCTCCTCGAGGCGAGCAGCGCGTCGGCCATCGCGTGCAGCGCGGCGTCCTTCGTCGCCCGGGTCGCCGTGGCGAGCACGTGGCTCGCGGTGCGGGCGCGACCGGCGACCTCGCGGACTGCTTCCTCGCTGCTCATGGCGACCAGCGTAGGTCGAGCGGACCTAGGGTGAGGCGCATGTCTCGCATCACGGGGGTGGTCGTCGCACTGGCGACGGCAGCGGCGGTCCTGTCCGGCTCGACGGCTGACGCCGGGACGGGCGCAGCAGCGCCGCCGACGGCGTCGCTGCCCCACGAGATCCCCGGTGGCGTGGAGCTCACCCTCGCCGCTGGCGACCTGCTCCGCCTCTGGGCCGCCGAGGACCACGGGGCCGTGTGGTCCCGGCGCTACGACGCCGCGACCTCGGCCTGGGGCGCGCGGGCCGTGGTGCTCAGGAAGAAGAACCTCCTCTGCGGCGACGTCGACGCGCGGACCGCCAGGGGCGCCGTCGCCCTCATCGCCGAGTGCGACCGCTACGGCTGGTCCGAGGACCAGGCGCCGACCTCCTCGCGGGCGCTCTGGTCGGCCGACACCCGCACATGGACGTCGTACCGGCTGGAGGGCGAGGCCTATGAGGAGCCCGGCATCTCACCCGACGGCAGCCGGGCGGTGTGGCCGGAGTCCGACGGCTACGTCACCTTCGGTCCGGCGGGATTCAGCCGGCACGCCCTGATGACGCCAGGCCAGGAGTACACCGCGACGACCACGATCGCGGACACCGGCCAGGTGTCCTACCTCTACGGCTCCTTCCGCCGCGGATGCCACCTGGTCGCACTGACCCGCACCGGCGACGCCGCGCCCTCCCGGCAGGTCGTCGCGTTCGACACAGGGTGCTCGGACAGCGACCTCGCCAACGTCGACTCCGACACGACGCTGTTCGGTGACTTCTCCGACCCCGCCCAGGTCACCGTCATCTCGCGTGCCGACGCAGCCTCGCCGTGGGGCGTCACCGCGATCGCCCCTTCCTCCGCACCCGGGCTCGACCGCGCCGGCGGGCGCCGGCTGCCCACCGACTTCGTCGAGGCGAGAGGCTTCCCGCTCCTCGCGCTCGGAGCCGGTCGGGGCCAGCCGATCAGGGCGCAGGCGTACGACCCGGCAACGCAGACGTGGGGCCCCTCGACGGTGGCCTACGACCCGGGCGGCAGGACGTGCCGGTGGGGCGACAACTGGATCGCGGAGCCGTTGGCGGTCGTGGCTGTCACCGTGCGCTGCGGCAGGCGTTCCGTGGTCCTGACCACGTCCGACACCGTGACGTGGCAGGCGCTGCGCATGGGCCGCCACGTGCCCGGCATCTCCCCCGACGGCACCTACGTCGCCGTCCCCGGACCGAGCAGCACCTCGGTCATCTCGCCGGAGCGCGGAGTCGTGACCCTCCCTATCGGCGTGCGGGGCGCGTGCGACGTCGTCGTGCCCGACGGTCCCGGCGGCGCCGTGCTCCTGACCGCCGCCGGGCGCCGCCGCGGCTGGCCGACCGTCCTGCAGCACTCCTCACCGACCGGCTGGGAACGGCTCTCCCGGACGAACCTCCCCACGTTCGCGCCCACCTGCGTCGCCGCGCGCTCGGCCGCCTACGACCTGCCCTACCGCTTCGACATCTACAGCAGGTGGGCGGGCTACACCGTCCAGGTCGTGCAGCGGGGCTCGGAGTGGACGACCTGGCGCAGCCGGTCCTGACCCCGGACGCGCGACGGCCCGGCAGGAGACCTGCCGGGCCGTCGTACGCGGTGGTGCGGGCGGATCAGCCCTTGCGCTCCTTGACCTTCTCCGTGGCGGCGGGCAGCACCGAGTGCAGGTCACCCACCACGCCGAAGTCGACCAGCTCGAAGATCGGGGCCTCGGGGTCCTTGTTGACCGCGACGATCGTCTTGGAGGTCTGCATGCCGGCGCGGTGCTGGATCGCACCGGAGATGCCGTTGGCGACGTAGAGCTGCGGCGAGACCGTCTTGCCGGTCTGGCCGACCTGGAAGGCGTGCGGCATCCAGCCCGAGTCGACCGCGGCGCGCGAGGCACCCACGGCGGCACCGAGGCTGTCGGCGAAGCCCTCGACCGGCTCGAAGTTGCCGCCGGTGCCACGACCGCCGGAGACCACGATGGCAGCCTCGGTCAGCTCCGGGCGACCGGTGGACTGGCGCGGCTGGGTGGCCACGATCTGCGCGGTCTTCGCAGCGTCCGACACGGTCGCAGCGAACGCCTCGACGGCGCCGGCGCCCTCGGCCTCCTCGGGGGCGGCCGAGTTGGGCTTCACGGTGATGATCGGCGTGCCGGTGGTGACCTTGGCCTGCACCGTGTAGTTGCCGGCGAAGACGCTCTGGGTGGTCACGCCGCCCTCCTGCACGTCGACGGCGTCGGTGATCAGGCCCGAGCCCAGCTTGATCGCCAGGCGACCGGCGACCTCCTTGTTCTCGAACGTCGAGGGCAGCAGGATCGCGGCGGGGCCATTCCCACCAGCCTTCTCGGCCAGCTGCTTCACCAGCTGCTCGAGCGCCTCGGCCTTGGGTGCGACGAGGTAGCCCTTGATCTGGGCGTCGTCGACGACGTAGACCTTCGCGGCGCCGTACTTCTTCACCTTCTCGGCCACGGCGTCGCCCTGCTCGGGGGAGCCGAAGAACACGGCCGACGGCTCGCCGAGGCGGCGCGCGATCGTGAGCAGCTCGAAGGTCGGCTTCTTGACCTCGCCCTCGGCGTGGTCGATGACAACAAGAACCTCAGACATGTCCAGCAGCTCCTCAGATGAACTTCTTGGAGGCGAGGAAGTCGACCAGCGCAGTGGCGCCCGAGCCGTCCTCGTCGGTGACGATCTCGCCGGCGGTGCGCGGCGGCCGCGCGGTGGTGTCCTCCACCTGCGTGTAGGCCACCGACAGGCCGACCTGCTCGGCGTCGAGACCCAGGTCGGACAGCGACCAGGTGTCGAGCGGCTTCTTCTTCGCGGCCATGATGCCCTTGAACGACGGGTAGCGGGCCTCGCCCGACTGGTCGGTCACGCTCAGCACGATCGGCAGCGTCGCACCGATGACCTCGGTCGAGCCCTCGTTGTCGCGCTTGATCCGGACCTGGTCGCCCTGCGACTCGATCACCGAGGCCAGCGTCACCTGCGGCATCCCGAGGCGCTCGGCCAGCATCGCCGGCACGACCGATCCCGAGGCGTCGGTGGATGCCATGCCGCAGACCACCAGGTCCGCGCCGGCGTCGGCCTTGATCTTCTCGACGGCCTTGGCGAGCACCAGCGAGGTGCCGAGGTAGTCAGAGCCGGCGATGGCGTCATCGACAACGTGGACGCCGGAGTCGGCACCCATCTGCAGCGCCTTGCGCACCGCGTCGACGGCCTTCTCCGGGCCCACCGTCAGGGCGGTGACGGTGATCTCCTCGCCCTCGCGCTTCTCACGGAACTGCAGGGCCTGCTCGACGGCGTACTCGTCCAGCTCGGACAACAACCCGTCGACCCCGACGCGGTCGACGGTGAAGTCGTCCTCGAACTTGCGGTCGGCCGTGGCGTCCGGCACGTACTTCACACAGACAACAATGTTCATGGTGGTGTGGCCTTGCGGCCCCTCCTGTGGACTCGGATGTGCTGGTGAGGCTACAAGCGAGGCACCCCGCCACGGAATGGCGGTGCGGGTGGGGTCGCTCACAGTGACACTGTCACGGTCGCGCGCAGGCGCGATCCGGGCCCGGCCGGGACGTGGTCAGCGGCGCGGGCCGATGCGGAAGTGCACGGTCCGCGTCGCCGGCAGGTGCTGGGCATCGCCGCGGTAGGTGACCGCCACGCGGTAGCCGCCACGGCGCGAGGGTCCCGTCGCCAGCCGGACCGGGCTCGTGAGGGCGCCACTCTCCAGGGCGCCGCCGGCGACGCGCACCTTCCTGCCCCAGCGGCGTACGACGATGCGCACGTCGCCCGAGGCGGTGGTGCCGTACTCCCCCGCGGCACGCACGTGGACGACCATCGGCGCGCGGAGGCGGCGGCCCGTCACGTCGACCTGCAGCCGGGTGCGCACCTGGGCGACCTGCCAGCCGGCGCTGGAGGACGTGCTGCCGTCCTGGAGCAGCGGGTCGCGAGGCAGGTACGTCGCCTGCACGGCGTGGGCGCCGGCGCCCGCCCGGGGCAGCACGATGCTGGCCGTGCCGTCCGCGCCGAGGCCGGCCTTGAAGGCGACCCCGTCGACGGAGAACACGACGTCGCCCTCGCCGGGCCCGGCGGCGGTGGTCACCGCGGCCGACGCGGTGACGGGCTGGCCGTAGGCCGACTGGACCGCGCTGAGCGCCACCGTGGTGGTGGACGGCACGGCGGCCGACGCCGGCCGGCCCGGGCACGCCGCGGCCGCCAGCGCCAGGGCGCCGGCGGCGGCCGAGAAGGCCGCCTGCCGGCGCACGGACGATCGAGCTCGAGACATGTGGAACCCCCTGCCCGGATCGTAGGTCACGGGCAGGGGGTGCCGGATCAGCCGACCTTGACCTTGGTCCTGCCCTTCGACGCAGCGTGCGTCGCGTCACCGGCGTAGGAGACGGTGATCGTGTAGGCGCCCGGCTTGGTGACCTTGGCGACGACGACCTTGGCCTTGCCGGCCTTCACCTCGACCCGGACGTTCGCGACCTTCTTCTTGCCGCGGGTGACCTTGACCTTCGCCTTGCCGGTCGCGGCGTTGTCGGCCGAGCCGACCTTGACCTTGGCGACGATCCTGGACTGCTTCTTGGCGTACTTCCCGCTCACCGTCGTGGTGGTCGCCTGGACCGCCGGGGTGCCCGGGGTAGTGGGCGTCGTGGCGTCAGCCACGGTGACGGTGTCGACGGTGAGGTCCTGCGCCGGGGTGGTCGGCTTCGGCGTGCAGCTCACGTCCGCGGTGTAGGCAGCGGAGCCGTCCTCCTTCGTGAAGACCAGGGACGCGGTGTAGCTGGCGGCCTTGAGGACGTAGGTGCCGGCGGCGGTCGGCGTGAACGTCGGCCCCGCGCCCGTCGCGGTGACGGTGACCGGGCCCGAGGCGGGCAGGTCGGCGCTCGCCACGGTGGCGGCGATGTCGGGCAGCGCGGCGCCGTTCTGCGTGGCCTGGATCTTGGCTGTGCCCGCGACCTTGCGCGCTCCGAAGAACGTGTAGACCGCGTTGCGGACGTCGTCGGGGATGGTCACCTTCGCGGTCACGTTGACCGGGGCCGAGGCACCCGTGGCGAGGGTGGCGGGCAGGTCGGTGTCGGCGGTGGTGATGAACTCCTTGTCACCGATGACGGTGCCACAGATGAAGACGAGGTTGCCGGACGCCGCGACCGATGGAACGGCGCCGAGGCCGGTGGCGACGATCGAGGCGATGCCGAGTGCGGCGAGGCTGGACTTCAGGTGCATGCGTATTCCTCCCAAGGAACAACGAGTCAGTACATCAGGGTCAGCACCACCGTCCCTCCCTCGGGCGGTGGTCGCCCCCGAACTGTGACACCTAGTTACACACTGAGGTACAGGTCGTCCCACGATGCGGTACGCATGTTCACCGAGTGGGCGCCGAGCGCCCGGCTCAGGCCTTGATGAGCTTGCTCACCAGGCGTCCGACGACGAGCCACGCGATCGCGCCGAGGCCCCAGTTGAAGAGCGCGTTCTTGGTGTCGGCGCCCTCGCCGCGGAACTGCTTGATCCCGTCGCTGCGGGAGAAGACGTCGAGGTCGACGAAGTCGGCGGCGCGCAGGATGAAGTGCACCGCGTCGTTGGCCCTGTTCGCCTCGAGCGCGATCAGCAGGGCGCCCATGGCGAGCAGCAGTGCCGAGAGGGCGCTGACGATCCACACGATCTGGGCCAGGGTTGCGCGGAGCTTGTCCACTGGTCGGTCTCCTTCAGGTCGTCACGGCGACGTGCGGTCGCTCGGCGGGCTGCCGGAGCGTACCCGGTGTCAGCGCCCGACGAACGTCGCCTTGCCCGGTCCGTTCTCAACGAACGAGGTCATCCCGCGGGTACGGTCCTCGGTCGCGAACACGGCGGCGAACTGCTGTCGCTCGATCTCCAGGCCGGTGTCGAGGTCGACCTCGCTCCCCCGGTCGATGCACTCCTTGGCCGCACGGAGCGCCAGGGCGGCGGCGCCGCTGAACTGCGCGGCGTAGGCCACCGACTCCTCGAGGACCTTCTCGGCAGGGACGACGCGGTCCACGAGGCCGATGCGCAGCGCCTCGTCGGCCTTGACGAACCGGCCGGTGAAGATGATGTCCTTGGCCTTCGCGGTGCCGACGAGCCGCGTGAGGCGCTGGGTGCCGCCGGCGCCCGGGATGATCCCGAGGAGGACCTCGGGCTGCCCGAAGACCGCATCCTGCGCGGCGAAGCGCAGGTCCGCCGACAGGGCCAGCTCGCAGCCGCCGCCCAGGGCGTACCCGTTGACCGCGGCGACCACGGGCTTGGGGATCCGGGCGATGGCGGTGGTGGCGGTGCTGACCGAGGTGGAGACCTTCACCATGTCGGCGTAGGAGAGGTCGGCCATCTCCTTGACGTCGTTGCCCGCGGCGAAGACCCGCTCGCCGCCCCACAGCACGACGGCGCGCACGTCGTCGCGCTCGGTGAGCTCGGCAGCGGCCTCGCGGAGGTCGGACTGCACCTGGACGCTGATGGCGTTCATCTTCGGGCGGTCGAGCCGCACGACGGCGACTCCGTCGGTCACGTCGATCGAGACGAACTCCATGGGCTGCTCCTCATCGCTGGACGGGACCGGCTCGGACCCGTGCTGTGGGTGGTGTTACGCGATCGCGATGCCGCATTGTGCCGTGCGCGCCGGTCTCGACCACAATGACCCGCGTGACACCGCCCCCCGACACCATCGTGTGGAACCACGACGGCGAGACCATGACGGTCTGGCCCGGTCGCCACTACCCCCTCGGCGCGACCTGGTCGCACGAGGCGACGAACTTCGCGGTCTACGCGCCAGCGGCGCAGCGGGTGTGGGTCTGCCTCTTCGACGACGACGGCACCGAGACGCGCCACCTGCTCACCGAGCACTCGCTCGGCGTGTGGCACGGCGCGATCCCCGGCGTCCCGCCCGGCACCTGCTACGGCTACCGCGCGCACGGACCGTGGGCCCCCGAGGCCGGGCTGCGGTTCAACGCGGCCAAGCTGCTGCTCGATCCCTATGGCAAGGCGGTCTCGGGCGACCTCGTCGTCGACGACGCGATCTTCGGCTACACCGTGGGCGATCCCGACACGATCAGCGACCTCGACTCGGCGCCGTACGTGCCCCGCAGCGTGGTCGTCCACGACCACTTCC
This sequence comes from Nocardioides sp. Root122, assembly GCF_001425025.1. Taxonomy (GTDB): domain Bacteria; phylum Actinomycetota; class Actinomycetes; order Propionibacteriales; family Nocardioidaceae; genus Nocardioides. The sequence continues at coordinate 94,235 of NZ_LMDE01000011.1, forward strand.
AGTGGGGCGCCGACACCTCGCCGCGCCGCCGCTGGCGCGACACCGTCATCTACGAGCTGCACGTCAAGGGCATGACCCAGCTGCACGACCGGGTCCCCGAGGAGCTGCGCGGCACCTATGCCGGCCTGGCCACGCCCGCGGTGATCGACTACCTCAAGGACCTCGGCATCACGGCCGTCGAGCTGCTGCCGGTGCAGCAGTTCCTCTCCGAGCCGGCGCTGGCCGAGCGCGGGCTGGTGAACTACTGGGGCTACAACTCCATCAGCTTCTTCGCGCCGCACAACGCCTACGCGCACGCCGGCGACCGGGGCCAGCAGGTCACCGAGTTCAAGCAGATGGTCAAGGACTTCCACGCCGCCGGGCTCGAGGTCATCCTCGACGTGGTCTACAACCACACCGCCGAGGCCGGCCCGCTCGGTCCGACGCTGAGCTTCCGCGGCCTCGACGACCTGGGCTACTACCAGCGGGCGGTACCACCGCCGCCGATCGGCCCGGACGACGAGCCGATGCCCGACACCTACTGGGACGTGACCGGCTGCGGCAACACCCTCGACGCCACCCACACCCAGAGCCTGCGGATGATCCTGGACTCGCTGCGCTACTGGGTGAGCGAGATGCACGTCGACGGCTTCCGCTTCGACCTCATGAGCGCGCTGACGCGCACCAACCAGGTCGTCGACATGGGCAGCCACCTGATCACCGCGATCGGCCAGGACCCGATCCTGCGGCACGTGAAGCTCGTCGCCGAGCCGTGGGACGCCTCGATGGACGGCTACCGGGTCGGCGAGTTCCCGCCGCCCTGGATCGAGTGGAACGACCAGTTCCGCGACACCATGCGCGACTTCTGGCGCGGGCAGTCCGACGGCGTGCGCACGGTCGCGACCCGGCTCGCGGGCTCGAGCGACCTCTACGCCGACGACGGCCGCTCGCCCTATGCGTCGGTCAACTTCATCACCGCCCACGACGGCTTCACGCTGCGCGACCTCGTCTCCTACAACGACAAGCACAACGAGGACAACGGCGAGGACAACCGCGACGGCACCGACAACAACCGCTCGTGGAACTGCGGCGTCGAGGGCGAGACCCACGACCCGGAGATCATCGCCGTGCGCCGTCGGCAGGCGGCCAACCTGATGGCGACGCTGTGCTTCTCCAGCGGCGTGCCCATGCTCACCGCCGGCGACGAGCGCGGCCGCACCCAGCGGGGCAACAACAACGCCTACGGCCAGGACAACGAGACGTCCTGGATCGACTGGCGACCCGACGACGCCTGGCTCGACGTCTACGAGATCACCAAGACCGCGCTGCGGCTGCGCCGCGAGCACCCGGTGCTGCGGCAGCGGCACTGGTTCGAGGGGCGTCCGACCATCCGGGGCGGCATCAAGGACGTCGTGTGGGTGCACCCCAACGGCCGGGAGATGTCGACCGACGACTGGAACGACGACTCCTGCCGCACGGTGGGGATGTTCCTCAACGGGGCGCCGCTGCGCTCCCCCGGACCGCGCGGCGAGCAGGTGCGCGACCAGTCGTTCATGATCTGGCTCAACGCCGGCGGCGACGACGTGGAGCTGGTCCTGCCGGCGAACCAGTGGGTCCACCACGGCGAGGTCGTGCTCTCGACCAACGCCGACATCGCGCTCGGCACGCCGGTGGTCGCCGGCAGCTCGCTCGAGCTGCAGGCCCACTCGGTCCTGGTGCTGCGCCAGACGTAGTCGATTGCGCCTCCGCTTCGCTTCGGCGCGTGTCCGCGGCGCCTGCAACGGTCAGGCGGTGGCGGCCTTTGCCGCCGTGATCACCTCGGTGAGGCTGTCGCGCAGGGACATCAGCTCGTCGACGTCCATGTCGAGGCGCTCCACGACGGTGGCGGGCACCTGGAGCGCGCGCCGGCGCAGCTCGCGTCCCTGCGGCGTGAGCCCGACGGCGAGGCTGCGCTCGTCGTCGGGGTTGCGGTCGCGGCGGACCAGGCCGGCGGTCTCGAGGCGCTTGAGCAGCCGCGACAGCGTGGCCGCGTCGAGCTCGAGCATCCGGCTCAGCTCGGTGACCGAGAGCGGCTCGTCGCCCCACAGCGCCAGCATCACGAGGTACTGCGGGTGGGTGAGGCCCAGCGGCTCGAGCACCGGGCGGTAGACCGAGATGACCGTGCGGGACGCGACGGCGAGCGCGAAGCAGACCTGTCGCTCGAGCGAGAGCGGGTCGTCCTGTGGATTTCCAGGTGTCGAGGTCACTTTGTTAGCCTAACAACAGTTGTCACAGCAACGAATCTGAGGAGCCATGGCGCAGCACACCGTTCCCGCCCGCCGCAAGGAGAAGGGCCGCGGCCACCTGCTCGACCTCGACGCCCCGCGCGTGGTCGTCGCCGACCCCGAGGGCGACGCGCGCGACCTGGCCCGCGTCCAGCGCTGGGTGATGTCGACGCTCGCCGTGACGACGATCCTGCACCTCGTGGTCGGCCTCGTCGTCGCGGCGGCGACGCTGGACGACTCCCCCCTCAGCTCCCAGGTGGGCCTGGCGGTCGTGGCGGGCATCTTCGGTGCCATGGCCGTCGCGGTGGGCCGCGCCATCCACGGCCGCCGCATCCTGTCCCCCTGGCTGCTCCTCGGCGTCGTGCCCACGCTCGTGGGCCTCTGGCTGGTGCTTGGCTAGCTAGGACGCCGGCTGCGCCACCCACTCCATGGGGTCGCCGGCGTCGAGGTCGGTGATGCCGAGCGTCTCGAAGGCGCCGAGCACCACCAGGCGTCGTACGGCGGCGAAGGTGAGCACGTGCGCGACCATGCCGCCGTAGGAGAAGACGCGGGGCGGCTCGCAGGTGGCGTCGACGAACGTGTCGTCGAGGCGACCCTCCTCGATCGTCGTACGCACCTGGGTGAGGAACGTCGGCCCCTCGTCGGCGAGCTCGCGGCGCAGCGTGCTGAGCGACTTCCCGCGCTCCTGGTCCCAGTCGTAGCGACGTTGCTCCACGGCGGCGTTCCACTGGGCCAGCTGGCCGACGAGCCGGGCGAGCACCGACCGGATCGTCATGTCGTCGTCGATGGTGCCGATCGGCACCTCGATCGGGGCGTCGAGCTGCTCGTCGCTCAGCCGCGTCGCGCGGTCGAGCATCTCGCTCGTCAGCCAGAGGTGGTGCTCGATCATCCGGGTCAGCAGGTCCATGGCGGTCACCTTTCGGGCGGTGGGCAGCCGGAGGCTGCCCGGTGGGTGGAAGTGCACCTGGCTCGCGGCCCGGATCTGGGTGCGGGTCGGTGCGTGACGCCAGCGGCTCGGCGCGGTGCCATAGGCACGGGTGAAGGCGCGGGTGAACGCCTCGTGCGAGCCGAAGCCCGCCTCGATCGCGACGTCGAGCACCGGCCGGTCGGTGGTGACCAGCACGTACGCCGCCCGCTCGAGCAGCAGCCGCCGGCGCATCCGCTCCGGTGGCTCACCGCCCGCCGCGGACACGACACGGTCGAGGTGGTGGCGCGAGAGGTGGAGCCGCCGCGCCCGCTCCTCGCTCCCCTGGTCGAGGGTGTCGGCCAGGGTGGCGAGGAACTCCGCGAAGGTGTCCGCCACTGTCGTCATGTCCTCACCCTGCCCATCCCCGTCGGTCACGGCTTGATCGTGCTTGCGCAGTCCTCACGTGGGTCACCCGAGGCGCTGGGTCACCGACACGACGATCCCGTCCGGCCCCCGGACGTAGGCCATCCGCCACGTGTCCTCGTGGTCGCCGACTCCTCCGACGAGCCCGTAACCGTTGGCCGCGAGCCGCTCGACCACCGAGGTGACGTCGTCCACCTCGAAGCAGACGTTGCGCAGGCCGAGCTCATTGGCCATCGCGTCCGGAGAGCCCGGCGTGTGGTCGGGCCGCACGAAACGCGCCAGCTCGAGGCCGGTGCCGCCACCCACCGGGCGGAGAGCATGACGACCTCGCACCGCGAGTCGGGGATGCCACACACGGTGTCGATGAACTCGCCCTCCACGAACGCGCGCCCCTCCACCTCGAGGCCGAGGCCCACGAAGAAGTCGGTCGCCCGGTCGAGGTCGGAGACGGTGACCCCGATGTGGTCGAAGTGCTTGATGTTGGTCATGGGGCTGATCCTCCGGTCTTGGGTGTCCTTGCGCCACTGGGTCGGAGCAGACCCGCGAACCTCGACATGCCGGAGGGCGGGATCGGGCGCGGGGCCGATCTACGTAGATATCCGGATGCGCCAGGCACCCGGGCAGGCGCACGCTGTCAGGACCAGAACCCACCACCCCCGACCACCGAAGGGAGACACGCCATGTGGGACACCGTCGAGAAGACCAGCAGCCGGCTCACGCACGACGTGCCGTGCCCGAGGTGCGGGCACGCCACGCACACCTACCTGCCGTGCAGCGACACGTGCGGGTGCCGGCGGTCGATCCCGCTGGCCCTCGCCTGAGCCAGCCGGGGATCGCTGACGTGGACGGATCAGGCGGGCTCGGTGACCAGGCCCAGCTCGGCGACCGAGGCGAGCGACTCGTTGCGCGGGACGACACGGACCGTGTAGCCGAACGCGCCCGAGTGGTCGAGCAGCACGGCCGCGTCGAAGCGGTGGCGGTTGCCGTCGTAGGACTCCCCCACCAGCATCGGCGTCACCGAGGTGGCGGTCAGCACGTCGTCGGAGCCGATCTTGCCGTGCACGACCTGCACCTCGACGTCGTCCGGCGACAGCGAGCCGAGCGCGACCCACGCGCGAACGGCGAGCGTCGCGCCGACCTCGGGCTGGTCGCCGACGCCCTCGGAGTCCACATGCTCGACACGGACGCCGGGCCACGCGGCGCGGATCTCCTGCTTCCAGCCGGAGAGGGTGCGGGCTCCGGTGTAGTCGGAGTTGAGGGTGCGGGCGGTGTGCGCGGCCGGGGCGTAGAGCTCGCGGACGTAGTCGCGCACCTGGCGGGTGGCGAGCACCTTGGGGCCGAGCGACTTCAGCGTGTGGCGCACCATCTCCAGCCAGCGCGGCGGTACGCCTTCGTCGTTGGTCTCGTAGAAGCGCGGCACGACCTCGCCCTCGAGCAGGTCGTAGAGCGCGTTGGCCTCGAGGTCGTCGCGGCGCTCGGTGTCGTCGATGCCGTCGGCCGACGGGATCGCCCAGCCGTTGTTGCCGTCGTACCACTCGTCCCACCAGCCGTCGAGGATCGAGAGGTTCAGGCCGCCGTTGAGGGCCGCCTTCATGCCCGAGGTGCCGCACGCCTCGTAGGGGCGCAGCGGGTTGTTCAGCCAGACGTCGCAGCCCGGGTAGAGCGGCTGCGCCATCGCGATGTCGTAGTTGGGCAGGAACGCGATGCGGTGCCGGATCTCCGGGTCGTCGGCGAAGCGGACCATCTCCTGGATGAGCCGCTTGCCGGTCTCGTCGGCGGGGTGCGCCTTGCCGGCGATGACCAGCTGGATCGGGCGCTCCGGGTCGAGCAGCAGCTTCTTCAGGCGGGCCGGGTCGCGCAGCATCAGCGTGAGCCGCTTGTACGTCGGCACGCGACGCGCGAAGCCGATCGTCAGCACGTCGGGGTCGAGCGCCGTGTCGACCCAGGTCGTCTCGGCCGGGGCGAAGCCGCGCTTCGAGGCCGAGCGACGCATCCGGTCGCGGGCGTCCTCGACGAAGCGGGTGCGCAGGGTGCGCTTGAGGTCCCAGATCTCGCGGTCGCTGATGTGGTCGACCAGCGGCCACAGCGCGTCGGTGTCGTCACCGTCGATGTCGCCACCGCGGCTCGCGGCGAGCTCGATGACCTCGCGGGCGATCCAGGTCGGGCCGTGCACGCCGTTGGTGATCGAGGTGATCGGCACCTCGGCCTCGTCGAACGCCGGCCAGAGACCGTTGAACATGCCGCGCGACACGTGGCCGTGCAGCTGCGAGACGCCGTTGGCGCGCTGGGCGAGCCGGAAGCCCATCACCGCCATGTTGAAGACGCCGGCGTCGCCACCCTCGTAGTCCTCGGCACCCAGGGCGAGCACCCGGTCGACCGGCACGCCGGGCGTCGGCGAGCTGCCGCTGAAGTACTGCTCGACCAGCTCGCGCGGGAACCGGTCGATGCCTGCGGGGACCGGGGTGTGGGTCGTGAACACCGTGCCGGCGCGCGAGACCTCGAGCGCGGTGTCGAAGTCGAGGTGCGGGCCGTCCTCGCCCACGGTGAGCTCGCGGATCCGCTCGACGCCGAGGAAGCCGGCGTGGCCCTCGTTGGCGTGGAAGACCTCGGGGGCCGGGGCGCCGGTGATCCGCGACCACGCGCGGAGCGCGCGCACGCCGCCGATGCCGAGGAGCAGCTCCTGGCGCAGCCGGTGCTCGGAGTTGCCGCCGTAGAGCCGGTCGGTGACGTCGCGGTAGTGGGCGCTGTTCTCCTCGATGTCGGTGTCGAGCAGCAGCAGCGGCACGCGGCCGACCTGCGCGACGAGGATCCGGGCCACCAGGTCGGGGCCGTCGGGGAGCGCGATCGAGATCGTCGCCCGGGTGCCGTCCGGCTCGCGGAGCACGGTCAGGGGCAGCTCGTCCGGGTCGAGCACGGGGTAGCTCTCCTGCTGCCAGCCGTCGCGGTCGAGCGCCTGCTTGAAGTAGCCGTGGCGGTAGAACAGGCCGACGCCGACCAGCGGGATGCCGAGGTCGGAGGACGCCTTCAGGTGGTCGCCGGCGAGGATGCCGAGGCCGCCGGAGTACTGGGGCAGCACCGAGGTGATGCCGAACTCGGACGAGAAGTAGGCGATGGCGCGCGGCGCGTCCTCGCCGGCCTTGCGGGCGTACCACCGGTCCTCGGAGAGGTAGCGCTGGAGGTCGTCGTGGGCGGCGTCGAGACGCGCGCGGAAGTCGCCGTCGTCGACGAGCTCGTCGAGCCGCGCGCGACCCACGGCGCCCAGGAACCGCACCGGGTCCCCTGCGACCTCACGCCACAGCCGGGGATCGATGGACGCGAACACGTCCTGGGTGGGCGGGTGCCACGACCAGCGGAGGTTGCCGGCCAGCACGGACAGCGCACCCAGGGGCTCGGGCAGGACAGGACGGACGGTGAATCGACGAAAAGCTCGCACGACCGAGCACGCTAGGCCATTTCTTGGATCGATCCAACCCGTTCTGCGGTGCATCCCGTGCGACACGCCGTGGGAGGTCCGCATAACCCGCCGGTAGGTTCCCGCGTTGTCGGCGCATGAGCCAGCCCCGCCCCCGCCTCGGCCGCACCACCCTCGCGGCCGCATCGCTCCTCGCGATCTCCAGCCTGTCCACGATCGCCGCACCGGCGACCGCCGAGCCCGACACCGTCGCGCCGGGCCCCACGCCTGCCGACGTCCGCACGCTGGGCGATCCCGTCGCGGGACCGTCCGACACCGACACCCGGGGCACCGCCTCCCCGACCGCGACGCAGAAGGCCGCCGTCGACGCGCTGGGCGCGGTCACAGCGCGCTGGAACCCCCTCGGCACCCCGGCCTCGATCCTCCCGGCATCGGGCAGCCTCGGTCCGGCGCCCGGTGCGCCCGCGGCCGGCGCCCGGTCGTGGCTGCGCTCGCACGCCGACCTGTTCGGCATGACGGCCTCCGACGTCGACGACCTGGTCCTGGTCAGCGCCCAGGAGCTCGTCGGGTCCGACGCCCGCGCTGTGCTGTTCCGCCAGGACTTCGACGGCCTGGCGCCGGCCCTCGGCGGCCTGGTCACCGTCGGCGTCGCCGATGGCACGGTCGCCTACGTCTCGTCCTCGCTCGCCCGCACGACCGGCACGGTCCCCGCGGCGACCCTGACGCCCCTGCAGGGCTGGCTGGAGGCGGCGACCGACCTGTCCGTGGGCGTGCCCGCGGACCAGGTCGCCGACATCACCCGGACCGTGCGCGACGGCTGGACCCGGCTCACCGTCCCCGGGTTCGCCCAGGAGCAGCAGGTGCGCCTGCGCGCGCTGCCGATGGCCGACGGCTCGGTCCGCCCGGTCCTCGAGGCCAACGTCGTCAACGCCACCGGCGCCGCCGCGCTGGGCTTCACCTCGCTCGTCGACGCCGTCACCGGCGAGGTGCTCGCCCGCCACAACCGCGTGGAGAACTTCGCCTACAACGACGTCTTCACGGGTGCGGTCACCGCGGCAGCGTGCGGCCCGAAGCACCCGTTCGAGCTCGAGGACGACCTGACCCGCAGCATCACCGCGGTCGCTACCGGAGCCCCCGTGGACGACTTCACCGTGAAGATCTACCGGGGCGACGAGCTGCTCGTCACCGGGGACCTGGCGACCAACCCCGAGGTGGCGACGTACTCCGCCGCGGAGATCCCGGCCGGGACCTACTCCGCCCAGGTCTGCCCCTTCGACGCCGCCTCGGTCGTCGTCGGCCAGTACGCCCTGGCTGTCACGACCAGCGACAGCGCCGCCCCCGGCACGGACGACCTGACCGCGAACCCGCGCTGGCGCTACTTCACCGCCAACCCCACCCTCGACTCCCCCGACCGGACGCCGACCAACTCGGTGGTGGGCTGCTGGCGGCTGACCAGCGCCGCGGCCGACGCGGAGTGCACGACGCCGCCCGGGGAGCTGCGCACCGTCGCCGCCTTCGGCCCGTGGGACACCCTCGGCGCGCTCCCGACGTTCACCACCGTCGGCAACAACGCCAACACCCACGAGGCGTGGGCCAGCCCGCTGACCCCGGGTGGCCTCCTGCAGGCGCCGACCTCCCCCGAGCGCCACTACACGGGCGAGTTCACCGACGCGTGGAACAACAGCCGGTGCGACGTGGCCGAGCTCGTCCCGGGCGGCAACGACATCGAGGCCTCGGTGGGCAACCTCTTCGTCGCGCACAACCGGATGCACGACTACTCCTACTCGCTCGGCTTCACCGAGGAGAACTACAACCTCCAGTCCGACAACGGCGGCCGGGGCGGTGCCGCCGGCGACCCGGAGGTCGGCAACGCCCAGGCCGGCGCCGTGTCCGGCGGGAGCCCGAGCTTCCTCGGCCGGGACAACGCCAACCAGATCGCGCTCCAGGACGGCATCCCCGGCATCACGAACCAGTACCTCTTCGAGCCGATCGCCGGAGCCTTCTACGCGCCGTGCACCGACGGCGGCCTCGACATGGGGATCGTGGGCCACGAGTACACCCACGCCATCAGCAACCGCATGATCGGTGGCCCCGACGAGGGCATCACCTCCGAGCAGGGCGGCGCGATGGGCGAGTCGTGGGGCGACCTGGTCGCCGGCGAGTACCAGTTCGCCGACGGCTACAGCAACGGCGGCAACGTCTGGGCCGTCGGCGCCTACGCCACGGGCAACACCGAGACCGCGATCCGCGACTACTCGATCGACGACAACCCGCTCAACTACTCCGACTACGGCTTCGACACCACCGGGCCGGAGGTCCACGCGGACGGCGAGATCTGGAACGGCACGATGTGGGAGGTCCGCCAGGCCCTCGTCGAGAAGTACGCCGACCGGTTCCCGTACGACGACGCCGCCCTGCAGCGGGCGTGCGCGGACGCCACTGCCACGACGACTCCGCGCCCGGCCGGCACCTGCCCCGGAAACCGGCGCTGGGTGCAGCTCGTGTTCGACGCCTTCCTGCTCCAGCAGGGCTCGACGTCGATGCTGGACGCCCGCGACGCGATGCTCGCCGCCGACCGGATGCGGTTCGGGGGCGAGGACGTGGACGTCATGTGGGCCGCCTTCGCCCGCCGCGGCATGGGTGTCGACGCCCACACCGTGGACGCCGACGACGACGAGCCCACGCCCAGCTTCGCGACCCCGACGGGGAACAGCTCGACCGTCACCTTCGCGACCAACGGCGTGGCCAGGATCTACGTCGGCGACTACGAGGCCCGGGTGACGCCCGTGGCCGACACCGACCCGGACACCGGGCTGGGCGCCAGCGCGCGCTTCACGCCCGGCACCTACGACATGGTGGCCGTGTCGCCCGACCGCGGCTTCACCCGCTGGACGATGACGGTCCTCGACGACGGCGCGGCCCGCACCGAGACGCTCGGCGACGTGGTCAATCTGGCGAGCTCAGCGGCTGGCGCCTCGGTGATCGGCGCCACGGAGGGCTCGCGCAACGCCGAGGCACTCATCGACGGCACCGAGGCCACCACGTGGGGCGGCGTGACCGAGGCCCAGGTCGACGAGTCGCACCCGTCGGTGTCGGTCGACCTCGCCGGCGACGTGAGCACCGTGAGGCGCGTCCAGGTGAGCGCCTACCTCACCCCGGCCCCGGCCTCGCCGACGGACGTCCCGCTCGCGCAGGACGACCCGGACTCCGGCTCGCGCTTCACCGCGCTGCGCCAGTTCGCGCTCGAGGCGTGCACCGCGGCGTGCGACACCACCGACGCCACGTGGACCCGGTTCTACACCTCGCCCGCCGACGCGTTCCCGAGCGCGCTCCCCCGCCCGGTGGCGCCGACGCTCAACCTGCGCGAGTTCGACGTGCCCGACACGGAGGCGGCCGCCGTGCGCCTGGTGACGCTCGAGAACCAGTGCACCGGCCAGTCGGCGTACGCCGGGCAGCAGACCGCGAGTGCCAGCGTCCTCACCGACTGCAAGGCGGGCTCGGACCGCGGCACCATCGTGCACGCCGCGGAGCTGCAGGTCTTCGGTGCGGCGCCGACCCTGCCCGACCAGCCCGGCGACCCGACCACGGACGGCGGGACAGGCGGCACGGGCACCGGGACCGGCGGCACGGGCACCGGCACGGGCAGCGCGGGCACCACGACGCCGGGCGCGGCCCGGGTGCGACCGACCGTCGCGCTGAAGGTCCGCCGCAAGCACCAGACCGCCGCGAACGGCGCACCTCGCCTCCTCGTCCGCGTCTCCTCCGACGCCGCCGTGCCGGAGGCGGGCCGACTCGTGGTCGTGGTCGACGGGGAGAAGTGGCGCACGGTCCGCAGCAGCACCGGCCGGGCACGGGTCTCGGTGACCAAGCGACTGCTCCGCGGCCGCCACACGGTGCGCGTGCGCTTCCGCCCCGACGACCGTACGACGTTCCGCCCCGCGCGCAGCCGCGTGCAGCGGATCGTCGTCACCGGTCGGTGAGCGGGCACCCCGTCGGGTGAGACCACGTCCGTCACGGGTTGCGTCCGGCACCTGACCTTCGCAAGTGTGGGGGCATGGTTGGACGCATACCCGTGATGGATGTCTCGCCCGTCGTCGACCTCGGCCGACTGGCGGCCAAGGCCACGGTCGGGGAGCCGATGCCTGTGCGGGCGAGCGTGTTCCGCGAGGGACACGACCAGCTCGGCGCAGAGGTCGTGGCCACCGACCCGACGGGCACGCGGCGCGCGCCCGTGCGGATGCAGCCCTACGGGGACCAGCCCAACCGCTACGTCGCCCACGTCACGCCCGACACCGAGGGCGAGTGGACCTTCGAGATCCAGAGCTGGTCCGACCCGATCGCGACCTGGCAGCACGACGCGGGCATCAAGATCCCCGCGGGCGTCGACGTCGAGCTGATGTTCACCGAGGCCGGGCTGCTCCTCGAGCGGGTCGCGTCCGGCACCGGCGACGACGCCCTCGACCAGCGGGCCTCCGCCGTCGTCGCGGGAGCCGCCCAGGCCGCCGGCGACACCACCCGACCGGTCGCCGCCCGGCTCGCCGCCCTGCAGGACCCCGAGCTCGACGCCGTCCTGCTCGCGCACCCGTTGCGCGACCTGCTGACCGTCACCGGCCCGTTCCGGTTCCGTGCCGACCGCGTGCGCGCGCTCTTCGGCAGCTGGTACGAGTTCTTCCCCCGCTCGGAGGGCGCGGTCAAGGACCCGAAGACCGGCAAGATCACCAGTGGCACGTTCCGCACCGCCGCCGAGCGCCTCGACGCGGTGGCCGACATGGGCTTCGACGTGCTCTACCTGCCGCCCATCCACCCGATCGGCGAGGTCAACCGCAAGGGCCCCAACAACACGCTCACCCCCGGCCCCGACGACACCGGCTCACCGTGGGCGATCGGCAGCAAGGACGGCGGCCACGACGCCATCCACCCCGAGCTCGGCACGTTCGAGGACTTCGACGCCTTCGTCGCCCGCGCCGGTGAGCTCGGCCTCGAGGTCGCCCTCGACCTGGCGCTCCAGGCCGCGCCCGACCATCCGTGGGTGAGCACCCACCCGCAGTTCTTCACCACCCGCGCCGACGGCACCATCGCCTACGCGGAGAACCCGCCGAAGAAGTACCAGGACATCTACCCGATCAACTTCGACAACGACCCCGCGGGCATCTGCCGCGAGGTGCTGCGGATCGTGAAGCTGTGGATGTCGCACGGCGTGCGGATCTTCCGCGTCGACAACCCCCACACCAAGCCGTTGGCCTTCTGGGAGTGGCTGCTCGCGGAGGTGCGTCGTACCGACCCCGACGTCCTGTTCCTGTCGGAGGCCTTCACCAAGCCCGCGATGATGCACGGCCTCGGGGCGATCGGCTACCACCAGAGCTACACCTACTTCACGTGGCGCACGCACAAGCGGGAGATCGAGGACTACCTCCGCGAGCTCTCCTGCGAGTCCGACCACCTGATGCGGCCGAACTTCTTCGTCAACACCCCCGACATCCTCCACGCCTACCTCCAGTACGGCGGCCCGGCGGCGTTCAAGGTGCGCGCCGCGCTCGCCGCCACCGGATCGCCGAGCTGGGGCGTCTACGCCGGCTACGAGCTGTTCGAGCACGTCGCGGTGAAGCCCGGGTCGGAGGAGTACCTCGACTCGGAGAAGTTCCAGATCCGGATCCGCGACTGGGAGAAGCACGACGCCGAGGGCACCACCCTGGCGCCCTACATCACCCGGCTCAACCAGGTCCGGCGCGAGCACCCCGCGCTGCAGATGCTGCGCAACGTCACCATCCACGAGAGCGACGACGACCACGTGCTGGTCTTCTCCAAGCGCCACGAGGACGACGTCGTGATCAGCATCATCAACCTCGACCCGCACGGCACGCGCGAGACCATGGTCCACCTCGACATGCCCGCGCTCGGCCTCGGCTGGCACGACTCCTTCGTCGCGCACGACGAGATCACCGACGCGGACTGGAGCTGGAGCCAGCACAACTACGTCCGGCTCGACCCCGGCTACGAACCCGCCCACGTCATCACCGTCAGGAGGACCCGTTGAGCGACCAGCCCATGCCGACGGACGCAGGAGCCGCCACGGCGGTCCTCAACGCCGAGCCGGAGTGGTTCCGCACCGCCGTGTTCTACGAGGTGCTGGTGCGGTCGTTCCGCGACTCCAACGGCGACGGCACGGGCGACTTCAAGGGCCTGATCGAGAAGCTCGACTACCTCGAGTGGCTCGGCGTCGACTGCCTGTGGGTGCCGCCGTTCTTCACCTCGCCGCTGCGCGACGGCGGCTACGACGTCGCCGACTACAACAACATCCTCCCCGAGGCCGGCACGGTCGAGGACTTCCACGAGTTCCTCGACGCCTGCCACCAGCGCGGCATCCGCGTGATCATCGACTTCGTCATGAACCACACGAGTGACGCGCACCCGTGGTTCCAGGCCAGCCGCAGCGACCCCGAGGGCCCCTACGGCGACTTCTACGTGTGGTCCGACACCGACGAGCTCTACGAGGAGGCGCGGGTCATCTTCGTCGACACCGAGCCGTCCAACTGGACCTGGGACCCGGTGCGGCAGCAGTACTTCTGGCACCGCTTCTTCCACCACCAGCCGGACCTCAACTTCGACAACCCCAAGGTCCACGACGCGATGCTCGAGGCGATGGCGTTCTGGCTCGACATGGGGCTCGACGGCTTCCGGCTCGACGCGGTGCCCTACCTCTACGAGCGGCCGGGCACCAACGGCGAGAACCTCGAGGAGACCCACGAGTTCCTGAAGAAGTGCCGCTCCTTCGTCGACGAGCACTACCCCGGGCGGGTGCTGCTCTGCGAGGCCAACCAGTGGCCCGCCGACGTGGTCGAGTACTTCGGCCCGGAGGAGACCGAGGACGGTCGCTGGATCGGCACCGAGTGCCACATGGCCTTCCACTTCCCGGTGATGCCCCGCATCTTCATGGCCGTGCGGCGCGAGTCGCGCTTCCCGATCTCGGAGATCCTCGAGCAGACCCCCGCGATCCCGGACGGCTGCCAGTGGGGCATCTTCCTGCGCAACCACGACGAGCTGACGCTGGAGATGGTCACCGACGAGGACCGCGACTACATGTGGTCCGAGTACGCCCACGACCCGCGGATGAAGGCCAACATCGGCATCCGCCGGCGCCTGGCGCCCCTGCTCGACAACGACGTCAACCGGATGGAGCTGTTCACCGCGCTCCTGCTCTCGCTGCCCGGGTCGCCGGTCCTCTACTACGGCGACGAGATCGGCATGGGCGACAACATCTGGCTCGGTGACCGCGACGGCGTGCGCACCCCGATGCAGTGGACGCCCGACCGCAACGCGGGGTTCTCGTCCGCCACGCCGGGCAAGCTGTTCCTGCCGGCCATCCAGGACCCGGTCTACGGCTACCAGTCGGTCAACGTCGAGGCGCAGCTGGAGAACACGTCCTCGCTGCTGCACTGGACCCGCCGGCTCGTGCACACCCGCCGGCGGCACCCGGCGTTCGGCCTCGGCGACTTCATCGACCTCGGCGGCTCCAACCCGAGCGTGCTGTCCTACGTCCGCGAGCACAGCCCCACGGACGCCGAGGGCGACGACCGCGACATCATCCTGTGCGTCAACAACCTCTCCCGCTTCCCGCAGCCCGTCGAGCTCGACCTGCGCCACTGGGAGGGCATGGTGCCCGTCGAGCTCCTCGGCGGCGTACCGTTCCCGGCGATCGGCGAGCTGCCCTACCTGTTGACGCTCGGGGGCTACGGCTTCCTGTGGCTGCGACTCACCGACCAGACGATGACCCAGGGGGTCGACGCGTGAACGAGGAGCTGCAGCACTGGGTCGCCGAGGCCCGCTGGTTCGCAGGCAAGGGCCGCGACTGGACCCTCGCGTCCGTACGACGGGTGGGTGAGCTGCCGCGTCCGACCGAGGACGACGGGCTGGCGCCCCCACCGGAGGGCCTCCGGGTGGTGATCGACCTCGCCGAGGTCGCCTACGCCGACGGCGAGAGCGAGCTCTACCAGCTGCCCCTCGCCTGCTACACCGAGCCCCAGGATCGCCTCGACCACGCCTTCATCGGCGAGTGGGACGACGACGCGGGCCACGTGTGGGTCTACGACGCGGTGCACGACCGGGAGTCGATGGCGCTGTGGCTGCGGGCCTTCGCCGCTCCCCCGGCCAGCACCTCGCGCGGGCTGCTGGACTTCCACTCGTTGCCCGGGCACGAGCTCGACCTGTCCGCGCACTCGACGTTGTTCTCCGGCGAGCAGTCCAACTCCTCGGTCGCCTTCGGCGAGGACTCCCTGATGAAGGTGTTCCGCAAGGTGACGCCGGGAGTGAACCCCGACATCGCGATCCACCAGGTGCTGACCGAGGCGGGCTCGACGCACGTGGCCTCGCTCTACGGCTGGCTCGACCTGGTCGACGACGAGCGCGAGGGCACCGACTCCACGATCCAGCTGGCGATGCTCCAGCAGTTCCTGCGCACCGCGAGCGACGGGTGGGACCTGGCCCTGGCGAGCGTGCGCAACCTGTTCGCCGAGGCGGACCTGCACGCCGACGAGGTCGGCGGCGACTTCGCGAGCGAGGCGGCGCGGCTCGGCGTCGCCCTGGCCGAGGTGCACGCCGACCTGGCGCGGCACTTCCCGGTCGAGGATCGCGATGCCGCCACGGCCGGCGCCCTGGCCGCGGCGATGGAGGGCCGGCTCGACGCCGCCCTCGTCGTCGTACCCCAGCTGGCCGAGCACGAGGCGACGCTGCGCGAGACCTTCGGCCGGCTCCGCGGGCTCGACCGGGTCGAGGTGCAGCAGGTCCACGGCGACCTCCACCTCGGCCAGACCCTGCGCACCAGCCTCGGCTGGAAGATCGTCGACTTCGAGGGCGAGCCGGCCAAGCCGCTGGCCGAGCGGCTCAAGCCCGACTCGGTCTGGCGCGACGTCGCCGGGATGATCCGCTCCTTCGACTACGCCCCGCGCGTGGTGGCGATGACCGGCGCCGGGGCCGACAACGGCGGCGAGTCCGAGCAGCGCGACTACCGGGCGGCCGAGTGGTCGAAGCGCAACCGTGCCGCCTTCCTCGCCGCCTACACCGGCGAACGGGGCGCCGGGATCGACGAGCAGGCCCGCACCCTGCTCGACGCCTACCTCGCTGACAAGGTCGTCTACGAGGCCGTCTACGAAGCACGCAACCGTCCGGGATGGCTGTCCATCCCGCTGGCAGCGCTGGGAGAGACCACATGAGCACGAGCAACAGCACGAGCACCAACGCCCCCGGCGAGCTCGACCTGCACCTGATCGGTGAGGGCCGCCACGAGGAGCTCTGGAAGGTCCTCGGCGCGCAGGTGACCGACGACGGCACCTCCTTCCGCGTCTGGGCACCCAACGCGCAGGAGGTCCAGGTCGCCGGCGAGTGGGCCGGCTGGGACGGCGCGGCCCACCCGATGACCCGCCTCGACGGCTCCGGCGTCTGGCACGTCCACGTCGAGGGAGCGGGTGTCGGTGCCCAGTACAAGTACCGCATCCGCGGTGCGGACGGCGGCTGGGTCGACCGCGCGGACCCGATGGCGCAGTACGCCGAGAAGCCGCCGAGCTCGGCCTCCCGGGTCTGGCGATCCGAGCACCAGTGGAACGACGCCGCATGGCTCGAGGCACGGCTTGCCAAGAACCCGGTCGACGAGGCGATGTCGGTCTACGAGCTGCACCTGGCCTCCTGGCGCAGGCACTACTCCGGCGAGCTCTACGACTGGGACCAGATGGCCGACGCGCTCGTCCCCTACGTCTCGGACCTGGGCTTCACCCACGTCGAGCTGATGCCGGTCATGCAGCACCCGTTCGGCGGCTCGTGGGGCTACCACGTGACGTCGTACTTCGCCCCGGACTCGCGGTTCGGCGACCCCGACGGCCTCAAGCGCCTGATCGACCGCCTGCACCAGGCCGGCGTCGGCGTGATCCTCGACTGGGTGCCCGGGCACTTCGCGACCGACGAGTGGGCGCTGGCCCGCTTCGACGGCACGCCCCTCTACGAGGACCCCAACCCGCAGCGTGGCTGGCACAAGGAGTGGGGCTCCCACATCTTCAACTTCGGCCGCAACGAGGTGCGCAACTTCCTCTACGCCAACGCGGTCTACTGGCTCGAGGAGTACCACGCCGACGGGCTGCGGGTGGACGGCGTCGCCTCGATGCTCTACCTCGACTACGCACGCGAGCACGGCGAGTGGTCGCCGAACAAGCACGGCGGCCGGGAGAACCTCGAGGCCGTGCAGTTCCTCCAGGAGATGAACGCCACCGTCTACAAGCGGGTCCCCGGCATCGTGACGATCGCCGAGGAGTCCACCGCGTGGCCGGGCGTCACCGGCCCGACCAGCGAGGGCGGCCTCGGCTTCGGCTTCAAGTGGAACATGGGCTGGATGCACGACTCGCTCAACTACGTCTCCAAGGACCCGCTCTACCGCAGCCACCACCACGGCCAGATGACGTTCTCGCTCGTCTACGCCTACGCGGAGAACTACGTCCTGCCGATCAGCCACGACGAGGTCGTCCACGGCAAGGGCTCGCTGCTGCGCAAGATGCCCGGCGACCGCTGGCAGCAGCTGGCCAACCTGCGTGCCTACCTCGCCTACATGTGGGCCCACCCCGGCAAGCAGCTCCTCTTCATGGGGTGCGAGTTCGGCCAGGAGTCGGAGTGGGCGGAGAGCCGCGAGCTCGACTGGTGGCTCCTGGAGCACCCCGAGCACGCCGGCGTCCACGCGATGGTGCGCGACATGAACGCCGCCTACGCCGCCACCGGGGCGCTGTGGGGCCGTGACAACGACCCCTCGGGCTTCGCCTGGATCGACGCCAACGACGCAGGCCGCAACGTGTTCTCGTTCGTACGTCGCGCACCCGGGCACCCGGACCTGGTCTGCGTGGCGAACTTCGCCGGCCAGCCCCACGAGGGCTTCCGCCTCGGCCTCCCATCGTCCGGCACGTGGACGGAGGTCCTCAACACCGACGCCGAGGCCTACACCGGCTCGGGCGTGGGCAACCTCGGGGTCATCACCGCGACGGAGGGCGACCACCACGGCCAGCCGGCCTACGCCGACATCGTGGTGCCTCCCCTGGCCACCGTGTGGTTCCGCAAGGAGGACTGAGCGGGCGGACTGAGCAGGAGGTTGCCGGGGGCCTCGCGGCCCCCGGCGACGCTCACATGAGGTGGATCATCTCCAGCATCCCCATCAGGGCGTGCGGCATGCCGCCCATCTTGGGGTCGGGGAAGAAGCACATGACGACGTACTGGCCCGGAGGCAGGTCGTAGTCGACCGTCATGTCGTGACCCGGGCTGATCGACCCGGTCTCCATCCCTGCCGGCAGCCCCCAGGGCGGCGCCCCTTCGTCACCGCTCTGCAGGAACTCCAGCACCTGGTCCGTGGTGGTGCCCTCCACGACCTGCTGGAGGACGATGAAGTGCGGGACCCCGGTGTTGCGCTTGTTCTTGAACAGCAGGCTGCCCTTGGCGGGGAGGCTCGACGACCCGGCCCACCCGGGACCGTTGACGGCGATGATCGTGCCGTCCGTCTTCGGCGCCTTCGTGCTGCCGGACTTGCCGGAGACGACGAAGGGCTTGCCGACGACCACTCCGCGCTCGCCGAGGGAGAACGGCGTGTAGGAGCCGGCCTTGGGGAGCACGACGGTGCCCGAACCGCCCCCGGCGAAGCCGCCGAGGATCTGGGTGCGGGCCAGCGCGTGCTTGAGCGCGTTGACGTCGTTCTTGGCGCCGAACTTGTTGACGTCCTCGACGAAGTCGGCGGCGTCGTAGCCCTTGGCGAACATCGCGATCTCCACGGTGCCCTTGCCCTTCACGCTGAGCTGGACCCGACCGGGTCGGAGTCCCTTCGTGCCCTTGAGCGTGATCGTCTTCTTGGTCAGCGTCGCCTTCACGTGCGGCATCGCCGCACGCGACGTGACCGAGGCCGGCGACGCGTTCGCACCGGTCGGTGCGACCAGGAGCGGCGTGCTGGCGAGCGCTGCTGCGCTCACCACGGCCACGACCCGTCGCAATCTCTGGGCTGTCTGCATGAGTGAACCAAACCTTTCCCGTGAGCTGGTCCGGCCCTCCGCCGGCACAGCGGTCCAGTAGACGCACCTTGCTCCAGCGGAGGCACGGGATTTTCCTCCGATGTCCAGACCACCCCGAAAACGGGTATGCGGGCAGTCCGGACGCGACGGCAGACTCGACCGCGTGCGGGGGACGCTCGAGACGAAGGTGCGCGCTGCAGTCGCTGCAGCGGCCGTGGTGATGTGCGCCGGCGCCGTGGTGGCCTACGACGTCGGCCCGGGACCCGACGCGGGCCCGGCCTTCGCCGAGCCGGTCCGCAACGCCACGGTGGTCATCGACCAGGGCGGCGTCCGCAAGGGCTACGCCACGCCGCAGGTGTCGGTGTCCGGCGGCGGCACCGTGACGGTCGTCAACCTCGACTCCTTCGACCACACCGTCACCTCGGTGGCCAAGGGCCCCGACGGCCTGCCCGCGTTCGACGTGCTCGTCCGCGCCGGCACGTCCGAGACGGTGCCGGGGGTCGACCTGCTGGCCGCCGGTGCCTGGGACTTCTACTGCAAGTTCCACCCCAACATGCGCGGCACGCTCACCGTCGAGGGGACGGGCGGCGGGGTCGAGCCCGGCCGCCCGACGTTCGACCAGCCACTGGTGGTGCCCCGCACCGAGCGCGGGGCGGACGTCCGGCTGGTGATGCGACGCAGCATGGTCCGCACGCGGGCCGACGGCCCACGCACCGCGATGTGGACCTACGACGGGACCTACCCCGGCCCCACCATCCGCCGGCGCGGGGGGCAGGGCACCGAGGTGACGGTCGTCAACCGGCTGCCGCGCGGCGCCGGCTCGATGTCGACGCACCTGCACGGCGACCACCACGCGTCGCGCGACGACGGCCAGCCGACGTCGTACCTCATCCGGCGCGGCGCCAGCCGCACCTACGACTATCCGCTGACCGTGGCCGGCAAGCCCGAGCCGGGGTCGTTCTTCTGGTACCACGACCACCGCATGGACCGCACCGCCCGCAACAACTGGCGCGGGCTCCAGGGGATGTTCATCGTCACCGACCCCCCGCGCCGCGGCCTCCACCTGCCCAGCGGGGCGCGCGACGTGCCGCTGATGATCTCGGAGCGGTCGTTCGGCCCGGACAACCAGCTCACGAACCCCTTCGCGCACGGACCGCGGATGGTGGGCCACCACGGCTCGATGGCGTGGACCGGTCCCCACGCGCCGCCGGACGACGCCACGATCGGCGACACGGTGCTGGTCAACGGTCGCGAGGCGCCCTACCTCCGGGTGTCGGCGACGCGCTACCGGCTGCGGCTGCTCAACTCCTCGCCCTTCTCCAGCTACAACCTCACGCTGTCCGGGGGACGCCCCTTCCTGCAGATCGGCACCGGCAGCGGCCTGCTGCCGCGTGCCGTGGTCCGCACGCACGTGCTGCTGGGCCCGGCGCAGCGTGCCGACGTGCTCGTCGACTTCCACGGCGCGACCGGGGAGGAGCTGGTCCTCTCCTCCGAGCCGGCCACGCCCGGCACGACGGGCGACGACGCCCGCAGCGCCCCCGTGATGGAGTTCCGCGTCGGTGAGCCGGCCCGCGACACGTCCCGCCTGCCGGCCCGACTGCCGTCACCGGAGCTGGTCTCCCCCGTGCCGCGGAAGATCGCGAAGACGTGGACCTTCGGGCTCTCCGGCGACGACCACCACGGCAGCTTCTGGTCGATCGACGGCCAGGCCTTCGACCCCGACCGGGTGGACCACCGCGTCCGCCTCGGCACCGTCGAGCGCTGGCGGTTCCGCAACACCAGCGACGTGACCCACTACGTCCACGTCCACGCCGAGCAGTGGCGCACCCTGCGACGTGACGGCGCCGCGCCACCACCGTGGGAGCAGGGCCTGGAGGACACGTGGCGCCTCGAGCCGGGCGAGGAGGTCGAGGTGGCCGCGCGCTTCACCGACCACACCGGCCCGTTCATGATCCACTGCCACATGCTCGACCACGAGGACCACGGCATGATGGCCCGCTTCGACGTCCTGCCCTGAGGAGACGCCGCGGAAGGGTCGTTAGGGTGACGAGGTGCCTCCCGAACAGCCGACCCTGACCGACGGCGTGGTGACGCTCCGGCCGTGGCGGGACGACGACATCGCCGCAGCGGTCGCCGGCCACGACGACGAGATGGCGCTGTGGTTCGGCTGGGACCCGGCGGACGTGTCGGAGGAGCGCCACCGCGACGCCGTACGACGCTGGCGCGAGGACTACGCCGCCGACCGCCGCCGCACGTCGTTCGTCATCGAGCACGACGGCGAGCTCGTCGGCAGTGTCGAGATCACCAGGCAGGGCACCCACGGCGCCAGTCTCAGCTGGGCGCTCTACGCCGGTCACCGCGGGCGCGGCCACGCCGCCCGGGCCGTGAAGGTGCTGGTCGACTGGGCCTTCGCCGACGCCGACGACGGCGGTCTCGGGGTGCAGCGCGTCGAGGCGCGGATCGACCCCCGCAACGACGCGAGCCGTCGGGTGGCCACGCGGGCGGGCCTGCGCCTCGAGGGGACCCAGCGCGTCGTTCCCGGCATGGGCGACCGCCCCGACGCGACGTCGTACGCCGTCTACGCGCGGCTCGCCACCGATCCGCCCGTCAGCGAGCCGGAGGGCTTCCGGTCACTGCTCAACTCCTTCCTCCCCCGCAAGCGCGCGATCTCGCAGATGCTGGTGCGCGACGACGCCGGGCGGGTGCTGCTGTGCCGGCTCACCTACAAGCGCGACTGGGACCTTCCGGGCGGCGTCGTCGAGGTCGGCGAGTCGCCGCGGATCGCCGTCCAGCGCGAGGTCGAGGAGGAGCTCGGGCTGACGATCGAGCCCGGCGGCCTGGTGCTCACCGACTGGCTGCCGGCGTGGGGCGGCTGGGACGACGCGGTCTGCCTGGTCTTCGACGGCGGTACGCACCCATCGTCCGTGCTGGCCGGGGTGGTCATGCAGGAGCGGGAGATCCGGGACGTGCGGTTCTGCACGCTGGAGGAGGTCGACGAGCTCGCCGCCGACTTCACCGCACGGCGCGTCCGCGCGGCAGTCCAAGGGTCCCGGCCGTATACGGAGTCCGGTCGCTGAGGCAGGATGCCTCCATGACCTGGGTGTACGACTTCGCAGAGGGAAGCAAGGACCAGAAGGACCTGCTGGGAGGCAAGGGCGCCAACCTGGCCGAGATGACGAACCTCGGCTTGCCCGTCCCACCGGGCTTCACGATCTCCACCGAGACGTGCCGCGCCTACCTGGCCGAGGGCGGCGAGCCCGAGGGCCTCGCCGAGGAGGTCACCGAGCACCTCGCCTCGCTCGAGGAGGCGATGGGCAAGAAGCTGGGCGACGCCGAGGACCCGCTGCTGGTCTCGGTGCGCTCCGGGGCGAAGTTCTCCATGCCGGGCATGATGGAGACGGTCCTCAACGTCGGGCTCAACGACACCTCGGTCGGCGGCCTGGCCGCCCGCAGCGAGTCCGAGCGCTTCGCGCTGGACTCCTACCGGCGGTTGCTCCAGATGTTCGGCGGCACGGTGCTGCACGTCGACTCCGAGCTGTTCTCCGACGCGCTCGACGAGGCGAAGAAGGCCAAGGGCACCGAGAACGACCTCGACCTCGACGCCGACGACCTGCGCGGGCTGGTCGAGACGTTCAAGGGGATCATCAAGACCGAGACCGGCCGCGACTTCCCGCAGGACCCGCGCGAGCAGATGGACCTCGCGATCCGCGCCGTCTTCGACTCCTGGAACACCGACCGGGCGCGGCTCTACCGCCGCCAGGAGCGGATCCCGGAGGACCTCGGCACCGCCGTCAACGTCCAGGCGATGGTCTTCGGCAACTTCGGCATGGACTCCGGCTCCGGCGTGGCGTTCACCCGTGACCCGGCCAGCGGCGCCCAGGGCGAGTACGGCGACTACCTCCAGAACGCGCAGGGCGAGGACGTCGTCGCCGGCATCCGCAACACGGTCTCGCTGGCCGACATGGCCGAGATCGACCGGAAGTCCCACGACGACCTGATGATGATCATGACGCGGCTCGAGCGCCACTACCGCGACATGTGCGACATCGAGTTCACCGTCGAGCGGGGCAAGCTCTGGATGCTCCAGACCCGCGTCGGCAAGCGCACGCCGGAGGCCGCCTTCCGCATCGCCGTCCACATGGTCGACGAGGGCATGATCCAGCTCGACGAGGCGGTGCTCCGCGTGACCGGCGACCAGCTGGCGCAGCTGATGTTCCCGCGCTTCGACGAGTCCGCCGACCGCACGCTGCTCGCCAAGGGCATGAACGCCTCCCCCGGTGCCGCCGTCGGCAAGGCCGTCTTCGACTCCGACACCGCGGTGGAGTGGGCCGAGCGGGGCGAGGACGTGATCCTCGTCCGCAAGGAGACCAACCCCGACGACCTGCGCGGCATGGTCGCCGCTCGGGGCATCCTCACCAGCCGGGGCGGCAAGACCTCGCATGCGGCCGTGGTCGCCCGTGGCATGGGTCGCACCTGCGTCTGCGGCGCCGAGTCGCTCGACGTGGACACCAAGGCCAAGGAGTTCCGGGTCCGCGACGGCGAGACGGTCCGCGAGGGCGACGTGATCTCCATCGACGGCACGACCGGTGAGGTCTTCGCGGGCGCCGTGCCGGTGGCCGACTCCGTCGTCGTGCGCCACTTCGAGGGCGAGAAGATCGACGACGACCTCGCCCAGGCGGTCGCACGGATCATGGCGCACGCCGACGGCGCCCGACGGCTGCGGGTGCGGACCAACGCCGACACCCCGGAGGACGCCGCCCGCGCCCGCCGCTTCGGGGCCCAGGGCATCGGGCTGTGCCGCACTGAGCACATGTTCCTCGGCGAGCGCCGGACGCTGGTCGAGCAGCTGATCGTCGCCGAGGACGAGGCCGGCGTGGACGCCGCCCTCGACGAGCTGCTGCCCCTGCAGCGCCAGGACTTCACCGAGATCCTCGAGGCGATGGACGGCCTGCCGGTGACGATCCGGCTGCTCGACCCGCCGCTGCACGAGTTCCTGCCCGACATCACCGACCTCAGCGTGGAGGTCGCCCTCGCCGAGGAGCGGGGCGAGGTCGACGAGCACGCGGCGCGGCTGCTCACCCACGTCCGCCGGCTCCACGAGCAGAACCCGATGCTCGGGCTCCGCGGCGTCCGCCTCGGGATCCAGATCCCCGGGCTGTTCCGGATGCAGGCGCGCGCGATCGCCGAGGCCGCCGCCGACCGGATGGACGCCCACGGCACGCCGCGACCGGAGATCATGGTGCCGCTGGTGGCCAGCGTGCGCGAGCTCAACATCGTCCGGTCCGAGATCGAGCAGCAGATCGCCGAGGTCGAGGAGGAGCGCGGGGTGAAGCTCGCCATCGCCATCGGCACGATGATCGAGCTGCCGCGCGCCGCCTTCCTGGCCGACCGCATCGCCAAGTCGGCCGACTTCTTCTCGTTCGGCACCAACGACCTCACCCAGATGGCCTGGGGCTTCTCGCGTGACGACGTGGAGTCGGCGTTCTTCTCCCGCTACTTCGAGCACGGCATCTTCGACGTCTCACCGTTCGAGTCCCTGGACCAGCTCGGCGTCGGCGGCATGGTGGAGATGGGGACGAAGAAGGGCCGCAAGACGCGCGCCGACCTCAAGGTCGGCGTGTGCGGCGAGCACGGCGGCGACCCGTCGTCGGTGCACTTCTTCGACCGGGTGGGCCTGAACTACGTCTCGTGCTCGCCCTTCCGCGTCCCGATCGCCCGGCTCGAGGCCGGACGGTCGGTGCTCGGGAAGCGCGACTCAGAAGAGCGCTGACGCCAGGTTGCGACGACCCGCCAGCACGCGCGGGTCGTCGTTGCCGACCGCGGCGAACAGCCCGAGCAGGTGGTCGCGGGCCTTGTCACGGTCCTTGTCGCTCGTGCGGGCCACGAGGTTCACCAACCGGGTGAACGCGTCGTCGACGTGGCCGCCGAGCATGTCGAGGTCGGCGACCAGGGTCTGCGCGTCGACGTCGTCGGGCCGGTCGGCGGCAGCCGCCCGCGCCTGGTTGAGGTCGACGCCCTGGGTGCGCTGCATGACCTTGGCCATCGCGAGGCCGCCGGCGGCCTCGACGTCGGCCGGGTTGGCGTCGACGAGGCGCTGGTACTCCGCGACCGCACCGTCGATGTCGCCGGACGCGAGCGCGTCCTGCGCGGGCGCGTAGCGCGGGTCCACGACCTCCTCCTCGCCCTCGGCGACGGGCGTCGCCGAGCGCGGCTGGTGGCGGCCGGTGATGCCCTGGCTGGTGAGCTGCTGGCCGACCTGGGTCAGCGCGGTGCGCAGCTCCTCGATCGGCAGCGGGTCCTGGAGGAGCGGCATCGGCCGGCCGTCGACGACCGCGACCACCAGCGGGATCGACGGGATCTGCATGGCCTGGGCGATCTGCGGCGCGGCGTCGATGTCGACCAGCCCGAGGAGGTAGCGCCCCTCGTGCTCGTCCACCACGGTGGCGAGGTCGTCGGCGAGCTGGCCGCTCTCCGGCATCCGGGTGCGCGAGTAGAACACCAGGAGCACCGGGGCGGTCATCGACTGCTCGAGCAGGCCCTGGAAGCTCGACTCGTCCACCACCACGCTGTACGACGACCCTGCCGACGACCCTGCCGCTCCGCTGCCGGCCGGCGCGCTGGGCTGCGGCGGGCGGGCGGCCTGGGCGAGACCGGAGAGATCGATGGCACCTGGACGGCTGAACGGCTGCTGCGTCATGGGGCCAATCCTAGGGAGACCGGCCACGCGGCGCTGCTCCGGTGGGTAGCCTCGACGACATGGGACCTCGCGGAGCCGCGCTGCTGACGCGCCACCGCCGCAACCTGGGCCTCCTCGCGCGCTTCGGCGTGGTGGGTGCGTCCGGGGTCGTGGTCAACATGATCACGCTCATCGCGCTGCACAAGCTCGGTCCCAGCTTCGACGACGCGGTCGTCGGGCTGGCCGGATCGGACTTCAACCTCCGCTGGTACCACGTCTACTCGACGCTCGCCTTCCTCGTCGCCAACCTCAGCAACTTCCAGCTCAACCGGTCGTGGACCTTCCAGAGCAGCCGGCACACACCTTGGTGGAAGGAGTACTGGCCGTTCCTCGTGGTGGGCCTCGGCGGGCAGGCGGTGGGCCTGGCGCTGCTGACCCTGCTCATCCACCCCCACTCGCCGCTGAGCCTGCCCACCGACGTGTTCGACGACTCCAGCGGGCTGCGCAACCGGCTCTACTGGTCCCAGCTCATCGTGATCACCCTGGTGACCCCGCTGTCCTTCGTCCTCAACAAGGTCTGGACCTTCGCCGCGGTGCGCACCGGCCGGCTCGCGCTCCTCGACGCGGCGCACGAGGAGGAAGTGATGGCCGGGAAGGATGTGGTCTGAGCGTGCCGAACTGTGCCTGAACTGAGCACAGGCTCACCTATCTCCGCGTACCTACCCCGTGGTAGACAATGCCGGGGTTCAACGGGGAGGGACGGCACGTCATGACATCGGGGTCCTACGACTTCACCGGCTACGAGGTCCTCGTGGTCGGCGGCACGCGCGGCGAGGGACACACCGTCGCGTCCGCCTTCGCACGCTCGGGTGCGTCCGTGACCGTCACCGGCACGATGATGCTGCGCGCCCTCTACGACACGGACCTGACCGCCTTCGACTACGAGTCGGTCAACCTGGCCCGGCAGGAGTCGATCGACAACCTCGTCGGGACGATCGGCCACATCGACGTGCTCGTCCTCGCCGCGTCCTGCAACCTGCCCTTCGGCCTGCCCGCCAGCGAGCAGGCGTTCATCGCCGAGGCGGTCCGGTCCGGGCTGCTCGGCCCCACCTTCCTCACCACCCGGATGCGTCTCAAGCTGAGCCAGAGCCCGGCGACCGGTGGCGGCTGCGTGATCAACACCGGTGCGGTGGCCCAGTGGCTCGAGCTCTCCTCCGCCCCCGAGGTGGCACAGGCACAGCTCGTCGAGTCGACGGCGCGCGCCGGCGAGCAGTGGTCGGGCCTCGGCGTCCGCGTGAACTCCGTGCTCCAGCGCAAGCGCTCGGTGCTCCCCCGCCAGTACGCCCCCGTGGCCGCGTCCAGCCACGGCAGCCGCCTCGCCGGCGACACCCTCGTGCGCACCCAGCGGATGAGCGACGCGGTCGCCGACGCAGCACTGTTCCTCGCGAGCAGCGGGGCCTCGCGCATCACGGGCCAGACGCTGCGCCTGGGCTGAGCGCCCGGCCGCGAGGGCGGCCTCAGCCGACCGGGGCCAGCTCGCGCTCGGGCTCTGCGGCCTGCTCCTGTGCGGCCAGCCGCTCGGCCAGTGCCGCACCCTCGACGTCGAGGTTCGGCAGCAGCCGGTCCAGCCACCGCGGCAGCCACCAGGCGCGGTCGCCCAGCATGGACAGCACGGCGGGCGTGAACGTCATCCGCACGAGGAAGGCGTCGAGGAACACACCCACCGCCAGCCCGAAGCCGATGGAGCGCGCCATCGTCATCTCGGCCCAGATGAAGCCCGAGAAGACGGCGACCATGATGAGTGCGGCCGCCGCCACCACGCGGGCACCGGACACGAAGCCCACGCGCACCGCCGTACGTGCGTCCTTGCCGTGGACGTAGGCCTCGTGCATCCCGGAGACCAGGAACATCTGGTAGTCCATCGCGAGCCCGAACAGGATCCCGATGAGGAGCGTCGGCATGAAGCTGAAGACCGCTGACGGGTCGTGCACGTCGAAGACCGAGCCGAGCCAGCCCCACTGGTAGACCGCGACGATGGCCCCGAAGCTGGCCGCGACGGAGAGCAGGAAGCCTGCGGTCGCCACGAGTGGCACGAGGATGGAGCGGAACACGATGGTCAGCAGCACCAGCGAGAGCCCGATCACCATCGTCAGGTAGAGCGGCAGGGCACCCGCGAGCCGCTCCGAGACCTCGATGTTGGCCACGGTGGCGCCGGTCAGGCCGAGCTCCACGTCGTCGCCGAGGAGCTGCTTCCCCGTGGGGTTCGCGTCACCGATGAACGGGCCCAGGTCGAGCCACGAGTCCGCACGCACGGCGTCGCCGTCGGCGAGGCGTCGCAGCCCCTGGACCAGCTCCACGGTGGACGCCGCGGACGGTCCCTCGGCGGGCACGACCTGGAACGCGATCGTGCGCCGGTCGTCGCTGGTGCCGATGGGCAGCACCGAGACGCGGTCGTCGACCGCCAGCACGGCGCGGGCGATCTTCGCCTCCTCGGCGACGAGGTCGTCCTCCGCCACGGGGGCGGCGTACTCCGCGGCGACGAGCAGCGGGCCGTTGCTGCCGGGCCCGAAGCTCTCGGCGACCCGCTCGTAGGCCCGGTACGCCGTCGAGTCCTGCGGCTCGGACGAACCGTCCGGCAGGCCGAGGCGCATGGACAGGGCCGGGAGCGCGAGCACCAGCATCACGAGGGCGACCAGCACGGTCGCAGCACGCGGCCGACGGGTGACCAGGCCGACCCAGCGCTGCGGCCACCCCTCGTGCGTCGGCGCCGACGCCGGGCGGCGGCGCGACCGGCGAGACCGGCGCGGCACGGCGCGGTGCCCGACGAGCGAGAGGAGGGCCGGCGTCAGGGTGAGCGCCACGAGCACGGTGACGGCGACCGTGAAGGCGGCGAGCAGGCCCATCTGGAGCAGGGTCGGGATGCCGGAGACGGCGAGGGCGGCCAGGGCGATCACCACGGTGCTGCCGGCGACGACGACGGCGGAACCGGCCGTGCCGGTGGCGAGCGCGACGCTCGCGCGGAGCTGGTCGCGGGTCGGCTCCGTGCCGTCAGCGGTGAGCTCGGCGAGCTGACGGCGGTGCCGGTTGACGATGAAGAGGGCGTAGTCGATCCCGACGGCGAGGCCGAGCATCATGCCCAGGACCGGGGCCATCTGCTGGAGGTCGATCCAGTGCGTGGTCGCGATGCCGAGCGTCAGGCTCACCCCCACCCCGACGAGCGCGATGGCGAGCGGCAGACCGGCCAGGACGAGCGAGCCGAGCATGACGAGCAGCACGACGCCCGCCACGGCGACACCGACCGCCTCGCCGATGCCGCCGACCTCGCGGCTCATGGTCAGCTCCTGGCCGTAGTCGGTTTCCAGGCCGGCGTCAGCGAGCCGCTCCCCCGTCTCCGGCACCGCCTCCAGGGTGGTGGGGTCGAGCTGCTGGGTCTGCGTGTCGAAGCGCACCTGCACGAGCGCGGTGGTGCCGTCGCGGCTCACGAAGGAGACACCCTCGCCGGCGGAGCGCAGGTCGCGACCCGCGTGGTAGGCGTCCCAGCCGGCGGTGAGCCTCTTCTCGGCCTCGCCCAGCTGTGCGCGGCCGTCGGCGAGCTGGCGCTCGAGGTCCGCGGTGGCGTCGTCGGGGTTCGCAGCGAGGTAGTTCTCCAGCCCGACGAGCTGCGCGCGGCCGGTGTCGTACTGCTGCTGGCCCTTGGTGAGGCGGCGCTCGGCCTTGTCGAGACGGTCGTCGGAGCTGTCGAGACGCTTCTGCAGGGCGAACGGGTCCATCACCTCGGTGACGTGCGGGAGCTCCTCCCATGCAGCCATGGTGTCGCGCAGGGCGGTCTTCTGCTCTGCGGTGAAGCCGTCGGCGCTGTGGACCACGACCGTGCCCGTTCCGCCGGCGACCTGCGGGATCTCCTGTCCCAGCTCGTCCAGCACACGGCCGAACTCGCTGTCAGGGATCTCGAACTCGTTGCTGAGCGGTCGCGAGAGCGTGGCCATCCCCCCGACGGCCGCAGCCATCACGAAGAGCCAGGCGAGCAGGACGGCGAGGGGGCGACGGGCCGAGAACAGGCCGAGCCGGTGCAGCAGGGTTGCCACGTCAGTTCTCCATCTGGGGACGTGCGGGGACGGCGGCGGCCTCGTCGAAGCCGGCGAAGAGGTGTTCCATGGCCCGGCGGATCCAGACCTTGTGGAGCTCGGCGGCCTCCGCCTCGTCGGCCGAGGCGGAGACGGCCAGGCGGGTCACCGCGCAGAGCGCGCCGAACGAGGCGGCGGCGAGGCTGGCGACGTAGATCGGGTCGGCGTCCTCGCCGAGGCGCCGGCGCAGTCCCTCCTCGAGGGCCTCGCGCTGGCGGTCCTCGAACTCCAGCAGGAAGCGGCGGGTGGCCGTCGACCTGCCGGCCGCCCGCTCGAGCTGGCGGGCCTGGGAGAACGCCGCCCCGTCGACCATTGCCTCGAGCACGACCAGCGCGGAGGTGCGCAGGGGTTCGTCGGCGGGCCGGGCGACGATGGCGTCGATGGTCTCGACCGTGGCGGCCTCGAGCGAGGCGGTCAGGACGTCCTCGACGCGCGGGAAGTAGTTGAACAGGGTGCGGCGCGAGACGCCCGCGACCTCGGTGATCCGGTCCGCGGTCAACGCCTCGAGCCCCTCGTCCCCGAGGACCTGGATGGCCGCCGCGGTCAGTGCGGCGCGCGTCTCGAGCTTGCGGCGCTCCCGGCCGCCGGCGATGTTCAGCGTCATGACCTGCACGGTAGTGCAAGTTTGCACGGGCGTGCAAACTCCGGTTGCGCCGAAACCCCCGCACGACCCGCGACGCACAGTTACAGTTCGGGCACGCCAGGCCACACGCCGTCCACAGGAGGGCAACACCGCCTCCCGCCCGGAAGGACACCACACCGTTGACCGAGCTGATCTCGCCGTCCCGCGCCGCGTGGGTCGGTCGCGTCTCGCAGCACCGCCGCGACCAGATCGCCGCACGGATGGCGCACTCCGACCCGGACGGACCCACCGGGCCCGTCCGGTCGGAGCGCCTGGCCCTCGACCTGGCCCAGGTGCGCGTCGCCTGGGCGAGCCGTGTCCAGGAGAGCTGGCTCCCGGTCGTGAAGACCCTCTGCCGCGAGCTCGACGCCATCACCTCCGTGGTGCTGTGCACCTCCGCGGGTGCCGCCGTGGCGACCTACGGCCTCGCGTCCGCGGACGTCGCGCGCATCTCGAACCTCACCGGCGTGCTCGTCGGCGCGGCATCCGCGCTGAGCGAGTCCGACCTGGAGGTCGTGCACCTCGCCGCCGGCCGGACGCACACCGTGGTGGCCCCCGTCGAGGGCACGGAGATGGGACCCCACGTCCTCGCGGTCACCGCCGAGGGGACCAACGCGGCCGCCGTGGTGGGCCTCACCCGCGGCGCAGCGCTGGAGCTGCGGGAGCTGCTGGCCGCTCAGCCCTGAGCGAGCAGCTCGTCGGCTGCGGCGTACGGGTCCACGTCCCCTGACACGACCCGACCGGCGAGGCGGTCCAGGTCGGCGTCGCCGCCTGCCTGTCCCCATCGCTCGCGGAGCGCGTCGAGCGCGATCGCCTCGACCTCGCGCCGCGCCCGGGCCGTACGACGACGGGTCAGCTCGCCCGACTCCCCCAGCCACGCCGCGTGCCGGTCGATCTCTGCGAGCAGCTCCTCGATGCCCTGGCCCGTGCTGGCCACGGTCTGGAGGACGGGTGGGCGCCAGGCGCCGTCGCGCCGCTCGGCCATGGTGAGCATCGTGCGCAGCTCACGCCGGGTGCGATCGGCGCCCTCCCGGTCGGCCTTGTTGACCGCGTAGACGTCGCCGATCTCGAGGATCCCGGCCTTGGCCGCCTGGATGCCGTCGCCCATGCCGGGCGCCAGCAGGACCAGCGTCGTGTCGGCGAGGCCGGCCACCTCGACCTCGCTCTGCCCGACGCCCACCGTCTCCACGATGACCACGTCGCACCCGGCGGCGTCCAGGACCCGCACTGCCTGGGGCGTCGACCACGCCAGGCCGCCGAGGTGGCCGCGGGCTCCCATCGAGCGGATGTAGACGTCCTTGTCGAGGGCATGGTCACCCATCCGGACGCGGTCACCGAGCAGCGCACCGCCCGAGAAGGGCGAGGACGGGTCGATCGCCAGCACGCCCACCCGCTTGCCGGCGCGGCGAAGCGCCGACACCAGGGCGTTGGTGGACGTGGACTTGCCGACCCCGGGCGCCCCGGTGATCCCGAGGACGTGGGCACGGCCCACGTGCTCGCGCAGGGCCGCCATCACCTCACGCAGGTGAGGTGACGCATCCTCGACCAGCGTGATCAGGCGCGCGACCGCGGCGGCCTCGCCCCCACGTGCCCGCGCGACCAGGTCGGGGACCGCGAGGGCACCCCGCCGGGTCACGCGCGCCACCGGTCCCGTCAGGCGGGGACGCGGATGATGAGGGCGTCGCCCTGACCGCCGCCGCCGCAGAGCGCGGCAGCGCCGACGCCACCGCCGCGGCGCTTGAGCTCGAGGGCGAGCGTCAGCACGATGCGGGCGCCGGACATGCCGACCGGGTGGCCCAGCGCGATCGCGCCGCCGTTGACGTTGACCTTGTCGTCGCTGACACCGAGCTGCTTGGCCGACTCGATGCCGACCGCCGCGAAGGCCTCGTTGAGCTCGAAGAGGTCGATGTCGGAGACCTCGATCCCCTCCTTCTCGGCCGCCTTGGCGATCGCGTTGGCCGGCTGGAGCTGGAGTGAGGAGTCGGGGCCGGCGACCTGGCCGGAGGCTCCGATCTCGGCGAGCCAGGTCAGCCCGAGCTCCTCGGCCTTGGCCTTGCTCATCACGACCACGGCGCAGGCACCGTCGGAGATCTGGGACGCGGAGCCGGCGGTGATGGTGCCGTCCTTCGCCACCGGACGCAGGCCGGAGAGCGACTCGACGGTCGTGTCGCCGCGGATGCCCTCGTCCTCGGCCACGGTGATGTCGCCCTTGCGCGTCGAGATCGTCACCGGGACGACCTCGTCGTCGAAGAGGCCGTTCTTCCAGGCCAGCGCCGCGCGCTGGTGCGACTGGGCCGAGAAGGCGTCCTGCTCCTCGCGGGTCAGGTTCGCACCTGCGGCGTTGCAGCCCTCGGTCAGGTTGATCATCGCCTGGTCCGTGAACTGGTCGTAGAGCGCGTCGTAGGCCATCGAGTCGACCAGCGCGGTGTCGCCGTACTTGAAGCCCTCGCGGCTCTTCGGCAGCAGGTGGGGCGCCTGGGTCATCGACTCCATGCCACCGGCGACGACGATCTCGTGCTCACCGGCACGGATCAGCTGGTCGGCCATCGCGATCGCGTTGATCCCCGAGAGGCACACCTTGTTGATGGTGATCGAAGGGACGCTCATCGGGATGCCGCCCTTGACCGCGGCCTGGCGGGCGGTGATCTGGCCGGTGCCGGCCTGGATGACCTGGCCCATGATCACGTAGTCGACCTGCTCGCCGGACACGCCGGCCTTGTCCAGGGCGCCCTTGATGGCCACGCCGCCGAGGTCGGCCGCGGACTGGTCCTTGAGGCCGCCCAGCAGGCGGCCGATCGGGGTACGAGCCCCGGCGACGATCACGGAACCGGTCATGAGCTTTCCTCCAGGCATGCGGGTGTGTGCGAGCGAGTGCTACGTCTGGCGACGATACCCACCCGCGCGCCCGGACCGGGAGGGGCCGCGGGCCCGCGCTCGTGAGGCACACGTCACACCGGCACTGCTGACGGGGACGACCCGCGCGCGGTCCGCCACACCCCTGAGGGCTCACCAATTTGAGGGAGTCCGCCCGCCGGCGGCGCCGCGGGCAGCCGTCGAGTGGTCGGCTGGGCGCACCACGGCCTCGGGGCCGACCCGTCCGTCGCCGAGGAGCGCCCATGTCACGAGTCCGCCGCACCCTGACCTCCGCCGTCGCGCTGGCCACCGCCGCGCTGCTCGGC
The DNA here is from genome assembly GCF_001425025.1 of Nocardioides sp. Root122. Lineage (GTDB taxonomy): Bacteria > Actinomycetota > Actinomycetes > Propionibacteriales > Nocardioidaceae > Nocardioides. The sequence continues at coordinate 127,841 of NZ_LMDE01000011.1, forward strand.
ACCGTCCTCGCCGCCCCTCCGGCGAGCGCCCGCGCGGACGGCGTGGGCGGTCTGTGGTTCTTCGACGAGGGGTCCGGCCAGGTGGCCTACGACCTCTCCTTCAACGGCAACCGCGGCCAGCTCGGCACCACGGCGGGCGCCGACGCCGCCGACCCGACGTGGGTGCAGCTCCCGCGCCTGCTGTTCTTCAAGCGCGCCGCGCTCCGCTTCAACGGCGCCCAGAGCGTCCGGATGGCCGATGCGCCGTCGCTGGAGCCGGACGGCGTCACCGTGCTGGCTCGGGTGCGCAGCACCGGCCCGGGCGCCTTCCGCTACGTCATGTCCAAGGGGGCGTTCCAGTGCGAGAACGCGTCCTACGGCCTGTTCACCGGCGGTGAGGGCGGACTCGTCTTCTACGTCTCCGACGGGACGACGGTGTTCCGGTCGTCCGACGCGGGTGCCGGGATCTGGGACGGCGCCTGGCACACCGTGATGGGAGCCTTCGACGGACAGGCGATCCGGCTCTTCGTCGACGGCCGGCAGGTGGGCACGTCAGTGCCGGCCGCGGCCGACGTCTACTACGGCATGCCCAACGGCGACGACTTCTACGTCGGCGACTACGGCGGCCCGTGCGCCAGCCCGCTCGGCTTCGTGGGTGACATCGACGCGGCCGCGGTCCTCGGCACGTACGACCGCACCGCCTCGCTCGGCTGAGCGCGGGCCGCGGGCACGGCCGACGGCGGGGCGGGAGTGGCGACGGTCACACCCTCTCGCCCCCGGGCGCGACGTCGTACACCATGTGCTGCATGACCCCGGACCTGCCTGCTGACGTGCACCACCTGTTCACCGCCATCGACCACGTCGGCATCGCGGTGCCGGACCTCGACGAGGCGATGGCGTTCTACCGCGACGCCTACGGCATGCAGGTCCTCCACGAGGAGACCAACGAGGAGCAGGGCGTCCGCGAGGCGATGGTCGGCGTGGGCGACTCCGGCTCGTGCATCCAGCTCCTCGCGCCGCTCTCCCCCGAGTCGACCATCGCCAAGTTCCTCGAGCGCAACGGCCAGGGCATCCAGCAGCTGGCCTTCCGCGTCGAGGACGTGGAGCACGTCGCCGACGTGCTGCGCGGGCGCGGCCTGCGCCTGCTCTACGACGCCCCCCGACGCGGCACGTCGAACAGTCGCGTCAACTTCATCCACCCCAAGGACGCGGGCGGGGTGCTGGTCGAGCTGGTCGAACCGGCCACCGACGCCGCCCACTGACGAGCCGTACCGCGCAGGCAGCCCGGGCGAGGAATCTCACACCACGCACCACGCGAGGTTACTCGCCGGTATCTTCACCCCGATCGACGTCCGTGCCACCGATGCCTCACCGCTGATCCAGGAGACACCCGTGCAGAACATCCTCGAAGCCATCCAGTCGGGCAACGCCACCTCGGAGGACTTCGCCAGCCTCGAGCTGCCCGAGTCCTACCGCGCCGCCTTCGTCAAGAAGGACGAGGTCGACATGTTCGAGGGCGTGCCGTCGAAGGAGAAGGACCCCCGCAAGTCCCTCCACGTCGACGACGTCCCCCTCCCCGAGCTGGGTCCCGGTGAGGCCTTCGTGGCCGTCATGGCCAGCGCCATCAACTACAACACCGTGTGGACCTCGATCTTCGAGCCCGTCTCCACCTTCGGCTTCCTCGAGCGCTACGGCCGCAACTCCGAGCTCACCAAGCGCCACGACCTGCCCTACCACGTGGTCGGCTCGGACCTCTCCGGCGTCGTGATCGCCGTCGGCGCCGGCGTCACCAAGTGGAAGCCGGGCGACCGCGTCGTCGCGCACTGCCTCTCCGTGGAGCTCGAGGGCCCCGACGGCCACAACGACACCATGCTCGACACCGAGCAGCGGATCTGGGGCTTCGAGACCAACTTCGGCGGCCTGGCCGACGTGGCGATGGTCAAGGCCAACCAGCTCATGCCGAAGCCCGAGCACCTCACCTGGGAGGAGGCCGCCTCCCCCGGCCTGGTGAACTGCACGGCGTACCGCCAGCTCGTGAGCAAGAACGGCGGCGACATGAAGCAGGGCGACAACGTCCTCATCTGGGGCGCGTCCGGCGGCCTCGGCGGCTTCGCGACGCAGTACGCCCTCAACGGCGGCGCCACGCCGGTGTGCGTGGTCTCCAACGAGGAGAAGGCCCAGATCGCCCGCAGCATGGGCGCCGAGCTGATCATCAACCGCTCGGAGGAGGGCTACAAGTTCTGGAACGACGAGGGCACGCAGCAGGACCCGAAGGAGTGGAAGCGCTTCGGCGCCCGCATCCGCGAGCTCACCGGCGGCGAGGACATCGACATCGTCTTCGAGCACCCGGGCCGTGAGACCTTCGGTGCCTCCGTGTTCGTGACCCGCAAGGGCGGCACCATCACCACCTGCGCGTCGACCTCGGGCTACATGCACGAGTACGACAACCGCTACCTCTGGATGAACCTGAAGCGCATCATCTCCAGCCACTTCGCCAACTACCGCGAGTCGTGGGAGGCCAACCGCCTCATCGCCAAGGGCAAGATCCACCCGACCCTGTCCAAGACCTACACGCTCGACGAGGTCGGACAGGCCTCGCTGGACGTCCACCAGAACGCCCACCAGGGCAAGGTCGGCGTGCTGTGCCTCGCCCCGGAGGAGGGCCAGGGTGTCCTCGACCACGAGATGCGCGCCCGGCACGAGACCGCGATCAACCGCTTCCGGGGGGTCTGACCTCACCCCTTCGGGGCCCATCTGAGATTGCTCACACCCCGGTTCGCGGCTCATCCGCGAGCCGGGGTGTGTTTGTTCCACGGCATCGGAGACACTGGCACCGACGCAGTCCGTACGACGTGAGAGTGGGTGTCGCAGCATGAGCTCCGACCAGGGCCTGTCCATCTTCGACGAGCCGGAGTCCTCCGACGACTCGGCCGAGGCGACCCAGGTGCTCCCGGTGACGCCCAAGGACGAACCGGCCCCCGCTGCGGCCGAGGAGCCCGCTCCGAAGGCCCCCGCCAAGCCGGCGGCCACGCCCACCGGGGAGACCACCGCGAAGTCCACCGCGGAGTCCACCGAGAAGTCCACCGCGAAGCCCGTCGAGGAGCCTGCCGTGAAGCCGGCACCTCGCGTGGACCCGGACGACGTGGCCACCCGCCGCAGTCCGATCATCCCGCCTCCCGCGCCTGCCCGCACCCCGGCCGCCGCCCCGGCCCCGGCCCCGACCCCGAGCCCGACGCCCGCATCGACCCCGTCGGCCGCCCGGCCCGTCGTGCCCCCGCCGCCGGCGCAGGCCGCGACCCCGCTGCCCCAGGTCCGCCGCGGCGGCTACGACAAGGCGGCGGTCGACCAGCGCGTCCACCAGCTCCTGTCGGAGAAGTCCGGCCTGGCCACCAGCCTGGCCAGCAGCGAGGAGCGGGTGATCGAGCTCGAGTCCGAGCTGGGCCGCCTGCGTGCCGAGCTCGACGAGAACGCCAACCCGACCTACGCCGGCCTCGGAGGCCGCGCCACCTCGATGCTCAAGCTCGCCGAGGACGAGGCCAACGACGTGCGCACCGCCGCGCGGCGCGACGCCGACGAGATCCGCAAGGCCGCCGGCCGCGACGCCGAGAGCATCCGCGCGGACGCGGCACGCGAAGCCGACGACATGCGGATGGTCCAGCTCAAGGAGCTCGACGAGATGCGGTCGCGACTGACCGCGGACGCCGAGACCGAGCGTTCGCTGGCCAAGGCCGAGGCGGCCGACCTGCTCGCGGCTGCCAAGCGCGAGGCCGACCAGCTGCGCCTGGCCGCCCAGCAGGAGACCAACGAGATGCGCACCACCGCCACCCGCGAGGCCGAGCAGGCCCGCGCCGCTGCCGACCGTGAGGTGCAGGAGGCCAGGCGCACGCTCGCGGTGGAGAAGGAGCGGCTCACCCGCGAGGCGGCCGAGCACCACAGCAACGCCACGGCCGAGACCCAGCGGCTCGTCGCCGAGGCCGAGGCCCGCGCCAACGCTGCCGAGCAGCGGGCACGTGAGGCGACGGCGCAGGCCAACGCCCACCGTTCCCAGGCGCAGAGCGAGGCCGAGGGCCTGCTCAGCCGGGCCCGTCGCGAGGCCGAGCAGATCGTCGCCTCCGCGCGCACCCAGGCGGACTCGATCACCGCGACCCGGCACGCAGAGGCCGAGCGTGCGTTGGCCAACATCCAGTCCGAGGTGGAGCGGGTGACCAAGCGTCGTGACGCGATCACGGCCCAGCTCGGTGCCCTGCGCGACGTGGTCGCCGGCTTCGGCGAGGACGAGTCCTGAGCTGGGTCTCTCGGCTGCGGGACGCTGTGGCGCCCCGCGACGCCGAGCCCCAGGTCCCCGCCGCAGACCAGGCCCGGACGGACGCCGCCTCGGTCCCTCCCGGAGCCGCCCAGGAGGTCGTCGAGCAGGCCAGCGACCACGCCGACCGCGCCGAGGCCGCCGCGGAGTCGGCCGAGGAGTCCGCACAGTCCGCCGCCGTGATCGCGGAGAAGATCGACGACGCGACCGACCTGGTGGTCGACGACGCCGCGCCGGCGCCGTACGTCCCCGTGGAGCCCGCCACCAGCCCACCGCTCCTGCTGCGCCACTCGCCGTTCAAGATCGGCTTCTTCGGCGCGCTGGGCGCGCTCGTGGCGTTGTTCCTGTCCGAGCAGCTGCTCAGCATCTCCTCCGTGCTGGTGCTCCTCGTGATGTCGATGTTCCTCGCGATCGGGCTCAACCCGGTCGTGGAGTTCTTCATGCGCCGGGGGGTGCGGCGCAGCCTGTCGGTGGTGCTGGTCCTCGTGGTCGTGATCAGCGTGCTGACCCTCTTCGTGGTCGCGGTGGCACCGGTCATCAGCGAGCAGATCGCCCAGATCACCCGCAACGCCCCCGGTTGGCTCGACGACCTGCAGTCCAACTCGCAGGTGCAGAAGCTCGACGACAAGTACGACCTCATCGCCAAGGTCCGCGACTACATCCAGAACGGCGACTTCGGCCAGAAGCTCTTCGGCGGTGCCCTCGGCTTCGGGCTGAAGGTGCTCAGCGTCGTGACCAACAGCCTCATCGTGCTCGTGCTGATGATCTACTTCCTGGCCTCGCTGCCGAGCATCAAGCACGCCGCCTACTCGCTCGCGCCCGCCTCGAAGCGGCACCGCGTCAGCGACCTCGGTGACAGCATCATCCGCTCCACCGGCGCCTACGTCGCAGGGGCGTTCCTCGTCGCGCTGTGCGCCGGGATCAGCACGCTGCTGTTCTCGCTGGTCGTCGGCCTCGGCGACTACGCCTTCGCGCTCGCCTTCGTCGTCGGGCTGTTCTCGTTGATCCCGATCGTCGGCGCCTTCGTGTCCGGGGCGATCATGACGTTGCTGGGTCTCACCGTCTCGCCGACCGTCGCGCTGATCGCCCTGGTCTACTACCTGGCCTACCAGCAGTTCGAGTCCTACGTGATCTACCCCAGGATCATGAAGCGCTCGGTGGACCTGCCGGGCTCGGTGACCGTGGTGGCAGCCCTGGTGGGCGGCTCGCTGATGGGCATCATCGGCGCGCTGCTGGCGGTGCCCACCGCCGCCGCGCTCATGCTGCTGCACCGCGAGGTGTTCCTCAAGCGGCAGGACGCCCGCTGAGCGTCCTACGGACCATCGCGGCGACAGCCGCGGTCGCCCTGCTCGCCGCCTGCAGCGTCGGCGAGGCGCCCCGCCCGGTGCCGGCACCGGCGGGGAAGCCGCCCCGCGCGGTGGCGCCGGAGTGGCAGGCGATCCCCATGGACGGCGAGATCGCCGACATCGATGGGACCTACAGCCAGTTCCTCACCGTCGTCGGACGCACCGACGACGGCGGCCCGCTGGTGGCCGCCGTCGACGGCATCGACGTCATCCGGGTGGCCACGAAGGTGCCCGACGACTACGGGACCGGTGCCGACAGTGCCACCGGCGACTACTCCAACGAGGGCTTCGTCCAGCAGGCCGCACCCGCGCTGGGGCGACCGGCTCGCGTCTACGTCGGCTCCCTCGACACCGAGCTCGGCGGCGAGCTCGAGGAGTGGTACCGCCAGCGCCTGGTCCATCCGGACGGCGGGCGTCCCCCGTGGGCCTCGCTCCTCTTCGACGACGAGGGCGACGTGCGCGCGGTGACGGCCCGCCGGGAGCGCGGATCGTGGCAGGCGCACCTCTGGGAGGTGCACCCCGACGACGGCCGCTGGCGGGTCGCCGAGCATGGTGCCGGACCGCGCCTGCGCGACGCGCCCGCGGCGACCTCTGTGGTGACGAGCACGGAAGAGGTGCGCGTGCACCTCGCTGAGACCACGGACGCCGGGGCGCGGCTCTGGTCGATCGACGCCGACCCCTACTTCCCGACCCGGTGGCGACGGGAGGAGCTCGTGGGAGGAGCTGACTCCGTCACCGACATCCTCAGCTGGGCGGTCGGCACGTGGGTGGCCGGCACGCGCGACGGGCGGCCCGTGATCTGGGACTTCGACGCGGTGGGTGGCGAGGTCGACCTCCCCGACGTCACCCTCGACCCCGAGGCGCCGGTCGTGCGGCTGCTGCGCCTGCCCATCGGCGACCAGCAGCCCGCCTTCGCCGCCCAGCGCCCCGACGGCCCCAGCGTCTGGGTGCGCGGCACGAGCCAGTGGCGCGAGCTGAAGGCGCCGGCCGGGACGATGTCGCTCGCGGCGGCGACCGACCAGGGGTTCTACCTCGTGATCGACGACGTGCTGTGGTTCCGGCCGCTGGCCTGGGACGCCGAGCTCTCCTGAACGGCAGCGTGCTCGTCCGGCAACGGCTCCACGACGAGTGAGGAACGGCCTTCCCCCAGCTTGACCACCACGACCCCGGCCAGCACCAGCACGCCGCCGGCGAGCTGGACGGTCCGGGGCAGCTCCCCGAGCAGCAGCCAGGCCCAGACCACCGCGGCCAGGACCTCGCCCAGCGCGACGAAGGAGGCGAGCCGGCTGCCGAGGCGGCGACCGGCCGCGATGCCGGTGACATAGGAGAACGCCGCCGTGACCAGGCCCAGCAGGACCACGGGGATCCACCAGGCGACCGCACGGCCGTCGTAGACCGCGTCCGCGGTGGAGGCGTGGAAGGGCAGGACCCCGGTGGCGCCTGCCACCAGCAGGACCGCCCCGCCGACCAGCAGGCCGCCTGCGGCGAGGGAGATGCCCGGCAGCCCGTTGTCCTCGTCGGCGGAGATCACGAAGTACGTCGCCGCACCCACCATGGCGCCGAGCGCCCACAGCACCCCCGCCGTGCTCAGCTCGGCCCCGGAGACCACGTCGAGCACCAGCACCAGTCCGGTCGCGGCGATCGCCGCCCCCAGCAGCGTCAGGGCCGAGGGCCGGTGCCCGTGGCGCAGCCACAGCCACACCACGACGGCGACGGGAGCGGTGTACTCGAGCAGCAGCGCGACGCTCACCTGCATGTAGGTGACGGCGTAGAAGTAGCACAGCTGCGCACCGGCCACGGCCGCGAGGCCGTAGACCACGACGAGACCCACGTTGTCGCGGACCAGGTGCCACCTGCCCCGGAGCGCCAGCGCGCCCGGGACGACCAGCACCGCTGCCGCGATCGCGATCCTCAGCCCGACGGTGGCACCGGCGCTCCAGCCGGTGTCGAGCAGGCCACGGGCCAGCGCGCCCGAGAGGCCGAACGACACAGCCGACGCCACGGCGAGACCGAGCCCGGCGGCCGTGCGGGACGAGGTGTCATTGGTCATGGCGCTCACGGTCATGACACTAGGAGGCCCTGATGTAATGTGTCAACATGCTTTTCACGGATGACACCGACGCGGCGCTCCAGGCCGCCGTCGCGCTGGCCAACTCGACCGACGAGGCCGGCCAGCCGCTGGGATCGGTCGACGACCTGTCGGCGTTCCTCGTCGGGTGGTCCTACACCGGGCGCCACGACGCGACCCCTGCCGAGCTCGACGCCGTACGCCGCCTGCGCCCTGCGCTGCGCGAGCTGCTGCTCGCCGAGCGCGACGACGCTGCCGCGATCGTGAACACCATGCTCGCCGACGCCCGGGCCCTCCCCCAGCTCCAGCGCCACGACCAGTGGGACTGGCACCTGCACGCCGTCGACCCCGACCGCCCGCTCGAGGAGCGCGTCGTGGTGGAGACCGCGATGGCGATGGTCGACGTGATCCGCGCCGACGAGATGTCGCGGCTGGCCAGCTGTGCCGCGGACGACTGCGAGGACGTCGTCCTCGACCTGTCGCGCAACCGCTCGCGGCGCTACTGCTCCACCACCTGCGGCAACCGCGAGGCCGTCGCCGCCTACCGCGCCCGCCAGCGCACCTGACGCTCACCGACCCCGCGCCGAAGCGCCTGGCCTCGCGCCGCGCCGATCAGGCCAGGAAGCGCCGCATCACCTCGAGGAACACGTCCGGCTGCTCCGAGTGCACCCAGTGTCCGGCGCCCTTGACCAGGACGCGTCGGTTGCGCGGGAACCGGCGGTCCATCTCGCCGGCCGACTCGTCGCTGATGTAGTCGGAGTCGGCTCCGCCCACCCACAGCACCGGTCCGTCGTACGTCGCCTCGCCGAGCTCGGCAGCGGGCCAGCCGACCAGCCCGGCCATCTCCTCGCCCAGCAGCTCGAGGTTGAGCTGCCAGTGCCAGCCGTCGTCGGTGCGCCGCAGGTTCTGCAGGAGGAAGCTGCGCACGACCGGATTGGGCACCGCCTCGCGCAACGCCTCCTCGGCCTCGTCGCGCCGCTCGATGCGCGTCAGGTCGAGCGCGCGCATCGTCTCGATGTAGCCGACGAACTCGCGCCCGCTCTCGTAGGCCACCGGCCCGATGTCGACCACGGCGAGCCGCTCGACCAGGTCGGGGTGGCGCAGCGCGAGGCACATCGCGATCTTGCCGCCCATCGAGTGACCGACCAGCGCGAGTGGCGCCTCGGGACGCAGGGTCTCGGCGACCTGGTCGGCGAGGTCGAGGTAGTCGAAGGTCTCGGTCCACGGCGAGCGCCCGTGGTTGGGCATGTCGACGAGCACGACGCGGTGGTCGGTGCTGAGCGCCTTGGCGATCTGCGTCCAGTTCTTGCCCTGGCCGAAGAGTCCGTGGCAGAACGCGACGGTCGGGCCGTGGTCGCCGAGGACCGTGGTGTGCAGGCTCACCGCACCATCCTCGCAGTGCTCAGGTGGCGACGACCGACCCGTCCCCCGTCGTGTGCACGAGACCGTCGCTGGCCGCCAGGGCGAGGGCCCGCTCGAAGCGTCCCTCCTCCCACCACTGGCCGCCGACGACCTCGCGCAGCCGGTCGGGCGGCGTCGGTCCGTTGGCCTGCAGGGCACGCACGATCTGGCCCATCTCGTGGAGGACCTGGCGGTCGCGGGGCCCCTCCGTGGACGGCTTGGGCGGCGGCATCGGGCTCATGCCCGGCTCCTCTCTGCCTCGTCGGCCTGGTTGCCGGACGTGTCCTCCGCGGTGAGCGGCTGGGCGATGTCCTCCAGCGACTGGCCCTCGGCCTTGACGCCGAGGAAGATCTCGACGACACCGCCGATGACCATCAGCGCCGCGCCGATGTAGTAGCCGATCGCGATGCCGGTGATGTCACCGCTGCTGCTCGCGTCGTCGATGAGCTTGCCGAACAGCAGCGGCCCGGTGATGCCGCCGGCCGCGGTGCCGATCGCGTAGAAGAAGGCGATGCACAGCGCCCGGGTCTCCATCGGGAAGATCTCGGAGGCGGTGAGGTAGGCGGCACTCGCGCCGGCGGATGCGAAGAAGAAGATGATCGCGCCGAAGAGCGTCAGGGTCACCGCACTGAGACCGCCGAGCATGGTGCCGGCGACCGCCAGCAGGACCCCGGACAGGATGTAGGTGCCGGCGATCATGCGCACCCGGCCCAGGCTGTCGAACAGCGGGCTGAGCAGCAGCGCGCCGATGAAGTTGCTGGCCGCGAAGATCGCGAGGTACCAGCCGGTCTGCTTCACGTCGAGGAACGTGGTGAGGGTGTCGCCGTAGGTGAAGAAGAAGGCGTTGTAGAGGAACGCCTGGCCGACGAAGAGCGAGAAGCACAGCACCGTGCGGCGCGGGTAGAGCGTGAAGACGGTCTTGGCGATCAGCGGCAGGCTGATGGTCTTGCGCTGCCGGATGGTGATCGTGTCGTCGACGTCGTGGAGCTCCTTGCCCGTCTCGTCGGTGACGGTCTTCTCGATGTCGCGGACGATGCGCTCGGCCTCCTCCTCCCGCTCGTGGATGAACAGCCAGCGCGGGCTCTCGGGGACGTGGCGACGGACGACGAGGATGCCGATCGCGAGGACCGCGCCCAGGCCGAACGCCGAGCGCCAGCCCCAGCTCGGGTCGACGACGTTGGGGTCGAGCAGCGGGATCGTGAGCAGCGAGCCGAGCGCCGCGCCGACCCAGAACGAGCCGTTGATGGCGACGTCGACCCGCCCCCGGTACTTGGCGGGGATCAGCTCGTCGATCGCGGAGTTGATGGCGGCGTACTCGCCACCGATGCCGGTGCCGGTGAGGAAGCGGCAGGCGAAGTACCACGCCGGGTTCATCGAGAAGGCCGTCAGCACCGTGGCGACCGTGTAGACGCCCAGCGTGATCAGGAACAGCTTCTTGCGACCGAACCGGTCGGTGAGCTGGCCGAAGAACAGCGCGCCGATGCAGGCGCCGGCGACGTACATCGCACCGGCCATGCCGACGTCGGAGCTGGAGAGGCCGAGCCCGGTGTCGTTCGGCTTGAGCGCCTCCGACATCGAGCCGACGATGGTGACCTCGAGACCGTCGAGGATCCACACCGTGCCGAGCCCGATCACCACCATCCAGTGCCAGCGCGCCCACGGGAGGCGGTCCATCCGTGCGGGGATGTCAGTGGTGATGGTGCCTGTCTCGACTCCTGCCATGTTCCGCGACGCTAGACCTGTCCTCGGAGGTCGAGCACACCCCTGGGGACGAGTGGTGCGGCCGCCGCGACGGGGTCAGGACGAAGGGCTGGACGAGGGCCCGACGAGGACCGGTCGCGGGTCAGAAGTCGAAGCCGTCGAACCCGTCGAACATGCCGCCGATGCCGTCGCCGATCCCGCCGAACATGTCGCCGATGCCTTCACCGATCGCGCCGATGCCCTCACCCAGGCCGTCGAAGCCGCCGCCGAACAGCATGCCCATGAACATCCAGTCCATCGGGCTGAAGGCGCCGAAGTAGCCGGCGGCGTAGGGCTGGTAGGCGCGGCCGCCCTGCCAGTAGGGCACTCGGCGCGAGCCGACCATCACCTTGCGGATGTCGGGCTCGGCACCGGCGCGCACGCGCTCGACGTCGAGGGCGCACGCTGGCACGTCGCGGGAGGCGCCGCCGGGCGGCGTCCACGGGACGTCGGCGACCGACAGCCCGTGGCGCGGGTCGAAGAAGCACGGAGGACGGCGCTGCGGCAGCGGCTCCCCCGCCACCCGAGCGCGCACGCACGCCATGGCGTAGCGGCCGTCCTCGAGGATCTCGGTGACGTGGCGGACGTCCTCGGGCCGCGTCAGTCCGGCCGCCGCGACCTTGGCGGACTCGTAGGCGTCGAGCGCGCGCTGGTAGTCGGCGTTGGCGCCCGGGTCGAGCTCCTCCCCGGCGAGGTCGATGTCGAGGTCCTGGAGCTCCACGCCGAGGGCGGTGACGTCCTCCTCGGCGAGCCTCTTCACCGGTGCGACCTCGGCCTCGGCGCGGGCCAGCTCACGCTTCTTGCCCGACTTGCCCGACGCCACCGCGACCGCGATGAGCCCCCCGAGGACGATCAGCACGAGGACGGTTCCCATGCCGTCAGCGTACGCATCGCCCGCAACCTGCGGGCGACGCGAAGAGCAGGTCGCGCGTCGACCCCCGACGACGTGCGACCTGCTCTCGAGAAGCGGCCGGGCAGCGGGACCCTCCCCTGTGCGGTCCCACCGCTCTCGGCGTGAGAGAACATTCCCGCGAAACAGCGGGTGTCAGCATCCGTAGTCCTACCTATCTCTCCTACGTAAGCCGATAGGTTCGACCTCGTGCTGTCCCCGTGCCTCGGTCGCGACGACGTCCAGCGCGCGCTGAACGAGGCGATCGAGGAGTCCCGCTGGGTCACCGTCGTCGGGCCTCCGGGCAGTGGGAAGACCCTCCTGGTGCGCCACCTCGCGCAGGCGGCGCCCGCGTCCTGGGTCGACGCCCGCAGCCTGCGCACCCTCGACGACCTGCTCGTCGCGGCGCTCGAGAGCCTCCAGTCCGAGACCGCCCCCGGCGACTCGCTGAGCGGCGCGCTGGGGCGGGCCGTCGACGGGCGGGACACGCTGCTCGTGCTCGACGGCCTCGACCTCGACGCGACCGGCGCCGGCCCCGTGCTGCAGTCGGTGCTCGAGAGCACCACCGACGCGCGCGTGGTGGTGACCGCGCGCACCACGGCCGGACAGCCCTACGAGTCCGTCGTACGCGTCGGGCCGCTGCCGGTGCCCGCGCCGCGGTCGCCGCTGGAGGGTCCTGCCGTCGAGCTGTTCCTGCGTCGGATCCGTTCTGCCGGGGGCCAGCAGGTCGACCTCGCGGCGCAGGCCCACGAGGTACGCCGCCTGCTGAGCGCGACCGGCGGCCTCCCGCTGCTGATCGAGCAGGTCGCCGTGCAGTCCGCCCTCGTCGGGTTGAGCAACGCGATGTCCACGGTGAGCCTCGACCAGGCGGTCGACTCCGCGCACGACCTCCTCGACGACGCGAGCGCCACTGCCCTGCGCCGGGTCGGGCTGCTCGACTTCGCCGCCGGCCTCGGCGTGCTCGCCGAGGTCCTCGACGTGCCGGTGTCCGAGGCCGCCGAGCTGGCCGGCGGCCTGGTCCGTCGGAGCCTGCTCGAGGTGGACCAGCACGGTCGCTTCGACATGCTCTCCCCGATCCGCGGACGGGCGCGGACCCTGGCCCGTCCGGCCGACATCGAGGCCGTGGACGCCGGACTGCTCCGGTGGGCACAGCGCCACGCGCCCGAGCACGACAACTTCGGCGCCGCGGACGCCGAGTGGCTGCGCGACCTCCCCGCCATGCGCCACGCGGTGCTGACCGCCTGCGCGCGGCCGGAGACCCGCGCCGACGGCTACTCCGTCGCCAACCGGATCTACTCCTCGCTCTACACCTCGATGCGCACCCGCGAGGCGGTCGAGATCATGGAGGGCGCGCTCTCCAGCGGCGACGGCCCACCGGCGATCGGTGCCCAGATGGCCAGGCGCGCGGGCATCGCCGCATCGGAGATGCGCGGCTCCTACGAAGGGCTCTGGCTGCTGGACCGGGCCGACCAGCACGCGTCGTCGGCACCACGACCGGAGGAGCAGCTGGCCAAGACCGCGTCCATCCGCGCCGAGATGCACCTCGACGCGGGCGACCTCGCCCAGGCCGAGAGCGAGGCCCTGCGGGCCATCGAGCTCGACCCCGAGGGGTCGATGCGCCGCCAGGCCACCCGCACGCTGGCCGACCTCTACGCCTCGCAGGGTCGCTTCGCCGAGGCCACCCGCGCAGCGGCCGAGGCGATGCCCGCCCGCACCAGCCGCGACGAGCGCTGGATCGACCTCTCGCTGCGCACGGTGCTGGCCCGTATCGCCCTCGAGCAGGGCCGGATCGCCGAGGCGGTCGCGGGGACCCGGGCCGTGGTGACCGAGGCGCGCGAGCTCGCCGAGGACCGCGTCGGGCTGCTGGCGGAGACGCTGCTGCGGGGGCTCGACCCGACCTGGGTTCCCACCGACGTCGTCCGCGACACGTTGCCCTGGGCCGTGCGGTTGCCCGTGCTGGCGCAGGACGGGCGTGACCTGCTCGCCCGCGGCGAGACCCGGCAGGCTGCCGGCCTGGCCGCCGACGTGGTGGCGCTGGCCGACTCCGCCCGGCTGGGACGCGACGGCGTGGAGGCGCGGCTGCTGCTCGGGCGGGCGCTGGTCGAGCTCGGCGACCTCGACCAGGCCACGACGACGTACCTCACGGCGCTCGACCACTGCCGCACGATGCGTCTCCCTCTGCGGGCCGCCGACGTGCTGGACGGACTCGCGGGTGTCGCCCGCGCCCGCGACCTGCCGGAGGCCCGTGCGCTGGCTGCGGCCGCCTTCGCGCTCCGCACGCCGCGGATGGCGGTGCGCTGGGGCTACTCCGCCGACTACGACGTCAAGCCCAGTGGCACCGCACCCGCGGAGTGGCTCGACGGTGCCGACCTCTCGGCGGAGTCGGTCCCCCTGATCACGGCGGTGTTCAACCGGCCCGCGACCGCGCCGCCCTCGGCGCTCGACGCGCTGACCGCCGCTGAGCGCCAGGTGGCCGAGCGGGTGGCGCACGGGCTGACCAGCCGCGCGATCGCCGAGGAGCTCTTCGTCTCCCCGCGCACCGTCGACGCGCACCTGACCCACATCTACCGCAAGCTCGACATCAACACCCGCGCGCGGCTGGCGGCCCTCGTCATGGAGCAGTCGCAGCGCTGACGCCGGTCGGGGGGTCACTGTCGGTGGCGTGTGCGCATGATGGCTCCATGAGCCGGACCATCCAGGTGACCTTCGACGCCCACGACCCCGAGACGCTCTCCCGCTTCTGGGCCGCCGCCATGGACTACGTCAACCCACCGCCGCCGGGGCACGAGCTCGTGCCGGGCCAGGACCCCTTCGAGGCCTGGCACGACTTCCTCGCCGGGATCGGCGTGCCGGAGTCGCAGTGGAACTCCGCCTCCGCGGCCGAGGACCCCGACGGCGACGGTCCGCGGCTGTTCTTCCAGCGCGTCCCGGAGGGCAAGACCGCGAAGAACCGCGTGCACCTCGACCTGCGCGCGGCCCCGGGCCTGCAGGGCGAGGAGCGGATGGCCGCCCTCGAGGCGGAGTGCGAGCGTCTCGTCGCCCTCGGCGCCACCCGGGTGGCGCGGCACGAGCCCGCTCCCCCGATGGACGCCGGCCACCTCGTGCTGACCGACCCCGAGGGCAACGAGTTCTGCCTCGACTGAATCGCCGGCGGCGGCGGCCTGCGTGCTTTACTCGGGGTGAGCGATCGAGTGCTCACCCCTGGACGAGGACCGGCCCCCGGATGACAGACACGACCCGCGAGAGCGGTGTGCCCGCGCCGTCCCGTCGAGCCCTGCTGGGCGCCGCCTGGAGCGCGCCGGTGATCGTCGCCGCCGGCACGGCGCCCGCCTATGCGGCGTCCGCCGCGGCCACGCTCGTGCTCGACACCTTCACGTCCTACGGCGCCGCCTACACCAAGGCCGGCCTACCCTCCCGGATCGAGACCAAGGTCCAGGTCCGGCGTCCGTGGGACGCGACCGCGCCGGCAGTCACCAGCATCACGGTGACGGTGCCTTTCCCCGACACGGTGGCCTCCGGCGGCAAGGCTGCGTCCGTGTCCGGCGCCGGTTGGGCCGCCGGTCCGGTGACCACCCCGACGAAGGGCGCCTACACCTACTCGTTCACCTGGACCGGCAAGCTGGACAACACGACGCAGTCGACCTCGGAGCTGCTGTTCCAGGTGAGGCGGAACAACGTCGCCACGACGGGCGCCACCCTCACCGCCACCGCGACGTCACCGCAGGCGACCTCGGCCAGCCGCACCATCCAGACGACGATCTGACGGCGTGGCCCTCAGCGCGCGCTGTAGTCCCGGAAGCCGCGTCCGGTCTTGCGGCCGAGGTAGCCGGCGGTCACGAGGTGCTCCAGCAGCGGCGCCGGCGAGAAGCCCGGCTCGCGGAACTCGAGGTAGAGCTCCTTCTGGATCGCCAGTGAGACGTCGTTGCCGACGACGTCGAGCAGCTCGAACGGGCCCATCGGCAGCGCACACCCCTGCTTCATGGCGGTGTCGATGTCATCGGCGGTCGCGTAGTGCGCCTCGAGCATCTTCACCGCGTCGTTCAGGTAGGGGAACAGCAGCGCGTTGACGATGAATCCGGAGCGGTCCCCGCATTTCACGGCCACCTTGCCGACCCGGTCGCACAGCGCGAGCACGGTCTCGGTGACCGCCTCGTCGGTGGCCACCGTGGAGACGACCTCCACCAGCTTCATGATCGCGGCGGGATTGAAGAAGTGCATGCCGATGACGTCCTGCGGACGCTTGGTCACGCGGGCCATCGCGATGATCGGCAGTGACGAGGTGGTGGTCGCCAGGATCGCGCCGGCCCCTCCTCGACCGCCCTGACAGATCTCGTCGAGGTTCTCGAACAGGGTGGTCTTGATGGCGAGGTCCTCCGCGATCGCCTCGACCACGATGTCGACGTCCTTGAGGTCGTCGAGCGAGGTGGTGCCCCGGACCCGCCCGAGCACCTCGGCCTTCTGCTCCTCGGTGGCACGACCACGCTGGATCTGCTTGTCGAAGTTGCGGGTGATCGTGGCGACCACGCCGTCGACCTTGTCCTGGCCGCGGCCGGTGAAGAGCACGTCGTAGCCGGCCTTGGCGAAGACCTCCACGATGCCGCACGCCATCGTGCCGGTGCCGACCACACCGACGAGCTCGATGTCGTGGCGCAACTGCGGCTTGTCGTCCACGCTGGGGGTGTGGGCGTCGGCGACGACGACCGGTGAGTCGGGGGCCTCGTATGTGTAGAAGCCGCGCCCGGACTTGCGGCCGAGCAGGCCCGCGGTGACGTACTGCTTGAGGATCGGAGCCGGCGCGTGGAGACGGTCGCGTCCCTGCTTGTACATCGTGTCGAGGATCTCGTAGGCCGTGTCGAGGCCGATCAGGTCGAGGAGCGCGAGGGGGCCCATCGGGTAGCCGCAGCCGAACCGCATCGCGGCGTCGATGTCCTCGCGGGAGGCGTACTTGCCCTCGTACATCGCGACCGCGTGGTTGAGGTAGCCGAAGAGCAGCGTGTTGGCGATGAAGCCGGCCTTGTCGCCGCAGACGACGGGGTTCTTGCCCAGGTCGCGCAGCAGGCCCTGGACGCGGGCGAGGACCTCGGGCTCGGTGACGACGGTGCGGACGATCTCGACGAGGTTCTGCACCGGGGCGGGGTTGAAGAAGTGCACCCCGACGACCCGACCGGGCTTGGCGTTGGCGGTGGAGATCTCGGTGACGCTCAGCGAGGAGGTGTTGGTCGCCAGCACCGCGTCCGGGCGCACGATGTCGTCCAGCCTCCGGAAGATCGACTTCTTGACCTCCAGCGACTCCACGACCGCCTCGACGACGAGGTCGGCCACGGCCAGGTCCTCCATCGCGGTGGTGAGGGTGATCCGGCCGAGCAGCTCGGCCTGCTGCTCCACGGTCATCTTCTCGCGCTTCACCGCACGGCCGGTGGAGTGCTCGAGGTGCTGACGTCCCCGCTCGAGCGCCGCCTCGTTGACCTCGACGCCGATGACGTCGTAGCCGTTGCGGGCGAAGACCTCGGCGATGCCGGCGCCCATGGTGCCCAGGCCGATCACGCCGACGGTGGTGAACTCGCGGGAAGTCTCCTCAGTCATGGCACGCATGCTCCCACGGCCCACGTCGGTGGGGCATGTGGGAAGCGTCACGTGCCGCCCGAGGCGGCTCCGGCGTCCGGGCGGACGACGACCACCTCGTCACCGGGCCGCACCGGACCGGGTCGCACCACCTTCGCGCAGAGCCCTCGCAGCCTCCGCGGCTTGCCCTCGGGGCCGTTGACGAAGGCCAGCGCGTCCTTGCCGAAGCGGGCGATGAACTTCCCGCAGCCGCTGTGCGGCTGGTCGGTCACCACGACCACGGACCCCTCCGGGCCACCGATGTGGAGCTCGCTCCACGGCGGCAGGTTGGCGTGGGAGAGGTCGAGGTCGAGGAACATCTGGTCACCGGCGAGGGGCTCGCGCTCGGGGTCCTGGGCCAGGAACTCCACGAGCGGGTGACTCATGATGTTGAGCTGCATGTCGGGGTGCGCCGAGCCGTCCGGCGTACGGCGGCTCCCCCGCACCGACCACGTGTCGCCCACCAGGCCCTCGGTGACGTCGAGGTGGCCGACCTCGAGCACCTCGCGCTGACCGGCGGCCGGGCGCCGGACGACGGCGCGCAGCACGCCCACGTCGCGCGGGGCGCCGTCGAGCGCCGGGAGGAAGGCTGCGAGGTCGTCGACAGTGCGGTGGGCCCGCAGCACCCGGCGCACGAGCACCCTCCCCGGCTGCTCGCGCACCTGCGCCAGGGGGCGCGGGAGCGGCTCGTCGGCGGGGATCTCGGCGAACCCCAGCGCGGCGTAGGCCGCAGCCTCCGCTCCGACGTACGGCGATGCGGTGACCTGGCCGTGCCTCCGGGCGGACAGGCGCTCGCACGCCGCCTCGACCAGCGCACGCGTCGTGCTGCCGTCGAGGTCCACCGCGACCACGACCTCGTGCAGGTGGGCGTGCCCGTCGAGCAGGTCGACGCGGACGTGGCCGACCGGCGGGTCGCCCGTGACCAGGACGAACCCGGGGCGCTCGCCCACCGGCTCGAGGTCGAGCTGCACGATGTCTCGCTGCCGCGCGGGGCGTACTGCGTGGTCGGTCACGGGGTCACTGTAGATTCGCCCGTCGTGAGGATCGTCGTCGCACGCTGCCAGGTGGACTACGCAGGTCGGCTCTCGGCCCACCTGCCGCTCGCCACCCGCGTCCTGATGCTGAAGTCGGACGGGTCCGTGCTGATCCACTCCGACGGAGGCTCCTACAAGCCGCTCAACTGGATGTCACCGCCCTGCACGGTGCGCGAGGGCGTCTCGGAGGACGGCCAGGCCGAGTGGCTGGTGACGGCGACGAAGTCCGACGACACCCTGCGCATCCTCATCGACGAGGTCCTGCACGACAGCTCGCACGACCTCGGGGTCGACCCGGGCCTGCAGAAGGACGGCGTCGAGAAGCACCTCCAGGAGCTGCTGGCCGAGCACCCCGCCACGCTCGCCGAGGGCCTCACCCTCGTGCGCCGGGAGTTCATGACCGCCATCGGCCCCGTCGACCTGATGTGCCGCGACGCCGACGGCCTCTCGGTCGCGGTGGAGATCAAGCGCCGCGGCGAGATCGACGGCGTCGAGCAGCTCACCCGCTACCTCGAGCTCCTCAACCGCGACCCGATGCTCACCAGCAAGGGCCCGGTGCGCGGGATCTACGCCGCCCAGGAGATCAAGCCCCAGGCCCGCGTGCTCGCCACCGACCGCGGCATCACCTGCGCCCTCGTCGACTACGACGCGCTCCGCGGCATGGACGACGCGGAGCACCGCCTCTTCTAGAGCCTTCTTCTAGGAGGTGCCTGCCCGGTCGCGGGAGCGCCGCAGGACCTCGACGAGCAGGTGGGCGTAGCCCCGCGCGTCGTCGATGGCGCGGTGGGTGTGCTCGACCTGGCCGAACCACTCGCTCGGAAGGTCGTGGACGGAGAAGGTCGCCGGATCGCCGCCGACCAGGCCACAGGCGAGGCTCTTGAGGCAGAGACCGGCACCGTGGAAGAGGCGGTCCGTCTCGTCCGGCCCCTGGGCGAGGCCGTACGCCGTGAAGCGGCGCAGGTAGTGGTCGACGTAGGTCCCGTCGAAGCCCAGCGGCGAGGCGACGAGCTCCCGCTCCTCCCCCAGGCCCTGCACCCAGCCGACGAACTCGGCCATCACCTCGGGCACCGGCCGGGCGCCCTCGGTGGACGCGGCCAGCACCTCCGGCGGCTGGGACAGCCACCACGACCAGGTGGCCGGGTTCGGCTGCGCGCCGGGGAGCCGCTCGAGCACCGCCTCGAACTCCGACACCTGGCGGCCCGACCCCGTCACCGCGACCGACGCCAGCGCCAGCATGGAGTGGGCGCCGGGGACGAAGCCGTCCACCTCGATGTCGGTCACGACGTAGATGCGCTCAGCCATGGCACCAGCCTCGCACTACCCTCGCACGGTGACCGCGACGCCTCCCGAGCGCATCTTCCACATCGCCACGGCCGACGACTGGCGCCGGGCGCTGGGGACGGGCACGTACACGACGTCGACCGTCGGGGTGAGCCTCGAGGAGGAGGGCTTCATCCACGCCAGCCGCCGTGACCAGGTGCAGGGCGTGTTCGACCGCTACTACCGCGGCCTGGGCGAGGACCTGGTCCTGCTCACCATCGACACCTCGCGTCTCGAGTCCGAGGTCCGCGTGGAGCCGGTCGGGGACGACGCCTACCCGCACGTCTACGGCCCGATCCAGAGCCGCGCCGTGGTGGAGGTCGTCCCGCTGAGCCGGACCGGCGCCACTGAGACGGTGACCTCGCTGTGGATCAAGGAGATGGCACGGCGGATGGGGCTCGCGCTGCTGGTGATGCTGGTGATCGCGGTGGTCGTGCTCCTCGCCCAACGACTGGCGTGACGACCAGCCGTCAGCCCACCGGCATGCCCGCCCACGAGCGGGCGACCCACCCGTCGGCGTCCGCCTCGAGGGCGACCACCGCGCAGTTGGCCAGCGGGCGCCGATGACCGTGGTCGGGCGGCAGGTTGGTGGCCAGCGCGGGCACGGTCGTGCAGATCGCGCCACCGTGGCTGATCACGAGCACCCCCTCCCCACGGTGCGTGTCCGCGACCTCCTCGAGCACCGCGGACACACGACCGATCACCTCTGCGCCACTCTCCGCACCCGGGACACGCGCGTCGAGGTCGCCGGCCAGCCAGGCGGCGAAGGTCTCCCGGAAGGGATCGGGGTCACCGGTCCCGCCGGCGTGGTCGCCGACGCTGAACTCCCGCAGCCCCTCGCGCACGACGACGTCGACGCCGAGCACCCCGGCCGCGAGCTCGGCGGTCTGGACTGCTCGCGCCATGGGGCTCGACCAGACCGCGGCGATCCGCTCGGCGGCCAGGCGTGAACCCAGTCCGCGGGACTGCTCCCGCCCGACCGGGCTCAGCCACCCACCGGAGTCGCTGAGCAGCTCGCTCTCGTAGAGGGCCTCACCGTGGCGCGCCACGAAGACCCGGGCAGGACACTGCAGGTCACCCACGGGCCAGCTCCACCACGTCATCGGCACAGCCCCAGCTCACCGTCACGCCGCAACCGCCGTGCCCGTAGCAGTGGATGACGTCGTCCTCGCGCTCCAGCCGCACCGTGGCGCGACTGGGCCGGAGGCCGACCTTGTGGCGCAGGACGCGGGCGCCGGCGAGACGCGGTTCGATCCGCGCGGCCCGCTCGAGGATCGTCCGGGCGGTGGCCGGGTCCGGCGTCCGGCTCCACTCCGCCTCGATCGCGGTCCCACCGAGCACGACGTCCCTGCTGCGCGGCACGATGTAGGTCGGCGTCTCCGACTCGATCCACCAGTGGTCGAGCCCCACCTGCTCGACCAGCACGACCTGTCCGCGCACCGGCGCCACGGTGTGGTCGGCCCCGAGCAGCCGCGACCCGATGCCGCTCGCGTTGACGACCATGGCGTCGGTGTCGGGCAGGGCGGAGAGGTTCATCCGGGTGATCGTGCCGCCCAGCGCCTCGACACGGGCGGCGAGCCAACGAAGGTAGACCGGCATCTCGACCACAGGGGTCCGCATGGTCAGCCCCGATGCGTAGCCGGACGGCAGGCTCGTCTCCTGGTCCGGGCCGGCGCCCGGCGGCAGCGCGTCGCGCCACCAGACGTCACCGCCGGCCTCGCGGAACAGCTCGGTGCCGGTGCGCATCACGACGCCGCTCGACTCGTCCTCGCACAGCGTCGCGAAGACGTCGTACGCCGACCGCGCCCAGCGCACCACGTGCTCCTGCGGCTTCGCGTACGGCGACCACACCGCCGCCGCGATCGCCGACGTCGTCTCCAACGGCAGGTCGCGCGCCACCACGTCGACGCGGTGGCCGGCCTCGAGCAGCCGGACGGCACACGTCAACCCGACCACGCCGGCCCCGACCACGATGACGCGCTGCTCGGAGGTGGGCATGGGCGAGAGTCTGCCAGCAGGTCAGTCCAGGCCGTTGGCCTTGCGGATGACGTCGACGAAGCCGCCCATGATCTCGGTGAGGCCGAAGTCCTTGGGCGTGTAGACCGCGGCGACACCCCGCTCGATCAGCGCCTTGGCGTCGGACGCCGGGATGATGCCGCCGACGATGACGGGCAGGTCGCCGAGCCCAGCGGCCTCCAGGCCGTCGAGGACGTCGGGCACCAGCTCCATGTGCGAGCCGGACAGGATCGACAGTCCGACCAGGTGCACGTCCTCGGCCACGGCGGCGGCGACGATCTGCTCCGGGGTGAGACGGATGCCCTGGTAGATGACCTCGAAGCCCGCGTCGCGTGCCCGCACGGCGACCTGCTCGGCCCCGTTGGAGTGCCCGTCGAGACCCGGCTTGCCCACCAGCACGCGCAGGCGGCCGCCCAGCTCCTCGCCGGTCGCCCTGACCCGCTCACGCACCGCGCTGAGCTCGGCGCCCGCGTCGGCGACGCCGACGGCGCCGGAGACGCCGGTGGGCGCGCGGAACTCGCCGAAGACCTCACGGAGCGTGCCCGCCCACTCCCCCGTCGTCGCGCCAGCGCGAGCGGCCACCAGCGTGGGGTGCATCAGGTTGGCGTCGGTCGTGGCGGCCTCGGCCAGGGCCTGCAGTGCCGCGGCGACCTCGGCCTCGTCCCGCTGCGCCTTCCAGGCCGCGACGGAGTCGAGCGCGGACTGCTCGGCAGCCGGGTCCGCGGCCATGATCGCGCCGTCCAGGTCGGCGGTCAGCGGCGACGGCTCGGTCGTCTCGAACCTGTTCACGCCGACGATGACCTCCTCGCCCGACTCGATGCGCGCCCGGCGGGCGGCGTGGGCCGAGACGAGGTTCTGCTTCATGTAACCGGACTCGACAGCGGCGATCGCGCCGCCCATCTCCTGCACCCGGTCGATCTCGGCCCTGGCACCCTCGACGAGCTCGGCGACCTTGGCCTCGATGACGTGGCTACCGGCGAAGATGTCGTCGTACTCCAGCAGGTCGGACTCGAAGGCGAGGACCTGCTGGAACCGCAGCGACCACTGCTGGTCCCACGGGCGGGGCAGCCCGAGGGCCTCGTTCCAGGCAGGCAGCTGCACCGCGCGGGCGCGGGCGTCCTTCGACAGCGTCACGCCGAGCATCTCGAGCACGATCCGTTGCACGTTGTTCTCCGGCTGCGCCTCGGTCAGGCCGAGCGAGTTGACCTGCACGCCGTAACGGAACCGGCGCATCTTGGGGTCGGTGACGCCGTAGCGCTCGCGGGTGATCTCGTCCCACAGCTGGACGAAGGCCCGCATCTTGCAGGTCTCCTCGATGAACCGCACGCCGGCGTTGACGAAGAAGGAGATGCGGCCGACGACCTTCTCGAAGTCGTCGTCGGAGACCTGTCCGGACGCCTTGACCTGGTCGAGCACGGCGATCGCGGTGCAGAGTGAGTAGGCCAGCTCCTGCACCGGCGTCGCGCCGGCCTCCTGCAGGTGGTAGCTGCAGATGTTGATGGGGTTCCACTTCGGGATCTCGTGGACCGTGTAGGCGATCATGTCGGCGATCAGGCGCAGGGACGCCTCGGGACCGAAGACGTAGGTCCCCCGGGAGAGGTACTCCTTGATGATGTCGTTCTGCGTGGTGCCGGCGAGCTGGTGGGCGACTTCGTCGGGCGTGAGGTCGGGGTTCTGCTCCTCGGCGACGACCTGGTACATCGCGAGCAGCCACATCGCGGTCGCGTTGATCGTCATGGAGGTGTTCATCCCGGTGAGCGGGATGTCGGCGAACAGCTTGCGCATCTCGCCCAGGTGCGGGACGGGGACGCCGACCTTGCCGACCTCACCCCGGCTGAGCGGGCTGTCCGGGTCGTAGCCGGTCTGGGTGGGCAGGTCGAACGCCACGCTGAGCCCGGTCTGGCCCTTGGCAAGGTTGGTGCGGTAGAGCGCGTTGGACGCCTCGGCCGTGGAGTGGCCGGCGTACGTGCGCATCACCCAGGGGCGGTCCTTGGCGGGCCGATCGGTGTCGCTCATGGCGACAGGGTAGGACGCGGTTACCCGGGAGTCACCGGGCTGGACGTGTGACGGATGCCTCAGGCTCAGGCGGTGGCGGCGACCCGCTCGACCTCGATGGCGTGGGCCAGGCGGGCGAGGTGGGCCATCCGGCGCACGGCCGGGCCGGGGTTGCGCACGGTGAGGTGGTGGCCGCTCAGCCACGCGTGCCTGGTGGCCACCGCGAGCAGGCGCAGGGCGGTCAGGTCGATCGTCGACACCTCGGTCATGTCGATGACCAGGTCGTCACGGCCCTCGAGGTGCTCGTAGATCGCGTTGCGGACCTCCCACGTGCTGCGCACGTCGAACGCGCCGTGCAGGACCAGGATGTTCCCGTCCGAGACGATGTCCATCTGGTGCTCCTCACTGACGTCCCCCGACGCCAGGCCCGTGACCGCTGTCACTCCTACGACGCATGTGTACCCCATCGGGTTGCATCGATGCCTCACCTTTTCGGCGAGTCCCCGCCAAGTAGGCTCCGCCGCATGGTCAACCTGACGCGCATCTACACCCGCACCGGCGACGCCGGCCGGACCCGGCTCGGCGACATGAGCGAGACGGGGAAGACCGACCTGCGCCTGGAGGCCTACGCGTGCGTCGACGAGGGCAACGCCCACATCGGGGTGGCGGTGGCGCACAGCGCCGTGGACGGCAGTCTCGGGGACGACGTCGTCACCGTGCTGACGCGGATCCAGAACGACCTCTTCGACGTGGGCGCCGACCTGTCCACGCCGGTCGTCCCCGACCCGAAGTACCCCCCGCTGCGCGTCGAGCAGGACTACGTGGACCGGCTCGAGGCCTGGTGCGACCACTACAACGAGTCGCTCCCCGCGCTGCGGTCGTTCATCCTCAACGGGGGCAGCGTCGGCGCCGCCCACCTCCACGTCGCGCGCACCGTCGTACGCCGTGCCGAGCGGGCCGCCTGGGCGGCGTGGGAGGAGCACGAGGCGAGCATGAACCCGCTGGCGATCACCTACCTCAACCGCCTCTCCGACCTGCTCTTCATCCTCGCCCGCCACGCCAACCGCGAGAACGGCGACGTGCTGTGGGTGCCCGGCGGCGAGCGCTGACCTCGTCACACCATCGGATTCCCGCCCGGGACCGGTGGCACGTGTCCCACAATGGTGCGGACCGGTCCTGATCAATCTCGGAGGAGACAGACGTGTCCGCGCAGCCCACCTTCGCCTCGGCGGCGAGGTCAACGATGCCCCCCTTGGTCGGGGTGTCGACCTTCGACGAAGCTTCCCGCCTGGTGCTGGACTACCTCCAGGAGCAGGTGCCGATGGACTTCTGGACCGTCTCGCGGGTGATCGACGGGCGGCAGGTCTACCTCGACGTCACTCCCAACGAGCTGGACCTCGCCGTCGGCGACGGCCCCTCGTGGAAGGAGTCGCTCTGCCACTCCATGTGGGAGCGGGGCGGCCCGCGGGTCGTCCCCGACGTGTCGCAGGTCCCGCAGTACGCCGGGAACACGGCGGCACGTGACCTCTCCGTCGCCAGCTATGTCGGCATCCCGCTCTTCAACGAGGACAACACGCTCTTCGGCACGGTGTGCGGCATCGACACCTCGGTGCGGGGCGACGCGTTCGCCGACCTCGAGCCCCAGCTGGAGCTGCTCGGCCAGATGCTGTCCGTGGTCCGCAACCTCGACGCCCAGGGGGTCTGGCTCTCGCGCCAGCTCGAGGCGACCCTGCAGGAGGCCGAGACCGACGTGCTGACCGGCCTGCGCAACCGTCCGGCCTGGCGCCGGGCGTGCGAGGTCGAGGAGGCCCGCCACCACCGGCTGGGGGACCAGGCGAGCATCGTGGTCCTCGATGTCGACGGGCTCAAGCAGGTCAACGACCACGAGGGCCACGCAGCCGGCGACGCGCTGCTGCAACACATGGCCACCGTGGTCCGGACGTCCTGCCGGCGCACCGACGTGGTGGCCCGGCTGGGGGGCGACGAGTTCGCCGTCCTCTGCCCGCAGACCACGGCCGGCGGGGTCACCCACCTCGTCAAGCGGCTGCGCGAGGAGCTCGCCGCCGTCGGACTCTCCGCGAGCATCGGCGCAGCGACGCTGGAGCAGGCGGGGACGATCACCGAGACCGAGGCCAAGGCCGACGCCGCGATGTACGCCGACAAGCGCGCCCGCCGCTGAACCTCGACAGGTGACCGCACGACCCGGGTCACCTGCGTCCCCGTCGGCGCTTCGTGCCGCCTCCGCCCGGGGTGACTCCTAGCGCGCTGCGGCGGCCGGGCTCCGCTGCTCGCGGGCCGACGGCACCACGAGCGCGGCGGGCATCAGCAGCACGGCGACGACCAGCAGCGCCTTGAGCGTGCCGACCTGGTCGCCGACGAAGCCGAGGAACGGCGGCCCGGCCAGGAAGGCGGCGTAGCCGATCGTCGAGACCACGCTCACGCGCGACGCGGCGCGGACCGGGTCGTCGGCCGCGGCGCTCATCCCGACCGGGAAGCCGAGGGACGCACCGACGCCCCACAGCACGATGCCGAGGACGACGAGGGCCGGCTGGTCGGCGAACACGATCAGCAGCACGCCGGCGCCCGCGAGGGCCATGGTGCTCCAGAGCACGGCCACCCGTCCGAACCGGTCGATCAGCCCGGTCCCGAGGAAGCGGCCCACGGTCATGGCGAGCACGAAGACGGCGAAGCCGGCCACGCCCACCGCGTGGGAGACGTCGTGGCCGTCGACGAGGGCGACCGCCAGCCAGTCGTTGGCGGTGCCCTCGGTCATCGCGAGGGCGAGCACCATCACGCCGATGAGCAGGGTCCGGGGCTCGAGCCAGGCGCGTGCGGCCGAGACGCCCTGCTCCTCGTGGGCCTCGGCGACCGGCAGGAACGACGGGGAGGTGCGGATGACCAGGAGCACCGCGACCAGCACGATGACGACGAGGTGCACCGACGACGGCACGGAGAGCTCGATCAGCAGGGCGCCCAGCAGCGCGCCGACCACCGTGCCGGCGCTGAAGCCGGCGTGGAACCGGGGCATCACGGTGCGTCGCAGGCCACGCTCGACCTCGGCCCCCTCGACGTTCATCGCCACGTCCCACACGCCGATGCCGAGGCCGTAGACGAAGAGCCCGCCGACCGTCACGGCCAGCACGTGACCCAGGCCCAGAGCCGCGACCAGCATCCCCAGGGTGGCCGCGGCAGCGCCGAAGCGCACGATGCGCACGGTGCCCCACCGGTTGATGAGGGCGCCGCTCGTCGGGAGCGCCAGCACGGAGCCCAGCGCGATGGCCAGCAGCACCAGGCCGAGCCCGCCGTTGGAGAGGTCGAAGCTCGACCTGACCTCCGGGATGCGCGATACCCAGCTGGAGAACACGAGGCCGTTCAGGAAGAACGACAGCCCGACGGCGTTGCGGGCGGCAGTCAGGGTGGGCACGGGCTCTCCTCGCGGGGTCACGTCGCCGGCGCCCGGGACGTGTCGATATCGAATCGTTTCGATGCTAACGTCTCCCCCGTGTCCGGTCCAACTCGCTCGGGGTCCCGCGCGCCCACCCTGGCCGACGTGGCCGCCGCCGCCGGGGTCTCGCTGTCGACGGCGTCGCTGGCGTTCTCGGGCAACAAGCCCGTCTCCGAGGCCACCCGTGCCCGCGTCCTCGCCGCGGCCTCCGCGCTCGGCTACTCCGGGCCCAACCCCCTCGCCCGCAACCTGCGGCAGGGCCGCAGCGGCGTGGTCGGCATCGCCGTCGGCCAGCTCAGCACGGCCTTCCGCGACCCGGCCGCGCTGCCGATGCTCGACGCCGTCTCCGAGGTGCTCGGCAGCGCCGGCATGGGCCTGCTGCTGATGGGCGACGACGAGGGCCACGCCCGGCTCCCCCTCGACGCGGTCATCTACGACTTGTGCGGACGCGAGCACGGGTGGGGGCCCTACGACGACCTCGTCGCGCGGGACGTCCCCCTGGTCGTCGTCGAGGGACCGGCGTGGCCCGGCACCACCTTCATCGACGTGGAGCACCGTGCGGGGTCCGCTGCCCTCGCCGCCCACCTCCACGACCTCGGCCACCGCCGGGTGGCGCTGGTGACCCTCGAGCAGTCGCATCCCCAGCGCGAGCGCGAGGCCGGCATCCGGCAGGTGTTCCCCGACGTGCGCGTCGTCGGGGAGTGCGCGAGCGACCTCGCGGCGGCGCAGGACCTCGTCTCGGCCTTCCTGGACACCTCCCCGGACGTGACCGCGATCGTGTGCCAGAGCGACGTGCAGGCTGCCGGGGTCGTCCTCGAGGCCAGGAGGCGCGGACTGTCCGTGCCCGGCGACCTCAGCGTCGCCGGCTTCGACGGCGTGCCGACGCCGTGGCTCGACCTGGCGCTGACCACGGTCGTGCAGCCCATCGCCGAGAAGGGGCGTACGACGGCCCAGGCGGCGCTGGCGCGCATCGCCGGCGAGCACGTCGACGACGTCGTGCTGCCCGTCGAGCTGCGGATCGGCGACTCGACCGGCCCGGCCTGACGCACCCGGGCGGACGGCTCAGCGGCGGTTCCAGTCAGTGCCCGGCGGACCCGACTCGAGCCACGCCTGGAAGCCGGTCAACGAGGCCTCGCTCATCGCGATCTCGAGTGGCTCGCCGGCGTAGTGGCACGACGCCACCAGGTGGCCGTCGTAGAGCGACATCTCCTCGGCGCCGGCGGGCGCACGGCGCCCGGAGTACTCGAGGTGCTGACGTGCCCAGACCCGCTTGGGCCGCGGGGACAGCGAGAAGATCCGGAACCACTCCAGGGACTGACCGGAGTAGCGGCCGATGCCGAGCAGCCAGCCGCGACCGGGGTGGTCGGTGCGCGCACGGTAGCTGAGCTCGAACGTGCCGCCGTTGCGCGCCAGGAACCGGCGCCGGACGATCAGGGAGACTCCGTAGAGCAGGGCCAGCAGAAGGGCGAGCCCGACGCCGTCGAGCATCCACTCCCAGACCGGCATCCACACCCTCCACACGCCGACAGAAAAAAGGTGAGCGCACGAACCGTGTGGTTCGTGCGCTCACCCTAGCGGTCGTGCGGGAGGACCCGTCAGGAGGCCCGTTCCGCGGCACGGATACGTGCCTCGGCGCGGCGTACGGCCTCCTCGGCGGCGTCGTCGTTCTCGCCGGACTCCTTGGCCCGCTCGAGGTCCTGGCGCGCCTTCTCCAGGTCGATCTCGTGCGACATCTCGGCCCGCTCGGAGAGGATCGAGACGCGGTTGTCGGCCACCGACAGGAAGCCGGCGTCGACCGCCGCGACCCAGGTCTCACCCTCGACCGTCTGCACGTCGACGACACCCTCGATGATCGAGGAGAGCAGCGGCGCGTGGTTGGGGAGGATGCCGACGTCGCCCTCGGTCGTGCGGGCGATGACCATGGTGGCCTGGCCCGACCAGACGAGCCGGTCGGCAGCGACCAGCTCGACCTGGAGGACCTTGTCGGTCGACAGGTCAGCCATCAGAGGCTCTTCTGGATCTCGGCCCACTTCTGCTCGACGTCGTCCAGACCGCCGCACATGAAGAAGGCCTGCTCGGCCACGTGGTCGTACTCGCCGTCAGCGATCTTGTTGAATGCCTCGATGGTGTCGGCCACCGGGACGGTCGAACCCTCGATGCCGGTGAACTGCTTGGCGACGTAGGTGTTCTGCGACAGGAACCGCTGGATGCGACGGGCGCGGGAGACGATGATCTTGTCCTCCTCGGAGAGCTCGTCGACACCGAGGATCGCGATGATGTCCTGGAGCTCCTTGTTGCGCTGGAGGATCTGCTTCACGCGGATCGCGCACCGGTAGTGGTCCTCGCCGATGTACTGCGGGTCGAGGATCCGCGAGGTCGAGGTGAGCGGGTCCACGGCCGGGTAGATGCCGAGCGAGGCGATCTCTCGCGAGAGCTCGGTGGTGGCGTCAAGGTGCGCGAACGTCGTGGCCGGGGCCGGGTCCGTGTAGTCGTCCGCAGGCACGTAGATCGCCTGCAGCGACGTGATCGAGTGACCTCGCGTCGAGGTGATGCGCTCCTGCAGCTGGCCCATCTCGTCGGCGAGGTTGGGCTGGTAGCCCACCGCGGACGGCATCCGCCCCAGCAGCGTGGACACCTCGGAGCCAGCCTGGGTGAAGCGGAAGATGTTGTCGATGAAGAGCAGCACGTCCTTCTGCTGCACGTCACGGAAGTACTCCGCCATCGTCAGGGCCGACAGGGCGACGCGCAGGCGCGTCCCCGGCGGCTCGTCCATCTGGCCGAAGACGAGGGCGGTCTGGCCGAGGACGCCGGCCTCCTCCATCTCGACGATGAGGTCGTTGCCCTCGCGGGTCCGCTCGCCGACACCGGCGAACACCGACACACCACCGTGGTCCTTGGCGACACGGGCGATCATCTCCTGGATGAGCACGGTCTTGCCGACGCCGGCACCACCGAACAGGCCGATCTTGCCGCCCTGGACGTAGGGGGTGAGGAGGTCGATGACCTTGATGCCGGTCTCGAACATCTGGGTCTTCGACTCCAGCTGGTCGAAGGCAGGTGCCTTGCGGTGGATGCCCCACCGCTCGGCGGGCTCGAAGGTCTCGCCCTCCTCGAGGTTGAGGACGTCGCCGGTGGTGTTGAACACGTGACCGAGGGTCGCGTCGCCCACGGGGACCGTGATCGACTCTCCCGTGTCGGTGACCTGGCCGCCTCGCACCAGCCCGTCGGTGGGCTTCATCGAGATGGCGCGGACCATGCCGTCGCCGATGTGCTGGGCGACCTCGAGGATGATCGACTTGGTCTCGCCGCTCAGCTCGAACTCGCAGGTCAGGGCGTTGTAGATGGCGGGCATCGAGCCGGTCGGGAACTCGATGTCCACGACGGGGCCGATGACCCGGGCAATGCGGCCGACGGCGCCGCCCTTGCTCTCGGTGGTCGTCTCTTCAACAGTGGCAGTCATGTTCACTCACTCCCGGCTTGGGCGTCGGCAAGGGCGTTGACGCCACCGACGATCTCGCTGATCTCTTGGGTAATGCCGGCCTGGCGGGCCTGGTTGGCGATGCGCTTGTACTTCTTGATGAGCTCGTCGGCGTTGTCCGTGGCGGACTTCATCGCCTTCTGGCGAGCGGCCAGCTCGGAGGCGGCCGCCTGCAGCAGGGCGAAGAAGATCCGGCTCTGGACGTAGCGCGGGAGCAGGGAGTCGAGCACCTCCGAGGGGGACGGCTCGAACTCGTAGAGCGGCAGCACGTCGGCCTTGGCGGGGGCCTCAGTGCCCTCGACGACCTCCAGCGGCAGGAGTCGTACGGCGGTCGGCTCCTGGCTGAGCATCGAGCGGAACCGCGTGTAGACCACGTGGACCTCATCGACCGCCCGCACGTCGGACTCGCTGTCCTCCACGTCGGCGAGGAACGCCGCGATCAGCGTCGCGCCGATCTCGGCCGCGACGTCGTAGGTCGGCTGGTCGGAGAAGCCGGTCCACGCCTGGACGACCGCGCGCTGGCGGAACTTGAAGTAGGCCTCGCCCTTGCGTCCGGAGACGTAGAGGTCGACCTCCTTGCCCTCGCCCTTGAGCTTCTCGATGAGCCGCTCGGCCTCCTTGAGCACGCTCGAGGAGTAGGCGCCGGCGAGACCACGGTCGGAGGTGACGATGAGGATCGCCGCCTTCTTCGGGTTCTCCGGCTCGAGGGTGAGGGCGTGGTCGACGTTGGAGAACGTCGCCACGGCCGACACCGCTCGGGTCAGCTCACGGGCGTAGGGAGCCGCGGCCTGGGCCCGCTGCTGCGCCTTGATGATCCGGGACGCGGCGATGAGCTCCATGGCACGCGTGATCTTCTTCATCGACTCCGTCGACTTGATCCGCGCGCGGTACTCGCGTACCGAGAGAGCCATGGCGTCAGCCCCGCTTCTGCTTGACGATCTGCTCCTGCTCGACGTCCTCGTCCTCGAGAGCGACGTGCTCTTCCTTGCCGGCCTTGATGTTCTGGCCGTCGGAAGTCTCGAACTGGTCGAGGAAGGAGTCGTAGGCCGACGCGAGCTGGTCCTCGGTCGAGTCCTCGAACTTCAGGCTCTCGCGGATGCCGGCGAGGATGCCCTCGTGGCTGCGACGCAGGTAGTCGAGGAACTCGTTCTCGAAGCGCAGCACGTCGTCGGTCGGCACGTTGTCGAGCCGGCCCGAGGTGCCCGTCCACAGCGAGACCGTCATCTCCTCGACCGGGTACGGCGAGTACTGCGGCTGCTTGAGCAGCGCCATCAGGCGCTGGCCACGGTCGAGCTGCTGGCGCGAGGCCGCGTCGAGGTCGGAGGCGAACATCGCGAAGGCCTCCATGGCGCGGAACTGCGCCAGGTCGACCTTGAGCGATCCGGTGACGGCCTTCATGGCCTTCGTCATCGCTGAGCCACCCACGCGCGAGACCGAGACACCCACGTCGATCGCCGGGCGCTGGTTGGCCGCGAACAGGTCGGACTGCAGGAAGATCTGGCCGTCGGTGATCGAGATGACGTTGGTCGGGATGAACGCCGAGACGTCGTTGGCCTTGGTCTCGATGATCGGCAGGCCCGTCATCGAGCCCTTGCCCATCTCGTCGGAGAGCTTCGCGCAGCGCTCGAGGAGCCGGCTGTGCAGGTAGAACACGTCGCCGGGGTAGGCCTCGCGGCCCGGCGGGCGACGCAGCAGCAGCGACACGGCGCGGTAGGCCTCGGCCTGCTTGGTCAGGTCGTCGAACACGATCAGGACGTGCTTGCCCTCGTACATCCAGTGCTGGCCAATGGCCGAGCCGGTGTAGGGGGCGAGGTACTTGAAGCCGGCGGAGTCGGACGCGGGCGAGGCCACGATGGTCGTGTACTCGAGCGCGCCGGCCTCCTCGAGGGCGCCACGCACGGCGGCGATGGTCGAGCCCTTCTGGCCGATCGCGACGTAGATGCAGCGCACCTGCTTGTCCGGGTCGCCGGACTCCCAATTCTGCTTCTGGTTGATGATCGTGTCGATGGCGATCGTCGTCTTGCCCGTCGAGCGGTCACCGATGATGAGCTGGCGCTGGCCGCGGCCGATGGGCGTCAGGGCGTCGATGGCCTTGATGCCGGTCGCGAGGGGCTCGTGCACCGACTTGCGCACCATCACGCCCGGAGCCTGGAGCTCCAGCGCGCGGCGGCCCTCGAGCGGGGTGATCTCGCCGAGACCGTCGATCGCGGTGCCGAGCGGGTCGACCACGCGGCCGAGGTAGCCGTCACCGACGGGGACCGAGAGGATCTCGCCCGTGCGGCGCACGACCTGGCCCTCCTCGATCTTGTCGAAGTCACCCAGGACGACGACACCGATCTCGCGGGTGTCGAGGTTCAGGGCGATGCCCAGCGTGCCGTCCTCGAACTCGAGCAGCTCGTTGGCCATGACCGAGGGCAGTCCGCTCACGCGGGCGATGCCGTCAGCGGCCTCCGCGACGGTGCCGACCTCTTCCGTGGTCGCCGACTCGGGCTTGTAGTCCGACACGAAGCGCTGAAGCGCGTCCCGGATCTCGTCCGGACGGATGGACAGCTCCGTCATTTCACTCACCTGTTTCTCTGGGTCTGCTCGAAAGTTCTTGCTGGGTCTGGGGTGTCGCTGCGTGGTGCTGGTCAGCCGGCGAGCTTGCGCCCGGCGTCGTCGAGGCGGCTCGCGACCGTCCCGTCGATGACGTCGTCACCGATGTCGACCCGGATGCCGCCGATGACCTCGGGGTCGACGACGACGTTGAGGTGGACCGTGCGGCCGTAGGTGCGCGAGAGCACGGCCTGCAGGCGCTCGCGGTCGGTCTCGGCCAGGGGCCGGGCGACGCGCACCGTGGCGACCCGCTGCTCGCGGACCTCCGCGGCCACCTTCTGGTACTCGGTCAGCGCCGCACCCACGGTGCGGTGGCTGCCCGAGAGGGACTGCTGGACCAGCGAGACGGTCGCCGGCAGCGTCTTGTCGGACAGCAGGTCGCTCACGAGGGCGACCTTGTCGGCCCGGCTGCGTGCCGGGTCGGAGAGCGCGTCGCGGAGCTCCGGGCTGCCCTGCACGAGCTGGTTGACCGCGAACAGCTCGTCCTCGAGCCTGTCGGCCTGGTCGGCAGCTGACCGGACGACGGCGACCACGCCCAGCTGCTCGAGGGCGTCGGCGAGGTCCCGCGCCGAGGTCCAGCGGTGGGCCACGGCAGTGGTGACCACCTCGAGGGCCTCGCCGGACACCTTGCCGGACAGCACCTCGCGGAGCAGGCCGGCCTTGGCCTCGCCGAGGACGGAGACGTCAGTGGCGATCCGGCGCAGGCCCGGCTCGGCGCGGAACAGGTCCGCCGTACCGAACAGGTCCTGGCCCACCTGGCGCAGGTCACCCGTGCCGGGCAGCACACCGGCTGCCGCGGCGTAGGCGTCTGCGGACGCACCTCGCATCATCAGTTGACGCTCCCCGACGTGGTGCCGTTGCTGGCCTCCAGGTCGGCGAGGAAGCGCTCGACCACGCGGCTCTGGCGAGCCTCGTCCTCGAGGCTCTCGCCCACGATGCGCCCGGCGAGACCGGTCGCGAGCGCGCCGACCTCGGCGCGGAGGGAGGTGACCGCCTGCTGGCGCTCGGCCTCGATCTGCGTCTTGCCGTGCTCGACGATGCGGCTGGACTCGGCCTGGGCCGACTCGCGCATCTCCGCCACGATCTGGGCACCCTGCTCGCGCGCCTCCTCACGGATGCGCGCCGCCTCGTGCCGCGCGTCGGCGAGCTGCTTCTCCAGCTCGGCGAGCCTGGCGTCGGCCTCGGCCTGCTTGGACTCGGCCGCGGCGATGCCGCCCTCGATCGCCTGCGTGCGCTCGGCGAAGGTCTGCTCGAAGCGCGGAGCCACGAACTTCCAGATGAGGAACAGCAGCAGGCCGAAGACGACCAGCGACAGGGCGGCCTCGACGGGCACGAAGCCGAGCGGGTTCTCCGGGGCGTGGCCGCCCTCGGTGGGCTCGGATCCTTCCGCGAGGAAGATCAGATTCTGCATGGCAGTCCTTCGTCAGTCGTGCAAGCGGGTCGTGTCAGAGGACGAACGCGAGCGCGATACCGATGATGGCGAGCGCCTCGGCGAGGGCGAAGCCCAGGATGGCGATCGACTGGAGGCGGCTCTGGGCCTCGGGCTGACGGGCGACGCCGGAGATGTACGCCGCGAAGATCAGGCCGATACCGACACCCGGGCCGATGGCCGCAAGTCCGTAGCCGATCATGTTGAGGTTGCCGTCCACGGCAGTTTCCTTTCGGTTGGTGCTACTTCAGGTAGGGGTGGTGCAGATCGAGGGGGCGCTGAGCGCGGGGCTCAGTGCTCGTCGGCGAGGGCGCCGGAGATGTACATCGCGTTGAGCAGGGTGAAGACGTAGGCCTGCAGGAACTGCACCAGGAGCTCGAGGAACGAGATCGCGATGGCGAGGACCCAGGCGAGCGGGCCGGCGACGTAGCCGATGCCGCCGTACTCCAGCAGGAACAGGCCACCGGTGGAGAACAGGATGAGCAGGAGGTGGCCGGCGAACATGTTGGCGAACAGACGCAGCGCCAGCGTGACCGGGCGGACCAGGATGTTGGAGAAGAACTCGAGCGGCACCAGGAGGGGGTACATCACCGGGCTCACGCCGCTCGGGACGCTCTGCAGCTTGAGGTAGCCGAGGAGCCCGTGCTTCTTGATGCCCACGCCGTTGTAGATGAGCCAGCTCAGCGCGGCCAGCGCGTAGGCCATCGAGGCACGCGAGAAGGTCGGGAACTGGATGCCCGGGATCGAGGCGAAGGCGTTGTTGATGAGGATGAAGAAGAAGAGCGTCACCAGGTAGGGGACGAACTTGATGAAGTCGTGGCTGCCGATGATGTCGCGGCCGATCGAGTTGCGGACCATGCCGTAGGCGCTCTCGCCGGCGAACTGCAGGCGGCCCGGCACGAGGGTGGCGCGGCGGAACGCGGCGTAGAAGAAGACGAAGACGACGAGCGCGCCGAGGACCAGCTGGACCATGGGCTTGGTGACGGCGGTGTCACCGATGTGGAACAGCGCCTGCTTGGAGAAGTCGAAGCTGTTGGGCCCCGGAGCGACGAATTCGCCTCCGGACGCAGCCATCGTGGTGCCGAACATCGAGTCAGTCTCCTACTGGCTTGCCTTGTTGAACCGTGCGTATGTCATGTAGATCCCGAAGCCGGCACCGACGAGGATGCCGATCGCCACGAGGAAGTCCGTGCCGAGCCACCGGTCGAGCGCCCAGCCAGCGAGACCGTAGACGCCCACACCCGAGACGATGTAGCCGAAGGCGTGCCAGGGGTCGCCCTTGGGGGTGTCGTCGGGTCCGGCCGTCGGGGGAAGCTGTCGAGCCATCGCGGTCCGCACACTAGCAGCGGATTCGGTCATCGCTCACCCCCGGGGTGGTCCACCAACGCGTCGCTGGGAGAGGTCTCGGGAGAGGTCTCGGAGGGCAGGTCGTAGACCGGGATCCGCTGGCGCGTGGCCGCCACCAGCTGGCCGGTCACCCAGAGCAGCGTCACTGCGATCACGGCGGCGGCGAACCAGCCCCGCGAGAGGTCCGCGTCGCTCACGCCGGCACGCTCGATGGCGGCGATGCAGAGCGCCAGCACGAGGAGCTGCAGGGCGTACGTCATGAGCGCGACGAGCAGCGAGGCGGACGGCATCAGCCGCGCCACGACCGTCACCACGGCGGTCCCGGCTGCAAACACGGCGAGCGTCAGCACTCCCCCGCCGGCGGCGCCGACCACGGCGGCGCGGTCGTCGACCAGCGCGGCGGCCCCGACGAGCACGAGGACCGCGGCGGCACCTGCAGCCAGCGCACCGAGGAGCGGGGGGAACCCGGTCCGGGTGTCCTGCGTCGACTCGGTCGTCATGGCGGCGGCCTGTCCGTTGTGGGGCGGTCTCTGACTGCTCGTGAAAACTATCACAAAGTCCCGGACCCCCTCCAATCAGGGTCCGGGCAGGTGCTCCTCGGGCTCGTGCTGCGGGTCTGACGATGCCTCATCCACGTCCCCCGCGCGACCCTCGACCACGGCGTTCTGCGGCAGGCCGGTGTCGCCGAGACCGGTCTTGGACGGGCGGTGCAGCTTGGGGAGCACGAAGGTCATCGCCACGGCGAGCGCCAGCATCGAGCCGAGGCCGATCCACACCAGCGGGTCGTCGTAGAGGCTGACGAGCACCGCACCCGTGGCGAGCGTGAACGCCCAGGTCCACATGATCAGGACGGCCCGGCGCTGGGAGTGCCCGATCTCGAGGAGCCGGTGGTGCAGGTGCTGCTTGTCCGCGCTCATCGGCGAGCGACCCGCGCGCGTGCGACGCACCACCGCGAGCACCATGTCGACCATCGGCACCATCAGCAACGAGATCGGCAGCAGGACCGGCAGGACCGTCACGAAGACGGCGTTGCCCTCGCTGCTCACGTCGGCGGCGGGGAACTGGCCGGACATGGTCAGCACGCTCCCCGACAGCACCAGGCCGATGAGCATCGAGCCGGAGTCGCCCATGAAGAGGCGGGCCGGGTGGAAGTTGTGCGGCAGGAAGCCGGCACAGGCGCCGGCCAGCGCCGCGCTCAGCAGGGCACCAGTGGTGGCGAGGTTGAGGTTGTTGGTGGCCGTCAACGTGTAGCAGTACAGGAAGAACGCGGCGGCGCCGATGCCGACCACGCCCGCCGCCAGGCCGTCGAGCCCGTCCACGAAGTTCACCGCGTTCATCGTGCCGATCACCAGCAGCAGGGTCAGCAGTGCGGCCTGGGAGCTGTCGAGCGAGAACAGCTCCCCCTGGGTGTTGGGGAACCACCAGAACCGCACGCCCTGGGTGACGAGGAACCCGGCGACCAGGACCTGTCCGCCGAGCTTGGTGAGCGCATCGAGGTCGAAGATGTCGTCGAGGACGCCGAGGGCGCAGATCATCGCCCCCGCCACCACGACGTTGCGCGCGTCGTCGAAGACGAAGTAGTCGCTCCTGGACAGGAAGGGCAGGTGGGTCGCCACCAGGTACGCCGCGGCCAGCCCGCCGAGCATGGCGAGCCCGCCCAGGTAGGGGATCGGCTCCGCGTGCACGTCGCGGTCGCGGACCGCGGCGACGGCGCCGGTGCGCAGCGCGATCTCCCGGGCGATGACGGTGAGCAGGTAGGTCACCGACAGGGCGACCAGGAAGACGAGGAGGTACTCCCGCACGCGGCCTAGCCCTCGTCCGTCAGCACGACGCCGTGCTCCTCGATCGCGGCGTTGAGCACGTCGAGGGACAGGGCGCCGAGCCGCAGCACGCGGCCCTCGGGGACCGTGACGTCGATGATCGTGGACGCCTCCCCACCGGGCGACGTGCCGGCGTCGACGATGACGGCCACGGCGTCGCCGAGCATCTCCTCGGCCTGGTCGGCATCGGTCGCGGCGGGGCGTCCGGTCAGGTTGGCCGAGCTGACGGCGAGCGGGCCGGTGCGCTCGAGGACCGCGAGCGCGACCTCGTCGTCGGGCATCCGCACCGCGACGGTGCCCCGGGTCTCCCCCAGGTCCCACATCAGCGAGGCCTGCTGGCGGCAGACGAGGGTCAGCGGGCCGGGCCAGAACTGCTCCACGAGGGTGCGTGCCCACGTGGGCACGCCCTCGGCCAGCGCGTCGAGGGTGGTGGCCGCCGAGACGAGCACGGGCGGCGGCATGTCACGGCCGCGTCCCTTCGCCTCGAGCAGTCCCTTGACGGCGTCGTGGGAGAACGCGTCGGCGGCGATGCCGTAGACGGTGTCCGTCGGGATCACCACCAGCTGTCCACGTCGTACGGCGGCAGCCGCGGCGCTCACCGCCGCCTCCCGCTCCTCCTCGGTCGAGGTCGCAAGCCTGTCCACGGCGCTCATCGTGCCAGTCGCGCGGTCAGATAGCGGGGTCGACCCGCGAGGTCGCGGTGGTCGGCCACGTCGAGCCAGCGCCCGGTCGAGGCGAAGACCCCCGGGGCGGACTCGCCCTGGACGTCCGCGTGCTCGGCACCGACCACTCCCCCGGGCCGCAGCAGCAGGGCAGCGCGCTGCTCGAGGACGCGGATGGCGTCGAGCCCGTCCTGGCCGGAGAACAGGGCGAGGTGCGGGTCGTGGTCGCGGGCCTCCGCGGCGACCGACTCCCAAGCCTCGAGCGGGATGTAGGGCGGGTTGCACACCACGACGTCGACGGTGCCGCAGAGGTCGTCGAACGCGGTGGCCAGGTCTCCGTGGCGCAGGTCCAC
This sequence comes from Nocardioides sp. Root122, assembly GCF_001425025.1. Classification (GTDB taxonomy): domain Bacteria; phylum Actinomycetota; class Actinomycetes; order Propionibacteriales; family Nocardioidaceae; genus Nocardioides. Next base: position 166,662 of record NZ_LMDE01000011.1, read on the forward strand.
ACCGGTGCCGCTGAGGTTGCGCTCGGCCCAGGCCAGGGCTCCCTCGTCGAGCTCGACCGCGTGGACCTCGGCGTCGGGGACCTCGTCGGCGACCGCCCTGGCGATGGCGCCCGAGCCGGTGCAGAGGTCGACCACCACCGCGGGACGACCGAGGGCGCCTGCACGCTCGATCGCCCAGCCGGCGAGCAGCTCGGTCTCCGGACGGGGCACGAAGACACCGGGACCGACGGCCAGCTCGACATGGCGGAACGCCGCGCTGCCGGTCAGGTGCTGCAGCGGCTCGCGGACCGCACGGCGCGCCAGGAGGGCGTCGTACTGCTCCTGCGCCTCCCCGTCGAGGTCGTCGACGAGCGGGAGGCGGCCGAGCGGCACGCCCAGGACGTGGGCCAGCAGCAGGTCGGCGTCGCGCTCCGGGGAGGCGACGCCCGCCTCCCGCAGCCGGGCCGCAGCGTCGCGTCGAGCCACACGCGCGCGCACTCAGCCCTCCAGCGCGGCCAGCCGGGCGGCCATGTCGGTCTCGACGCACGAGTCGAGCACCGGCTGGAGGTCGCCGTCGAGCACCTGGTCGAGGTTGTAGGACTTGTAGCCGGTGCGGTGGTCGGAGATCCGGTTCTCCGGGAAGTTGTAGGTGCGGATCCGCTCGGAGCGGTCGACGGTGCGCACCTGCGAGCGGCGCGCCTCGCTGGCCTCGGCGTCGGCCGCGTCCTGGGCGACCTGCAGCAGCCGGGCGCGGAGGATCCGCATCGCCGACTCCTTGTTCTGCAGCTGGCTCTTCTCGTTCTGGCAGCTCGCCACGATGCCGGTCGGCAGGTGCGTGATCCGCACGGCCGAGTCGGTCGTGTTGACGCTCTGGCCGCCGGGGCCGCTGGAGCGGAAGACGTCGATGCGGAGGTCGTTGTCGTCGATCGTGACGTCGACCTGCTCGGCCTCGGGCATCACGAGGACGCCCGCGGCGGAGGTGTGGACGCGGCCCTGCGACTCGGTGACCGGGACGCGTTGCACCCGGTGCACACCGCCCTCGAACTTCAGCAGCGCGTACGGCGCCTGGCCGGGCTCGACGGTCCCCTTCGCCTTCACCGCGGCGGTCACCGACTTGTAGCCCCCGAGGTCGGACTCGGTGGCGTCGAGCACCTCCACGCTCCAGCCGCGGCCCTCGGCGTAGCGGGAGTACATCCGCAGCAGGTCGCCGGCGAACAGCGCCGACTCCTCGCCGCCCTCGCCCGACTTGATCTCCAGCAGGGCGTCCTTGCCGTCGGTCGGGTCGCGCGGCACGAGGAGGCGGCGCAGCCGCTCCCCCGCCACCTCGCGGCGCACCGCGAGCTCCTCGGCCTCCTGGGCGAACGCGGGGTCGTCGGCGCCGAGCTCGCGCGCGGCCTCGATGTCGTCGCCGAGCTGCTGCCAGTCCTGCCACGTGGTGACGACCGCGGTGAGCTCGGCGTAGCGCTGGTTGAGCTGCTTGGCCAGGCGCTGGTCGGCATGGGTCTCGGGCAGGGCAAGGCGCTGCTCGAGCTCGGCGTGCTCCTCGCGCATCCCCTCGACGGCCTCGAACATCGCTCCTCCTCCTGATCCCCCGGTGCCCGGACAGACGACAAGGCGCCGGCCACCCGCGAAGTGCGGGCGACCGGCGCCTGACGTGGACTACTTGGACTCAGCAGCCTTCTTGGCGTAGCGGGCCTCGAAGCGGGCGACGCGGCCGCCGGTGTCGAGGATCTTCTGCTTGCCGGTGTAGAACGGGTGGCACTGCGAGCAGACATCGGCGTGGATCGAGCCGGAGGTCGCGGTGCTACGGGTGGTGAACGACGCGCCACAGGTGCAGGTGACCTGGGTCTCGACGTAGTCGGGGTGGGTGTCCTTCTTCATGGTCTTCCTCTCGATTGCTCCGGGTCGTCCCGCGCGGATGCAAGGACGTGAACCGGAACCGACGCACAAGTGTGCCACCGGTCTGAACAACGGCGCCAATCCGTGTGTTCCCCGCGGGGAGCACCCGGTCGGCGGGTGGTCCTCAGCGCCTGCCGATGACCTTCACGACGGCCTGCTGGGAGTCCGCGGCCGCGAGCTGCTTGCGCAGGTCGCCGACGACCGCGCCCTCGGCCGGCGCCAGCAGCTTCTCCTCGTGGCGGGTGCCCGAGGCTGCGACGTCCACGGCCGGGACGATCCCCTTGGCCGCCCGCTCAGCACTGAGCACCAGCTCCGAGTTGGCCGTGCCCGCCAGCTCCTCCAGGAAGAACTCGTCGGTCGCCGACCCGGTGCCCACCGTCACGGTGGCCAGGATGGTCAGCGAGCCGCCGTCCTCGATGGTGCGCGCGGCGCCGAAGAACTCCTTGGTCGGGTGGACCGCGGAGGCGTCGACGACCCCGCCCAGCACCCGTCCGTTGGCCGGGGCCGCGAGGTTGTAGGCGCGGCCGAGCCGGGTCAGGGAGTCGAGCAGCACGACCACGTCGTGGCCGAGCTCGACGAGCCGCTTCGCGCGCTCGATCGCGAGCTCGGCGACCAGGGTGTGGTCGGCCGGCTGGCGGTCGAACGTCGAGGCGACGACCTCGCCCTTCACCGCGCGCTGGAAGTCGGTGACCTCCTCGGGCCGGGTGTCGACGAGCACCACCATCACGTGGCACTCGGGGTTGTTGGCCGTGACCGACTGGGCCACCGACTGCAGGAGCGTCGTCGCTCCGGTGCGCGGCGGGGTGAGCACGAGACCGCGCTGGCCCTTGCCGACCGGAGCCGCGATGTCGATCACCCGACCGATGAGGTTCGCGTCGTCCGTCGTGAGACGCAGCCGCTGGTGCGGGTGCACCGGGACGGCGTCGGCGAAGTGCGGGCGCTCCTTGGCGCCGTCGGCCTCGGTGCCGTTGACGCTGTCGATGCGCACCATCGGGTTGAACTTCTCCCGCCGCTCGCCCTCACGCGGCTGGCGTACCTGCCCGACGACGGCATCACCGCGGCGCAGGTGGTACTTCCGCACCATCGACAGGGAGAGGTAGACGTCCTCGGGACCCGGCAGGTAGCCCGAGGTCCGCACGAAGGCGCAGTTGTCGAGGACGTCGAGGATGCCCGCTGCGGGGACCAGGACGTCGTCCTCGAGGATCGTGGTGTCGGGCTCGTTGCGCCCGCCGGAGCGCACGACCGTGCGCTCGCGGTCCCGGCCACGGCGGCGGCGGTTGCGGCGGCTGCCGCCCTCGCCGTCCTCGTCGTCGTCGGGGTGCTGCGCCTGGTTCTGCTGGCCCTGGTTCTGCTGGCCCTGGTTCTGCTGGTTCTGCTGACCCTGGTTCTGGTTCTGCTTGCCCTGGTTGGCCTGCTTCTGCTGGCCCTGCTTCTGCTCGTTCCGGTCCGACTTCTGCTCGGACTTCTGCTCGGACTTCTGCTCGGGCTTCTGCTGGTCGTCCTTCTGGGACTCGTCCTTCTGCTCAGCGCGCTGCTCGGCCTTGCGCTCGTTGCGCTGGCCCTGCTGCTGGCGGTCCTGCCGTGCCGACCGGCCCTGGTCGGCCTGCTCGCCCTGGTCGGACTGGTCGCCCTGGTCGGACTTGTCGCCCCGGTCGCTCTGCTCGGACTGCTCGCGCGGGTCGGACTGTGTGCCCGGGTCGGACTGCTCGGCACGTTCGGCCTGGCGCTGCTTGCGGGTGCGGGTGCGTACGGTCGTCTGCGGGGCAGGCTGCTCGGCAGGAGCCGTCTCGGTCCCGCCCGTGGCGGCTGCTGCGGGCCGGTCACCGGCAGCCGGCGCCTGGTCCGGCGTCGAGGTGGGCGCCGGAGCGCCACCGCCGGACTGGGCCGCCTTGATGGCGTCGACGAGCTGGGCCTTCTTCATCGAGCCGGCGCCGGCGATGCCCAGGCCGCCGGCCATCGACTTGAGGTCGGCCAGCAGCATCGAGCTGAGGCCGGCGGACTTCGAGGCAGCCTTGCGGGGCGCCTTCGAGGGGGTCTCGGTCACGTGAGTCCTTCACACGTTGCGTCGCCTGCGGTGACCGTCGAGCGGCCCGCGAGGCGGATGGGTGTCGCCCGGCGCTCAGCCGTCCTGGAGTTCCAGTGGGCAATCCAGAGGGAGATCCAGGGGCCGGACGGGCGGGTGCGCCGAACGGCGCGCCGTCAGGTTAGCAGGGGCCCGTGGGCAGGTGGCGCAGCGCGGCCGATCTCACGCCAGGACGGCGCCGGCCGGCTCGACCGTCAGGTCGTGGCACGCCCAGCCGTCGGGGCAGCGCGCCCTCAGGCTCGAGGTGTCGGCCGCGCCGAAGGCCAGCACCGTCGGGCCGGCGCCGGACACCACGGCAGGTACGCCGTCGGCGCGGAGGCGGCGCACGAGCGCGAGGGTCTCGGGCATCGCGGGCTCGCGCTGGTCCTGGTGGAGCCAGTCGCGCGTCGCGGCCAGCAGGTGCTCCGGCTGACCGGCGAGGGCGGCGACGAGGAGCGCGGCCCGACCCGAGTTCGCGGCCGCATCGGCGTGCGGCACGCTCTGCGGCAGCAGGCCGCGGGCGACCGAGGTCTCGACCCCGACCGGCGGGACGAAGGCGACCGCGGTGATCCGCGGGTCGACCCCGACGCGCACGGCGTACCAGTGCTCGTCCTCGCGGCCGGAGATCACGAAGCCGCCGTAGAACGCGGGGGCGACGTTGTCGGGGTGGCCCTCGAGGTCGGCAGCGAGGTCGAACAGCGCCTCGTCGGAGGCGAGCAGCTGCCCGCCTGCCACCAGGCCGCGGGCGAGCACCACGCCGGCGACGATCGCAGCCGACGACGACCCCAGCCCGCGGGCGTGCGGGATCACGTTGCGGCACGAGAGCCGCAGCCCCGGCGGCTGGGCACCCATCAGCTCGAAGGCGGCACGCATCGCACGCACGACCAGGTGCGACTCGTCACGGGGCACCCCGTCGGCGCCGGCACCCTCGACCTCGACGACGAGGCCGTCGGGCAGCACCTCGGCCTCGAGCTCGTCGCGCAGCGACAGCGCCAGGCCGAGCGAGTCGAAGCCGGGCCCCAGGTTGGCCGAGGTCGCCGGGACCGTGACCCGCACCGGGCCGTCGACGAACGTCGCCATGCTCAGTCGAGCCCGGCGGCAACGGCCGCCGCGGCGACGTCGGCGTCGACGACCGTGTCGACGATGTCGCCGCACGACTCCAACGCCGTGGCGGTGTCCTTGAGGCCGTGGCCGGTCACCGTGATCGCCACGGTCGAGCCGGCGAACGACTCACCGCCCGCGACCGCGGCCAGCAGGCCGGCGACACCCGCCGCCGAGGCCGGCTCCACGAACACGCCGTCGTGACGGGCCAGCTCGAGCTGGGCGGCGAGGATCTGCGCGTCCGACAGCGCGGCGAAGCCGCCCTCGGACTCCTTCGCGGCCTGCTCGGCGAGGTGCCAGGAGGCCGGGTTGCCGACCCGGATCGCGGTGGCCTTGGTCTCCGGGTGCGGGAACGGCTCCCCCGTCACCAGCGGCGCCGCACCCTCGGCCTGGAAGCCGCGCATCCGGGGACGCCTCGTGGCGCGGCCGAGCTCGGCGTACTGCTGGTAGCCGAGCCAGTACGCCGAGATGTTGCCGGCGTTGCCCACCGGCAGCAGGTGGACGTCGGGCGCGTCGCCCAGGAAGTCGACGATCTCGAACGACGCCGTCTTCTGGCCCTGGAGGCGCACCGGGTTCACCGAGTTCACCAGCTCCACCGGGTAGTCCTTGGACAGCCCGATGGCCATCGCCAGGCAGTCGTCGAAGTTGCCGCGGACCATGATCACCTGGGCGCCGTGCACGACCGCCTGGGCGAGCTTGCCGGCCGCGATCTTGCCCTCGGGGATCAGCACGAGCGGCTTGAGCCCGGCCTTGGCGGCGTAGGCGGCCATCGACGCGGACGTGTTGCCGGTCGAGGCGCAGACCACGGCCTGTGCGCCGAGGTGCTTCGCGTGCGAGATGGCCGCGGTCATGCCGCGGTCCTTGAAGGACCCGGTCGGGTTGTCGCCCTCGACCTTGAGCCACACCTCGGCACCGGTCACGCCGGAGAGCCACTCCGAGTGGACGAGCGGCGTGCCGCCCTCGCGCAGCGTGACGGCGGCCATGCCCTCGGGCAGGTCGAGCAGGTCGCGGTACTCCTCGATGACGCCACGCCACTGGTGGGTCCCGCCGGGAACGGTCCTGGTGGTCATTCGTCGCCTCCCTCAACCCGCATCACCGAGGTGACCTCGCGGACGATGTCCATGTCGCGCAGCTGCTGCACGGTCGCGGCGAGCGCCGCGTCGGGGGCGGCGTGCGAGACGACGACGAGCTGCGCGTCGGCCCCGCGGCCCTCCTGGCGCACGGTCTGGATGGAGACGTCGTGGTCGGCGAACGCGTTGGCCACCGCGGCGAGCACGCCCGCCCGGTCGTCGACGTCGATGGCGACGTGGTAGCGGGTGCGGGTCTCCCCCATCGGCTGCACGCCCCGGTCGGCGTAGGCCGACTCCCCCGCACCACGCGTCTCCGCGAGCCGGTTGCGGGCGACCGTCACCAGGTCGCCGAGCACGGCGCTGGCCGTGGGCGCGCCGCCCGCGCCGGGCCCGTAGAACATCAGCTGGCCGGCGGCCTCGGACTCCACGAACACCGCGTTGTAGGCCTCGCGGACGCTGGCCAGCGGGTGCGAGCGCGGGATCATCGCCGGGTGCACGCGGGCGGCGACCTGGTCGCCGCGCAGCTCGCAGATCGCGAGCAGCTTGACCACCGAGCCCATGTCACGGGCGCTGGCCACGTCGGCCGCGGTCACCTCGGAGATGCCCTCGCGGTAGACGTCGGAGGCGGTCACCCGCGAGTGGAAGGCCAGGCTGGCGAGGATCGCGGCCTTGGCCGCCGCGTCGAAGCCCTCGACGTCCGCGGTCGGGTCGGCCTCGGCGTAGCCGAGCTCCTGGGCCTCCTCCAGCGCCTCGGAGAACCCGGCCCCGGAGGTGTCCATCTTGTCGAGGATGAAGTTGGTCGTGCCGTTGACGATGCCGAGCACCCGGGTGACCTTGTCACCGGCCAGCGACTCGCGCAGCGGCCGCAGGATCGGGATCGCACCGGCCACGGCCGCCTCGTAGTAGAGGTCGCGCTCGGCCTTGGCGGCCGCCTCGAAGAGTGTTGGGCCGTCCTCGGCGAGCAGTGCCTTGTTGGCGGTGACGACGCTCGCGCCGTTGTCGAGCGCGGAGAGGATCAGCGAGCGCGCGGGCTCGATGCCGCCGATGACCTCGACGACCAGGTCGACGTCGTCGCGGGCGACCAGCCCGGCTGCGTCGGTGGTGAGCAGTCCCTCGGCCACGTCGACTTCGCGGGGGGCGTCGAGGCGGCGTACGGCGACGCCCACCAGCTCGACGGGTGCACCCACCCGGGCGGCCAGGTCGTCGTGCTGCTCGGTCAGCAGTCGCACCACCTGCGAGCCGACTGCTCCGCAGCCCAGCACGGCCACCTTCAAGGTGCGCTTGTCACCGTCACTCATCGAACACACCCACATCGGTCGCCAACAGGTCGGCCTCAGTCTCTCGTCGCAGCACGGTGAAAGTCTTCCCGTCCCGAACTCCGATCACCGGAGGACGCAGGGCGTGGTTGTAGTTGGACGCCATGGATCTGCAGTAGGCACCCGTGCCGGGCACCGCGACGAGGTCGCCGGGGCGTACGTCGCCGGGCAGGAACTCGTCCTTGACCACGATGTCTCCGGCCTCGCAGTGCTTGCCGACCACGCGCGCCAGGCCCGGCGTGGCGGCGGACGCGCGGGACGCGAGGGTGGCGGAGTAGTCGGCGTCGTAGAGGGCCGTGCGGATGTTGTCGCTCATCCCGCCGTCGACCGACACGTAGGAGCGGCGGGCGCCGCCGTCGAGGGCGACCTCCTTGACGGTGCCCACCTCGTAGACCGTGCACATGGCCGGACCGACGATCGCGCGGCCGGGCTCGATCGAGAGCCGCGGCACGGCGATGCCGAGGGCGCGGCACTCGTGCTCGACGATCTTCGTCATCTCCGTCGCGAGCTGCGAGGGGTCGGACGGGTCGTCCTGCGTGGTGTAGGCGATGCCGAAGCCACCGCCGAGGTCCATCTCGGGCATCTCGACGCCGACCTCCTCGGTCACCGTGGCGTGCAGCGCCAGCACCCGGCGGGCGGCGACCTCGAAGCCGGAGGTGTCGAAGATCTGGCTGCCGATGTGGGAGTGCAGGCCCAGGAGGCGCAGGCCGGGGGCCTCGTGCACGCGGCGTACGGCGTCGAGGGCGTCGCCGCTGGCGATCGAGAAGCCGAACTTCTGGTCCTCGTGCGCCGTCGCGATGTACTCGTGGGTGTGCGCCTCCACCCCGGCGGTGACGCGGACCATCACGCCGATCGTGCGGCCCAGGGCCGCCGTCACGCCCGCCAGCCGCTCGATCTCGTGGAAGGAGTCGACGATGACGCGGCCCACCCCCAGCTCGACGGCGCGCTCGAGCTCGCCGAGCGTCTTGTTGTTGCCGTGGAAGCCGACGCGCTCCATCGGGAAGCCCGCGCGCTCGGCGACGGTGAGCTCACCGCCCGAGCACACGTCGAGCGAGAGGCCCTCCTCGGCCAGCCACCGGGCGACCGTGGTGCAGAGGAAGGCCTTGCCGGCGTAGAAGACGTCGTAGTCGGCGAAGGCGTCGCGGAAGGCGCGGGCCCGGGTGCGGAAGTCGTCCTCGTCGAGGACGTAGGCCGGCGACCCGTGCTCGCGGACCAGCTCGGGCAACGGCACTCCCCCGACGGCCAGCACGCCGTCCGACTTGACCGCGGTGCGGGACCAGAGGTGCTCGACGAGCGCGTTGGTGTCGGCGGGCTCACGCAGCCAGTGGGGTCCCCGCAGCGCGCCGTCCGCGTGCGCCCAGCCGGACGGGTGCGCAGTCGGCACGCCCGATCACATCCTCTCGGGAGCCGAGACGCCGAGCAGGTCGAGGCCGTTGGCGAGGACCACCCGCGTGGCGTCGACGAGGACCAACCGCGCCCGGTGGAGGTCGCCGGTCTCCTCGTCACCGCGGGGCAGCACCCGGCAGCTGTCGTAGAAGCGGTGGTAGGTGCCGGCGAGCTCTTCGAGGTAGCGCGCGACGCGGTGCGGCTCGCGCAGCTCCGCAGCGGCCTTGACCACGCGCGGGAACTCCGCGAGGGCACGCAGGAGCTCGCCCTCCTTCTCGTGGGTGAGCAGCGCGGGGTGCGACTGCGCCTCGACCCCGAGGTCGGCAGCGTTCCGCATCAGGCTCGACACCCGGGCGTGGGCGTACTGCACGGTGAAGACGGGGTTGTCGTTGGTGGCCCGCGACCAGAGGTCGAGGTCGATGTCGATGGGGCTGTCGCTGTGGTAGCGGGCGAGCGCGTAGCGGCTGGCGCCCACGCCGATCGCCTCGACGAGGTCGTCGATGGTCACCACCGTGCCGGCGCGCTTGGACATCCGCACCGGCTCGCCGTCCTTGAGCAGGTTGACCATCTGGCCGATGAGGATCTCGAGGTTCTTGCCGGGCTCGTCGCCGAAGGCGCTGCACATGGCGTTCATCCGGCCGACGTAGCCGTGGTGGTCGGCGCCCAGCATGATGAAGCAGCGGTCGAAGCCCCGCTCTCGCTTGTCGAGGTAGTAGCCGAGGTCGCCGGAGATGTAGGCCGGGGTGCCGTTGGACCGGATGATCACGCGGTCCTTGTCGTCGCCGTACTTCTCGGTGCGAAGCCACAGCGCGCCGTCGGCCTCGTAGGTGTTGCCCATCTCGGTCAGGCGCTCGATGGCGCGCTCGACGGCGCCGGAGTCGTGCAGCGACTTCTCGTGGAAGTAGACGTCGAAGTCGACCCCGAAGTCGTGCAGCGACTTCTTGATCTCCTCGAACATCATGTCGACGCCTACCTCGCGGAACACCTCCTGGGCTTGCGCGTCGTCGAGCTCCTTGACGTCGGGGCGCCGCTCGACGACTGCGGTGGCAATGTCGTGGATGTACTGGCCGCCGTAGCCATCCTCGGGGGCGGACTCGCCCTTGGCGCTGGCCAGCAGCGAGGAGCTGAACCGGTCGATCTGGGCGCCGTGGTCGTTGAAGTAGTACTCGCGGGTCACGTCGGCGCCCGTCTTGGTGAAGATCCGGCCCAGCGCGTCGCCCACGGCCGCCCACCGCACGCCACCGAGGTGGAGGGGCCCGGTCGGGTTGGCGGAGACGAACTCGAGGTTGATCTTCTCCCCCGCGAACGCGTCGGAGGAGCCGTACGACTCCCCTGCCGCGACGATGTCGGCCGCCACCTGTCCCTGGGCGCCGGCCTCGACCGTCACGTTGAGGAAGCCCGGACCGGCGACCTCGACCTCGGCGACACCGTCGGAGGCGCGCAGCCGCTCGGCGACGAGCTCGGCGAAGGCCCGCGGGTTGGTGGATGCCTTCTTCGCGAGCTGCATCGCGACGTTGGTGGCGTAGTCGCCGTGACCCTTCTGCCGGGGTCGCTCCACCGTGACCTCCGTCGGCACGCCGTCAGGGAGGGTCACCGTGCCGTCGGCCACGAGGGCCGCCAGCACGTCGACGATGGTCGCGGAGAGCTGCTCGGGGTTCACCCGCCAAGCCTATCGGCGGGGCGCCGACCGCCTCGAACCGGTTTCACGCCGTGGTTGCCGAGGCGGCCTGCCCTAAGGTCCTGCCTGTGACGACGCACCCCACCTACGACCAGCTGATCGAGCTCCCTGCCTATGCGGAGCAGCCCGTGCCCATGCCCTTCGAGGACATCAACGGCCACCTCAACGTCCGCCACTACATCGGCATCGCCAGCGAGGGGCTCGACGAGTCCCTGGTCGAGGTGGGCATCCCGCAGATGTGGCCGCTGACCGACGGGCACGCCTGCTTCGCCGCGGAGCACCACGTGACCTACCTGAGCGAGCTGCGCACCGGCGACACGATGTCCGCGCGGGTCCGGCTGCTCGGTCGCTCGGAGCGGGCTGCGCACGCCCTCGTCTACCTCCTCGACGAGACCAAGAGGACCGTGGCCTGCGTGGTCGAGGAGATCTTCCTGCACGTCGACCTCTCCACCCGCCTGACCGCGCCGTGGCCCGAGGACGTGGCCGCACAGCTCGACGCCCGGGTCGCCGAGCACGAGGCGCTCCCCTTCCCCGCCACGACGTCCGGCTCGCTCGCCCTGCGCTGAGGTCGGGCGGTTGCACGACCTCGTCGTGCGACCGGTAGTCTTCACCGCGCACCGTTCCCGGTCACCCGGGACGGCGCACGCCTCCGTAGCTCAGGGGATAGAGCACTGGTTTCCGGTACCAGGTGCCGCAGGTTCGAATCCTGCCGGAGGCGCCAGCAGCGGCGGCACCCACCAGGGTGCCGCCGCTCGTGTCTTCCCTGCCGTGACCTGACCGCGCCACCGTCGTTGAGCGCTCGAGGGAGCACGTGCCGGTCTGAGGGGATCGGCCCCTGGTCGGCTCCCCACGGACCTCGGGAGGGGAACCCATGCCACGCACCACCAGGCGCCGCTCGGCGGCAGCCACGAGCGTCGTCCTCGCAGCAGGACTGGCTCTCGCCGCCACGCTCGCCGCACCGGCGCAGGCGGCCGGCACCACGCTGTCCCGCGCGGACGACCAGCTCACCGACTTCGGCTACCGCGGCGACGTCTACGGCGTGAAGCTGGTGACGGACAGCGTCGAGGCGCTCAACCTCAAGGACGCGCACGCCCAGCAGCTGTGCACCCGCGCCGCCGGCAAGGTCGTCGAGCAGCAGTCCGCGGTGTCCGTGCCCGACAACCCGCTCATCCACGTCTCGGCGAGCACGAGCCGCACCGAGACCTACACCGACGGCAGCACCCACGGCGTTCGCGGCACCAGCACGATCGACGACATCAGCATCGGCGGCACCGTCGGACCGCTGACCACCCCCAAGCTCGTCATCAAGGGCCTGCAGACCACGGCCGACGCGTTCAACACCCCGCGCGGCTACGGCCACGCCGAGAGCTTCACCTTCGCCAGCATCTCCCTCGAGCTGCTCGACAACACCGTGGTCCAGAGCCTGCCGCCCGAGCTGCAGCAGCTGCTGGCACCGCTCGACCAGGTCACCGACACGGTGTTCACCGGCACCCAGCAGGCCGCCCAGCAGGTGTTCCAGGTGCTGAGCGACGTCACCAAGCCGATCCAGATCCCCGGCCTCGGCAGCATCGCGCTGGGCTACAAGAACGGCCGCGCGAACAGCAACAACGCGCAGTCCCAGGCGTCGGCGCTGCGGATCGAGGTCACCGCGGGTGACCGCCGCCAGCTCGTCGAGCTCGGCACCGCCCGCGTGCGGATGGGTGGCCCGGCCCCGGTCGGCGTCTTCCGCTCCGGTGGCACCGCGATGGACTACCAGGCGCTCGAAGGTGCCCTGAAGTTCGGCAACGTCGAGCACAAGGCCCTCCCCTGCCAGGGATCGCGCGGACGCACGCAGACCTACAAGGTCCCCCACGCCAGCCAGCTCGTGCCGGTGCCGGTGACCCTCGACGGCGTCGTCTACCAGGTCCACGGCGACCAGTTCCGCAAGAAGTCGGTCGCCAAGGGCTGGTCGCGCACCGCCATCGACTCCTTCTCGGTGCCCACCGCCCAGCTCGTCGTCTCCGACGTGTCGTCCCGAGCCGCCATGCGGCAGAAGACCGGCCAGCGGGTCCGTTCCACGGTCTCGACGTCGGTCGGCTCCATCACGGTCGCGGGCCAGCCCATCCAGGTCCCCGAGCCGGGAGGCGTGGTCGAGCTGCCCAACGGGATCGGCGAGATCCAGCGCCAGCTCGTGGACACCGGCTACCGCGGCTCGCAGGTGATCGCGCTGCGGATCACGCTCTACTCCGAGGCCGTGGTCATCGACCTGGCCCGCACGGCGGGGCGCATCTACCCGCACTGAGGCTCGTCCTGAGTACTCTCACGATCAGCGACGCCGAGTCGGCCATGGGGTTCGACTCGGCGTCGCGTCGTCTCCGGGTGCCGACGGGCATCCCGGGCAGGCGGGTCCCGTCAGGCCTCAGCAGCGACGCAGCGCGGCGTCGGAGCGGGCGTCGCGGCCCAGCCGCCGCGCCTGCGCCACGTCGGGGAAGACCACGCTGGCGGCGCCGACGAAGCCCACGCGCCCTCGCACGACGCAGGTGGTGATCCGGCGCGGGTCGACCTGGGCCACGGCCTGGGCCAGCTCGTAGAGCTCGCCGGGGTCGGCGTTGGTCGCCATGTGCTCCATCACGGTCATCACGCCACGCTCGATGAAGCCCGGCCGGTCGGCCTGCGCGCGGATCCGGGCGTGGATGCCGCGCAACGTCCGCTGCTGGTTGGCCGAGCGGTCGAAGTCGCCGCCGACGAGGCCCTTGCGGATGCGGGAGAAGGCCATGGCGTCGTAGCCGCCGAGGTGGATGCGGCCCTTCCGGAACCCCTCCTTCTTCAGGTAGGGGTCGTAGAAGCGGCGGGGGTTGGTGACCGTGATGCCACCGATGTCGTCGACCATGTCCTCGAAGAACGGGAAGCGCGTGACCATCACGTAGTCGGGCTCGATGCCGACGAGGTTGCGCATCGCGCCCGCCATGCCGCGCGGGCCGCTGAAGTAGAGCGCCGAGTTGATCTTCTCCCGGCCGTGACCCGGGATGCTCACCCACGAGTCACGGGGCACGCCGATGGCGGTGGCCGAGCCGGTGCGCGTGTTGATGCCCACCATCTGGAGCGCGTCGCCGCGCGAACGCGTCATGTCCTCGCCGGGGCGCGCGTCGGAGCCGACCGCCAGGATCCACACCACGTCGTCACCCACCGAGACGCCCTGGGCGTGCCGGATCTTGACCAGGCTCATCTCGGTCGGCTGAACGGCGCCCTGGGGCACCACCAGCGCGGTGACGGCGAGCACCGCGGCGAGCGCGGCGGCGCGCACGCCCCGGACCACGCGGGCCCTCGTCACGAACCCGGTCATCGGCGCGCTCCCTTCGAGACGTCGTAGCCGAAGATGCGCCACGCACCTCGCTTGCGGACCAGGAACAACCGGCCGCGCACGACGGTGGTGCCGGTCTTGTCGCCGGCGGTGTCGAAGCGCAGCACCACGTGGGCGGTCACCGACCGCGCCTGCTTGCCCGTCGCCAGGATGTCGAGCGAGACCGAACGGTGCCTGGCCTCGACCGAGTCGATGCGCCGGCCACCGGTCTGGTTGGTCAGGAGCGCCTTGTCGGAGCGCGCGCGCGCCTCGGCGCCCTTGGTGAACCCCGGGAACGCGGAGGGGAAGCTGCTGCGCGGGTAGGTGCCGCCGAGGTAGGCGGCGTCCCACCAGCGGTCCACGACCTCGCCCACCTGGCGGCGTACGACCTTGCGCCTCGCGTCGGGCAGCCGCCCGAAGACGCGGTGGATCGTGGTCCTGGTCTGCACCGGGTGCGAGGCGAGCGTCGCCCGGTCGTCGCCCCGGCTGAGCCGCTCGGGGGCGGCCTCGGGGTCCGAGCCCGACGAGCAGGCGGTGGCGGACAGCGGGAGGACCAGGACGAGCACGAGGGCAGCGAGGCGGGCCCACGGCGTGCGGCCCGGTGAGGGGCGTGGCATGACGACTCCAGGCGGGGGTGAGACAGCAGGTGGGACGGGTCGGGACCGGGGTGCCGACGGCTTCCCGATCGGCCGGTGGACCGGTCGCCTGACCGGTTACCGGGAGGTACGGATGGGGTGTGGTCGACACCATGCCTCAAAGGACGGGCCCGCCCCTGCATTTGGGAGCGTGTGCGACTAGCCTTGACGGCGACTTGGTGAAATTGGCCAAACCCTCGCGCGATGAGATCTGGAAGAGGCGAAACAAGCGTGGCGCAGTCCCCGAACGGGCAGTCCGGCAATCACTCGGTTGCACCGTCATCTGACCTGGGAGCCAACGAGTGGCTCGTGGAGGAGATGAAGGAGCAGTACGACAAGGATCCCGGGAGCGTGGGGCCTGAGTGGGTGGCGTACTTCGGCAACGGCACCGCTCCTGCGGCCGCGGCTCCCGCCAAGGCTGCTCCCGCCAAGGCGCCGGCGGCCGCACCCGCCAAGGCTCCCGCCGCCACGGCCGCCCCCGCTGCGAAGGCGAGCGGGACGCCGGCCTCGAAGGCCCCCGCCACGTCGACCCCGCGCCCCGCGGCGCAGGCCGACGAGCCCGCCAAGGGCACCAGCACCCCGGTCGCCAAGGACCCCACGCCGGCCGCGCCGACCAAGGCCAGCGACGAGCCGACCTACACCGTGCTGCGCGGCGCCCCGGCCCGCACCGCGGCCAACATGGACGCCTCGCTGAGCGTCCCGACCGCCACCTCGGTCCGCTCGGTCCCGGTCAAGCTGCTGTGGGACAACCGCACCGTCATCAACAACCACCTCGCCCGCGCCCGCGGCGGCAAGGTGTCCTTCACCCACATCATCGGCTACGCGCTGGTGAAGGCGCTGAAGTCGATGCCGGAGATGAACGTCGGCTACGAGGTCGTCGACGGCAAGCCCAACCTGGTCACCCCGGCCCACATCAACCTCGGCCTGGCGATCGACATGCAGAAGCCCGACGGCTCGCGCCAGCTGCTCGTCCCCAACATCAAGGGCGCCGAGACGATGGACTTCGCCGCGTTCTGGACCGCCTACGAGGAGATGGTCCGCAAGGCGCGCGACGGCAAGCTGGCGGTGACCGACTTCCAGGGCACCACGATGTCCCTGACCAACCCCGGCGGCATCGGCACCGTGCACTCGGTGCCCCGACTGATGTCCGGCCAGGGCGCGATCATCGGCGTCGGCGCCATGGAGTACCCGCCGGAGTGGCAGGGCGCCTCCGACGAGGCGATCAACCGCAACGCCATCAGCAAGTCGATGACGCTGACGTCCACCTACGACCACCGGGTCATCCAGGGCGCGCAGTCGGGTGAGTTCCTCAAGCGCGTGCACGGCCTGCTGATCGGCGAGAACGAGTTCTACGACGAGATCTTCCGCTCGCTGCGCATCCCCTACGAGCCGATCCGCTGGGCGCGCGACGTCGTGGCCTCCCACGACGACGACATCGTCAAGCAGGCCCGCATCCTCGAGCTGATCCACGCCTACCGGGTCCGCGGCCACCTGATGGCCGACACCGACCCGCTGGAGTACCGCCAGCGCAGCCACCCCGACCTCGAGATCGAGTCGCACGGCCTGACGCTGTGGGACCTCGACCGTGAGTTCGCGACCGGGTCGTTCGGTGGCGAGGGCCGGCGCTTCATGAAGCTGCGCAACATCCTGGGCATCCTGCGCGACTCCTACTGCCGCACCACCGGCATCGAGTACATGCACATCATGGATCCCGAGCAGCGCAAGTGGATCCAGGAGCGCGTCGAGCAGCCGCACGTGAAGCCGCCCCGCGAGGAGCAGCTGCGGATCCTGCTGAAGCTCAACCAGGCCGAGGCCTTCGAGACGTTCCTGCAGACCAAGTTCGTCGGCCAGAAGCGCTTCAGCCTCGAGGGCGGCGAGACGACCATCCCGCTCGTGGACGAGATCTGCGAGGCCGCCGCCGAGCAGGGCCTCGACGAGGTCACCATCGGCATGGCGCACCGCGGACGGCTCAACATGCTGGCCAACATCGTCGGCAAGAAGTACAGCCAGATCTTCCGTGAGTTCGAGGGCAACATCGACCCGCGCACGGTCCAGGGCTCCGGCGACGTGAAGTACCACCTCGGCGCCGAGGGCGAGTTCGTGGCCGGCTCCGGCGACAAGATCAAGGTCTCCGTCGCTGCGAACCCCTCGCACCTCGAGGCGGTGAACCCGGTCCTCGAGGGCATCGCCCGCGCCAAGCAGGACATCCTCGACCAGGGCGAGAAGTTCCCGGTCCTGCCGCTGCTCGTCCACGGCGACGCGGCGTTCGCCGGTCAGGGCGTGGTCGCCGAGACGCTCAACCTCTCGCAGCTGCGCGGCTACCGCACCGGCGGCACCGTGCAC
Source organism: Nocardioides sp. Root122 (assembly GCF_001425025.1). GTDB lineage: Bacteria > Actinomycetota > Actinomycetes > Propionibacteriales > Nocardioidaceae > Nocardioides. Next base: position 183,450 of record NZ_LMDE01000011.1, read on the forward strand.
GTGGTGATCAACAACCAGGTCGGCTTCACCACCTCCCCCGGCTCGTCGCGCTCCTCGCTCTACGCCACCGACGTGGCGCGCATGGTGCAGGCGCCGATCTTCCACGTCAACGGCGACGACCCCGAGGCGTGCATCCGCGTCGCCCGGCTCGCGTTCGACTACCGCCAGGCGTTCAACAAGGACGTCGTCATCGACCTCGTCTGCTACCGCCGCCGCGGGCACAACGAGGGCGACGACCCGTCGTACACGCAGCCGCTGATGTACGACCTGATCGAGCAGAAGCGCTCGGTGCGCAAGCTCTACACCGAGTCGCTGATCGGTCGTGGCGACATCACCATCGAGGAGGCCGAGCAGGTCCTCAAGGACTACCAGCAGCAGCTGGAGCGGGTCTTCACCGAGGTGCGCGAGGCCAGCTCGGAGGCGCCCATCGAGTGGACCACCGTCCCGGACTACCCCGACAAGCCCGCCGGCGAGTTCTCGACCGCGGTCTCCCAGGAGGTCCTCAAGCGGATCGCCGACAGCTATGTCACGCCGCCGGACGGCTTCACCGTCCACCCCAAGGTGATGCCGCAGCTGCAGCGCCGCTCGGCCGCGATCACCGACGGCCCCATCGACTGGGGCACCGGCGAGATCCTCGCCTTCGGCTCGTTGCTGATGGACGGCCGCCCGGTGCGCCTGGCCGGCCAGGACTCGCGTCGCGGCACGTTCGTGCAGCGCTTCGCCACCATCATCGACCGGACCAACGCCGACGAGTGGACCCCGCTGACGAACCTCACCGAGGACCAGGCGAAGTTCCACGTCTACGACTCGCTGCTGTCCGAGTACGCCGCCCTCGGCTTCGAGTACGGCTACTCCGTCGCCCGGCCCGAGGCGCTCGTGCTGTGGGAGGCGCAGTTCGGTGACTTCGTCAACGGCGCCCAGACGGTGATCGACGAGTTCATCTCCGCCGGCCAGACCAAGTGGCGCCAGCAGTCCGGCGTCGTCCTGCTCCTCCCCCACGGCTACGAGGGCCAGGGCCCCGACCACAGCTCGGCCCGCATCGAGCGGTTCCTGACGATGTGCGCCGAGGACGCGATGGTCGTGGCACAGCCCTCGACCCCGGCGTCGTACTTCCACCTGCTGCGCCGCCACTCGCTCGGCGAGGAGCACCGTCCGCTGATCGTCTTCACCCCGAAGTCGATGCTCAAGCGCAAGGAGGCGGCCTCCCAGCCGGCCGACTTCGTGGGCGACACGACGTTCCGTGCCTTCATCGGCGACGACGCCGCGGACCCCGCACAGGTCGAGACGCTGATCATGTGCTCGGGCCGCGTCACGTGGGACCTCATGGTCGAGCGGACCAAGCGCGAGGACGGGGCGAAGTTCGCGATCGGCCGCGTCGAGCGCCTCTACCCGAACCCGATCGAGGAGATCCGGGCCGAGGTCGCCAAGTACCCCAACCTCAAGGCGATCCGCTGGGTGCAGGACGAGCCCCGCAACATGGGCCCGTGGCCGCACTACCAGCTCAACGTGTGGCCGGAGCTCGACCTCGAGGTCGAGCCGGTCACCCGCCCGTCGTCGGCGTCGCCGTCGGTCGGCACCGTCAAGCGCCACACCGAGGAGCAGCGGACGCTCCTCGACGCAGCGTTCGAGTCGCCGCGCAGCGGCGGCCACGACTACTGAGCCGAGGGAACCGGTGTACTTCACCGATCGCGGGATCGAGGAGCTCGAGCGGCGCCGGGGTGACGAGGAGGTCACCCTGGCGTGGCTCGCCGAGCAGCTGCAGGCCTTCGTCGACGCCCACCCCGACTTCGAGGTGCCCGTCGAGCGGCTCGCCACCTGGCTCGCCCGCCTCGACGACCCGGAGGACTGAGGGCCCGCCTCAGGCGGCCAGAGGGCGTGCGGCGGCGGGTTCCGGCGTGGACGTACGGCCGGGCAGCGCGAGGCGGCAGATCTTCTTCGCCACGCTCCACAGCTGCGTGCGCAGCGGACCGGTCGTGTACGCCATGCCGTACCGCTCGCAGATCTCGCGCACCTCGGGCGCGATCTCCGGGTAGCGCCGGGCCGGCAGGTCCGGGAACAAGTGGTGCTCGATCTGGTGGCTGAGGTTGCCGGACATGATGTGGAACAGCCGCCCACCGGCGATGTTGGCCGAGCCGAGCACCTGCCGGTGGTACCAGTGGCCGCGGGACTCGTCCTCGCACTCCTCCTGGCTGAACGTCTCGGCGCCGGCCGGGAAGTGGCCGCAGAAGATGATGTTGAACGCCCACACGTTGCGCACCAGGTTGGCCGTCGCGTTGCCGAGGAACGTCAGCGGGAACAGCGGCCCGGTGAGGGCGGGGAACAGCACGTAGTCCTTGAGCGCCTGCCGCCGCACCTTGCGCATGATCCCGGCGTGGAGGGCCTTGTTGTCCTGCATCGAACGGGTCCCCTTGACGATGTTCTCGATCTCGAGGTCGTGCATCGCGACGCCCCACTCGAAGAAGACCATCAGCAGCAAGGCGTAGACCGGGTTGCCGAGGTAGTAGGGGTGCCACTCCTGGTCCTCGTCCATGCGGAGGATGCCGTAGCCGATGTCGCGGTCCTTGCCGAGAATGTTGGTGAAGGTGTGGTGGATGTAGTTGTGGGAGTACTTCCACTGCTCGCTCGGGCACACGTTGTCCCACTCGTAGACGCGTGAGCTCAGGTGCGGGTCGCCCATCCAGTCGTACTGGCCGTGCATCACGTTGTGGCCGATCTCCATGTTCTCCAGGATCTTGGAGACCGACAGCGCAGCGACCGCGAGCGGCCAGGCCGGCGGGAGGTAGTACAGCGCGCGGCCGAGCACCTCCATCTGCTGCTGGCGCTTGACGATGCCGCGGATGTAGGCCGCGTCGTCCTCGCCGAGGTCGGCCAGGATCCGCTGGCGGAGGTCGTCCATCTCCTTGCCGAACGCCTCGAGCTGGTCAGGGGTGAGCCTCTGGTGCGTGGTGGTCATGGTGGGTCCTTTCGTCACAGGTCGACGACGCAGTCGCCGACCGGGGCGGAGACGCAGATCTGGATGTCCTCGTCGGGGAGCGAGGACTCGACGCCGGAGAGCACGTTGCGGACGGTGCCCTCGGCCTTGCGCGTGGTGCAGGAGAAGCAGATGCCCATGCGGCACCCGAACTCGGGCGTGAGGCCGAGCGCCTCGGCCTGCTCGAGGATCGGTGCGCCGCTGTTGGCGACCTGAAGGTCGCTGGCGGCGAGCACGAGGTCGCCCTCGGCACTGATCCCCCCGCTGGTCGGGCCTGTCGAGACTGGCGGCTTGAAGAGCTCGAGCCGCAGCCGCGGGCTGCCGGCGTACGCCGCGCGCACCAGGTCGATCATCCCGGCGGGGCCGCACGCCCAGGTGTCGGTGTCGCGGAAGCGCGGGACGAGCCGGCGCAGCTCGAGCTCGTTGAAGACGGCGTCGCCGTGGCGCAGGTGGACGGTGACGTCGTTGTCGTCGGCCGCGATCCGGGCGAGCTCGTCGGCGTAGATCTGGTCCTCCGGCGAGCGGGCGTGGTGCAGGAACGTGACGGGCCGCCCGGCACGGCCGGAGTACCCGTCACGGAGCAGGGTCCGCACCATCGACATCGCGGGCGTGATGCCCGAGCCTCCCGTGATGAAGAGCAGCGGATCGATGCCCGGGGTCGCCGGACTGATCGGCAGCGTGAAGTCGCCTTGCGCCTGGGAGAGGTGCAGCACCCGTCCCGGCTCGGCGTCGACGAGACGCCTGCTCACCTGGCCCTCCGCGTGGGAGCGGACGGTCAGGGTGATCTGCTCCCCGGGACGCGAGGCGGCCGAGGAGATCGAGAAGCACCGCGTCATCCGACGGGCGGCGCCCGGCACGTCGAGGCCCACCTGGACGTACTGCCCGGCGCGGTGGCCGCGCCAGGTGGCGGTGGGCTGGAGGGTGAGGGTGGCGACGGGAGCGCCGGGCGTGCTGGTCTCGCGGCGTACGTCGACGACGCGGGCGCGCACCTCGTGCGCGGCCCACATCGGGTTGATGCGGGAGAGATAGTGGTCGACGCTGTGCGGCGCGGCGAGGGCAGCCGCCGTGCGCGAACGCACGATCCGGTCGAGGACGATCATCCTGACCTCCGTTCCATCGAGTGAACGCCTGTGCACTCAACTATCCCCCGCGTCCGAACGGGCGTCAACCGCTCGACGGGTGATGCGGGGCACTTCGGTGAACGGTCGTGCACCCTCGTGCGAAGGCGCGTGCAGGTCGGTTCGGGGGTCCGCGTGATCTAGGCTCGACGCATGCCCCCGTCGTCCGCCGAGCCCGAGGACGGCGAGTCGCGCGCCGAGCGCAAGGAACGCACCCGCCGGGCGATCCTCGATGCCGCGCTCGCGCTCGCGGCGGACTCGAACCTGGCGGCGATCTCGCTGCGGCAGGTCGCCAAGCAGGTCGGCGTGGTGCCCACCGCGTTCTACCGCCACTTCGGCTCCCTCGAGCTCCTGGGCCTGGCGCTGGTCGACGAGAGCTTCCGCTCCCTCCGCCTGATGCTCATGGACGTGTGGCGCCATGCCCCGGAGTACCGCGACTTCATCGACGGCTCGCTGCCGATCGTGGCGGAGCACGTGCGGGAGAACCGGTCCCACTACGCCTTCATCGCCCGCGAGCGGACCGCCGGTCCCCCACGCGTCCGCGAGGCGATCAGCCACGAGATCGAGCTGATCACCCGCGAGCTGGCCACCGACATCGCCCGCAGCGGCGCGGCCCAGCAGTACTCCAGCGCCGACATCGGCCTGCTGGCCGACCTCATCGTGTCGTTCGTGGTGACGATAACCGAACGGCTCGTGGAGGACCCCGACTCCGAGGCCCGCACGTTGGCGCAGGCCCGCACCCAGCTGCGGATGCTGCTGGTCGGCGCCCTCAACTGGCGCTCGCGCGAGCCCGCGGCAGGGGCGTGACGCGGTGGGACTCGCGGACGACCTCGGCTACTCGCACTCCTCGGCCAACCCGCTCCACCGGCTCGTCCGGTGGGCCGCCGGCACCCGCCCCGGCGGCTGGGCGTTCTCACGCGTGCTGCGCCACCTCGACGACACCGTCGGCAGGCTCAGCAAGGGCCGGCAGAGCGCACCCGGCCTGCTCGCCGGCCTGGCAGTGCTCGACGTCACGACGACCGGCCGCAAGTCCGGCAAGCCACGCACCAGCCACCTCATCGCGACGCCGTACGCCGGCACGCTCGCGCTGCTCGGCACCAACTTCGGGCAGGCCGCCACCCCGGCGTGGGCGCTGAACCTGGAGGCCGACCCGCGCGCCGTGGTGACCTACCGCAACACCTCGCGCGAGGTCACCGCCCGTCCTGCGACGCCGGCTGAGGCGGAGGAGATCTTCGCCCTGGCCGGGGAAATCTACCCCGGCTACCTCAGCTACCGGCAGCGCATCGGGCAGAGCCGGAGGATCCGCGCCTTCGTGCTCGAGGCCTGATCAGGTGCCGGTTCGCGGCACCACGGGGCGGACGGTCACGTCGGGGATCGTCGCGTCGACGGGCAGGTCGACGACGTGCACGATCGTGTCGACCACCGTCTCCGCGCTGATCCACCGCGAGGAGTCATAGGTCCGACCCTCCTGCTCGTGCACCTTCTCCTGCATCGGCGTCGCGGTGCGGCTCGGGTAGACCGTGCTCACCCGCACCCCGTGCTCGACCTCCTCGGCGCGCAACGCGTCGGCGAAGGCGCGCAGGCCGAACTTCGAGGCGGCGTACGCCGACCACTCGGCGCTCGCGGACAGCCCGGCCGAGGAGTTCACGAAGACGACCGTGCCGCGGCTCGCCCGCAGGCGCGGGAGGAGCTCGCGGGTCAGCACGGCCGGGGCGGTGAGGTTGACGGTGATCTGCTCCTCCCACTCGGCCAGCCGCAGCCGGTCCACCCTCGCGAGGTCGACGACGCCGGCGACGTGCAGCAGGGTGTCGACCGGTCCGTCCACCTGGCGCCCGAGCCCGTTGAGGGTGCCGGGCTCCGCGAGGTCCGCGACCAGGACCTCCGCCTGCGGGAACGTTCCGCCCAGCTCGGCCGCGCGGGCCTCGCTGCGGGCGAGGAGGACGAGGTCGTCGCCGCGGCCGGCGAGCCGGTGCGCGAGGGCGAGCCCGATGCCCGAGCCGGCACCGGTCAGGACGTGCCTCACCGGGTGAACACGATCTTGCCGAAGACCTCGCCCCCGGCCATCGAGGCGAAGCCGTCACGGGCCTGCTCCATCGGGAGCGTGTGGTCGATCAGCGGCTTCGTGCCCGTGGCGTCGAGGAACTTCACGAGCTGGTCCAGCTCCTGGCGGGTGCCCATCGTCGAGCCGATGATCGAGAGTTGCAGGAAGAAGACCCGGGTGAGACCGGCATCGTCGACGTCGGGGCCCGAGGTCGTCCCGCTGATCACGATGCGCCCGCCCGGTCGCAGCGAGCGGATCGAGTGGCTCCACGTCGCCTTGCCGACCGTCTCCATGACCGCGTCGACCTTGACCGGCAGCCGGGCGCCCGACTCGAACACCTCGTGGGCCCCCAGCTCGACGGCCCGGGTGCGCTTGGCCTCGTCGCGGCTGGTGGCCAGCATCGTCAGGCCCGCCGCGCGGCCGAGCACGATCAGCGCCGTGGCGACACCGCCACCGGCACCCTGCACCAGCACCGTCTCCCCCGGCTTGCAGGCGCCCTGGACGAAGAGCATCCGGTAGGCGGTCAGCCAGGCGGTGGGGAGGCAGGCAGCCTCCTCGAACGACAGCGAGGCCGGCTTGGGCACGAGGTTGCGGCGCGGCACGACGACCTGGTCGGCGAACGTGCCCTGGTGACGCTCGGACAGCAGCGACCGGCCCGGATCGTCGGCCTCGTCACCGGTCCACGCCGGGTCGCCGATGACGCCGTGCACGACGACCTCGTTGCCGTCCTCGTCGAGGCCCGCGGCGTCGCACCCGAGGATCATCGGCAGCGCCTCCTGGCGCAGGCCCACGCCGCGCAGCGACCAGAGGTCGTGGTGGTTGAGGCTGGCGGCCTTCACGGTCACCGTCGCCCACCCGTCAGGGGCCTCCGGGGCGGGGCGCTCCCCCACCACCAGGCCGCTCAGCGGGTCGTCGGAGGAGAAGGACTCGGCATAGACGGCGAACATCCTCCGACCCTAGCGAGGGATCGGCCTTAACCGGTTGCAGGTCCTCCTCCCGGGACGATTGGCTGGTCGGGTGAGCATCGACGTACGACCCTCCCCGGACGCCGCGACCTACCTCGCCACCGACCAGCTCGTGTGGTTCGGCGAGGTCACCGAGGCCGACGCCGAGCACCTCCGCCTCGGCCTGCCGGAGGACCAGCGCTTCGTGGTCGACCTCCCCGACGGCCCGGACGACCTGCACAGCGGCATCTACGGCGTCCGGCCGATGGAGCTGGTGCTCCCCGGCGGCGACCTGGTGCCGATCGCGGGCCTGACGTGGGTCGGCGTACATCCCGACGCGCGACGCCGGGGGGTGCTCACCGCGATGATCACCGACCACCTCGCGCGCACGCACGACGCCGGCGTGGCGATCTCGGCCCTCCACGCCAGCGAGGCCTCCATCTACGGCCGGTTCGGCTACGGCCTGGCCGTGCTCACCCACCAGGTCGACCTGGGTCGCGGCACCACCTTCACCGCGCCCCACCTCGAGGACGAGATCGCCGGCATCACCACGCACCTCGTGACGATGGCCGCGCCGGGCGTGCCCGAGCGGATGCGTGCGTGCCAGCTGGCTGTGGCGGGCGACTTCCCCGGCACGATCATCGGGACCGCCGACTTCTTCGCACTGCTCGCGCGCGAGACGCCCGAGGAGCTGCGCGACAAGGAGCCGCGGCGCGTCCTCTTCGCCCGCCGCGACGGCGAGGACGTCGGCTTCGTGGGGCTGCGCCGCTCCCACAAGTGGGACAACGCACGTCCCTCCGGCACCGTCACCGTCGGCTCATTCTGCGGTGGCCCCGCTGCGCGCCTGGCCCTCGCCCGACGCGTCGTCGACCTCGACCTGATGGGCAGCACGAAGCTGGAGAACCTCGGCGCCGACGACCCGCTGCTCGCCTGGGTCGGCGGCCCCCGCGGCACCGGTGACCTCAAGACCTGGGACAGCACCTGGATCCGCCTCGTCGACCTCGAGGCTGCCTGGGCACTGCGCGGCTATGAGGACGACTGCGACGTGGTGGTCGAGGTCGAGGACCGCCACGCCCCCTGGAACGCCGGCCGCTGGCGTCTCACCGCATCGTCCGGGTCGGGCTCGGCCTCCCGGACCGACGCCCCCGCCGACGTCACGCTCGACGTGGCAGTGCTCGGCGCGGGCTACCTCGGCCGCCCGGTCGCCGGGCTCCTGCGCGCCGGCCTGGTCGCCGAGCACCGGCCCGGGGCGTACGCCGAGCTCGCCCGCGCCCTGCGCACCTCCCTGGCCCCGGAGCCGTCGATCGGCTTCTGAGCCGCCACCGGAACGCGGCCCTGTCTCCCCTACCGGCTCGAGCGGCCCGTGAAGTCGTCCATCGTGTGGTAGATCCCGAGCACCTTGTCGGCGACGAAGTCGCGCACGCCGATGGGCAGCAGGCCCTTGGCGACCTCACTGATCAGCACGGTGCGGGGCAGCACGAGCATCGGCTGCCCCTTCAGCATCGCCGCCCACGTCTGGTCCACGACGTCCTCCGGCTCGAGGAGTGGCAGCAGTGGGGCCGAGCGGGCACCGTCGAACATCCCGGTCCTGACGTAGTAGGGGCACACGGTCGTGACCTTCACCCGCCGGTGGCCCGCCTGCTCGAGCTCGAGCCGGACCGAGTCCGACCACCCGACGACCGCCCACTTGGAGCCGGCGTACGCCGCCATCCGCGGGTTGGCGGTCAGGCCGGCGGCCGACGCGATGTTGACCAGCCGGCACTGCCGGCCGCTCTGGATCATCCCGGGCAGGAACGCGCGCGCCATCAGCATCGGGGCCAGGGCGTTGACCTCGAGGGTGAGCTGGGCGTCGGCGACGGGGTCGGTCTCCCAGAAGTACCCGTTGCCGCGCACGATGCCCGCGTTGTTGACGAGCACCGTCACGGTGCCGACGCCGTCCGCGATCCGCTTCGCCGCGGCGCTGACCTGGTCGGGGTCGCGCACGTCGACGGTCTCGGTGACGACCACCGTGTCCGATCCCTCGGGCACGCCGTCACGCAGCTCATCGGCGGCCTGGGCGAGGGCCTCGGCGTTGACGTCGACCAGCACGACGGCCGCCGCGCCCTCGCGGACCGCGCGTTCGGCGAAGAGCCGGCCCATGCCCATCGCGGCGCCGGTGACGAGCACCGTTGCTCCTGACACGTCCTTCATGACTGTCCTCCCTGACTGGTGGCGAGTGCGGTGGGGTGGGTGCCCGGCTGTCGGGCGGCGCCGGCGGCGAGCGCCAGGCGGCGCACGCGGTCGAAGTCCTCGTCGGTGTACACGCCGTTCACGCCGGAGATGGTGGCGAGCCGCATGCCGTGCGTGAGACCGAGGCGGTAGATCTCCTTGACCTTGGTCCACTCGATGTTGCGCCCGACCGTGAAGGTCTCGTAGCGCCCCTCGAGCGCCAGCACGATCGTCTCGGCCAGGCAGGCGTAGACGACGCCCGGGGGGAGCCCGATGTCGCGCATCCGCACGCGCTCTCCCGGCAGCTCGATCTCACCGGACTCGATGACCAGCACGTCGGGCCGCCTGGCGACGTCCTCGGCCGAGAGGTCCAGCGGCCGGGCGACGTCGGTGACGACGCAGCCCGGCTTGAGTGCCATCACGTCGAGCACCTTCTGCCCGGCGGCGGAGGTGGCGGTGACGATCATGTCCATCTCCGGCAGCGCCTCGTCGGGTCGGGCCGCGACGAACACCCGGGCCCGCGGGTCCTCCGCCTCGATCTCGGCCTTGAGGGCGAGCAGCTTGGCGGACTCGGGCGAGACCAGCCACAGCTCGTCGCTGGCCAGCGCGAGCAACCGCGCGCAGACAGATCCGATCGCGCCGGTGGCGCCGACGACCATGGTCTTGCCGCGCAGGCGGCCCGACTCGTCGACCTCCGCGATGCCGAGCCGCTTGATCGCCTCGTGAGCCGCCCACAGCGCGCCCGACGCGCTGTAGCTGTTGCCGGTCGTCACCGGCAGGGGCGCACGCCTGGCGACGGTGACCCCGGCGTCACCGACCACCTTGGTGAACGCGCCCAGCCCCATGATCTGCGCGCCCAGCTTGCGGGCGATGTCGGCAGCCTCCAGCAGACGTGAGTAGGTGAACTCCGGACTGTGCGCCAGCATCTCCCGGGGCGTCCCGCCGACGGTGATGAGCCACCCCTCGGCCTCGGCGCCGGTGGGTGACCGGATGCCGGTGACGTGGCTGTAGACGAACGGCGGGAAGTAGGCCGCGGCCTTCTCGACCACCGAGGTCATCCCCGGGAGCTGCGTGATCGCGTCGAGCGGCTGCACGTTGTGGAAGTACTGCGTCGACAGCGGGTGGATGACGAACGCGAAGCGGCTCTTGCGCCGCGGCCCGTTGGGCAGCAGCGACCGGGGCTCGAGACCCGCGTCCTGGATGGCCCGGAGCATGGCGTCTGCGTCGAGTGGACGCACGTCCCCGGCGGCTCCGGCCCCGCGCAGCATCATCATCGCCTCGAGCACGGCCGCCACGACGGTCACGTGCTCGAAGGGCTGCGGCGTCGTGTCGATGACCCGGTCGACGCCACGGCTGCCGAGCTCGGCCAGGCGCGCGGGCGAGATCGCGGACGAGACGACGGTCTTGCCCGCCAGGTCCTCGAGCCCGAAACCGGTGAGCTCGTCGTACGACGCCACCACCACGTCGCAGTCGCGGGCGGCGCGCCGCGCGAGACCGTGGGCGACCCACTCCGCCGGGGCGACCAGTCCGCGCCGAAGACGACCGGGGACCAGGCGCAGTGGCAGGCTCGCCGCGTCGACGGCAAGCCCCAGCGCGGCGGCGCCGGCCCGCAGGGCGAGGTTGTCGAGGCGGCCGACGGGGTCTGCGTGCTCGACGTTGGGGGTGAACTCCGAGAGCACCCTGGCCGTGCGGAGGTGGTAGCCGTTGCCCAGGACGAGGGTGCGGGCGTTGGTGAAGTAGCCCGGCAGCTCCGCCTGGACGCTGCGGATCGCCCACTCCTGCAGGACGTCGGTGAGCAGCTCGCCGTCGGTGGCCGGCACCTCACCGCATGCCGCGCGGATCGCCTCGACCTCGTCGTCGTCGCCGGAGAAGAGACCGACCGCCCGCGCCTCCCGCACCCCGGAGATCGCGAACGCCGAGGTCCGCCCGCGCCACTGCTCGACCACCGACACGGCCGCCGCGACGTCGCCCGAGGTGCCGCGCCGCACCAGGCGGAAGGTCCGGCCCAGCAGCGTCACGGGGACGTCGTAGTCGAGCTCCGGTCCGGCCAGGCTCACGTTGAGCACCACGAGCCTCCGGCGGGCTCGCCGGGGAGCGGATCGGTCGGCGGCGGATCGATGGGTCATGGCGGTCCTCGGTGGTGGGCGGCGCCGCTACATCGCGGCGTACTCCTGCTCGATGAGCTCGGCGATGCGGTCGGGGTCGGGCACCAGCCCGGCGTCACCGGCGACGCCGATGGTGACCTCGCCGCCGTAGCTGAAGATCGAGATCCCGAGGGGCTGGTGGCCCGACATCGGCACCCAGCCGAGGGTGCCGGCGACCGGCACCCCGGCAAAGGTGACCTGCTCCCGCGGACCCGGCACGTTGGTGAGCACCCCGACGCCCTTGTTGGCGAAGAGGTCGGTGAGGCGTACGGCGAGCGCCCGCGGCGACTCGGCGATCATCCACTGCACGCCGAAGGTGATGACCGGCTCGACGCTGTGCTTGATGCGGAGCATCCGCTCCTTCATCGCGGACACCGCCTCGCCGGTGCTGCCGAGGCCCAGCGGCATCGGGAGGAAGACGAGGGAGAAGTGGTTGCCCAGGTCCTCGGGCAGGTCGGCGTCGAAGGGCACCAGCGACACGGGCACGAGCCACGCGATCTCGTCGACGAGCGCGTCCTTCTCGTCGAGGTAGCGGGTCAGCGCGAGGGACACGACAGCGAGCAGCACGTCGTTGACGGTGCCATCGGTGGCCCGGCCGATCTCCCGGACCCGGGCCAGGTCGATGCCACGCACCCACGAGACGACCTTCTCGACGCCGGGCGTGCCGGACCATGCCGTGTGGGTGCTGGGTGGTGCCGTGAGGATCCGGCTGACCTCGGCGATGGTGTTGACCGACTGGTTCTCGCGCGAGGTGATGCCCTCCACCGCGTCGATGACCCGGAGGGGGTGCAGGGCCAGGCCGAGGCCTTCCCGGACCAGCCTCGGGCTGAGCGTGGCAGCGACCCGCAGCGGGACCTTGAGCGCACCCAGGAGGAGGTCGCCCGCGTCACCCGCGCTGCGCCGCGCGAGCGCCGCGCCGGTGGCGAGCAGGCCGGCGCTGTGGTGCGCGCGGCCCACCGACACGGGCACCACGGCACTGCCGTCGACCGGGTCGCACAGGCTGAACATGAGCTGCACCAGCCGGATCCCGTCAGCGAGCGCGTGGTGGAAGCGGGTGAACATCACCGTGGCGTAGCCGTCGATGCCGGTGACGAGGTCGATCGTCCACAGCGGCCGCTCGCGGTCGAGCTGCACGGCGAACTGCTCCCCGATCCAGGTCCGGAGGTCCTCCTCATCGCCCTCGAGCCCGACGACGCGCACGTGGTTGCCGAGGTCGAAGTCGGGGTCGTCCTCCCAGTACCACTCCCCGTCGTGCTCCACCGCGCGCCGACGGAAGACGGGGTGGCGCGCGATCAAGCGCTCCTCGAGCACGCGTCGCACGGCGTCGATCCCCACCGGCTCGTCGAACCACATCAGGGAGCGGACGTGCATCAGGTTGTTCGGGCGGTCCATGTGGAGCCACGTCTGGTCCGATGGCGGGACCGGCTTGCGGACGCGCTCCTCGTCGGGCCTCCGCGCGGAGGTCGTAGTGCTCACACCTCGAACCTAGGCCCGGCGCGAGGTCCCGGCAGCCGTCCAAGTTCCCCACCTGACGGGACCATTGGCCCGTGCCGAGAGGGTCCGGGCAGGTGGCGACGACCTGGGAGGTGTCTCGACCTTCCGGCCGTCCGGTCAGCGGCGCGCGACCCCGTCGCGGCGCGCGGCCTCGGCGACCGCCGTACGCACGGCACCCGGGACGCGGGGGTCGAACGGCGAGGGGATCACCAGGTCCTCGCTCAGGTCGTCGCCGACGAGCTCGGCGAGCGCCGTGGCAGCGGCGACCTTCATGCCCTCGGTGATCGCCGTGGCGTGCACGTCGAAGGCACCACGGAAGATGCCGGGGAAGGCGAGCACGTTGTTGATCTGGTTGGGGAAGTCCGAGCGGCCGGTCGCCACCACGCGGGCGTACTTGTGGGCGAGGTCGGGGTGGACCTCGGGCGTCGGGTTGGCCAGGCCGAAGATGATCGCGTCGTCGGCCATCGAGGCGACGATCTCCTCGGGCACCTGGCCGCCGGAGACGCCGATGTAGACGTCCGCGCCCGCCATCACGTCGGCGAGGCTGCCGCGGCGACCGAACCGGTCCGCGGTGTCGCGCGCGAGGGCGGCCTTGACCGCCGTGAGGTCGGAGCGCTCGGAGTTGAGCACGCCCTGCCGGTCGAGGACGGCGACGTCGCGCACCCCCGCCTCGAGCAGGATCCGGGCGACGGCCACGCCAGCGGCACCAGCGCCCTGCACGACCACCCGCACGGTCGAGGCGTCACGCCCGGTCAGGCGCAGCGCGTTGGTCAGCGCGGCGAGCGCGACCACGGCGGTCCCGTGCTGGTCGTCGTGGAAGACGGGGATGTCGAGGCGCTCCTTGAGCCTGGCCTCGATCTCGAAGCAGCGCGGGGCGGAGATGTCCTCGAGGTTGATGCCACCGAAGCTCGGCGCGAGGCGCACGACCGTCTCGATGATCTCCTCGACATCGGTGGTGTCGAGGCAGATCGGCACGGCGTCGACGCCGCCGAACTGCTTGAAGAGCACCGCCTTGCCCTCCATCACCGGCATCGCGGCGGCGGGACCGATGTCGCCCAGGCCGAGCACCGCGGTGCCGTCGGTGACGACGGCGACGGTGTTGGGGACCCACGTGTAGTGCTGGGTCAGGGACGGGTCGGCGGCGATGGCCTCGCACACGCGCGCCACGCCGGGGGTGTAGGCGAGAGAGAGCTCGTCGGGGCCGTTCAGGGCGACCGTCGAGACGATCTCCATCTTGCCGCCGACGTGCAGGTCGAACACGGGGTCGCCTGAGTGTGGGTGCAGCGGTGCCATGCCCGGGATCCTCGCACAGCTCAGCGGGGCAGGAGCCGCCGTCCCACGCGTGGTGAAGGCCACAGCCGGAGGCGTACGACAGCCAGCACCGCGTCCTCGGCCACGGGCCCGCGGTGCCGCGAGTCGACGCCCTCGTCGGGGTTGTCGCTGAGCAGCCACCATCCCACCGCGCCGGACCGCGTACGCCGCTGCTCCCCCGCCCGCTTGACCGTCAGCGTGCCGTCGGCGAACCGGGCCACGACCAGGTCGCCGGGCCGGGGCGAGGCGCCGTAGCTGACCACCAGCAGGTCGCCCTCGCGCAGTGTCGGGAGCATCGACCGCCCCCGGACGACCGCGGTCCCGTAGGGAGCCCCGGTGCGGCCACCCCTCGGGGCGAGACCCCGCTGCCGACGCCGTTGCACGCGGAGTAGTGTCCCATTCAGATGCCCACTCGCGACGGCACCGTCACGACGGCACTGTCCCCGATCGAGAGGAACCTGATGCTTCGCCACCTGCTTGCCCCGACCGTCGAGGTCTCCGCCCACTGCGACCTGCCCTGCGGCGTCTACGACCCCGCCCAGGCGCGCATCGAGGCCGAGTCCATCAAGGCGATCATCGCCAAGGTCGCCGACAACGACGACCCCGACTTCCGCACCCGCGCGATCCTGATCAAGGAGCAGCGCTCGGAGCTGGTCAAGCACCACCTGTGGGTGCTGTGGACCGACTACTTCAAGCCCCCGCACTTCGAGAAGTACCCCCAGCTGCACACGCTGGTCAACGAGGCCACCAAGCTGGCCGGTGCGAGCGGCACGAAGGGCGAGCTCGACGCGGCCAAGGCCGACGAGCTGCTCGCCAAGATCGACGAGATCGCCGAGATCTTCTGGGAGACGAAGAAGGCCTGAGCAGACACCGCGCAGCGGGGGCTGCTCAGGCCTTCTTCTGAGCAGCTTGCTGCTTCGTGCCTGAACCTCAAGCTCAGTCCTTCTTCGAGCAGCTCTCCGGGCCCGGTCGCCACCGCGTGTGGCGACCGGGCCCGTGTCCATTTCCACCCGGCCCCACGGCCCGTCCTGCTTGAATCCTCACGTCGCCCACCGGGAGGAAGCGGATGATCGAGCAGGTCCAGCTGCCTGACGGCACGGACGCCTTCGTGCTTCCGCTGCTGCGCACGGACCGGGCGACGCTGGCCGCCGAGTTCGAGACGCTGGCGCCGGAGTCGCGCCGGCGGCGCTTCCTCGCTCCGGTCATGCACCTGAACGACGCGATGCTGCAGCACCTCGTGGACGACGTCGACGGCGTCGAGCACGTGGCGCTCGTGCTGTGCGTCGAGACGTCCCCCGACGTCTACGACCCGGTCGCGCTGGCGCGGATGGTGCGCTACGCCGACGTGCCCGACGCCGCCGACCTCGCGGTCACGGTGAAGGACGAGTGGCACGGCCGCGGCGTCGCCACCGTGCTTCTCGAGGTCCTCATGCGGCACCGGCCGGTCGGCGTGGACCGCATCGTCACCGAGGTCCTCAAGGACAACCCCGCCTCCCTGCGGATGCTGCGCCGACTGGGTCCGACTACGGTCGAGGACCAGGAGCAGGGCGCCTACGGCGTGGTCGTCGAGCTGCCCCCGACGGGCACCTCGGGCCCGGCCGCACCGGCACCGGCACGCGTGCCCGACGTCGTACGCCGCCCAGCTTCCCCCCTGCTGAGCGACCCGGTCCACCGGCACGCACTGCGCACCCGCGACCAGGTCTGCCCCTGGTTCGGGTGACGACTTCGTGCCCGGTGCGATGGCCTAGGGTGGGCGAGCACACACTCGGAGGACGGAGACGTTGACGCAGATGGCAGATCATCACGGGGGCCGCGCCGACGTCGAGCTCCGCCTTCCCGCGGAGGGTGCCTACGCCACGGTGGTCCGCACCACGGCTGCCGGTCTCGCCGCCCGACTCGACTTCACGATCGACGACATCGAGGACCTGCGCATCGCCATCGGCGAGGCGACCGCCCTCGCGATCCCGCAGGCCGACCCCGGCACCGACCTGGTCGCCTGCTTCTTCTTCGGCCCGGGCACGCTGACGGTCACGCTGGAGACCGAGGCCATGGACGACCCGGAGCTCGACACCGAGAGCTTCGCCTGGCAGGTGCTGGACACGATGGCGCAGGACGCTGCGGCGGGATCGGAGGACGGACGCTTCCGCGTCCGCTTCACGGTGACGTCGCAGGTCGCTGCGGGACGGACAGGTGCCGAGCGCTGACATGAGCGCACACACGGGGGAAGAGGCGGCGGGGGCCGCCGAGGACCGCGCGCCCGACGAGGTCGGGCCCGGCGGGATCGAGCACGTACGCTTGCGCAGCGCCGAGCTGTTCGCAGTGCTGCGCGACGACGAGGCGAGCGAGGCCCGGCGGGCGACGGCGCGCGACGACCTGGTGCACCTGCACCTGTCGCTGGTCGAGCACTGCGCTCGCCGCTTCCGCAACCGGGGAGAGCCCTTCGAGGACCTGGTCCAGGTCGGCACGATCGGCCTGATCAAGGCGGTGGACCGCTTCGAGACCGATCGCGGCGTCGAGTTCTCGACCTATGCCACGCCGACGGTCATCGGTGAGATCAAGCGGCACTTTCGCGACAAGGGCTGGGCGATCCGGGTGCCGCGACGCCTCCAGGAGCTGCGGATGCAGATCGGCGGCGCGACCGGCGAGCTCACCCAGAAGCTGGGCCGCTCCCCCACCCCGCGCGAGCTCGCCGAGGTCATCGGCTGCACGGTGGAGGAGATCATGGAAGGCATCGAGTCCAGCCACGCCTACGCCACGCTGTCGCTCGACGCCTCCGACGACTCCGACGACGGCCCGCCGGCGATGCTGGCCACGCTCGGGGTCGAGGACAGCAACATCGAGCACGTGGAGATCCGTGAGTCGATCAAGCCGCTGCTCGAGGGCCTCGGCGAGCGGGAGAAGCGGATCCTGCTGCTGCGGTTCTTCAAGAACATGACGCAGTCGCAGATCGCCGAGGAGATCGGCGTCTCGCAGATGCACGTCTCGCGCCTGCTGACCCGCACCCTCGCGCAGCTGCGCACCTCGCTCGAGCAGGACTGACCCGCACCGGGCTAGGCGCGGGCGTCCTCCTCGAGGACCTCGGTGCTGGCCGGGTGCACGAGCCCGGCGATGACCACCAGCCCCACCACGGCGAGCCCGACCGACAGCGGCTTGGTCGAGCCACCCCACAGGTTCCAGGCCAGGCCGAGCTGGATCAGCTGGGCCATCACCACCGGTCCCCGCGCCCAGCGGCGAGCGCGCCACAGCGACCACGCGCACCAGGCCAGGGCGAGGGCTGCGGCGAGGAAGAACGCCGTGGTGGTCAGGCCCATCGTCAGCCGGATCGAGCTCAGGTTGGCCAGCTCGAGCACGCCCAGGCCCGCGAGCACGAAGGCCTCGACCCCGGTGAGCGAGGCCGCCACCACGAGCGGGGGCGGGGCGGCGGGGGCTGGACCAGGGGCTGAACCGGGGGCTGGACCTGGGGTGGTAACGGGCACGGCGCAATTTTAGTTGTGACGGACACGACCACCCCAGGGGGTTGTGTGAACGTTCAAGTCTTGCGAGTCTTGTCGCTGCCCACGTCGGTAGTACTGCGTGGCGCCCGGGCCAGCTGAGACGTCCGACAACAGCAACTGCCTGTGATTGAGAAAGAGGGATCCCCCACCCCATGGATTGGCGCAGCCGCTCAGCATGCCTTGACGAGGACCCCGAGCTGTTCTTCCCAATCGGCAACACCGGACCCGCGATCCTCCAGATCGAGGAGGCCAAGCAGGTGTGCCGACGCTGCGAGGTGCGCGAGCAGTGCCTTGCCTGGGCCCTCGAGGCCGGACAGGACCACGGCGTGTGGGGTGGCCTCAGCGAGGACGAGCGGCGGGCGCTGAAGCGTCGCAACGCCCGGGCCCGCATCCGCACCGCCTGAGCGGACACGCGCCGTCAGTCGGGGCGGTCGGCTCAGTCGACCGGCAGGTCGGCCTGGACGCGGGTCCCCCGCACCCCGGGGCCGATCTCGAGCACGCCGCCGAGCTCGGACTCGACGAGCGTGCGCACGATCGAGAGGCCGAGCTGCGTCGAGCTGTCGAGGTCGAAGCCCTCGGGCAGCCCGCGGCCGTCGTCCTCCACGACGACGTGCAGCCGACCCACGATGCGGCGCGCGGTGACCACCACCCGTCCGACCCGGCCCTCCGAGCCGGGCGGCAGGTCGGCGTAGCCGTGCTCGACGGCGTTCTGCAGCACCTCGGTGAGCACCATCGCCAGGGGCGTGGCCGCCTCGGAGGGCAGCTTGCCGAAGGATCCCTCGCGCACGACGCGGACGGGCACCTCCACCCCGCTGACGTCGACCACCATCGAGCCGAGCCGATCCGCGATCTCGTCGAAGTCGACGGTCTCCTCGACCGCGTGGCTGAGCGTCTCGTGGACGATCGCGATCGACCCGACGCGGCGCACCGCCTCCTCTAGCGCGGCCTTGGCGTCCTCGGCCTTCGTACGACGCGCCTGCAGGCGCAGCAGGGCCGCGACCGTCTGGAGGTTGTTCTTCACCCGGTGGTGGATCTCGCGGATCGTGACGTCCTTGGTGACCAGCTCCCGGTCACGGCGGCGCAGCTCGCTGACGTCGCGCACCAGCAGCAGCGCGCCGCTGCGGTCGCCCTGCGGTCGCAGCGGGATGCTGCGCACGATGAGGGTCACGTCGTCGGTGCCCACTTCGGTCGCCCGTCCGTCCCGTCCCCCGAGGACCGCGCTCAGCGTCTCCTCGTCGGGGCGCCTGCGGGCGGGGACCAGGTCCCGGGTCAGGTCGGCGAGCACCAGCCCGGCCAGGTCGCCCTGGAGGCCGAGCCGGCGGTAGGCCGACAGTCCGTTGGGACTGGCGTAGACGACCTTCCCGGCGGGGTCGAGGCGGACGAAGCCGTCGCCGACCCGCGGCGAGTCGGCGTGGTCCCCGCGCTGCCCGGGGAGCGGGAAGTAGCCGTTGGCGATCATCTGGGTCAGCTCGGCGGCGGTCTGCAGGTAGCTGAGCTCGAGGCGGCTGGGCGTGCGGATGCCGAGGAGGTTGGTGTTGCGAGCGATGGTGGCGATGACCCGGCCGGCGCGGCGGACGGGGATGACCTCCACCCGCACCGGCACGGCGTCGCGCCACTCGGGATCGCCCTCGCGCACCAGACGGCCGGAGCCGAACGCCTCGTCGAGCATCCGGCGGCGTCCCGCGGGGATGAACGTGCCGAGCACGTCGTCCACCAGCGCGGTGGGACCGGTGGTGGGCCGCATCTGTCCCCCCGCCCAGTAGCCGCGGCCCTCCCGGTCAGGCAGCCAGAGCACCAGGTCGGCGAAGGAGAGGTCGGCCAGGATCTGCCAGTCCGCCATCAGCAGCTGGAGCCACGCCACGTCGTCCTCGACGAGGTCGGTGTGGGCTCGCACGAGCTCGTGGAGGGACGGCACCCGGCAAGCGTAGGGGTAGCCGTGGACCGGGCTGGGGGTGTGTCGGCAGCGGCTGGCAGGATGGGGGCATGTCGCTCGGGTACTGGAACCAGGTGCAAGCAGCCGGGTTCGAGGTCCCCTCGGACCGGCCCCTCGACGACCTGACGGCCGAGCTGACCACGATGCTGGGCTCGACCCGGCCCGAGGTGCGTGACGGCACCGCCTTCCCCGCGCTGGCGACCTGGATCGACCGCGGCGTCTACGACGACCTCCTCCTCGGCCTCGGCGACGGCATGGTCACCGGCCTCTCCGTCGGCCTGGGTGAGGACGGCACGGACTCGGTCTTCCGTCGCAGCTTCAGCGTGCTGATCCTCGCCTGCTGCATCGAGCGCGACAACGAGCATCACCTGCTGCCGGGGTCGAAGATCCTGGAGTGGGGCGACCGGGTGGCCACCTGGTTCCTCACCGAGCGCGACACCCGCGGCTTCGTCGTCGGCAAGGGCTGGGCGCACACCATCGCCCACGGCGCCGACGCGCTCGGGGCGCTCGGGGAGTCACCGCACATCGCCGGCGCCGAGCACGCCGTGCTGCTCGACGTGATCGCCGAGCGGCTCCTGGAGCAGCCCACCGACGCACCGCTCGCTGCCGGCGAGCCCGACCGGCTCGCGACGGCCGTCATGCAGATCCTGCGGCGCAACACCCTGGGCACCGACGTGCTCGAGCCGTGGATCCACCGCATCGGAGCGGCCGGCAACCCTTTCGGCGGCCCGGTCGACCACGACCCCTATGCCGCCACGGCCGCCCCCCAGGCCTTCCTGCGCGCCCTGTTCCTCCAGCTCTCGCTCGCTGCGCGCCCGCCGACGGTGCGGCCCGACCTGCTGCTGGTCGTGATCGACGCCCTCCGCATGACGAACACCCCTTACCTGCGAGTAGGCACCGACTAGCCTCTGCTCCATGAGCGAGCGAAGCGAGATCTCCGGCCACAGCGGCGAGCTGGCCGTCCACGTCGCCCGGGCCCACGGCGTCGAGACCATGTTCACCCTGTCGGGGGCGCACGTGTTCCCGATGTACGACGGCGCCGTGCGGATCAACCAGGATGGCCAGGAGCCGCAGATGCGGCTGCTCGACGTACGCCACGAGCAGACGGCCGCGTTCGCCGCCGAGGCGACGGGCAAGCTGACCCGCGTGCCCGGCCTCGCCGTGCTCACCGCCGGGCCGGGCGTCACGAACGGCATCAGCGCCATCGCGCAGGCGCAGTTCGCCGGGTCGCCGATGGTCGTCGTCGGCGGTCGCGCCCCGCAGAACCGCTGGGGCAGCGGATCGCTGCAGGAGCTCGACCAGCCCCCGATCATCGCGCCGGTCGCGAAGTCGGCGAAGACCCTCATGACGGCCGCCGAGGTGGCGCCCGGGATGGACGAGGCGTTCACCCTGGCCCGGTCCAGCCACCGCGGCCCGGTGTTCGTCGACGTGCCGATGGACGAGTTCTTCAACTCCTCGACCGGCGCCGCCGGCACCGGCGAGGGCGTCCGTATCGAGCCCGACGCCGACGCGATCGCGGCCGTGGCCCGCCTGCTGGCCGCGGCGAGCCGCCCGGTGCTGATCCTCGGCACCGACGTCTGGGCCGACCACGCCGAGGCCGCGGCCCGGCGCTTCGTCGAGGACCTCGGCATCCCGACCCTCACCAACGGCATGGGCCGCGGCGTCATCCCCGGCGGGCACCGCTCGCTGGTGACGAAGGCCCGCGGCGCCGCGCTCTCGGGTGCCGACCTGGTGGTCGTCGTCGGCACCCCGCTGGACTTCCGCCTCGGCTACGGCGTCTTCGGCGGCCCCGACAAGAACCCCGAGGGTGCGTTCGCCCGCGTGGTGCACATCGCCGACTCCCCCGGCCAGGTGTCGGGCCACGCAGAGCTGGCGGCCTCGGTCTCCGGCGACCTCACCACCGTCCTCGACGGGCTGCAGGCCGCGATCGAGCGCGGCAGCAAGCCGGACTGGTCGACCTGGGCCGACCAGCTCGCCGACCAGGTGCGCGCGGCCGTCGAGCGCGACGCCCAGCTGCTGACCGCCGAGGCCGACCCGATCCACCCGGCCCGCATCTACGGCGAGCTGGTGCCGCGGCTGGCCGACGACTCGGTCGTGATCGGCGACGGAGGCGACTTCGTCTCCTTCGCCGGCAAGTACGTCGAGCCGCAGCGGCCCGGCGGCTGGCTCGACCCCGGGCCCTACGGGTGCCTCGGCGCCGGTCTCGGCGCCGCCATCGCCGCGCGGATCGCGCGGCCGAGCGCCCAGGTGACGCTGCTGCTCGGCGACGGCGCGGCCGGCTTCTCGCTGATGGACGTCGACACGCTCGTGCGCCACGACCTGCCGGTCGTGATGTTGATGGGCAACAACTCCGCCTGGGGCCTGGAGAAGGGGCCGATGCAGATGCTCTACGGCTACGACGTCGCTGCCGACCTCGCTCAGCGCACGCCGTACGACGACGTGGTCAAGGCGCTCGGGGGCGCCGGCGAGACGGTGACCGACCCGAAGGACATCGGCCCGGCGCTCGACCGTGCCTACGCCGCGGGCGTCCCCTACCTGGTCAACGTGATCACCGACGTCGAGGCGGCCTACCCGCGCAGCACGTTCGGCATCTGAACGACGACCTCGATGGCAGGACTGGAGCTGCGCCGGATCCGGCCGGACGAGCACGCCGCTGCGGGCGACGTGTGCGTGGCGGCGTACGACCCCTTGCTCACCGGCGCCGAGGACGACTACCGCGAGCGGCTCCACGACGTGGCGACGCGCGACGCCCAGGCCGAGGTGTGGGTCGCCGTGCTCGACGAGCGGGTCGTCGGGGTCGTGACCTACTGCCCGCCCGGCTCGCCCTGGCGCGAGATCGGCCGCGACGACGAGGGCGAGTTCCGGATGCTCGCGGTCGACCCCGCCGTCCAGGGCAGTGGCGCCGGGACCGCTCTCGCCCGGCTGTGCGAGGAGCGCGCCCGCGAGCACGGTGCCGGCGGGATGGCGCTGTCCTCGCTCGCGACGATGGCTGCCGCGCACCGGGTCTACGGGCGGTTGGGCTACGCCCGCGACCCCGGTCGCGACTGGTCCCCCGTGCCCGGAGTCGACCTGCTGGCGTTCAGCAAGGCGTTCTGAGCCGGCTCAGCAGGCGCGACCCGAGGTCGGGTCCTCGACGTCGTCGAAGCAGATCGTGCCCCAGGGCAGCGGGGCGATCTCGGTGTCGCCCACCCGCACCCACTGCCACGCGTCCCACGAGCCGTCGTCGCCCGCCACCGCGGTCACGAGGACGCCGGCTCCGGTGAGCCAGGAGCGGTAGGCGCGGCCGTCCGCGGTCGACCCGCTCCCGAGGGCGATCTCACCCACCGGCCTCAGGCGGACGAGTCCCGCCTGGTCGGCGGTCTGCACGACGACCTCCATCGCGCCGGGGTCCGACCCCGACGTCACCAGCACCGACGCAGCGTCGTTGCCGACCAGGTAGCCCGGGCTCACCACGTGGACCCGCGGCTCGGGCACGTTGAGGCCGTAGACCGACCCCTCGGCTCCGGGGCCGTCCACGACGAGGGTCGGCCCGCCCTGGTCCTCGACCCGCGCGCGGTAGCCGAGCCCACCGTCCTCGAGCGCGACCTGCTCCCCGACACCGATGGTGTCCGTCGACTCGGTCGTCACGTAGGGCAGGTCGTCGGCGCTGTCGGACTCGCAGGGAGTCGTGGCCTCCGGCACCTGGACGAGGCAGCCGGGCTCTCCCGGCCGCAGGACGCCCTGGTCGTCGAGCGTCCACTCGTAGGTGTCCACCACGTAGCTCTCGGGCCTCAGCACGGTCATGCCGCCGGCAGCCCTGGCGAACGCGTTGACCGAGCGGGTCGAGACGAGGGTCGCACCGTCGACGCCGAACGTCTGGAGGTGCACCCGGTCGTAGTACTCCGTCTCCGACCCGGGGACGGCGACGTCCCCGCTCGCCAGCAGCTCGGGGTCATCCGGCACGGCCCGGACCAGCAACCCGTCGCGCAGGTCGAGGACGACCGGCTCGAAGGGTGCGCCCGGCCCGCCGTCGAGATCGGTCGTGTAGAGCACCAGCTCCTGGTCGCCGTCGCTGTCGGCGTCGATCGGGTCGAGCGCGTTGATGCCGATCGTCGTGCCGAGCTCGACCAGCCCGAAGGCCTCTTCCCCGGTGCTGCTGAGCGTCGTCTGCACGCGGGTGCGCCCGTCGCGCTCGTCGGTCGGCTCGGCGAGGAACTCGACCTTCTCCTTCGTGCCGTCGCCGTCGAGGTCGAGGCGGGCAGGCTCCGACTGGTCGTCGGCCTTCCAGTCGCGGCCGACGTCCGGCGGGAGCTGGAGCTGCTCGTCGGGCTTCGGGGCGATCTCGTCGGACCTCGGGCCTCCGCTGACGCCCTGGAAGACGATGCCGAGGACCAGCAGCACCGCCGCAGCGGTCGCCAGCAGCACCCACGGGGACTGCCAGCGCGGCCGCAGCTCCACGACCGGGGTGAGCGGCTCGAGGTCCTCGGGGCGTACGAGCTCGGCACGGGCGGCCAGGGCGGCGCGCAGCCGCTCCTCGATCCCGGGGACGGTGTCGTGCGTGGTCATCGTTCCTCCTTCCCCGAGCTCGATCCGGCGGTGGCCGTCATGGCCTTCTCCAGCGCGACCAGCGCACGGCTGGCCGTGGACTTCACGGTCCCCTGGCTGATGTCGAGCGTCCGGGCGATCTCCGCCTCGGAGAGGTTCGACCAGTAGCGCAGCACCAGGACCTCCCGCTGCCGCGGCGCGAGCCGGTGCAGCGCCGTGATCACCTCGCGGTGCTCCTCCGCCAGCACCGCGGCGTCCTCGGGTGAGGGCGGCGACAGGTCGTGCGGCGGCGAGTACGCCCGCGCCGTGCGTCGTCGCCGCAGCGCCGAGCGCGCGGTGTTGACCACCGAGACCCGCAGGTAGGCCAACGCCTTCGAGGTGTCCCGGACCGCGTCGGGACGCCTGGCCAGGGCCGCGAACGCGTCCTGGACCACGTCCTCCGCCGAGGCGAAGTCGTCCACGAGCAGCACGGCCAGCCTGACCAGCGACAGCCGGTGGGCGGCGTAGAGCTCAGTGATGTCCACTGGCTCCATCCCGAGGCTCCTCGTGCTCATGTCTGGTAGACGTGTGGGGGCCACTCAGGTTGCCCCATCGCGCCCAGGAATCCCGGAAGGACCGCCCCATGTCGCAGATCGAGCCCGTCACCCTGACCTTCCGGGTGACCGACGACGACACCGCGGCCGCCGTGGGCAGCGGGTCGCTCCCCGTGCTCGGCACCCCGCGCCTGCTCGCCTGGCTGGAGGCGGCGACCTGCGCCTGCCTGGCTCCGGTGCTGCCCCAGGGCTCCACCAGCGTGGGGACCCGCGTCCAGGTCGAGCACCTGGCCGCCAGCGCCGTCGGGGCCGAGGTCGAGGTCAGCGCGTCGAGCGCCTACGAGGACGGTCGCCTCCACCGCTTCACCGTCAGCGCCCGCGACGTCGCGACCGGCAAGGTGCTCGGCGCTGGCGAGATCACCCGGGTCGTGGTGGACGCCGAGCGGTTCATGTCGCGCGTGTAGTCGCGCGCCCGGTGGGTCGATCGGCCACAATGCACTGTCCCGGGTGCCTCGTCGCGCGGGCGATGCACGTGACCCCGTGCGGCGCCGGCGACCTGCCCGGCCCCATCCCGAACCGAGGAGCGGACGACCTTGCCTCCAGACGCCGGCACCGACCGACAGCAGGGGACCCTGGTGGACTGGGACGACGACCGCGGGTTCGGCTTCATCTCCCCCACCTCCGGGGGCTCGCGCGTTTTCGTCCATGTCAGCGCGTTCCCGCGGGGTGAACGGCCCGTCACCGGCTGCCGGCTCAGCTACGCCCCGGTGCGCGACGAGCGCAACCGCGCCCGCGCCGCGGACGTGCAGTACCTCGACGTCGTACGCACCCGGCGGACGAGCGGCAACGGGCTGGCCGGTGCGGTCGCCGTGGCCGCGGTGTTCTTCTTCCTGCTGGCGGCGCTCCTCGCGCTGGACGAGCTGCCCGTCGTGCTGATTGCCGCCTACTCCCTGCTCAGCGCAGTCGCCGTCTGGTTGTACGGCGTCGACAAGTCCGCGGCCCGGCAGGGCAGGCGGCGCACGCCGGAGTCCACCCTGCACGCGGTTGCGCTGCTGGGCGGCTGGCCCGGCGCGCTCGTCGCGCGACGGGTCTTCCGGCACAAGACCGTCAAGCAGCCGTTCCGCACCGTCTTCTGGATGACCGTAGTCGCCAACTGCGCGGCACTCGCCTGGTTCGTGAGCCAGGCGCCGGCGACACTGCTCTGAGCCCAGCACCCCGACAGGCAAGGCCGTCGAACACCCTTGCGAATAGTGGGAGATCGGAGTAGAGTGGGGCTACGTCCCGAGCCTCCGGGCCACCAGGTTCCCAGCTGGTGCGCCTTCCCGGTTGTGAGGGGGCGAGTTGCGAGGGTGAGTAATAGTCCGGGGATCCGGGCCTCCAGGAGCGGCGATCGTTGTGAGTCACGCGTGCTTGCGTGACGACGCCGTCGTCGAGAGGAGGCCGATCCCGATGCACCCAATTGTTGCTGCTGTCGCCGAGGTTCGTGCCTGCGTGAAGAGCGTGGCAGACGCGAACCCGACGTTCATGTCCCTCGACGACAAGGCCGTCGCCCTGGGCGAGCTGGTGCGGGCAGAGGGACAGCTCGCAGAGCTGCGACTGCGGATCCTCGGCGACGCGGGTGACCTGGCCGCAGAGACGGCCGCCAAGGATGCGGCCGGCTGGCTCGCCCAGCACACCCGCACCCGGTTCACCGACGCCCGAGCCGACCTCGCGCTCGCGTGCGCCCTCGACCGTGACCGTCCCCTGCTCGCCGCGGCGATGCGGGAGGGCGAGGCGACGCTGGCTCAGGCCCAGGTCATCCGCCGCGCGATCGACGCACTGCCCGCAAGCGTGGACGGGGACACCGTCGCCCGGGCCGAGGAGCACCTCGTCGCGCAGGCACGCGAGTTCGGGCCGCGAGAGCTCGGCCGGATCGGGCGACGGATCCTCGAGGTCGTGGCGCCCGAGATCGCCGAGGCGGCAGAGGCCGCACGCCTGGCCGACCTCGAGGCGAACGCAGACAAGCACACCCGGCTCACGCTTCGACGCCTCGGGGACGGCACCACCCGCATCTCAGGTCGCCTCCCCGACGCGTCCGGCGCACGCTTCGCGACCTTCCTGGAGTCGTACGCCAACCCGCGCACCGCTCATCCCAAAGGGGATCCCCTCCCCCGCCTCCCCCGCCCGCGACGTCTGGGCCAGGCGTTCGTCCAGCTCCTCGAGGCGCTCGACCCGACCCGGCTGCCGGTCCACGGGGGCGATGCGACGACAGTCGTCGTCACGATCCCGCTCGCTGCTCTCCAGGCCGAGCTCGCCACCGCCGGCGTCATCGACGCCGGCCTCGTGCCTGGAGACGAGCTCACCGGTGACCGCATCACCGCCGCGCAGGCCCGGCGACTGGCCTGCACCGCGAAGATCCTCCCCGCCGTCCTCGGCGGCGAGAGCCTGCCTCTGGACCTCGGCCGAGCACGACGCCTTTACACCCTCGCCCAGCGCAAGGCCCTGCTGATCCGCGACCAGGTCTGCCGCGCCGAGGGCTGCGACATCCCCGGCACCTGGTGCGAGGCCCACCACCTTGCTTCGTGGCAGCACGGCGGGCCCACCGACCTCGACAACGGGGTCCTGCTCTGCTCGCACCACCACCACCGAGCCCACGACGCCGCCCACCGCACCGAACGCATGGCCAACGGCGACCTCCACTTCCATCGACGCAGATAGGTCGACGAGGTCCGATCTGATCGGTAACCGCTACCTCGCGGTCCGGGAGTCAATCCGCCGCGTACCGTCCGGGTCGCGACATTGCGCCGTGTTCACTGCTCCTCGACCGGCCAGCAAACGGCGTCCCAGGCAGCGGTAGCGCAAGGCCTATCGGACTACGGGCTTGCGTGTGATCCGATAGTCCAGGGTCAGGAACGGGAAACCGAAGATCCAGAAACTGTGTTCAGCGCGCAGAACGCCTTTGTCGACATAGACGTCGAGCTGCTCCTCGAAGCCGTGCACGGCCAGCGCGGTCAGTTCGTCTGCCGATGTGTCGATGTAGGTGAGGTAGTGCCCGGCCTGGCCGTCGTCCGCACGGCTGGTAAGTCTCAAGCCTCGATCGGGTCGTGACCGCGGCAGAAGCGTTGCGGTGAAACTCCCCTCCGGGACGGGGAAACCGACACTGACGTAGCCGGTGTCGTCGTGGGTGTAGGTGGTGTAGATCCCGAGCATGATCGGCTCGTCGTCGTCGGCGAACGACCGAACCCAGCCGCGCACAGACACCACGCCGTCGACCCCGGTGACGGTGTCGATCCGGCTGCGGATCCCGCGTTGAGCCTCCCGCTGGTTCATCGGAATGCTGGCCTGTCCGAGCGGGCGGGCAACGAGAGTGCGGTAGAGCAGGTACCCAGGCCGTACCCACATCCGCCACTGCGGCACGATGTCCAGGGCGAACCGCGTGGTGTGCTCGTAGAACTCCCGCACCAGTGGGTCGACCTGACCCGGGTCGAGCTCCGGACCGGCCAAGGCGTCGAGGGACGTGACGATCCCGGCATCCGGGGCGTCGGCGATGTAGTGCGCGCCCAGTTCCTGGGCGAGGTCTCGGACGTAGGTGGTGCCGACGTACCTCGACCGCGCCGGCAGAGGCACCACGAACGGCAGGTCGGCGGCACGAACGTGTTCGGCGAGCAGGCTCAGCTGGGCGTCGCGGAAGACCACTGCTGACAGGCTTCGATAGACCAGCACCGTGCTGCCGGCGATCACGGCCGCCGGAGCCTGCCGGCGCGCGAGTACCTGCCCCACGGCCAGGCCGACGACCGGGCCCATCGCCACCTTCTGCGGTCGCAGCCCCATCGCTCCGACCACGGCACCGGTCCCCGCCGCCACGGTTCGTGGACCTGCGCCGGTCACCTTCTCCGAGATCCAGCCCAGCGGTGCGGCGAGTGCGGCACTCACCGCGATCCGCTGCCAGAGCGCCGGGATCTCGCCCTCCTGTTGACGAACCCGGGCCACCGCCTCCGACGCCCCCAGTCCGATGGCCCCGACGAACGCGGCTCGCGCCACGGTCCTGACGCCGCGGTGCGCGGCCACCGACGCCCCCGCGCTCCCTCCGATCAAGGCTGCGAAGGCTGCGGACGACGTGGTGGACACGCTGGCGACCCTAATGGGGATCGACCAACGGCACGATCGGGTGCAGGTTGGTTAGTGAGTCCAGCTGGCAGGTGAGCACTGTTCGACCCAGGTCCGTTGAGGCCCAGGGCTAGATCGTGCCCCTGCCAGTTCGGATCGACCGTACGGCTGCTGGGGTGGCGTGCCATCGAGCACTTTTCCATTAGGACGTCGCGGTCGACCCATCGCGACTCGCCTTCACACACGAGCCGAGGGAGAAGCCGATGGAAGTGTTCTTGGGTGTGGACTGGGCCGAAGACCACCATGATCTGTGCCTGCTCAACGAGGCCGGCGCCGTGCTGGCCGCCCGCCGGATAGTCGAAGGGCTGGAAGGTCTCGCGCAACTGCACACGCTGCTAGCCGGGCACGTCGAGGACCCCGATCAGGTGGTGGTGGGCATCGAGACCGATCACGGCCTGCTGGCCACCTCGCTGATGGCCGCGGGCTACCGGGTGTATGCGATCAACCCGATGTCGACCTCGCGGTATCGCGACCGACACCATTCCTCGCGAGCGAAGTCGGACAAGAGTGATGCCAAGCTGTTGGCCGATCTGGTTCGCATCGACCGGCACAATCACCGTCGCGCGATTCCCGACAGCGACCTGCTCGAGGCGATCAAGGTGCTGGCCCGCGGCCACCAGAACCTGATCTGGACCCGACAACGGTTGACCAACCAGTTGCGCTCGGCGCTGCGGGAGTACTTTCCTGGCGCCCTGGACGCATTCGATGACCTGCACCACCCCGACGCGCTGGCGGTGCTGTCGAAGGCACCGACCCCGACCCAGGCGCGGCGACTTAGCACCTCGCAGATCAAGACTGCGCTCGAACGCGGCGGTCGACGGCGCAATCTGGAGCCCCGTGCACACGAGATACGCGCTGTCTTGCAGCGCCCACAACTGCGCGCAGCCGAACTGGTCGAGGACGCCTATGGAGCCACCACCTGAAGAAGCTCTCCATGCTCGCGTTGTCCCCGGCGCCGTAGGAGCGGCCCATCGAGCCGACCAGGTCGTTGTTCACCAGGAGCCGCTGAGTGCGTTTGGCTCTGAACTGGCCGCCCCTGTCGGAGTGACAGATCGTGCCGACCGGTGTACGCAGCGCGATCGCGTTACGCATTGCCGCACGAGCCAAGGACGACTTCATCCGCGAGTCGATCGAGTAGCCGACGATCTTGTTGGAGAAGACGTCCTTGATCGCGCAGATGTAGAGCTTGCCTTCGCGTGTGGGGTGCTCGGAGATGTCCCAGAGCCACACCTTGTTCGGCGCGTCGGCGACGAACTCGTGCCGGACTACGCCGTGCTCATCGACGACCGCGAGGAGGTCGTCGTGCGGCGCCGGACCGGTCGATCCGGCCTTGGACCGCTTCTTGTGGTGGCTGGCGGTGATCCCGGCGATCCGGCAAAGCCGGTGCACGCGGTTCTCGCCGGCCTTGATGCCGTGCTCGAGTTCGAGCTCGTCGGTGAGGAACCTGTAGCCCAACGTGGCGTCGTCGTCGTGCAGGTCGTGCAGCACGTTGATGACGTGCGCGTCGTCCCAGTCCCGCTGACACACCGGATCTTTGAGCCACTTGTAGTACCCCGCGGTTGTCAGACCCAGAACCCTGCACGCCACCGCGACCGGCACCCTGATCGGGGCACCGGTCGCGGCCATCTCACGGACGAGAGGGAAGACTATTTTCCCGGCAGGTTCGCCTGCGACAGATAGGCAGCGGCCCTGCGCAGGACCTCGTTCTCCTGCTCCAGGAGCCTGATCCGCCTATTTGCTTCGCGGAGCTCTTTGCGGTCGTCGTCGCTCATGCCGGGACGCCTGCCGTCCTCGATGTCCGCGCGCTTCATCCAGTTCGCCAGCGAGCCTTCAGAGATGCCGAAGTCCTTCGCGATCTGTGCCAGCGGCGCCTGGCCCTTGCGGGCCACGGCCACGACGTCGTCGCGGAACTCCTTGGGATAGGGCTTTGCCACGGGGACATCCTTCCAGCGAGGAGCGATCCTCAAAGGTCAGGTGTCAACCAAACTTGGGGCAGACCCCTGGAACCCGATGCGGCCAGTCCGCCGGGGTGTCTACGGGTCAGAGGAAGCGACTCTGTGCACGCGTCCGTAGGAGGGCGGCTGTGCACCACAAGGGACTGCTGCATGAATCGATGACCCCTCGACCTGGTCCATTCCGCCCCCATTCCGCCCCATGCCGCCCCGGTTCCGCACACGTGGAGCGACGCCGTCGGCAGTGAGACTCTGGGAGTCCTAGAGTCGGCCGCATGACGAACGCCTTGAGTGTCTTCCTGCGCGGCGGCCCCGCGGACGGGCAGGTGTCCCACGTCGCAGAGGTGGGCGAGCCGATCGGCATCGAGGACGTCGGCGGCGGCTCGATCACCTATGTGGACACGGGCGAGGTCGAGGAGCGCGACGGTGTCGAGCTCCGGGTCTACGCACCTCGGCGCTGAGCCGGAGCA
This sequence comes from Nocardioides sp. Root122, assembly GCF_001425025.1. Classification (GTDB taxonomy): domain Bacteria; phylum Actinomycetota; class Actinomycetes; order Propionibacteriales; family Nocardioidaceae; genus Nocardioides. The sequence continues at coordinate 214,733 of NZ_LMDE01000011.1, forward strand.
AGGTCCGGACATGCAAAAGTCCCCGCCGGGGCGGGGACTTCTACGGATGACGGCGCGGGTGCGCGTCAGGCGTTGGGGCGCTTGCCGTGGTTCGCGCCCTTCTTCTTGCGAGCGCGGCGCTTGCGTCCGGTCTTGCCCATGGTGGTCCTCCTGGAATCGGTGCTCGGAGCAGTGTCTCAAAATCGCCGGGGCGCGGCGAATCGGGTCGGACCCGAGGTTCAGCTGCCGCCCTCGGTGATCTGGATCGTGACCTCGCGCAGCTGCAGGCGCACGCGGTCGCGCAGCGACTGCGGCGCCGACTCGGCGCACGATCGCGCGACGAGCTGCTTGACCGCCTTCTGCAGGTCGTGGCGCTCCAGGCACGGACCGCACTCACGCAGGTGCATCTCGACGACGGCGCAGTCAGCCTGGTCGAGCTCGTTGTCGATGAGGTAGACGATGCGCTCGATGTAGTCGACGCAGTCGTCGTTGCCGTGCTCGTGGGTGCTCACGATCCGCTCCCGTCGGTCGTGCCGGGCAGCGAGCTGGCCGGAAGGAGGTCGTTGGTGCGGACGTAGTCGGCGAGCATGTCGCGCAGCTGGCGACGACCGCGGTGGAGACGGGACATGACGGTGCCGATGGGCGTCTCCATGATCTCGGCGATCTCCTTGTAGGGGAATCCCTCGACGTCGGCCAGGTAGACCGCGAGGCGGAACTCCTCGGGCAGGCGCTGCAGTGCGTCCTTCACCTCGGAGTCGGGGAGGTGCTCGAGCGCCTCCATCTCCGCCGACCGCAGACCGGTCGAGGAGTGCGACTCCGCCCGCGCGAGCTGCCAGTCCTCGACGTCCTCGGACATCGACTGCTGCGGCTGGCGCTGCTTCTTGCGGTAGGAGTTGATGTAGGTGTTGGTGAGGATCCGGTAGAGCCAGGCCTTGAGGTTGGTGCCCGGCTTGAACTGGTGGAAGGCGCTGTAGGCCTTGGCGAAGGTCTCCTGCACCAGGTCCTCGGCGTCGGCGGGGTTGCGGGTCATCCGCATGGCCGCGCCGTAGAGCTGGTCGAGGAAGGGCAGGGCGTCGCGCTCGAAGCGCGCCGACCGTTCGTCGGAGGTCTCCTCCGCGATTACGGTCTCGGGATCGGACATCTCGTCCTTGAGCGACTCAGTCATCGCCTCCCACAGTACCGCCGTGGGTGTTTCGAGGGTCATTGCGAGCACATAGGCCCCAACACCTCACCCTGCCGAGGGATTCCCGACGACCTCACGGACCAGCCACTCGAGCGTGGACTCGACCACGATGCCCATCGCCTCGTCCTGGCTCACCTCGCCACGGGCCGGCACTTTGAGGCCGTGGTCACCCCCCGGGATGACGACCACGTCGAGGTCCGGCAGGTCACCGGGGAACTCCTCGGGTCGGCCCATCGGGTCGCGCTCCCCCTGCACGACGAGCGTGGGCAGACCGACCGCGGCGAGCTCGGGCAACCGGGTCGGCTCGGTCCTGCCGGGCTGGTGCAGCGGGAACGAGAGGGCCAGGCAGCCTGTGGCACCCAGCGACTTCGCCGTCCGGGCCGCGGACCGGGCCCCGGCTGAGCGGCCGCCGACCACGAGCGGGGTGCGTACGCGCATCACGTCCGCGGCGGACCTCAGCGCGGTGTCGAGCGTGGGCGGCGCCGTGGCGACCTTGCGGCCCGCGACGCGCCACGGCTGCTCGAACAGCACCACCGAGAACCCCTGGGCAGGCAGCGCGTCGGCGAGGGCCCACAGGTCGCGCGCCTCCACGCCGCCGCCGGCACCGTGGCTCAGCAGGAGGGTGGCCATGGGGCGCGACGCCCGGCGCGTGTGCAACCGGCCCTCGCCGTGCGGGGTGTCGACGGTGCGGACCGTGGCCTTCTTCACGCGCTCTCCTTCACGAGGTGGGCTCCAGCGGCTCGACGAGCTCGGGACCGTTGTTGCGGACGTTGCTCACCAGCGAGGACACGGCGTAGGCCTCGAGCCGTCCCGGCGCGGCCGGGACGAGCAGCGACGTGTCCCCCGGAGTGCGCGGGTCGAGCCACTCGTGCCAGCGCTCCCGCTCGACCATGAGGGGCATGCGGTCGTGGATGTGACCGAGCGAGTCCTCAGCCGCGGTGGTGATCACCGTGCAGGTCCACCGGAAGCGGTCGGGGTCGTCCTCGGCCCGGGTCGGGTCGCGCCAGATCTCGTAGAGGCCGGCCATGGCCAGCACCCCGCCGTCCTGGGGCCGGATGAAGAAGGGCTGCTTGACGGGCTTGCCCTTCGCGTTGGTCTGCGAGGTGGGATACCACTCGAAGTAGCCGTCGGCGGGCAGGAGCGCGCGGCGTGAGGCGAAGGCCTTGCGGTAGGCCGGCTTCTCGGCCACCGTCTCCATCCGCGCGTTGATCATCCGGTTGCCGATGGACGGATCCTTGGCCCACGACGGCACCAGGCCCCACGTGAGCACCCGGAGCTGCCGCTGGGGCGGCTCCTCGGACCCACGCGAGGGCGGCCGCTCTACGACGGCGTAGACCTCCTTGGTGGGGGCCACGTTGTAGTCAGCGGCGAGGGGTCCGGCCACACGGCTCTCGACGACCTCGAACTCCTCGACGAGGTCGTCCGGGCTCCGGGAGGAGGCGTAGCGGCCGCACATGCAGACCACCCTAGGGGGCCTCAGCGACAGCCTCGACGGCTCAGCCGCGCGCGAGCTCGTCGAGCAGCATGCCGGTGCAGGCGTCGGTGTCGGGCAGCCCCTCGATCCACACCCGGACGACCGGTCCGCCGGGAACCCGGCTGCCGGGGCCCTCCACGCCTCCGAGGAGCGTGCGCAGCACCCGCACCCGCCGGCCCAGCCGGTCGTCGCGCCGGGCGAGGACCGCGACCCGGTGCATGCCCACGCGCGCGACCGTCTCGTCGCGCGCGAAGACGGTGCGCGCCATCTCCCCCGCCCGCGCGAGCCGCATGGCCCGGGTGAAGTGGTCCACCGGGTCCTCCGACGGGTCCCCGAACGGGAGCGCACAGACGACGAGCGCGTGCGCCGCCACAGCCCGCTCGGTGGGCGGCAGTCGGTGGAGCTCGGAGAGCCGGCTCCGCAGGTGGGCCTGGCTCGACAGTCCGGTGAGGGGGTCGTCGCACGAGAGCTGGTGCAGGTAGCCCAGCGTCGTCTCACCCCATGCAGTGAGCAACGAGGACACCGCGTCGAACGGCGGATCCCCACCCGCCGTCCGATGCGCGGTGTCGCGCAGGCCGTCCAGTGCCTCCTGCATCGACGCGCCGTCGCGGGCCAGGTCCTGCCCGGCGACCGCGCACGCGTCGAGCAGTCCCGACCCTGAGGTGAGTGCCTCCCCCACGGCCTCGAACCGGTGCGGCAACCCCAACCGCGACCGGCGAGTCCGTGACCTCACCCCAGGACCGGTCGCCGAGATCCGTCGCACGCGTGCGGCGAAGTTCTTCACGGCATACCCCTCACTGGTCGTCCTGCTCACAGGTGTGACGCGGCTCATCACCACCCATGACGCGGACCAGACCACCGTTTCGGGATTCTTTGCCTTCCGGGCCCGCACCGGACCCGAGGGTTAGAGTCGCCACTGCCTGGCACCCGGGTCAGGCGAGCGTCCGGAGCGTCGACATGAGCATCACCAACAGCGTCGAGTCACCCGGGGACGCCGAGCTGATCTCGGCGGTCCGCGGCGGGGACGTCGCTGCCTACGGCACGCTCTTCGAACGCCACATCGACGCCGCGCGCCGTCTCGCCCGCCAGCTCGTGCCGGCCGGGGACGTCGAGGACCTGGTCTCCGACGCATTCATCAAGGTGCTCGGCGTCCTGCAGCGCGGTGGCGGGCCGGACGTCGCGTTCCGCGCCTACCTGCTCACCGCCGTACGCCGCCTCCAGGTCGACCGCTTCCGGGCCAGCTCCCGCCTCCACACGACCGACGACATGGAGGTCTTCGACCCGGGTGTGCCGTTCCGCGACACCGCCGTCGAGGGCTTCGAGAGCGCCGCGGCGGCCCGCGCCTTCGCCTCCCTCCCCGAGCGCTGGCAGCTCGTCCTCTGGCACACCGAGGTCGAGGGCGACAAGCCCGCCGACATCGCGCCCCTCCTGGGGATGAGCCCCAACTCGGTCTCGGCGCTCGCCTACCGGGCGCGGGAGGGTCTGCGCCAGGCCTTCCTGACCCAGCACGTGGCGGAGCTGGAGGAGGACACCTGCCGCTGGACACACGGGCAGCTCGGCGCCTACGTCCGCAACGCCATCTCCCGCCGCGACGCGGTCAAGGTCGAGGACCACCTCGGCTCCTGCCGCTCCTGCATGGCCATCTACCTCGAGCTCACCGAGGTCAACTCCAACCTGGGCGCGATCCTGGCGCCACTGCTGCTCGGCGGGGTGGGAGCGGCGTACGTCGGTGCCGCCGCCGTGGGCGGTGCCGCGATCCCGACCGGCATCGGCGTCGTCGTCGGCCGGGTCCGCGACCTGGTCGTGGGCAACAGCGCCGCAGTGGCCGTCGCGGGCGTGGCAGCGAGCGTCACCATCGTGGGCGGTGCCATCGCGGTCGGGCTCAACCACGCCGACCGCACCACCGCCGATCCTCCGGTCCGCAACCCCGCCATCAGCGCACCAGTCGATCCCGGCGGCAGCTCGCTGCGGTCGGGCGCCGGCACCGGCTCGGGCGCGTCGGCCGACACCTCCGTGGACGCCGATGGGCCCGACGACGTGGTGGCCGACGTGCCCACGTCCGACGACCTGCTCGCGCCGCCCACCGACCCTGCCCTCGGTCCGCCCACCGGCCCGACGGACCCGACGACGGTCCCGACCGACGACCCGACCGACGAGCCGACCGTCGATCCGACCGACGACCCGACCGACGGCCCGACCGACGAGCCGACGAGCGACGCCACGCCGACGTCCAGCGCGACCCCGACGCCGAGCGTCACACCGACCGCGACCGCCACCACGACACCGACACCGACTCCCAGCCCGACGCCGGACCCGACGCCCACCCCGACGCCGGACCCGACTCCCACCCCGACGCCGGACCCGACGCCCACCCCGACGCCGGACCCGACGCCCACCCCGACGCCGGACCCGACGCCCACCCCCACGCCGGACCCGACGCCCACTCCCACGCCCACGCCGGACCCCAGCCCGACGCCCACTCCCACGCCCACTCCCACGCCCACTCCCACGCCGACGCCGGACCCCAGCCCCACTCCCACCCCCACGCCGGACCCGACACCCACGCCCACGCCGGACCCCAGCCCCACACCCACCCCCACGCCGGACCCGACACCCACGCCCACGCCCACGCCGGACCCCAGCCCCACACCCACCCCCACGCCGACTCCCACCCCCGATCCCGACCCGGACCCGACGCCGGTGGACGCCTCGCTCTCCGGAACGGTGACCGGTGGTGGGCCGCTCTACGTGGTGAGCCTGCAGCCCACCGGGCTCTCCCCCGGTGACACGGCGCGGCTCGACATCGAACTGACCGACGTCGTGGTGGCGATCGCCTTCGACGACCGCTGCAACCGACGCTCCGGCGGGCTGACGTGCGAGATCTCCTCGGCCGACACCTCCCGCGTCGGCCTGATCCTCGTCGCGCCCTCCGGCGCCACCATCGCCGCGACGCTGACCCCCGGAGTCGACGACCCCGACGCCGCCAACAACACCTGGCGGGCCGTGCTCGACTGAGCCGGCGCCCGGCGCTTCGGCACCCTTGGGGACGGAGCGCACCCTTCCCGGCATCGTGTAGACAGGGGGCATGACGATCACTCGGTTGCTCGCCCGTCCGATGCTGGCCTCCATCTTCGTCGTCGGCGGCATCAACGCCCTGCGCAACAGCGAGGCCCATGCCGTCAAGGCGAAGCCGGTCACCGACCGGGTCGTCCCGCTGGCGCAGAAGGTCGTGCCCCAGGCGCCGATCCCCACGGACCCGCAGACGCTCGTGCGGATCAACGCCGGCGCCCAGCTCCTCGCTGCTGCCGCGCTCGCCACCGGCCGGGCACCGCGCCTCAGCGCCACCGTGCTCGCCGCGTCCCTGGTCCCGACCACGTTCGCCGGGCACCGCTTCTGGGAGGAGACCGACCCGCAGGCGAAGAACATGCAGCGCCTGCAGTTCGCCAAGAACGCCTCCGTCCTCGGCGGCCTCCTGCTCGCCGGCGTCGACACCGAGGGCAAGCCCGGCCTGGCCTGGCGGGCCCGCCGCGCGGCCGCCGACGTACGCCGCGAGGCCAAGCAGGTTGCCAAGGACGCCCGCCGCGAGGCGAAACTGGCCAAGGCCCAGCTCACCTGACCTCGATAGGGTGCGCGGGTGAGTGAGCCCGCGAGCCATGCCGTGACGTCGAGCGACCTGTGGCCGGCGCCGCGACCCCGCGACGCGGTCGACCGTGTCGTCTCGCTGCCGGGCAGCAAGTCGCTGACCAACCGCGCCCTGCTCCTGGCCGCCGTCTCCGACGGCCCCAGCGTCGTACGCCGTCCGCTGCGCTCGCGCGACACGCTGCTCATGGCTGCGGCGCTCACGGCGCTCGGCACCGGGCTGGACGACCGCGACGGCGACTGGGCCGTCACTCCCGCCTCGTGGGACGACGACGCCGTGGTCGACTGCGGCCTGGCGGGCACCGTCATGCGGTTCGTGCCGCCGGTCGCCGGGCTGGCCCGCGGCCGGGTCGACTTCGACGGCGACCCCCACATGCGCCTGCGCCCGGTCGGCCCGATGCTGTCGGCCCTCGCCGCGCTGGGCGTGCGCGTCGAGGACGGCGGCCGCGGCGCGCTGCCGTTCGCGGTGCTGGGCGAGGGTGCGGTGCCGGGCGGCACCGTGACGATCGACGCCAGCGCCTCCTCGCAGTTCGTCTCCGCCCTGCTGCTCGCCGGTGCCCGCTACGAGCGCGGCGTCGACGTACGCCACGTCGGCAAGCCGGTGCCCTCGCTCCCCCACATCGAGATGACCGTCCAGATGCTCCGCCAGCACGGCGTCGAGGTCGACGACACCGACGCGAACCGGTGGGCGGTCGCTCCCGGCCCGGTGCACGCGTTCGACCACGACATCGAGCCCGACCTCTCCAACGCGGCGCCGTTCCTCGCCCTGGGCGCCGCGACGGGCGGTCGCGTCACCGTGACCGACTGGCCGACCGCGACCACCCAGCCGGGTGACGAGCTGCGCGAGATCCTCACCCGGATGGGGTGCGAGGTCACGCTCGCCGACGGGGACCTCACCGTGGTCGGCCCCGACCGGCTGAGCGGCGTCGACCTCGACCTGCACGACGTCGGGGAGCTCACGCCCGCCGTCGCGGCACTCTGCGCCCTGGCCGACTCCCCGTCCCACCTGCGCGGGATCGCCCACATCCGCGGCCACGAGACCGACCGGCTCGCGGCGCTCGCCACCGAGCTCGGCCGCCTCGGGGCCGACGTCACCGAGCGCGAGGACGGACTCTCCATCCGCCCCGCCGCGCTGCACGGCGGCACCTTCCACACCTACGCCGACCACCGGATGGCCCACGCCGCGGTGATCCTGGGCCTCGCCGTCGACGGTGTCCTCGTCGAGGACGTCGCCACCACGTCGAAGACCTTCCCCGACTTCGCCACCGCCTGGAGCCGGGCCGTGCACGGGACCGGGGTCACCGCGTGACCGGCCGCTACTCCGACCACGACCAGGAGCACTACGAGCGGCCGCGCCGCCGCACCCGGCCCCGCACCAAGGACCGGCCGTCCTACGACGACGCCGTCGACGCGCGCGTGGTGACGGTCGACCGCGGCCGCTTCACGCTGCTGCTCGACGGCCACCGGGTGATGGCGATGAAGTCGCGCCCGCTGGGCCGCAAGGGGGTCGTGGTCGGCGACCACGTCCGCGTCGTCGGCGACACGAGCGGCGCCGACGGCTCGCTGGCCCGCATCGTCGAGGTCGTCGAGCGCAGCACCACCCTGCGGCGCACGGCCGACGACGACGACCCGGTCGAGCGGGTGATCGTCTCCAACGCCGACCAGCTCGTGGTCGTGACCGCGCTGGCCGACCCCGAGCCGCGCCCACGCCTGATCGACCGCGCCCTCGTGGCGGCGTACGACGCCGGGATGGCGCCGCTCCTCTGCCTCACCAAGGCCGACCTGGCCGACCCGGAGACGCTCCTGTCGACCTACCGATCGCTCGGCGTGCCGTGGGTCGTCACCCAGCTCAAGGGCGAGGGGGCAGGCGACCTGACCGAGCTGCGCGAGCGGCTGCGGGGTCGCACCAGCGTGCTGGTCGGCCACAGCGGCGTGGGCAAGTCGACGCTGGTCAACGCGCTGGTGCCCGACGCGAAGCGCGAGGTGGGCATCGTCAACGCCGTCACCGGGCGCGGACGGCACACCTCGACCAGCGCCTACCTCCTCGAGCTCCCCGACGGTGACGGCTGGATCATCGACACCCCCGGCATCCGCTCCTTCGGCCTGGCCCATGTGAAGCCGGAGAACCTCATCGAGGCGTTCCCCGACCTCGAGGAGATGACGGAGGACTGTCCGCGAGGCTGCACCCACGGGGAGGGCGAGCCCGAGTGCGGTCTCGACGAGGCGCTCGAGGCCGGGGAGACCGACCCCGACCGGGTCGAGTCGTTCCGCCGGCTCCTCGCCGCTCGTGAGGGCGCCGTCGACTGGTAGGCCGCCGGCCGGAGTGCTCAGCCCCAGACGGACTTCGCGCCGGAGTCACCGGCGAGGAAGAGGGTGACCAGCAGGGCCACCGCGCCGGCCACCAGCAGCACCGCGGCCACGACCCCGATCGCGCCGCGCGTGGGCTGGGCTCCCCTGCCCGAGGCCAGCGCCGAGGCGCCGCCCAGCGCCCACGCGGCGAGCACCGCGACCGGCACGAAGCCCAGGGCCACGTTGCGCAGCAGCTCACCGTGCTCCTCGTGCTCCTCGACGAGCTCCTCGAGGCGGGGACGCGACTCCAGGAGGTCCTCGCCCGACGCCGTGGCCAGGAAGGCGCTCGCGGCGGTCAGGACGGCGAGGACCAGCAGCGGCCAGCGCAGCAGCCAGCGCCACCTCGGGACGAGTGCGTACGCCAGGGCGGTCAGGGCGGCGAGCGGCCCGAGGACCACGACGGCGTGGACGACGAGCGGGTGCAGCGGCACACCGTTGAGTTCCATGTGTGCAGGCTAGGGGTCGACGCTGGGAATAGCCTGTGGACATGCCCATCACCGGCGGCGCCGCCGACCACACCGACGACCTGCGCCTGGCGCACGTCCTGGCCGACGACGCGGACTCGCTCACGCTCGCCCGCTTCAAGGCCCTCGACCTCCACGTCATGAGCAAGCCGGACCTCACCCCGGTCACCGACGCCGACAAGGCCGTCGAGGAGGGGATCCGGCGCACGCTGTCGCGGGTCCGCTCGCGCGACGCCGTCGTGGGCGAGGAGCAGGGCACCACGGGGCACAGCCAGCGACGCTGGATCGTCGACCCGATCGACGGGACCAAGAACTACGTGCGCGGCGTGCCCGTGTGGGCCACCCTCATCGCACTGGCGATCGACGACGAGGTGGTCCTCGGCGTGGTCTCCGCCCCCCAGCTGCAGCGCCGCTGGTGGGCCTCGGCCGGCGGCGGTGCCTGGACGGGTCGCTCGCTGCTGAAGGCGACGCGGTGCGAGGTCTCCGACGTACGCCGCCTCGAGGACGCCTCGCTGAGCTACTCCTCCCTCTCGGGCTGGGACGAGCGTGACCGCCTCGACGACTTCGTCTCGCTGTCGCGCCGGTGCTGGCGCACCCGAGCCTACGGCGACTTCTGGTCCTACATGCTGCTCGCCGAGGGCGCGGTCGACATCGCGGCCGAGCCCGAGCTCGAGCTCTACGACATGGCCGCGCTGGACGTGATCGTGCGCGAGGCCGGGGGCCGCTTCACCTCCCTCGACGGCACGGACGGCCCGTGGGGCGGCAACGCGCTCGCGACCAACGGCCACCTGCACGAGGCGGCGCTGTCGTTCCTCGGCGCCCTGCCCGACGACGAGCTCGACCCCGACGTGCCCCGGCGCGGGCCGGGGTCGGTGAGCAACCTGCGCGACCGCCAGACCCCGCCCGTGCTGGACTGAGGGCACGCGCGCGGGACGTTCGCCCCTGTCCCTCACGCCCCGGCTTGGCTACGGTGACTCATCCGTAGTGTCGTCGGAGAGAGGTGGAGACCCATGAGGATCCAGGACGTCATCCAGCACAAGGCCAACCAGGACGTGGTGACCATCCGTCCCGACGCCACGGTCCGCGAGCTGGTCGCCCTGCTGGCCGAGCACAACGTCGGCGCCCTCGTGGTCAGCGACGACGGCGAGCGCGTCGCGGGCATCGTCAGCGAGCGCGACGTCGTACGCCGCCTGCACGCCGACGAGGCCGTGCTCGACAGCGTGGTCAGCTCGATCATGACCGCCGAGGTGCGCACCTGCTCGGGCCAGGACGGGCTCACCGACCTGATGCAGACGATGACCGAGCACCGCATCCGGCACGTCCCGGTGGTGGCCGACGAACGGCTGACCGGCATCATCAGCATCGGTGACGTGGTCAAGAGCCGCATCGGCGAGCTCGAGTTCGAGCGCGACCAGCTCGACAGCTACGTCCACCAGACCTGACCGCCTGGCCCCCGGGCCAGCACGAACGAATGGAGCAAGCGTGAGCGAGAAGCCCGACGTCGACCCGCACATGGGCGAGGCCCCCGAGGACCTGGAGGTCACCGACCTCGTCGAGGGTGACGGCGCGGAGGCCACCTCCGGCTCGACCGTCTCGGTCCACTACGTCGGCGTCGCCCACTCCACGGGCGAGGAGTTCGACGCGTCCTACAACCGCGGCACCCCGCTGCAGTTCCGCCTCGGCATCGGTCAGGTCATCTCCGGCTGGGACACCGGCGTGCAGGGCATGAAGGTCGGCGGCCGTCGTCGCCTCGTCATCCCGCCGCACCTGGGCTACGGCGACCGTGGCGCCGGCGGCGCGATCAAGCCGGGCGAGACCCTGATCTTCGTGGTGGACCTCCTCGAGGTCCGCTGACCTCCAGCCGCACAGCACCACCCGCAGCACCCGACGTCGGGCGGCACTTCACCGTTCCTCACGCCTGCGCATCGTGGACCAGGATCGCGACCTGCACCCGGTTCTCGACGCCCAGCTTGGTGAAGAGCCGCCCGACGTGCGTCTTCACCGTCGGCACGCCCATGAAGAGCTCGGCCGCGATCTCCGCGTTGCTCTGCCCACGCGCGACACCCTCGGCCACGTCCCGCTCCCGCTCGGTGAGCCGGGCCAGTGCCGCACGGGCAGAGCCTGCGCGCTCGTGCGTCCCGGGCTGCACGGAGTCCTTCGTGACGGCGGCGATCAGCTGCGCGGTGACGCTCGGCGACAGCATCGGTTGCCCCGTGGCGACCGTCCGGACGGCCTCGACGAGACGGGCGGGCGGGGTGTCCTTGAGCAGGAACCCCGCGGCCCCGACCCGGAGGGCACGGAGCACCATGTCGTCGGTGTCGAAGGTCGTCAGCACGATGATCCGCAGCGCCGGGTGCGCGGCCAGGAGCGCCTCGGTCGCGCTGAGCCCGTCGCGCACGGGCATCCGGATGTCCATCAGCACGACCTCGGCGCCGGAGCGCGGGACGACGCTCAGCGCCTCCTCGCCGTCGCCGGCCTCGGCGACGACGGTGATCCCCGACGCCCCGCCCAGCATCATCCTGAGCGCCGCTCGCACCATCGGGTCGTCGTCGACGACCGCGAGCGAGATCGCCGGAGGGGTGGTCGCGGAGCTCGCCTCGCCGGTCACGACTCCCACGGTATCCATGCCCTGACGGCGTACCCGCCACTGGCGTCGACGCCGTGGTTGATCCGGCCACCCGCCAGCGCGGCGCGCTCGGCGAGGCCGATCAGGCCGAGCCCCGACGCGGGAAGGAGCGGCGGTCCCGACCCCGGCGTGACCGGCGCCGCGTTGCGCACCGCGACCACCAGCCCGTCATCGGGAGAGCCCGCGATGTCCACGGTGACGGCGGTGCCGGGGGCATGCTTGCGCGCGTTGGTGAGCGCCTCCTGCGCGATGCGGTACGCCGTCCTGCCGGTGCCCGCCGGTAGCTCGCCCTCCACCCGGTCCGAGAGCCGCACCCGCATCCCACCCGCTCGCTCCTCCGCCACCAGTCCCGCGAGGTCGTCGATGCCCGGCTGCGGGCGCTCGGGCGCCGCCTCGGTGGGACGCGTCGGGTCGCGGAGCACGCCGAGGACTGCTCGCAGGTCCGACAGCGCCCGGTGCGCGTTCTCCTCGATCGACTGGGCAGCGCTCGCCTGCTCCTCGGCGGTCAGGTCCGTGCGGTAGCCCAGCGCTCCAGCGTTCATCGCCACCAGCGAGATCCGGTGGGCCAGCACGTCGTGCATCTCGCGGGCGATGCGCGTGCGCTCGGCCGCCTGGGCCTGGGCGACGCGGGCGCGCTGCTCGCGCTCCGCCGTCTCGGCCCGGTCGCGGTAGGAGTCGACGAGCTGGCGCTGGGAGCCCATGGCGTAGCCGGTGGCGATGAGGATGCCGTTGACCAGCACCCCGAACGCGGCGGCGACCCAGAGCGGCAGCGTGTCCTCGGAGATCCCGACCTGCTCCTGCACGATCCCCGAGACCACGCCCAACGGTGCCACCAGCGCGATCAGCCGCCACCGACGATGCGACGCCAGCGACCCGACGATCCATGTCGCCGGACCGGCGCTCGTGGCCGAGACGCAGGCGACCGCCGTCAGCACGAGCGCGATGGCGGCGGGGTGCCGGTGACGCCAGCGGATCAGCACGAAGGACAGCAGGCCCACTGCCGGGTCGCCCCACAGGTACCAGGACATCGCGGCGTCGGACGGCCGCTCCCCTGCGCTGACGAGCGGCCCGCCCCAGACCAGCAGGCTGATCGCGAGGGCGAGGGCGTAGCGCCAGGCTGCCGCCATCCGCCGGGGGCGCTGCTCGGCGACCACCGTGTCGTCCTCGGGCATGGCCCGAGGCTAGAGGACCCCGCACGCCCCACGCGTCCGACCAAGGTGTCGGCCCCGGGAGGCGGATCGATACCTGGGTCGGATGCCGGGGAACCTTGCGTCCGATGTCCGGCACCCCTCGTCCCGTCGAGGCTCGAGACATGATCACAGTGGAGAACCTGACCAAGCGCTACGGCGGCTTCACCGCCGTCGACGACATCTCGTTCGAGGTGCGGCCGGGGAGCGTGGTCGGCTTCCTGGGCCCGAACGGTGCCGGCAAGTCGACCGCGATGCGGATGATGACCGGGCTGACCCCGCCCACGTCCGGCCGCGCGACGATCCTCGGCCGGACCTACCGCGAGCTGCACAACCCCGGCCGACAGGTCGGCGTCATGCTCGACGCGTCCGCCCAGCACCCGGGCCGCACGGGCCGCGAGGTGCTCCTCGTGGCCGCCATCTCCGTCGGGGTGTCCCGCACGCGGGTCGAGGAGGTGCTCGCGCTGGTCGGCCTGACCGACGCGGAGGCCGGACGCCGGGTGCGCAACTACTCCCTCGGCATGCGGCAGCGGCTCGGCATCGCGGCCGCGCTGCTGGGCGAGCCCCAGGTGCTGGTGCTCGACGAGCCGGCCAACGGCCTCGACCCGCAGGGCATCCACTGGATGCGCGGGCTGCTGCGGCGCTTCGCCGACGGCGGCGGGACCGTGCTGCTCTCGAGCCACCTCCTGCACGAGGTGCAGATCGTGGCCGACGACCTCGTGATGATCGGTCGCGGCCGGATCGTGGCGATGGGCTCGAAGGAGGAGCTGCTGAGCCGCGGTGGCACCACCGTCCACTCCACCGACGACACCCGGCTCGCCGGCCTGCTGGAGGCGGCCGACGTGCCCGTCACCCGCACCGGCTCCGGGCTCGTCGTCGACGCCGAGCCCGGCGTGGTCGGCAGGATCGCCGCCGAGGAGCGCGTCGTGCTCCTCGAGCTGCGCTCCGGGGGCTCCGAAGGCCTCGAAGAGATGTTCCTCGGCCTCACGGCCGCCACCTCACGCGTTGGAGACGCAGCATGAGCTCGACCGAGACGAGCACCGCCCGGACGACCGACACGCCGGCCGTCGGCAGGGACGGCGTACGCACTCCGGAGGCGCTGCCCGGGCGCCCGGGGGTCCCGTTCGGGCGCACCCTGCACGCCGAGCTGCGCAAGATGGTCGACACCCGCGCCGGCCGCTGGATGGTCATCGTGATGGCGGCCGTCGCCGCGCTCATCCTGGTCGCGTTCCTCATCTGGGGTCCGGCCGAGGACGCCTCCTTCTCGGGGCTGCTCGAGCTGTCGACGCTGCCGCTGGCGATGCTGCTGCCGGTCCTCGGCATCATGGCCGCGACGGCCGAGTGGAGCCAGCGCACCGGGCTGGTCACCTTCACCCTCGAGCCGCACCGCGGACGGGTGGTGCTCGCGAAGGTGCTGGCCGCGCTCGCGCTGGCTCTGGTCGTGCTCGTCGTGGCCGTGGCCGCGTCGGCGCTGGCCAACGTCGCCGGCGGCACCGGTGAGTGGGACCTCTCCGCAGCAGCCGCGGGCGGCCTCGTGCTCGCCCTGCTGATCTACGTCCTGCAGGGCGTCGCGTTCGGCCTGCTGTTCCTCAACACACCGGTCGCGATCGTCTCGGTGCTGGTGCTGCCGACCGTGTGGTCCATTGCCACCACGGCGATCTCGTCACTGCAGGACATCGGCCGGTGGCTGAACCTCGACCTCGTGACCCAGCCGCTGTTCGCCGGCGAGATGGGTGGCCGGGACTGGGCGCAGCTCGGGACCGCACTCGCCGTGTGGGTGCTGCTGCCCCTGGCGGTCGGGACCCACCGCGTCCTGCACCGCGAGGTGAAGTAGCACCTCGCGACCCTCACCGCCTCTCACCAGGGGACGTCGATCTCGACCTCTCCGGTGGCGACCCGGGCCGCCAGCCCGCCCAGCGTGACCACGTCACCGGGGACGAGCTGGCGGCCCCGCCGCGTCTCGACCTCGCCGTTGACCGTGACCGCGCCGTCGGCCAGGACGGGCTTGGCGTCGGAGCCGCTCTCGATCAGGTTGGCCAGCTTGAGGAACTGGCCCAGCCGGATCGACTCGTCGCGGATCGGCACGTCCATGGGCTCGGGTTCGCCGGGTGTCATGGGTCAAGTGAACACTGTCGCGTGCCAAGGTTGGCACCCACCACCGCGCCGTCCTCAGGGGGAGATCCACCGATGCGCCGTCCGTTCCTGCTGCTCGTGCTGCTGGTCGTGGTGGCGCTCGCGCTGCCCGCAGCGGCGTACGACACCGCGCCTGCGGCACGCGCGGGAAAGACGGGCTGCGATGCGGCCGGGGGCATCGAGGTGTGCTTCTCGTCCCCGCCCACCCGGGCCGACGACCCGACCGTGCTGGCACGGCCGAGCAGCCTCTTCGACGACGCCGGCCCGGGCGACACGATCCGGGTCGCGATGTTCCGGTGGGACATCGAAGCGCCCACGAAGGCCCTGGTCGCGGCGCAGCGTCGGGGCGCCGAGGTCTACCTCGTCGGCGACGACGACCTGCGGCTCAACTCTCGCGGCCGGCGGCTGATCGAGAAGATCGAGGGCCAGGACCCCGCCCGCAAGAACGTCACCATCTGCCGCGGCGCGTGCCTGCCGTGGCGGGCACCGGGGCCGTTCCCGGACAGCCAGAACGTGCAGCACCTCAAGTTCTACGTCACCGACATCGGTGGCGTGCAGTCGTTCATCACCAGCTCGGCCAACCTCGAGGACCGGCAGTACCGGCAGTACAACTCCTTCCTCCGGATCGAGGACCCGGCGCTGTACCGCTTCGGGACGGCGTACTTCGCCCGGCTCTTCGACCAGAGCCTGACGGTCGGCGGGCGCACCTGGAACGACCGGAGCAAGGTCTTCGAGTCCGGGTCCGTCACCGCCGCGGTCTATCCCTCGCGTCGCGACCTGCTGCTCTCCACGCTGCGTGACATCAGCTGCCGCCCGGGAGCGCGCGACGTGTCCGCGATGTTCGCCGTGATCCAGCGGGCGGACGTGCGCGCGGAGCTGGTGCGGCTCTCGACGCGGGGCTGCCGGGTGCGGATCATCACGACCCGGGACACGGTCGAGAACTGGCTCGAGGCCAGGCTCCCCCAGGGCCGGCTCGCCCGCTCCGCCGTCCGCACGACGCTCACCCACGACAAGATGCTCGCCGTCCACGCGCGGTTCCGCGGCAGGCCCACGTTCCTCACCGTCACGGGCACGTCCAACACCACCTGCGGCGGCCTGCTCTACAACGACGAGGTCATGGTGCGCATCGTCGACAACCGCTGGGTCCACGACCAGTACGCCGCGCACTTCGAGGACGCGTGGGCACACTCCCACCAGAGCCGGTCGCGGGTGATGCCCGTGATGAAGCCCTGCCGCTGACCCGGCCTCAGGACGCCAGCAGGCTGACGGCGTGGATCAGCACGCCGACGAGCCCGCCGACGATGGTGCCGTTGATGCGGATGAACTGCAGGTCGCGGCCGACGTGCAGCTCGATGCGCCGGGCGGCCTCCTTGCCGTCCCAGCGCTCGATCGTGTGCGTGATCACCGTGGTCACCTCGGCGCCGTAGCGCTCCACCATGAAGACCGTGAGGTCGGCGGCCATCCGGTCGAGTCGCTCGCGCAGGACCGCGTCGTCGCGCAGCCGCTGGGAGAACACGGTGAGCTCGGCCAGCAGTCGCTGGCGCACGGCACCCTCGCGGTCCTGGATCGAGCCCAGCAGGGCCGAGCGCATCGCCTTCCACAGCGAGATGGCGGTGGTGACCACCTGCGGGTGCTCGAGCAACCGGTTCTTGAAGCCCTCGGCACGGGCCTGGGTCTCGGCGTCGTTGAGCAGGTCGTGCGCCAGCTGCCCGAGCATGGAGTCCAGCGCCTCGCGGGCCCGGTGGTGCGGATCGTCGCGGATGTCCTCCAGCCAGGCCAGCGCCTGGACGTGGAGCCGCGAGGTGACCGCGTCGTTGAGCCGCGGCGGCGCCCACCACGGTGCACGCTCCTCGAGCACGCGGGAGAAGGTCTCGGGGTTGTCGACGAGCCACCGGTGCATCTCGTCGACCGCCAGGTCCACCACGCCGTGGTGGAGGTCGTCGCGCAGCACCTCCATGAGGGTCGTGCCGAGCAGCGGCGAGATCGGCTCCTCGCGGAACCGCGGCACGAGCGCCTGGGTGACGAGGTCGGCGACGTGGTCGTCGCGCACCTTGCCCAGCGCGATCGCCGCCACGTCGGACGCCTCGTCGACCACACGGCGGGCGTTGGCGGGGTCGGCCAGCCACTCCCCGACCCGGGCCGAGATCGTCGCCGCGGCCACCCGGTCACGGATGATGTCCTCCTGCAGGAAGTTCTCGCCGACGAACTCCTCGAGGCCCTTGCCGAGCTCGTCCTTGCGCTTCGGGATCAGCGCGGTGTGCGGGATCGGCAGGCCGAGCGGGTGCTTGAACAGGGCGGTCACGGCGAACCAGTCCGCGATCGCGCCGACCATCGACGCCTCGGCGCCGGCGTTGACGAAGCCCCAGAAGCCCTCGCGCCCCAGCGTGGCGACGTACACGCAGGCGGCGAGGAGCAGCAGCCCGACGGCGACGGTGCGCATCCGGCGCAGGCCGCGTCGGCGCGCCTCGTCGGCGCCCGGGTCGGGCGTGATGAGGGAGATCGTCGGGGCAGCCGTCGGGGACGTGGCGGGCATGCCAGCCATCCTCCCCGACCGTGCCAGAATGCGGCGCATGCCTCGCACCGTGATCACCTTCGGCACGTTCGACGTGTTCCACGTCGGGCACCTGCGCGTGCTCGAGCGCGCCGCGGCGCTGGGCGACCGGCTCGTGGTCGGCGTCTCCGCCGACGCGCTCAACGAGCGCAAGAAGGGCCGGGTCCCGGTCTTCACCGAGCGCGAGCGCCTGGCCATCGTCGGCGCGCTCAAGGTGGTCGACGAGGTCTTCGTCGAGGAGAGCCTGGAGCAGAAGCGCGACTACATCGTCGAGCACGGCGCCGACGTGCTGGTCATGGGCGATGACTGGGCCGGGAAGTTCGACGAGTTCGGCGACGTGTGCGAGGTGGTCTACCTCGAGCGCACGCCGGCCATCTCCACCACCGCGATCATCGAGCACATCGCGGACCTCTAGCCCGACCTCAGCCCGACCCCGACCCGACCCCCGCGACGACGTCCGGGGCCACCTCCAGGCCGTCCTGCCTGCCGATCCGTCGGCGTTCCGCCGTCCGTGCGCTGGGTTAGGGTCACACCCGAGATGACAACCACGAGGGGAACCATGCGCAGAATCGTCACCACCGCTGTTGCTCTGGCACTGATGGGTGGCGCGGCGCTGTCCGCCCCTGCCGTCGCCGCGGACCAGACCGGCAACCACCGCCCGGCCGGCCCCGGCAGCACGCACGTGCCGTCGCCCGCCGAGGCCCTCGAGCTCGCTCCCGAGCCTGCGCTGCCGGAGTTCGGCGCGGCGACCCCGACCGAGACGCTCGCCACGGCGCGCCGGGTGCTGGCCGGCAAGGCGCTCCCGCGCGATCCGTCCGCCACGCTCGCGCTGCGCGACCTCTGGCTCAACAAGACCCGGCTGCGTGGCAACGAGCGCCGCCTCGCCGACCGGCTGCTCGCCCGTCCGACCGACGGCGTCGGCGACCCCCAGGGGTTCGGCTACACCGTCCCGGAGGCCGCTCCGATCTGCAACACCCGCCTGTGCATCCACTACGTCCCCACCGGCGCCGACGCCCCGCCGTCGCCCGAGTGGCCCGCCACCAACCTGGCGATCATGGACGCCGTGTGGAGCCACGAGGTCGACGGCCTCGGCTACCGCGCGCCGCTCACCGACGGCGCCAAGGGCGGCAACGCGCTCTTCGACGTCTACCTCAAGGACCTCGGAGGTGACATCTACGGCTTCTGCGCCGGCGAGGACCAGGTCAGGAACCGCACCGGTTCCGGCTACTGCGTGCTCGACAACGACTTCGCGGCCGCCCAGTTCCCCACCGGCACCCCGACGGACAACCTGACGGTCACCGCGGCCCACGAGTTCTTCCACGCCATCCAGTACGCCTACGACTACCGCGAGGACCCCTGGATGATGGAGTCCACGGCCACGTGGATGGAGGAGCGGATCGCGACCGCGGTCAACGACAACCGCCAGTACTTCCCCTGGAGCCAGATCTACGCCCCCTACGTGCCGCTCGACCTGTTCAGCCGCAACGAGGGCTACCAGTACGGCAACTGGGTGTTCTGGGAGTACCTCTCCACCAAGTACGGCGTCGGCATCGTGAAGAAGGCCTGGGACCAGGCCGGCTCCCTCAAGAGCGACGGAGGCAAGTACAGCCTCACCGCCCTGCAGAAGGTGCTCAAGAAGAAGGGCGGCTTCGGCAAGGTCTACGCCCAGTACGCCGCCGGCAACCTCACCCCGGCCGCCAACTTCCCCGAGGGCGCCGAGTACCCGTTCCCCAAGGTCCGCGGCGGCAAGGCGCTCAGCAAGCGCAAGCGCACCAAGCGCTTCTCGACCAAGATCAACCACCTCGCCTCGGCCTCCTACGTCTACTCCCCCGGCAAGGGCCTGGGCAGCAAGAAGTGGAAGCTGTCGGTCAAGGTCAACGGCCCGGCCAAGGCGACGTCGCCCTACGCCGTGGTGGTCGTCCACCTCGCCAACGGCAAGCGCCAGACCAAGATGGTCAAGCTCAACCGTCGTGGTGCCGGGCACAAGGTGGTGGCCTTCAGCGGCAAGCGCGTCGCCGCGGTGTCGGTGACGCTGGTCAACGGCTCCACGCGTTACCGGTGCGGCAAGCGCACCGTGCTCGCCTGCGCCGGCCTCCCGCTCGACGACAAGGAGCGCTTCTCCGTCGTCGGCAAGGTGGTCAAGCGCTGAGGTTCACACGGGTTCCGATGCACTGAGGGCCAGCAGGGCGTGGAGGGCGGCGACGCACTCCGCGACCAGCGCGGGCAACAGGACCGGGCGCTCACCGGGCGGCACTGCCGACCAGGTGAGCGCCCGGTCCTCCGTGTAGGCCCACCAGGCGCGTACGACATCACGCTGGTGCGCGGGCACACCCAGCGCCGTCACGACCCGGTCGGTGCTGCCCTCACGGACCGAGTCCATCACCTCGGTGACCCGCGGGTCGGCGACGCCGTGGCCGTGGACGAGTGCGAGGTAGAAGTCGCGACGCCGCTCGATCTGCTCCACCATCAGCCGCGTGGTCATCTCGACCTGCGCCTCCCCGGACAGGTCCTCGTCCGGCGCCGTGGTGCGCAGCATCCGGCGCCCGGCCGCGGCGATGCACGCGAGGTAGAAGTCGGTCTTGGTCGGGAAGTAGTGGAAGAGCAGCCCGCGCGAGATGCCCGCCTCCGCGGCGATGTCGTCCATCGGCAGGTCCTGGATCGGCTTCTCGACGATCTTGGCGAGCCCGATGGCGACGAGCTGCCGGCGACGATCCTGCGCGCTCAGCCGTCGGCGTACGGGCTGGGCGTCCTCGGTGACAGGATGGTGGGACACGCTGTTGAGCATTGCTCAACAGTGTGCGAAGGTCAACGTCATGGACTTCTCCCTCTCTCCTCGCGCCGCCGACCTCCGTGATCGCGTGCGTGCGTTCGTCACCGACGAGATCGAGCCGATCGAGTCCGAGGCGCACCGCCGGATCACCCGGCTGCGCGAGTCGGGCGGCGACAGCTGGACGCCGGACCCGGTGATCGGGGAGCTGCAGGCCAAGGCCCGCGCGCAGGGGCTCTGGAACCTGTTCCTGCCCGCCGCCCACGCCGGCCGCTATGCCGCCGACTTCGGCACCGACGGCGGCGAGGGCCTCTCCAACGTGGACTACGCGCCGGTGGCCGAGGCCATGGGCCGCTCGTTCCTCGCTCCCCTGGTCTTCAACTCCAACGCACCCGACACCGGCAACATGGAGGTGCTGCTCAAGTACGGCACCGACGAGCAGAAGCAGCAGTGGCTCGAGCCGCTCCTGCGCGGCGAGATCCGCAGCGCCTTCTGCATGACCGAGCCCGAGGTCGCGTCCTCCGACGCGACCAACATGGCCGCCACCGCGGAGGTGGACGGCGACGAGGTCGTCATCAACGGCCGCAAGTGGTGGTCGACCGGGATCGGCAATCCCGACTGCAAGGTCCTCGTCTTCATGGGC
This sequence comes from Nocardioides sp. Root122, assembly GCF_001425025.1. Lineage (GTDB taxonomy): Bacteria > Actinomycetota > Actinomycetes > Propionibacteriales > Nocardioidaceae > Nocardioides. The sequence continues at coordinate 235,728 of NZ_LMDE01000011.1, forward strand.
CTCTCCGACCCCGACGCCGACCGGCACTCGCGCCACACCATGGTGCTGGTCCCCCGCGACGCCGCGGGCGTGACGGTCGAGCGGATGCTCACCACGATGGGCTACTACGACGAGCCGCTCGGCCACGGCGAGGTGTCCTTCGACAACGTGCGGGTCCCCCTCTCGAACGTGCTCCTGGGTCCGGGCCGCGCCTTCGAGATCGCGCAGGGCCGGCTGGGCCCGGGTCGCGTCCACCACTGCATGCGGGCCATCGGCCTCGCCGAGCGGGCTCTCGAGCTCGCGTGCGCCCGCGCCACCTCGCGCACCGCGTTCGGCAAGCCGATCGCCAACCTCGGCGGCAACCGCGAGCGCATCGCCGATGCCCGCATCGCGATCAACCGCTCGCGCCTGCTGGTGCTGCACGCCGCGTGGCTGCTCGACCAGGGGATGAGCCGCGAGGCCTACTCCGCAGTCAGCGAGATCAAGGTGGAGGTACCGAACATGGCCCTCGACGTGATCGACATGGCCATCCAGCTGCACGGCGGCGCCGGCGTCTCCGACGACTTCCCGCTCGCCGCGGCCTGGGTCGGCGCCCGCACGCTGCGCCTGGCCGACGGACCCGACGAGGTGCACCGCAACGTCGTCGCCAAGATCGAGCTCGGGAAGCACACCTCGTGAGCGCTCCCGACAACGGCCGGGTGCTGGTCACAGGTGCCGCGTCGGGCCTCGGGGCGGCGCTGGTCGCCGCCTTCCGCGCCCGCGGCGACGAGGTGCTCGCCACCGACCGCGTGGCCGCGGACGGCATCGACCTCGTCCTCGACATCACCTCCGACGACGACTGGGCGGCCGCGGTCGAGGCGGTGCGGGAGCGCTGGGGCGGCCTCGACGTGCTGGTCAACAACGCCGGCGTCGCCGGTGGCGGCAGGGTCGACCGCTGCACGCTCGAGGAGTGGCACTGGATCACCGACATCAACCTCTTCGGCGCGGTCCGCGGCACCCGGGCGTTCGTGCCGATGCTCAAGGAGCAGGGCTCCGGGCACCTGGTCAACGTCGCCTCGCTGGCCGGGCTCGTCCACCCGGCGGGGATGGGCTCCTACAACGCCGTGAAGGCGGCCGTCGTGGCCTTCACCGAGACGTGCGGGCACGAGCTGGCGTCGTACGGCATCCGGGCGAGCGTGGTGTGCCCGTCCTACTTCCGCACCAACCTGATGGACTCCATGCAGGGCAGCGACGAGGTCGTCGGCACGGTCGTCGCCGGGCTGGTCGAGCGGTCGCAGGTGACGGCCGAGGACGTCGCCGCTGCCGTCCTGGCCGGCATGGACGCCGGCGACGACGTGATCGTGCCCGACGAGGCCGCGCGCCAGGCGTACTTCCTGAAGTGGGCCGACCGGCCGGCCTACGACGCGGTGATGCGCGACCAGGCCGGCAAGCTCGAGGCCCTCTCGCAGGGGATCTCGTGACCGCCGTGCCGGGCGCCCGCGAGGTGCGCGAGGAGGACGCCTTCGACGTGGCGCGGGTGGCGGGCTGGGTCCGCGAGCACGCGCGCACGCCGGAGGGCCTCGACGGCGACCCGGAGGTGCGGCAGTTCACCGGGGGCGCCTCCAACCTGACCTACCTGCTGCGCTACCCGTCCGGCCGCGACCTGATCGTGCGCCGCGCGCCGCGCGGCACCAAGGCCAGGGGTGCGCACGACATGCACCGCGAGTACGTCATCCAGGCGGCGCTCGCGCCCGTCTTCGACTACGTCGCGCCGATGGTCGCCTTCTGCGACGACCCCGACGTGGTCGGCGGCGACTTCTACGCGATGGACCGCATCGCGGGCATCATCCCCCGCAGCGAGTGGCCCGCGGACGTCCCACTGTCGCCCGAGCAGGCGCACGCGCTGTGCCTCGACGCCGTCGACGTGCTGGCGGAGCTGCACGGCATCGACCCGGACGCGGCGGGACTCGCCCACCTGGGCAAGGGCGCCGGCTACGTACGCCGGCAGGTGGAGGGGTGGTCCACCCGCTACCGCAACGCCCGCACCGAGGACGTGCCCGACCTCGAGCCGGTGATGGCCTGGCTCGACGAGCAGCAGCCCGACGACGTCGCGACGTGCGTGATCCACAACGACTTCAAGCTCGACAACCTCGTGCTGGGCGCCGACGACGTGACGAAGGTCGTCGGTGTCCTCGACTGGGAGATGGCCACCCTCGGCGACCCGCTGATGGACCTCGCCGGCTCGATGGCCTACTGGGTCCAGGCCGACGACACCGAGGAGTTCCAGATGATGCGCCGGGTGCCCACGCACCTGCCGGGGATGCTGACCCGCGACGAGTTCGTGGCGGCCTACGGCGAGCGCACGGGGCGCACGGTCACGCCGGAGCAGTGGCGGTTCTACGAGGTGTTCGGGCTGTTCCGGATGGCCGTGATCGCCCAGCAGATCTACTACCGCTGGTTCCACGGGCAGACCACCAACGAGATGTACGCCCTCTTCGGCCCGGCCGTGCAGATCATCGGCCGCCGCCTCGACGGGCTCATCGCCTCGTGAGCTCGATCCTCCTGGTGCGGCACGGCCAGGCGTCGTTCGGTGCCGCCGACTACGACAACCTGTCCGCGACCGGCCACGAGCAGTCGCGCGTGCTCGGCGCGGCCCTGGCCGCCCGCGGCGTTTCCCCCGACCTCGTGGTCGCGGGCGAGATGAAGCGCCACGCGCAGACGGCTGCCGGCGTCCTCGAGGGAGCCGGGTGGTCGGCCGGCGTCCGGACCGACCCCGGCTGGAACGAGTTCGACCACCTGCAGGTCCTCGCCGTGCACGACCAGCCCACCACCGTCGAGGGCGAGTCGGAGAAGGCGACGTTCCAGCGGTGGTTCGAGGAGGCGACGCTCCGCTGGACCTCGGGCGAGCACGACGAGGCCTACGACGAGTCGTTCGGCGTCTTCACCTCACGGGTCGAGGCTGCCCTCGCCGGGCTCGTGGACGCCCTCCCCGGGAAGGGCACGGCCGTCGTGCTGACCAGCGGCGGCCCGGTCGCCTGGGCGTGCGCTGCCCTGCTGGCCGACCGCCCGGAGGCGCGCACCGACCTGTGGCTGCGGCTCAACCCGGTCTCGGTCAACACCGGCACCTCGACCGTGGTCTGCGGCGCGCGCGGCACGACCCTCGTCGCCTTCAACGCCCACGACCACCTCTCCCCCGACCTGCTCACCTATCGCTGACTCCCCAGGAGCCTCCATGTCCACGATCCTCATCACCGGCGCCAGCAGCGGGCTCGGCGCCGAGATGGCCCGCCAGTTCGCCGCCCTCGGGCACGACCTCGCGCTCTGCGCCCGACGTACCGAGCGCCTCGACGAGCTCGCCGCGGAGATCGCGGCCACCCACCCGGACGTGACCGTGTCGGTGAAGGCACTCGACGTCAACGACCACGACGCGGTCTTCCGGGTCTTCGAGGAGTTCCGTGAGGAGCTCGGCGGCCTGGACCGGGTCGTCGTCAACGCCGGCCTCGGCAAGGGCCAGCCGCTGGGCACGGGCCGGTTCGACGCCAACCGGCAGACAGCCGAGACCAACTTCATCGGGGCCCTCGCGCAGACCGAGGCGGCGGCCGGGATCTTCCGCGCCCAGGGCCGCGGCCACCTGGTGATGGTCTCGTCGTTCTCGGCGCTGCGCGGCATGCCCCGCAACATCACGACGTACGCCGCCAGCAAGGCCGCGGTCGCCCACCTCGCCGAGGGCTTCCGCGCCGACGTGCACGGCACCCCCATCAAGGTCACCGTGCTCTACCCGGGCTACATCGTCTCGGAGATGTCCGGCACCTCCGCCAGGACCCCGCTGGTGACCTCCACCGAGAAGGGCGTGCGCGCGATGGTCGAGGCCATCGAGAAGGAGAAGAGGTCGGCCCGCGTCCCGGCCTGGCCGTGGGCGCCCCTCGGCCTCGCGATCAAGCACGTCCCCGTCGGCGTGCTGCGTCGCCTGGGCTGACCGTGCTCGACGTCCGTCGTGTCACCCGCAGCCGGTGGGGCGGCCGGCTCTCCTCGACGATGGCCGGTCTCAACGCGCGGCACCCCTGGAGCCACAACGACCACTTCCACGGCTGGATCCTCGCCCGGCTGCCAGAGCAACCTCGTCGCGCCCTCGACGTCGGGTGCGGCCGCGGCGAGCTGCTGGCCCGCCTCGCCGAGAGGGTGCACGAGGTCGTCGGCATCGACACCGACGCGGGCATGCGGGCGGCCGCGACGGCGCGCTGCCTCGGCGTGCCGTCCGTCCACGTCTCCGACACGCCGCTCGCGTCGGTCGACGGGCCGTTCGACGTCGTCACGATGGTCGCGGTGCTGCACCACCTCGACGTCGAGGCCGCCCTCCACGACGTACGCCGCCTGCTGGCGCCCGGCGGCCGGTTCCTCTTCGTGGGACTCGCCCCACCGGCGTCTCCCGCCGACCTGGCCTGGGACCTCGCCTCCATGGTCACCAACCCTGTCATCGGCTTCGTGAAGCATCCGTGGCCCGCACGCGAGGCACCGGCGCCCCCGCCCTTCCCGGTCGCCGACCCGACCCTCACGTTCGACCAGCTGCGGGACCTTGCCCGCGCCGTGATGCCCGGCGCACGGATGCGCCACCACCTGGGGTTCCGGCACACGCTGGAGTGGACGGCGCCCTGAGCCAGGTCCGCCTGCGTCCTGCTCGAGGGTGGCGGCGGCTGTCGGTGCCGGTCCCTAGGGTCCGGTGGCATGAGCTCCTCGCAGCATGACTTCGACTTCATCTTCGGCAGCTGGTCGGTCCGCAACCGCAAGCTGGCGGACGTGACCGACCCGACCTGCGACCGCTGGGTCGAGTTCGATGCCCACAGTGATGTCAGTCCCGTCCTCCACGGCATCGGGCACGTCGACCAGATGAGCGTCCCCCATCCGACCGACGGCGGAGCGCCTTTCGACGGCTTCACCCTGCGTCTCTACGAGCCCGATGAGGAGACCTGGCGGATCTGGTGGAGCTCGACACGGGCGCCGGGAGTTCTCGACACGCCCGTCGCAGGCGGGTTCGACGGCACTCATGGGGTCTTCGAGACCGCCGACACGATCGCCGGACGTCACGTGCGGGTCCGCTTCGAGTGGTTGGCAGACGACCCGGACCGCCCACGGTGGCAGCAGTCGTTCTCCCACGACGACGGCGCCACGTGGACGCTCAACTGGCACATGACCTTCACCCGCGCCTGAGCACGCGGCCGACGGGACGGGCCGGTCGGCCGCACACCCGGGCCACCGCCTTCTACTGCTCCCTCGGCTGGACTCTGAACACCGAGATGTCCGACCACACCGTGTCGTGCTTCGCGATCGCGGCCTCGCTCTGCGCGAGGCGATCGTCGCCCTCGGGCGCTGGGGCGACGACGACACCTGAGCGTCCTGGCGACGTGAGGTCCGCGAGCCGGCCGCCCGTGGCACTCAGACGAACGGCAGGAGTGCCTCGATCGAGTCCGTCGGCGTCTTGAGGGCGATCCCGGCTCCGATCGCGCCGAGCCTCCAGGCCGCCCCGTCACGGAACAGCCTGGCCATGACGAGGCCCGTCTCGCGCACCCCGAGCGTGATGGTGAAGCGCGCCAGCTCGGTGCCGTCGTCGTCGAGGAGCCGGCAGTAGGCGTTGTGGATGTACTCCAGGGAGTGCCCCTGGTAGCTGCTGACCACGAACAGGATCGACTCGACCTTCGAGTAGACCCGACCCAGGTCCACCGTGATCACCTCGTCGTCGCCCGCGCCTTTGCCGGTGGTGTTGTCGCCCAGGTGGACCACCGACCCGTCCCGGGTCGCGAGGTTGTTGAAGAAGGCCAGGTCGAAGAGCTGGCCGCCGGCGAACTGCACGGCCGAGGCGTCGAGGTCGATGGGCGCTGCTCCGCTGCCGATGAAGCCGGCCGTCGGAGCGTGGTCCCAGCCGAGAGCCATCTGCACCTTGGTCAGGGGCGTCCCGTCCGCGGCGGTGAGAGCAAGCTCCTGGCCCTCGGTCAGCTCGATCACGGGTCGCTCCTTCGTCAGGTGGTGCTCACGAACGTACAGCCAGGGAGGCTGCGCCGACGGGCAGCGGCTGGCCTCAGGGCCGGGCGTCGCGTCGCTCCTGGAGCCGTGCGCGGGCCTCGGGCAGGTAGGTCAGGCACGGCGCCTCGACATCAGGGTGCTTGGACGTGAGGTGGAGGATCCATCGATCCATCGCGGCCATGTAGCCGTTGTCCTCACCGGCGCGGCGGGTGCTCCAGGCGCGGGTGCCGGATCCGGGGCGCGGGATCTCGCACTGCGTGCACGAGATCTTGTAGGCAAAGGAGTCGTCGGCGCTCACGTCGATGCGGACCACGGCCAGCGGGCCTGCGTCGGCGCTGGCCTTCCTCTGGCGGGCGGAGCGGCTGGCGGGCACAGGGACCTCGGTTCGTGCAGGGGGATGGCTGTCCCAGCCTAGGCAACGACGGGCACGACCCGCGCGGGGGCTAGCGGGCGGCCAGGGCGTCGAGAGCCGCCATGTCCTCGTCGCTGAGGGAGAACCCTGCCACGCCGGCGTTCGACCTGATGCGATCGGCATTGACCGACTTCGGAATGACGACGACGTCGTGCTGCAGGTGCCAGCGGATGATCACCTGGGCCGGCGTACGGCCCACGCGATCCGCGATGTCCACGATGGCGGGGTGGTCGAGCGTCCCGCCCCGCAACGCGCTGTAGCCCTCGACCGCGACCCCGCGCGCTCGGTGCTCCCCCAGCACCTCGGCGTCGAACAGCAGCGGACTCCACCGGACCTGGTTGATCGCAGGCATCACCCCCGTCGCCGCGCTGACCTCGTCGAGGAGCGAGCTGTCGAAGTTGCTCACGCCGATCTCACGGACCAGCCCGGCCTCACGAGCCTCGACGAAGGCCCGCCACATGTCGACGTTGATCGACCCGGACCCCGGCCAGTGGATGAGCCAGAGGTCGACGTGGTCGAGCTGCAGCAGCTCGAGGCTCGTGCGGAGCGTGTCGAGCTCCTTGCCGACGTTGTCGGGCGGGCACTTGGTCGTCACGAACACCTCGTCGCGGGGCACGCCGCTCTCGGCCAGTGCCCTCCCCACCTCCGCCTCGTTGCCGTACACCGTCGCGGTGTCCACGTGGCGGTAGCCGGCCTCGAGTGCGCTCGACGTGGCCCGCACGGCATCGTCGCCCTTGATCTGCCACGTGCCGAACCCGAGCAGCGGGATCTGGGCGCCTCCGGCGAGGGTGAGCGTCTGGTCCGGGAGCTGTGGGGCGTGGTCCGTCATGCTGCGATGCTAGCCACGGGGGTGGTGGCCACTCCCGGCACTGATCCTCCGACCCGAGACCCAGGGGCGTGCAGGTCAGCCGCGACGGACCCTGGGGCCCAGGGCCGGCTTGTCCACGTCGAAGGGCCCGTCGCGGTGCGCGTCGTCGGAGTAGACCCCGCTCACCTGCGCGTCGTCCTCTTGGTCGAGGTCGACGCCGTAGGCCACCACGCCGACGCGGACCCAGCGTGCGTCGCCCAAGCACGATGTCGGCACCGAGAGGATGCTCGACCGGGTGGAGCGCTGGACGCGGGCCTCCAGGCCCGGGCAGTCGATCTCCCTGCTTCCACGGGCCGCACCACTCACGATCGGCTTGCCGCCGAGGTGCTCGACGAGCACGTCGACCTTGCCCCGCGGCAGCCTGAGCCGGGTGCCGATGAACATCAACGGGTCCGTGGCGAGCCTCCGGAACTGCACGCGCACCAGAACGACCTCGGAGCGGTGGTCGACCACCGTCCGGACGATGTCGAGCGTGCGCTGCTCCGGCGCGACGGCCGACTGCTCGACCCCGTCCACCTCGGACGTGACGAGCGCGTCCCCCGCCGGGTCGCGGGTCACGACCCGTTCCGCGTACGCCGTCGACGGAAGCAGGGCGACGAGGGGAAGCACGCCGACGGCGAGCCGGAGGCTGTGGCGGAACGACATGCGGCGAATCCTAGACACCCGCGGCCCCTCCGACGGCGACCACGGAACCGGAGGCACGTCGTGCCACGATCCTGCTCGTGGAGATCCGCACCGGCTCAGCAGACCCAGCACTCGACGCGCGCCTCTCGGGTGAGCTCGACACCTTCAACGCCAGGGCGGTCCCCGGGCCGTCGGCCGTGGAGCTCACGGTCACCGCCGTGGACCAGGACGGCGAGCTCGTCGGAGGGCTGAGCGGATGGACCTGGCAGGAGGCCGCCGGCATCGGCCTGACGTGGGTGCGTGACGACCAGAGGGGCTCCGGGGTCGGGTCGGACCTCCTCATCCGCTTCGAGCAGGAAGCAGCCGCCCGAGGAGCCCTTCGGGTCTTCGTCACGTCGTTCACGTTCCAGGCGCCGGGCTTCTACGAGCGGCACGGCTACCGGGAGATCTTCCGTTGGGACGGCGTACCCGTCGCGGGCCACGCCGACGTGCACTTCCGCAAGGAGCTCGTCGAGCCTCAGTAGTCCTCTCGAGCGTCGGGGTCGGGCCCCCGGGTGATGTGCATGGCGGCCTCCTCGGCGGACGCGCCGGCGCCGTCGATGCCGACGTCCTGCGCCAGCTCCTGCTTGTCGCGATCCTCGCCGAGGCCCTGGTCGGGCTGGACGAGTCGGCCCGCGCGGGGGTCGGCCTCGTCGAGGCCGAGCTCCTCGTCGAGCGCGTTCTCGTCCTCGCGCTCGTCGTCCCCGCTGTCCTCGGCCCAGGGGTCGACGTCGGGGACCTCCTCGGAGAGGCGCTCGTCGAGCGACTCGCCGCGGCGCATCTCTGCCTCGGTCGGGTAGTCGTCGTAGCCCTTGGGCGGACGGTCCGGCGGTGAGTAGCCGCGGTCGAGCACGTCGTCGAGGTCACGGTCGTCGAGCGTGTCCTCCGGCTGCAGCTGGTCCTCGTCGTCCACGGACATGTCGAGGTAGTTCTCGCGGTCCTCACTCATGTCTACAGGCGTACCGGACCGGCGCGAGCAGGACAAGTGCCGAAGTGCCTCAGCCGAGCTCGCGCTCCAGCGCGTCGGTGAGCAGCGCGACCAGCGCCTCGGTCTGGATGTTGGCCGAGGACGAGACCTCCTCGTCGGACCCGTCGAGGGCCCGAGCGGCGAGGCCGGCCTTGGAGTCGATGAGCTCCGCGATCCGGGTGTCGATGGTCTGCGCGGCGATGATGCGCCAGGCCGTCACGGGGTCGCTCTGGCCGATGCGGTGGACGCGGTCGATCGCCTGGGTCTGCTCGGCGTCGGTCCACGACAGCTCGGAGAGCACCACGTTGGACGCCACCTGGAGGTTGACGCCGACGCCGGCCGCGGCGAGCGAGCAGACGATGACCTGCACGTCGCGGTCGTTGACGAACCCGTCGATGGCCTTCTCGCGTGCCTTGGCCGACTGGTCGCCACGGATGGAGGTGTGCTTGAGGCCGCGACGGGTGAAGGTCTCCTCGGCGATGTCCATGACGTCGACGTGGCGGGCGAAGAAGACCACCTTGCCGACGTTGCGCGCGAGCTGCGCGGCGTAGTCGGCGGCGAGCCCGGCCTTGGCCTTGCCGATGCGCCGGAACATCGAGAAGACGTTCTCCCCGGACGTGCCGGAGTCCATCTCCTCGCGCTCCCACGTCGCGACGCGACGGACGAGCTCGTGGTCGATGCCGTCGACGACGGAGCCCGTACGCCGGGTCTCCAGGGCCGCCTTGTAGCGCTGGACGAGCCGGCGGGCGAGCTCCTTCTCGGCCGCGCGGATCGAGCGAGTGTCCTCGTCGTCGAGCTCGACCGGGATGTCGGCGATGCGACGGGCCGGGATGTCCTCGGCGACGTCGACCTTGCGACGGCGCACGATGCCCATGTCGATCACGGCCTTGCGTGCCGCCGGGTAGAAGGCGTGGTCTGCCGGCGTGAGCTCGGTGTCCTCCAGGGCCTCCATCAGGCGGGCCATCGGCTTGGTGTCGTCGATCCAGCCGAGGAACTGCCAGATCGCGCGGAAGTCCTCGATGTCGTTGATCAGCGGGGTGCCGGTCAGCGCCATCAGCAGCGGTCGGGCCGTGCGCGAGCGGAGCCGCTCGGAGAGCTCGAGCACGTGGCGCGAGCGCTGGGAGGTCTTGTTCTTGATGAAGTGTGCCTCGTCGACGACCATGCCGCGGAACCCGAAGTCGCCCAGCCAGCCGGCGTGGCGGTCGAGGATCTCGTAGTTGACGATGATCACGTCGGCGAACGCGTCGACCTGGTCGCCGTCGCCGTGGATCACGGTGGCGCGACGGCGCGGGGTCCAGCGCTCGGTCTCACGCGCCCAGTTGGTCTTGACGACGTTGGGGCACACGACGAGCAGCGGGAAGGCGTTGGCGGCCTGCGCAGCGAGGAGCGCCTGTGCGGTCTTGCCGAGGCCGGGCTCGTCGGCGAGCAGGAAGGTGCGGTGACCCTCCGCCGCCGAGGCGATCAGCCGGGCCTGGTGCGGCATCAGCTCGAGCTTGCCGGGGGCGTTGAGCGAGGTGGCCTCCGGCAGGTCCATGCAGGACGAGGACCCGCCCATCTCGAAGGAGCGGAACAGCGGGCCGAGCAGCTCCCAGCTGGAGAGCCGGCCGTGCACGCTGCGGCGCTCGCGACCGATCTCGAAGTCGGGGACCAGGAACGGGTTGGCGAGCTGGTGCTGCGCGACCGACTGCGGGACGACCCGCCGCTCGCCGAGGCCGGGACCCGCCTCGTCGTCGGGCTTGGGCTCCTCGGGGGCCGCCTCGATGCCGGCCTTGCGGAGCATCTCCAGGCGCAGGTCGCGGGCGCTGTCGGTGACCATCGCGTCCTCGGACAGCAGGCCGAACAGCGAGGGGTCGCGGGTGGCGGTCTTGGCGAGGATCGTCGCGATGCCGTCGAGGCGCTTGAGCTCGTCGGCCTTCTGGGCGTCGGTGAGCTCGGTCGACGCACGTACGTCGGTGCGATGCTCGCGCGCCAGCAGCGCCACGACCTGGAAGCGCACGCGCTGCCCGGGGGCGAGCGGGCCGCGCTGCACGGCGGACTCGAGCTCGCGCACGGCGCGAGCGAGCACGGGGACGATGCCCTCGTTGTCCTTGTGGCGGGCGTGCGCAGGGGTGCGGCGACCGCCGCGCTGGCGTTGGCGCTGGGCCAAGGTGTCCTCCCGGAACGGGTACGCGTCGCGGAGCAGGCGAGCCTGGGTCGGCGCTGACCTGCACACCACGGCGTGGAGGTTGGAGCGATACGTCGCGCTGCGGGGCCCTGTGGATCGGTGGTGATCAGTCGGGCACGGCGCGGGACGCTGGCGCCAGTCTAGCCCCCGCCCGTCCCGAGCAGGTAACCGTTGGCCACATCGGCGTGGCCGGCGTGAGACGGTGTCCCCCATGCAGGGAGGGCCGGAGACCAGCGCGCGGCGTGGGCGCCCCGGCCACGACCAGCGTGCGGTGCTCCGGGTCGCGGTCGACCTGTTCAACCGGCAGGGCTACGACGCCACGAGCGTCGGCGACGTGGCGCGCGAGCTCGGGCTCACCAAGTCGGCGATCTACCACCACGTCCCGAGCAAGGAGCACCTGCTCCGCAGCGCGATCGACGAGGCCCTCGACGCCCTCGCCGCCGCTCTCGACGAGGTCGCGGCGGCCGACGACCTCGACGCCGGCGCGCGGCTGCGCGCCGCCGTGCGCAGCAGCGTCACCGTGCTGGTCGAGCACCTGCCCGCGGTGACGCTGCTGCTGCGGGTGCACGGCAACACCCCGGTCGAGCAGGCGGCGCTCGCCCGCCGTCGCACGATCGACCAGCGGCTCGCCGACATGGTGCGCCTCGCGGTGGACGACGGTGTGGTCCGCGCCGACCTCGACCCCCTCCTGATCAGCCGCCTGCTCTTCGGCATGGTCAACTCCCTGACCGAGTGGGTCCGCGCCGACCTCGACGCGGAGGCGCTGGCCGACGGCGTGACGGCGCTGGCGTTCGACGGGATCGCCCGGCACGACCGCTAGGCTCGGGCACTGCCGCTCCGGGGGCACGGGGCAACGACTCGAGGGATCGACGAGGGGGATCGATGCGGTGCTCGCGCGCGATCACGACGTTGGTGGCGGCCGTCCTGGTGGCCGCGGCGACGGTGACCGGAGGTCCGCCGGCCTCGGCGGCCGGCACCTTCACCTCCTCGGTCGACGGCGTCCTCTCCCCCGGCGCCGGGCAGCTGAGGTTCTACGGCTGGATGTTCGACGACGACGCCCCGTCCGTCTCGATCAGCTACCACGTCTACGTCGGCGGCAGCGGGCCCGGCGACGCGGGCTCGTGGGGGTACGACATGGGGCCGGCGGCCGCGTACCGCCCGGACGTGGACGCGGTGTACGGCTCCGGGCCCTACCACGGCTTCGACGCCACCATCTCCGTCCCCGTCCACGGCACGCAGCCGGTCTACATCTTCGCCATCAACGCCGGCGGCACGCCCGGGGACAACGCCCTGGTGTGGAGCGGCAGCGTCGCCATCGCCAACCCACCGCCACCGCCACCACCGCCGCCGACGCCGACACCGACGCCGACACCGACGCCGACCCCGACGCCGACCCCGACGCCGCCGCCACCACCACCGCCGACGACCCCGACGACACCGGTCCCCCCGCCGCCGGAGGCGGTGCCGACACCACCGGCCCCTCAGATCACCCTCCGGCTGGGCGCGGTGCGGAGGAAGTCGCGGATCCGGGTCGACATCGGTCCCGACCTCGACCCCTCGAACTACCGCTTCATCGTCAAGAAGCGCAGGGGCAAGAAGTGGCGCACCGTGCGCCGCACCCAGACGCTCGGCTCGCAGGACGTGATGGTCATCGACCTGCCCCGGGGCACCTACCGGGTGGTGGTGCCACGCCAGCACGACCTCCTCGGCGCCGAGGCCACCGTGCGGTTGAAGCGGTAGCCGGGATCACGGCTCCAGGCACTCCGGCGTCGAGTCCCCGGGACCGTCCGGGTCGAGCGTCGAGCCGGACGCGTCGCGGAGCACCACGCGGTCCACGGTCGCGAACTGCTTCAGGGTGGGCAGCACCTCGCCCGCCACGGTCACGGTCGAGCCGCCGCTGCGGCACCGGCCGGTGAGCCGCAGGTCCGCGACGCCACCCGAGACCGAGAGGTCGTCGTAGCCGGTGGCGCCCGAACGCAGCAACCGCAGGCCACGTGCGCGCTCCCCCGGCAGCGGACCGGCGAAGAGCCGGTCCATGACGCCGGTCGCCGGAGCGCCCGGACGGACGAGCCGCCGGACCGGCACGAAGAACGGCTCGCGGTTGTCGACGAAGCGGTCGCGATGGAAGAACCACACCCGGCGCTGGACGGTCGGGAAGCCGGCGCCGACCTCGACCACCACGCGCGGCGGTGCCTGCAGGGTCGTCACCCGCACGGGGGTCCGCTTGGCCAGCCCGATGCCGTACGTCGTGACCGCCTCGAAGTCACCCGCGCGCACCGCCGTCACCACGTTGGGCAGGGGGAACGCCACCCGGCGCGGTGCGGCGGTGGCTGCTCCCGCGTCCGTGTGCGCCTGGGCGCGCTCGAAGCGCACCAGCAGCAGTGCCTGCCCTGCGACGTGCACCCGTCGTCCCGACCCGTCGGCGAACAGCCGGTCGACGTACTCCACCTGTCGGTCGGCCGGCAGCCCGCCGCGGAACTCGAAGACCACCCGGTCGACGTCACCGCGGTGCGCCGCCCGTACGGCCACGAGCACCGGGGTGACCGGCGCGGCGCGCTCGGCGACGCCGGACGCCGCCTGCCCGCCCTGCGTGGCCACGAGCGCAGGCGCCAGCGTGAGTGCGAGGAGCGGAAGCAGCAGCCGCGGGACCTTCATCACGTACCTCCCCAGGGACGGACCGATCATCCGACGGTAGGCAGAGCAGGCGTCCACGGGAAGGGACGAAGGTCCTCGGTTCAGCCGGCTCCGTCGCCGGACCCGACGGGGCGGCCCAGTGACCGGCTGCGGCCACGGAACACTGCGATGACCTCGCCGACCGCCGGGTCGTCCGCGCGCACCGTGACGTCGTAGACGCCCGAGCGGCCACGCAGCGAGACCTCGCGCGCCTCGGCGCGGAGGACCTGCCCCAGCCGGGCCGGCTCGAGGAAGTCGATCGAGAAGCCTGCGGCGACGGTGACCGGCCCGTGTGAGTTGCACGCCAGCGCGAAGGCCGAGTCGGCCAGGCTGGCGATCAGACCGCCGTGGCAGAGGTCGTGGCCGTTGACCATGTCGTCGCGGACGACCATCGAGACCACGGCCCGTCCCTCTCCGAGGTCCTCGACGCGCATCCCGAGGCCCGCGCTCGCCGCGTCGGCCGCCCACATCTCGCGGGCGCCCGCGAGCGGCTCAGGCATCGAAGTCGACCGTGACCGCGTCGCTCACCGGGTAGGTCTGGCAGGTCAGCACGAACTGCTGCTCCACCTCGTCGGGCTCGAGGGCGTAGTTGCGCACCATCTCGACGTCGCCGTCGGTGACTTTCGCCCGGCAGGTGCCGCACACGCCGCCCTTGCAGGCGAACGGCAGGTCGCTGCGCACGGCCTGGGCGGAGTCGAGGATCGTGGCGTCGCGGGGCATCGGCGTGGTCGTCGTACGCCCGTCGAGCACGACGGTGACCTCGCTCGTCACCCCCTCGACCACGCGGTCGGCGTGGCGCAGCGTGGGCGGCGGCTCGTCGACGAAGAACAGCTCGAAGTGCACCTTCTCCTTCGGCACGCCGAGCTCCTCGAGCACGGTGCGCGCGTCCTGGATCAGTCCGAGCGGACCGCACAGCCAGACGTGGTCGAGCGCGGCGAGCGGCACCTTGAGCGGCAGCAGGCGACGCAGGCGGTCGGCGTCGAGGCGCCCGGAGAACAGCTCCACGTCGCGGGGCTCGCGCGACAGCACGTGGACGAGGTCGAAGCGTGGTCCGTGGAGGTTCTTCAGGTCGCTGAGCTCCTCGGCGAACATCACCGACGTCGTCTCGCGGTTGCCGTAGAGCATCGTCACGGAGCTGTCGGGGTTGGCCAGGACGGACGCGGCGATCGAGAGCATCGGCGTGATGCCGGAGCCGGCAGCGATGCACAGGTGCCGTCCCGGGCTGGCCGGATCGGCGCGGAAGCTGCCCGACGGCTCGGCCACCTCGACGCTCTCCCCGGGACCGGCCTGGTGGATCAGCCAGGACGAGAACAGGCCACCGGGGATCTCACGCACGCCGATGCGCGGCGCGGCGCCCGCGGGCGCACAGATGGAGTACGTCCGGCGGTGCTCGACGCCGTCGACGACCCGGCGCAGCGTCAGCGACTCCCCGGGCTCGAAGGCGAACAGCTCGCGCAGGTCGTCGGGGACGTCGAAGGTCACCGCTGCCGAGTCCTCGGTCAACGGCTCGACGTCGCGGATCGTCAGCTGGTGGAAGGTGGTGGCCACGGCCCTAGATCTCCTTGACGTGGTCGAAGGGCTCGAGGCACGCGGTGCAGCGGTACTGCGCCTTGCAGGCCGTCGAGCCGAACTCCGAGACCAGCTCGGTCGCCGGAGAGTCGCACTGCGGACAGCGGACCTGCCGGGCCGTCGGCAGCAGGGTGAGCGGGATCGGGCCGTCGTGCGACGGCGCCGGCCCCGGGGGCGAGATCCCGGCCGCGGCGAGCGCGGCCCGACCCGCGGGGGTGATCCAGTCGGTGGTCCACGCGGGGTCGAGGCTGACCCGGACCTCGACCCGGTCGAAGCCGGCACCGCTGAGCTCGCGCACCAGGTCGTCGCGCATCGCGGCCATGGCGGGGCAGCCGGAGTAGGTCGGGGTGATGTCGACGACGACGTGCGCGTCGCCCACCACCTCGACGTCACGCAGCACGCCGAGGTCGACCAGCGTGAGCATCGGCAGCTCCGGGTCGGTGACCCGCGCCGCGACGGCCCGGGCCCGCTCGGTCGTCGTACGACTCATCAGTCTCACCACTGACCCCTCGGGTGGGCGCGTGCGACGGACTGCATCTCGGCGAGCATCCGGCTCAGCGGCTCGCCGTGCATGCCGTCGCGACCCGTGCGACCGAGGACACCCGCACGCCGCGGGGCCTCCGACCGCGGCACGTCGGCCGCGGCGAGCACCTGGTCGAGCGTGGCCTCGGCCGCCTCCCGCACGGAGGCGGGGTCGACGCCCACGCCGGCCGCTGCGGCCGCGGCCTCCACTGCGTGCGTGTCGAACAGCTCGGGCCACAGCGGCCAGAGGGCGTCGAGGGCCGCCACCAGCCGGCGGCGCGACTCCTCGGTGCCCTGCGCGAGCGTGACGAACCAGCGAGCGGCGTAGTCGCGGTGGTAGGCCAGCTCCTTGACGCCCTTGGCGGCGACGGCCGCGAGCACGTGGTCGCGGCTGGAGCGCAGGCGCTCGAAGGTGGCGAGCCGCCAGATGGAGAACAGCAGCACCCGCACGGTCGCGTCGGCGAAGTCACCGTTGGCGAGCTCGGCGAACCGCACGTTGCGGAAGTCGTGGGCCTCGCGGAAGAACGCCAGCGCGTCCTCCGGCGGCGCCGGCGAGCCCTCGGGCAGGTCGGGCACCACCGACGCGTCTGCCTTGGCCGCACGCGCGAGCAGCAGCCGCGCCTGGCCGAGCAGGTCGAGCGCGATGTTGGACAGCGCGATGTCGTCCTCGAGGTCGGGGGCGTTGCTGGTCCACTCCGAGATCCGGTGCGACATCACCAGCGCGTCGTCGCCCAGCATCAGGGCGTACGCCGCCAGCGCGGGCGCGTCCACCCCCTCGGGAATGGTCGTGTCGACGCCGGCGAGGGGGTCCTCGAAGTCGGTGCCGAAGGCCCAGTGGGCGTCGTTGACGAGCAGGCCCGAGTAGGCGCTCTCGTGCTCGTCCTCGTCAGTCGTGTGCACGTGGTCAGTCATCACATATGAGGGACGTTGTCGGGGATGTCGTAGAAGGTCGGGTGGCGGTAGACCTTGTCGCCGCTCGGCGCGAACATCGGGTCCTTCTCGTCCGGGCTCGAGGCGGTGATGGCGTCGGCGCGGACCACCCAGATGCTGACGCCCTCGTTGCGGCGGGTGTAGACGTCGCGGGCGTGCAGCAGGGCCATCCGGTCGTCGGCCGCGTGCAGCGAGCCGACGTGCACGTGGTTGAGCCCGCGCTTGCCACGGACGAAGACCTCCCACAGCGGCCACTCCGGCTCGGGCGGCGTGACGCCCTCCCCCGTCGGCACGCCCTGGAGCGGCACGGCGCCGTGGCCGCCCTCGGCGGACAGGTTGCTCATGCGGTCGCCTTCCGCTGCTTCGCGGCGTAGGCCGTCGCGGCCTCGCGCACCCAGGCGCCGTCCTCGTGGGCGCGGCGGCGGTGGGCCATGCGCTGGGCGTTGCAGGGGCCGTTGCCCTTCACGCCCTCCATGAACTCCTCCCAGTCGGGCTGGCCGAAGTCGTGGTGGCCGCGCTCCTCGTTCCACCTCAGCTCAGGATCGGGGAAGGTCACGCCGAGCGCCTCGGCCTGGGGGACGGACATGTCGACGAACTTCTGGCGGAGCTCGTCGTTGGTGTTGCGCTTGATCCCCCACGCCATCGACTGGGCCGTGTTGGGCGAGTCGGCGTCGGGTGGGCCGAACATCATCAGCGCCGGCCACCAGAACCGGTCGACCGACTCCTGCACCATGGCACGCTGCTCGTCGGTGCCACGCATCATCGTGGCGAGCAGCTCGTAGCCCTGGCGCTGGTGGAACGACTCCTCCTTGCACACCCGGATCATCGCGCGGCCGTAGGGGCCGTAGGAGGTGCGGCACAGCGGCACCTGGTTGCAGATCGCGGCGCCGTCGACGAGCCAGCCGATCGTGCCGACGTCGGCGTAGGACAGCGTGGGGTAGTTGAAGATCGAGGAGTACTTCTGCCGGCCGGCGAGCAGCAGCTCGGTGAGCTCGAGCCGGGAGACCCCGAGGGTCTCGGCGGCGGAGTAGAGGTAGAGCCCGTGGCCCGCCTCGTCCTGCACCTTGGCGAGCAGGATCGCCTTGCGGCGCAGGCTCGGGGCGCGGGTGATCCAGTTGCCCTCCGGCTGCATGCCGATGATCTCGCTGTGCGCGTGCTGGGCGATCTGCCGCACGAGGGTCTTGCGGTAGCCCTCCGGCATCCAGTCGCGCGGCTCGATCCGGTCGTTGCGCGCGATGGTCGCCTCGAAGTGACGCTCGAGCTCGGCGTCCGGGGCGGGGCCGCGCGCGGTCTCGGTGAGGGTCATCCGTCCTCCTGAACCGGGCCGGCAGGTCGGCTCCGGCCACATTTACTGACCGATCGGTCTGGTATTAGTGTGTCACCAGTCACTCTGGCACGCAAACAGCCGCGTGCCCACCGTTCCACGCCCGCTCGACGCCGCCCCAGACCCAGGGAGACACCGTGACCCGTCTGCTCGAGAGCTATGCCGCCGGCCGCTGGTACGCCGCCTCCGCCGAGGGCGACCCGCTCCTCGACGCGGCCACCGGCGAGGAGGTCGCCCGGATCTCGAGCGCCGGGCTCGACATCGGCGCGATGACCCACCACGCCCGTTCGGTGGGCGGCCCCGCCATCCGTGAGCTGACGTTCCACGAGCGCGCCCTCCTGCTCAAGGAGCTGGCCACCCACCTGACCGGGCTCAAGGACGAGCTCTACGAGGTGTCGCTGCGCACCGGCGCCACGAGGCGCGACTCGATGATCGACATCGACGGCGGCTTCGGCACGATGTTCAGCTTCTCCTCCAAGGGCCGCCGCGAGCTGCCCAACGACACGGTGGTGTGCGACGGCGACCTCGAGCAGCTCGGCCGCACCGGCGTCTTCCTCGGCCAGCACGTCTACACCTCGCGCCCCGGTGTCGCGGTCCAGATCAACGCCTTCAACTTCCCCGTCTGGGGCATGCTCGAGAAGCTCGCGCCGGCCTTCATCGCGGGCCTGCCCTCGATCGTCAAGCCCGCCAGCCAGACGGCGTACCTCACCGAGCTCGTGGTCCGGCGCATCATCGAGTCGGGCATCCTGCCCGAGGGCTCGGTGCAGCTGCTGTCCGGATCGGCCGGCGACCTGCTCGACCACCTCGGCGTCCAGGACTCGGTGGCGTTCACCGGGTCCGCGCACACCGCGGGCATCCTGCGCCAGCACCCGTCGGTGCTGCACGGCGGCGTCACGCTCCAGGTGGAGGCCGACTCCCTCAACTGCTCGGTCCTCGGGCCCGACGTGACCTCCAGCGACCCGGAGTGGGACCTCTTCGTCAAGGGCGTCGTCACCGAGATGACCGCCAAGGCGGGCCAGAAGTGCACTGCCATCCGCCGCGTCATCGTGCCGGCGGCCGTCGCCGACGAGGTGACCGACGCCATCGCAGCGAAGCTGTCGACCATCACCGTCGGCGACCCGGGAGACGAGTCCGTGCGGATGGGCCCACTGGCCTCCCTCGGCCAGCGCGAGGAGGTGCGCAAGGCTGTCGAGGTGCTGCGGTCCTCGGCCGACGTCGTCCTGGGTGACCCCACCGCCACCACCGGTTTCGCCGGTGACGGTGAGCGTGGTGCCTTCATGGCGCCGGTGCTGCTCAGGGCCCGTGCCGGCGCGGTGGAGCCGCACGACGTCGAGCCGTTCGGCCCCGTGTCGACGGTGATGTCGTACGACTCGCTCGACGAGGCCGTCACGCTGGCGGCGCGCGGCAAGGGCTCGCTCGTCGGCTCGGTCGTGACCCACGACCCCGGGGTCGCCCGCACCCTCGTGCTCGGCCTGGCGCCGTGGCACGGCCGGATCCTCGTGCTCGACCGCGATGACGCCCCGGAGAACACCGGTCACGGCTCGCCGCTCCCGATGCTCGTCCACGGCGGCCCCGGCCGCGCCGGCGGCGGCGAGGAGCTCGGCGGTGTGCGGGGCGTGCTGCACCACATGCAGCGCTCGGCGATCCAGGCCTCCCCCGACATGCTCACCGCGATCACCGGCCGGTGGACCCGCGGCTCGCAGCGCACCGTGACGCCGGAGCACCCGTTCCGTCACTCGCTCGCCACGCTGAAGGTGGGCGACACGAT
This sequence comes from Nocardioides sp. Root122, assembly GCF_001425025.1. Taxonomy (GTDB): domain Bacteria; phylum Actinomycetota; class Actinomycetes; order Propionibacteriales; family Nocardioidaceae; genus Nocardioides. Next base: position 255,561 of record NZ_LMDE01000011.1, read on the forward strand.
CGCCTCCGAGCCGCGGGTCATCTCCCGCGAGGACATCGACCACTTCTCCGACTTCACCGGCGACACGTTCTATGCCCACACCGACCCGGAGGCGGCCGCGCAGAACCCGCTCTTCGGCGGGATCGTCGCCCACGGCTACCTCATCGTCTCGATGGCCGCCGGCCTCTTCGTCGACCCGGCGCCCGGTCCGGTGCTCGCCAACTTCGGCGTCGACAACCTCCGCTTCCTCACCCCGGTCAAGGCCGGCGACTCGATCCGCGTGACGCTGACGGTCAAGCAGATCACCCCGCGCTCGTCCGCCGACTACGGCGAGGTCCGCTGGGACGCGCTGGTCACCAACGGCGACGACGAGCCGGTCGCGACGTACGACGTGCTGACGCTGGTCGCCAAGGAGGCCTGAGCACTACCGTCGTCGCCGTGAGCCCCGCAGCCCAGCGCGTCATCGGCATCGTGGTCCTGCTGGCGACCGGCATCTACAGCCTGCCGCTCTCCGCGGCGGTGCTCGACGGCGAGGGCACCGAGAACTGGATCGTCCCGGCGCAGCTGCTCGCGATGGCTGCAACGGGGGCGGCAGTCACGCTCGCCCTGCCGGCGATGGCTCGTGCTGGCGCGTCCGCTGCGAGGCGCGCGACCACCGGCGCGTGGTGGGGTCTCCTGGCTGCGTTCGGTGGCGTGCTCCTCTTCTTCGTCGCCATCAACGGGGTGAGCGGCGCCTGAGGTCGACGATTGCGGCTACGTTGCCGTCATGGCGAACAAGAAGAGCTGGTCGGACATGACTCCGACGCAGAAGAAGGTCGTGGTCGTGGCCGGCGTCGTGGAGGTCGCCCTGACGACCTGGTGCCTGCGTGACCTGAGGCAGCGGCCCGCCGCGCTGGTCCGTGGACCGAAGGCCCTATGGGCGCCGGCGATGTCCGTCCAGCCGGTCGGGCCGATCGCCTACCTCGTCTGGGGTCGCAGGCGCTGAGGCCGGGACCGGGGACCCATGGCCCCCTGAGCCGGGACCACCGCCCCTGACGCCTGCTCCCTCCGCGAGCCACGATAGGGTGGAGGAGGCGAGCGACATGAGGCGTACGACGGTCGTGACCGTGGCGGTGGCGGCGCTGCTCGGCGCGGGAGCGGGCGCGGCGGTGACGGCGTACGACGGCGCGGACCTGCACCACCCGATGACGTTCTCCGGTCCGGCCGGTGCCGGTGCCGACCACATGGACGGACGGTTCGGCGGGCGCTCGGGCACGGGCCATGGCATGGGCTTTGGCATGGGTTTTGGCATGGGCTACGGCTCGGGTCACCTCATGGGCCACGGCATGGGTCACGGCATGGGCCAGCACGTCACCGTCACCAGCGAGCACGAGTTCCTGGTCGAGATGGTGGCCCACCACCAGGAGGCGATCCGGGCGGCACGGGAGCTGGCGCGCTCGGACCGCGCGACCATGCGGGCGTTCGGCGAGCGCATCGTCGAGGCGCAGTCGGCGCAGGTCGTGCAGATGCAGGCCTGGCTCGACGAGTGGTACGGCGACGACTCCCCGGACGCCGACTACGACCCGATGATGCGCGACCTCTCCGGGCTGAGCGGGGACCGTCTCGACCGCACCTTCCTCGAGGACATGGTGTGGCACCACATGGCCGCGGTGATGATGTCGCAGCACCTGCTGGTCTCCGGCCTGGTCGAGCACGACGAGGTCGCGGCGCTCGCGCGGGACATCCGCGACGAGCAGCGCGCGGAGATCGTCCAGATGCGCCGCTGGCTCGCCGACTGGTCCCTCTGAGCCGCTGGTCCTGAGGCCGCTGGTCTGGAGCACGAGGCGCGCGAGCACCGCGCGCCCGTACGCTGCGCCATGACCCCCGCGCGCGTGACCCGGTTCGCCACGCTGTCGCTCGGTGTCCTCTACGTCGCCGCCGGTGCCGCCGAGATCGTCCGGGCGGCCACGAGCACCGGCGACGGGGGCGTCATCCTGCCCGGCACGCTCGTCGCGGGCGGGGCGCTCGTGCTCACGGGACTGGCCCTCACCCCGCCCCAGCCGCACGTGGGGCGTGGCCTGGTGTGCGTCGGGAGCCTGCTGGGCATCCTCGCGACGGCCGGGACCGTCGTGGTGCCGGTGCTCGCGGTCGCCGTGGTGGTCCTGACGCTCCGCGAGACGGTGTCGGCCTGACGCCCTCGGGGTGCGTCAGCCCGCGTAGGGCACCTCGGTGCGCCACGAACCCTCGTCGGCCGTGACGGCGTCCCACAGCGCGTCGGCGACCCGGTCGGGGGTGAAGGCGCCGTCGCGGGACAGCGTGCCGCGCACGGTCACCGAGACCGCACGGATGCCCTCGCCGGCGAGCGTCCGGTCGATGCTGTGCACCAGGTTGCGCACCCCGGCCTTCTGGACGCCGAGCGACGCGGCGCCCTCCCACGGCTGGTCGGCCGCCATGCTCCCGGTGACGCTGATCCGGCCGCCCGCCGACATGAAGGGACGCGCGGCCTGGACCGTGGTCAGCAGCGCCCCGACGCCGAGCGCCACGTCCTCGAGGAGCTCGGCGACCGTGAGGGAGAGCGGGTCCTTCTCGCGGTAGGCGCTGGGGTTGAAGTGCAGCACGTCGATGCGGCCGGCGTGCTCGCCCATGCGGCGTACGGCGTCGCGCGCCGCGGCCTCGTCGGTGACGTCGACGACGGCATGGCCGACGGCGGCGCCGCGAGCCTCGAGGTCCGCGACGAGCTCGTCGAGCACGCCCTGGTCCCGGCCCAGGAGGCCGACGTCGTAGCCCTCGTCGGCGAACCGCCGGGCCACCGACCCGCTCACTCCCGGACCGGCGCCCACCACCACGATGACTGGTCTGCTCATGCCGTCCGTTCTACCGCAGTTCCGCGGGCTAGCGAGAGGACCGGTTGCCCGGCTCCGGAGGGTTGTGCCGCGGTGCGGCGTTGGGACCCTGGGTGCCTTCCTGGGTGTCGCCGGACTCGCCCTCCGGCTGGGCGGCGACCGAGTCACCGGGGCTGATGGGCGTCGGCTCGCCGCCCTCGGGCGCCAGCTCGGAGACCTGGCCGTCCTGCTCCTGCGACTGCTCCTGCGATGAGTCGTGGTCGTGCGTCATGCGGGGCCTCCTGGTGGAGTCGGGGAAGGCTCCACGCAACCACCGTGCGCGCGCCGGCGGCTCACCTGCGCGGGTGGTGGCTGCCGCAGCGGCGCTGGCTACGGTCGAGGCATGACCCGCTTCGGATACACCCTGATGACCGAGCAGAGCGGACCGCGGGAGCTGGTGGGCTACGCCGTCGCCGCCGAGCGGACCGGCTTCGACTTCGAGGTGATGAGCGACCACTTCTCGCCCTGGCTCACCGAGCAGGGGCACGCGCCCTACGCCTGGACCACGCTCGGCGCGGTCGCCCAGGCCACCGAGCGCGTGGGGCTGATGACCTACGTGACCTGCCCGACGCTGCGCTACCACCCCGCCGTGGTCGCCCAGAAGGCAGCGACGCTGCAGATCCTCGCCGAGGGCCGGTTCATCCTGGGCCTGGGCAGCGGCGAGAACCTCAACGAGCACGTGGTCGGCGAGGGATGGCCCGCGATCGGCGAACGCCAGGACCTGCTGGCGGAGGCGATCGAGGTGATCCGCGCGCTGCACACCGGCGAGCTCGTCGACCACCGAGGCGAGTTCTTCCAGGTCGACTCCGCCCGCATCTGGGACCTCCCCGACGAGGGCGTCGAGATCGGTGTCGCCGTCGCCGGCGACCGGGCCATCGAGCAGTTCGCGCCGCTCGCGGACCACTGCATCGCGGTCGAGCCCACGGGCGAGATCATCGAGAGCTGGAACGACGTCGACGGAGCGCCCCGCGTCGGGAAGGATGCCCGCGCGATCGGTCAGATCCCGATCTGCTGGGACCCCGACGAGGACGCGGCCGTGGCCCGTGCGCACGAGCAGTTCCGGTGGTTCGGCGGCGGCTGGTCGGTCAACGCCGACCTCCCCACCCCCGCCGGCTTCTCGGGCGCGACGACCTTCGTCCGGCCCGAGGACGTCGCCGAGTCGATCCCCTGTGGCCCCGACCTCGACGAGATCGTCGAGGCCGTGTCCGCCTACTGGGAGGCCGGCTTCACCGACGTGGCGCTGGTGCAGGTCGGCGACGAGGGGCAGCAGCGCTTCCTCGACGAGGCGGCCGGCCCGCTGCTCGAGAAGCTGCGGTCGGCCGCCCCCTGACGCTCAGCGCCAGCCGAGGTCCGGAGCCACTGCGGTGAGGACCGACTCGAGGATGTGGGCGTTGTAGTCCACACCGAGCTGGTTGGGCACCGTCAGCAGCACCGTGTCGGCCGCGGCGATCGCCTCGTCGTCGGCCAGCTCCTTGACCAGCACCTCCGGCTCGGCGGCGTACGTCCTGCCGAAGACCGCCCGCAGGTTGGCCTCGATCTGGCCGAACTGGTCGGAGCTGGTGCCCTCGTGGCCGAAGTACATCCGGTCCAGGTCGGTCGTGATCGGCATGATCGACCGACTCACCGACACGCGGGGCTCGCCCTCGTGGCCCGCGGCGCGCCATGCCTCGCGGTAGACCTCGATCTGCTTGCGCTGCTGGACGTGGAAGGGCTCGCCGGTCTCGTCGGCCTTGAGCGTCGAGCTCATCAGGTGCATGCCCCGCTCGGCAGCCCACCTGGCCGTCGCGTCGGAGGCGGCGCCCCACCAGATGCGCTGACGCAGGCCCTCGGAGTGCGGCTCGACGCGCAGCAGGCCCGGCGGGTTGGGAAACATCGGCCGCGGGCTCGGCTGGGCGAACCCCTCGCCCTCGAGCACCTGCAGGAACACCTCGGTGTGGCGGCGCGCCATGTCGGCCTGGTCCTCGCCGTCGGCGGGCTGGTAGCCGAAGTAGCGCCAGCCGTCGACGACCTGCTCCGGTGATCCCCGGCTGATGCCGAGCTGCAGCCGGCCGCCGGAGATGAGGTCGGCCGACCCGGCGTCCTCGGCCATGTAGAGCGGGTTCTCGTAGCGCATGTCGATCACGCCGGTGCCGATCTCGATGCGGCTGGTGCGCGCGCCCACGGCCGCGAGCAGCGGGAAGGGCGAGGCGAGCTGGCGCGCGAAGTGGTGCACGCGGAAGTACGCGCCGTCGGCGCCGAGCTCCTCCGCCGCGACCGCGAGGTCGATCGACTGCAGCAGGGTGTCGGAGGCGGTCCGCACCGCCGACTGCGGCGAGTCGGTCCAGTGGCCGAAGTTCAGGAAGCCGATCTTCTTCATGACTGGTTCAACGCTCAACCACCCTGGTTGTTCCCGGGGACCTGCCCCTCGACCGGCGTACGGCCGGGCGCGGCGAGCGACAGCACGGCGCGGGCGATCTCGGGGCGCTCCTCGAGGTGGTCCTCCAGCCGCTGCAGCTCCTCGGCGGCCTGGCTCTCGGTGTCGTCGCCGACGAGGTCCACCGAGCCGACGAGGAAGATCTTGCCGGGACCGACGTACTCCAGGTGGAGGGTGCTGACGCTCTCGACCTCGGGCCGCTCGCGCAGCCACCCGAGCACGGTGGCGTGGATGCGCGGGTCCGCGATCTGGCCGACGAGGAAGTCCATGTTGCGGCGCAGCAGGTAGATGGCGACGAAGCCGAGCAGCAGGCCCACCAGGATCGAGCCGATGGCGTCCCAGACCGGCTGGTGGGTGGCCTGGTGGAGGGCCAGGCCGGTCACCGCGATGACGATGCCGACCAGGGCCGCGGCGTCCTCGAAGAAGACCGCGCGGAGGGTCGGGTTCGAGGTCTTGTCGAGGAAAGTCACGCGGCTCACCTCGGCCTTGCGGGCACCACGGCGCACCTCGCGGCGGGCCTGGAAGAAGGAGATGCCCTCGAGCACGAAGGCCGCACCGAGGACGAGGTAGGCCCAGAGGTAGTCGGCCTCCGCCTCCTCCGCCGTCAGCGACTGGATGCCGTGCCACACCGAGACCGCCGCGCCCACGCCGAACAGCCCGAAGGCGGCGATCATCGACCACACATAGGCCTCGCGGCCGAAACCGAGCGGGTGCGTCTGGTCCGCGGGCTTCTCTGCGCGCCGCTCTGCGACGAGGAGGAACACCTCGTTGCCGGCGTCGGCCCACGAGTGCGCGGCCTCGGCCACCATCGAGGCGGACCCGGTGAGGACCGCGACGACGCTCTTGAGGACGGCGAGGACCGTGTTCGCGGTCAGGGCGATGACGACGGTGAGCACCCGACCACCCTGCCCGACCGGGGCGCCCGCCGTCAGCCCCGTCGGGGTAGTGCGCTCCGGGCTAGGGCCGGGCGAGCGCGAAGTCGACGGCAGCGCGCGCGTGCAACGCGGTGGTCGCGAAGACGGGTACGTCGACGTCGTCGGGGCCGATGAGCAGCTCGATCTCGGTGCAGCCGAGCACCACTCCCCCGGCGCCGCGGTCGACCAGGCGCCGCACCACGTCGACGTACGCCTCCCGGGACTCGTCGCGGACCACCCCGAGCACCAGCTCGTCGTAGATCACGTCGTGGACCAGGGCGAGGTCGGCGGGCTCCGGGACGAGGACCTCCACGCCGTGCGAGCGCAGCCGGTCGGCGTAGAACGGCTGCTCCATCGTGAAGCGCGTGCCGAGCAGCGCCACCCGGTCGAGCCCGGCCGCCTTCACGGCGTCGGCCGTGACGTCGGCGAGGTGGATCAGCGGGATCCCGACGGCCGCCTCGATCGCGTCGGCCACCTTGTGCATGGTGTTGGTGCACAGCACGACACACTCCGCGCCCGCCGTTTCGAGGGCGCGGGCCTCGTCGGCCAGCAGCGCGCCCGCGGCCGCCCAGTCGCCGGCGACCTGCAGGGCCTCGACCTCGGCGAAGTCCACCGACGCCATCACCAGCCGGGCGGAGTGGAAGCCGCCGAGGCGCTCGCGCACGTCCTCGTTGAGCAGCCGGTAGTAGAGCGCGGTGCTCTCCCAGCTCATCCCGCCCAGCAGCCCGATCCTGCGCATCGACTCCATGGCGCCATTCAACACGCGCGGCCGTTGACTCGTGCTGCCGAGCGCACCCTTGCTACCTTAGTCCAGTAATTCACTGGACTATTGGCGACAGGGGTCATGCGATGGCGACGAACGAGGGCGACTGCCGGGTCGTGGTGGTCGGTGCAGGGGCAGGCGGGACGCTGGTCGCGACCCACCTGGTCACCGCGCTCTCCTCCCGCTTCCGCGTCGAGCTGGTCGACGCCGTGCCCACCACCGGGCGCGGGCAGGCCTACTCGACGACGGACGAGCGTCACCTCCTCAACGTCCCCGCCTCCGGCATGAGCGCGTTCCCGCGCGACCCGGAGCACTTCCTGCGCTGGCTGCGCAACCACCACGACCCCGGCTTCCAGCCCCACGACTTCGCGCCCCGCGCGGTCTTCGGGCGCTACGTGGAGAGCCTGCTCACCACCGCCGCGGAGTTCCCCGGCAACGCCCGTCTCGTACGACGTCGCGCCGAGGTCGTCGACATCGCCGGGGCCGGCACGGGCTTCGTCGTCGAGCTCGCCGACGGCGAGCGGGTCGAGGCACGCGCCGTCGTCCTGGCCACCGGCAGCCGGCCGGGCACCCACTGGGCACCCGCCGAGCTCGCGGCCGACCCGCGACTCATCGCCGACCCGTGGACACAGGGGATCCCCGGGGACGGCGATGTCCTCATGCTCGGCTCCGGCCTCACCATGGTCGACCTCGCGATCAGCGCCGACCGACCCGGCCGCACCGTCCACGTCGTGTCGCGCAACGACGTCGTGCCGGAGCGCCACGTGCTGCCCACGACGCCGCCGGTCCCGCCGCCGCCCGGGATCACCCGCACGCAGGGCATCGAGGCGCTCCGCTCGACCCTGACGGCGCACGTGGCCGAGACGGTCGCGAGCACCGGCGACTGGCGGGCCGCGATCGACGGCCTGCGCCCCGTGACGGCCCAGCTCTGGCGCGGCCTGTCCGATGCCGACAAGCGCCGCTTCGTCGCCGAGGACGCCCGCACCTGGGACGTCCACCGCCACCGGATGGCACCCGCCACCCACGCGCGCTTCGAGCAGGTCGCGTCGAGCGGCCGGCTCCGGCGCCACCGCGGCACGATCGCGACGGTCCGCCCCACCGAGGAGGCCCTGCACGTCACCCTCGACGACGGCACCGAGCTGAGCGTGGCCGCGGTCGTCAACTGCACCGGTCCGGTGGGCTCGATCGCCGCCGACCCGCTGCTCGCCCGCCTGGCCCGCACGGGCCTGGTGCGCCCCGGACCGGCCGGCCTCGGCATCGACACCGCCGACGACGGCCGCATCGTCGGCACGCTGCCCGAGACGCGCCCGTTCCTCGCCGTCGGGTCGCTGCGCCGCGGCAACCTGTGGGAGTCCACTGCGATGCCGGAGATCCGGGAGCAGGCCTACGACGTCGCCCGCGTGGTGGCCCGCTCCATGCACGGCGAGTCCCGCCGTCGGCCCGCCGACCCCTACGGCCTGACCCTCTCCACCAACCGCCGCGCCGCGCGCCGCTACAACGCCGCCCTCGGTCGGCTGCTGCGCCTCCAGGACGGCGTCGAGGAAGGTCTCGCCGAGGCCGTCGCCGCCGACCCGGACTTCGTCCAGGCGCACGCCGCGCTGGCCCTGCTGGGCCACGAGTGGGGCGCCACCGCGCACTGGCGCGCCTCCCTGCGGGCCGCGCACCGCGCCGCGGCCGGGCGCCACCTCGACGACCGCGAGTGCAGCTTCCTCGACGCCGTCACCACCCGCCTGCGCTCCGACGAGCCGACCGGCGCGGCGGCCCTGCTGCGCCACGTGCGGCTGTTCCCCCGCGACGCGCTGGCGGTCAGCGTCGCCGTACCCACCGTCGCCTTCGGTGGACTCACCAGCGGCACGCAGACCGCCGAGCTGGTCGAGTCACTCGGCCGCTCCTACGGCGACGACTGGTGGTACGCCGGCCAGCTCGCGTTCGTCCGCCAGGACCAGGAGCGGTGGAGCGAGGCCGAGGACCTGTCCGCCTACGCCCTCTCGGTCGAGCCGGCCTCCGGCCACGCGGTCCACGCCCGCGCCCATGTCTTCTACGAGACCGGCCGGCACGCCGAGGGCCTGGTCTGGCTCGACGAGTGGATCCGCACCCGCGGGCCGGAGGCCAACCACCGCTCCCACTTCTCCTGGCACGCCGCCCTGCACGAGCTGATGCAGGACGACGTCGAGGCCGTACGCCGTCGCTACCGTCGGGAGCTCGACCCGTCCGTGGTCAGCGGCAGCCGGGTCGTCGTCGACAGCGGTGCGCTGCTGTGGCGCGGCCGGGTCACCGGTGCCTGGACCGACGACCTGTCGGTCGGGGAGGTCCGGGCCGCCGCCCCGAAGGACTGGCTCTCCGCTCCCCCGACGCCGTTCGCCGCGATGCACGGCGCGGTCCTGCTCGCGGCCGACGGTGACGCGGGCGGGCTCACCCGGCTGGCCGAGCAGGCCTCGCGCAGCGACGACCGCGTCTTCCTTGAGGTGGTCTCGCCGCTGTGCACCGCACTGGTGTCGGTCGTCGAGGAGCGCTGGACCGCAGCGGCGGCCACGCTCACCGCGGTGGTCGCCACGATGGACCCGCTCGGCGGCAGCAAGGCGCAGCGCGAGGTCGTCGAGGACACGCTGGTCCACGCCCTCGCGATGGCCGGGCGCACAACCGAGGCCGCCGCGGTGCTCGACGAGCGTCTCTCCCGCCGCTCCTCCGCCCTCGACGCTCGCCGCCGCGCGGCCGTGGCCGCCGATCTGGCTGCGCGGTGACGCCGGACGGTCGGCGTACGGTCAGCCCTCCAGGTCGGCGGTGCGGGCGACGAGGTCGGCGAGGAGCGCGGGCATCCCGCCCGCGGCGACCAGACGGCGCTGCCGGTCGGGCTCGGACTCGCCGAGGAGCATCGCTTCGACGGCGTCCAGCGGGGCGTCGAGGCCGTCGGCGGCGAGTGCCGCGCGCGCGTCCGCCAGCACGCGGGCGGCCACCTCGCGCAGGGGTCGCAGGGTCTGGTCGACGTCGACGACGCGGGTCTCGAGCCCGTGCCGCATGGCGCGGTGGTCGTTGACGGCCAGCACGTCGTCACCGAGGTCGACGGGATCCGGCGACTCGATCGCGCACCGCGCGATGCCCTGGACGAGGGCGGTCAGCCCGGCCACGGCCGACAGCGACGGGACGGCGTCCATGAGGCGCACCTCGAGCGTGCCGAGCAGCGGGCGTGGCCGCATCTCCCACCAGACATAGGTGTGGTCGGGAGCCTCGGCCGCCGCCGTCATCGCCTCGGTGCGGGCGACGTAGTCGTCCCAGGAGCTCAGCTGCGGCGGCAGGGTGGTGCGCGGGTAGGAGCGCAGGATCGCGGAGCGGGTGGACGCGAGACCGGAGTCCACCCCGTGCCAGTACGGCGTCCCGGCGGCCAGCGCACGGAGCAGCGGCATCCGGTGCCGCAGCCCCCGGTAGGCCAGCATGAGCGTCCGCTCGTCGGGGAGCCCGACATGGACCTGGAGCGCCGCCGTCGGGGTGCGGAGCAGCCCGGCGTACTCGTCGACGATGCGGTCGTAGCGCGGCGACGACGCGATCACCGCGCCGCCGAGCGGCGCCGTGGGGTGCACGCCGACGGCCATCAGGCGTGCCCCGTGGCCCGAGACGTCCGAGCGCAGCTGCCGCAGCGAGGCGAGGACCTCCTCGGCGGACCGGCAGACCGGAGAGTTGAGCTCGACCTGGTCGACGTACACCTCGCTGGTGAGCACCCCCGCCGACGAGCCGGCGTCACAGGCCCGGGCGACCAGCGGCTCGGCGTCGGCGCCGAGCAGCTCCCCGGCCGCGTCGACGACCATCAGCTCCTCCTCGACGCCGACCGTGAGGTCACCGCCCGGCACGAAGTCGGGCACGAGCCCGTGGTCGCCCGTGCGCCGCGCCCGCGCGTGAAGCCCCGTCATGGCCACAGGTGCCCCGCGTGGTCTCAGCGCATGCGTCGCCGGCGCCGCGGCGGGACCGACATCCGGACCACCTTGTGCCAGGCGCTCGCGACCTGCCGCAGGAGCGGCGCGCTGTGGTAGGCCAGGCCGTGGTCCTCGAAGACCTGCCGGACCGGGCCCGCGACCTCGCGGTAGCGGTTGCTCGGCAGGTCGGGGAAGACGTGGTGCTCGATCTGGTGCGAGAGGTTGCCGCAGAGCACGTGCAGCAGCCACGGCCCGGAGATGTCGGCCGAGCCCAGCATCTGCCGCAGGTACCACCGACCGCGCGTCTCGTCCTCGTCGAGGTCGTCGACCTCGAACGTCGACACCCCTTCGGGGAAGTGGCCGCACATGATCACCGAGTGGCTCCACACGTTGCGGACCAGGTTGGCCACGACGTTGGCGGTGAAGGTCGTGCGGGCGGAGCCCGTCGGGGCGGAGAGCGCCGGGTGCAGCACGTAGTCGCGGAACGCGTTGCGCCCGACCCGCCGGGCCGTCGAGCGCAGCTCTGTCTTCTGCTCCGGGGAGAAGCCCGAACCGCTGCGCAGGGACTCGCCGAGGTCGAGGTCGTACATCGCGATGCCGTACTCGAAGATCAGCGCGTTGACGAGGTTCCACAGCGGCTGGGCGAGGTGGCGCGGCTCCCACTCCTGGGCCTCGTCGACCCGGAGGATGCCGTAGCCGAGGTCGTTGTCCTTGCCGACCACGTTGGTGTTCACGTGGTGGCGGTCGTTGTGCGCGCGACGCCAGTGCTCGGGCGCCGAGGCGTGGTCCCAGTCCCAGGTCGAGGAGTGGATCCGAGGGTCGCGCATCCAGTCCCACTGCCCATGCAGGACGTTGTGCCCGATCTCCATGTTGTCGAGGATCTTGGAGAGAGCGAGCGAGGCGGTGCCGACCCACCACGCCACCCGGCTCCGGCTGCCCAGCAGGACCACGCGGCCACCGACCTCGAGGCAGCGCTGCACCGCGATCACGCGACGGATGTAGGCGGCGTCGCTCGCACCACGGGACTCCAGCACCTGCTGGCGTACGGCGTCGAGCCGGCGCCCGATGTCCTCGACCTCCTCCGGTGAGAGGTCGGCGTAGCCGCGCCGGGGGGACGGACGGGAGTCACGCAGGAGTGCGGGCATCCCTCCATGGTGCCCGGTTCGGCCCGGCCCATGCATCTTCGTCCGGTTCACCTCCGCAGGGGTGAAGGAGGTGGAGTGCGCCCCGGATCGGTGGGTACGGAGCGCCATGACCGAGGACTCCCAGACGCACGACCAGGACGCGGATCCACCGACGCCGGACGGCGCGGAGCCGGACACCGAGCAGCTCCATCCGGACTCCGAGCCCGCTGGCGACCCGGACCCCGACCCCGACGCAGGAACCAACGCACACGAGGAGGACGCATGACGACCTACGGCAGCGACCCGACAGGCAGCACCACAGGTCTCGGCACGACCGGGACGAGCACGACCGGCACCACCGGTGGCATGAGCACCGGCACCGGCACGGACACCGGATCGAGCGACACCAGCACGACCGACAAGGCCAAGGAGACCGCCTCCACGGCGGCCGACCAGGGCAAGCACGTGGCGGGCACCGCGAAGGACGAGGCGCTCAACGTCGCGGGCACTGCGGCAGAGCAGGCACGCTCCGTCGTCGGCGAGGCCACGCAGCAGGTGACGAGCCAGCTCAACGACCAGGCGACGACCGGTCGCGACCGGTTGTCGGAGACCCTGCGCACGCTGGGCGACGACCTGCAGCAGATGGCAGAGGGCCAGGGCCCCGCACAGGGCATGGCCACCGACCTCGCCCGCGAGGTCTCCGACCGGGTGCGCACGCTCGGCACCCACCTCGAGAACCGCGAGCCCTCGCAGCTCCTCGACGACGCCCGCGACTTCGCGCGACGTCGCCCCGGCACCTTCCTGCTGGGCGCGCTCGCTGCAGGCGTGGTCGCGGGACGACTGTTCCGCGCCACCGCCGACGGCGCGGCCGCGGCCTCGCTCGCCGACTCCGGCAGCACGACCGACACGACCGACACGCCCGACCCGACCGGCACGACGTACGGGTCCACCGGGGTCGGCACCGGGCCCATGGCCACCGCCAGTGGATCCGCTGCCCTCGCGGGCGAGCCCACCACGACGGCGTACGACACCCCGGTGACGCCCGCGACGACGACCTTCCCGGGCAGCACCGACTCCACGTCGGGCGGACTGACCGGCCAGCGGACCCAGGACACGCCGTGAGCGGGCCGTCGGGCGTGGACCCGATGGTGGGAGCCCCGCCGGCGGAACCCCTGTCCGCCGGCGCGCACGCCGTGCCGCCGGGCACGGGTGACAGCCGCAGCCTGGGCGAGATCGTCGGCGACCTCACCAGCGACCTCACCACGCTGGTGAAGCAGGAGCTCGAGCTCGCGCGTACCGAGCTCAAGGAGGAGGCCACCAAGGCCGGGAAGGGCGCCGGGATGCTCGGCGGTGCCGGTGTCGCCGGTCTGCTCACCCTGATCCTCGGGTCGTTCGCCCTGGCCTACCTCCTCGACAACTGGATGCCGGTCGAGCTGGCGTTCCTGATCGTCACGCTCCTGTGGGCGATCGTCGGCGCCGTGCTCGCGGCCCGGGGTCGCAAGGAGCTCAAGAACGCACAGCCGCAGCTGCCGGAGACGCAGCAGACACTCAAGGAGGACGCAGCATGGGCCAGAGCACAGAAGAACTGAAGGCAGAGATCGAGCAGACCCGTCGGTCGATGACGACCGACGTCGACGCACTGCAGGACCGGGTCAGCCCGTCGGCCATCGTCGAGCGGCGCAAGGAGGCCGCACGCGGCCGGGTGCGCGGCGTGCGCGACAAGGTGATGGGCACCGCGCACGGACTCACGTCCTCCGCCTCGGGTGCGGCCGGGTCCACGAAGGGCTCGGCGACGGGCGCCGTCGACTCCGTCAAGGGCACCGCCCACGACACCGTGAGCGGCGCCCAGGACAAGGTGCAGGGCACTCCCCTCGCCGCCGGCCTGGTGGCCTTCGGTGCCGGGATGATCGTCTCCGCGCTGATCCCCGCCTCCGAGAAGGAGGCCGTGGCCGCCGGACACGTCGTCGACGCCGCGAAGGAGCACGGCCAGCCGGTCGTGGACCAGGCGAAGTCGGTCGCGCAGGACGTCGCGCAGGACCTCAAGGAGACGGCCACCGAGGCCGCCCAGGAGGTCAAGGACTCGGCCGCCGAGAGCGCCGAGAACGTGAAGTCCGAGGGCAGGTCGGGCGTGGACGAGGTCCGCTCCCAGACCCAGTCCTGACCACAGCACCACCGCGCCGGGTCGCCCTTCGGGGCGGCCCGGCGTCGTGCGTGAGGACGACGTACGCCGACACGCGCGTGGCTCAGGCCGGCGGCTCGAGGCTGACGACCTCGCCGCGGCGCGGGCAGCGCAGCACGGCCGACGTACCGCTCTCGGCTGAGCGTCGGACGAAGTCGGACAGCGGCGAGCGGAAGACCTTGTAGTCGTCGTGGTGGACGGGCACCACGACCGCCGGCGCGCAGCGCTCGACGAAGTCGACGCCCATCGGGCCGTCCATCGTGACGGTGCGCATCAGCACGCGGGTGCCCCCGAGGTGCACCACCGCGGCGTCGATGCCGGGGAAGCGCTCGCGCACCTCGTCGACGTGGTCGCCGGTGAGGGTGTCGCCGCTGAAGTAGACCCGGCGCCGGACCTCTCCGCCGACCACGTGCTCGACGATGCTGCCCATCACGGGCGGCAGCATGCGGCCGAGCAGGCCGCGGGCGTGGATGGCCGGGACCGCGGTGACCCGCAGCTCCTCGCCGCCCTTGACCAGCGAGTGCTGCTGCCACGTCTCCAGCGCCTGGGTGTCGAAGCCCCACGAGTCCAGACGGCGTACGGCGTGCGGGGTCGACAGCACCGGGGCCGACCGGTCGAGGCGGGCCCGGCTGACCCGGTCGAAGTGGTCGCCGTGCAGGTGCGAGAGCAGGACGGCGTCGAGCGCCGGCAGCTCCTCGGGCTCGACAGCCGGGGCGGTGAGCCGCGGCGAGGACAGGCCCCAACCCAGGTACGCCCGCTGGCCCCGGTGCAGGAAGTTCGGGTCCGTCAGCAGCGTGAAGGAACCCAGTGTCACGACCGTGGTGGCCGTGCCGATGAAGTGGAGCCTGTCCCCGGTGTCCATGTGCGTCAGCCTGCGTGGGTGGTCGCGCTGCGCCTGGCCAGCACGATTCCCAGCGCGATCATGCCGATGCCCAGGACGAGGTGCAGCCAGTTGTCCGCGGTGTCGAGCGGGACGACGTTGGCCCGCGACTGCTGGTCGACCACCGACCCGTAGAGGCTCAGGACGAGGTAGACCACGCCACCGCCGACGAGGAAGACGCGTGCAGCAGACCACGTCCGGGCGAGCACCATGCCGGCGACGCCGAACAGCAGGTGCACGACGTTGTGCAGGGTGGAGACCTGGAACAGGCCGAGCAGCTCGGCGTGCGAGCCGTGGCCGGCGGCGCGGAGGCCGTCGTACGGCGTCGTGATGCCCGGGATGAACCCGAGGACCCCGACGAGCAGGAACGCGGTGCCCACCAGCGCGGAGGCGGCCTGGACCGGAGAGCCGCTGTGGGTCCTCTGGGTGTCCACGTGCGTGTGCTCGGTCATGGTCGTGCTCCTCTCGGCGCCGGTCGGACGGCGCGCAGCCCGTTCCCGTACCCAGCACGGGGCGTGGCACGCGTCGCGCACCCCGCTCACCCACCCCTACAGCGGTGGCGCGCGGGGAGTGGCGCACGCCACGGTCTGGAGTCCCCGGGATCTGGGTACTGACCCGACCCGTCGTCGAGAGGAACTCACCGTGAACGCCGTCATCAGGGCCGCCCACGCCGTCACCCACCCCGTCCACACCGCCGGGTCCGTCGCCGGCCGGACGGTCGGCCTCACCCTCGGCGCCGCCAGAGTCGGCGTGCGTACGACGGCGCGCGTCGTGGGCTGGGCTGTCGAACGCGCCGGTGGACCGGCACCGACCTTCCCGTCGGCCCCCGTGCCGCCGGTGACCGTGCCGCAGCCCGGAGCCGCGGCCCCCGCGAGCCAGGTCGACCCGATGCAGGCCACGGTGACGCCCCCCGAGAAGGCCACCGCGCGGAAGGCACCGGCGAGGAAGGTCCGTGCCGACCAGGTGCCGCTCAAGTCGGCCCCCACCCCGTCGCTCCCCGCCGCCCTGGAGTCGTTCGACGAGGCCGACGACGTGGCGGTGCCGATGCCGATGCCGGCCAAGAAGGCGCCTGCGAAGAAGGCGCCTGCGAAGAAGGCCCCCGCCAAGAAGGCCGCCACCGCGTCCGCGGCGAAGAAGTCCGCGGCCAAGAAGGCGCCGTCGAAGCAGGCCGCGGTGCTCGCCCCGGCACTCGGGCTCAGCGAGTCCGAGGTCACCGAGGTGACCGGCGACGCCGCCGACGACTGAGGTCGCTGTCGGTCCCGGTCCCTATCCTCGAGGGATGCACCGGATCTTCTCCGCGAGTGTGGCCTCGGTCTATCCGCACTACGTCGCCAAGGTGGAGCGCAAGGGCCGCACCCGCGCGGAGCTCGACGAGGTCATCGGGTGGCTGACCGGGTTCGACGAGGCGGCGTTGCGGTCCCACCTCGAGCAGGGGACGACCTTCGAGGACTTCTTCGCCGCCGCGACGCTCAACCCGCGCGTCGACCAGATCACCGGCTCGGTGTGCGGGGTCAGGGTGCAGGAGGTCGAGGACCCGCTGATGCGCCGGATCCGTTACCTCGACAAGCTCGTCGACGAGCTCGCCCGGGGCCGGCCGATGGCGAAGGTGCTGCGGGGGTGAGCCCGGTGCGCTGACCCGCTGCTCGCTCATCGGACCAGGCGCCCGACCACGGCACGTAGCGGTGGCCACGCGTCGCGGCCGCGGCGGGTGACGGCGTACGCCCTGAGGTGCACCGACGGGTCCGTGAGGCGTACGACGCTGACCCCGCGCCGTGACGCCCGGCCGCGCGGCAGCAGGGCAACTCCCCTGCCGGCGACCACCAGGTCGTCGACGAGCTCCAGGGCGTCGATGCGGTGCACGACGCGCGGGACGAACCCGGCGCGAGAGGCGAGCGTGCGCAGCGCGACCTCGTCGGCGGTGTTGCGCGAGTTGACGATCCAGTCCCGGTCGGCCAGGTCCGCGAGCCCGAGGTGGCGGTCCCTCGTCGGGACGCCGATGCCCCACTCGACGTCCCACAGCGCGGTGACCTCGTGGTCCTCGCGCCAGTCGACCGGCGCGAGGTCGTAGTCGTAGACGAGCGCCAGGTCGACGTCGTCGCGAGCCAGCAGGTCGAAGGCCTCCAGCGGCTCGTGCTCGTGGACCCGCACCTCGATGCCGGGGTGCGTCTGGCGCAGCTCCTCGATGGCCGGCAGGAGCGAGCGCCGGACCGCAGAGGCGAAACCTGCCACGCGCAGCACACCGATCGGCTCCGACGCCGGGTCGAGGTCGAGCCGGGCCGCGTCGACAGCGGCCAGGATGGTGACCGCGTGCTCCGCGAGCCGGCGACCGGCGGGCGTCAGCCGCACCCGGCGTCCGTCCGGCTCCAGGAGCGGAGTGCCGACGTCCTTGGCGAGGGCCGCGATCCCCTGCGAGACGCTCGAGGTGGTGGTGCGCATCGCGGCGGCGACCTCGTGCATCGAGCCGAGGCGCGAGAGCTCGAGCAGCATCTGGAGGCGACGCACGTCCATTCCATGATTGTGCAGGTTCGACGAACGGTTCGTCCAGCAAAGTCACGTGGACGCGAACACCCCGCGAGTCGTTCACTGGTCGCATGCACCTCTCCCCCGCCCGCACCGGCGCCTCCATGGCCGTCGCATCCATGCTGTGCGTCCAGCTCGGCCTGGCCGCCTCCGTCGGCCTCATCGACGACGTGGGCGCAGGCGGCGCGGCCTGGCTGCGACTGTTCTGGGCCGGCGTGCTCCTCCTCGTGCTGGTCCGTCCACGCCGCTCCACCTTCAGCCCGGCAGCGCTCCGCGCGGGCACGGCGCTCGGCCTCGCCACGGCCGGCGTCACGCTTTTGTTCATGGCCGCGGTCGCCCGGCTCCCGCTCGGCACCGCCAGCGCCCTGGAGTTCCTCGGCCCGCTCGGTGTCGCGGTGCTCCGCAGTCGTGGCACCGGGCGCGTGTGGGCGCTCCTGGCCGCCGCCGGGGTGCTCCTCCTGACCCAGCCCTGGACCGGCGACGCCGACCCGGTGGGCGTCGCCTTCGCGCTGGCTGCGGCCTGCTGCTGGGCGGCGTACATCCTGCTGACGCAGCGGGTGGGCGACGAGGTCAGCGGTCTCGGCGGGCTGGCCATCTCGATGCCGGTCGCGGCCGTGGTGGCGACGGGGATCGCAGGTCCTGGGGTCGTCGGCGACCTCACCCCGCAGCTCCTGCTGGTCGGGCTGGGGCTGGCAGTCCTGCTGCCGGTCGTGCCGTTCGCCCTGGAGCTCCTCGCGCTCCGGCGACTGACGACCGCGGCCTTCGGCACGCTGATGGCGCTCGAGCCCGCCTTCGCGCTCGCCATCGGCTTCGTGGCGCTGGCCCAGGTGCCCAACGCGCTGTCGGTGGTCGGCGTGGGCCTGGTCGTCGCCGCCGGGATCGGCGCCGAGCGCAGCGGCGCACGCCACGACGTCGCGGTCGCCGAGCCGCTCCACCCGGCGCCCGCCTGAGGCCATAGCGCCCGGCCGCGCCGTCTGGCACGTTGGGCGGGTGACTGCCGAGGCCGCACCCCCCGTCGCTCCGCGCGAGTGGACCGCCGAGCCCGCCGACGTGCTGCTCGCTGACGGCACCGTCGCCGTCATCCGGTCGTTGCGCGAGGATGACCGCGAGGCCGTCCTCGCGCTGCACGAGTCGGTGTCCGTGGACACCCTGCGACTGCGGTTCTTCTCGCCCAGCCGCGAGGCCGGACGCCACTACGTCGCGCACCTCTTCGCTCCCGACAACACCGGGTCGGCAGCGCTGGTGGCCGTCATCCGGGGTCGGGTCGCCGGGCTCGCCACCGCTGAGCTGTTGTCACCGGACACCGCCGAGGTGGCCTTCCTCGTCGCCGACGAGGACCGGGGTCGCGGCCTGGGGAGCCTGCTGCTCGAGCACCTCGCCGCGCTGGGACGCCGCCACGGCGTGAGCCGCTTCGAGGCCGAGGTCCTCGGCGACAACTACGGGATGCTGCGCGTGTTCCGCGCCGCCGGTTTCGGGGCCACCCGCAGGACCCTCGAGGGCGAGGTGGCTGTCGAGCTCCGCACCGACGCGTCCCGTGAGGCGGTGGAGGCGGCCGACCGCCGCGAGTGGCGCGCCGCCGCCCGCTCGCTCCAGCCGCTGCTCCATCCGTCGAGCGTCGCCGTGGTCGGCGTACGCCGCTCGGCCGGGGGCTTCGGGCACGGCGTGCTGCAGGCGATCCGGAGCTCGTCGTACGCCGGGGCGCTGCACGTCATCCACCCCGAGGCGCCGTCGATCGACGGCGTTCCCGCCCGCCCCAGCCTGGCCGAGCTGGACGGACCGGTGGACCTGGTCGTCGTCGCCGTACCGGCCGACGGCGTGGCCGACGTGCTGCGCGACGCCGCCGCCAACGGCGCCGGCGCCGCGGTCGTGATCTCCTCGGGCTTCTCCGGCGCCGGCAGCGACGAGCGCCGGCACGAGCTGCTCGAGCTGGCGCGGAGCCACAGCCTGCGCCTGGTCGGGCCGGACTCGCAGGGCGTCCTGGCCAATGCCGACGGGCTCAACGCGACCCTGCTCCATGACGTGCCGGAGCTCGGGGGCCTCGCTGTCGCCTCGCAGTCCGGTGGCATGGGCTTCGCGCTGCTCGACCTCGCCCGCGACGTCGGGCTCGGGGTGCAGGCCTTCGTCTCGCTGGGCGACAAGATCGACGTGTCGAGCAACGACCTCCTCGCTGCCTGGATGGACGACGACGCCGTCGCCGCCGGCGCGCTCTACCTCGAGTCGTTCGGCAACGCGCTGAAGTTCGCCCGGACCGCGCGCCGGTTCGCCGAGCAGAAGCCGCTGCTCGCCGTGGTCGGCGGTCGCTCCCGCGCACGGCAGGACCCGGCAGCCGCCTCCACCGTCGGCGTCGGCGTCGACGCGCTGCTCGACCAGTCCGGGGTGATCGCCTGCCGCACCGGGGCCGAGCTCACCGAGACCGCGCTCCTGCTGGTGGAGCAGCCGCTCCCGGCAGGTCTCCGGGTCTGCATCGTGTCCAACACCGGGGGGGTCGGCGCGCTCAGCACCGACCGCGCCGACGGCCAGGGCATGCTTGTCGCGCCGACCTCGATCGAGCTCGGCGACGCCGTGCGCGCCGCCGCCCCGCACGCCGTCGACGTGCGCAACCCGGTCGACCTCGGTGCGGACGTCACACCCGCCGAGCTGACTGCCGCGCTCCGGGCCGTGCTCGACAGCGGCGAGGCCGACGCCGTGCTGGTCATGCTCGTCGCCAACCGGCTCACCGACCGTGACGCCCTCTTCGCAGCCGTGGCCGACGCGCGCCCGGCCGGCACCGACGTCCCGCTGCTGCTGGTCACGCCGGGGGCGGCGTTCGATGCGGCCCGTGGCCTGCCGGGCGTCACCGTCTACCGCACCACCGACGCCGCCATCGGCGCGCTGGGCCGGGCCATGCGCTACGCCGAGTGGCGCCGCGTGCCGGCCGACCAGCCGGAGGTCGAGCTCGGGACGCGAGGCGTCCACGCCCGCACCTGGGCCCGGACGCGGCTGGCCGCGCGCGCGGGCGAGCCCGAGTGGCTGGCGCCGGCGGCACAGGCCGAGCTGCTGGCGCCCTACGGGATCCACCTCGTCGGCACCCTCGCCGCCGGTCCGGAGGACGCCGAGCGCGCTGCCGACGACATCGGCTACCCGGTGGCGGTGAAGGTCGCCGACCCGACCGTGCTGCACAAGTCCGACCGCGGCCTGGTCCGCATCGACGTACGCACCGGGGCGGACGTGGCCGACGCCGTACGACGGTTCGCCGAGGAGCTCGGCCGCCCCGACATCGACGTGCTGGTCCAGCCACTCGTCCTCGGGCACCAGGCGTCCGTCGGCCTGGTGCGCGACCCCCAGCTCGGGCCACTGGTCCGGGTGGCGGGCGGTTCCGCTGCGCAGGCCGGGAGCTGGGCCGAGGACGTCCTGCTCCTGCCACCGGTCGAGGCGGCCGACGCCGCCCGTGCCGTCCGCGCACTGCGGCTGTGGCCGCAGCTCGTGGGCGACCACGGCCTGGAGGAGGTCGACCTCGCCCCCCTCGAGGCGCTGGTGGTCTCGGTGGGACGGCTGGCCGTGGACGTCCCCCACGTCGCCGACCTCACCCTCGAGCCGGTCGTCGTCAATGCGCACGGCCTGTTCTGCGTCGACGTCAAGGTGCGCATCGCCGAGCCGCCCGAGCTCGACACCGGGATCCCGCGGCGACTCCGCTCCTAGCCCGCGCCCATCGCCTGCAGCACGGCCGCCCGCACGCGCGGGTCGACCAGTGGCGGCACGTCGTCCGGGGCGAACCATCCGACGGCGACGTGCTCCTCGGGCGCGACGTTGGCCGGCACGCCCTCCCACTCGTGCACCAGCCACGCACTCAGGACCGCCTGCCCGTGCTCGGGACTCACGGTCACCCGGCATAGGTGCGACGTCGACTCCGTCGAGATCCGCACGCCGAGCTCCTCGTGCAGCTCGCGCACCAGGGCGTCCGACTCCGACTCCCCCGCCTCCATCACGCCGCCGGGCAGGTCCCACACGTCGGGGAACGCGTGCTTGTCGGGCCTGCGGTGCGCGAGCAGCACGCGACCCTCCTGGACGAGCGCGCCGACGACGACCTGGACCACCATCCCCGGATCGAAGCACGGGCGTACGACAGCGGCTCCTGCCGTGCCGCGCTGACCGCCGCCGCACGTGCGGCGGACGTGGCCCCCGCATCACCGATCCGAGGGCCACTTGCGCAGCACGTGCGCACACGTGTCCGAGATGTCGCCCTCTCGTGGTCATTTCAGGGGCGACTTCCCGGACACGTGTCCGAGCAGGCGGTCAGGACCCGCGCACGACCTCGAGGGCCTGGCGGGCGATCTCCCACTCCTCGTCGGTGGGGACCACGAGCACCGCCACCTCGGAGCCGTCGGCGGAGACGGCGCGGGCGTCGGAGGAGGGAGCCTCGTTACGCGCCGGGTCGAGCTCGATCCCGAGTCGGGTCAGGCCATCCAGGGCAGCCGCCCGCAGCTCCGCGCTGTGCTGGCCGACGCCGCCGGTGAAGACCACGGCGTGCAGCTCGCCGAGGGCGGCGTAGTAGGCGCCGACGTACTTGCGCACCCGGTAGGCGTAGACGTCGAAGGCGAGCGTGGCTGCCGCGTCGCCGGCCGCCCGGCGCCGGGTCACCTCCCGGAAGTCGTTGGCACCGGCGAGCCCGAGCAGCCCCGACTCGCGGTAGAGGGCTCGGTCGACCTCCTCCAGCGACCAGCCCAGCTCGCGGTGCAGGTGGCCGTGGATCGCCGGGTCCAGGTCACCGGAGCGCGTGCCCATGACCAGGCCCTCGAGCGGCGTGAGCCCCATCGAGGTGTCGATCGAGCGCCCGCCGCGCACGGCCGCTGCCGACGCGCCGTTGCCGAGGTGCAGGACCACGAGGTTGGTCTCGTCCACCGGGCGGTCGAGCAGCTCCGCGGCGCGGCGGGAGACGAAGGCGTACGACGTGCCGTGGAAGCCGTAGCGGCGGATCCGGTGCTCCTCGCGCCAGCTGACGGGCACGGCGTAGGTGTAGGCGTGCTCGGGCATCGTCTGGTGAAACGCGGTGTCGAACACCGCGACCTGCGGGACGTCGGGGAACAGCTCCATCGACACCCGCAGGCCCTCGAGGTTGGCGGGGTTGTGTAGCGGCGCGAGCGGGACGAGGTCGGCCACGGTGTCGAGCAACCGGTCGTCGACGACCACGGGCGCGGAGAAGAGGTCCCCGCCGTGGACGACCCGGTGCCCGACCGCAGCCAGGGTGTCCTGGTCGATCGCCGGCCCATGCTGCCGGAACGCCTCGACGGTCGAGCGCAGCGCGTCGTCGAAGTCCGCGATGCGGCGCTCCTCGGTGTGGTCCTGCCCACCGACGGAGTGCGTCAGCGTGCCGCTCTCCTCACCGATCCGCTCGACCGACCCGGACGCCTCCGCGGCGCCGGACTCGCCGTCGAGCAGGCGGTACTTCAGCGACGACGACCCCGCGTTGAGGACCAGCACCCGATTCGTCACGAACGCTCCTGTGCCTGGATCGCGGTGATCGCGACCGTGTTGACGATGTCGCGCACCAGCGCGCCGCGCGAGAGGTCGTTCACCGGCTTGTTCAACCCCTGCAGCACCGGCCCGACGGCCAGCGCGCCGGCCGAGCGCTGGACCGCCTTGTAGGTGTTGTTGCCCGTGTTGAGGTCGGGGAAGACGAAGACCGTCGCCCGCCCCGCCACCGCCGAGCCGGGCAGCTTGGTCCGCGCGACCGCGGCGTCGATCGCGGCGTCGTACTGGATCGGGCCCTCGACCGGCAGGTCCGGCGCCCGCTCCCGCACCCGTGCAGTCGCCTCGGTGACCTTCTCGACGTCGGTGCCGCTCCCGGAGGTGCCGGTGGAGTACGACAGCATGGCGACGCGTGGCTCCACCCCGAACGCCGCTGCGGTGCGCGCCGAGGCGATCGCTATGTCGGCGAGCTGGGCCGCGGTGGGGTCGGGGTTGACCGCGCAGTCGCCGTAGACCAGCACCTGGTCCTTGAGGCACATGAAGAACACCGAGGACACGACGGACACCTCGGGGACCGTGCGGATGATCTCGAGCGCCGGGCGGATCGTGTGCGCCGTGGTGTGCACCGCGCCCGACACCATCCCGTCGGCCAGGCCGAGCTCGACCATCATCGTGCCGAAGTACGACACGTCGACCACGATGTCGCGGGCCGCGTCGAGGTCGACGCCCTTGTGGGCGCGCCTCTGGTGGTACTCCTGGGCGAACCGCTCGCGCAGCTCCTCGTCGTAGGGGCTGAGCAGCCGCGCGCCGGAGACGTCGATGCCGAGGTGGGCGGCCTTCGCCCGCACGATCATCGGGTCGCCGAGCAGGGTGAGGTCGGCGACGTTGCGGCGCAGGAGGATGTCGGCGGCACGCAGGATCCGCTCCTCCTCCCCCTCCGGCAGCACGATGTGGCGGCGGTCGGCGATCGCGTCGTCGAGCACCTGGTGCTCGAACATCAGCGGCGTGACGACCGACGTGCGCGCCACCTCCAGCCCGCTCATCAGCTCCTCGCCGTCGACGTGGTCGGCGAACAGCGTCAGCGCGGTCGCGATCTTGCGCGGCGAGTCCTTGTCGAGCCGGCCGCGACGGTTGGTCAGCGCGGTCGAGGTGGCGTGCGTGCCGAGGTCGGTGGCCACGATCGGCAGCGCCACCTCGAGGCCGTCGAGCAGGCGGTCCACCTGCTCGGGCAGGTCCAGCCCGCCGTTGAGCACGATGCCCGAGATCTGCGGAAAGCTCGCGGACTGGTGGGCGGTGAGGACGCCCAGCACGATCTCGGGACGGTCACCCGGCGTCACCACGAGCGCACCGTCGAAGAGCCGGTCGAGGACGTTGGGGAGGGTCATGGCCGCGACGACGAGCCCGGGCACCTCGCGCGTCAGCTGGGCCTCGTCGCCCCGCACCAGGTGGCCGTCGCACGCCGCCATCAGGTCGGCGACGGAGGGCGCGCTGAGCAGGGGCTGCTCCGGCAGGGCGAAGGCCGGCACCCCGTCGCGGCGCAGCGCCGCGGCGGTGTGCTCGGTCGCCGAGGGCTCCACGCGGTTGGCGATGATCGCGAAGAGCGACGCGTGGTTGGCGGCGAGCTCCGCCTCGGCCATCGCGGCGGCCGTGCAGAGCTGGGCGACGTCGCGGCCGTTGCCGCTGAGGACCAGCAGGACCGGTGCTCCGAGGTTGGCGGCCACCCGGGCGTTGAAGGCGAACTCGGCCGGCGCCCCGACGTCGGTGTAGTCGCTGCCGACGATCACGACGGCGTCGCTCTTCTCGGCGACCTGGTGGTAGCGGGCGACGATGCGGTCCATCGCGGCGTCCGGGTCGGCGTGCACGTCGTCGTAGCTCACGCCCGCGCACTCGTCGTACGTCAGGTCGACGGCGTCGTGCGAGACGAGGAGGTCGAGCACGTAGTCGTGCTCGTCGTCCGTCGAGGCGTCCGTGCGGACCACGGGGCGGAACACCGCGACCCGCGCGACGCGCCGGGACAGCTGCTCGAGCACGCCGAGCGCCACGGCCGACTTGCCGGTGAACCCCTCGACCCCGGCGACGTACACGCTGCGTGCCATGGGCCGAGCGTAGCGACCTTGGTCCGGGTCCCCCTCGTCGGTAGCCGGTCGCCGTCAGGCGCGCCGACCGGGCAGCGACGAGGGCCGGTGCTCCGGCCCGGGCCCACCGTCGTCGCTCCAGCGATCGATCGAGTCGCCCTCGAGCATGGAGGCGGGCTCGGGCGGGGTCGCGGGAAGCAGGCTGTCGAGAGCCGCGAGCTGTCGGTAGCCGGCGTGGATCGCGTGCCGCGCGAAGAGTCGCGCCGCCCGGCTCGCACCGGAGACCATCTCGCCCCGTGCCCCGAGGATGGAGGCCTGGGCGCCGGCGACGAGGCGTACGACGAACGCGCGGTCCAGGGCGTCGCCCTCCAGGCCGTCGAGGGACTCCACCTCGGTCACCCGGCGGTCGGCGGTCTCGAGCCGGCCCCAGTCGTGCAGCACTGCCGAGATGGCGGAGCCTCGCACCGTCTGTTCCGCCAGCGCAGCACGGGCGAGGGCCCGCACGTCGGGACGCGAGCTCCGCGCTGCGGCCCCGCAGGCGGCGACGATCGGGCCGAGGGCCGTGAGGGCCTGCTCGAGGTAACGCAGGTCGGTGTCGTTGCCGTCGGGTCGTGCCGCCGCATCCGTTCCCGGGCGGCGTCCAGGTGACCAGACGATCATCACCGTCTCCTCGCCGACGCAGGTGCGGGGGCCCGGAACGACCTGGCCGGCACTGCCGTCAGGTCGCCACGATCGTGCGGACCCTCGACGGACGGGAGGGAGACGAGCTCCTCGAGCTCGCGGGCGACCTCCCACGGAGTCGGCACGTGTGGGGCCCGGAGGGCGTCCAGCAGGCCGTCGACCGAGTCGGCGACCGTGAAGTCGGCCGCCGCCCGCACCCGCGTCCCGCGGCCGACGGGCCCGAGACGACGAGCGGCGAGGATTCCTTGCGCCAGCGCCTCGGCGTCGTCGGGGCGCACCAGCAGCAGGGCGCCGCAGTCGGTCTCGGGCAGACCGCCGTCACGGGACGCGACCACCCGGCACCCGGCGTGCTGCGCCTCGATGGACAAGATCCCGAAGGTCTCGTGCCAGTACTGGGCGTTCGACGGCATCACGACCACGTCGTGCGCGGCGAGCAGATGGGCCATGTCGGCAGGGGTGCGCCGAGCCGGCACCAGGGTGACGCCGGGATGCGAGCGCACCAGGTGTTCGATGATCGCGCCCTGCGGCTTGTCGGCGCCGGCCGAGGTGACGGTGACCGTGACGGCACCGGGCTCGAACAGGTCGGTGTGCAGCATCGACAGCAGGGTGTAGATGCCCTTCTCCGGCGTCAGCCGGCCGGCGTACAGCACCCGGGTCACGTCGGGGTGGCCACCCGTCCGGGGCTCGTCGGCGAAGCCCGGCTCGGCGAAGGGGTAGACGACTCGGATGGTCTCGAGTGCGACGTCGAGGAAGTCGGCCCACAGCGCGGCCGCGTAGCGGCTGGTCGCGATGAGGGTGCGGTTCCGCGTGCCGTACGCCACGGACACCCGGTCGCGCTCGCGCAGCGGCGGCGGCACGTGGAGGATCTGGAAGGCGGGATGCATCGTTGCGACGGGCGGCGCCTCGCTGACGAAGACCAACGTGTCGTCGAGCAGGCCGAGGTCGTGGAGGGAGGCGACGCTGTGGAACGGTATGCCGTCGAACTCCTCGCGGCCGTCCGCCGTTCCCAGGCCCACCGTCACGACACGGGCGGCGACGGCGCGGCGGTTGAGCTCGCGCACCTGACCGGTCGTGAAGTTCTCCGACCCGCCCGTCCCGGAGGGCAGTCGCTCCCCGGGTGACCAGACGAACGAGATCATCGAGCACCCGGGCGGGAGGCGCGATCTTCGCTGCGATGGGAGGAACTGACCGTGCTGAGGTGCGAGGTCATCTCGCGACCGCCTGTCGTCGCTGCCTGCGTCAGTGCCCATGAGCCGCGGGAATCCCGCAGCCGGGCCTGCGCTCGCAGTCCACCGTCATCATACCGCTGCGACCCTGACGTCACCCCGTGCGCGGTTGCAGCACGGATCAGACGGCGCCGGCTGCGTCAGTGGGTGGGCACAGAGCCGCTGAGCCGCTCATGGCGTTCGGCGCTGGACGGGTTCAGCCCGACGATCTCGACGGTCGTGCCCCGGCGCTCGTACTTGGTGGTGATGGCATCGAGGGCGGCGACGGTGGAGGCGTCCCAGATGTGGGAGCCGGACAGGTCGATGACCACGCGGCCCGGGTCCTCGGCGTAGTCGAACTGCGTGTAGAGGTCGTTGCTCGAGGCGAAGAACAGCTCGCCGGTGACCCGGTAGACAGCCGTGGTGCCGCGCGCGTCCTCGACGAGCTCGCGGTGGGTCTCGGTCAGGTGCGCGACACGGCGCGCGAAGAGCGTCATCGCGACGAGGACCCCGACCACGACGCCGATCGCCAGGTTGTGGGTGAGGACGGTGACGAGCACGGTCGAGACCATCACGCTGGTCTCCGACTTCGGCATCCGCCGCAGCGTCCCGGGCCGGATCGAGTGCCAGTCGAAGGTGCCGACGGAGACCATGACCATCACCGCGACCAGCGCAGCCATCGGGATCAGCGCGACGACGTCGCCGAACCCGACGACCAGGATGAGCAGGAAGACACCGGCGAGGAAGGTCGAGATCCGCGTGCGAGCACCCGAGACCTTCACGTTGATCATGGTCTGGCCGATCATCGCGCAGCCGCCCATGCCACCGAAGAACCCGGTGATCACGTTGGCCGCGCCCTGCCCCAGCGCCTCGCGGGTCTTGTCGGAGCGGGTGTCGGTGATGTCGTCGACGAGCTTGGCGGTCAGCAGTGACTCGAGGATGCCGACCAGCGCCATGGCGAGCGCGTAGGGCGCGATCACCCGCAGGGTGTCGAGGTCCAGGGGTACGTCGGGCAGGAACCACGCCGGCAGGCTGTCCGGCAGCTCGCCCTCGTCACCGACGGTCGGGACGCCGACGGCGCCGACGACCGTGAACGCGGTCAGCGCCACGATCGCCACCAGCGGCGCGGGGATGACCCGGTTGACCCGCGGGAAGCCCACGATGACCGCGATCCCGACGGCGATCATCGGGTAGACCGCCCACGGCACGTCGACCATGTGGTCGAGCTGGGCCTCGAAGATCAAGATGGCGAGCGCGTTGACGAAGCCGACCATGACGGAGCGGGGGATGAACCGCATCAACCGTGCGACGCCGGCCGCGGCGAGCGCGACCTGGATCAGGCCGCCCAGGATGACGGTGGCGATCAGGTAGTCGTAGCCGTGGTCCCGCATCACCGGCGCGATCACCAGCGCGACGGCCCCGGTGGCTGCGGAGATCATCGCCGGGCGACCGCCGAGGAAGGAGATCGCGACCGCCATGGTGAAGGAGGCGAACAGGCCCACGCGCGGGTCGACGCCGGCGATGATCGAGAACGAGATCGCCTCGGGGATCAGGGCCAGCGCGACGACGAGGCCGGCCAGCACCTCGGTGCGCAGCAGTCTCGGCGAGCGCAGGGCGGCGCGCACCGACGGCTCGGGCGCGTGCGTCAGGGTGGTGCTCACGGGGGGCTCCGTTCGTGACAGCATCGATCAGCGGCCGACTGGGCGGGGCACGGCTGAACGGCTTGGATGGGGTGGGGAGGGCGCGCACCATCAGGGCGCATGCCGGGCTCGTCACCGGCTGACGTCTGCGCACCACCTTAACCTCACGTAGCGTGAGGGTTGAAATCCCACCGTCGCGAGAGAGCCGCCCGTGAGCACCGAGCCACCACCCGCCTCCACCCCCGACCAGAGCGTGGAGGTCATGCAGATCGGCGAGGTCGCCGCCCGCACCGAGCTGTCCTTGCGCAGCCTGCGGCACTGGGAGGACGTGGGACTGCTGCGGCCCTCGGGGCGCACGGACGGCGGCTTCCGGCTCTACACGGAGGCGGACGTGGAGAAGATCCTGGTGATCAGGCGGATGAAGCCGCTGGGCTTCACCCTCGAGCAGATGAGCGCTGCGATGCGCGACATCGAGACCATCCGCGACGCCGGGCCCGGCGAGGCCGAGGCCCGGTCGCGACTGGCGGTGATCCTGGCCGACGCCGAGGACCGGCGGGGCCGGCTGCAGGCACAGCTCGCCATGGCCGACGAGTTCCTCGACCAGCTCGGGCGCCAGCTGTCCTGAGCCCCGAGCCGGACCGCTGCGTCACGCCGAGCGGGGCGCGTACATGATCACGGCGACGCCAACCAGGCAGATCAGCGCTCCCGCGACGTCGTACCGGTCCGGGCGGAAGCCGTCGAGCGCCATCCCCCACGCCAGCGACCCGGCGACGAAGACACCGCCGTACGCCGCGAGGATGCGGCCGAAGTTCGCGTCCGGCTGCCACGTGGCCACGAAGCCGTAGAGGCCGAGCGCGATGACGCCGGCGCCGATCCAGAGCCAGCCGCGGTGCTCGCGCACGCCCTGCCACACCAGCCAGGCGCCGCCGATCTCGGCGACGGCCGCAGCGACGAACAGGGCGATCGACTTCAGCGTGTCCACGCAGCGATCCTGTCAGCCACGTGCTCCGCGCTCAGCGGGTACGTCGGCGGGGCGGGCCCCGATCGCCACGTCGACCGGCCCGTGGTCCACCTCCCGCGGGGCCCAGGCACGGGCCGCGGCACGCCGGCGGGCCCACACCGCGACGACGGAGGCGGCCAGCACGACGGCGCCGAAGGCGAGGCCTGCGAGGGCCAGCGTCGCCAGGGTCGCCGCCAGCCCGGCACCGGCGAGGCCCAGACCTGCCAGGAGCGGTGGCGCGCAGCAGACGGCGCAGGCCGCGGCCCCCGCACCGAGCAGGTGCCGGTCCTTGATCCCCTCGCTCATGCGCCGGCCCCCTCGGGTGCACTGCGGGTGGTGATCGAGAGGAAGGGCAGCGGGCAGCAGTCGCTCGTGGCGCACTGGTGGAGGTCGTCGCACCCCGCGTCCAGTGCCGCCCGCAGGTTGTCTCGGATCGCAGCGAGGTCCGCCATCCGCGCCTCCACCTCCTCCAGCTTCGCCTGCGCCCGGGCTTGCAGCCCGGAGTCCCGACGCCGCCGCCTGCGTCCCACCTCGATGAGCTCGGCGACCTCGTCGAGGGTGAACCCGAGCCGCTGGGCGGCCTTGATGATCCGGAGGGTCTGGACGGCTCGGTCGTCGTAGATCCGATGGCCGCCGGGGCTGCGGTCGGGCTGCTCGAGCAGCCCTCGCCGCTCGTAGTACCGCACGGTCTCCCGGTTGACGCCTGCGGCCTGCGCGACCTCGGTGATCCGCAGGCTCATGCCGACATCTCCTCGGCCACGCGCAGCGGACGCTCGGCGGTGGGCAGGGCGCAGGCATCAGTGGTGAGCAGGTCCATGCCCGCCACGGTAAACCCGTACCTGGGTACCGGTTGCAAGTCTGTGGGCAGACCGTGCCCGAGGCGCTCAGGCACCCACCCGCGGCCGGCGACGCGCCGGACGGCGGATCGGGGACCCGGGCCGGGACGCCAGGAGCGGGTCGAAGTCGTCGGTGACCGGCGTCAGCCGCGCCTCGTCCACGAAGACGGCACCGTCGCGCACCTCTCGGACGAGGTCGCGTCCGAGCACGGCGCCCGCGGTGCCCATGCCGCCCCAGATCGTGGCGTTGATGCCGAACATGTGCTCGGTGCTGCCTCCGGCGAGGAACAGGCCCGGGATGTGGGTCGTGACCCGCGGCCGGAACGGTCCCAGGTTCCTCACCAGCGGCGCGATGCCGTAGCAGGACCCGTCGGTGGTGAGGGTGAAGCGCTCCTGGGTGATCGGCGTGGACGCCTCGCAGAAGACCATCCGCTCGCGGATGTCCGGGATCATCAGCTCGGCGGTGTCGAGGACGCGCCGGGTCAGCTCCTCCTTGACCTGGAGGTAGCGCTCGTCCCGGCCGTAGCCGGCGCCGTCGACCTCGGCGGTCGCGACGTTCCAGAACGCGTGGTCCCTGGGTGCCCAGCTGACGAGCTCGAGGGTCGAGTAGCCGGGCGGTGCCGAGTGCGTGCCCTCGGGGTCCTTGGCGGTGGGGCAGCTGATGCCCACCGGCATCTGCTCCGGGCAGCGGCCCGCCGCCACCTCGCGGTAGTAGCCGTCGACGTCGTTCGTGGGCCACACCCAGGCCAGCGGAGGGGTGCCGCGCTCGCGGAGGTCCACGTCGAGGGCGACGTAGACCGCGAACATCGGCAGGGTCATCTCCAGGTCGGCGAGGCGGCGCCGCAGCCGTCGGGTGAGGTGCTCGTCGCCGACGAGGTCTGCCCAGGTCCGCTTGAAGTCGGCCGCCGACACGACCACCTCGGACCGGATCTCCTCACCGCCGCGGAGGCGGACCCCCACGGCCCGCCCGTCCTCGACCAGGATCTCCTCGACCCTCGCCTTGGTGCGCACCCGGCCGCCGTGCGTCTGGATGACGTCGGTGAGGTGGGCGCCGATGACCTGGCCGCCGCCGCGTGGGTAGTAGGCGCCGGCCTGGAGGTAGTGGTGGAGGAAGCCCGCGTGCATGGCGGTGGGAGTCCGGTGCGGGGGCCAGGTGTAGTCGCCGTTCTCCGCCAGGATCACTGCCTGCGCGTCGGCACTCAACCCGCAGGCGGCCATCAGCGTGGTGATCGGTCGCAGGCCCCAGCGCAGCAGCGCGAGGGGGCGCGCGAGCGGGCGCTCACCGGCGGCGATGGTGCGCATGATCCGCACGCACCGACGCAGGCCCGCCTCCTCCTCGGGGAAGGCCGCGACCAGACGCTCGAGATAGGTGTCCCACCCGGTGGGCGTCTGGAACGTCGTCCCGGGGACCATGATCTGGCAGTGGCCCTCGGGGCGCTGGCGCAGCCACTGGATCCGGTCGGTGAGAGCGAGCCCCGACAGCGCGGTCTGCATCCGACCGCCGGGTCCGCACTCGCCGACGTAGTGGGTGCCCACGTCGAACTCGAACTTGTTGCCGGCCCGACGGAACACCTGGGTGCTCCCCCCGACGACCTGGTTGGCCTCGAGCACCAGCACGCGTCTGCCGTTGGCCGCGAGGTACGCCGCGCACGTGAGGCCGCCGGGCCCGGCCCCGACGACGACGGCGTCCCAGGTCGCGTCGTCGGCCTCGGACGTCGGGGGCGCGGGCGTCGCGGTCTGCGTCATGGGCGGGTCGCTCTCGGTCGGACAGTTCTGGAGTGGGACTCCAGTCAAGCGTCCGCGGGGGTCCGTGCCAAGCCCGCCGCGCGCATCAGGACCGACCGGACGCCGGGAGCAGACCGTCCAGGAGGGCCAGCCCGGCCTCGATCACGGCCATCTCGACCCGCTCGGCCGACACCGCCAGGGCGTCGCGACGCAGGCCGAGCGCGGCGACCCCGTTCCACGCCCCGAAGAGGAAGTACGACATCAGCTCGGGGTCGACGGGTCGGATCGCCCCGGCCTCCACCGCCTCGCGGATGCTCTGCTCGAACTCGCGCCGCAGCTCGCTGAACCGCGAGACGACCGCGTCCTCGACGGGCGTGCGCGGACCGCGCTCCCCGGTGACGCTCAGGTACCTCACCACCACGGGGTGCTCGAGGAGCAGCCGCAGGTAGGCCGACCCGACACCGGCGAAGCGCTCCAGCGGCGGCGCGTCCGCGGCGTACGCGGCTCGCAGGGTCTGGCTGGCCACGGAGAGGACCCGCTCGGTGACCGCGGCCAGGAGCGCGTCCTTGGTCCCGAAGTGGACGTAGACGGATGCCGGCGAGATCCCGGCGCGGGCGGCGACGTCCTCGACCCTGATCTCCTCCGGCGCGCGCTGCGACGCCAGCAGCTCGGCCGCGTCGAGGACGAGGGTCCGGGTGCGCTCCTTGCGCCGCGAGCCGCGTGCCGCGGCGGGCGTGAGGACGGGCCCGGGCGCCTGGTCATCGTTCACGTCGTCAGCCTAGGCGGCACGCTCCGGTCAACCCGGCGCGTGCACGGACGCGAGGGAAAGGTCACGCGAGGGAGAGGAAGAGCTTCTCCATCTTCTTCACGTCCAGGTTGTCGACGTCCCCGTCGCCCTGGACCAGGCACTGCTGGAGGCCGCTGGCGACGATCGCGAACCCGGCCCGGTCCAAGGCCTTCGAGACGGCCGCGAGCTGCGTCACGACGTCCTCGCAGTCGCGGCCCTCCTCGAGCAGGCGCAGCACGCCGGCGAGCTGGCCCTGGGCGCGCTTGATGCGGTTGATGACCGGCTTCATCGAGGTGGGATCGAGCTCCATCACTTCTCCTGGCTGCTGGTGTCGTGCGACGTGAGTGCGGCGAGGGCGGCGGTCAGGCGCTGCTTGGCGTCGGCGGCCACCGAGGCGAGGGCCTCGCCCTCGGCGAGGCCCATCATGACGTCGGGGTCGAAGGCCTCGACGACGGTGGTGGCGTCGCCGGTCGAGCGCACGACGACGTTGCACGGCAGGACGGCGGCGATCGACGGGTCGACGCCGATCGCCTGGTGGGCCAGCTGCGGGCGACACGCACCGAGGATCACCTGGGGCGGCAGGTCGACGTCGAGCTTGGCCTTCATGGTGGCGGCGAGGTCGATCTCGGTGAGGATGCCGAATCCCTGGTCTGCCAAGGCGGCCCGCGTGGCCTCGACAGCCCGGTCGTAGGGAAGGTCGACCGTCGTGCTCAGCGTGTAGGTCATGCGCCCATCCTCTCGGACGTGGCGCCCGCGGCCGCCTCGGCGTCGCGCAGCGCGGCCTGGACGTCGAGGGAACGGAGCGATGAGATGAGCTCCTCGAGCGCGGCGGCCGGCAGCGCGCCGGGCTGGGAGAACACCAGGACGCCGTCCTTGAACGCCATCAGCGTGGGGATGGACGTGATGTGCGCCGCGGCTGCGAGCTGCTGCTCGGCCTCGGTGTCCACCTTGCCGAAGACGATGTCGGGGTGCGCGGCAGCTGCCGCGTCGTAGACGGGGGCGAACTGGCGGCACGGACCGCACCAGGACGCCCAGAAGTCCACGAGGACCATGTCGTGCTCGGTGACGGTCGTCTCGAAGTCTGCGGCGGTCAGGTCGTGAGTGGTCAAGGAACCTCTCCTCGTCGTGTGGGGGTGGTGACGTCGACCTCAACAACAATACCCCCTACCGTATGCCCGGAGCCCTCGTGAGCATCCTCACCTGGGCCTCTGTGGCGCCGCTTTTGCATACCCCCGGGGGTGTGTGTATCGTCGTGTCACGGATACCCCGCCGGGTATCCGGAAGCGCCAGAGAGGAACCGACATGTCCAGCCAGACGCCCGAGGTCGACGTCGACCGGCTCGCCGCCGCCATGGATGCCGGTGCCCAGCTCGTCGACGTCCGCGAGCGCGGCGAGTACGCCCAGGTCCACGTCCCCGGTGCCCGGCTGATCCCCATGGGACAGCTCGCCGCGCGCCTGGACGAGCTGGACAGGTCCGCGCCGGTCTACGTCATCTGTGCCACCGGAAACCGCTCGAAGGCCATGACCGACCTGCTGCGCGCGCAGGGCTTCGACGCCAGCTCCGTCGCCGGCGGCACGCAGGCATGGCTCTCGTCCGGCCGAGCGGCCGACTCCGGCCTCTGATCTCCGGCCCACCCACTCCGTCCCCACCGAACTCCCGTCGAAGGAGACATCGTGACCGACCACCGCACCGAGCTCACCATCGTTCCGATCGAGACCCCGTCGCTGGGTGACCGCAGCTATCTCGTCCACGACGGCGAGGTCGCCTTCGTCATCGACCCGCAGCGCGACATCGATCGCGTGCTGGACCTCCTCGAGGAGCACGGCGTGCGGCTGACCCACGTCTTCGAGACCCACATCCACAACGACTACCTCACCGGTGGCCTCGCGCTCGCGCAGCGCACCGGTGCCCAGTACCTCGTCAATGGCGAGGACGACGTGTCCTTCGTCCGCACCCCCGTGGCGGACGGACAGGTCGTCGAGGTGGGTGGACGTATGCGCGTCACTGCGCTGGCGACCCCCGGCCACACGTTCACCCACCTCTCCTACGCACTGACCGACGTGCCGACCGGCACGGACAGCGGCGAGCAGGTCGCGGTGTTCTCGGGCGGCTCGCTGCTCTACGGCGCCACCGGTCGCCCCGACCTCCTCGGTCCCGAGCACACTCACGACCTGGTCCGTCACCAGCACGCCTCCGCGCACAGGCTGGCCGAGCTGCTGCCCGACGACGCCGAGGTCTACCCGACCCATGGCTTCGGGTCCTTCTGCTCCGCCACCCAGTCGGATGCCACGTCGTCGACGATCGGGCAGGAGAAGAAGTCCAACCCGGTCCTCACCCAGGACGAGCAGACCTACATCGAGGAGCTCCTGGCCGGTCTCGGCCCGTGGCCGACGTACTACGCCCACATGGCACCGACCAACGCCGACGGGCCGTCCGAGCCCGACCTCTCACTGCCCTCGGTCGCCGACGCAGCCGAGCTGCGTCGCCGCATCGAGGCCGGCGAGTGGGTCGTCGACCTGCGCACCCGCACCGCGTTCGCCGCCGGCCACGCGCCGGGCACCCTCAACTTCGGCCTCGACGGCGGCTTCGCCACCTACCTCGGCTGGCTGATCACCTGGGGCACCCCGATAACCCTCCTCGGCGAGACCGCAGAGGACGTCGCCCAGGCGCAGCGCGAGCTGGTCCGCATCGGCATCGACCGCCCCGCCGCCCACGCCACCGGCGGCCCCGAGCAGTGGAGCGACGGCTCGCTGTCGTCGTTCCCCACCGCCACGTTCGCCGACCTCGCCCAGGTCCGCCACCACCGCGAGATCGTCATCCTCGACGTCCGCCGCGCCGACGAGCACGACCAGGCCCGCATCGACGGCGCCGTCAACATCCCCATCCACGAGCTCCCCCAGCGCCTGGCCGACGTCCCGGCCGGCGAGGTGTGGGTCCACTGCGCCGGCGGCTACCGCGCCTCGGTCGCCGCGTCCTTCCTCTCCGCCGCCGGCATCAAGCTCGTCGCCGTCGACGACAGCTTCGACAACGCCGAGAAGGTCGGGCTCCACCTCGTGGGACCCCAGGCGTGAGCCTCGCGCTCCTCGCCGCCGTCGTCGCCGGCGCGCTCATCGGGCTCAGCCTCGGAGCGCTCGGCGGCGGCGGCTCCATCCTCGCCGTCCCGGTGCTCCTCGCGCTCGGGCAGACCGCGTCCCAGGCCACGACCGGCTCCCTGGTCATCGTGGGCGTCACCTCCCTGGCAGGTGCCGTCACGGCCCACCGCGCCGGCAACGTCCTGCTCGCCCGTGGTGCCGCGTTCGGCGTGGTCGCCATCGGGGGCGCCGTCGTGGGTGCCCACGCGTCCGCGGCAGTGCCCGAGGCGGTGCTGCTGGGAGCCTTCGCCGTGCTCATGCTGGTCGTGGCCGCCCTGATGACGGCCCGGCAGCTGCGCAGCCGCCGCGGCGCCTCCGCGGGCTCGCACGTCGACCGGCCCCGGCTGGACGACCCCATCATCACCTTCAGCCCGACCTTCATGTGCCAGTGCCCCCGCGCGCTCAAGGTCCTCGTCACCGCCACCGCGGTCGGCCTGCTCACCGGGTTCCTCGGCGTCGGCGGCGGGTTCCTCGTCGTCCCCGCCCTGACCCTCGCCCTCGCGCTCCCCATGGGCTACGCCGCCGGCACCTCGCTGGTCGTCATCACCATCACCAGCACCGCCGCCCTCGCCACCCGCGCCGGCAACGGCATCGCACCCGACTGGTGGCTCGTCGCCGCCCTCACCGTGACCGCCGTCGCCGGATCCGTCGCCGGAGCCCGGCTCGCCGCACGCACCGACACCGCCAAGCTCTCTGCCGCCTTCACCGCCCTGGTGCTGCTGGTCGCCGCCTACACCGCCGCGACAGCAGTACCCGCCCTCATCTGACCCTCACCTGACCTCCTCCCCCCCGCACACCCCCCGACACAGAAACGAGTCCCGCTCATGACGTCGACGGCCACCCGCCGCCACGCCCAGCCCGCCCCGGACGACGCCGACCCCTACGGCATCGGCTACCGCCCCGGCCCCCTCGGCCGCCTCGGCCTGTGGGTCACCCACCACCGCAAGGCCACCGCCCTGGTCTGGCTGCTCCTCGTCATCGGCCTCGGCGCCTTCGCGCCCAAGGTCGAGGCCAACCTCTCCGGCGCCGGCTGGCAGGCCGACGGCTCCGAGTCCGTCGCCGTGCGCGAGCTCGCCACCGACAGCTTCGGCGGCAACGCCAGCTCCGCCATCCAGGTCGTCATCCACTCCACCGACGGCCCCGTCACCAAGGGCTCCGGCGCCGCCGTCATCGACGAGGTCACCACCATCCTCGAGGACGAGCCGCGCATCGCCGACGTCATCGCCCCCCAGCCCGGCGCCACCCTGAGCCAGGACGGCGAGACCGCCGTCATCCTCGCCGGCGCCGGAGCCGACCCCAACGAGATGGTCCGCGTCGCCGACGACCTCAAGGGCGAGCTCGAGGCCCTCTCCGGGAACGGCATCGAGGTCAACCCCACCGGCGCCTCCCTGCTGTGGTCGGACTTCAACGAAGCCAACCTCGACGCCATGCTCAAGTCCGAGATGATGTCATGGCCCGTCACCGTGGCCATCCTCGTCCTCGCCTTCGGCGCCCTCGTCGCCGCCGGCCTCCCGCTCATCCTCACCCTCGCCGGACTCGTCGCCTCCGCCGGCTCCCTGGTGCTCATCAACGAGCTCATCCCCGTCTCCATCTGGGCGATGAACTTCGCCATGATGTTCGCCCTCGCCCTCGGCATCGACTACGCGCTGTTCCTCGTCGTCCGCTTCCGCGCCGCCCGCATGGGCCACCACGAGACCCCACGCCAGGCCATCGCCGAGACCATGGACACCGCCGGCAAGGCCGTCCTGCTCTCCGGCGCCACCGTGCTCGTCTCCCTGACCGCCGTCATGCTCGTACCCTCACCCGCATTCCGGTCCATGGCCGGCGGCATCATGCTCGCCGTCGTCTTCGTCCTCGCCGCCACCCTCACCCTGCTGCCCCTCGTGCTGTTCAAGCTCGACGACCGCATCAACAAGGGAGCACTCAAGTGGGTCCACACCGGCGAGCACCGCTCCCCCAAGTTCGCCGCCTGGGGCGAGCGCCTGTGGAAGCGCCCCCTCGCGTTCGGCCTCGCCTCCCTGATCGTCCTCCTCGCCCTCGCCGCACCCGTCCTGGGCCTCAAGACCGCCATGCCGTCCATCCAGGTCCTCCCCGACGACGCCAGCGCCCGCGTCGGCTACAACCAGGTCAAGGACGCCTTCGGCGACGGCGCCCCCGGCACCCTGCAGATCATCGCCGACGCCTCCGACGCCGAGGCCACCACCGAGGTCCTCACCGACGACCCCGGCATCGCCGGCGCCATGCCCGCCCAGCCCGCCCAGCCCGCCACCGACGACACCGGAGCCGACACCGACCTGGTGCTCATCCAGGCCGTCCCGACCGTCGACCCCTCCGACCCCGAGCTCGCCGACACCGTCGACCGACTCCGCGCCGACCTCCCGGACTCCGCCATCGTCGGCGGCGCCGCCGTGGAGAACCTCGACCTCAAGACCCAGCTCGACGACTCCACCCCACTCGTCATCGGCGTCGTGCTCGGCCTCGGGTTCCTGCTCCTGCTCATCGCCCTGCAGGCCCCGCTCATCTCGCTCCTCGGCACCCTCGCCAGCCTGCTCTCCACGGCCGCCGCCTTCGGTGTCGCCCGCCTGGTCTTCCAAGACGGCATCGGCGCCGACCTGTTCGGCTTCGAGTCCCAAGGCTTCCTCGACGCGTGGGCACCGGTGTTCTTCTTCGCGATGATCTTCGCCATCGCCATGGACTACACCGTCTTCCTCCTCGCCTCCGCCAAGGAGCACTACGAGAAGTCCGGCGACCCCAAGGAAGCCATGGTCGGCTCCCTCGCCCACTCCGGACGCGTCATCTTCGCCGCCGGCGCCGTGATGGTCGCGGTGTTCTTCACCTTCGCGCTCTCCGGCCCCCTGCCGCCGAAGGAGATGGGCATCGTCCTCGGCGTCGCCGTCCTCCTCGACGCATTCCTCGTCCGCCTCGTCCTGCTGCCCGTGCTGCTCCGCCTCACCGGCAAGGCCGCCTGGTGGACCCCGCGATGGCTCACCCGGGTCCTGCCGAACATCACCTTCTCCCACGGCTGAGCGCCCAACTCCACCCCAACCCCGACAAGCACCCACACGAACCAGATCCTCCCCAAGACCCACAGAACGGAGTCACACCATGTGCCGACCGACCACCTGCAAGACCTGCAAGAAGACCACCTGGGCCGGCTGCGGCCAACACATCGGACAAGTCAAGGCCATGGTCCCCAGCAACCAGTGGTGCAACGGGCAGCACACCCCCGCCGAGGTCGCAGCCGCGAAGGCCGCCCGGTCGAGCCAGACCGGCAACGGCGGCTTCCTGTCACGGCTCCTCGGCCGCTGACCCCCTGACGGGGTGGGGGACGCACACCCCCGGCGTCCCCCACCCTCCCCCCGCACCGCCCACCTCGAACGGACCCCCTCCCGCATGAACCTCGACCGCGCCGTGCTCGCCCTCGCCGGCACCATGACCCTCATCAGCGCCCTGCTCGCCACCCTCGTCTCACCGTGGTGGCTCCTGCTCACCGCGTTCGCCGGCCTCAACCTCCTCCAGTCCGCCGTCACCGGCATCTGCCCGGCAGCGGCCGTCCTCCGCCGCTTCGGCATCACCTCGGGGTGCGCCTTCCGCTGACCGGCCGGGCGGTGCCGGCGCTGCGGGCCAGGAACCGCGCAAACCGACGACCTCGACGTACGCCCTACCGCCGGGCGAGCTCCGCCGCTGCTGCCCGGGCCGAGGGACCGACGCCCGCCAGCGTCGCGGATGCGGGGCCGGTCCAGTCGCCGTAGCCGACCAGGTGCAGGCGTGGCTCGGCCAGCGCCTGGGTCCCGGACGGTCCGCCGAGGGGGATGCGACCACCCGTGGTCAGCCCCAAGGGACGTAGGTGACGCAGGGCGGGGCGGAAGCCGGTGCACCAGATGATCGTGTCGCACTCCTGGGTGGTGCCGTCCGCCCAGGCGACGCCGTCGCTCGTGAGCCTGGTGAACATCGACTGGGCGTGCAGGACGCCGCGGTCGCGGGCGTCCCTGACGCTGGCGACCATGACGATGTCGCCCAGGCCGGCGACGCCGGCATGCTCACGCCCCTGCTCGAGCGCCTCGATGCGTGCGCGGGCGGTCGCGAACAGCACCCGCCCGTCCACGTCGTCGGGCAGGAACCGCGGCGGCCGGATGGTGACCCAGGTGGTCTCGGCGACCGTGGAGACCTCGGCGAGGATCTGTGCCGCCGAGTTTCCACCGCCCACGACGACGACGCGCTGACCGTCGAGCTCGTCCGGAGAGCGGTAGCTGGCCGCGTGCAGCTGCCGACCCGTGAACGTGCGCATCCCGGGATAGGTCGGCCAGAACGGCCGGTCCCAGGTCCCCGTCGCGGAGACGACAGCGCGGGCCGACAGGGCGAGCCCGGGCGCATCGACGACCAGCCGGCCGCCGCGTCGGTCGTCGGCTCGGCGCACGGACTCCACGCGGTGCGGTCGCACGACCCGCAGGTCGTAGCGGTACTCGTACGCGGCCAGGTACGCCACCACGTGGTCGCGGGGCGGGAAGCCGCGCGTGGCGTCGTCCCACGGCGGCATCATCCACCCGGGCAGCGACGAGAACCCGGCCGGGGAGAACAACCGCAACCCGTCCCACGTGCGCGGCCACGCCCCACCCGGCCGATCAGCTGCGTCAAGGACGACGAAGTCGCGGCCCGGCACCAGGCCGGCGCGCCGCAGGTAGAACCCGGTCGCCAAGCCGGCCTGTCCTCCGCCGATGACCACGACGTCGACCTCGGGCGTGGACCCGCTGCCTCTCGCGCGGGCCTCGGCCGCGATCCGGTCATGCTCGATCGGTTGCTCCTCCCACGTGCCTGGGTCGTCAGCATCCCACTCCCGCCTGCGAACGCTCCCGAGACCGGGTTCGCGACGCCTGCGACGCACGTGCCGTTCGGGTCAGGTGGGGAGGGACGGCGCGACCGGGCCGTGGACCCGGCGACCGGGCACGCAGCCGCAGGTCAGGGCCTGCATCCGTCTCATGCCATTGCGGGAGCCCCGCCGGCTGCGAGTGCCGTGACGTCCTCGGTGGTCATCGGCTGTCCGCCGATGCCCCAGTCACCGCTCGCCACCTCCTCGACGACGACCCAGGTGACCGCGCGCATGTTCTCTCCCTCGATCGACACCATTGCGTCGGTCAGGCGCCGGACGACCTCCTGCTTCTGCTCGGGGGTGAAGACGTTCTCGATGACCTTGACGTTGATGAAAGGCATGGTTGTCTCCAGTTCGTAGTGGGGCTCCTCCTGGCTCGGAGAAGACACCGACGGAACCCGCCGGCCGTGCAGCTCGGGCGTCCCGCCCTGCGCTTCCTCACTGACGCTAGGAGCCCGGCACATCAGCAGCAATACGAGAAGAGTCGTATTGCGGAAGGGCATCGGCGGGCCGCCGACCCGACCCTCGGTCGGCGGCCCGGAGCCCGAGGACATCACACTCGAGGACTTCGCCAGACCCATCGCGCAATGCGAGAGGCCCTCACAGTCAGACTGTGAGGGCCTCTCGAACTTTGTAGCGGGGGCAGGATTTGAACCTGCGACCTCTGGGTTATGAGCCCAGCGAGCTACCGAGCTGCTCCACCCCGCGTCGGTGAACAGAACATTACAGGGGTGGTCCGGGTGAACCCAAATCGGGGTCAGCCGGCGAGGCGTACGGCCTCCTCGATCAGCGCGCGTCCCTCCTCCACCAGCCGCGCCCACTTGACCGTGTTGCCGGCCTTCTGCGCGGCGTCGGCCTCGGTGAACTTCGCCTCCGCCTGCACCAGCAGCTGCCGGATCTGGGCCTGCGTGCCGCCGGGGGCGGGGGTCGTCGGGGTCTCGGTCGGCGTCTCCGACGGCGAGGCGCTGGGCGTCTCGGTCGGGGTGGGCGTCGTGGTGGGGGTGCTCGACGTGCCGTCGAGCGAGTCCTCGATCGCGTCGCGCAGCGTCTCGCCGATGCCGACGCGACCCTGGTAGGACACCAGCACGAACCGCAGGATCGGGTACGCCGACTCGTCGTCGCGCCGCGTGTAGAGCGGCTGGGCGTACATGAACGAGTCACCGATCGGCAACGTGAGCAGGTTGCCGAAGATCGGCTTCGCGTCACCCTGCGTGAAGCTCAGCAGCTCCTGGCGCACCTCCTCGTCCGTGCTGAGCGCCGCGGCGATCAGGCGTGGTCCGTCGGTGCGGGTGTCGGGCAGCTCGAGGACCGAGATCTTGCCGTAGTCGTCGCTCGTGGCATCGCTGTTGACGCTCATGAACGCGGCCAGGTTGTCCTTCTCGCGCGGCACGTAGACCGAGGTCAGCGACCACACGGGTTCACCGTTGGTCTCCGAGAACAGGCGGTACGGCGGCTGGAGCCGGCTCGCGGCCTGCGGGTCCTTCGGGACCTCCCAGCGGGTCGAGCCCTCGAACCAGTCGGCAGCCGAGGTCTCGTGGTAGCGCTGGAACTGGTAGCGCTGCGCCTTGAAGAGGTCCTCGGGGTAGCGCAGGTGGGACCGGAGCTCGTCGGGGATCTCGTCGCGCGCCTTGATCAGGCCGGGGAACACCTCGTCCCACACCTTGAGGATCGGGTCGGTGTCCTCCCAGGCGTAGAGGTTCACCGTGCCGTCGTAGGCGTCGACGGTGGCCTTGACCGAGTTGCGCATGTAGTTGATCTCGTCGGTCGGCAGCGTCTGGAAGCCGTTGTTCTGCTGCAGCGAGTCGTCGGTCATCGTCTCCAGCGACTCGCGCTGCGACAGCGGGAACTTGTCGGTGACGGTGTAGCCGTCGAGCACCCACTGGATCCGGCCGTCGACCACGACCGGGTAGGGGTCGGAGTCGACCGTCAGCCACGGCGCGACCTTCTCCACCATGGTGCGCGGGTTGCGGTCGTAGAGGACCTTGGAGTTCTCGTTGACACGGCTGGAGAGCAGGAAGTTGGGCTCGCTGAACTTCACCGCGTAGAGCAGCTTGTGGAACAGGTCGCCGACGGGGACGCCGCCCGTGCCGGTGTAGGTCGTCTCCTGGTTGGACTCGCTGCGCGCACCCTGGGGCAGGTCGAGCTCGACGTCGCCGCCGTTGCCGGTCTTGCCCACGATGCTGTACGACGGGCTCTTCTCGCCGTAGTAGACGCGGGTCTCGTAGCCGTCCGGGCTGAGCCGGGTCAGGGCGTCCTCGTTGGCCTCCTGGCCCTCCGCCCACTGGATGCTCAGCGACTGGCTCGAGTCGTCCTCGGGACGCTGGTTGGCGTACGCCGCGATGACGCCGTTGCCGTGCGTGTAGACCGTGTGGAGGTTCGACCAGTTGCGGTCGCCCTCCGCGATGCCGTTCTGGTCGAGCTCGCGGACACCGAGGACCACCGCGCGGTCGTTGCCGTCGATCTCGTAGCGGTCCACGTCGAGCACGTCGCTGACGGAGTAGTAGGCGCGGACCTGCTGCTGCTGCTCGAAGACGTCACTGACCACCTTGGGGTCGACCAGCGGCACGCTCGCCGTCATCCCGTCCAGCTCGTCGACCCGGCCGCCTCCGGTGATCGGGGTGCCGCTGACGGCACCGACATCGACCTGGTCGAGCGCGTAGGCCTTGCGCGTCGCGTCGATGTTCTCCTTGATGTAGGGGCCCTCGCGGTCGGGCACGTTGGGGTTCACCCGGATCGCCTGGACCAGCGTCGGCACGATCAGGCCGAGGATGATCGCCGACAATGCGAAGAGCGCGACGCCCACCGAGGGCAGCAGCCAGGTGCGGCGCCAGATGTTGGCGAGGAAGAGCACCGCGCACACGATCGCGATGCCGGCCAGG
Source organism: Nocardioides sp. Root122 (assembly GCF_001425025.1). Classification (GTDB taxonomy): domain Bacteria; phylum Actinomycetota; class Actinomycetes; order Propionibacteriales; family Nocardioidaceae; genus Nocardioides. The sequence goes on from NZ_LMDE01000011.1 coordinate 299,371, forward strand.
ATCTCCTTGGCAGGCAGCACGGCCTTGTCGTCGGTGTAGCCCATGCCGGTGAAGATCGACCCGGAGTTGGTCACCAGGTCGAAGCGGTCGAGCCAGTAGTCGACGGCCTTGGCCAGCACGAACAACGCCAGGAACGCCGAGACCTGGATCTGGGCGGCGCTGGTCAGCCGCTCCCCCGGCCGGGCCGAGAGGCGGATGCCGCCGAAGAGGTAGTTCATCAGGATCGAGGCCAGCAGCCCGACGACCGCGAGCGCCATCACGAAGTCGACGACGTAGTGCCAGAACGGCAGGTCGAAGACGTAGAAGCCGACGTCCTTCTTGAAGTAGGGGTCGGTGCTGCCGAAGGACTGGCTGTGGCGCCACATCGAGTAGTTGCGCCACTGACCCGTGGCCGACGCGCCCGCGAACAGCCCCATCACCACGGCTGCGACGCCGATGACCCAGCCCATCCGGGGTGCCAGCAGCTGGCGGTAGCGGTCCATCCCGTCGTCGGGCATGCCGGGCATCCCCGGCCACAGCACCGGCCGGAACCGGTAGGCCATCGACATCGCCAGCGCCACCGTCGCGCCCATCAGGCCGGCGAAGACGAAGAACAGCCCCACGCGGGTGAGCAGGAGGGTGCTGAAGACCTCGCTGTAGCCGACCGAGCGGAACCACAGCCGCTCGGTCCAGAAGGACGCGAAGCCGCTGAGCAGCATGAACGCGAGGATCAGCACGATGGCGGTGATCACCAGCGCGCCGGGGCGCCGCGAGGTCGGCGCCGGTCGCGGCGGGGTCGGTCGGGGGTTGTCGAACGGAGTGCTCATGCCGGGTCCCTGCTCAGGTGTTCTCGGTCGGGGTGTCGTGCAGTGTCGCGTGAAGAAGCTCGAGGAGCCCGGGCACCAGCTCGGTGCCGTTGACCACCGACATCTCGTCGTCGTGGGCGCGGAGCCGGAGGGCGCAGTACGACGCCCCCGCGCGGGTCACGCCGGCCACCATCCGGACCTCCTGCCGGTCCGGGTGCTCGCGGGCGAACAGCTCGGCGGCCGCCGGGTCGTCGGGGATGTCGTCGTCGACGTCGGGGGGCAGCACCAGCCGCTCGATCACCGCGGCGCACCCGGCGACGGTCTCGGGCCAGGCGATCGAGTGGAGGGCGTCCTCCAGCTCCTGGCCGGGCGGCAGGCCGTCCTGCTCGATGGGGGTGAGCGACCCGTCGTCGCCCGGGCCGTCGATCGACATCATCGCGGCGAGCGCAGGCTCCTGCGCCACCAGCTCGGCGGTGTCGACGAGGGCGTACAACCGGGCCGGCTGGTCCCATCCGTCAGCAGCCACGTGCGCCTCGATCTCCAGCACGGCTGTCGCCAGCGCGGGGTCCTCGGGCAGGGCTTGGGTGGCGGTCGGGTCGTCGGTCATGACGCGGTGTCCTCGCAGGTCGGGAGCTCGGTGTCGTGGTCGGCGACCCAGTCGGCAAGTGTCTGGACCGCCTTGTGCATGGTCGTCGCCCTGGCCAGGCGCATGTCGCCGGTGTCGACGCCGCCGATCGCGTCGCAGTTGTCGGCGGGCACGAAGAACAGCTGCGCCCCGGCGTCGCGCGCGGCCGCGATCTTCTGCTGGATGCCGCCGATCGGCCCCACCTCCCCGGACGGGGTGATGGTGCCGGTGCCGGCGATCTCCTCGCCGCCGGTCATGGAGCCCGGCGTCAGCGTGTCGAAGATGGCCAGCGACATCATCAGGCCCGCGCTCGGGCCGCCGATGTTGTCGGAGATGTCGACGCTGACCCGGAACGGGAAGTCGAAGCCCACGCCCGGGGTGATGCCGATGCGCTTGTCGCCGTCGACCTCGCGCGGCGTCACCTCGACGGTCCGCTTCTCACCGTCACGGCGTACGACGAACGCGAGCGGCTTGCCCACCTCGGCCGCGTCGACCGCGTCGACGACGTCCTGCGCCTCCGTGATCGGCGTGCCGCCCACCTCGAGCAGCACGTCGCGCACCTCGAGCTTGCCGTCGGCGGGCAGCGAGGGGGTGACGTCCTGGACCTCGACGACCGGGTCGATCTTCTCGCCGAGCTCGGTGAGCGCGGCGGCCACGGCCGTGTCCTGGGAGGAGACCATGGCGACCGCGGACTCGCGGTCGCTGGACTCGTCGGTCTCGTCGGGGGCGTAGATCGAGGAGCGCGGCCAGACCGCGGCGTCGGGGTCGAAGTAGGCCCGCAGCAGCTCGGGCAACGAGACGTCGTCCTCGGGCTGGCTGACGTAGACCGTGGTCATCCGCAGCTCCCCGTCGTCGTAGTACGCCCGGTGGCCGGTGACCTTCACGGTCTCGGCACCGTCGGGTGCGGCGAGTATGTCGACGGTCGGGCCGGGGTAGTACGTGACGTAGGGCAGCGGCGCGAACGCAGCGGTCCCCCACAGCACGGCCAGCAGGCACAGCGCGAGCAGCCCCGCCCTGGTCCGCTGACTCATGGGCGCAACTCTCTCAAATGCCCACAACCGCGCGACCACCAGCCGACACCGGACGGCCTCTACGACGCGCGACGGTCGTCGCCGTGCCGCGCAGGGCCGGCGTTGCTCGGCCGCACCGCGATGCCCGTGCTGCGGTCGCGCGCCGGCGCCGCGGGCCGACGCGTGCCGGCCGGGAGCTCCTTGGCGAGCGCCTTGCCGAGCCGCTGGGCAGCCACGTCGCGGTCGACCTCGCGGCGTCCGTCGCGGCCGGCCCACCCCACCCACAGCATGGCCACGACCGTCACCACGGCGGCCGGCACGAGCCAGAGCAGGATCTCCACGCCCCGAGCCTAGGTGCGCAGCGGGCCTGCCGCCGGGACGCCCTACGGCGTGCCGACCCACTCCTCGGTCCGGTCGTCGAAGACCTGGTGCTTCCAGATCGGCACCTCGGCCTTGAGGGTGTCGATCAGGTCCCGCGAGGCCGCGAACGCGTCGCCGCGGTGCGCGGCCGTGGTCGCCACGACGACCGCGAGGTCGCCGATCCGCAGCTCGCCGACCCGGTGGACCGCGGCCACACCGCGTACGTCGTGGTCCTGCGCGACCCGGCGGCACACGTCCTCGAGCCGCGCGAGCGCCGTCGGGTGGGCGGAGTAGTCGAGCGCGGTCACGCCCTTGCCGCCGTCGTGGTCGCGCACCTGACCGATGAAGAGGGTCAACCCACCCGCACCCTCGTCGCCCAGGGCGTCGACGACCTCGGCCACGTCGAGCGGGGTGTCGCGGATGGCCACGAGTCGCACAGGGTCGGTCACGGGCCCGAGTCTAGGCCCGTACGCCCGTGCCGGGTCTGGGCCCGGTGGGTACCGTGGAGCCATGAGTGACACCCCCGGCGGCCCCGGTTCGTCTGGTCAGGGCCGCGACGACGACAACCCGTTCAAGGGCACGCCCTTCGAGCAGATCTTCTCGCAGATGGGCGGTTTCGGCGCCGGCGGCGGCATGCCCGACCTCAACGCGCTGATGGCGCAGATGCAGTCGCTGTTCGCTCCGCACGACGGCCCGGTCAACTGGGACACCGTCGTCGACATCGCGCGCAAGACCGCTGCCCAGGAGCCCGACCCGGCCGTGAGCCCGCTCCAGTCCGGCGCGGTCGCCGATGCCGTACGCCTCGCCGACCACTGGCTCGACACGACGACCGAGTTCCCGTCCGGCGTCTCCACCACCGCGGCCTGGTCGCGTGCGGAGTGGATCGTGGAGACCATCGACGTGTGGAAGGTGCTCGTCGAGCCGATCGCCGGCTCCGCCACCTCAGCCCTCGGACAGGCGATGCCCGAGGAGATGCGCCAGCTCGCCGGTCCCCTCATGGCGATGCTCGGCAAGGCGAGCGGCGCGATGGTGGCCTCCCAGGTGGGCGGCGGCCTCGGCGCTCTCGCCGGCGACGTGCTCAGCGCCTCCGACATCGGCCTGCCCCTCGGACCGATCGGCAAGGCGGCCCTGCTGCCGACCAACGTCGCGGCCTTCGCCGAGGAGCTGCCCGACGTGTCCACCGACGACGTGCTGCTCTACCTCGCGCTGCGCGAGGCCGCCCACCAGCGCCTGTTCGCGGGCGTGCCGTGGCTGCGTGACCACCTGATCAGTGCGGTGGCCGAGTACGGCGCGGGCATGGACTTCGACACCTCCGGCATGGAGGCCAAGCTCGCCGACATCGACATGACCAACCCGGCAGCCATGCAGGACGCGCTCGCGGGCGGGCTCTTCGACCCCGAGCCGTCCGCGGCCCAGAAGGCCGCGCTGGAGAAGCTCGAGGTCACCCTGGCGCTGGTCGAGGGCTGGGTCGACGAGGTCGTCAGCCAGGCCACGGCCGAGCGGATGCCGGCTGCCGCCAAGCTGCAGGAGACCGTACGCCGTCGCCGCGCCGCGGGCGGGCCGGCCGAGCAGACCTTCGCCACCCTCGTCGGACTCGAGCTGCGGCCCCGACGGCTGCGCGACGCCTCGACGCTGTGGGGCTCGCTGCGCACCCGTCAGGGCACCGAGGCCCGCGACGGCGTGTGGATGTCCCCCGCGCTGCTCCCCACCGCGGCCGACCTCGACGACCCGCTGGGCTTCCGCGAGGACTCGGTCGCCCCGGAGCAGCTCTCGGACGACGAGTTCGACGCCGGCCTGCGTGACCTGCTCGACGGCGGCGACGACGCGCGGCCCGCCGAGTGAGTGGTCTGCACGCCAGCGCCGTCGCGACCCTCACGATCTGGACCCCGCCGTCGCCCGAGCAGGCCGAGCACAAGGCTCGCTTCCTGGCCCACCTCGCGGCGCACGAGGACGGCCTGGCCAAGTCGTGCTTCCCCGAGCACCTCACGGCCGGCGCGATCGTGGTCTCCCCCGACGGTGACCGGGTGCTGCTCAACCACCACCGCAAGGCCGACGCGTGGCTGGCCTTCGGCGGTCACCTCGAGCCCGAGGACCACTCGCTGTCAGCGGGCGCGCGGCGCGAGCTGCTGGAGGAGTCCGGGCTGACCGACTTCCAGCTCGACCACGACCCGCTCTGCCTCGACGCGCACGCGGTGGAGTTCTGCTCCGAGCGCGGGACCGTCCAGCACCTCGACGTCCGGTTCCTGGCCGTCGCCGACCCTGCCGGCACCTACGTCGCCAGCGACGAGTCGATCGACGTGCGGTGGTGGCCGGTCGACGCCCTGCCCCCCACCTTCGACGACATGTACGCGCTCATCGACGCGGCGCTCGCCCGGGTGCGGGGCTAGACCTCGCCCTCGTCGCCGTCGACGTCTCCCCCGGGCGGGGGCTCGAGACGCGCCGCGGCCGAGTAGCCCTCGAGGTAGCCCTTGGCCTTGTCCGCGCGGGGATAGCGGTCGACCCAGGCCCAGAACGCCGGCGTGTGCCCGGCCTCGATCAGGTGGGCCAGCTCGTGCACGAGGACGTAGTCGACGACCCAGGCCGGCATCTGCTGCAGCCGGTCGCTCAGCCGGATGGTGCGGTCGCCGGGGGTGCACGAGCCCCAGCGGGCGTTCTGGTTGGTCACCCACCGCACGGACGACGGGACGGCCATCCCCCCGAGGTAGAGGTCGTTGAGCTTGCTGGCCCGTGCCACGAGGTCGTCGTCGGAGCGCACCTTGCGCCGCTCCTGCCGCTGGACCCGGGCCACCATGTCAGCCACCCAGGTCGCCTCGTCGCGCTTGCTCATCGTCGCCGGGATCAGCACCACGATCCGGTCACCGTCGCGGTAGGCCGAGACCGTGCGCCGGCGGCGGCGCGAACGGCGCACCTCCACCTCGGGCGCGGCCCCCGTGGACTGGCTCATGGCTCGAACCTAGCCGTCGCCACCCACGCCCGTACGTCGTACGCGCGGGGGCACGGGGCGGAGCAGCACGCTCAGAGCCGGGCGGACGCCCACGCGAGGAGCCGGTCGCGGGGCCAGGTGTTGACGATCCGGTCCGGATCGATGCCCGCCTCGGTGGCCCGGGCGGCGCCGTAGTCGAGCATGTCGAGCTGTCCCGGCGCGTGCGCGTCGGAGTCGATGGAGAACACGCAGCCCAGGTCGCGGGCGAGCTGGAGCAGCTTGGTCGGCGGGTCGCGCCGCTCGGGACGGGAGTTGATCTCCACCGCCACGCCCTCCTCGGCGCAGGCGGTGAACACGGCCTTCGCGTCGAACCGGCTCTGCGGGCGGACGCCGCGGTTGCCCGTCACGAGCCGTCCGGTGCAGTGCCCCAGGACGTTGGTGTGCGGGTTGCGCACCGCACCGACCATCCGTCGCGTCATCGGCTCGGGATCCATCTTGAGCTTGGAGTGCACCGACGCCACCCGGACGTCGAGCTGGCCCAGCATCTCGGGGGTCTGGTCCAGCGAGCCGTCGTCGAGGATGTCGACCTCGATGCCCTTGAGCAGCGTGAAGCGGCCGTCGAGGTGCTCGTTGACCGCGTCCACGACCCCGAGCTGGCGGGTGAGCCGTTCGGCGCTGAGTCCGTTGGCCACGCGCAGCCGGGGGCTGTGGTCGGTGAGCACGAGGTAGTCGTGCCCGAGCTCCATGGCCGTCATGGCCATCTCCTCGAGCGGCGACCCGCCGTCGGACCAGTCGGAGTGGGAGTGCAGGTCACCGCGCAGCCGGGCGCGCAGGTCCTCCCCACCGGTGGCCAGCGGTCCCGCGGTCTTCTCGAGGGCGACCAGCCGCTCGGGGACCACGCCGTGGCACGCGTCGGTGATCACCGCCGCGGTGCTCGGACCGATGCCCGGGAGCTCGGTGAGCGTGCCCGCCTCGGCACGCCGGCGTACGTCCTCCTCGGGCAGCGGCAGGATCGTGCGCGCGGCCTTGCGGAAGGCCTCGATCCGGCGGCTCTCCTCGCGCTGGCGCTCCATGAGGAACGCGATCCGGCGCAGCGTGGCCACCGGACCGCGGTCGGACTCGCCGTTCTGCGTCAACTTCTTCCCCTCCACAGGCCCGGGCCTGGCGAACGCGCAGGTCACCCGCACAGTACGGCGACCGCGCCGGGCGTGTCGCCCACAGGCCCCTCCCCTTCGACGGCCCCACCCTCCACCATCCCGGGGCCTCCGTGCACACGGCATCCACAGCCCTGTCCACAGGAGTGGACGTGGACCCGTTGACCGTGCGGCACCGGATCCCTAGCGTTGCGCCGCAGAAGGGCCCCGCGGCTCCTCGACGCCAGCTGGGGAAGGCAGACGTCGAAGGTCGCGGGGCCCTCCTTCCCTGGTGCTGCTCAGCGACCCCGGAACTGCGGCGCGCGCTTCTCCTTCGCAGCCGCGATCCCCTCCTGCAGGTCGGCGGTGGCGAGCGTCATCGGCTGGGCCAGCGCCTCCCACTGCAGTGCCGACTCGAAGTCGGCGTGGCCACCGTCGGCGAGCGCGATCTTGGTCAGCCGTGCCGCGATCGGAGCGGTCGCCGCCACCTCGGACGCGGTGGCGAGCACGTCGTCGAGGAAGGCGTCACCCTCCACGACGCGGGAGACCAGGCCGAGCCGCAACGCCTCGTCGGCCTCCACCACGCGACCGGTGAGCAGCAGGTCTCGGGCGTGGGCGGGTCCGACCACGTTGGGCAGCAGGTAGGTGCCCGCCATGCCCGCGTGCATCCCGAGCTTGTTGAACGGCAGGCCCAGCTTGGCGCCGGCCGCGGCGTAGCGGATGTCGCAGGCCAGGGCCAGGCACAGCCCGGCGCCGATCGCGTGCCCGTTGACCGCGGCGATGGTCGGCACCTCGAGGCGACGGATCGAGAGCCAGGCCCGGTAGAACGGCATCATCCGCGCGCGCAGGTGGTCGACGCTCGCGTCGGGCTCGCTGGCGATCCACGAGGTGTTGCCGCCCGAGCAGAACGCGCTGCCCGCGCCCGTCACCACCACGACCCGCACGGTGGGGTCGACGGCGAGCGCGTCGATCGCCCGGACCCACGACGAGGTCATCTCGTCGCTCATCGCGTTGCGCATGTCGGGGTTGTCGAGGGTCAGCAGGACGACGCCCTCGGAGGGGCGCTCGAGACGCAGGTGGGAGAGGTCGGACGGGGGCTCTGACAGGTGCTCGGACATGGCCTGAGGGTACTGATGCCGCTGAGCGTGGAATCAGGCGGTTTCACGCTCAGCGCGTGTGGTGCGTGAGCGTGGGCCACGCGTGGCGTAGTGTCGGCGACGGAGCACGGGCAGCCGCTCGAGCTCCCCGGCGGGCTTCCCCCACGAGCAACCCCGTCGCGACGACCAAGAGAAACAAGCAAGGAGGCCGTCATGGCGGAGACCTGGAGCGGTGAGTTCTACTGCGTCAAGTGCAAGGAGAAGCGCGAGGCGGAGGGCGAGATCAAGGTCAACGACAAGGGCACCAAGATGGCCAAGGGCGTGTGCCCGGTCTGCGGTACCAACCTGAACCGCATCCTCGGCAAGGCGTGACCCTTCACCCCTTGAGCTGACAGCGGCGGCGACACCTGCGGGTGGCGCCGCCGCTCTGCATTTCCGGCTGTGGAGGACGTCTCGGTCCGTGCCGGCCGGTGGCAGCGTGTGCGGCATGTACGACGTCCCGCTGCGCGCCCAGCTCGACTGCCCCGAGGAGTGGGCGGGGCCGGTGAGGGCCGCCCTCCTCGCGGCGGGCGTGTCCCCCGACGCCGGCGCTCCGGTCGGGATCGCCGTCGCGCCCGGGCGGCTGGTGTCGGCGACCGTCGACGACTGGACGGTCGCCTCGCTCCCCCACGTGCTCGTCGGAGTGCGCCCCCAGGCGGTCGAGGTGGGGCCGTGGGTGGCCCCGGGTGTCGGGCCGTGTGCCCGGTGCGTGGCCGCCGCCGTCCTCGACGACGGCAGCCGCAGCCCGGCGCCACCCCTCGTCCGTCCGCTGTTGGCGGTGGCAGCCGGGGTCGTGGCGCGCGAGCTCGGGGCCTGGGCACGCAGCGAGACGCCGAGCACGTGGCTCACCTCGTGGCGCCACGACCACGAGCCGCTGCCGCACCAGCGACGGTGGGAGCGCCACCCCTACTGCGGGTGCGCCTGGTTCGACACGGTGTGAGGCGGTGCCCCGCCGGTCACCACCACTCGCTGTCGAGCTTGCTCTCCATCGCGCGGAGGTGCTCGCGCGAGCAGGCGTCGCAGAACGCTCGGCGTCGCCCGTTCTCCACGGCGGTCGTCCAGGTGAGGGTCTCGCCCTCCGGGGCCTGGGTGCCGCAGAAGGCGCAGGTGACCAGCTCGACCATGTCACGAGCCTAGCCGGGACCGACGCAGGAGGTCACGGCGTGGCGAGGGAGATTGAGCAAGCCCGTCACCGAGCGTGCGAGGTGACGACGGCGCGTCGAAATCCAGACGAGCCTAGCCGGGACCGACGCAGGAGGTCACTGCGTGGTGAGGGAGACGGCGCGTCGAAATCGAGACGAGCCGGTACGACGTCACGGTGACGTCGTACCGGCTCGTGCGGTGCTCACCCGCGATCAGGGCGAGAGCGTTTCCGAGGAAACTTCGTCGTCAGATCGAGCGAGCGAGGGCGAGACGCGCCTGCTGCGCGGCCTGCTCGGCCTTGCGGCTCATGCGACGGGCCATGGTCAGGTGGTGACCACGCCGCAGTTCATGCGCCTCTCCCAGGCGCGCGGACATTTGCGCGCGTGCGAGTTCTTCATTCATGAGATTCATGTCGGTGCTTCCGTTTCGGTAGGTCTTCATTGAGGTGTATTTCCTGTGTTTCCTCGGAGGTGGTTGAGCGGTGGCGCCTGAGGCTGCCCCGTCCTTCTGGGAGCTGCCCGACCTAGGCGACCTGGAAGGTCTGGTCGGACTTGCGGGGCCGGCCTCGCGGCCGCTTGCGCGGGATCACCACGCCCTGGAGGAAGAGCTCGCCTCCCCAGACGCCCCACGGCTCACGCCGTTCGAGGGCTCCGTCGAGGCACAGCGCCTGCACGGGGCAGTCGGTGCAGAGGGCCTTGGCGTGCTCCACGTCCGCGGGGGACTCGGCAAACCACAGCTCTGCGTCGTTGACGCGGCAGGGCAGCAACTCCTCATCCACTCCGGCAGCTGCGTCGTGCAGGGCGCCGAGCGGGGCCTGGGGCTCCAGCTGGCGTGCGTCGGCAGCTCGATTGCGGTCGAGAACGCTGATGGTCATGTGTTCACCTCCTACTCGTTGACCTGATCGCGGGTTTGGGAAAACTCGGTGGGACAAACAGAAAGGCCGCGGATCCCTGGGTGGGTTCCGCGGCCTGGAGGCTGCCGGTGCGAGGTGATGACCTAGCTCGACGGACTCCAGGCGGGAGAACCCGGGAAATCGCCCTTGATGCGAACGATGGCGGCGTCGCCCTGGACGGCCACCACAGCAGCGCCGAAGGCGCGCAGGTGCGCGCAGGGGCGGCCGAGGGTGGACATGCCGAAGGACGGCGTCCAAGCCGTCATCGTCTTCGTGTAGTTCTCCATGGGGGCCACCTCCTTCAGGGCATCGGGCGCGGATCGTTGTCAGCGATCCCATGCGCGGGGTTGTTGTGAGAGGAACGCTAGACCCTGACCGTCGTCAGGGGCAAACGATTTAATGGGTATTACTCAGAATTTTCTTCGGACGTCGATCCGAGGGCTTCCTGGACGGGGGTCCCGGCCACCACGGCGAGCACCTGGTCGCCGTACTTGGTGAGCTTGCCGGGCCCCACGCCGCTGATCGCTCGCAGCCCCGCGCTGTCCTTCGGGACGTGCTCGGCGATGAGCTGGAGGGTGGCGTCGGTGAAGACCACGAAGGCCGGCACGCTGTCGGCCGAGGACCGGGCCAAGCGCCACTCCCGCAGCCGCTCGAACAGCGCCTCGTCGTAGGAGGCGGGGCAGTCCGCGCAGCGACCGGTCTTCTTCTCGTGCGCGGTGGACAGCGCCCGTCCGCACTCGCGGCAGTGCATCGCGGCGCGGTTGCGCCGGGTGCGCTCGCGCCGCTGCCCGGAGACGCCGGGCACGCCGTCGAGCAGGGGCGCCAGGAACGGCGAGCTCCCGCGCGTGGCGCGCCCGCCGGGCTCACGGGCGGTGGCCCACGAGACGGCGAGCTCGTCGCGGGCCCGCGTCATCGCGACGTAGAGCAGGCGCCGCTCCTCCTCGACCTCCGCGGGGGTCGACGCCTGGGCGATCGGCATCATCTTCTCGTGCATGCCGGCAACGAAGACGGCGTCCCACTCCAGGCCCTTGGCCGAGTGGATCGTGGAGACGGTGACCGCGTCGGCGACAGGGGCGTGCTGCTCACCGGCGCGCCGGTCGAGGTCGTCGACGAACGCGCCGAGGTCGGCGTCGGGACGCTCGCGGCCGAAGTCGGCGGCCAGGTCGACGAGGGCCTGCAGAGACTCCCAGCGGTTGCGGACCTCTCCCCTGCCCTCGGGCGGCTGCGTCGAGTGACCCATCTGGGAGAGCACCGCCAGCACGGCGTCGGCGACGGGACCGCCGGCACCGCCGCTGCGCGCGGCCCCCCGGACCAGGGTGATCGCCTGCCGGACCTCTCCCCGGTCGAAGAAGCGGGCGGCGCCGCGGATGACGTAGGGGATGCCGCGCGCGGCGAGCGCCTCCTCGAAGCGCTCGGACTGGGCGTTGATGCGGAGCAGCACGGCCATCCGGCTCGCCGGCGTGCCGGAGGCGCGGAGGCCTGCCACCCGGTCGGCCACCGCGTCGGCCTCCGCGACCTCGTCGGGCGACTCACGGAAGGTGATCGCCGGACCTGCCGGGCGCTGGGCGACGAGGTCGACGCCCTTGCTGGCCGTGCCCGCGAGCAACCTGTTGGCGGCGGCGACGACCTCGGGCGTGGAGCGGTAGTTGCGGACGAGCTCGACGCTGGTGGCGCCGGGGAACCGCTGGGTGAAGTCGCGGAGGTAGCGCGCGTCGGCACCGGCGAAGGAGTAGATCGTCTGCGACGGGTCGCCCACGACGCACAGCTCGTCACGGCCGCCGAGCCAGAGGTCGAGCAGGGCGTGCTGGAGGGGCGAGACGTCCTGGAACTCGTCGACGACGAACCACTTGTACTGCCGGCGGACCTGCGCGGCCACGGCCTCGTTGTCGGCGAGCAGGCCGGCTGCGAAGAGCAGCACGTCCTCCATGTCCATCCGGCCCTGGTTGCGCTTGACCTCCTCGTAGGAGTCGAAGGCCCGGGCGACCACGGCAGGGTCGAGGCCGGAGACGGCACGACCGCGGGAGGCGGCGACGGCGGCATAGGTGTCGGGGGCGACGTTGGAGACCTTGGCCCACTCGATCTCGCTCGCGAGGTCGCGCAGCGTCGCCTGGTCGACGCCGAGCCGCTGCCGGCGGGCGGCCAGCGCGAGCATCGCCAGCTTGGACTCGGTCAGCTCGGGCAGGTCGCGGTTGTGCACGCGGGGCCAGAAGAAGCGCAGCTGCCGCAGGGCCGCGGAGTGGAACGTGCGGGCCTGGACGCCGGGAGCGCCGAGCGCCCGCAGCCGCTCGCGCATCTCGCCCGCGGCGCGGGTGGTGAACGACAGGGCGAGCACCTCGGTCGGCGCATAGAGCCCCGTCGCGACGCCGTGCGCGATCCGGTGGGTGATCGCCCGGGTCTTGCCGGTGCCGGCACCGGCCAGGACCCGGACCGGGCCACGGAGCGCCTCGGCGACCTGTCGCTGCTCGGGATCGAGCGCTTCGAGCAACGTCGGCTCCTGCGGGACTTCGGGGGTGACTGGGCGGGCGAGCGCCACCCTAGACGCCGCTGCCGACAGCGGCCCCGGCCCGGTCGGCGTACCTGTGGAGAGGCCGGAGCGGGCGGCCGGTGTGAGGTCGGCGACCCCGGCGCCGGCGCGGGAATGCCCACGGGCGGGTCGTCGTTGTGCGGGACATGTCCGAGAGCAAGTTCACCATGTTCACCACGCCCTGGTGCGGTTACTGCCACCGCCTGAAGAGCCAGCTCGACCGCGAGGGCATCGCCTTCGACCTGGTCGACATCGAGCAGGTGCCGGACGCCGCGTTCACCGTCGAGCAGGCCAACGGCGGCAACCAGACGGTGCCGACGCTGCTGTTCGCCGACGGCAGCACGCTGACCAACCCCTCCGTGGCGCAGGTCAAGGACAGGCTCGCGGCCCTTTCATGAGGCTGGCCCGCGGCCGGACGCCGTCCGGGGATAACCTGACGTCGTGTCACTGCTGAACTCGATCGATCGAGACCACGTCCTGACCGCGCTGGACACGTGGGACGCAGCGGGCGGGGCCAACTACATGCTGGTCCGCGGTGGTGTGTCGACCCACGTGCTGCTCCACCACGGCAAGGAGTACGACGCCGCGGCGATCGCGGGCATCGCCCACGGCCTCGCCACCGGCCGCACGCTCGCCCCGCAGGACATCCCCGGCGGGGCGGCCGGCGCCAGCAAGGCCCTCGTGCGCCTGGGGTTCGACGTCCGCGACGACTCGCCGCCCAGCGAGCGCGTGCCGGGCACCCGTGCCCGCACCCCGCGCACGTCGTCGGGCTCGACGTCGTCCGGCTCGCGGTCGACGCGCAGCACGGGAACCCCGCGTCCGACCCGCGTCGCGGCCACGGACAAGCCGGTCAACCTCTGCCCCCGCTGCTACATCGCGCTGCCGGCCACCGGAATCTGCGACACCTGCGACTGACGGCGCGACCCGGCGGGCTCAGCCCCAGCCGGGTCCGTCGAGCGGGCGTCCGAACCAGCTCTCGATGAGCGAGGACGAGATCGAGACCCCGCGGGGCACGACCAGCTCGCCCGAGCGCGCGGCCTCCTCGAACTGCCGACGCGTCCACCAGCGCGCCTCCTCGATCTCCGCGCCGTCGACGTCGATCTCCGTGGTGAGCGCCCGCCCGGTGAAGCCGAGCATCAGGCTCGCCGGCAGCGGCCACGGCTGGCTGCCGAAGTAGGACACCTCGCCGACCGTCACGCCGACCTCCTCGTCCACCTCACGGCGTACGGCGTCCTCCAGGGTCTCCCCCGGCTCGCAGAAGCCCGCGAGCGTGGACCAGCGTCCGACGGGCCAGGCCCGGTTGCGGCCGAGCAGGATCGCCTCGTCGTCCCCCTCGCCGTGGGTGATCGCCATGATCACCGCCGGGTCCGTGCGCGGGAACTGCGGGCGGTCGCACTGCGTGCACCGCAGCTCGTGACCGGCGGCGCGGCTCTCGAGCGCCCCGCCGCACCGCGGGCAGTGGCGGGTGGCGTGGTGCCACTCGGCCAGCCCGATGGCGTGCATCAGCAACGGCGCCTGCTCGGCGGCGCCGTCGGCGAGCAGGCCGAGCACGTTGCGCAGCGGCACCCAGTCATCGGGGTCGCCGGGCGCGTCGTCCGGCGCCACGATCACCGCCAGGTGCACGACCTCGTCCCGGGAGCCGAGCAGCACGAGCCGGCCCTCCGGTGCCTCAGCGGGCGTCGTCCAGCGGATCTCCCCGTCGAGGGGACGCAGCCGGTTGCCTGCCACGACCAGGACACGCGTCGCGGGGTCGCGCTGCACCTCGGCGAGCCACGCGGCGTCGGTGCGCCGCAGGCCCATCCGGTTGTGGGCGTGCCGGGACAGGGCCACGTGCGGAAGGGTGCGGTCGTCGGTCACGCTGCCACGCTAGTCGGTGGCCCGACGACGGCCGGTCGGTAACCTCTGCCCCCGTGAGCACCCACATCGGCGCCCAGCCCGGCGACATCGCCCCGACCGTCCTCCTCCCCGGCGACCCATTGCGGGCCAGGTGGATCGCGGAGACCTTCCTCGACGACGCGCGCTGCTACAGCGAGGTGCGCGGGATGTACGGCTTCACCGGCACCTGGAACGGGCACCCGGTCTCCGTCCAGGGCTCCGGCATGGGACAGCCGTCGATGTCGATCTACGTCAACGAGCTCTTCACCGACTACGACGTGCAGTCGATCGTGCGCGTCGGCTCCTGCGGTGCGGTGACCGAGGACGTCGGGATCCGCGACGTCATCATCGCCTCGGGTGCCTGCACCGACTCCTCGATGAACCGGATCGCGTTCCACGGCATCGACTACGCACCCGTCGCCGACTTCGGCCTGCTCCGCGGCGCGGTCGAGGCCGCCGAGGCCCGCGAGGCGGGCTCGCCCTTCCACGTGGGCCTGATCTTCTCCAGCGACTCCTTCTACCCCGCCCGGCCCGAGCTGCTCGCCGAGATGGTGAAGTACGGCGTGCTGGGCGTGGAGATGGAGGCGAGCGCGCTCTACACGCTCGCCGCCAAGCACGGCCGCCGCGCGTTGGCGATCTGCACCGTCTCCGACCACATCGCCACCGGTGAGGAGACCACCTCGCAGGAGCGCGAGCAGACCTTCGGCGAGATGGTCGAGATCGCCCTCACCGCCGCCCTGCGCTGAGCCCTGCGCTGAGCCCTGCGCTGAGCCCTGCGCGAGTCAGGCGTCAGATCTCGAGGAGCCTCTCGAGGCCGGCGCGGTCGGGCAGGTCGTCGGGCGCGACCGTGCGCCCGGAGCGGACGTAGTGGAAGACCGCGCGCACCTGCTCCAGCGGAGCGCCCGTGAGCTCGGACCAGGCCACCCGGTAGAGGGCGAGCTGGAGCGGGTCGGAGGTCTCGTGGCGTCCGGTCTTCCAGTCGACGACGAGGTAGCCGCCCCCCGACTCAGCGGGCTCGGCGTAGACCGCGTCGATGCGCCCGCGGACCACCTGCCCGCCCAGCACCAGGGCGAAGGGCGCCTCCACGGCGTGCGGGACCCGGTCGGCGAAGGGGCCGTCCTCGAAGCGCTTCACGACGTCGCCGAGGTCGGCCTCGTCGTCGATGCCGGCATCCGCGCGGCCGGGCAGCTCGTCGGGCTCGATCAGCGCCTGCTGGCCGAAGCGCTCCTCGACCCAGGCGTGGAACGCCGTGCCGAAGCGGGCCGCCGGCGCCGGCGGGCGCGGCATCGGACGGGCCAGGTCGCGGGCGAAGCCCTCCGGGTCGTCGCGCAGGCGGGCCACGGACGTGGCGGACAGGCTGCTGGGCAGCGGCAGGTCGACCGAGGTGGCCCGCTCGGCCCGGGCCTCGGTGAGCAGCTGGACCAGGTCGTCGTCCCACTCCGCGACCCGCGCCGCCTCCACCATGTCGAGGCCCTCGTCGGGCGCCGTGCGGTCGACGGTGCGGACCAGCTCGGCGGCGGCCAGGCGCCGTCGCGCCTCCTCGCCGGGACCGGGCACCGGCCACGGTCGCGAGGGGTCGACGTCGTCGTTGGGGTTGGGGGTCTTGCCCTGCGGCCTCTCCAGCCAGCGCTCGACCGCCTGTCCCCACTCCTGGAGCTGGTCGCGCACGGTGCGTTGGTAGTCGGAGGGCCCGAAGGGCGTCGAGCGCTGGCCCCAGACGTAGGACGTCACGGCGAGGTGGTGGGCGGCGCGGGTGTAGGCGACGTAGCCCAGGCGCAGCTCCTCCTCCGCGTCGTGGGCACGGGTCGCCGCGCGGTAGGCGTCGAGGGCGGCCTTGTCGTGGCCGGCGAGCTGCGGCTGGTCGACGCGGTCGCCGCGCAGGGGCGCGGGCAGGACGGCCGGCGAGGACGTCCACAGGGTGCGCGAGCGGTTGCTGGGGAACCGGGTCTCCCCCACTCCCACGCAGAACACCGACGACCACTCCAGGCCCTTCGCGCGGTGGACGGTGAGCAGCTTGACCGAGTCGGCGGCGGTGGGCGTGGCGACGTCGAGCCCGTTGCCCTGGTCGTCCTCGGCGGTGAGGTAGGCCAGCAGCGCGGGCAGGGTGACGTCGCCGTCGACGCTCTGGAACTCCGCGACGGCCTTGACGAACAGGTCGAGGTTGTCGCGGCGCGCGGCGGCGGCCGGCGACGTGGCCGAGGCCAGCTCGACGTCGACGCCCGTGGTGTCGATGATCCGGCGGACCAGGTCGAGGAGCGGGTCGCCGACGTGGGTGCGGAGCCGGCGCAGCTCGGTGGCGAGGAGGGCGAACCGGTCGAGCGCCTCCGAGGAGTACGCCGCCTCACCCGGTGACTCGACGGCGTCGCTGAGCGCGGGCATCTCGGCCGCGTCGATGCCGTCGGCGATCTGGAGCAGCTGGTCGGCGATCGTCGCCGCCTCCGCCCGCGTGCGTACGCCGGCGACCTCCGCGGCACGCAGCGCGAGCAGCCGCAGGTCGCGGGGCCCGATCGCCCAGCGTGGCCCGGTGAGCAGGGTCAGCATCGAGGAGTTGGCGGTGACGTCGTGCAGCAGCGTGAGGGTGGCGACCACCTCGGCCACCTCGGGCAGCCGGATCAGGCCGGAGAGCCCGACGATCTCGACCGGGACGCCGGCAGCGGTGAGGGCGTCGTAGACCTCCTCGGCCTGCGCGTTGTCGCGGCTCAGCACGCCGATGTCGGACCAGTCGGTGCCGGCGGCGTGGACCGCGGTGACCTCCGCGGAGAGCCAGGCCAGCTCGTCGGCGGCCCGCTCGAAGACGTGGGTCTCGACGTGGCCGTCCGCGGCGATCTCGGCCGGACGCAGTCGCGCCACCTTGTCGCCGTAGGTCTCGAGCAGCGGCGCCGCCAGCAGGTTGGCGACGTCGAGGATCCTGCGGTCGGAGCGCCGGTTGACGGTGAGCGGCAGCCGGCCGGGCTCGCCGTCGGCGGCCGGGAAGGTCTCGGCGAAGTTGAGGATGTTGGACACCGAGGCCCCCCGCCAGCCGTAGATCGCCTGGTTGGGGTCGCCGACGGCCATCACCGGGTGGCCGAGCCCGTGGCCGGCGTCGGGACCGGAGAACAGGCGCGCCAGCATCGTCGCCTGGGCGACGGAGGTGTCCTGGTATTCATCCAGGAGGACGACCTTGAACCGCGACCGCTCGAGGACGCCGACCTCGGGCTGGTCCTCGACCAGGCGCGCGGCGAGCGCGATCTGGTCGCCGAAGTCCATCAGGCCCAGGTCGGCCTTGAGGCGGCGGTAGCCAGACACGAGCTGGAGCAGCTCGGCACGCCGGTCGATCGCGTGGATCGCCTTCGCCGGGGGCTCGAGGTAGGTCTTGCGGGCCTTGCCCGCCTGCTCCTCGTCGATGGCGCGTTGGAAGCCGCGCCGCGCCTCCGCGTCGACGCGGCGCACGTCGTCCTCGTCGACGAGGTGCTCGCTCATCGCGCCGTCGAGAGCGAGGAGGTTCTGGATGGCCGTGGCCGGGTGGTCGGTCAGCAGCTCGATGTGGCCGGTGAACCGGTCGATGACCCGCGCACCGAGCTGGTAGCGCGAGGCGTCGGAGACGACCCGGGTGTCGGGCTCGTGGCCGATCCGGAGGCCGTGGTCGGTCAGCAGGGTGGCGGCGTAGGCGTGGTAGGTGGCGACGGTGGGCTCGAGGACGTCCTCGCCCTCCACGACGACCGAGCGGTCGAGGAGCCCGGCGTTGCCCAGCGCCGAGGTGACCCGCTGGCGCAGCTCAGCGGCGGCCTTGGTGGTGAACGTCAGGCCGAGCACCTCCTCGGGGCGCACCTTGCCGGTCGCGACCAGCCAGACCACCCGCTGGGCCATGAGCGTGGTCTTGCCGCTGCCCGCGCCGGCGACGACGACGGTCGGGCGCAGCGGTGAGGTGATCGCGGCCCACTGCTCGTCGCTCGGGGCGTGGGTGGCACCCATGAGGGCGCGGAGGTCCTCGGGGGTCTCGAGGCGCACGGGCTCGCGGGGGTGCTCGCTCACTGGACGGTCACGCTCCCTGCGCCCCGGGCCGGGCAGATGGCCACGAACGCGCAGTCGCGGCAGTGCGGGCCCGCGGTCGCGGGGAAGGTCTCGGCGCGCACCAGCTCGGCCGCGCGGGCCAGGCCGGCACGTAGCACCGTGCGCTCGGGACCGTCCTCGCCGTGGGGCGGCTGCGCCTGCACCTTGGCGGTCGCGGAGTCGTCGTCGATGCCGAGCTGGACCAGCTCGGCGCCGCCGGAGACCACGGGCCGGCCCGCCTCCTCGTCGAGGGCGCCGGCGTCGACGGCGTACTGGTAGAGGGCGAGCTGGAGGTTGCCGGCCACAGCCGGTCCGGTCGGTGGGATGCGGGCGCTCTTGAAGTCGACCACCACGACCCGGCCGTCGTCGTCGATCTCGAGGCGGTCGGCATAGCCGGTGAGCGCCACCGGGCGGCCGTCGAGGTCGACGACGGAGCGGAAGCGGGTCTCCGCGCCCAGGACGGTGCGTGGGTTGGCGAGGTGCCACTGCACGAACCTCGCCACCGCCTTGCGGATCCGCGCCAGCTCGCGCTGCCGCGACCAGGGCGTGCGGAAGGCGAGACGGTCCCAGATCGCCTCGACCTCGGCCATCAGCGGCTCGACCTCGGGCGGGAGGTCGCCACGGACCACGCGCTCGGCGAGGGCGTGGAGCACCTGGCCGAGGTTGGCGGACTGGTGGACCGCCGAGACGCCACCCGCCTCGCGCTCGAAGAACCACTGGGCCGGACACAGCAAGATCGACTCGAGCATGCTCGCCGAGATCGGCACCGGCCCGTCGGGGTCGCGGATCGGGAGGACCGAGCGGGTCGCGCTGCGCGTGCCCCACCAGGTGGCGGGGTCCGCCGCCGGCACCAGCTGGCGCCCGTCGACCTCCTCGGCGGCCAGGGCGGCGAGCCGGCGCGCGGCCGCCTCGCGCAACGGCGTCGAGACGTCGGGGTCGGCGGCGGTGCGCCGCAGCTCGGCCACCAGTCCCCCGAGGGACAGCGGGCGCGGCGGGCGGCCGTCCTGGTGCTCGATCGTCACGCCGAGCTCCTCGAGGAAGCGCGAGGGCTGCTCGCCGTCGTCGTCGGGCGAGCGCACCGCGCACACCACCAGGCGACGTCGCGCGCGCGTGCAGGCGACGTAGAAGAGACGTCGCTCCTCCATCAGCAGCGCCCGGGACGAGACCGGCGGGACGAGGTCGGGCTGCCCGGAGGCGTCCACCCCGATGCGGTCGGCGCCCAGGAGCGTCGCCCGCCTGCGGAGGTCGGGCCAGCCCTCCTGCTGCACGTGGGCGACCACGACGAGGTCCCACTCCAGCCCCTTGGAGCGGTGGGCGGTGAGCAGCCGGACCGCGGAGCCGCGCACGCCCCGCTCGGCCAAGGTGTCGGCCGGCAGCTGCTGGGCGACGAGGCTGGCGAAGAAGGTGGCCACCCCGACGTGGTCGCGCTGATCGACGGCCCGGGCCGCCAGCTCGAAGAGGGCGACCACCGCGTCGAGGTCGCGGTGGGCGCGCCGGGCGGAGGCGCCGCCGGCGTCGACCTGGCGCCGGAGCCGGGTCGGCCACGAGGTGGTCGACCAGAGGTGCCAGAGCACGTCCTCGACGCCGGCACGGTCCGCCAGCATCGTGGCGCCGTCACGCAGGAGCGTGGCCAACGCGCGGGCACGCTCGACGTCGGGGCCCTCGAGGCCGTCGAGGAAGCCCGGGGAGACGACCGCGAGGCGCACCAGGTCGCGTGAGGTGCGGCGCGCTGCGGGGTCGGCCTGCTCCTTCTCGCGCTGGCGCAGGCGACGCACCAGGGCGCGCAGGTCGGAGGCGTCGAGGCCGCCGAGCGGCGACAGGAGCAGCGACTCGATCCGGCCTGCGTCGAGGAAGTCGGGAGAGTCGGGGTCGTCGTTGTCGAGGTTGACCACGGCCCGCAGCCCGTCGAGCAGCGGCGGGACCGCCGGGTCGCGGACCAGGGGCAGGTCGTCGGAGGCCACCTCGACCGGGACGCCGGCAGCGGCGAGCGCGCGTCGCAGCGGCGGGATGCTCGTGCGACCCGAGCGGACCAGGACGGCCATCCGGTCCCAGGCGATGCCGTCCTCGAGGTGCGCGCGACGCAGCAGGTCGGCGAGGCGCTCGGCCTCGGCGCGCTCGGTGTCGTAGGTGACGACCTCGACGCGGCCCGGGCCCTGAGGCCCGGGGACGGCCTCCGGCGCGAGGAACGCCTCGCGGGCACCGGCCTCGATGCTGCCGGTCAGGGTCAGGCGGGAGGCGACGCGGCCGGCGGCCAGCAGGATGCGTGGGCCGAAGCGCCGGGTGCGGCGCAGGACGACCACCGGGGCCGGAGCGCCGGTCGCGGCCGGGAAGCTGGCCGGGAAGTCGAGGATGCCGCGCACGTCGGCCCCGCGGAAGCCGTAGATCGACTGGTGCGGGTCGCCGACGACGGTGAGGTTGCGGCCGTCGCCGGCCAGCGCGCGGAGCAGGGCGACCTGGCCGGGGTCGGTGTCCTGGTATTCGTCCACGAAGACGTGGTCGTAACGGGCGCGCAGCTCGTCGCGGTGGGCCTCGGCCTCGATGACCGCGCGCCGGATCAGGTCGGCGTAGTCGGTGGCACCGAGGCTGTCGAGGACGGTGAGGTACTGCTCGAGGAACAGCCCGGCAGCGACCAGCTCGGGCAGGTCGTGCTCGATGCCCAGCCCCCGCAGGCCGGCGGGATCGAGCCCCTTCTCGCGAGCCCGCGAGAGCACCGCCTGCACCTCGCGGACGAACCCGCGGGTGCCGACCGCGCGCCGCAACGGCTCGGGCCACACCACCGACTCGGGGTTGTCGCGCAGCAGCTCCCGCAGCACCACGTCGGCCTCGGGGGCCGACAGCAGCCGGATGGCGCCCTCGTAGAGCTCGTGGGGTGCGTACTTGCGGACGAGTGCGTAGGCGAAGGAGTGGAAGGTCGAGCAGGCCGCGGCGGACGTCGTGCGCGCCACCCGCGCCGTCACGCGGTCGCGCAGCTGCTCGGCGGCCTTGCGGGAGAAGGTGAGCGCGAGGACCGAGTCGGGCGACGCGCCGCGGTGCTCGATGCGGTCGACGATGGCCTCGACGAGCGTCGTGGTCTTGCCGGTGCCGGGACCGGCCAGGACGAGCAGCGGACCGCCCTCGTGGTCGACCACGCGCTGCTGGTGCTCGTCGAGCTCGGGCACCGCGACCTCGCGGTCGGGGCGCACCAACCGGTAGCGCGTGGCCTCACTCATGGACACACCCCATCACGCGGGACCGACAATCGGGCGCCGGCCCCGCGGACGGGGTGTGGACAGAGCGGGCGGCCCCTCGGCGGGACCGTCCGAGGAGGTCAGGACAGGTCGACGATGGCGGCGACCGGGCCGCCGCCCTCGGGACCCTGGTGGGCCGCGGACACCGAGACGAAGACCGCCGGGTCGCCGGTCACGGCAGCGGTCACGCCGCCGACGGTGGCCTTGATCTGGCGGTGCCAGTGCACGTCGGAGTCGTCGAGCATGGCGTTGCGGCGGCCGCGGACCATGCCGTCCTGGCTGGCCTCGCACTTGAGGAACACGTTGACGAGCCGGCCGTCGAGGTCGCTCGTGCGCGGCCGCTCCGGCAGGTCGAGGCCGGCCGAGCGGATGGCCTCCCAGATGCCGTCGCTGTCGAGGGCGTCCTTCATCACCGAGTGGCCGATGCGGTACTTGCCGCCGACGCCGGTCGCGTTGCCGACCACCACGATCTGAGCCTGGTCGAGCTCGACGCCCGACGAGCACGAGGCCACCGAGGAGTAGAGCTCGCGGTTGTGCATCACGTCCGCGTCGGTCGGCATCTCGATCTCGCCGAGGGCGACGGCGATGCCGAGGCCGGTGGCGCCGTTGGAGAGGTCCATCGACTCGTGGGTGTGCTCGGTCCACACGGTCTTGCCGCGCGACTTGGCGTCACGGATGGTGTGGATCGTCAGCAGCGGGGTCTTGGTCTGCACGTAGTGCACGTCGGCGGGGTCGGTGATGCCCGCACGCTCCATGGCGACCTTCACGCCGGCGGCGACCTTCTCGATCATCGCGGTGTAGCCGATCTCCTCCGGCAGGAGCGGCTCGCTCATGGCGAAGCCGGCGGTGAGCCGCATCTCCTGGCGCGACGGGTCGTCCTCGGCGACGTCGGTGGTCGCGAAGATCGTCGCGTGGGGGCTGATCACGCCGTCGGTGCCGCCCGACCACACGATGGGGACGCCCTTGACCTGCTCGGGGTCGGCGCCCTTGGCGACCAGGGCCTCGCGGAAGGCGCGGTCGGCGATGATGCGCGTGTAGTCGTTGACACCGCCGTTGCCCTCGGTCTTGCCGATGATCGCGAAGACGCGGTCGGCCGCGATGACTCCCTCGTCGATCAGCTTGGTCAGCTCGGAGGCGTCGGCGACGGAGTGGATCGGGACCTTGCGGACTTCAATGGCGCTGGGCATGTCAGCACTTTCCTTTCGGGATGGGTTTCGAGGCTCGCTGCGCTCGCACCTCAACCACCGAGAGCGGTCGAGGACGAAGCGGGTACGACGACGGTGCCGGCGTCGCCGGCGACCGCTGCGGTGATCTGGTCGAGGCTGGTGATGACGCCCCGCTTGCCGGTGGTCTCGACGAAGCGGCAGACCGCGTCGACCTTGGGACCCATCGAGCCGGACGCGAAGTGGCCCTCGGCCGAGTAGGCCCGGAGCTCCTCGACGGTGAGGGTGCCGAGCGGCTCCGCCTCGGGCGTGCCCCACCGGACGACGGCGTTGGGCACGTCGGTGGCGATCACGAGCACGTCGGCGCCGGTGGTCCCGGCCAGCAGCGCGGCCCCGAGGTCCTTGTCGATGACGGCCTCGACGCCGGCGAGCGAGCCGTCCGGGCGGCGTACGTGCGGGATGCCCCCGCCGCCGTTGGCGACCACCACGAACCCGGCCTCGATGAGCGCGAGCACGGCGGGCGCGTCGAGGATCTCGCGCGGCTCGGGTGAGGCGACCACACGCCGCCAGCCCTTCTCGCCGCGGTCCTCCCACGTCTCGCCGTGGCCCATCAGGACCTTCGCCTCGGCCTCGGGCAGGTGGCGGCCGATCGGCTTGGTGGGGCGCGTGAAGCCCTCGTCGTCGGCGTCGACGAGGGTGCGGGTGACGAGCGCGGCGCTGCGGCGCTCGACGCCGCGGAGGGCGAGCTCGCGGTCGAGGGCGTCCATCAGCACGAAGCCCAGGGTCGCCTGCGTCTGCGCGCCGCACCAGTCGAGCGGGACCGGCGGCACGACGGCCGCGGCGAGCTCGTTCTTGACCAGGAGGTTGCCGACCTGCGGCCCGTTGCCGTGGGTGATCACGACCTCGTGGTCGTGCTCGAGCAGCCCGGCGACCGCGGCCATCGCGACCTCGGCCGCGGCGATCTGGTCCTCGGGACGGGCCCGGCCGTCGTCGTTCGTCATGGCGTTTCCGCCGAGTGCGAGCAGGACCCTCATGGACGCAACCGTAGTGATGCGCGACACGCGGCCCACCGGCAACAGTTGTCAGCAGCGCGTACGACGCTGGGCAGGTGTTGCCAAGGGACGCCTCAGGCGAGCGCGAAGTAGCGCAGGTAGACGTAGACCCACGCGACCAGCAGCGTCGCGACCGTCACCACGGCGCCGTACCTGGTGAAGCCCCAGAAGCTGATCGGCTCCCCCGCCTTCGCGGCGATGCCGAGGACCACCACGTTGGCCCCGGCCGCCACGGCGGTCGCGTTGCCACCGAGGTCGGCACCGAAGACGAACGCCCACCACAGCGGGCTGTCCGCACCGGTGGCGCCGGTGCCGGCCACCATCTCCTCGACGACCGGCACGGTGGCGGTCGTGTAGGGGATGTTGTCGACGAAGGCGCCCACGACGCCCGAGCCGAAGAGCAGGGCCGTCGCGCCGAGCAGCTCGCGGTCCCCCATCGCCTCGGCCGCCCACTCGCTGATCGCCCCGATGACACCGACCTGCACGAGCGCGCCGACGAGCACGAACAGGGCCATGAAGAACGCGAGGGTCCCCCACTCCACCTCCTCGAGGAACTCCTCGGGCTCGGTGCGGGAGACCAGCACGGTCGCGCCGGCACCCATCATCGCCACGACCGAGGGGTCGAGGTGCAGGACCGTGTGCAGGCTGAAGGCGACCATCACGAGGAACAGCACCACCAGCGAGCGGCGCAGCATCCGCACGTCGGTGATCGCGTCGGCGGGCCGCAGGTCGTCGAGGCCGTGCACGTCGCCCATCACCTGCATGTCCTCGCGGAACAGCCAGCGGGCCATCACCACGAAGAGCACGAGCAGGATCACGGTCAGCGGCAGCGAGTGGACGAGGAAGTCGTCGAAGCTCAGCCCGGCCCGGCTGCCGATGATGATGTTGGGAGGGTCGCCGATCAGGGTGGACATGCCGCCGATGTTGGAGGCGAGGATGAGCGAGATCAGGTAGGGCGCCGACGGCAGCGACAACCGGCGGCACACCGACAGGGTCACCGGGGCGACCAGGAGCACGCAGGTGACGTTGTCGAGGATCGGCGCGACGGCGGCGCCGACCAGCACCAGCAGCACGAGCAGCTTGTAGGGATGCCCGCCCGACTTCTTCGCCGCCCAGAGGGCCAGGAACTCGAAGAGCCCGGTCTGCTTGAGGACGCCGACGATGATCATCATCCCGAACAGCAGGAAGATGACGTTCCAGTCGATGCCGGTGCGCTCCTCGAAGAACGCGGTCTCCGCGTCGACGACGCCGAGGACGACCATGCCGGCGACCCCGCCGAGCGCGGCGGCCACGCGGTGCACCCGCTCGGTGGCGATGAGGGCATAGCTGACGATGAAGACGGCCAGCGCGGCCGAGGTGAGGATCACGGCGCCCCTGCCTTCGCACGACGCCGCACGCCGTACGCACGGGCGGAGCCGGACCACTCGTCCAGGTCCTCGGCCCAGCCGGCCAGGCGGCCGTAGCGGCTCACCGAGCGCAGCCGGTCCTCCACCTCGGCCACCTGCCCGCGCGCGGCGACGACGAGCACCTGGTCGCCGGTCCGCAGCACGCTGCGCGGCTCCGGCACGAGGACCTCGCTGCCGCGGGTGACGAGCGCGACCGCCGAGCCGCCGGGCAGCCGCAGCTCCCCGATCTCGACCCCGGACAGGCGCGAACCGGGCTCGACCTCGAAGCGGAGCAGCACCGCGTCGAGCCGGTCGAGGGTGGCGAAGCCGATCGACACCTTGTGCACGAAGCTGCCCTTCTCCTGCCACCGGGGCTGCCGGCCGCGGCCGACCGCCAGGCCGATCGCGAAGCCGATCGCCGACGCGAGGAGGGCCACCGACACGGCCACCTCGAGGACGTACGGCGGGTCGCTCATCGGGTGCCTCCGGTGAGCCGCGCCTCGACCTCGGTCACTGCGACGGCCGTGGCCACCGTCCCCGCCGGGAGCGCGCGGTTCACCTGCTCGGGCCACCGGTCCTGCAGCGCCTCCAGGTCGTCGACCAGGGTGCCCACCGCCAGCCGCCGGAGCGCGGTGCCGACCGTCTCCTCCGCGACGCGGACCACGTCGTCGGTCGGCACGAAGTCCTGCCCCGGCTGGACGCGCCGCACCTCCAGCGTCAGGTCGGCCAGTGCCACCACGTCGACCCCGTCGCGGGTGCGTGAGCGGACGACCAGCGGGAGGACCTGCGGCCCGGTGGGCAGCACCTCGAACTGCTCGAGGACCGGCCAGCGCGCGAGGAACCCGCTGCGCCGCGCGCGCACGACGCGGTCCTGCCGCACGACCAGCGCCAGCTCGCCGGGACCGACCCGGCGTACGCACGTGAAGGTCACGTACAGCAGTCCCGGGCCGACGATGACGAGCCAGACGACCCACGCGGCGCCCGTGGGGTCGACGGCGGTGTTCTCGTCCGGTGGGGGCATGCCGCCAGTCTTGGGACTGCGGACCGCGGAACCCATGGGGGCTGGACCCCATCTGGGAGGGTGACCGCATGCGCGTGCCCACCCACCTGCCGTTGTTCTGGACGGTCTGCCTGATCAACGGCGTGGTCTTCGTCGTCGGTGCGCTGGTGCTGGTGCTCTCCCCGGCGAGCGTGTCGGCCGACCCGGTGCCGTCG
This sequence comes from Nocardioides sp. Root122, assembly GCF_001425025.1. Classification (GTDB taxonomy): domain Bacteria; phylum Actinomycetota; class Actinomycetes; order Propionibacteriales; family Nocardioidaceae; genus Nocardioides. The sequence continues at coordinate 325,848 of NZ_LMDE01000011.1, forward strand.
GAGATCGTGGTCATCGTCCTCGGGCTGACCGTGATGCTCCTGACCAACGCGCTGCTGATCCGGTGGGCCCTCGCTCCCCTGCAGCGGCTGATCACCCGGCTCGAGGGGATCGACGACCTCGCACCCACCCGGCTGCCCGAGGAGGGGTGGGGGCCGGTGCGCGGGATCGCGGAGGGCGTCAACGGGCTGATGGCCCGGCTCACCGAGGAGCGGCGTGCCGGTGACGCCCGCGCGCTCGCGGCCCAGGAGGCCGAACGGCACCGCATCGCCCAGGAGCTCCACGACGAGGTCGGGCAGAGCCTCACCGTCGTGCTCCTCGGGCTCAAGCAGCTCGAGCGGCTGGCGCCGGCCGAGCTGGTGCCAGAGCTCGGCGCGGTGCGGGAGAGCGCCCGCGCCGGCCTCGACGACGTACGCCGGGTGGCGCGGCGGCTGCGCCCCGGGGTGCTGGAGGACCTCGGGCTCGCCAGCGCGCTCGCCGCACTGGCCACGGACTTCGCCGACCACAGCGCGGCGTCGGTGCGGCGCACGTTCGCTCCCGGCCTGCCCGCGCTCAGCCCCGAGGCCGAGGTCGTCGTCTACCGGGTGGCGCAGGAGGCGCTGACCAACGCCGCCCGGCACGCCGACGCGCAGGCCGTCGAGCTGTCGCTGCAGAAGCTCGGCGACAGCGTCGTCCTGGAGGTCCGCGACGACGGGCGCGGCTTCGAGGGCCTCACCGACGGGTCGGGGCTGATGGGGATGCGCGAGCGGGCCGCGCTGGTCCGGGCCGAGCTGTCGGTGATCAGCCGGCCGCGGCACGGCACGACGGTGCGGCTCAAGGTCCCGGTGGGAGGCCCGGCGTGATCAGGATCCTGCTCGCCGACGACCACACCCTGGTGCGCCGCGGCGTTCGGCTGATCCTCGAGCAGGAGCCCGACCTCGCGGTCGTCGCCGAGGCTGCGGACGGCGCCGAGGCGGTGGAGCGGGTGCGCGACACCGAGGTCGACCTCGTCGTGCTCGACATCGCGATGCCGCGGATGACGGGCCTGCAGGCCGCCGCCGAGATCGCCCGGCGGCGGGAGCCGCCCAAGATCCTGATGCTCTCGATGCACGACAACGAGCAGTACTTCTTCGGTGCGCTCAAGGCCGGGGCGAGCGGCTACGTCCTGAAGTCGGTCGCCGACGAGGACCTCGTCGGCGCCTGCCGCGCGGCCATGCGCGGCGAGACCTTCCTCTACCCCGGCGCCGAGAGCACCCTGGTCCGCGACTACCTCGACCGGCTGCGCCGCGGCGAGCGCGTGCCCGCCTCCGTGCTCACCGCCCGCGAGGACCAGGTCATCAAGCTCATCGCCGAGGGCCGCTCGTCGCGCGAGATCGCCCGTGACCTGCACATCGCGCTCAAGACCGTCGAGGGCCACCGTGCCAACATCCTCGGCAAGCTCGGCATGCGCGACCGGGTCGAGCTGACGCGGTACGCCATCCGGGCGGGGCTCATCGAGCCCTGATCCGCGCCGGGGGCGCCCGGATCGCGCACGTGCGGCGCTTCTGGCCCTGCGGAACCGTTCCGGGGGGCCACTACCGCCGCACGTGCGAGCGGCGGTGTCAGGCAGGGTGGGGCTCGCCGCGCAGGACGCGGCTCATTGCGCCACCGGCTCCAGTGCCGAGGTCACCTCGACGACGTCCGCGCCGTACTCCTCGTCGACCCAGGCCTGGATGGAGCCGTCGTCGTGGACGACCGGCAGGTCGACACGGTTGCTGATCGTGCCGAACTGGGGCGTCAGGTTGCCTGGGAGGTCGCGCAGGTCCTCCACGACCTGCTTCAGCCTGGCCTCGGTGTTGGCGACCCGGGTGACGCAGAGCGGGCCGCCCCACACCTCGCGGAGGGCGGCCTCGGCGCGCTCCAGGTCGTCGGTGACACCGACGTTGAGGATCGTGTAGCGGGGGTCGTTCATGGCCATCTCGATCTCGAGCGAGGGCTCGCCGGAGTCCTCCCAGCCGGGCCATGCCGGGTTGATCGACTGGTCCCCCCAAGCGATGCCGTAGTCGGGCAGCGCCTCGGCGACCCGGTTCGCATCTCGCTGTGCCGACTCGGTCGTGATCGCGCGATCGACGACGGCCCAGCCGCCGGCAGGCTCGTCGCAGGGCGTGCTGAAGTCAGTGGTGTCGTCGGGCCAGTCATCCTCGGTCGCCGGGCGGGCCTCCGTCGCGGCGAGAGTCGTCCCGTCCCACGTGCCCTGCACGACGTACGAGCCCCACCGGGCGCCACCGGCGGACTCGGCCTCGGGGTGGTCGTCCCAGTCCCAAGCGCCAACCGCGGGACCGTCGCACTCCGGCGGCGTCGCCCACGCCGCACCGGCCAGGCACATCACCGGACCGTCGCCGTCGTCCAAGATCATCGTGACGGTCCGGACCGGGCCGTCCGCCGGCAACGCGGCTGTCGGCGAGGCAGCCGGGACGCCCGGTGCCCCCTGGCTGCTCGTCGCGTCACCGCAGCCCGTCAGCGCGGCGGCGAGCAGCAGCGCCAACACGATCCCCCGTCCCATGCCGGAAGCATCGGGTCGGCCACCGGGCCGCGCAAGCGCTGTTGCCCGATCGTGACGTGCGCCGCCCGGATCGCGCACGTGCGGCGCATCTGGCCCCTGCGTCGTCATTCCGAGGGTCACCACCGCCGCACGTGCGGAACGCCTCGGTCAGGACTGGGGCAGGTTCCACCAGGTGTCGAGGCGCGGCACGGCGGGCGTCGTACGCCCCTCGCGGAGCACGCGCGCGAGGCGCAGGAGGTACGCCGCGATGCCTGCGGTGCCCTGCATCCACCCGACGCCGGGAGGAAGCAGCGGGTCGTCGTTGCGGTGCTCGGTGAACCGCCAGCACGCCCGGTCGCGGTCCACCAGGGCGCGCTCGACGAGTGCGTCGCCGAGCACCTGCGCGAAGGCGAGGTCGTCCGCCACCCCGCGCCGCTGCCAGGCGTCGAGGACGACGTCACCGACCCCCGCCGTGCCGCAGCAGCGACCGTCGTTGTCCCAGAAGCCGGGGCGCAGGCGCCCGGGGATCCCGGACGTGCGGAGGCTGTGCAGGCACCGGCGCTGCCACTGGGCGGGGGTCTCCCCCGCAACCGCGTCGACGCCGGCGTGCTCGAGGGCCGTGAAGAGCAGGGAGGTGCCCGTCGGGCCGTGGCACCAGGTGTAGGTGACCTCGTCCATGTCGGGGTCGCGCGGGATGACGTGCGGCACGACGAAGCCGTCGTCGTGCGTGTCGCCGAGGGTGACGAGGTGCTCGGCGCCGCTGCGGGCGGCGTCGACCAGCTCCGGGCGGCCGAGCTCCGCGCCCGCGACGGCGAGCGCGGCGGCGATGCCGGCCAGTCCGTGGGACCAGTTGGGCATCTGCATGTCGCCCCGCTCGGCGCGCACCGCCTCCGTGAAGCGCGCCGGCACGAAGGGCCAGTTCGTGCCCGCCTCGGTGGGCTCGCCCTCGGCGAGCAACAGGTCGGCGGTGCGGTGGGCCAGCTCGGTGGCGTCCGGCACGCCGTGGCGGTGCGCCCACACCGCGCCGAGGAGGTTGCCCGCCGTGCCGAGGGTGGCGTCGTTGACCCGGGTGTGGGGCGGGAAGCGCGGCGGCTCCATCCACGGCTGCTCCCAGCCGTCGTCGCCGCGGAGCTCGGCCAGGCGGGCGATCGCCGCGTCCGAGCCGTCGGCACCGAGCGCGGAGAGCACGCCCAGGTGGCTGACCAGGCCGTCGAAGTACGAGTACCCCGTCTCTGCGGGCAGCCGCGAGCGGATCCGGGTCGCGATCGCGTCAGCCAGGCGCGACTCCTCCTCGGTCCATGCGCGGGCCTGCCGGACCTCGGCCAGCACGTGGGCGAGCCCGCCGATCCCGGAGTGCATGCCGTCGCGGTCCTCGGGCGGCCCGTCCTGGTGCGGCACGGACTCGGGGATCCACGGACCGGCGTCGTCCCACCGGACCTGGTCGAGGACCCAGCGCCAGGCGGCCTCACCCAGGTCGGCGTACTGCTCGGGAGTCGTCACCCGCCGATCATGGCACCGCGGCTATCGTGACCGCACACGACGCAGCGGGGGTTGCCATGGCCAGTCGACGACGGCTCGAGAAGTACGGCGAGCACTACGAACGCCCGAAGATCATCGACACGCAGGACGCGTTCCTGCTGCTGCCGGTGTTGCTGCTCCTGCTCGGCGTGGTCGCGCTGATCGCCTTCCTCGGCTAGCTCCGCCCGAGCAGCGCGTCGAGCACGCGGGTGCCGACGGGCAGGCCGTGGGCGTCGTAGTAGGCGAACATGGCCGTCAGCCAGGGATGGGTGCCGGGGTCAGGCACCCTGCGGACCTCCACGCCCGCCTCGGACGCCAGCTCCCGCACGGTCGCGACGCGCGTGGCGAGCTCGTACGTCGCGCCGACGTGGCCGGGCTCGGTGAGGACCACGGCGGCCGCGCGACCGAGGTCGGCGAGGTCGAGGAAGCCGAACGGCACGTCCGGGGAGTAGGGCAGGTCGAGTGCGCCGGTGAGGTCGAGGTTCTGCAGGTAGGCGCCGGGCTGCAGGACCGTCCAGTCGAGCCCGGAGCGGCGGACCAGGTCCTCGCTGACGGCCTTGCCCATGTGGTGCGGCATCGCGGGCGCGTAGGGCGAGGCGACCGAGTGGTGGACGACGCGGCGCACGCCCGCGACCGCCAGCGCGTCGAGAGCCGCGGCGACGTACGCCGGCTCGTCGGGGTGCAGGTTGGGCGCGATGACGTATGCCGCGTCGCAGCCGGACACCGCTGCCGCCAGGTCGGGCCAGTCGGCCCGGCCCAGCGGCAGCGTCCCCACGTTGAGGGTGGCGAGCGCGTCGCAGACGGCACGCCCGGTCTTGCCGTGCCCACCGATGACCGCGACGCGTGCCGTCATGGTCAGATCCGGTCGACCTCGGCGAAGGCGGCGCCGTCGGCGAGCGAGGAGAAGCCCGGTCCACGGTCGAAGAACGCGTCGTCCTCGCGGCTCCACGCGGCCCGCGACGAGCGCTCCGCGGAGGTCGCGGCCGCGTCGAAGCCGAGGTCGCCGGCGTCGGTCGAACCGGTGAGCACCACGCCGTAGTCGCTCAGCGCGGCCCCGGCCGACACCTTGCCCCACACCACGTCGCGGACGACGAGCTCGGGGTCGCGGGCCAGCGGGTCGCCCCAGCCGCCGCCACCCGTCGTACGGATCCGCACGACCTGGCCGGCCTTGACGACCTCGGCGTCGGCGAGGGCGTCGACCTCACGCTCGTCCGGGCCGCCCGGGTCGATCACGACCTGGAACGGCGAGCCGGCCTTGCCGCCGCGCACGCCCCAGCAGGCCAGGATCGAACGGTCGGCGATGGACATGAAGTGCGCGTCCTTGAGCATCCGGATGTGCTTCTCGTAGCCGAGCCCGCCGCGGTACTCCCCCGCGCCGCCGGAGTCCTGGGCCAGGCCGAGGCGCTCGACGATGAACGGGAAGCGGGACTCGGTGAACTCGGTCGGCAGGTTGCGCGAGTCGGGGACGACGTGGATGGTGTCCTCGCCGTCGGCGTAGTAGCGCCCGCCGGAGCCGCCGCCGAGCACCTCACGCATGAGGTAGTCGTTGCCGTCGAGGTCCTTGCCGTAGACGCCGGTGTAGCGGATCGTCTCCTGGTCGGCCGGCATCTTGCCGTCGACGGCCTTGGCCACCACGCCGGCGAGGACACCGAGCAGCCGCAGGATCACGAACGTGCGAGCGTTGGTCGGGCCCGGGTGGATCGGGGTGAGCAGCGTGCCCTTCTCCGGGAAGCGCATCTCGATCAGCGGCACGATGCCCTCGTTGACGTCGAGCTCGGCCATCCGCTCGGGGGTGTCGGCGAGGTTGCGCAGGATCGGGGCGAGCCACTTCTTGAGGAAGTTGCCGCCGACGTAGTCGCCGCAGTGGTTGATCGGGCCCTTGGCCTGCGCGCTGGTGCCGGTGAAGTCGATGATCAGGCGCGGACCGGCCGGGCGACCGTTCTCGGGGTCGGCCGGGGCGTCGCTGACCTTGGTCAGGGTGATCCGCTGCGTGTGCAGCTGCGGCTCGTCGACGCCGTCGTGCTCGGCGTAGTCCTCCCAGACGTAGGTGCCGTCCGGGATCTTGGACAGGATCTCGCGGCGGTAGGTCTCGGTCGTGGCGTCGAGGATCGCGTCGAACGACGCCTCGATCGCGTCGCGTCCGTAGCGCTCGAACAGCTCCCCGAGGCGACGCGCGCCCATCAGGCAGGCCGAGCACTCGGCGTCGAGGTCGGCCGCGAGGCTGTCGGGCATCCGCGAGTTGCGGGTCATGATCCGCAGCGCCGACTTGTTGGGCACGCCGGCGTCCCACAGCTTGATCGGGGGGACCGCCAGGCCCTCCTCGTAGACGGTGGTGGCGTTGCTGGGCATGGAGCCGGGGACCGCGCCGCCGATGTCGTCGTGGTGGCCGAAGGCCTGGACGAAGGCGACGACCTCGCCGTCGTGGAAGACCGGCACGGTGACGCACAGGTCGGGCAGGTGGCCGATGCCGCCCTCGGACTCGTAGACGTCGTTGTGGAAGAAGACGTCGCCCTCACGCATCTCCGCGATCGGGTAGTCGCGCACGATCGGGTGCACGAGCGCGCTGTAGGAGCGGCCGGTGAGCTTGCGCAGCTGGCGGTCGTGAATGCCGGCGCGGAAGTCGTGCGCGTCGCGGATCATCGGCGAGCGGCTGGTGCGACCGATGGCGGTCTCCACCTCCATCTCGACGCTGGCCAGCGTGCCCTGGACGATCTCGACCAGGATCGGGTCGACCGTCGTCCCCTCGGCCGTCAGGCGGCCGCCGTGCTCGTAGGCGGTCGGCAGGCCGGCCGGGTTGACGGGCTTGGCGGTGACGTACGCCGGGTCCACTGCGCGGGTGCTGAGGTCGGTCATCGGGCCGACTCCTTCCGGATCACGAGGTTGGCCCAGTCGTCGACCACGACCTCGAAGCCGGGATGGACGGGGATCGTCGAGCCGAACTCCTCGACGATGGCGGGGCCGCTGAAGCTGTCGCCGGCACCGAGGTCGGGGCGCCAGATGACGGGGGTGTCGACGTAGCCCTGCCCGGCGTCGAAGCAGACCGGGCGGCGGCCGCGGACGGCGTGTTGCGGCACAAGCTCCTCTTGCCGCAAGCGGCTGCGAGGCTGCACAAGCCCGCTCCGCCCCGACTCCGTCGGTGCGGAGGGTGCTCGTTTGATCTCGGGTCGGGTGATCGGGCCGATGCCGGTGACGCGGAGGTTGACCCACTCGACCTGCTGGTCGCTGTCGCCGCGGAAGTCGTAGCCGTAGAGCTGGCGGTGGTCGGCGTGGAAGGTCTCGGCGACCTGGGCGACGTAGGCCTCGTCCACGACGCCTTCCGGCGCGGCAACCCGCACCTCGAAGGCCTGGCCGACGTAGCGGACGTCGATGGTGCGCTGGAAGCGGTGCTCGGCCGCGGGGAAGCCCTCCTTCTCGAGCGCCTCGCGGGCCCGGTCGGTGAGGTCGTCGAGGACGGCCTGCACGGCCGCGTGGTCGAGCGCGGACTCCTTGGCGACGTGGGTCTGCACGTAGTCGTTCTTCACGTCGACGGTCAGCAGTCCGAAGGCGCTCACGTTGCCCGGGTTGGGAGGTACGACGACGCCCGCGAGGTCCAAGATGTCGACGAGCCGGCAGGCCAGCAGCGAGCCGGAGCCACCGAAGGTCGTCAGCATGAAGTCGCGCACGTCGAGACCGCGCTTGACGCTCACCTGGCGCAGCGCGTTGGCCTGGTTCCAGGCGGAGATCTCCAGGATCCCGGTCGCGCAGGTCTCGAAGTCGAGGCCGAGCTGCTCCGCGAGGTCGGCGATGCCGGTGCGGGCCGCGTCGACGTCGAGGGGGATCTCGCCGCCGAGCAGGTGGGGAGGGATCCGACCGAGCGTCACGTGGGCGTCGGTGATCGTCGGCTGCGTGCCGCCCTTGCCGTAGCAGAGCGGGCCGGGGTCGGCACCGGCCGAGTGCGGCCCGACCTTGAGCGTGCCCTCGGGCGAGAGCCAGGCGATGGAGCCACCACCGGCGCCGACGGTCACCACGTCGATCATCGGGATCTTGCTGGGGTAGGCGCCGACCGTGCCCTCGGTCGTGAGGGTCGGCTCCCCGTCGAGGACGACGGACACGTCGGTCGACGTGCCACCGCCGTCGCAGGTGAGGATCTTCGGGAAGCCGGCCACCTTGGCGATCAGCGCGGCACCGAGCGCGCCCGCCGCCGGACCGGACAGCACGGTCGTGATGGGCTGGTGGACGACCTCGTCGGCCGACAGCACGCCGCCGTTGGACTTCATCACGTAGAACGGGATCTCGTTGCCGGTGAAGTTGAGCAGGCGCTCGGAGATGTTGGTGACGTAGCGGCTGACGTTGGGCTTGACCGCCGCGTCGACCAGCGTGGTCATCGCGCGCTCGTACTCGCGGTACTCGCGCAGCACCTCGCTGGAGATCGACACCACCGCGTCGGGGTGCTCGCGGCGCAGGATCTCGCGCATCCGCAGCTCGTGGTCGTCGTTGGCGTAGGCGTGCAGGAAGCAGACACCGATCGTGGTGATGCCCTGGTCGCGGAACCAGCGAGCCGCAGCGACCGCGGCGTCCTCGTCGAAGGGCCGGATCTCGGTGCCGGTGAAGTCGAGGCGACCGCCCACGGTGCGGACCCGGTCGGCCGGCACGATGCGGTCGGGCTTGACCCAGAAGTAGGAGTTGCCGTAGCCGTCGGGCACGGACTGGCGCGCGATCTCGAGCATGAACTCGTAGCCCTCGGTGGTGATGAAGCCGAGCGCCTCGACCTTGCCCTCGAGGAGCTTGTTGGTCGCCACCGTGGTGCCGTGCGACACGGCGCTGATGTCGCTGCCCGTGGCCCCGACGATGTCGAGGATCTTCTCGATGCCGGCGATGAAGCCGTCGGCGGGGTTGCCCGGCGTGCTCGGGGTCTTGGTGGTGACCAGCTCCCCGGAGTCCTCGTCGAATGCCACCACGTCGGTGAACGTGCCACCGGTGTCGATGCCGATCCTGATCCGCCGCTGAGTGGAACCGGGCGTCGCGTCCTGCGTCATGGGGACGATTCAACTGGGGCGCCGTAGCGACCACCACGGCAGAGATTGCCGACGAACCGCTCGTTCTCCGGCAATCCTTGCCGTGGGTCGCGGGCGCGTCGCCACCGTTGCTGAGGGGCCGGTGCGGAGAAAGGTGAAGGGCCCTCGCCGGTATGAGCGGCAAGGGCCCTTCGGGCGATGTGCAGGTCGCCGAAGCGTCCAGCTCATCTGGTGACCGGTCGTGGTGATGCTCCCGGTCGATCACTCCCTCGGTCCGGCCCCAGCCACCGCATCACCCGGTGCCTGCGACGATCCCCGGCGAACCGGTTCCCGTCGTGCGGACCCTCCTTCCGGAGCCATCCCGCCTCCCCTTGCGGGGCTGCGTAGGGAGAGTTCTATGCCCGTCGTGGAGGGCTCCGCAAGGGGTTCGGCGACGCATTTCCCACATACTTCGGGTTCCGGCGTGTCGTCCCCAGCCGGACCCCCTTCATCCCCAGCGGTCAGGACTTCTCCACACCTTCCTGCACACCTCTCTGCACAGGCACGCGCACGTGCTCGTCATCGTCGAAGTCACCATGGAGGTCGCCGTGGAGGTCGCCGTGGAGGTCGCCGTCGAGGACCCGGGAGAGCACCTGGTCGAGGGTGAGCCGGGCGCCCTCGGCGCGCAGCTCCTCGAAGCGCTCGTCGCCGAGGCCCTCGCGCAGCGCGGCCACCACCCGGGCGTGCTCGGGGACGTCGCCGGGGTGGCGCCGCGCGCCGAGGACCCGCAGCGCCTCGTCGCCCGCGCCGACGAGGACCGCCCCGAGCTCGGAGCGCCCCAGCGCGTGCTCGGGTCCGGCGAGCTGGGAGATCGTCCAGGCCGCCATCAGCCGGCGGCCCTGCGACCAGCAGATGCGCAGGGCCTGGTGGGTGAGGCGGCGCGCCTCCTCGGGGTCGCCGCGGTGGTCGGCGAGGTAGCTGAGGTTGGACAGGAACACGCTGACGTACATCTCGTCGCCGAGGTCGCTGGAGATCTGCAGGCCCTCCTCGTAGGCCTCGCGGGCCAGCTCGTCACGACCGGCCACCCGGGTCAGCTCGCCGCGGATGTTGAGCACCTGGGCGACGAGCGCCGGGCTCCCGACGCCGCGACCGAGTGCCAGCGCCTCGTCGTTCATCCGCAGGGCGAGCTCGATGTGCCCCGCCTCGTCGATGTAGGTCGCCGAGGTGACCGCGAGCCCGTAGGCGACCAGCCGGGTCTCCCCCAGGCTGCGGAACAGCTCGGTCGCGCGCTCCCAGTGCACCCGCGCGTCGGGCCGGTGCGACGGGAACGCCATGAAGCCCGCGGCCAGGTGGATGCGCGCCGAGACGAGCGGCTCCAGCTCGTCCTCCACCGCGAGCATCTCGTCGATCCAGCGCAACCCCTCGGCGTGGTGCCCCTCGAGGAACCAGTAGGCGCCCAGCGCCGCGGTGATGCGCCCGGTCAGCGGCACGTCGCCCGCCCGCGCGGCCCAGGCGTGGGCAGCGCGGACCTCCTGGAGCATCTCGCTGATGTCGTCGAGCCAGCGGTCGGTCGCGTCGGTCCAGCGCCGCTCGTAGAGGTCGTCGAGGTAGCCGGAGAAGTACGCCGCGTGCGCCGCCCGCGCCGCCTCCCTGTCCCCGTCGGCCAGCCGGGCGGCGTGGTCGCGGACCAGCGCGAGCATCCCGAAGCGGGGCTCGTCGCGGTAGCCCGTCGTGCGCCGGACCAGGCTGTGGTCGACGAGCACGCTGAGCGGGTCGACCACGTCCCCGTCCGCCCAGACCGCCTCGACAGCCTCCAGCGGCACCGCGCCGTGGAACACCGAGAAGAGCGCGAACAGACGCTGCTCCGCCGGGCCCAGGAGCTGCAGGCTCCAGTCGATCGTCGCGGGGATGGTCTGCTGGCGGTCGGGCAGGTGCCGCCCGGCGCCGGCCGACGAACCGAGCCGGCTGGTCAGCCGCTCGCGCAGCAGCGAGGGCGACAGCGTGCGCAGGTGGCCGCCGGCGATCTCGATGGCGAGCGGGAGCCCGTCGACCGCCCGGCAGATGGCGGCGACGTCGTCGGCGTGCCGGGCCAGCTCGAAGTGGGGGTCGACCGCCGTCGCGACCTGGTCGAAGAGTGCCACCGCGTCGGAGAGGACGCCGGTGCCGCTGTCGCCGTCGAGGGCGAGCGGGTGCACCTCGTGGACGCGCTCCCCCGCCACCCGCAACCGGGCCCGGCTGGTGACCAGCACCCGGATGTCGGCCGACCACTGCAGCATCCGCGACACGAGGTCGGCGGCCTCGACGACGTGCTCGAAGTTGTCGAGCACCAGCAGCAGGGTCTGGCGTTGCAGCGCCTCCTCGAGCATCTGCACCACGTTGGCGTTGTCACCCGCGCGCACGCCGAGCTCGCTCACGGTCAGCTCTGCGACGAGGCCTGGATCGGCGATCTTGGTGAGGTCGACGTAGCAGGCCCGCTGCCCCGTCGCCTCGACCCATCCGTGCGACACCTCGGCCGCGAGCCGCGTCTTGCCGACGCCGCCGATGCCGAGCAGGGTCACCAGCCGGTGGTCCTCCAGCAGGGAGAGGACCGCGGCCACGTCGCGGTCGCGTCCCACGGTGGGGGTCGCGGGTCGGGGCACCCGGCTCGCGCCGGTGCCGTGGGCCAGGCTCGCCGGCTCGAGCGGTGGCATCGCCCGGGCCCGGACGTGCAGCGCCCGCGCCGCCGGTCCCGGCTCGGCACCGAGCTCGTCGCGCCACACGCGGGCCATGGCCTCGAGCCGCCGGAGCGCCTGGCTGCGGTTGCCGGCCTCGACGTGCTGCTGCACCAGTCGCAGGTGCGCCTCCTCGTCGAGCGGCTCGGCGGCGACCAGCTCGGCCCAGCGCCCGGCCGAGCGGAGCAGCTCGAGGTAGGCGACCCGCAGCCGCTCGCGCTCGGCGTCCGCCCACGGCTCGTAGAGGTCCTCGGGCAGCAGGTCCCCCCGGTAGAGGCCGATCGCCTCCTCCACCGAGGCGGGGTCCGCCGACACCCGGTCGAACCGCTCGACGTCCACGACGACGTCGGCCTCGGGCAGCAGGGCGACGACGTCGCCGGCCAGGACGACCGCCGAGGGCACCCCGACCGCCGTACGCGCGTAGTGCGCCGCCTTGTGCAGCCGCGGGGCGGCCTGCTCGAGCAGCAGATCGGGCCACAGCAGGTCGACCACCTGCTCGCGTGGCAGCTGCCGGCCCGGGCGGAGGGCGAGGAGCTTGACGAGCGTCGCCGCACTGCGGCGGGTCCAGGCGTGCGCGGCGACGGCGCGGCCGTCGACGACGACCGCGAATCCTCCGAGGAGGTTGATGTCGACGTGCACCGCACCCTCCCAGCCACGAGCGTTGCGACTCTACGCCCGGGCACGCCGCCGGCTCGACGCCATTTTCGGGGGATCGCCGCGCGTGGCCGCGGCCGGCGGGGTGCGCTCAGGGCGCCGCCCCGGCCGGTGCGAGCGCCTCGAGATGCTCGACCTCCTCGGCCATCGCGGCGCTCAGCCGGTGCAGCAGCGACCGGATGCCGGTGGCGTCCCAGTCGTAGGTCGCCACCCGCTCCGTCGTCGCGACCAGGTCGCGCGAGAGGCGGTCCCGGACCCGCTGGTAGTCCGCCAGGGCGACGTCGTCCGCGACGGCACCGCCGTGCGCGGCGAGCACCTGCCTGGCGAGCATCTCGGCGTCGCGCAGCGCACCGGTCATGCCGTGGGAGGTGATCGGGTCCTTGAAGAGGCCCGCGTCCCCGACCAGGGCCCACCCCGGGCCCCAGGGCCGGCGCACGAAGCCCGGCACGCCGCCCCACCCGCGGACCGTCGAGAGCGGTCGGAGCCCGTGTGCGCGCTCGACCGCGGCCGGGCCGGCGGCCGCCAGCAGCTCGGAGACGGCGCGGTCCACGCCGAGCCGGCGCAGGCGGCGCATCCGGGCCGGGGTGGTCGACACGAACAGGCAGGACGCGCCGGCGTTGGTCGGGATGAGCCCCGCCGCCGCACCGGCGCCGTAGGTCCACTCGTAGGCATCGGCGCCCGGGTCCTCGACGTAGCGGTAGAGCACGGCGCTCGCGGTCCGGCCGCTCCACGTCGTGGTGGCGCCGACCTGCTCGGCGACGCGGGAGCGGATCCCGTCGGCGCCGACGGTGAGCCGGGCCGCGATGTCGACCTGCGCGCCACTGCCGGTCCGGGCCACCACCCCGGCGACGCGCCCGGCGGGGTCGCGGCGCAGGGACGTCACCGTGGTCTCCTGCAGCACCTGCACGCCGGCGTCCTCGGCCGCCTCGACGAGGAGGCGGTCGAGGACGTGCCGGCGAGGTGCGTAGAGCGAGTCCACACCGGCGCGCGGCCTGATGGCCACGGACAGGTCCTCGCCGTCGGCATGGTGGAAGACGGTACGGCGGATCGCCGGGGTCCCTGCCGCCACCACGTCGCCGAGCACGCCCCAACGGGAGAGCTGCAGGACCCCCGCGCGCATCAGGGCGTGCGTCGACACCGTGCCGCTCCCCCGCCGCCCGCGGTCGAGCAGCGCGACCGAGAGGCCGGAGCGGGCCAGGAGGAGGGCCGTCGAGGCGCCGGCGACCCGGCCACCGACCACGACGACGTCGACGCCGTTCATGCCGCGGGCTCCTCGGCGTCGGACAGCGGGGTGCGCAACCCTCCGGCCCCACTGGAGGCGAGCAGGTGGGACACGACGGCAGCGGCGTCGTGCCGCGCACCGTCGATGTAGCCGGAGTCGCGACGGTGCTGGAACCGCTGGCCGACGACGTACACGCCCTCGGCGGGCGTGACGCCGCGGCGCTGGCGGATCGTCCCGTCGGCGTCGATGATCGGCAGGCGCAGCCAGGGGTGGTGCGGCCGGTAGCCGGCCGCCACCAGCACGGTGCCGATGCCCTCGGCGGCCAGGTCGAGTCGGGTCGGCGCGCTTGCGACGGCGACCGGTCGCGGGCGGGGGCTGTCCCACAGCTGACCGCCCAGGCCGACCCGGTCGACAAAGCGGTCGAGGCTGTCGAGGAAGCCGTCGAGGGCGGCGTCCGCGGCGCCGACGGTGGCGGCGAGGTCGTCACGCAGGCGGGCCGTGCGGCCCTCGACCGCCTCGATCCGTCCGACCAGGCGCACGCCGCGGGCCTGGAGGCCGCCGAGGTCGAGGTCCTGGGTGGCCCGCTCCGGGTCGGCGCGACCGACGAGCTGGAGCGAGGTCTCGGCCCGCGCAGCGACGGCGTCCGGGACGTCGTCGATGGTGCGCGCGAGCCGGCCGGTGTTCTCCAGCCACCAGAAGATGTCGAGGCCCCGGTAGCGGCGCGGCATCCGCGTGTGCCGGCCGACGGCGATCGTCACGTCGCGTCCGGTGCGGTTGAGCTCGTCGGCGATCTGCAGGCCGGACGCCGAGGCGCCCACGACGAGCACGCCGCCGGCGGCAAGGCCCGCGGGGTTGCGGTAGCGGTTCGAGGTGACCACGTCGACGCGGTCGGTGTCGGTGCCGGCGAGGCCCGCGGGCACGTACGGCGTCCCGTGCGGCCCCGTCGCGATGACGACGTGCCGCGCGTGCCAGGTGCCCCTGCTGGTGGTGACGCGGTAGGCGGCGCCGCGGCCGGGCGTCGGCGCGACCTCGTGGACGGTCGCCCGGTCGACGACCGGCGCGCCGAACGAGGCGGCGTACGCCTCGAGGAGTCGGATGAAGGAGCCGACGCCGAGGAAGCCGTCGGGGTCGGGACCGGTGTAGCTCCAGCCGGGGAGCCGGGTCATCCAGCTCGGCGTCAGCAGGTGCAGGGAGTCCCAGCGCTCGGTGCGCCAGCGGTCGCCGACGCGGCCGCGGTCGAGCACGACGTGCTCGCGACCGGCGTCCGTGAGCAGCCTGCTCACGGCCAGGCCGGCATGGCCGGCGCCGATCACGACGGTGTCGATGGTGGTCATGCAGGTGTTCCTCTCGAGCTTCTCCCGCGCGCAGCCGGCCGGTGCGGACCGGCCGGCTGCGCGCGGTGGGGTGGTCAGCCCGTCACGACCTCGATCGCGACGGGCGTGGGGTTGGTCAGCGCGTCGTAGACGGCCGAGCGGCGACGGGACTGCTCGACGATCTCGCGCAGCGTGGCGTCGTCGGCGTCGCCCTCGATGCGGAAGGTGACCTTGACCTGCTCGTAGCCGTTGCGGACCGAGCCGCCCGAGAGGCCGAGGATCCCGAGCAGGTCGATGTCACCGGTGACGGTCGACGAGACGTGGGTGAGCCGCACGCCGCGGGCCGCCGCGATGTTGGCGATGCCGGAGGTCAGGCAGGCAGCGATGGCGTGGAGCAGGTACTCCACGGGCGTCGGGCCGACGTCGGTGCCGACGAGGACGGCCGGGTGGTCGGACTCGACCACGGTCTCCTGCTCGTGCTGCAGCTCCTGCATCGCGCCGTGGAAGCCGGCGAAGGTGGAGCGGCTGTGCGTCCCGGACACCCAGCTGTTGGCGGCCCGGAACTGGAACCGGGCGATCTCGTTCGTCTGCTTGACCGCGTCGCGCGTGCCGAACAGCGTGGCGACGTCGACTCCGTTGAGCGGGGCCTGGTCGGTGGTGATGCTCATGCGTGGTTCTCCTGCTTCTCGTGGGTGGTGGCGGCGCAGACCGTGGGGTCGCGCCAGACGACGGCGGTGCCGTCGAGGACGACCACGTCGTCCTGGTTCGTGACGCTCGTGGCGAGCGTGGTGACCGGCTTGTCCTCGCGGGTCGCGAGGACGACCGCGGCGGCGGTGATGACGTCACCCGGGCGCACCGGCGCGAGGAAGCGCCACGCGACCTCGAGGAAGACGCTGCCCGGGCCGGGGAGCTGCTCGGCGACGAGCGCGTTGAGCAGCCCGGAGGTCACGCCGCCCTGCACCACGATCCCGCCGAACCGGGACCGTGCGGCGAGCGCGTCGTCGAAGTGGAGCGGGTTGCGGTCGCCGGTGATCTCGGCGAAGAGCTCGATGTCGTGCCGGGTGACGGTCCGGGTGAGCCGGGCCGAGGCGCCGACCTCGAGCGGGGTCTGGGTGGTGGCCTGGGTGGTGGTCATGGCGACGAGGTTGGCCGGACGACCTTCCGCAGGCCTTCCCCGTTCCTTCCCCCGCGGGGGCAGGTCGTCGGAAGGGCGCCGGAAGGTGCCCGCCCCACCCTCGGTGCGAACCCGAAGGAACCGATCAGGAGCACCTCATGCACCACGCACTCAACGTCACCCTGGCGAGCTCACGCGAACGTGAGCTCCGCACCGTCGTACGCCGTCCCGACCACGTGATGGCCCGGCTGCTCGAGCTGGAGAAGGAGGCGTCGTGACGCACCCACCGACCCATCACGTGCACGTCCACGTGCGCCTGCGCGACGGCGGGTCCGCCCTGCTCCGCCCGCTCGCGGGCGGAGAGGTCTCCGTCGTGGAGGCCGTGTTCGAGGGACTATCGTCGCAGTCGCGCCGCCGACGCTTCCTCGTTCCGATGCCGCGGCTGCCGGGCGGTCACCGACGCACCCTCGCGGACGTCGACGGAGATCGACACGTCGCCTGGGTGGCGCTGGTCCACGGCATCCCCGTCGGCCTGTGCCGCTTCGTGCGGACCTCCGCCGACTCCGCGGAGCTGGCCTTCGAGGTCGTCGACGAGCACCAGGGCCGGGGCATCGGCTCGGCCTTGGTGGACGCCGTCACCACGGTCGCCCGCGACCGCGGGATCACCTGGCTGGAGGCGACGGTCGAGCCCGGGAACGCGGCGTCGGAGGCCCTCCTGGCCCGCGCCGGCGTACGGCTCGTCGCCGCCGACGGCCTGCTCGAGGGCCGCGGCACGCCGCGTGCGGTCCGGTGGTCCTCACCGGTGAATCCGCGCGCCGTGCTGGCCCTGGCTGCTCAGCCGGCGAGCAGCTCCTCGACGGCCGCGGCGACCTCGAGCAGCTGGCGGTCCGAGCCGTGCCTGGCGACCAGCTGAACGCCCACGGGCAGCCCGTCGGGCGTGGTGCCGGCCGGTACCGAGATCGCGGGGCAGCCGGTCACGGTGATGAAGTACGCCGACCGCATCCACGCCAGGTAGTCCGGCATCTGCTGGCCGTTGATGGTCTCGGGGAACTCCTGCTCCACCGGGAACGGCGGGACCTGTGAGGTCGGCAGCAGCAGCACGTCGTGGTGCTCGAAGAAGACGCGCATCGTCTCCGCCAGCGCGGTGCGCTGGGTGTAGGCCCGCGCCACGTCCGCGCCGGTGAGCGACTCGCCGGCGCGGATATTGGCCTCCAGCGACGGCTTGAACGACGTCGGGTGCTGGGCCAGCAGGTCGGCGAACTTCGCCTGGAAGTGCCATGCCCGCAGGGTGCGGAACGTGTCGTCGGCGAGGGAGAGGTCGGGGTGTGCCTCGACGAGAGCGCTGCCGGCACCGGCGAGCCGCTCCGCCGTGGCGCGTACGACGTCTGCGACCGCGTGGTCGACCACCAGCGCGCCGCCGAGGTCCACCGAGCACGCCACCCGCAGCCCCCCGAGGGAGGCCGGGGTGAGCGGCGGCGCGAAGGCCGAGCCCGGGTCACCGAGCGCGTGCGGCGCGCGCGGGTCGGGACCGGCGAGCACCGACAGCAGCAGCGCCAGGTCGCCGACGTTGCGCGCCATCGGGCCACCGACCGAGGTGGTCTCCCACTGGTTGTAGAGCGGCCACTCGGGCACGCGTCCCCACGACGGCCGCATGCCGACCACACCGCAGAACGACGCCGGGTTGCGGAGCGAGCCGCCCATGTCGGAGCCGTCGGCCAGGGGCACCATGCCTGAGGCGAGCGCGGACGCCGCTCCCCCGCTCGATCCGCCGGCCGAGCGTGACGGGTCGACCGGGTTGCGGGTGACGCCGAAGACGGTGTTGAAGGTGTGCGACCCGGCCGCGAACTCCGGCACGTTGGTCTTGCCGACGAAGACCGCGCCCGCGCGCCGGACCCGCTCGACGAGGAGGTCGTCGTGGTCGGCGACCGCGTCGGCGAAGATCGGCGACCCGTAGGTCGTGCGCCAGCCTGCGAGTGCGTGGGTGTCCTTCACGGCGAACGGCAGCCCGTGCAGGGGGCCGACCTCCTCGCCGGAGGCCTGTGCCTGGTCGGCCACCGCAGCCGCCGACCGGGCGCGCTCGGCGTCGAGCGAGACGATCGCGTTGAGCTCGGGGTTGCGCTCCTCGATGCGGTCGAGGTGCAGCTCGAGCAGCTCGGCTGCGGAGATCTCCCCGGAGCGTACGGCGGCCGCCTGGGCGCGCGCGGTGGAGTCGACGGTCAGGTCGGTCATCGCCGACGACCGAAGATCCCGCCCACCACGACGCCGAGGACGACGAGGCCCGCACCGACGGCGACGCCGGTGAGGAAGTCCTGCTGGGAGCCGGCGGCGGAGACCTTGGCGGGGGCGGTGAAGACCGCCCCGGCCGGGGCGGGCGCGCCGGGCTCGACCGTCGCGCCCTCGGGCGCGGCGACCGCTGCGGCGGCCGGGCCGCCGGCGATCGCGGCGTCCACGTTGCCGAAGAACTCCCCGGCCATCCGGCGCGAGACGCTGGTCAGCATCCGCTGGCCGACGCCGCCGATCATCCCGCCGACGACGGCGTCGGCGTCGTAGGAGACCTTGGTCGAGGAGCCCTCGGGCGTGAAGCGCACGTTGACCGTGGCGCCGATGGTGCCCGGCGCACCGGCGCCGTCGAGCTTCATCACCAGCGACTCGTGCTCCACCAGGTCGGTGAGCACGCAGGAGCCGGCGTAGGTGCCCTTGATGGAGGCGACGCCGGCGGTCACGGTCATGGCGTAGGCGTTGTCGCCCGGCTTCGAGTCCAGTGCCTCGAGGCGCTCGCAGCCCGGGATCGTGCGGACCAGGACGGACGGGTCGAGCAGCGCGTCCCAGGCCTGCTCGACGGGGGCGGCCAGGACGTTCTCTCCGGTGAACTTCATGTGGTGGCTCCTTCTGGGGGTAGTTCGGGACGATCCGGTAGGTGGAGGAGGCCCTCGGCCTACCGTTTCGTCCCTAACTACCGAGGGCGGTGGCGTGGGTGTCGTCGGCGTGCTCGAGGCGCAGCGCGAAGAGCTCGGACGGGGAGATGGGCATCGCGGTGATCGGGAAGCCCTCGGCGTCCTCGATGGCGGCGGCGAAGACCGCTGCGGACGGGATCACGCCCGCCTCGCCGGCGCCCTTGATGCCGAGGGGGTTGAGCGGCGAGGGGGTCTCGAGGTGGTCGATGTCGATGCTGGTCGGGACCTCGGTGACGTAGGGCATCAGGAAGTCCATGAACGAGGCGTTGAGCAGCTGCCCCGAGTCGTCGTAGACCATCCGCTCGTAGAGCGCGCCGCCGACGCCCTGCGCGACGCCGCCGTGGATCTGGCCCTCGACGATCATCGGGTTGATCAGGTGGCCGCAGTCGTGGACGACTGCGTACTTGAGGATCGTGATCTCCGCGGTCTCCGGATCGGTCTCGACGATCACGGCGTGCATGCCGTTGGCGAAGGTCGAGCGCGGCGGGGAGTAGAAGTCCTTGCCCTCCAGCCCAGGCTCGTCGTCCTCGGCCACGGGCGGCTTGCCCGGGTCGCCGACGGTGAACTGGGTGGCGGCCTTGGACGCCTCGTCGAAGGCGTAGCGCAGCGGGTTGGAGAGCACCGCGACCGTGCCCAGGTCGATCGTGGCGTCGGTGCCGCGCACGGAGACGACGCCGTCGACGATGTCGAGGTCGTCCTCGGACGCCTCCAGCGCCTCGGCCGCGATGCGCAGGGCCTTCTCGCGGGCCCGCAGTGCGGCGAGGTGGATCGCCGACCCGCTCATCACGGCGGCGCGGGACGCGAACGTCCCCACGGCGTAGGGCATCTTGCGGGTGTCGCCGGTGGTGATCTCGACGTCCTCGAAGCGCACGCCGAGGGTGTCGGCGACGATCTGCGCGAACGCGGTCTGGTGGCCCTGGCCCTGGGTGGTCAGGCCGGTGGCGACCTTGACCTTGCCCGAGGTCTCGACGTGCACGTGGGCGCCCTCGTAGGGGCCGACCCCGGTGCCCTCGACGTAGCAGGCCAGGCCGATGCCGACGCGCCTGCCCTGGGCGGCCATCTCGGCGCGGAGGTCCTCGAACTCGTCCCAGCCGACCAGCTCCTTGAGCTTGGCGAGCGACGCCGGGTAGTCGCCGGAGTCGTAGGTGAGCTCGCGGCCGTCCTGGAAGACCAGGCCGTGCTCGTAGGGGAACTCGTCGGGCTGGATGAAGTTCGTCGAGCGGACCTCGGTGCGGTCCTTGCCGAGGTAGGCCGCGATCGCGTCCATGGTGCGCTCCATCACGAAGCAGCCCTGCGGCCGGCCGGCACCGCGGTAGGGCGTCACGATGACGGTGTTGGTGTAGAGCGACTCGAAGACGACGCGGTAGTTCTGCGGCTTGTAGGGGCCGAGCAGCTGCGTCGAGGTGATGATCGGGACGATCAGGCCGTACGGCGTGTACGCCCCGTGGTCGTGCCAGAACTCGACGTTGAGCCCGAGCACCCGGCCGTCGTCGTCGAAGCCGACGTCGACGACGTGCTGCTGGGCCCGCTCGTGGGCGGAGGAGATGAAGTGCTCGCGGCGGTCCTCGGTGAACTTCACCGGCCGGCCGAGGGTCATCGCGGCCAGCGGCACCAGCAGCTCCTCGGGCCACGGGTGCACGACCTTGACGCCGAAGCCGCCGCCGACGTCGGGGGTGATCACGTCGACCTTGGCCAGGTCGAGGCCGAGCTTGGCGGCCACGCAGCCGCGGACGCCGGTGGAGGTCTGGGTCGACGACCACACGGTGAGGCGGCTCGTGTCGGGGTCCCACCGGGCGACGGTGCCGCGGCCCTCCATCGGCGTGCAGGCGGAGCGCTCGACGTCGAGCTCGAGGTGCAGGGTGTGCGGGGCAGCTGCGATCGCGGCGCGCGCGTCGCCGTTCTCCTGCTCCATCCGGGCGCCGACGTTGCCGGGCACGTCGTCGTGCACGAGGCGCGTGGCGGCGCGTGCGGCCGCGATCCCGACGACCGGCTGGAGGTACTCGTAGTCGACGCGGATCCGGGAGACGGCGTCCTCGGCGACGTAGCGGTCGACGGCGACGACGAAGGCGATCGCCTCGCCGACGTAGTTCACCTCGTCCTTGGCGAGGGCGTACTGCGTGCGTCCCTCGGTCAGGGCCGGGTGCGGGATCAGCAGCGGCAGGGGCTCGGCCATCGGGCCGGTGAGGTCCTCCCACGTCCACACGGCCAGCACGCCGTCGAGGTCGAGTACGTCGGAGACGTCGATGTCGACGATCCGGGCGTGGGCGTGCGGCGAGCGCAGCACGGCAGCGTGCAGCAGCCGCGGGTCGTCGTGGAGCAGGTCGTCGACGTAGCGGCCCTGCCCGCGCAGGAAGCGCTGGTCCTCGACGCGCGGGACCTTGGCGCCGAACAGCTTGGTGGTCATGCCGTCCCACCTCGCTCGCGCTCGATCTCACGCTGGATCTCGCTGGCGCGCAGGACCGACTTCACGATGTTCTGGTAGCCGGTGCAGCGGCAGAGGTTGCCGGCGATCATCTCGCGCGCCTCGTCCTCGGACGGGTCGGGGTTGTCGCGCAGCCCGGCGGTGATCGTGGTGAGGAAGCCGGGCGTGCAGAAGCCGCACTGGAGGCCGTGGCAGTCGGAGAAACCTTGCTGCACGGGCGAGAGCGACCCGTCGGCCTCGGTCAGCCCCTCGACGGTGGTGATCTCGGCGTCGACCGCGGAGACCGCGAACATCAGGCACGAGCGCACCGGGGTGCCGTCGACGAGCACCGTGCACGCACCGCACACGCCGTGCTCGCACCCGACGTGGGTGCCGGTCAGGCCGCAGTCGTGGCGCAGCGCGTCGGACAGCAGGCGCCGGGCCGGCACCGCCACCTCGTGGACGGCGCCGTTGACGTGCAGTCGGACGTCGTGGATCTCCTCCGGAACAGCAGTGCTCATGCGTCCTTCCCCTGACGGGCGTGGTCGGTGGCCGCGGCCAGGACCTTGGGCACCAGCACCTTCACGAGGTGGGCGCGGTAGGCGGCGGTGGCGTGGATGTCGTCGGCGGGCTCGAGCTCGGCCAGGGCCCGCGCGGCCGGGTCACCGGCCGGGTCGCGGACGGCGTCGGTGACGTCGACGACGACGGGCACGTCGCTCACGGACACGAAGCCGAGCCGGACCCGGGTGACGTCGTCACCGTCGGTCTCGACGAGGGCGGCGACGCCGACGAGGGCGTAGTCGCCGTGGCGGCGCGCGATCTCCTGGAAGGCGACGCCGGCGCCGGCCGGCAGTGCCGGGAAGGACGCCTCGACGGCGATCTCGTCGTGGGCCAGCGTCGACTCCAGCGGCCCGGCGAACAGCTCGGCGGCGGGGATCGTACGTCGCCCGCGCACGGACGCGACGTCGACCGACCCGCCCAGCAGCTGCAGCACCATGGGCATCTCCGCCGCCGCGTCGGCGTGGACCAGGGAGCCGACGGTGGTGCCGCGGTTGCGGATGGTCGGGTGGGCCACGTGGCTCAGCGCCATCGCGAGCAGGGGCTGGACCTCGGCCGCCGCCACGGAGGCGAGGACCTCCGCGTGGCGGGCGAGCGCCCCGACCCGGACCCCGGAGGCGTCACAGGTGACGTCCCCGAGGCCCGGCAGGGCGTTGATGTCGACCAGCATCGACGGTGCGGCCAGTCGCATGGACAGCAGTGGGACCAGGGACTGGCCGCCGGCCAGCACCTTCGCCCCCTGCTCCCCCGCGAGCGCCGCGAGGGCTTCCTCGAGGGTGGACGGGCGCAGGTAGGCGAAGGGTGCAGGCTTCATCGCGGAGCGGAGCCCCCCGAGGCCACGTCGTCCACGCCACCGTCGTAGTCGGGGTGGCTCAGGTTGCGGGTCACGGTGCCGGCACCGTGGCCGCCCCGGCCCTTGACCATGTGGAAGAACACGATGACCAGGATCGTGCCGAGGGCGATGCCGCCGAGCTCGAAGTCGTCACCGAACGTGAGGGTGACGCCGCCGATGCCGGCGATCAGTCCGGCAGCGAGGCCGACCATGTTGACCGGGTTGCCGAAGTCGACGTTGTTCTCGACCCAGATCTTGGCACCCACGAGGCCGATCATTCCGTAGAGGACGACCGTGATGCCGCCGAGGACCCCGCCCGGGGTCGCGTTGACGATCGCACCGAACTTCGGGCACAGGCCCAGCAGGATCGCCACGGCTGCGGCCACGTAGTAGGCCGCGGTGGAGTAGACGCGCGTGGCACCCATGACGCCGATGTTCTCGGCGTACGTCGTGGTCGGCGAGCCACCGAAGGCGCTGGCGAACGCGGTCGCGATGCCGTCGGCACCGATGGCGCGGCCCATGTAGGGGTCGAGGTTCTCGCCGGTCATCTCGGCGACCGCCTTGACGTGGCCGGTGTTCTCGGCGACGAGGGCGATGACGCCGGGGAGGACGAGGAGGATCGCGGTCAGCGAGAAGGACGGGCCGTGGACCACGGAGACGCCGTCGGCGAGCGTGCCGCTCGGCAGGCCGATCCAGTCGGCGGCCTGGACGCCGGCCCAGGAGACGCGGTCGTGCTCGGTGGCCTCGGTCGCACCGCCCAGCACGGACGTGATCGGGCCGAAGACCTTGTCGGCGACGAAGGACAGCAGGTAGCCGAAGATCAACGCAAGGAACACCGCGATGCGCGACCAGAAGCCCGGGAGCGCGACGGCGGCGAACACCATGAACGCGGCGGTGAGCAGCGCGATCCACTGGTCCTGGGGCCAGTAGATGCCGGCCACGACGGGAGCGAGGTTGAAGCCGATCAGCATGACGACGGCGCCGGTCACGGCGGGCGGGAGGATCCGGTGGATCAGCTCACCGCCGGCGAAGTGGACGAGCACGCCGACTGCCGCCAGCACGAGTCCGCCGACCAGGATCGCACCCGTGACGTAGGAGGAGTCGTTGCCCTCGTCGAGGGCGCGGATCGCGGCGACCGAGGCCACGAAGGACGCGCTGGTGCCGAGGTAGCTGGGCACCCGGTTCTGGACGATGAGCAGGAACAGGATCGTGCAGAGACCCGAGAACATGATGGCGAGGTTGGGGTCGAGCCCCATCACCAGCGGGAACACGAAGGTGGCGCCGAACATGGCGACCACGTGCTGGGCGCCGAGGCCGATCGTCTTGCCCCACGGCAGTCGCTGGTGCGGGAGCACCGCCTCGCCGGGTGCGGGATCGACCACGTCCCACTTGAACATCGACATGAGCAGGCCTCCAGAATTCGCAGGGGTGTGTACCCGAGAAGCCACAAACTAGTGCGCCACATCACACACCCTCACTGGCGACATCTGCCGAAGGAACGCCGGGTGTGATGACAAGTTCTTCGGCGGTTCCAGCCGATGCCTGCCGTCCGCGTGGTGGCTCTCGTAGGCTCCGGCCATGCCGTCACCCACCACCGGCGGGCCCGTCGACGTGCGCCGGGCCGCGGCGGGCGACACCCTCGCCATGGCCGCCGTCGCCGAGGCGGCGTACTCCCCCTACGTCGAGCGGATGGGCGGGCTGCGCCCCGGTCCGATGGACACCGACTACGCCGCCGCGGTCACCGACACCGAGGCATGGGTCGCCACTGACGGCGGCGCCGTCGTCGGGTTCCTGCTCCTGGTCGCGGAGGACGACGCCCTGCTCCTCGAGAACGTCGCCGTCCTCCCCTCGCACCGCGGACGTGGGGTCGGGCGCTCCCTCCTCCAGCTCGCCGAGTCCCGCGCGCTCGCGCTCGGCCTCCCCCGGATCCGGCTCTACACCCACGTGACCATGGTCGAGAACCAGGCGCTCTACGAGCGGATCGGCTTCGTCGAGACCGCCCGCACCACCGAGCACGGCTTCACCCGGGTGTTCTACGAGAAGCGGCTGGGTGTCGCGGTCGTGCCGGACGAGGACTACGTCGCCACGCTGCTGGCCATCGTCACGAACCCCGCACCGACAGGCATCGACCCGGACGACCCCTACGGCCAGGCCGACGACGGCATCGACCGTTACGACGGGTTCGGGCGTGACGTGCGCGTCGTGAGCCTGCGGGTGGTCGACGGCCCGTACGGCGACGAGCTCGAGGTGTCGTTCGTCCTGGACCTGCCGACGGACGACCCCTCGTGGAACGGCGTACCGACCAGTGGCTCGACCCGGGTGCCCTTCGACGCGGAGTGGCGCCGGTTGAGCGAGCTCGACGATCCGGCGGCCTACGCACCGCAGGTCGCGGCGCGGGTGATGCGAGCAGCGGGGCACCACATCTCGAGGCACCGGGACGGCGGTCGCCGCGACCGGGAGCGCGCCGAGCGGCAGGCCCGGGTGCGAGCGGGGCTGCCGGACCGGGAGGCGCAGCGGCAGCTGCTGCTCCAGACGCTGTCCGGCGAGGGCGACGTCACCCAGGTGGCGGCGGACTGGTACGAGCTGCGCCTGCGGCGTGACCGCGACGACGAGCCGTCGGCTCTCGGTGGGCCACCGGAGACGATCACGTTCGTGCTCACTCCCGAGGAGTGGGAGGAGGTGCTGGTCGACCACCAGGACGACCTGACGCTCCACCTCGCAGAGGCGATCGCCGACCCGGACCCCGACGAACGGTTCATGGTGTTCCACGACGGGTCGCTGCACCGCTCGACCCGGGCCGAGCTGCCGCCGGTCCGGGGCAGGGCCCGGGAGCGCGCGCTCGCCCGGCTGCGGGCCGAGCGCCCACTGGGCCCGGGTGACGGCTGGTTCGCCTTCACGCCGCCCCGGGAGTGACTCAGCCGCCGGTGGCCTCGGCGCACAGGTCCCGGGCCCGGGCGACCAACCACGGCAGCCAGACGCCGTCGATCTCGTCCAGGCACGACTCGAGGGTGTCGGACGGCGTGAACTCCTGGACGTTGCGCTCCAGGTCGGCCGTCGCCCACGCGTTGTACTGCTGGACCAGGACCGCGCCCACCACCACGAGCACGACGACTCCCGTTGCGACGATGGCCAGGATCTTCTTCACGCCGAGCATCCTCTCGCGCCGCTGACCAGCTCGGCCACGAGGCCCAGCGGCCGTCCGAGGTCCCGAGGTGGGTGGTGGGCACGCTGCCACGCGTCCACGTCGTGCGGCAGACCCCGGTCACACCGCCCGGTGGTCGAGCAGGGACGGAGTCACGAGACCCCTCGTCCCGTCCCCCTCGGTGGTTGAGGTGCGAGCGCCAGCGAGCCTCGAAACCACGCCCGCCCCCATCCCGTCCCCCTCGGTGGTTGAGGTGCGAGCGCCAGCGAGCCTCGAAACCACGCCCAGCCTCGAAACCACGCTCACCCCCATCCCGTCCCCCTCGGTGGTTGAGGTGCGAGCGCCAGCGAGCCTCGAAACCACGCCCGCCCCCTCCTGCTCAACCCTCGGTGGTTGAGGTGAGCGCCAGCGAGCCTCGAAACCACGCTCACCCCCCGCTGGTCGAGGAGGGACGCAGTCCCGTCACGAGACCCCTCAACAACCAAAGTGGTGAGTAGCCGAGCGAGGAACGGGCGAGGCGCATCGAGACCCAGTTCGCGGGACGTCTCCACAGATCCACTTCGTCGCCGTGAGTGTCGGTGGCCCGCAGTAAACTCGAACACATGATCGAAGCCTTGGAGCACCGAGTCGGGAAGGTCGACGACGACCTCTCCGCCTCCGACGTGCTCGCCTCGATCCGCTCCGAACGCGCCACGGAGAACGCCGCCGCAGCCAGGCAGCTGGTCCTTGCCGCGCGCTGGGCAGACCTCCACCCGCCCGAGTCGATCCACCACGCCGCGACCTTCACCGTCCCCGGCTGCGAGCACGAGGAACCCATCGCCGGAGAAGGCGCGCCGCTGGTGGCGGAGTTCTGCATCGCCGAGCTCGGAGCCGTCCTCGGCATGTCGACCACATCGGCGAAGAAGCTCATCGGCCACGCCCTCGAGCTGCGCCACCGCCTCCCGCGCCTGTGGGCCCAGGTCCAGTCCGGTGCCGTCCCCGCGTGGAAGGCGCGGTCCGTCGCGGAGACGACGATCCACACCGTCCCCACCCTGACGGTCGAAGCGGCCGCGCACGTGGACGCGCAGGTCGCCGCAGTCGCCGGACGCATCGGCCCCGCACAGCTCGACCGCCTCGTGGCGGAGACCATCAAGCGGTTCGAGCTCGCGGCACCCGACCCGCCTGAGGATCCGGAGGACGGGCACCTGCACGTCGACCCGCGCCATGCCACGTTGAACGACGAGGACGTCGACTTCGGCGGCACGATGCACTTCGACGCCGTGCTCGGCATCGCCGACGCCCTCGACCTCGGCCACGCCATCGCCCAGGACGCCGCGGTCCAGAAGGCCCTCGGCTCCACCGAGTCCCTCGACGTGCGCCGGTCCAAGGCGCTCGGCAACCTCGCCCGCGCCCAGACGGCACTCGACCTGGCCGGCGCCGGCGCGGAGCCCACCAAGCAGCCGCCCGCCCGGGAGGTCGTCGTCCACACCCACTTCGACGCCACCGCAGTCGGTGAGACCACGGTGTTCGGCCCCACCGGTCGGATGGAGAACCTCCAGCGGCTCGTCCTCCTCGAGCAGCTCCAGGGCTGGTGCGCCGACACCCGNCGTCGGTGAGACCACGGTGTTCGGCCCCACCGGTCGGATGGAGAACCTCCAGCGGCTCGTCCTCCTCGAGCAGCTCCAGGGCTGGTGCGCCGACACCCGCACCAAGGTCACCATCAAGCCGGTCATCGACCTCACCACCGAGCTGAGTGCACCCGGCTACGACATCCCCCAGTGGCTGCGCGAGCAGATCGCCCTGCGCGACGGCACGTGTGTGTACCCGTGGTGCACGCGGCCCGCCCGCCGCGCGGACGTCGACCACATCGTCGAGTACGACCACGAGGCTGAAGCCGAAGGTCGCCCACAACCCGGCCCCACCACCACGTCGAACCTCGCCGCGCTCTGCCGCTCCCACCACAGGCTCAAGACCCACTCCGCCTGGACCTACGCGATGGTCGCGCCAGGCGTGTTCGAGTGGACCAGCCCACACGGACACCGCTACCTCCGCGACAGGAATGGCACGGTCGCATTCGACCAGCCGGGTCTCGTGACGGGCGCCAGGGCGCCCTCCTCGACCAACGGGACTGTCGATCCACCCGAGCGACCATGACCCCGCCCCGCACCCCGCCACTCACCACGGTGGCGGGGCCATCGGCGCGTCCAGGGAGCAGCCCTATCGGTGGACCGGGTCTCGTGACGGGCGCCAGGGCGCCCTCCTCGACCAACGAGCACGCTGATCCACCCGAGCGGGCGCCCTCCTCGACCACCGGGGAAGCGGCCGGGTGCCCGAAGCCGGCCACGAAGCGCGCTGAAGCTGGTCGGGCGATCAGCTCGGGGCGGGCTCGGTGATGTCGACCGGCGCCTGCGGGAGTCCGTGTCGCAGCAGTGCGGACAGGAGCTCCCCGAGCCTCGGCGGGAAGACGGTGTCGGTCGTCCGCGACAAGTCGTCGGCTCTCCACCAACGGAAGCCCGAGATCGTCCGGGCCTCGAAGTCGCTCAGCGCCGCAGGTCTCGGCTCGAAGTGCCCCACCCTGTGCAGCAGCCAGTCCTCGTGGACCTCGACGGTTCGACCGTCGTACCGATACGTGTGGTCGCGGGTCCAGACGGGCGACCCGACTGGCAAGGTCGACAAGCCGGTCTCCTCGTGAGCCTCGCGGCTGGCTGCCTGCTGCAGCGACTCGCCGGTCTCGACACCTCCTCCGACGGGATACCAGCACTGTGTCCCCGAGGCGGGATCAGCCGAGCGGATCAGGAGGACGCGATCGTCCTGGTCCAGCAGCAGCAGCTTGACGGTCATGCGAGGCACGTGCGGAGTGTAGGAGCCGAGGTCAGTGCGGTGATCGTGACGCAACAGGTACGTCACAGCCACCGCACCAGCCGAATGGCCGATGGGACCGCGCCGATCGGCCGGCGAGCTGCGGCCGCCGAGCCGAGGCGCGCGCTGTCGGGCACAGCGATCGTGGATCCACCGATCCTCACAGCAACGGAGCCCATGATGACCACACCGTCACCCGCCATCGCCACGCTGGACGACCAGCCCCTCTCGGTGCGAGCCAAGCTCGCTGCAGCCTGGACGAGCTTCATGCTGCTCTACGCCTACGTGGACATCCTCGGCTTCTACACGCCGGGCAACGTCGCGGACATCCTCGACGGCAAGGTCTACGAGTTCGACCTGTCCCAGACCTTCTCGACCACCGTGCTGAGCGTCCTCGCGGTCCCCATGTTCATGGTCGTGCTGTCGACGTCGCTGCCCGCCCGGGCGAACCGCGCCACCAACCTCGTCGTGGCCGCACTCTTCGTCCCCTTCACGGTGTTCAACGTGGCGGGTGGGTTCTACCTCTACTTCTACGGCCTCGGTGTCGTCCTCGAGCTGGTCGTCCTGGCCCTCATCGTGAGGTGGGCCTGGACCTGGCCCCGCACCACAGCGTCGGTGACCTCCGCGACCGGCCGCGACCGCGAGACGGCCGGCGCGCACCAGCGCTAGGTCCGTGTCAGCCGCTGCCGTCGTACCCGCCGGTGCGGCGGTGGCGATCGCCCCGGGCCTCGGGGCCCGAGGTCCTGTCACGCGACCGGTTCTGCCAGCCCGCCCACACGAAGACGAGCACGATCAGGGCGAGGATGATCCACCAGACGGACATCGACACCACCTCCCGAGCCACGGTACGTCTGCGCGTCGGTCCCGGAGCGATGGTCTGGACAACCGACGCTGGCCGGCAACGACGTCGGGGCCGCCGGCAGGACGCGTGGTGCGTCCCGCCGGCGGCCCCGCCGAGGATGGTGCGTCAGCCGTTGACGGCGTTCTTGAACGCAGCAGCCGGCTTGAAGGCCGGGGCCTTGCTGGCCGCGATCTCCATCGTCTCGCCGGTCTGCGGGTTGCGGCCCGTGCGGGCCGAACGCTCGCGGGACTCGAAGGTTCCGAAGCCCGGAACGGTCACCTTGTCGCCGCCCGCGACAGCGGAGGTGATGGAGGTGATGACAGCCTCGAGGGCCTTGTCGGCCTGGGCGTTGGTCAGCTCGGCGTGCGACGCAATGGCGTCGCGCAGTTCAGTCTTGTTCACGTAGAGCTCCTGCTCGTCGGTTGTGTTCAACCGTCATTCAACATCCCCGCCCCGCTGCGGCGCTGCGGGGGCCAACCCGCAGGGGTGAGGCGGCCCTTCGCGGCCGGTCCCGGCGCACCACGTACGACGTCACCCAGGCGCGGTCGTCAGGCACCGCTCGGCGGCGGTGCGGGCCGGCACCTCACCCAGCCTCGGGTGATGTCGCGGTGCCACTCCCGGCCTACCGTCCGAAGGTGCTGATGAGTCTCAGCGCAGGCGCTTGACGGTCCCGACGAGGGCCGACCGGGCCTGCAGGTGCAGGGCGGGCGGACGCAGCACCTCGCGCTCGACCGTGCGGGGCGAGTCGCCGTGCCGAATGCTGTAGCGCGGCTGGAGCCAGCGGTCGGAGCGTGCCCAACGACGGTCGCTGGTCTGCACCGAGCGGTAGCCCAGGGGCCGCAGTGCCTCGAGCACGCCGCGGTCGTAGCGCCCGAGCGGGAGCGCGGCGTCGTGGACCCGGCTGCCGGTCACGTCCTCGAGCACCTCGCGTGAGATGACCAGCTCCTCCTGCCGCCTCGCCGCGTCGAGGCCGCGCCACGGCCGGTGCGTCATGCCGTGGTTGCCGATCGTCATGCCCGCGTCGCGGAGGCGGCGTACGTCGTCGGCGCCGAGGCTGCCGGGCTGGTCGAGCCGGCCCGCCACCACGAAGAACGTCGCGGTCAGTCCCCGCTCGAGCAGCTCCGGGAGCGCGATGTCCACGTCGGAGGCGTTGCCGTCGTCGAAGCTCAGCCGGACGTCGTCCCGGCCCACCACCCGGTCGAGCACGCCCCGGAAGACGTCACGGCTGATCCAGTAGGAGTCCTCGCCCGGCTCGAGCACGCGTTGCGGTGTGCCGATGCCGTGGAAGCACACATTCACCACACGCATGCCGGAAAGGTAGGCGACGCAGTGACCGCTCCAGCCGGTCCGACGACCGATGCTCCCCAAATGGAGGTATGTGCCCCGCCGGGCGCCGGTCTGCCCCGGCCGTGCTTCCTACGGTGAGGACCATGGGGGAGTCCGTGGGGGTGGACGACAGGGTCGAGCTCGCGCCGATCACCGGCGCCGACGTCGGTGACGTCGCCGACTTCCTGCACCAGCACCTCAACAGCAGGCTGAGTGCGGCGCAGTGGGCGAGCAGCGCCGTTCCGCCGTGGAGCGTGGACGCGCCCAACCACGGGTTCCTGCTCCGGCAGGGCGGCGCCGTCGTGGGCGCCTACCTTGCCTTCTACTCCGAGCGCGAGGTCGACGGGCAGGTACGCCGGATCTGCAACCTGGCGGCCTGGTGCGTGCTCGATGAGCACCGTGCCCACGGCGTACGGCTCGCACGGGCGATGCTGCGCCAGCGCGGCTACGACTTCGTGGACCTCTCGCCCAGCGGCAACGTCGTACGTCTCAACGAGCGGCTCGGCTTCCACTCGCTCGACACCTCGACGGCCCTCGTGCCCAACCTGCCGCTGCCTTCGAGGCGGGGCGTGCGGGTCCTGACCGCTCCCGCCCAGATCGAGGCAGCCCTGTCGGGGCGCGACCTGCAGGTCTATCGCGACCACCGGTCCGCGGCGGCCGCGCTGCACTTCGTGGTCCGCGTGGGCGAGGACTCCTGCTACGTGATCGCGCGACGCGAGCGGCGCAAGGGGCTGCCGCTCTTCGCCTCGCTGCTGCACGTCTCGGACCCGGCCGTGCTGGCGCGCGCCGGGCACGCGCCCTACCGCCACCTGCTGGTGCGGCACCGCGCGCTCGTGACGCTCGCCGAGGGGCGCGTCGCGGGCCGGCCGCCGCGGCTCTCCCGCCAGCAGGCTGCTCCGCGGCCCCGGATGTTCCGCGGCGACGGCCTGTCGCCGCGGTCGGTCGACTACCTGTACAGCGAGCTGATGTGCGTGCCGTGGTGAGCGGCGCGCCGACGACGAGGGGAACACGATGACGGAGAACCGTGGGGTCGCGGCACGGCTCAGGCACAAGCTGGTGGACGCACCCGGCTCCGCAGGCGCACGCACGCGCGCGGCGCGGTGGGCGCTGGTCGAGGAGGCGTTCCCCGACCTGGCGACCATGTCCGTGCTGGACCTCGGCGGCACCGTCGAGTGGTGGCGCCGCGCGCCGGTCCGCCCGAAGGAGGTCACCGTGCTCAACCTCTTCGAGCCCGGAGACTCCGACGACCCGGCGATGGTGCCGGTGACCGGCGACGCCTGCCGTGCCCGCGAGGCACTGGGGGCGGCGGGCGCGCCCGGGTCGTACGACGTCGTCTTCTCCAACTCGCTGCTCGAGCACGTCGGTGGGCACGCCCAGCGGGCCGCCCTCGCGCGCGAGGTGCACGCGCTCGCACCCCGGCACTGGGTGCAGACGCCCTACCGCTACTTCCCGCTCGAGCCGCACTGGCTCTTCCCGGGCCTGCAGTTCATGCCGATGGCCGCGCGCGCCCGGCTGGCCGCGCGGTGGCCGCTGGCCCACAGCAGCCCGGACTCGCGCGAGGACGCGATGTCGGAGGTGCAGTGGACCGAGCTCGTCGGGATCGCCGAGCTGAAGTCGTACTTCCCGGGCTCCACCATCCACCACGAGCGCGTGGCCGGGCTGACCAAGTCGCTCGTGGCGGTCGGCGGGGGAGCCCTCTAGCCGCGGCCTCGGGAGCCGCGGCCAGAGGAGTCCGGCACAGGAGTCCGGCGGACCTGCTGGTCGGGTCGCGCCTACGGGTTGAGGGCCTCGCCGCTGTCCCAGACGTTGCCGGACCACACGTTGCCGACCGCGCCCTTCTCGAACGACGTCACCGGCCCGTAGACGCCGCACTTGCGGTTGGCGCCACGCTCGAAGACGTTGTTGATGAACCGGATGTTGGTCGCGCCGTAGGGCTTCGAGCCCTTCTGCCCGCCGTAGGCGCAGTAGGAGATCGAGGAGTTGTTGGCGCGGAGGAAGTTGTTCTCGATCAGCACGTCGTCGATCGGGTCGAAGTCACCGAAGAGGGAGACGTCGGCCGTGCACCCACCGTCGGTGCTGTTGAGGATCGCCGTGCAGTGCAGCGTGTTGTGACGCACCACCATGGTGTGCCCACCGTTGGAGATGAACGCATTGTTGTGGGTGCTGCCGCCGTCGGGGTTGTACTGGTCGTGCAGCCAGGAGTCGCTCAGCTCGCAGAAGTTGTTGCACTGGAAGCTGTGCTGGCCACCGGTGATGTCCACCCGGCTGGCCTTGATGTTGTAGCCCCAGAGCCCGGCGGTCGAGACGGAGCCGGCGCGCACGTCGGAGTCGGTGATGGTGACCGAGCTGTCGCCGTCGCCGTAGATCGACCACACGCCCGGGACCGAGGACTTGTCGATGACGACGCCCTTGGTCTGGATGACGAGCGCGTCCTTGCACTTCGCGAGCACGTCGGCACCGGTGATGGTGACCGGGGAGCTGATCGTGCACGGCCCGGTGTAGGGGGTCAGCGTGGTGCCGGCGGGGACACCGGTGTTGTCCGGGCCCGGCCAGCCGCCGACGGGGGTGGGCGTGGGCGTCGGGGTGGGCGTCGGCGTCGGGTCCTGCGTCGAGGTGCCCGGCTTGAAGCGGACGTCGACCCAGAAGTTGGCGTCGCCGCGGGCCTCGCTGCGCGGGAAGGCCGGGCGGTCGGACACGGTCGTCCAGCCGTTGCGCTTGCCGGGCACGCGCAGCTGCGCGGTGGAGTGGCCCTTGGCGAAGCCGCGCGGCGTGGCGGCGTGGATGCCCTTGGTGCGCGTGTGCACGGACACGACGTAGCGGGTGCCCTTCGTCAGGGCGACCTTCGACCGGAACTTCACCGACTGCCAGCCGGTGCCCGCGACCGGAGCGATCGAGGTGCGGGCGAGGCGCTTGCCGCTGCCCGACCACAGCGTGGCGGAGCGCGGCGTCGCGGCCTTCCAGGCGAGCGGCTTGTAGTAGCGCACGCCGACGACCTTGCCGTCGACCTTGGGGGAGAAGCGCATGCCGACCTCGCGGGAGGGCCCCCGGCGTACGATGACGCCGGAGGGCTCGCCCTTGCCGAAGGCGCCGACGGTGGCGGCGGCGCGCTGCGGGTCGGCCGTCGGTGCCGCGGGAGCGGGACCGGTCAGCACGACCGCGGACAGGCCGACGGCCAGGAGGGCGACGGGCACGAGCCGCCGGAGGCGGCGTGGAGTAGGAGTGTGCGTGGGGGGCACGGGGGAATGCATCGATGGACCTCGCTGTCACCCGGGGGGTCGGGAACGGGGTAGGGGAACGGTACTGCGGTGGGGGCGCAGTCCGAGGCATCCTCCACAAGCCGTCAGCACGACCACAAGCCGGTGCAGGAACTTCCCCAAACGGTGCCGACACGGCCCGGTCAGCGCACGACGGTGGCCGACCAGGCCTGCTCGACGAGGAGCTGTGGAGCGGCGTCAGCCGTGGTGTCGAGCGACCACACGTCGGTCACGCCGGGCTCGTCGGCGCGCGGCATCCCGTAGAGCAGGGTGTCGTCGTCGAGCCACTCCACCTGGTCGTCGACCCCTCGCGGACCCTGCTCGAGCAGCGTGCGCTCACCCGTCGCGAGGTCCTGGACCGTGATCTGCCACACGACCTTGCGCCCCGGGTCGACGTCGACCTTGAAGGCCACCTGCGAGCCGTCCGGCGACACGGCCGGGCACTCGGCGTCGGCGGAGACCGAGGTGAGGGTGCGCTCGGTCAGGTCGCCCTCGACCAGCCAGGTGCGGCCGCCCTCGGCGACGGTGGCGTAGAACGTCTCGTCGTCGACGAAGGTGACGCCCCAGATGTTGCGGTCGGTCGGGCGCACCTGCGTGCCCTCGATGACGAGGTCGAACTTCTCGAGGTTCCCCCACGTCCTGCTGCCGTCGAAGGCGTGGATCTCCGTCGCGGTGGAGAAGCCGGCCGTCATGTAGGAGTGCCCCGACACGAAGGACGTCGTCCCGACCAGCGTGCCGTCCGGCGAGAGACGGGTGCGGCTGGGGATGCCGGGCAGGGGCGAGGAGTCGACCTCCTGCCAGTCGGCGTCGTAGGAGTGCGCCTCGTAGGTCGTGACCACCCCGCGGTCGATGGTCAGGCACGAGGCGCCGTCGGGCCCGGCCGCGACGCGGTCGCACGAGACGCCCGTGAAGGCGCGGGCGCCGCCGGGGTCGTCGAGCGGCACCATCGCGACCACGCCGAGCTCGTTGTCGAGGCCCGTGTGCCGGAACACGATGCGCGGGCCGTCCACGACCTCGGCGACTGGTGTCCGGACCGCCTCGGGCTCGGCGTCGCGCTGGGCACGTACCTCGCGGCCCTGGGCGAGGACGTAGACCCCTGCGGTCGCGACGAGGGCGACGACGATGGCGACGAACACCAGCACCCGGGCGCGCGGACCGACGTTCATGGCAGGTCAGGCGGCGGTGGTCACGGCGCCGTCGAGGCGCCCCACCCGGGTCGCCGCGAGGAGGATCGCGAGCACCAGCAGCGCCGCCACCGACACCATCGCCGTCGCGGGGCCCAGGAGCAGCCACAGCAGGCCGAAACCGGCCGAGGCGAGCATCCGGGCCAGGGCCACCACGGTCTGGGCGGCGGCGATGCCGCTCGAACGTGCCTGCACGGGCACGAGCCTACCGGCGACGGCGGCGATCACGCCGTCCGTCGCGGCGTAGAAGCTGCCGAGCAGGACCAGCGTGCCGACGGTCGCGGCGACCGTCGAGGTGGGCAGCACCGAGCAGAGGTAGGCGCCGACGAGGGCGAGGTGACCCAGGACCAGCACCCGGGCGCGACCGACGCGGTCGGCCAGCCGTCCGACCGGGACGGCGAGCGCCAGGTAGGCGACGTTGGTGCCGACGTAGAACAGCGGGAACCACGTGACGGTGACGTCGGCGTGGTCGAGGAGCGCGAGGTAGATGAAGCCGTCGCCGACCGTGAGCAGGCCGAGTGCCCCGGCCACGGCGAGCAGGGGCCGGAGGCGCCGGTCGCCCAGGTCGCGCCACCGGAACGGCGGCGGCGTCGGACCGACGTGCTCACGCTTCACCCGGACGTCGGGGCCGAGCAGGCCGAGCAGGGCCACGCCCGCGAGCGCGAAGGCGAGCGAGACGACCATGACGACGGTGTAGTCGTCGGGCACCGCCCACAGCAGGCCGAAGGCGATCAGCGGGCCGAGGGCCGCGCCGATGGTGTCGAGCATGCGGTGCACGCCGAACGCCCGACCGAGGTGCTCGGTCGGGGTCGAGGTGCTGATCATCGAGTCGCGCGGCGCGGTGCGGATCCCCTTGCCGATCCGGTCGGCGGTGACGACCGCCGCGATGCCGGCGGCCCCGGTGGCGAAGAGCAGGAAGACGCGCGCGATCGCGGAGACGCCGTAGCCGAGGAACGCCACCCACTTCGGGCGGTCGGCGGCGTCGGCCAGCCAGCCGCCGCCGAGGCGGACCAGTGCGCTCACGCCCTGGTAGAGCCCGTCGATGAGGCCGTACGCCACCGGGGTGAGGCCGACGACGGCCGTCAGGTAGAGCGGGAGGATGGCGGCGACCGACTCCGAGGAGATGTCCGTGAGCATGGAGACCACGCCCAGCACGACCACCACACGACCGACCGGCGGCCTCGCCGCGCGGTCGGCGGGTGCCAGGGCCCTGTCGGTGGTGGGGCGGTCGCGAACTGAGATGTACATCCGTCTCACTCGGGTCCGGTGTGCAGCGAGGCCATCACGGAGTAGCTGGTCCGCGAACCCTGCCGCGTGACGGTGATGGTGACCACGCTGCGCCCGCGCTGCAGCGCGGCGGCCTGCGAACCGGGAGCTGTCTGCGGGGCCGTCGCCTGCTCGACCATCCCGCGACGCCCGAGACGGGTGCGGTAGGCGAGCAGCACCCGGCCGGGTGCCATCGCGGTGGATCCGACCAGCGCCACCTGGAGGCGGTCGTCGGCAGGGGAGACGCTGCTGGTCTCGACCCGCGAGCCGGGGGCCGGACGCAGCGCGGCCGGGAAGCCGCCGACCAGCCGTCCCCGGGCGCTCGCCGCCCGTGGGAGAGGCGACGTCACCAGTGGCCGGTCAGCGTCGCCGAGGAGGTCGCCGAGGCCGTCGACGCTCGGCGCCGCGGCGACGGGCACCTCCAGCACGGCGCCGGACGGGTCGGACCCGCCGCCGTTGTCCGGCTGCGGGTCGGGCGACGGGTCTGAGGTGTCGTCGGACGACGGGTCCGACCCCGGACCCGGGTCGGGGGACGAGGAGGCCCCCGCCGCGGCCGAGGCTCCGCCGGACTTCTTGCCCGACTTCGTGCCCGGCTTCGTGCCCGACCGCTGGTCAGTCTGCCCGGCCGAGCCCGCACCGGAGCCGCCGTGCGTGGACCGGGCGGATGCGGCCGAGGAGCCGTCAGGCTCACCGCCGCCCGCGCACCCGCCGAGCAGCAGGGCCGCGGCGAGGCTGGCGGCGAGGACCGGACGACGTGGGTCAGTAGGCACCGCGGTGCCCCAGCACGGCCCGGACGGTGCGGACCAGGATGGACGCGTCGAGGCGCAGCGACCAGTTGTCGACGTACTTGAGGTCGAGGCGCACCGACTCGGTCCAGGAGAGGTCCGAACGGCCGGAGACCTGCCACAGGCCGGTCAGTCCGGGCTTGACGGCCAGCCGGCGGCGCGGGTCGACGTCGTAGTTCTCGACCTCGCCGGGCAGTGCCGGGCGAGGGCCGACGAGCGACATGTCGCCGCGTACGACGTTCCAGAGCTGTGGGAGCTCGTCGAGGGAGTAGCGGCGCAGCTTGCGGCCCAGCGGGGTCACGCGGGGGTCGCACTTGATCTTGAACATCACGCCGTCGAGCTCGTTCGAGAGCGTCAGGGTGTTGCGCTCCTCCTCGGCAGCGGTGCCCATCGTGCGCAGCTTGATCATGGTGAAGAGGGCGCCGTTGCGGCCGACCCGCTCCTGGCGGAAGAAGGCCGGGCCGGGGCTCTGGCGGCGGATCAGCACGCACAGCACACCGAGCAGCGGCAGGAAGACCAGGAGGGCGAGCAGCGCCAGGGTGCGCTCGACGACGTCCTTGACGATGCGGCGCGGGCTGTCGAGGGCGGCCGGCGCGACGTGCAGGACGTCGAGGCCGGCGGTGGACACCACGCGGGCACGCTGCGGCTCGACGTCGAGGAGCCCGGTCCCGAGGTAGATCTCGCTGCCGACGGACGCGACCTCCCACTGGAGCCGGCGCAGCGCCACCGGCGCGGTGTGGCGCCCGGGCAGCACGACCAGGGCGTCAGCGCTCTCGGCGACGAGGGCGGGCACCGCCTCGGTCAGGCCGAGGTAGGTCGGGATGTCGAGGAACGGCAGGTTGCTCCGACGCGTGAGGCACACCGCGACCACGTCGTCGCGGTTGACGGTGCGCAGCTCCACGAGGGCGTCGCGGATGTCGCGCGGGTGGCCGGCCAGGACGATGCGGGACCGGGGTCGGGCCGCGCCCAGCACGAACAGGACGTGGGTCAGGACGAGAGCGATGACGAGCACCGACAGGGCGGCGGGGGCGGCCGCGCCTGTCGACAGGGGGGTGCCCGCCACCGCGACCAGGAGGGCGATCGCGCCTGTCTTCGCGATGCGCAGCAACGCTGCTGCCCGAGTGTCACCCAGCGTGGTCCGCCGGTAGTGACCCACAGCGGCCAGTGCCAGCACCCAGCTGGTGGCCGCGAGCGGCGCGATCCAGAGGGGCAGCCCGACCTGGAGGGCGAGCGTGACGGCAACGGCCGTGAGAGCCGCCCACTCCGTCGCCACGCGGAGCCGCGAGTCCCAGCCGGTGCGGCGACGTGCAGGAGGTGCCTCGATGAGGGGCGCGCGCTCCGTGCGCGGCCGCGGCACGGCGATGATGCGGCTGCGTCGCGCCGGCGAGTCCGTCAGCGCGTCCGTGATCGTCGTCTGCACCGTGACTGCTTCGGTCATGTGATGCCCCCCATGTGGTGCCAGCTGGCATGTGTGCCTCCCCAGGCACCGCATGCAACGACACTAGGAATTGGATCGCCCCACGGCATGCCGTAAATGCGGCAAAGCCACGCAGGGTCCGGCGGGCAGGACGCGCTCAGGCGCCCTGCCGCCACCCGATCTGGTTGGCCATCCCGACGGCGGCCAGCTGCGAGGAGACCTCGAGCTTGTTGAGGATCGACTTCACCTGGGTGCGCACGGTCGCCTCGGACACGACGCTGTCCTGGGAGATGGTGCGCACGGTGCGGCCGTCGATCAGGGCGCCGAGCACCTGCCGCTCCCGAGGTGTCAGCAGGTCGAGGCGGCGACGGATGTCGTCGTGGGCCTGGCGGTCGCGTGCCCAGGCATCCAGCAGCGACTCCAGCTCCTCGCGCCCGATCACCGGCAGCCCCTGGTGGAGCCGTCGCACGGTGGCGAGGGCCGACTGGAGGGCCCCGCTCTTGGGCAGGACCTTGCGCGCGCCCATCCGCATGCAGCCGCCCCAGCGTCCGACGTCCTCCGACGCGGTCAGCACGACGACGTTGACGTGGGCGCGCGCCAGCGGCGCGATGAGGTTCATCCCGTCGCCGAAACGCCCGAGGTCGAGGTCGAGCATCACGGTGCGTGGGTTGGCCCGCAGGGCCAGCGAGCGCAGCGTCGCCATCGATCCGCCCTCGGCCGGCAGCTCGAGCCGGCGTACGTCGTAGCCCTCCAGGGAGAGCGCCAGCTCGAGGGACTCGGCAAAGAGGAGGTGGTCGTCGATGATCAGCACACGGTGGTCAGCCCGAGCGGAGCCATGCATGGCTGTCCTCCACGATCCTGCTCTCGGTCCCGTTCTCGGTGGAGCGCCGCGCGGCGGGCAGCGAGATGACGAAGGACGAGCCGACGCCCTGGTCCTCAGCGAGCCGCAGCGACCCGCCGTCCTCGCTCATCAGGCGCTGGGCCAGGTGCAGGCCGATGCCCTCACCCGGCGACTCGCTGCCCTTCTCGCCCCATTCGAAGATCTCCGTACGGCGGTCCTCCGGGATGCCACGACCGAAGTCGGTGACCCGGATGTCGACGGTCTCGTCGTCGCGCTCGACCACCTCGACCACGCTGCTGTCGCTGCCACCGTGGGTGACCGCGTTGTCCATGAGGATGTTGACGGTCTCCGCGAGCGCGTCGTAGCGGGCACGCACCTTGGTCCCGGCGCTCCGGAACTCGACCCGGCGCCCCTTGAGGTGCTGCAGGTCGAGGATGTGGCCGAGGGCCTCGTCGAGGTCCATCTCGGCAGCCGGCTGGTCGCGCTTGCTGAGCAGGCGCTCCATCCGGTCCAGCTCGCGTCGCACGGACGCCCACAGGTGCTCCCGGGTCTCGGCCGGGATGTCGGGGTTGTCGAGCAGCGCCGAGCCGCTCACCAGTCCGGCGACCGTGCTCCGCAGCTCGTGGAGCTGCTCACGCTGGTCGCGGGAGCTGGCGGCCAGGACCTGGTCGACCTCCTCCGCACGACGCTGCTCCAGGGCGGTGGCGCGGCGCGCCGCGACGAGCGCCCCCATCACCAGGGCCACGCCGAGCACGGCGACGGCCAGCTGAAGCGCCAGGTCGACGACGTCGCGCGACGAGCCGGAGCCGAACGTCAGCAGCGACAGGAGCAGGGCCTGCCCCGCCACCAGCGCTGCCGCGGCCAGCACCCACTTGGTCAGGAGCACCCCTGTCCTGGTGCCCGGCCTCGTCTGACGGGGCCCCCCGTGCCCCGTCCCCAGCACCGCCAGCCGGCGGTGCGTTCCCCCACTTGAATCCCCACGCATGTTGCTTCCCCCCATGTGATGACGCTGACTTCTCGAACTTCTTGGTCTGGCTCCGGCGCCGCTGCTCTGGGAGCTCTTCCGAGAGGCTCTGGATGCCGGTTGTGGGGGTGTCATGGATTGTGCTGGCCTACCGAAAACGTGGCAAAAGCGGTCTGGTCCGGCGTCTTCAGGCCTTCCGAAGTCTTCGTCAAGGCTTCCTTGAGGCAGGACCAAGCAGATCGGCAGGGGACTTCAAGACCTGCACGCGTGGGCGGTGTCCTGCCTCTCCCCAAAACGGTGCACGTTGCGCGGCTGGCCGGCACGGGTGCGGACTCCGCCCCCAAGGTGGAGGCATTCGTCTTGCGCGAGGGAGAAGTGATGGGCGTATCGGGACGCGACCGCGACGACGCGCCGACGCCGGCGAGCGTCGGCGTGCCGCCCTGGGTCGTGTCGCCGCACCTGCTGGTGTCGCAGGCCGTGGGCGCTGCCCTCGGCGCCGAGGGGGTCCCCGTGGTGGTCCATGCGTGGGAGGCCTTCGTCCACGAGGCCCAGGTCGCGATCTCGCAGGGTGCGACGCTCCATGTCGTGGTCATCCTCGACGCCCTCGACAGCCGCGGGGTCCGCGAGAAGATCACCCGCCTGCTGGCCCTCGGTGAGGTACGGATCGCGGTGGTGACCGCGGGGCCGCCGGCGCCCTGGTGGGGTGGCCTGCTCGAGGGGGAGGACGTCGAGGTGGTGTCGATGGCGACCTCGGTCCTCCAGCTCGCCCGGGTGGTCCAGCGGTTCGCCTCGGGCGAGCACTTGATGGATCTTGAGAAACGAGCAGAAATGCGGGATGCCTGGGCGAAGGCGCTTGACAGGCGCCAGCACCTCGTGCACACGGTGCGCACGCTCACGCCGCAGCAGCTGCGGGTCCTCGAGCTCCTCTCGTCGGGGCGTCGTGTGCGCGAGGTCGCCGAGATCCTGGGCGTGACCAGCGGCACCGTGCGCAGCCACGTGAAGACCTTGCGCGGCAAGCTCGGCGCGAAGACCCAGCTGGAGGCGGTCGCCATGCTCCGCCAGGTGCACGAGGTCGGCGACGGCGTCGACCTCGTCCCCCGGCCCCGCGCGGTCCCGGCTGCCTCCGAGGCGGCCACGGCGCGTCGCTAGGCTGCGGCTCATGATGGATCCCACGACCCTCGACGACCACGCCTTCGCCGTCTGGGCGGCCGAGCGCGCCGGCACCGTGCTGCTCGACGTACGTGCCCGAGCAGCGGACGAGGGGCTGGAGGGCAAGGCGCTCAAGGACGCCGGCGACGCCGCCGCTCAGGCCGAGCTCGACCGCATCCTGACCGAGCACCGGCCCGGTGACAGCGTGCTCTCCGAGGAGGCGGCCGACGACAAGTCGCGGCTGACCGCGCGCCGCGTCTGGATCATCGACCCGCTCGACGGCACCCGTGAGTTCTCCGAGCCGCCCCGCGACGACTGGGCGGTCCACGTGGCCCTCTGGGAGGACGGCGACCTCGTCGCCGGGGCGGTCGCCCAGCCGGCGCTGGGGGAGACCTTCGCCACCGGTCGGCCTGCAGTGGTGCCGCCGCGCACGTCCGAGCGGCCGCGGATCGCGGTCTCGCGCAGCCGCCCGCCGGCCTTCGTCGAGGCGCTGGCCGCCGAGCTCGACGCCGAGCTGGTGCCGATGGGCAGCGCCGGCGTCAAGGTGATGAGCGTGGTGCGCGACGTCGCCGACGCCTACGTCCACGCGGGCGGGCAGTACCAGTGGGACAACGCCGCGCCGGTCGTGGTGGCGCGGGCCGCCGGGCTGCACTGCAGCCGCGTCGACGGCTCGCCCCTCGTCTACAACGAGGCCGACACCTCGCTCCCCGACCTGATCGTGTGCCGGCCCGAGCTGGCCGAGCAGATCGTCGACTTCGTCAGGCGCCACGGCACGGAGTGACGCCCCCGGAAAGGCGCTTGCGGGTCGGCGCCGGCCTTGCCAGCGTGGGCCCATGACCTCCTTCGTCTCGCACACGACCGTCGACTGCCACAACGCCTACGAGCTCTCCGAGTGGTGGAAGCGGGTGCTCGGCTACGTCGACGTGGAGGGCGACCCCAACGAGCCGGGGCACGAGGAGTGCGAGATCCGCGACCCCGACACCGGGCACGCGATCCTCTTCATCGAGGTGCCTGACGCCGAGCTGCCCGCCAAGCGCATCCACTTCGACCTGCGCCCGCGCGAGGGCAGCCGCGACGCGGAGATCGAGCGGGTGCGGGGCCTCGGTGCCGTCGAGGTCGCCGACCAGCGCGGGCAGTACGGTCCCGGCACCGGCTGGGTGGTCTTCGCCGACCCCGAGGGCAACCAGTTCTGCATCCTGCGCTCGCAGGCCGAGGTGGACGCGGGCCCGCCGGTCGACTGAGGCGTCAGGGCAGCCGCTCGGGATGCGCGGCGACGTACGACCGCACCGGGACCGGGCGGCGGTGAGCGTAGCCCTCCGGCAGCCAGACGCTGCCGGCCCGCGTCAGGTAGTAGACCTGCCAGGCCAGGTAGCCGCGCAGCTGGCGCGGGTCGCGGCGCATCGCCTCCGCGTGCAGGGTGACGCCACGGACGTAGGCCCAGGAGTTGTTGTAGCGCCACAGCGCCGCGCCCTTGTCGCGCGCGAAGCCGTTGGCGCGCAGCAACCGTCCGGCGGCGAGGATCGCGTCGTGGGCGTCGTCGATGTCGCCGCCCGCGCCGTAGATGTCCCAGGTCGTCGGGATGAACTGCATCGGACCCTGCGCGCCCGCCACCGAGGTGCCCCGGATCCGCCCGAACTGCGTCTCGACGAGGTTGATCGCGGCGAGGTACTCCCAGTCGACGCCGAAGCGACGCTCGGCCTCGCGATAGCTGCGCAGGAGCGTGCGCGCAGGGGCCGGGGGCACGATCCGCCACGCGGGCAGCTCGTCGGCGAGGTCCCGGTTCGCGGTCGGGTGCATCGAGCGGAACTCCCGGCGGGCGGCCACGTTGGCGCGCACCCAGCGGCGGTCCGAGGGCCGCAGGCCGTCGAGCACCCGGGGGAGCCACGAACGGCGGACCGCGGTCTCGCGGACCGCTAGCTGGGCAGTGTGGCCGGCCGCGGCCAGGAGGCCGGGCGCGGGGTCGGCGGAGCGGATCACGCGCTGCGCGGCCGCGACCATCGCCGCCGCCTCGGCGGGGCTGGCCGGGCGGTGCGGAGTGCCGGCCAGCGCCG
This sequence comes from Nocardioides sp. Root122, assembly GCF_001425025.1. GTDB lineage: Bacteria > Actinomycetota > Actinomycetes > Propionibacteriales > Nocardioidaceae > Nocardioides. Next base: position 369,654 of record NZ_LMDE01000011.1, read on the forward strand.
CCTCGAGCTCAGGGGGTACGACGCCCGCATCGGGGTCGGCGCGCTCGGACACCACTGCGTCGGCCGGGCGCAGGTCGTCCCCGCCAGAGGCCGACGGCCGGGCGGCGCCACCGCAGCCGGTCACCGCCAGCAGGAGTGCGGCGAGCAGCGGCGTACGGGTCATGCGTCCCACTGTCACACAGCCCGAGGTGCGGCCGACGAAATGCGAGCGACCCGGCAGAGCGTGCTCTGCCGGGTCGGTCGGGGTGATCGGTCGACGATGGTCGGCCGGTCGTGGGCTGGATCAGAAGACGGTGGTCTTCCAGACGAAGCCGTTGGCGGCGAAGCGGGAGTCCGCCTTGACGGTGAAGCTCCAGTACCAGGTGCCGCCGCGCTTGGGCAGGGTCACCTTGTACTTGCCGTTGGCCTTGGTCTTGATCTTCTTGAACTTCTTGAAGCCCTTGTTCTGCTTCTTGCTGACCTGGATGAGGATCTTCTTCTTGCCGTACTCGGGCGTGACCTTGCCCTTGATCACGAAGCCCGAGCTCGGGTAGGTGATCTTGCGGGCCACGCTGACGGTGAAGGGAGCCGACTCGCTGGGCGCGTAGTTGTCCTCGCTGGACGTGGTCGCGGTGTAGCCGCTGTAGACGACCTTGTAGGTCGTGGTGGCCAGGGGCTTCACGTCGTAGAAGGAGCTCGTCGCGGAGGTGCCGGTGGCGACGGGGGCCCAGGCGGTGGTGCCGGCCTCCATGGCGTAGAGCGTCGAGGTGCCCCTGTAGGCGCTCGAGCCGTTGGAGGCGTCGACGTCGACGCTGACGTAGAGGTCGTCGCCGTACTGCAGCTGGGTCTCGCTGGGCGTGGCGGCGGTGGTCGTGGTCAGGTTGACGGTGGCCTGGCTGGGCGCGGCGACGGCGATCGGCGCGAGGCCGAGCAGCCCGGCGGTGACCGTTCCTGCGACGAGACGAGTGATGCGCATGTTCCCCGTTGTTCCTCTCGGTGGAAGTTCTGGTTCGACCCGCGCTCGGGCGCCGGTCGCTGTGGGTGGTGCTACCCCTGTGACGCCCGGGACAAACCCGGAGTTGTCGACCGGACCGAGCCCCCATCCCGAACACGTCGCTGTCGGGCACCACCCGTAGACTTTCACGATCCCCCCTTCGTGCATCGAACGGGGGTCGTTCGCGTGCTCTCGAAGGGATCCCCGGTGCCGTCCACACCACTCCTCGCCCTCGCCCACCGCCTCGTCTCCGCGCCCACCCTCGGCGGCGCGCTCGCCGACGCGGCCGTGCAGTCCAGCCTCGACCTGACCGGCCCGGGGGCGGTCAGGCCGGTCGTGGTGCACGGGCTGGTCGAGCGCGGTCGCACGGTGCTGGCGGTGACCGCGACCTCGCGCGAGGCCGAGGACCTGGTCGAGGAGCTCGGCGACCTCGTCGACCCCGACACGGTCGCCTACTACCCCAGCTGGGAGACGCTGCCGCACGAGCGGCTCAGCCCCCGCAGCGACACGGTCGGTCGCCGCCTCGCGGTCCTGCGCCGGCTCCGCCACCCCGGCACCGACGCCGCCAACGGTCCGCTCAAGGTGGTCGTCGCGCCGATCCGCAGCCTGCTCCAGCCGCAGGTCCCCGGCCTGGCCGACATCGAGCCCGTGGAGCTGGCGCCGGGGGACTCGCGGCCGATGGAGGACGTGGTGCGCGGCCTGGCCGACGCGGCGTACTCCCGGGTCGACATGGTGGAGCGGCGCGGGGAGTTCGCGGTGCGCGGCGGCATCGTCGACGTCTTCCCGCCGACGGAGGAGCACCCGCTGCGCGTGGAGTTCTGGGGCGACGACGTCGAGGAGATCCGGGCGTTCGCCGTCGCCGACCAGCGCACCCTGGAGAAGGTCGAGCGGCTCTGGGCGCCGCCGTGCCGCGAGCTGCTGCTGACCGACGACGTACGCCGTCGCGCCGCCGAGCTCGGCCAGGCGCACCCGCAGCTGCTCGAGCTCACCGACAAGATGGCCGCCGGCATCGCGGTCGAGGGCATGGAGTCGCTGGCCCCGGTGCTCGTCGACACGATGGAGCTGCTCGTCGACCTGATGCCCGCCGGCACGACCGTGCTGGTGCTCGACCCCGAGCGCGCCCGCACCCGCGCCCACGACCTGGTGGCCACGAGCGAGGAGTTCCTCGGCGCGTCCTGGGCCGCCGCTGCCGGCGGTGGCACGGCGCCCATCGACCTCGGCGCCGCCTCCTACCGCGAGATCGCCGACGTGCGCCTGCGCGCGCTCGGCCTGGGCCACGCGTGGTGGACGGTCAGCCCCTTCGGAATCGGGCAGAGCGGCATCGACACCGACGACGCACCGGTCGACGCCCCCGTGGACGGCCAGACCGTCGGCATCCCCAGCCGGACGCTGCCGACCAACCCCGCCGAGGCCTACCGCGGCGACCTGCAGAAGGCCGTCGACGACATCCGCGGGTGGGTGAGCGAGGGCCTCGAGGTGGCGGTCGTGCACGCCGGCCACGGCCCGGCCCAGCGCTTCGTCGAGCTGCTCGGCGAGAACGACATCGCCGCCCGGCTCGTCGAGGAGGGCGAGCCCGCCGGCGCCAACGTCGTCACCGTCACCTGCGGCCACCTCGTGCACGGCCTGGTCGACGACGAGGCGCGGGTCGCGATCGTCACCGGCGACGACCTGTCAGGCCAGAAGGCCTCGACCCGCGACATGCGCCGGATGCCCACGCGCCGCAAGCGGCAGATCGACCCGCTCGAGCTCAAGGCCGGCGACTACGTCGTGCACGAGCAGCACGGCGTGGGCCGCTTCGTGGAGATGAAGCAGCGTGAGATCAGCGGCGCGGTCCGCGAGTACCTCGTCCTGGAGTACGGCCCCAGCAAGCGCGGCGGACCCAACGACATGCTCTACGTCCCGGCCGACACCCTCGACCAGGTCACCCGCTACGTCGGCGGCGAGAACCCCAGCCTCGACCGGCTCGGCGGCGGCGACTGGACCAAGCGCAAGAACAAGGCGCGTCGCGCGGTCCGCGAGATCGCGGCCGAGCTGATCAAGCTCTACGCCGCCCGCCAGGCCACCAAGGGCCACGCCTACGGGCCGGACACCCCGTGGCAGCGCGAGCTCGAGGACGCCTTCCCGTTCAACGAGACCGTCGACCAGCTGACCACCGTCGAGGAGGTCAAGGCCGACATGCGCCGCGTGGTCCCGATGGACCGCCTGGTGTGCGGCGACGTGGGCTACGGCAAGACCGAGATCGCGGTGCGCGCGGCGTTCAAGGCGGTGCAGGACGGCAAGCAGGTCGCCGTCCTGGTGCCGACGACGCTGCTCGTCACCCAGCACATGTCGACCTTCGCCGAGCGGATGTCGGGCTTCCCCGTCGTCATCAAGGGGCTCTCGCGGTTCCAGACCGACAAGGAGGCCAAGGAGGTCATCGCCGGCCTCACCGACGGCTCGGTGGACATCGTGGTCGGCACGCACCGCCTGCTCAACCCCGAGATCAAGATGAAGGACCTCGGCCTGATCATCGTCGACGAGGAGCAGCGCTTCGGTGTCGAGCACAAGGAGCAGATGAAGCGGATGCGGACGTCCGTCGACGTGCTGTCGATGAGCGCGACCCCGATCCCGCGCACGCTCGAGATGGCGGTCACCGGCATCCGCGAGATGTCCACGATCACCACACCGCCGGAGGAGCGGCACCCGGTGCTGACCTACGTCGGCGCCTACGAGGACCGCCAGGTCATCGCCGCGGTGCGCCGCGAGCTGCTGCGCGAGGGACAGGTCTTCTACATCCACAACCGGGTGCAGTCGATCGAGAAGGCGGCCGCGCACATCCGCGAGCTGGTGCCCGAGGCGCGGGTCGCCACGGCGCACGGCCAGATGGGCGAGCACGCGCTCGAGCAGGTGATGCTCGACTTCTGGGAGAAGCGCTTCGACGTGCTGGTGTGCACCACCATCGTGGAGAGCGGCCTCGACGTGTCCAACGCGAACACGATGATCATCGAGCGCTCCGACACCCTCGGCCTCTCGCAGCTGCACCAGCTGCGCGGTCGCGTCGGCCGCTCCCGCGAGCGCGCCTACGCCTACTTCCTCTACCCGGCCGAGAAGCCGCTCACCGAGACCGCCCACGAGCGGCTCGCCACCCTGGCCCAGCACTCCGACCTCGGCGGCGGCATGGCGATCGCGATGAAGGACCTCGAGATCCGCGGCGCCGGCAACCTGCTCGGCGGGGAGCAGTCCGGCCACATCGCCGACGTCGGCTTCGACCTCTACGTCCGGCTCGTCGGCGAGGCCGTCGCCGACTTCAAGGGCGGCGGCGAGGAGGAGGTCGCCGAGGTCCGCATCGAGCTGCCGGTCGACGCCCACCTGCCGCACGACTACATCCCGAGCGAGCGGCTGCGCCTGGAGATCTACAAGCGGCTCGCCGAGGTGCGCGTGGACGGCGACGTGGACGAGATCCGCGAGGAGCTCGTGGACCGCTACGGCGCACCGCCGGAGGTCGTGGAGTCGCTGCTGGTGGTCGCGCGCTTCCGCGCCCGGTGCCGCCAGGCCGGGGTCCGTGAGGTCACGGTGGCCGGCAAGTACGTCCGGTTCGCGCCGGTCGACCTGCCCGACTCCCGCGTCGTACGCCTCCAGCGGCTGCATCCGCGCAGCGTCGTCAAGGCGCCGGTCAGTACGATCCTCGTGCCGCGGCCGCAGACTGCCGGGTTCCCCGTGCAGCCGGTGGCCGGGGTGGCTTTGCTTGAATGGGCGCGCGGCGTGATCGACGAGGTGGTCGTCCCGCCCGCACCGGCGACCCCCGCAGCACCGACCAAGGAGTAGCTCGTGAGCAAGACCCGCCTGATGACGGCCGCGACGACGCTCGTCGCCGGCCTGCTGCTGACCGGGTGCGGCAGTGCCTCGCCCGGCGTGGCGGTCAAGATCGGCGACGAGGAGCTCTCGGTGCGCGACGTCGACACGGCGGCGCGCGAGATGTGCACCGCGCTCGGCGACCAGTTCGAGGCGCAGAGCACCGTGCTCCCGATGAGCTTCGTGCGCCAGGGCACCGTGCAGCTGCTGACGCTGCGCGCGCAGGCGCTGCAGGTCGCCGACGACTACGGCCTCGAGCCCGGCTCGGCCTACCACAACGACGTCGCCCAGCGCCGTCGTACGGCAGCCTCCATGCCGGCCGACGTGCAGGACACCTACGTCGAGCTCACCTCGGCCAACGCGCTCGCCAGCGACATCGTCGACCAGGTCGGCAAGATCGTGCTCGACGAGCGCGGCGTCACCGACGCCACGACCGAGCAGGTCACCCAGGCCGGCATCGACGTCTTCAACCAGTGGCCCGACGCCAACGGCGTGGACATCGACCCGCGCTACGGCCTCGAGAGCGTCGACGGCGTGCTGACCCCGATCGACACCAACACCTCGGTCGCCGTGGGCAAGACCGCCAAGGACGGGCTCAAGACCGAGCCCGACGCGGCGTTCGCCAAGACGCTGCCGCTGACCCACCGCTGCGGCTGAGCGCGATGCCTGACGGGGCCGACGAGCGGGGTGCGGACGGCTCGGCCCTCGAGGCGTTCGCCGACCAGATGCGGGTGCTCCAGCGCGAGTGCCCGTGGAAGAGGGAGCAGACCCACACCTCGCTGATCCCCTACGTCCGCGAGGAGGCCGAGGAGGTCGTCGAGGCGATCGAGTCGGGCGACCCGGCCGCGCTGTGTGACGAGCTGGGCGACCTGCTGCTGCAGGTGGTCATCCACGCCGTCATGGCCGAGGAGGCGGGCGAGTTCACGCTCGACGACGTGGCCCGCGGGGTGATGGCCAAGATGGAGCGCCGCAACCCGCACGTCTTCGGCGACGCGGTCGCCACCGACGTCGCAGAGGTGATGCGGCTCTACAACGCCGCCAAGGCCGCCGAGAGGGCGCAGGCGTAGTCGCGCGGGGTCAACGCGAGACCGCGACCCACCGTCCGACGAGCCCGACGGCGAGGACCGCCAGACCGGCCACCACGGAGCCGGTCGGCAGGGCAGCTGCCATCGTGACGCAGCCGAGGAGTCCGAGCACCTGGAGCCCGCGTGGCCAGCGCCGCTGCTCCGCCGGCTGGCGCAGCGCCGACAGGTTGGCGACGGCGTAGTAGACGAGCACGCCGAACGACGAGAACCCGATCGCGCCGCGCAGGTCGGCGGCCAGCACCAGCACCACCACCGCGACGCCGATGACGACCTGCGCCCGGTCCGGGACCTGGTGGCGCGGGTCGACGGAGGCGAGCCGTGCAGGCAGGTCGCGCTCGCGTGCCATCGCCAGCGTCGTACGTCCCACGCCGGCGAGCAGCGCGAGCAGCGCGCCGAGGGCGGCCGCCGCCGCCCCGATGCGGACGATGGGGACGGCCCAGTCCGCGCCGACGGCCGCGGTGGCAGCGGCGACCGGCGTCGGCGTCGTCGGCAACGCGTCGCCGAGGACGTGCACGAGCGCGAGGCCGACGAGGAGGTAGAGGGCGACGGCCGTGCCGAGGGCGATGAGGATCGCGCGACCGAGCAGCTCGGGCTTGCGCACCTCCTCGGCGAGGGTCGCGATGCGGGCGTAGCCGGCGAAGGCGAAGAAGAGCAGGCCGGCCGCCTGCAGCACGCCCCACACCCCGCGCGTGGCCGCCAGGGGCTCGACGGGCGCGGCGTCGCCCGTCCCGACGACGGCGAGGAAGCCCACGAGCACGACCAGGGTGGCGGCGAGCAGGACCCGGGCGGCGGTCGCGGTGCGGGTGACGCCCCTGAGGTTGAGCACGGTGAAGGCCGCGACCACCAGCGCGGCCAGCGCGCGCTGCCACCAGCCGGCGGCGGGGGAGGTGCCCGGCAGTGCGTAGGCGGCGAAGGTCATCGCCATCGCCGCGCACGACGCGGTCTTGCCGACCACGAAGCCCCAGCCGGCGAGGAAGCCCCACCACGGCCCGAGCACCTCGCGGCCGAAGAGGTAGGTCCCGCCCGAGGAGGGGTACGACGACGCGAGCTGGGCCGAGGCGACCGCGTTGCAGAAGGCGATGACCGCGGCGATGCCCAGCCCCACCAGCAGTCCCCGGCCAGCGGCCTCCGCGGCCGGGGTGAACGCGACGAAGACTCCCGCGCCGAGCATCGCGCTCAGGCCGACGACGACGGCGTCGCCCGTGCCGAGGCGGCGCGCGAGGGCGGGCCGGCCGCTCATGCCGTGGTCACCCCTGCGAGGCGGCGCCGGGCGGTGCGCAGCAGGTCGCCGGCGTCGGTGACCGCACCCGTCACCATCGCGCCGAGGGTCACCACCGAGGGGTCGGGCGAGAAGGCGTCGACCACGGCCTCGTCGAAGCGTCCCTGCGTGCCGAGCACCGCGACCGCGGAGACGAAGTCCGCGCCGACGAGGTCGAACCGCGCGCGCAGCCCTCCCCCCGAGGAGTACGACGTCTCGTGCACGAGCGAGGCCAGCCGCTCCATCCGGCCGACCACCTCCGCGAGCGCCGGGCCGGCGCCCGAGCTGTCGGGCTCGGGAAGGGCGGCGACGAGGTCGCCGACCTCGCCCACGTGCTGCTCCGCCATGGCGACGACGAGGTCCACGGACCCCATCCTGTCGCGCGACGGCAGCCGGATGCCATCCGGTGGCGCGAGATGGACGTCGCCCGGTGCGTCGATCGCCCACGACGTCGGCTCCGCGCGCCAGTCCGAGGGCCGGGCGCCGAGCTCGCGGCGGAAGGCCCGGACGAAGACGTCGTAGCCTCCGAAGCCGCAGTCCACCGCGATGTCCTGCAGGGTGCGGTCGGTCTCGCGCGCCAGCCAGGCGGCCCGCTCGAGCAGCAGCCGGTCGCGGAACCTCGCCGCCGACTCGCCCGCCATGGCCCGGCGGACCCGGGCGGCCACGTCGTCGTCGCCGTGCGTCACGCGGTCGACGTAGGCGCGGAGGTGGTCGGCGGGACCGGGCACGTCGCTGGGCACCCGGCGCACGCTAGCCGCGCCCACCGACGGGCCCGCGGCCGCCAGGCGCTGGCCAGGGCCCGGCCAGGGGACGTGGTCGCGGACGTCCCGGCGACGTGGGCGCCGGACGTGGCTAGGCTGGCGACCGACCCACGACGTACCGACCCAGGAGCCCACAACATGTCGATCATCGCTGCAGTCGGCGCCCGCGAGATCCTCGATTCGCGCGGCAACCCCACCATCGAGGTGGAGGTGCTTCTCGAGGACGGCGCGTTCGGCCGGGCCGCCGTGCCCAGCGGTGCCTCCACCGGTGCCTTCGAGGCCGTCGAGCTGCGCGACGGCGGCAAGCGCTACAACGGAAAGGGCGTGCAGAACGCCGTCACCGGTGTCCTCGACACCATCGCCGGCGCGATCGTGGGCCTCGACGCCGACGACCAGCGCCTCATCGACCAGGTGATGCTCGACCTCGACGCCACCCCCAACAAGGCCAAGCTGGGCGCCAACGCGATCCTCGGCGTCTCGCTCGCCACCGCGAAGGCCGCCGCCGAGTCGGCCGGCCTGCCGCTGTTCCGCTACGTCGGCGGCCCCAACGCCCACCTGCTCCCCGTGCCGATGATGAACATCCTCAACGGCGGCTCGCACGCCGACTCCAACGTGGACGTCCAGGAGTTCATGATCGCCCCGATCGGCGCCGCGACGTTCCGCGAGGCCCTGCAGCACGGCGCGGAGGTCTACCACGCGCTCAAGTCGGTCCTGAAGAAGAAGGGCCTCTCCACGGGCCTCGGCGACGAGGGCGGCTTCGCCCCCGACCTGGAGTCCAACCGCGCCGCCCTCGACCTGATCGCCGAGGCGGTCAAGGCCGCCGGTTTCACGCTCGGCAAGGACATCGCGCTGGCGATGGACGTCGCGGCCAGCGAGTTCCACGACAAGGGGAAGTACACCTTCGAGGGCAAGAAGCAGGGCAGCGACGAGATGGTCGCCTACTACGCCGACCTCGTCTCCTCCTACCCGATCGTCTCCCTCGAGGACCCGCTCGACGAGGAGGACTGGGCCGGCTGGAAGGCCATCACCGACGAGCTCGGCGACAAGACCCAGATCGTGGGCGACGACCTCTTCGTGACCAACGTCGAGCGGCTGCAGCGCGGCATCGACGGCGGCCAGGCCAACGCCATGCTGGTGAAGGTCAACCAGATCGGCTCGCTCTCCGAGACCCTCGACGCGGTCGACCTGGCCCACCGTGCCGGCTTCCGCAACATGATGAGCCACCGCTCCGGCGAGACCGAGGACACCACGATCGCCGACCTCGCGGTCGCCACCAACTGCGGCCAGATCAAGACCGGTGCGCCGGCCCGCTCCGACCGCGTCGCGAAGTACAACCAGCTGCTCCGCATCGAGGACGAGCTCGGCGACGCAGCGCGCTACGCAGGCAGGGGCGCCTTCCCGCGGTTCAAGGGCTGACGCAGGCAGCCGATCTGCACCGCGCCGCTGCGGGCTACCGCGAATCACGGCGTGGACGAGGCAGACTGACCCGCATGCCTTCCCAGCGTCGTACTCCTCGGGGTGGGCCCGGCGGTGGCGGCTCGCGCGGACCGAGGCAGGGCAGCTCGCACCCCGGCTCCCGTGGCTCCCGGCCACGGACGCCGGGGATGCGCACGCCGCTCTCCTCGCCCGCCGACACCGGCACCGTCGTGACACGTCCCGTCGCCCCGAGGAGTGCCGCGCGTCGCCCCAGGTTCACCGGCCGGGCGGCGGTCCTGGTGCTCGTGCTCGCCGTGCTCACGGTGTCCTACGCGTCGTCGCTGCGGGCCTACCTCCAGCAGCGCTCGCACATCGGCGAGCTCAAGGCGACCATCGCCGAGCGCGAGGCCAACATCGACGACCTCGAGCGCGAGAAGAAGCGCTGGGACGACCCGGCCTACGTCAAGGCGCAGGCGCGGGCCCGCTTCGGCTACCTGATGCCCGGCGAGTCCGGCTTCGAGGTGATCGGCCCCGACGGCAAGCCGTTGGAGGCGCAGGCCTCGCTCAACGACCCGTCCGAGGTGATCAAGACCGTGCCCAAGGCGTGGTGGAGCGCGGCGTGGGAGTCGATGGAGCTCGCCGGCAACCCCCCTCCGCCCGAGGAGCAGCCCGCAGACCTGATCGACGGGACCCAGCAGTGAGCAGCCACACGTGAGCAACAAGAAGGACGACCACGCCGGGGAGCAGCGGATCGACCCGGCCGACGAGGCCGCCATCCGCGCCCAGCTCGGCCGCAAGCCCCGCGGCATCGACTCGGTCGGGCACCGCTGCCCGTGCGGCAACCCCGACGTGGTGACCACGGAGCCGCGCCTGCCCAACGGCACGCCGTTCCCGACCACGTTCTACCTCACGTGCCCGCGCGCCGCCTCGCGCATCGGCACCCTCGAGGGCTCCGGCCTGATGAAGGAGATGCAGGCGCGGCTGGGGGAGGACGAGGAGCTGGCCGCGGCCTACCGTGCGGCCCACGAGAAGTACCTCGCCTACCGCGCCGAGGTCGGCGCGCGCGCCGGGCTCGACGTCCCCGAGATCGAGGGCATCACCGCCGGCGGCATGCCCGACCGGGTGAAGTGCCTCCACGTGCTCGCCGGCCAGTCCCTGGCCATGGGCGGCGGCGTGAACCCGCTCGGCGACGAGGTGCTCGACGCGCTCGGCGACTGGTGGGCCGCAGGCCCCTGCGTCGAGCGCCCCGCAGAATGACCCCATGACCGACTCCAGCACCGTGGCGGCCATCGACTGCGGGACCAACTCGATCAAGCTGCTCATCGGTGCCGTGCGGCCCGACGGCACCCTCGACGTGCACGTCCGCGACTCGCGCGTCGTCCGCCTGGGGCAGGGCGTCGACGAGACCGGGGTGCTCGCCGAGGAGGCGCTGGAGCGCACCTTCGCCGCGATCGACGAGCTCGCGGGGATGATCCGTGACCACGGCGTGCCGCCCGAGCGGCTGCGCTTCTGCGCCACGTCGGCCACGCGCGACTCGAGCAACGCCGCGGTCTTCGCCGAGGGCGTACGACGACGCCTCGCCGTCGAGCCGGAGGTGCTGTCCGGCGACGAGGAGGCCGCCCTGGTCTACGCCGGCGCGATCGCGGCCCAGGACCCGGCTCCCGCCGACCCGGTGCTGGTGGTCGACATCGGCGGAGGGTCGACGGAGCTGGTGCTCGGGGAGGGCGCCGAGCGCTGGGCGGTGTCGATGGACATCGGGTCGGTCCGCCTGCACGAGCGGCACCTGCACAGCGACCCGCCCGCCGCCGACGAGCTCGCCGCCTGCCTCGCCGACATCGAGCAGCACCTCGACACCTCCGGCGTACCCCTCGAGCGGACCCGCAGCGCCATCGGCACCTCCGGCACCATCAAGACGCTGGCCTGCGGCGTGCTCGGCCTCGACACCTACGACCGCGCGGCCTTCGACGGCGCGGTGCTCTCCAACGCCGACACCTCCTCGTTCGTGGACCGCCTCGTGGCGATGCGCGTCGAGGAGCGCCGCGCACTGCCCTACATGCACCCCGGCCGTGCCGACGTGATCGATGCCGGCGCCCTGATCTGGAGCCGGATCCTGGCGCGGGTCCCGGTGCCCGAGCACGTCGTCTCCGAGGCCGACATCCTGCACGGCATCGCCGCGGCCATCGCGCGATGACCGCGCCCCAGGACCTGCCGCACCCGCTCGTGGGCGGGCGGTTCAGCAGCCCCGTCGCGCCCGGCACCGGGTGGCCCGACGATCCCGCGGCGCCCGACACCCCGGTCGCCCGCGATGCCGACGACGTACGACGTCTCGCGCAGGCGGGCGACCTCGCCGAGCTCGACGCGCGGGTCAGCGTCTGCTCGGCCTGCCCGCGCCTGGTGGCGTGGCGTGAGGGTGTCGCGGTGGAGAAGCGCGCGTCGTTCGCCGACCAGCCCTACTGGGGCCGGCCGATCCCCGGTTGGGGCGACCCGGAGCCGTCGCTGCTGATCGTCGGGCTCGCGCCCGCGGCCAACGGGGGCAACCGGACCGGGCGGATCTTCACCGGCGACCCGAGCGCGGACTGGCTCTTCGCCAGCCTGCACCGCACCGGCTGGGCGGTGCAGGAGACGAGCACGCACTCCGGCGACGGCCAGCGGCTGGTCGACGCGCGGATGATCGCCACGGTCCGCTGCGCGCCGCCGGAGAACAAGCCGACCCCCGCCGAGCGCGACACCTGCGCGCCGTGGATCGCGGCCGAGCTGGCGCTGCTGCCCACCGTCCGGGTGGTCGTCGCGCTGGGGGCGTTCGGGTGGGACGGCGCGATCCGCTCGCTCGTCGCGGCCGGTGCGACGGCCCCGGTCCGCAAGCCGAAGTTCGGGCACGCCATCGAGCTCGAGCTCGGTGGCGTCACGCTGGTCGGCTGCTTCCACCCCTCGCCGCACAACACCTACACGGGTCGGCTGACCAGGGAGATGACGGACGCCGTCTTCCAGCGAGCACGGGCGCTGACAGACTGAGCCCACGCCACGCCCCGGTATCCCAACCGGTAGAGGAAGCCGCCTTAAAAGCGGTCAAGTCTGGGTTCGAACCCCAGCCGGGGCACTCACGTCCGGGCGGGGGCGCGCGCGCCTCACCCGTGCCGCGTCGGCGCCTCTCCCCGCACCGCCTGGTAGCCGTCGAACCTCGCTTCCAGCACGCCCTCGCCTCCGGTGAGGTCGGGCAGCTGGTGCTGGAGGTCGTGCAACCGCGCTGCCAGGAGCCGCGCCTCCAGCCGGGTGAGGTCGGCGTTCGCGGTCTGGCCGGTCACCTCCGAGCCCCACCGGCCGAGCAGGCGGAGCAGCTGCGGCGCGTCGGAGGTGGGCACCTCGAGCCCGACGTGCAGCACCGGTTCGCAGACCTGGGTCGTGGCGCGGGCCAGCGCCTGGCGTACGACGACGGGGGCGAGGCTGCGGTAGTCCAGCGCCGTCGGGAGGGTGCCGCGCTGCGAGGGCGGACCGTCGCCCGAGCGGTAGCCCGCCTCGACCAGCGCGACCCGGCAGTCGGTGACCTCCCAGCCTGAGAGGCCGCACGCGAGTGCGCGGGCGACGTGGTCCCGCAGCACGCCGGAGAAGTGCTCGACGGTCTTGAAGAGGAAGAGCGGGAGGTCGCGCATCGGCACGTCGATGTCGAGGACGACCCCGGAACCGGGCTCGGCGGGCGACAACCGGAAGCCGAGGGTGGCGGCCCAGGGGTTGCTGGGCGTGTTGAACCGCTCCACCGCCTCGCCGACCCGGCGCAGCCGCTCGACGTGCAGCACGCTCGCCTCGGAGAACTCGACCTCGATCCCGTGCTCGTCGGCCAGCGTCGAGGCGATGACCTCCTGCTGGACCCGGCCGTAGAGCGACACGGTGGGCCGACCGTCCGTGCCGGTGCGCGCCGCGATCAGGGGGTCCTGGTCGGCGAGCTGGGCCAGGGCGACGCGGAGTGCCGATCCCTGCCCGGGGTCGCACGCCTCCAGCGACGCCTCGAGCGTCGGGGGCGGGAAGTGATGTGCCTCCGCGCGGACCGAGTCGCCGAACCCGTCGCCGACGCGGACCGCGGCGATCCCGAGGAGCCGCGCGACCTGGCCGGCACCTGCCGCGTCGGCGCGCACCCACTGCCCGTCACCGAAGACCTCGATGCCCGCGACCTTGCCGGACCGGCCGTCCGGCAGGTCGAGGCGCTGCCGCGGGGCCAGGGTCCCCGAGAACATCCGGACGTAGGCGACCTTCTCGCCCGCCCCGCCCCGTTCGACCTTGAACACCCGCCCCGAGGCCGGACCGCCGGTGTCGGACTCCGTGCCCGGCAGGAACGTGGCGATGGCCTCCATCAGGTCGGGCACCCCGGCGCCGGTGACGGCCGACCCGGCGAGGACGGGGTGCAGCTCCGCCGCCCGGGTCTGCGCGGCGGCCAGCGCCCGGAGCTGCTCGGGGGTGCGGTCCCGCCCCTCGACGTACGCCGCCAGCAGCACGTCGTCGTGCTCGGCCAGCGCCACGGTCTCGCGCTCGCGGAACGCGCGGTCGTCGGGGGAGTAGGCCGCGAACGTCGCGGTCCGCGAACCGAGCCCCGACGCCGCACCCATCGGCAGCACGTCAGGCGTCAGCCGGCTGCGGATCGCGTCGAGGACCGCGTCGACGTCCGCTCCGACGCGGTCGATCTTGTTGACGAACAGCAGCGTCGGCACGCGCAGCCGCTGCAGCGCGCGCATGAGGATGCGGGTCTGCGGCTGCACGCCCTCGACGGCGGAGAGGACGAGGACGGCGCCGTCGAGCACGCCGAGGACGCGCTCGACCTCGGCGATGAAGTCCGGGTGACCCGGAGTGTCGATGACGTTGACGACGGCGTCGCCGAGCGGGAAGCCGACGACCGCGGCCTTGATGGTGATCCCGCGCCTGCGCTCGAGCGCGAGGCTGTCGGTGCGGGTGGTGCCGGCGTCGACGGAGCCGGGCTCGTCGATGACTCCGGCGAGGTGGAGCAGGCGCTCGGTGAGAGTGGTCTTACCGGCGTCGACGTGGGCGAGGATGCCCAGGTTGAGCGAGCGCGAGGATGGGCGTGGCGACACGCGAGGTCCCTTCGAGGAGGTGGATGCGGACGGGAGCGTGTGCAGCTCGCATCTCGATACCTCCTGGGACGTCGCGTGCGCGGTGGCCGGCCTCTCCGGCACTCGTCACGGTAGGCAGCGCCGCGACGGGTCGCAACGGGTTAACCGGCCTCCGGCCGCACCAGCACCTCGAAGCTCCGCCCGTCGGGGAACCCTGTCCGCCGACTTCCTGAGAAGTTGCTGTGAGGGGAACAGTGACCAGGCCGCGCACGTTTGAAGAGATGTCACCCCGGCTAGAGTGGTGTGACGTGACAGGCGCCGTCACCGCGACGGCGTCGGGACCTCCGGATGCTCCGGGGGAGGCCTCCAAGGAGAGACCATGAAGAGCAACAACCCCGTTTTCGCCCGTTCCGAGGAGTTCAACCGCGCCTCGACGAACGCCTACGGCAACCAGACCTACGCCGGCGGGGGCTCCGCCTACCCCGGCTACGGCGACACCAGCACCGACCCCTCCACCTGGGGCACCGGCACGCCCGGCCAGGTCGACCAGGGGCGGATGACGATCGACTCGGTCGTGCAGAAGACGGCCATCTCGGTCGCGGTGATCTTCGCGACCGCCATCGTCACCTGGTGGTGGATCGGCGACGTCGGCACGACCGACGCCTTCGGCCGGACGGTCGTCGACTCCGACGCCATGACCCGCGCCTCGACCGGCGCCCTGCTCGGCGCCGGCGGTGCCTTCCTGCTGTCGATGGTCAACTCGTTCAAGCGCGTGATCAGCCCGGCCCTCGTGCTGGCCTTCGCCGCCCTCGAGGGTGTCGCCCTCGGTGCCGTCAGCAAGCTCTTCGAGGTGCAGTTCGACGGCGTCGTGATGAGTGCCGTCATCGGCACGTTCGGTGCCCTCGCCGGCACCCTGGCCGCCTACAAGTTCCTCAACATCAAGGTGGGCGACAAGTTCCGCCGCGGTGTCGTGGCGGCCATGTTCGGCATGGTGGGCCTGGGCCTGCTGTCGCTGGTGCTGAGCTTCTTCGGCATCAACACCGGCCTCTACGGCATGGGCGGCCTCGGCTTCGTCTTCGCCCTCGCCGGCCTCGTGCTCGGTGTCCTCATGCTGATCCTCGACTTCGACTTCGTCGAGCAGGGCGTCGCGGCCGGCCTCCCGGACCGTGAGTCGTGGCGGGCCGCCTTCGGCCTGACCGTCAGCCTGGTCTGGATCTACACCAACCTGCTGCGCATCCTCGCCATCCTGCGTGGCGACTGATCGTCCGGCTCCACCCCACCGGCCCGCCCGAGTCCGCTCGGGCGGGCCGGCGGCATTTCGGAGGGCTGCCCGCCGCCTCCGCCCCGGGTAGTGAGGGACGTTCTGGGCGTTCGGAGGCCCCGATCGCCTACCAGAACGTCCCTGACTACCCCCGGCGGACGGGCCGGCGGCATGTGCGAGCGGGAGTGGTCAGCCGGTGGTGTCGGTGGCCTCGTCCGCCGACGCAGTCCCCTCGGGCTCCTCGTGCTCCTCGCTCTCCGGCGACTCCGCGTCGGTGGAGGGACGCCGGCGGCGGTGGCGCAGCTCCACCCAGCGCCCGCGCAGGCCGCGTTGGGTGCCGCCGACCTCGGTGCCGTCGACCTCGGTGCCGGGCGTACGCGCGGCACGGACCGCCGCTGCCGCGACCGGGAGGATGCCCTCGCGGCGCAACGGCTCGGGCAACGACTCGTCGTCGGGCAGCAGGTCCAGGGCGGCCAGGCACGACGGGATGAGCACCGAGGCCAGCTGCTGGTAGCCGTCGGCCGACGGGTGGAAGCGGTCGGGACCGAAGAGCACGGCGGGCGCGGCGTCGAACTCGGGGCCGAGGATGTCGCCGAGCGACACCGAACGGCCGCCGTTCTCCACGACCGTGATGGTCTGCGCGGCCGCGAGCCGGCGCGACCACTCGCGTGCCACCTGCTTGAGCGGCGGCGGGATCGGGCGGATGGTGCCGAGGTCGGGGCAGGTGCCGACCAGCACCGCGATGCCGGCCTCGCGCAGGCGGCGTACGCCCTCGGCGAGGTGGCGCACCGACGCGGACGGCAGCACGGAGTGGGTGACGTCGTTGGCCCCGATCAGCACGACGGCGAGGTCGGGGTGCGTGCCGATCGCGGCGTCGGCCTGCTCGGCCAGTGCGCTCGACTGCGCGCCCACGACGGCGAAGGACCGGAGGTGCACGCGGCGGTCGGCCTGGGCGGCGACGCCGGTGGCCAGCTGCGCGCCGGTCGTCTCCTCGACGCGCTGCACGCCGTAGCCGGCTGCGCTCGAGTCGCCCAGGAGCGCGATCCGGATGGCTGGCGCGGGACGCCCGCGGCCGTACCACCCGGTGGCGTCGGGCGGGGTGTCGGTGGCGTTGCCGATCATCCGTCGGGCGAACTTCGCCTCCGCCACCAGCACGCCGTAGAGCCCGGCGCCGAGCACGGAGAGACCGCCGCCGCCCAGCGCCGCGGCCGATGCCAGCTTGCGTGCTGCTCCAGTTGCGCCCACGACTTCATGCTACGGACCAGTAGGTCGGTAGATTGACCGGGTGCAGTACGTGAACTCCCTCCTCGACCTCATCGGCAACACTCCGCTCGTCCGGCTGGGCCGGACCCTCGACCTGCCGAGCAGCGAGGCCGACGGCCCTCTGGTGCTCGCCAAGGTCGAGTACCTCAACCCCGGTGGCTCGGTGAAGGACCGCATCGCCAGCCGGATGATCGAGGCCGCGGAGGCCTCCGGCGCCCTCCAGCCCGGCGGCACGATCGTGGAGCCGACCTCGGGCAACACCGGCGTCGGGCTGGCGATGGTGGCCCAGCAGAAGGGCTACACGTGCATCTTCGTGTGCCCCGACAAGGTCAGCGAGGACAAGCGCAACGTGCTCAAGGCCTACGGCGCCGAGGTCGTGGTCTGCCCGACCGCCGTCGCGCCGGAGCACCCGGACTCCTACTACAACGTCAGCGACCGGCTCTCCAAGGAGCCCGGCGCCTGGAAGCCCGACCAGTACTCCAACCCCCACAACCCGCGCTCCCACTACGAGACCACCGGCCCGGAGATCTGGGAGCAGACGGACGGGAAGATCACCCACTTCGTCACGGGGATGGGCACGGGCGGCACCATCAGCGGCGTCGGCCGCTACCTCAAGGAGCAGAACCCCGACATCCAGGTCATCGGCGCCGACCCGGCCGGCTCGGTCTACTCCGGCGGCACCGGGCGCCCCTACCTCGTCGAGGGCGTCGGCGAGGACTTCTGGCCCGAGACCTACGACCGCACCGTCGCCGACCGCGTCATCGAGGTCTCCGACGCCGACTCCTTCGCCTTCACCCGCCGCCTCGCCCGCGAGGAGGCGATGCTGGTCGGAGGCTCCGCCGGCATGGCGGCCTTCGCCGCGCGCCAGCTCGCCCACGAGCTCGTCGCCGAGGGCCGCACCGACGCGGTGGTCGTGGTGCTGCTGCCCGACTCGGGGCGCGGCTACCTCACCAAGGTCTTCAACGACGACTGGCTCGGCCAGTACGGCTTCGCGACCGGCGCGCAGGACGACCACCGCACCGTCGGCGAGGTGCTGCGCGGCAAGTCCGGCCAGCTGCCCGACCTGGTGCACACCCACCCCGCCGAGACCATCGCCGAGGCCGTGCACATCCTCCAGGAGTACGGCGTCAGCCAGATGCCCGTCGTCCGCGCCGAGCCGCCGATCGTGGCCGCCGAGGTCGCAGGGTCGGTGTCGGAGCGCACCCTGCTCGACGCGCTGTTCACCGGGCACGCCAAGCTGACCGACCGGGTCGAGGACCACATGTCCGGGGCGCTGCCGACCATCGGCTCCACCGAGCCGGCGACCGACGCGGTGACCCTGCTCGAGAAGGCCGACGCGGTGCTGGTGCACGAGGACGGCAAGCCGATCGGCGTGCTGACCCGCCAGGACCTGCTCGCCTTCGTGGCCGCCTCGTGACCCGTCGTACGCGCCTGGCCGGCGCGCTCGCGGCGCTCGCCTGCCTCGGCTCGCTGTCCGCGTGCGGTGGCGACGACGTCAACACCAGCACCGAGCCCGTCGAGGTGGAGGTCGGCAAGGCCTTCACGTGGAACGGCTTCGCCGTCGACGACGGCTGGACGCTCGAGGGGGTCGAGCGCTCGGTCAACGCCGAGACGGTGACCACCCCGCAGGTGGAGGGGACCATCACGAACAAGGCCGACGAGACGCGCGCGCCGATCTTCCAGATGGTCTTCTCGCAGGACGGTGACGCGGTCGCCACGGTGAGCTGCTCGGCCGCGAAGATGCAGACCGACCAGTCGATGGCGTTCGAGTGCCCGGGCCTGAGCGCCGTGATGCCGAAGGACTACGACGCCGTGGTCGTCCAGGAGCTCCGCCGAGACACCAGCTCCTCCTGACGTGGGCGACCTGTCCCTCGAGGTCACCGGCTTCCTGCTCCTCGCGGCCCTGGTCGCGGGCTTCGTCGACGCCGTCGTCGGCGGCGGGGGACTGGTGCAGCTGCCTGCGCTGCTGATCGGCCTCCCCGGTGCGTCGGTGGTGCAGATCGCGGCGACCAACAAGCTCGCCTCGTTCTGCGGCACGTCGATCAGCGCGGCGACCTACGTCAGGCGCATCCGGCCCGACCCGCGCACCTTCCTGCCGTTGATGCTCGCGGCGTTCGTGGGTTCGGCCGGGGGTGCGCTGGTCGCCTCGCTGCTGCCGCGCAGCGCGTTCGACCCGATCATCCTGGCGGTGCTGGTGCTGGTCGGTGGCTACGTCTGGTTCAAGCCGAGTGTCGGTGAGCTGACCAGCCTGCGCTTCCAGGGCGGCGGGCACCTCACCGCGGTGGTTCTCACCGGTCTCACCATCGGCTTCTACGACGGTGCGATCGGCCCGGGGACCGGGTCGTTCCTCGTCTTCGCCCTCGTCGGCCTGCTGGGCTACAACTTCCTCGAGGCCTCGGCCAAGGCCAAGCTCGCCAACTGGGCCACCAACCTCGCCGCGCTCATCGTCTTCGTGCCCCAGGGCGCGGTGATCTGGCAGCTCGCGCTGCCGATGGCGGCGGCCAACATCACGGGGGGCTACCTCGGGGCGCGGCTGGCGATGGCACGGGGTGCCCGGTTCGTCCGCGCCTTCTTCCTGGTCGTCGTGACCGGGTTCGTCGTCCGGCTCGGTGGCGGGCTGCTCGGCTGGTGGTGACGGGGCTCGTGGGGTCAGGCCGGTAGCCTCCACCCCGTGCGAGCGGTCTCGGCAGTCGACGGGTTCCAGCGCCGTCATCCCGTGCTCGGCTTCCCGCTCGCGGTGGTCTACAAGTACTTCGACGACCAGGGCCCCTACCTCGCCTCGGCACTGACCTACTACGCCTTCATCGCGATCTTCCCGCTGATGCTTCTCGGCACGTCGATCCTCGGCCTGATCCTGCGCGGCGAGCCCCAGTGGCAGGAGCAGATCCTCAACTCCGCGCTCTCGCAGTTCCCGATCATCGGCGACGAGCTCGGCCGTCCGGAGGGCCTGCAGGGATCGGTGGCCGGTGTCGCCATCGGTGCGATCGCGGCGCTCTACGGCGCGATGGGCCTCGGGCAGGCGTTGCAGAACACCCAGCACGTCGCCTGGTCCGTGCCGCGCAACAGCCGGCCCAACCCGATCTACGCGCGCGTCAAGACCCTCGTCCTGCTGGTCACCGCCGGCTTCTCCCTGCTCGCGGTCTCGATCGTCTCCACCGTGGCGAGCACCACCGACGTGTTCACCGAGGTGCTCGGCTCCGGCATCCAGTACCTCCTGCCTCTGCTGACCATCGCCGTGGTGGGCACCTTCCTCACGTTCCTCTTCCGCTTCGCCGCGACCGACCAGCACTCGTTCCGGCGGGCGGCGCCGGGCGGCTACACGCTCGCGGTGATGTGGCAGCTGCTGCAGCTGGCCGGAGCGGCCTACGTCGACAACGTGCTGGTCGACACGAGCTCGATGACCAAGACCTTCGGCCTCGTCCTCGGACTGATCGGCTTCCTCTGGATCGGTGCCGTGATGGCGGTGCTGGCCATGGAGATCAACGTCGTCAACGCGCGCCGGCTGTGGCCGCGCGCCCTGCTGACGCCCTTCACCGACAACGTCGAGCTCACCGACGCCGACCGCCGGGCCTACGCCGCCTACGCGCGCATGCAGCGCCACAAGGGCTTCGAGAAGGTGCACGTGGTCTGGGAGCCGGGACCGGCCGAGCTCCGGCACCAGGGTGGGCACGTCGACGCGGAGCAGGAGCGGCCCGTCGAGGACGACCGGGCGTGACGTCCTACCTCACCGTCGCCGGTCCTGCCGACGCCGAGGTGGAGGACCGTGGGTCCCGCTTCCTGTGCACGCTGCGCCGGGTCGCCGACGAGGACGAGGCACGCGCCCTGGTCGCCGCGCTGAGGCGCGAGCACGCCGACGCACGCCACCACTGCTCGGCGTTCGTGCTCGGACCTCGCGGGGACGTGCAGCGCTCGTCCGACGACGGCGAGCCCGCGGGCACGGCCGGTGCACCGATGCTCGACGTGCTGCGGGGTGCCGGCGTCAGCGACGTGGCGGCGGTGGTGACGCGTTGGTTCGGCGGCACCCTGCTCGGTGCGGGCGGCCTGGTCCGCGCTTACGGCGACGCCGTGCGCGCCGCGCTCGCCGAGGCCGGCACGGTGCGCCGCTCGCTGGTCACCGAGCTCGCGCTCGACCTCGACCACGCGGACGCCGGGCGGGTGGAGGGGGAGCTGCGCGCGCGTGGGGTGAGCGTCCTCGAGGTGGCGTACGACGCCCGGGTGCGGCTGCTGCTCGCCGCGCCGCCCGCGGAGCTCGAGCGCGTCGCCGAGGTGGTGGCGGCGGCCACCGCCGGGCGCGAGCGGCCGGTCGCGGTGGGGGAGCGCTGGGTCGACGGCCTCAGCTGAGGTCGCCGTCGACGTAGAACCACCGGCCGGCACGCTGCTCGAAGCGGCTGACCTCGTGCATCCGGCCGCCGTCCCACGACGCGACGAACTCGACGGTGTCGCCCTCGGTCGCGAGGACCTGCAGACCGGTCCACCGGGTGCTCCGGTCGGGGGTGGTGTCCTCGGGTCGCGTGCGCGGGTGCCAGGTGCGGAAGAGGTGGTCGGCGTCGCCCACGACGTAGGCGGTGTAGCGCGATCGCATGAGCTGCTCGGGCGTGACCGCCTGCTCCCGGTTGGCCAGGAGCGGTCCGCAGCAGGCGTCGTACGTCGCTCCGGACCCGCACGGACAGGACGACGTCGGCATGCCGGCGAGGGTATCCGGAGACGTTCCGGTGCGCGTGTCCCGTCGGAGGGGAACAACCTCCTTGGCACATGGGTTGTAAGGATGTAATCATGTAAACACTGCAAGAAGGAGAACACCCATGATGACCCGGGACGACAACGACGAAGGCCGCGGACGACGCGGTCGGGGCCGCGGCGAACGCGGCGAACGCGGCGCCCGCCGCGGTGGCTGGCAGGTCGCCGACCTGCCCTCCGCGGACGACGCCGCGGACTGGTTCCGCGGGCGCCTGCCCGACGACTGGTTCAGCGAGATCGAGGTGCGCACCGACCGTGAGGAGATCACGGTGCTGGGCACCCTCGGCGACGACCGGGCGGGTGGTGCCGAGGGCGCGGAGGCGGAGGGCCGGATCAGCCGGTTCCGTGCCGACACCAAGGCCGAGCGCATCGAGATCGCGCTGGAGGCGCAGGCCCGCTACGAGCGCAAGGTCTCGTGGGGGGTGCGGCTCGGCGACACCGAGGCGCTCTTCACCCACGTGGCCGCACCGGTCATGACCCGGCTGCGCCAGCCCGAGCGCCAGGTGCTCGACACCCTGGTCGACGCCGGCGTGGCCCGGTCGCGCTCCGACGCCCTGGCCTGGTCGGTCCGGCTCGTCGGCGAGCACGCCGAGGAGTGGCTGGGCCAGCTGCGCGATGCCATGGCCGAGGTCGACAAGCTGCGCGGCGAGGGCCCGTCCCTCTGACGCAGCACCGACCGACGACGAAATGCGTGGCTCGGCACGGGGCCGACCACTAGCGTCCCCGCCATGACGATCGAGCGGCCCGAGCCGTCCTTCAGCAACGACGAGGTGGGGATGCTGCGCGCCTTCCTCGACCACTACCGCGGCACCATCCGCCTGCAGGCGTCCGGCCTCACCGACGCGCAGCTCGACCAGCCGCTCCCGCCCAGCGACCTCACGCTCGGCGGGATGCTGAAGCACCTCGCCTTCGTGGAGGACTACTGGTTCTCCTACAACCTCGCCGGACACGATCCCGCGCCGCCCTGGGACACCGCGCCGTGGGACGACGACGAGGACTGGGACTGGCACAGCGCTGCCGGGCAGACCCGCGCCGAGCTCGACGACCTGCTCGTCACCGCCGTCCGGCGCTCCGACGCGTGCCTCGACGCCGCCCTGGCGGCCGACCCCGACCTCGGCCGCCCGGTCGCGCGGCCCCGCCCGCCCGAGAAGGGGGAGACCGCGACGCTGCGGTGGGTGCTGGTGCACATGGTCGAGGAGTACGCCCGCCACGCCGGGCACGCCGACCTGATCCGGCAGTCGATCGACGGGGCGACCGACGTCTAGGTCACGTGTCCTGGTGCAGGCAGAGCACGTTGCCGTCGGGGTCCTTGAACCAGGCCGCCTTCTCGGCGCCGAGCACGCACACGTGGTCGACGGTCGTGAGGTCGGGCAGGTCGTAGTCGTCGAAGACGACCCCTCGGCCCTCGAGGTCGCTGATCTCCGCGTGGATGTCGTCCACCTCGAAGCTCATCGCGGTGCTCCCCGACGGCGTGCTGTCGGGTCGCGGGAGCAGGACGAGGGTGGACCCGCCGTCCAGCGCGTAGACCGCGCTGCCCTCGTCGTTGGTCCCCGTGTAGTCGAGCCCCAAGGACTCGGAGTAGAACGTGCGCGACCGGTCGACGTCGGTGACCGGCATCATCATCGCGACCGTGCGGTGCGTGAGCGCCATGGCGCGCCTCCCTCTGCCCCCGTCTGGCTGCCCCCGTGGTCGCTCCCAGTGTGCGCCGGCCGGGCGCGTCGCGGCACCTGCTCCAGACCGGAGAATCCGGGGAGATGTCGTGAGGTTTGCGGCAGCAGCGCGGTGCGCACCGGCCGATCTGGTGGAATGGGCCCATGGCAGACCCGATCCGCATCTACCTCCTCGACGACCACGACGTCGTGCGGGAGGGCCTCAAGTTCCTGCTCGAGCAGCAGGAGGACATCGTGGTGGTGGGTGAATCGGCCTCCGCCACGGAGGCGGCGGCGCGGATCCCCGCGCTGCGTCCGGACGTGGCCGTGCTCGACGCGCGGCTGCCCGACGGCTCGGGCATCGAGGTCTGCCGCACCGTGCGCGCGATCGACCCGACGATCAACGCCCTCATCCTGACGTCGTACGACGACGACGAGGCGCTGTTCGCGGCGATCATGGCCGGCGCCGCGGGCTACGTCCTCAAGGAGATCCGCAGCTCCGACCTGGTGAGCGCGATCCGCCACGTGGCCGCGGGCAAGTCGCTGATCGACCCGGCGATGACCGCCACCGTGCTGGAGCGGATCCGCAACGGTCCGAGCACCCCCGACGAGCTGGCCTCGCTCACCGACCAGGAGCGGATCCTGCTCGGGCACATCGCCGAGGGCCTGACCAACCGGCAGATCGCCGAGCAGATGTTCCTCGCCGAGAAGACGGTCAAGAACTACGTCTCCAGCATCCTCGCCAAGCTCGGCCTGGAACGTCGCACCCAGGCGGCCGTGCTGGCCTCCAAGCTGCTCGGCGACCAGCACTGAGGCGACCCCCGCGAGCGGGGCCCGGGACCTTCTGGGATGTTGCGGGACCTTGGTCCCCCCGGTCGGTGACGGAAGGACCTGATGCCGCGCGCCCCGCTCGGCGACTCTGGTGGTGACCCAGAAAACACACCACCGAAGGAGGGGATGACGATGAGCGTCATCCATCGCCACCGCCACGAGGTCGAGGCCTTCGAAGCCCCGGTCGGCGTGAGCCACGAAGAGAACGACCGCGGCCCCTGGTTCCACCGGGCCCTGGCCACCCTGCGGATCGCCTACGGAGTCACCTTCCTGTGGGCCTTCCTCGACAAGACCTTCGCACTCGGCTTCCACACCGGTTACGACCAGGAAGGCACCCTGGACCGGTTCGGCCCCGCTGCGTGGATCAACGGCGGCAGCCCCACGGAGGGCTTCCTCTCCTTCGGTGTCCCTGCTGACAACCCCTTCCACGGGTTCTTCACCGGCCTGGCCGGGCACGCGATCGTCGACTGGCTGTTCATGCTCGGCCTGCTCGGCATCGGCGTGACCCTCCTGCTCGGCGTGGGGATGCGGATCGGCGCAGCGGCCGGCGCGCTCATGTACGCCTTCATGTACGCCGCATCGCTCCCGCTGGAGAACAACCCCGTCGTCGACGACCACCTCGTCGGCATCATCGTGATGGCGGTCCTCGCCCTGGGCGCGGCCGGCACCACCTGGGGGCTGGGTCGCTGGTGGAACCGCACGGAGGTGGTGGAGAACTACCCCGTCCTGAGGTGACACCAGGCCCCCCTCGAGACCCGGCGCCCTCCCGGCGCCGGGTCTTCTGGTGTCCGCTCAGCCCTGGAGCGGCACCCGCCAGACCAGCACCGTGCCGCGCTCCCCGACCGGCGCCACCTCGAGGGTGCCGCCCAGGTCGTTGGCGCGGCGCCGCGCGTTGCGCAGGCCGCTCTCCGACACCTCCGTCGGGAGGCCTACGCCGTCGTCGGCGACACGCAGCTCGAGCAGGTCGGACCCGACCACCACGTCGACCTCCGCCGAGTCGGCGAGCGCGTGCCGGGCCACGTTGGAGACCGCCTCGCGGAGCACCGCGAGGAGCTGGGAGCCGAGTGCGGGCGGCACGACCGTGTCGATGGGCCCGGAGGTGCGCACCACGGGGGTGAAGCCCAGCACGGGGACGTACTCCTTGACGAGCTTGCGGATCGCCGAGCGCAGTGAGTCGCCTCGGCGGTCCTGCAGCTCGAAGATCGTGCCCCGGATGGCCTTGATGGTGTCGTCGAGCTCGGCCACCGACTTGTCGAGGCGCTCGGTCACCGCGCCGTCCCCGGCCATGGCCGCCACTCCCTGCAGCTGGAGCCCAGTGGCGAAGAGTCGCTGGATCACGATGTCGTGGAGGTCGCGGGCGATCCGCTCGCGGTCGGACAGCAGCGCCATCTCCTGCCGGTCCGCCAGTGCCTGGGTGCGGTCGAGGGAGAGCGCGACCTGGTCGCCGAAGCCCGCGAAGAGGTCGCGGTCCTGCACGTCGAGCAGCCCCGCGTCGGGGTGGGTGACCGCGACGAGGGCGGTGACCGGCGCAAGGTGCGAGCGCAGCGGCACCACGACCATGGGTACGTCGTCGACGCGGGTCGTGGTGACCGGGCTGCCCGGTCCCACTCCGGCCTTCTGCCGCGCCGCGCCGAGGAGCCGGGAGACCTCCGCGGGGTCGGCGTCGGGCGCGACGCTGAGCGTGTCGTGCTCCGGGCCCAGCGAGGACCACAGGGCGACCGCGTGCGCACCGGAGACCTGACGGGCGGTGGAGACGATCTGGTGGAGGGCGGTCGGCAGGTCGACCGGCGGCTGGAGCAGCTCGGAGAGGTCGGCGGAGGCCTCGAGCCACTGGCGCCGACGCTCGCTCAGCGCGAACGACCGGGCGTTGCTGATGACGTAGCCGGCGGTGCGTGCGAGCTCCTCCACGAGGCGCTCGTCCTCCTGCGTGAACGGCCCACCGCCTGCCTTCTCGGTCAGGTAGAGGTTGCCGAAGACGGTGCCCCGGATCCGGACCGGCATGCCCAGGAACGTCGTCATCGGCGGGTGGTTGGCGGGGAACCCGACCGACGCCGGGTGCGCGGACAGGTCCGTCAGCCGGAGGCCCGACGGGTCCTCGATGATCACGCCGAGGATGCCGCGTCCGCGGGGGAGGTCGCCGATCGCGGCGCGGGTCCGCTCGTCGATGCCGGTCGTGATGAACTCGACCAGCTCGCCGTCGCGGCCGAGCACGCCCATCGCGCCGTAGCGGGCGTCGGTGAGTGCGGTCGCTGCCTCGACGATCCGGGTCAGGGCGAGGTCGAGGTCGAGGTCGCTGGAGATCGCGGTGACGGCCTCCAGCAGGGAGCGGGCGTCAGCGCCGAGGTCCGGTGTGTGCGTCACACGGGTGATTGTGGCGCAACCGGACCGGGTTCAGGCGAGACGACGTACGGGCAGGTGCGCCCACGGGTCCCACCCGCCGCCGAGCTGGCGGCCGCTGAGCTCCGTCCAGGGGATGCGGACGACGAGGTTGCGCTGGCCCTCGGCCCACGGACGCGGCTCCCAGTGGCGGCCGATCTCGGCGAGCTCCTCGGGGTCGTCGACGAAGGCGGCCCGGCCGCGGGCGGAGACGCTCCAGCCGCGCTGGTTCTCGTAGTCGAACTGGTCGACCTCGAAGCAGAGCTGGGCATCGCGGCCGTAGGTCCCCAGCAGGCTGTAGGCCGTCGTGCGGACCAGGATCGACTCCCCGTCGACCGCGTAGTTCACCGGCACGATGTGCGGCCCCGTCGGGGTGCTGACCGCCACGCGGCCGGCGATGCCTGCGCCGAGCAGGCGGATGCAGTCCTCACGCGAGAGGTCGAGCATGGTGCGCATGGGAGTCTCCTTCGTCGTCGAGTCCCAGCCTCCCTCTCGCCACGGCCAGGAGGCAGGGCCGAAGGTCCCGCGCGGTGGTCCTCAGGACCCGGAGTCGACGATCGGCCCCCGGACTTCGAGCGCACTCGACGTTGACGGGCGGGTCTAGCGTGGAGGGCGTGACCCAGAGCGAGACCCAGATCCCGAGCCAGCACCCCGACGCCAGCACGCTCGGCCAGCTCCGTGAGAGCGGCCACCAGCTCAGGACGCTCCGCGAGGAGATCCGCGACAACCTGCTCGACCGGCTCGGCCGGGGCGAGGACCCGTGGCCCGGCCTGCACGGCTTCGCCGACACCGTGATCCCGCAGGTCGAGCGCGCGCTCCTCGCCGGACACGACATCGTGCTGCTCGGCGAGCGGGGCCAGGGCAAGACCCGTCTGCTCCGCTCGCTGGTCGGGCTGCTCGACGAGTGGACCCCGGTCATCTCCGGCTCCGAGCTGGGCGAGCACCCCTACGAGCCGATCACGGTCGCGTCGCGCCAGGCCGCGGCGACCTACGGCGACGACCTGCGCATCTCGTGGCGCCACCGCGACGAGCGGTACGCCGAGAAGCTGGCCACGCCGGACACCTCGGTCGCCGACCTGATCGGCGACGTCGACCCGATGAAGGTCGCGGAGGGCCGCCACCTCGGCGACCCGGAGACCATCCACTTCGGCCTGATCCCGCGCAGCCACCGCGGCATCGTGGCGATCAACGAGCTGCCGGACCTCGCCGAGCGGATCCAGGTCGCGATGCTCAACGTGATGGAGGAGCGCGACATCCAGATCCGCGGCTACGTCCTGCGGCTGCCGCTCGACGTGCTCGTGGTGGCCAGCGCCAACCCCGAGGACTACACCAACCGCGGCCGGATCATCACCCCGCTCAAGGACCGCTTCGGCGCCGAGATCCGCACCCACTACCCGCGCGAGGTCGAGGAGGAGATCGCCGTCATCGCGCAGGAGGCCGAGCTGGTCGCCGAGGTGCCCGACTACCTCCTCGAGGTGCTGGCCCGCTTCACCGCCAACCTGCGCGAGTCGCAGTCGGTCGACCAGCGCTCGGGCGTGAGCGCCCGGTTCGCGATCGCGGGGGCGGAGACGATCGCCGCCGCGGCGCTGCACCGCGCCACCACGCAGGGCGAGGACGTGGCGGTCGCGCGCGTCGTCGACCTCGAGACCGCCGTCGACGTCCTCGGCGGCAAGATCGAGTTCGAGACGGGCGAGGAGGGCCGCGAGTCCGAGATCCTCACCCACCTGCTGCGCACCTCGATCGCCGAGACCGTGCGGGCGCACCTCGCGGGCATCGACCTGCGGCTCCTCGTCGACGCGATCGAGGAGGGAGCGATGGTCACCACCGGCGCCCGGGTCGGCGCACGCGACTTCCTCGCCGGTCTGCCGGTGCTGGGCGAGTCCGACCTCTACGACCAGGTGTGCGACCGGCTCGGCGCCACCAACGACGGTGAGCGGGCCGGCGCCCTCGAGCTCGCGCTGGAAGGGCTCTACCTCGCCCGCAAGATCGGCAAGGACGCCGACGCCGGGGAGACCGTCTATGGCTGAGCTGCGCGAGCGAGCGGGCGAGACCGTCCTGCGTCCCGGCACCGCCGCCGACATTCCGGCGCTGCGCGCCCTCGGCGAGGCCGTCGTACCCCCGACCTACGGACCCATCGATGCGGCGTACGCCCGGCTGATGCTCGACCAGTGGTGGACGCCCGAGCGCTTCGCCGACACCCTCCCGCGGGTGCGGATGCTCCTCGCCGAGCGCGACTGGCACGTCGTCGCGATGACCAGCTTCGGGCGGCTCTCCGCCTCGCACCGCGACTTCCCCCACGTCACCGGCGACCGCGAGGTGATGTGGAAGCTCTACGTCCACCCCGACCACCAGGGACTCGGCATCGGGCGCCGGCTGCTCGCCGAGGTCGAGGCGATGGTGGAGGGCGAGGAGCTGTGGCTCGAGGTGGTCGAGGGCAACGACCAGGCCTTCGCGTTCTACCGCGCCCACGGCTTCGAGGAGGTCGAGCGCGTGAGCGACCGCCGGTGGCCCGACGACGTCTGGCTGCGCAAGGAGCTGCGCCGATGACCCGACCCAAGGACCGTTCGCGGTTCCACCGCTACGAGGGCGGCGACCCGCTCGCCCCGCCGGTCGACCTGGCCGAGGCGCTCGACCAGATCGGCCAGGACGTGATGGCCGGCTACAGCCCCGAGCACGCGATGCGGGAGTTCCTGCGGCGCGGGGGCGCCGACCAGGCCGGGCTCGACGACCTGGCCCGCCGGGTCGCCGAGCGGCGCCGCGAGATCCTCCAGCGCCACGACCTCGACGGCACGCTCCGCGAGGTGCGCGAGCTGCTGGACCAGGCGGTGCTGGCCGAGCGCGGGCAGCTCGCCCGCGACATCACGATGGACGACGCCGACCGCACGCTGCGCGAGATGACGCTCGACAACCTGCCGTCGTCCACGGCCGCGGCGGTGAGCGAGCTGTCGTCGTACGACTGGCAGTCCAGCGAGGCGCGCGAGGCCTACGAGCAGATCAAGGACCTGCTCGGCCGCGAGCTGCTCGACCAGCGCTTCGCCGGCATGAAGCAGGCGATGGAGGGCGCGACCGACGAGGACCGCGAGGCCGTCTCCGAGATGCTCTCCGACCTCAACGACCTGCTCGAGAAGCACGCCCGCGGCGAGGACACGGACCAGGACTTCGCCGAGTTCATGGACAAGCACGGCGACTTCTTCCCCGAGGCCCCCCAGGACATCGACGAGCTGCTCGACTCGCTGGCCCAGCGGGCCGCGGCGGCCCAGCGGATGCTGAGCTCGATGACGCCGGAGCAGCGCCAGGAGCTGATGGAGCTCTCGCAGCAGGCCTTCGGTTCCCCCCAGCTGATGGAGCAGCTGGCGCGGATGGACGCGAACCTGCAGGCACTGCGACCGGGTGAGGACTGGTCGGGCTCGGAGTCGTTCGACGGCGACCAGGGCCTGGGGCTCGGCGACGGCACCGGCGCCCTGCAGGACCTCGCCCAGCTCGACGCGCTGGCCGACCAGCTCGCGCAGTCGCACCACGGCGCCCGGCTCGACGATGTCGACCTCGATGCGCTCTCGCGGCAGCTCGGCGACGAGGCGGCGGTGGCGGCGAGGACGCTGCAGGAGCTCGAGCGGGCGCTGCGCGACAGCGGCTACCTCAAGCGCGGGTCCGACGGCGAGCTGCGGCTCTCGCCCAAGGCGATGCGCCAGCTCGGCAAGGCGCTGCTGCGCGACGTGGCCGACCGGATGAGCGGGCGCTCCGGCGCCCGCGAGACCCGCACGACGGGCCTCGCGGGCGAGCCGAGCGGGTCCACGCGGCGGTGGGAGTTCGGCGACACCGACCCGTGGGACGTGCCCCGCACGATCGGCAACGCGGTGCTGCGCGACGGCGGCGCGCGTCCGGTGCGGATCCAGGTCGACGACATCGAGGTCGTCGAGACCGAGGCCCGCACCCAGGCTGCTGTGGTGCTGCTGGTCGACACGTCGTTCTCGATGGCGATGGACGGTCGGTGGGTGCCGATGAAGCGCACCGCCCTCGCGCTGCACCAGCTGATCCGCTCGCGGTTCCGCGGCGACGACCTGCAGCTGATCGCCTTCGGTCGGCATGCCCAGGTCATGGAGATCGAGGAGCTCACCGCTCTCGACGCGCGGTGGGCCAAGGGCACCAACCTGCACCACGGCCTGCTGCTCGCGAACCGGTTCTTCCGCAAGCACCCCAACGCGCAGCCGGTGCTGCTGGTCGTCACCGACGGCGAGCCGACCGCCCACCTCGAGGCCGACGGCGAGGTGTGGTTCTCCTACCCGCCCCACCCGCTGACGATCGCCCACTCCGTGCGCGAGCTCGACGCGGCCGCGCGCCTGGGGGCCCAGGTCACCTTCTTCCGGCTCGGCGACGACCCCGGCCTGGCCCGCTTCATCGACTCGATGGCCCGGCGGGTCGACGGGCGGATGGTGAGCCCCGAGCTCGACGACCTCGGGGCAGCGGTGGTGGGGTCCTACCTCGGCTCACGCGGCCCGGGGTCGTCGTACCGCGAGCAGTTCGGCGACTGGTACGGCGGCCGCGGCTTCTGGGTGTGAGCGTGGAGCAGCGCCCGCGCGGCTAGCTGCCCGCCGCCTCGAGCATCCGCAGCAGCTCGGCACCCATGTGCTCGATGACGGCGTCGAGGGCCTTCTTCGGACGCACCATGACCGTGAAGTCGACGATCCGGCCGTCGGCGTCCCACGTGATCATGTCGATGCCGGAGACGTCGAGGCCGCCGACCTCGGTGCGGAACTGCAGCACGGCGGAGTCCTCGCCGAGCCACTCGCGCTCGTACGTCAGGTGCGGTCCGAGGACGGTGAACGCGGCGGTGAGGTAGCCGACGACGGTGTCGCGCCCGACCTGCGGCGTGTGCACCGCGGGACTGCGGAAGACCGCGTCCTCGGCGATCAGCGCCGGCAGCCCGGCCGGGTCGCGGCTCTCGACGACGGCGTGCCAGCGGGCCAGGGCTTCGGCGGAGGGGGTGGCGGCGTCCATGGACGTCATCGTGCCACCCGGGCTCCTCGGTGCCGGTGTACTCCAGTGGCAAATGGTCGTGGGTCACGCCGTCCGGCAGCCGTTCGTCGCTGGACTACCCCAGCGCCACAGCCGTTCGTCACTGGACTACCCGGGGGCGGTGCCGCGGTCGCGGTCAGTCCGCGAAGCCCGGGAGCGACTCCTCGAGGATCTCCCGGAACGGCGCGGTGGCGTTGAGCTGGCTCAGCAGGCCGATGGCCCCGATCCACGTGCGGTGGATCAGGAGGTACGACGTCGGCAGGTTGAGCTTCATCGCGAGGGTGAAGGCCTCCGAGCGGGGGTCGTTGACGCGCTCGAACTGCTCGCGCATCCACTCGCGGGTGAAGGTGAAGCGCTCCTGGGCGGCCGGCTCGATGAACGGCGCGAGGTACTCCATCACCTGGTGCGGGTCGACCTCGATCCGGTCCTTGATGAAGCCCTCGGCGCGGAGCCCGGCGACGAGCGACTCCTCGTCGTTGTCCAGGGCGATCCGCATCAGCCGCCCGGTCGCGACGGGCATGCCGCCCTCCTCGAGCCGCGCCACGGCGCCGAAGTCGAGGACGCCGAGGCGGCCCAGGCCGCCGTCCGGGGCGGGCAGGACGCGGAAGTTGCCCGGGTGCGGGTCGGCGTGCAGCATGCCGGTGCGGTTCGGGCCCTCGAAGAGGAACCGCACGAAGATCTCGCCGTAGTGGTCGCGCTCCTCCTGCGTCCCCTCGCGGATGACGTGCGCCAGCGAGTGGGGCGACTCCATCCACTCGGTCACCAGCACCTCACCGCCGACGGCCACCACAGCGGGTACGACGATGTCGGGGTGGTCCGCGAACGCCTCGGCGTACGCCGCCTGGGCCTCCGCCTCGAGCGTGTAGTCGAGCTCGTCGGCCGCGCGCGCCTGCAGCTCGGCCACGAGGGGCTTGATGTCCAGGCCCGGGAACACCGGCGCCACCCCACGCGCGACGCGGGAGATCTGGAGCAGGTCGGACATCAGCGCCTCACCGGCGCCGGGGTACTGCACCTTGACGGCGACGTCGCGCTCGGTCGGCTCGTCGGAGGCGTGGTCGACCCAACGCCCGCGGTGCACCTGCCCGATGGACGCGGCGGCCGTCGGAGCGCCGTCGAGCCAGACCAGCCGCTCGGGCCAGTCGGCCCCGAGGTGCCGGGTCAGCTGCTCGCGCACCGTGGCGGTGGGCATCGGGGGAGCGGAGTCCTGGAGGGCGGTGAGGTGCTCGCGGTAGGGCGCACTGACCTCCTCGGGCAGTGCCGCCTCGAGCACGCTGAGGACCTGGCCGAACTTCATCGCGCCGCCCTTCAGCTCGCCGAGGGTGCGGAACAGCTGCTCGGCGGTGCGCTGCTGCACCTCCGTCAGCACGGACTCCGCGGACCGGCCGCCGAGGCGCTTGCCGAGCCCCATCGCCTGCCGTCCGGCGTAGCCGAGGGGGAGCGCCGCGAGTCGTGCCGTGCGGGCGGCGGCCTTGCGGGGCAACTCGGTCATGGCGCCATTGTCCCTGCCAAGGCAATGCGGTTGTCACATCGCCGCGTGACCTGGCGCACGCCGGCTCGTTGAGCGGGGTGACGACATCCCCACCTCGGGAGGATCCACGTGAGTCCCCAGCTGCCCCTCAAGCCCCTGCTCGCCGTCTCGGCGACCCTCCTCGCCGCGACGGCAATCCTGACCACGGGAGGCGGTGCCTCCGCGGCCGATCAGGCCCCGACCGAGCGGGCCAACGTCTCCGACTTCCTCGCCGACCAGCTGGCTGGTCTCGCCGGGAGGACGTCCGTGATGGTGCACGGCACCTCGATCACCGCCGCCCGCCAGGCGGTCGCCGCGACCGGGATGGCCACCCAGGGCGAGTTCCGCAAGATCGGCGTGGTCGTCGCCAACGCGACGAAGAGCCAGATCGAGGCGGTCCGCACCCAGCCCGGGGTGACGTACGTCGAGGGTGGCGCGCAGCCGATCGACTTCCTTCAGGAGACCTCGAACATCGCCACCCGCGGGGCCGAGGCGGCCGCGACGATCACCGGTGCCGACGGCACCCCGCTCACCGGCAAGGGCGTCAGTGTGGCGGTCATCGACTCCGGCGTCGACCCCACCCACCCCTACCTCACGGAGGCCGACGGCTCCTCGGCCGTCGCCGCCAACCTCAAGGCGCTGTGCGAGCCGCTCACCGAGACCTGCTCGGTCCAGCGGCTGCCCAGCTCCGTCGACACCGACACCCTCTCCGTCGGCGGCCACGGCACCCACGTCAACGGCATCGTTGCCGGCCGCCCGACCACGCTGAGCGACGGCGGCAAGGTCCAGGGCGCCGCCCCGGGCGCCAAGCTCGTGTCGATCTCCACCGGGGCGGGCATCGTCATCCTCGGCGCCGACTCGGCCCTCAACTGGGTGCTGGAGAACCACGCGGCCCCCTGCGGCGCCGGCGTCCCGGTCTCGACCTGCCCGCCGATCAAGGTCACCAACAACTCCTACGGTCCGACCGGCGGGGGCGCCTTCGACCCCGAGTCGGCGACGGTGAAGATCCAGCGCGCGCTCGCCGCCGAGGGCGTGGTGACGGTCTGGGCCGCCGGCAACGACGGTGGCGACGGCTCGGCGAGCCTCACCAACCCGCCCGGCCAGGACCCGACCGGCGGCATCCTGTCCGTGGCGTCGTACAACGACCAGGACACCGGCACCCGCGACGGCACCGTGTCCGAGTTCAGCTCCCGCGGCCTCGCCGGCGACGCCTCCACCTGGCCGGACGTCTCGGCGCCCGGCGAGAACATCACCTCGTCGTGCCGGCCCTACCTGGTGATCTGCTCGACGGGCCTCGACTTCCGCAACGGCCCGGGGCCGCTCGACATCGGCACCTTCAACACCATCAGCGGCACCTCGATGGCCGCTCCGCACGTCGCGGGCATCGTGGCGCAGCTGTTCCAGGCCGACCCGACCGCGACCCCCGCCGAGATCGAGCAGGCGCTGAAGGTCTCGGCCCACAAGTTCACCGACGGCGCGCCCTACCAGGCGGGTCCCCTCGGGACCACGTCGTACGACAAGGGCTACGGCCTCGTCGACGTGGTGGCCGCCGTCGCGGCGCTGGGATAGCCGGCACCGACACAGACCCCCTCGCGAGGGGGAGCACCGTGCACACAGGGGCGCGGTGACGAGGGCGGACGGGGAACAGGGACCCCCGTCCGCCCTCTCTGCTCGCTCCGCTTCCGGGGGTCGAACGTCCGGAACCTCTGCCACGCTGGAGGCATGGAGATCGAGTTCAGCGGTGAGCTGGTCGAGTGGCGGGGTCCCTCGCCCTACCACTTCGTGCCGCTGCCGCCCGACGAGGCCGACCTGGTCGACGAGGTGAAGGCCGACGTCGTCTACTGGGGCGTCGTTCCCGTGCGGGCGTGGATCGGCGACACCGAGTTCACTACCTCGATGTTCCCGCGCGAGGACACCTGGTTCCTCCCGGTCAAGGACGCCGTGCGCCGCGCCGAGCAGCTCGAGCTCGGCGAGGTCGTGCCCGTACGGCTGCAGGTCGGACGGGACTGATCCACGGCAGGGCAACGTTTCGGCAAAAGCAGCAACCGGGTCTGGTCGACCGTGGGACGTTCCTCGGGTCAGTGACGGGATACGACGGATCGGGTTCGCACAGGTGGACACTCACGCACCGCTGGTCTCGACCGCGGCCACCCGCAGGACGGTGATCGCGGCCGGTGCCGCCACCGTCGTCACGGTCGCCGCGCCGGACGTCGCCGAGGCCGCCGTGCCGACGCGATCGCGCTTCGACAGGCTCGTCGGGGAGACGTTCGAGGCGACCCGGGAGGGGCGCCGGCTACGGCTGCGCCTCGACGCGGTGGAGGACGCCTCCTACCGCCCACCCCGGCTGCGCGGCGCCCGGCTGGCGACGTGGCGCCGGGAGTCCTACGTCCTGGTCTTCAGCACGCGCGCCACGCTCGAGCAGGGCACGTGGAGCCTGAGGGCCCGCCGCTCCGGACGGTTCCGGATGTTCCTGGTCCCTGGCGCCGACAGGGGCAAGCGCACGGCCGTGACCGCGACCTTCAACGGATGGAGGGGCTGATGTCGACCCCGTACATCGGTGAGATCCGGCTCTTCGGCGGCAGCTTCGCGCCGGTGGGCTGGATGTTCTGCCACGGCCAGCTGCTGGCGATCTCGGAGTACGACACCCTCTTCAACCTCATCGGCACCACCTACGGCGGCGACGGCCAGTCGACCTTCGCCTTGCCCAACCTGTCGTCGCGCGTGCCGGTCCACCAGGGGAACGGCTACGTGCTCGCCGAGACCGGTGGAGCCGAGGAGGTCACCCTGACCGTCGGGCAGATCCCGGCGCACTCCCACCCGCTCATCGTGTCGACGCAATCGGCCAGCAGCCGGTCGGCGGTCGGTGGCGTCCCCGCCGCACCCGGCTCGGACGTGGCGTGGGCCGCGGCGACGGCCGACGAGGCGATGGGGCAGACGAGTCCCACCGGCGGCTCGCAGCCGCACACCAACCTCCAGCCCTACCTGGGCATCTCGTACATCATCTCGCTCTTCGGCATCTACCCGTCGCCGACCTGATCAGGAGCACCCATGTCAGGCCAAGATCCCTTCGTGGCGGAGATCGCCCTCTTCCCGTTCAACTTCTGCCCGCCCGGGTGGGCGTGGTGTGACGGGCAGCTGCTGCCCATCAGCCAGAACACCGCCTTGTTCTCGCTCCTCGGCACGTTCTACGGCGGTGACGGCAAGAGCAACTTCGCGCTGCCCAACCTCAACGGCAGGGTGCCGGTCGGCCACGGCCAGGGACCGGGCCTGTCGGTCTACGACCTCGGGCAGGAGGGCGGCTCCGAGACCGTCACGCTGCTGCCGACCGAGATCCCGGCCCACTCGCACACGCTCACCGGGTCCTCCGGCACGGCGACGACCGCCAACCCCGCGGCCGCCGTACCGGCGACGACGGAGGCCGAGCTCTACCACTCCACCGGCCAGGGCTCCGGGCCGCTCCTGCCCACCGGCGGCTCCGCGCCGCACAACAACATGCAGCCCTACCTGACGCTCTACTACGCCATCGCCCTCCAGGGCGTCTATCCGTCCCGAGGCTGAGGTCCGACGATGTCTTCCCTTCCGTTCCTGGCCGAGATCCAGTGGGTCTCCTTCAACTTCGCGCCGAAGGGCTGGGCGCTGTGCAACGGGCAGCTGCTCCCGATCAACCAGAACCAGGCGCTCTTCTCGTTGCTCGGCACCACCTACGGCGGCGACGGCCGCGTGAATTTCGCCCTGCCCGACCTCCGTGGCCGCCTGCCCATCGGCGTCGGCCAGGGCCACAGCCTCGGCGAACGGGGTGGCGAGGCCGCCCACACGCTGAACGTCAACGAGATGCCCACGCACGCGCACGGCTACCCCGTCACCGACCACCGCGGCACCACCGGTGACCCCGGCGGCCCCGCGGGCACGGCGTTCGCCAGCGGCGAGCGCGTCTACAGCGCCCCCGCCACGGCCAACGCCACCTTCCACCCGTCGGCGGTCGCGAACGCGGGTGGCAGTCAGGCGCACCTCAACATGCAGCCGTTCCTGACGCTCACCGCGATCATCGCGCTCCAGGGCATCTTCCCGAGCCACAACTGACCCGAAGGACCCCCGTGCCTCTTCGTCACCGCCTCGCCGGCGCCACTGCGCTGACCCTGGCCGCGACCCTGCCGAGCCTCGTCCAGGTGCCCGCACATGCCGGTGCCCTGGGTGCCGGCGAGACCGTCGTCTCGGGCACCACCACGCCCGCCGGAGTCGGCGAGTCCGTCGTCGCCGCACTGTCGGGCGGTCGCTCCCTGGTCGTGTGGGAGGGCGTGCGCACCGTCGCCACCGGCACCGCGCAGGGCCAGAAGCGGGAGATCTACGGTCGCGTGCTCGACGCTGCGGGTGCCGCGACGGGCGTCCCGGTGCTGGTGGCGCGGATGGGCGGGGTCGACGACGCCACCCAGGACGCCGCGGACCCGGCGGTCGCCACGCTGCCCGACGGCAGGGTGGCGCTCGTGGTCGCCGGTGACGCCCTCGCGGACACCGCGGGTGCCCCGACCCCGACCGACACGACGAGCTGGCAGATCCAGCTCGGCGTCGTCGACCCCAGCGCCCTCGGCCCGGTCACCCTCACCCCGCTGACCTCCGTGGCGCCCGGCGACCCGGCGTACGACCAGCAGCACCCCGACGTCGCGCTCGACCACGGGCTCCTGCGCGTCGTGTGGGACGGCGACACCCCGGCCACGGGTGAGGGACAGAGCCACGTCTGGACCGCGCAGCGCGCGCTGGACCTCACTGCCGTCTCGGGCCCGACGCAGGTCAGCCCGTCAGCCCCCGCCGGGGCGGCGTACGACCACACCCGCCCGCGCGTCGCGGCGACGACCGCACCCGGCAGCCCGAACGCCATGGTGGTCTGGGAGGGCGTCGGGTCCGTCGACGCCGGTGGCCCCCTGCGCCGCGTGCAGGCCGCCCGTCTCACCGGCGCCACCGCCGGCCCGGTCCCGACCCTCGGCATCGGCGCCACCCGCGACTCGGGCATCGAGGAGCTCGCGCCCGACGTCGCGGCTGCAGCGAACCAGTTCCGCGTCGTCTGGTCGACCAACGCCGGATCCGGCTACCGGATCAACACCGCGGCGGTCGGTGACACCGGCACCGTCACCCAGACGGCGACAGAGATCTCCGGCGGTCACGACACCTGGCCCTCGGTGGCCTTCGACGACGGCCAGCCCGGCCAGTTCGTCGTCGACTTCGCCCGCCGGACGTCGACGGCCGGCACCGGTCACCACGAGGTGGTGTCCGGCCGTTACGGCGCCTCGGCCGACCGGCTCGAGCCGTTCACCCAGCTGAGCACGACCGACACCGACGCGTCCTACGACAACGCCGAGTCGATGCGACCCGCCACCGCCGCGGCGGCCAGCGGGGCGGTCCTGCACGCCTGGTCGCGGGTGCGCCAGGACTCCGGCGCCGGAGTCGCCACGCGGCGCTCGGCAGCGCTGGTCGACCTCTCCACCACCCTCTCGATCACCCCGGCGCGGCCCACCCCGGCCCGGGCCGGCATCAACGCGGCCGACACCGTCACGGTGGCCATCGGCTACGGCACGACCGCCGCCTCGAGCGGCCGCGCCGCCAGCCGCCTGACCCTCGACTTCCCGGGCTTCACCGCCTCCTCGAGCACGATCACCGGCCCGGCCGTCGCCTCCGGCGGCGGGTGGGACGTCCCGGCGATGGCGCCCGGCGCCCGTGGCACGGTGACCCTCTCCGGCACCATGGACGCCGCTGCAGAGGGCACCCTCCGCAGCGCCAGCGCGGCGCTCGCGGTCGCGACCGGCCTCGTCGTGGACGACCCGTCGACGAACAACACCGCGACCAGTTCGGTGACCATCGACCACCCGCCGGCGGTGACCGGGATGACCCGCCTCGACGCCACGCCGAGCAACGACGCGGTCCGGTGGCGCGTCGACCTCGACCAGCCCGTCACCGGCCTCGCCGCCGGCGACTTCGCGCTCGCGGCCACCGGCCTCACCTCGCCCTCGATCACCGGTGTCACGTGCGGAGTCGCCAGCTGCACCGTCACCGCGACCGCGACAGGCACGGGCCGCCTCACCCTGCGGGTGCCCGCCTCCGCCACCGCGACCGACGCGACCGGCAAGGCCCTGGCCACCGGCAACCTGCCCTTCGACGGGCCCGCCTACGACATCGACACCGTCGCGCCGACCGTCACGAACACCGCCCTCGGACCGGACCCGAGCAACGCGGCGCTGGTGGAGTTCCGCCTCGACTTCTCCGAGCCTGTCGCCCAGCCGCAGTCCGCCCAGCTCACGGTCACCGGCGGCACGCTGTCCTCGGTCGTGCGCACCGGCGCCGGATCCGGCCTCGCCGACTCCTGGACCGCGCGCGTCACCCCCGCGGGGGACGGTGCCGTCACCCTGACGCCCGGGGCCGGCGCCGGGCGCGACGCCGCCGGCAACACCAGCCCCGCCGGCAGTGCCGCCTCGACCACCTCCGACCGCACGGTCCCGGTCGTCACCCTCACCGGGCCGACGGCCCCGCAGCGGACGGCGTACGACGTCACGGTGGACGCGAGCGAGACGATCACCGGCCTCGGCACCGGCGACTTCTCCGTCACCGGCGGCGCCGTCACCCGGCTCACCGGCTCGGGGCCGTGGACGGTCCGGGTCCAGCCGGACACCGAGGGGCCCGTCGTGCTGAGCCTGCCCGCCGGCTCGGTCACCGACGCGGCCGGCAACCCCAACGCGGCGGTGTCGAGCACGACGACCTACGACGTCACGCGTCCCGGCGTGGTCGTGTCGTCGGCGGCGGCCGAGCGGACGGGCGACGACCCGATCGGCTTCACGCTCACCTTCACCGAGCCCGTCACCGGCCTCACGGCCGGGGACCTGGCCGTCACCGGCGGCACCGCCACGATGTCCGGCTCCGGCGCCACGCGCACCGTCCTGGTGGCGCCCGCCGGCGAGGGCCCCGTGTCCGTCGCAGTCCCCGCCGGCGTGGCGGTCGACGAGGCGGGCAACACCAACACCGCCGGCCCCGCCGTCACCCGCACCTACGACGTCACCGGCCCGACGCCCCAGGTGAGGACGTCCACGTCATCGCCGACCAACGCCGCCTCGTTCCCGGTCACCGTGACCTGGCCCGAGGAGGTCACCGGCTTCACCGTCGGCGACGTGGCGGTCACCAACGGCACGGTGTCCGGCTTCGCGGGCGCGCACGACACCTGGACGTTCGCCGTGACCCCCGCAGCCGACGGGGAGGTCCGGGTGTCGGTGCCCGCGGGAGCCGCGCAGGACCTGGGCGGCAACCCGTCGCTGGCGGCCACCCGGCTCGACGTCGTGGTCGACACCGCGGCGCCCGGCGTCGGGCTGTCGTCGGCGAGCGGCGACCCCACGCGCAGCGCCTCGATCACGGTCGACGTCACCTTCTCCGAGCCGGTCTCGGGCCTCTCGCCCGACGACTTCGTGCGCACCAACGCCACGATCGCGGACCTCTCCGGCAGCGGGTCGACCTACACGATGACCGTGTCGCCCCTCGCCGAGGGCGTCTTCGGCGTGCGCCTCCCGGCCGGGGCCGCGACCGACGCGGCCGGCAACGCCAGCACCGCCGGCAGCGCGCTGCACCGGACCTTTGACGCGACGGCCACGGCACGGCTCGCCTACGCCGGCCCGGCGCTCGTCAACGCGCCGGTCCAGCTGACGCTCACCCTGAGCGATCCCGCGCCGATCGTGGCGGGCGACCTCACCACGACCAACGCCGACGTCACCTCGGTGGCGGGGGGCCCGCGCGTCTACGACGTCGTGCTCACGCCGACCGCCGACGGTCGGGCGTCCGTGCAGCTGCCGGCGGGTGCCTTCACCGACGCCGCCGGCAACACGAGCAGCGCCTCGGCGGAGGTCGAGGTCACCTACGACGCCACCCGGCCGACCGTGACCGACCTGGCCGCTCCCGCCCGGGCCAGTGCGCCGTACGCCGTCTCGGTCGAGCTCTCCGAGCCGGTGCAGTCGCTGTCCGCCGCCCAGGTCGTGGTGACCAACGGCACCGCCGGTTCCGTGGCGGGCGCCAGCCGTGACTGGTCGTTCGTGGTCACCCCGGCCGCCGACGGCCCGGTCACCGTCCGGCTGCTCGACGACGCCGCCCGCGATGCCGCGGGCAACGCGAGCGTGGCCAGCGGGACGGTGTCGACGACGTACGACGCAACGGCACCGACGGCCACCCTCACCTCGCCGACCGCGGCCGTGGTCACCACGTCCCCGATCCCCGTGGTGATCGCGTTCTCCGAGGCCGTCACCGGCCTGGCCGTCGACGACGTCGAGGTCACCAACGGCACCCTCACCAACCTCGTCGGTGGCGGGACCCGGTGGACCGCCGACCTCGTCCCAGCGGACGACGGCACGGTCACCGCCCGCGTGGTCGCCGATGCGGTCACCGACCAGGCGGGCCATCCGTCGCTGGCGAGCGCGACCCTCACCCGCGAGCTCGACTCCACCCGTCCGACGCTCGCCCTGACCTCCCCGCTGGGGGGCACGGTCACGGCCTCGACGATCCCGGTGACGGCCACCTTCAGCAAGCGGGTGCTCGGGTTCGGCGAGTCCGACCTGCAGACGACCCGGGCGACCGTGGCCGGCTTCACGCAGGTCGACGACCGGACCTGGCACTTCGACCTCGTCGCAACGGCGGACGGCCGGGTCGGCGTGAGCGTCCCCGAGAACGCTGCGGCCTCGGCCGGCGGCAACCTCGCCTTCGGGGCGTCCCTCGAGCTCGCCGTCGACCGGGCCGCGCCGGTGCTGCAGGTGAGGGGCCCCGCGTCCGTCACCGAGGACGGGCCGGTCACCTTCACCGTGACGGCCAGCGAGGCGGTCACCGGCCTCGACGAGTCCGACTTCTCGGTGTCCGGCTCGGCCGGCCCCGGCGCGATCGCGCTGACGCCGGTCTCCGCCGGCACCTGGCAGGTGGCGGTCAGCGGCATGGGCACCGCCGGTGACGTCACCCTGGCCGTCCGCTCCGGCGCCGTCTCCGACGCGGCCGGCAACACCTCGGTCGCGACCTCGGCGACCGCGGCCTGGCGTCGCTCCGGGCGGCTGGAGGCGTTCGCACTGGTGCAGCGCCCGGGCAGCCGCCAGGGCAACCGGGTGTCCCTGCCGGTCGCCGTACGCGGTGACGCCGTCACGTTCGAGGCCACCTCCTCGAACCAGCGACTCCTGCCCGCCTCGGCGATCAGCGTCACGGGGTCGGGCTCGGTGCGTCAGCTGACCCTGGCGGCCGGACACGCCCGCTCCGGCACCACCACGGTGGTGGTGACGGCCCGTGCCGGTTCCGTCGTCCGGACCCTCACGCTGCGCCTCGTCGTCGGCGACGCTGGCGACGAGCGACTCGTGGGCGGACGCGGCACCGACGTGATCCTCGCCCGCACAGGCGTGGACGCGATGGTCGGCCGCGGCGGCGACGACCACCTGTACGGCGGGTACGGCCGCGATCGCCTCGTCGGTGGTGCGGGCGACGACCTCCTGGTCGGCGGACCGGGTCGCGACGACCTCGTCGGCGGCTCCGGTGCGGACCTCTTCGTCACCTGGGGCAGGGACGACCTCGTCGACGTGCGCGCGGCCCGGGGCGACCGGGTGCTGCGTGCGTCGCGCGCCCTGCAGCGGCTGCTGGGTCCGTGACCTCGGCGGGCCGGTCCAGTCCGGCCCGCCCACCGGAAGCAACCTTCGGGGCTCCTGCGGCGTCCCTTACGTGTCCCCGTCCGGGGGCACGACACGAGAAACGGAAACACCATGCGCCGCACCGTCCTGAGCGCAGCCGCCCTGTCGGTGGCTGCCCTGACCCTCACCCAGCTCGCCCCGG
Source organism: Nocardioides sp. Root122 (assembly GCF_001425025.1). GTDB lineage: Bacteria > Actinomycetota > Actinomycetes > Propionibacteriales > Nocardioidaceae > Nocardioides. Next base: position 412,488 of record NZ_LMDE01000011.1, read on the forward strand.
CGACCGCCGACGGGATCGGCGTCTCCGACCCCGACGACCTCGCCCACGGCGTCGACCTGCTGTCGGTGGAGGTCGAGCACAAGGCCAGCAACGTCGTGGTGACCACCACCCACGTCGACCTCCAGGAGTCGTTCCGCAGCGGCTCGTCCGGATCGGTGTTCATCGACACCGACCCCGCGGACCCCGGCCCGGAGTACGTCTTCACCGGCGGGTTCTTCATCGGCACCGACTACCAGCTGCTGACGACCGACGGCTTCGCGCACTCGGCGTGGGGCGAGCCGGTCGAGGGGTCCTACCGGATGAAGGTCGACTACGACCGGGAGATGGTGCGGTTCCGGATGTCTCGCGAGGCGATCGGTGACCCCGACGAGGTGCGGGTCGCCGTGCGCGTTGCCGGCACCCGCCGCAACGGCGCGAACACGAAGACCGACTGGCTCGGTGCTCCGCGCTCCTTCACCGACTGGGTCGCGCAGTAGCCGTAGCCGCGTGGGTCGACGATCGCTGGCAGCGGCTGCGAGCGATCGTCGACCTCGACGAGACCGGGCGTGCGGCCCTCACTTGATCTCGCGGACCTCCTGCGGCCAGCCGCACCCCTCGGCGACGCGAGCCGCCCACATCTTCGCGGTCTCCAGGTCGGGCACCTCGATGATGGTGATCCCGCCCAGGTACTCCGTCGTCTCGGTGTAGGGCCCGTCGGTCACGACCATCGTCCCGCTGGTCCCGTCGGCACTGAACGCCTCGGCGAGGTCCTCGACGAGACCGCCGGCGAAGAGCAGCACGCCCGCCTCGGCCATGTCCGCGACCACTGCGGTCGACGGCTCGACCCGGCCCAGGAACCACTCCTCGTCGTGGTCCCCGACCCACTGCTGGTTGAAGTAGATGGCGTACTTCGTCATGTCGCTCCTCCGTCGTGGGCCGCCCGGTGCGACCCGTCACCACAATGACGGACGAGCCGGGCGCGGATCGACAGTGGCGCGACGCGAACCGGGAGCTGGCTCATGCGGTCGCGGGGAACGACACCCCGGTGTCGGCGTGGCAGCGGTAGCCGAAGGGGTTCTCGGCGCCCCGGCTGTCAGGTAGTCCCATACGTTCTGGACGCACCACACGCGTGAGAGCGTGCAAAACGTATGGGACTACCCCTGCGTGAGGGAGGTAGTCCCCTACGTTCTGGACGCCCTACGACCGCTTGTCCGGTGGGCGCGGGCCCTGGAGCGCTCAGGCGGTCTCGGGGAACGACACCCCGGTGTTGGCGTGGCAGCGGTAGCCGAAGGGGTTCTTGGCGAGGTACTGCTGGTGGGCGTCCTCGGCGTAGTAGTACGGCGTCTCGCTGGCGGGGCGGATCTCGGTGGTGATCTCGCCGAGCCCGCGGCGGGCCAGCTCGTCGCCGTAGAGCTTGGTCAGCTCGCGGGCGGTCTGCTCCTGCTCCGGGGTGGTCCAGTAGATCGCCGAGCGGTACTGGGTGCCCACGTCGTTGCCCTGGCGCATGCCCTGCGTCGGGTCGTGGATCTCGAAGAACTTCTTCACCAGGTCGGCGTACGACACGACGGCCGGGTCGAAGACGACGCGCACGGCCTCGGTGTGGCCGGTGCGGCCGCTGCAGACCTCCTCATAGGTCGGGTTCGGCGTACTGCCTCCGGCGTAGCCGACCGAGGTGGACCAGACGCCGGGGACCTGCCAGTAGATCTCCTCGGCGCCCCAGAAGCAGCCGAGTCCGAGGACGGCGACCTCGAGGCCGGCCGGCACGTCGTCGGTGACGACGGGCGTGTGCAGCACCAGGTGCTCGCCGAGGTTCCACATCGGCTCCGCACGGCCTCGCAGGGCCTCGTCGGGCGTGGGCAGGGTGGAGGGCTTCCCGAATCCGAACATGCCCCCATTCTCCCCGGTCACGCAAGCGCGGGACGCGCGTCTCGGGCGCCGGCCGCCGAGGGCCCGGTGGTCTAGTCGTCGTAGTACCACCGATGTGCAGCCACGCGGAGCCGGAGCACTGTGGACGCGCCAGGACATCACCACCGAGAGGAAGCTGCTCATGTCGTCAGGCTCGCCACGTCGTTCATTGCGCCGGCTCATCGTCGCCGTCGTCGTCGGGGTCATGGTCGGGGGCGGCCTGATGGCCGTCACGCCGGCCGGCGCCGAGGTCTCCCAGTCTCTTGCGACGAGCTGGAAGAAGATCTGGAAGAAGGAGCTCAGGCCGCTCGCGGACAAGCGCTACTACACCAAGAAGAAGTCGGACTCGACGTTCGCCACCAAGGCCGAGTCCGCCGCCGCCGCGGCCGCGGCCCAGTCGGCGGCCAACTCGGCCACGGACTCCAAGCTGGGGAGCTACTACAAGAAGACGGAGTCCGACGCGAGGTACGCACCCACGCCGACGGTCATCCGCGGCTCCTGGTCGATGATGGACAACGCGCCTGCCATCGGCACCTACCTCAGCACCGACCTCAACTGGGGCTACACCTTCACCGGCCCCCTGACCGTCCACTTCGTCCCGGCGGCCGGTCCCGTTCCCGCGGGCTGCTCCGGCAGCGTGGCCGCGCCCGGAGCCGACGCCGGCAACCTGTGCGTCTTCGCCTTCGGGACCAGTGGCGTGAGCGCCATCGACATCCGCAACGTGTCCAACCTCGCGGGGACGACCGCCCCGTTCGGCGCCAACCTGTTCGCCACCTCGACGGTGGCGGGCAACGTCTACGCCTACGGCTCGTGGGCAGCGCGGGGCACCGGGCTCGCGGCCGGCGCGCCGCGGGTCACGCCGAGCCAGGGGAGTGGCTCGACCGTCCCCGGTCAGTGACCGGCTGACCGACGGCTCCAGGGAGGGACGGCCGCCACGCCGTGGGTGTGGCGGCCGTTCCGTCGTCCGCCGGTGGGCGGCGTACGGCCCTCGAGGTCTACGCTCGCGGTGTGACCCAGGAACGCGCCAACAAGGCCGGGTTCGAGACGCGTGCGATCCACGCCGGCTACGAGCCCGACGCGATGACCGGGGCGGTCAACCCGCCCATCTACGCCAGCAGCACCTACAAGCAGGACGGCGTCGGCGGACTGCGCGGCGGCTACGAGTACAGCCGCTCCGCCAACCCGACCCGTACGGCGCTGGAGGGTGCGCTCGCGGCCGTCGAGGAGGGTGAGCGCGGGTTCGCCTTCGCCTCCGGCCTGGCCGCCGAGGACACCGTCATCCGGGCACTGACCCGTCCCGGCGACCACGTCGTGATCCCCGACGACGCCTACGGCGGCACGCACCGGCTCTTCGACAAGGTCGCCAAGGTCTGGGGCACCGACCACAGCCCCGCCTCGGTCGCCGACACCGAGGCCGTCGCCGCCGCGATCGAGCCCGGCCGTACGAAGCTGGTCTGGGTCGAGACCCCGACCAACCCGATGCTCACCATCGGCGACATCGAGGCGCTGGCGACGGTCGCCCACGACGCGGGAGCGCTGCTGGTCGTCGACAACACCTTCGCCTCCCCCTACCTCCAGCAGCCGCTGACGCTCGGCGCCGACGTGGTCGTGCACTCGACGACCAAGTACGTCGGCGGCCACAGCGACGTCGTCGGTGGAGCGGTCGTCGTGCGGGACCTCGACCTCGCCGAGAAGGTCGGCTTCCACCAGAACGCCATGGGCGCGGTCGCCGGACCCTTCGACGCCTTCCTCACCCACCGCGGGCTGAAGACGCTCGCGGTCCGCATGGACCGCCACTGCGACAACGCGGAGAAGATCGTCGAGTTCCTCGACGGCGACCCGCGCGTCACCGAGGTGATCTACCCCGGTCTCGCCGCCCACCCCGGCCACACGGTCGCCGCGCGCCAGATGAAGCGCTTCGGCGGGATGATCTCCTTCCGGGTCGCCGGCGGTCTCGAGCAGGCCCTGGCGGTGTGCGAGCGCGCGGAGGTCTTCACGCTGGGCGAGTCGCTCGGCGGTGTCGAGTCGCTGATCGAGCACCCCGGCCAGATGACCCACGCCAGCGTCGCCGGCACCGACCTCGAGGTCCCCGCCGACCTGGTCCGCCTCAGCGTCGGCATCGAGAGCGTCGAGGACCTGGTCGCCGACCTCGACCGAGCCCTGGGCTGACAGCGGTGGATCCGGACATCCGTTTCACGCTCGCCAACGAGCGGACGTTCCTCGCCTGGGTCCGCACCGCCATCGGGCTCGTCGCGGCCGGCGTCGCGGTCTTCCACCTCTTCGAGGTCACGGTGGCGACCACGACGCTGTCCCTGGTGCTCCTCGCGGCCGGAGCCCTCGCGGGCGCGGCGGGCTACTCGCACTTCCGCACGGCCGACCGGGCCATCCGTCGGGGGGAGACGCTGCCCACGCACGCGGTGACGGCCGTCGTGATGACCGCTGCGGTGCTGATCGCCGTCGCCGCCGGCGTCGCCAGCGTGCTGGTCACGTGAGCACGGTCGTCTGCGTCGACTTCGGGTCGACGTTCACCAAGGCCGCGCTCGTCGACCTCGCCAGCGGTGAGCTGCTCGCCACCGCGAGCCATCCCACGACGCTCCCCGACGCGGACGGGCGCGGCGACGTGCTCGACGCGTACGACGCCTGCGTGGCCGCGCTGGTCGAGCAGGACCACCGCGCCGCGGACGCCGAGGTGCTCGCCTGCTCGAGCGCCGGAGGCGGGCTCCGCATCGCAGTGGTGGGCAACGAGGAGCTGGTCACCGCCGAGGCGGGCCGCAGGGTGGCACTCTCCAGCGGCGGCAAGGTCGTGCTCGTGCTCTCCGGCGGGCTCGACGCCGCCCGCCTCGCCGACCTCCGTGCGGCCGAGCCCGACGTGGTGCTGCTCGTCGGTGGCACCGACGGCGGCAACTCCGAGGTGCTCGAGGGCGACGCGGCCTTCCTCGCCGACGCCCGGTGGGACGGTCCGGTCGTGGTCGCGGGCAACGTCGAGTCGCAGGACGTGGTGCGCTCGCTCCTCGCCCGCTCGGGCACGCCCCACGTGGTCGCCGACAACGTGGTGCCGAAGATCGGTGTGCTGGCGCCCGACAGCGCCCGCCGCGCGATCCGCGAGATCTTCCTGACCCACGTCATCGGCGGCAAGCACCTCAGCAGCCGCACCGACAGCCGGGGGCGGACCTTCACCGGCATGGTCCGCGGTGCGACGCCCGACGTCGTGCTGACGGGCGTCGAGCTCCTGGCGCGCGGCCTCGACGAGGAGCACCGCGGTGCGGGCGACGTCGTGGTGGTCGACGTGGGGGGTGCCACGACCGACGTGCACAGCGTGGTCGAGCTCGACCCGGAGGACAGCGGGCTGGCCCGCGAGGTGGTGGCGACGACGCCGGTCACGCGCACCGTCGAGGGCGACCTCGGCATGCGGTGGTCGGCGATCTCGACGGTCGAGGCGGCCGGGCGCGACGACCTCCACGAGGCCGCCGTACGCCGCCGGGCGCAGCCCGACCTCCTCCCCGGCTCCGGCGCCGAGCAGGACGAGGACCTCGAGATCGCGGCCGTGGCCGTGCGCCTAGCCCTCGAGCGGCACGCGGGCCGCAGCAAGGTCGTGGTCAGCCCCGAGGGCCGTGTGGTGGAGCGCAGCGGCAAGGACCTCCGGGAGGTCGACCTGATGGTCGGCTCGGGCGGCGTGCTGCGCCACGGCGGCCCCGACGCCGTACGCCGGGTGCTGCTGCCGGCGACCGGCGACGCGTTCGAGGGTGGCTGGCAGCTGCCGCGCGACCCCGTGGTGGTCGTGGACCACGACTACGTCCTGGCGGCGGCCGGTCTGCTGGCCGAGACGCACCCCCTGGCGGCGCACCGGCTGGTGGGGCGCCTCGCGAGCACCGGCACCCGTTAGCGTGGCCGACGTGACCGAGCGCACGCCCGAACCCGAGAGCGACGAGGAGTCGGGCCGCCGACGCCTGTTCGCCGCCCTGTCCCGTGGCGACGACGACGGGCTCGCCGAGCGCATCGTCGCGCAGTGGGCGCAGATGCGCGCCGAGCGGCGCGAGGAACAGCCGGCGTTCACCACCGGCCCCTCCAACTTCAGCCGCGCCCAGGTGCCGTGGGGCCTCGACCTCGCTGCGGCCTGGTCGTGGCGCCTCATCGTCATCGTCGTCGCGGGCCTCGGCGTGCTCTGGACGCTGAGGTTCTTCGCGGTGATCACGCTGCCGCTGGCGGTCGCGCTCCTGATCGCGGCGCTGGCCGCTCCTGTCGTGGCGGCCCTGCGCAGGATCGGGCTGCCCCGCGGTCCCTCGACCGGCATCGTGATGCTGGTGGGGATCGCGATGGTCTCGCTCCTCCTCACCTACGTCGGCCAGCAGGTCGCGCAGGGTGCCACCGACCTGGCCGACTCGGTGGTCCAGGGCCTCGAGCAGGTCCGCGACTGGCTGCGCACCGGACCGCTCAACGTCTCCGACTCCCAGCTCGACGGCTACATCAAGGAGGTGCAGGGCGCGATCACCGACAGCACCGGCACCAACGGCATGGTCACCCGGGTCACCGAGGTCGGCACGGCGGTCGGCCACGTGGTGGCCGGCTTCTTCATCGTGCTGTTCTCCACCTACTTCTTCCTCTCCGACGGCGCGCGCATCTGGTCGTGGCTGGTGCGCATCGCCCCGCGCGCGGCCCGCGAGCGGGTCGACGCCTCCGGGCGCGTCGCCTGGGTCTCGCTGACGCAGTTCGTGCGGGCCACCGTGCTGGTGGCCCTGGCCGACGCGATCGGCATCATGATCGTGGCGGCGATCCTCGGCGTGCCCTTCGTGATCGCCATCGGCGTCCTGGTCTTCCTCGGCGCCTTCGTGCCCATGATCGGTGCGACCGTCGCCGGCACGGTCGCCATCCTGGTCGCGCTGGTCGATCAAGGCCCCTGGACCGCGGTGCTGATGCTCGGCGGCGTGATCCTCGTCCAGCAGATCGAGGGACACATCCTGCAGCCGTTCCTGATGGGACGCTTCGTCTCGCTGCACCCGCTGGGCGTCATCGTGGCCATCGGCTGCGGCGTTCTCGTCGCGGGCATCGCCGGCGCGCTCATCGCCGTGCCGCTGGCCGCCGCGGGCAACGCAGTCGCCCAGCACCTCGCGAGCTACACCGCCATCGGCGACGACGACCCCGACGAGGCGCTCGACGAGGACAAGGCCACCGACGGCGTGCCACCCGATGCCGTCCCCGAGGATGACAGCCCCCTCGCCGGACCGGACGCGTCCGGCGACGACCACCAGAAGGACCGCGCATGAACACCCCACGACGTTCGTCTCCCCCGCTTCGCTCCGCCGAAGAACGCCGCGGGGACCCCGCATGAGCGATCAGGTGAGCCTCGACGACATCCGTGCCGCGCGCGAGATGCTCAGTGACATCACCCTCACCACGCCCATGGAGGGCGCCCGCTGGCTCTCGGCGATCGCCGGGGGACCGGTGCGCCTGAAGTGCGAGAACCTCCAGCGGACCGGGTCCTTCAAGGCGCGCGGCGCCTACGTCCGCATCGCCCGGCTGTCCGAGGAGGAGCGGGCGCTCGGAGTCGTCGCGGCCTCCGCGGGCAACCACGCGCAGGGCGTCGCGCTCGCCGCGTCGACGCTCGGCATCTCCTCCACGGTCTTCATGCCCGAGGGCGCTCCGATCCCCAAGGAGAAGGCCACCCGCGGCTACGGCGCCGACGTGGTCTTCCACGGCCGCTACCTCGAGGACTCGCTGGCCGCGGCCCGCGAGTTCTCCGAGCGCACCGGCGCGGTGCTGATCCACCCCTTCGACCACGTGGACATCGTGGCGGGACAGGGCACCCTCGGCCTCGAGGTGCTCGAGCAGGCTCCCGACGTACGCACCGTGCTGGTGCCGACGGGCGGAGGCGGGCTCCTGGCGGGTGTCGCGATCGCGATCAAGGCGCTGCGACCCGACGTCCGCGTGGTCGGCGTGCAGGCCGAAGGCGCCGCCGCCTACCCCGGGTCGCTCGCCGCCGGGCACCCGGTGGCGCTGGAGTCGATGAGCACGATGGCCGACGGCATCGCGGTCGGCCGCCCCGGCGACATCACCTTCGCCGCCGTGCGCGACCATGTCGACGAGATCCTCACCGTGTCGGAGGAGTCGCTCTCCCGCGCCCTGCTCTCGCTGGTCGAGCGCGCCAAGCAGGTCGTCGAGCCGGCCGGCGCAGCCGCCGTCGCGGCGATGCTGGACAACCCGACCGGCTTCGAGACGCCCGCCGTGGCGGTGCTGTCGGGCGGCAACATCGACCCCCTGCTGCTCAGCAAGGTGATCCGGCACGGCCTCGCAGCCGCCGGGCGCTACCTCTACCTCCGCGTCTGCATCCCCGACCTGCCCGGCGGCCTCGCCTCGCTCCTCACCGAGATCGGCGAGGAGGGCGCCAACGTGCTGGAGGTCGCGCACGAGCGCATCTCGCCGTCCCTCACCCTGAACGAGGTCGAGGTGCGCATCCAGCTCGAGACCCGCGGCGAGTCGCACGCCGAGCACCTGCGCGCGCGCCTGCGCGAGCGCGGCTACCGCGTCTACGACTGAACGGCGCCACGCCGGCGCCCGAGGGACCGGGAACGACGAAGGAGCGGTGCCCCAGCCAGTCCCGAGGATCTCGGGGGTGGCCGGCGCACCGCTCCTGCGCGGTCCGGGCGGTCAGGACCGGTAGGGCTCCGCGTCGACGATCTCGACGGAGAACTCCTTGCCGGTGGGCGCGGTGTAGGTGACCGTGTCGCCCTTGCTCTTGCCGTTGATCGCGGCACCCATGGCCGTCTGCGGCGAGTAGACGTCGAGGGTGTCGCCCTCGGAGAGATTCTCGCGGGCGCCGAGGAGGAACTTCTCCTCGTCGCCGCCGTCGATGCGTGCGGTCACGACCATGCCCGGCTCCACGACGCCGTCGTTGGGCGGCGTCTCGCCGACCTCGGCCTTGCGGAGCATGTCCTCGAGCTGACGGATCCGGGCCTCCTGCTTGCCCTGGTCGTCCTTGGCGGCGTGGTAGCCGCTGTTCTCCTTGAGGTCGCCCTCGTCACGAGCCGCGGCGATCTTCTCGATGATCTCCTGCCGCTTGGGGCCCCGGAGGTCGTCGAGCTCGGCCTGCAGCTTGTCGTAGGCCTCCTGGGTCAGCCAGATGGTGCCCTGGTCGGTCATGTCGGTACTCCTGCTTCAACGTAGAGATTCAGGTGCTGGATGCGGGTGTGCCTCAGCGCGACCGCATCTGGTCGGTGGAGCCTTCTTCCGTCCGATCGGGGTCAGCGCGGCCGCAGACGTGGGCCAGCGCTGCCGGACGGGCAGGACAACAGGCTAGCAAGCCCGGAGGAAAAGCGCAGGTCCGTGGCCGGCAAGGCGCTCCGGGGCACGTCGCAGGGACTCAGCGGGGTCGGTTCTGGTCCTCGGTGGTGCAGCCGAGCTTCTCGACGGACGTGGCGCGGCGCTCGGTCCGGATCACGACCTCGTTGTCGCCGTCGACGGGGGTGAAGGCGAGCTCCCCGACGGCCGTCTTGTCCTCCGCGAGGGCGCGCAGGCGGCAGGTGGCCGTGACGTCGTCGCCGCTGAGCCGGACGTCGAGCCGGGCCGTCACCTCGTGGTCGCTGGTCACGTCGAAGGACACGATCTCGGAGCGCACCTCCGGGGTGCCGTGGACCCACGCCACCCAGCCCAGCCAGGTCAGGCCGACCGCCGCGAGGCCTACGGCCAGCGCGATGGTGACCGGTCGTCGCCAGGCGGAGGGCGAGCCGTAGCGGTCGGCGAGGTCAGTGGTCACGACCACGAGGGTAAGTGCCACCTCCTAGACTCGCGCCCATGGCCCAGCCCACCCCCGACCGGACCCGTACGGGACTCCGACTCATGCACGTCCACGCCCACCCCGACGACGAGTCGAGCAAGGGCGCAGCCTCCACCGCCAAGTACGTCGCCGAAGGAGTGGACGTCCACGTGGCGACCTGCACCGGCGGCGAGCGCGGGTCGGTGCTCAACGCGAAGATGGACCGGCCCGAGGTCTGGGAGAACATCACCGAGATCCGCCGCGAGGAGATGCACCGCGCGCGCGACATCCTCGGCATCCGCCAGGACTGGCTCGGGTTCGTCGACTCGGGCTGGCCCGAGGGCGACCCGAAGCCGCCCCTGCCGGAGGGTTGCTTCGCGCTGGTCCCGCTCGAGGAGGCCACCGAGCGCCTGGTCCGCGTGATCCGTGAGTTCCGGCCGCACGTGCTGACGACCTACGACGAACGCGGCGGCTACCCCCACCCCGACCACATCCGCTGCCACGAGGTCTCCGTCGCCGCCTACCACGCAGCCGGCGACCCGGACCGGTTCCCCGACGCGGGCGAGCCGTGGCAGCCGCTCAAGCTCTACTACCACCACGGCTGGAGCTGGGCGAAGACCAACGCCCTGCACGAGGCGATGCTCGCCCACGACCTGGAGTCGCCCTACACCGAGCGCCTCGCCACCTGGGAGCGCGAGCCGGAGTGGGACGACCGGATCACCACCCGGGTGCCCTGCGGGGACTACTTCGGCGTCCGTGACCAGGCGTTGCTCGCCCACGCGACCCAGATCGACCCCGACGGCATGTGGTTCGCGATCCCGCGCGAGATCCAGCAGAAGACGTGGCCGACCGAGGACTACGAGCTGGTCGACAGCAAGGTCGACACGACCCGCCCGGAGGACGACCTCTTCGCCGGCATCCCGACGCCCGCTCCCTGACCCGCGAGTGGGACAATGGACGCATGCTCGAGCTGCTGATCACCCTCGCCGACGACCCGACGCCGTCTGACAACGACGTCGTCGCGGGCCCACTGGGCTTCGCGATCTGGATCTTCCTGATCCTCGCCGTCGTCGTGCTGGCGTTCAGCCTGGTCAAGCAGCTGCGCAAGGCGCAGGCCGCCAAGGACGCCGGGGTCTACGGCGACGAGCCGGTCACGCCCGAGCAGAAGGCCGACTCCGAGGGCTGATCAGCCCCGGACCGCCCGCACCAGGCAGTCCCACGCCCGACGTCGTTCCTCACCACCGTGCTCGTCGGCTGACCTGACCTCGCGCGCGACCCGCTCCGCCCGCAGCACCGTGACCTCGAACCCCGCGAGGTCGGCCAGCACGTCCTCGGCCGTCATCAGGACCGACGGGTCCTGCGGGCCGCCGGTGCCCTCGGCGAGGTTGGTCGAGTCGTGTGCGACCAGCAGCAGCGTGCCGCCGGGTCGCAGCATCGTGAACGCGCTGCGCACCGCGCGGCGCCGGTCCTCGGCAGGGAGCTGGAGGTAGGCGACCACGACGAGGTCGACCGGCTCCGGCGGCTGCCAGGTGGTGGCGTCGGCGCAGACCCAGGTGACCTCGATCCCGGCCTCGGCGGCGAGCCGTGCGCCCTTGTCGAGGGCCACCTGCGAGAAGTCGACGGCGGTCGCCGCCCAGCCGCGGGAGGCGAGCCAGATGGCGTTGCGGCCCTCGCCCGCGGCGAGGTCGACCGCGGTCCCCGGCGGCAGGTCGGCCAGCTCGGCGGCCACGAACCCGTTGGGCTCACGTGACCACACCAGCTCGCTGGCGGCGTACCGCTCGTCCCAGTCCCGTGCGTCCATGACACCAGCCTAGGTCCGGACCGGTCGGCACGTCAGGCGGTGACCCAGGCCCCCGCGCGCATCACCCGGACCACCTCGAGGCGGTCGTCGAGCACCACGAGGTCGGCGCGGCGGCCGGCCTCGAGGGCGCCGACGTCGCTCAGGCCCCAGGCCCGCGCGGGCGCGGTGCTGGCGGCGTGGACGACGTCGAGCAGCGGCAGGCCTGCCTCGCGTGCGGCGAAGCGGACGGCGGCTGCCATGGTGAGCGTGGAGCCCGCGATCGCGCCGGTGCCGTGGCCGTCGGCCAGGCGGGCCACGCCCTCGCGGACCTCGACCTCCATCGGCCCGAGGCGGTAGTCGCCGTCGGGTGCTCCGGCCGCGGCCATGGCGTCGGTGACGAGCAGGCAGCGTCCGGGTTTGGCGGCGAAGACCGTGCGCAGCACCGCGGGGTGCAGGTGCACGCCGTCGGCGATGAGCTCGACGTCGACGGGGGACTCGAGCAGGGCGCCCACCGGGCCCGGGTCGCGGTGGTGGAGCGGACGCATCGCGTTGAACAGGTGGGTGCCGAGGCGGGAGCCCGCGTCGATCGCGGCGCGCGCCTCGTCGTAGGTCGCGTCGGTGTGCCCGATCGCGGCGACGACGCCGCGGTCGGCCAGGAGGCGGACGGCGTCGATGCCACCGGCGAGCTCGGGGGCGAGGGTGACCATCCGGACCGCGCCGTCGCCGGCGCCGAGGAGCGCCTCGACCGAGGCGCGGTCGGGCGCGGCGAGCGAGCCGGGCTGGTGCGCGCCCGAGCGCCGCGGGCTCAGCCACGGCCCCTCGAGGTGTACGCCGGCGAGCCGGCCGTCCTGGGTGAGCAGGGCCAGCTCACGCACGGCGTCGACCATCCGCTGCGGGGTGTCGGTGACCAGGCTGGCCGCCATCGTCGTGGTGCCGTGCGCGAGGTGGGTGTCGGCCACGACCGCGGCGGCGTCCGCCGTACCGGTGTCGAACGACGCGCCACCGCCACCGTGCACGTGGAGGTCGACGAACCCCGGCGCGAGGGTGGCGGCCCCGAGGGCGAGGTCGGGCGTGCGCGGGGGTGCGCCCTCGCCGACCTCGCTGATGCGGTCGCCGTCCAGGAGCAGCCACCCCGGCGCGAGGATCCGCGCCGGGGTGACCACCTGGTCAGCAGTGAGGAGCACCGTCACGCGCTGGTGTCCGCCTCGACGAGGGACTCCTCGCCCTCGTCCTCGCGGCCGGGCGTCTTCAGGTTCCACTTCCGGATCACGAACCGGAACAGGAAGTAGTAGAGGGCGGCGTAGGCCAGGCCGATCGGGATGATCAGCAGTGGCTTGGTCGCGATGTTGAAGTTGAGCGCGTAGTCGAACAGGCCGGCCGAGAAGCCGAAGCCGTCCTTGATGCCGAGCGCGTTGACCAGCGCCAGCGAGGTGCCCGTCAGCAGGGCGTGGATCACGTAGAGCGGGAACGCGACGAACATGAACGCGAACTCGAGCGGCTCGGTGACGCCGGTGAGGAAGGCGGTGAGCGCGGCGGACAGCATGATGCCGCCGACGAGCTTCTTGTTCTGCGGCTTGGCCTCGTGCCAGATCGCCAGCGCGGCGGCCGGGAGGGCGAACATCATGATCGGGAAGAAGCCGGTCATGAAGGCACCTGCGGTCGGGTCGCCAGCGAGGAACCGGGCGATGTCGCCGTGGTAGACCTCGCCGTTGGCGCTGTACTCGCCGAAGATGAACCACGGCGGGTTGTTGAGGATGTGGTGCAGGCCCAGCGGGATGAGCAGGCGGTTGAGCGTGCCGTAGACGAAGCCGCCGAGGACCGCGTTGTCGGTCACCCACTCACCGAGCGAGGTGATGCCGGCATCGAAGGCCGGGTAGACGAAGCTCATCAGCACGGAGATGACCAGCATCGCGAACGCGGTGATGATCGGGACGAAGCGGCGCCCGCCGAAGAAGGCCAGGTAGGGCGGCAGGGAGATCCGGTGGTAGCGCTGCCAGAGCCAGGCGCTCACCAGGCCGGCCACGATGCCGCCGAGCACGCCGTAGTTGATCAGCTGCTGGTCGGCGCCCTCGTCGGGCAGCCCGAGGATCACCGGGGACATGGCGTCGCCGACGGCCTTGAAGACCAGGTAGCCGACCACGGCGGCCAGCGCGGTCGAGCCGTCGGCCTTCCGGGCCATGCCGATCGCGATGCCCACTGCGAAGAGCAGCGGCAGGTTGGCGAAGAGCGCGTTGCCGGCCGCGCCGATCACGGCGGCCACGTCGGTCCAGCCGAGGCCGTCCGCGCCGAGGAGGTCGGGCTGGCCCAGCCGGAGCAGCAGCGCGGCCACGGGGAGGGCGGCGATCGGGAGCATGAGGCTGCGGCCGAACTTCTGGATGGGCGCGAGGTTGAACCTGCGCCTCTCCGTGCTGGCGGTCCCGCCCGAGGCGGTGTCGTGGGTCGTCACGATGGATCCCTTCTGGTGGTGCTGGAGGTGGTGCGGTTGCGGGTGGATGCGGTCGGGGTTGCGTCGGGTGAGGCTGGGGGAGGCGTGGCCCCGAGGGTCATGTGGACCTGGTAGCGGTCGCCGCGGTAGCGCGAGACGACGTGCTCCAGGGGGCGCCCCCCGGCGCTGGACACGCGGCGGAAGACGAGCAGCGGTGTGTGCACCGGGGCCTCGAGCCGGCGCGCCATCGCGCCCTCCGCCGCCTCGCCCCACAGGGTCTGCTCGGCGGCGTCGATGGCGAGGCCGTAGCGCACGTCGAAGAGCGTGTAGAGGGACCCGGAGAGATCCTCGGCATCGAGGCCGGGCAGCAGCGAGGTGGGGTACCACCCCTGCTCGAGGGCCATCGGCTGGCCGTCGGCGAGCCGGATCCGGTCGATGCGCCAGGCGGTGCCGCGGGCGCCGAGGCGCAACGTCGAGGCGACCTGTGCCGGCGGACGCTCCTCGTCGACGCGCAGCAGCCGGGTCGAGGGGGTCAGCCCGCGCCGGAGCATGTCCTGGGAGAACGACGCCAGGTGCAGCCGGCTCTCGACGCGCGGGCGGGCGACGAAGGTGCCCTTGCCCTGGATGCGGTGCAGCAGGCCGCCGGCGACCAGGTTGTCGATGGCCTTGCGGACCGTGGCGCGCGAGACGTCGTACGTCGTCATCAGCTCGCGCTCGGAGGGGATCGCGACGTCGGGTCCCAGCTCGCGCACCGCGAGCTCGGCCAGCACGTCGCTGAGCTGCGCGTGCTTGGGCCGGGGGCCGTCGTCGATCCTGCGGGGCATCGGCACCTCTCGACGTCGGCGGAATTGATTGGTACGGTCTGGTACGTACCAGTTGGGAGCATGAACCCAGCGCGCCGACCTTGTCAAGGACCGCGATGTCGACCACAGCCCAGCCCCCGGCCCGGACGCAGATGGCGTCCGAGATCGCCGAGCAGCCCGCCGCCGCCCGGCGCACCCTCGACCACCTGCGACCCGAGCGCGAGCGCCTGCGCGCCCTGTTCCAGGGCCGTCGCCGCGTGCTGCTCGTCGCCCGCGGGTCGAGCGACAACGCCGCCATCTACGCCCGCTACCTCCTCGAGGTGTCCGCCGGCGTGCCGGCCGCACTGGCCGCGCCGAGCGTGGCGACCCACTACCGCGCACGCCTCGACCTCGACGACACGCTGGTCGTCTCCGTGTCGCAGTCGGGCTCGACCGCGGAGATCGTGGAGACCCAGGAGTGGGCCCGGGCGTGCGGGGCGGCCACGGTGTCGGTCTCGAACGTCGCCGACTCGCCGCTCGCGGCGGCAGCCGACCTCGCGCTCACCACGCAGGCCGGTCCCGAGGTGGCGGTGCCTGCCACGAAGACGTACCTCACCCAGATGGTCGCGCTGGGCGTGCTCGCCGACGCGCTGGGGCCCGCTGACTCGGGCATCGCCGCCGACCTCGGCCGCGTGCCCGACGCGGTGGACGGACTGCTCGGCCAGGACGTCGAGCCGGCCGCCGAGGCGCTCGCGGGCGTGGAGCGCGTCATCGTCTCCGGGCGCGGGTTCCTCCTCGGCACCGCGCTCGAGACAGCGCTCAAGATGGAGGAGACGTGCCTGCGCCCGGTGCGCGGCTACTCCTACGCCGACCTGCGCCACGGACCGATCTCCGTGGTCGGCGATGGCGTGCTCGCGGTCCTCGTGGCCGCCGCCCACGGGCCGCTCGCCGAGCCGATGGCCGAGCTCGCCGACGACCTCCGCGCACGCGGCGCGCGGGTGCTCGGGCTCGGGGGCACGCCGGCGTTCGGCGAGCGCTGCGACGTGCACCTCGCCGGTCCGGACCTGCCGGAGACCGTGGAGCCTGTTGCGAGCATCGTCCCGGCACAGATGATGATCGAGCGACTGGCACTCCGGCTCGGGCTGGACCCCGACAACCCGCGCGGCCTCAACAAGGTCACGCAGACCGACGTCGGTCGCTGATCCCCAGCCCGGCACCACCGACCCACCCCGACCCACAAACGAGAGGAACCACCATGAGCAGCAAGGCCGAGCAGATCCTCGCCGGCCTCGGCGGCGCGGACAACGTCGTCGAGATCGAGGCTTGCATC
This sequence comes from Nocardioides sp. Root122, assembly GCF_001425025.1. Classification (GTDB taxonomy): domain Bacteria; phylum Actinomycetota; class Actinomycetes; order Propionibacteriales; family Nocardioidaceae; genus Nocardioides. The sequence continues at coordinate 428,436 of NZ_LMDE01000011.1, forward strand.
ACCCGTCTCCGCACCGAGGTCAAGGACGGCTCCCTCGTGGACCAGGCCGCCCTCAAGGCCGCCGGCGCGCACGGTGTGATGGCGAGCGGCACGGTCGTCCAGGTCGTCGTCGGGCCCGAGGCGGACAACCTCGCCGACGACATCGAGGACCTGATGTGACCCCTCCTCCCGTCCCCGTCCTCGCCCCCTGTCCCGGTCGCGTCATCGCGATGACCGATGTGCCGGACCCCGTCTTCGCCGAGGAGATGGTCGGCCCCGGCGTGGCCATCGAGCCCGGCATCGAGCCCGACGGCGGTGCCACCACGGTGCTCTCGCCGATCGCGGGCACCGTGGTGAAGGTGATGCCGCACGCCTTCGTCGTCCTCGGCGAGGGGGTCGGCGTGCTCGTGCACCTCGGCATCAACACCGTCCGCCTCGGCGGCGCGGGCTTCGAGGTGCTGACGACGCAGGGCGCCCAGGTCGCTGCCGGCGACGCGATGGTGCGGTGGGACCCGTCCAGCATCCCCACCTCGCACGACGGGCACGAGCTCTCGACCGTGGTGCCGATCGTCGTGATGGACGCGCCGAAGGGCTCGGTCGCCAGCGACGCCGTCGGCGGCTCGGTCGCGGCCGGCGACCTGCTCTTCACCACCTCGTGACGACCGCCCGCCGACCCGGAGCCCTCCTGCTCGACCTCGACGGGACCCTCGTCGACTCCGAGCCGCTGCACCGCCGCGGCTACGAGGCGTACTTCGCCCACCAGGGGTGGGACGTGCCCGACCTGACGATCTTCACGGGTCGCCGGGCCGAGGACGTCTTCGCGACCGAGCCGGGGCCGTGGGCCGGCCTGGACCCGATGGCCGTGCTCGAGGGGGTGCTGCGCCACGTCCCCGACGAGGCCGCCGCGGCGCTCCCCGGCGCCCGCGAGCTGATCGAGGCCGCGCGCGACCGCGGCACTCCTGTCGCGATCGTCACCTCCGCCGGCCCGGCGTGGGTCGAGCGCTCCCTCGTCGAGTCACTGGGCCTGTCACTGACGAGCGTCGACGTGGTCGTCACCGCGCGCGACGTGGTGGACGGCAAGCCACATCCGGCAGGCTTCGCGCTGGCCTGCGAGCGGCTGGGAGCCGACCCGGCCCTGGCGGTCGCAGCCGAGGACTCGCCGGCCGGCGTGCGCGCCGCCATCGGTGCCGGCGTGCGCCACGTGCACGGGATCGCCACCACCCACGCCCGCTCGGTGCTGGTGGACGCGGGTGCTGTCGAGGTGCACGACGACCTCCGCCCGCTGCTGACGCTGCTCGAGGGCTAGGCGCGGGGCGTCCACGGCTCGCTGTGGGCGATGATCCGCTCGACCTCGGCCTTCATGTGCCGGGCGATGTCCCCGCCGGGGTCGTGCGCCACCTCGATGCCCTCCACCTCGTCATGGACCGAGCCGACGACGAAGATGTTCTCGTCGTTGTACTCGTTGGCCGGCGCGGTGTAGTTGAAGCTGCCGGCGACCACGACCTGCTCGTCGATGACCATCAGCTTGTGGTGCAGCTTGCGCAGGTGGGCGAACGGGCCGTCACGGCGTGGCACGAAGAGCTCGATGTTCTCGTGCACGAGCCAGGGCGGTGCGGCCCAGTCGTGCGCGGCCTGGCCGCGGTCGAGCACGCCGCGGATCTTCATCCCGCCCCGTGCCAGCGCCAGCATCGCGTCGTCGATGCCCGAGGAGCCCGCGAAGGTGAAGATCGCGAAGGTGATCTCCTCGGTCCCCTTGAGCATCTGCTTCATGATCTCCAGCTCGGGGGTGTGGTCCGGCGCGAACAGCACCTTCACCGGCACCCCGGCCAGGTCGTAGGTCTTGGGCACGTCGCCGTGCAGGCCCCGGCCGAAGGAGCCGCGACGCAGCTGCTCGACCTCGGTGGCGTACTGCCGGCACACGAAGGCGTTGCGGAAGACGAAGACGTGGTTGAGGTTCTGGTGGCAGTCGGTGACGGTGAAGTTCGCCGACCCGGACAGCAGCGCCGACGTCGGCGTCGCTGTGCCCTCGTAGTCGCGCAGCACGAACTTCTGGTGGAAGATCCTCGGGTTGTAGTCGCCGCGCACCTGCACGTCGGAGCGCAGCAGCGCCGCCAGGATGCGCCGGTTCTCGGCGAGCTCGGTCTCGTCGTCGCCCCACTGCACCCGTCGCAGCGCGTCCTCCGGGGTCTCGCCCGGACGTGGGACCGGGAGGGTCGGCGGGGTGCCGGACAGCGGCGAGCGCAGGTAGTCCTGCTCGAGGAACAGCTCGACCTTCACGCCCCGCCAGCTCGCGTCGAGCAGCGCCTGCGCGATCACCGGGTTGTCCAGCTCCTGCACCGCGACGGCGAGCGTCGAGCGCGCCCCCGCGATGAACTCGCCGATCACCGTCTCGAGGTCGTCGGCCGCGCCGAGCTCCGTCGGCCCGACGAAGGCCTCGATCTTGCCGCTCGCGAAGACGGTCATGACATCGCATTGTCCTCCGACGGACGGTCGCCGACCGTCCGGGCGTGCGGCCGGCCCGGATCGTCGAGCGCGGGCGCCGACTCGCCGGCGCGCAACGCCTCGAGCTGCGCGCACACCGCGGTGCCGTAGAAGAAGGCGATCGACGACAGCAGCGCCCACAGCAGCAGGGCGAACACGCCGGCGAGCGGGCCGTACACGCTGCCGAAGGACCCGCTCAGCGAGACGTACGTCGCCAGGCCGACCGTCGCGAGCGCGCTCAGCAGGACCGCGATGCCGGACCCCAGCGCGAGCCAGGACAGTGCCGGCTGCCGCCGCCGCGGCGCGTGGTCGAAGAGCACGGCGATGGTGAGCACGAGCAGTGCCAGCCCGCCGGGCCAGCGCAGGACCTCCCAGGTGTCGACCGCCCGGTCCGACCAGCCGTAGCTGTCCGCCATCGCCTCGCCGAAGGCGCCGCCGCCGACGATCATCAGGAAGCCGATGCCGACGGGCGCCGCCAGGACGGCGGTCAGGACCGCGGCCCGGCCGTACTTCGCAAGCGCCTTGCGGTCGCGCCGGATGCCGTAGATGCGGTTGGCTCCGCGCTCGACCTGCGCCATGGCGGTGGTCATCGAGACGAGCGCGAAGGCGAGACCGAACACCAGCGCGACCTCGCCCGCGACCTCTGCCTCGTCGGACTTCTCGACCGCGGTCGTGAGCGCGTCGCTGTCGCCGGCGCCGGGGGACAGGGAGTCGACGACGTGCGCGACCACGGCCGCCGGGCGCTCCTCGTCGATGTCGGAGGCGAGGCCGGTCAGCGCGAGCAGGAACGGGACGACGGCCAGGCAGGCCTGCAGGGCGAGGGCGCGTGAGTTCGTGAACCCGTCGCCGTAGCGGAACCGCACGAACGACTCCACCGCGATCGCGCGCAACCCGTGGCGCCGGGCGAGGTGCCAGGCATCGAGCGCGTCGAGCTCGTCACCGTCCATCTCCGTGGTGACGGGCACGGTCCGGGCAGTCGTCATGGCGGCACCCTAGGCTGACGAGGTGTCGGAGCCGACGAGGAACCGGGAGACGCTCGACTCCTACGAGCAGATCGCGCGCGACTACGCCGAGTCGACCCGGGGCACGCCGAGGGGCGTCGCTGCCGAGGCGCTCGACCGCCTGCTGGAGCAGCTGCCGGCGGGTGGAACGCTGCTCGAGCTGGGCTCCGGACCCGGCTGGGACGCCGACTTCCTCGAGGAGCACGGGCTGCGGGTGCGTCGTACGGACGGCACGCGGTCGTTCTGCGACCTCCAGCGGGCCCGCGGTCGCGCGTGCGACCTGCTGGACGTGACGGTCGACGGGCTGACGACACCGGAATGGCCGGCGTACGACGGGGTGCTGGCGCTGTTCGTTCTCCAGCACGTCGAGCGCGGGGCCACGCGCGACGTCCTTGCCAGGGCCGGCGCCGCCCTGCGACCCGGCGGTGCCCTGCTGGTGTCGATGCGCGAGGGCGAGGCCGACGACGAGTCGTGGCAGCTCGGGTCGTCGGGGCGGCGCTACCACGTGACGCGATGGACGCAGCACGAGTTCGAGGGCCTGCTGGTCGAGGCCGGGCTGACCCCGACCTGGCACGTCCGGCTCGAGGACGACGAGGGCGACTGGCTGCTCGTCCTCGCCACCCTCCGCTGACCGGGCACTTCGTCCCCGTCCGGACGGCTGACCGGGCACGTCGTCCCCGTCCGGACGGCTGACCGGGCACTTCGTTGCGCCGAGTCCTTGGGTGACGGTCAGGCCTCGCGGACTACCGCCTCCAGTGCGGCGACCGCGGCGGAGGCGTCGGGCAGGGCGCGCATCTCCTCGGCCACGGCGCGGCACCGGTCCCTCATGACGGCGTCGGCCAGGACCTCGCACGCGGCGCTCGCCACTGCGGCGGGGGAGCAGCCGGCCGCGTCGAGGGTGGAGGCGAGACCCAGCTCGAGCGCGCGACCCGCGTTGTGCGGCTGGTCGGCGCCCAGGGGGAGCAGCAGCGACGGCAGGCCGTGGGCCAACGTCGACATCAGGCTGCCCGACCCGGCGTGCGACACGACGAGGTCGACCGTGGGGAGCACCTCGGCCTGGGGCACGAATCGCTCGACCCGCACGTGGGGCGGTTGCGGGCCGAGGTCGGCCGGGGCCACCCCGCGTCCGACCGTCACGAGGACCTCGGCGTCGAGCTCGGCCAACCCAGCCACGAGCCGCTCGAAGAGGTCGCCGGACCCCCTGTTGAAGATGGTGCCGAGGGTGACGTAGATCCCGGGCCGCCCCGACCGGCCGGACGCCTCGGGGACGCTCCCGGACCGGTAGTGGAGCGGCTCCAGCGGCAGAGGCGTGTCGGGACTGCGGAACGACGGCGCGAAGTCGGACAGCACGAGCCCCGCGGTCAGACGGCTGAGCCCGGGGTCGGGTGCCAGCCCGTGCTCGGCGCGTACGACGTCCAGGCGCGACGCCACCAGCTCCGGTCGCACCAGCAGGCCGGAGGCGAGGACGAGGTGCGTGGCGACGGGCACGCCGGCCAGCTCGGCCGCGATCGTCGTACCGAGGTCGGTCTCGTCGCGCAGGACGAGGTCCGGACGGAACTCCCCGATGATCTCCGGCACCGCTCCGGCCATCCGGCGGGCGCCGCGGTCGGCGAAGTTGTCGGCGAACTCGACCTCGGTCGCCCGGGCGTCCATCACCTCGAGCGGCTCGCGGGGCTGGCTCGCCGTGGCCGGGTCGTGGTGTGGTCGCGGACTCGTCGCGAAGGCCGCGAACCCCGCCTCCTCGATCCGCGGGACCAGCCCGCCGGAACCGGCGATCGCCACCTCGTGCCCGGCATCGCGCGCCGCACGGGCCAGGGGGAGGAGCGGAGCGAGGTGGCCGAGGCCGCCGACGAAGGTCACGAGGAGCCGCATGGTGGGCTCACCCTAGTGACCGGGGGTGCCCGACCCCGCCTCCAGCCGGTCGGCGAGCCCGGTCCCGGGTGTCGGTCGTCCCCGCCAGACTGGGGACATGCGGGCTCGGGAGCGCAGCAGCGGGTTGGGTGCACGGGTCGCCGTGGAGCCACGGCGGTTCTACGACGGCGGCCGGCTGGCCCACGACGGCGGCCCCGGCGAGCCGCCCGATCCGGGCTCCGACATGAGGATCGTGCTCGAGCGCCACTCCGAGGAGGGCGTGGAGACCTTCGCCCTCGAGCGGCGTCTGGCCTACCTCGACCGTCACGTCGGTGAGATCCTGGTGCCGGCAGATCCGGGCTTCCGCACCGACCTCACGTCGGTGCCGGCGTTGTTCACCTGGCTGGTGCCCAAGACCGGTGCCCACCTACCGGCCGCCCTCCTGCACGACGCGCTGGTGGCCGGCCGCGGCGACCCCACGTCCTACGTCTCCACCGCGGGCGTCGACATCGACCGGGTGACGGCCGACCGGATCTTCCGCGACGCGATGGCCGACACCGGCACCGGTGTGGTCCGGCGCTGGATCGTCTGGACGGCCGTCACGGTGGCGACGGTCTTCGTGGGGCGGGCCGTGCCCTGGTCGCCCGCGAAGCACTGGTCCTACCGGGTCGCCGCAGCCCTCACGATCGCCACGATCCTCTACCTGGGTTACAGCTCGACGAGCGACCTGCTCGACCAGGCGTGGATCGGGGCGGTCGAGGTGCCGTGGATGGGCGACCGCCCGTTCTGGGTCGAGCTGGTCGGCGGCTTCTCCGGCGCGGTCGTGCTGCCGCTCGCGCTGAGCCTGCTGTGGGGGCGGCTCCGGATGGCGGGTGCGATCGCCGGGGTGATGCTCGCGGTGCTGCTGCACGTCACCGTCGGGCTTGCCGTCATCGCGGCGGCCTACCTCGCCCTGGAGCGGCTGGCCCGGCGCTCGCCCGTCGCGGCCTGGACGCTCGCCGCGGTCGTGGTCGGCGGGTCCCTCGTCACCTTCGGGGCGCTCAGCCTCGGCTGACGCCGATCTGCGCGAGCCAGCGGCCCGCGAACGTGTCGGGGGGGCAGGTCCTCGGTGACCAGGTGCAGGCCCGACTGGAAGGCGAACGCCACCAGCCCCAGCGCCGCGGCGGTGACCACCATGCCGCTGACGTTGCGCGGGAACGCATCCCCAGTACGACGACCGGGAGTGACCGATGGTTTCGTGACTCCGCTCACCGGACCGGGACGAAGCGCCCGGTCGGCGTCTGGGACGGGGACGAAGCGCCCGCTCAGTGCCTCAGCCCCGAGGACGCGCGAGCGGAGCGAGCGCCAATGTCACCGCAGCGAGTACGTCGCGAGCGAGACGCCGATGTAGTGGGCGACAAAGGCGAGGACCGTGAAGGAGTGGAACACCTCGTGGAACCCGAACCAGTGGGGCGAGGGGTCGGGGCGCTTGAGGCCGTAGACCACGCCGCCGAGGGTGTAGAGGATGCCGCCGACCGCGACGAGCACCAGCGTGGCGATGGCGACGCCGGAGCTGAACCGGTCGGCGCCCTCCATGAACTGCGGGATGAAGAAGACCGCCGCCCAGCCGAGTGCGAGGTACATCGGCGTGTAGAGCCAGCGGGGCGCGTCGATCCAGAACACGCGGAAGAACACGCCGCCGATCGCAGCGCCCCACACGATGGCCAAGAGGGTCGTGCGCGCGGTGCCGTCCAGGAAGAGCAGGGCGTAGGGCGTGTAGGTGCCGGCGATGAGCACGAAGATGTTGGCGTGGTCGAAGCGCCGCAGGAAGGCCCAGGTGCGGGGCGACCAGGTGCCGCGGTGGTAGATCGCGGAGACGGTGAAGACGAGCAGGGCCGAGAGCGCGAACGCCGCGGAGCCCACGCGCGTGGAGGCGGTGGGGGAGAGCGCCACCAGGACGATGCCCGCGGCGAGCGCGAGCGGGGCGGTGCAGGCGTGCAGCCAGCCGCGGAGCTTGGGCTTCACCTCGGCCATCTTGTCGTGCATCATCTCGCCCGCTCGCTCGACGGCGTTCTCCACGCGGTCGCGGGGCGTCACAGGCTTGTCCATGGTGAGAAAGTACCCAACACGGGGTGAGCCACGCAGCCGTTGGCGACGAGTGGCCCGTCACACGGCGTTACCATCGGCAGGTGGTCAAGGTGAAGGACGCGCTGCGGGGGGTGCTCTACCCGGCGTACGAGGCCCGGGTGGTCAAGTCCCTGCCCCAGGACCAGATCCCGCAGCACGTCGGCGTGATGCTCGACGGCAACCGGCGCTGGGCCAAGGCCGTGGGCCTCAACACCGCCGAGGGCTACCAGGCCGGTGCCGACAACATCCGCCCGCTCCTCGGCTGGTGCGAGGAGGTGGGCGTCAAGGTCGTGACGCTGTGGCTGCTCTCCAGCGACAACCTCACCAACCGCCCGCCCGAGCAGATGACCGGGCTGCTGAAGATCATCGAGGGCGCGGTCGAGTCGCTCGCCGAGGCCCGGCGCTGGCGGATCCACCCGGTCGGCGCGCTCGACCTGCTGCCCACCGAGACCGCCGAGCGGCTCAAGGCGGCCGAGGAGGCGACCCGCGACATCGACGGGCTCCTGGTCAACGTGGCCGTGGGCTACGGCGGTCGGCGCGAGATCGCCGACGCCGTGCGCGCCCTGCTCGCCGACCACGCGGCCAAGGGCACCTCGCTGGAGGAGCTCGCCGACCTCATCGACGTCGAGCACATCGCCGAGCACCTCTACACCAAGGGCCAGCCCGACCCCGACCTGGTGATCCGGACGTCCGGCGAGCAGCGGCTGGGCGGTTTCCTGCTGTGGCAGTCGGCCAACTCGGAGTTCTACTTCTGCGAGGCACTGTGGCCCGACTTCCGACGCGTCGACTTCCTGCGCGCCATCCGGGCGTACGCCGCGCGTGAGCGCCGCTTCGGCGGCTGACGAATCGTTACCCTGCCGGCCACCTCGCGTTCGGGCGTGTCGCCCCGGATCGGGGGAGGGGCGGGCGTACTTTCGCGGCATCGGCAGGTGGGGAAGCTTGCCGTACCGGGAGGCAAGCCTTGGGCACTCAGATGGGAGCTCTCCGGTCCGTTGAATGACATCGGGCCGGGCGAGGAGTGCGCGCGCCGACCCGCAGCAAGGGGTTAGTCGTGGCCAGCAAGACCTCATCGCCCAGCTCCGCATCGCCCGACCGTGTATCGCCCGACCGAGTCACCTACGTCCTGGACACCAGCGTCCTCCTCGCCGATCCGGGGGCGCTGAAGCGCTTCGCGGAGCACGAGGTCGTGCTGCCGGTGGTCGTGATCACCGAGCTGGAGGGCAAGCGGCACCACCCCGAGCTCGGGTTCTTCGCCCGCTCGGCCCTGCGCGCGCTCGACGAGCTGCGCATCCTGCACGGACGCCTCGACGAGCCGGTCCCGATCGGCACCGAGGGCGGCACCGTGCGTGTCGAGCTCAACCACACCGACCCCGAGTCGCTGCCGTCGGGCTTCCGGCTCGGTGACAACGACACCCGGATCCTGGCCGTGGCCCGCAACCTCGCCAACGAGGGCAACACGGTCACCCTGGTCTCCAAGGACCTGCCGCTGCGGATCAAGGCCTCGGCAGTCGGCCTCGACGCGCAGGAGTACCGCGCGGAGGCGATCAGCGACTCCGACACCGGCTACACCGGGATGACCGAGCTCGAGGTGCCGGCCGCCGACCTCGACGAGCTCTACGAGGACGGCGTGATCGACCTCGCCGACGCCCGCGACCTGCCCTGCCACAACGGGCTCGTCCTGTTGTCCGACCGCGGTACGGCGCTGGCCCGGGTCGGCGCCGACAAGCGCGTCCACCTCGTGCGCGGCGACCGTGACGCGTTCGGCATCCACGGCCGGTCCGCCGAGCAGCGGGTGGCGCTGGAGATGCTGCTCGACCCCGAGGTCGGCATCGTGTCCCTCGGCGGCCGGGCGGGCACCGGCAAGTCGGCGATGGCGCTGTGCGCGGGCCTCGAGGCGGTCATGGAGCGCCGCCAGCACAAGAAGGTGGTCGTCTTCCGTCCGCTGTTCGCCGTCGGCGGGCAGGAGCTCGGCTACCTGCCGGGCTCCGAGGGCGAGAAGATGTCGCCCTGGGCGCAGGCGGTCTTCGACACCCTGGGTGCGCTGACCTCGCCCGACGTCATCGACGAGGTGATGGGCCGCGGCATGCTCGAGGTGATGCCGCTGACCCACATCCGCGGCCGCTCGCTGCACGACGCCTTCGTGATCGTCGACGAGGCGCAGTCGCTGGAGCGGAACGTGCTCCTGACCGTGCTCTCCCGGATCGGTGCCAACTCCAAGGTGGTGCTGACCCACGACGTGGCCCAGCGCGACAACCTGCGGGTCGGTCGCCACGACGGCATCGTCGCGGTCGTGGAGAAGCTCAAGGGTCACCCGCTCTTCGCCCACGTGACGCTGACCCGCTCCGAGCGCTCGCCGATCGCCGCGCTCGTGACCGAGATGCTGGAGAACGTCACCCTCTGATCCACCCCTGCATCACGCAGCACGTCGGCCCGGTGCGAAGCGCCGGGCCGACGTGTTCTCCGCTACGCGGGTCGCCCTGTCCGGGGCTGGAGTGACCCGTGCGATCGGTGTGGCGGCTGTGACGCAAGGGACATGGTCAATTCGGGCGTTCGGTTTGCACGCTCCCGTGGCCTCATGCATGGTGGCTCGTGACCGTTTCGTGATCTTGGGTCGTGGGCAGGGCAGTGGATCGCCGTCTCGACGCCTGGTTCCTCCTGCTCCACGAGCACGCCGGTCGGGGCACCCCCGCGCCCACACCCCTGTCGTCAACCCCCCGTGAGCTCCCTGTGTCGAAGTCCGACAAGTACGTCCCCACGCACCGCGCCCCTGGCAAGCACAAGGCTGCGCGTGCCCCCCGCCGAGCCCTGCGCTCCGGCCTGGCCCTGACCGGGCTGGCCGCCGCTGTCACCGGCGTCACGATCTCCGGCGGCATGATGTCCAGCGACCCGTCGCTGACGCCCGCCGCTGCGGATGTCGCGGACACCTCCAGTGCCGCTGGTGCGGCCAGTGGCGCGGACTCCGCGACCGGCGGCGCCACGATGAGCGCGGCCGAGCTCGAGGAGCGTGCGGCCAGCACGCCGGTCTCCCGCTCCTCGCGCCGCGTGCGCCCGGCTGCGGAGAAGGCGGCGGCGCTGTCCGTCTCCTCCGGCGCGGCCGTCACGAAGTCCGAGAAGCTCTCCGAGGGCGACCCGCGCGACATCGCCCGCGCCCTGCTGCCGGCGTACGGCTTCTCCTCCGACCAGTTCTCCTGCCTCGACTCCCTCTACATGAGCGAGTCGGGCTGGCGGATCGACGCGGACAACCCGACCTCGTCGGCCTACGGCATCCCGCAGGCGCTGACCCAGCTGCACGACCTGCCGGCCGACTACATGACCTCGGCCGAGTCGCAGATCCGCTGGGGGCTGGAGTACATCCAGGGCTCCTACGGCACGCCCTGCAGCGCGTGGAGCTTCAAGGCCAGCCACGGCTGGTACTGAGCAGGACGCGCCTCAGCGCACCTGCTCGGCGTGAGCGGTGGTCGGCTCGGCGCCGAGGTCGTCGGCCGTCGAGACCAGTAGTCCGCCGAGCATGAACGCCGTGATCGCGGCCACCAGCGTGGGCGTGGCGAGGTCGGGGATGAAACGGCGTGCACCCACCGGGGTGGCGCCGTGGTACTCGTGCGTCAGCGCGTGGCCCTTGCCGCGGGTGAGCAGGTAGCGGTTGACCGGCCAGGCCGCGAAGAAGGCGACGGTCAGCGCGAGCATCATCGAGAGCCAGAACGTGGGGTTGACCAGCCCGGCGTCCATCGCCCCGGGGACCACCAGGACCACCAGGTTGTCGACCACCTCCATGGTCGCGATCGACAGGGTGTCGGCGGCGAGGACGACCGTGAGCGCCGCGCCCACACCCAGCCCCGCGCGCAGCAGCGGCAGCGTCGAGAGCGTGTAGCCGAAGACGAACGCCAGCGCGATCGCGATCGCCACGGTCGCGAGGTTGCCGAGCCCCAGCGAAGTCCCGACGACGAGGCCGAGGATCTCGCCGATCGCACAGCCGGTGAGGCAGTGCAGGGTCGCCGACACCGCCATCGCGTTGGTGCTGCCCATCCCGTGGTGCTGCTCGTGGTCGTCGTGCATGGTGTGGTCCATCGGGACAACATACCCCCAGGGGGTATGTATGTCGAGGTCAGGTCGAGGAGGGTCGCGTCATCGAGGTGACGTCGAGGGCGGCGTCGAGCTGCTCCTCGGTCAGGTCTCCGCGCTCGACGTAGCCCATCGCGATCACGGTCTCGCGGATCGTGGCGCCGTCGGCGAGGGCCTTCTTGGCGACCTTGGCGGCCTGCTCGTAGCCGATGTGCGCGTTGAGCGGGGTGACCACGGACGGGGAGGACTCGGCGTAGCGGCGCATCCGCGCCGCGTCGCCGGTGATGCCGTCGACGCACCGCTCCGCGAGCAGGACGGTCGAGGTCGACAGCACGTGGACCGACTCGAGCAGGGCGTGCGCCATCACCGGCATCATCACGTTGAGCTCGAAGGAACCGGACGCGCCTGCCCAGGCGATCGTGGCGTCGTTGCCGACGACGCGCGCGCACACCATCAGCGTCGCCTCGGGCAGCACCGGGTTCACCTTGCCGGGCATGATGCTCGATCCCGGCTGGAGGTCGGGGAGGTGGATCTCGGCGAGGCCCGTCGTGGGGCCCGACGACATCCAGCGCAGGTCGTTGCAGATCTTGGTGAGCCCGACAGCGATCGTGCGCAGCACCCCGGACAGCTCGACGAGCGAGTCGCGCGTGCCCTGTGCCTCGAAGTGGTCGCGGGCCTCGGTGAAGGGCTGGCCGGTCCGCTCCGCCAGCGCGGCGATCGCGCGCTCGGCGAAGGCCGCTGGGGTGTTGATCCCGGTGCCGACGGCGGTGCCGCCGAGCGGCAGCTCGCGGACGCGGGGGAGCACCGACTCGAGCCGCTCGATCCCGAGCCGCAGCGTGGCGGCGTACGCGCCCATCTCCTGGCCGAGCGTCACCGGGGTGGCGTCCATGAGGTGGGTGCGCCCGGACTTCACGGTGTCGGCGAACTCCTCGGCCTTGCCCTCGAACGATGTGGCGAGGCGGTCGAGGGCCGGCACCAGGTCGTCGACGACGGCGAGGGTGGCGGCGACGTGGATGCTCGTCGGGAAGGTGTCGTTGCTGCTCTGCGAGGCGTTGACCTGGTCGTTGGGGTGGACCTCGACGCCCGCCTGCGCGGCCAGCGTCGCGATCACCTCGTTGGCGTTCATGTTGGAGCTGGTGCCGGAGCCGGTCTGGAAGACGTCCAGGGGGAACTCGCTGTCGTGCTCCCCGGCGACGATGGCGTCCGCGGCGGCCACGATGGCCTGGGCCTGCTCGTGGCCGAGGACCCCGAGGCCGGCGTTGGCCGTCGCGGCTGCGGCCTTGACGTGCGCCAGTGCCTGGATGTGCCGCGGCTGCAGGGTCAGCCCGCTGATCGGGAAGTTCTCGACCGCCCGCTGCGTCTGGGCCCGCCAGAGGGCGTCGCGAGGCACGGCGACCTCGCCCATCGAGTCGTGCTCGGTGCGTGTCTCCGTCATCGTGCGACCGTACCCCCGGCAGGATGGGGCCATGCGATCACTCCGTCTCGGGATCGCCGTCGTGCTCGTGGGGGTCGGGTCCGCCTGCTCCGTGCTCGGTGGCGACGAAGCCGACCCCGCCTCCGACACCGTCGACGACCTCGCCGCTGCGTTGTCGGACCTGTCGCTGGGGGAGGTGCCGCTCACCGACGAGGCCGACCGACAGGCCTTCGCTGACCTCGTCGAGCCGCTGGACGAGGTCCCCGTCGCGGTCGAGGTGGCCGCCGTCGAGGAGCCGCAGGACCCGGACGCCGCCGACGCCGCGGCCAGCGCCACGCTGGCCTGGCGCTGGGACGTCACGGAGACGACGCCGTGGGAGTACGACACCACGGTTGCGCTGGTCCGCGCGGAGGCCGGGTGGCAGGTGGACTGGTCCCCGGAGTCACTGGCGCCCGACCTCACCGACGGCGAGACGCTCGGCCTGCGCACCCTCAACCCCCAGCGGGGCGACATCACCGGCGCCGACGGCCAGGTGCTGGTGACCGACCGGCCCGTCCTGCGCTACGGCCTCGACAAGACCAAGGTCGAGGGGCCTCAGGTGGCCCGGAGCGCGCGACGGATCGCGCGCATCCTCGACGTCGACGCGGCGTCGTACGTCGAGCGGGTTGAGGCGATGGGCCCCGATGCCTTCGTCGAGGCGGTCGTGCTGCGCGAGGACGACGCCCTCGAGGTGCTGCCGGCCTTCAGCGAGGTCCGCGGCGCGCTGGCCGTGCGCGACTCCGTGCCGCTCGCGCCGACACGCGAGTTCGCTGCTGCCCTCCTGGGGCGGGTGGGCCCTGCCACCGCCGAGCTGGTCGAGGAGTCCGAGGGCCGGATCGCTGCCGGCGACGAGGTGGGCCTGTCCGGGCTGCAGGCCCGCTACGACGAGCAGCTGACCGGCACGCGGGGCACCGCCGTGGTCGCCCGCGACGCCGAGGACCGGCTGCGCACGCTCTTCGAGGTACCGGCGACCGACGGCACCGACCTGGTGACGACGCTCGACCCCGACCTCCAGTCGAAGGCCGAGAACGCCCTCGCCACCCTGGGTGGCGACGCCCCGGCTGCCGCACTGGTCGCGATCCGGCCCTCCGACGGCGCGATCCTGGCGAACGCCAACGGCGTCGGGGCCGCGGGGGCCGACCTCGCGTCCACGGGCCAGTACGCTCCCGGCTCGACCTTCAAGGTGGTCAGCGCGCTGGCGCTGCTGCGCAGCGGGTTGGCACCCGACGCCGGGGTGTCCTGCCCGCCGACCACCGTCGTGGACGGCCGGTCCTTCAAGAACTACGACGACTACCCGTCGTCCTCCCTCGGCGACATCACCCTCGCGCAGGCGGTGGCCCAGTCGTGCAACACCGCCTTCATCGGCAACGCCGGACGGCTGGAGCCGGGTGACCTCACCGCTGCGGCGCAGGCGCTGGGCCTCGGCACCGACCACGACCTCGGGTTCCCCGTCTACTTCGGCCAGGTCCCGCCGCCGGAGACCGAGACCGGCGCCGCGGCCGACCTGATCGGCCAGGGCACCGTGCTCGCCAGCCCGTTCGCGATGGCGACCGTCGCGGCGTCGGTGGCGGCCGGCCGCGCGGTGCTGCCGGTCCTGCTGCCCGCGCACGAGGTGCAGCAGACACCTCCCGACCGGCCACTGACTCCGACCGAGGCCGGCACCCTGCGGGGGTTCATGCGGGCCGTCGTCACGACCGGGTCGGGACGCTTTCTCGCCGACCTGCCGGGTGAGGTCGGCGCGAAGACCGGCACCGCCGAGTACGGCGAGCCCGACGCGGCAGGTGAGCTGCCGACGCACGCGTGGATGATCGCCACCCGCGGCGACCTCGCGGTCGCGGTGTTCGTCGGGACCGGCGTCTCGGGCTCGCAGACGGCGGGACCGGTGCTGGAGGCGTTCCTGCGCTGACGGGTCAGCGGCGCGCGAGGTAGAGGAAGTACTCCTCGGGCCGGTCCTGGAGCAGCACGTGGTGGGCCTGCTCCTCCGCGCCGCCGAACACCCCGCGCATCTCGGCGAGCAGGTCGGGGGCGGCGTTGCCGGACCAGATCACCAGCACCCCGCCGGGGGAGAGCAGGTCGCGGCACTGCTGCAGGAACTGCCGCTCGTAGACCGCCTCGTTGGCCTGGTGGACCAGGTAGCCCGGACCGTTGTCGACGTCGAGGAGCACCAGGTCGTACGTCGAGCGCGCCTCGTCGATGGCCATCGCGATGTCGGCGTTGACGACCGTCGCGCGCTGGTCGGCGAGGATGCCGGGCCCGTGCGGCACGGTGCCCTCGCGCATCCACCGGACGAGCGACTCCTCGATCTCGACCACCACGGCCCGCTCCACGCGCGGGTCGGCGAGGACCCGCTGCAACGTGAAGCCGAGGCCGAGACCGCCGATGAGCACGGAACGCGGCTCGTCGACCAGTGCGAGCGCCTGCGCGGCGAGCTCGATCTCGCTGGTGGTCTCGAGGGTGTCCATCACGAAGACGCCGTTGACCCGCAGCTCGAGGACGTCGGCTCCCGCCGCGGACGGGCGTCGGCGCAGCACGACGTCCCCGCGCTCGGTCTCGGCGCGCGCGATCTCCACAACGTCCACGTTCGTCACGCCCCCATCCTGCACACGTCCGACTAGGTTGCTCGCATGCGGTTCCACGCGGCGGACGGCAGGGTGCTGCACGCCTGGCTCGGCGGCGACCCCGACGGCGAGCTGGTCGCGGTGCTCCACGGCTGCCCGGACACCCGCCACGTGGCGATGACCGGCGACGCGGCGGCCCGCGCGGCCGGCGTACGCCTCCTGTGCGTCAACCGTCCCGGCTACGGCGACTCGACGCTGCACGCATCGACGCACGCGAGCGTCGCGGACGACCTCGCCGGGGTGGCGGCCGAGCTCGGGAGGGAGCACTTCGCCGTGCTCGGCATGTCGGTCGGGGGCGGCTACGCCGTCGCCTGTGCCGCACGGCACCCGGACCGGGTCACCGCCGTCGGCCTGGTGGCGACGCAGCCGCCCGGCACCCGGCACGAGCCGGTCCACGAGCTCGAGGCCGAGATGGCGCCGGAGTTCCTCCGGTGGCGCGCGCAGGTCGACCCCGGCGACCCGGACGACGACGCGCTGGCAGCCCGGTGGCTCACCCTGCTGCCGGCCACCGACGCCGCGCTCGTGGCCGCGCGGACGTCGGGTGAGATCGCCGCAGCGGTGCGCGAGTCGCTCCGCCACCCTGACGGCTACCTTCGCGACGCGGCCACCATGGCGCGCCCGTGGGACCACGGGCCCGAGCTCGTGCGGTGCCCGGTGCGGGCATGGTTCGGCGAGCTCGACGACCGGTCCACGGCAGCCGGGGCGTCGGATCTCCTCGCCGGCTTCGCCGACCTCGACGTCACCGTCCGGCCGGGGACGACCCACCTCGCGACGCTGGTCGCGCACTGGCCGGAGGTGCTGACCACCCTGCGTGAGCTCTCGGCCTGACGGTCCGCCGACCTGCGGCCGCCGCGGACGTGTTGCGATCCGTACGCCGGGACGACCGCTTCGCAACACGTCCGGTGAGCATGTCGTCCACAGATCCACCAGCTCTCTGGCGGGCGAGCGGTTCTCGGGCCGACGCTCGGAGGATGGATGAGCCCGCCGAGCTCCGGAGACTTCGTGCCCAACGGATCGCGCGTGCCGTCGCGACCGCCACCGGGCAGGGAGGGGTCGTCAGCCTGGCGCAGCTGCGTGCACTCGGGGTCACTCGTTCGCAGGTACGCGCACAGGTGGCCGCCAGCCGTTGGCAGCGCGTGCACTCGCAGGTCGTGGCAGTGCACACCGGGCCGTTGTCCGGGCACGGGTGCCTGTGGGCAGCCGTCCTCGAGGGCGGGCCCCAGGCATACCTCGACGGCGTTTCAGCGCTCATCGCCGAGGGACTGAACGGGTTCACCTGGGACGTCATCAGGGTGAGCGTGCCGATGGCAGCGCGGGCGCGGTCGGGGCCGGGACTGCGGGTGGTCCGCACGCGGCGGTACGCCCCGGGTGTCGTCATCAGGTCGGGCGTGCCGCGGGCCCGGCCCGACGTCGCCGCGGTGCACGCGGCCCTGTGGGCGGTCTCGGACAAGCAGGCGGTCCTGCTGCTGACGATGCCGGTCCAACAAGGACTCACCACCGCAGAGCGGACCGGGAAGTCGCTGCTGCGTGTGCGCCGGCACCGTCGCCGTACGTTGCTGCACGCCGCGGTCCTCGACCTGCTCGACGGTGTCCGGTCGGTCAGCGAGGCCGAGTTCGCCACCGAGTGCCGTCGGCGTGGCCTGCCGAAGCCGACGCGGCAGGTCGTCCGCAGGCGCAGGGACGGCCGCTACTACCTCGACGTGTACTGGGACGAGTGGGGCGTCGTCGTGGAGATAGACGGCATCCAGCACTCGTGGGCCACGAACGTCGTCGGCGATGCGCTGCGCCACAACGACATCACCCTGGACTCCGATGTCGTGCTGCACGCGCCGCTCCTCGGTCTTCGGGTCGCGGCTGACGAGTTCTTCGCCCAGATCGCCCGCGCACTCCGCGAGCGCGGCTGCCCCCTGACCGGGACGTGTGACGATCCGGTCGCCGGGACGACCGCGTCGTAGCACGTCCTGAAGCGCTACTCGGCCGAGCGCACCCGGATGCCCGCCCCGGTCAGCGAGCTCAGCGGGACGGTGACCGCGCCCGAGGGATCGGTGAAGAAGTCGTTGCCCTTGTCGTCGACGACGATGAAGGCGGGGAAGTCCTCGACCTCGATCTTCCAGACCGCCTCCATGCCGAGCTCCTCGTACTCGACGACCTCGACGGACCTGATGCAGTCCTGCGCGAGGCGGGCGGCCGGGCCGCCGATGGAGCCGAGGTAGAAGCCGCCGTGGGTGTGGCACGCCTCGGTGACCTGCTTGGAGCGGTTGCCCTTGGCGAGCATCACCATCGAGCCGCCCGCGGCCTGGAACTGCTCCACGTAGGAGTCCATGCGTCCCGCCGTCGTCGGTCCGAACGACCCGGACGGCATGCCCTCGGGGGTCTTGGCGGGTCCGGCGTAGTAGACCGGGTGGTTGCGGAGGTAGTCGGGCATCTCCTCGCCGGCGTCGAGGCGCTCCTTGATCTTGGCGTGCGCGATGTCGCGGGCCACGACCAGCGGGCCGGTGAGCGAGAGCCGGGTCTTGACCGGGTGCTTCGAGAGCTCGGCGAGGATGTCGGCCATCGGCTGGTTGAGGTCGATCGGGACGACCGCACCGCCCTCGATGTCGTGCGCCAGTCCGGCCTCGGGCATGTAGTGGGCCGGGTCGGTCTCGAGCTGCTCGAGGAAGACGCCGTCGGGGGTGATCTTGCCGAGCGCCTGGCGGTCGGCGGAGCAGGAGACCGCGATCGCGACCGGGCACGAGGCGCCGTGGCGGGGGAGCCGGACGACGCGGACGTCGTGGCAGAAGTACTTGCCGCCGAACTGCGCGCCGATGCCGAAGGACTGCGTCAGCTCGAAGACCTTCTCCTCCAGCTCGACGTCGCGGATCCCGTGGGCGCTCATCGAGCCCTCGGTCGGCAGGTCGTCGAGGTAGTGGGCGGAGGCGTACTTCGCGGTCTTGAGCGCGAACTCCGCGCTCGTGCCGCCGATCACCACCGCGAGGTGGTACGGCGGACAGGCGGCGGTGCCGAGCGAGCGGATCTTCTCGTCGAGGAACTCCATCAGCCGCGTCGGGTTGAGGACCGCCTTGGTCTCCTGGAAGAGGAACGACTTGTTGGCCGAGCCGCCGCCCTTGGCCATGAAGAGGAACTTGTACTCCGGCTTGTCCTGCGCGGGCGTCGAGTAGAGCTCGATCTGCGCGGGCAGGTTGGTGCCGGTGTTCTTCTCCTCGAACGTCGTCAGCGGCGCGAGCTGGGAGTAGCGCAGGTTGAGCCGGGTGTAGGCGTCGTACACGCCGCGACTGATCGCCTCGCCGTCGTCCGCGCCGGTGAGCACCCCCTCGGACTTCTTGCCCATCACGATGGCGGTGCCGGTGTCCTGGCACATCGGCAGCACGCCGCCGGCGGAGATGTTGACGTTCTTGAGCAGGTCGAGGGCGACGAAGCGGTCGTTGCCCGACGCCTCCGGGTCGTCGATGATGCGGCGCAGCTGGGCGAGGTGGCCGGGGCGGAGGTAGTGGCTGATGTCGTGCATCGCCTCCTCGGTGAGCCGCCGGATCGCCTCCGGCTCCACGGTGAGGAACGTTCGCCCCCCGACCTCGACGGTGGACACGCCCTCCGTGGTGATCAGCCGGTAGGGGGTCTCCTCGGCACCGTTGGATCCGGCGGTGGGGAGCAGGTCGGAGTAGCGGAACTCAGCAGCGGTCACGGCTGCCGATCGTACGCCGGACCGGCCGCGCCGACGGAGCCGGTCCGTGCCGGTCGGTGCGGGGGCGTGCAGGACTTGCCGGGACCTTGTGGGACACACCGTTCACCGGCCGTATCGCGAACCGCCACTCGCGAGTAGCCTCCGAGACGACGGCGCCCGTGAGGCTCCGCGCGGCACACCACCCGGCCGTCGGCCGGGGACCGAACCTGGGAGGACACGTTGAACGTCCGCAAGTCACTCGTCTCACTCGCCGCCATGGCGACGCTCGCAGCCGCGGCAGGCTGCGCGGCCCCCGAGAAGGAGGCCGACACGACCACCGAGAGCGGTGTGGACGCCGCCACCGCCACGTCCGCCGAGGACTTCGGCAGCATGGAGGACCTGGTCAAGGCTGCCCAGGACGAGGGCGAGCTCAACGTCATCGCCCTGCCGCCCGACTGGGCCAACTACGGCGAGATGATCTCCACCTTCGAGGACAAGTACGACATCAAGGTCAACTCCGACCAGCCCGACGGTGCGTCCCAGGACGAGATCAACGCGGCCAACGACCTCAAGGGCACCGACCGCGCCCCGGACGTCTTCGACCTCGGCCAGTCCGTGGCCCTGGCCAACACCGACATGTTCGCGCCCTACCAGGTCGAGACCTGGGACGACATCCCCGACGAGTTCAAGGCCTCCGACGGTGCGTGGGTCAACGACTACGGCGGCTACATGTCGATCGGCTACGACTCCTCCGTCGTCCCGGACGTCACGTCGGTGGCCGACCTGATGAAGCCGGAGTTCAAGGGCAAGGTCGCGCTCAACGGCGACCCGACCCAGGCCGGTGCGGCGTTCAGCGGCGTGATGATGGCGGCGATCGCCAACGGCGGCTCCGCCGACGACATCGCGCCGGGCGTGGACTTCTTCGCCGACCTCAAGAAGGCCGGCAACTTCCTCACCGTCGACCCCGACTCGACCACCATCGAGCAGGGCACCACTCCTGTCGTCATCGACTGGGACTACCTCGGCGCTGCTGCCGCGGCCAACGTCGACACCTGGAAGACGGTCGTGCCCGAGGAGGCCGTGGTGGCCGGCTACTACTTCCAGGCCATCAACGCCGACGCGCCGCACCCGGCGGCCGCCCGCCTGTGGCAGGAGTTCCTCTACAGCGACGAGGGCCAGAACCTCTGGCTCAAGGGCGGTGCCCGACCGGTCCGCGGTGACGCGATGGCCGAGGCCGGCACGATCGACGAGGAGCTGTGGGGCGCCCTGCCCGAGGTGACCGGCGACCCGGTCATCCTGACCGACGAGCAGACCACCACCGCCGGGGAGTACCTCGCGAAGAACTGGTCGAAGGCCATCCGCTGAGCGCGACGACCACGAGTGGGGGAACGGGCCGGCGGTTCGCCGTCGGCCCGACCCTCCCGCTCCTCCCGTTCCTCCTCTTCGTCCTGGTCTTCCTGGTCGTCCCGACCCTGACGGTCGTCATCGGCGCCTTCCGGGACGGGGACGGCCGCCCGACCCTGGGCAACCTGGACGCACTGACCAGCGAGGCGGCGCTCACGGCGTTGCGGGGCTCGTTGATCCTGTCGGCTTCGACGGCCGTGATCGGCGCCCTGCTGGGGGCCCTCCTCGCCTACCTCATCGTCTCGCTGCCGCCCCAGAACCTGCTGCGTCGCAGCGCGCTCGCGGTGAGCGGCGTGCTCGCGCAGTTCGGTGGTGTCGTGCTCGCCTTCGCCTGGATCGCCACGATCGGCCCTGTGGGCGTGCTGACCAAGGCGATGTCGGACCTGGCCGGCGCCGACATCTACGGCAGTGGCTGGCTCTTCGGCCTGCCCGGTCTCGTCGTCGTCTACTGCTACTTCCAGATCCCGCTGATGGTCATCGTCTTCGCACCAGCCTTCGAGGGCCTGCGCCCGCAGTGGCGCGAGGCTGCCGTCAACCTGGGCGCGAGCACCTGGGACTACTGGCGCCACGTCGCCATCCCGCTGCTCACGCCGGCGTTCCTCGGCGCGCTGCTCCTGCTCTTCGCCAACGCGTTCGCGGCCTACGCCACGGCAGCCGTGCTGGTCAGCCAGGGCCAGCCGATCGTCCCGCTGATGATCCGCCAGGCCATCACCAGCGAGGTGCTGCTCGGCCAGGCCAACGTCGGCTTCGCGCTCGCGCTCGAGATGATCGTGGTGGTGACGCTGGTGATGGTGGCCTACAACGTCCTGCTGCGGCGCACGTCGAGGTGGATGCGATGAAGCAGTCGACGTCGTTCCGCGTCGTCCGCGCGATCCTGCTGCTGGCCTTCGCTGCGTACTTCTTCGTGCCCCTGCTCGCCATGTTCGACTTCTCCACCCAGGTCCGTGGCAGCGCGCCCGGCCGCACCTGGGCCAATTGGACGTTCATGGTCGAGGACGAGGACCTGCGCTCGTCGATCATCGCCTCGCTCCTCCTGGCGCTGTTCACCGTCGTGCTGATGGTCGCGCTGCTGGTGCCGACCATGGTGTGGGTTCGCCTGCGGGTGCCGCGCGCCACGCGGCTGATCGAGTTCCTGTGCCTGCTGCCGCTGACGATCCCCGCGCTCGTGATCGTCGTGGGGATCAGCAACGTCTACTCGTGGGTGACCTACCTGCTCGGCGACAGCGCCTTGGTCCTCACGTTCGCCTACGTCGTCCTCGTGCTGCCGTACTCCTACCGCGCGATCGATGCCTCGCTCTCGGCGATCGACGCCGTCACGCTCTCGGAGGCGGCGCGGTCCCTCGGCGCCGGGTGGTCCACGGTGATCCTGCGGATCATCATGCCCAACATCACCGGCGGCATCCTCGGAGCCGCGTTCATCGCCGTCGCCCTCGTGCTCGGCGAGTACGTCTTCGCCTCGCTGCTGCACTTCGACACGCTCCCCGTGGCGATGGCCTCGCTCTACAAGAACAACGGACCTGCCGCGATGGCGGCGGCGCTGGCCTCGATGGGCCTCGTGGCGCTGCTGCTCGTCGGCCTCACCTTCCTCGGCCGCGACCGGCACAAGCAAGGAGCCTCCTCATGACCGACCGCCCGATCGACCGCAGGGCCGAGGGCGGTCTCGCCGTCGACCTCGCCGACCTCACCCGCGTCTACGGCCAGGTCCGGGCGTTGGACGGCCTGACCCTCCACATCGAGCCCGGTGAGCTCGTCGCCCTGCTCGGCCCGTCCGGGTGCGGCAAGACGACCGCGCTGCGCATCCTGGCCGGGCTCGACCAGGCCACGGCCGGCACCGTGTCGGTGGGTGGCCGCGACCTGACCCGGGTGCCGGCGAGCAAGCGCGACATGGGGATGGTCTTCCAGGCCTACAGCCTGTTCCCGCACATGACGGTCATCGACAACGTCGGCTTCGGGCTCAAGATGCGCGGCAGTGACAGTGCGGCGCGTCGCAAGCGCGCCGGCGACATGCTGGACCTCGTCGGGCTCACCGAGCACGCCGACCGCTACGCCCACCAGCTCTCCGGGGGCCAGCAGCAGCGTGTCGCGCTCGCCCGCGCCCTGGCGGTCGAGCCGTCGGTGCTGCTGCTCGACGAGCCGCTCTCGGCCCTCGACGCCAAGGTGCGCGTGCAGCTGCGTGACGAGATCCGGCGCGTGCAGCTCGAGGTCGGCACCACCACGCTGTTCGTCACGCACGACCAGGAGGAGGCGCTGGCCGTCGCCGACCGGGTGGGCGTGATGAACGCCGGCCGGCTCGAGCAGCTCGCCCCGCCGGCGGAGCTCTACTCGGCGCCAGCGACGAAGTTCGTGGGGGAGTTCGTCGGGCTCAGCAACCGGCTGCCGGCGACCGTCCACGACGGTGTCGCCTCCGTCCTCGGGCGCGACGTGCCCGCCCTCGACGGCTCGACGACCGGTCCCGGGTTCGCGCTCGTCCGTCCCGAGGCGGTGTCGGTCGTCGCCGACCCGGACGGCCGGGCCACGGTCACGGCGGTGATGTTCCTCGGCCCGCTGTCCCGGGTGACCTGCCGGCTCGACGACGGCACGGACGTCGTCGCCCAGCTGGCCAGCACCGACGCCCTGCGGCTGGTGCCCGGCGCCTCCGTGCGCCTCGAGGTCGAGCCCTCCCCGGTGCTGGTGGTGGCCTGAGCGGCTCGGCGTACGCCGCCCCGGTGCTCCTTGCCGCGGCGTGGGCATCGTGGGTGGCGGCAGATTGCAGCTTGCGAGTGCCTGAGCCTGCGATGTGCCGCCACCTTGGCGCGGCGCCCACGGTGGGTGGCGGCAGATTGCACTCCGTCGTCGCCTGAGCCTGCAATGTGCCGCCACCCCTGGGCCGGGAAGAGGTAGCCTATCCCGATTTGCACCATCGTCGCCAGAGTGCAAAACTGCACTCTGTGACAGATAGTGCAATCCAGCGACGGGGTCGCCGTGGCACCGAGCTGCGCATCGTCGATGCCGCCCAGCGGCTCGCGGACGAGCGCGGCAGCATCGACGGCTTCACCATGGACGAGCTGGCCGAGGCCTGCGACGTCTCGCGCCGCACCCTCTTCAACTACTTCCCGAGCAAGGTCGACGCGGTGCTCGGGCCCGACGTCGTGCTGCCCTCTGAGGCGATGGACACCTTCCGCACGGGCGGCCCGTCCGGCGACCTGATCGACGACCTGCAGGCGCTCGTGCTCGCGATCCTGGAGAACGAGGACGTCGACCAGCCCACGATCCAGCGCTTCGACCGGATCGTGCACGCCAACCCCGTCCTGCTCATCACGCTCAAGGAGCGGATGCGCCACATGGTCGAGCGCCTCGTCGAGGCCGCCGTCCAGCGCCCCGGCGGCGACCTCCCGCCGCGCGACGTCCAGGTCGCCATCGCGGTGCTCGGCGGCGTCGTCGAGGTCGCCGTCACCACGTTCATCGACGACCCCGAGCAGGACTTCGCCGAGCTCATCGTCTCCGGCATCACCACGGTCCGCCGCCTCTTCGGCTGACCCGCAGACCGTCACCACGACCACCCACCCCTGAGGGGACACACCACCCATGGCTCGACTCCTGCACCGCCTCGGCCGCACGGCGTACCGGCGCTGGTACGCCTTCATCGCCGCCTGGCTGATCGCGCTCGTCGCGGTCGGCTTCACCGCAACCGCGATCAGCAAGCCCATGACCGACGCCTTCTCCATCCCGGGCATCCCGTCCGAGAAGGCCGCCGACCTCCAGGGCGAGCTCTTCCCCGACGCCGTCGACGCCTTCGACCAGGCGAGCGTCACCGTCGTGGTCGCCGCGCCCGAGGGTCACACGCTGAAGGAGAAGGCGTACGCCGACCGGGTCGACGCGCTCGTCGCCGACCTCGCCGCCCTGCCCCAGGCCCCCGCCGCCGAGACGATCCTCGACCCGGTGGACGCCGCGAAGGGCCAGGAGCAGCAGATGGTCGACGCCGTCGTCGACGCCGGCGGTGACGAGGCGCAGGCGCGGAAGGACTTCGCGGCGCTGTCCCCGCTGTCGGACGACGAGCGCATCGGCACCATCACCTACACCCTCGACGTCGACAAGGTCACCGACGTGGAGCCCGCGACGGTCGACGCGATCAAGGGCGCCGTCGCCGGGGCCGACGCCGGCGGGCTGACCGCCGAGGTCAACGGCTCCGGCCTGGTCTCCATGCCGGAGGGTGGGTCGTCGGAGCTCATCGGCATCGCCGTCGCCGTCGTCGTCCTCCTCATCGTCTTCGGCTCGGTCGTCGCGGCAGGCATCCCCATCGTCACCGCGCTCATCGGCCTCGGCACCGGCCTGCTCGGCGTCGTCGGCGCCACCGCGTTCTTCGACATCGGGTCGAGCACGCCGATGCTCGCCAGCATGATCGGCCTCGCCGTCGGCATCGACTACGCGCTCTTCATCCTGGCCCG
Organism: Nocardioides sp. Root122; assembly: GCF_001425025.1. Lineage (GTDB taxonomy): Bacteria > Actinomycetota > Actinomycetes > Propionibacteriales > Nocardioidaceae > Nocardioides. The sequence goes on from NZ_LMDE01000011.1 coordinate 453,470, forward strand.
CTACCGCAGCGAGCTCGACCACACCGACGACCGCGCCGAGGCGATGGGTGTCGCAACCGGCACCGCCGGCTCCGCCGTGGTGTTCGCCGGCCTGACCGTCCTCATCGCGCTCGCCGCGCTCTCGGTGGTCGGCATCCCGTTCCTCACCACGATGGGCCTCGCAGCCGCCGGCACCGTCTTCGTCGCGGTGCTCGTCGCCCTGACCCTACTGCCCGCCGTGCTCGGCATGCTGAAGTCGAAGGCGTTCGGTGGCCGGATCCGCCGCTACCGCCCCGCGCGTGACGAGCGTGGCCGGGTGCTCAACAACGGCGTTCGCTGGGCCCGCCTGGTCGGCCGCGCGCCGGTGGTCGCGATCCTGCTCGTGGTCGTCGGCCTCGGCGCGCTCGCCGTGCCGGTCAAGGACCTGCACCTGGCGTTCCCGACCGACTCGACCGCGTCCCCCGAGACGACCCAGCGCCGGGCGGCGGACCTGGTCGCCGACGGGTTCGGCCCCGGTCGGCAGGGCCCCCTCGTGGTCGTCGTCGACGCCCGCGAGGTCGCCGAGGACGACCGTGGACCCGCCTTCGGCGAGGTCGTCGACTGGGCCGCCGGCTTCGACGGCGTGGTCAACGCGCAGGTCGTGATGACCAACGAGGACGGCACCGGCGCCCAGGTGCTCGTCACCCCGAGCACCGGGGCCGACGAGGTCGCGACCGAGGACCTGCTCCACGAGCTGCGCGACGGGCAGGCCGGCATCGAGGCCGAGACCGGCACGAGCACCGGCGTCACCGGCATCACCGCGATCCAGGCCGACGTCTCCGAGAAGCTCGCCGGTGCCCTGCCGATCTACCTCGCCGTGGTCATCGGCCTGGCGTTCCTCCTGCTGATGCTGGTGTTCCGCTCGATCCTGGTGCCGCTCACCGCCACCCTCGGCTTCCTGCTGTCGGTGCTCGCCACCCTCGGCGCCACCGTCCTGGTCTTCCAGGAGGGCATGTTCGGCATCGTCGAGGGCGCACCGCTGGTGTCCTTCATGCCGATCTTCCTCATCGGGGTCGTCTTCGGCCTGGCCATGGACTACCAGGTCTTCCTCGTGACCCGGATCCGCGAGGCCCACGTCCACGGTGCCTCGATGCGGGAGGCCGTCGTCGACGGCTTCCGCAACTCGGCGCGCGTCGTGTCGGCCGCCGCAGTGATCATGACCTCGGTGTTCGCCGCCTTCATGCTCACCGACGAGCCGATCATCAAGTCGATGGGCTTCGCGCTCGCCGCCGCCGTCCTGTTCGACGCCTTCGTCGTCCGGATGGTGCTCGTCCCGGCGCTGCTCTACCTGCTCGGCGAGAAGGCCTGGTGGCTGCCGGGCTGGCTCGACCGGCTGCTCCCCGTCATCGACGTGGAGGGCGAGTCGCTGGAGCGGAGCCACGTCACCGAGCAGTGGCGCGACGAGCGGGAGCGCGAGCTGGTCGGCTGAGGTCCCCTCACTTCCAGGGAGTCACCAGGGCCGCGAGGTCGGGGGCCAGCTCCTTCTGCAGGAGCGGTCCGAAGGTCACCCGGTGCACGCCCATCGTCTGCAGGTCCTCCAGCGACCCGGCTGCCGAGCCCTGGCGCGGGTTCGCGATGATGTTGACCGGCCCCGACAGCGCCCCGAGCAGCTGCTCGAGCGACGGCGCATCGGGTACGCCGACGGGGTAGACGCAGCGTGCGCCCGCCTCCTCGCAGGCCCGCAGGCGGGCGACGGCCTCGCCGACCGGGTCGTCGAACTGCCCCTTCTTGAGGAAGACGTCGGTGCGGGCGTTGACGACCACGTCGACCCCCGCTGCGTCGGCGGCCTGGCGGATCGCGCCGATGTAGTCGGCGTGCTCGGCCGCCGACCGCATCCGTCCGCCCTCCGAGTGGACGGTGTCCTCGATGTTGAGGCCGACCGCGCCGGCCTCGAGCATCCGCTCGACGAGCTCGGTGGCGGTGGTGGCATAGCCCGACTCGAGGTCGGCGGTGACCGGGATGTCGGGCACCGCCCCGCAGATGCGGCGTACTCCGTCGAGGGCGTCGTCGAGCGTCATGTCCTCGTTGTCGCCCTGACCACGCGAGTCGGCCAGCGGGTGGCTGCCGATGCTCAGGGCAGGGAAGCCGGCCTCGGCGACCGTGCGGGCCGACCAGGCGTCCCAGACGTTGGGGAGGACCAGCGTGGTGCCGGTGTGGTGGAGGTCGAGGAGGGTACGTGCGCGCGCGGCGATGTCCATGCCCCGAGGCTGCCACGCGAGCGCGTGCGGGCATAGAGCCATCAGGACGAGCGTTGACCCGGCGTGGACGTCCTCGACCCCTCCGGTGAACCGATCCTCGGCTCGGTCGTCATCGGAGCCGGTCAGGCGGGCCTCGCGGCGTCGTACTTCCTGCGTCAGCGCGGCATCGACCACGTCGTGCTCGACGCGAACCCCGAGCCGGGCGGTGCCTGGCAGCACCGCTGGTCCTCGCTCACGATGGAGGACGTGCACGGCGTCGCCGACCTGCCCGGGTCCGCGGCCCCCGCAGGGTCACGGCGCGCGGCCAACCGCGTCGTGCCCGACTACTTCGGCGACTACGAGCGCGGCCAGGGCCTGCCCGTGGTGCGCCCGGTGCGGGTGGACCGCGTCGTCAGCGAGGGCGACCTGCTGGTGGTGCACGCGGGCGAGCACGCGTGGCGCACACGCACGCTGGTCAACGCCACCGGCACCTGGACCCGGCCGTTCGTGCCGTACTACCCCGGCATCGAGACGTTCAGGGGCGAGCAGGTGCACACCTCGGGCTACCCGGGCGCCGAGCACTTCCGGGGCAGGCGCGTCCTCGTGGTCGGCGGCGGAGCGTCCGCGGTGCAGTTCCTCGGTGAGCTCGCGCCGGTCACCGACACCCTCTGGGTGACCCGCCGCCCTCCGGTCTGGCGCGAGGAGTTCGACGCCACCGCGGGTCTGGCCGCCGTCGCGGCCGTCGAGGAGCGCGTACGCCGCGGCCTCCCGCCCTCCAGCGTCGTGAGCGTCACCGGGCTCAAGCTGCGGCCCCAGGAGCAGGAGGCGGCGCGGCTGGGGGCGTACGAGCGGCTCCCGATGTTCGCGCGCATGGAGCCCGACGGCGTGCGCTGGGCCGACGGACGTTTCGAGCACGTCGACGCGATCCTGTGGGCGACCGGCTTCCGGCCGGCGGTCGACCACCTCGCCCCGCTCGGCCTGCGCAGCCCCGAGGGCGGGATCGCGCTCGTGCCGGTGCCCGGCAACGTGCAGGGAGCGACCACCGCCGAGCGTGACCCGCGCGTCCAGCTCGTCGGCTACGGCCCCTCCGCGAGCACGATCGGCGCCTCGCGCGCCGGGCGGCAGGCCGCCCTGGCGGTCGCGCGTCGGCTCGCCGCCGAGCCCGCCGTCGCCGGCTGAGGCGTCAACCTTCGTCAACGCGCGTCAACCGCCCCTCCGGCGGCCACACGGTTGTCCTGACGCCGCACCCACCGAGGGTCGGTCACCACGAAGGGACACCACCATGAACACCAACGGAACCACCATCCGCAAGGGCTTCACCGCCGCCGTCGCCGCCACCGTCTTCTTCGCGGTCACCGCATGCGGTGCCGAGGTCGCCCCGCCGACGCAGGACATCGGCGGCACGCAGCAGAAGGTCACCAAGGCTCCGGAGCAGCCCGCGAACACGACGACCCCGCGGGGTGACTTCGGCGACGAGTACGGCACGCCGACCAGCCAGCCGAAGCCGGCGAGCGACGCCTGGACGGCCTACCGCCCCGGGATGGACTTCGGGGCCTGACGGGGGTGGCCGGGCGGCGGACGGGGTACGCCGCCCGGTCCCGTCCCTGCCGGGCGGCCCACCGGCCGTCGCCCCGACTCCTCACCTCGCCGCTGTCCCGGCGATCGCCCGGGACAGCGGCACGTGCTCGCGGGCATCGGTCGTTGCCCGCTTCAGCAGCTTCGCCGCAACCGTGCCCTGACCCCTGCGCAGGGCACTCTGCGCGGCCCGCCACCGGCAGTACGCCGCGTCGTGGGGGCGGTGGAGGCCGTCCCACTCGCCGGCAGCGCGAGCCCAGGACTCCACCGAGTCCTGCGCGGTGATGCGAGCGAGCTCGCAGTGCCACGTCGCGGTGTTCGCCGCGAGGTCCGCACCGAATGCCTGTGGTCCGAACGGGTCTGCGGCGCTGGCCCGGCGCAGTGCCTCGACCTCGTGGCGCAACTGGATCCTTCCCGTTCCGCCGACGTGGGCGGCGTCCGCCACGTCGGCTGCAGCGCGGGCGCGCATGACGAAGAAGGCAGCAGTCTGCAGCGCGAGGGTGCCATGGCGCAGGAAGCCGATCGCGCGGTCGAGCACGGCCGCAGAATCGCGCGCCTGGCCGGACCACAGAAGCACGTCGGTGTAGGCGTAGTCGCAATCGGCTGCCCCGATGCCGTAGTTGTCGATCTCGCGGATCCGCTCGAGTCGAGCCTGCGCCGACGCCGGGTCGTCGCGTCGGAGGTCCACCGCGCTCTGGGCACGCTGGCACCGGCGCAGCTCCGCTCCCTGGACGTTTCGCAGGTACGGCTCCACGACGCTGGCCGCCGCTCTGACGTCGCCCTCGCGCAAGAACGCCTCGGACACGACGGACACCACGACGTCGATGAAGAACCTGCGGATGTGCCAGCGCTCGGCCTGCTCGAGGGCCGGGGCCATCGCGGCGGCGATCACGGCGGCTCGGGCACCCCCTGCCAGGAGCACCTCTGATGCATGAGCGGCCACTCGGATGGTCCCGCTCGGATCCCACTCCGGGTCGGACTTCCGGACGGCACGCTGCGCCAGTCGAAGAGCCTCCTCGGCGTCACCGTTCAGGAGGCGCAGCCACGCGGACTGCGCCTGAAACACCGCCTCGACGTCCGACGCACCAATGGCGCGTGCGATCGCGCGTCCCCGGTCAACGTCCCCGCGCACCTGGTCCTCGCGACCGAGTGCGGACATGATGTTGAACCGCGTCTCCAAGGCATGAGCCGCCTCCCTGGAGGGCGGATGCCGGAGGTGGATCCTGATCGACTCGTCGAGCTGCCTGAGGCCGAGCTCGAGGTCGCCGAAACCTGCCTGGAGGTCTCCGGACCGTAACAGCACCTCCGCGCGCCCCAGCTCCGGCAGCTCCGCGGCCATGGCGTCGTCGATGATGAGTCGAACCGCATCCACTCCTTGGCCCGCACCGATCGCGGACTCGATGGTGCGGACCAGGACCTCCGCAAGGGGGGCGTCGACAGTGCCTTCTGGGGGCGGTGTCGCACGCCAGAGCTCCCGCGCGCGTGCCCACTCGGGAAAGGACTCACGAGCGGCGAACCGTGCCTCGGCGGACCGCGCGGCCCTGATCCGCCAGACCAGCTCCTCGGCCGGTCGGTGCGCCGCCTGCCAGTGCGCTGCGATCTCGGCCGCGGGCGGGTCGGGGAGCTCGGACAGCACCTCGGCGACACGGACGTGCACACCAGCTGCCTCGCCGGGGACGAGCATCTCGCGGACCGCCTCCGCGAGCAACGGATGCCTCAGCTGCACCTCGTCGTCCGAGCCACTCACGATCCGTTGCCCGACCAGGGCGCGGAGGACAGGCGTGAGGTCGACGTCGCCGTCCGTCGCCCGGGCGAGCTGGTCGACGGTGAGCGGGCGTTCCGCGACACCGAGGGTCCGGGTCAGCAGCCAGCCCGCCGGTCCGAGGTCCCGGAGTCGCTTCGACAGCACGGCGGCGAGAGCGCCCGGGACGGTGTCGCCGGACTGGCTGGTCTGAGCGAGGTGCTCGGTGAACAGCGGCTGACCGAGGCTGCGGCGGTAGATCTCCGCGACCCGGGTCGGTGACGGCGTTGTTCCGTCCATGAGGGCCAGCTGCTCCGCGGTCTCGTCCCGGGACAGAGGGTCCAGGTGGATCCGGGCCGACCGCGTGCCGACCCGGTCCCACCACTCGAGGTGGTCTCGGCTCGTGTCCGGGTCGTCCGTGCGCCAGGTGCCCACCGTCGGTACGACGGCTGGACGGCTTGCTAGGAGGTCCAGCAGGTCGAGGGTGCCCGGGTCGGCCCAGGGCAGGTCATCGACCCAGAGACCGACGGGCCTGTCGGCGCCGAGGGCGTCGAGCAGCACCACCAGGGCAGTCATCAGGCGCTGGCGCGCGAAGTCGTCCGGTCCCACCGGCGAGGACTCGACCTCGAGCTCGGGCAGCAGCGGAGCGATGGCTGATCGGACCCACGGTGGGCACGACCTCAGCACCGCCGCGGACCAGGACGCCTCCTCGACGATCCCCACGTCCCGGAGCAGGTCGGCCACCGGCATCAGTGGAACCGGGGTGGAGAGGGGGCGGCAGCGTGCGGAGGCGACGACGACCGCGGACGAGCGGGCCGCCGCACCGGCCAGCGTCGTCTTCCCGATGCCGGCCTCTCCCGTGACGAGCAGGAGGCCGGTGCCGGTTTCCAGATGGCGGCGTACGGCGTCGAGCTCGGCCCTGCGGCCGGCGATCTGCGGCGTCGAGGGCTGGGTGCCGTTGGTGGGGGTCGAGGCGGCGATCCAGAGGTCGTGGAACTGCTCGGTGTCGCCGTGCATCGCCTCGACGAGGAGCTCGAGGGTGCCCCACGCGGGCAGCGCCGCTGTCGAGAACACCTTGGACACGGTGGTGTGGGAGACCCCGGCCTCCTTGGCCAGGGTGCGCAAGGAGGGCCAGCCGGCACGGTGGTGGAGGTCGTGGAGGGCGTCGTTGAGCCTCCGAGAGGGACCCGAGACGTCGGGTCGGGGAAGTGCGCTCATGGGGCCCTCCAACCACCCACTTCTCGTGTCGAGGATCCTCCGGCCGGCGTGGTCCGGCAACCCGGTTCCGGACGGCTGTCAAGGATCGTCAGAAGACGTCAACCCCCTGTCGGGACGACCGAGGGTGGGACCACCACCGAACCACCACCGGCCCCACCCGAAGGAGCACCGCCATGTCCACCACACCGTCCACCGCCGGCTTGCGGCGCACCGTCGCTGCCACCTGTGCACTCGTGACCCTCGCCGCCTGCGGCGCCGACGTCGCGCCACCGAAGAACGACATCGGCGGAGCCGGCCCGCAGGAGCCGCCCGTCACCGCCACCCTGGAGGACTGCCTCGACACGTCGAAGCAGCCTCCCGTCACCAGCTGCCCCTATCCGGTGAAGTCCGGGGACGACGTCGCCGCAACCCTCGACCGCCTCAGGTGAGACGACGAGCACGGCGTCCGGTCCCGCTGAGCCTTCATCGGGGGCAGGTACGGCGGCATGGGGTCGCCGCGCCCGCCGGGCCTGACGCCCGTCACGGGCCAGGTGGCCCCGCAATCGCTACGCTGAGCCCATGGGGGAGATCGAGAACCGCCCGCACGACCCGTCGCAGATGCGCATCTCCGACGCCGACCGCCAGCGCGTGGCCGACGTGCTGCGTGACGCGGCCGGGGACGGACGTCTCGACCTCGACGAGCTCGAGGAGCGCCTCGAGCTCACCTTCGCGGCCAAGACCTACGGCGAGCTGGTGCCGATCACGCTCGACCTGCAGGCGACCGGCCCGATCACCCCGCCGGCGGCCGCGCCCGTGCGGCGTACGTCCCACCTGCCGGCCGTCGGGCACGCCTCCTCCACCGCGATCATGAGCGAGTGCAAGCGCCAGGGCGTCTGGGCCGTGCCGGAGCACCACAGCGCCTTCGCCCTCATGGGCAGCGTCCTCATCGACCTGCGCCAGGCCCAGCTGTCCGGTCACGAGACCCAGATCAACGCCAGCGCGATCATGGGCGAGGTGAAGGTGATCGTCCCGGCCGACATGCACGTGCTGATCGACGGGACGCCCATCATGGGCGAGTACAACCAGGCCAAGGACAAGGTCCCGGCCGAGCTGCGCCCGGACTCGCCGACGGTCCGGATCCGCGGCATGGCGCTGATGGGCTCGGTCACCGTGCAGCGCCAGCCGCCGCCCGGCACGCCGAAGAAGATCCTCGGCACCTACTGAGCCTCCCGCCTGCCCGGGGCGCCGCCGTCTCACATCAGACCGTCCGGCGGTCCTGTCGCTCCGCCCACCCGCTACTGTGACCCGCGTCACTTCACTACGGATCGTCCGGCACGTACCTGCCGGTGAAGGAGCAGACAATGGCAACAGTGACGTTCGAGAAGGCCCAGCGGTGGTATCCGGGGGCCGATGAGGCTGCAGTCCCGGGGATCGACCTGGAGATCAGGGACGGCGAGTTCATGGTGCTCGTCGGCCCGTCGGGCTGCGGCAAGTCCACCACCCTGCGCATGCTGGCGGGGCTGGAGGAGATCAACTCCGGCAAGGTCTACATCGGCGACCGCGACGTGACCAACGTGCCGCCGAAGGACCGGGACATCGCGATGGTGTTCCAGAACTACGCGCTCTACCCGCACATGACCGTCGAGGAGAACATGGCGTTCTCGCTCAAGATGGCGAAGGTCCCGGCCGACGAGCGGAAGAAGCGGGTGGCGAAGGCGGCGGAGATCCTCGGCCTGACCGAGTACCTCCAGCGCAAGCCCAAGGCCCTGTCCGGTGGTCAGCGCCAGCGCGTGGCCATGGGGCGCGCGATCGTGCGCGCGCCACAGGTGTTCTGCATGGACGAGCCGCTGTCCAACCTCGACGCGAAGATGCGCGTCCACACCCGCACCGACATCGCCCGGCTCCAGCAGGACCTCGGTGTCACCACGGTCTACGTCACCCACGACCAGGTCGAGGCGATGACGATGGGCGACCGGGTCGCGGTGATGAAGCTCGGTGTCCTCCAGCAGGTGGACACCCCGCTGAAGCTCTACGACAAGCCCGCCAACCTGTTCGTGGCCGGCTTCATCGGTTCGCCGCAGATGAATCTCCTGGAGGGCGTCGCGGCCGGCGACGGCACCGTCCGGGTCGGTGGCTACAACGTGCCCGTCGACCCGGGTGCCGAGAAGAAGATGAACGGTCGCGTGACCGTCGGCGTGCGTCCGGAGAACTGGCGCATGGTCGGCGACAGCGACGGCGGCCTCCCGGTCACCGTCACCGTGGTCGAGGAGCTCGGCGCCGACAGCTTCGTCTACGGCACGTGCGACGTGGAGGGCACGCCCGCCAACGTCATCGTGCGCATCGCCGGGCGCCAGCACCCGCAGAAGGGCGAGACGCTCTACGTCACGACCGACCCGGAGCACGTCCACGTGTTCAACACCGAGACCGGGGAGCGGCTCTCGGACTGAGGTCGGCACGAGTCCGAACGAGGCCCCGGGAGCCAGGCTCCCGGGGCCTCGTCGTTCCCGGACCGCGGTCTCGGAGCGGCCCCACCGCGGACGCGTCGCGGTCGCCCATACTGGGTCCGTGCCCGGGCCAGACGCTGCAGCCGAGGAGACCTTCGAGGACAGGCTGCGCGCCCTCGTGCCCGACCTCCGCGACACGCTCGAGCGGGTCTACGGGGCCGACGTCGCACCGGGCGTGACGGACCGGCTGGTCGCGATCGCGCGCGGCGGCCACGAGGCCCGGCCGGCCGAGCTCCGCGCCCTCGACGAGGAGCGCATGCGCAATCCGGACTGGTTCCAGCGACCCGGCATGGTCGGCTACGCCGCCTACGCCGACCGCTTCGCCGGCTCGCTGGCCGGCGTGGGGGAGCGTGCGGCGTACCTGCGCGACCTGGGCGTCGGCTACCTACACCTGATGCCGCTCCTGACACCCCGCCCGGCGCCGAACGACGGCGGCTACGCAGTGATGGACTACCGCTCCGTCCGCCCGGACCTCGGCACCATCGACGACCTGCGCGACCTGGCGACGACGCTGCGAGCACAGGGGATCAGCCTGTGCCTCGACCTCGTCCTCAACCACGTCGCCCGCGAGCACGAGTGGGCCGTCGCCGCCCGCGCCGGCGACCCGGAGAAGCGCGCCTACTTCCACGTGTACGACGACCGCACCGGGCCCGACGCCTTCGAGGCGACCCTGCCGGAGGTCTTCCCCGACTTCGCGCCCGGCAGCTTCACCTGGGACGACGAGCTCGCGGGCTGGGTGTGGACGACGTTCAACGACTACCAGTGGGACGTCGACTGGTCGAACCCCGCGGTGCTCTGCGAGTACGCCGACCTCATCCTCGGCCTGGCCAACCTCGGCGTCGAGGTGTTCCGGCTCGACGCGATCGCCTTCATCTGGAAGCGCCTGGGCACCGACTGCCAGAACCAGCCCGAGGTGCACGAGCTCACCCGCGCGCTGCGCACGGTGGCCCGGATCGCTGCCCCCGCGGTGCTGTTCAAGGCCGAGGCGATCGTCGGGCCGGCCGACCTGCCGGCCTACCTCGGCGTCGGCCACCACCACGGCCGCGTGAGCGACCTGGCCTACCACAACGGGCTGATGGTCCAGGTCTGGTCGATGCTCGCCTCCGGCGAGGTGGGTCTGGCAGCGCACGCCCTGCAGCAGCTGCCCCAGCCGCCGTCGACCACGGCGTGGGTCACCTACGTCCGTTGCCACGACGACATCGGCTGGGCGGTCTCCGACGAGGACGCGCGAGCCGTCGGGCTCGACCCGGTCGCGCACCGCCGGTTCCTCTCCGACTGGTACTCCGGCTCCTTCCCCGGTTCGTGGGCCAGGGGACTGGTGTTCCAGGAGAACGAGGCGACCGGTGACCGCCGGATCTCCGGGTCGCTCGCGTCACTGGCCGGGCTGGAGGTCGGCGACCCAGGCGCGGCCGCGCGCATCCTGCTGGCGCACGCCGTGATCCTCTCCTTCGGCGGCCTGCCGGTGCTCTGGATGGGCGACGAGCTCGGACTGCTCAACGACGCGGGCTGGGCCGACGACCCGGCGCACGCCGCCGACAACCGCTGGGTGCACCGGCCGCGGATGCCGTGGCCGGAGGTGGAGTCGGGTCGCGACCCGCACGGGATCACGGCCGGCCTGCGCCACCTGCTCGACGTACGCCGCTCGCTGCCGCACCTCCACGCGGCCTCACCGACCGAGGTGTGGGACCCGCGCGACCCGCGGGTGCTGCTGGTGGTGCGACGCCACCCCAGCGGGCCGCTGCTGGCCGCCCACAACATGTCGGGGGAGCAGGCCTGGGTGTCGGCCGACGTGCTGCACTGGCTCGGGCTCCACGCCGACGGGCTCCACGACGCACTCAGCGGGACCGCCCCCTCGCTGGTGGAGGGTGCGGTCCCGCTGGAGCCGTACGCCGCCGTGTGGCTCCACGGCGGCTCCTAGTCCGCAGGCCAGCCTCAGGTGGTCGCCTGGTCCGACCCGGGCTGGACGGCGTCCTGCTGCTCGCCGACCTCCTCGGCCTTGGCCATCGCATTGCCGCCCGGGACGATGCCCGCGTGCTCGGCGTCCATGGTGAGGTTCTCGCCCGTGGCGGGGTCGAAGAGGTGGATCTTGCGGGCATCGACCCAGATCGTCGCCTCGTCACCCTCCGCGATCCGGCTGGCCCCGTCGAGCGAGACGACCAGCTGGGTGCGCAGCGACTCGCCGTCGAGGTCGCGCTCGAGCTGCTGGAGCTGCTTCTCCACCTCGGGCGGCGCCTCGAACGGGATGTAGGCGTAGGCCTCGTTGCCGAGCCACTCGACCACGTCGACCGTGGCCTTGAACGTGGCCTCGTCGGTCACCTTGTCGCTGTCGACGACATTGGCGTCCTCGAAGTGGTCGGGCCGGATGCCGGCGATCAGCAGTCCCTTGCCCTGGGCCTTGGCGGCCTTGTCCTCGGGGATCGTCACCGTGCCGAACGGCAGCTCGACCTGGTTGCCCTTGACCGTGGCCGGCAGGAAGTTCATCGGCGGGGAGCCGATGAACCCGGCGACGAACAGGTTGCAGGGGTTCTCGTAGAGCTCACGCGGCGTCGCGTGCTGCTGGAGCACCCCACGCTTGAGGACCGCCACCCGGTCGCCCAGCGTCATCGCCTCCGTCTGGTCGTGGGTGACGTAGACGGTGGTGATGCCCAGACGCTTCTGCAGCCGCGAGATCTCGGTGCGCATCTGGCCGCGCAGCTTGGCGTCGAGGTTGGACAGCGGCTCGTCGAAGAGGAACGCCTCCGCGTCGCGGACGATGGCTCGACCCATCGCCACCCGCTGGCGCTGGCCACCCGAGAGGTTGCCGGGCTTGCGCTCGAGGTGCTCGTCGAGCTCCAGGGTCTTCGACGCGGCGCGCACCTTCTCGTCGACCTCGGAGTCCGGCTTGCCCGCCAGTCGCAGCGGGAACGCGATGTTCTCGTAGACGGTGAGGTGGGGGTAGAGCGCGTAGTTCTGGAAGACCATCGACAGGTTGCGGTCGCGCGGCGCGAGGTCGTTGACCTTCTTGCCGCCGATCACCATGTCGCCGTCGGTGATGTCCTCCAGGCCGACGATCATCCGCAGGAGCGTGGACTTCCCGCACCCGGACGGGCCGACGAGGATCAGGAACTCGCCGTCCTCCACGTCGATGCTCACGTCGTTGACGGCCGGGAAGCCGTCGCCGTACTGCTTGACGATGTTCTTCATCTCGATGGCAGCCATGAGCTGATCACCCCTTCACTGCGCCGGAGGTCAGTCCGGCGACGATCTTGCGCTGGAACAGCAGGACGATGACGATCACCGGCAACGTGACGATGACCGACGCCGTCGCGAGCTGCGCGTACGGCGGGTTGAACGGGTCGGGTCCGACGAAGAACGACATCTGCGCCGGCACCGTCCGGGAGGCGGTGGTGGAGGTGAGCGAGATCGCGAGCACGAACTCGTTCCACGCGAAGAAGAAGGTCAGGATCGCCGCGGTGAAGACCCCGGGTGCGGCGAGCGGGACGATGACCTTCCGGAAGGCCTGCCACGACGTGGCACCGTCGACCTGGGCCGCCTGCTCCATCTCCCACGGGATCTCGCGGAAGAAGGCGGAGAGCGTCCAGATCGCCAGCGGCAGCGTGAAGGACATGTAGGGGATGATCAGGCCCGGCCAGGTGTTGAACAGGCCGAACGTGCTCCACATGTCGAACAGTGGACCGACCAGCGACACCACCGGGAACATCGCGATGGCCAGGGCCAGCGACAGCACGAGCCGCTTGCCCTTGAACTCCAGGCGGGCGATGGCGTAGGCCGCGAGCGTCGCGAAGATCACCGAGAGCGCGGTGGCGATGATCGCGATGCCGAAGGAGTTGACCAGGGCCCGGGTGAAGTCGCCGTTGTCGAGGATGGCGCTGTAGTTGTCGAGGGTCGGGTCCTTGGGCAGGAACTGCGGGCTGCCGGTGGCCGTCTCGCCCTCGGACTTGAAGGACAGCGAAAGGATCCACGCGACAGGGAACAGGCACCACAGCATGATCAGGATGAACCCGATCCACGTGCCGATCGTGGTCTTGGTCTTCATCAGCCTTCACCCCTTGCCTGCGCCAGGTCGACCTTGAACAGCTTCACGATGAGCCACGCGAGCAGCAGCACCGAGAGGAACAGGATCACCGAGAGGGCCGATCCCAGTCCCAGCTGCATCTGCTCGATCACCTGTCGGTAGGTCAGGAACGAGATCGACTCGGTGTCCTGGGCTCCTCGGGTCATCACGAAGATGTTGTCGAAGATGCGGTAGGCGTCGAGGGCGCGGAAGAGGACCGCCACCATGATCGCGGCCCGCATGTTGGGCAGGATCACCTTCCACAGCCGTTGCCACCACGTGGCGCCGTCGACCTTGGCGGCCTCGAGCATGTCCTCGCTCACCTGGGCCAGGCCGGCGAGGAGCAGCAGTGCCATGAACGGCGTGGTCTTCCAGATCTCGGAGACCATGATCGCGAACATCGCGTGCCAGTGGTCGCCGAACCAGTTGGTGTCGTCGGCGATCCACGGCAGCCAGTTGAACCAGGAGTTCACGAAGCCGTTGTTGAGCGAGAACGCGAACTGCCAGGCGAAGGCCGACACCACGGTGATGATGCCGTAGGGGATCAGGATCGAGGTGCGCATCAGGCCGCGGGCGAAGACGATGCGGTGCATCACCATCGCGAACGCGAACCCGATGACCAGCTCGACGGCCACCGTGACCACCATGATCAGCAGGGTGTTCCAGGTGTCACGCCAGAACAGGCTGTCGGTCAGCACCGTCACGTAGTTGTCGATCCCGATGAACTCACGGTCGTCGGGGGCGGTCAGCCGGTAGCGGAACAGCGACAGGTAGAGCGCCTGGATCATCGGCCACGCCGTCACCAGGAGCATCAGCACGACGGCTGGGGCGACGAGCTTGAGGCCGAGCTTGTTCTCGGCCGAGCTGCGGTCGCTGGCAACCGCCTTCTTGGTGCCCTTGTTCGATTGGGGCTCCGTTGCGATCGTCGTGCTCACAGCAGCTTCCCTCCCTTCAGGATCTCCTCGATGAAGTCCTGCGAGGCCTTCGGAGTGTCGGAATCCACGCTGGCGGGCGGGTGCCAGGTGCCCTGGATGGAGCTGGAGACGTCACTCCAGTAGGGCGTCACCGTGCGCGGTGCGGCGGCGTTCACGCTCTCCTGGAACAGCGCGAGGAGGTCCTCGGGGTAGATCTCCTTGAGGGCGGCGTACTCGTAGCCGGCGGTGCTGGCCGGCATGTTGCCGGTCATCTCGGCGTTCTTGCCCTGCTGGTCCGGCTCGACGAGGCAGGCGGCCGCCTCGAGGGCGAAGTCCTTCTCGTCGGAGTACTGGCTGACCCCGATGCCGATGCCGCCGTAGGGCGGGCGGGACTCCTCACCCTCCACGGACTGCGGGTAGCGCGTGTAGCCGATGTCCTTGGCGACGTCGGGCGCGGTCTCGTCGTAGTTGTGGAAGATGTAGGTCCAGTTGACGAGGAACGAGCCCTCGTCGGAGCCGAACGTCGATCCCGCGGTGCCCTCGTTGGAGACGCTGAGGTCGGAGGGTGCGGCCGGCGAGGAGGCGAGCTTCTCGATGATGCCGGCCGCGATCTCGCCGGGCTTGTCGGCGATGGTCAGGTCGGCGTCGACGCCCTTCTCGGCGTTCTCGAGGAGGTGCCCTCCGGCGCCCTCGACGAGCGCGTTGATCCACACGACGTAGCCCTCGTACTTGTTGGCCTGCACGCCGATCTTGCCGCCGTTGTCGCTGGCGACGTCGATGATCTGGTCCCACGTGACCGGCTGGGACATGTCGATGCCGGCCTTCTCGACGAAGGACTTGCGATACCAGAGGACCTGGGTGTTCGACCAGAACGGGAAGACGACGAGCTTGTCCTCCCACGTCGCGGCGTCCATGGCGCCCTGGAACGTGCCCTGCTCCTCGAGCTGCGACTTCGCGTCCTGCGGGACCTCGGCGAGGAACCCTGCGTCGGCGAACTCGGCCGTGAACGGCGGGTCCAGGGACATCAGGTCGATCGCCGGGTCCTTGGCCGCGAGCCGGCGCGCGAGCTGGATGCGCTGCTGGTCGGAGGACTGGGGCAGGACCTGGGTGGTGATCGTGTAGTCGTCGGTCGAGCAGTCCTCGGCGATCGCTGCCTGGCCGCCGGAGTCCGGGTTGATGTACCAGACGAGCTCGGGCTTCCCGCCGTCGCTCCCGCAGGCCGCGAGCAGGCTGCTCGCGAGGGCGAGCGTGGCCACCGAGCCCGCGATCCGCCTTCCCCTGGGGCGACCCCTCGGCCGGGTCGATGATCGTGATGCCATGCGCCCTCCTCATGTGTTACTCGGGTCACTGGTCTATCGGCTGCGGATAGGGTTTGGCAACCGCCCCGACGGGCGTGACGCCCACCAGCAGACCCATGATCAGAGAGGCCTGTCGTGACGCGATGGCACGCGCCCGGACGCATCAACCTCATCGGTGAGCACACCGACTACAACGACGGCTTCGTCTTGCCGATGGCCCTGCCGATGGGCTGCACGACGAGCGTCGAGACGGCCGACTCAGGCTGGTCGGTGGTGTCCGCGCAGGTGTCGGAGACGGTCACGGTCCCTCCGTCCGGTCTGGCGGAGCGGGGCAAGGTCCCTGAGTGGGCGACGTACGTCCTCGGGGCGCTGTGGTTGCTCCACGACGAGGGCGTCGAGGTGCCGCCGCTCCGGATCTCGGTCGAC
This sequence comes from Nocardioides sp. Root122, assembly GCF_001425025.1. Classification (GTDB taxonomy): domain Bacteria; phylum Actinomycetota; class Actinomycetes; order Propionibacteriales; family Nocardioidaceae; genus Nocardioides. The sequence continues at coordinate 469,374 of NZ_LMDE01000011.1, forward strand.
TCCGACGTCCCCACCGGCGCCGGGCTGTCGTCGTCCGCGGCCCTGGTCTGCTCAGTGGTGCGTGCCCTCGACGAGCAGCTCGGCCTCGACCTGGGGGCGGACGGGCTGCTGGCCCTGAGTCGTCGGGTCGAGAACGACGCGGTCGGCGCACCGACCGGCGGGATGGACCAGCTGGTGAGCCTGCGCGGAGAGGAGGGCCACGCCCTCTTCTGCGACATGCGCGACCTGACGTCCGAGGCCGTCCCGTTCGCGCCTGGCACGAGCGGGCTGTCCCTCCTCGTCGTCGACACGCGCGCCCCGCACCGGCTCGTCGACGGCGAGTACGCCGCCCGGCGCCGCGGCTGCGAGGAGGCCGCCCGGTTGCTCGGGGTGCCGGCCCTGCGCGACGTCACCGACGCCGACGAGGCGGTCTCCCGCCTCGAGGACGAGGAGCTGCAGCGCTACGTCCGCCACGTCGTCACCGAGGACGCCCGCGTCCTCGAGGCGGTCGACGTGCTGCGGGCGGGACGGCTGGACGCGCTCGGCCCGTTGTTCACCGCCTCGCACGCATCGATGCGCGACGACTTCCGGATCACCGTGCCCGAGGTCGACACGGCGGCCGAGACGCTGCTGGCCGCCGGAGCGCTCGGCGCGCGGATGACCGGTGGTGGCTTCGGCGGCTGCGTGATCGGGCTCGTTCCCGAGGGCGAGGTCGGCCCTGCGGGTGACGCCGTACGCCGTGCGTTCGCCGACGCGGGCTACGGCGACCCGAGCCTCTTCACCGCTGAGGCGGCCGCGGGCGCTCGTCCGGTCTAGCCGGCCCGGTCGGCCGTCCGCGCGATGGCCTCGACGAAGGTCGGGAAGAGCGCCGACGGCAGGTCGTGCCCCATCCCGTCGACCAGCACGAGCTCGGCGCCGGGGATGGCGGCCGCGGTCGACCGTCCGCCGCTGACGTGCACCATCTTGTCGGCCGTGCCGTGGATGACCAGCGCCGGGACGCGGAGGCTGCGCAGCCGTGGCGTCCGGTCGCCCTGGGTCAGGATCGCCAGCATCTGGCGCACCACCCCGCTGGCGCTCACCCCGCGGTCGAAGGTCTCGATCGCGCGGCCGCGCAGCGCGTCGGGGTCCGCGGGGTAGGCCACGGAGCCGATCAGCGACCACATGGCCAGGCTGCTCTCGACGTAGGCCTCGCGGCCCGGCTTGCGCGGCGCGATGAGCCGCGGCAGCAGGCTGGGGTGCTGCCAGCCGACGCTGCGGCGACCGGTGGTGGAGCTGATGCTCGTCAGGGAGCGCACGCGCGTGGGGTGCTCCACGGCGACGGTCTGGGCGATCATGCCGCCCATCGACACGCCGACCACGTGGGCCGAGTCGAGGCCGAGGTGGTCGAGCAGCGCCACGGCGTCGCTGCCGAGGTCGGACATCGTGTAGGGCACGCGTGCCCGGCCGGTCGCGAACGCCCGCAGCAGCTGGTCGCGTCGCACCGGGGCCTTGACGCGCGACGACCTGCCGGTGTCGCGGTTGTCGTAGCGCACCACGTGGAAGCCGGCGCTCGCCAGCTGCTCGCAGAACGCCTGATCCCACCACGTCATCGGACCGCTGAGGCCCATGACCAGCAGCAGCGGCTCGCCGTCGGGGTCGCCGAAGGTCTGGTAGCAGAGCTCGACCTCGTTGCCCACGGGGGCGACGAGCTCGTCGGAGACGGCGGGCGCCTCGGATGAAGCGCGGCGAGACGGGTACATGCCCTCAGTGAACACGACCGGCGTCCCCAACAAAAAGCAATCTGGGCCACATCCCCGATCCCACGGGGCTCCTGGGCTAGGTTCGGTCGCTGTGACGCATCGCACAGTGGCCGACTTCCTGACGCCGGACGGTTTCGTCCAGCCGTCGGTGTCGGCCGTGCTGCGCGAGGGTTCCGTCATCACCGAGGCCGGCCGCTACGCGGTCCACGCCCTCGCCGCCCGCGGCACCCGGCGCCGTACGCCCTACGGCTCGCACCCGGCCCGCGCGACCGAGCCGGTGCTGCTGGTCCCGGGCTTCCTGGCCGGCGACTCCTCGCTGGCGCCGATGAGCCGCACGCTGCGCCACCTCGGCTTCCGCACCTACCGCGCCGACGTCCGCGCCAACGTGGGCTGCACGCTGGCCGCGGCCGCCCAGCTCGAGGAGCGGCTCGAGGGGCTCGCCCAGCGTCGTGGCTCGAAGGTGCGCATCGTCGGCCACAGCCTCGGTGGGATGCTGGCCCGCGGCGTCGCCGCCCGCCGTCCCGACCTCGTCGCGGGGATCGTGACGATGGGCAGCCCGATGCTCGCCCCCGGCGCCCACCACGTCTCCCTGGCCCGCAGCGTCGACCTGCTCGTGCGGCTCAACCGGGCCGGCCTGCGCAACCTGATGGCCGCGGACTGCGTGGCGGGCTCGTGCGCCCAGGAGAGCTTCGACCAGGCCCGCGCCGCGCTGCCCGCGGAGGTCGACTTCACCGCGATCTACTCGCGTCGCGACGGCATCGTCGACTGGCGCGCGTGCATCGACCCCGTCGCCCGTCCGGTCGAGGTGCGGTCCTCGCACCTGGGCATGGCGTTCGACCCCGCCGTCATCGCGGCGGTCTCGGACGCGTTGCGCCCGGCGGCGTCGTCAGTTGTCGAAGTCGATCGGGGAGAGATCGCGTAGCTTCGAGAGCCGGTGCTCGGCGGTGATCGAGCGCACCGTGCCGCTGCGCGAACGCATCACCAATGAGTGTGTCGTGATGCCGTCGCCGCGGTAGCGCACGCCGCGCATCAGCTCGCCGTCGGTGATGCCGGTGGCGACGAAGAAGGCGTCGTCGCCGGTGACCAGGTCGTCGGTGCCGAGGACGAAGTCGGCGTCGAGGTTGTGGCCGGCGTCGAGGGCGCGCTGGCGCTCGTCGTCGTCCTGCGGCCACAGCCGGCCCTGGATCTTGCCGCCGATGCACTTCATGGCACAGGCCGTGATGATGCCCTCGGGCGTGCCGCCGACGCCGAGCATCAGGTCGACGCCGGTGTCCGGACGGGCCGCCATGATCGCGCCGGCGACGTCGCCGTCGGTGATGTACTTGATGCGCGCCCCGGTCTCGCGGATCTCCTCCACCAGCCGGGCGTGGCGCGGCCGGTCGAGCAGCACGACGGTGACGTCGTGGATCGAGAGGCCCTTGGCCTTGGCGACGCGGGCGATGTTCTCCTTCACCGGCAGCCGGATGTCGACGACGTCGGCGGCCTCGGGGCCGGTGGCCAGCTTGTCCATGTAGAACACGGCGCTCGGGTCGTACATCGAGCCGCGGGGCGAGACCGCGAGCACCGAGATCGCGTTGTTCATGCCCTTGGCCGTCAGGGTCGTGCCGTCGATCGGGTCGACCGCGACGTCGCACGCGGGACCGGTGCCGTCGCCGACCTCCTCGCCGTTGAAGAGCATCGGGGCGTTGTCCTTCTCGCCCTCGCCGATGACCACGGTGCCGCGCATGCCGATGGTGGAGATCATCACCCGCATCGCGTTGACCGCGACCCCGTCGGCGTCGTTCTTGTCACCGCGTCCGACCCATCGTCCGGCGGCCATCGCGGCGGCCTCGGTGACCCGCACCAGCTCGAGGGCGAGGTTGCGATCGGGCTTCGTGGCAGTCATGGCGCGCATGTTATCGGCCGGTTGGGTCGGCTCCGTCGCGTGCTCCGTAGCGGCTCACCGCGGTGGCCTTGGCCGACAGCCAGACCTCCCGGCCGGGCACCAGTCCCAGCTCCGTCGCGGCCGCGGGCGTCACGTCGGCGAGGAGGTCGGGGGAGGCGTGCACCAGGAGGCGTACGGCGTCGCCGTGGGGTGCGAGCGTGCCGATCCGCCCGTGCCAGTGCAGGCGGCTGGACCCCTCCGGCTCGGCCAGCGAGACCACCACCGCGTCGGGGGTGAACGCCATCAGCTCCTCGCCGTCGGCCACGAGGTTGAGCCCGACGAGGCGGGCGACGTGCGAGGTGCGCGGCTCCGCGGCCACCTCGGCCGGCGGGCCGACCTGGGCCACGCGGCCCTCGTCGAGGACCAGCACCCGGTCGGCGAGGGTGAGGGCGTCGATGGCGTCGTGCGTGACGAGCAGCGCGATGCCAGGGAAGTCGCGCAGGTGCCGGCCGAGCTCGATGCGCAGAGCCATCTGGACCGACACGTCGAGGCCGGTGAACGGCTCGTCGAGCAGCAGCACGTCGGGGTCGGTGGCCAGCGCCCGGGCGATCGCGACGCGCTGGGCCTGGCCGCCGGAGAGCTCGCGCGGCCTGCGGGCCGCGAGGTCGGCGATACCGAAGCGCTCGAGCCAGTCGCGGGCGACCGCATCGGCGGTGGCCCGCTTCTCGCCGCGGGCGCGCAGCCCGAAGGCGACGTTGTCGAGCGCGCTCAGGTGCGGGAAGAGCAGCTGGCCCTGGAACACCAGTCCGACCCGGCGCTCGCGGACCGGGAGGCGCAGCACGTCGGTGCCGCCCAGGAGGGCGTGCCCGTCGACGTCGACGAGCCCGGCGAGCGCGTGGAGCAGGGTGCTCTTGCCGGCGCCGTTGGGTCCGATGACCGCCAGCACCTCACCGGGCTCGGCGGTGAACGCGGCGTCCACGCGGCCGGCGACGCGGAGGTCGGCCTCCAGCCGGCCCGTCACGGCGTCCCCAGCCAGTGGTCGCGCAGCGCGACCAGCACGCCGATCGACACCACGAGCATCACCAGGCTCAGCGACAGGGCGGCGTCCTGGTCGGCCTGCCGGGTGACGTAGATCAGCGTCGGCATCGTCTGGGTGCGCCCGGGGTAGTTGCCGTTGAAGGTGATCGTGGCGCCGAACTCGCCCAGCGAACGGGCCCAGCCCAGCACCGTCCCGGCGACGACGCCGGGCAGAGCCAGGGGCACGGTGACCCGGCGGAAGGTCGTCCAGCGGGTGGCGCCGAGCGTCGCGGCAGCGTCGTCGTACCTCGGGTCCGCCGAGCGCAGGGCGCCCTCGATCGCGATCACGACGAACGGCATCGACACGAACACGTGGGCCAGCACCACGCCGTACGTCGTGAAGGGGAAGGCGAAGCCGGTCCACTCGAGCAGCGGTGCACCGACCACGCCGGTGCGACCGAAGGCGCTGCGCAGCGCCACGCCCGCCACGACCGGCGGCAGCACCAGCGGCACGGTGACGAGGGCGCGCAGCGCCCCGCGGCCGCGGAAGTCGACGCGCGCGAGCAGCCACGCCAGCGGGAGCCCGAGGACCAGGCAGAACGCGATCGCGATCGTCGAGGTGACCAGCGAGAGACGCAGGGCGTCGAGGGCGGCGGATGAGGTGAGGTGGTCGGGCAGCTGCCGCCAGCTGGTGCTGGCGACCATCGCCACCAGCGGCACGAGCAGCAGCAGGGCCGCGAGCGCCGCCGGCACCATCAGCAGCGCGGGCGGGCGGCCCAGGCGGTCCCTCACGGGGCACCGAAGCCGGCGTCGGCGAGGATCCGTCGGCCCTCCTCCGACGTCACCCACGCGACCCAGTCGGCGGCGAGGTCGGCGTCCTCGGACTGTTCCAGCGTCGCGACGTAGTAGGACGTCAGGTCGTCCCCCGCGCCGGGGATCTCGATCGCCTCGACGTCGTCGCCCACGGCGACCGCGTCCGTGGCGTAGACCAGGCCGGCGTCGGCCTCACCGGAGACCACCTTGTCGAGGGTCGAGCGGACGTCCTCCTCGAGGCTGGCCGGCTCCGCGGTGATCTGGTTGGCGTCGAGCACGGCGAGCGCGACCTTGCCGCACGGGACCTCGTCGGCGCAGCGCACCCACGTGGCGTCGGCGAGGTCGTCGAGGGTCTCGATGCCGGCCGGGTTGCCCTTCGGCACCACGATCGTCAGCACGTTGGTCGCGAACGTCTCCACGTCGACGGTGACGCCGGCGTCCTCGGCGAGGCCCATCGACGTCGAGTCGGCGGTGGCGAGCACGTCGCCGGGGGCGCCGTCGGCGACCTGCTCGGCGAGGTCGGTGCTGGAGCCGAAGGAGAAGGTGACCGTCGCGTCGTGCTCCTCCTCGAACGGCGTGGCCAGCTGGTCGAAGACGTCGGTGAGCGAGGCGGCGGCGAGCACGGTCAGCTCGGCCCGCCCGTCGGCGGTGGCCCCGTCGTCGCCGTTGCCGCACGCCGCCAGTGGCAGCGCGAGGGCCAGCGCGAGGGCCGGCACGGCACGCCTCACTGGGGGACCTCCACGACGACGTTGGTGGACTTCACGCTGGCGATGGCGCGCACGCCCGGCTCGAGGCCGAGCTCGTCCGCGGCGTCGCTGCTCATCAGGGACACGACCCGGTAGGGGCCGCAGATCATCTCCACCTGGGCCATCACGTGGTCGCGCTTGACCCGGGTGACGATCCCGCTCATCCGGTTGCGGGCGCTGACCGAGCTGGCACGGGTGCGATCGCGCTCGCCGGTCTCGGCGGACTCGGCCAGGTGCTCGGCGAGCGCCGCGAGGTCCGGCCCCGACACCGTGGCGCGGCCGTCGGCGGTGTGGGACGGCAGCCGGCCCGCCTCCACCCAGCGGCGTACGGTGTCGTCGCTGACCGCGAGGATCTCGGCCGCTTCCGCGATTCGGTACGTGATCACGCTGCGAGTATGCCGCACCTGCGGGCACGTGCACCCGTTTCGACCGCGACTGCGGCGGGTGGTCCCCGCCCGAGGGCTCCCTGGGTGCGGCTGGGAGGATGAGGCACGTGAGTGAGCAGCCCAGCCGATACACCCGCTCGTTCGGCGGCATGACCGGCGCGCTGGTCGTGACGGTGCTCTTCGTGCTGGCGTTCGTGGCCTGGCGCGGGTTGTTCCGCGGCGATGACGACGACGCCGTGCAGGTCGTCGACTGGCAGGAGAGCGTCGGGCTCGCCGAGGGGGCGGGCCTGTCGGTCGTCCATCCGCGCGAGCTGCCCGCCGGCTGGACCGCCACCAGCGTGGACCTGGCCGCGACCGGGGACCCGCGCTGGGGACTCGGCGTGCTGACCGACGACGGTGACTTCATCGGCATCCGCCAGCAGGACGCCTCCGTCGACGAGCTCGTCGAGCGGTACGTCGACGAGAAGGCGGACGCCGGCGACGACGCCAGGGTCACCTCGGAGATCACCGACACGTGGCAGACGTGGTCCGACGACGGCGGGGACCACGGCTTCTCGACCGAGCTCGGCGACGAGGCGCTCCTGGTCTACGGCTCCGCGCCGGTGTCGGACCTCGAGGCCTACCTCGGCCTGCTGACGCGCTGATTTCGACGCGCTCGTGCGACTTCGTGCCTCAGTCGCGTCGCTTGCTCAATCTGGCCACCCGACGCCACGGACTCGTTCCTCGTCCGTGACGGGGCGTCTCAGCTGTCGGCCCCGGCGTCGCCGATGGCCTCGTCGAGGCGCTTGCGGGCGCCGTCGAGCCACTCCTGGCAGACCTTGGCCAGCGCCTCACCGCGCTCCCAGAGCGCCAGCGACTCCTCGAGGGTGGTGCCGCCTGTCTCGAGGGTGCGGACCACCTCGATGAGCTCCTCGCGGGCCTCCTCGTAGGTGAGCTGCTGCGGGGTGGCGTCACTCATCGGGGTCCTCCATCAGGGTGGCTGCGTCGATCTGGTCGGCGTCGATGCGATCGGTGGTGGCGTGGACCCGGCCGTCGGCCACGCGCACCGAGACCGCGGCGCCGACGTGCGCCTGGCCGACCGACGTGACCACGTGGCCGTCGGCGTCCTGGAGCACGGCGTAGCCCCGCCGGAGCGTGGCCAGCGGCGAGAGCGCCTGGGCCCGCGCGCGCTGGTGGCCGATGTCGTCGGCGGCGCGGTCCAGGCGGTGCGACAGGGTGCGGCGGGCGCGGGCCAGCAGCTCGTCGAGCTCGTCGGAGCGGGCCGCGAGCAGGTTGCGCGGGTCGGCCATCGCCGGCCGTGACCGGACCTGCGCCAGCCACTCCTGCTCCCGCGCGATGCGCTGCACGACGACCTGGCGGAGCCGGTCGCGCGCCCATGCCACGCCGTTGGCCTCCTCGGCCATGTCGGGCACGACCAGCTTGGCCGCGTCGGTGGGGGTCGAGGCACGCACGTCGGCGACGAGGTCGAGGAGCGGCTGGTCGGGCTCGTGGCCGATGGCCGACACCACCGGCGTACGCATTCCGTGGACGGCGCGGACCAGGGCCTCGTCGGAGAAGGGGAGCAGGTCCTCGATCGAGCCGCCGCCGCGGGCGACGACGACCACGTCGACGTCGGCGTTGCGCTCGAGCCGGTCGAGCGCCTCGATCACCTCGGCCGCGGACCGCGGCCCCTGCATGGCGGCGTAGACGACCTCGAACTCGACCGCGGGCCAGCGACGACGGGAGTTCTCCAGGACGTCGCGCTCGGCGGCGCTGTTGGGGGCGGTGACCAGGCCCACGCGGCCGGGCAGGAAGGGCAGGTCGCGCTTGAGCTCCGGCGCGAACAGCCCCTCGGCCGCGAGCAGCTGACGACGCCGCTCGAGACGCGCGAGCAGCTCGCCGAGGCCGACCATCCGGATCTCACGGGCGGCCAGGGAGAACGAGCCGCGGTTGGCGTAGAAGCTCGGGCGGGCGTGCACGACCACGCTCGCGCCCTCCACGAGGGGCGGGTTCATCGAGTCGAACAGCGAGCGGGCGCAGGTGAGCGTCACCGAGATGTCCGCCACCGTGTCGCGCAAGGTCATGAAGACGGTGTTGACCCCGGGGCGACGGTTGACCTGGGCGATCTGGCCCTCGACCCACACGCTGCCGAGCTTGTCGATCCACTGCGTGACGGCGTTGGCGACGGCGCGGACCGGGGCCGGGGAGTCGACCGTGGCGTCGCGGAGGGAGGGCACGCGGCGAGGATAGGGGAGGGGGAGGACACGCCCCAGAGGCGTGTCCCTCAACCCCGGCCTGCTGCGCCCCGCCCTGCGGGCGCCTCGCTGCGTTGTCGTCGGTCGTCGATGCTGGCGCATCGCCTCCCTCCTCCGCCTTGCGATGCACTCCGCAGGACGACGCTCGCGACGGCCGGGCTTTGAGGGACACGCCCTAGACTTGCGCCCATGAGCACCGACCTCGGCCTCCCCACGGTCCTCGACCCCGAGACCGCCAGGACCGTCCTGCTGGCGGCACCGCGCGGCTACTGCGCCGGCGTGGACCGGGCCGTGATCACAGTGGAGAAGGCACTCGACCTCTACGGCGCGCCGGTCTACGTGCGCAAGCAGATCGTGCACAACAAGCACGTGGTGGCCAACCTCGAGTCGCGCGGCGCGATCTTCGTCGAGGAGCTCGACGAGGTGCCGGAGGGCCAGACCGTGGTCTTCTCCGCCCACGGCGTGTCGCCGGCCGTGCACGCCGAGGCAGCGGCGCGCGGGCTGAAGACGATCGACGCCACCTGCCCCCTGGTGACCAAGGTCCACCACGAGGCCAAGCGCTTCGCAGGCGACGACTACGACATCCTGCTGATCGGCCACGAGGGCCACGAGGAGGTCGAGGGGACCGCCGGCGAGGCGCCCGACCACATCCAGCTCGTGCAGAGCCCCGCCGACGTCGCGGGCATCGTCGTACGCGACCCGGCGAAGGTCGCGTGGCTCTCGCAGACCACGCTCAGCGTCGACGAGACCCTCGAGACCGTCGCCGCGATCCGCGAGAAGTTCCCGCTGCTGCTCGACCCGCCCAGCGACGACATCTGCTACGCCACCCAGAACCGCCAGCTCGCGATCAAGGAGATCTCTGCCGGCGCCGACCTGGTCATCGTGGTGGGCTCGCGCAACTCCTCGAACTCCGTCCGCCTGGTCGAGGTGGCGCTCGAGTCCGGCGCCAAGGCGTCCTACCTCGTCGACGACCACACCGAGATCGACGAGGCCTGGCTCGAGGGCGTCGAGACCGTCTCGGTCACCTCGGGGGCCTCGGTGCCCGAGGACCTGGTCGAGGGCGTGCTGGCGTTCCTCTCCGAGCGGGGCTACCCCGACGCGCGGGCGGTGCACTCGGCCGAGGAGTCGCTGATCTTCGCCCTGCCGCCCGAGCTGCGCCGCGACCTGCGCGCCGCACAGAAGGCCTGAACCGTGGCCCGCTACCTCGACATCCACCCGGACAACCCGCAGCCGCGGCTGGTCACCCAGGTGGTCCAGGCGCTGCGCGACGACGCGCTGATCGCCTACCCCACCGACTCCGGCTACGCCCTCGGCGCCCAGCTGGGCAACCGCGAGGGCCGCGACCGGATCCTCCGGATCCGCGAGCTCGACGACCGTCACCACTTCACGTTGATGTGCAAGGACTTCGCCCAGCTCGGTCAGTTCGTCCACGTCGACAACGCGGCCTTCCGCGCGATCAAGGCGGCCACGCCGGGTCCCTACACCTTCATCCTGCCGGCGACGGGTGAGGTGCCGAAGCGGCTGATGCACCCCAAGAAGCGCACCGTCGGCGTCCGCATCCCCGACCACCGGCTCGTGTGCGCCCTGCTCGAGGAGCTCGGCGAGCCGATCCTCACCAGCACCCTGATCCTCCCCGGCGAGACCGAGGCCCGCACGATGGGCTGGGAGATCAAGGAGGACCTCGACCACGTCGTCGACATCGTGATCGAGTCGGGCGAGGTGACCGCCGAGCCCACGTCGGTCATCGACTGGTCCGACGCCGAGCCTGTCGTCGTACGCCACGGGGCCGGCGACGTCTCGCGCTTCGAGGCCTGACCGGTCAGCCGGTGGGCTGGCTCAGCTCGCGGCTCAGCTCGTCGGCGATGTGGCCGTTGCTCTCACGGTGCAGGCGCCACGCGAGCCAGCCCAGGCACAGGGCGTAGCCGACACCCAGCGCGACACCGTGCGTGGCGACACCGGACACGATCGCCTGCAGCAGGCTGTCGCCCCGGTCGGCGACCGCGTCGCGCGCCACGAGGGCGACGAACCAGAAGACGGCGGTCATCAGGAACGGTGGCAGCAGCGCCACGAGGAAGAAGTCCTGGCGTCGCACCAGCGTCGCCAGACCCAGGCACAGCGCCATGAAGCACAAGTCGAAGAAGAGCGTCAGGCGCCCCGCGAGGAGCACGTCGATGCTGACCGCGGTCAGCGCGACGGCGACTCCGAGCGACACCACCTGGTGGCCCGGCTCGCGCCCGGCCTGCCAGAACACGTCGGCCTGGTCCACGGCCACAACCTAGGACCGATGTCAGGCGCCCTCGGCGCGGCGCGCCGGGGGAGCGGTCGGGGGCTGGTCGAGCAGGTCGTCGAGCGTGGGCTCGCCGGTGGCGCTGCGCACGTCGCCGATGTCGGGGAGGTCCAGGGCGGCGAGCTCCGGCGCGGCGGGGGTGCGCGGCCGGGACTCGACCTGGCGCGGCTCCTCGAGGGGCTCGGAGGTGACGCCGAGGTCGACGAAGCGCCGGGCGGACACCAGCACCCGGCCCTCGAGCGAGCCCATCGCCTGGTTGTAGGCGACGACGCTGGCGTTGAGCGAGCGGCCGACGCGGTCGAGGTGCCCGGCCATCGAGCCGAGGCGCGCGTGCAGCTCCTGCCCGAGCCGCTGCACCTGCTGCGCCTGCGCGTTCAGGACCTCGTGCTGCCAGCCCTGGGCGACCGTGCGCAGCAGGGCGATCAGGGTCGACGGCGTGGCGAGGACGACGTTCTTCGCCGCAGCCTGTTCCACGAGGTCGGGCACGGCCTGGAGCGCGGCCTGCAGGATCGCCTCACCGGGCAGGAACAGCACCACGAACTCGGGCGTGCGGGCCTGTGCCTCCCAGTAGCGGCGCGACCCGAGGTCGGTGACGTGCTTGCGCACGTGCTCGCCGAGGCGGGCCAGCGCGCGGTCGTGCTCGTCGGGGTCGTCGCTGCCGGTGAGGTCGAGGAACGCCGCGAGCGGAGCCTTCGCGTCGACGGCGATGGTGCGGCCGCCCGCCAGGGACACGACCAGGTCGGGGCGCAGCCGGCCGTCGTCGTAGGTCACCTGCTCGGCGAAGTCGCAGTGGTCGACCAGGCCGGCCAGCTCGACCGTGCGGCGCAGGTGCAGCTCGCCCCACTGGCCGCGCACCTGCGGCTTGCGCAACGCGGAGGCGAGCGTCGTCGTCTCCCGCCGCAGCGTGTCGGTGGACTGACGCATCTCGGCCACCTGCTGGTTGAGCTGCGCCTGCCACGCCACCCGGTCGTGGGCGAGGTCGCTCAGCTGGTCTTGCAGGCGGTCGAGGCCGTCCTGCACGACGGCGTGGTCGGCGACGCGCTGCTCGAGCGCGGCCGCGGCTGCGTCGTCGGTCGGCCGGCTGCGTGACCACAGCACACCGATGACGGCGCCGAGGCCGAGGCCGACGGCGAGGACCAGCGCCAGGGTGAGGAGCAGGGGGAAGGTGTCCATGACACCAGCATGAACGCGGGGTCCGACAGCCGGGCCGACCCTGCACGCCGTCCCGCGGGGGTAGTCCAGTGGCCAGAGGTCGTCCCCGGGCGGGTTCGGCAGCCACATCTCACTGGACTACCCCAGCGTGAGAGCCGGAAGTCGCTGGACTACCGCGCCGCGTCGGCCGTCCCCCGGAACGTACGCCGGTAGGCCGAGGGCGAGACGCCGAGGCTGGCCCGCAGGTGCTGGCGCAGCGAGGCGGCGGTGCCCATCCCGGCGCGGGCGGCGACCTGGTCGACGGAGAGGTCGGTGGCCTCGAGCAGGTGCTGCGCGTGCCGGATGCGTTGCTGGGTGACCCAGGCGCCGGGGGACTGCCCGGTCTCCTCGCGGAAGCGCCGGGTGAAGGTCCGCACGCTCATCGAGGCCTGCCGGGCGAGGGTCGCCACGTCGAGCTGGTGGTGCAGGTGGGCCTGCGCCCAGGCGCGTACGTCGCCGGTCGCCTCGTCGCTGCGGCGCGGGACGTGGCGCTCGATGAACTGCGCCTGCCCGCCGTCGCGCCACGGTGGCACGACCATGTGGCGGGCGACGGCGTTGGCCACCGCCGTGCCGTGGTCGGCCCGGACGAGGTGCAGGCAGAGGTCGATCCCCGCGCTCAGCCCCGCCGAGGTGAGCACCCGGCCGTCGTCGGTGAAGAGCACGTCCTCGTCGAGCGCGACGGAGGGGTGGAGTCGACGGAGGTCGTCGGCGTACTTCCAGTGCGTGGTGGCGCGGTGGCCGTCGAGGATCCCGGCGGCGGCGAGCACGAAGGCGCCCGTGCAGATCGAGACCCACCGGGCGTCGGCGGGCACCGTGGCGAGGGCGGCACGCAGGTCGTCGGGGAGCGAGCCGTCGTGTCGGGGGCCGGCGATCTGGGTGCCGGGGACGATGACCGTCTGGGCGGTCGCGAGCGCGCTGATGTCCGCCGACGGCGCGATCGCGTAGCCCTTGCTGGTCGCCACGGGGGCGCCGTCGAGCGTGACGACCTGCACGTCGTAGAGCGCGCGGCCCTCGTCGTCGACGGCCTCGCCGAGGACCTGCGGCGGGATCGTCAGGTCGTAGCCGATGACGGGCGGGATGCCGAGGACCACGACGCGGTGCGGCACGGGCGCGGGAGTGGGCATGGCCGGATTCTTGCACATGTTGGCATTCGGGCCACTCGTCCTCGGGTCGCGCCGTCCGCGACGCTGGTGCGGTGACGATGACGACCCCGCCTCGTGAGCCTGCCCTCGACAGCGCGCAGGGCGTGCACTGGGCATGGGTCGTCGCTGCCGTCACGTTCGTGACGCTCGTCGGCGCGGCGGCCTTCCGGTCGGTGCCCGGCGTCCTCATCGAGCCGCTGCACGACGAGTTCGGCTGGTCGCACGGCCTGATCGGCTCGGCCGTCTCGCTCAACCTCATGCTCTTCGGCCTGATCTCGCCCTTCGCTGCGGCGCTGATGGACCGGTTCGGCGTACGGCCGGTGGTGACCTTCGCGCTCGTCATGGTCTCGGTCGGCAGTGGGCTCACCGTCTTCATGACGCAGGCGTGGCAGCTGGTGCTGTGCTGGGGGCTGCTGGTGGGCATCGGCACCGGCTCGATGTCGATGGCCTTCGTCGCGACCATCACCAGCCGCTGGTTCGTCGCCCGCCGCGGCCTGGTCAGCGGCATCCTCACCGCCGGCAACGCGACCGGCCAGCTGATCTTCCTGCCGGTGGTGGCGTGGTTCGCCACGCACCACGGCTGGCGTACGGCGGCACTGCTGGCGTCCGTGGCCGCCCTCGCCGTCGTGCCGCTGGTCCTGCTCTTCCTCCGCAACCACCCGGCCGACCTGGGGCTGCGCGCGCTCGGCGCGACCGACGCCGACCCCGGCCCGCCACCGCACCAGCACGTCGGGTCGAGCGCCGGCCGGGCGATCTCGGTGCTGGTCGACGCCGCCCGGAGCCGGACGTTCTGGCTGCTCGCGGGCGGCTTCGCGATCTGCGGGATGACCACCAACGGCCTGGTCGCGACCCACTTCGTGCCCGCCGCGCACGACCACCAGATGCCCGCCACCACCGCGGCCTCGCTGCTCGCCGTGGTCGGGATCTTCGACGTCGTCGGCACCATCGCGTCGGGCTGGCTCACCGACCGCTGGGACCCGCGCTACCTCCTGGTCGGCTACTACGCCCTGCGCGGCGTCGGGCTGATGACCCTGCCCGCGCTGATGGCGCCGCACGTCGCGCCCAGCATGTGGGTCTTCATCATCGTCTACGGACTCGACTGGGTCGCCACGGTGCCGCCCACCGTGGCGCTGTGCCGCGACCGGTTCGGCGCGGCCACCGGCCCGATCGTCTTCGGCTGGGTCTTCGCCAGCCACCAGGTCGGTGCCGCCCTCGCCGCCACGGGCGCCGGGCTCGTCCGCGACCTCACCGGCGGCTACGACCCGGCCTTCTACGCCGCGGCCGGGCTCTGCGCGGTCGCCGCCCTGATGTCGTACGCCATCCGCAGCGCGCCCGCTCCCCAGCCGGTCGCGGTCAGCTGAGGTCGACGACCACCGGGGCGTGGTCGGACGGCGAGCCGGTGCCCTGCGCGGGGTCACGCTCGTCGCGGTCGATGAAGGCGCCGGTCACCCGCGATGCCAGCGCCGGGGAGGCGAGGACGAAGTCGATCTTGAGCCCGCGGTCGCGCTCGAAGCGCTGGCGGTAGTAGTCCCAGTAGGTGTAGCCCGGTGCGTGGGCACGGGTGACCTCGGCGTAGCCGTCGTCGAGGAAGCCCTGGAACGCGGCACGCTCCGGCGGCGTGACGTGGGTGGACTTCGCGAACTGCTTGACGTCGAAGACGTCGTCGTCGGTGGGGCAGATGTTCCAGTCGCCGACCAGTGCGGTCTCCCCGTCGAGCCACCCGGCGGCGCTGGCGCGCAGGCGGGCCAGCCAGTCGAGCTTGTAGACGTAGTGCGGGTCGTCGGGCTTGCGCCCGTTGGGGACGTAGAGCGACCAGATCCGCACCCCGCCGCAGGTCGCGGCGATGGCACGCGACTCCGCGGCCGCCGGCTCGCCGAAGTGCGGCATGTCGGCGAAGCCCACCTCGACGTCCTCGAGCCCGACCCGCGACAGCAGGGCCACGCCGTTCCACTGGTTGGTGCCGGCCACGGCGACGTCGTAACCCAGCGCCTCCAGGCCCATCAGGGGCAGCTGGTCCTCGCGTGCCTTGGTCTCCTGGAGGGCCAGGACGTCGATCTCGTGGCGCTGCACGAAGGCCTCGACGCGGTCGATGCGGGAGCGGAGGGAGTTGACGTTCCACGTGGCGATGCGCACCCGCCCAGCCTAGGTGGGAGTCGCGCAACCCCCGAAAGGAGCCTTGCCAGCCCGGCGGAGCGGGGGGAAGGTACGGGGCACGCACCACTCGGGGTGCGCTGCGTGATCCGCAGGACCCCCGGGACAGGTGTGCCCCCACCACACATCTCGGAGGTTCCATCGCATGAAGCGCATCCGCCTCGGGGCGATCGCACTCGGGTCCGTCGCCGCCCTCGGCCTCGGTCTCGCCGCACCCTCGATCGCTGCTCCGGAGTCCGGCACCACCGTGCCGACCTACCAGGAGTTCAAGGCATCGACCCTGCAGGACATCGACAAGCAGTACATCGTCAACGGTGACGAGCCGGCCGGCACCAACGCCGACCTGCGCGACTTCTACGACCGGATGGTGGGCGCCGACGCCCCGATCAACGGGCTGATCGTCAACACCGTCGGCGGCGTGGACGACAAGTGGTCCGCCACCCAGGCGCTGAACCTGACCTACTGCGTCAGCAACAAGTTCGGGACCTCCAAGACCAACGTCGTCAACGCGATGAACCAGGGCGTCGCGCTCTGGGAGGGCGCGACCTCGAAGGTGAACTTCACCTACGTCCCCGCGCAGGACGCCAGCTGCACGACGCGCAACAACGCGGTGCTGTTCTCCGTCGAGCCGACCAACACCACGCAGTACATCGCCCGCGCGTTCTTCCCGAGCACCGCCAAGCGCAGCCGCAACGTGCTGGTCAACGCCACCTCGCTGATGAGCTCGGGCTCGTGGACGCCGGGCAACATCCTCGGTCACGAGCTCGGTCACACGCTGGGCTTCCGGCACGAGCACACGCGCCCGGAGGCCGGCACGTGCTTCGAGGACAACAACTGGCGCCCGCTGACGCCGTACGACAAGGCGTCGATCATGCACTACCCCCAGTGCAACGGATCGTCGAGCGACCTCTCGATGACCGACACCGACCGCGCCGGAGTGCGGGCGCTGTACGGCTCCTGATCCACCCCAGGTCCTCCGGTCCGGCCCCGTAGTGTCGGCCCCAGGTGGCGATCGCCCCTTCTGTCCCGAGCGGAGGGGGCGATCGTCATCTCCGGCGCCGGGTAGCGTCTGCCCGTGCCCACCCCAGCCCGGTCCTCCACGATCCTCTCCGCGCGCGACCTGCAGTTCATGCTCTTCGAGTGGCTGGACGTGGAGCGGCTCAGCGAGCGGCCGCGCTTCGCCGACCACGACCGCGACTCCTACGAGGCGCTCCTGGCGCTGTGCGAGGAGCTCGCCACCGACCGGTTCGCGCCGCACTACCGCCGCAGCGACGCCGAGGAGCCGACCTTCGACGGGGAGAAGGTGCACCTGATCCCGGAGATCGCGACGGCGCTCGAGGCGTTCGCGAAGGCCGACCTCCTCACGCTCACCCTCGACGAGGACAGGGGCGGCCACCAGGTCCCGCACGTCGTCGCCGCGGCCTGCATGGCGTGGTTCACCGCCGCCAACATCGGGACCGCGGCGTACTCCTTCCTCACCATGGCCAACGCGGCGCTGCTGCTCGAGCACGGGACGCCCGACCAAGTCGACCGCTACGCGAAGCCGATGCTGGAGGGCCGCTTCTTCGGCACGATGACGCTGTCCGAGCCGCACGCCGGCTCCAGCCTGGGCGACGTGGTGACCCGCGCGGTGCCGGCCCACGACGGCACCTACCGCATCTTCGGCAACAAGATGTGGATCTCCGGCGGCGACCACGAGATGGGCGACAACATCGTCCACCTGGTGCTCGCCAAGCTCCCCGACGCCCCCGCCGGGACGCGCGGGATCTCGCTCTTCATCGTCCCCAAGCACCTGGTGGGCGAGGACGGCTCGATCGGGGAGCGCAACGACGTCGCGCTGGCGGGCATCAACCACAAGCTGGGCAGCCGCGGCACGGTCAACACGGCCCCGGTCTTCGGTGGCGGTGCGTTCACGCCGGGCGGTGCCCCGGGAGCGGTCGGCTACCTCGTCGGGGAGCCCCACCGCGGCCTGTCCTACATGTTCCACATGATGAACGCCGCCCGCCTCGGGGTGGGCATGTCCGCCACCACGACGGCCTACACCGCCTACCTCAAGTCGCTGGACTACGCCCGCTCCCGCCCCCAGGGGCGTCCGCTGACCGGTGCCGACCCGGCCGCACCGCAGGTGCCGATCATCGAGCATGCCGACGTGCGCCGGATGCTGCTGGCGCAGAAGTCCTACGTCGAGGGCGCGCTGGCGCTCAACCTCTACTGCTCGCGCCTGCTCGACCTGCAGGCCAGCGCGCACGACGACGACGAGCGCAGCGAGACCGGCCTGCTCCTCGACCTGCTCACGCCGATCGCCAAGTCCTGGCCGTCGCAGTGGGGCCAGGAGAGCAACAGCCTGGCCATCCAGGTCCTCGGCGGGTCCGGCTACACCCGTGACTACGACGTCGAGGCGCACTGGCGCGACCAGCGGCTCAACCCGATCCACGAAGGCACCCACGGCATCCAGGCGCTCGACCTGCTCGGCCGCAAGGTGCTCGGCAGCGGCGGCGCCTCGCTGCGCGTGCTCGCGGCGCGGATCGACCGGACCGTCGCGAAGGCGAACGCGCTCGGGGGTGAGGCGGCCGAGCACGGTGCGGCGCTCAAGGCCGCGGTCGACCGGCTGGGCGAGGTGACGATGACCCTCGCCGGGCTCGGCGACCCCGAGCGGACGATGGCCAACGCGACCGTCTACCTCGAGGCCGCCGGCCACGTCGTCGTCGCGTGGATGTGGCTCGAGCAGCTCGTCGCGGTCGGGGAGCAGTGCAGCGACTTCCACGACGGCAAGCGCGCCGCCGCGCGGTTCTTCTTCCGCTGGGAGCTGCCCAAGGTGGGCCCCATGCTCGACCTGCTCGCCTCCGGTGACACCACCACGCTGGAGATGCGCGCGGACTGGTTCTAGGAAGCCGCCTCGACGAACGGCGTCAGCAGCCCCGGCGTGGCCCGGTCGGCCAGCGCGACGGCGACGTCGAGGCGTACGTCGCGCACCAGCACGCGCTCGTCGCCGGCCGCCGTCGTCGCGACCAGGTCGGTCAGACCGATGCGGCGCTGCCACCACGACTGCGCGAAGACCCAACCGATGATGCCGTCGGTCTCCAGGACCGTGCGGACCCGTGCGAGCTCGCCGCTGCCGGCGACGAGGTGCCGGTCGGTGAGCGTGTGCCCGAGGTGGCGGTACGCCGCCTCGCCCACGAGCGCGGCAACCACCAGCAGCGCGACGGCGAGGGCAGCGACCCACGCCCACGACACGTCGAACCACCACGCCGCGACCGCGGCGACGACCGCCATCACGAGCGCGCCGCGCAGCTGGCGGAACCACGCGCGGCGGCGCGCCCTCGGTCCGTGCTCGACGAGCGGGAACGTCAGGGGCCCTGAGCTCTCCAGCACGGCTCCGCCCACGCCGACAGCCACGTCGCGGGGGCACGGCGGGAGGACCTGGGTCACCCCGTCCTCGACGCCCGTGGCGAGCGTCGCGAGCTCGGCCCCACCGACGACGCGCAGGAGCGCGGGCTCGGTCAGCCGGACGCCGCGGACCTTGGCCTCCTCGACGGTGATCGAGCGGGTGGTGAACAGGCCGTGGGTCAGGTGAAGCGAGCCGTGCTCGCGCACCAGCAGGAAGTTCCACCACTGCACGACGTAGCCGCCGACCGCGACGACGACCCATGACACGAGCGCGCCGAGGGACAGCACAGCGACGACGGCGACGACCGCGAAACGGTTGACCCAGTGCCACACCGAGGTCGCGGTCTCCTCGTTCCAGATCGGCAGGTTGTCGGCGAACTGCGAGAAGACGCCGAGGGCGCCGGCGAGGATCACCAGGCGGCTGAGGCTGAAGGGTGCGAACCGCAGCCACGACCAGTCGATCCGGGCGAGGAGCACGGGCGCGGGCTGGGGGGTCGGGGGCAGGCCGTCGAGCGGCTCGGACGGATGGGTCGCGAGCGCCGGGTCGCCGGCCGGCTGGGTGGCGCGTCGGCGCAGCAGCGTCGTACGCAGTGCCTGGGCGTCGGCGGCCGCGAGGGCGTCGAGCGTGATGCGGTCGTCGTCGACGCCCGTGCCGACCTGCACCTTCTGGAGGCCGAGGACGCGGTGGAGCAGCGAGGCCTCGAGGTCGACGCTGCGGACGCGGTCGAGGGGTGCGGTCGAGGTGGTCTTGTTGAGCAGCCCGCTGCGCACCTGGATCTGCGCCTCGGTGAGGCGGTAGTGCGTGGTGAGCCACGGGATCGCACCGAGCGCGAGGGGCGCGAGGATCGCCAGCGGCAGGAAGTACGGCCACCAGCGCATGTCGCTCTGGCTCACGCCGACCAGTGCGACGACGACGGGCACGAGGGCCTGGCCGATGGCCTTGACGGGGTCGAGCAGCAGCTTGCGGGGGCTCAGCCGGACCCAGCCGTCGCCGGGGACGGGGATCACGTGGCGTCACCCTCCGTGACGGCCGTGATCGCGGTCAGCCGGGCGACGACCTCCCGGGCGACCTCGGCGTCGAGGCAGTCGATGGTGATCGGGCCGGCGGCCGAGGCAGTGGTCACGGTGATCGACGCGAGTCCGAACAGCCGCATCAGGGCGCCCTGCCGCGAGTCGACCGTCTGCACGCGGCTGATGGGAGCGATCCGGCTCTGCCGGCCGATCCATCCCTCCCGCGTGTGGACCGCGGTGTCGGAGACCTCCCAGCGGTGCACCCGGAACCGGATGCGCGGCATCACCAGCACGTGCACGACGGCCAGCACGCCGAGCAGCAGCACGACGAGCCCGACCCACCCCGGGGCGTCCGGGACCAGCACGTAGGCGAGGGTCGCGGCGATCACCAGGAGCGCGTCCCCGACGAGGGCCGACACCGTCCAGAACGGGATCGCCCGCGGCGAGACCTGATGGCCCGGCGCGCGCAGCACCGGCGTACCCCCGCTGTCACTCATGGGGCGAGTCTTGCAGGTGGGACCAGTGGTCCGGAGAGGTGCAACTTCGTGCAGTGCACACACCCGGCCCCGTGGGCCGGGCCCTGTCTCGTTTCGTCCGGGCGTCGGCGCCCGCCGTAGACTCCCCGCCCGTGGCTCTCACCATCGGCATCGTCGGACTCCCCAACGCGGGCAAGTCGACGCTCTTCAACGCCCTGACCAAGAACGACGTGCTCGCGGCGAACTACCCGTTCGCCACGATCGAGCCCAACGTGGGCGTCGTGGGCGTCCCCGACGAGCGCCTCCCGCAGCTCGCGTCGGTCTTCGAGTCCGCCAAGATCCTGCCGGCCACCGTGGAGTTCGTCGACATCGCCGGCATCGTCCGTGGCGCATCGCAGGGGGAGGGCCTGGGCAACAAGTTCCTCGCCCACATCCGCGAGTCCGCCGCGATCTGCCAGGTCACCCGCGTGTTCCGCGACGAGGACGTCACCCACGTCGACGGCGAGGTCAACCCCGCCAACGACATCTCGACGATCCAGACCGAGCTGATCTTCGCCGATCTCGAGACCGTCGAGAAGGCGATCGCGCGCCTGGAGAAGGAGTCGCGCAAGAGCAAGGACCTGGTCCCCAACCTCGACGCCGCGAAGGCCGCCAAGGACGCGCTCGAGGCCGGCACGCCGGTCATCGCCACCGACATCGACCGGTCGCTGCTGCGCGAGCTCTCGCTGCTGACGGCCAAGCCGTTCATCTACGTCTTCAACTGCGACGCCGACGAGCTCGCCGACGAGGCCCTCAAGGACAAGATGCGCGAGATCATCGCGCCCGCCGAGGCGATCTTCCTCGACGCCAAGTTCGAGGCCGACCTCGCCGAGATGGACGACGACGAGATGGCGCACGAGATGCTCGCCGAGATGGGGATCACCGAGTCCGGTCTCGACCAGCTCGCCCGCGTGGGCTTCGACACCCTCGGCCTGCAGACCTACCTGACCGCCGGCCCCAAGGAGACGCGGGCCTGGACCATCAGGAAGGGCGCCACCGCCCCCGAGGCCGCGGGAGTCATCCACACCGACTTCCAGAAGGGTTTCATCAAGGCCGAGGTCGTCTCATTCGACGACCTCCTCGCCGCCGGCTCCATGCTCAAGGCCCGCGAGGCCGGCAAGGTGCGCATGGAGGGCAAGGACTACGTCATGGCCGACGGCGACGTGGTGGAGTTCCGCTTCAACGTCTGAGCGGTCACTCCGCCGCGGCGACCGCGGCACGCAGCTCCTCGGCGGAGGCCCGCCGTGCGGTGTCGCCGCTCCAGGTGCCGTCCGAGCTGCCGTCGTAGGGCAGGCCGTAGGCCGGGGTGCCGGGCTGGAAGCGCCGGCCCTCGCGGAGCGGACCTGCGTCCACGACGTCGTACCCGATCGTGTCGAGCAGCGCGGTCGCTGCTGCCTTGGCCTCGGCGTCGTCGCCGGCGATGGCGAGCGCGCTGCGGTCCTGACTGCCTGCGGCTGCCTGGGGGCGGGCGAGCACGCCGAGGTGCTCGAAGAAGATGTTGTTGAAGACCTTCACGACGCGAGCCCCTGCAAGCGTGCGCGCGATCAGCTCGCTGGAGGTGGACGAGCCGTCGTCGAGCTCGGCGATCTGGCCGTCGCGCTGCGGGTAGTAGTTCCCGGTGTCGAGCACGACGCGACCCTCGAACGCGGTGACCGGCAGGTCGCCCAGCGCCTTGAGCGGGACGGTGAGCACGACGAGGTCGCCGGCCCGGGCGGCCTCCGCCGCGGTGGCGGCCCGGGCGCGCGGACCCAGGTCGGCGACCAGGTCGGCCAGGGTCTCCGGGCCACGGCTGTTGGCGATGACGACGTCGACTCCTGCGTCCACCGCGAGCCGTGCGACCGTGCTGCCTATGTGTCCTGCGCCGACGATTCCCAGAGTGGTCATGGTCGGCACAACGGCGTCATCGGCGCGCTTGTTCCGGCTGCCGCGTCTGGGCTGCGGCCCTGACCGGAGCATGGTGCAGGCAGTTCGCCGTGCGCCGGGGCGTGTCCACGCGGGCCGCGCCCTTGACCAGGGTCGAACTGCCTTCCGAGTGCATGCAGCGCGGGGCTACCGTGGGGTAACCAGCTCACCCCATCACGAGGACGACGACCATGCCGCACATGGATCCGCACCGGGTCGTGCTCCACGGCCACGAGCTCTCGTACGTCGACAGCGGCTCGGGTCCGGTCGTGCTCTTCATCCACGGCATCCTCGGGTCCAGAGGACAGTGGCGGGACCTCGTCGACCTCATCGACGACGATCACCGCGTGGTGGTCCCTGACCTCTTCGGACACGGTGACTCCGCGAAGCCGACGGGTGACTACTCGCTCAGCGCCCACGCCGCCACGCTGCGCGACCTGCTCGACCACCTCGGCGTGGAGCGGGTCACCCTCGTCGGGCACTCGCTCGGGGGCGGGATCGCGATGCAGTTCTACTACCTCTTCCCCGACCGGGTGGACCGTCTCGTCCTGGTGGCGAGCGGCGGTCTGGGGCGTGAGGTCAACCTGGTGCTGCGGTCGGCCACGCTGCCCGGGGCGCAGCAGGTGCTCGGCGTGATCGCCTCCGCCCCAGTGCTCCAGCGGGTGGAGGCGTTGGGTCGCGGAGCGCAGAAGGTGGGCTGGAAGCCGGGCGCCGACATCGGCGCGATCTGGCGCGGCTTCACCTCGTTGGGCGACCGCGACAGCCGCCGGGCGTTCCTCGCCACCACGCGAGCGGTGATCGACATCGGCGGCCAGAGCATCAGCGCCCACGACCACCTGCAAGCCGTGACGCCCCCGCCGACCCTCATCGTGTGGGGGTCCCGCGACCGGATGATCCCCGCCTGGCACGCGCTCAGCGCCCAACGCGCGGTGCCCGACTGCCGCGTGGAGCTGTTCGAGGGCGCCGGCCACTTCCCGCACCTCGACGACCCCGACCGCTTCGCCCGGGTGCTCCGCGAGTTCATGACCGGGCCCGACACCGGGCCCGCCGCGGTGGCCGAGGCCTGAGCGCCGGCGTTGCGGTCGCCCTCAGCGCGTACGCCACGCGTCCGCGAGGAGGGGAGGACCACCTGGGTGACGCAGGCACCCGCTGTGACCGGGCAGATCTCGTCGCGGTTGACGTCACCGACCCTCGCCAGGCGCAGGACGCGGCAGTCGGCGTCGTGGCCCGGGCCGAGGTGTTCTCACCACTGACGCTCGTGGAAGCTCGCCGTCGTGTGGGCGGGATCCCAGTACGGCGTGCAGCCGTAGCTGCGGTAGACGGCCGCGTAGTCGCACGGCTCGAGCGCTGCGCCGTCCTGGTGCTCGCCGTGGAGCACCGAGGCCTCGACGTGATGCAGGCGGACGTGGTCGCTGACGCGGGCGACTGCTTCCACGGGGACCAGCCGGAGGTGGGCCCCGAGACCGAGGACCCCTCCCGAGGCAACCACCAGCATGCGGGCGCGCCGGTGCTCCTCGTCGACCAGGATGTCGTCGACCTCGCCGACGCGATGCCCGCTCGAGTCGAGCACGACCAGCCCTCGCACGTCGTCGGCGTCGGTGGCGAGGTCGATCGCACCCTGTTCGAGGGCGACGAGGGGAGTGGGGGGAGTGGGGGGAGCGGAGGGAGTGGAGGGCTGGAGCGACGTCATGAGGACTCCTCTGGGCAGGCAGGCGAGCGAGGTCCCATCGTGCCCGGCGGGTGTGTCGGCCCGCGTCTGGCCGGTTTGCAGTTCCGTGACAATGCCGGGTGCGCGTCACCCTGAGGCGTCGGTTGACCGACGATGGGAGCATGGCGGCGATGGCTACCCGACTGCTCGTGCTCGAGGACGACGACGGACTCCGTGCGTCCCTGCGGTTGCTGCTCGAGGGCGACGGGTACGAGGTCGCGGAAGCCGCGGACGCCGAGCGTGCGCTCGAGCTCGTGCACGCGGCTCCTGTCCACCTCATGCTGGTGGACCTGATGCTCGGGGGCATGGACGGCTTCAGCTTCATCCGCCGCGTGCGGCCCACCACCGAGGCCCCCATCGTCGTGATCAGTGCCCGGGACGGAGTGGAGGACATCGTCTCGGCGCTCGAGGCAGGTGCCGACGACTACGTGACGAAGCCGTTCGACGTCCAGGAGGTACGAGCCCGGCTGCGCGCGCTGCTGCGCCGCCCGGTGCTGGTGGCCGGCGAGCCCGCGGGCGGGCACTCGTCGGACGGCGCGCCCCGCGACGACGAGGTCTTCGTGCTCGACCAGGAGGACGGGCCGCTGGTCTTCAACAGGGGCGCGGCGCAGCTGAGCCGCGGGCAGCACGAGATCCACCTGACCATGACGGAGTACCGCTTGTTGTCGGTGATGGCCGAGAACTCGGGTCTCGTGCTGTCGCGGTCCTCGCTGCTCGAGCACGTCTGGGAGGAGGGCTTCTTCGGCGACGAGCGCATCGTCGACGTGCACGTGCGCCGCCTTCGCAAGAAGCTGGAACGTGACCCGAGCGCCCCTCGCACGCTGGTGACGGTGCGCGGGCTCGGCTACCGGCTCGACACCCGTTGAGGGGGTGGCCGGCCCGGAGGGGGCTCCGGGCTTCGGTGACCCTGGTGTTCGCGTCGGGGGCCCTGGCGCTGTCCGCCTCCTTGTCGCTCGGCACCTACTTCTCCGCCCGGCACCTGCTGGTGGAGCAGCGGGAACGCACCGCGCTGCGCCAGGCGTTCACCGACGCCGCGCTGGTGCGTGACCGCCTCCTCACGCCGGGCAGCGAGGGCAGCGAGGTGCTGGGCTCGATCGCGCCGGCGACGGGCGCCGTGATGTACCTCCACCGCGGCGACACCTGGTACTCCTCCTCCCTCGACCGGCCGCGGCAGGACGTCACCGACGTCGTCGTCCGGACCGTGGACGCGGGATCGGCGGGCCTGGCCTGGACCGACCTGACCGACCCCCACGCGATCGTCGTCGGGGTTCCGCTGCCGGCCGTCGGCGCCTCCTACTACGAGGTGTCGGTGGCGGAGGAGCTGGCCGCCACGCTGCGGACGCTCGCGTGGGCACTCGTCGTCTGTGCGGCGCTCACGACCGCAGGGGGCGCACTGCTCGGACGGGCCGCGAGCAGGCGGGTGCTGCAGCCGCTCGGTGCGGTGGCCGGTGCCGCGGTGCAGGTGTCCGCAGGTGACCTGAAGACCCGTCTCGACGAGACCAGCGATCCCGACCTCGCCGTGCTGGTCGGCGCCTTCAACCACATGGTCGACGCGCTGCACGAGCGCATCGAGCGGGACGCGCGGTTCGCGGCGGACGTCAGCCACGAGCTCCGCACGCCGCTGACCACCCTGACGACCAGCCTGGGCGTGCTGCAGGGCGTGCCCGACCTGAGCGCAGGGGCCAGCAGTGCCGTGCAGCTCATGGCCACCGAGCTCGCCCGGTTCCGCCGTGCTCTCGAGGACCTGCTGATCCTGGGGCGTCTCGACGCCGGCGCGGGCGAGGGTGAGACCGTGACCGTCGGTGCCCGGGAGCTGGTGCGACAGGCCCTGCAGGCAAGCAGGCGCCCCCCGAACCTGCTCTCCACGGGCGAGGGCACGCACGAGCCGCCCGTCGACCCGCTCCTCGACGTCGACCGGCGTCAGCTGCTCCGGGCGCTGATCAACCTGTTCCAGAACGCCGACCTGCACGGCGGAGGGCTCACCGGGGTCGCGGTCGACGCCGTCGACGACCACGTCGAGATCCGGGTCCGGGACGAGGGTCCCGGGGTGCCCGCACAGGACCGGGAACGCATCTTCGAGCGCTTCGCGCGTGCTGGTGGTGCCAAGGAGGGGACCGGGAGCGGCCTGGGCCTGAGCATCGTCGCCCGGACGGCCGCCAACCACGGCGGCGACGTGTGGTGCTCGGACGTGCACGACCGGGGAGGCGCCGAGTTCGTGCTGCGCCTGCCACGAAGTGGCGCCAGTGGGACCGCCGGATGAGAGCCACGTCGGTCGGCACCGCCACGCCACGCCACTCGCGCGCCCGCGGCGCCGTCCTGGCGGGCACGGTCCTCCTCGTCGCCGGCTGTGGCCTCCCGGGCAGCGGCGAGGTCCGGCGGGTGGACCCGGAGTCCGTGCCGTACCGCCTGTTGGAGACCGAGACCGGAGCGCAACCCGGACAGGCGCAGGGGCCGGTGCCGGCACACACCCCCGTGGTGTTCTGGCTGACGGCCGACGACATGCTGGCGCCGGCGTCGGCGGACGTCGCGTGCTCCGATCCGACCGAGGAGGTCGTGGCGAGCATGCTGTCGGCCCTGGTGGCGTCGGAGCAGGACGACCGGGCCGCCGGGAGGTCGTCGGCCGTCCCGCCCTCCTCGCGCCTCGAGCTCCTCGGCGTCGCGAACGGCGTCGCGGTGGTGGATCTCGAGGCATCGAGCTCCCTGGCCGCCGACCGCCTGCCGCTTGCCGTGGGGCAGCTGGTCCTGACCCTCACCTCTGCGCCCGGCATCGACGTGGTCCGGGTGAGCACCGGCGGGTCCCTCGTCGAGATTCCGCTCCCCGGTGGGGCGCTGACGTCCCGGCCCGTGACGGCCGACGACTACGCGCCTCTCGTGCCGGGTCGCTACCTGGCGCGCGGCCGGTCCGACCGACTGGCGGAGGACATCGGCTGCCCGGAGAGTGCCAGCGGCGATCCCGGCTGACGACCTCCTCGGTCGAGGCGCCGGGCCGTCACTGCACCGGACCGGCGTCGACGATCATCCACAGCCCGGGCCCCTGGTCGACCCCCCACCGGACCGCCGTGGTGTCCATGATGTCGGCTGACGCACGAAGGGCCTCGTCGCGCACCTCGTCGGTCACTGCGGCGACAGGCCCGCGCCACTCCACCTCGACCCGCACGTGGTCGAGGTCCGCCCACTGCAGCCGGACGCAGACTCCGTGGGGATCGCGCCCGCCGTGGGGTGCCAGGGCGGCGCAGGTGAGGACGCACAGGTCCTCCACCGTCGCGGCAGGGAGCGCCCGGTCCTGCCCCCAGCGACGTACGAGCGCGGCCGCGTCCTCCTCCAGGTCCCGACCGGGGGGCAGGTCGAAGCGGGAGACGCCGAGTCCGTCGTCCACGAGGCGGGCTGCGGAGCCGGCGCGCGTCACGAGTCGGGTCCGTCCACGTCGAGGGTGGTGACCAGGCCTGCCCGCCGCAGCGTCGCGACACCCGCCCGGGACACGTGGCGCAGCCGCATCGGGACGCCACGACTCCGGCAGGCCACGCCGGTCCACAGCAGCGCGGCCACCGCTCCGGACGAGAGCCGCGTCATCCCCCCGAGGTCCACGACGAGCGCCCGCGGAGGGACGTCGAGCAGCGGGGGGAGACGTTCCTTGACGTCACCGAGCAGGTCCTCCGGGCGCGTGGGTCCCCACCTCACGACCACGTCGTCACGCCGTCCTGGGAGGCGGTGCGCCGGATCGGCGCCCAGCCCTCCGGGCACCGCGGGACCCGTCTCCTCATCCACCATGCGG
Source organism: Nocardioides sp. Root122 (assembly GCF_001425025.1). Taxonomy (GTDB): domain Bacteria; phylum Actinomycetota; class Actinomycetes; order Propionibacteriales; family Nocardioidaceae; genus Nocardioides. The sequence goes on from NZ_LMDE01000011.1 coordinate 497,218, forward strand.
GCAAGGGTGCCCCTGCCACATGACACTGGGCCGTACGGAGATGTGGCGGGTTGATGACAACCGCCCGACGACCCTCGGCCACTTCCGTCGGGGTCGTTGTCGCCAGCCGTGCGACGTGTCTTGATGGAGGGACAGAAGTTCTCGGCCCGCCACTCCAGGAGGCACGACATGATCACCATGACCTCACGAGCCCGTTCCGTCGTCCGCAGGGTGACCGGCCACCGCTCCCTGTCCGCGCGCTCGGGCCTGCGCATCGCGCGAGGTCAGTCCCCCGAGGGCCCCCTGCAGGTCGAGGCCACGCCCGGACCCGAGCCGCGCGACACGGTGCACGAGCGCGACGGTGCGCGGCTCTTCTTCGGCCCCGGAACGGCCTCGCGCCTGCGGGGACGCACCCTCGACGCAGTGACGGAGAAGACCGGTCGCGTGCGCTTCGTCCTCAAGACGCACCGGTGACCGCGTACAACCGGACGGTGCGTCGCGCGGCGATCATCGCCGCGGTCCGTCGACGCGCGCAGCAGGTGGAGAGGCGACACCTCCCGTCGATCCACCTGCTCAGGGTGGGCTGAGGCCGTCCGCCTCGTCGAACAGCTGTCGCAGGTCGTCGACGCGATCAGCGCAGCCCGCTGTCGGTCGGCTCGGGGTCGCGGTCGGCGTGCGGACCCGGGAGGCGGCCGGAGAGCTCCTCGAGCACGTGCGCGACGGCCGGACGGTGGATCGGGATCGCCGCGTCGTGCAGGTCGCGCAGCATCACCGCCAGCCGTCGCTGCACACGGTCCACGTCAGCCGCGCAGTGCGCGATCTCGTCGACGGCCAGGGCGATGAGGTCGCCGAGGTCGGGTTGCGGCACGTGCACCGCCAGCCGGCCGGTGCGGCCGACGCGCTGCCGGGGCTGGAGCGGCCGCGTCGCGAGCCGGCGGAGCAGGTCGTGGATGTGGTCGATGGCCTGCACGGCCGTGCTCGGGTCGTTGATCCCGGGGGAGAGGGCGCGCTCGGCGATGTCCACGAGCTGTCGGATCCCGAAGCCGACGTCCTCGTCGAGCACGCGCTCCTTGCCCTGGTGGACCGCCGACCGGAGCGTCCCGTCGTCCGGAGGCCGGGCGCCGTGCACCTCCAGGAGCGGTGCGCCCGCCGGCACGAACTCGCCGACAGCACGGAGCAGGCAGATCGTCACGTCGTGCTCCTCGGCCAGGCCGAGCAGCACCTGGTCGTCGACCTGCTGCACGACGCCCGGCGCGTCCGCAGGGACGCGGTGCCCGCGGGAGTCCGGCACAGGTTGCAGTGCGCGATGTTCAGCATCCTCCGGGTGCCGTCGTTCGAGCACCTCCCGGGTCTCCTCGCCGATCCGCGTCACGATGGTGGCCGCGCGGATCGACTGGGCGATGTGGTCGATGTAGACGAGGAACACCACCACGCTCGCGAGCACGAAGGCGAAGGCGACCGTGACCGAGACCTGCGGCACCACGGTCTCGGTCTGGGCGGTGCCGCGCACCGCCCGGAGCACGACCAGCGCATACACGAACGTGGCGACGAAGACCCCGAGCGCGATCTGGTTGACGGCGTCGCGGAGGAACGTGCGCAGCACGCGTGGGGAGAACTGGCTGCTCGTCAGCTGCAGCACCACGACGGTGATCGAGAACACCAGGCCGGTGAACGAGATCATCGAGGTGATGATCGCGGACAGCAGTGCCCGGGCTCCCTCGGGTCCGCCGGAGAAGAGGAACGGCACGTGCAGCGACGTGTCGAGCCGGTCGTCCAGGACCGTGAGTCCCAGGGCCAGGAGGGCGGAGAGCACCGCGAACAGGACGGGCACGACCCAGAACCTGTCCTGCAGGCGTCGCCAGGCGCGCGTCATGAGTGCCGCGAGGAGCCGACGGGGCTGGGGGCGTGCGGCCGTGCCAGCGGTGCGCGGACGGTCGTGACCTCGTGCGGAGCCCCGGTCATGGATCCGTCCTCTCGGAAGTCGGGTGCCTGTCACACCCGTGCTGCTGGGTCGGCGCGGCGCCGCAGGCGAGTCCACGGCTGCGCGCCCGTTGCCATCCTCGCTCGTCCCGGCCCGCCGAGGTGCGACGTCCTCGCGACACTTCGGCGACAAGGTCGTGACAGGCGTTGAACCCGCGGCCGGTGGGCTGGTTGCATCGACGGCCCCCGACGTGAATGTGGTGAACACCCATGGCAACCGACGACCAGTGGCAGTGGCTCTCGACGGTCGAGGAGACCATCAACTCCGCCTTCGACCCCGTCGCCAGCGCGGTGACGTCCGTGATCTTCTACGCCCCGACCGTCGGCGGGGTCACGTTCCCGCTGATCGTGCTGTGGCTGGTGGTCGCCGCGATCGTGTACACGATCCTGTTCAGAGGCATCCAGTTCGTCTCCTGGCGCACCAGCTTCGACCTCGTGCGGGGCAAGTTCTCCCGGGCGAGCGACCCCGGGGAGGTCACCCACTTCCAGGCGCTCTCGTCTGCGGTGTCGGGCACGGTCGGTCTGGGGAACATCGCCGGCGTCGGTGCCGCGGTCACGATCGGCGGGCCGGGAGCGACGTTGTGGATGATCGTCGCCGGGCTCTTCGGCATGTGCACGAAGTTCGTCGAGTGCACCCTCGGCGTGAAGTACCGCGAGGTGCACGAGGACGGTTCGGTCACCGGCGGACCCTTCCGCTACCTCCCGGTCGCCTTCGAGCGCTTCGGCAGCAGTGCGTCACGCACCCTGACGCTCGTCTTCGCCGTGGCGCTGTTCCTGTTCGGCGCGGTCGGCGGCAACATGTTCCAGGCCAACCAGACCTTCGCCCAGGCCCGCGAGGTGACCGGTGGTGACGACGGCTACCTCGGCTCGTCCGGCTCCGCGCTCATCTTCGGGCTGGTGCTCGCGTTCCTCGTGGGAGCCGTCATCATCGGGGGGATCAGCTCGATCGCGCAGGTGACGTCGCGGCTGGTTCCGGCGATGGGGCTCCTCTACCTCGGCACCTGCCTGCTGGTCATCGCCGGCAACATCGTCAACGTGCCCGCCGCGGTCGGGGAGATCGTCTCCGGTGCCTTCGCCCCGGAGGGGGTCGCCGGTGGTGCGATCGGCGTCCTCATCATCGGGTTCCAGCGCGCGGCCTTCTCCAACGAGGCCGGCGTGGGGTCGGCGCCGATCGCGCACTCCGCGGTCAAGACCAAGCACCCGGTGAGCGAGGGCTTCGTCGCCCTGCTCGAGCCCTTCATCGACACGGTCATCATCTGCACCCTGACCGCGCTCACGATCGTGATCGCGGATGCGCCCTACTACAGCGAGCAGCGCGACGTGGTGGCCAACGGCGGCCCGACACCCGATGGTGTGGTCGTCACCTCGCGTGCCTTCGAGACCTTCCTCCCGCAGTTCCCGGTCATCCTCGCGATCGCCGTGGCGCTCTTCGCGTTCTCGACCCTGATCACCTGGTCCTACTACACGATGAAGGCCTGGACCGAGATCTTCGGGCGCTCGAAGCGGAGCGAGACGACCTTCAAGGTCGTGTTCTGCTGCTTCACCGTCATCGGCAGCGTCATCACCTTCACCTCGGTGCTCGACTTCGCCGACTCCATGCTGTTCGTGTGCGCGATCATCAACCTGCTGGGCTGCTACATCCTGCTGCCCAAGGTGCGCGACGAGCTCCGGTCCTTCCGAGAGGGCCGGCGGGACGGCAGGATCACGGAGGTGCCGGTCGAGGAGCGCGCCACGACCTGAGTGGTCCGCGTCATCGTCCCGGGGCAGCACCGACAGGACGGCTGCCTGCGTCGGTGCCGACCGCCATCGGCCCTGCGAGCTGTGCATACGTGGTGACCGCCAGCGCCGATGCCAGCCCGATCCCGGCCATCACCACCCCCGCGTCGAGGAAGCCGTCCCAGCCGCCTCCCGGGCGGACCCCGACGGCGACCAGGCCGGCGACAGCCAGCACCACGCCGGTGGTGGCGAAGATCCGGTGGGGGCGCGCGGGTGCGATGCCGCGCATCCCTCCTCGCAGCAGGCTCCAGACGGCGAGCACGGCAGTACCCCACACCAGGGACACCAGCAGTGCGCCGATGATGTCCGAGGGTCGGTGCCAGCTCGCCACGAGCGTGGCGGCCGCGGTGACGGTGATCGCGCCCGAGCCGACGAGGGAGACCGTGGTGCGGGCTGCGTCGGGGGTGACGAGCAAGGCGGCGAACACCAGCGAGACGACGACGGTCGCATGGCCGCTGGGGAAGCTCTCGACGGTCAGGTAGCCGTGGTCGGGACGGTCGATCAGGGCCTTCATCGCCTGGGTCGTGACGTTGGCACCCAGGACCAGCGCGACAGCCGCGGCGGCCGCGGCGTACCGCTCGCGCACCACGGCGGTGCCCACCAGGACCAGCACGGCGACCGCGATCGAGCCCAGCGAGACGTTGCCCAGGACGCCCACCAGCCGCCGCGTCGTCGCCTCGTCGCCGGCCACGACGTCCATGCCCACCTGGTCCAGCGACTGCCCCAACCGCGTCTGCTGGCTCCGGTCACCCAGCCAGACGAGGGCGACCGTGCAGAGCAGGCCCACTCCGACGCACGCCGCCGTGCTCCTCCAGCGCCGCCAGTGCTCGGTCAACCGCTGCGGTCCTCCGAGGTCCGGGTGCATGCCGCCATCGTGGCACGCGGTGGTGTGCCCGCTGCGTGGTCCACGAGGTCAGCGACCCTCGCGCCGGGTCTCGGCCCTGGCGTCGGGCACGTCTTCGGCGGCCGGTCGGCGGGAGGACCCTCAGGGCGTACGCCACTCGTCCGCGAGGAGGGCGAAGACAAGCTGGGTGACCCACTCGCCCTTGAAGAACGCACCGTCGACGAACCGGGCCTCCTGGCGGAAGCCGAGGCGCCCGAGGAGGCGGGCGGAGGGGTCGTTGCCCTCCACCACGACGGCGACGATCCGGTGGAAGCCGAGGTCGTCGAAGCCGAGGCGCAGCATCGCGGTGGCGGCCTCGGCGGCGTACCCCTGTCCCTGCACGTCCCGAGCGAAGGCGAAACCGACCTCGCCCTGGCCGTCGGAGGCCCACTTGAGCAGGACCTCGCCGATGACGCGGCCTGTTGCCCGCAGCTCCACCGCGAGGACCAGCCACTGGCCGTGCGCCACCAGCTCGGTCTGGGTGAGCTTGACCCGCAGGGTCTCCTCGGTCGCCTCGCGGTCGCGGACCGGCCACGGGACGTAGCGCACCACCTCGGCGTCGCCGTGGAAGCGCGCGAGGTCGTCGAGGTCGTCCATCCGGTGCGGCCGCAGCACCAGCCGCTCGGTCTCGATCGGGAGGCCGAGCTCCAGGCCGCTCACAACGAGAAGTGTCCCGGTGCCAGGCTGCGCAGCACGCAGAACTCGTTGCCCTCGGGATCGGCGAGCACCGTCCAGGACTCCTCGCCGCTCTGCCCGATGTCGGCGCGGGTCGCCCCGAGGGCGAGGATCCGGTCGACCTCGTCCTCCTGCGGCACGTCGACGGGGGAGACGTCGAAGTGGATCCGGTTCTTGGCCACCTTGTCCTCCGGGACCTGCGCGAAGAACATCGTCGGCACGACCGGACCCGACCGGACCGCCTCGAGCAGCGCGGCGTCGTCGGGTGGCGACGCGGCGATCTCGATCAGGCCGGGCTCCTGGTGGATGACGACCCAGCCCAGGACGGCGCACCAGAAGGCGGAGAGCCGCTCGGGGTCGTGGCAGTCGACGGAGATCTCGGTCATCTGGGAGGCCATACGAGCGATCCAAGCACGCCCGGTCGCGCGGAGCGGCCCGTCCCGCCCGACGCCGCGCTACGGCGCGCCGGTGGCGTCCAGCGTGTCGGCGACCGCCGTGCCGATCGCGCCGTGGCGGACGAGGAAGGCGCGCTCGTCCAGCTTCTTGCGGCGCATCCACGTCGTCACCTCGGTGTTGCACTTGCTGGCGTTGCAGGACCGGCAGGCGGGGACGACGTTGGTCAGGGTGTAGCGGCCACCGCGCGAGATGGGCAGCAGGCAGTCCTTCTCCCACGGCCCGGTCGGCGAGCCGCAGTAGGCGCAGCCGGCCCAGGCCTCCTGGAGGGCCGCCCACTGGTCAGGGGTGAGGTCGTGCTCGACCGCCGCCATCCGTCGCCGCCGACGGCGTGCGTACGTCGCTGCCCGGCTGCGTGCTGCCATGGACGGAGCGTAGACCGGACGGCGGCCCTCGCGGTCCTACCGCGCGGCGTGCTCCCGGGCGATCGCCGCGCCGAGGCGCGCGTTGTGCTCGACGAGCGCGATGTTGGCCTTCAGCGACGCCCCGTCCGTGATCTCGACGATGCGACCGAGGAGGTACGGCGTCGCGTCCTTGCCGCGGATGCCGAGCCGGTCCATGTCGGCCAGGGCCTGGTCGATGATCGTGCCGATCTCGTCGGCTGGGATCTCGGCGGCCGCCGGGATCGGGTTGGCGACGACGACGCCGCCGTCGAGGCCGAGGTCCCACTTGGCCCGCATGAGCGATGCGACCTCGGCCGGGCTGTCGACGCGCATCGGGGCGGCGAAGCCGGACGAGCGCGAGAAGAACGACGGGAACTCGTCGGTGCCGTAGCCGAGCACCGGCACGCCGAGGGTCTCCAGCTTCTCGAGGGTCAGGCCGATGTCGAGGATGCTCTTCACGCCGGCGCAGACCACCGCGACCGACGTGGTCGACAGCTCGGTGAGGTCCGCCGACACGTCGTACGACGTCTCGGCGCCGCGGTGGACGCCGCCGAGGCCGCCGGTGACGAACACGCGGATCCCGGCCAGGGCCGCGAGGCGCATCGTCGACGCGACGGTCGTCGCGCCGTGCAGGCCGCGCGAGACGACGTAGGGCAGGTCGCGGATGGAGACCTTGATGACCGAGTCGTCGGAGGCGAGCAGCTCGAGGTCGTCGGCGGAGAGGCCGATGGTCGGCCGCCCGTGCAGCACCGCGATGGTGGCCGGGACCGCACCACCCTCGCGGACGATGCCCTCGACGGTGCGGGCCATCTCGACGTTCTGCGGGTAGGGCATGCCGTGGCTGATGATCGTGCTCTCCAGCGCGACGACCGGTTGTCCGGACGCCAGCGCGTCGCGCACCTCGTCAGTGATCGTCAGCATCGGTGACCTCTCTCGGAGTCGGGGGTGCGAAGGCGGCCATCGCCTCGGCCAGGTCGGGGCGGACGGTGTGGGGGCTCGTGATGGTCGCGGCCGCGGCGCGGTGGCCGTCGCGGGCGGCCTCGACCGGGTCGGCGCCGCGGAGCCAGGCGGCGATCCAGGCCGCGAGCATCGCGTCCCCGGCGCCCGTCACGTCGACGACCTCGACCGGGATCGCGGGCAGGTGGACAGTCGGGGCGTCCTCGCTGCAGACGTAGGACCCGCGGCCGCCCTCACGCATCCACACGTGGCGGACACCGCGGTCGTAGAGGTCGTGGACCGCGGCCCACGGGTCGCCCGGCCGTCCGACCAGTGCGCCGATCTCGTCCGAGTTGGGCGTCACGAGGAAGAGGTCCTGGACCTCGCCGCTCAGTCGTGCAGCCTTCGCGACGGAGACCGGCTCGAAGGCGACAGGGACGCCGGCCGCGGCGGCCGCGGCGCGCACCTTCGCCACCTGGGCCGCAGCGAGGTTGCCGTCGACCACGACGAGGGCGGCGTCGTCGAGGTGCAGGGTGTCGAGCTCGAGCGCGTCGACGACCGCCATGTCGGAGACCGCCGAGACGAGCTCGCCGCGGTCGTCGAGGACAGCGGTGTAGGTGCCGGTGCGGCCCGGCACACGACGTACGGATGACACGTCGGCGCCGCAGGCCGCGGTCACCCGCAGCGCCTCGTCGCCGAAGGCGTCGTCACCGACCGCCGACACCAGGCGCACCGGCGCGCCCAGCAGGCCGAGGCACGCGGCGATGTTGCGGCCGACGCCGCCGGGTGAGATCCGGGTGTGGCCGGGGTTGCTGGTCCCCGGCACCAGAGGCGCGGACGTGCGCGCGACGACGTCCATGTTCGTCCCACCGACGACCACCACCCACTGGTTCACGCGCAGATCCTGACAGAGCCCCGGTGCGCGCGTACGGTCGATGCATGATGTGGCTCGCGGGGGTCCTGGTGGTCGGCGTGGTGCTGTTCCTGCTCGATCGCCGGCAGAGCAGGCGCGAGCGGGAGGACCTCGCCCGGCCCGGCATCCCGGTCCGGCGCGCACAGCCCCGCCGCGGGGTGGGCCACCTCGGCGAGGCCCCGGCGGGGACCCACCACCGCCTCGGCGGCCGCCGCGCCGACGACTGAGGTCGGCTCAGATCTCGTCGTCGACGTACGACGGTCGCGCGACGCGCAGGCCGGCGAGGGTCAGCGGCACCGAGGTGAGGGCGAGCAGCACGATGACCAGCGACCAGCCGCCGGTGGCGTCGTGGATCAGCCCGACCACGAAGGGGCCGATCGCGGCCAGCGCGTAGCCGATCGGCTGCACGAAGCCCGAGAGCTGCGCGGTGACCGACGGGTGGCGGGTGCGCGCGGTGATCAGCGCGATCGCGGTGGGGAAGGCGAGGCCGGACAGGCCCAGCAGCAGGGCCCAGAGCCACGGCACCGTGGCGGGCGCGAGCAGCAGGCCGAGGTAGCCCAGGGCCAGGGACACGCCGAACGACACCATCCATGCGTGCAGTCCCTGACTGCGTGCGATGACGGTGGGCATGGCCAGGGCGCCGAGGATGCCGACACCGGAGAGCAGCGCCTGGAGCGCCCCCGCGGTGGAGGCGGACAGTCCGGCGTCGCGGTAGATCTGGGGCACCCAGCCGAACTGGACGTAGGCGTGCATCGACTGGACGCCGAACAGGACGGTCAGCGCGACGGCCGTCGGGGAGTGCGCGATGCGACCGCTCGGAGGCGCGTCGCCGCTGACGTCGTGCTCGGCGGGTGAGCGGCGTTCGTGCAGCGCGAGCCAGCCCCACAGCGGGAGCGCGACCAGGAGGAGCACGCCCCACATGCCGAGCCCGGTCCGCCACGAGTCGGTGGACTCGGTCACCGGTGCGGTCGCGAGCGCACCGATGGTGCCGCCGACGACGAGACCGGTGCCGTAGACGGTCATCAGCACCACGGCGTGCCCATGGGCCTTGACCCAGGCCGGGACCAGGACGTTGCCGACCGCCATGCCGGCCAGCGCGAGCACCGAGAGGAGGAGGAAGAGCGGGACGCTGTCGGTGGTCACCCGGAGCAGCAGGCCGACGGCCGCGGCCACGAGACCGATCGCGATGCCCGTGGTCATCCCGACGCGGCGTGCGAAGCCCACCGCGAGGGCACCGACGAGCCCGAAGCACAGGCCCGGCAGGCCGGTCATCGCGCCCGCGACGCCGGCACTCATGCCGAGCCCGTGGCGTACCTCCTCCAGCACCGGGCCGGGCGAGGACGCACCGGGTCGCAGGTTGACCGAGACGAGGACGACGGCCGCGAGCAGGATGCCGAACGGGAGAGCGGAGGAACGGGGGCGGGCATCAGCGTCGGGCACGTGCACCGACTCTAGGCAGCAGGAGCAGGAGCCCGAGGACGAGGGTGGCGACGACGACGAACGCGGTGGCGGTGCCCTGGCCGCTGGCCTGCCGCAGCACCATGCCGCCGACGAGCGCGCCGAGCCAGACGACGACACCCGAGCCGATGGCCGCGGGCGGCCTGCGGGTCAGGGTGAGCACGACCCAGGCGACCAGCGTGCCGACGAGGAACGGCCAGGCTGTGGTCCACCAGCCGCCGATCGTCAGCGAGCCGTAGTGGCTGAGCCGGCCGATGACGGCGAACAGGCCGACGAGGAGGAGATCGACCGCGAGCCACATGGACCCGACCCTAGAGTCACCGCATGCTCGCTCCTCGCGCGGTCTCGTACGTGCTGCTCGTGCTGGTCGCCGTCGTCCACCTCCTCGCCCAGCTCGTCGCCCCCGAGGGCGTCCTCGCCGAGGCCACCCAGCCGCTCCTGATGCCCGCGCTGGCCGCGGTCCTGGTCGTGGGGACACCTGCCCCGCGACCGGCGCTGGTGCGGGTCACCCTGGTCGCGCTGTTCTTCTCGTGGCTCGGCGACACGCTGCCGCGCCTGGTGTCGAGCGACACCGGGTTCCTGCTGATGATCGGCTGCTTCCTGCTCGCGCAGCTGGCGTACATCTGCGCCTTCTGGGGCTTCCGCACGGGCTCGGTGCTCGGCAGGCCGCTGCTGCTCGCGCCGTACGCCGTCGCGCTGGTCGCGCTCGTCGCGACGTGTCGCGCAGGTGCGGGCGGCCTGCTGCCGGCGGTCGTCGTGTACGGCACCGCGCTGGCGGCGATGGCCGTCCTGGCGACGGGCCTGGGCCGGGTCGCGGGGATCGGTGGCGCCGTGTTCATGCTGTCGGACGCCCTGATCGCGCTGCGCGCCTTCGCCGACGTCGACCTGCCGGCCCACTCGTTCTGGGTGATGCTCACCTACGTCGTGGGGCAGGGGTTGCTGGTGGTCGCCGTGCGCTCGCGGGCCGCCGACGCGGACTGCCGGGCGGGGCTAGTCTCGGTGGCATGACCTCGCTGTCCGCCGCGCCGGTCGCCCGCGAGGTGCGATCGAGCGTGCACTGGGGGGTGGCCCACGGCCTGCCCACCCTCTTCCTGCGCCGCGCCGCGGAGCGCGGCGACCTGCAGGCGCGGCTGATCCGGGTCGGCGCCCACGGCACCGAGGACGTGTTCGAGCTGATCGAGGAGATCCGGTCGCGCGGCCCGCTCTACCGCTCCCGCATCGGGTACGTCGCCACGAGCCACGCCGCCGTACGACAGCTGCTCACCAGCGACGACTTCCGCACCGGCCTGCCGACCAGCGACGGCCCACTCGGCAGGATCACGCGGTGGTCCGCCCCGCGGACCCTCCACCCGGTCGAGCCGCCGTCGCTGCTGGTCACCGAGCCGCCCGACCACACGCGCTACCGCAAGCTCGTGACCCGCGTGTTCACGATGCGCGCCGTGGAGAGGCTGCGCGGCCGGACCGAGGAGATCGCCGCCGACCTGCTCGACGCGCTCGAGCCACGCGCCTCGAGCCCCGTCGACCTCGTCGAGTCCTACTGCGCGCTGCTCCCCGTCACCGTCATCGCGGAGATCCTCGGCGTCCCGGAGGAGGAGCGCGCGCAGGTGCTGGACTTCGGCTCGGCCGCCGCGCCCAGCCTCGACCTCGGTCTCGGCTACCGCCGCTACCGCGCGGTGTCGCGGGCCCTGGAGCGGTTCGACACCTGGCTCAGCCGCCACCTCGACGACCTCCGCCGCGAGCCGGGGGACAACCTGCTCAGCGAGCTGGTGGCCGTGCGGGACGGGGGAGAGGGCCTCGACGAGTCCGAGCTCAAGGCGACCGCCGGCCTGGTGCTCGCGGCCGGGTTCGAGACCACCGTCAACCTGCTCGGCAACGGGATCGCGCTGCTGCACGACCACCCCGACGAGCGGGCCCGCGTGGTCGCCGACCCGTCGCTGTGGCCCAACGCGGTGGAGGAGGTGCTGCGCCTGGACCCGCCGGTGCTGCTGACCGCCCGGATGGCCGCCCGCGACACCGAGCTGGCCGGACAGCAGGTGCGCGCGGGGTCGATGGTCACCGCCATCCTCGGCGGCGCGAACCGCGACCCCGAGGTCTTCGCCGAGCCGCAGCGCTTCGACGTCGGCCGCGCCAACGCCCGCGACCACATCGCCTTCTCCTCCGGTCGCCACCACTGCCTCGGCGCGCAGCTGGCGCGGATGGAGGGCGACGTCGGCCTCCGGACCATCTGGGAGCGCTACCCGGACCTGCGCCTCGAGCCAGGCGCCCGACGGCGGGAGACCCGCATCCTGCGGGGCTTCGAGACGCTCCCCGCCACGCTTCGCCCCTGAGGCACCGAGGCGGTAGGTTCCCCCGGTGCCGAACCGGGGAGCAGCGCGCCTGCTCGTGCTGCTGCTCACGACCGTCCTGCTGGCCCTCGCCAGCCCCGCGACGGCGGACGACTCCGTCCCGCGGCCGGTGCTCAACGCCGACTTCCCCGACCCTGCCGTGGTCGCGACGCCCGACGGGCTGGTCGCCTACTCGACCGGCGACCGCGTGCCGCACGCGTGGGCCCGGCGCGCCGACGGGACGTGGCAGCGGGGCCGCGGGGTGCTCACCCACCGGCCGTCCTGGTCGCGCGAGGGTGGCGTCTGGGCCGTCGACGTGGTGCGGGTGCGCAACCAGTGGCTGCTCTACTACGCCACCCCGGTGCAGGGGATGGGCGAGCACGGCCGGTGCATCGGCGTGGCGCGGTCGTCGTCGGCGCGCGGCCCGTTCCGCCCGGTGGGCAGCGCCCCGCTCGTGTGCCCGTCGTACGCCAAGGTGCCGGCGGCACAGGACCCGATGCTGCCGCGCGATCCGACGCTCCCGCGGGCCGGCGTCATCGACCCGTCCTACTTCCGCGACCACGACGGAGCGTCCTACCTCGTCTACAAGACCGACCGGAAGCCCGCGACGATCCGCCTCGTGCAGCTGACCGACGACGGCCAGGCGGTCGCCGCGGGAGCGACGAGCGTGGAGCTGGTGCGCTCAGCCGGCGTCATCGAGAACCCTTCGCTCGTCTGGCAGGCCGGGGGCTACGTCCTGCTGCTGTCGGAGGGCGACTGGACCCGCTGCGGCTACCGCACCCGCTGGCTGCGCACGGGGTCCCTCCTGGACTGGACCGCCGCCTCGACCGGCATGCTCCTCGACACCGCGACGACCGGGCTGTGCGGTCCGGGAGGCGCCGACCTCGTCGACGGGGGCGCGACGCGCCTGTTCCTGCATGGCTGGACCTGCCGCGGCACCGCCCTGCCGTGCGAGGGCCGGGGCAAGTGGGACCACAAGCCGCGCCAGCGCGGGATCCGGGCGATGTACGCCGCCACGCTGCACTGGCCGGGCGGTGTGCCCGAGGTCACCGGGTGGCTCGGGCCGCGGTGACGCGGCACCCACCTAGGCTCAGCGCATGGCTTCCGAGTGGGACACGCACACCTCGCTGACCGCCTCCCGTGACGGCGTCTTCGACGCCGAGCTCGACCCGGGCTGGACGGTCGGCGGAGGCGTCAACGGGGGCTACCTGCTCGGCATCGTCGGCAAGGCGGTCGCGGAGACCCTGCCCGCCAAGCCGCACCCGCTGTCGGTCAGCGCCTATTACCTCTCCGCGTCCCGTCCCGGCTCCGCGGTCGTCTCGACGCGGGTGCTGCGCGAGGGCGGCAGCGTCGCGACGGTCGCGGCCGAGCTCGGCCAGGAGGGCACGACCCGCATCACCGCGCTGGCGACGTACGGCGACCTCGGCGCCCTGCCTGCCGACGTCTCCACGACCGCCGTCGAGCCCACCCTCCCGCCGATCGAGGAGTGCGTGCCGGGGTCGATGGCTCCTGAGGAGACGCGTCGCATCGCCCCGATCATGGAGCGCTTCGACATGCGCTTCGACCCGGCGTGCGTCGGGTGGGCGATGGGGGCGCCGAGCGGCCGCGGGCACATCCAGGCGTGGTTCCGGATGGTCGACGGCCACGACGTCGACCCCGTGGGGCTGCTGATGGTGTGCGACGCCCTGCCACCGGTGACCTTCGACCTCGGCCGCCCCGGATGGGCGCCGACCCTGGAGCTGACCGTCCACGTGCGGGCCGTGCCCGCGCCGGGCTGGCTCAAGGTCTCGCACCGCACCCGCAACGTCGCCGGCGGCATGTTCGAGGAGGACTGCGAGGTCTGGGACTCGGCCGGTCGCCTGGTCGCCCAGAGCCGCCAGCTGGCCATGCTCCCGCGCGCCTGAGCCTCCGCACTGGCACCTGAGTCGCTCAGCGACTCAACGCGCATCCCGGGCGTGTCGGCGGTGGGGCCGGCGCGGTCCGTCATCCGGATCCGACCTCATGGCTGCGGGTTCGGATGACGGATCCGGCAGCGGCCGGGGGGCCCACGAGGGGATCGGGTCAGTCGAACCACTTCCGGTCCATCGCCACGATCCAGCGGCGGCGGGGGTGCTCGGTGAGCGACCAGATCCGGTCGGTGGCGGGCCAGTAGCTGAGGTCCTCCGGCCCCATCGGCAGCGCCCAGCGGTGCTCCCGCATCGAGCCGGGCTCGCCCGCGCAGACGCTGCCTGGCATCCAGGTGCCGTGCGAGACCGTGACGTGGAAGCGACCACCGGCGATCACCGCCCCCTGCATCTGGCGCACGCCGCCCTCGTCGACGGCGAGCGGCCGGGAGAAGCCGTCGTCGCCGACGGCGAGCTGCCACGTCCCGGGGTCCAGCGGGTAGCGGGCGAGCCGGGTGGTCGCGTTGGGGTCGGCGGCGTACTCGCCGGCGATGAGCGCCGGGGGATCGGAGCGCCGGTCCAGCGACATGAACGAGTAGCGCAGCTTCTCGTGCCCCTCGTCGGTGAACGCCTGGTAGGTGAAGCGGACCGGCAGCACGTAGCGGTGGCCGAAGGAGTAGAGCGTGCTGCCCTCGAGGCCGAACTTCTCCGGGTGGTCGTCGTCGCCGGCCACCCGCATGATGTCGTCGACGCGCGCGGTCACGAAACCGCGGCTCGTCGCCGCGATGTGGAGGTAGGGGCCTGCCCAGACGATGCCGCCCGCGTGGATGTTCATCGGCTTCAGGGTGAGGTTGCCGGCCTTGTCGAAGACCGGCGAGACCAGCAGCACGTGGCGGTACCTCCCCGAGTCGAGGTCCACGAAGGTCACGCGCGAGCCGCGCTTGATGCCGTCCTTGTTGGTCGAGTACCAGGTCGTCACCACGACCTTGCGGCCGCCGACGCCACCGGTGTCGGACGCGTCCGCGCTGGTCGAGATGCCCTGGGGGTACCAGAGCTCGTCGCGCTCGTCGTAGTCGTCCCAGCGGTAGGCCTCCCGCACCGCGCGCCCGAGCAGCCGCGGCACGACCCGCGCCGGGCGGACGGCGTACTTCAGGTCGGCGAGCAGGCCGTCGAGCCCGGTGGGCTCGCCGAGGACGGCCGCCAGCGCTGCGATCTCGCGCACGTTCTCGTCCGTGCGCTGCAGGTGCACCCCGTGGACGTACGGCGACTCCGAGGCGGTCGGCCGCAGCTCGTCGGCCGTCGTCTCGGCGGGGGCGGCCGCGTCGGGGGTCGCAACCGGGGTCTCGGACGGGGGCTGGGGTTCGCCGGCGGGGCGCATTCCTCGACCCTAACCAGACAGGGGTGTGCAGAATGGACACCCGTGAGGGCGATCTTCTTCGAGGAGGACGACGCGCGGGCGGTCGTCGCCCGGCTGCGTGCCGACGGGTTCGAGGCCCGGGTCGAGCGCGAGCGGCTGGCCGGCGAGGACGACGACGAGGACCACCCCTGGGCGGTCGTGAGCGACGCCCCCGGCTTCATGCTCGAGGTGCTGGTCGACACCCACGACGGGTGGCTCGACGAGGGCGAGCCGGAGGCCGCGGAACACATCGGGCCGCTCCCGCCGTTGGACCTCCCGAAGGCGCCCAAGCGGATCAAGCGCCCCGACCTAGATTGAGAGCCATGACCTCAGACCGCCGCATCCTGCTCGTGCACGCGCACCCCGACGACGAGTCCATCAACAACGGCGCCACCATGGCGCGCTACGTCGACGAGGGCGTGGGCGTCACGCTGGTGACGTGCACCGCCGGCGAGATGGGCGAGGTGCTCGTCCCCGACCTGGCCCACCTGGCCTACGAGGAGAAGGGCGGCCTCGGCGACCACCGGCGTGAGGAGCTCGTCGAGGCGATGCAGGTGCTGGGCGTCACCGACCACCGCTTCCTCGGCGGCTTCGGGCGCTTCCACGACTCCGGCATGGCCTGGCACGAGGACGGCCACGCGATCCCGGCCGAGACACTCCCCGACAACGCGTTCTGGAACGCCGACCTCAACGAGGCGGCCGACGAGCTGGTCAAGGTGGTCCGCGAGGTCCGCCCGCAGGTGCTGGTCACCTACGACCAGTTCGGCGGCTACGGCCACCCCGACCACATCCAGGCCCACCGCGTCGCGATGTACGCCGCCCAGCTGGCCGCCGCGCCGTCGTACAAGCTCGAGCTCGGCGTGCCGCACGACGTCGCGAAGATCTACTGGACCGCGATGAGCGAGTCGCGGATGCGCGAGAGCCTGCGCCAGCTGCGCGAGTCGGGCGACACGGAGACCTTCAAGGGCATGGAGCCCGACGGCAAGCTGCCGCCGTTCGTCACGCCCGACGAGCTGATCAGCGCCCGCGTCGACGGCACGGACACGGTGCAGCGCAAGATGGCCGCGCTCGCCAAGCACGAGACCCAGGTCCAGCAGGACGGCCACTTCTTCGCGGGTGCCGAGAGCGGTCACTCGTGGTGGTCCGACGAGTTCTACCGCCTGGTCAAGGGCACCGAGGGGCCGAAGGACGCCGAAGGCTTCGAGGCGGACCTCTTCGCCGGTCTGTGAGGACCCTCGCCGCCCTCCTGGTGGGCGTGCTGTCCGGAGTGGCCGGCACGGTGCTCCACCAGGCGTGGTGGGGGATGACGCTCGGGCTCGGCACCGCGCTCGTGGTGCTCGCCTGGCTGCCCCCTGGCGGCGTACGCCTCGCCTTCGCGCTGGGCTGGTGCCTGCCGGTGCTGCGGGGTGCGCTGGCCCGTCCGGCCGGCGGGTTCCTGGTCGGTGCCGACGCGATGGGCTGGTCCCTGGTGGCCGGCTCGGCGGTGCTCCTCGTGGCCGCGCTGGCGACCGTGTGGTCGGACCGTCCGAGACCTCGCCCGCCCGCTGCGGGGACCGGCGGGGATCCGGGAGATCAGGGCCCCGCCTCCTAGACTCGCCGCGTGTCGAAGAAGCAGCAGCGCAATGACGGGCAGCCCCGTGAGAAGGCCGGCGCCAAGGTCGTGGTGTGGCTGCTGCTCGGTCTCGTGGTCGTCTTCGGCGGCCTCTACGTCGCCGCGCACTACGCCGCCGGTGACAAGGTCCCGCGCGGAACGACGGTCTCGGGCGTGCGCATCGGCGGCCACTCGCAGAGCGAGGCGGCCCAGGTGCTGCGGGCCGGGCTCGCGGAGAAGGTGGCGCGCGACATCGCCACGACCGTCGAGGGCCAGCAGGTGGCGATCGACCCGGCCGAGGCGGGACTCGGCGTCGACTACGACGCCTCCGTGGCGGAGGCCGGCGGCAAGGAGAGCTGGGACCCGGTGCGGCTCTGGAACTACTTCACCGGGGGTGACGAGACCGAGGCCGAGGTGACCGTTGACGACGCCGCCTACAACGCCTACCTCGCCCGTCTCGACGAGCAGCACGGCGCGACGTCGCGCGACGGCGCCATCGCCTTCGACGGGGAGCGCATCGAGACCACCGAGCCCCGCACGGGGGCCGCCCTCGACCCGGCCGACACCCTCGCTGCGCTGGAGGCGGCGTTCCTCGCCGAGACTCCCGACGAGGTGGCGCTCGAGATGGCCACCGTCCAGCCCGCCATCGACGCCTCCGACGTCCAGGAGGCGCTCGACGGCTTCGCCTCGCCGGCTGTCGCGGCGCCGGTGACCATCGACTTCCAGGGCTCGGCCGTCAAGGTCTTCCCGGCCGACTACACCGCCGCCCTCAGCCTCGTGCCGACGGACGGCGAGCTGGTCCCGACCCTCGACCCCGCGAAGCTGACCGAGGTCGTGGGCTCGAAGGTCACCGCGGGTGCACCGGTCGACGCCAGCGTGGCACTCGTCGACGGCAGGCCCCAGGTCGTGCCCGCCAAGCCGGGCGTCACCTTCGACCCGAAGCAGCTGGAGTCCGGCTTCCTCGACGCCGTGGCCAAGCCGCAGGGCGAGCGCACGCTCACGCTGGACGCGCAGGTCGCGCAGCCCGACTTCACGACGAAGGAGGCGCGGGCGTTGAAGGTCAAGGAGCGCGTCTCCACCTTCACGACGTACTACCCCTACGCCGAGTACCGCAACGTCAACATCGGCCGCGCCGCCGAGCTCATCGACGGCACGCTGCTCAAGCCGGGGGAGACCTTCTCCCTCAACGGCACGGTCGGCGAGCGCACCGTCGCGAACGGCTTCACCAAGGGCTACATCATCAGCGACGGCATCCTCGTGCAGGACCTCGGCGGCGGCGTCTCCCAGATGGCGACCACGCTCTTCAACGCGATGTTCTTCGCCGGCCTCGAGGACGTCGAGCACAAGCCGCACTCCTTCTACATCGACCGCTACCCGATCGGCCGCGAGGCGACCGTGGCGTGGGGTGCCGTCGACCTCCGCTTCACCAACGACACCCCCTACGGCGTCCTCATCCACACCACGGTGACGCCCGCGACGCCGACGACCTCGGGCGTGGTTACCGCGTCGATGTACTCCACGAAGTACTGGGACATCACCACGACCACCGGTGAGCGCTACAACTTCACCAAGCACAAGACGCGCCGGATCGACTCGCTCACCTGCCACGCCAACGAGGGCTTCGGCGGCTTCGACATCGACGTCACCCGCTACTTCGAGCCGGTCAACGGCAACACCGAGACCCGCGACGACGAGGTCTTCCACACGACCTACATGCCCAGCGACACGGTCATCTGCACGAACCCCGACGCCGTCGACGAGTAGTCTGCGCCTCCGCTTCGCTTCGGCGCGTGTCCGCGGCGCTCGTGACCCGCGGACGCTGTCGGCTGAGGTCGTCCGGTCCTAAGGCGAGAGGCGGTGGAGGTCGCGCGGGAAGAGCGTGACCTCGCGGACGTTCGTCGCCTCGACGAGGCGGCCCACCCAGCGCTCGAGCCCGATCGCGAACCCGCCGTGCGGCGGCATCCCGTGCCGGAACGCCTGGAGGTACGACGCGTAGTCCGCCGGGTCCTCGCCCCGCGCGCGGAGCGCCTCGTCGTACGCCGACGCGCGGTGCAGCCGCTGCCCACCCGTCACCAGCTCCAGCCCTCGGAACAGCAGGTCGAACGAGTTCGTCGCCTCGGTGGTTGAGGTGCGAGCGGAGCGAGCCTCGAAACCCCCGGTCCACGGGTGCGTGTAGAACGGCCGCTTGGCCATCGGGTAGCCCTCGACGGCGAGGAAGTCGCTGCCGTGCTCGGCCAGCGCCCACGCACCGAGCGCGCGCTCGTGCTCGGGCGCGAGGTCGGGCTCGTCGGCCGGGGCGCCGACCAGCTCGAGCGCCTCGGCGAAGTGGACCACCGGGATCTCCGCGGGCACGACCGGAAGCCGGGCGCCGGTGCGGGCGACCGCGTCCCCGCCGGACGCCACGGCCGCGACCATCCCGGCGAGCACCTCCCGCAGCACCGCGAGCACGTCGCGGTGGTCGCGGATGAAGCCGAGCTCGACGTCGAGCGAGCGGTACTCGGCGAGGTGCCGCACGGTGTCGTGCGGCTCGGCGCGGAAGACCGGCCCCACCTCGTAGACCCGCTCGAAGACCCCGACCAGCTGCTGCTTGTAGAACTGCGGGCTCTGGGCGAGGTACGCCGGACGGCCGAAGTAGTCGACCGCGAACACGTTGGCGCCCGACTCGGTCGCCGACTCGACGAACTTCGGGGTGGCGATCTCGGTGAAGCCGAGGCCGTCCAGCGTGGCGCGGAAGCCACGCAGCGAGGCCGCGGCCAGCTCCCACCGGGCGCGCTGCGCCGGGTGACGCCACAGCACGGGCGCGTGGTCGAGCAGCGTCGGCAGGGAGGCGTCCAGGGTCGGTCGCCACAGCTCCACCGGCGGGGTGGCGGCCGGCTCGGTCAGGGGCTCGACGACCGCCCCGGTGACCTCGACGCCGCCGGGCGCCTGGGCGTTGGCGGTCGCCGTGCCAGTGACCCGGACGACGGTCTCCTCCGGGGGTACGTCGGTCCCGGCGGGCAGCACGACCTGCGCGAGCCCGCTGCGGTCGCGGAGCACGAGGAAGGTGACGCGGGCCAGCTCGCGGCGCCGGTGCACCCAGCCCTCGAGGGTGACCTCGGTGCCGGGCGTCGTCGTGGTCAGGTCCGTGCAGAGAGTTCTCATGATTTCCTCCAGGTAGGGGGCCCTGGAGGTGTGGGCGGGGGCTAGGTCGCGGTGCCACCACACCTTCGCCGAACGGAGTGGTCCGGCCTCTCGTCGGTGCCGCCGGACGCGCGGACGGCCGCTGCTCTGCTGGCGTGCAGGGGGTGTGTCAGGCCCCGCGGTCGTCGGGGAGCATCGTGCAGGGGCGCCGTCCGCACCCGCAACCCGATTAGCCGACGAGGTAGCGGTTGGTGTGGTGGGTGACGAAGCCGTGCCGCTCGTAGAGCGCGATGGCGCCGGTGTTGACGGTCTCGACGTGCAGCATCGCGGTCGTCGCACCGCGCGAGGCGCCCCAGTCGAGCACCTCGGCGAGCACCGCGGTGCCGAGCCCGCGGCGGCGGTGCCCGGGATCCACGACGAGGCCCTCGACCAGCAGCCAGTCGCCGGACAGGACGCCCCGGCCGGTCGCCGCCCCGGCGTCCAGGATGACGGTGACCGAGGTGGGCGACTCGTCGAGCTCAGCGGGCACGTCGGGAGCGGACTGGCGTACGGACCGGAGCGCGCGCGCCACGGACGCCAGCTGCGCGTGCGCGTCACCGTCGCCGTCGGTGGAGAAGCCCAGGGGAGCGAGGGTCTGCTCGACGTCGGAGCCGCGCTGCACCTGGACGTAGGCCGTCTGCTCCCGGGCGCCGTAGAACGCGCGCACCCGCCAGGCGGCGTCGGCCCAGCCGATGCCCGGCTCGGCCATGGCGAGCGCCGAGTTGCCCCGGCGGCGCAGCCGCCCGCCGTGGGGCGGAGAGGCGCGCAGCAGCCAGTCACCCAGCGGCTCGGTCTCGATCGCGGTCCAGAGCGCGCCGACGTGCTCCTCGACCTCGCGGGCGGAGACGCGGGCCCGCACGGACGCGCGCGGCGGCACCGGCTTGCCGGTCACGACGTCCGCGAGCGCGATCTCGACGGGGCCGTGGCCCTCGCGGTCGACGGTCAGCGACTCCGGTCCCCACGAGGTGCAGGTGCCGAGGACGTCCGTCGCGCGGCCGTCCGGGAGCAGGTGGCGGACCACGACGCGCTGCCCGACGACGTGCGGCCCGAGCATGTGGCTGCCGACCCTCGTCTCGTCGGCATGGGGTTCTGACGGATCGGGCACTCCCGGATACTAGAGTGAGCCGACACGTTCCACCCCTGCCCCACCCGTGCCCCATCCGTGTTCAGGAGGACCTGGTGACCTACGTCATCGCCCAGCCGTGCGTCGACCTCAAGGACCGCGCGTGCGTCGACGAGTGCCCCGTCGACTGCATCTACGAGGGCAAGCGGATGCTCTACATCCACCCTGACGAGTGCGTCGACTGCGGCGCCTGCGAGCCGGTCTGCCCGGTGGAGGCGATCTTCTACGAGGACGACACCCCGGAGGAGTGGAAGGGCTACTACGACGCCAACGTCCACTTCTTCGACGACCTCGGCTCGCCCGGCGGCGCCGCCAAGATGGGCGTCATCGACAAGGACCACGAGCTCGTCGCCGCGCTGCCCCCGCAGGAGCACGACGAGTGACCTGCCCTCTCGGTGGTTGAGGTGCGAGCGGAGCGAGCCTCGAAACCACTCGTCTCGCAGCGTCTGCCCGACTTCCCCTGGGACAAGCTGACGACCTACGCGGCGACGGCGCGCGCCCACCCCGACGGGGTCTGTGACCTCTCGGTGGGCACGCCGGTCGACCCGACGCCCGCCGTCGTCCAGGAGGCGCTGCGGGCTGCCGCCGACTCGCCCGGCTACCCGACCACGATCGGGCTCGAGGCGACCCGCCAGGCGGCGATCGACTGGTTGTCCCGGCGCCACGGCGTGACTGGGCTCGGCCTCGACGGCGTGCTGCCGGTGATCGGTTCCAAGGAGCTGATCGGGTCGATGGCCGTCCACCTCGGCATCGGTGCGGGCGACCTCATCGGCTACCCCGCACTGGCCTACCCGACCTACGAGGTGGGCGCCGCGCTGGCCGGAGCGGAGAGCCTTGCCACCGACTCGCTGACCGCGTTCGGTCCCCGCACGCCCCGGCTGCTGTGGCTCAACAGCCCGGCCAACCCGAGCGGCCGGGTCCTCCCGCTCGACCACCTCCGCAAGGTCGTCGACTGGTGCCGCGAGCGCGGCACGATCCTGGTCTCCGACGAGTGCTACATCGAGTGCGCGTGGGAGGGCGAGCAGCCGCTCTCGATCCTCGACCCGCAGGTCAACGGGGGCTCGATGGAGGGCGTCCTCGCCGTCCACTCGCTGTCCAAGCGGTCCAACCTCGCCGGCTACCGCTGCGCCTTCGTCGCCGGCGACCCGGCCCTGGTCGGGGAGCTGCTCGCGGTCCGCAAGAACCTCGGCCTCCAGATGCCCGGCCCCCAGCAGCGCGCGATGATCGCCGCCCTCGACGACGACGCGCACGCGACCGAGCAGCACGCCCGCTACGCCGCTCGCCGGGCGAAGCTGAAGGAGGCGCTGCAGGTCGCCGGGTTCCGCATCGACCACTCCGAGGCCTCGCTCTACCTCTGGGCCACCCGCGGCGAGGACTGCTGGAAGACCGTCGCCGACCTCGCCGCGCTCGGCATCCTCGTCGCGCCGGGCGAGTTCTACGGCGGCGCCGGGCGCGAGCACGTCCGGGTCGCCTTCACCGCCACCGACGAGCGCATCGACGCCGCGGTCGCCCGCCTCGCCGGCTGACGTACGCCGGGCGCCCGGCTCCGGCCCCAATGTTGGGCAAATCCTCCCGCAGGTCGTGCCGAGGGCCGTCGGCGGCCGTGCAGTGGTCTCGCCGAGCGCTGAGGCGCGTCACAGAGAGGGGTCATGCCGTGGACAAGAGAGTCGTAGCCCTGGCAGGTGCGTTGAGCCTGGTCGCGGGGTCGTTCGCCACTGCGGAGCTCGCCAGCGCGAGCCCACCCACCCCCTCACGCGTCCAGGACCTCGCCGGGTGCACCGACAACACCCTGCCGGCCAACGACGACGGCTCCACCGGCCTCGTCCCTCTCGGCTTCGAGGTGAGCCTCAACGGTGCCGTCCACACGAGTGTCTACGTCAACAACAACGGCAACATCAGCTTCGACCGGCCGTACTCGCAGTACACCCCGTTCGACTTCACGGCGAGCGGCTCGGTCATGTTCGCCCCGTTCCTCGCCGACGTCGACACGCGGCTGGGCAACCAGGTGACCTACGGCCAGACGACCGTCGGCGGTGCCCCCGCCTTCTGCGTGAACTGGGTCGACGTCGGCTACTACAGCCAGCACGTCGACAAGACCAACTCGTTCCAGCTGCTGATGATCGACCGGGGCGCGGGGGACTTCGACCTGGTCTACAACTACGACCGGATCACGTGGGAGACCGGCGACGCGAGTGGCGGCTCGAACGGTTTCGGCGGCACGTCCGCGGCAGCCGGACTCAGCACGGGCGACGGCCTCCCCGAGACCAACGTCATGCTGGCGGGCTCGTTCGTCAACGGCGCTCTCCTGGACGGCGCGGCCAACTCGCTCACGGCTGGCGGCAACAACGGGGCGGGCAGCTACCTATTCCCGTTCCGCGCCAGTGACCTGGGTGGCGGCCTGGTCCGCGGCCTGGTCCTCGGCAACGACGGGGGCAGCGACTACCCGGTGCCGGGAGCCGGGGTCGAGCTGTGCACGACGGCCGGCTCGTGCCGCGTGGTCACCAGCGGCGCCGACGGGCGCTACTCCTTCGTGTCGGTCGCGCCCGGCACCTACACCGTGCGGGCCCGCTCGCAGGACCACGGACCCGCCTCCCGCACCGTCACGGTGACCGGCGAGCAGGTCTACGACCTCGACATCCCCCTGGGCGCGAGTCTCGTCGCAGTCCCCGACGGGTGGACCGCCGGCTCGGCCTCCGGCGTGGTGCCGGTGGTGTGGACCGATCAACCGACGACCGTGACGTCGCCGCCGATGTGCGACGGCTCGGGAACCTGGACGGTGCGGGCGAACAACGCCGTGATCGCGCAAGGAGTGCTGACCAAGACGCCCGTCGCGGGGAGCCCCGGGATGGTCACCTACTCGGCGGTCGTGCCGGCCCTGACCGCCAACGTCGGCGTGGCCCGCGTGACGGTGGAGATCACCTGTCTCCCCTCGGGCGGCGGCGCCCGTGCCGCAGCCGCCGACGAGGTGGTCGAGTTCGACCTCGTGACTGCCCCGCCGAGCGTCGTGGTGGACCGGACGGGCGCACCCGTCCTGGGCGCCGAGGTGACCCTGCAGCGGAGCACGACGGCATCCGGTGGCTTCGCCGACGTGCTGCCGTACACGTCGGTCCTCGGATGGGCGGACAACCCGCAGTACACGGACGAGACCGGACGCGTCGGCTGGAACACGGTGGCCGGCTTCTACCGGGTCGTCGCATCGACCGAGGACTGCACGGCCACGTCCCCGGTGCGGCAGGTGCCGGTCCAGGCACTGACCTTCTCGGTGACGGTGGACTGCAGCGTCCCGCCGACCACCACGCCCACGCCCACCGCGACGCCCACGCCGGACCCGGCGTGTGCGCAGAAGCAGGCGGCCCTCGCCACGGCGACTGCCGCCCTCACGGCGGCGCAGCAGGTCCTGGGGCAGTCCACGGCGAAGCTCCAGAAGGCCACGAAGAAGCTGGCCAAGGCCAAGAAGGCGCTCAAGAAGGCCAAGAAGAACGGAGCGTCCGGAGCGACGATCGCCAAGCTGGCGAAGAAGGTGAAGAAGGCCAAGAAGACGGTCAAGAAGGCCAAGGCGGCGAAGAAGGCCTCGGCGGCATCGGTCGCGACGGCGGCCGCGGCGGTCGAGGCGGCCAAGGCCGCCCTCTGCTGAGGCAGTAGCGCAGGGTCGACCGGTGGTGGCCACCAGCCAGGTGGCCGCCACCGGTCGTCGCGACGAGAGCCGCGGCCCGTCAGTCGATGACGTCGACGTGGACGTGGTCGCGGTGCTCGAGGATCCTGCGGTCCCCGCGCGAGGACGACGGCACCCGGTAGTCGGTCCAGCCGTCGTCCGACCGCGAGCCCGCGTGCCAGATCCGGTCGTCGAAGATGATCGTGTTGACGTCGAGGCGGTCGGCGTTGGCGACCAGCCAGGTCGCCATCGCCCAGCCGCGCTGCTTGTTGTCGGCGTTGATCGGCCGGACGAAGACGTCGATGGCGCGGCCCTCGTAGTGGGCCGACCCCTCCATGTGCCCGGTCGAGATGCCCCCCGGTTCGAACCCGCCCAGCGACAGCGGGCCGAAGACCGCCTCCAGCTCCCGGCGTACGACGCTCGCGCGCGGCACGAGGCCGCTGTCGTCGAGCGTGTCGCTCGCCTCGTCGGCGTCACCGGGCACGTCGCACCACATCCCCCGCGGGGAGTTGCCCGTGAGGGCGGAGGCGAGGGCGCGGCCGTCCTCCTCGTGGTCGGCGTACGCGTCCGGGTAGGCGCTGCGCTGCACGGCCTGCGCGGCCTCGGTGATCTCCATCTCGCGGTAGCCCTCGATCTTCGTGAGGGCGTCGTAGAAGGCGTTGGTCGCGAAGACCGGGTCGGTCAGCTGCTTCACCGACCCCCAGCCCTGGGAGGGCCGCTGCTGGAAGAGCCCGACGGAGTCCCGGTCGCCGAAGTCGATGTTGTAGAGCTTGGACTCCTGGAAGGCGGTCGCCAGCGCGATGCTCGCGGCCCGGGCCGGCATGCCCCGCTCAATCGAGATCGCGGTGATGAGGGCAGCGTTCTCGGCCTGCTCGAGGTCGATGTCGACGGTGTGGCCGTCGACCTCGGCGGTGCAGCCACTGGAGTCGAGCAGGGTGGGTACGCCGCCGCGGTCCACGACCACGAGCACGGCGGCCACCGCACCCAGGACCGCCACCGCGCCGACGGCGGTCGCGCGCAACGACGGCACGGGTCCTCCCGCGCTAGTTGGCGTGCAGCGCGGCGTTGAGGGCGATGCCGTCGCCCTTCCACGCCACCGCCTCAACGGCACCGCTCACCGAGTTGCGGCGGAGCAGCACGTTGTCGGCGCCCGACAGGGTCGCCGCCTTGACCACCTGCGGCTTGCCGTCGATGTCCTTCACGGTGACCTTGGTGCCGGCGGTGACGTAGCAGCCGGCCTCGACGACGCAGTCGTCACCGAGGGAGATGCCGATGCCGGCGTTGGCGCCGATCAGGCAGCGCTCGCCGACGGAGATGACCTCCTTGCCGCCACCGGACAGGGTGCCCATGATCGAGGAGCCGCCGCCGACGTCGGAGCCGTCTCCCACCACGACGCCCGCCGAGATGCGGCCCTCGACCATGGAGGCGCCGAGCGTGCCGGCGTTGAAGTTCACGAAGCCCTCGTGCATGACGGTGGTGCCCTCGGCGAGGTGGGCGCCGAGACGTACGCGGTCGGCATCGGCGATGCGGACGCCGGCGGGCAGGACGTAGTCGGTCATCCGCGGGAACTTGTCGACACCGAAGACCTGCACCACGTGGCCGGGCACGACCGTGCGGAGCTTGGCACGCACCAGCTCGAAGCCCTCGACCGCGCAGGGTCCGGCGGAGGTCCACACGACGTTGGCGAGCAGGCCGAAGATGCCCTCGAGGTTCACGCCGTGCGGCTGGACGAGCCGGTGGGACAGCAGGTGGAGCCGCAGCCAGACGTCCTCGGTCGAGGCCGGGGCGGCGTCGAGGTCGTCGATCTCCACCAAGCGCACCTCGCGGGTCACCCCGCGCAGGTCGTCCTCGCCGCCGTCGAGGAAGGCGAGCTCCTCCGAGGGCCCACCCTCGGTCGCGCCGAGGACGGGCGTGGGGAACCACGCGTCGAGGACGGTGTCGCCGTGGAGGGTCAGCAGGCCGTAGCCGGAGGCAGCAGTCACCCCGCAAGCCTACGGAAGCGACCCCTTCGGGCCACTACGGCCCAGCGCGCCCGTCGACGCACTCGCGCACCAGGTCGGCGTGGCCGCAGTGGCGGGCGTACTCCTCGATCATGTGCACGATGATGTCGCGCACCTCCGTGGGCTCACCGTGTACGTCGACCACCGCGTCGAGGTCGGTGCGCTCGAGGACCTCGCGGGCGTAGGCGATCTCGTCCTGCCACAGCGCGTGCGACGAGCGCACGAGGTCGTCGTCGATCTCCGGGAAGTTGAACCCGGCGTCCTCGGACGCGTCCTGGAACAGCCGCGGGATGTCCATCCGGCCCTCGATCACCCGTCGGAACCAGCTCTGCTCGACCCGCGCCATGTGCCGCACGAGGCCGAGCAGGGAGATGTTCGACGGCGGCACCGCCTTCGTCGCGAGCTGGTCGGCCGTCAGGCCGTCGCACTTCAGCGCCAGGGTCTGCCGGTAGTGCTCGAGGTAGCCCACCAGGCAGGCCCGCTCGCCGAAGGCAGGCCCCGCCTGCATGCGTGGGTCCTGGTCGCTGGGGAGCCACATGCCGTCGTACCCGGGATTCGCCATGCGGTCAGCCAACCGCATGTCGGCGGGCCGCGCGACGAGTTTCCCGGTTCGGCGGGTCGGGCGAACGGTCGCGGGACCACACTGGGCCCATGCGCGCGCGTCGTCAGCTCATCAAGGTGCTCACCGAACCGTTCACCGTCGTGGAGTCGGTGACGGTGGGACTCGCGTGCAACGCCCAGGAGGCGTTCGACTTCATGTGGGACCCGGA
Source organism: Nocardioides sp. Root122 (assembly GCF_001425025.1). GTDB lineage: Bacteria > Actinomycetota > Actinomycetes > Propionibacteriales > Nocardioidaceae > Nocardioides. The sequence goes on from NZ_LMDE01000011.1 coordinate 524,552, forward strand.
CGCCAGCCGGGTCCTGCACAGCGACGCCTTCCACGGGACGACGCTGCCGGGCACACCGGCGCGTGCGGTCGGAGAGGTGCAGGTCTTCCTCTCCCGTCCCGGGGGCGTGCTCCGCGGCACGATGATGGAGGTCCAGTCGCTGGTCGAGGGGCGGCGAGCCGTCACCCGGACCATCACCGACACCCTCGACAACCTCCAGGTCCTCGACATCCTGCCGCTGGACGAGGAGTCCTGCAGCCTGACGCAGGAGTTCTCGACCGTGGTGCCCGCCGGTGCGTCGACGGACTACGTCGCCACGCTGCACGCCGACCACCGCCGCACCCTCGACGAGCTGGCCGTCACGTTGGTGGGGCAGTTCGGGCGGGGCGGGGCTCCGACGGCGTGAGCACGTGCGAGCTCGTCGTCCTGTTCGGTCCGCCGGCGGTCGGGAAGATGACCGTGGGCCGGGCGGTGTGCGAGCGCTCGCACTTCCGGCTGTTCCACAACCACCACACGATCGAGCCGCTCCACGAGATCTTCGGCCAGCAGAGCCCGGCCTTCCGCACCCTCAACGGCGAGTTCCGCCGCCGGGTGATCGAGGAGGCCGCGGCCCACGGCGTGCCGCTGGTGGTCACGACGGTGTGGAACCTCGCGGGCGAGGGCGACGCCGCGTACCTCCGCGACCTGATCGCCCCCTACGTCGACCGCGGCCTGTCGGTGCGCTTCGTCGAGCTGTACGCCGACCTCGCCACGCGCCTCGATCGCAACGCGGGCACCGACAGGCTCGCCGCCAAGCCCTCCAAGCGCGACCTCGCCGCCTCGGACGCGCACGTCCGCGAGCGGGAGGCGACGTTCACGATGAACACCTCGCCGGACCGCCCGCTGCCCGGCGACCGGGTGCTGGCCGACTTCCCCCACCTTCGGCTCGACACCACCCACCTCTCCCCGGAGGAGGCCGCGGCCCGCATCCTCGCGGGGTAGTCCAGCGGGGAGCGGCTGCCTGCTGGGGTAGTCCACCGGGAAGCGGCTGCCTGCTGGGGTAGTCCACCGGGAAGTGGCTGCCTGCTGGGGTAGTCCACCGGGAAGTGGTCGCGGAACCGGGCTCGGGACCGCCGAAAGGCGGTGGACTACCCGGACAGCGGCCGCCGGGGTAGTCCACCGGGAAGTGGTCGCGGAACCGGCCCCGAGACCGCCGAAAGGCGGTGGACTACCCCGATGATCTGGCCTGTGGACGACCGGCTGAAGCGCGAGGGAGCGGGAATCGTCCTGCCATGGATGAGCTCTCCCGACGTCCGGGCCTGGTGCGGCCGGTCCGCGTCGACCCCTTTGGGCTGGCCGGCCCGACTCGCGGTCGGGCACGTGGACCACAATGGCGTACGACGAGCCGCGGGCTGTTCGTGCCGGCAGACGTCGAGCGGAGCGTCGAGCAGCGCATCGTCGAGGCGGCCGCCGTCCTCCGCCGAGACGAGGCGGTGACGGGGTGGGCGGCCCTGCGGTGGCAGCGGGCGGAGTGGTTCGACGGTTTGTCGGGGAGTGCGCCGCGTGAGGTCCCGCTCGTGACAACGCGCGATCGCACCGCGCAGGCCGGCATGCGCGTGAGCCAGGAGTTCCTCCACCCTGATGAGATCGCGACCGTCGACGGCCTGCCCGTCACGCTCTCGGTGCGCTCGGCGGCGTACGAGATGCGGTACGCCAGCACGCTGGGCGAGGCGATCGTCGCCCTGGACATGGCGTGCTACGCCGACCACGTCTCGCTCGCCGAGGTGGCCGCGTACCTGGCCGGCCTGGGGCCTGTCACCGGGATCCAGCAGGCGCGTGACGCACTCGCCGAGGGCGAGGAGAACTCGTGGTCGCCCCAGGAGACGAGGATGCGTGGCGTGTGGACCCGTCGTGCCGGGCTGCCCAGGCCCCTGTGCAACGCGCCGGTCTTCACGCTCGACGGGCGCCATGTCGGCACCCCTGACCTCGTCGACCCGGAGACGGGACTGGCGGGGCAGTACAACGGGAGCGACCACCTGTCGTTGGTCGGCGCAGCGACGGACGTGAAGCAGGAAGCGGCGTACCGGGACCTCGGCCTCGAGACCGTCACGATGCTGGCGACCGACTGGCGCGACCTCGACGGCTTCGTCGAACGCCTGCACGCTGCTGCCCGTCGGGCACGGTCAGGGCCCCGATCGCGCGCCTGGACGGTCGACCCGCCGGACTGGTGGACGCCCACGAACACGGTCGCTCGGCGACGTGCGCTCGACGCGGCGCAACGAGCCCGACTGCTGCGCTACCGACGAGCCGCCTGACCCGCCTCTCGGCGGTCCGTGGCGACTGCCGTGGCCTCAGCGTGGCTCCCGAGGTAGTCCACCGGGAAACGGCTGCCAGGTGGCCGTTCCGACGACCACTTCCCGGTGGACTACCGCGCACGGACCACCACTTCCCGGTGGACTACCCAGACGGACGCCTCCATCCCGGTGGACCACCCCGGACCCAGCCCGGCGCGGGCAGACCCGAACTGATTGGCGCGCCCGCGAGCGAGCGCCGTACGATCGGGGCAGGCGCTTGAGCCGTCATCAGCGGCGAGCCTCGGGAAGAACAGGTGCGGCGACCCGGCCGCCACCCCACTAGAACCCGACGGGTACGGCCCGACACAGCCGAGAATGAGCGGTCTCGACCTTCTGGTCTCGTGACAGGACTCCGTCCTTCCTCGACCAACGGTGAGAGGCAAGCGAGGTGGTACCGCGGCAGACGTCGTCCTCGTGTCAGACGACCGAGACGTACGACGCACCGCGAGGAGCACCCCAGATGGCCTACCCCAAGGTCTCGCACACCGGCGCCACGACCGTGGCCAGCAGCCCGCGCTTCCCCGACATCGAGGAGGCGGTGCTGGCGTACTGGGAGTCCGACGACACCTTCCGCGCGAGCGTCGAGCAGCGCGACGGCGGTGCCGACGGTGCCAACGAGTTCGTCTTCTACGACGGCCCGCCCTTCGCCAACGGCCTGCCCCACTACGGCCACCTGCTCACCGGCTACGTCAAGGACCTGATCCCGCGCTACCAGACGATGCGCGGGCACAAGGTCGAGCGTCGCTTCGGCTGGGACACCCACGGCCTGCCCGCCGAGCTCGAGGCGATGCGCCTCAACGGCATCAAGACCACCGACGAGATCGTCGAGCTCGGCATCGAGAAGTTCAACGAGGCCTGCCGCCAGTCGGTGCTGAAGTACACCGGCGAGTGGCGCGACTACGTCACCCGCCAGGCGCGCTGGGTCGACTTCGACAACGACTACCGCACCATGAACCCGGAGTTCATGGAGTCGGTCATCTGGGCCTTCAAGCAGCTGCACGACAAGGGCCTGGTCTACGAGGGCTTCCGCGTGCTGCCCTACTGCTGGCAGGACGAGACGCCGCTGTCCAACCACGAGCTGCGGATGGACGACGACGTCTACCAGATGCGCCAGGACCCTGCCGTCACCGTCGGCTACGACGTCACGACCGAGGGCGGGTTCAAGGGGGTCAAGGTCCTCGTCTGGACGACGACGCCGTGGACCCTGCCGTCCAACCTCGCCGTCATGGTCGGCGAGGACATCGACTACGTCGTCGTCGAGTCCGACGGCCCCACGGGCAGCACCGAGCGCTACCTGATCGCCGAGGCCCGCCTGGCGTCGTACGCCCGCGAGCTCGGCGAGGACCCGCAGGTCAGCTGGCGTGGCACGGGCGCCGACCTCGTCGGGCTGGAGTACGCGCCCCCGTTCTCCTACTACTCCGGCCACCCGAAGGCCTTCCGCCTGGTGCCGGCCGAGTTCGTCACCACCACGGACGGCACCGGGCTGGTGCACACCGCCGGCGCCTTCGGTGAGGACGACAAGGTCGTCACCGACCGCGAGGGCATCGAGGCGGTCATGCCGGTCGGCAAGGACGGCCGGTTCACCTTCCCGGTCACCGACTACGAGGGCATGCAGGTCTTCGACGCGAACCTCCACGTCATCGACCACCTCAAGGCCGCCACGGCCGGCACCGGCGAGACGGGAAGCGTCACGCCCGGCACCGTCCTCGTGCGCCGTGAGACCTACGACCACTCCTACCCGCACTGCTGGCGCTGCCGTCAGCCCCTGATCTACAAGGGCGTCTCGTCGTGGTTCGTCGAGGTGACCAAGGTCAAGGAGCGCCTGATGGCGCTCAACCAGGACATCCGCTGGGTGCCCGACCACATCAAGGACGGCCAGTTCGGCAAGTGGCTGGAGAACGCCCGCGACTGGTCGATCACCCGCAACCGCTTCTGGGGCTCCCCGGTGCCGGTGTGGAAGTCCGACGACGAGCACTACCCCCGCATCGACGTCTACGGCTCCTTCGAGGAGATCGAGCGCGACTTCGGGACGCTGCCGCGCGACAAGGACGGCAACCCCGACCTGCACCGGCCCTTCGTCGACGAGCTGACCCGACCCAACCCCGACGACCCGACGGGGACGTCGACGATGCGCCGCGTCACCGACGTCCTCGACGTCTGGTTCGACTCGGGCTCGATGAGCTTCGCCCAGGTGCACTACCCGTTCGAGAACAAGGACTGGTTCGAGCACCACTTCCCGGGCGACTTCATCGTCGAGTACATCGGCCAGACCCGTGGCTGGTTCTACACGATGCACGTCCTGGCCGGCGCGATCTTCGACCGTCCGGCGTTCTCGACGTGCCTGAGCCACGGCATCGTGCTCGGCAACGACGGCCAGAAGATGTCGAAGTCGCTGCGCAACTACCCCGACGTGCGCGAGGTCTTCGACCGCGACGGCGCCGACGCGATGCGTTGGTTCCTCATGTCGAGCCCGATCCTGCGCGGCGGCAACCTCGTCGTCACCGAGCAGGGCATCCGCGACTCGGTGCGCCAGGTGCTGATCCCGCTGTGGAACAGCTGGTCCTTCTTCAGCCTCTACGCCAACGCGGCCCAGGGCGGCGAGGGTCACGACGCCACGTGGCGCACCGACAGCGCCCACCCGATGGACCGCTACGTCCTGGCAAAGCTGCGGGACTACGTCGCCACGATGACCGACCAGCTCGACAACTACGAGGTGGCCGCAGCGTGTGACTCCACGCGCAGCTTCCTCGACGTGCTGACCAACTGGTACATCCGGCGCTCGCGCGACCGTTTCTGGGACGAGGACGCCGACGCGTTCGACACCCTCTACACGGTGCTCGAGGTCGTCTGCCGCGTGACCGCGCCGCTGATGCCGCTGACGACCGAGGAGGTCTGGCGCGGGCTCACCGGCGAGCGATCGGTGCACCTCACCGACTGGCCGTCCGTCGACGTCCTGCCGGCCGACGACGCACTCGCCGCGGCGATGGACACCGTCCGCGACGTCTGCTCGGCCGGGTCGGCGCTCCGCAAGGCCGCCAACCTCCGCAACCGCCTGCCCTTGCAGTCGCTGACCGTCGTGGTGCCCGGCGCCGCGGCGCTCGCCGGCTTCGAGCAGCTGGTGGCCGACGAGCTGAACCTCAAGCAGGTCGGGCTGCTCGACCTCGACACCCCGGAGGCGGCGTCGTACGGCGTCGAACAGCGGCTCACCATCAACGCCCGCGCCGCCGGACCGCGGCTCGGCAAGGACGTCCAGCTCGCGATCAAGGGCTCGAAGACCGGCGACTGGTCGGTGGCCGAGGACGGCACCGTCACCGCGGGCGGACTCGAGCTGGTGGAGGGGGAGTACGCCCTCGACACCGTCGCCGGCGACGCGTCGGGCGGCACCGCCACCGGTGTGCTGCCGCGCGGCGGGTTCGTGGTCCTCGACACCGAGGTCACCCCGGAGCTCGAGGCCGAGGGCACGGCGCGCGACCTGGTCCGTGCGGTGCAGCAGGCCCGCAAGGACGCCGGCCTGGCCGTCTCCGACCGGATCGCGCTCACCCTGTCCGGCCCCGCGGCCACGCTCGACGCGGCCCGCACCCACGAGGCGCTGCTCGCCGAGGAGACGCTCGCGACGAGCGTGTCGTACGCCGACGCGCCCGAGGTGGGCGTCGAGGTGGCGCGCGCCTGACGGACGTGCGTCGGCGGCTGGTTTGATGGGGCCATGCCTCAGCTGGACCTCGCCGCCGACGTCGTCACCCTGACCGAGGAGCTCGTCAACACGTTCTCCGTCAGCCACCACGAGCAGGAGATCGCCGACGCCGTGGAGGCGGCGCTGCGCGCCCTGCCGCACCTGACCGTCACCCGTCGCGGGCACACGGTGGTGGCCCGCACTGACCTGGGCCGACCCGAGCGGGTGGTGATCGCCGGCCACCTCGACACGGTGCCGCTCAACGACAACCTGCCGGCCCGCCGCGAGGGCGGGATCCTCCACGGCCTGGGCACCTGCGACATGAAGGGTGGCGACGCGGTGATGCTCAAGCTCGCCGCCGACCTCACCGAGCCCAACCGCGACCTCACCTTCATCTTCTACGAGGCCGAGGAGGTCGACTCGGTCCACAACGGCCTGCGCAAGCTCACCGAGAGCGACCCCGACCTGCTCGAGGCCGACTTCGCGATCCTCATGGAGCCCAGCAACGCCGCGATCGAGGCGGGCTGCCAGGGCACCATGCGCGTCGACGTACGCACCACCGGGGAACGCTCGCACAGCGCGCGCAGCTGGAAGGGCGTCAACGCCATCCACCTCGCCGCGCCGGTGCTGGCGCGGCTCAACGACTACGTCGCGCGGCAGCCCGAGATCGACGGCCTGACCTACCACGAGGGGCTCAACGCCACCGGCATCCGGGGCGGCGTCGCCGGCAACGTGATCCCCGACGAGTGCGTGGTCGAGGTCAACTTCCGCTTCGCCCCCGACCGCAGCGAGGCCGACGCCGAGGCGTTCGTGCGCGACTTCTTCGAGGGCTACGACGTCACGGTGACCGACATGGCCGCAGGTGCGCTTCCCGGCCTGGACCGCCCGGCCGCCAAGGCGTTCGTCGACGCGGTCGGCGGCGAGCCCGCCCCCAAGTTCGGCTGGACCGACGTCGCGCAGTTCACCAAGCTCGGCGTGCCTGCGGTCAACTACGGACCCGGCGACCCGATGTTCGCCCACAAGCAGGACGAGCACGTGCCCGTGGAGCACATCGAGCGGTGCGAGCGCACCCTGAAGGAGTGGCTGGCATGACCGATCACGCCGCGGCCCGAGGTGCCGACCGGATGAAGGGTCCGGTGATCGAGCGCCGTGGCCAGGTCCACGACGGCAGCACCACCGACCAGCGGCTGCTCGACTCGCGCGGCCCCACCGACTGGGTGCACACCGACCCGTGGCGGGTCCTGCGGATCCAGGCCGAGTTCGTCGAGGGCTTCGGGGCGCTCGCCGAGCTCGGGCCGGCGATCGGCGTCTTCGGATCGGCCCGCACGAAGAGCGACCACCCCCACTACGCGATGGCCGAGGAGGTCGGCCGGCGGCTCGCCGAGGCCCACTTCGCGGTGATCACGGGCGGTGGGCCCGGGGCCATGGAGGCCGCCAACAAGGGCGCCTGCGAGGCCGGCGGCGTGAGCGTCGGCCTCGGCATCGAGCTGCCCTTCGAGGCCGGGCTCAACCAGTGGGTCGACAAGGGCATCAACTTCCGCTACTTCTTCGCCCGCAAGACGATGTTCGTCAAGTACGCCCAGGGCTTCGTCGTGCTGCCCGGGGGCCTCGGCACCTTCGACGAGCTCTTCGAGGCGCTCACGCTGGTGCAGACCCAGAAGGTGACGTCGTTCCCCCTCGTGCTGCTCGGCACGTCGTACTGGCAGGGGCTCATCGACTGGATGCGCGACACCGTGCTCGCCGAGGGCAAGATCAACCCGCAGGACCTCGACATGCTGGTCGTGACCGACGACGTCGAGGAGGCGGTGGCGCTGATGGTCGCCGCGCGCGAGGACCGCTGGCCGACGCCGTCCCCGAAGCGGCCCGAGTGAGCAGGGGAGTGGTGCGCCGATGATGTGGCTCTTCGCCGTCCTGGTCGTGCTGGTGATGGGCGGGGTCGCCCTCGTCGCCTCCGGTCGCGGTGGCTCGATGGCGCCGGCGTACGACGACCGTCCCGACCTCGCGCTGCCCGAGGACCGGCCCCTCGGGGCGCAGGACCTGCGCACCGTCCGCTTCCCGCTCGCGGTGCGCGGCTACCGGATGTCCGAGGTCGACGCGCTGCTGGCGCGCCTGGCCACCGAGCTCGAGGACGCGGACCGGGACGCCCACGAGGACCCGCACCGCGACGGGTCTGGACCTGCACCCGGCTCGTCTGGCGACCCCGGACCCGTCTAGGGCAGGATGCCTCGAATGTCGTTCCCGATCGTCGTGTGGATCCTCACGGCACTGGCCGCTGTGGTGATCGTGCTGACCCGTCTTCGCCTGAGCGGGGAGGAAGCGGCGGGGCGGTTCTCCATCAGCCGTCGGATATCCCTCGCCCACTTCGGCGTCGGCCTCGTCGCGCTCGTGCTGTGGCTCGGCGTGCTGGTGGCGCCGGAGGACACTCCGGTGGGCGGGGCCGTGGTGGGCATCGTCGCCATCGCCGCGTGGTGGATCACCGCTGTCTGCGGGTTGCTGATCCTGGCCAGGTGGCTCCCCGCGAAGGGCCGCCACGTGCCAGAGGCCTCGGGGGACACCTGGAGCGACGGCCCTGGCCTGTCCATGCTCGCCCACCTCGGCATGGTGGTCGGCGTGCTGGTCTTCACCTACGCCTACCTCACCGCGGCCGTGTGATGCGCAGCCTCGTCGCGGCCGTGGGCGTGCTCGTGGCCGGTGTGGCCGGTGTGGCCGGTGTGGCCGGGCTGTCCGTCGTACCGTCGGCGACCGCGCCCGCTGCTGCCCTCGAGGCGGACGCACCCGCCCGTCCCGCGGTCGTGGAGGTGCGCACGATCGGCCACTCAGTGCGCGGACGCCCGATCCGGGCCTGGCGCCTGGGTGAGCCGGGCAGGCGGCCGATGGTGCTGGTCTCGACCATGCACGGCAACGAGCCGCACACCCGCCGGATCCTCGAGACGCTGCGCGACGGCCGCGCGATCCGGGGCGTCGACCTGTGGGTCGTCCCGACCTACAACCCCGACGGCCTGGCACGCGGCACCCGCCGCAACGCCCACGGCGTCGACCTCAACCGCAACTTTCCCTTCAAGTGGGCCGACCTCGACGGCAACTACGAGTCCGGCCCGCGTCCGGGCAGCGAGCCCGAGACCCGCGCGATGATGGGGTTCCTGCGCCAGGTCCGCCCGCGCCGGGTGCTGAGCTTCCACCAGCCGCTCGTGGGCGTCGACACCGACACCAAGGACGCCGGCTTCGCTCGCCGCGTCGCCCGCGCGCTGCGCCTGCCGCGCAAGACGCTCGACTGCGGCGGGCTGTGCCACGGCACGATGACGATGTGGTTCAACCACCACTTCGCCGGGTCCGCGCTGACCATCGAGTACGGCGCTCGCCCGCCGCGCCGTCGCATGGTCGTGCAGGCGCCGCGCCAGGTGCTCGGCGTGCTCGGGGCGCACCGCACCTCGCGCGGCTGACCGTCCGCGGGGCTCGTCGGCTCAGCGCCCCTGGAAGACCGGCTTCTCCTTGGCGACGAACGCGTTCACGGCAGCGAGGTGGTCCTCGGTCCCACCGGTGAGCGCCATCTTCTCGGCCTCGAAGGCCAGCGACTCCTCCAGCGGGTGGGCCGCGGAGTGGGCCACCGCCTGGCGGATCGAGCCGAACGCGACGGTCGGACCGGCGGCCAGGCGCGTCGCGAGCTCGCCGACGGCGGCAGCGAACCCGTCCTCCGGCACCACCTGCGTGGCCAGTCCGAGCTCGAGAGCCTCCTGCGCCGGGACCGTGCGGGGGAAGTAGAGCAGCTCCATCGCCTTCGCCCGCCCGACCAGGCGGGGGAGGGTCCAGCTCGACCCGGTGTCGCACGACAGGGCGACTCCGGCGAAGGAGGTGTTGTAGCCGGCGGTGTCGACCAGGATGCGGAAGTCGGCGGCGAACGCCAGGCTGGCGCCGGCTCCCGCGGCCACCCCGTTGACCGCGGCGATGACCGGCTTCGGCATCGTCGACAGCGCCAGCACGATCGGGTTGTAGTGCTTCTCCACGGTGTCGGAGAGCGGGATGTCCGCCTCGCCCTTCAGGCCGGCGAGGTGCTCCTTGAGGTCCTGGCCGACGCAGAAGGCCCGCCCGCTGCCGGTGAGCACCACGCAGCGCACCTCCGGGTCGTCCGCGACGCGGCGTACCGTCTCCAGCAGGAGCTCCTTCGTCGCCACGTCCAGCCCGTTCATCGCCTCGGGCCGGTTGAGGGTGATGGTGGCGACGGAGTCGACGACGGTGAGCAGGACGGGAGCGGCCTCGTTGGCGGTCACGGGAGCAGTCATGGGGGCAGTCTGCCGGACGCCCACCCTCCCTACGTGCGCCCTGTGGTGCCGATCACGCGCCTCATGAGGGATACTGGGACCGTACGACGCCGATCGGGGTGGCCAGGAACGACTCAGCCGCCTCGATTCGCATGTGTTGAGCCACCATCGTCAAGAGATGGGCGAACAGGAAGAGGTGCGCCGATGGCCGCCATGAAGCCCCGCACGGGCGACGGACCCCTCGAGGTCACCAAGGAAGGACGCGGCATCGTCATGCGCGTCCCGCTCGAGGGTGGTGGGCGGCTCGTGGTCGAGCTGAACGCCGAGGAGGCGACGTCTCTCGGTGACGCCCTCAAGGACGTCGTCGGCTGATCGTGGCCATCTCTGCCCAGCTGCCCACGCAGGTTTCACCACCAGAGTTCGCACTCAGCCCGGCCCTGCCGCACCAGATCGGCGGGGCCGAGGTCTGGGCCTTCCCCGTCCTGACGGACCAGGACAGGCTCCTTCTCGGACCCGGCGCCGACGAGGCCTCCGAGGCCCTCGGCACCGACCTCCTCGCGGCCCTCGACGCCGCGCGCGCCACCGGCCGCGCCGGTGAGGTGACCACGGTGCCCGTGGCAGCCGCCCCCGCCGACGCGGTCAGCCTCGTGCTCCTCGTCGGCGTCGGTGAGGGCACCGTCACCGACCTCCGCCGCGCCGGTGCCGCATTGGCCCGCGCCACCAAGGACCGCGCCAGCGTCGTCACGACGCTCGGCGCGATCGCCCCGGACGAGGGCCTCGGCGCCCTCGTCGTAGGCGCGATGCTCGGCTCCTTCTCGTTCCACTGGCGTTCCGCCGGGCCGAAGGAGCGCCCGGTCGCTCGCATCGTGCTCGCTGATGTCAGCGACGACGGCGCCGACGACGAGCTCGCCCGCGCGATCGCGATCGGCGGCGCAGGATGGCGTTCCCGCGCGCTCGCCACCGTCCCGTCCAACCTCAAGACGCCGGCGTGGCTCGCGGAGCAGGCCGTCGAGGTCGGCGAGGCCGCCGGCCTGACGGTGCAGGTCTGGGACGAGGAGCAGCTGCGCGCCGAGGGCTTCGGCGGCCTGCTCGCCGTCGGCGGCGGCTCCGCCCACCAGCCGCGCCTGATCCGGATGGACTACACCCCGCGCGGCGCGACCAAGAAGATGCCGACCGTCGTGCTCGTCGGCAAGGGCATCACCTTCGACACCGGTGGCCTCGACATCAAGCCCAGCGAGTCGATGCTCACCATGAAGCGCGACATGAGCGGCGGAGCCGCCGTGATCGCCGCGATGGCGGCCCTGCGCGACGTCGACTGCCCCGTCCGCGTCATCGGCCTGGTGCCGGCCGCCGAGAACGCGATCAGCGGTTCCGCGATGCGCCCCGGCGACGTGATCACCCACTACGGCGGGCGCACCTCCGAGGTCAACAACACCGACGCCGAGGGTCGCCTCGTGCTGGCCGACGCGATGGCGTACGCCGTCTCGCAGCTGTCGCCGACGGTGCTGCTCGACATCGCCACGCTGACCGGCGCGATGAAGGTGTCGCTGGGCCAGTGGACCGGCGGCTACTTCGCCAACCACGAGGGGCTCGCGGCCCACGTCGAGGCTGCCGCGGCGGAGTCGGGCGAGAGCGTCTGGCGGATGCCGCTGGTCAAGGACTACGAGGACAAGGTGACCTCCAAGATCGCCGACGGCGACAACGCCGCCGGGGGCGCCGGAGCGATCACCGCCGCGCTCTACCTCCAGCACTTCGCCGGCGACGTCCCGTGGGCCCACATCGACTTCGCCTCCGCCGCCGAGTCGCCCGCCGACCGGCACGAGTGGACCGCCGGTCCCAGCGGCTACGGCCCGCGGCTGCTGCTGAGCTGGCTCGGCTCCGACGACCCGCTGGACGGGATCGTCTGATGCTCGGCCTGACGGTCCGCTGGTCCCTCGCCGACGCCGCTGACGGCGTCGAGGACAGGTTGGCCACCTACGTCGCCGAGACCTCGCACGCCCGTTTCACCGGCATGGCCGGCCTGCGCTTCAAGATCTGGCGCATGGTCCGCGGCGAGTGGTTCGAGGGCTGCTACGTCTTCGCCACCGACGAGGCACGTGCGGAGTTCGAGCGCACCTTCACCGAGGGCGCCGACACCTCGCCCGGCTCCCAGATCATCGGCTCCTCGCCGATCCTCATCGAGGCCTGCGACATCGTCGCGGTCGCCGAGGGCTGGGACGGGTTCGCCGCCACACCGAGGTGCTGAGACGTCAGACCCCGGCGCCGCACGTGCGGCGGATGTGGCCGCGTGCTGTGCCGCCCGTGGGCCAGATCCGCCACACGTGTCCGCGAAGCCGCCCTCGCATGCCCCGACCGAGGGCGACTTCCCGGACACGTGCGGGAACGGCATCCGGTCCCGGATCGCCGTAGCCTTCTCAGCTCACGCGCTCGGCGCCCGACGTCGTCTGGACTGACTGTGAGGATTCCCTTCGCAGCCTGATGGTGCTGGGCTGTGGTCGGTGACTGCGGGCGTGACCCTTGGACTGACTGGCTTCGTGCCTTTCGCTCGACTNACTGTGAGGATTCCCTTCGCAGCCTGATGGTGCTGGGCTGTGGTCGGTGACTGCGGGCGTGACCCTTGGACTGACTGGCTTCGTGCCTTTCGCTCGACTTGTCCGCTCGTGGTGGCCGGCCCCGGCCCGGTCGGAGTAGCTGGCCTGATCAGGAGCTTGACCATCGGGCGTTAGCGGCGCCCGTTGTGTCTCATCACAGTCCTGCCGAATCTCCGCCCCGGACCGGAAACCACATCCGCTCCAGGCAAGGAGAGAACGCATGAGCAGTCTGACCGATCTACGTGAGGTGGTCGATGTCGTCATCGGCGTCGATACCCACGTCCACACCCACTCCGCGGCCGTGGTCGACGCCCGTACCGGCGGGGTGCTCGACGAGATCACCGTTGAGGCAACCGCCGACGGATACCACCAGCTGGTCGAGTTCGTGGACGGCCATGCAGCGCTTCGGGCGTGGGCGATCGAGGGCACCGGCGGACATGGCGCCGGTCTGACCCGGCACCTCGTGCGCAACGAAGAAGTCGTGATCGAGCTCGACCGTCCCGAACGCGCCAAGCGTCGCCACGGCGCCAAGTCCGATCCGCTGGACGCTATCCGAGCCGCGCGCGAGGCACTCTCGCGGCCGCGGCTCGGCGGCCCACGCAGCGGCGGGGACCGGCAGGCCCTCTCGGTGCTGCTGGCCGCGCRCAGGTCCGCCGTCGACGCCGGCGCCGKGGCCCAGCGGCAGGTGTTCAGCCTGGTCATCGCCGCCCCGGAGCAGGTCCGGGCACGGTTTCGCGGGCAGAGGGTACCGGCCATGATCAGGACTGCTGCTGCCCTGCGGATCCACCCGTCCTGGGACATCGAGACCACCACGACCGTCATCGTGTTGCGGTCACTGGCCCGCCGGGCCCACGCGCTGAGCGAGGAGGCCGCCGAGCACGAGAAGGCCCTCCGGGCGATCGTGCGGTCCTGGCGTCCCGACCTGCTCGAGCAGCTCGGCATCGGACCGATCGTGGCCGCGACCGTGCTCTGTGCTTGGTCCCACCCCGGACGCATCCATTCCGAGGCCGCCTTCGCGATGCTCGCCGGCGTCGCACCTATCCCTGCAAACAGCGGCCAGATCACTACCAGGTACCGGCTCAACCGCTACGGCGACCGCCAGCTCAACCGCGCCCTGCACACCATCGTGCTCTCACGAATCCGCTACGACCAAGCCACCCAGACCTACGTCGCCCGCAGAACCACAGAAGGCAAAACCACCCGTGAGATCAAACGCTGCCTCAAGCGCTACATCGCACGCGACCTCTTCCGGCAACTCGAATCTTCCCCTACCAGCGCTTGACGATCCATAGGAGCGTCGAGCGAGCAAGCGCGACGAGCG
>NZ_LMDE01000012.1 GCF_001425025.1 Nocardioides sp. Root122
AAGCGCTACATCGCACGCGACCTCTTCCGGCAACTCGAATCTTCCCCTACCAGCGCTTGACGATCCATAGGAGCGTCGAGCGAGCAAGCGCGACGAGCGMAGCGAGGCAGGTTGGGAGCGAGGAGGGAAGACGACGTCTTCAGGGGCGCCGAGCACGCGCGAGCAGAGCGAGCGCCACTGACACTGTTCAGCCCTCGGGAGCCCATTCCTTCTTGGCGACGAGCAGGCCGTCCCCGACGGGGAGCAGGACCGGGACGAGCGACTCGTGCTCAAGGATCGTGCGGCCGAGGTCTCGGATCGTGACGGTCTCCTCGTCGCGCTGGGCGGGGTCGGCGACGCGGTCGTGCCAGAGGGCGTTGTCGAACGCCACGATGCCGCCGGGACGGAGCAGGCGGAGCGCCTCCTTGAGGTAGGCGGCGTACTCACGCTTGTCGCCGTCGCAGAAGACGAGGTCGTAGTGGCCGTCGGTGAGGCGGGGGAGCACGTCGAGCCCGGCGCCGGCGATGGTGCGCGCGCGGTTGCCCGGGATGCCGGCCTCGGTGAAGGTCTCCTTGGCGAGGCGCTGGTGCTCGGCCTCGATGTCGACCGTGGTGAGCACGCCGTCGGCGCGCATGCCGCGCAGCAGCCAGAGGCCCGAGACGCCGGTGCCGGTGCCGATCTCGACCACCGCGCGGGCGTCGAGGACCGAGGCGAGGAAGCGGAGGGCCGCGCCGGTGCCGGAGCCGATCGGCGAGACGCCGACCTCCTCGGCACGGCTGCGGGCCGCGGCCAGGATCTCGTCCTCGGCCACGAAGTCCTCGGCGTAGGTCCAGCTCGCGGTCTTGATCGGGGCAGTGTGGGGCACGAGCGGACTCTATCGCGCAGCGTTCGGGCGACGTGGCCGGGAACACACGGGGCGCCTCGCTCGTTGGACCGCTCGTTGGACGCCGCGAAGTTCTTGGTCGTCACGCATGAGGTTCACAGGGAACTCTCAGGCGCGATGCCTAGCGTCAGGAAGGACAGCGAACCGTTGCAGCTGCGGTCGAAGAAGACGAACCAGGGGGCACCCGTGGGTGACCAGGTCGAGACCACCCCGGACCAGGGCCACGTTCCGAGCTGGGACGAGGTCGTCGAGCAGCATTCCGACCGGGTCTTCCGGCTGGCCTACCGGCTCACCGGCAACCGCCCCGACGCCGAGGACCTGACCCAGGAGGTCTTCGTCCGGGTGTTCCGCTCGCTCGACGGCTACACGCCCGGCACGTTCGAGGGCTGGCTGCACCGCATCACCACGAACCTCTTCCTCGACGGCGCCCGGCGCAAGCAGCGGATCCGCTTCGACCCCCTCTCCGACGAGCGCGCCGCCCGGCTGACCAGCCCCGTCGCCGGCCCCGAGCTGGCGCTCGCCGACCAGACCTTCGACGACGACATCGAGACCGCGCTCGCCACGCTGCCGCCCGACTTCCGCGCCGCCGTCGTGCTGTGCGACGTCGAGGGCCTCAGCTACGAGGAGATCGCGGAGATCATGGACGCCAAGCTCGGCACCGTGCGCTCCCGCATCCACCGCGGTCGCACGATGCTCCGCAAGGCCCTCGCGCACCGCGAGCCCGCCCAGGGACGGGAGCGCTACTCCGGCCCGACCGCGACGCAGCCGCACGGGGCGGTGTCCTGATGTCGCACCTCGGCTCGCGCGTCAGCGCCCTCCTCGACGGCCGGCTGGCCCCCGACGAGGAGGAGCGTTGCTGGGCCCACGTGCACGCCTGCCACGCCTGCCGTGACCTCGTCGAGCAGGAGGGCCGGGTCAAGACCCAGCTCGCCCGGCTCTCGATGGGTCCCTCGACCTGCTCGCGCGACCTCAAGTCGTCGCTGCTCGGCAGCTGCTCGAGCCTCACGCCCAAGCCGTTCCCGACCGCAGACCACCGGCCGCGCCGCGGTCTGGTGGCCATCGGTGGTGGCGCGGCGAGCGCCTGCGTCGTCGGTGTCCTCGCCCTCGGTGTGGCCGGTGCGCCTCGCATCGAGCCGCGTCCGCCGGCGACCGACCTGAGCCGTCCCGCCGGCCCCGCTGCACCTGCCACCACCACGGACGACCGGTCCGTTCGCACCCCGGTCTCACCCTCCCGGACGCCCCTGGCCGAGCGCTTGGTGGCGATCCGGGAGAAGATTGCTCCGTGAGCGACCAGGACAGGCCAGGAGCGCAGGCACCCGACGAGCCGACGCAGCCCCTGGCGGGGTGGCGCCCGGAGGAGCCGCGCACCGCGCAGCCGGACGGCCAGGCCTACGGTGAGCCGCCTGCACCCCCCGCCGAGCAGCCTGTCGACGAGCACGACGTGCAGCCCGCCGAGCACGACGAGCAGCCGGCCGAGCACGCCGACGACCACCTGATCGCCGGTCCGCCGCCGGTCGCCGCCGAGCCGGACGCCCCGACGACTCCGTACCCGGTCGCACCGCAGCCGGGTCTCCAGTCGGGTCCCCAGCCGGGCCTCCAGCCCGGTCTCCAGCCGGGTCTCCAGGCGGGCCCGCAGACCCGGCCGATGGCCCCGCACCCCGGGCCGCCCCTCGCCGGTCCGGCGTACTTCGGGCCCGGCCCCGGTCCCTACCCGCGCCCTGACTACGCCCGTCCGGTCCCCCCGCGCAGGCTCCCGCTCTGGTCGTGGGTCGCCGTCGCCGCGGTCGCGCTCGTGGTCGGCCTCCTCGGCGGCCTGGCCGGAGCGGCGCTGCAGGACGAGCTGGACTCGCCGCGCGGCACCGTGGACAACGGCCTCGACGGCGTACGCACCCAGAGCGCGGCGCCGCTCGACGCCGACAACGGGTCCGTGCCCGCCGTCGCGCAGGCGTTGCTGCCCAGCACGGTCCAGATCGTCGCCGAGTACGACGGTGAGGCGGCGGGCGCCACCGGGTCGGGCTTCGTGCTCGACCGTGAGGGCCACGTCGTGACCAACAACCACGTCGTCGCCTCGGCGGCCGAGGACGACGGCCCGATCGTGGTCATCGACCACGCCGGCAAGCGCCACGACGCGACGATCGTGGGCCGGAGCTCGGTCTACGACCTGGCGGTGCTCCAGGTCGAGGGTGCCGACGGGCTCGAGCCGGCCGCCCTCGGCGCGTCCCGGGTGCTCCACGTCGGCGACCCGGTCGTCGCGTTCGGCGCCCCGCTGGGGCTGAGCCAGACCGTCACCTCGGGCATCGTCAGCGCCCTCAACCGCCCGGTCACCACCTCGGGCGACTCCTCCGACGACTCCTCCTACATCAACGCCGTGCAGACCGACGCCGCGATCAACCCGGGCAACTCGGGCGGACCGCTGGTCAACCTCGCCGGCGAGGTGGTGGGCGTCAACTCCGCCATCGCCACGACCGGCGGAGCGACGACCGAGTCCGGCAACATCGGTGTGGGCTTCGCGATCCCGATCGAGCAGGTGCGCACGACCGTCGACCAGATCCTGCGCACGGGCAAGGCGGAGTACCCCGTGATCGGGGCCCAGGTGCGCACCGGCGGGGAGCCGCAGGCGGAGGGCGCGACCATCACCGAGGTCATGCCCGACACCCCCGCCGAGCGTGCCGGGCTGAAGAAGGACGACGTGATCGTCCGTGTCGGCGACCAGCCGGTCAACGACGGCATCGCCCTCATCGTGGCGATCCGCACGCACCAGCCCGGCGAGACGGTCGAGATGTCGGTGCTGCGGGGCGGCGAGGAGCAGGTCGTCGAGGTCGAGCTCGACGGCAAGGTGGGTTAGTCGCCCCACGGCGTCCTTCCCCCGCTCCGCTCCTGCGAACAACGCCGCGCGGGAACTTGACCGCCGTTGGTCTGGCGGGTGCCGTGGCGACTCCCTGGCTAGCGCGACTGCTCGGTGTCGGACTCGACGAACGGGTGCTCGGCGACGAACGACCGGGTCTCGGCGTACATCCGCTGGATGAAGTCCTCGAGCTGCGAGCGTTCGACCCGCCACTGGCCGCGACCGCCGATCTTGATCGCGGGCAGGTCGCCGCGGCGCACGAGCGCGTAGACCTGCGCACTGGAGGTGTTGAGCACCTCCGCCACGTCGGCGAGCGTCAGGAAGCGGGGGTCCTCGGGCATGGGGTCATCGTGCCACCCGCCCGGCTGCTCGCGGCCGCGACCGGGCCGAGGCTGTGGACAGGCAGGTGTGAAGTCGGCCTGGTGAGGCAATGATGCTCGCGTGTCTCGGAAACCTTCTCGGAACCCGGCGCGCGACGAGCGCCTGAGCGACGTCCCTGCGGCCACCCGCACCCGCTCGCCCGGGTGGCGGGACCCACGCCTGTGGGTCGGCGTCGTGCTGGTCACCGGGTCGGTAGTGGCCGGCGCGCGGATCATGGCCGGCGCGGACGACATGACGTCGGTCTGGGCCGCCTCGGGCGACCTCGCGGTGGGCCAGACGTTGCAGGCGGACGACCTCACCGCGGCGCGGGTGCGCTTCGCCGACGCCGCCGACCAGCAGCGCTACCTCACCGCCGACGACGAGCTGCCGGCCGACCTCACGCTCACCCGGCCGCTGGCGCAGGGGGAGCTCGTGCCGGCCGGCGCCCTCGGGGAGGCCGCCGCCGACGACACCGTGTCGGTCTCGATCGCGGTGCCCGCCGAGCACGTCCCCACGGGCCTGGCCCGCGGCTCCCGCGTCGACGTCTGGGTGATCGGCGAGGACCGCCGCTCGCGCGCGGCGGCGGAGCTCGTGCTCGCCGACGTGGTGATCCTCGACGCGCCGGTCGTCACCGACTCCTTCGCCTCGGCGACGACCCGACAGCTCGTGCTCGCCGTGCCCGAGGCCGAGGAGGAGTCGCTCGCCGCGGTCCTCGCGGCCAGCGGGGACGACCGCGTGCGCGTGGTCGGCCGGGGCTGATGCCGGTGATCTGCGTCCTGCTGCTCGCCGCGGGGGAGGGGTGGGAGTCGCCCGCCCTCGCCGACCTCGAGGCACACCCGGGGGTCGTGGTGCTCAAGCGCTGCGTGGACGTCGACGACCTGCTCGCCTCGGTGGCCAGCGGTCAGGCCGACGTCGCGGTGCTCGCGCTCGACGCGCCCGGCCTCGACCCGGCGAGCATCGCCCACCTGCGGCGGCACGCGGTGCGCCCGGTGGGAGTCACCACCGCGCGAGCCGACGACCTCGACGTGCGCGAGCACGCCCAGCGCCTCGGCATCTCCGCGGTCGTGGGAGCCGGTGGGCTCGCCACGCTGCCGGAGGTCGTGACGAGCGTCGAGGACGCCGCCGACACCCGCGTGCGCGAGGCACCTGCCGGTCCCGTGCCGCCGCAGGTCGCCGGCACCGGCGCCGGACGGGTGGTCGTGGTCTGGGGCCCGGCGGGCGCCCCAGGACGTACGACGATCGCCACCAACCTCGCCTGCGAGGTGGCGCGGCGCGAGTCGGGCGTCGTGCTCGTCGACCTCGACCCTTACGGCGGTGCGGTGGCCCAGCAGCTCGGCGTGCTCGACGAGGTGTCGGGCCTGCTCTCGGCTGCGCGGCTGGCCGGCACGGGGCAGCTCGACGAGCGCTTCGCCTCGGTCTGCCGTGCCGTCGGCGAGCACCTCGCGGTCGTCACCGGCCTCCCCAGGCCCGACCGCTGGCGCGAGGTCCGCGCCGCCCACGTCGAGCAGCTGCTCGAGCAGGCCCGCGGGCTCGGCGACGTGGTCGTCGACTCCGGCTTCAGCCTCGAGGACGACGCCGGCTCCGACTTCGGGGGCCGGCCCGGCCGCAACGCCCTGACCCTGGCTGCTCTCGACCAGGCCGACGAGATCGTCGTGGTCGGGGCCGCCGACCCGGTCGGTCTGACCCGGCTGGCCCGCGGGCTCGTCGACCTCCGCGAGCGCACGGGCGGCGTCCCGGTCCGCGTGGTGGTCAACCGGATGCGCGGCTCGATCGGGTGGTCGGAGAAGGACATCGCCGGGATGGTGGAGGGGTTCAGCCGCGTCGCCGGCCTGCACTTCCTGCCCGAGGACCGGACCGCCACCGACCGGGCGCTGGTCACCGGCCGGCCGCTGGCCGACGGCGGTGACTCCCCGCTCGTGCGGGGCCTGGGCGCCGTGGCGGACGCGGTCTTCCCGGGCAGTGTCCAGTCCACCTCGGGGCGGGGTCGGCGGCGTCGCACGCGCTGAAATTCTGGGTTTCGTCAAGATTTCGTTAACTTGAAGTCTACTTTCAAGGAGGCTTCGATGGTTGACCCCATGCGTACGACCGGCCTGGCCCTCGCCGCACTGTCATTGACGCTGACGGCGGCACCCGCGTTCGCGCGGGCCGACGGCACCACGGGCAACGACGTCATCTCGGGCAACGCCCGCTCCAACCACATCATGGCGCTCGGCGGTCGCGACCGCGTGACGGCCAAGGGTGGCAACGACACCGTCTACGCCGGCAAGGGCTCCGACGTCGTCACGGGTGACGACGGCGACGACTGGATCACCGCCCAGCCCGGCAACGACTGGGTCGCGGGCGGCCTCGGCAACGACCGGGTGGACGGCGGCCAGGGCGACGACACGCTCTACGGCGGCGAGGGCGACGACGTCCTGAGCGCCAACGTCGGCGACGACGTCGTCTACGGCGAGGCCGGCAACGACATCGTCGGCGGCAACGACGGCGCTGACCAGCTCTTCGGCGGCGAGGGCTCGGACAAGCACATCGGTGGTGCCGGCAACGACTGGATCGACGGAGGTCCGGGTGACGACGGCGCGATCCAGGGCGGTCCGGGCAACGACGTGCTGATCGACGGCGACGGCAACGACACGAAGGTGAAGGGCGACGAGGGCGATGACGTGGTCTTCCTCGGCCCCGGCGCCGACAAGGTGTTCGGCGAGCAGGGCAACGACACCATCTACGTCTATCCCGACGGCGTCCAGGACCGCATCCACTGCGACGACCCGACCCAGAACGACTCCGGCAACGCCGACAGGGTTCTCTTCGTGGGTCGCCGCGACCCCGCCGACGTCATCGACTACCGCGGCTCGTGCGAGACCGTCGAGGTCGTGCAGACCCCGCCCGCCGGCTGGCCCTACGGTTCGGTCGCGCAGCGCTCGGTCATGCAGCGAACAGCAGGTACAGACCTCCTGCGGTGAATCCCACCATCGCCATCAGCAGCGGCAGCTGACCGGTGAGGTGGTGGCGTGGCGGCAACAGCTTGATCGCCCGGTCGTGCGCGGCGACCACGCCGACCACGTGCCCGAGCACGACGGCGAGGACCTTGGTCACCGCGAGGAACGTCGGGTGCAGCGAGATCCAGTAGTTGACCTGCAGGTCGGCGGTGCCGAGGTAGTCGTCGCCGCGGCTGAACGGGTCACTGAGCTGGATGAGTGTCTGCTGGCCGTACTCGACGAAGAACGTCAGGTAGTGCGCCACGATGTAGCCGACGATGATCGGCACGACCGAGTGCGCGAACAGGTCGGGGAGGGCTCGGCGCGGGGTGTCGCCGGTGACCCCGGTGGCCATGGTCGCGGCGGCCAGGACCAGCGCGACTCCCGCGGAGAACGCCACCAGCGCCAGCGTGTCGGGGAGGATCCGCGACACCGACAGGGACTGCACGATGCCCAGCCACTCGCTCGACTCGCGGAAGGAGTCGAAGGCGGTGCTGCCGAAGAGCACCCCGACGACCCCGACGAGCCCGGGCCTGGCGACCAGGGTGTCGAGGTTGCCCAGCGGGCTCCGCACGACCAGCGCACCATCGCGGCGGCCCCAGACCGACAGCTTGGCGACCAGCGACGAGTAGACCTCGAACGGGTCGGCGCGGGCGAGGAAGGTCGTGCCCCACACGGCTGAGCCGATGAGCATGATCCCTAGGTAGGCGGCGCACCACAGCCGCACCGGGCCGAGGTCGGTCGAGTGCGGGTAGACCAGCTCGAGCCAGACGAAGGAGAACAGGCCGAGGGCGGCCGGCCAGTAGCCGAGCCGCGCGGGGTAGGCGTACAGGCCCTGCCCCTCCGGCACCCCGGACACCTTCGCGAACAGCATGCTGATGGTGCGAGCGGGGCTGACCGCCTTGAAGAAGGGGCCGAACAGCAGGGACGCCGGCACCAGCCCGACCCACAGGATCACGTAGAACGTGCCGAGGAACGGATTGATCAGGCTGTCCTTGCCGAACACCGCCGCGGCGGCGACGTAGAGGAAGAAGGCCATGCCGATGACGCGCAGCACGATCGCGAAGGCGCGCGAGGACGTGAGGCGGTCCAGCCACGCCGGCGCCGTACGCCCGCTGGTGGCCGCGTCGTAGCGCGGCTCGCGCCACGCCACCGCCAGCACGGTGAAGGAGACGACGAGGGCCGCGACGGCGCCGGCGATCGCCAGCTCCGAGGGGATCGGCAGGTCCTTCGCGCCCCCGAGGCCGTGGGCCGAGATCCTGCCCACGGTCAGCTGGCCCACCTCTAACGCACCTCGAGCTGGAGCACGATCGAGGCGGGCTCGTGGCTCTCCACCTCGACCACGCCGGGGCGGTCGATGGTGATCTGGTGCTCGCTGGTGCCGGCGTCGTAGGCGATCTCCTGCTCCGGCGTGCTGTGCACGTGGAACTCGCCGGCCGCGTCGGAGGTGATGGTGAGGTCGAGCGTCTGCCCGACCTCGAGCTCCACCCGCTCACCGTTGGGGGTGAACGTGTCGCCCTCGCGCGTCACCGTGACGGCCACGGCGTCGCCGTCGGCGCTGGCGCTGTCGCTGGTGGACTCGCTGGGGGAGCTGCTGCCCTGGGTGGCGGCCGGCTCGTCGTCACCCCCGTCGCCGCACGCGGCGAGCCCGAGGGCCAGCACGAGGGTGAGGGGGGCGAGGCGCGACAGGACGCGACGTGACACGGTCTTCTCCTCCAGGAACCGGCAGGCACAGGACGGTGGCCACGAACGCGGCGGGCCGCCGGCTCTGCCAGAATCCCATGCGGGACAACATGATCGACGAGAGGGGGCACCAGATGAGCGAGCGGAGCGAGCGTCTCCGGCCGCGGGACCTGGCCATCCTGGCCGCCGAGTCCCCCTCGACGCCGATGCACAACGCCACCGTCGAGGTGTTCGACCCGGGCGACTCCGGCTTCGACCACGACCGCCTGGTCGACCTGATCGCCGACCGCATCGCGTTCGTCCCCCGCTACCGCCAGCGGCTGCAGCTGGTGCCCGGCCGGCTGGCCAACCCGGCATGGGTGGACGACGAGAACTTCGACCTCGGCTTCCACGTACGCCGCTCCGCGCTGCCGCGGCCCGGCAGCATGGACCAGCTGCGTGAGCTCGTCGCCCGGATCGCCTCCCGGCCGCTGGACCGCAGCCGGCCCCTGTGGGAGTGCTACTTCGTCGAGGGCCTCGAGGGCGGTCGGGTCGCGCTGCTGGTCAAGAGCCACCAGATCCTGGTCGACGGCCGCGAGACGGTCGACATCGGGCAGGTGCTGCTCGACACCTCTCCCGACCGCTCGACGCTCGGCCACGACGACGAGTGGCGGCCCCGACGCACTCCCGGGCCCGTCGCGGCCGCGCTCGACGCCGTGACCGACAGCCTCGAGAGCCCGCGCACGCTCTGGTCCACGACGCGCGCCAACGCCGAGGCGCTGGGGCGGCAGGCATCCACCACCGGCGCCCGGTTCGCCGAGGTCGCCAACGCGCTGGCCGGTCGCGGACCGGTGCACTCCACGCCCGTGCACCGCCGGCTCTCCCAGCAGCGTCGCTTCATCGCGCTGCGCACCGAGCTCGCCGACTACCGCGGCATCCGCGAGGTGCACGGCGGCACCGTCAACGACGTCATCCTCGCCACCCTCGCCGGCGGCCTCCGC
Source organism: Nocardioides sp. Root122 (assembly GCF_001425025.1). Lineage (GTDB taxonomy): Bacteria > Actinomycetota > Actinomycetes > Propionibacteriales > Nocardioidaceae > Nocardioides. The sequence goes on from NZ_LMDE01000012.1 coordinate 9,706, forward strand.
GGCTGGCTGATGACCCGCGCGGAGTCCATGGGCGGGCTCCGCACCATCAAGGCGATCGTGCCGATGTCGGTCATCGACGACGAGCTCGAGGCGACGTCGCTCGGCAGCCAGGTCAAGGGACACCTGGTGCACCTGCCGATCAACGAGCCCAGCCCGGTGGTCCGGCTCCACCAGGTCAGCTACGACCTGAAGGCCCACCGCGACGACGGCCGCGCGGTGTCCGCCCGCCGGCTCTCCGGCATCTCCGGCTTCGCGCCCACCACCTTCCACGCCCTCGGGTCCCGCGTCGCGGCGGCGGAGCTGCGCCACGGGTTCCACGTGTCGATCACCAACGTGCCGGGTCCGCAGTTCCCGCTCTACGCCGACGGCGCCCGGATGCTGGAGTCGTACCCGGTCCACCCGCTCCTGCCCGACCACCCGCTGGCCATCGGCGTCACGTCCTACGACGGCGGGGTGTTCTACGGCATCACCGCCGACCGCGACGCCGTACCCGATGCCGACACGCTGGGCCAGTGCGTGCTCGAGGCGCTCGACGAGCTCAAGGACTCCGCCTCCGACACGCGGCCGCGCGCACCGCGCGGCAAGTCGGGCTCCGGCCGGAAGGCGCGCACGTGACCCGCCGCTACCTCCCGACCACGCTGCCGCGCCTCGCCGCGGCGTGGGACGCCGACGGGCCGGAGGTGCTCGACCCGGTGGTCGCCGAGGACGACGGCGAGGAGACCGAGTACGCCGCCCTCATGACCGCGGCCGACGCCTCGGCCGAGCTCCTGGCAGGGCTTCCCGACGGTCGCCGCAGGCGTGTCGTCGTGGTGGTCGAGACCCCCTCCGCGGAGGGCCCGGCCCGGTGGCGCGACGTCGTCGCGGTGCACGTCGACAGCGAGGACGACGCCGACCCGGACGACGACCTGGCGTGGTGGGCGACCCAGGAGGTCGGTGACCTCGTCGCCTCGCTTTGAGGCGCACGAGCGCGTCTGACACGATCAGCGGCATGGACGCGATCACCTTTCCGCCGGCTCCCACCAACGAGCCGAACCTGACCTATGCGCCCGGCAGCCCGGAGCGCGAGGCACTGATCACCGAGCTCGCCCGCCTCGAGGGCGAGCAGCACACCCTCCACGCGGTCATCGGCGGGGAGCACCGCGACGGCGGCGGCGCCGAGACCGACGTCGTCCAGCCCCACGACCACCAGCACGTGCTGGGCACCTTCCGCGGCGCCACCACCAAGGACGCGGAGGACGCCATCGCCGCGGCCGCGGCGGCCGCGCCCGGTTGGCAGGCCATGCCATTCGACGAGAAGTGCGCCATCATCCTCAAGGCCGCCGACCTGCTCGCCGGGCCGTGGCGCCAGCGGCTCAACGCCGCGACGATGCTTGGCCAGTCCAAGACGGCCTTCCAGGCCGAGATCGACGCCGCGTGCGAGCTGATCGACTTCTGGCGGTTCAACGTCCACTACGCCAAGCAGATCCTCACCGACCAGCCGATCGCCAACAGCCCCGGCATCTGGAACCGCACCGACCACCGCCCCCTCGAGGGCTTCGTCTACGCGATCACGCCGTTCAACTTCACCGCGATCGCCGGCAACCTGCCCACCGCCCCGGCGCTGATGGGCAACACCGTCATCTGGAAGCCCTCGCCGACCCAGCAGCTCGCCGCGTCGCTGACGATGGAGCTGCTCGAGGAGGCCGGCATGCCCCCGGGCGTGATCAACATGCTGCCCGGCGACGGGCTCGACGTGTCGAAGGTGGCCCTGGCGCACCCCGACCTCGCCGGCACCCACTTCACCGGCTCCACCCCGACGTTCCAGCACCTGTGGCGCACCGTCGGCGAGAACATCACCGGCTACCGCGCCTACCCGCGCATCGTCGGCGAGACCGGCGGCAAGGACTTCATCGTCGCCCACCCGTCGGCCGACCCCGACGTGCTGCGCGTCGCGATGATCCGCGGGTCCTTCGAGTTCCAGGGCCAGAAGTGCTCGGCGGCCTCGCGCGCCTACGTGCCCCGCTCGGTCTGGGCCAAGATCAAGGACCAGCTCATCGCCGACACCGAGGCGCTGTCCATGGGCGACGTCACCGACCTGTCCCACTTCATGGGCGCCGTCATCGACGACCGGGCCTTCGCCAAGCACCGGAAGGCCATCGCGCGCGTCGAGGGCACCGACCACCTCACGCTCCTCGCGGGCGGCCAGACCGACGACTCCGTCGGCTGGTTCGTGCGGCCGACCATCGTGGAGTCGAGCGACCCGACCGACCAGATGTTCTCCGAGGAGTACTTCGGCCCGATCCTGGCCGTGCACGTCTACGAGGACGACCAGTTCGAGTCCGTGGTGGCCCAGATGGAGTCGTTCGCTCCGTACGCCCTCACCGGCGCGATCATCGCCCAGGACCGGGCGGCCATCGCGTGGGCCCGCAAGACGCTGCGCTTCGCGGCCGGCAACTTCTACATCAACGACAAGCCCACCGGCGCCGTCGTGGGCCAGCAGCCGTTCGGTGGCGGCCGCGCCTCCGGCACCAACGACAAGGCCGGCGCCGCGGTCAACCTGCTGCGCTGGACCTCGCCCCGCTCGATCAAGGAGACCTTCGTGCCTCCGAAGGACCACCGCTACCCGCACCAGGGCTGAGCCGCACCGGCTCGGGCGGGGAGCTCCCCGCCCGAGCCGGCTGAGCCGTACGCCGTCGCGGGTGGGAGGATCGGGACGTGATTCCACTGCACATGGGCGCCCTGCATCCGTTCGAGCAGGCGCTGACGCTCCTGCTCGCCTTCGGGCCGTTCGTGCTGCTCGGCGCGGTGATCTGGTGGCGCCGCGTCGGCGAACGTCGCACCGACGAGCAGATGGCCGCCGAGGAGGGCGTCGAGGAGCGCGAGCGCCTCAGCTGAAGACGGGCACGTCCTCGTCGCGCAGCCGGCCGACGCCGGCCAGGGCGTCGTACGACTCCACGAGGAGGGTCATCGACCCGCGAGCCACTCCACGCCGGTCTCGTGCTCCTTGTCGAGCGCCTTGACGAGCATGTCCGCCACCAACCCCTCGATCTTGCCGCCGACCAGCGGCAGCCGGACGGTGATCTCGAGGTCGACCCGCTCGGTGGTGCGTCCGCCGGACTCGGTGAGGGTGGCGGTGCCGTGCATCTCACCGGGCTTGCCCGGGATGGTGACGTCGACGTCGGCGCGGTCCGGGGTGCGCCACGTCTCGACCTGGCGGATGCGGATCTCGTCGCCGACGACCTTGGTCGCGAACGACGGCAGGCTGGCGGTCGACTGCACCTGGTCGAGGGTGACCACCGTCCCGGTGGCGCCCGGCTCGGCCGTGGCGGTCCCGCGCAGGACCTTCATCCGCTCCAGCACCCGCTCGCGGAACGGCGCGTCGGTGAGCATCGCTGCGACGTCCTCCAGCGGTGCGTCGTAGGTGAGGTCCTTGACCACGCGCTTGCCCATCGTCGGGTCCTCCTGCTGCCTTCTCGAACCTGCTCGGTGCCTGCTCGGTGCCTGCTCGGTGCCTGATCGGTGCCTGTCCGGCACCTGATCGGGCGGCTTCGGTGGCCGCCTCGACCGGTGCCGACATCATGGCGGACGGCGCGACCGAGGGCGAGGACCGGGCGGCGTCACACACCCGCACGGGCGAGGTGACCGGCGGGTACCGACCCGTGTTGTGAGGGTCACACCACGGGTTCTAGGGTCGGGGCGTGGCGACGCCCGAGGAGACCAAGGACCAGCAGCTCGACGCAGCGACGAAGGGCCGGGAGGAGTGGGCCGACCTGCTCCGGGCCTACTACCGGCACGTGGCGCCGGAGGAGGTCGCCGAGCGCTCGCCGGAGGACCTGTTCGGTGCCCTCGCCTCCCACCGCGAGCTCGCGTCGTCACGCCCGCAGGGCACCGCCGCCGTGCGCGTCGTGACCCCCACGATGGCCGACGCCGGCTGGTCGGCGTCGGGGCGCTCCGTGGTGGAGGTCGTCACCGACGACATGCCGTTCCTCGTCGACTCGGTGACCATGGAGCTCAACCGTCTCGGCCACAACGTGCACGCGGTGATCCACCCTCAGTTCAACGTCGAGCGCGCCATCACCGGCGAGCTCCAGCACGTGCACGCGCACGAGCCGCAGGACGGCGGCCAGGCCGGCGTCGAGTCCTGGATGCACGTCGAGATCGACCGCACCGACGAGGAGGAGGCCGACGAGATCACGGCCGGCCTGCAGCGGGTGCTGGGCGACGTGCGCGAGTCGGTCGAGGACTGGGAGAAGATGCACGCCCAGGCGCTCGCCGTCGTCGCCGAGCTCGACGACAACCCGCCGCCGTTGTCGGAGAAGGAGCTGCGACAGGGGCGCGACTTCCTGCGCTGGCTGACCGACGACCACTTCACCTTCCTCGGCTACCGCGAGTACCACCTCGAGTCCGAGGAGGGGCATCCCGACGAGTGCGGGCTGCGGGCGGTGCCGGGTTCCGGGCTCGGCATCCTGCGCTTCGACCAGGACCTGTCGAGCGCCTTCGCGAAGCTGCCTCCGGTCGCGAAGGCGAAGGCCCGCGAGAAGACGCTGCTCGTGCTGGCGAAGGCGAACTCGCGTGCCACCGTGCACCGCCCGGCGTACCTCGACTACGTGGGCGTGAAGAAGTTCGGGCCCGACGGAGAGGTGGTGGGGGAGCGACGCTTCCTCGGCCTGTTCTCCAGCGCGGCCTACACCGAGTCGGTCACCCGGATCCCGGTGCTGCGCGAGAAGGTCGACGAGGTGATGCGACGCGCCGAGTTCGACCCGCGCAGCCACGCGGGCAAGGCCCTCATGGACACCCTCGAGAACTACCCGCGCGACGAGCTCTTCCACACCTCGCCGGCCGACCTGGCGCCGGTGGTGCAGGACGTGATGTTCGCCCGCGAGCGCCGCCAGCTGCGCGCCTTCGTCCGCCGCGACACCTACGGCCGCTACGTGTCCGTCCTGGTCTACCTCCCGCGCGACCGCTACAGCACCGCGGTCCGCGAGCGCTTCTCCGACATCCTGCGCGAGGACCTCGGGGGAGAGCACGTCGAGTTCACCGCGCGGGTCAACGAGTCGACCACGGCGCGCGTCCACTTCGTCGTCCACCCGCCCAAGGGCGGCCACATCCCCGAGATCGACGTCGCCGACCTCGAGCGTCGCCTCATCGAGGCCTCGCGCTCCTGGCGCGACGACTTCATCGCGGCCGTCGTCAGCGAGCACGGCGAGGACCGCGGCTCGCGGCTCGCCCGCGCGTGGTCGCACGCGTTCCCGGAGGCATACAAGGAGGACTACTCCCCGCAGCGCGGCTCCGCCGACCTCGGCCGCATCGAGGCGATCGAGGGCGAGGACGGCATCGACCTCGCGCTGTTCGACCAGGACGAGAAGGCCGGGGTCTACCGGCGCGGCGAGTCGCGGCTCAAGGTCTTCCGCGTGGGGGAGCCCCTGTCGCTGAGCAGCATGCTGCCGATGCTCACCTCGATGGGCGTCGAGGTGGTCGACGAGCGCCCCTACGAGCTCACCGGGCTGGCCCGCCCGTCCTACATCTACGAGTTCGGCCTGCGCCACGGCCGCGTCCTCCCGCCCCACGAGCGCACGCTGTTCGCCGAGGCGCTGCGGGCGGTCTGGGACGGCTACAACGAGATCGACGGCTTCAACCAGCTGGTGCTCGCCGCCGGGCTGACGTGGCGGCAGGCCACGGTGCTGCGCGCCTACGCGAAGTACCTCAAGCAGGGCAACTCGCCCTTCGCCCTCGACTACATCGAGGGGGCGTTGCGCAGCAACGTCGACATCACCCGACTGCTCGTCGAGCTGTTCGAGTCCCGCTTCGACCCGGGGCGCGGCGACCGGGCCCTCGAGGCCGACGCCGAGGCCCGGGCGGCGAAGGTGGAGGCCATCGAGGAGCGGCTGGCCAAGGCGCTCGACGACGTGGTCAGCCTCGACCACGACCGCATCCTGCGCTCCTACCGCACGCTGGTGCGAGCGACGCTGCGCACCAACTTCTTCCAGCGCACCGCCGACGGAGAGGTGCACCCCTACATCTCGTTCAAGCTCGAGCCGTCGGCGATCCCCGACCTGCCCGAGCCGCGGCCGCGCTTCGAGATCTTCGTCTACAGCCCACGCGTGGAGGGCTCGCACCTGCGCTTCGGCGCCGTCGCCCGCGGTGGCCTGCGCTGGTCCGACCGCCGCGACGACTTCCGCACCGAGGTGCTCGGCCTGGTCAAGGCGCAGATGGTGAAGAACACCGTCATCGTGCCCGTCGGGGCGAAGGGTGCCTTCTTCTGCAAGCAGCTGCCCGACCCGTCCGACCGTGACGCGTGGCTGGCCGAGGGCGTGGCCTGCTACAAGACCTTCATCTCCGGCCTGCTCGACATCACCGACAACCTCGTCGACGGCGAGACGGTGCCGCCGCGCGACGTGGTCCGCCACGACGGCGACGACTCCTACCTCGTGGTGGCGGCCGACAAGGGCACCGCCACCTTCTCCGACATCGCCAACGGCGTGGCCAAGGACTACGGCTTCTGGCTCGGTGACGCCTTCGCCTCCGGCGGCTCCGTGGGCTACGACCACAAGGCGATGGGCATCACCGCCAAGGGTGCCTGGGTCTCGGTGCAGCGCCACTTCCGGGAGATGGGCGTCGACTGCCAGGCCGAGGACTTCACCGCGGTCGGCATCGGCGACATGTCCGGCGACGTGTTCGGCAACGGCATGCTCTGCTCCGAGCACACCCGCCTGGTGGCCGCGTTCGACCACCGCGACATCTTCCTCGACCCCGACCCCGACGCGGCAGCCTCCTACGCCGAGCGCCGCCGCCTCTTCGAGCTGCCCCGCTCCAGCTGGAAGGACTACGACACCTCGCTGATCTCCGAGGGCGGTGGGGTCTGGTCGCGCTCGGCCAAGTCGATCCCCGTCTCGACGCAGGTGCGCGCGGTGCTGGGCCTCGACTCCGGCGTGACGGCGCTGACCCCCGCCGAGCTCATGAAGGCGATCCTGCTCGCGCCGGTCGACCTTCTCTGGAACGGCGGCATCGGCACCTACGTGAAGTCCTCCGAGGAGACCAACGCCGACGCCGGTGACAAGGCCAACGACGCGATCCGCGTCGACGGCCAGGACCTCCGCGCCAAGTGCATCGGCGAGGGCGGCAACCTCGGCTTCACCCAGCTCGGCCGGGTCGAGTACGCCCGCCTCGGTGTCGGCGGCGAGGGCGGTCGGATCAACACCGACTTCATCGACAACTCCGCCGGCGTGGACACCTCCGACCACGAGGTCAACATCAAGATCCTGCTCGACAAGGTCGTCCGGTCGGGGGCGATGGACGAGGCCGCCCGCAACGAGCTGCTCGCCGAGATGACGGAGGAGGTGGGGGCGCTCGTTCTGCGCGACAACTACGAGCAGAACCTCGCCCTCGCCAACGCCGAGGCGCACGCTCCGTCCCTGCTGCACGTGCACGAGGACTGGATGCGCGCACTCGAGCGGCGCGGCGTCCTCAACCGCGACCTCGAGGGCCTGCCCTCGACCCGGCAGGTACGCCGTCGCCTGGACCGCAAGCAGGCCCTGTCGGCTCCGGAGCTGTCGGTGCTGCTGGCGTGGACGAAGATCGTGCTCGCCGACGAGCTCATCCAGTCCGACCTGCCCGACGACCCCTACCTCCGCGAGGACCTCCTCGCCTACTTCCCGAGCCGGATGAAGCCGGACCTCGAGGCGGCCATGGAGGACCACCCGCTGCGCCGCGAGATCATCGTGACGCAGGTGGTCAACGACCTGGTCAACGGAGCCGGCATGACCTTCTGGCCGCGACTGGCGGGGGAGACCGGGGCCAGCCCGGCCGACCTGACGCGCGCCAACTTCGTGGCCCGCGAGATCTTCGGCTCACTGCAGCTGCGCCAGGAGATCGCCGGGCTCGACAACCTGGTGCCGGCCGAGCGCCAGACCCGGATGCGGATCGAGATGCGCACCCTCGTCGAGCGCGCCTCGCGCTGGCTGGTCACCAACCGGCGCCCACCGCTGGACTCGAGCGCCACCGTCGACTTCTTCCGCGAGCGGGTGCAGGCCGTGATGGCCGAGCTGCCCGACATCATGAGCGGTCGCGAGCGCGACGACTACGACGCCCGCGCGAAGCGGCTGACCCACCAGGGCGTCTCCGACGACCTCGCCTCCCGCGTCGCGGTGCTCGCCCCGGCCTACGCCCTCCTCGGCATCGTCGAGACGGCCGACCGGCTCGGGCTCGACCCCGCCGAGGTCGCGCGGGTGCACTTCGCGCTGGGGGAGCGGCTCGGCCTGCCGGCCCTCGTCGAGCGGATCTTCGCGCTGCCTCGCGACGACCGGTGGCAGACGATGGCCCGGGCCGCAGTGCGCGACGACCTCTACGGCGTGCACCAGCAGCTCACCGCCCAGGTCCTGGAGACGACCAGCGCCGACGACCCGGCTCCGGCCCGGGTCACCGCGTGGGAGGCCTCCGAGGAGGAGCTCGTCGGCCGCGCGGCCGGCACCCTCAAGGAGATCTGCCGCGAGGAGACCGCCGAGCTGGCTCGCCTCTCGGTCGGCCTGCGCGTGGTGCGGGGCCTGCTCGCCTGATGAGGACCTGATGGGGTTGCTCTGGGTCACGCCCCGGGCCCGGCTGCGGAGGCTGACCGGGCGGGGCGGCCCCAGCCCGCTGGCCGGGCGGACGGTGCTGGTCACCGGCGCCAGCTCGGGCATCGGCGAGGCCACCGCACGCGCGGCTGCGTCACGCGGCGCCCACGTCGTCCTGGTGGCGCGCCGGGCCGACGAGCTCGCACGGGTGCGCGCCTCGATCGAGGCCGCGGGCGGTCGCGCGTCGACGTACGTCGCCGACCTGACCGACCTCGACGCGATCGACGACCTGGTCGTCCGGGTGCTCGCCGAGGTCGGCGCCGTCGACTACCTCGTCAACAACGCCGGCCGCTCGATCCGCCGCTCGCTCGACCTGTCCTACGACCGGTTCCACGACTTCGAGCGCACCATGGCGATCAACTACTTCGGGCCGGTCAGGCTGACGATGGGACTGCTGCCCGCGATGCGCGCCCAGGGGTTCGGCCACGTGGTCAACATCGTGACGTGGGGCGTGCAGATGAAGGCGCCGAAGTTCGCCGCCTACATCGCCTCCAAGACCGCGCTCGACACCTGGTCGCGCATCGCCGGCCGGGAGACCTACGCCGACGGCGTGACGTTCACCAACATGCGGTTCTCCCTCGTCGCCACGGCGATGGTCGTGCCGACCGATGCCTACGACAACCGCGCGAGCATGAGCGCCGAGCAGGCCGCCGCGAAGGTCGTCAGGGCGCTCGAGGAGCGTCCCGTCACGTGGGACACGGTCCCCGGTCGCGTCGGGGCGGTGGTCAACGTCGTCGCGCCCCGACTCAGCGACGCGCTGATGTCGCGCTTCCACCGCTCGGTGCCGGACTCGGCGGCCGCCCGCGGGGCCTCGCCCCAGCCGTAGGCGGGTCGGCCCGGGGTCAGGACCGGGTCGCCTCCGGGATCGGCGGCCCGACGACCTCGAGGCCGTAGCGCGGACCCACCCCGTTCCAGCGGGCGATCTCCTCCTCCATGGAGCGGCCCTCGCCCTCGCCGGGGACGCGGAGCGCTCCCGCGGGCACCCCCACCTCGTCGTAGAGCCCGAGCAGGTGGCCGGGCTCGGTGAGCGCGAGGTAGTGGACCGGGACGTCGCCGTGGACCCGGAAGGCGTGGGGGATCCCCTGCGGGAGGTACATGAAGCAGCCGGGTGTCAGCTCGAAGTCCTCCTCGCCGGCGCGGTAGGTCATCTCGCCCGCCAGCACGAAGAACGCCTCGGCCTCGCGCGTGTGGCGGTGCAGCGGCGTCGCGATCCCCGGCGGCTGGGTCACCGTCGCCACGGCGAGGCGGCCGCCCGACTCCTCGGGGAGCAGGAGGTGCTCGAACAGCGACCCCATCGCCCACGTCGCGTGATGCGCGTCCTGCGGCCCCCTCATCACGACCGTCGTGTCGTCGGACATGGGAGCCTCCCTCGATTGATCCGAATCGACTTCGGATGAATATTCGCTAAGTTAGACCTCGTGTCGTCCCAGCGCAAGGCCCGCACCTACGACGCCTCGGGGCGACGCGCCGCTGCCGAGCAGACGCGCGACCGCGTGCTCGGTGCCGCGCGTGACCTCTTCGTCCAGCACGGCTACGCCGCCACCTCCGTCGGGCAGATCGCCGGCGCGGCCGGTGTGTCGGTGGACACCGTCTACGCCGCCGTCGGTCGCAAGCCGCAGATCCTGCTGGTCGTGGTCGACATGGTGCTGGCGTCCTCCGGCCGGCCCCTGCCGGCGTCGGACCGCGACTACGTCCGGGCCGTGCAGGAGGCAGGGTCGGCGGTCGACAAGCTGATGACGTACGCCGACGCGCTCGGCCGACTGATGCCGACCGTCGCGCCGCTGCTGCTCGCCCTGCGCGACGCCGGGCTCACCGACGACGAGTGCGCTGCGGCGTGGCGGCACGTGACCGACCGGCGGGCCACGAACATGCTGCAGCTGGCGGGAGAGCTGCGCGCGACGGGATCGGTCCGCGAGGACCTGAGCGACCAGCAGGTCGCGGACCTGATCTGGTCGACCAACAGTCCCGAGTGGTTCACCGCCCTGGCGTCGCGCGGGCACTCGCCCCACGACTACGCCGCGACGCTCGGCGACCTGTGGGTCCGCACGATCCTGGACCGGGGCGGCTCAGAAGAGCAGTAGCGCCGCGACGACGCCAGCCGCGACGACGGCCCAGCGGAACGCGGCGTCGGGCAGCTTGCGTCCGACGCGGGCGCCCACGTAGCCACCGATGAGCGAGCCGGCCGCGAGGAGGACCACCGCGTCCCACCGCGGGTCCGCGACGACGACGAAGATCAGCCCGGCGACGACGTTGCCGACCATCAGCGAGAGCGTCTTGAGCCCGTTGACGATGCGCAGCTCGAGGTCGGTGCCGATGCCGAGGACCGCCACCATCATCACGCCCGCGCCGGCGCCGAAGTAGCCGCCGTAGACGCCCGTGACCGTCGCGAACACGGTCGTGGCGGACGACATGTGCCGCCGCTCGGCGAGCTGCTCGCCGTGCCGCTGCTCGTGGCGCGCCCGCAGCCACCGCGCGATGCGCGGCTGGACGCCGACCAGCAGGCAGGTGAACAGGATCAGGTAGGGGACGATCGTCTCGAAGACCCCGGGTGGGAGCCCGAGCAGCAGCGCCGCGCCGACGGCGGCGCCGAGCGCGCAGACGACGACGATCACCCGCGCGATCGGTCCGGCCTCGCGCACCTCGTCGCGGTAGCCCAGGACCCCGCCGAGCCCTCCCGGGATGAGCCCGAGCGTGTTGGACACATTGGCGACCACGGGCGGCAGGCCCAGTCCCACCAGGACCGGGAAGCTCAGCAGCGACGCGACGCCGACGGTCGAGGAGAGCACGCCCGCGCCGAACCCGGTCGCGAGCACCAGGACCGTGTCGAGTGCGGTCACTGCTGCTCGCGGAGCAGGGCCACGTCGCTGACCATCTCGACGTGGGCGTGCATCGCCGCGGACGCGGCAGCGGGATCGCCGGCCCGGATCGCGTCGGCGATCGCGCGGTGGCCGGCGAGGGAGTCCTGCGGGCGGCCGGGCTGGCCGAGCGACTCGAGTCGCGTCTCCTTCACCAGGTCGCCGATCTCGTCCATCAGGCGCGCGAGCAGGAGGGAGTGGGCCGCCGCGGTGACCGCACCGTGGAAGCGCTCGTCGCCCTCGACGCCGCGACCACCGGCCTCGATGTCGGCCTCCATCGCGGCCAGGGCGTCGTCGATGCGGGCGAGGTCGTCCTCGGTGCGGCGCACCGCGGCCAGCGCCGCGATCTTGGTCTCGAGCGCGTCGCGCGTCTCGATCACCTCGGGCAGCCGGTCGGCGTGGCTGCGGATCGCCTCGACGATCCGGGTCGCCTGCTGCTGGCGCGCCGTGACGACGGTGCCGTCCCCGTGGCGTACCTCCACGACACCGACCACCTCGAGCGCCACGAGCGCCTGGCTGAGGGTGGCGCGGCTGACCCCGAGCCGCTGCGCAAGCTCGCGCTCGGGTGGCAGCCGGTCCCCGGCCCCGAGGCCGTTGTCGGCGATCCACGAAGAGATCTGGCCGGCCACCTGCTCGTAGAGGCGGGTGCGGAGCAACCGGGGCGGGAACGACTCGGACATGCGGACAGCCTATTGACGCTCGGCTCATTGTCCTATTGGCTAGGCCACTGGGCCAGACACGTGATGGGCGTCACCCCCCGGACGTCCGCCGTGCTGACCGTCGTCCCGGGCTGGCTCGGGACCGACTCGGGACTGACTGGAGGTGGACCCATGGGTCCGGAATGGATTGCGATCCTGGCGCTCGTCGCCCTGTTCGTGGTGGGCACGGTGCTCCCCATCAACATGGGCGCACTGGCCTACGTCGCGGCGTGGCTCGTCGGCATGTACTCACTGGGACTGGACGAGAAGGAGATCCTCGCCGGCATCAGTGCCGACCTGGTCCTCACCCTGATCGGTGTCACCTACCTCTTCGCGATCGCGAGGCAGAACGGCACCGTCGACCTCATCGTCCGCACCGCGGTCGCTTCGGTCGGCGGGCGGGTCGCCCTGATCCCGTGGGTGATGTTCGCGGTCACCGCGGTGATCACCGCGATCGGAGCCGCCAGCCCGGCCGCCTGCGCGATCATCGGCCCGATCGCCCTCGGCTTCGCCGGCCGCTACGGCATCAGCCCGTTGATGATGGGCATGTTCGTCGTGCACGGCGCACAGGCGGGCGGCTTCTCGCCGATCTCGATCTACGGCACGATCACCAACTCGGTGATGGAGGACGCCGGCCTGGGCGCCTCGCACCTGACCATCTTCTTCTCCAGCCTCGCGGTCAACACCGTGATGGCGGCGATCCTCTTCGTGGTGCTCGGCGGCCGGAAGCTGATGAAGCTGCGCATGCACGAGGGCGAGCTGGTCGAGGCCGGTGCCGCGACCGGCGCCGGGTCCACTGCCGGCGGCAGCGCGACACGTAGGCACCCCGATCACTCCGATGCCCGCTCGGGCACCGGCGCCACCCCCACCACGGGCACCCCCAACCCGGGTGACGCCGGCACGACCCTCGAGCACACCCTGACGCTGCTCGCCTTCCTGGCCGTGGCCGTCGTCGCGCTGGTCTTCGACAAGAACATCGGCTTCGCCGCGATCACCGCCGCGGTCGTGCTCTCGGTCCTCACGCCGAAGGCATACAAGGACACCGTCAAGCAGATCGCCTGGCCGACTGTGCTCCTCGTCGCCGGCGTCAGCACCTACGCCACGATCCTCACCACTGCCGGCTCCCCGGAGTTCGTCGGAAAGTGGGCTGCGGGCCTTGGCGCGGTCGCCATCGGTGCGCTGATCCTCTGCTACGTGGGCGGCATCGTCTCGGCCTTCGCCTCCTCGACCGCGCTGCTGCCGGTGATCATCCCGATCGCGATCCCGCTCGTCGCCGAGGGCGGCCTGTCGGCCGGCTTCTTCGTGGCGGCGCTCGCGGTCAGCTCGACCATCGTCGACGTCAGCCCGTTCTCCACCAACGGTGCCCTGATGCTGGCCAACAAGCCGGACACGATCGACGAGAGCACCTACTACAAGCAGATCCTGGGCTACGCCACGATCGTCACCCTCGTCGGCCCGCTGCTCGTGTGGGCCGCCCTCGTCCTCCCTGGATGGTGAACCCCTCATGACCGGACCCCTCTCCGACCTCCTCGTCGTCGACCTCACCCGCGCGCTCGCCGGACCGCACGCCACCCAGATGCTGGGCGACCTCGGTGCCCGCGTGATCAAGGTGGAGGCGCCCGGCAGCGGCGACGACACCCGTGGCTGGGGTCCGCCGTTCGTCGGCGAGCCCGACGCCCGTCAGTCGACGTACTTCCTCTGCACCAACCGCAACAAGGAGTCGATCGCGCTCGACCTCAAGGACACGACCGACAAGGACGTCCTGCTGGGCCTGGTCGACAAGGCCGACGTGCTGGTGGAGAACTTCCGCACCGGCGTGCTCGAGCGGCTCGGCCTCGGCATCGAGGAGCTGATGCGCCGCAACCCGCGGCTCGTGGTCCTCTCGATCACCGGGTTCGGCCACGACGGCCCCGAGGGCGGACGCGCGGGCTACGACCAGATCGCCCAGGGCGAGGCCGGCCTGATGTCGTTGACCGGCTCTGGCCCGGACGACCCGCAACGCGTCGGGGTGCCGATCGCCGACCTCCTGTCCGGGATGTACGGCGCCTACGGCGTCCTCGCCGCGCTCCACGAGCGGCACGCGACCGGCAAGGGCCAGGTCGTGCGGACGTCGCTGCTCGCCTCCGTCGTCGGCGTGCACGCCTTCCAGGGCACCCGCTGGACGGTGGCGGGCGAGGTCGGCCGCGCGCAGGGCAACCACCACCCCTCGATCGCCCCCTACGGGCTGTTCCACTGCCGCGACGGCGCGGTGCAGATCGCGCTCGGCAGCGAGGGGCTGTGGAAGAAGTTCTGCGCCGGTTTCGGGCTCGACCCGGACGCCGAGGGCCTCGCGACCAACGGCGAGCGCGTCGCCCAGCGCGAACGCGTGATCGAGGTCGTCGAGCAGGTCTTCGCGGACTGGGACGCCGAGCCGCTGCTCGCGCGGCTGGCCGAGGTCGGCGTGCCGGCCGGCAAGGTGCGCACCCTCGACGAGGTCTACGAGTGGGACCAGGTCGCCAGCCAGGGCCTCCTCGTCGACGTCGAGCACCCCACCCTCGGCGGCATCACCCTCCCCGGCCCGCCGCTCCGGTTCTTCGACGCCGCCGGCGACGAGGTCACCCGGCGGGAGCACACGGCCCCGCCGCTGCTCGACCAGCACGCCGACGAGATCCGGTCCTGGATCGGCGGGGGCGGCGCGTGAACACCCCCCAGGCGACAAGGCGCTGGACGGCCCCTGAGCTGCTCGACCTGGTGCTCGACGCCGGCACCTTCGTCTCGTGGGACGAGCCGGTGGACCTGTCCTACGCCGACCCCGGCTACCGCGCCGCCCTCGAGGCGGCGGCCGCCAAGGCCGGCACCGACGAGTCGGTGCTGACCGGCCGCGGCGAGGTGCGCGGGCGTCCGGTGGCGGTGGTGGTCAACGAGTTCCGCTTCCTCGCCGGCTCCATCGGCCGGGTCGCAGCCGACCGGATCACCGCAGCCGTACGCCGTGCCACCGCCGAGGGCCTGCCCCTGCTGGCCAGCACCGCGTCCGGCGGCACCCGGATGCAGGAAGGCACGCCCGCCTTCGTGCGGATGGCCGAGATCTCCCGCGCGCTGATGGACCACCGCGCGGCCGGCCTGCCCTACCTCGTGCACCTGCGCCACCCCACGACCGGCGGCGTCTACGCCTCGTGGGGCTCGCTCGGGCACGTGACGGTCGCCGAGCCCGGTGCCCTGGTGGGGTTCCTCGGGCCGAAGGTCTACGAGGGGCTCAACGGCCGGCCGTTCCGGCCGGGCGTCCAGGTGGCGGAGAACCTCGCCGCCAACGGGGTCATCGACGGCGTCGTCGCCGCCGAGCACCTGCCGGAGATGGTCGACCAGGCCCTGGCCGTCCTCGTCGACGGCCCCGGCCCCGGCCGGCTGCCCCACCGGGCGTCGCGCCCGATGGGCGACGGGTCCGCCTGGGACAGCATCGAGCGCACCCGGCGTTCGGACCGGGTGGGCGTGCGCGACCTCCTCGCGCACGGCGCCGACGGCACGCTCCAACTGCGCGGGACCGACGAGGGCGAGCGCGACTCGACCGTCCTGGTCGCCCTGACCCGCCTCGACGACCAGCCGTGCGTGGTCATCGGTCAGGACCGCTCGCGCCAGGTGCCGGGCCATGCCATGGGGCCCGGCGCGCTGCGCGAGGCACGACGCGGGATGCGCCTGGCCGAGGAGCTCGGGCTGCCGCTGGTGAGCGTCATCGACACACCGGGCGCCGAGCTCTCGCCCGAGGCCGAGGAGCGCGCCATCGCCGGCGAGATCGCCCGCTGCATCGCCACCCTCACCACGATGACGGTGCCGACGGTGTCGGTGATCCTCGGCCAGGGGTGCGGGGGAGGGGCGCTCGCCTTCCTGCCCGCCCGGACGGTCGTCGCCACCGAGCACGCGTGGCTGTCGCCGCTGCCGCCCGAGGGGGCGAGCCTGATCGTGCATGGCGACGTCGACCACGCGGCCGAGATGGCGACCCGCCAGCGGGTGCGTGCCGCCGACCTGCTCGCCGACGGCGTCGTGCAGCACGTGGTGCCGGAGCTGGACGGCGAGCCGCCGCGGGACCTGGCCGTCGCGGTCGCCGCGGAGATCGGCCGACAGCTGCGGGAGCTCTCCGGGCGCGAGCCGGTGGCCCACGCGTCCTAGGGGCGTGCCACGATCGGGCATGACCTCAGGACCCCGCTCGCTGACGCTTCCCGACGGCCGCGAGCTGGAGTTCCTCACCGGAGGGGACGAGGCCGGCTTCCCGCTGGCCTACCACTCCGGTACGCCGAGCGCGGCGGTCGTCGACCCACTGGTCTGGGCGGCCGCCGAGCGCGCGGGCCTGCACCTGGTGACCTTCTCGCGCCCCGGCTACGGCTCGTCCACCGCACGCCCGGCGCCCGAGGGGTGGCCCGTGCCGCTGGTCGCCGACGCTGCGGACACCGCGGCGTTGCTCGACCACCTCGGGATGGGGGAGTTCGTCACCCTCGGGTGGTCCGGCGGCGGACCGCGCGCCCTCGCGTGCGCGGCGACGATGCCCGAGCGCTGCCGGGCGGCCGCGACGCTCGCGGGTGTCGCGCCGCCGGACGAGTCCGGACCCGACTGGGCCGACGGCATGGGGGAGGAGAACGTCCGCGACTTCGCGGCGGCGAGGGAGGGCCGCGAGTCCTACGCGCCGATCGCTGCCGAGCAGGCAGCCGGCCTGGCGACTGTCACCGCCGCCGACATCGTCGCGTCGATGGGCGACCTCGTCGACGAGGTCGACGCCGCGGCGCTGTCCGACGAGATCGGCGAGGCGGTCGCGGCGTCGTTCAACCACGCTTTCGCGCAGGGACCGGGCGGGATGGTCGAGGACACCCTCCAGATCGTCCGGCCGTGGGGCTTCCACCTCGCGGACCTCACCGTGCCCGTGTCGGTGTGGCAGGGAGCGCACGACCGGATGGTGCCCTTCGAGCACGGCCGCTGGCTGGCCGCGCACGTCCCGGGCGCTCGTGCCCACCTCTTCGACGACGAGGGCCACATCTCGCTGGTGGTGAGGATCGACGAGATCCTCGACGAGCTCCGCGAGCAGGCGGGGCTCCAGGCCCGACCCCTCGCGGGCGGTGTCTCCACAGGGCCGGGCCTGCACCAGGAAGGCAGTTCGGCGCACTGACTGCGACAGCCACGCTCACACCCTCGACAGGAGCCGCGAACTGCCTTCGTGGTGCGGCATCAGTCCACTCAGGACCGCAGCCCGGGCGGGTCAGCTGGCCTTCTTGGCAGCCGTCTTCTTCGCGGCGGTCTTCTTGGTGGTCGACTTCTTGGCCGCCGTCTTCTTCGCGGCGGCCTTCTTGGTGGTCGACTTCTTCGCCGCCGACTTCTTGGCGGTGGACTTCTTCGGGGCCTCGTCCTCGTCGTCGGCCTCCTCGCCGCGCGCGGACTTCGCCGCAGCCACGGACTTCTGCAGCGCAGCCAGCAGGTCGACCACCTCGCCCGAGGTCTTGGTGGAGGTCTCGGTGCGCTTGATCTCGCCGCCCTCGATCTTCGACTTCACCAGCGCCTCGACGGCGCCGGCGTAGTCGTCCTCGAACTCGGTGGCGTCGAAGTCGCCGGCGAGGGTCTCGACGAGCATGTGCGCCATCTTGACCTCCTGCGGCTTGGCGTCGTCGACCTCGACCTTGAAGTCGGGCGTGCGCACCTCGTCGGGCCACATCATCGTCTGGAGCACGATGACCTCGCCGGCCTCGGTCTCGCGGACGCGGAGCACGGCGATCGTGGTGCGCTGGCGCAACGCCACCGTCACCACGGCCATCCGGTCGGCATCCTTGAGGGCCTGGCGCAGCAGGGCGTAGGGCTTCGCCCCGGCGCCCTCGGGCTCGAGGTAGTAGGACTTCTCGAAGAGCAGGGGGTCGATCTGCTCGCGGGGCACGAACTTCTCGACCGCGATCTCGCGCGACGACGTCGACGGCAGCTCGGCCATGTCGTCGTCGGTGAGGATGACCATCTCGCCGTCCTCGGTCTCGTAGCCCTTGGCGATGTCGGCGTAGGCCACCTCCTCGCCGTCGAGGGAGCAGACGCGCTGGTACTTGATCCGGCCGCCGTCCTTGGCGTGCACCTGGCGGAAGGAGACGTCGTGGCTCTCGGTCGCGGCATAGAGCTTGACCGGCACGGACACCAGGCCGAAGGACACCGCACCCTTCCAGATCGCGCGCATGGGGAAGACCTCTCGTCGGACGTGTGAGTCACCACAGTATGTACTGCCAGACTGACCACGTGCCCCCGTCGATGCGTCCCATGCTCGCGACCAAGGGCGACGTCGTGCCGACCGGTGACGACTGGCGCCACGAGGTGAAGTGGGACGGCGTGCGGATGCTCGCCGACGTCCACGACGGTGCTCCGGTGGCCCGGCTGAGCACCCGCAACGGCAACGACGCCACCATCGCCTGGCCCGACGTGCACGGGGCCCCGATGGGCGGCCGGGACCTGCTCGTCGACGGCGAGATCATCGGCATCAACGACGCGGGCGTCCCCGACTTCGCGGTCATCCAGGAGCGGATGCACGTCCGCTCGGCCCGCTCCGCCGCGCGGCTGGCCACCACCGTGCCGGCCACCTTCATGGTCTTCGACGTGATGCGTCTCGACGGTCGCGACCTCACCCAGCTGCCCCTCGCGGAGCGGCGCGAGGTGCTCGAGGGGCTCGACCTCGGCGGCTGGCAGGTGCCCCCGACGTACGACGACGGGGTGATGCTGCGCGACGCCACCCTCGCCCAGGGGCTGGAGGGCATCGTCTCCAAGCGCCTGACCAGCCGCTACGAGCCCGGCGTCCGCAGCCGGGCCTGGCTCAAGTTCGCCCACCGGCACCGGTTCTCGTTCGTCGTCGGCGGCTGGCGGCCGCAGGAGGGCACCAAGGACCGCCTGGCCGCACTCCTCGTCGGTGAGCCGACGGCCGAGGGCCTGCTCTTCCGCGGCCGGGTCGGCAGCGGGATCGGCGGCGAGGCGAGCCGTCTCCTCGGCGCGCAGCTCGCCGGCCGCTCCGTCGAGGCCAGCCCGTTCGCCGACGAGGTGCCGGCCGTCGACGCCCGCGGCACGTTCTGGGTCGAGCCGTTCCTCGTGGTCGACGTCGACTCGCTCAACCGGATGCCCGTGCAGCGCCTGCGCCAGCCGTCGTACCGTGGCATCCGCACCGACCTCGGCCCCGACGACCTGTGAGGGCAGCTGTGAGACCACGCACCACGCTCGCGGGAGCCGCGGTGATCGGTGGCGTCCTCGTCGCCCTCGCCTCGCCCACGGCCGCCCACGCCGAGCGCGTGCAGCTCGGCGGTGTGCGCGTCGACCTGCGCGAGGGGACCTCGCAGGTCGTCACCGTCGACCACACCCACGGTGTACGCGCCACGGTGTCGCTGTGGCGGCTCACCGACGGCGGGTGGAAGCGGCAGCTCGCCACACGCGACGGCCGCACGGGCTACGGCGGCCTGGTGCGCGGGGAGCGGCGCGTGCAGGGCACGGGGACGACACCGCTGGGGACCTACGGGCTCACCTCCACCTTCGGCACGCACGGCCCGGACGCCCGGTCCCGGCTGCCGCACCACCGGATCCGGCGCGGCGACTTCTGGGTGCAGGACAACCGGTCGGCCCACTACAACCGCCTGCGCAACCAGCGCGACGGCGGCTTCCGCTGGTGGCTGCCGTCGTCGCACCCCGACTCCTCGGAGCGGCTGACCGACTACCCGCGGCAGTACGAGTGGTCGATCGTGACCGACTTCAACGTCGAGCAGGTACGCCACCGGGGCTCGGGCATCTTCCTGCACGTCAACGGCCGCGGCGCGACCGCCGGGTGCGTGAGCGCGCCGCGACGCACCATCCGCGCGCTCGTGCGGCTCCTCGACCCCGCCCGCGTCCCCGTGATCGGCATCGGAAGATGAACGAGCTCCAGGTCGACGTCGGCGGACGCACGCTGACCATCAGCAACCTCGACAAGGTGCTCTACCCGCGCACCGGAACGACCAAGGGCGAGGTCCTCAACTACTACGCCCAGGTCTCCCCGGTGCTGCTGCCGCACCTCAAGGACCGGGCCGTGACCCGGATCCGCTGGCCGCACGGCGTGGAGAAGGGCAGCTTCTTCGAGAAGAACGCACCCCCCGGCACGCCCTCGTGGGTGCGCACGGCCGAGGTGCCGACCACCGGCTCGCGCTCGGGCAAGGGCGACGGCACGATCCGCTTCCCGATCTGCGACGACCTCGCGACGCTGACCTGGCTGGCCAACCTGGCGGCCCTCGAGCTGCACGTGCACCAGTGGACCGTCGAGCCCGACGGCACGCCCCGCAACCCCGACCGCCTCGTCATCGACCTCGACCCGGGGGAGCCGGCGGGACTGCACGAGTGCGCCCAGGTGGCGCTGATGGTGCGCGACGCGCTGGCCGAGCGCGACCTCGGCTGCACGCCCGTGACGAGCGGCAGCAAGGGCCTCCACCTCTACGCCCCGATGGACGGCACCCTCGACAGCGACGGCACCACCGCACTCGCCAAGGAGGTGGCCGAGGCGCTCCAGCAGGAGCACCCGGCGCTGGTCACGAGCGTGATGACCAAGGCCAAGCGGCCCGGCAAGGTGTTCCTCGACTGGTCGCAGAACTCCGGCTCCAAGACCACCGTGTCGCCGTACTCCCTGCGCGGGCGTGAGCGCCCGACCGCCGCCGCGCCGTTGACCTGGGCCGAGGTCGAGGAGGGGGCCGAGGACGAGCTCACGCTCGACCAGCTCACGATGGAGCAGGTGCTCGCGCGCGTGTCCGAGCTGGGTGACGTGTTCGAGGCCTGACCCCCGAAGCTGTGGGAAAGGGTCCGGTTTCTTTTACCTGTGGGTAGCCCGACCGAGGATCGGCTGTGGATCGTCGACGCCGATTCTTGACTCATGTCCCGCATCGCACTGATTCCCGTCGCCATCGTCCTGGCTGCCGGTTCCGTGGTGGTCGGTTCTGGTCAGGCAGGGTCGGCTGAGCCGGCCCACACCTCGGTCTCCCAGCAGGTCGACACGGACGTTCCCGCCACCACCCGCTGATCGCACCTCTATGCTCCTGACATGGTGCACGACGTGCTGGTGGTGGAGGACGAGGAGGACATTGCCGTCCCCTTGATGCGCACGTTGGAGCGTGAGGGTTACGACGTCAGTCGAGTCTCGGGTGGAGCGGACGCCTTGACCTTCGTGGTCGAGCAGGAGCCGGCGGTGGTGATCCTCGACCTCGGACTGCCCGACATGGACGGCATCGACGTGTGCCGCAAGATGCGGTCGGGCGGCTATCTCGGCGGCATCATCATGGTGACGGCGCGTGCCGGTGAGCTCGATCGCGTGGTCGGCCTCGACGTCGGCGCGGACGACTACCTCGCCAAGCCCTTCGGCCTGGCCGAGCTCCTCGCACGCGTCCGCGCGCTGCTGAGACGCAGCGCCCACGTCGCGCAGGACGACACGACCGTCGTCACCTCCTCGGGCCTCAAGATCGACGCCGCCTCGCGCCGCGTCCACCTCGGCGACAAGGAGATCGCGCTCACCGCCAAGGAGTTCGACGTGCTGGCGGTCCTCGCCTCCCACCACGACAAGGTGGTGCCGCGAGAGACGCTGATGAACCAGGTCTGGGACCAGAACTGGTACGGCTCCACCAAGACCCTCGACGTGACCATCGGTCGCCTGCGCAGCAAGCTGGAGGCCGCCGACGCCGGCGAGCGCGTGGTTGCGATCCGTGGGGTCGGCTTCCGCCTGGAGACCGGCAGCTAGAGGTGCGTGAGCGGCTCGCCCTCGCGTTCGTCGGGCTGACCCTGGCCCTGCTGGTGCCGGCGGGGATCCTGCGGGGGATCTGGCTCGCGCACCAGGTGCGCGAGAACGAGCTCGACGCGCTCGGCGAGCACGCCACGCAGGTCGCGGTCGTCTTCGACCGCCGCTTCGACGGGGGTCTCCCGGTGTCGTCGCTGCAGCTGCAGGACCTCACCGACACCGACGCCCGGCTCACGATCAGGCATCCCGACTCCCCGGACCTGACCGCGACGGGCGACCGCTTCCGCGCCGAGGCCTCGGGTCGCCCGCTGGTGGTCACCCGGACGGTGGGGGAGACGACCGTCCTGGCGGTGAAGAGCGACGCCCGCGTCCGCGCGAGCGCCCGCGACCTGCTGACCTCGTTGCTCGTCATCTCGTTCGTCGCGGTGATCCTGGCGATCCTGCTCGGGCTGGCGCTCGCCCGTCGGCTCTCCGAGCCCTTCACGGCGCTCGCCCGCAGCGCCGAGGCACTGGGCCGCGGCCGCTTCGACATCGAGCTGCCCGCCTCACGCATCCCTGAGGTCGTCGCGCTGGGTGCGGCGCTGAAGACGAGCGCGCAGAACATCGAGCACGAGTTCCAGCGCAACCGCGAGTACGCCCAGCTCGCGTCCCACGCCCTGCGCACCCCGATCACCGCGCTGCGCCTCGAGCTCGACGAGCTGCTGCTCGACCGCAGCCTCGACGAGGAGACCCGGTCGTCGCTCACCCGCTGCCTCGGCGGCGTGATGCGCCTGCAGGACACCATCGCCGAGCTCGTCGAGACGGGCCGCGGCCGCGGACTCCTCGGCAGCACGACGATCACGGTGCGCGAGCTGGCCGAGGCGGTCGCCCGGCGCTGGGGCGGCCAGCCGCCGGGGGGCGGCGAGGTGCGTACCCGCGTCGAGGCCGGCGGCGACCTCGTCGTCACCCCCGGACCGTTCGAGCAGGTGCTCGACAGCGTGCTCGCCGACGTCTGCGCCCACGGCGCCGGGCCGGTCACCGTCCGGCTGGAGGCCGAGGAGAGCCACCTGCGCCTGCACGTGACGGGCCGGTCGGCCGAGGACGTGCCGGTCGAGCGCCCGGACGCGGCGGCGGCGGCAGCGATCACCCGCTTCCTCGGCGGCACCTGGGACGGCGACGCGCTCGCGGGTGGTCTGGACATCCTGCTGCCCCGGCACTGACCTTCTTTACCTGCCGCACGGGGAGGGCCACGATGCCCCTATGGGCACCCTGGCCTCAGGGAGCGGGAGCAAGGACCTCGGGAACGCCACCAGCAACGCCTCGGGGTCGACGACGAGCGCCGCGCGGACCCCGCCCGCCGCCGCCCTCGAGCTGCGCGTGCACGGCGTGCACGGCACCTCGCCAGCCTCCATGCTCGGCGTGAAGGACCCGCGCCAGGTCGCGGGCGACGGCATCACGGGCGTGTTCCGCACCGGGGACGACCTGCCGCGCCGCTCCCTGAACGACGGGCACGCGGTCGAGGCGTACTCCTGGGGTGCGCTCACCTCAGCGGTCCGCGGCGCCCTCGGCTGGGTGCAGCGGGTGCTCTGGCTCGGGCTGCTGCCGTTCGCGCTGGTCAACCTCGCCTACTGGTCGCGCCTCCACGTCGGCACCGACAGCCGGACCGGCCGCTGGGGTGCCGGCGCGGTCCGGTGGGCGGCACTCCTGCTCACGATGCTGTTCGTGCTGACGAGCTGCTTCATCTCCCTCGACCTGGTCGCGTGGCAGTGCTACCGCGGCGGGACGAAGAGCTGCGACGTGCTGCCGAGCCAGCTCGACTTCATGATGTTCCTCGCCCCCAGCCAGCGTCTCGTGGTCGCCTCGATGGTGCCCCTGGCCGGGATCGCCCTGATGTGGTTCCTGTCCCACCGGACGCTGGCGCGCTACGAGTCCAGCATGGACAGCGGTCCCGCGCGGGCCCCCCAGCAACCGACCGGGACGGATGCGGTCTCTCTGCGCCGGCGGCTGGCGCGCGGGTGGGCCCGGCTGCGGGCCAAGTCCAAGGACGAGGCCCCGGACCGCCCGGTGCAGCACCTGCTGCAGGACAGCAGGTTCTGGTCCTCCACCCGGCGCACGACCCGGCTCCAGCAGGTCCACCTCGCTGCGGCCGTCGCCACCCTGATGGCCTACGTCGGGGTGCAGGTCTGGAAGCTGTCCGGCCGACCCAACGTGTGGACCTTCATCGCCACCGCGATCCTGCTCGCCAGCTTCGTCGCCGCGGCCCGGCTCCACCCGCAGGACCTCGAGTACTACGGACCGCTGCGTGACGAGAAGGGTCCGCGCGACCGCTGGACGCCGTGGCTGATGCGGGCCTCGGTGGTGCTGGTGGCGCTCCAGCTCATCGGGCTCGCCGAGCCGTCGACGGCCGACGCCTCTCGCCGCTGGGCCTCCGACGTCGCCTGGTTCGGCCACAACCTGTGGTTCATCGGGACCTTCGTCGCGCTCTCCGCCATCAACATCGCCGTCTTCGTCGCGGGGCGCATGCGCCGGTGGCTGGCACCCGTCCCGATCCTCGTCTTCATCGGGTTCGTGGTGTACGCCACCTGGCTGAGCGTCCGGGGCGACGGTGCCTCCACCCAGGACGAGCTCACCCTCCTGCTGGTCGGGTCGCTCGTGGTCGCCGGCGTCTTCTTCGCCTGGATGCTGGCCTGGCAGTGGTGGCAGGCGCGTCCGGAGCGGGACCGGGGCGCCAAGGCGTGGTACGGCGCCGGCCCCGCCGTGCTGATCGGCGCCTCGGGATGGATCGCGCTGCTCTTCACCACCGCCGCCGTCACCGCGGCCGCGGAGTACCTCAACGGGCCCGACCAGTCCGTCTCGGACCTGACGTCGTCGTCGGGGAAGGTCGAGGACTCGGCCGCGCCGGAGCGGCTCACCGACACCTCCACCAGCATCGTCGTCGGCCTCTCCGAGGGGGTCGTGCTGCGCGACGGCATCATCGTGATGGGGGAGTCCGACGGCGAGTCGCCGCGACTGGTGCGAGGAGCGGTCGAGGTCGGCACCGCCGACGTGGTGTCCGGCCGGCTGACCCGGACCTTGCCCGACACCGTCCTCTTCAAGGGCACGCTGACGATGGAGGACACGACGCTGCTCCTCGTCGACACCTGCTGGGTCACCGCGCCCGCGGACCCGCCGACCGCCTGCCACCCGGAGACGAAGGGCTTCGTCTCGGCGTCCGAGGTGCAGGTCCCGGGCCAGCGGCTCCGGGTCTCCACCGACGGGCGCGTCCGGCTCTCGGTCGACCATCCCCCGAACACGCCGCTCGTGGTGCCGCAGGTGCTGATCTGGGCGCCGATCGTGCAGGTGGTGTGGGTCCTCCTCGCGGCCCTGCTCGCGATCGCGTGCTTCGTGCAGCTGAAGGTCCGGGTCTACCCGCGGATCAAGGACGTGGTGCGCGACGACAAGGTGCCCACGGAGTCGCGCAACGACATCCGCAGCAAGCGGCTGCGGGCGGCGTACGCCCATCGGGCCGAGCGCCTGCTCGAGCTGCTCGGCGGCGTGACCGTCGGGTGCGTGCTGGTCCTGCTCTGCCTCTCCGCGACGGGGCAGCCGCCGAACACGCTGGTCGCCACCCTGTTCCCCGACTGGCGCAGCGACCTGCCGCACCTGCTCGCCAGCCTGTCGCTCTACGTCGTGCTCGCGCTCAGCGCCGGCTTCGTGCTCCTCAGCAGCTACGTCCGCCGCTCCGAGGCGACCCGCAAGGCGGTCGGCATCCTGTGGGACCTCACCACCTTCTGGCCGCGGGCCGCGCACCCGCTGAGCCCGCCCTGCTACGCCGAGCGCGTGGTGCCCGAGCTGACCACCCGCATCCGGTGGGCGGTCGGCCAGCACGGGATGGTCGTGGTCTCCGGCCACAGCCAGGGCTCGCTGATCGCGGCTGCGACGCTGCTGCGGCTGGGGGAGGACGTACTGGAGCACGTCCGCCTGGTGACGTACGGCAGCCAGCTGCGCGCGCTCTACGGCCGGATCTTCCCGCGCGTGCTCGGGCCCGACGTGCTCGGCAACGAGGCGACGAGTGGCTCGCCTAAGTTCAAGGACCCGATGCCCGACGCGCCGGACGGGCTCTCGACGCGAGCAGTCCGTCCGCCGGGCCGCGACCTGAAGAGAGCGAAGGACGACCCGACCTGGGGTCCCAAGACGTTGTGGGACCTGCTGGGTCGCGACGGCTGGTTCAACTTCTTCCGCCGCGCCGACCCGCTGGGCTGGCGGGTCTTCTCCGACCACGACTCCGACCACGACATCCACACGGCCGAGGTGCCACTGCCGCGCGCCGGCGACCCCGGGCCGACCGTCGCCACCCACAGCGCCTACCAGCACACCCCGGAGTACCGCGACGTCGTCGGCACCTGGCTGGGGGAGGACATCGTCCACGACGCCGACTGGACGATCGGCGAGGTGAAGCCCCTGCCCGAGCCGTGAGCGTCCGGTGTCGGCGCACGACGTCATGGGTCGTCGCTCGGCAGCCGGTAGTCCACCGGTGTGTGGTTGGCGGGAGGGCGTTGGGGCAGCCGCTTCCCGGTGGACTACCCCGGCTGTGAGGGGACGGGCGGACACGGCGACTACGTGATGGTTGACCGCCGCGCTTCGCCGCCCGGCCTGATGCGCGACGGTGCCCCGTACGTCGCCGAGGTCGTCACTCGGCGGACGTCAGGTCGCCGGCGGTGCCGGCGACCTCTCGGGTTCCGCGCGAGCGGGCGAAGGTCTCGCCGACCTGCTTGCCCGCCTCGGCCACGCCGTTGACGCCCAGCAGGATGCCCATCCACTTGATCAACGCCTCCCGCACGGACGGCTCCATCAGGTCGGCCGCGCCCGGCCAGGTGGCCACACCGATGAGGAGCAGCACGACCGGGACCGACGCGGCGGCACGGATCGTGTCGAACTGGGTGGCTGCGAACACGAAGCCGCCCAGCGCCACGCCCCCGACGCCGACGGCGAACTTCAGCTCGGGGGTGACGGCGACGTCGTGGTCGAAGAACGAGGTGGCGATCACGGCGACGAGCCCGAGGAGCACCAGGCCGAACCCGAGGAAGACCACCTCGCCCCGGTAGCTCCTCGCCGGGTCGGTCCTGAGGCCGACGACGAAGGTCACGACACCGGCGACCATGGCAGCCACCCCGACGACGGAGACGGTCGTGCGTACCCCGCTCGACCAGGCGCCGATGCTGTCCCCACACGCGGCGATGAGCGCCCAGTAGAGGAGGAAGAGCAGGATGCCCACCGAGCTCTGCCACAGCTTGAGTCGACTCATGATGACCCCCGAGTGCCGTACCTGGACCAACCTCCTCGAGTGTCCGCCCGGAGGCCGGGAGCTGTCCACGATCGGCGCGGACCGTCCACGCGCGACGCCCAGACTGGGGAAGTTCTCCACAGAGCGGTCCAGACCTCTGTTTGTGCGGTCCGAGTCTGGGTAGCGTCACCGGTGCACCATCTCGGGAAGCAGGGGCACCACCATGGCCACAGATCGGCTGGACCGCGCGACCACGCTCGCACGGCCTGACGCCCACGACGACCTCGTGCGCCAGCTCGACGGCCAGGTGCGCGAGCGGGTGCGGCGCGAAGGTGTCGACCCGCAACGCGAGTCCGTCGTCGTCCGCCGCATCGTCGAGGACGTCGTCCGCGACCACGACCAGCTGAGCCTGACCGGCGCGGTGGCCCCGGTGGCCGATGACGACGTGATGGTCGGTGAGCTGGTGGCGCGCGTCGCCGGCTTCGGTCCCCTGCAGCCCTTCCTCGACGACCCCGAGGTCGAGGAGATCTGGATCAACGACCCCAGCCGGGTCTTCATCGCCCGGCGAGGACGGCACGAGCTCACCAACCTCCGCCTCGACGCGGCCCAGGTCAGCGAGCTGGTCGAGCGGATGCTGAAGTCGAGCGGACGCCGCATCGACATCAGCACCCCGTTCGTCGACGCGATGCTCCCGGAGGGGCACCGGCTCCACGTGGTGCTGGAGGGCATCACTCGCGGGTTCACCGCGGTCAACATCCGCAAGTTCCTCCTGCGGGCCCACCGGCTCGCCGACCTCGTCGCCCTGGGCAGCCTGACCCCACAGGCTGCCCGCTTCCTCGAGGCCTCGGTGCGAGCAGGCCTCAACATCCTGGTGGCCGGTGGCACCCAGGCCGGCAAGACCACGATGCTCAACTGTCTCGCGGCGGCCGTCCCCGGCGGCGAGCGCGTCGTCAGCGCCGAGGAGGTCTTCGAGCTCCGCTTCAGTCACCCCGACTGGGTCGCCATGCAGACCCGTCAGGCGGGGCTCGAGCAGACCGGCGAGATCGTGCTGCGCGACCTGGTCAAGGAGGCGTTGCGGATGAGGCCGAGCCGGATCCTGGTCGGCGAGGTGCGTGCGGCCGAGTGCCTCGACCTGCTCCTCGCCCTCAACTCCGGCCTGCCCGGGATGTGCACCCTGCACGCCAACAGCGCCCGCGAGGCGCTGGTGAAGATGTGCACCCTGCCGCTCCTCGCGGGTGACAACATCTCGGCCAGGTTCGTCGTGCCCACGGTCGCCACGTCGGTCGACGTGGTCGTCCACCTCGGAGTCGACGCCGACGGCACCCGGCGGGTCAACGAGATCGTCTCCGTGCCCGGGCGCGTCGAGGCCGACGTCATCGAGGTCGAGCCCGTCTTCGTGCGGGACGGCGCGGGCCTCCGCCGCACCGGAGGGGTGCCCGCGCAGACCGAGCGCTACGAAAGGGTCGGCATCGACGTCCACCAGCTGCTCGCCGCCGACCGCGCCACGAGCGAGGCCTGATGGGCGCGCTGATCGGTCTCGGCACCGGCGTCGGGCTGATGCTCATCTGGGCGGCCTTCGCGCTGCCGCGCGCACCCCGCCCCGAGGTCACGGCTCCGGGCGCCCTGGCGCGGTTGCTCGGACGTGCCGGACTCGGCGACGTCACGCCAGCGGGTGTGGTGACCCTCTGCGCCCTGCTCTTCGCGGTCGTCTTCGCGCTGGTGCAGGCGGTGTCCCGGACCGTGCCGATCTCGTTCGTCTTCGCCGCGATGGCTGCCTACGCACCCGTCCTGCTGCTGCAGCAACGGGCCACGCGGCGCCTGCGCGACTTCGCGGAGGTCTGGCCCGAGGCGGTCGACAACCTGGCCAGCGCCGTACGTGCGGGGATGTCGCTGCCGGACGCGGTGTCCGCGCTGGGCACGACCGGTCCGGAGGCGCTGCGCGGCGACTTCGCCCAGTTCGCCCTCGACTACCAGGTCACCGGGCGGTTCGGTGAGTGCCTCGACCGGCTCAAGGACCGGCTCGCCGACCCCGTCGGTGACCGCGTGGTGGAGGGCCTGCGCCTGGCCAGGGAGGTCGGCGGGGGCGACCTCGGACGTCTGCTGCGCAACCTCTCCGGCTTCCTGCGCGACGACGCACGCACCCGCTCCGAGCTCGAGTCGCGCCAGGCATGGACGGTCAACGGCGCGCGCCTCGCGGTGGCCGCGCCGTGGATCGTGCTGCTCCTGATGTCGTTCCAGACGAGCGCGATCCGGCACTACGCCTCGCCCGGCGGCGTGATCGTCCTCGGCATCGGCTTCACGGTCTGCGTCGTCGCCTACTGGGCGATGATGCGGATCGGCCGGCTGCCGGTCGAGAAGCGGATCCTGTCGTGAGCACGCTGGTCTGGGGCGCCTTCCTGGGCGGGGTCGGCGGCGCAGGGCTGGTCCTGGTCGTCCTGCGGGTCGCCGTGCTGCGCCGGCCGCAGCTCGCCGACCGGGTCCTGCCCTACCTGCGCGACCTGCCCGTGCGCGACCAGCCGCCGGCCGTCCGGGCCATGTCGTCCTCGCCCACCTCGGCGGCGGCCGGCATCTTCGGGCCTGTGCTGCGCTCGGCGGCGGACCTCGTCGAGCGGGTCCTGGGCGGCAGCACCTCCGTACGCCGCCGGCTGCAGCGCGCCGGCCTCGACCGCACCGTCCAGGAGCTCCGGATCGAGCAGGTCCTGTGGGGCCTGGTCGGGTTCGGTGCGGCCGCGGGGCTCAGCCTGGTCCGGTCGCTGGGCGGCGTGGGCGGTCCCGGGTCCGCGCTGGTGCTCTGCGTGCTCGGGTTCGTGCTCGGCGTCTTCCTGCGCGACAACCGCCTCAGCGCGCAGGTCAGGACCCGCGAACGCCAGATCCTCACCGAGTTCCCCACCATCGCCGAGCTGCTGGCGCTCTCGGTGGCGGCGGGGGAGAGCCCCGTCTCCGCTCTCGACCGGGTGGTGCGGCGCAGCCACGGTGCCCTCTCCCAGGACCTCGCCGGAGTGCTCGGCCGGGTGCGCACCGGGGAGCCGGTGGGGCAGGCCTTCGAGTCGCTCGCGCGCTCGACCGGGCTGCCGATCGTGGCGCGCTTCGCGACCGGCATCACCGTCGCCATGGAGCGCGGCACGCCGCTCGCCGACGTCCTGCACGCCCAGGCGGCCGACGTACGCGAGGCGGGTCGGCGGCTGCTGATCGAGACGGCGGCACGCAAGGAGATCGCGATGATGGCGCCCGTCGTGTTCTTCGTGCTTCCCGTGACGATCCTCTTCGCCTTCTATCCCGGGGTGCTGGGCCTGCGGCTCACCACACCCTGACCCGGCTCCCACGAAAGGACACCTTGATGCCCCACCTCCTCATGCTCCTCCCCGCCCCGGACCGCCCGCGCGACGAGCGCGGAGACGTGCCCGGCTGGGTCATGGTCACCTTGATGACCGCGATCGTGGTCGCCGCGCTCACCCCCTTCGTCGGCGACGAGCTGCGGGGCCTGCTCGAGCGGGCCTTCTCGATGGTCAGCGGGTAGGTCGTGGCGGTGACGCGTCGCGCGAGGGGCGAGCGCGGGGCCGCTGTCGTGGACTTCGTCCTGATCCTGCTGGTGCTGCTCCCGCTCGTCGTCGGAGTGCTCCAGCTGGCGCTCGTGCTGCACGTGCGCAACACCCTCGCCTCTGCGGCGGCCGAGGGTGCCCGCCACGCAGCCGTGGCCGGGTCGTCCGCCCCCGCCGGTCGCGCGAAGGTGGAGGAGCTCGTCGACGGCGCGCTGTCACAGGGGTTCGTCCGGTCGGTCACCGTGCGTCCCGCCTCGGTCGGCGGAGCGCCGGGCTACGAGGTGGTCGTCGAGGCCGACGTCGGCGTGCTGGGCCTGGGTGGTCCGGGCGTCCACGTCCGGGTGTCCGGGCATGCCGTCGCCGAGGCGAGCGGGGCGAGCCGGTGAGGCAGCGCGACGAGAGGGGCTCGGCGCTCGTCGAGTTCAGCTGGCTGGCCATCATCCTGCTCGTCCCGCTGATCTGGGTCGTGCTGTCGGTGTTCGAGGTACAGCGAGGTGCCTTCGCGACCAGCGCCGCGGCCCGGGCCGCCGGCCGCGCGTACGCCCTCGCGCCCGACGACGCGACCGGCGAGCGTCAGGCCCGGGCGGTCGTGGAGCAGGTGCTCGCCGACCAGGGCACTCGCGGGCAGCGGGCGCGGGTCGAGATCTCGTGCGAGGCGCCGGGAGGCAACTGCCATGTCGGCACGGCTGTGATCACCGTTCGCGTCGACTCCGGTGTGGACCTGCCGTTCTTCCCCGCGATCCTCGGTCGGGGGGCGGCCACCTTCTCCCTGGACGCCAGCCACACGGTGCCGATCGGGCAGTACGTCGAGAGCGCGCCCGCGCCGTGAAGGAGCGTGGGGAGGACGGCCAGGTGACGCTGCTGATCATCGGCTTCGCGGGCATCCTGCTGATGGCGATCGTCGCGGTGATCGACGCGTCGTCGGCGTACCTCCAGCGCCAGGGGCTCGACAACCTCGCCGACGGTGCCGCCCTCTACGGCGCCGACCTCGGCTCGTCCGGCATCTACGAGGAGGGCCTCGGCGACGACCGGCTGTCCCAGCAGGAAGCGGCCGTGCGGGCCGCGGTGCGCGACTACCTCGCCCGGGCCGGCGCCGCACGGAACTACCCCGGCATCGACGTCGGTGTCCGCATCGACGCCGTCAGCCGGTCGGTGACGGTGCGGCTCGAGGCACCGATCGACCTCCCGCTCACCGTCCCCGGTTCCCCGAGCCGACCCCGGGTGGCCGCGAGCAGCACCGCCGCGGTGACGGTCGTGGCCGGCGGCTGACGGCCGTCGCATCCGTCATCCGACCCCGCACCGATGGGTTCGGGTTCGGATGACGGATGGACGCGCGCGAGGAGGCCCAGCCCGGGTCGGTGTGCCCATCCAGAGGTGACGTTCGATCCTGCCGCATCGACTGCTCCGCTGTGAGGCTGGAACCACACCGGATGTGAGGAGCACGACCATGAAATCCCTAGGCCTGATCGCCGGCGCCGCCCTCGTGGTGACCGCCCTGGCGCCCATCCCCGCGGCGCACGCCCTCGATCCCGGCAGCATCGCCGGAGTCGTCACGGACGACGGAGCCGCGCCCCTCCCGGGCATCGAGGTGACCGTCTGGGACAACGTCGGCTACGCCGAGATCGTGGTCGGCCAGGACGTCACCGGCGCTGACGGGTCCTACCAGGTCGACGGGATCGACCCCGACCCCTATTACAAGGTGCGGTTCAGCGACCCCACCGACGCCTACGCCACCGAGTGGCACCGCAACGTCATCGCCGGCACCTTCGCCACCTGGGTCCCCGTGTCCGAGAACGGCGTGAACACGCTCCCGGTCACCGAGCTGGAGCCGGCAGGCAGCATCTCCGGGACGGTGACGGTCGGCGCCGGCGCGCCCGTCGCGAACGCTGAGGTCAGCGTGTGGTGGCAGTACGCGGCGGCGGCCTACGCCCGGGTCGGCGACTACGCCTCGGACGCGGACGGGCACTACGTGATTCCGGGCCTCCCGGCCGCCACCTACTCGGTGAGCTTCTACGACCCGGCAACGGGAGCCGCCGAGACCTGGGACGACCAGACCGCCCTGATGAGCGCCACGCCGATCACCGTCGCGAGCGGCGAGGACGTGGGCGGCATCGACGCCCTGCTCGGCGGCGTCGTCACCAGCACCGCCGTGCCGACGATCGCCGGCACGCCGCAGGTGGGCCAGACGCTCACCGCGACCTCCCGATGGACCCCGGCCAACGCGGCCGTGACCTACCGCTGGGTGATCGGTGACGACACCACGCCCGCCGACGACCCGAGCGGTACGACGTACGTCCCCACCGCCCTCGACGTCGGGAAGTCGATCCGGGTGCAGGCCACGGCCACCAAGGGCGCCGGCTGGGTCCCCGCGACCGCCTGGTCCGCTGCGACCGCGCCGGTCACGGCCGCGCCGGCCCCGCCGCCCGTGGTGATGCCGGTCATGGCCAACCACCGGCTGCCCCTCATCAAGGGCAGGCTGCTCGTCGGCAGGACCGTGCGGGTGACCCCGGGCAGCTGGACGCCGGACCCGAGCCGGCTCGACTACGCCTGGTACGCAGGCGGCAGGCTCATCAAGCGTGCAGACCGGCCGCGGTTCACGCTGACGAGGAAGCAGCTCGGCAAGCGACTGACCGTGCGGGTCACGGCCTCGGCGCCGTCGTACCAGCCGCTGACCGTCCGCACCGCACGGACGGCCAAGGTCCGCCGCTGACCCCGTGGGACCAGGTGCGGGGCCGGTGACGGTCGTCACCGGCCCCCACCCCGGTGGATGGACGCTGATGAGATACCCGCCGGTCGCCGGTAGCGTCGGGGCATGACCGAGACCTGGCCCGGTACGGCCTACCCCCTGGGCGCGACCTTCGACGGCAGCGGCACCAACTTCGCGCTGTTCAGCGAGGTCGCCGAGCGCGTCGAGCTGTGCCTGTTCGACCCCGACGCGGACAACCCCGGCGCCTTCGTCGAGACGAAGGTCGAGGTGACCGAGGTCGACGCCTATGTCTGGCACTGCTACATCCCGACCGTCCAGCCGGGCCAGCGCTACGGCTACCGCGTCCACGGCCCGTGGGACCCGGACAGCGGCCTGCGGTGCAACCCCAACAAGCTGCTGCTCGACCCCTACGCCAAGGCCACCGCCGGCGAGATCGACTGGGACCAGTCGCTCTTCGGCTACGACTTCGGCGACGAGGACAGCAAGAACGACGACGACTCCGCCGCGCACATGACGCACGGCGTGGTGATCAACCCGTTCTTCGACTGGGAGGGCGACCGGCGCCTGTCGATCCCCTACAACGAGTCCTTCATCTACGAGGCGCACGTCAAGGGCCTCACGCAGCTCCACCCCGACGTGCCGGAGGAGCAGCGCGGGACCTACGCCGGACTGGCGCACCCCTCGGTCACCGCCCACCTGCAGAAGCTCGGCGTGACGGCGATCGAGCTGATGCCGGTGCACCAGTTCGTCCAGGACTCCACGCTGCTCGACCAGGGCCTGCGCAACTACTGGGGCTACAACACCCTCGGCTTCTTCGCGCCGCACGCCGACTACGCCTCGAGCCAGCAGGGCCAGCAGGTGCAGGAGTTCAAGGCGATGGTGAAGGCGATGCACGCCGCGGGCATCGAGGTCATCCTCGACGTGGTCTACAACCACACCGCCGAGGGCAACCACCTCGGTCCGACGCTGAGCTTCAAGGGCATCGACAACGCGGCCTACTACCGCCTCGTCGAGGACGACCAGCGCTACTACATGGACTACACCGGCACCGGCAACACCCTCAACGTCCGGCACCCGCACTCGGTGCAGCTGATCATGGACTCGCTGCGCTACTGGGTCACCGAGATGCACGTCGACGGCTTCCGCTTCGACCTCGCCGCGAGCCTGGCCCGCGAGTTCTACGACGTCGACAAGCTCTCCACCTTCTTCGAGATGGTGCAGCAGGACCCGGTCGTCAGCCAGGTGAAGCTGATCGCCGAGCCCTGGGACATCGGCCCCGGCGGCTACCAGGTCGGCGGCTTCCCGCCGCAGTGGACCGAGTGGAACGGCGCCTACCGCGACACGGTGCGCGACTTCTGGCGCGGTGATCCGTCGCTCGGCGACTTCGCGTCCCGGCTGTCGGGCTCCTCGGACCTCTACGAGCACTCCGGTCGGCGCCCGTTCGCCAGCATCAACTTCGTCACCGCCCACGACGGCTTCACGCTGCGCGACCTGGTCTCCTACAACGAGAAGCACAACGAGGCCAACGGCGAGGACAACAACGACGGCGAGAGCCACAACCGCTCGTGGAACCACGGGACGGAGGGTCCGACGGACGACGCGGAGATCCTCGAGGCGCGAGCCCGGGAGCAGCGCAACTTCATCGCCACGCTCCTGCTCAGCCAGGGGGTGCCGATGCTGCTGCACGGCGACGAGCTCAGCCGCACCCAGAACGGCAACAACAACACCTACGCCCAGGACAGCGAGATCAGCTGGGTCCACTGGGACGACGCTGACAAGCCGCTCATCGAGTTCACCGCGGCCGTCGCCAAGCTGCGCGCCGACCACCCGACCTTCCACCGCAAGCGTTTCTTCACCGGCAGCACCGTGCGCACCGGGGACGGCGAGCGGCTCAACGACATCGTCTGGCTCGACCTCGACGGGCAGCCGATGGAGGACGACGACTGGGCCGGCGGCAAGGCGATCGGGATGTACCTCAACGGCAACGGCATCGCCGGCAAGGACGCGCGCGGTGCCACGATCACCGACGACCACTTCCTGCTCTACTTCAACGCGGACGGCCCGGCGACGGTGACCCTGCCCACGGACGAGTACGCCGCTGCGTGGGACGTCGTGATCGACACCGGCGGCAACGCCGACTCCGACCCGACCTACGACTCCGGCGCCACCTTCGAGCTCGGCACCCACAGCCTCGTCGTGCTCCGCGAGCACACCGAGCCCGAGGCCAGCCCCGACCACTCGGTGGCGGCATCACTTGCGGCCCGATCGGGTACGGACGTCACGTGACCGAGACGCCTCCCCGGCCCGAGCGGCGTACACCGCACAGCACCTACCGCCTCCAGGTCAGTCCCGACTTCACGCTGCACGACGCGACGCGGGTCCTGCCCTACCTCCACGACCTCGGCGTCGACTGGGTCTACCTCTCGCCGCTGCTGGCCTCCGAGCCCGGCAGCACGCACGGCTACGACGTGGTCGCCTTCGACCACGTCGACCCCGAGCGCGGTGGCGAGGAAGGCCTGGCCGCGCTCTCCGCGGAGGCGCGGCGGCTGGGCATGGGCGTGCTCGTCGACATCGTGCCCAACCACGTCGGCGTCGCGACGCCGTCGGAGGACCCTTGGTGGTGGGACGTGCTCAAGCTCGGCCGCGGGTCCGAGCACGCGACGGCCTTCGACGTCGACTGGGCGGCCGGCGACGGCCGCATCGTCATCCCGGTGATCGGCGACGACGACGAGTCCGCCATCGAGGTGGGCGAGGACGAGGTGCGCTACCACGACCAGCGGTTCCCGCTGGCGCCCGGCACGACGACGCTCGAGGAGCAGCACTACGAGCTGGTCAACTGGCGCGCGGCCGACGAGGACCTCAACTACCGGCGCTTCTTCGCCGTCAACACCCTCGCCGCCGTGCGCGTCGAGGACCCCGAGGTCTTCGCCGAGACCCACGTCGAGGTGAAGCGCTGGTTCGACGAGGGGCTGGTCGACGGCCTGCGCGTGGACCACCCCGACGGGCTGCGTGACCCGAAGCGCTACCTCGATGACCTCGCCGCCCTCACCGGCGGCGCCTACGTGCTCGTCGAGAAGATCCTCGAGCCCGGCGAGCTGCTGCCCGCCGACTGGGCCACCGACGGCACGACCGGCTACGACGCGCTTGCCCTCATCGACCGCGTGCTCACCGACCCCGCCGGCGAGGCGCCGCTGACCGCCCTCGAGGACCGCCTGCGCGGCACCCCGGTCGACTGGGAGCGGATGGTCCACGACAACAAGCGCGCCGTCGCCGACGGCATCCTGCACTCCGAGGTCCTGCGGATCACCCGCGAGGTCTCCCGCGTCCTGGAGACGCGGGGCGAGAGCGCCGACGAGGACGCCGTCGCCGACGCGATCGGCGAGCTGTTCGCCTGCTTCCCGGTCTACCGCTCCTACCTCCCTGAGGGCCGCGAGCACCTCGAGCAGGCGTTCGCCCGGGCACGCGAGGAGCGCCTCGAGCTCGCGACGACGTACGACGTCCTCGAGCCGGTGCTGCACGACGAGTGGAGCCAGCCGGCCCGGCGCTTCCAGCAGACCTCCGGCATGGTGATGGCCAAGGGTGTCGAGGACTGCTCGTTCTACCGCTGGTCCCGGCTGACCTCGCTCAACGAGGTCGGTGCCGACCCGTCGATCTTCTCGATCGGGGTGGACGACTTCCACGCGGCGATGGCCGACCGGCAGCGCGACTGGCCGCACGCGATGGTCACGCTCTCGACCCACGACACCAAGCGCGGCGAGGACGTCCGAGCGCGCATCACCGTGCTGGCCGAGGAGCCGGGCCACTGGGAGCGGTCGCTCGACGAGCTGCTGCGTCTCGCGCCGGTGCCCGACCCGGCCTTCGGGTCGCTGCTCTGGCAGGCCGTGCTCGGCACGTGGACCCCCGACCACCTGCCCGACCTGCCCGAGCGCCTGCACGGCTATGCCGAGAAGGCGATGCGCGAGGCCGGCGACCGCACGACCTGGACCGAGCCCGACGAGGCCTACGAGGCCGCCGTGCACGCCGCGGTCGAGGCCGTCTTCGACTCCGCCGAGGTGCAGCAGGTGCTGGTTGACCTCGCCACCCGCATCGACGAGCCGGCCCAGTCCAACTCGCTCGCCGCCAAGCTCGTCGCGATCACCATGCCCGGCGTCCCCGACGTCTACCAGGGCAGTGAGCTGTGGGAGACCTCGCTCGTCGACCCCGACAACCGCCGCCCCGTCGACTTCGACCACCGCGCCGAGGTGCTCGCCGGGACCGCCGAGGACGACGCCGCCGCCAAGCTGCACGTCACGTGCACCGCGCTGACGCTGCGACGCGAGCGGCCCGAGCTGTTCACGGGCTACACCCCGCTCACCGCGTCCGGCGCCGCCGCCGGGCACGTGGTGGCGTTCGACCGCGGCGGCGCGATCACCGTCGCCACCCGACTCCCGGTCGGCCTCGCAGCCGCGGGCGGCTGGGGCGACACCGCGCTCGACCTGCCCGAGGGCCGCTGGCACGACCTGCTCACCGGCCTCGACACCGACGGCCGGCTGGCCGACCTGCTCGCGACGCACCCGGTCGCCCTGCTGGTGAGGAACGGCTGATGCGCGGACCGTACGACGTCTGGGCGCCGCGCCCTGCCCGGGTGCGGCTCAGCCTGGCCGGCGAGACCGTCGAGATGGCCCGCGCCGGCGACGGCTGGTGGACGCCGACCGAGCCGGTGCCCGCCACCGACGCGGCGGTCGACTACGGCTACCTCCTCGACGACGACCCGGAGCCCCGACCCGACCCGCGGTCGCGGCGCCAGCCCGACGGCGTGCACGGGCTGTCGCGGCGGGACGCGACGGCGTACGAGTGGGGCGACGCCTCCTGGACCGGTCGGCAGCTCCCGGGTGCGGTCCTCTACGAGCTCCACATCGGCACCTTCACGCCCGAGGGCACGCTCGACGCGGCGGCGGACAAGCTCGACCACCTGCTCGACCTCGGCGTCGACCTCGTCGAGGTGATGCCGGTCAACGCCTTCAACGGCACCCACAACTGGGGCTACGACGGGGTCGGCTGGTACGCCGTCCACGAGGGCTACGGCGGCCCGGGCGCCTACCGGCGCTTCGTCGACGCCTGCCACGCCAATGGGCTCGGCGTCGTGCAGGACGTCGTCTACAACCACCTCGGACCGTCGGGCAACTACCTCCCGCTGTTCGGTCCCTACCTCAAGGACGGCCGCAACACCTGGGGCGACCTGGTCAACCTCGACGGCGAGGGCTCGGCCGAGGTGCGCCGCTACATCCTCGACAACGTGCGGATGTGGTTCGAGGACTACCACGTCGACGCCCTGCGCCTCGACGCCGTGCACGCGCTCAGCGACACCTCGGGGGTCCACCTCCTCGAGGAGATGGCCGTCGAGGTCGCCGGGCTGTCGGCCCACCTGCGCCGGCCGCTGACGCTGATCGCCGAGTCCGACCTCAACGACACCCGGCTGGTGAAGCCCCGCGAGGCGGGCGGCTACGGGCTCGACGCGCAGTGGAGCGACGACTTCCACCACGCCGTGCACGTCGCGCTGA
The DNA here is from genome assembly GCF_001425025.1 of Nocardioides sp. Root122. Taxonomy (GTDB): domain Bacteria; phylum Actinomycetota; class Actinomycetes; order Propionibacteriales; family Nocardioidaceae; genus Nocardioides. The sequence goes on from NZ_LMDE01000012.1 coordinate 48,590, forward strand.
GCGGTGAGACGGCCGGCTACTACGCCGACTTCGAGCCGCTCGAGGCGCTGGCGAAGGTCTGCGAGCGCGGCTTCTTCCACGACGGCACGTTCTCGTCGTTCCGCGGGCGCGACCACGGTGCCCCGGTCGACACCGCGACGATGCCCACCTGGCGGCTCGTCGTGGCGAACCAGAACCACGACCAGATCGGCAACCGTGCCCGCGGGGACCGGCTCACCGAGCACCTCGACGACGACCAGCTCGCCTGCGCGGCCCTGCTCACCCTGGCCGGTCCCTTCACGCCGATGCTGTTCATGGGGGAGGAGTGGGCGGCCTCGACCCCGTTCCAGTTCTTCACCTCCCACCCCGAGCCCGAGCTCGGCAGGGCCACGGCCGCGGGGCGGCTGGCCGAGTTCGAGCAGATGGGCTGGGACCCCGCCGACGTGCCGGACCCGCAGGACCCCGCGACCTTCGAGCGGTCGAAGCTCGACTGGGACGAGCTCGCCACCGGCCGGCACGCGGTGGTGCTCGACTGCTACCGCCGCCTCGGGCGGCTCCGGCGCGAGCTGCCGCAGCTCACCGACCCGTCGTTCGGCTCGGTGTCCTGCACCGTCGAGGGACGGCTGTTCACCATGCGCCGCGGCGACCTGCTCGTCGTCGTCAACGCCGGCGAGGTCGACGTCGCCGTCGAGGTGGACGCGAGCGAGGTGCTGTTCCAGACGCCGACCGGCGTCGTCCTGGACGGCGGCACGCTGGAGGTCCCGAAGCACGCCGGCGCCCTGTTGCGGTGACCTGACGCGAGACGGCCGGCCCGCACCCGAGGTGCGAGCCGGCCGTCTCGCGTGCTGGCTCAGACGCCTTCCTGCACCTGGAAGATGCGGTCGGCGACCAGGCCGTGCGCCTCGCGGTGCACGGTGTTGGCGGCCTCGGCGCTCGGCGCCTCGACGAGGCAGAAGATCTGCCCCTTCTCCTCGTCGACCCAGTAGCGCTGGTAGCTGACGTCGTGCGGGCCCTGGGTGGCCAGGTCGGCCTGGTGGGCCTTGGCGACGTCGTCCATCGTGACACCGTCGCCGAGCGAGTGGACGTCCATGAAGAGAGGCATTGCGGTTTCCTTTGCGTGGGTGTGTTGCTGACCCACCAAGTGGACGCCGCCGGACCCCTCCGGCTCATCGGTAGCCGCTACCCAGAAGAGGCGTCGGCACTACCTGTCTCCAGCTCGCGCCGGCTACGTACGCCGACCTTGCCGAGGATCGCTGCGACGTGGTGCTCGGCGGTGCGCCGCGAGATCACGAGCGCCTCGGCGATCGCGGCGTCGCTCAGCCCGCGCGCGACGAGCTGGAGCACCTCCTGCTCGCGGGGCGTCAGGCCGTGCGGGTGGCTGCTCGCCCGGGTCGCGCGCGGCACCGGCGCGCCCAGCGCCTGCAACGACGTACGCGCGCGGGCTGCGGCCGCCGTGGCGCCCTGCCGGTCGAAGAGCCGGACCGCGTCGGTGAGCAGCGCGACCTCGCCGCTGCGGGCCAGCGCCAGCGCCTGCTCGAACGGCGACTCCAGCGACGCCCACAGCGCGGCCGCCTCCGCCCAGCGACCCTCGCGCTCCAGGGCGTAGGGCGGTGCCACCGGCACCCCCGCGTCGACACCGGCAGGCAACCAGGTGGCGACCTCGCCACGGTGCCACGGGCAGTCCACCTCGTCGACGTGCGGCCACGCCGCGCGGGCGACCTGCATGATGGCGTCGTCGTCACCGGCGATCCACGCGGCCTCGCACCGCGCTGACGTCGTCGGCCCGATCCGCTGCGCCTCGGCCATCGCCTCCGACATCTCGACCGCCCGGGCGAAGGCCTCGTCGGGCGCGCCGGTGCCGGCCCGCGCGTCGAGCTGCGCGAGCACGAGCAGCGGCTCGAGCGACCCCACGGCACTCGACCCGCTGCGCATCACCGCGACGGCATCGGCCCGGGCCGCGGCCTCCTCGCCGCGGTCGAGGTGCATCCGGGAGCGCCAGCCCAGCAGGTAGCCGGTCCACGAGTCGAGGTCGCGGTCGGTGCAGTAGATGAGGCCCTCGTCGAGCCAGCGGCAGGCGTCGGCGTGCCGTCGCTGGGTGACGGCGGTGGAGGAGAGGTTGCAGTAGGCCCGCGCGGCGTGCTCCTGCAGGTTGGCGGCGCGGGCGCCCTCGAGCGACTGCTCGAGCATCTGCTTCCCGTGCACGAGGTCGCCGGCAGCGATCTCGATGGTGCCGAGGTTGTTGAGCGCGTGGACCCGCACGTCCCGGCCCGCGCCGTCCGGCAGGCCGTCGAGCACGGTGAGGGTGCGCTCGCCCCAGTCGCGCGTCGGCGCGAGCTGGGTCTTGAGCATCGACAGGCCCGCCCGGTTGCTCAGGGCCATCGCCTGCTCGACCGAGCCGGTGCCCTCGAGCAGCTCGACCGCGCGGTCGGCGCACGCGCGGGCCTCGTCGTTCTGGCCGGCGAACCACTGCAGCCGTGACTGGCAGCGCCACGCGTCGCCGACCCGCAGCGTCTCGCCGAGGGTGTCCCACAGGTCACGCGCCCGGCCGACGGTCTCGATCGACTCGGCGATGCGGTTGGTCAGGTAGTACTCGTAGCCCAGGTCCCAGAGCAGCTGGGCGCGCTCGTCGGGCGGCAGGTCGTCGGCGTGGCGCAGGGCGCGTTCGTACTGGCGGGAGGCCTCGCGGTGCGCGCCCAGCTCGGCGGCGCTCGCCGCCGCGGCGCGGGCGTGGACGAGGACCGACGCGCCGTCGCCGGCCGCCTCCGCGTGGTGGGCCAGTCGCGCGGGGTCGGCGCCCCGCTCGGAGAGGGCCGCGTGGAGGCGGCGGTGCAGGTGGACCGCGCGACCCGCGGGGATCTCCTCGAGCACCGCCAGCCGGGCGAGCTCGTGCCGGAAGAGGACGTCGTCGCCCGAGCGGCGCAGCAGCCCGCGCGAGAGCGGCTCGTCCAGCCCCGACAGGCTGTCGTGCAGCAGGGCCCCGAGCAGGCCGGACTCGGCGCGCGAGCCGGCGAGCGCCACCAGCTCGAGCGCCCGCTGGCTCGCCTCGTCGAGCCGGGCCACCCGTGCGAGCACGGCGTCGCGGACGGTCTGGGGGAGCTCGCCGCGCGAGGCGAGCGCCTCGGTGACGAAGAACGGGTTGCCGCCGGTCACCGCGTGCAGCTCGGCGGCGGCCGGCCCGGTGGTGCCGTGCTCGGCGGCGAGGGCGGCGACGCCCTCCACAGTCAGCGGAGCGAGGTCCATCCGGCGGGTGCCGGTCGCTGACGCAGTGTCGCCGAGCAGCACGCGGAGCCCGTCACCGACGGTCGTGTCCTCGGGGCGGTAGCTCACCATCACCAGCGCGCGGCACGCGTGGACCCGGCGAGCGAGGTGGCGCACCAGGTCGAGCGTCGCCTCGTCGGCCCAGTGCGCGTCCTCCACGACCAGCACGTACGGCGTACCGCCGGGCGGGTCGCGCAGCGCGGCCAGGACGTTGGCGAACAGCTGTGACCGGGAGGCGCCGTCGGGCCAGACGCCAGCTGGCAGGTCGGGCAGCATGTCGACGAGCGGGCCCAGCGGGGGCGGGGTCGCCGAGCCGTCGCACCAGCCGACGGCCACGTGGGCGTCGGCCCGGGCCGAGACCTCCTCGACGAAGCTCGTCTTGCCCACCCCGGCCTCACCGCCGACGTAGACCAGACGCCCGTGACCCGCAGCGGCATCGGTGAGGTAGCCGGCCGCGGCCCGCAGGTGCTCGTCGCGCTCGAGCAGCGTCATGGCCCGATGCTAGAACCGCGGCAACTTTTCGGGGACCCCTAGAGTCTCCACCACACAAGGGCCGTTCGGCCGCAGCTCACACCACGGGGAACCACCATGAACCGCATCACCGCCTTCACCGCGGCGGCAGCCCTGGCCGTCGCTCCGCTCGCCCTCGCGACGCCCTCCACGGCCGCGCCCGCCAAGGCCGGCTCCTACAGCGTGACCGCCAAGGTCAACAAGACCGTCGCCATCGGCGAGGAGACCCTCATCAAGGTGAAGGGCAAGGTGACCCCGAAGGCCGCGGGCCAGAAGGTCGTCCTCCAGCAGCGCGTGGGCAACAAGAAGTCGTGGAAGTCCACGGGCACCGCCAAGATCAAGCGCAACGGCCGCTACGTGCTCAAGGACGACCCGTCGACGCCGGGCAAGCGCCAGTACCGCGTCCTCAAGCCGGCCTCGAACGGTGTGAAGAAGGGCTTCAGCCCGACCCTCGACGTCGAGGTCTACAGCTGGGGTCGGCTGACCGCCCGGGCGGCCGGTCCGGCGCAGAACGTCCAGTTCAACGGCGCGCTCATCGCCACCGACTACTACGCCGGCAGCGTCCTGACCGCCACGCCGGGCACGGCGTCGTCGATCGAGTACACGCTGGGTCGCAAGTGCCTCCAGCTGCGGGCGACGTACGCCCTCACCGACCAGTCGGCGAGCGGCTCCAGCGGCGCCGTCACCGTCACCGCCGACGGCGCGGTCAAGTCCAGCCACGCCCTCGCGGTCGGCACCGTCGTGGCCGACGAGGTCGTCGACATCAAGGACGCGTTCCGCATCAAGTTCGACCTCAGCACGAGCGCCGCGCCGGCCGGCTACGCCGCCGTCGCCACGCCCGAGGTGCTCTGCACCCGCTGACAGCACGCCAGCGCACGATCCGCAGCGGCGGGCACGTCCGGGGATACAGGCTCCCCGGGGGTGTCCGCCGCTGCTTCGTCCCGGGGCGGCCGATCGGGCAGCTGCTGGCGTTTGCCCGTAGTCTTGCGCCTTGTGGCAGGCATCGACTTCGACGTAGAGATCAAGCAGCTCCGGGCGACCATGAAGACCGTCGGTCAGGTCCTCAACCTCGACCGGATGCGCGGTGAGATCGCCGACCTCAGTGAGCAGGTCGCCGCACCCGACCTCTGGGACGACGTGGAGAGCGCCACGCGCATCACCGGCCGCCTCTCCGCGCTGCAGGGCGAGCTCGACCGCTTCACCAGCCTGGAGGGTCGCATCGAGGACCTCGCGCTGATGGTCGAGATGGGCCAGGAGGAGGGCGACGCCGACACGCTCGCCGACTCCGAGGCCGAGCTGGGCCGGATCAAGAAGTCCGTCGAGTCGCTCGAGATCCGCACCCTGCTGTCCGGTGAGTACGACGAGCGCGAGGCGATCGTCACCATCCGCTCGGGCGCCGGTGGCGTGGACGCCGCCGACTTCGCCGAGATGCTGATGCGGATGTACACGCGCTGGGCCGAGCAGCACAAGTACGGCGTCGAGGTCTACGACGTCTCCTACGCCGAGGAGGCGGGCATCAAGTCCGCCGAGTTCGCCATCCACGCCCCCTACGCCTACGGCACGCTCTCGGTCGAGGCCGGCACCCACCGCCTCGTGCGGATCAGCCCGTTCGACAACCAGGGCCGCCGCCAGACGTCGTTCGCCGCCGTCGAGGTCGTCCCGATGATGGAGCAGACCGACGAGATCGAGGTGGACGAGAACGACATCCGCACCGACGTCTTCCGCTCCGGCGGCCCGGGCGGCCAGTCGGTCAACACCACCGACTCCGCGGTCCGGCTGACCCACATCCCCACCGGCATCGTGGTGTCCTGCCAGAACGAGAAGTCGCAGCTGCAGAACAAGGCGTCCGCGATGGTCGTCCTCAAGGCCAAGCTGCTCGCGCAGAAGAAGGCCGAGGAGGCCGCGCTCAAGAAGGACCTCAAGGGCGACGTCGCGGCCAGCTGGGGCGACCAGATGCGCAACTACGTGCTCAACCCCTACCAGATCGTCAAGGACCTGCGCACCGGCCACGAGTCCGGCAACCCCAGCTCCGTGTTCGACGGTGACCTCGACGACTTCATGGAGGCCGGCATCCGCTGGCGCCGTGGCGCGGAGAAGGTCGAGGCCTGAGCCGGATGACGTCCTGGGAGGACGTCCGCGCGCGGCTCGAGAGCGAGCTGCTCACGCTCGACGACGGGGAGTTCGTCGTCGTGGGCGAGCCCGAACCCGCCCGCCCGCCGGCGCGCGGCCTGCTGCGCAGGCGACCGGCTCCCGAGCCGACCCGCTACGTCCAGCTCCGGCGCGACGGTGACCACCTCTACGCCGAGTGCGTGGGTGCCACCTCCTTCGGGGGCGACTGGGACGTCGACGAGGTCACGCACGAGCGGATGCGCGATCTCGGCTGGCTCGTCCCGGGGGAGCAGGACGCGACGGGCATGCAGCCGTCGTACCCCAACTACTGGAAGGTCCTCCCGCGCGCGGAGGCCGGTCGGGTCGCGACCGCCTGCACCGACGCGCTCGCGCTCCTCGGCGCGGACCCCGCCACCGTGGAGTGGCGGCGCGACTCCTGACCGCGCGTCGTCAGGAGGCCGGGGCGAGTGCCTCGGGAGGCAGCGCCGTGGTGAAGACCCGGTAGAGCGAGGTCGCCGACACCGGGACCAGCTCGCCCGCCTCGTCGTCGAGCACGTGGAGGCCGGCAGGACCGTCGACCACGACCAGGTCGCGGTGCTCGCCGTCCCATCCCACCCGTAGCCGCCACGCCAGCGTGGCCGCCGCCTCCTGCAGCACCCCCTGGCGTACGGCGTCGTCCGCGGACAGCAGCCGCGTCGCCGCCTCGGCCGGGGCAGCGCGACGCTCGCCCCCGGCTGCCCGGCGGGGGCCGGTGCGCGTCATCCGCACCAGCGCCGCCGCGAGGTGCGAGGGCGGCAGGACCATGAGCTGGTGGAGACCGGGGCGGACGGCCAGGAGGACCACAGCACGGTCGGCGTCCACCGAGGCGCGGTGCAGCTGGACCGTGGCGCCGGCGAGGAGGACCTCGAGGGTGACCAGGGGACTGCGCAGGGTGGCCAGCGCGGCGCCGAGCCCGGCACGCTCCAGCTCGCGGACCGTGCCCGGGTCGAGGTCGTCCCCGCCCGGCAGGACGGCGGCGACCCCCGCGTCGTCGAGGCGGACCACGCCGTCCTGCACCGTGATCACGTCGCCTCCCCGGACGGGGGACCGGTCAACGGGCGCCACGCCTCGGGGAGGTCGGCCAGCTCGTCGGCCAGCGCGTCGTAGGACCAGGTCTCGACCGTCGCGGTGAGCGTCCACCCGCGGTCGTCGTCGGCCACGAACCACTGCTCCATGGTCAGTGCGCGGGCCGAGGCGTCGACGTGGTGGGCCAGGCGGCGGCCACCGGGACGCCCGTCGATCTCGAGGCGCTCCAGGTCGACGAGGACGTAGTCCTGCAGCATCGTCGGGAGCACCTCGTCCGAGGCGACCTGCCAGTCGCGGAAGGTCAGGCCGCCCAGCGCGTCGCACGTGAGCACCAGGTTGGCACGGAAGCGGTCGGGTGCGTCGAGGTCGGCCGGTTCGACGGCGGTCCACACCGTGCCGGGCAGTGGCCGTGCGACCTTGTCCCAGCCCTGCGGCACAGCCGGCGGGGAGAAGCGAGGGAGGTCAGTCACGCGCGCTCCGGCGGCGCGGACCGACCTGCTCGCGGTACCACCGCGGCTGCACGGCTGCGGGCACGGGGAGCGGCAGCGCCGCGAAGGCCAGCCACGTCACGAGCCCGAGGGCCACCAGCAGCACGCCGGGCCACGTCGGCAGGTCCAGGCGCTCGGCCGCGCCGAGGAGCGCGCCACCGAGCAGCGCGACCGCGAGCGCCGGCCAGAGGACCAGGACGTTGCGCTGCGCGAAGTCGCGGTGCGTGCCGCGCGCCCACCGGCGCGCGGCAGCGGACCGGCCGAGACGTTGCCAGGTGTTGAAGGAGGCGAGGGCGAGACCGCCCAGCAGCATGAGCACGTAGATCATCTGTTCAGTCCCAGAAGCTGATCGCGTCGCCGACGTCGGACAGGGCGTCGCCGGCGTCGGAGAGCTGGTCGCCGGCCCAGTCGGCCGCTGCGTCGGCCGCCTCGCCGACCGGGTCGAGGATGGCCTGGCCGACCTCGGAGCCGACGAAGCCGCCGACCGCTCCGCCCACCAGGCCGCCGACCACGCCGCCCACGACGGTGCCGACGCCCGGGCAGATCGCGGTGCCGATCGCACCGCCGGCCCAGGCGCCGCCCTGCGCGCCCGCCCAGGCGCCGGCGGCGGTCGTGGCACCCATCGTGGCGGCGCGGGTGCCCTGCTCGACGTCGCCCATCGACGGGTCGTCGGCGTCGGCCTGCCACTGGTTCCACCCCGCGCTGACGGCGGTGACCACGGTGCCGGCCCGGCCGGCCCACTTGCCGGCCGTCGCCCAGCCGTTGCGCGCGGCGGCGCTGTAGGGCCGGGCGTGGAAGTTCTTGGTGTCGGTGGCGGCCCAGGCGCGCTGCCAGAAGCTCATGCCGCTCGCGCTGCCGAACCGGCCGTTGATCCTGGGCTGGAAGAGGCCGTAGCGGCCGTTGACCATCCAGCCGACCCCGGCGCCCATCCCGAGGCCGCCGAGCCCGAACAGCCAGGCACCGATGTCGTCGCCGTCGGCGAAGTCGGGCGGAAGGAAGCCGAGGCGCTGCAGCAGGTCGACGACGAACCCGTCGCCGGTCGACTTCGTGACCCCGTCGCCGAGCCGCTTGTGCGCCTCCTGCTCCTTGGTGCGTGCCGCGTCGGCGACCTCCACGGCCTCGTTCCAGGCCTTGACGACGTCGTTGTGCGCCGTCGCCTGCTCGGGCGTCGGGTCGGTGGGCGCCACGGGCCGCACCAGCGAGTCGCCGCTCGTGCGGACGCCGCCGGCGACGCCGACGCTGCGGGCGTGCGCCATCCGCGACCGGACCACGTCCAGCTCGCCGGCGAAGTCGGTGAGCGCGGTCGCCAGGCCCTCGAGGCGGTGGTCGAGCTCGCGCAGGTCCTTGACCGCCGCGTCGACGCGGAGCTCGAAACCGGCCCCCGCCCGGCCCTGCCAGGTGCCGGTGGCCGTCGCGGCACGGCGTACGTCGCCGGCGGCCCGGGTCACGGTCGAGCGGGCGGTGCCGACGTCGGTGGCGGCGGTGCGGCAGGACGCCGGGTCGCCGTGGACGACGAGGTCGAGGAGGTCGCTCATGGGGCCAGCACCGCTCTGCGCTGCTGCGAGGACGCCGCGACCGCCTGGTCGGTCGCGCGCACGTCGGCGGCGGTGGTGCGCAGGGACTCGGCCGTGGAGCCCACCTCCGTCGCGACGGCCGCGACCGCCTCGGCGAGGGCGGCCAGAGCGGTGGCGACCTCGTCGGTCGACACGCCCAGGTCGGGTCGGGTGCGCAGGCCGGGGGCGCCGTCGGCGAGCTCGGTGCCGGTGGCCTCGAGGATCCCGGCCGCCGACTCCAGGGCGGCAGGGTCCACCTGCAGTCCTCCGGCGGGTCCTCCGGTGCTGGGCGACGTCATGGCCTCGATCCTCCCACCCGCGCGCCGGTCCGAAACCTCCCGGGCCCGTCCCCGGATCCGGGTTTCGGCCGGCGGGCCCCCGATCCGTCATACGAACACGGACGCATCGCATCGGATCCGCATGACGGATCCCAGCGCACCGGACTCACCTCCAGGGCAGTTGCAGCCACCCGTCGAGGACCTCGGCGACGGCCTCGTCGACGCCCTCGGGCGCAGGCCCCGGCGCGGCGTCCACCGCCACGACCCCCACGCGGTCGCCGACCGCGCCGAGCCACACCGCGCCGTGCCCGTCGTCGTCCTCGTAGGTGGCGAGGATGGTCCCGTTCGCGAGCGTGCGCACCGTCATGTCGGCGCAGCCGCGGACCTCCTCCAGCATCCGGTCGGCGGTGTGCCGGGCGGTCTCCTCGTCGGTGAACCCGCCGAGCGTCCAGGTGACGCCACGCGGCGTGCCCGACGACGAGCTGGCCAGCGCTCCCTCGGAGGCCTCGACCGAGAGGCACGGGGCGTTCGGGACCCCTGAGGCGTCGCGGCGTGTCGAAGCTCGCCACCCCGCGAGCGCGTCAGTCAGGTCGCTGTCCATGACCTCCGGCAGCTGGGGCACCTGGACGGCGGCAGGGGCGTCGGGCTCGTCCTCGAAGCTCTCCTGGACCTCGCCCGACCGCAGCCCGGCCACGACGGCCTCGGCCACGCGGTCGACGACGTCCGGTGGGGCGACGCCGGCACGACCTCCGACCTCGAAGGTCAGGCGTCGCGCGCCGACCTGCGTGGTCCACACGTCGGTCATGGCCGTGTCCGCGTCGGACGGAGCCACGGCGACGTGGCGCACCTCCGTGCCGTCGACCTCGATCGTCGTTGCTCCCGTGCAGGCGCCGTAGGCCGCCTCCTGCTCCTCCTGGGCCGTCGCCGCGTCGGGGTAGTCGGTGAAGAGGGCCTGGCCGATGGCGAAGTCGTCGCCCAGGAACCGGGAGATGCCGCCACCCGTCCCGGGTTCCTTCGTCCGCCCGTCCTCGGTCGCGAAGCAGGCGGGCAGGGCGAACCCGCCCCCGCCCTTGGGGGAGTAGCGCTCCCACGGCTCCCACCCCGTGAGCCATCCCTGGGTGGCCGCCTCGAGCGCCGCGGCGTCGAGCGGGGCGCCGCCTGCTCCGCCGGCGACGTCTCCGGACATATGCAGCCGGGGTGCTGCCACCCCGGCGCCCACGACGACGAGCGCGGCGAGCGCCACGGCGCCCACCCGCGTACGCCGTCGCCTCCGCGCCGTCGTCACCGCGGCGGCGGCGCCGGGGGAGGGGGCGTGGGCGAGGTCCCGGGTGAGGGACTCGAAGGCGCGGTCGAGCCGGTCGAGGTCAGACATGGGTGCGGGCTCCGTTCGGCTCGTCGGCGAGCAGGGGGGCGAGGGCAGCACGACCGCGGGAGAGCCGGGCCTTGATGGTGCCGACGGGCGAGTGCTCGAGGCGGGCGACCTCGTCGACGGCCAGGTCGGCCAGGTGGTGCAGGACGATGGCCCGTCGCTGGGCCTCGGGGATCTGCTGCAGCGCCTGCACGAGCGCGGTCGTGGTCTCGTCCGGGGGAGCGGCGACGGCCTCGGTGCGGTTGCGGGCCAGCCACGAGGCGGCGACCTTGCTGCGGCGCCAGCGGCTCACCGACAGCCGGGTCGCGACCTGCCGCACCCAGGCGGCGGGCTGGTCGTAGCGCGACACCTTGCCCCAGTGCGACCACGCCTTCACGTAGGCCTCCTGGGCCAGCTCCTCCGCCACGCCACGGTCCCCGGTGAGGGCGTACGTCACCGCGAGCGTGCGCGGCCACGTGGCGGCGTAGAAGTCGGCGAAGTCGCCCTCCGCGCTGTCCGGCATCCGGATCCCCCGTTCGACCCACCTGTCAGGGCGCCCTTGTCGGGTGCTGTCACCCACCCAACACGCTCGCCGTGCCGGGGCGGTTGCACCGCGGCGCGGGTTTTCGGGATTGCACGCACCCCTCACGTAGCCTCGACGCCGTGATTCGCTTCGAGAAGGTCACCAAGACCTATCCCGGCCACCCCCACCCCGCCCTCGACAACATCTCCGTCGACGTCGAGAAGGGGGAGTTCGTCTTCCTCGTCGGATCCTCGGGCTCCGGGAAGTCGACCTTCCTGCGCCTCGTGCTGCGCGAGTACCGCCCGACCACCGGGCGCGTCTACGTCGCCGGCAAGGAGATCAACCGGCTCGCGAGCTGGAAGGTGCCGCGGCTGCGCCGCGACATCGGCACCGTCTTCCAGGACTTCCGCCTGCTGCCCAACAAGACGGTCACCGAGAACGTCGCCTTCGCGCTGCAGGTGATCGGCAAGTCGCGCAAGGAGATCAAGGACGTCGTCCCCGAGACGCTGGAGCTGGTGGGCCTCAGCGGCAAGGGCGACCGGATGCCCGACGAGCTCTCCGGCGGTGAGCAGCAGCGCGTCGCGGTGGCGCGCGCCTTCGTCAACCGGCCGATGATCCTCATCGCCGACGAGCCCACCGGAAACCTCGACCCCACGACGTCGGTCGGCATCATGAAGCTGCTCGACCGCATCAACCGCACCGGGACGACGGTCGTGATGGCCACCCACGACGCCGGCATCGTCGACCAGATGCGCAAGCGCGTCATCGAGCTCGAGGACGGCCACGTCGTGCGCGACCAGGCGCAGGGCGTCTACGGCCACCAGAACTGACGCTCCTCTCCACCCACCTCTCCACACCCAGGTCTTCCCCCACAGATCGAGAGCCCCCACTCCATGCAGCTTCGCTACGTCTACTCCGAGCTCGGCCAGGGCCTGCGCCGCAACCTGTCCATGCACCTCGCAGTGGTGCTGACGCTCTTCGTGTCGCTGACGCTGGTCGGCATCGGCGTGCTGTTCAACCAGCAGGCCGCCAGGGCCGCGGACCACTGGGGCAACCAGCTCCAGATCACCGTCTACCTCTGCCGGGCCAACGACAGCAGCGCGGTGTGCCCCAACGCCGTCACGGACGCGCAGAAGACCGAGATCTCGCAGGTCGTGGAGGACAACCCCGAGGTCGACGACTTCCACTTCGAGTCCAGCGAGGAGGCGCTCGACAAGGCGCGCGAGCTCTACGGCGACGAGCTGTTCTCCGGCGACAACCCGGCGATCACCGCCGAGGACATGCCCCAGACGATCTGGATCACGCTGCACGACCCGGAGAAGTACGAAGGCATCACCAGCGCCGTGCAGGGGCTCGACGGTGTCTCGAAGGTCCGCGACATGCGTGAGCAGGTGGCGCCGATCCTGGAGTCGATCAACATGCTCCAGTGGGTGGCGCTCGGCACGGCCGGGTTCCTGGTCTTCGCCGCGCTGCTCCTGGTCGCCAACACCATCCGGCTCGCCGCGTTCGCGCGCCGCAAGGAGATCGGCATCATGCGGCTGGTGGGCGCCTCCACGCTCTACATCGCGCTGCCGTTCCTCCTCGAGGCGCTGGTCACCGCGCTCATCGGAGTCGCGCTCGCCGGCGGGGCGCTGTGGGGCTTCATGTACTTCGGCATCGACGAGCTCTCGCAGAACCGGCTGAAGTTCGTGCCCTGGATCGGCTGGGACGAGTTCTGGCTCGCCGCCGGCTCCGTGGCGATCCTCGGCCCGCTGCTGACGTTGCTCCCGACACTCGTGTTGACGCGCAAATACCTCAAAGTCTGATTCGCGGAGGTTAGCGTCTAGGCGTCGTCCCGGTCTCGGCCCGGGAAGGCGACCTTCCCCGCTTCCCCAACGCAAAGGCTTCCCCCGGTGCGTACCTTCCCCCGTACCGCTCATCGCCGCATGGCCGCGCTCGTCGTGGTCATGGCCCTGGGCGTCTCCACGGTCCCCTCAGCGCAGGCAGACGACCTCAAGGACAAGAAGCACAAGGTCGAGCGCCAGCTCAAGGGCGCCCACAAGGACCTCGGCGAGTCGAGCGCCAGGCTGCGCAAGGCCAGCGCGCGCTTCGAGGCCGCACACGAGCAGCTCGCCGTCGCCAAGACCCGGCTCGCCACGGCGCGGGGCAAGGTTGAGGTCGCCCGCGAGAAGGACGCCGAGATGCAGGCCGAGCTGGCGCAGGCCGAGGCCGACCTCGCTGCCGCCGAGGACGCGCTGGCCCAGGGGCAGGTCGACCGCGAGAAGCAGCGCCAGCGCGTCGCCACGACCGTCGCCGACATGTACTCCGAGGGCGACCCGGAGCTGATCGCCTTCTCCTCCCTCATCGACGCCGAGTCGACCGAGGAGCTCACCCGCCGCGACGGCGTGCGTGACGTGGTGGTCGGGCAGGAGGCCAGGGCGTACGACGAGCTGAAGGCCGCCGAGGTCCTCCTCGAGGTCCAGGAGCAGCAGGTCGCCGACGCGCGCGACGACGTGGCCGCCAAGCGGCAGGCCGCAGCCGAGCACCTCACCCTGATGCAGTCCCTCGAGAGCGAGCAGCAGGCCGCCAAGGACTCGGTCGTCTCGCTCGTCATCGAGCGCCGCGACGCGAAGGGCGAGGCGCAGAAGGCGCGCGCCCAGGACGTCGCCAAGCTCCGCACGCTCGCAGCGCAGCAGAAGAAGATCGAGGAGATGCTCCGCAAGCGGGCCCTGGCGGCGCTCCGCCGGGCACGCGCCGAGGCACGCGCGCACGCGCGGTCCCAGGCCGGCAGCCCGTCGGGCGGCCTGCTGGCCCACCCCGTCGACGGCTACGTCACCTCGCCCTTCGGTTACCGCGAGCACCCGATCTACCACTACTGGGGCCTGCACGACGGCGTCGACTTCGGCGGCGGGTGCGGCACCCCGCTCAAGGCCGCAGCACCCGGCCGGGTCGTGGCGTCGTACTGGAGCGACGTCTACGGCCACCGTCTGGTCATCGACCACGGGGTGATCGCCGGTCGCGGCATCGCCACCATCTACAACCACGCCAGCAGCTACAACGTGGGCGTGGGCGCGCAGGTCGCCGAGGGCCAGGTGATCGGCTACGAGGGCTCCACCGGCTGGTCCACCGGCTGCCACCTCCACTTCACGGTGATGGCCAACGCCCAGGCCGTCGACCCGATGAACTGGTTCTGACTCCCTCCTCGGTGGTTGAGGTGCGAGCGAAGCGAGCCTCGAAACCGCCGTGCACGCGCGTGGAGCCCTCTGGGAGAATGGACCCATGGCGAAGGAGCAGGGCCAGAAGATGGTCGCGCAGAACAAGAAGGCGCGCCACGACTACCACATCGAGGACACGTGGGAGGCCGGCCTCGTCCTGATGGGGACCGAGGTGAAGTCGCTGCGCCAGGGCCGCGCGTCCCTCGTCGACGGGTTCGCCGAGATCGACAACGGCGAGGCGTGGCTGCTCGGGGTGCACATCCCCGAGTACAGCCAGGGCACCTGGACCAACCACGCGGCCCGCCGCCGCCGCAAGCTGCTGCTCAACCGCTCCGAGATCGACAAGATCGAGCGCAAGATCACCGACAAGGGCTACACGCTCGTGCCGCTGGCGCTCTACTTCAAGGACGGTCGCGCCAAGGTGGAGATCGCCCTCGCGAAGGGCAAGAAGTCCTACGACAAGCGGCACACCCTCGCCGAGCGCACCGCCAACCGCGAGAAGGTGGAGGCGGTCCAGCGCCGGCTCAAGGGACACCGGGACTGAGCCGGGGCTGGTGACGTGACCGACCCCCGCGCCTTCGCCGAGGCGCTCGGCCTCCCCGGCCTGCAGGACATCCACACCCACTTCCTGCCGCCGCGGGTGATGGCCAAGGTGCGCGCGCAGTTCGACTCCGCTGGCCCGCTGATCGGCCGGGCGTGGCCGCTGCACTACCGCGACGACGACGACGCCCTGGTCGAGACGCTCCGCTCCTTCGGCGTGCGCCGCTTCACCGCGCTGCCCTACGCCCACAGGCCCGGCATGGCCGAGTTCCTCAACGACTGGGCCGCCGGCTTCGCCGCCCGGGTGCCCGAGGCGGCGGTCTGCGGGACCTTCTTCCCCGAGCCCGGCGTGACGGCGTACGTCGCCTCGCGTTCGGAGGCGGTCGAGGTCTGGAAGGTCCACGTCCAGGTCGGCGCCTTCACCGTCACCGACCCACTGCTCGACGAGGCCTGGGGGTCGATCGCCGAGACGGGCACGCCAGTGGTGCTGCACGCCGGCAGCGGCCCTGTGCCCACCGAGCACACCGGCCCCGGGCCGGTGGCCGGGCTGCTGGCCCGCCACCCGCGGCTGCGCCTGGTGATCGCCCACGCCGGCGCCCCGGAGTACGCCGAGTTCCTCGGCCTCGCCGAGTCCCACGAGCGGGTCGCGCTCGACACCACGATGGCCTTCACGCCGTTCTTCGACGAGATGGGGGGCGCGTACCCGACCGACCTGCTCCCGCGGCTGCGCGACCTGGGCCTGGCGGGCAGGGTGCACCTCGGCAGCGACTTCCCGAACATCCCCTACGCCTACGGCGAGCAGCTCGACGCGCTGACCCGGCTGGGCCTGGGGGAGGAGTGGCTGCGCGCCGTGTGCTGGGACAACACCGCCGCCCTGCTGGACGGATCGCTGGACTGATCCACCGCAGTGATCTCGCGGGACCCTCTTGACGAGGGATAAGTAAGTGCGGTGAACTAACTAATGTGACCCCGAACACACCGGTAGGACGCCCGCTGCGACCACAGGGCAAGCTCCTCCAGGAGGACGCCCGCCGCCACCACCGCTCCCTGCTGCTGCAGCAGCTGTTCCGCGAGGGCCCGGCCAGCCGCGCCGACCTCGCCCGGGCGAGCGGCCTGACCCGCGTGACGGTCTCCGACCTCGTCGGCGAGATGCTCTCCGAGGGGTTCGTCACCGAGCTCGGTGCCCCCGCCGAGAGCCGCGTCGGCAAGCCCCCCACGCTCGTCGGCCTGGCGGCCGACTCCCACCACATCATCGCCCTCGACCTCTCCGAGACCGACCGGATGTCCGGTGCCGTGGTCAACCTGGCCGGCACCGTCCTGTCGCGCCACGAGGTGCACGTCGACGGCGCCGAGGGGGAGCAGGCCGTGCAGCTCGTCCTGCAGCTGGCCGCGGAGCTCATGGAGATGACCGAGCGCCCCGTGCTGGGCATGGGTGTCGGCAGCCCGGGTGTCGTCGACACCTCCGGCACCGTCATCGACGCCCCCAACCTGGCGTGGAGCGACACCCCGCTCGCGGCCCGCCTCGCCGAGGTCTTCGACGTCCCGGTCTTCGTCGCCAACGACGCCAACGCGGCCGTCCTCGGCGAGCACACCTTCGGCGAGTCCGGCGACGGCGGCCTGATGGTCATCCGGGTCGGCACCGGTGTCGGCGCCGGCCTGGTCCTGGGCGGCTCGTTGCTCCACGGCCACCTCGGGGCCTCGGGCGAGATCGGCCACGTCGTGGTCGACCCCGACGGCGAGCGCTGCGCCTGCTCGCGCACCGGCTGCCTGGAGACGGTCCTTTCGGCGCCGCGGCTGCGCCGTCGTACGGCCGAGCCCGGCGTCGACGTGCCCGCCGCACTCGCCGAGGTCGGCACCCGGCTGGGAGAGGTGCTGGCGCCCATCGTCGCCGCCCTCAACCTCCACGAGATCGTGCTCAGCGGCCCCGCTGAGCTTCTCGGCGGTCCGCTGCTCGACGCGGCGGACCGGACCATCCGCGAACGGACGATGCCGGTCAGCTCGGCCGGCCTCACCGTCCGCTCCTCCAAGCTCGGAGATGACGTCGTGGTCGTTGGTGCGGCCGTCCTCGTCCTCGCCGGCGAGCTGGGCGTCTCGTGAGCCCCGCTACCCCAACAGGTACCCGCACGAGGTACACCGATGAGAGGAACATTGTGGTGCGCATCAAGAAGTCACTGACCGGGGTGGCGGTCGCAGCTCTCGCGCTGACGACGCTCGCCGCGTGCGGAAGCGACGACGAGGGCTCGTCGAGCGACGACGGCGGAGCCGAGTCCGCGGACATCCGCGTCTGGCTCAACGGCACGGACACTCCGCAGGAGGCCCGCGACTGGCTGAAGAAGACCTTCGAGGAGGAGAACCCCGGCTCCACGCTGACCATCGAGCAGCAGGAGTGGGACGGCCTGGTCGAGAAGCTGACCACCTCGCTGTCCAGCGAGTCCGAGACGCCCGACGTGGTCGAGATCGGCAACACCCAGGCGCCGACCTTCACCTCGGCCGGAGCGTTCGCCGACCTCACCGACGCGCTCGGTGACCTCGGTGGCGACGACCTGCTGCCGGGCTTCGTGGAGGGCGCGACCATCGACGGCAAGACCTACGCCGTGCCCTACTACGCCGGCTCGAAGTACATCTTCTACCGCAAGGACCTCCTCGAGAAGGCGGGCCTCGAGGTGCCGACGACGCTCGACGAGTTCGTCGACGCCGCGATCACCCTGAAGAAGGAGAACCCCAAGCCGGCCAACTTCTCCGGCTTCTGGTTCCCCGGCCAGGACTGGCGCAACGGAGCCGCGTTCATCTGGGACGCCGGAGGCGACCTTGCCACCGAGGACGGCGGCGAGTGGGCGCCGGCGCTCAGCTCACCGGAGTCCATCGCCGGCCTCGAGACCGCGCAGAAGCTCTTCACCGAGGCCTCGGGGGCGCCCAAGGACGGCAACGAGGCCGACCCGTGGACGCCGTGGTGCGCCGGTGAGGTCGGCATGATGTCGACCCCCGGCTGGGTCAAGGGCCTCATCGAGGACCCCGAGACCGGATGCCCGGACACCTTCGCCAAGCAGATGGGCGTGTTCGCCCTGCCCGGCAGTGACGGCTCGCCCGCGCCGGTGCTGCTCGGCGGCTCCGACATCGCGGTCGCCGCGAAGTCGCCGAACCAGGAGCTGGCCCAGAAGGCCGTCGCGCTCATGCTGAGCGACGACTACCAGACGATCATGGCCGAGAACGGCCTGACGCCGGCCAAGGAGTCGCTCGCCTCGCTGCTCGGGGACGACGAGTACGCCCAGGCCACGGTCGCCGCCGCGTCCAACGCCAAGCTCACCCCGGCGGCCCCGGGCTGGGCGAACGTCGAGGGCTCGCGGGTCCTCGAGGACCTGTTCAGCGCGCTCGCCCAGGGTGGCGACGTGACCGAGCTCGCCGGCAAGGCCGACGAGCAGATGAGCGGCCAGCTGAACGGCTGACCCAGGAACGGCACGGCGGGGGCGGCGCGAGCCGCTGCCCCCGCCGCGGCCTGCCCGGGAACGGATGACGAGCCAGCATGATGAGCACCCGGACCGACCTACGAGAGGAGGCGGCGATGACCGAGCGCCGGAGGGCCGAGCGCCCCGCCCGTCCGACCCGTCGTCGCCGCCCCGCCCCGCTGCCGTACCTCCTGATCACACCGGCCGTGCTGGCCCTGTGCCTGGCGCTCGGCTACCCCCTGGTCCGCCAGGTGCTGCTGTCCTTCCAGGAGTTCGGGCTGGCGCAGCAGTTCGGCCGGCCGCCCGAGTGGGTCGGCCTGGCCAACTACCGCGAGCTGCTCTCCGACGCCTACCTGTGGCGGGTCACCCTCCGCACGATCGTCTTCTGCCTCGTCAACGCGGCCGTCACGATGCTGCTCGGCGTCGGGCTCGCGCTCGTCATGCGCGCCATGTCGACGCCGGTGCGGCTGCTCGCCCAGACCGGCCTGCTGCTCGCCTGGGCCATGCCGGTGGTCGCGTCGCTGACCGTGTGGCAGTGGCTCTTCGACACCCAGTACGGCGTCATCAACTACCTCCTCACCAGCTTCGGCGGTGACTTCCAGGGCCACGGCTGGCTGCTGCGACCGCTGTCGTTCTACTTCGTCGCCACCGTCGTCGTGGTGTGGATGAGCGTCCCGTTCGTCGCGTTCACGGTGTACGCAGCCCTGACGCAGGTGTCCGAGGAGCTCGTCGAGGCCGCCGAGATCGACGGGGCGAGCCGCGCCGGGCGCCTGCGGCACGTGGTGCTGCCGAGCATCCGCCCGGTCCTGATGGTGGTGGGCCTGCTGCAGGTCATCTGGGACCTGCGGGTCTTCGCGCAGATCTACATCCTCCAGAAGGCCGGCGGCAGCGCCACCGACACCAACCTCCTCGGCACCTACATCTACCGGCTCGGCATCGGCGGCGGTGACTTCGGCACGTCCGCAGCCGTCGCGATCTTCATGCTGGGCCTCACCGTGCTGCTGACCGCCCCCTACGTCCGGTCGATGATCCGGCAGGAGAGGACCGAGTCCTGATGTCCCGCTCCACGCCCCGCCCCACCCGGTGGCTGGCCGACGCCGTCGGCGTGCTGACCTTCGTCCTGGCGGCCTTCCCGGTCTACTGGATGGTCAACAGCTCGTTCCTCGACCGCAACGAGATCCGCAACCCGGTGCCCACGTGGGTGCCGTTCGGCGGCGACCTCGACAACTTCCGCACGGTCTTCGAGACCGACCAGTTCGTCAACGCGCTGAAGGTGAGCCTGATGGTCACCGGTCTGACGATCGTGGTCGCACTGACGTTCGCCTTCGTCGCCGCGGTCGCGGTGTCGCGATTCCGCTTCCGGGGTCGGATGTCCTTCATCGTGACCCTGCTGGTGATCCAGATGATCCCGGTCGAGGGGCTCTTCATCTCCCAGTACAAGATGCTCGAGGGGATGGAGCTGCTCAACACCGTCGTCGGCCTGACGATCGTCTACGTCGCCGGTGTGCTGCCCTTCACGATCTGGACGCTCCGCGGCTTCGTCGCGGGCGTCCCCTACGAGCTGGAGGAGGCCGCGATGATGGACGGCTGCACCCGCATGCAGGCATTCCGCCGCGTCACCTTCCCCCTGCTCGCACCCGGCCTGGTCGCCACCGGCGTCTTCGGCTTCATCCAGGCGTGGAACGAGTTCACCCTCGCCCTGGTCGTGATGACGCGCGAGGACCGGCGCACCCTCCCGCTCTGGCTCTCGACCTTCACCGACGTCAACAGCGGCACCGACTGGGGCGGCATCATGGCGGGCTCCACCCTCATCGCCGTGCCGGTGATCATCTTCTTCCTCGTCGTCCAGGGCCGGATGGCCAGCGGCCTCACCGCCGGGGCCGTGAAGGGATGAGCTCGAACGACAGGACGCTCGCGCTCCGGGTGCTGCTGCCCGGCTTCAGCGGCACCACGCTTCCCGACGACTACCGCGCGCTCCTCGCCGCGGGGCTCGGCGGCATCTGCTACTTCGGCAGCAACACCGCCGAGGGCGCCGACGCCACAGCCGCGCTCAGCGCAGCGATCCGCGCCGCGAACCCACGGGCGGTGATCGCCGTCGACGAGGAGGGCGGTGACGTCAGCCGGCTCCACACCCGTACGCCGAGCCCGGTGCTGGGTGCCGCGGCCCTCGGCGCCGTCGACGACCTCGACCTGACCGAGGCGGTCGGG
The DNA here is from genome assembly GCF_001425025.1 of Nocardioides sp. Root122. Lineage (GTDB taxonomy): Bacteria > Actinomycetota > Actinomycetes > Propionibacteriales > Nocardioidaceae > Nocardioides. The sequence goes on from NZ_LMDE01000012.1 coordinate 69,086, forward strand.
CGCTGGGTCGGTCACGAGCTCGCGGCCGTCGGGATCACCCTCGACCTCGCGCCCGACGTCGACGTCAACAGCGACCCCGACAACCCGGTGATCGGCACCCGCAGCTTCGGCACCGACCCCGAGCGGGTGGCCGAGCACGCGGCGGCGTGGACGCGCGGGCTGCAGTCCACCGGGGTGGCGGCGTGCGCCAAGCACTTCCCCGGCCACGGTGACACCGCCACCGACAGCCACCTCGACCTGCCACGGATCGACGTCGACGCCGACACGCTCGCCACCCGCGAGCTGGTGCCCTTCGACGCAGCCGTCGAGGCGGGGACCCGCGCCGTGATGACGTCGCACATCGTGGTGCCCGCGCTCGACCCCGACCGTCCCGCGACGCTGAGCCCGGTGGTGCTGGCGATGCTGCGCGACGTGCTCGGCTTCGACGGCGTCATCGTCAGCGACGCCCTCGACATGGCCGGCGCGTCCGGCGGTCGCGGCATCCCGGAGGCGGCGGTGCTGGCCCTGGCGGCCGGCTGCGACCTGCTCTGCATCGGCCCCGACAAGCCGGCCGCCCTGGTCGAGGAGGTGTGCGCCGCGATCCTCGCGGCGGTGGCCGACGGCGGCCTCGAGCACGCGCGGCTCGCCGAGGCCGCCGCGCGCGTGGCGGCCCTGGACGCACCCCTCACCGCCGCGGGCGAGCCCCCGGACCGGCTGCGCCAGGTCGAGGCCGCTGCCGGTGCGCTGCTGGTCGAGGGCGTGCTGCCCGACCTGAGCGGCGCTGCGATCGTCAGCGTCGCCACCACGGCCAACATCGCGGTCGGGGACGTCGCCTGGGGGCTCGGTCCGGACGTGACGGTGCACCCGGCCGCCCCGGAGGAGGTGCCCGACGGCGTACCCCTCGTCGTGCAGGTCCGTGACGCCCACCGTCGCCCCGAGGTGCTCGCCCTGCTGGACGAGCTGTCGCGGGGCGGACGCGACGTGGTGGTCGTCGAGTGGGGCTGGCCGGGGCCGTACGACGGCGGGCTTGCGAGAATCTGCACGCGTGGCTCGTCCGGTCCGGGCGTCGCCGCGGTGGTCGAGGTGTTGCGAGAGGCAGGGTGGACGCGGTGAGTGCCGCACTGGCAGGGACGCGAGCGGTCGGGCTCGACATCGGCGGGACCAAGACCCACGGGGTGGTCCTCGAGTCGGACGGCACGATCCTCGCCGAGGTGCGCGAGTCGACCGTGCCCGGCGCCGAAGGCGTCACCGCGACCGCAGCCCGGGTCTTCGAGGCGCTGCGCAGCGCGACGCGCCTGCCGCTCGACTGTCGGGTCGGCGTCGGTGTGCCGGGGCTGGTCGACGGTGAGCGCGGCATCCTGCGCCACGCGGTCAACCTCGACGTCAACGGCGACGACCTGCCCCTGCGCGACCTGCTGACCGACCGCCTCGGGGTCCCGGTCGTGATCGAGAACGACGTCAACGCGGCCGCCCTGGCCGCGCGGGCGCTGGCCGGCGCCGACGACGTCGTCTACCTCAGTGTCGGCACCGGCCTCGCGGCCGGGCTGGTCATGCGGGGGACCCTGCGCCGCGGTGAGCACAGCGCCGCGGGCGAGATCGGGCACATCCCCGTGGACCCCGAGGGTGCCCGGTGCGGCTGCGGCCAGCGCGGGTGCCTCGAGACCATCGCCTCCGGGGCCGCCCTGTCGCAGGCGTGGCCGACGACCGAGCAGTGGCCCGCGGCGGCACTGTTCGCGGCGGCGGAGACCGGCGACCCGGCGGCGCTGGCCGTGCGCGACCGCTTCTGCTGGGGCGTGGCGAGCGCGATCCGGATGCTCGGCCTCACGATCGACCCCGAGCGCATCGTGCTCGGCGGCGGCGTCACCGAGGTCGGCGAGCCGCTGCGCCTCGCCGTGGTCGAGCAGCTGAAGGTGCTGGGGGAGGGCTCGCCCTTCCTGGCATCCCTCGGCCTCGCCGACCGGCTGAGCATCGTGCCGTCCGGCTTCCCCGTGGCCGCCGTCGGCGCAGCCATCCTGGGTCGGTGAGCTCCGGCTCCTCGCTACGGTGAGGGCGTGGAGCCCGGAACCTGGATCGACGTCCTGCTCGTCCTCGCCTTCGTGCTGATGGGCGGCGTCTTCGCCGCGACGGAGCTCGCGCTGGTCTCGCTGCGCTCGGCGCAGGTCGACAAGCTCGAGGCGCAGGGCGGTCGCGGCCACGCGGTGGCGTCGCTGGCGCGCGATCCCAACCGCTTCCTGTCCGCGGTCCAGATCGGGGTCACCGTGGCGGGCTTCTTCTCCGCCGCGTTCGGTGCCTCGACGCTGGCGCCGTCCTTCGCCCCGGTCTTCGAGAGGCTCGGCACGCCCGCCCCCGAGACCGTCTCGCTCGTCGTCGTCACGCTGGTGGTGTCCTACCTCTCCCTCGTGCTGGGCGAGCTGGTGCCCAAGCGGATCGCACTCCAGCGCTCGGTGCAGGTGTCGCGGCTCTTCGCGCCCCCGCTCGGGCGCTTCGCGCAGGTGATGACGCCCGTCATCTGGCTGCTCTCGGTCTCGACCAACGCGCTCGTGCGTCTCCTCGGCGGCAACCCCGACGCGGCCGGCGACGAGGTCGACGAGGAGGAGCTGCGGATGATGATCTCGGGCCACGAGGACATCCCCGCGGACGAGCGCAAGATCGTCGACGACGTCTTCGAGGCCGGGGACCGCTCGCTGAGCGAGGTGATGAAGCCGCGCGGCGACGTGGTCTTCCTGCGCGGTGACCTGCCCCTCGCCAGCGCGGTCGCGGTGATCGCCGCCGAGCCCTACACGCGCTACCCGGTCACCGGGCAGTCCTTCGACGAGGTCCTGGGCTACCTCCACCTGCGCGACGTCCTCGGTCGCGCCGACGAGCGTGACCTCACCGTCGCCGACCTCGTGCGCGAGCTGCCCGTGCTTCCGCGCACCAACCGGGTGCTGCCGTCCATCGACCAGCTGCGCCGCCTGGGAGCGCACATCGCGCTCGTGGTCGACGAGTACGGCGGCACCGACGGCATCGTGACCCTCGAGGACCTGATGGAGGAGCTCGTCGGCGAGATCCAGGACGAGTACGACCGCGACGCCGAGATCGCCGCGTCCGCGGACCCCGCGACCGTCGATGCCGGCATCACGATCGAGGAGTTCGGCGAGCGGACCGGCGTGGTGCTCGAGGACGGTCCCTACGAGACCGTGGCGGGGTTCGTCCTGCAGGCTCTCGCGCGGATGGCCGAGGTCGGCGACCGGGTGCCGGTGGGCGACCACGTCCTCGAGGTCGCCGCCGTCGACGGGCACCGGATCACGCGCGTACGCGTGCACCGGAGCGCGGCCGAGGGCGACGAGGCAGCCGGGCCGGGCGGGATGGACGGGCTGGACCAGGCGGCTGCGGACGCCTCGAGCCGCGAGTCCTGACGTGGCGTCCGTCAGGCGGACGACGGTCGCCGCCGTGCTCGCCGTCGTACCCCTCGCCCTCGCCGGGTGCGGTGCCGACGAGGACCCGCGGGAGCCGGCAGCCGACCTGACTCCCGATGGCATCGCCGCGGTGGTCGCCGACCACGTGGCCCGGGAGCCGCGCCACGTCGGTTCGTGGGACGTGATGACGCGCGAGCTCGGGGTCGAGGCGCCGGGTGCGGTGCTCGTCTACCGGCGCGGACTGTCCCTCAGCGTCGCCGTCGCGCCGACCACCGACAGCCCCCTCGTGTGCGGCGACGAGTCGTTCTTCGACGAGTGCGTCGACCTCGACCACGACGGGCACCGCCTCGTGCTGGCCTGGCAGGAGCTCGAGCCCGAGGAGGATCCCGGCATCGTCTACGTGATCGACCGCCGCGACGGCGAGGACGTGATCGCCGACTACTCCGGCGTCTCGATCGAGGGCGACCCACGTGACCTGGACCTCGGCATCACGCTCGACGAGATGGCCGAGATCGTCACCGACCAGCGCCTGACCCTCGGGTGAGGGGAATCAAAGCGACGGGTGTCGGCGTTGACCCGTATGATGAAGACACAACTCAAGAGGGGCTGATCGGTTTCGACTTGGGACGTTAGTTCCAGGGGAAGCGGGTCGAGAAGCCAGCGTCATCTCGTAAACGATCGCTGGAAATCCATAGTTGCCAACTCCAAGCGCAACGACTTCGCTCTCGCTGCCTGAGCAGTGATCGAAGGGTCTGACCGGGCATCCGTCTCCGTCCCGGACCCAGGCCTCATCTAGGAGACTTGCTGGTCACTCTCTGTCAGGAGGGGTGACCGGGACTCAATCCTGACTGAGCCTGTCGGCGACGTGTCTGTGCGAGCGCCGGGGCCGAGAAAACGACATCACAGACTGCACCCGGAGAAGACCTGGCTCGGCGCTCGAGGACCGGGGTTCGATTCCCCGCAGCTCCACGCTCGATCGAGGGCGACGTGTGTCACGGCTCCGCCGTTGACCACGTCGCTCTCGCCCTTTGTGCGCGGCTTCGCCGCGCGAGGCCGGGCTTCGCCACCCGCACCCCCACCTGCGGTGGTCGAGGTGCGTGAGCAGCGTGCCGTGAGACCACGGCGCCGACCTGTCGGCGCGGGCCTTCCGGCCCTACCTCCGCCAGGCGCCCGGGCCTACCGTCGAGGTGACGCCAGTCCGCGAGGGCCAGGGCCTCGCGACGTCCGAGCACTGGAGACGCCGATGAACAGGCTGCCCCTCGCCGCGGTCCTCGGCCTGGTGCTTCCGCTCGTCGGGGCGCACGGGCAGACATCGGCGGCCGACGCCGACGGCCTGACCTGCGACGGTCTGACGGCCACCCTGGTCGTGCCGTCGCCGTCCCCGGGCGCGTGGGTGGTCCCCACCTTCACCGGGACGGCCGGCGACGACGTGATCGTGGGCAGCGCCGAGCGTGACGTCATCGACGGGGCCGGCGGCAACGACGTCGTGTGCGGCCTGGCCGGCAACGACCACCTCATCGGGGGCGAGGGCGACGACCGCCTCTTCGGCGGCCTCGACCGTCGCTACCAGGCCGATGACGGCTACTACGGCGACCTCGTCGAGCCCGGACCGGGCAACGACCGCGTCGACCTCGGTCACGACCCGCAGGCCGAGGACCTCTGGGAGGGGGAGTCGTCCCGTTCCTGGGACGTCGTCTCGTTCGCCGGGGCCGCTGGTGCGGTCACCGTGGACCTTGCCGCCGGCACGGCCTCCGGTGAGGGCACCGACACGATCGCCCCCGTGGTGTTCGCTGCGGGCATCATCGGCTCGGCCCACGACGACCTCCTCCTGGGCACCGAGCTCCAGGACCTGATCGCTCCCGGCGGCGGTGACGACACCGTCGATGCGCGGGGCGGGAACGACGAGGTGGTGACCGAGCCGAACGGCAGCGAGGCCGTGCCCGATCCCGGCGAGGACGTCGTCCTCGGAGGGGCAGGGAACGACCAGCTGTGGATCGGTGACGGCGCGCACCAGGTGTCCGGAGGCAGCGACAACGACCTGATCTGGGTCAGGTGGGGCGGGGGCGCGGACCTCCGCGGGGACGGCGGCGCCGACACCATCCTCGGGGGCGGGGCGGTGCGGATCGAGGGAGGCTCGGGCGCCGACCACCTCGAGGCCACCGTCACGGACTTCACAGCCCCGACGACGATCGACGGCGGTCCGGGGCGTGACGTGCTCGGACTGGCGTTCTCGCGTCGGCTCGTGCCCCGGGGCACGCACCTCGTGGTCGGTGCGCCGGCCGGGACGGCCCGCATCACCGGTCAGGGCGTGGTGGCGCGCTTCATCTCGATGCAGGGTTTCGCGCCGACCAGCAGCGACTGGCCCGACTGGCTCAATGTCACGTGGTACGGCACCGGCGGCGCCGACCGCGTCGACCTCGAGACGCACGGCGGCTGGATCCGGGCCCACGGCCGCGGTGGCAACGACTGGCTGCGCACGGGATTCGGACGCGACCTGCTCGACGGTGGCCCGGGTCGCGACACCTTGAAGGGCGAGGGCGGGCGAGACCGGTGCGTGCGCGGCGAGCGGCTGGACTCCTGCGAGGTCCGCCGGTGACGCGGCCGGCCGGTGGCGCCACGGGGCCCACCACCTCGTGGGTAGCGTCGTGAGAGGCGCCGTACGGCGTCCACGCCCCCACCCGAGGAGTACGCACGTGCCGAAGATCCTGATCGTCCTGTCCGGCTCCGACCACTGGACCCTCACCGACGGGACCCAGCACCCCACAGGCTTCTGGGCCGAGGAGCTGCTGTCCCCGCTGCAGGTGTTCGCCGACGCCGGGATCGAGGTCGACCTGGCGAGCCCGGAGGGCCGCACACCGGTCGTCGACGAGGGCAGCCTGGCCCCCGACACGATCGGGGAGGAGGAGTCGGCCGAGCAGCGCAAGGCCCTCGACGCGCTCGCACCCCGGCTCGAGTCGACCCTGGTCCTCGCCGACGTCGACCTCGACTCCTACGACGCCGTCTTCGTGCCCGGTGGCCACGGCCCGATGGAGGACCTCGCCGTCAGCGACGACCTCGGTCGCATCCTCGTGACGATGCTCGACGCCGGAAAGGTCGTGTCCTCGGTCTGCCACGGCCCGGCCGGCCTCCTGCCCGCCACCCGCGCCGACGACTCCTGGCTCTTCGCCGGACGCCGGCTGACCGCCTTCTCCGACGCGGAGGAGCAGCAGGCCGGGCTCGCCGACAAGGCGCCCTGGCTGCTGGAGTCCCGCCTGCGCGAGGCCGGAGCGACCTTCTCCTCCGGCGAGCCGTGGGCGCCCTTCGTGGTCGTCGACGGCACGCTGGTCACCGGCCAGAACCCGGCGTCGAGCACCGAGGCCGCCCAGGAGGTCGTCGGACTGCTCACGTCCTGACGATCGCCGGCGCGACGGCCGAGGCGCTGGCGCTGCTCGGCGCCTCGAGCCGGACCCCGCGCTAGCGGGGGCCGGTGTCGGTCCAGGGCGTGCTGGCCGCCATGGCGAGCGCGCGCTTCTTCACGAACGGGTCGGCCTGGTTGTAGAGCCACGGACGGCCGAACCACACGAAGCCGTCGACGTACGCCGCGGCCTGCTGGCGCTGCGGCTCCGGAAGGCCCCACTGGGGGTCGGCGGGGCGTGGGGTGGGCGGGATACCCAGGGTGACGCACCGCTTCATGGTTCGCCTGGTGCAGGTGCGGGCGTTGTTGCGCAGGCCCCTCGGCGTCGCCGAGATCATGTCGGGCCACATGGTGGGCCGCCCGGACTTCGCGGTGTCGATGATGAAGTGCGGCGCCGCGTAGCCGTCGGCGACGAGCTCGGCGATGATCTCCATCCCGCGGTCGATGTTCTCGACCGGGCCGGTGTAGTGGGTGGAGTCGAGTGCGAACCCGCGGGCGTACTGGATGCCGCTGAGCTTCAGGATCTCCGCGCACCGCCATGACTCCTGCGCGGTCCCGCCCTCGCACCAGTCGGCCGCGCCCGCGTCGATGTAGACGCTGGTGTTCGGCAGCGCGCTGAGGGTCTGGGTGGCCCAGGTCAGCAGCTCGGACTTCACCCCGCGGTCCGGGGCGCAGAGCAGGAACGGGCCGTCGGGCTGCATCACCACGAGCGTGTGCGCGTCACCGATGCCGGTGGCGAGCTCCTGGACGTAGGTGCGGTAGCTCGCGGCCTCGGCCGGCGTCGTGGGCCGCTTGCAGGCCTCGCCCTCCCACGGCACCATCCGGAAGACCGCCATCTGGCTGAGCGTCTCGGGGTTGCCGGCCTGGGAGCTCGCGACGTAGTCGGTCACGGTCGAGCGGACCCGCGCGTCGGGGAGGTACTTGCCGTACCACTTGGTCCGCGGGCGCTCGGCGATCATCGCGAGCGCACTGCGGGCCGCGCCCTTCGCCCGCATGTACGGACGCCACACCTGGTCCTGCGGTCCGCGGTACACGCCCCACAGGCGGTGCGCGAGCGGGTTGGTCGGGTTCTCCGCGTGCGGTTCGGCCGGCGCGAGCCACACCGGCGCCGTCGCCGCGGGCTCGGCCCGGCGCTGCTCGCTCGGGCCGACGGCCGCCGCCCCGGACAGGGGCGCGACGGCCGGGGCCGTCAGCAGGAGCAGGACGGCGAGGGCGCGGACGATGAGTGGGCGTGTCATGGCGACGTCCATGGTGGGCGAGACGGCTGCGGCGCGTGGGCTTTTCGACGGATTGGCCCCGACGGTGGAGCGTGCAGGCCCACCTCTGGGCCGCCGGCTCCACGGTCGGCTGGCAGGCTCTGCCCATGACCGACGCCACGCCGTTCGACACCCTGACCAGCCTTCTCGACGAGCGCTGGACGTGCCGGCAGTTCCTCCCCGAGCAGGTGCCGCAGCCCGACATCGAGCGGTTGCTCGCCCTCGCCCAGCGCACGCCGTCGTGGTGCAACACCCAGCCCTGGCAGGTCGTGGTCGCCAGCGGGGAGGCGACGGACCGGCTCCGCAAAGCGCTCGCCGAGCACGTGATGTCGCAGCCGCAGGACCCGGACTTCGCGTTCCCGACGGCATACACGGGGGTCTTCCGCGACCGACGCCGCGAGTGCGGCTTCCAGCTCTACGACTCGGTCGGCATCACCAAGGACGACGCCGACCGGCGGCTCGAGCAGATGCTGCGCAACTTCGACCTCTTCGACGCCCCGCACGTGGCGATCCTGACCACCGAGGACGACCTCGGCGTCTACGGCGCCGTCGACTGCGGCCTCTGGATCAGCACCTTCCTGCTCGGTGCGCAGGCGCTGGGGCTCGCGGCAGCGCCTCAGGCGGCTCTGGCGGGCTACCCCGGCTTCCTGCGCGAGCACTTCGGGCTGCCCGAGCACCGCTTGGTCGTGGCCGGCATCTCGTTCGGGTACGCCGACACCGACCACCCCGTCAACGGCTTCCGCACCTCGCGGGCGGCGCTGGACGACGTCGTGACCTGGGCTGACGCCTGACGCAGCGATCCGCACGAGGCGCGCGGCTGACGCGTGGGTGGGACGCTACGTCCATGGACTCCACGACCGCGCCCGGCTGCGTCTTCTGCCAGATCATCTCGGGCGAGGTGCCCGCCGAGCTCGTGCTCGAGACCGACGACTTCCTGGGCTTCCTGGACACCCGGCCGCTGTTCAAGGGCCACGTCCTCCTCGTGCCGCGTGAGCACGTGGACACCCTGCCCGACCTCCCCGCCGCGCTGCGCGACGGCTTCCTCGCCGCCGCCCAGCGGCTCGCGACGGCGGTCACCACCGGCCTCGGCGCGCAGGGGTCGTTCGTGGCGATGAACAACGTCGTCAGCCAGTCGGTCCCACACCTGCACCTGCACGTCGTGCCCCGCACCAAGGGTGACGGCCTGCGCGGCTTCTTCTGGCCGCGTACCAAGTACGCCGACGGCGAGGCCGCGGCCTACGGTGCGAAGCTGCGCGACGCGCTGACCTGACAACCAACGCCCGCCGGCCGGTGTCACAGCCGGTGTGAAGACAGTCGTGGTGCTGGTCGCCCTGGCGTCGTGGGACGGCGTGCCTGTCCTCGTCCGTTGAGCCAGCGGCGCAACCAAACAGGGTGCCACCGCGTCTTCCGTTCACACCTAGGGGGACACATGCTCATCACTCGCACCATCGGCGCGGCCGCGACCGTCGCGACCCTGTTCGCAGCGGCGCTCGCTGTCACGATGCCCGGGGCGGACCCGGCGGAGGCCGACCACGGCGCTGCGCCCACGCCGGTCACGCCGACCGCGGCCGCCGGGCACACGCGGATGGGGCTCCCGGTGCCGACCACCGCGACCGTGACCGCCGCCGAGCTGGGGCCGGACTCCGTCGTGGCGGTCGTGACGCGCGGGACCCTCGAGGACCGCGACGCCGACGGCCTCGGCCGCTCGCTGGAGGTGATCACGCCGGACGGCGTCCGGCACCCCGTCTACAGCGTCGACCTCGAGGAGGGGCCCCCCGACGTCTTCCCGGGGGACTTCCTCATCGCCGACTGGCGCCCGGAGACGCACACGGCGCTCCTGCGCGTCCTGACCGGCGGTGACCGCGACCGGCTCGTGTCGTACGACGTCACCACCGGCGCGATGCACCAGGTGACGGCGCCGCAGCGCGGAGGCTTCTTCGCGCTCGACCCGGACGGCTCCGGGGTGCTGATGACGTCGTACGGCTCCGCGCGACGCCCAGGCCGTGTCTCCACCCTCGACTGGGACGGGACGCGGACACGGCTGCCGGCGCGCTCGGACGGCTCGGCCATCACCAGCACCGACGGGCGGACGCTGGTGACCGCGGCCGCAGCGACGTGGTGGGTCACCGACCTGGCCGCCGGCACGAGCGTGTCGGTCGACGTGGGCAGGAGCTGCGTCCCGCGCCGCTGGCTGGACGCCGACTCCGTCGTCGCCACGTGCAGCGGGACGCGCTCGAGCCAGCTGCGCGCCGTCGACCTCGACGGCAGCTCGGTCGGGCTGGGAGTCCGTCACACCGAGAAGACGCGCACGACGGGGCCGCTAATCCTCAACGACGGCGACGTCCGGGAGGTGCAGGGCCGGTCCTGGTACGAGTCCTTCGACGGCTGCGGCGGCGGTTTCCTCACCCGGCAGACCGCCGCGGGCAAGGTCCGCATGGTGCGCGTCCCCGGGGTGCGCGGTCCGCTGACGTTGGTCGGGACCCGCGGTGACGACCTGGTCCTCACCCACGAGAAGCCCGAGTGCGACGACACCCGCCAGCGGTCGGTGCTCAGCCTGTTCGACCCCGTGACCAAGGCGGAGACGGTGCTGACGCGACTCGCGAGGGACGAGGCGTGGCGCGAGGCCATCGCCGCGACCGAGGTGCGCAGCTGGATCTGGTGAGCCGTCAGCGGTGCCCGGCGAGCGGGTCGGGCTCGGCCGGGGTCGAGACGTCGAGGGCCGCACGGAACGTCCACGGTTCCTCGCGGCGTCTCAGCGGGTTGCCGGTCGCCCGGGCAGCGAGCACGAAGGCCGCCGACCCGACGACGAAGCCGGCGAGCACGTCGACGAAGAAGTGCCACCCGAGGTAGACCGTCGCCACGCAGGTCAGCGCCAGGAAGGCCCAGCTCGCGACGCGGATGGTGAGGGGCAACCGCATCACGGTCACGGTGAGGCAGATGGTCAGCATCACGGCCACGTGCAGCGACGCGAATGCTGCGATGGTCTGGACGGCGCCGGTGTCCCAGGGGCCGGAGAGCACCTTGATCCGATCGGAGAGCAGCGCGTCGCGCACCGCGCTGTTGGGGGTGCGCGGCAGCGAGGCGAACCACTCGGGCGAGGAGTACGTCGGCCCCAGCGACGGCACGACGTAGTAGAAGATCACGCCCAGGCACCAGTCCACCGAGACCGCGGTGACGTACCACGCGCCGTAGGACGACCGGCGCGTCCAGACCAGCGCGATGGCCAGGCTGGCCGGCACCAGGCCGATCCAGATCAGGTAGACCGCGGCCATCACCCAGTTCGCCCAGGACGTGCCGAGCACCTCGTGGAGCACCACGGCGGGGTCGTGGCCGAACCACAGGATCCGGTCGAGCTTGGTCAGCTCGGGGTCGGCGATGCGATCGGTGACGAACGGGACGAAGCTCTTGAGGTTGCGGAACGCGACGTAGGCGACGTACCAGGTGACCAGTCCGCTCAGGGTGAACCAGATCTGGTCGCGGTTCCACCGCTCGACCAGGACCCCGCGTAGCGAGGTGCCGATGAAGGTCCGGTTGCGCCTGACCAGCAGCGCCCAGCGGGCGAGCACGTCCAGCAGGACCGCGGACGCCACGATCACCGGGAGCCGGAACCAGGTCGGCAGCGACGCTCCGTCGGGGTCGCGGAGCGGCAGGTGGTGCGTCCACGCAACCAGGGCAGCAGTCAGCGCCATGCCGACCGCCACCACAGCAGCGGCCCTGAAATCCCTCCGGCCCATCCCCACACCGTAGCGAGCCCCACGGCTCGGTAGCCTGCGGGGCGCAGTTCCTTCACCGATTTTCCACCTAGATCGCAGGAGTTCCCATGGGCCGTTTCGACCAGCGAGTCGCCGTCATCACCGGAGCAGCGCGGGGCATCGGCTTCGGCATCGCCCAGCGGTTCGCCGCCGAGGGTGCCTCGATCGCCATCCTCGACCTCGACGAGTCCGCCGCCCAGGACGCAGCCGCGCGGCTCGAGCTGGTCGACGGCGCGAAGGCCGTCGGCATCGGCTGCGACGTGGTGGACGGGGCTGCGGCAGAGGCCGCCGTGCAGCGCGTCGTCGACGAGCTCGGCGGCATCCACGTCCTGGTCAACAACGCCGGCGTCACCCGCGACAACCTCCTGTTCAAGATGACCGAGGAGGACTGGGACGTCGTCATGGGCGTGCACCTCAAGGGCGTGTTCAACATGACGAAGGCCGCGCAGTCGCGCTTCGTGGAGCAGAAGTACGGCAAGATCCTCAACCTCTCCAGCGTCTCCGCGCTGGGCAACCGCGGCCAGGCCAACTACTCGGCGGCCAAGATGGGCATCCAGGGCCTCACCCGCACGCTGGGCATCGAGCTCGGACCCTTCGGGATCACCGCCAACGCGATCGCGCCCGGCTTCATCGTCACCGAGATGACCGACGCCACCGCGCGCCGGCTGAAGATGGAGCCCGAGGAGCTGCAGCGCGTCAACGCCGAGGCGACGCCCGTACGCCGTGTCGGCCAGCCCGAGGACATCGCCGCGGCGGCCGCGTTCCTGTGCAGCGACGATGCGTCGTTCATCACAGGGCAGACGCTCTACGTGGACGGTGGGCGCAAGCTCGGCTGAGACCAACGTCACGGCCCCGGCCCGCGACGTCGCGGGTCGGGGCCGTGGTCGTGTTGCGCGCCGGCGTGGCAGGTGCCTACCTTGGACGGCGGTCGCGAGACCCACGGGACGGCTCGGGCCGGCCTGCTGGTGCCGGCCACTGACAAGTTCACACCGCCCCGGGCTACGCCGAGTCCTGCCCGGCCGGGGCGACCCCCGAGAACCATCGAGGGCAGGAGTGGGGGACCCACAGGTTCCACTGCCGGTCACGTGCGCCCGCACGCACCGGCTCGGGGCGAAGCCACAGCATGGTGGCGGGGCACTTTCCAGTCCCAGTCCGACAGCTCACCTCACAGGCGTGGGAAAGGAAGCTCCTCATGCCTGCGATCTCTCGCACGGCGCGAGCCTGCGCGCTCGCCCTCGCCGGCCTCGGCGTCACCGCATCGACGATGACGGCCCTGCCGGCCACTGCCACCACCACCGCCCAGACCGCCTCGTCCACCCGTGACTCCGGCGTCACCACGCAGGCCGGCGCCCGCAAGGTGACGGCCGCCCAGCGCGTCAGCCGGCGTGTCATCGGCGCCAAGGCCACCGCCATGCGCCAGCGCGGCGACGCCTACGCCTACGGCGCGGCCGGTCCGGCGCGCTTCGACTGCTCGGGGCTGGTCTTCTACAGCTACCGCCGGGCCGGCTTCGACGTGCCGCGCACCTCGGGCGCCCAGGCGGGTTTCGCGCGCCGCATCGCGAAGAAGGACATGCGTGCCGGCGACCTGATGTTCTTCTACGGCAGCGGCGGGGTCTACCACGCCGCGATCTTCCTGCGGTGGTCCCACGGCCACGCCGTGATGGTGCACGCGCCGGGCTCCGGCCAGCGCGTGCGGATCGCGGTGCCGTGGACCTCCCAGTGGTTCGGCGGCACGCTGCGCCGGCGGTGACAGGCTGGGAGTGGTAGGCACATCCTGCTGATCTACCCTGTGGCGCGCCTTCCCTGATCGGGGAGGGCGCGCCCCCACACTGCAAGGCAGAAAATCCCCCCGCTCGATCGGAGTTCCCCGTGCGTCACCGTCCCCACTCCTCCTCCACGGCAGCCGCCGCCGTCATCGTCGCGGCCTCGCTGCTGCTCGCCGGGTGCGGCGGGGGCGACGACGAGGAGGCCCCGGCGGCCTCGCCCTCCGAGCCGACCTCGCAGGAGACCACCGCGGCCCCCGAGCCGACGTACTGGCCGCTGACGGGACTCGAGCGCAAGGGCAACGTCCCCAAGCACCCCGTCATCGTGACCAAGGTGGACAACACCTCCTCCAGCGCCCCGCAGGTGGGTCTCGGCTCCGCCGACCTGGTGGTCGAGGAGCTCGTGGAGGGCGGCTACACGCGCCTGGCGGCGTTCTACTACTCCAAGGTCCCCGCCGACATCGGCCCGGTCCGCTCGATGCGCGCCAGCGACATCGGCATCGTGCCCGACGGCGCCACCGTCGTGACCAGCGGCGCCGCCCAGGTCACCCTCAACCGCATCAAGGGTGCGGGCATCCCGTGGATCACCGAGGGCGCACCGGGTGTCTACCGCGAGACCACGCGCTCGGCCCCCTACAACCTGTTCGCCCGCCTCGGTGAGATCTCCAAGCGCCTCAAGACCGACGACGAGCCGCCGGCCTACCTGCCGTGGGGCACCGAGGACGACCTGCCCAAGGGCGCCAAGGCGCGCACCCTGACCGCCGACTTCGGGGCGCACTCCACCTCGTGGCAGTTCCAGGGCGGCGGCTACGTCAACACCGACTCCTACGCAGCCCAGGGCGACCAGTTCCCCGCCGACTCCGTGCTCGTGCTGCGCGTCAAGGTCGGCGACGCCGGCTACCGCGACCCGGCGGGCTACCCGGTGCCGGAGACCAAGTTCGAGGGCACCGGCCCGGCGCTGCTCTTCCACGGCGGCCGCGTCATCCGCGGCACGTGGTCCAAGGACGGCCTGACCGGCGCGATCGAGCTGGCCACCAAGTCCGGCGAGCTGAAGGTGCCCGCCGGCCACACGTGGGTCGAGCTGGTGCCGGCCGTCGACGGCGACGTCACCTTCGCGAAGTAGTCACCCGACCGGGCCGGGCTGCTCGGCACCGCTCTCCAGCAGTCGTCGGAGGGCGGTCAGGACGAGGTCGATCGCGGCCTCGACCCGGGCGGCCGCGGCGGCAGGGTCGTCGCTCATTGCGACGGACCCGCCGGCCGCCGACATCGCCCCGAAGAACACCCGGGTGAGGGTGTCGAGCATCGCCTCGTCGAGGTGCCACTCGCCCGGGGCCAGCACCGAGCGGACGATCCGGTCGACGACGGCGTAGGTCGAGCGCTCCTCGTGCTCGCGGAACCGCTCGTGCCCGAGCACCGACGGCCCGTCCGAGACCACGACCTGCCGGTAGGCAGGCTCCTGCACGGCCGAGAGGAAGGCCCGCACGCCGGCCTGTGCCTGCACCCACGGGTCGTCGTGGCTGTCCATGGCCGCGGAGATGCCCACGCTCGCACGGTGCTCCAACTGCGCGAACGCGGCCTCGAAGATCGCCTGCTTGCCGCTGAAGTGGTGGTAGAGCGCACCCTTGGTGACCTCGGCCCCCGCCACGATGGCGTCCAGCGAGGTGGCTTGGTAGCCGTGCTCGCTGAACAGCTGCGCGGCCGCCTCGACGAGCGCGAGCTCGGTCGAGGCGGACCCGCGCTGCCGCCGGGACGGGGTCGAGGCGGGCGTGGTCATCCGCGCAGCCTAGGTGACCCGCGCGGTCCCCGTCCCCGGCTCAGCGTCGCCGCTCGCACCCCTTCAGCGCCTCGCCGCGCAGGCAGCGGTCCCGGCCACGGCTGGCGTCGAGCCGGTCCCGGCCGGGACCGCCGTCGAGCACGTCGGCGGCGTAGCCCGAGATCAGCACGTCGTCGCCACCGCCTCCGAAGGCGTGCACCTTGGCCTTCATGACCCAGCGCAGGCGGAACAGCTCCGGACGGTGGCTGCCGCGGAACACCACGAGTCCCGGACCGTCGTTGCCCTCGACCTGGAACTCCTCGCTGCTGGTCACCTTCGCGAAGCGGCCGCCACCGACGTCGATGCGCCGCTTCGGCACGCTGATCGTCACGTCGTAGCGGTTCTTCCCCCCGACGTACGACGAGAGCGTCACCTTGTCGCGACCCCGGCCGCCGACGACCGTGCGGGACCTGTCGGCCTTCTTGCCGCGGCCGATGCCGAGGTCGAAGGTGTCGTCACCGGCGCCGCCCCGCGCCGTCGTGCCCTGGGCGGTGCTGAAGTCGTCGTCACCGTCGCCTCCCTCCATCGACGTGCCCTGCGCGTCCTTCGCCGCGACCACGTAGTCGTCGCCGCCGTCCCCGCGCAGGGCGTCCGCGCCGTGCCCGCCCTCGACCACGTCGTCACCGTCTCCGCCCTCGACCAGGTCGTCGCCGGGGACCGAGGTGTCGTAGTTGCGCTTGTCGGGGTCCCAGTTGAGGTCGCCGTGCAGCATGTCGTCGCCGGGGCCGCCGGTGATGAGGTCGTCGCCTCCGCCCCCGTGGATCTGGTCGTCCGCGGGCCCGCCGGTCAGCACGTCGTCGTAGGGCGAGCCGACGATGCCGGCGAACTTCCCGGCGGGCGTGGCAGCGAAGGTGTCGGTGCCCTCTCCGGTCGCGGTGAGCGTGGTGAGGTCGACCGTGACGGGACCGGGCGCGTTGGCGTACGACACCTGGTCGGCGTAGAGGCTGTCGCCCCACCACAGGTCCTTGGAGTCCAGGTCGGCGCCCAGGTCGACGAAGTCGTCGCCCGCCCCGGGCTCGATGACGTCGCCCCAGTAGTCGTCGTCGGGGTAGTACCAGTCGAGTCCGCCGAAGAGCCGGTCGTTGCCGGTGCCGCCAACGAGGTGGTCGTCGCCGTCGAGCCCGCAGATGGTGTCGTTGCCGCCGCCGCCGTCGATCCGGTCGCGGTCGGCGGTGCCGACGATGACGTCGTCACCGGGCGTGCCCACGGTCCACGGTCGGGGGTACGTCGTCGTCGGCTGCACCACGATCGTGGCAGCCTTGCCGTCACAGGTCTCCCCGGCGGCGGAGGCCGGGCTCCCGGCTCCGGTGAGGGCGGGGGCGATGGTCAAGGTGGCGGCCAGCCCGAGTGCCGCCGCCAGCGGTGTCGTACGCATGGTGTCTCCTTCGCGTTGTCCAGAAGGGGACTCGCGAGGTCCCGAAAAGGTTGCGCCCGGTCGCCCCGAGGGGTGTGTCGTGCCGGGCGATCGGCCATAGTGGAGGGCATGCAGCTCGTCTCCGGGATGCTGCTGGTGGCCACGCCGGCGCTGCAGGACCCCAACTTCGCGGACACCGTGGTGCTGCTGCTCGACGTCACCGACGAGGGCTCCCTCGGCGTGGTGCTCAACCGGCCCTCCCACATCCTCGTGGCCGACGTGCTCGAGGCGTGGCGCGAGATCGTCTCCGAGCCCGAGGTCCTCTTCCGGGGCGGGCCCGTGGGCACCGACGGCGCACTCGCGGTCGCCCAGCTGCGCGACGTGCAGGACCCTCCGGTCGGGTGGCGTCCGGTCGCCGGGCTGCTCGGCATGGTCGACCTCGACACCCCGGCCGAGCTCGTCGACGGGTCGCTGGCCACCATGCGCGTCTTCGCCGGCTATGCCGGCTGGGGCGCCGGGCAGCTGGAGGGGGAGATCGAGGAGGGCAGCTGGTACGTCGTCAACGGCGAGGCGGGCGACGCGTTCCGTGACGACACCAGCGGCCTGTGGCGCGACGTGATGCGCCGCCAGCCCGGCATGCTGGCCTGGCACGTCAACCGGCCCGTCGATCCGGACATGAACTAGGTCGCGAGTAGGGCAACGTCCCTCAGCCCTCGGCCTGCTGCGCGGCGCCCGGCACGCACGCTGGCTGCGTTGTCGTCAGTCGCCATGGCTCCGCCATGTCTCCCTCCTCCGCCTTGCCATCGCACGCACCGGACACCGCTCGCCACGGCCGATGTCTGAAGGACGATGCCTTAGGCTTGTCCATCATGAGCACCATCGGATTCTCCCCGGGCACCCAGACGATCGAGGATCGTCGCACCGTCCCCGTGGACGAGGGTGACCACGAGCGGTTCTCGCACTTCGTCCCGAAGGACAAGCTCACCGAGGCGATGGTCATGGGCACTCCCGTGATCGCCCTGTGCGGCAAGGTGTGGGTGCCCAGCCGCGTCCCGGAGAAGTACCCGGTCTGCCCGGAGTGCAAGGAGATCTGGGAGTCGCTCAACCCCGGTGACGACGGCTCGGGCTCCGACGAGTGACGGGGCGGCCTGACGCGCCGCTGCCCCCCGCGTGGCCCGACCGGGCCGCCTGGGGCACCGCGCCCTCCCTCCGTGCCTGGCAGCAGTCGGCGGTGGACCTCTACCAGGCCCGCCAGCCGCAGGACTTCCTCGCCGTGGCGACTCCGGGCGCCGGCAAGACGACCTTCGCGCTGACCGTCGCGGCCGACCTGCTCAGCCGTCGCATCGTCGACCGGATCACCGTCGTCGCGCCGACCGAGCACCTCAAGAGCCAGTGGGCCGAGGCGGCGGCGCGGGCCGGCATCCCGATCGACCCGACGTACTCCGCCGGCAAGGGCCGCACCTCCGACGACTACGTCGGCATCGCCGTCACCTACGCCGGCGTCGGGGTCAACCCGTTGGCGATGCGGATCCGCACCGAGCGCTTCAAGACGCTCGTCATCCTCGACGAGATCCACCACGCCGGCGACGCGCTGTCGTGGGGCGAGGGCGTGCGCGAGGCGTTCGACCCCGCCACCCGCCGGCTCGCGCTCACCGGCACGCCGTTCCGCTCCGACATCAACCCGATCCCGTTCGTGAGCTACGCGCCCGGTGACGACGGGATTCCCGTCTCCTCGGCCGACTTCACCTACGGCTACGCGCACGCGCTCGCCGACCACGTCGTGCGACCGGTCCTGTTCATGGCCTACTCGGGCGAGATGCAGTGGCGCACGCGGGCCGGCGACGAGGTCGTCGCCCGGCTCGGCGAGCCGCTCACCAAGGACATGCACGCCCAGGCGCTGCGCACCGCGCTCGACCCCAAGGGCTCGTGGATCCCGGCGGTGCTGCAGGCGGCCGACCGGCGCCTGTCGGAGGTACGCCGCCACGTGCCCGACGCGGGCGGGCTCGTCATCGCCGGTGACCAGGACACCGCCCGTGCCTATGCCGCGCTGCTCAAGAAGATCAGCGGCGAGGCGCCGACCGTCGTGCTGTCCGACGAGAAGGGCTCCTCGAAGAAGATCGAGAAGTTCACCCACTCCGAGGACCGCTGGATGGTCGCGGTCCGGATGGTGTCCGAAGGTGTCGACGTGCCCCGGCTGGCCGTCGGCGTGTGGGCCACGACGGTCTCCACGCCCCTCTTCTTCGCGCAGGCCGTCGGCCGATTCGTGCGAGCCAGGTCGCGCGGCGAGACCGCGTCGGTGTTCCTGCCGTCGGTGCCGCACCTGCTGGAGTTCGCCTCCGACATGGAGGCCCAGCGCGACCACGTGCTCGGCCGCCGGGTGAGCGACGAGGACGACATCTTCGCCGCCGAGGAGGGCCTGCTCGCAGCGGCCAACGCCGAGGACGCCGCGTCGGGCGAGCTCGAGATGTCGTGGGAGGCGCTCGGCTCGACCGCTTCGTTCGACCACGTGCTCTACGAGGGCGCGCAGTTCGGCCACTCCGGCGAGGTGCACGTCGGGTCCGAGGAGGAGATGGACTTCCTCGGCATCCCGGGCCTGCTCGAGGCCGACCAGGTGCGCGAGCTGCTGCACTCACGGCAGAGTGAGCGGGCGCGCAAGCAGAAGAGCGAGGGCGGGGGCGACCGCGTCGTCGACTCCGTCGAGCAGCTCACCACCCATCAGCAGCTCGGCGTGCTGCGCCGCGAGCTCAACGGGCTGGTGGCCGCGTGGCACCACCGCACCGGGCAGGCGCACGGCATCACCCACTCCGCCCTCCGCAAGGAGTGCGGCGGTCCGCCGGCCGCGGTCGCCAACGCCGAGCAGCTGCACGAGCGGATCAACCGGATCCGCGAGTGGGCGATGCGCCAGTCGTCCTGAGATCAGATTTCGACGCGCCGTCGCGACCTCGCAGGCTCGGTCACGGGCTTGCTCAACCTCCCGACACACGCGGTGCGCGACTTCGTCGCGTCCCACTAGTGTCGTGACATGCCCGCGGAGACCTCGCAGACCCTCGACCGCGGCCTGCGGGTGCTCAAGGTGCTGGCCGACAGTCCCGAGGGACTCACCGTCACCGAGCTCTCCGGCCGGCTCGCGGTCAACCGCACCGTGGTCTACCGGCTGATCAGCACGCTGGAGCAGCACGGCCTGGTGCGGCGCGACGCGCGCTCCCGGCTCTTCGTAGGGCTCGGCGTCCTGCAGCTGGCCAGCGCGGTGCAGCCGCTCCTGCGCGACCTGGCGATGCCGGTGCTGCGCTCGCTGGCCGAGTCGATCGGGTCGACGGCGCACCTCACCGTGGCGGACGGCGACGAGGCCCTGGCGCTCGCGGTGGTGGAGCCGACGTGGACCGACTTCCACGTGGCCTACCGGGTCGGCGCCCGCCACGCGCTGTCCCAGGGCGCGGCCGGCAAGGCCATCACGCTGCTCGACGGGGGCGAGTCGACGTACGCCGTGACGAGCGGCGAGCTGCAGAGCGGGGCGCGCGGCCTGGCCGCGCCCGTGCGTGGCGTCGAGGGCCTGCGCGCGAGCGTCGGCATCGTCACCCTCGACGGGGCCATCGACGAGTCGGTCGTGGCGCCGCAGGTGATCGCGGCCGCGGCCGAGGTCGCCCAGCGGCTGCGCTGAGGGGTCACCCCGCGCGGGACGTGCATGATCATGCAGGCGGGCTCGTGACCGCGGTGGCGAGCGGCACCACCCGGTAGGGGATCTGTGTCGCGAGGGCGATGACCGTCGTCGAGCGGTCGATGCCGGGCTCGGTGAGCACCAGGTCGATGACCCGCTGGAGGTCGGCGTTGGAGCGGGCGACGACGCGCGCCCACATGTCGCCGGCCCCGGTGATCGTGTAGGCCTCGAGCACCTCGGGGATCTCCGCGAGGTGGGTGGCGACCGCGTCGTGGCCGGCCCCCTGGCGGATCTCGAGGGTGAGGAACGCCATCACCGGGTAGCCGATCGCCTCCGGGGAGAGGTCCGGCCCCCAGCCGGTGATCACGCCGGCGGCGGCGAGCTTGTCGAGGCGCGCCTGGACCGTCCCGCGGGCGATGCCGAGCCGCCGGCTGGCCTCGAGCACCCCGAGGCGGGGCTCCGCGGCGAAGAGCTCGATCATTCTGCTGTCGATCTCGTCCACGAGGCCCCTCCGACTATGCAATGTGCGCAACGTTTCGGCGTACTGTTGCACACGTTGCGGCGGATTGGGAGGGTTGGCTGCATGACGACTGACATCGCCTCGACCGGTGGCGCCCTGACCGTGGACGAGATGAAGGCCGACCTGTCCCTCGAGCAGCTGCAGCAGCTCGTCGGCCTCGTGGAGTACGACGCCGAGTCCGACCCGTTTCCCGTGACGGGCTGGGACGCGATCTGCTTCGTGGTCGGCAACGCGACCCAGGCCGCCCACTACTACGCCTCGGCCTGGGGCATGGACCTCATCGCCTACTCCGGCCCGGAGAACGGCAACCGCGACCACAAGTCGTTCGTGCTCAAGTCCGGCTCCATCAAGTTCGTGGTCAGCGGCGCGGTCTCGCCCGACAGCGACCTGATCGCCCACCACGCCAAGCACGGCGACGGCGTCGTCGACATCGCCCTCGAGGTGCCGGACGTCGACCAGTGCATCGCGCAGGCCGTCAAGGCCGGCGCGACCGTGCTCCGCCAGCCCGAGAACGTCAGCGACGAGCACGGCACCGTGCGCATCGCCGCGATCGCGACCTACGGCGAGACCCGCCACACGCTCGTGCAGCGCACCGTCGACGGCGAGACCTACGCCGGCCCCTACCTCCCGGGCTACCAGGCCGTCGAGCCGCGCTGGCAGAAGCGGGACGGCCAGCCCAAGCGGCTGTTCCAGGCCCTCGACCACATCGTCGGCAACGTCGAGCTCGGCGAGATGGACAACTGGGTCGACTTCTACAACCGCGTCATGGGCTTCGTGAACATGGCCGAGTTCATCGGCGACGACATCGCCACCGACTACTCCGCTCTCATGTCGAAGGTCGTGGCCAACGGCAACCACCGCGTGAAGTTCCCGCTCAACGAGCCGGCGATCGCCAAGAAGAAGTCGCAGATCGACGAGTACCTCGAGTTCTACCGCGGCCCCGGTGCCCAGCACCTCGCGGTGGCCACCGGCGACATCATCGCCAGCGTCGACGCGCTGCGCGCCAACGGCGTGGAGTTCCTCAACACCCCCGACTCCTACTACGAGGACGAGGAGCTGCGCGCCCGCATCGGCGAGGTGCGGGTCCCGATCGAGGAGCTGCAGAAGCGCGGCATCCTCGTCGACCGCGACGAGGACGGCTACCTCCTCCAGATCTTCACCAAGCCCCTCGGCGACCGCCCGACCGTGTTCTTCGAGCTCATCGAGCGCCACGGGTCCCTCGGCTTCGGCAAGGGCAACTTCAAGGCCCTCTTCGAGGCCATCGAGCGCGAGCAGGACAAGCGCGGCAACCTCTGACGAGCAGCGGCGTCGGGCTGCCCCCGGTCGATCACCGGGGGTAGTCCAGTGGCGAGTGGCTGACCACCCGCCGTCTCGGCAGCCAGTGGTCACTGGACTACCTCGGCTGCGGGGTCGTCGTACCCCGGCCTGCTGGGGGTAGTCCACCGGGTTCTGGTCGTCCCGCGGCCGGTGGGGCAGCCACTTGGCGGTGGACTACCCCGGGACGCGGGATGACAGCCCGCGCCCGGGTGGCAGGCTGGGCCCATGATGATCCGACCGGCCGAGCTGGCCGCGATCAAGGCCGGCACCATCGACCTCGCCTTCCGGCGGTGGGCGAAGCCGCGGGTGGTGGTCGGCACGCGGATGCGCACCGGGGTCGGCCTCATCGAGGTCACCTCGGTCGAGCAGGTGAGCCTGGGCCAGCTGCGGGCCGAGGACGCCAGGCGGGCCGGTGCGCCGTCGCTCGCCGCGCTCAAGCAGGCACTGGCAGCGCGGCCCGACGACCCGACGTGGCGCATCGGGGTGGCCTACGCCGGACCCGATCCGCGCGAGGCGCTCCGGTCCACCGTCCCCGACGCTGACGAGATCGCCGCGATCAACGCGCGGCTGGACCGCCTCGACGCGTCGTCGGCCCACGGTCCGTGGACGCGGGCGACCCTCGACCTGATCGACCTCAACCCGACGGTCCGGGCACCCGACCTGGCGGCACAGGTCGGCCGGGAGACCCCGGACTTCAAGAAGGACGTCCGCAAGCTCAAGGAGCTCGGGCTGACCGAGTCCCTGGCGATCGGCTACCTGCTCTCGCCTCGCGGCGAGGCGGTCGTCGACGCCGGGCTGCCCGCCCCGCGGGTGCGCGCGCCGCGGGAGCAGGGCACCCAGCTGCCGAGGTCCATCGGGGCGCCGGCGACGCGCGCCCTCCGCGAGGCCGGGGTCACCACGCTGGAGCAGGTGGCGACGTACTCGGCCGAGCAGCTGGCCGCGATGCACGGCGTCGGGCCGATCGCGATCGCCCGGCTGCGCGAGGCCCTGGGCGAGCAGGGCATCACCCTGGCTGGCTAGAGCGGCGCACCGTCGCAGCAGTTGGCCTTCATGTGGCAGTGCGGGCACAGCCACCGTGTGGAGATCGGGTCGAACTCTTTCCCGCAGAAGTCGCACGGCATGGGCGCGACGCTAGTACGCCGCGCCCATCCCGGGCCGTACGACACTCAGGCCAGGTCGCCGACGAGCTCGCTCTCGGCCTCGGTCACGCTGTGCGGGGCGGGTGCCGATGCGAGGGCCCGGCCGATGGTCCGCGAGCCCGCGGCCACGATGACCACGCCGACGGTGACCGCTGCCGCGCCGAACCAGAACGGTGCGTGCAGGTCGACGTTCTCCGCCAGCTTCAGCGCGACCCAGGGGCCGACGGCGCCGCCGGTAAAGCGGACGAAGGAGTACGCCGCGGACGCGACCGGGCGCTCGACGGGCGCGGCCCCCATCACGGCCTCGGTGACGAGGGTGTTCGTGACGCCGAGGAAGGCGCCCGCGGCGATGATGCCGCCGGTCACGACGGTCTCGTGCGCGGCGCCGAGCGCCATGACCGCAAGGTCGATCGCGAAGAGGGCGAGCACCGCGATGAGGCTCGGCAGCGTGCCGAAGCGCCGCTGCAGGACGGGCGCGAGCCACACGGACGTCACGGCGAGGAGCACGCCCCAGCCGAAGAACGTCCAGCCGATGCCCATGATCGAGTACGTCGGCAGCGCGAACGGCCCGGCGGCCATGAGCGTGAAGAAGCCGAGGTTGTAGAAGATCGCGACGAGCGCGAGCAGCAGCAGGGCCCGGTGCCGCAGGGCGCGGAACGGGTCGAGCAGCGACGTACGACGCCCCGCCGGGGGAGTGGACGGGAGGAAGAACGCCGTGGCGACCAGGGCGACCGTCATCAGCACGGAGACCCCGAAGAACGGGCCCCGCCACGAGATCCCGCCGAGGAGACCGCCGATCAGCGGGCCGGAGGCGATGCCGAGGCCGAGCGCAGCCTCGAACAGGATGATGGCCTGGCCCACCGGGCCGGCCGAGGCGCTGACGATGGTGGCCAGCGCCGTGGCCACGAAGAGGGCGTTGCCCAGGCCCCAGCCGGCGCGGAAGCCGATCACCGCGCCGACGCTGCCGGACGTGCCGGCCAGCGCGGCCGACACGATGATCAGCGCCAGGCCGGCGAGCAGCGTGCGCTTGGGGCCGATGCGGCTGGAGACGACGCCGGTCACGAGCATCGAGACACCCATCACCGCCATGTAGCTGGTGAAGAGCAGTGACACCTGGCTGGGGGTGGCGTCGAGCTGGGCAGCGATCTCCTTGAGGATCGGGTCCACGAGGCCGATGCCCATGAAGGCGATGACGCACGCGAAGGCCACGGCCCACACGGCGCGCGGCTGCCGCAGGAGCGACGGGGCCTCGGGCGCGGAGCCGGCCGACGGGCTGGCGGTGCTGGAGGGGGTGGTCGGGCTGGTCACGGGGTGGGGTCCTCCTGAGGGCTCGGTGCGGGGTGCAGGTCGAGGACGTCCCGGAGCACCGAGACGGCGGTCGCGACCTCCTCGGCGGTGTGGTGGGTGGCGGCCAACCGGCTGGTGACGAGCGCGGCGTTGGCCTGGCGGATGCGTGCCAGCTCGGCGCTCCCGGCGTCGGTGAGCACGACGACGTGGGCGCGCCCGTCGGTCGGGTGCGGCTCGCGGCCGACGAGGCCCTGCCCCTCCAGTGCCCTGACCGTCGCAGTCATGGTCGGCTGGCTGCAGCGGTCGGCGGCCGCGAGGGCCGTCACGCCCGTGGGTCCGTGCTCGTCGAGCAGCGACAGGGTCCGCGCCCCAGCAGGGTGCTCGACCTCGCGGCGGACCGCGCGCGTCAGGCGCGAGGCCAGGACCACGAGGTCGCTGGCGAGGGTGGAGAGGTCGTCGGTCACCCCGGCATAATTACATAGGGAACCTATGTATTCCCCGTGCTGTTCAGTGCGCGAGCAGTCCGACGCCCAGCGCGCCCATGACCACGGCGATCGCGGAGTCCAGCACCCGCCACGCGGCCGGGCGGGCGAAGAGGCCGCGGAGCAGGCGGGCGCCGTAGCCCAGGCCGAAGAACCACATCAGGCTCGCGAGCAGCGTGCCCGCCAGGAACCACCAGCGGTCGGTGCCGAAGCTGTTGGCCACGGTGCCGAGCATGAGGACCGCGTCGAGGTAGAAGTGCGGGTTGAGCCAGGTCAGCGCGAGCGTCAGGACCACCGCCCGACCCGGCGTCAGCACGGCGCCCTCGCCGGTGTCGAGCTGCGACGGTCGCCAGGCCCGCATCGCGGCGTGGATGCCGAAGGCGATCAGGTAGAGGCCGCCGAGCGCCTGGGCCACCGGCAGGACGCCGGGCCAGCGCTCGAGCACGACGCCCAGGCCCGCCACGCCCGCCGTGATCGCCACGACGTCGGAGAGCAGGCACGTCAGCACGATCGGCAGCACGTGCTCCCCGCGGATCCCCTGCCGGAGCAGGAACGCGTTCTGGGCGCCGACGGCGACGATGAGGGCGAGACCGGTGAGCAGACCGGTGAGTGCGACGTGGAACATGCCTCAACTCTAGGAAGCGTCAAGCCCTCAATCCAGCGAAGTATTTTCATGAATCATAAGAACTCGTAAGTATGATGGTGCTCACGCACGTCGCGTCGCATTTCGAAATCGTGAGATCCCGACCGCGTGTGCTCCCGCTCACATATCGTCGTGCCGGGCTCATGGCCCGTGACCGCATCTGCCAAGGAGGCCACGCGATGCACCGTGATGCCAGGAGAGCCGGCGGGCTCGCGACGATCCTCGTCGTGGCGCTGACGGCGTGCGGTCCGGCGGGGGACGGCGGAGAGCGCGCCGAGGGCGCCGCCGCCGCGTCGGACAAGGAGCAGCTCCGCGGCATGGTCGAGCAGGTCGACGCGATGAAGCTCGTCGAGTGGCACGGCCAGCTCCTCACGGCCAACCCGGACAGCGGTGGCAAGCAGATCTTCGAGCTGAGCGGCCGGTTCGATCCGGGGTCGGGCTCCAGCACCCTGGCCATGGACTCCATGCTCGACGGCGAGGTCCAGCAGGTCGACTACGTCGTCGTCGACGGCCGCACCTACTTCAACAGCGACGACTGGGGTGCCAGCGCTGCGGGCTGCTACGTGGACATCACCGGGGACGCCTCGCGCAGCTGGGCCCTCCCGCAGGACCTCGACCCGAGGTGGTCGGTGAGCAGGGCGCGGGCGGTCAAGCCCATCGGTAGCGGCGTGTCGGTCGACGTGCCGGGCTCCCGGCTCATCGACGGACTGCCGCGCGGGCTCTTCCAGGGCGTGCCCGCTGCCGTGGACAAGGTCAAGGTGAGGGCCATCGTGAAGCCCCACGGGCCGCTCGTCGAGGTCGCCGTCGACGTTGCGGGCATGTGGGGCCACGTCCCGCCGGAGGCACTCGCAGGCTTCGACACCCGGCGGTCGGGGTGGTGGGCGATGACGATGCGGGAGTCGAGCGACGACGCCCCCATCGCGGAGCCCAAGCACGTGTTCGACAACAAGATCACCGCCCCGAGCCAGTGCAAGCGCGCCTGATGCGCGAGGCGCCCGACACGGTGCGACGGGGGAGCACCGTCTCGCCGTGACCGACCTGACCCAGCTCGACCCGGTGGCGTTGCGCACGCTCTCGGTCGCGGTGCGCCTCGGCACCTTCGAGGCCGCGGCGCGCGAGCTGCACGTGACGCCCTCCGCGGTGAGCCAGCGGATCAAGGCCCTGGAGACCCGCATCGGCCGCGTGCTGCTGCACCGGGTCAAGCCGCTGGAGCCCACCGAGGCCGGGCTGGTGCTGGTGCGGCTCGCCACGCAGACCGCGATCCTCGAGCGCGAGGCGGTGGCCGAGCTCGTCGAGGAGACCGACGCGGGGGCGACGGCGTACACCTCCCTGCCGATCGCGGTGAACGCGGACGCGCTCTACGGCTGGTTCGTCGACGCGCTCGCCGAGGTGCAGTCACGCCACCGCGTGGTGTTCGAGGTCGTCCGTGAGGACCACACGCGTACGGCGGAGCGGTTGCGACGCGGCGAGGTGGTGGCAGCCATCACCGGGGAGCCCAAGCCCGTTCCCGGCTGTCGCGTGGTGCGCCTCGGGCGGTTGCGCTACGCAGCGGTGGCGACCGCCGACTTCCACGCTGCGCACTTCGCCGACGGCGTCGGGTCCGCGACGCTCGCCGAGGCGCCGATCGTGGCCTTCGACCGCAACGACTCGCTCCAGCACGACTTCGTCCGCAGGGTCACCCGGCGCCACCTCGCTCCGCCGGCGACGTACCTGCCGTCGGTGCGCGAGTTCGACCGCGCCATCCGCGTGGGGATGGGCTGGGGACTGCTTCCGGAGTCCGACGTCGCCGCCGAGCTCGAGGACGGCTCCCTCGTCGAGCTGGTCCCCGGTCGCCGGCCCGAGGTGGCCCTGTTCTGGCAGCACTGGCGCCTCGGCTCGACCCTCGTGGCTGACCTCACCGAGGAGGTCGTGGTCGCGGCGCGGCGGTGGATGGCGTCCTGAACGGATCCGTGATTCGCCTGACAGGCCACGAAACCGGCCCCTAGGCTGCCGGGCGGGATGGGCACGGAGCTCGTCACGGATCGGATCGGGGACACCCTGTGACTCGTCGCAACGTTACGTGGGCTGCTGCCCTCGCCACGGGCCTGCTCCTGACGCTCTCCGCCTGTGGCGGGTCCGGCGAGGCCGCGGCCACCAAGACCACCGACGTCCTCATGGAGGGCGAGCAGCTCGACGCCATGGTCGCGCAGGTGGAGAAGATGGGCATCATGGAGTGGCACGGCCAGCTGCTCACCAAGAACCCCGACAACGGCGGCAAGCGGATCTTCGACCTCGACGGTCGCTTCAGCCCCGCGACGGGCTACAGCCAGCTCTCGATGGACTCCGTCATCGACGGAAACGCCCAGCAGATCGACTACCTCGTCGTCGCCGGGCGCACCTACTTCAACAGCGAGGCGTGGGGTCCGAACGCGTCCTCGTGCTGGGCCGAGATCACCGACGACCAGAGCCGCACCTGGGGCCTGCCCACGGACCTCGACCCGACCTGGCCGGTGACCGCGTCGCGTGCCATCCGGCTCGCCGGCGACGGCGTCGCGGTCGGCATCCCGGCCAAGAAGGTCCTCACCGGCATGCCGCGTGGCCTGTTCCCCGACGTGCCGGCAGGTCTCGACGACGTCGAGGCCAACGGTGTCGTGACGCCGCACGGCTCGCACTTCATCGAAGTGAGCGTCGACGTGCTGAACATGTGGAACGACGTCTCCGAGGAGGCGCTCGCGAACATCCAGACCCGCAAGGCCGGCTGGTGGGCGATGACGATGAAGGAGTCGCAGGACGGCAGTCCCATCGCGCCCCCGAAGTACGTCTTCGACCCGGCCCAGACGCCGCCGAGCCAGTGCAAGCGGGGCTGACCCGATAGGGCGCCCTCAGAGCACCTTCGAGAGGAACGACTGAGTCCTCTCGTGCTGCGGGTCGGCCAGCACCTGTCGGGGGTCGCCCTCCTCGACGATCACGCCGCCGTCCATGAAGACGAGGTTGTCGCCGACCTCGCGGGCGAAGCCCATCTCGTGGGTCACGACCATCATCGTCATGCCCTCCGACGCCAGGTCCTTCATGACCGCCAGGACGTCGCCGACGAGCTCGGGGTCGAGAGCCGACGTGGGCTCGTCGAAGAGCATCATGTCGGGGTTCATCGACAGCGCGCGGGCGATCGCGACGCGCTGCGACTGCCCACCGGACAGGTGGGCCGGGTAGGCCGACTCCTTCTCCGACAGCCCGACCTTGGCGAGGTTGGCGCGGGCGACCTCGACGGCCTCGTCCTTCTTGCGGCCCTTGACCTTCTCCTGCGCGATCGTGAGGTTGCGCAGCACGGTCATGTGCGGGAACAGGTTGAACTGCTGGAAGACGATCCCGATGCGCGAGCGGAGCTTGTCGACGTCGGCGTCGGGGTCGGTGATCTCCTCGCCCTCGACGAAGATCTTGCCGCTGGTGGGGATCTCGAGCAGGTTCACGCAGCGCAGGAGGGTCGACTTGCCCGAACCCGAGGGGCCGATCACGCAGACGACCTGGCCGTGGGGCACGTGGAAGTCGATGCCCTTGAGCACCTCGTTGTCGCCGAAGTACTTGTGCAGGTCCTGCACGTCGATCGCCGCCGCGGCGCGGTCGGTGGTGGGGTTGGTCATCAGCGGGCCCTCTCCGCGCGGCTCTCCATGCGGCGTACGACGATCGACAGTGGCACCGTGATCAGCAGGTAGCACAGACCGATCACGATGATCGGCGTCAGGTTGGACGCCGAGTTCATCCCTTCCCGGCCGAACTTCGTCAGCTCGTAGCCGGACAGCGACAGGCCGAGGATGTAGACCAGTGAGGAGTCCTTGGTCAGCAGGATCAGCTCGTTGGTCAGTGGCGGGAGGATGATCCGGAACGCCTGCGGCACGACCACGCTGACCATCGCCCGGCTGTGCGACATCCCCAGCGAGCGGGCCGCCTCCATCTGGCCCTTCGGCACCGCCTGGATGCCGGCGCGGATGGTCTCGGCCATGTAGGCGCCGCCGACCAGGCCCAGGGCCAGGGTGACGACGCCGAGGTTGCCGAACGGGATCTCGTAGTCCGGGAACGCGAGGTTGAAGCCCACGCTGAGGGCGATGAAGACCACCAGGGCCGGCAGCCCGCGGAAGAGCTCGATGACGCCGGTGGCGATCCACCGGTAGGGACCGACGCTCGAGAGCCGCATCAGCGCGAGGACCAACCCGAGCATCAACCCGAACGCGAAGCCGCACGCGGTGTAGATGATGGTGTTCTTCAGCGCGATCGTCAGGACGCGCGGGAACTGCTCCTTGACCAGCTCCCAGTTCCAGAACGCCCGCTGGATCTGGCCCCAGTCCGCGACGAACGCGATGACGAGCACCGCGACGACGAGCACCGCGTACTGGACGTAGCGCCACCGTGCGGCGCGCTGACGTGGACTCGCCATGGACTCACATCACCTTCGTGGACGGGGTGGGAGGGGGTGTCACTCGGCGGGAGCGGTGCCGAACCACTTCTCGTAGACGGTGTCGTAGTCGTCGCTGGCGATCCCGTCGTTGATGGCGGTCAGCAGGTCGTCGTTGCCGTCCTTCTTCACCGAGAAGCCGTACTCCTCGCCGGTCTCGAACTCCGTGACCACCTCGACCTCGGGGTTCTGGCTGACGAAGTAGTTGAGCAGGCCGTTGTCGTTGACACCCGCATCGGTCTTGCCGGTGAGCACTGCCTGCTGCATCAGGGAGGAGTCCTCGTAGGAGACGATCTCGGTGTCCTTCGGGGCGTTCTCCCGCACGTAGTCGGCGCCGGTCGTGCCGTCCTGGACCGCGACCTTCTTCCCTGCCAGGTCCTCCAGCGAGCTGATGCCGGAGCCGGTCTTCGTCATCAGCGCCTGCGTGGCGGTGAAGTAGGGATCGGTGAAGTCCATGACCGCGGCGCGCTCGTCGGTGATGGTCATCGCGCCGGCGGCGACGTCGCACTGGTCGGTGTTGAGCGCCTCACCCGTGGTGATCGTCTCCCACGCGACGTCGATGACCTCCGTGTCGAGCCCTTCCGCGTCGGCCGCGATCTTCAGCACGTCGGGGTCGAAGCCCACGACCTCGCCGCCCTCGGTGAACTCGAAGGGCTCGTAGGGCAGGTGCGTGCAGATGGTCAGCGTGCCCGACTTGACCAGCTTGAGGCCGGACTCCGTGGTGGTGGAGGTGTCGTCCTTGGCACACCCGGCCGCGGTGAGGGCGAGCGCGAGGGAGCTGATTCCGATGGCGAGGGCTCGAGTCTTCATGCCCCACACCCTAGACCGGGCGTGACCTGCGTCTCCCGGGGGCATGATCTGCCCATGCCCACCTATGTCGCCTTCCTCCGCGCGATCAACCTCGGTGCGAAGCGGAAGTTCCCCAAGGACGCGATCCGCGCTGCGACGGAGGCCGCCGGCGGCACGGACGTCGAGACCTACATCAACACCGGCAACGTCCGGCTGGTCCACTCGGCCCGATCGGTGGCCAAGGTGCAGGCCGCGCTGGAGGAGGCGTACGCCGCGGAGGCGGGCTTCGAGGTGCCGACGGTCGTGCTCACGACCGCCGACCTGGCGGCCCTCACCGCGCGTGCCGAGGAGCTGCACGCCGAGCACGACCCCGCGGGCCAGCACTACGTCACGCTGTTCTCCACCGCGCCGACCGCGGCGACGGTCGAGGCGGCCCACGCCCTCGAGCACGAGGGCGAGCGCGTCGTCGTCGACGGGCGGGCCGCCTACGTCCTGCTCGAGGGCAACATCCACACCTCGAAGCTGCTCGCGTCGAAGGAGTTCAAGGCGCTGGGCCAGGGCACCGCGCGCACCGTCAAGGTGCTGCGCACCGTCACCGAGAAGTGGTGCTGAGCGCGGCCGGCGACCTCAGGCGATCTCGATGCCGGCGCCGGTCATCTCGGTGATCGCTGCCGCCGTCGTCTCCTCCGCGACGCCGGCGCACAGGGCGGTGAGCACGCGGGTGTCGAAGCCCTCCTGCGCGCTGTCGAGGGCGGTCGCCCGCACGCAGTGGTCCGTGGCGATGCCGCAGACGTCGACCTCGCTCACCGACCGCTCGCGCAGCCAGTCGGCCAGCGCCTCGCCCGACGTCGTACGACCCTCGAAGCCGGAGTACGCCGCAGCGTGCTCGCCCTTGAAGAACACCTCGTCGAAGGGCTGCGGGTCGAGGTTGGGGTGGAACCCGGCGCCCTCGGTGCCGACCTTGCAGTGCACCGGCCACGAGGCGGCGTAGTCGGGCTTCGCGGCCCAGTGGTCGCCCGGGTCGACGTGGTGGTCCTTGGTGGCCACCACGACGTCGTACGACGGCGCGTCCTCGCCCTTCGACGACCACCGGTGCAGCAGCTCGCCTATGTCGGCGGCCACCCGGGCGCCACCGGCCACTGCGAGGGCCCCGCCCTCGCAGAAGTCGTTCTGGACGTCGACCACGATCAGTGCCCGTGCCATTCCCGAAGACTAGCGGGACGGACGGGTCAGCCGCCCTGGTGGAGGGTCGGGATCACCGGGTCGCCGTGGGACATCATCGTGACCGCGCGGGGGAGCTCGGCGAGCGAGGTGCGGTGGCGGGCGCGGGCCTCCTCGAGGGTGGC
The DNA here is from genome assembly GCF_001425025.1 of Nocardioides sp. Root122. GTDB lineage: Bacteria > Actinomycetota > Actinomycetes > Propionibacteriales > Nocardioidaceae > Nocardioides. The sequence goes on from NZ_LMDE01000012.1 coordinate 101,399, forward strand.
CCGACCGACGACCTCGCCGCCCACGACCAGGGGCACCAGCAGCGGACGGTCGTCGCCGTCGTCGGTGGGCGGCTCGCCGATCCCGACCACCTCGGCCTGCGCCCGTCCGCCGGGGGAGCGGCGGCGCAGGGCGTACTTGCGGCCGCCGATGGAGGCCTTGTCGGTCGAGCGCTTGGCCACCGAGACCATCTCGCCGTCGTCGCCCTCGCGGGACACGAGCTTGTAGACGAACCCGCAGGTCGGGTGCCCCGAGCCGGTCACGAGCTGGGTGCCGACGCCGTAGGCGTCGACCGGGGTCGCGGCCAGGGCGGCGATGGCGTGCTCGTCGAGGTCGCTGGTCACCACGATCCGGGTCTCGGTGGCTCCGAGCCCGTCGAGCTGTGCGCGGACCTCGCGCGCCACCTCGCCCAGGTCGCCGGAGTCGAGGCGGACCGCGCCGAGGCCGGTGCCCGCCACCTCGACGGCGAGGGCGACCGCCTCGGCGACGTCGTAGGTGTCGACGAGCAGGGTCGTGCCCACCCCGAGGGTCTCCACCTGCGCGACGAAGGCGTCGCGCTCGCTGTCGTGGAGGAGCGTGAAGGAGTGAGCCGCCGTCCCGGTGCTGGGCACGCCGTGGAGCTGGCGGGCGGCCAGGTTGCTGGTCGCGTCGAAGCCGGCGAGGTACGCCGCCCGGGCCGCCGCGACGGCCGCCTGCTCGTGAGTGCGGCGCGAGCCCATCTCGATGCAGGGCCGTCCCGCTGCTGCGAGGGTCATCCGGGAGGCGGCGGACGCGATCGCGGAGTCGTGGTTGTAGATCGAGAGCAGCACCGTCTCGAGGAGCACCGCCTCGGCGAAGGTGCCCTCGACGACGAGCAGGGGGGAGTAGGGGAAGTAGACCTCGCCCTCGGGGTAGCCCCACACGTCGCCGGCGAAGCGGTACGACGCCAGCCACTCGAGCATGTCGGGCTCGACGACGCCCTCCAGCATGGCGAGTGCCGTCGGGTCGAAGCGGAACGACTCGATGGCGTCCAGCGCGCGTCCGACGCCGGCCACGACGCCGTACCTGCGTCCCTCCGGCAGGCGGCGGGGGAACAGCTCGAAGACGGACCTGCGCTCGGCCGTGCCGGCGTGCCGCGCCGCCTGCACCATGGTGAGCTCGTAGTGGTCGGTCAGCAGGGCCGTGGTGGCTGGGCTCGAGCTCGTCACGACCGACACTGTGCCACGATGGGCGGGTGTCAGCCGCAAGTCCCGTCGAGGTCGAACCGACCCAGGCTCCCGACGACATCACGTTCCTCTCCAAGCCGTGGGTGACCCTCGTCTGGGACGACCCGGTGAACCTGATGTCCTACGTCTCCTACGTCTTCCAGAAGTACTTCGGCTACGACAAGGCCAAGGCCGAGAAGCTCATGCTCGAGGTGCACAACGACGGCAAGTCGGTGGTCTCCACGGGCACGCGCGAGGAGATGGAGCGCGACGTGCAGGCCATGCACGAGTACGGCCTGTGGGCGACCATGGAGAAGGCCGGCTGAGGATGAGCGGGTTCGAGCACCACGCGAGGTCCGACCGGGTCATCGCCACCTTCACCGGGTTCGAGGCCGACCTGCTCCGGTCGCTGGCCTCGCAGATGGTCGAGCTGCTGCGCAACGAGCGTGCCGAGCCGGCCGCCCCTGCGGCCGACCCCTTCGACGCGCTGATGGCGGAGTTCTCCGGCGCGACGACCATCCCCGAGGACCCGGTGCTGGCGCGGCTCTTCCCGACGGCCTATCCCGACGACGACGAGGCCGCCTCGGACTTCCGCCGCTTCACCGAGAGCGGACTGCGTGACGGCAAGGCTGCCGCGGCCGGGCTGCTCATCGACACCCTCGAGGAGGCGGGCCTGCCGCCCGAGCTGACCGAGGAGGGGCTCGTCTTCGACGTCGAGCTGACCCGCTCCGAGGCCGAGACGTGGATGCGGGCCTTCACCGACATCCGCCTCGCACTGGCCACGCGCCTGGGCGTCGAGGCCGGCGACGAGGACTATTGGCACTCGCTCCCCGACGACGACCCGCGGGCGCAGGCGCACGACATCTACGAGTGGGTCGGCTACCTGCAGGAGACGGTGGTCGAGGCACTGACCTCGTGAGCGCCACGTGAGCCCGATCCCCGACTTCGTCGTCGACATCCGGCGCAGGATCGGCCACGACCCGCTCTGGCTGCCGGGCGTCACCGCCGTCGTGACCCGCGGCGACCAGGTGCTCCTGGTCAAACGCGCCGACAACGGACGCTGGGCGCCGATCACCGGCATCCCCGACCCGGGGGAGGAGCCCGCCGTCGCCGCCGCGCGCGAGGCGTTGGAGGAGACCGGCGTCCGCATCCGGGTGGACCGGCTGGCCGCCACCGGCGTGCACGGCGAGATCGTCCACGCCAACGGCGACCGGGCGACCTACCTCGACCTCACCTTCGCGTGCACGTGGGTCGAGGGCGACGCGCACGTCGCCGACGACGAGTCGACCGACGTGCGCTGGTGGCCGGTCACGTCGCTGCCGCCCATGGGCGAGGTCATGGTGGGCCGCATCGAGGCCGCGCTCAGCGGGGAGCGCGAGGCGAGGTACGTCGCCCCCGCGGGTCAGGACTCGGTCGAGCCGCCACCCGTGCTGACGCCGGACGCTCCCGTCCTCGGCGTGGACGCGTGCCCGTCCGGCTGGGTCGGCGTCGTCCTCGACCCCGACCTGAGGGCGTCGGTCTTCCTCGCCCCGACGATCCCCGAGCTGGTCGGGCTGGTGCGTGAGACCCACGACGTGGCCGTGGTCGGCATCGACATCCCGATCGGCCTCCCGGACAGCGGCGGCCGGCTCGCCGACGCCGAGGCGCGCCGCGAGCTGGTCGGCAAGTCATCCTCGCTCTTCGCCACGCCCGTGCGCGCCGCGTTGGAGGCCGCCACCTACGAGGAGGGCCGCGTGGCCAACCTGGCGGCGACCGAGGGTCGCACCAGCGTCAGCGCCCAGGCGTACGCCCTGCGCGAGAAGGTGCTGCAGGTCGACGCCTGGGTGCGCGCGAAGCCGGGTGTCGCGGTCGTCGAGGTGCACCCCGAGCTGAGCTTCGCGCGGATGGCCGGGCAGCCCCTGCTCGAGCGGAAGAAGGACCCGGCAGGCGTGCGCGTACGCCGTGAGGCCCTCGCCGCGCACGGGATCATCGCGCCGCCGTGGTTCCGCGGGTCCGGCTTCGGCGAGGACGACCTCCTCGACGCCTGCGCGGTCGCGTGGACCGCCGTACGCCACTCCCTCGGGGTCTCGGAGTCGTTCCCGGCCACCCCGGAGGTCTTCTCCGATGGGATCCCGGCGGCGATCCGCGCGTAGTCGGCCACATCAGCGAGCGCTGAGACCGTCGAACGCCATGCTCGCCCGGTCGCGCGTGAGGCCTTGGCGCGACGGTGCGTGGGCGGAGCGCATCCCACGCACCAGCGCGAGGACGAGCTCGGTCCGGACCTCGACCTGCTGCGAGGCGGGCCGATCGGCGACGGGAGCTGCGAGCTGTTCGACGAGGTCGTGCACCAGCTCGTGCTCTCGCTCGTGGACGGACGCCACGGTCGCCGCGATGGCGTCGTCCCACCGCGCGGCCTCGACGATGGTCAGCCAGATGCCGTCGTACACCTCTTCGAGCCAGGACTGGGGGAGGAGTGCGACCGCCAGGTCCGACAGGGCGCGCGACGGGGCGCCGGCGCCTGCGGGCAGCCACGTTGCGCAGCGTGAGGGCAGCCCAGCCGCCGTCGGCCAGGATCGGGATCGCGAGATCGGTGGCCATCTCGGCCCGGGCCAGGCTGCCTCGGGAGAACATCGCACCCGAGCGAGGGATGTAGCGCTGATCGCCGTCCATGGCGAGCAGCACAGCAGATCGCGCCGCCACCCGGAGCGGCCCATCCACAGGTGGGGCGACGCCTCGTCCGGAGAATGACTTGCGGTCAATTCAATTCCTGCGGGCTGCCACCGATGGGCACCCCGGACTAGCCCGAGTGGCTGAGCACCCCGTAGCGCTCGCGCGACGCCAGCGCCCAGCGCGAGACCGGCACGGACACCGCGGCCACTGCCAGCATGAGGGCGGCGAGGACCAGCCAGCCGGTCTCGCCCATGTCGACGCAGAGCAGCGTCACCACCGGCGGACCGACGACCGCGATCACGCTGAAGCCGAGCCCGGCGAAGCCCTGGTACTGGCCCTGCCGCTCGTGCGGGGCAAGCCCCATCTGCAGGCCCCACTGGCCTCCGGAGCCGATCATCTCGCCGACCACGTGCGCGAGCGAGCCGATGACCAGCACGACGACGGCGAAGGTCGCGTCGCCGCGGTCCGCGAGGGACACCACCGCGAAGCCGGCGGCGATCCAGACGGCGCCGCGGAGGAGGGCGCGGGACCCGGCCTCGACCGAGTCCGCGCGACGCGAGAGCCGCACCTGGAACAGCGCGACGCACGCGGTGTTCATCACGAGCAGGATCGCAACCATGACCGGCGGCGCCGCGGTGCGCTCCGAGATGTAGAGCGCCAGCCCGAGCTCCATCACGAAGAAGTGCAGTGAGTAGAGCCCGGTGATCGCCACGACCACGACGTAGGGCCAGTCGCGCAGCACGCCCAGTCGCGGCTCGCCCTCGATCCGGACGTAGGCGGGCAGGTCGGGCAGCCGGGTGGAGTTCCACGCCGCGAAGCCGGTGAAGACGGCGTTGAGGACGAAGACCGAGACGTAGGCCCATGGCTCGTCGATGACCAGCGCGGCACCGCCGAACACGGAGCCGAGGCCGATGGCGGTGTTGGTGACCGCGCGCAGGTAGGCCTTGAACAGCACGCCTCGCCCGCCGGTCGCGAGCTGGGCGATCACGCCCTGCTGGACGGAGCCGGCCGAGCGCTCGAAGAAGGCGAGCAGCGCCAGCAGCAGCGCGAGCTGCCACGGCGTACGGGCCAGGACGGGCAGGGCGCCCGTCAGGGCGGCGCCGACCATGCAGAGCGTCAGCACGCGCCGCGGGCCGCGGGTGTCGCCGAGGTGCCCGGCGGGCACCTGCACGAGCATGCCGACGATGGCCGAGACCGAGATGGCGAGGGCGACCTCGGCGGCGGAGAAGCCCACCTGGCGGGTGAAGTAGAGCGCGCTGGTCGTCATGACCGCGCCACCGCCGAACCGGTTGGCGAACGAGCCCAGCGCCAGCACGCGGAGGTCCCGCTCGACCGGGATGCCGCGCCGGGTCAGCGGCGCCTGCGCCTCCTGCAGCGACATCTCTCCCCCTCGAAGTCTCTCGACGTCAAGACTATGTGGTGAGACGCGCGCCGACGGCATCGGCGGCCTGCCTAGGCTGGGAGGTGTGTTGACCATCGCCCAGGAGACGTACGAAGCCATCGTCGCGCACGCCAAGCGCGACCACCCCGACGAGGCCTGCGGCGTCGTCGCGGGCCCCGAGGGCAGCGACCGGCCCGAGCGGTTCATCCCGATGGTCAACGCCGCGGGCAGCCCGACGTTCTACGAGTTCGACTCCAGCGAGCTGCTGGCGCTCTACAAGGACATGGACGCCCGCGACGAGGAGCCGGTCGTCGTCTACCACTCCCACACCGCCACCGAGGCCTACCCGAGCCGGACCGACATCGGCCTGGCCAGCGAGCCGAACGCCCACTACGTGCTCGTCAGCACACGCGACTGCTTCGACGAGGACGGGGGGAATAGTGACGGCCCGGTGGAGTTCAGGTCTTACAGAATCATCGACGGTGTCGTGACCGAAGAAGACGTCACGATCACCCCGACCCCCGAGCACCAGAGAGCGAGCACCCCCTGATGGCCATCGAGGTCCGCATCCCCACGATCCTCCGCACCTACACCGACGGCGCCAAGGCCGTCGACGCCTCGGGCTCCACGCTCACGGCGCTCATCGACGACCTCGACGGCAACCACCCCGGGATCAAGGACCGCCTGGTGGAGACCAAGGACGGGTCGATCGACCTGCGCCGCTTCGTCAACGTCTACATCAACGACGAGGACGTGCGCTTCATCGGCGGCCTCGACGCCGAGCTCTCCGACGGTGACCAGGTCGTCGTGCTGCCCGCGGTCGCAGGCGGAGCCCACCCCATCGGTCGATGACCCGCTACGACGACCTCCTGGCCTCCGTCGGCACCACGCCGCTGGTCGGCCTGCCGCGGCTCTCGCCCAGCCCCGACGTACGCATCTGGGCCAAGCTCGAGGACCGCAACCCGACAGGCTCGATCAAGGACCGCCCCGCCCTGCGGATGATCGAGCAGGCCGAGAAGGACGGGCTGCTGCGCCCCGGGTGCACGATCCTGGAGCCGACGAGTGGCAACACCGGCATCTCCCTGGCCATGGCGGCCAAGCTCAAGGGCTACCGGATCGTGTGCGTGATGCCGGAGAACACCTCCGAGGAGCGCCGCCAGCTGCTGCGGATGTGGGGCGCGGAGATCGTCTCCTCACCCGCCGCCGGCGGCTCCAACGAGGCCGTGCGGGTCGCGAAGAAGATCGCGGGGGAGCACCCCGACTGGGTGATGCTCTACCAGTACGGCAACGACGCCAACGCCCTCGCGCACGAGGAGGGCACCGGCCCCGAGCTGCTCGCCGACCTCCCCGAGATCACCCACTTCGTCGCCGGCCTCGGCACCACCGGCACGCTGATGGGCGTCTCCCGGTTCTTCCGCAGGGCCAAGCCCGACGTGCGGATCGTGGCCGCCGAGCCCCGCTACGGCGAGCTGGTCTACGGCCTGCGCAACCTCGACGAGGGCTTCGTGCCCGAGCTCTACGACGCCTCGCTCATCGATTCCCGCTTCAGCGTCGGCCCCCGCGACGCCGTACGCCGGGTGCGCGAGCTCCTCGAGCTCGAGGGCATCTTCGCCGGCATCTCCACCGGCGCGATCCTCCACGCCGCCCTCGGCCAGGCCGCCAAGGCGGTCAAGGCAGGGGAGAGCGCGGACATCGCGTTCGTCGTCTGCGACGGCGGCTGGAAGTACCTCTCCACCGGTGCCTACGAGGGCACCGTCGACGAGGCCGAGGACGCCCTCGACGGCCAGCTCTGGGCCTAGGCCCGCGTGGAGTGCGTCTAGGCTCCCTCCATGTCCCGGGTCGCCCGCGTCCTCCCGCTCGCCGCGCTCGTCCTGACCCTGCTCGCGGCGCCCGTCCAGGCCTTCGACCGCGGGATCGTCGACCAGCACCGCTCGACGACGACCAACGGTCAGCCCTCCGCCGAGGGCTACGCGATCCCCGTGCGCCGGCGCGTGACGTACTCGGTCACCACCCGCGGTCGGGTCACGGCCTCACTCGCGGAGTTCCGCAGGCTGGCCCAGGAGACCTACGCCGACCCGCGGGGGTGGCGCTACGGCGGCGTGGCGTTCCGGCGCGTCCGCCGCGGTGGCGACTTCACGCTGGTCCTGGCGGCGGCGGGCGCCGTGCCGTCGTTCTCCTCGTCGTGCTCGGCCACGTGGTCGTGCCGGGTCGGTCGCTTCGTCATCATCAACCAGGACCGCTGGCTGCACGCCTCACCGGCGTGGAACGCGGCCGGTCGCTCGCTGCGCGACTACCGCCACCTGGTCGTCAACCACGAGACCGGGCACTGGCTCGGCCGCGGCCACGCGTCGTGCCCTCCGGGCGGCGGACCGGCACCGGTGATGATGCAGCAGTCCAAGGGCACCGGCGGCTGCCGGTTCAACCCCTGGCCGCTCGGCTGGGAGGCGGCTGCCGTCAGGGGGCGGCGGTGAGCCGCAGGTCCTGCAGCACGTCGAACTCGCTGTCGGTGACGGGCGGCAGGTCGAGCAGGTCGAGCGCGAGGTTGGCGACCATGCCGTTGCGAACGGGCTGGCGCTTCGCGCCGTAGGTCGTGCGGCGCTTGCCCGGGTCCTTGTAGGTCGGGTTGATGGCGTAGAGGTCGACCCCCTTGTCGACCGCCGAACCGCGCGCCATGAACACGATGCGGTAGTCGTCGAGCAGGCGGGCGTTGTCGTGGCTCGGGCCGTGGCCACCGTGGTCGCTGGTCAGCAGGATCGTGGTGCCGGCCTTGCGGACCGGGTCGGAGCCCACGGCCGCCACCACGCGGCCGACGAGGCGGTCGGACGTGCGCACGGCGCGCAGGTAGGGCTTCGACATCCAGCCGTGGGCGTGGCCGGCGACGTCGGGCGGGGAGAGGTGCAGGAAGCGGAAGTCGCGGTCCTCACCGAGGTCGGCGATGAGCTCGTCCACCAGCTCGGCGTTGTCGTCGTTGATCGTCGTCCGGTCGATCGCGTCGGGCCAGGAGCGCTGCCAGAGCGTGAACTTCGTCTTCGCCGCGAAGAGCGCCGTCGAGCCGCCCGCCGCGTCGACGGCGGTGAACACGGAGGCGACGTCGTGGCCCGCGGCCTCCTGGACGGTGTTCGGCGTGAGCCGGTCGTCGTTCCAGGTGACGCCGTGCCCGCCGGTCGCGGCCTCGATGCGCCGACCGGTGACCATGCCGGTGTGGTTGGGCAGCGTCACGGTCATCTCGCGCTCGGTGCGCGCGTTCATCGTGGAGGCGCCGGCCTTCATGAACTTGTAGAGGTTCGGCAGCTGCTTGCGGCCGAGCTTGCGCACTGCGGCGACGCTCATCCCGTCGATCGAGATGGCCAGCACGGACTCGGAGTCGGCCCGCTGGGCCGTCTTCTGGGCGACCTGGCGTGTCGTGCCCGCGGAGGGGGCCGACGGCACGACGGCGCACGCGGGGGCACCGATCAGCAGGGCGCCCGAGACGAGTGCGGCGGTCAGGGAGCTGGCGAGAGAGGTTCGACGAAGCACTGCCCGACCCTAACCCGCGGTCGTCCTCGTCGAGGGTTTCCCGGCCCGACGCAGCGCGCCGCCCCCGATGTGTGACCGGGCCGACGCCCGCGATGGCGTGACCCGTGACTGCCCCACCGCCTAGCCTTCTGCCTGTGCCGACCCCTGACCCGCGGATGACCGCCGATGCCCCCATCGGCATCTTCGACTCCGGGTTCGGCGGCCTGACGGTCGCCCGGTCGGTCATCGACCAGCTGCCCCACGAGTCGGTCGTCTACCTCGGCGACACCGCCCGCCAGCCCTACGGCCAGAAGCCGATCGGCGAGGTCCGCGAGTACGCCCTCGAATGCCTCGACCACCTCTACGGCCAGGGCGTCAAGGCGCTCGTCATCGCCTGCAACTCGGCCAGTGCGGCGATGCTGCGCGACGCCCGCGAGCGCTACGACGTGCCGGTCGTCGAGGTGATCCTGCCGGCGGCGCGACGGGCTGCCGCGGCCACCCGCAACCGCCGGGTCGGCGTCATCTGCACGCGTGCGACCGCGAGCTCGATGGCGTACGACGACGCCTTCGCCGCGGTCCCCGACCTCGACCTCCACATCCAGGCGTGCCCGCGCTTCGTGGACTTCGTCGAGCAGGGGATCACCGGTGGTGACGAGCTGCTCGTCGCGGCCCACGACTACCTCGACCCGCTGGTGGCGGCAGGCGTTGACACGCTCATCCTGGGCTGCACCCACTACCCGCTGCTGACCGGCGTCATCTCCTACGTCATGGGCGACCAGGTGACCCTCGTCAGCTCGGCGGAGGAGTGCGCCAAGGACGTCTACAAGATGCTGGCGAGCACCGGCCTGATGCGCGAGACCGGCGAGCCCGACTACACGTTCTCCACCACCGGCAGCCCCGAGGACTTCGCCACCGTCGGCCGCCGGTTCCTCGGCTCGGAGCTGCTCAGCGCCAGCCAGTTCGCGGGAGGTCTCGGGTGAGACTGACCGTCGTCGGGTGCTCGGGCTCCTACCCGGGCCCCGACTCCGCTGCGAGCTGCTACCTCCTCGAGGAGGAGCACGAGGGGCGCACGTGGCGCGTCCTGCTCGACCTGGGCAACGGCGCCCTCGGCCAGCTGCACCGCTACGCCGACCCGCTGACCATCGACGCGGTCTTCGTCACTCACCTGCACGCCGACCACTGCCTCGACCTCTGCGGCTACTACGTGATGCGCAAGTACCACCCCACCGGCGCCCAGCCCCGGATCCCCGTGTGGGGACCCGAGGGCACCGCGGACCGGATGGCGCGCGCCTACGACCTGCCGCTCGAGCCCGGCATGCACGAGGAGTTCGACTTCCGGGACCACCCCAGCCGGGTGCAGGGCGGAGCGGTCGAGCTCGGCCCCTTCACCGTCGAGGCGCATCCCGTGGTGCACCCCGTCGCCGCCTTCGCGCTGAGGGTGACCGCGGGTGGGCGCACGCTCGTCTACTCCGGCGACACCGGACCCTGCCCGGCCCTCGACGCGGCCGCCACCGACGCGCACCTGCTGCTGGCCGAGGCGTCGTTCCGCAGCGGCGACGACAACCCGCCGGACCTCCACATGACCGGCACCGACTGCGGCCGCACCGCGGCCAAGGCCGCCGTGGAGCGCCTCGTGCTCACCCACGTCCCGCCGTGGCACGACCCCGCCGACGCCGAGGCCGAGGCCCGCGCCGAGTGGGACGGCCCGGTCGAGCTGGCGCGCGCGGGGGCGACGTACGAGATCTGAGCCCTGCTCAGACCAGGCCGGCGTCGTGCACGACCATCGCCACCTGCACGCGGTTGCTGCTGCCGAGCTTGGTGAGCAGCCGCGAGACGTGGGACTTGACCGTCGGGATCGACAGGTAGAGCTCGGAGGCGATCTCGGAGTTGCTGAGGCCACGACCGACGCACACCGCCACCTCGAGCTCGCGCTCGGTGAGCACGGTCAGCCGGTCCGCCGCGGTCGTCGTGCGCTCCGTCGTGGTCGTGCTGCGCAGCCGGGACACCAGGCTGCGGGTCGCCGAGGGGGACAGCATCGCGTCGCCCGCGGCCACCGTGCGGATGGCGCTGACGATGTCGCTGGGCGGGGTGTCCTTGAGGAGGAAGCCGTCGGCACCCGCTGCCACGGCGCTGACGACGTGGTCGTCGGCGTCAAACGTGGTCAGCACGACGACCGAGGGCGGCGCCGGACGGCTGTGCAGGCGCCGGGTCGCCTCGAGCCCGTCCATGACCGGCATCCGGATGTCCATCAGCACGACGTCGGGCTGCAGGGCGTCCACGAGCTCGACGCCGGCCTGCCCGTCGCCGGCCTCCCCGACCACGTCGATGTCGGTCTGGCCACCCAGCATCAGGGAGAGCGCGGAGCGCACCAGCGGGTCGTCGTCGACGAGCAGGACGCGGATCACGCGCTCCACGGTAGCCACGCCTCCAGCACGAACGTCGAGCCGTCGGTGCGCTGGTCGATCCGGCCACCACGCAGCTCGGCGCGCTCGCGAAGCCCGACCAGGCCCAGACCGGAGCCGGGCGCCCCGGTGGGCACGCCCTCGAGGGGGTTGGCCAGCACCAGCGTGATGCCTGCGTCGGGATCACCCGTCGAGCGGATCGCCATGACCGATCCGGGAGCGTGCTTGCGCGCGTTGGTGATCCCCTCCTGCACGATCCGGAAGACCGTGCGGCCGGTCGCCACCGGCACCGGAACGGAGGTGTCGACCTCGTCGGACCACGCGATGTCGAGGCCGAGGGACCGTGCCTCCGCCACGAGCGCGGGGATGTCGTCGTACGTCGGTTGGGGGCGCGCCGCGGGCGGGCCGGGGTCGTCCTCCCGCAGCACGCCGAGAACGCCGCGGAGCTCGTGCAGGGCCTCGTTGGCCTGGCCCTGGATCTGGCCGAGCCCCTCCCGGAGCCGATGGCCGTCGAGGTCCTCGCGGAAGGCGAGGGCGCCCGCGTGCATCGAGACCTGGGTGATGCGGTGCGCCAGCACGTCGTGCATCTCGCGGGCGATCTGCGCGCGCTCGGTGAGCCGCGCCTGGGCGACGCGCAGCTCCTGCTCGCGCTCGGCGCGCTCCGCGCGGTTGCGGAGGTTCCAGATGACCTCGCGCCGGGACCCGATGTAGAGCCCCCAGCCCATCATCCCGGTGTTGACCGCGAAGTTGACCAAGGTCGTGATCACCGGGTCGTTGTCCTCGATGGGGGCGATCGTCGTGTAGGTCTGCGCGGCGACGAAGTTGGCGGCGCCGACCGCGACCACCTGCCAGAAGTTGCGGCGGGTCGCCACGGACACCGCAGCCAGGGTCGCGGGACCGGCCGCGACTCCCGAGAGCGCGCTCATCGCCGCGATCGCCAGCGCGACGGGCACCGGCGCCCTGCGCCGGAACCACACGAGCACGAAGGCTGCGCAGCCCAGGACCAGCTCGACGACGAAGAACCCCGGGTGATCACGCCACTCGATCACGGCCACGGTCTGCCAGACGGCGGCCGAGATGGCGATGGCGAGCGCGTAGCGCCACGCCTGTGAGACCCAGGTCAGCTTGGGCTGGGTCTCGGAGAGAGCGGGACGGGGCTCCACGGCCCACAGGGTAGCGAGCGCATCTCCTACTTTGGTCGCGCCAAGCACCACCCGAGGGACGATGCGCGACCGGCGTCCGGCGGGCAGGCTGGTGGCGCCACCGCGTGGAGGGAGCTGCGCGGCGTGGGGCCGCGTGCAGTACTGGTCCCGCGGGGTAGGGACCTGTGGGCCGGGCCCGGTGACTCACGGGGGTGACCGGACCCGGCTCCGTCATGTGCAGCCTCTAGGGTCGAGCCATGACTTCGACCCCCCGAGCAGACGGTCGCGCCGACGACGAGCTCCGCCCGATCACCATCACCCGCAACTGGCTCGACCACGCCGCCGGATCGGTGCTGATCGAGTTCGGCGGCACCAAGGTGCTGTGTGCCGCGTCGGCCTCCGAGGGCGTCCCGCGGTGGCGCAAGGGCTCCGGCCTGGGCTGGGTCACCGCCGAGTACGCCATGCTCCCCGCGGCGACCAACACCCGCTCCGACCGGGAGTCGGTCAAGGGGCGCATCGGTGGCCGCACCCACGAGATCTCGCGACTGATCGGCCGCTCGCTCCGCGCGGTCATCGACTACCAGGCCCTCGGCGAGAACACGATCGTCCTCGACTGCGACGTCCTCCAGGCCGACGGGGGCACCCGCACCGCCGCGATCACCGGGGCCTACGTCGCCCTGGCCGACGCGGTCGCGCACCTGCGCGGCAACGGCGCCCTGACCGGCGAGCCGCTCACCGGGTCGGTCGCCGCGGTCAGCGTGGGCATCATCGACGGCGTGCCGCGCCTGGACCTGCCCTACGTCGAGGACGTCCGCGCCGAGACCGACATGAACGTCGTGATGACGGGCGACGGCAAGTTCGTGGAGGTGCAGGGGACCGCCGAGGGCGCGGCCTTCGACCGCGCCGAGCTCGACGCGCTGCTCGCGCTGGCCGAGAAGGGCTGCTCCGACCTGACGCGCCTGCAGCACGAGGCGCTCGCCCGATGAAGGTCTTCCTCGCCTCGGCCAACGCCAAGAAGATCGTCGAGATGCAGCGGATCCTCGCCGAGCACGTGCCCGACATCGAGGTCCTCGGCATCGAGGACGTCGACGGCTACGTCGAGCCCGTCGAGGACCAGCCGACCTTCGAGGGCAACGCGCTGCTCAAGGCGCGCGCCGGAGTGGCGGCGACCGGTCTGCCGTCCGTGGCCGACGACAGCGGGCTGTGCGTCGACGCGCTCAACGGCATGCCCGGCGTGCTGTCCGCGCGGTGGTCGGGCAGCTCGAAGGCCGTCGAGGGCGGGCGCGACGCCCGCAACAACGAGCTCCTGCTCGACCAGCTCCACGACGTCCCCGACGAGCGTCGGGGGGCGCACTTCACCTGTGCGGTCGCCTGGGTCATGCCCGACGGGCGCGAGCGCGTGGTCGAGGGCCGCATGGACGGCCGCATCATCCGCGAGGTCCGGGGGAGCGGTGGCTTCGGCTACGACGTGGTCTTCGTGGCCGCCGAGCACGACGCCGAGGGCCTGACCTCCGCCGAGCTCGACCCGGCCGAGAAGGACCGCATCTCGCACCGCGGCCGCGCGCTGCGCGAGCTGGCGCCCTCCGTCGCCGCCGACCTCAGCTGACCGCGACCTGCTCGCGGGCGCCGACCCGGCGGGACACCCACGACCCCCACAGGGCCGCGAACAGGAACATCACGAGCGAGTAGACAGCGGCGGGCACCGAGATCTCGACCTCGTCGAGCACCTCGACCGCGACGAAGATGGCAAGGGTGGCGTTGTGCACCCCGACCTCCATCGACGAGGCGATGGCCTGCGGGCCGGTGACGCCGAAGGCCTTCGGCACGACGTAGCCCACGACGAGGCTGACCGCACAGAACACCGCGGTGACCAGTCCGACGTCGGCGAGGTAGTCCCCGACGTTCTCGCGCTGGTCGAGCAGGATGCCGAGGACGAGGATCGCGAGGATCACCGCCGAACCGATCCGGACCGGCTTGTCCATCCGGCGGGCGAAGCCGGGCGCACGGTTGTTGACCAGCATGCCGATGCCGACCGGAAGCAGGATGAGCGCGAACACCTTGACGATCTCGACCAGCGGCATCGACACGTCGTCCTGGCGGTCGAAGTACGCGATGGCGAAGCCGGTGATGAGCGGCAGCGTGACCACCGCGATGACGGTGTTGATCGCCGTCAGCGTGATGTTGAGGGCCACGTCCCCGCGGAAGAGGTGGCTGAAGAGGTTGGCCGTGGTGCCACCGGGCGACGCCGCGAGCAGCAGCATGCCGATGCCGAGCAGGGCGGGCAGGTCCAGGAGGACGACCAGGCCGAAGCAGATCGCGGGCAGCAGCACCACCTGGCAGGCCAGCGCCACGGCCACCGCCCTGGGCGCCCGGCCGACGCGCCGGAAGTCGGCGGGGGTGAGGTCCAGGCCGAGCCCGAACATGATGATCGCAAGCGCGAGGGGCAGTCCGACGGTGGTCAACGCGGAGTCCATGCGCGGACCCTAGTGGTGACGTGGCTCACACGGGCGGGACTCACGCGAAACTGGGACGTCGGTCGGGGTGCGCTCGGAGAGACTCGAACTCTCACTGTCACGGACCTAAACCGTGTGCCTCTGCCAATTGGGCTACGAGCGCGCGGGCCAATCCTCACACGTGTCCGAGAGGTCGCCCCGCGGGGCGCCTCCGGAGGGCGACAACTCGGACACGTGCGGCGGTCCTGGCCCGGCACGTCGCGGATCGAGGGCCACGACCGCCGCACGTGCGGCGTACGTCCTCAGTCGAGACCGAGGTCGCGGCGCAGCTTCGCGACGTGGCCGGTGGCCTTGACGTTGTACTGGGCGAGCTCGATGTTGCCGGCCTCGTCGATGACGAAGGTCGAGCGGAGCACGCCCTCGACCTCCTTGCCGTAGAGCTTCTTGGTGCCGTAGGCGCCGTAGGCCCGGTGCACGGCCAGGTCCTCGTCGGACAGCAGGGTCAGGGTCAGGCGGTCGCGCTCGCGGAACTTCGCGAGCTTGGCCGGGGCGTCCTTGGACACGCCGAGGACCTCGTAGCCGGCGCCGCGGAGGGAGTCGAGCGACTCGGAGAAGTCGCAGGCCTGCTTCGTGCAGCCCGGGGTCATCGCGGCGGGGTAGAAGTAGACGATCACCTTCGTGCCGCGCAGGTCGGCCAGGCTCACCTGCTCGCCGGTGTCGCTGGTCAGCGTGAAGTCGGGCGCGGTGTCACCGGTGGTGAGGCGGTCGGTCATGCGAGTCCCTTCTCGATCTGCTCGTCGAACCTGTCCTCGATGCGCGCGAGGTGGTACCACGCCACGCTCGCACCCCAGACGAGGACGAACAATGCCACGAGGCCGAAGCCGGCATACTCCAGGTCGATCCGGCCCGCCCATGCCAGGCCCGGCACCCAGTCGGCCGCGAGCTGGACCAGCAGCAGCAGGCCGATGGAGAGGGCGACCGTGACGGAGAGGATCGTCACGGTGAAGTTGTAGTAGATCTTGCGGATCGGCTTGAGGAAGGCCCACGAGTAGGCCCGGCTCATCAGCACGCCGTCGATCGAGTCGAAGAGCACCATGCCTGCAGCGAAGAGCACGGGCAGCGTGAGCACGGCGTACCACGGGAGTGCGAACGCCGCGGTGCCGCCGGCCAGGACCAGGAGGGCGATCTGGGTGGCGGTGTCGAAGCCGAGGCCCATCAGCAGGCCGACCGGGTAGAGGTGTCGGGCCCGGGTGACCCGCTGCGTGGTGCGCTTGAAGATGCGGGCGAGGAAGCCGCGGTTGTGCAGGTGGTGCTCGAGGTGCTCCTCGTCGAACGTGCCGGCGCGCAGGTGGCGGTAGGCGTGGACGATGCCGAGCAGGGCGCTGAGGTTCATCAGGCCGATGACGATGAGGAAGGTGCCCGCCGTGACGGTGCCGATGGTGCCGAGCGTGCCCTGGAGGACCGAGCCGTCGTCCTTGACGGGGTCGGCGAGGGCGCGTACGCCGATGGCGAGCAGGAAGCTGAGCCCGAACACCACGCTGGAGTGGCCCATGCCGAACCAGAAGCCCGTCGTGGTCGCCGGGCGTCCTTCCCCGACGAGCTTGCGCGTGGTGTTGTCGATCGCGGCGATGTGGTCGGCGTCGAAGGCGTGCCGGGCGCCCAGCAGGAACGCCGCCACCCCCAGTCCCACGCCGAAGACGCCGGAGCTCCCGACCTCGAAGCGCTGCGGGGCGACGACGGCGAGGAGCACGCCCCAGCCGACAGCGTTGAGGCCGAGCACGACCACCGCCATCGCGGCGATGTGGCGTCGGTCGGTGGCGGACCAGCCGCGGGGTGCCTTGTTCACCCCACGATGCTATTGCACATCAGTTGCAACAAGGTCGCCGCACCGGATCGTGCGCACGGCGTTGATAGCCTTCCCGCGTGACCCAGGACATGAGCGCGCTCGAGCGCGAGATCGAGGAGACGCGCCAGCGACTGGCCGTGACCATCGACCAGCTCGCCCACCGTGCCCACCCCAAGACGATCGTCGGACGCCAGGTGACGACGGTGAAGTCGCACTTCGTCGACCTCGACAGCGGGGCGCCGCGCACCGACAACATCCTCAAGGCCGCCGGCGCGGTCGTGGGCGTGATCGTGCTGTTCGCCGTCGTGCGCAAGGTCGCGAGCTGAGCACGGCGTCCGGGGGCGGCAGCCCGAGCAAGTCCGCCCCGATCAAGATGCTGCACGACCGCCTCCTCGTCGAGGTGGACCAGGAGTCCGGCGAACGTCGGTCCAGTGGCGGCATCGTCATCCCGGCGACCGCCGCGATGGGTGCCCGCCGCCTTGCCTGGTCGCGGGTCATCGCGGTCGGGCCGCACGCCCGGTCCGTCGAGGTCGGCGACCGCGTGCTCTTCGACCCCGAGGACAAGGCCGAGGTCGAGGTCCACGGCGAGGTCTACGTCGTCATGCGCGAGCGTGACGTGCATGCCGTCGCCGCCGAGCGCCTCGACGGCGGCTCCACCGGTCTCTACCTCTAGCCCCGAGCACAGGAGCGCCCGATGGCCTACCTCGTCAAGCAGTCCCACCGCGCCGCGGCCGTGACCGAGCCCGTCCCGGTCGACGAGTCCCTGCCGCGCACCTGCGTCATCGGTGCCGGGTCCTCGGGCATCACCGCTGCCAAGCACCTCTACCTCGCGGGCATCCCCTTCGACTGCTTCGAGAAGGGGAGCGACATCGGGGGCACGTGGGTCTACGACAACTCCAACGGCCAGTCCGCGTGCTACGACACCCTCGAGATCAACACGTCGTGCCCGCGCATGGCCTACTCCGACTTCCCGATGCCGGAGGACTACCCCGACTACGCGCGCCACGACCAGGTCCACGCCTACTTCGAGCAGTACGTCGACCACTTCGGGTTCCGCCGCACGATCACCTTCGACACCACGGTCGAGGACGTCTCGCGCGGTGCCGACGGGCGGTGGGACGTCCGGATCAGCGGTCCCGGGGGCACCGAGACCCGCACCTACGACGCGGTCCTCGTCGCCAACGGCCACCACTGGGACCCGCGCTGGCCCGACCCGGCGTACCCGGGTGCGTTCGACGGCGAGCAGATCCACTCCCACGACTACCGTTCCGCCGACCAGTTCGAGGGCCGCGACGTCGTGGTCGTCGGGGCCGGCAACTCGGCCATGGACATCGCCGTGGAGTCGTCCTTCCGCGCCCGTACGACGACGTGGTCGGTGCGGCGCACCGAGTGGGTGCTGCGCAAGTTCTTCCTCGGCAAGCCGAGCGACCAGGGCCTCCTGCCGCCGGGCTGGGTGCCGTGGTGGGTGACCGCCACCCGGCTGCGCATCGGCGCCCTGACCGCGGGCAGCATGACGAAGTACGGCCTGCCCGCGCCCAGCCACAAGCCCGGCCAGTCGCACCCGGTCCAGTCCGAGAAGATCCGTGAGCGGCTGGCCGCCGGGGCGGTGACCGCGAAGCCGGCGATCGAGCGCCTCGAGGGCGACCGCGTCGTGTTCGTCGACGGCACCAGTGCGCCGGCCGACCTGATCGTCTGGGCCACCGGCTACCGCGTGCGCTTCCCGTTCCTCGGCCCCGACCTCGTCTCGGTGGAGGACAACGTGCTGCCGCTGTGGAAGCGCGCCGTGCACCCCGACCTCCCGGGGCTGTTCTTCATCGGCCTGCTGCAGCCGATCGGCGCGGTCATGCCCCTGGCCGAGGCCCAGTCCGCGTGGATCGCCGAGATGCTGGGTGGCGGCTACCTGCCACCGTCCGACGCGGTGATCCGCCGTCAGATGACCGAGGACCACGAGCGCAACGTCCGGCGTTTCTACGACTCGCCCCGCCACACCATGGAGGTCGACTTCGACCCCTACTTGTGGGACCTGCAGCGCGAGCGCGCCCAGGGTCGCGAGCGCGCCGCCGCGGCCAGGGCGCCGCTCGCCGCCGTCCCGCTGGCTCCCGCGCCCACCGGTGCCGCGCGCGTCCGGCGCACGGTCGCCGGGCTGCTGCTCCGAGCCGTGCGGTGGCAGGCCGTGGGGGAGGTGCCCCAGCGCGGGGTGCTGGTCGGCGCACCGCACACCTCCAACTGGGACTGGGTGCTCACCCTCCTCCTCGCCTGGCGCTACGGCATCACCATCCGGCTGCTGGTCAAGAAGGAGCTCTTCGTCGGTCCGCTGGGGTGGCTGCTGCGCCGCACCGGTGCGGTCGAGCTGGACCGCAAGAACCCCGCGGCGACCATCAAGGAGCTGCTCGCCGAGGCCGCAGGCGACGACCCGTGGGTGATCGGGATCGCGGCCGAGGGCACCCGGTCGCGGGGGGAGTACTGGAAGTCCGGCTTCTACCGGATCGCCCAGCAGACCGGGCTGCCGATCACGCTGGCGTTCCTCGACGTCCCCTCGCGCACCGTCGGCTGGGGCCCGACGTTCCACCCGACGGGTGACGTGTCCGCCGACATGGACGTGCTGCGCGACTTCTACGCCGACAAGACGGGCTTCAACCCCGAGGGGTTCACGCCGCCGCGGCTGCGCGAGGAAGGCTGAACCGAGCCTCCCACCCTAGGGGTGTGGGCGATTTCAGGCCCCCACGGCGGGAGGCTAGGTTGAACGCGCAACCGAAGGGAGCATGCAAATGGCATTTCTGCTGTGGATTCTCGCCGTCATCCTCGTGGTGTCCGGCATCGTCTCGCTGGTCCGGGGTCAGATGCTCTGGGGCATCGTCCTCATCATCGTCGGCCTGCTGGTCGGCCCGGGCGGAGTCAGCCTGTTCACGAAGTAGCACCGCACGACGCGAGGAGCCGGTCCCCCGAGGGGCCGGCTCTTCGCTGTTCCCGGGCTGTTCTCGGTCTGTTCGCGGCCTGTTCTCGGGCCGGTGTCGACGTGCGCGGAGGGCGGCCGGACGCGGGAGCTGCGGAAATGACGAGAGCCGGTCCCGAAGGACCGGCTCTCAGCTTCTCGTACGCCATCAGGGACTCGAACCCCGAACCCGCTGATTAAGAGTCAGCTGCTCTGCCAATTGAGCTAATGGCGCGTGCGGTGAAGCGAGGACAACATTACCGCGTCGCCTCCGACGTGCGAAATCGAGGGGGCTCCCCGGTCACAGATCGGCCAGCACGGCCTGCGCGGCGTTGTGCCCGCCGAGCCCGGAGACGGCACCACCGCGCCGGGCGCCGGAGCCGCAGAGGAGCACGACGTCGTGCTCGGTCTGCACGCCCCACTGCTGGGCGGGCGTCTCGAGGCGCGCGCGGTTGGGCGCCCACGGCCACTCCAGGTCGCCGTGGAAGATGTGCCCGCCGGGCATGGCGAGGTCGCGCTCGACGTCCTGGGGGATCTTGGCCTCGATGCAGGGGTTGCCCTCTGCGTCGGTGGCCAGGCAGTCCTGGATGGGCTCGGCGAGCACCGCGTCGAGCGATGCCAGCGCCCGGCTGGTGGCCACGTCGCGCGCCGACGGGTCGGCGTCGAAGAGCGCGGCCGGCGTGTGCAGCCCGAAGTACGTCAGCGTGTGCGCCGAGCCCGCCCGGTCGCCCAGGATCGAGGGGTCGGTGAGGCTGTGGCAGTAGACCTCGCCCGGCATCGGGTCGGGCACCGCGCCGCCGGCAGCGGCGTCGTACGCCCTCTCGAGCTGGGTGTAGTCCTCGGCGAGGTGCAGCGTGCCGGCGAAGGCGACCTCGGGGTCGGCTCCGGAGCGCAGCGCGGGGAGGCGGTCGAGGAGGAAGTTGATCTTCAGCTGGGAGCCGGCCGGCTTGGTGTCCGCGTCCTCGCCCTCGCCGAGCAGGATCCGCAGCACCCACGGCGCCACGCCCGACAGCACCCGGCGAGCGGTGACGGAGCGTTCCCCGGCGCCGTCGTGGAACCTCACCTCGGCGCCGTCCGGGCCCGTGGCGATGGAGCTGACGCCGGCGCCCGTGACGATCTCCGCGCCGGCCTCGACGGCCGCCTTCGCGAGCGCGTCGGTCACGGCGCCCATGCCGCCCACGGGCACCCGCCACTCGCCGGTGCCGTTGCCGATCAGGTGGTAGAGGAAGCAGCGGTTCTGGATCAGCGACGGGTCGTCCAGGGACGCGAAGGTGCCGATGAGCGCGTCGGTCGCCACGACGCCGCGGACGGTGTCGTCGGCGAAGCGCGCGGTGATGGCGCGTCCGAGCGGCTCGGCCACGACCTCGTTCCAGATCCGCTCGTCGACCAACCCGCGCACCTCGCGCTCCAGCGGCAACGGCTGCATCAGCGTGGGGGAGACCGCCTCGGCGAGCCGGCCGACCTCGGCGTAGAACGCCTGCCAGGCGGCGTACTCCTCCTCGCCCCCGGTGAGGTCGCGGAAGGACGCCCGCGTCGCCTCGCCCTCGGGGCGCTCGACGAGGAGCCCGCCGGTCCGGTCGCCGCGCACCCACGGTGTGTACGACGCCGTGGTGCGCGACGCCAGCTGCACGTCGAGGTCCAGGTCGGCCATCAGCTGCTCGGGCATCAGGCTCACGAGGTAGGAGTAGCGCGAGAGCCGTGCGGGGTGTCCCGGGAAGGGCTCGATGGAGACCGCGGCGCCGCCCGTGTGGTCCAGGCGCTCGAGCACCAGGACGCTCAGGCCCGCCCGCGCGAGGTAGGCGGCGCTGACCAGTCCGTTGTGGCCGCCGCCGACCACGACGACGTCATAGCTGCTGCTCCCGGGAGTCACCGGCCCAAGGTAGACCCTCAGCCACTGAAGGAGTCGTTGGGCACGACGACGGCACGCCCACGCACGTTTCCGTGCTCGAGGTCGCGGTAGGCGGCGGGCGCGTCGTCGAGGGTGTAGATGGTCGACTCGGCGTGGATCAGCCCACGCGAGGCCAGCTCCAGCACCTCGACGAGCTCCTGGCGGTTGCCCCAGTAGGTCGTCTGCACGCTGGTCTCGTAGGGGAGGCCGAAGAACGACACCGGCAGGGTGCCGCCGGCGATGCCGACGATGGTGAGGTCGCCCATCTGGCGCACCACCTGGGCGGCGGTCGCCAGCGTGTCGTCGGAGCCCACGAAGTCGAGCACCACGTCGACGCCCCGGCCCTCGAACGTGGCGGCCCGCACCTGGGCGGCCGTGTCCGCACCGGGCGCCATGGCGAGGTCGGCCCCGAGCGCGACGGCGTGCTCGCGCGCCCCTTCGCGACCGTCGATCGCGATCACGCGGGCCGCGCACACGGCCTTGAGGACCTGCACTGCGAGGTGCCCGAGCCCGCCGACACCGATCACCAGCGCGGTGCTCCCCGGCCCGAGCTTGCCGAGCGAGCGTCGTACGGCGTGGTACGGCGTCAGTGCCGCATCGGTGAGCGGGGCCGCGTCGACCACGTCGAGACCCTCCGGCAGCGGGACGAGGTGCCGGACGGAATCGACGAGCATGAACTCGGCCATCCCGCCGTCGAGGCCGAGCCCGCCGCCGCCACCGGGTATCGGCGCACGGTCCGGGCGTTCGCAGTAGGTCTCCAGGCCCGCGAGGCAGTGCTCGCAGTGGCCGCAGCCCCAGGCGCCGACGACCGCGACGGGCTGGCCGACCTGCAGGCCGGTGACGCCCTCGCCGAGCGTGTGCACCCAGCCGGCGTTCTCGTGGCCGAGCGTGAAGGGCGGCGACCACGGCAGGAGGCCGGGCTCGAACTCGTGCATCAGGTGCAGGTCGGAGTGACAGGCGCCGGCGGCGCCCACCTCGATCAGGACCTGTCCGGGTCCTGGCTCGGGGACGGGCACGTCCTCGAGCACCGCGTCGCTCTTCCAGCTGTTCAGTCGCAGGGCCTTCACCGGATCCTCCTGGCTCGTCGGGACCCCTCCAGCATCCTCCTCGCGGGCGTCGCGCGATCAGGGTCGCTCGGCGTACGCCCTCGGGCCCTTGGTCCCTAGGTGGCGCCGCCCCGGCGGAGGACCGTGGAGGTGGGAGATCCCCGACCCGTCGGCCTGAGGAGGACGCCGTGATCGAGCACTCGGACAGCACCGCGGCACCGCCCGTCGTGGTCGCCGTCGGTCCCGACGACGTGAGCTCGGCCGTCCGGTACGGCGCGCAGGAGGCGTTGCGCGCCGGCTGCCCGCTGCACCTCGTGCACGCGGTGCCGGTGGTGCCCCAGGGTCCGGAGACGGTGCTGATCACCGCCGAGGGCGTCGAGAAGTTCGGCCGCGAGAGCCTGGCGATCGCCGTCGAGCAGGCCGAAGACGTCGTGCACGGGCTGGTCCCGGTCGTCGAGGTGCTCCACAAGGGAGCGCCGGTCCCCGTGCTGGTGCGCGCCGCCAAGGACGCGCGGCTCGTCGTGCTGGAGCACCGCCACCTCTCGCGACTGGCCCGACTGGTCAACCGCACGATCGCCGGCGGCGTGGCCGCGCACACGCGCGTGCCCGTGGTCGCGGTGCCGACCGGCTGGACCCCGTCCGGCGCACCCCCCGTCGTGGTCGTCGGCGTCGACGTCCCCGGGCGCTCGGCGGCGGTGCTGGCCGCGGCCAGCGCGGAGGCGCGGGTGCGAGGAGCCACGTTGCGGGTCGTGCATGCCTGGTCGCTGCCCGATCCCTACGACACCCTGCGGATCAGTCCCGAGGAGTCGCAGCGGTGGACCGACCGGTCGCGCGCGGAGGTCTGCGCGGCGCTCGACGCGCTCGGCGACGTCGAGGTGGCCATCGAGGCCGACGTCCGGGTGCGCCGCGGAGGCGCGGTGGAGTCCCTCGTGGAGGCAGCGGCCGACGCCGACCTGCTCGTGGTCGGACGCCACGACCCGATCCTGCCCGTCGGCTCGCACATCGGGCCCGTGGCCCGGGCGGTGCTGCGCGAGGCGACCTGCCCCGTGCTCCTGGCGGCGCCGGAGGTACGCCGCTAGGGAGGTGTCCCGGCTCCCACACCCCGCCCGTAGGGTCGTGACGGGTGGAGGGAAGAGGTCAGGAGATGTGGGCGACGATCCGCGCGCGGGTCGATGACAGGCTCAGCGACCCGGTGTGGTGGAACGACGTCCTCCAGCTGGGCAAGACGGTGCTCGCCGCCGTCGTCGCGTGGGTGCTTGCGGCGAGCGTGCTCGACCTGCCGCAGCCGTTCCTCGCGCCGTGGTCCGCGCTGTTGGTGGTGCACGCCACGGTCTACCGGACCTTCTCGAAGGGGTCCCAGCAGGTGGCCGCGACGGTGGTGGCCGTGGTGCTCGCCTCGGCGGTCGGGGAGACCGTGGGGCTGACCACGGTGTCGATCGCGCTGCTGCTGGGGGTCGCGCTCGTGCTGGGCGCGGTCCCATGGCTCGGCGCCGAGGCGACCACCATCGCGACGACCGGCCTGGTCGTCCTCACGACCGGCTTCGACAGCGACGTGATGCTCATATCCCGGTTGCTCGACACCGCCATCGGCGTCGCCGTCGGCCTCACGGTCAACGCACTGGTGTGGCCGCCGTTGCGACGACACACGGCAGCCAAGGCGCTCGACCGCGTCGACGACGCCGTGGGTGAGCTGCTCGTCGACATGGCCGATGGCATGGCGAGGAGCGGCAGCGTGGAGGACGCTCGCGCCTGGGTCGAGCGCACGCGCGACATCGACGAGGACCTCGACCAGGCGTGGGCGCTGGTCCGCCAGGCGCAGGAGAGCGCCCGGATGAACCCGCGGCGCTCGGCGCGCGCGATGCGCGACCCCCAGCAGTGGCACGACCTCCTGCGACGGCTCGAGCAGTCGGTGGCGGAGACCCGCAGCCTGGCGCGGACGCTCGGGGCCCAGGCCCACCACAGCGCCCTCGACGAGCGGTTCGCCGAACGGTGGATCGGCCTGCTGCGCGAGACCGGCCGGGCCGCGGTCGAGGCGGACCCCGCCACGCTGGTCGACGTACGCCGCCGGCTGCAGGAGTTCAGCGACGACCTGCGCGGCACCGAGCGGTCGCCGCAGTGGGCGGTCTACGGCGCGCTGATCATCAACCTGCGCAACATCGTCGACTCGCTCGACGAGGTGGCCGCGGCCAACCCCATCCGGGGCCGGCCGCTCCGGCTGGGCATCCCCAGCCGCCTGGGCGGGGTCGAGGAGCGCTGACCCGGCAGGCGGGCGGCCGCGGCGGGCTGCCCGCCGCGCCGCCGGTCGCGCCCGATCGTGCTGGTCCGGCCTGCGTCAGTCGGCTTCCCAGTAGGGGCCCGTGCGGTAGTGGTCGGGCTCCACCGTGGTGACCGGGCGGCGCGTGGTGACGTACGTCCTGCGCATCGTGCCGTCGGCCTGGCGCACCATCCGTGCCTGCCGGAACTCCGCGTAGGTGGTGGTGTAGGCGTCCCGCGAGTTGCGCTGGTGGTCCCACTGGTAGTCGAAGTTCGCGACGTACTTCCGCGCGACGCGCTTGCCCTGGACGGTCATCCAGATCTCGTCGTTGGCCGTGCTGAGGCTGGCCCAGTTGGTCGAGCCCGTCAGCACCAGGTTGGTGTCCGGGACGCCGTTGTAGGTGCCCTGGATGACGAAGTACTTCTGGTGGCTGTAGTAGTCGAGGATCAGGTCGTCCTCGCCGTCGTGGTTGAGGTCGAAGTCGTCCTCGGTGTTGTAGTCCATGCCGGTGGACCGCAGCGGGATCCTGCCACGCGCCGTGGGCGCGCCCAGGATCTGCTTGGTGTGGTAGCCGATGAGGCCGTAGCTGACGCGGAAGTCGCAGCCCTCGGCGTACTTGTTGCGGATCGCAGCGGCCAGGTAGTCACCGCGGCGTCCGCGCATCGTGTGCATCGACAGGGCGAGGCGGGTGCGCTTCTGGCCGCCGGCGCCGTCCGGGGTCAGGCACTGGATCCGGTTGAGCATGTCGATGACGAGGTCGTTCTTGGGGCCCGACACCTTGGGGAACGCCCAGACCGTGGACTTGGCGACGGAGTCGTCGCAGTCCGCGCTCGCCGACGTGCCGCAGAAGTGGCGCGGCGGTCGGCGCTTGTCCCAGTCCTTCTTCATGTTGTTGAAGAGCGAGACGAACTGGCGGAAGAGGGTGTGGTCGCCGGAGGAGAAGTAGAGGTCGTTCCACTGGTGCAGGGCGGCGTTGAGCATCATGTTGGCCGACCCGACGGCGATGACGTCCTTCGTCCTGCCGGACTGGGTGAAGGAGTAGAACTTCGAGTGCAGGTTGTTGTACTCGTTCTGCGTGCTGCGGCAGCCGGCCACGCACTTGTAGATGAAGCTCTTCTTCTTGCGGTTGGTGCCCACCTCGGCCCGGATCGCCTGCATCGCGCGGGTGTCCTGGTGGTCGTTGAGCAGCATCTGCACCCGGACACCGCGCTTGTGGGCGTCGATCAGCGCGTTCGCGACGGGCATCCGGTCGAAGGAGTAGACCGCGATCCGGATCGTCTCGCGCCGGGGCGTGTGCCGGATCGCCTTGATGACCTGCTGCTCGATCGTGAAGTGGCCCGCCTTGCGGTGGGGGTCGTTGAAGAAGGGCCCGTTGGGGGCCTTCCACCGCTGCTTCGCGGCGCGCGCGTCGGGGGAGGCGCTCGCGGCCTTCGCGCGGTCTCCGTCGTGGGTCGCGGAGGCCGGGGAGACCCCGGCCAACGCCACGCCGAGGAGCAGGGACGCGACTGCCACGGGGGTCGACCACCTGGACACGAGGCACACCTTTCTGAGCGTCGTGGCGACGTTGGTCACCCCGACGACTGAGGACACGAGCAGCGGACCGAGGCGTGGGAAGCGCGCCCGGCACCCCCTACTTCACGCGACAGACGGCCCGAATGGCAAAACGGCGGCGAGGTGACCTGTGGGCTCGTCGCCCGCTGTCTCGCCGCAACAGGTGTAACACCCTCGTCCTCCGCAGCGCTGTAGGTGGGACGAGGTGTGGCGCAGGGCCACACCGCGACCAGGAGGAATCCAGATGTCTGTCTCCATCCGCTTCGCAAGCGTCGTTGCGACCGCCACGATCGCTCTCGGCGGAGGGTTCGCCGTCTCTGCAGCCAGCGCCGATGACTCCTCGACGCCCGAGCCGTGCGCCAGGCAGCAGGTCCAGGTCGACAAGGCCGAGGCCGCCCTCGAGCGCGTGACCGCCGTGTTCGCGCGCCAGGAGGCCCGCGTGACGAAGGCCAAGGAGGTCGTCGCGCAGGCCGAGACCGGCCGCGCGAAGGCCGAGGCCCGTCGTGCGCTCGCCGACGCGAAGCACGACCGCGACGAGGTGAAGGTGACCAAGCGTGCCCAGCAGCAGCGCGTGGCCAAGGCGCAGGAGCGCCTGACCGAGTGCGATGCCGCTGAGACCACCGAGGCCCCCGCCGCGGGCTGACCCGACGGACGCCGTGCCGGCGTCGGACGTGGATGACGATCGAGCCCCCGACCTGTCCAGGTCGGGGGCTCGATCTCTTCGGGGTGAGCAACGGGACTTGAACTCGACACTGCCAGCATCTTCGAGATCTACAGCAACTACGCCCGCCGCCCGCACGATCGCCGTCAGCCCAACCGGCATCATCGAGACGGCACACGGCCTGACGCTCCTCGCCCTGACCGACGGGGAAGCGCCCGATGCCGACGCCGTCATCCGCGCCGGAGTACGTGGCCCCAGCGGCCATGCCGGCTTCGACGGCGCCCTCGAGCACCTCGCGAACACGGCCGGAGCAGCAATCGCACGGTCCGCCGGCCTCATCCTTGGTCACTCCACCGATCGCAGTGCGGCGACACCGTCAAGCACGAGCGTGAGCCCGGAGTCGAACTCCTTGCCGTAGTCGTAGTCGGGCTGGAGGACGTGCTCGACGGTCATCTCGAAGAGGTAGGGGAAGGTCGTTGCGGGGAACGCTTCCATGATGGAAGTAGTCATGATCGCCAGCTCCGACTGGTCGCGGAACGGCAGGTTTGCTTCCTGGAGCACGAAACCGTGCACGTAGCTGTCCACGGTCGAGATCGCGTGAGCGGCAGCGGCGATCGAGAATCCTCCTTCGCGGAACGAACGGATCCCTGACTCCAGCAGTCCCAGGGTGGCGGGCCCCGGGGTGTTCCTGGACGCCATCAGGCTGACGGCCCACCGGTGGCTGAGCAGGACCGTACGGGTCCGGTGAGCCCGCTGGCTGATCGCCTCGCGCCACTCGGTCGACGGGTCGGGAAGCTCGATCTCGGCGGCAACGACGTCGACCAGCCCGTCGAGAATCTGGTCCTTGCCGTGGAGATGGTGGTAGAGCGACGCGGCTTCCACGCCCAGCTCCCGCCCGAGCCGGCGCATGGTCACGGCTTCGATCCCCTCGCCGTCCGCCACCCGAAGGGCGACTGCCAGCGTCCGCTCCCGGTTCACGGGTGCCCTGGTCGACTCTTCGGCTGATCTGCGTCCCACGGTGTCCCCTTTGCTCGCCCGCCTAGACAATCTAACACCGTTAGGCGTAGGTTGAGACTCCAATCTAACACTGTTAGGGACTCGGGCTCCTTGACGCCGACGGAAGGCGAGCCATGACCACCCTGAGCACCCCGACAGCCACACGATCCAGCGTGGACACCCCGAACAGCAGAAGGACCGCGATCGCGGTGGGCCTCCTCTTCATCCTCCAGATGGTGACCGCCATGTTCGGGACGAACCTGATCCAGACGTTCGTCGACGGCGACCCCGACCGTGTCCGGCTGATCCTCGGGGTCGTCCTGATGGTGTGTTCCGGGCTCGCGGTCGTCGGCATCGGCCTGCTGATGTATCCGGTCCTGCGAGACGTCAGCCCTGGCCTCGCCGGCTGGTATCCGGGCCTGCGAATCACCGAGTGCCTCGTCTCGGCGACCTGCGGGATCTACCTCCTGGCGCAGTCCCACGTGGTGCCGAACCACCTGCTGTGGGTCTACGTGCCCACCGGGCTCGGCGGCATCGTCCTGACCTACCTTCTCCTGATCGGACGGCTGGTCCCGCGGCCCATCGCGATGCTCGGTCTGGTCGGATACGTCTCGCTCACCATCGGCGTACCGCTCGACCTCCTCGGGGTCCTCGACATGGGCGCGGGTGCCGGGCAGCTTCTCCTGGTCCCCGGCGGGCTGTTCGAGCTCGTGTTCCTCCCGGCCTGGCTGATCGCCAAGGGATTCGAGCTACCCGACGCACCAGTCTCGCGCCGCTCGCGGACCGCCTGAGCCTGCAGCACATCCAGGATGCGGAAGACGTCGCGCCAAGCGTCGACGGTGCGCGTCTTCACCGAGAAGCTCCCCTGAGTTGGCATGTGCGCCGACTCAGGAGAGGCCCGGGCAGCTCGACCGACCCGTGACCGGATGGTCAGTGCATGTGCATGTGTCCGGCGTCGGCCTTGCCGGCGGGCATCCGGATGACGGCCACGGCCGCGAAGACCAGAGCTATCGCGGTGATGGCGACCGACCCCCGCGAGTAGGCGTCGACGACGCCTGAAGCGGCGGTGAGGTTGCCGGCTGTTGCGGCGATGGCCGAGAGCACGGCGACCCCGAGTGCTGCACCGACTTCGTGTCCGGTCATCAGGAACCCGGATGCCATTCCGGTGTGCTCGGCCGGGATGCCGTTCAGGGCGGTCCCGGCGACGGCGGCGAACACCATGCCCGCGCCGAGTCCGACCAGGCAGAGCCCGGGGAGCAGACCGCCGAGGTAGGACGATGCGGTGTCGGCGCGGGACAGGAGCAGCCCCCCGCCGGCAACGACGGCGAGGCCGACCGCGGCGATGGCTCGGGCCGACAGGTGGGCGCTGCCGTGGGCGGCGAGGTGCGTGCCGATGACGAGGGTGACGGCCAGCGGGAGGAACGCGAGCCCGGACTCCAGGGCGGAGTAGCCGAGGGCGGTCTGCCCGAAGATCGACGTCAGGAACACCACTGACATGAGGAGTCCGGTGATCCCCAGCATGACCGTGGTGCTCGACACCAGGCTCGAGATCTTCCACGTGTGCGGGTGCACGAGCGGCTGCTCGGCGCGGCCCTCGACGAACAGGAACCCGACCATCAGGACCGCGGCAACAGCCAAGCCGGCAACGGTCTGCACAGACGTCCAGCCCTGCGACTCCACGCGGGCCAGGGTGAACATCAAGGTGGCGAGCGAGCCGACGCCGGCGATGGCTCCGGGGACGTCGAAGTCGGCGAGCTTGGCCGGGGCCTTGTGGTCCTTGGCGACGACGTGGAACGTCGTGGCGATGGCGAGCACACCGATCGGCACGTTGATCCAGAAGATCGCTTCCCAGCTCACCCACGTGGTGAGGACGCCGCCCAGAGCGACGCCGACGGCGATGCCGAGGCCGCCGATGGCTCCCCAGAGGGCGAGGCCGCGCGCCTTCTGCGTGCCGGTGTAGGTGGTGCTGATGATCGAGAGCGCCGAAGGTGTCATCAGGGCGGCGGCTGCTCCTTGGGCGGCCCGTCCGGCGATGAGCTCGGTTGCGCCGCTGGCGAACCCGGTGAACAGCGACGCGGTGGTGAAGAGTGTCAGCCCGGTGAGGAAGACCGCACGCCGTGAGACCAGGTCGGAGATGCGTCCTCCGAGGAGGAGGAAGCCGCCGGACATCAGGAGGTAGGCCGTGACGACCCACTGCAGGTCGCTGCTCGCGAGCCCCAGCTCGTGGCCGATGGTGGGCATGGCGGTGTTGACGACGGAGATGTCGATGACGACGAGGACCTGCGCGACGAGCGCGACGACCATCGGTCCCCAGGATCGTGTGTCGATGTGGGCGTCCGCCTCGACGGCGGGGCCGTGGTGTCCGTGCATGGGTGCCTCCGGGTGTGATGGTGAGCGGTGGATGGGGTCATGGGGTGATGCTGTGGAGCTGACGCTTCCGTCTTCGGGGCTCGCTCGCCCCGGCCACATGGCCGGGGTTGGCCGACTCAGGCGCGGGGTCGCGCGAGCGTCGCTCCCAGAGCTGCGGTGGCGAGTGCCACGACGGCGGCTGCGGTGAACGCTGCGGAGAATCCCGAGGGGTCGAGGGCGCCGTGGATCGGCCGCCCAGCCGTGAGGCCGATGACGATGAGGGCCGCGGTCCCGAGAGCGCCACCGATCTGCACCGATGCTCCCGCGAGGCCGGACGCCAGGCCTGTGTGCGTGGCGGGAACGGCGGAGGCAACGACCATGGTCGTGGGGGTGAAGCTGAGGGCGACGCCGGTCGCGACGAGCAGGAGTCCTGGGAGGACGGCCGTGACGTAGCCGGAACCGGTCGGGACCTGGGCCAGCCACAGGTGGCCGGCGGCGAGGACGACGAGGCCCAGCACCAGGCTGCGTACGGGCCCCATGGCTGCGAGGAGCCGCGGCAGCACGGTCAACGAGACGGCGAACCCGGTCAGCGAGGTGGGGACCATGGCGAGGCCTGCCTGCTCGGGAGACATGGCGAGGACCTGCTGGAAGTAGAGCGCGACCAGGACGAAGGTCGATGCCCGTGAGGCCCCGCCGAACAGCGCGACCACCGTGCCCACGCGCAGGGCACGGGAGGAGAAGAGCTGAAGCGGGACCAGCGGGTCAGTGGCCCGACGTTCGATGGCGACGAAGGCCGCCATCAGGACCAGCGACACGGCGAGGAGTCCGACGACTCGCGGGGAGGTCCAGGCGTGGTCGACCGCGTCGACAGCACTGTGCACCAAGGTGATGACCGCGCCGGTCGCAACGGCTGCGCCGGCCCAGTCGACCGTACGCCGGACACCCGGCACGTCCGCTGGCAGGACCCGGCGCGCCAGCGCCACAGCAGCCAGCGACACGGGAACGGTCACGAGGAACACTGCTCGCCAGCCGACTGTGCCGGCGAGCACTCCGCCGCTCACCACGCCGGTGGCTCCGCCGAGGGCGGAGGCGGCGCCCCAGGCGCCCATCGCCTTGGCGCGTTGCGCGGCTGGGAAGGAGGCCAGGAGCAGAGACATGGCCGCGGGGCTGAGTCCGGCGGCACCGACTCCCTGCACGATGCGGCCGACGATGAGCATCTCCTGGTTGACCGCCGCGGCCGCCAGAACGGTCCCGGCCGTGAACAGCGCCGCCCCGCAGGTGAAGACGCGGCGCCGGCCGACGAGGTCTGCGGCTCTGCCCGAGAGCAGCAGGAGCCCGGCGAACGCGAGCACGTAGGCGTTGACGACCCAGGTCAGGGCTGCCGGACCGAAGTCGAGCTCCTTCTGGATGGACGGGAGCGCGACGTTCACGATCGAGGTGTCGAGCATGACGAGGAACTGCGCGGACACCAGCAGGCCGAGCGTGACCCGGGCGGGCCGAGTCATGGCCGTCGTGATGGTTGAGGGGATGGTGGTCGTGGTCATGGCGGTGCTCCTCACGCGGCCAGTCGGGGCGGCGCGGCTTCGCACCGGGTGGCCCGCGCCGTGCCGCATCGAGGGCAGTGGTGGCCCCGGACGCAGTCCATGTCCTGCCCGCACCAGCAGACGCCGGCCGCCTCACCACGGGTGGGGCGTACCCGCGTCGTGTCCGAGATCGTGGTGTTCGCGATCGTGGTGATCTTGTCCATCGTTCTCACCGCCTTGTTGGTTGGAGCCGTTGCTGGCTGAGGTCTTCACGATGTCGCCGTCCGGACTCGCTCGGACCGGTCGAATGGCCGGGTTGGTGGCCGGGTTGCCAGGTGCGGCGCGAGTCAGGGGGTCGCGACAGGTCCGTTGGTGCGCACCGCACGGACGACGGAGGCGATGGCCTCCATCGAGGCGGCAGCCCCGTCGGCGTCCTCGACGATGCCGGCATGGCTGGTCGCTGCGTCGCGCCGGACGGCGTTGGTCGACAGCCCCGCCAACTCCTCCTGCGCTTCCATCCAGCCATCGCTGTCCCGGGCGTTCTCCGCACTGGTCAGCACCACAAGCGGTCGGTCGCCGAGCGAGGTCAGCGCTCGAGCCTGCTCGAACACCACGGGGAGCATCCAGAGCTCGTCGCGGGCGTTGCGCCCGGCACGGGGTGTGGCGGACATGGCGTCCACGGGTGCCGCATCGTCGCTCGGGAGGTGAGACCCCGCGAGCGCCACTCCCAGGCCCATCCGGGCCAGCGACGGCAGCACCCCGTAGGCGCGCCGCATCATGGCGTACTGCGTGGGGTAGGCAGGGATGACGTCGAACTGGCGAGGAGTCGTGCTGTCCAGCAGCACCATCCCAGCCACCTCGTCGGGGTACTGCTCGGCGTACGTCATGGCGTACGGGCCGCCGATCGAGTGACCGGCCAGCACGAACGGGCCGGTCTCTCCCGCTGCCGCCAGCAGGGCGTGCAGGTCCGCGGCGGCGGCGATGCCGTCCTGGGGGTTCGGAAGGTCGTCACTCCACCCCTGACCTGCGCGGTCGTAGGCGCAGACGCGGGTGGTGGGCGCGACGCCATCACGGATGCGGGCCCAGGAGGCCGAGAACTCACCCATGCCGTTGACCAGGACGACGGTCGGCTGGCCCTGGCCGCGGCAGTCGATGTGAAGGTCGTGATCACCCACGGAGCGGATGACGCCCGGAGCAGGGTAGGTGCTGGCGAAGGAGTCCGTGGTGAGGTTGCGGACGCCGGCCCCGGCAGCGGCGACCGCGAGGAGCACCAGTGCGGTCGTCACCGCCCATCGGCCCAGACCCGCCAGGCTCCGACGCATCTGGACGTACGTCCATCCCGCCAGTGCGAGGGCCAGCGGCGGCCACACCCAGGTGAGCGTGCTGAGAGTGCTCTCGGACGGGGCAGTGAGCACGAGTGCAGCGCCGGTGGCCGTCATCGCGATGGCGGGCACGGTCGCCCAGCGCTGTGGGTGGGTCGTCCAGCGGGACAGCGTGCGCAGCATGGCCCAGCCGAGGCCGAAGCCCAGGAGGGCCGCCCCTGCCGTGACGCCTTCGGTGGCGCCCGGGAACACGACCATGGTGAGGATGGCGGCGGCGCCGAAGCCCGCGGCGAGCGAGCCGACGACGACCGGCCCGGAGGTTCGGTTCACAGGACTCATGTCCTGCGGTCGTGCGCGGTGGTGGAGGGTGACGCTCATCGGACTCTCGCTCTCGCAGTGGGATGTGGCACTGCGGTCGAGCGTGGCCGCACCGACGCGCGCTCACCCCAGCCAGATGGCCGGGATGTCGAAAGCCTCGAGATCCCGAGCTGGTCCAGACGGTCGAGACGGTCTGGTCAGCCGAGGTCGAGCTGGGCGAGCTCGCCCCGCGAGGTGATGCCGGCCTTGGCGAAGACGTTGCGCAGGTGGAACGCGACGGTGCGGGGCGAGATCCAGCACTGTGCGGCCACGTCCTTGTTGGACATCCCCGAGCTGACGAGCTGGGCGATCTTGAGCTCGGTCGGCGTGAGCTGCAGCAACGTGGACGGGTCGCGTTTGCGCGCCGTCTCTCCGGAGGCGCGCAGCTCCTGGTCCGCGCGAGAGGCCAGTGCCTCGGCCCGTACGTCGCGGAAGGTCTCGAGGGCACGGCGTAGGTGGATGCGTGCGTCGACGCGTCGCTGGCTGCGGCGCAGCCACTCGCCGTACGCGAGCTGTACCCGAGCGAGGTCCAGCGGACGGCCACTGACGGCGCCGTGCACCAACGCCTGCTCGAACAGCGACTCTGCGGCAGCCTCCGTGGTCAGGGCACGACCGAACGCCACCGCGCACAGCGCCCACGGCCGCGCGGTGGAGTCGGCGAAGGCCGCGAGCTCGTCGGTCCAGGCGTCCGCCGCCGATGTCTCGCCTGCGCGAACAGCGGCCTCGATCCGCTCCGGCGCGGCCAGGCGGCACAGCACCGGGAGCCTCATGCGACTGAGCTGGTGGAAGGCACCAGACGTGTCGGCCGTACGTGCCGCACGGATGCCTGCGGCCCATCGCGTCATGTCGTGCACCGGGTCGGCCATGATGCCGAGCGGATGGGTGGCGACCAGATGTTCGAGCCGCACGAGCAGGTCGTCGTAGTCGTCTCGCTCCTGCAAGGCTGCCAGGAGCAGGAGCCAGGCGACGGGAAGCGCGGTCACGGCCGGCTGTCCGATGCTCGTTCCCAGGGCTGCCGCCTCCTCGGCGCTGACCCGAAGGGCGATGTGGTCGCCACTCGCCCAGTGGCCGAAGCAGAGCCGTTGCAGGCAGTACGTCACTGCGGTGGCGGCGCCCGCCTGGCGTGCCCGGGAGAGGGCGAAGGAGTAGAACCGCTGCTGGGGGCCGTCGTCGCCGAGCTGGAGTGCGCCGTTGCCGAGGTTCCACAGCACGTCCCGGTCGTCGACGTGCTGACCGACGTCGAGCGCGAGATCGAGCGCTTCCACCGCGGCCTCCCAGTCACCGTCGGCGGCCAGTGTCATCGCCTCGAGCATGTGTCTCAGGCAGCGTGTCCGAGCCGACGTGTCCGCGGCGGTCGCACGCAGGAGGTCGTCGGAACGCAATGGCGTACCGCTGTCGGCGCCGAAGGTCCGCATGACGGCTGCTGCGACCCCGATGTCGAGGGCGCGGACCTGGTCGGCGGGCAGGATGGCGTGCGCGGCGTCGACGAAGATGCGGTGTGCCTCCGGTGCTGAGCCGATGTTGACCTCGATGTGGCCGCACAGTCGGGCCACGTCGCACTGCAGGAGTGGGTCCTCGGTGTC
The DNA here is from genome assembly GCF_001425025.1 of Nocardioides sp. Root122. Lineage (GTDB taxonomy): Bacteria > Actinomycetota > Actinomycetes > Propionibacteriales > Nocardioidaceae > Nocardioides. Next base: position 136,411 of record NZ_LMDE01000012.1, read on the forward strand.
GCGGTCGGCGGCCAGCAGGACCTGGGCGCGCGATGCCTGGCCGCAGGCCCATGCGCTGCGCGCGGCGGCGAACCGTAGGAGTGCGCGTCGAGTCGGGTCGGTGGTCAGCTCCGCCGCACGCTCGTAGGCGGTCAGCGCGGCGGCGTGCCCGCCCCGGCGTTGCGAGCGCTGGCCGACGTCCTCGAGGGCGTCGGCGAGAGCCGCGTCCGGTCCCTCCGCCGCGTGTGCACGATGCCACACCTCACGTTCGAGGTGGCCCGCCCCGGCCAATGCCGCCGCCCACGCCCGGTGTGCGCGTCTCCGGTGGGCTCCGGACGCCGCCTGGTAGATCGCCGAGCGCACCAGCGGGTGCCGCAACGACACCCCGCCGCCAGAGTCGACCAGCAGTCCTGAGTCCAGCGCGTCCTCGAGGACGCCCTCGTTCAGTCCCCACTCGACGCACGCACGGCTCAGCATGCCGCTCGGGCTGCTGTCGTCGGTTGCCGCCAGCAGCAGCAGGCTCTGCACCGGAGCCGGCAGGCTGCGGCTGCGGTCGAGGAAGGCCTGCTCGACCCTGGCAGTCAGGTGCAGCGTCTCGGGCAAGGGTGCGGACCCCTGGAGCTGGGCCTCGGTCAGCTCGCCAGGCAGCTCGAGCAGGGCCAGCGGGTTGCCGCTGCTCTCCGCCACGAGGCGGTGGGCGACCTCGTCGGCCGGTGCCCCAGCCAGGCGGGTGGCGAGCAGGGCACGGGCGGCCTCGACGTCGAGCCCGGTGACAGGGAGGTCAACAAGCCCGGGAGCCTCGAACACCGCTGAGGCACCGTCGCGGGCAGCGAACACCATGACCACGCGGTCTGCTCCGAGCCGCCGGGCACAGAACAGCAGCGCTCCGGCGCTGGCCGGGTCCAGCCAGTGGGCGTCGTCGACCTTGCACAGCACGAGGCTCTCCTCCGCGGCCGAGGTGAGCAGCGACAGCGTCGCTACTCCCACGAGGAACGGCTCAACCGCAGGCCCGTCGTCCTCCCCGAACGCCACCCGCAACGCCCGCGCCTGAGGGGCGGGAAGGTGTTCACGTAGCCGGGCCAGGGGCCGCAGGAGGCGATGTAGTGCTGCGAAGGCGAGCGGCGTCTCGACCTCGAGGCCCTGCGTGTGCAGCACCACGGCCACGCCGCTGTCGGCGACCAAGGCGTCGAGCAACGCGGTCTTGCCGACACCGGGCTCCCCGCGCAGCACCACGCTGCGAGCCGTTCCGTGACGAGCTTCATCGACGAGCGCCGCCAGCAGCGCCCGTTCGGGGTCCCGGCCGACCAGCACGTGTCGAAAGTACCTGCTCGCCAGCCCGACCGGACCCCACAACCCGGCTTTTTGACCGGGGCCACGCCGCCGGTCCAGCCCACATGCTGGACCCGTCAGGAGCTACTCGAACCAGGCCTGACAACCCGACCAGGAGGCACCTCGATGCAACACCGACCCCGCACCGATCCGACCCAGGGCACACCCCCGGACGCAGACCCGGAAGCACCGCACGACGCACACGGGGACGCGACGACACGACACCTCGGCATCCTCGTCTTCGACGGAGTCGAGGAGCTGGACGCCGTCGGCCCATGGGAGGTCCTCTCCCACTGGACGCAGCAGTACCCCGAGGACGGCTGGAACGCCTTCTGCCTGTCGGCCGACGGTGCTCCCGTGGTCGGCGCCAAGTCGTTGGTGCTCGGTGCACACCACTCGATCGATGACGCACCCCCGCTTGACGTGCTCATCCACCCAGGAGGGCCCGGCACCAGGCCGATGCTCCACGACCCCGACCACCTCGACTGGGTCCGCACGACCCGGAAGTCGGTCCCGCTCATGGCATCTGTGTGCACCGGCAGCCTCGTCTACGCCGCCGCCGGGCTGCTCACGGGCCGACGCGCCACCACCCACTGGGCGTCACTGAACCTGCTCTCCGAGATCGACCCCACGATCATCACGGACGTCGCCGCCCGCTTCGTGGATGACGGCGATCTCATCACCAGCGCCGGCGTCAGCGCCGGCATCGACATGGCGCTACACCTCATCGCCCGGTTCGCCGGTGTTGAACGAGCCCGAGAGGTCCGCCGCTACATCCAGTACGACCCCATGCCCCCGATCTGACCACACACCACCGACACGATGCGGGGCCATCACCCAGTCCCGCTACGGCGGCTCCGAGGTCCTGCAGCTCACGCAACTGCCTCGCCCCACTGTCGGCGACAACCAGGTACTGGTCCGAGTGCACGCCGCCGGTCTTGACCGCGGCACCGAGCACCTCATGACCGGCAAGCCGTACGCCATGCGGCTCGCCACCGGCATCCGCCGACCCAAGAACCCGGTGCCAGGACGCGACGTCGCCGGAACCGTAGAGCAGGTCGATGCCGACATCACCTGGTTCAAGCCCGGCGACACCGTCCACGGAGTAGCCCCCGGGGCGTTCGCGGAGTACGCCGTCAGCGGCGAAGACCGGTTGGCGCTCATGCCCGCCGGCCTCACCTTCGCCGAAGCGGCCGTGATCCCCATCTCGGCGGGCACGGCGCCCGGGCCAGTGCAAGCTCTCGGGGGCCACGCACGCCGCAGCACAACGCCCCAACTCCCTTGGAGGGGGCCGGGGCACGGGGCGTTGGCGCCGCGAGCCGTAGCTCTTCGGCGGCGTCTGGCGCGTCGGATGGGGGGTGAGGGCCGACGCGCCGGACGGCTCGTGGCCGAGCTCAGGCGCCCTTGCGGGTCAGGAGCTGGACGCGGATCCGGTGCAGTCGGGGCATCAGGCCGTAGATGACGATGGGGACGGCCACGGTCGCGAGGACGAAGGTCCGCAGGACGGGGTTGGTGTCCTTCAGGCTGGGGCCGATGGTCAGGTTCAGCACCATCAGCGTCGGAAAGACAGCGAGCCAGATCATGAGCGCGAGCTGGTGCTTGGTGGGCGGGGCGACAGGCGGGGCCGTCGACGAACCAGCGGGAGACTGCGTTGCGGAGGTGTTGGCGGACCTGCTGGCGGGCGGTGTGGTGGACATGACGGTGCTCCTTGGTGGGTGGGGGTGGGGTCGACGGCATGGCTGGGACAGCACGTGCCATCAACTGCGGTTCGCGATGAGAGCCCGCGTGCTGAGCGGGCACAGGTGTGGTTGGTTCGGTGGGGCGTCTGAACACCCGGTGGCTAGACGGGGAGGCCGAGCCGGAAGCTGGTGACGGCGATGGGGAGGTCTTCCTCGACGAGGCTGTTGTTGATGGCGATGGCAGCAGACGAGCCTTCCCCGGCAGCGGTGATGACCTGCGCGCGCGGGTTGGTGGCGTTGCCTGCCGCCCAGATGCCAGGGACGCTGGTGGCGCCGGTCGCGTCGACCTGGACCCAGCCGGTGTCTCGGACGATGCAACCCAGGTCGACGAGCAGGCTGTCGTTCGCGACGAGCTGGGGGCGGACGAACACCGCGTCGCGGGGGACGACGCGTCCACCTTCGACGACGACGCCGGTGAGGTGGTCCGCATCGACGGCCAGGCTCACGACCGGTTCGTCGACGACGCCGATGGCGCGGGCGACGAGCTGTTCGCGTTGAGCGGCCGTGAGGGTGGCGCCGTTGACGAAGAACACGACGTCGTCGGACCACTGACGGATGATGTGTGCGTGAGCGAGGGACTCGGCTGTGGTGGCGGGGCCTCCGGCCAGGACGCCGACGGGCCGGTCACGCACCTCGTAGCCGTGACAGTACGGGCAGTGGAGCAGGTCGCGTCCCCACCGCTCGTGGACTCCGGGGATGTCGGGAATGCTGTCGCGAAGACCCGTGGTCACCAGCACGGCCCGCGTCTCCAGCGTCGAACCGTCGGCCAGGGCGACCTCGAAGCGGCGCCGTGACACTCCCGGCGCGTAGCTGCCAGCGCACGGGGCGATGGCCGAGACGATGCCGGTGAGCTGCTCGACGCCGTAGCCCGCGACCTCTGCGCGGCCGCGGGCCAGGAGCTCGGCCGGCGGGAGGCCGTCGGAACCCAAGAAGCCGTGCATGTGGGCGGCCGGCGCGTTGCGCGGGTGCCCGGCGTCCACGACAGCCACGCGTCGCCGAGCCCTGCCGAGGACCAGCGCAGCGGAGAGTCCCGCGGCGCCGCCGCCAACGATGGTGACGTCGTAGGGCCGATTGTCGACCTGGGTCTGGTTCGTGTCGTTCGCGCTCATGACCACAGAGTGGCCTGCCCACGAGCTGTGGGAAACAGTTGTTGCTGATTCTGGGAACCGGCCGGTTCAATGGGGTCATGACTGCACCACAGACGCAGCCGGACGAGGTCCGTGTCGTCGGGTCGGAGACGTCCGCCGACGGGCGCATCGCGGCGGCTCTCGACCTGGTGGGACCTCGCCTGCGCAGGGTCCGCGAGCAGCGACGGCTCACGCTCACCGAAGCAGCCACCCTGGCGAAGATGTCGAAGAGCACCCTGTCGAGGTTGGAGACCGGGCAGCGCAAGCCCAGCCTGGAGCTCCTGCTGCCGCTCGCGCAGATCTACCGAGTGCCTCTGGACGATCTCGTCGGCGCGCCCGAGGTGGGTGACCCCCGGATCCGGTTGAAGCCGCGGCGAGTCAACGGGAGGACTGTTCTTCCGTTGACACGTCCGGGAGGCATTCAGGCCTGGAAGATCGTCATCCCATCCTCGCAGTCGGAACCGAAGCCGCGCACTCACGACGGGTTCGAGTGGCTCTACGTTCTCTCGGGTCGGATGCGGCTGGTGATGGGCGACCAGGACGTGGTCCTGGGCGTCGGAGAAGCGGCTGAGTTCGACACCCTGGTGCCGCACTGGTTCGGCAGCACCGGCGATGGTCCTGCCGAGGTGCTCAGCATCTTCGGTCGACCCGGCGAGCGGATGCACACACACGCCCAGCCCACGGCGCCCGAGCCGGCGCACTGATGGTCGCACCCGTCGTCGAGACCAAGCTCCTCGCGCCGAGTCTGCGACGCGAGGTCGTGCCACGCCCGCGACTGGCCGACCTGCTGGTGCGCGGTGCGCAGGGCCCGCTGACGCTGGTCTCGGCCCCGGCGGGGTTCGGCAAGACGACACTGCTGGCCTCGTGGTTCGCGGCGGCGCCGTCCACCGAGAACGACGACCACGCCGTCGCCTGGGTGTCGCTCGACGAGCGGGACCGTGAGGCTACGACCTTCTGGAGCTACGTCCTGCTCGCCCTCGACCGAGCGGTACCGGGTTCCGGTGCGGCGGCACTCACCCTCCTGCAGTCGGGGCAGACATCGGTGGAAGCGGTCCTGGTCGGCCTGGTGAACGAGCTGAGCGTGCGCTCGGGAGAGGTGACGCTCGTCCTCGACGACTACCACCTCGCCGATGGTGTCGAGGTCGCCTCCGGCATGGCGTTCCTGGTGGACCACCTGCCGCCGCAGCTCCACATCGTCGTTGGCACCCGGGTCGACCCGGCCCTGCCGCTCTCGCGACTGAGGGCCCGCGGGGAGCTCGTCGAGGTCCGCGCCAACGACCTCCGGTTCACTCCACAGGAGGTGTCCGGGTACCTCAACGAGCTGAACGGCCTCGACCTCTCGCCCGACGACCTCGCGGTACTCGAGTCCCGCACCGAGGGATGGGTCGCCGCGCTTCAGCTGGCAGCGCTCTCACTGCGGAACCGGGACGACCGCACCGGGTTCATCGCCGGGTTCGCCGGCGACGACCGATTCGTCGTGGACTACCTCGTCGAGGAGGTCCTCAGCCAGCAGCCCGACGATGTGCGGCGGTTCCTGCTGGACACCTCGATCCTGGATCGGCTCACCGGGCCGCTGTGCGACGCAGTGAGCCCCCAGCCGGAGAGCGCCGGCCCCCGCACCGGCGTTCGCCCCGGCAGGGCGAGGCTCGAGGACCTCGACAGGGCCAACCTGTTCCTCGTCGCGCTGGACGACAACCGCACGTGGTACCGCTACCACCACCTCTTCGGCGACGTCCTGCGCTCCCACTTGATCGACGAACGACCGGACGAGGTCGCGACCCTCCACCGTCGCGCTGCCGGTTGGCATGCGGACGCGGGCCATGTCGACGCAGCGGTCCGGCATGCCATGGCAGCCGGGGACACCGGGCAGGCGGCAGACCTCGTCGAGCTGAGCTTCAGGGCGCTGGGGCGTGAGCGCCGCGAGGACCTCCTGCGCCAGTGGGCCCACCAACTGACCGACGACACCCTCCGCAACCGGCCGGTGCTCGCGGTCGCGCTCATCGGCGGCCTGATGGCCAGCAACGAGTTCGACGGCGTAGATGGCCGCCTCGACCACGTCGAACACCTGCTGACGATGCCGACCGACGAGGTGGTGGTCGTCGACCGCGACGAGCTGCCACGCCTGCCCGCCACCATCACGATGTACCGGGCAGCGCTCGCGCTCGTCGGCGGTGACCCTGCTGGTGCGATCACGTTGGCGGCGCAGGCCATCGCGGTGGCCGAGGACGGCGACGACCTGGCCGTCGGCAGCTCGGCGGCCCTGTCCGGGCTCGCGTCCTGGAGCGCCGGAGACCTGGAGGCAGCCCGCGTCAGCTACGGCACCGCCATCGGTGCCCTGACGCGTGCCGGACACATCGCAGACGTGCTGGGCTGCTCGATCGCCCTGGCCGACATGGAGCTGCGCCTGGGCCACCTGCGCGCCGCTGAGCAGACCTTCGCCCGCGCCCTGGCGCTGGCCGAGGAGAACACCTCGGGGCTGGCGGTCATGCGAGGGACCGCCGACATGCTGGTCGGTCTGAGCCGGGTGGCCTGGTACCGCAACGACCTGGTGGGCATGGCGGAGCACCTGCGCCGCTCCGACGAGCTGGGTGAATCCGCCGCTCTCGCGCAGAACCCCTACCGCTGGCGGGTGGGGCTGGCCCGGATGCGCGCCGCCGAGGGTGACTTGTCCAGTGCGCTGAAGCTGCTGGACGAGGCTGAAAGGGTGTACGTCGCCGACTACGCACCCAACGTCCAACCGATCCACGCGACCCGCGCCCGCGTGCTGGCCGCTCGGGGTGACGTCGCCGAGGCGCACGCGTGGGCCGAGGACCACCTCGTCTCCACCGACGACGTGCTCTCCTACCTCCGCGAGTACGAACACATCACATTGGCCAGGGTCCTGCTGGCGGAGCACGCTGCCACGGGCAGCTCGGCCGCGCTTGATGAGGCCGTCCGGCTGCTGGACCGACTCCTCGCGGCAGCCGCGGGCGGTGGACGCACCGGCTCCGTGATCGAGGTGGAGGTTCTCCGGGCGCTGGCCCACAACGCCGCAGGCGCACGCCGGGAGTCACTCGGTGCACTGCAGCACGCGGTCCAGCTCGCCCGACCGGAGGGCTGGGTCCGGGTCTTCGTCGACGCGAGCCCCGTCGCGTGCGACCTGCTGCGTGAGCTCGCGACCGAACAGCCACGGTCCGGCTACCTGTCCGAGCTGCTCCATGCGACCACCCCGGTCGACGGCGCCCGGGAACAAACGGGTGACGGGCGCGGCGCGAGACCGGGCCTGGTGTTCGGATCCGACCGTTGGCCGGTCGACATGCTGAGCGACCGCGAGATGGAGGTGCTACGGCTCCTCGGCTCGGACCTCGACGGCCCGGCCATCGCGCGCGGGCTGTTCGTGTCCCTCAACACGGTCCGGACCCACACCAAGCACATCTACGCCAAGCTGGGCGTCAACAGCCGTCGCGCGGCGGTCAGCAAGGCCCACCAGCTGGGTCTGCTCTCCGGTCCGGAGAACCGCTGAGCATCCCCGCCCATCGGCGACAGCTGTCCGGACTCACCACGTCAGTCACATCATGTGGTGACGCCAGGTCACCTCGTCGGCTCCTAGGTTCCGGTCATCCCCTGCGGCAGCTGCCGTGGACCGTTCAGACAGGAACCGGACATGAGCATCACATCAACCTCCCTCACGCGGGCGGCGGGCGTCGCCGCCGTCGCCGCTGGGGTCATCTTCATCGGCGTCCAGGTCAATCACCCGGCATCCGACACCTTCACCACCGAGACGACCCAGTGGGTCGCACGCGAGTACGCGAAGGTCGTCATGGCGGGGCTCGCACTGGCGGGCATCACCGGCATGTACCTGCGCCAGCACCGCAGCGCCGGTTTCATCGGCTTGGTCGGCTACCTGGTCCTCGCCACCGGCTACCTGGCCATGTTCTCCGTCGAGGTCATCGCCGCCGTCGTGCTGCCGAACCTCGTCGACACCGAGCCCGGGTTCGTCAACGACGTCGTCGCTGCGGCGAACGGCCGAACCGCCAGCGGTGACATCGGCGGGCTGCAAGCGCTGTTCGGACTGATGGGAGCCGGCATCATCGTCGGCGGCGTCATCTTCGGGATCTCCCTGCTCCGCAGCGGGGTCCTGAACCGCTGGGGCGCGGCCCTGCTCGCTGCGAGCACCGGGGCACTGGCCGCACTGGCAGCGCTCCCGGAGTCCTTCAACCGTCCGCTCGCCGTCCCTGTGGGGTTGGCCCTCATCACGCTGGGCGTGTCCCTGTTCCGCAACGCGGGAGACAACGAGCACGCCGCGCCTGCCGAGACCGCCGCACGCGACCGCGCCCTGCAGCCAGTCGTCCGATGACCGCCCGATGGCCGTCCGGCCCCTCCGAGAGGTTCCGCACCGCAGGGGGTGCCCGATGACGCGGCGGACCGACCGTTGGGTGCCAGCCGGTCTGGTCGTGCTGGCCGCGATCCCCGTCACGGCCGGCACCGCCCGCCTTGTCGAGCTCCTCGGCGGACCGCAGGCCATCGCGACCGACTCCCGCTTCGCTGCCTCACCGGCGCCGGTCGTCATCCATGTCGCGGCTGCCATCGGCTACGCCCTTCTCGGTGCGTTCCAGTTCTCCACCGGCATCCGCCGGCGCCATCCGGGCTGGCATCGACGTTCCGGACGGGTGCTGGTCGCCCTCGGCCTGGCGGTCGCACTCTCGGCGCTGTGGATGACGCTGGTCTTCCCGCGCAAGGAGGGCACCGGCGAGCTGCTGTACCTGTTCCGGCTGCTGTTCGCCTCGGGCATGGCTGCCAGCCTCATCCTCGGCGTCGCCGCCATCCGGCGTCGCGACATCGACCGGCACCGCGCCTGGATGACCCGCGCCTACGCCCTCGCGCTCGGCGCTGGCACGCAGGTCTTCACCGTCGGGTTCGGTGGGGCGATCTTCGGTGCTGGTGTCGTCCGCACGGACCTCATGATGGGAGCGGCCTGGGTCATCAACCTCGCCGTCGCGGAGTGGGTCATCCGACGCCCGTCCGCCCGTCGAGTCCGCCGAAAGGGCACGTCAACCGCGTTGGCCGGTTCACGATGAACACCCGCCCGTCACAACAGCCGCCCGGGCACTACGAGCTCCGCATCGAAGGTCACCTCTCGGAGCACTGGTCGACATGGTTCGACGGCCTCACCCTCACCCACGCCGACGACGGCACCACCATCCTGCGAGGCCCGGTCACCGACCAAGCACAGCTGCACGGCCTCATCGCCAGAATTCGCGACCTCGGCGCCACCCTCCTGTCCGTGAACGTCTCGGACGCTGACTCGTGACACGCCTCCGGCAGGCACCTACCGCTCATGGGAAGACCTCTTGGGTCCAGTGTCGTCCTGGTTGCGCCAGTCGACGCGGTGCTGCTGGCCTCGTTGTTCGATCCACATGATGGGTACTCCCGGTCGGTTGGTGTGGTGACCGGCTTCACCGTGCGGCGGGTTCGAGGGTGTGCAAGCGATCCCGTCACTGCCCCCAGATTCCTTGCGGTGCCCCCGACCTGCCCCAGCCGGGGGGCAGGAGGTGGAACGGATCGAGCCCCCGACCTGTCCAGGTCGGGGGCTCGATCTCTTCGGGGTGAGTAACGGGACTTGAACCCGCGACATCCGCCACCACAAGGCGGCGCTCTACCAGCTGAGCTATACCCACCATGACGCTCGCACTGATGCGAGGACGACGTGAAGTGTAGGGCAATCAGGCGTCAGATTCCGCATCGGGTCCGAGTCCGGTCAGCTGGCCGCCGTGCCGCGCGGCGATCTCCTTGGCCTGCGCGCTGTCCGGGCCGGGCTGCGGGACGAAGACGGCCTCGCGGTAGTAGCGCAGCTCCTCGATGCTCTCCTGGATGTCGGCCAGCGCGCGGTGGTTGCCGCGCTTGGTCGGTGCCGCGAAGTAGGCGCGGGGATACCAGCGGCGCGAGAGCTCCTTGATCGAGGAGACGTCGACGATCCGGTAGTGGAGGAAGGACTCCAGGGCGGGCATGTCGCGGGCCAGGAACGCGCGGTCCGTGGCGACGGTGTTGCCGGCCAGTGGCGGGCGGGTGCCGTCGGGGCAGTGCTCCTTGATGTAGGCCAGCACCTGTCCCTCGGCGTCGGCGAGCGTGGTGCCGCCGGCGAGCTCCTCGAGCAGCCCGGAGGTCTCGTGCATGGTGCGCACGAACTCGACCATCTGGTCGAGCGACTCCTGCGACGGCTTGATGATGACGTCGATGCCCTCACCGAGGACGTTGAGCTCGAAGTCGGTGACCAACGCCGCGACCTCGATCAGCGCGTCCGCGCCGAGGTCGAGGCCGGTCATCTCGCAGTCGATCCACACCAGTCTGTCGCTCACGAGCCGCCACCCTACAGACCGCCACCGACGCCCGTTCTCAGCCTCGACTCAGGCTCACGTCCTACCCTTCGGGATGTGAAGGACTGGTTCGGCCTCGTCGCGCGACTCGTGACGGGCGGCGTGTGGATCGTCGCGGGGGCCCTGAAGCTGCCCTACCCCGCCGACAGCGTCCGCGCGGTGCGGGCGTACGACCTCCTGCCGGAGGCGGTCGTGCCCGCCGTCGGGCACCTGCTGCCGGTGGTCGAGGTCGTGATCGGCCTCTGCCTGGTGCTCGGCGTGCTGGTGCGCGGCTCCGCTGCCGTCTCGGCGCTGCTGTTCGTGGCCTTCGTCATCGGCATCAGCAGCGCGTGGGCGCGCGGGCTCTCGATCGACTGCGGCTGCTTCGGCGGTGGGGGAGAGATCCCCGACGCGGCGGCCAAGTACCCCGGCGAGATCGCCCGCGACGTGGGACTTCTGGCCCTGTCGGCGTGGCTGGTGGTTCGGCCACGCTCACGACTGGCGCTCGACACCGTCCTGTTCCGGTCGTCCACCGACGCCGGACCCGATGCCGACCCCGACCCCGAGCACGACACCCGAATCGACACCGGAGGAAGCCTCGATGGCGCAGAAGAAGAGCTCGCACAGGACCGCGGAGGAGAAGGCCGCCGCGCAGGCCCGGCGTGAGCAGCGCCAGGCGCGCACCGTGCGGGCCCGCGAGCAGGCCGAGGAGCGTCGCAAGGCCGCCAAGCGTCGCGAGCAGCTCACCCGCGCCGGACTGGTCGCCGTCGTCCTGGCGATCGTCGTCGGCGGCTACTTCCTGATCACCAGCCTCGGCTCCGACAAGCCGAGCACCGCCCCCGACGGCGCCAGCGGCAGCTACGGCATGGTCGTCGGTGACCCGGACGCGCCCAAGTCGGCCGTGGTCTACGAGGACTTCCTCTGCCCGTTCTGCGGCCAGCTCGAGAAGACCGTGCGCGAGCGCCTCGACGCGGCTGTCGAGGCCGGCGACGTGAAGGTCGAGTACCGCCCGCTGCCCTTCCTCGAGCGCATCGACGACTACTCGCCCCGCTCCGCCAACGCCTTCGCGGTGGTCCTCGACGCGTCGGGTGCCGAGGTCGCCAAGAAGTTCCACGACCTGCTGTTCGACAACCAGCCCTCGGAGAAGGGTCCGTTCCCCAGCGACGACGACCTCGTCGACCTCGCCGTCGAGGCCGGCGCGACCGAGTCGGAGGTCCGCCCCGGCATCGAGGACATGGCGTTCGAGGGCTGGGTCGACGCGGCCGGCGAGGCGGCGTCCAAGGCCAAGGTGAACTCCACGCCGACGGTGCTCATCGACGGCGAGAAGGCCCAGGGCACCACGATCGAGGCGATCGCCGCGGAGATGGTGAGCTGACCTCCCGGGGCTGACACACTGCCGGGCGTGAGCCTCCAGTCCTTCATCGCCGGCCTGCCCAAGGCCGAGCTGCACGTGCACCACGTCGGGTCGGCGTCGCCGCGGATCGTGTCCGAGCTCGCGGCGCGCCATCCCGACGCCGGTGTCCCCAGCGACCTCGACGGGTTGAAGGACTTCTTCACCTTCCGCGACTTCGCGCACTTCATCGACGTCTACCTGGCCGTCGTCGACCTGGTCCGCACGCCCGAGGACATCCGGCTGCTGACCTACGAGATCGCCCGGGAGATGGCCGAGGGCCAGAACCTGCGCTACGCCGAGCTCACCTGCACGCCGTACACGTCCGTGGTGCGCGGCATCGCGATCCAGGCCTACACCGAGGCGATCGAGGACGCGCGGGTCGCCGCCGAGCGCGACTTCGGGCTGGTGCTGCGCTGGATCTACGACATCCCGGGGGAGTCCGGCATCCCGGCCGCCGACGCCACGCTGGAGTACGCCCTCGGGCACCGCACGGACGCCCTCGTGGGCTTCGGCCTCGGCGGTCCCGAGGTCGGGGTGCCGCGCGCACAGTTCCAGGAGCACTTCGCCCGGGCCCGTGCGGCCGGTCTCCGCTCGGTGCCGCACGCCGGCGAGACGACCGGGCCCGACACGGTCTGGGAGTCCGTGCAGCTGCTCGGCGCCGAGCGGATCGGCCACGGCTGCTCCGCCGCCCAGGACCCCGAGCTGCTGGCCCACCTCGCCGACACGGGGATCGTGCTCGAGGTCTGCCCGACCTCCAACATCGCCACCCGTGCGGTCGACCGGATCGAGGACCACCCCCTGCGGTCCTTCGTCGACGCGGGCGTGACGGTGACGATCAACTCCGACGATCCGCCGATGTTCTCCACGACGCTCAACCACGACTACGAGGTCGCCGCCGGCCTCCTCGACCTCGACGAGCAGGGAGTCGCGGACCTCGCCCGCGCGGCGATCGCGGCGTCGTTCGCCCCGGACGACGTCAAGACGCGGGTGCGCGGCGAGATCGATGCGTACGCCGCTCAGGCCGGCGCATCGAGCTGAGCCATCACCTCGTCGTCCAGCGCGAGCTCGCCGGCCCGCAGGGCTGACTCCAGCTGGTCGAGGCTGCTGACTCCGAGGATCGGCCTGGTGCCGTGTCGTACGAGCCACGCCAGGACCACCACGCTCGGCGCGACGCCGAGGCGGTCCGCGACGTCGGCCAGGACGGCGAGCCGCGCGGTCGTGCCGGGGTGGTCGTAGGCCGCGGGGAACGGGCGGTCCGTGCGGTCGTAGGCCCCCTGGACGAGCGGGCTGTAGGCCCACACCTCCACCTCGGGGTGCTGCTCGACGTAGTCGCGGGTCTCCTCGGTGACCCAGCCGAACCGGTGGTCCTTGCCCTCCACGGCGGCGCCCGGGCGCGGCTCGACGTACGACGTCGAGAGCTGGAGCGCGGTGACGGTCTCCAGGCCCTGGGCGATGGCGTGGCTGCGCGCGCGCTCGACCAGCCACGTGGGGTGGTTGGACAGGCCCAGGCGGTGGGCCATGCCGTCGTCGACGAGGATGCCCATCGCCTCGACGGTCTCCTCGATGGGGGTGCCGAGGTCGCGCGCGTGCGCCCAGAACAGGTCGATGGTCTCCACACCGAGCCGCTCGCGGCTCGCGGTGGCGCCGGCGCGCACGACCGGCGCGGAGAGGCCCTCGGGAGCGCCGTCGACCGGCTCCACGCCGACCTTGGTCGAGAGCGCGACCTGCTCGCGGGCACCCGGGTTGGCGCGCAACCAGGCGCCGATGACGGACTCGCTCTGTCCACCGTGGCCGCTCGGGTCCGCCCAGAACGCGTAGCAGTTCGCCGTGTCGACCCACCTCCCGCCGGCCTCGACGAACCGGTCGAGCAGCGCGAAGGAGGAGTCCCGGTCGGTGCGGGTGCCGAAGTACGTGGTCCCCAGGACGAGGTCACTGATCACGGCGCCGAAGATACTCGCGCGCGACCACGTCAGGAGACGTACATGGCCCGGCGAACTCATACTCCGCCGGGCCTGCTGGGATCTTCACGCGTCGCGGCGCCCCGATGGGGGACGCTCGGCGGCGTGTCGGCCATCTGGACCGCGGCCGAGTAGGGTCCCGCCGTGCGCTTCCTCCTCGGACCGACCATCAGCCACGACCGGTTCCTCGCCGACCGCCACTTCGGCGGCCTCGACGGCGTCCGGGCGATCGCGGCGCTCGCGGTGGTCGGGTTCCACTTCAGCGGGCCTGCCCCGATGTTCGCGGGCGGCTGGCTCGGCGTGCACATGTTCTTCGTGCTCTCGGGCTTCCTGATCACCACGCTGCTGCTGCGTGAGGAGGCCGCGACCGGCCGCGTCTCCCTGCTCGGCTTCTGGGTACGCCGCATCTTCCGCATCGCCCCGGCCTACTACGCCGCCCTGCTCGGCTCGGTGCTGCTGCTGAAGTGGGGCGGCGTCTACGAGGCCGCGGGCGGTCCGCAGGCGATCAAGTGGTTCCTGACCTTCAACCCGGAGCTCGCGCCGAGCCCGATGAACTTCACGCAGGCCTGGACGATCGGCATCGAGCAGAAGTTCTACCTCGTCTGGCCCCTGCTCGGCTTCGTCCTGCTGCCGCTGCTGGGCGTCGTGCTCGGCGGGGCCGGGCGGGCGCGGGCACTCGCGGGCCTGGCCATCCTGCCTGTGATGCTGTGGCTGATCTGGCACCACAACATCTCCTGGGTGCACTACGTAGCGATCTTCCTGGGGTGCGGGGTGGCGCTGATGATGCATGCGCGCCCGACCTTCCGGGTCCTGTCGCTGCTGTCCTCGCGGGTGGTCCAGGTCGGGCTCATCGTCGCGCTCTACTGGGTGCAGAGCCACTCGGCCGAGCTCACCGCGCGCTGGGCCGGCCCGGAGCAGCTGATCCTCCTCTTCGCGGTGCTCTCCGCGCTGAGCCTGCCCAGCCTCTGCGGTCGCACCGAGGTCAGCCGCGTCCTCGCGATCACGCCGTTCAAGTGGCTCGGCGAGCGGTCGTACTCGATCTACCTGTTCCAGGTGATCGCCGGTCACTTCGTCGCCATGGCGCTGCCCCAGTGGCGCAACGACCTGCACAAGACCCTCGTGGTGCTGGTCGTCGTCGTGATGATCGCCGACTTCGTCTACCGCTTCGTCGAGCGACCGGGGATCCAGGCGGGCCGCTGGCTCGCGTCGTGGCTCGCGGCGCACCCGCTGCGCCGCCGGGGCTCGGCGGCCCCCGCAGAGCCCGTGCCGGCAGTGGGCGACGTCCTCCCGGTCGGAGCCGCGCCGGAGCGCCCCCGGCAGGACTCGAACCTGCAACCCACGGATTAGAAGGCCGTTGCGCTATCCATTGCGCCACGGGGGCAACGGCGCCCAGTATCCCAGCCGCCGCTGCCCCCGCTGACGCAGGCACGTCGTTTCCGTCAGGCAGGCACGACCTCCGGCGCCGTCGCCTCCACGTCGTGGCGCGACTGCGCTGATGCGGCGTCCTCGCGCCACGGCGTGCCCGCGCGCGGGGCGTCGTACGCCTCCCGGTCGAGGATGCCCTCACGCTTGGCGACGATCGTGGGCACCAGCGCCTGGCCGGTGACGTTGACCGCGGTGCGGCCCATGTCGAGGATCGGGTCGATCGCGAGCAGCAGGCCCACGCCCTCGAGCGGGAGGCCGAGGGTCGACAGGGTCAGCGTGAGCATGACCGTCGCGCCGGTGACGCCCGCGGTGGCGGCCGAGCCGATGACCGAGACGAAGGCGATCAGGACGTAGTCGGTGATCGACAGGTCGAGGCCGAAGAACTGGGCCACGAAGATCGCGGAGATCGCCGGGTAGATCGAGGCGCAGCCGTCCATCTTGGTGGTCGCGCCGAGCGGCACCGCGAAGGAGGCGTAGGCCCGCGGCACGCCGAGGTTGCGCTCGGTGACGCTCTCCGTGACCGGCATGGTGCCGACCGACGAGCGGGACACGAAGGCCAGCGAGATCGCGGGCCATGCACCGGAGAAGAACTGCTTGACCGACAGGCCGTTGAGGCGCAGCAGGATCGGGTAGACGCCCGCGACGACCAGCAGCAGCCCGGCGTAGATCGCGAGGGTGAAGGTGCCCAGCGAGCCGAGGGCGTCCCAGCCGTAGGAGGCGACGGCGTTGCCGAGCAGGCCGACGGTCGCGATCGGGGCGAGCAGGATGATCCACCACAGCACCTTCTGGACCACGGCGAGCGCGGACCGGACGAAGGTGAGGAACGGGTCGGCCGCCTCGCCGACCTTGAGGGTCGCGATGCCGACGGCGATGGCGACGACGAGGATCTGCAGCACGTTGAACGACATGCCGACGGTGCCGTCGCCGTTGTCGTACCCCTGGAGGCCGAGCACGTTGGCCGGCACGAGGCCGGTGAGGAAGTCGAGCCACGAACCGGTGCTCGACGGGGCGCTCGCCGCGTCGGCGGTCACGCTGGTGTGGTCTCCGGGCCGCAGCACGAGGCCGAGCACGATGCCGATCGACACCGCGATGAGCGCGGTGATCGCGAACCACGTGAGGGTCTTCCACGCCAGCCGCGCGGCACCGGTGACGTCACGCAGGTTGGCGATCGAGGCGACGATGGCGAGGAACACCAGCGGAGGTACGACGGCGCGCAGCAGGGTGACGAAGGTGCCACCCACCGTGCTCAGTGTCTCGGTCAGCCAGTTCGGGTCGACCTCGCCGGTGGAGGCGTCGACGCCGTCCGCTCCGATGCTGCGGGCGACGAGTCCGAGAACCACGCCGAGGACCAGTCCCACCAGGACCTGGACGCCGAACGAGGGAAGCCGGAAGCGGGCCCGCTTCGAGCTCGAAACAGAAGTATTCATACTGAAAAGATAACCTTTCGGAACCGCGACCCGCAGTGGCGGGTGCGGACGACGTGCGGGATCAGTCGACGGCACACGCGAGGCGACAGAGTGCGCTCTCGGTGCGGGCGAGGTCGACGGCACGACGCTGCGTCAGGAGGTCGCCGACGGTCGCCGGGGGAGTCGAGGAGGCACGCACACCTGGCCCAACCGGTGCTCGGTGAGCAGGATTCCGTGGTTCGCGTCACAGGCAGTGCTGGACTTCCCTAGGGTTCAGCGCATGTCTCGCCTTGCCACACGGCTGCTCGCCGTCCTCGCCCCTGCCGCCCTCCTCCTGCCGGCAGCTGCTCACGCCGATCAGGTGAGCGTCGACGACGCCGCCGGTGACGCGAAGGCCGTCAACATGGCCGTCGCCCTCGGCGGGTTGCTCGACGGCTCGACCCAGGACGGGCCGCTCCTCCTCGACGCTGCGGCGGAGACGTCGACCGACGTCGTGCGCACCACGATCGACCACGCGCGCAAGCGCCTCACGCTGACGGTGCAGCTCCGCGACCTCGTCGACACCGATGGACACTCGGTCGAGTTCCGCATCTTCACCCCCGAGGGTCGCTACGCCCTCACCGCCGGCGTCGTGGACGGCCGGACGATGGCCGACCTCTTCCCGCTCGGACGCAGCGGCACCTCCGTCAGCGTGTCCGAGGACGGCACGGTCACGGTCACGGAAGGCCCGGTCACCAAGCCCTGCCGGACGGTGCGGGCCCGCTACGACGTGGCAGCCGACACGCTGACGGCGTCGGCGCCCACCTCCTGCCTCGGCTCGCCGAAGTGGGTGCAGGTCGCTGCTGGGGTGAGCCGCACCAAGGTCACGCCGCAGGCTGACGGTTCGGCCAACCTCGCGAGCTGGGTCGACGACGCCTTCCGCGGTGGCGTGAGCCTCAACAGCCTCGGCCGCAGCCCGAAGGTGCGCCGCGGCTGACCCTCAGCGCGAGAGCAGCACGATCACCTCGTAGTGGGTGGTGTGCGGGAACATGTCGAGCACCCGGGCCTGCACCGGGCGCAGCGACGGCATCGCGGCCAGGTCCCGCGCCAGCGAGTCGGCGTTGCACGACGAGTAGACGACGTGTCGCACGCCCGACGCCTCCAGCCAGCCGCCCAGCTCGGGGCCGATCCCGCGCCGGGGCGGGTTGACCACGACGAGGTCGGGGACGGTCGACTGGTCGAGCGCCCACTGGGTGGCGTCCGCCGCCACGAAGGTGGCACCGGCGACCTGACCATCGAGCGCGGCCCGCACCGCCTCGGCCGATGCCTCGACGCCGACCACCTCGCGGCCGTCGCCCGCCAGGTGCAGCGCGAACCCGCCGACCCCGCAGTAGAGGTCCCAGATGGTGCGCACGTCCGGGAGGTCGTCGACCCAGGTGCGTGCCTGCTCGTAGAGGGCCTCCGCGACCGCGGTGTTGGTCTGGAAGAACGACTGGGGTCCCAGCCACAGGGTCACGCCGGTCGCCAGCCGCATCGGCACCGTCGACTCCGGCGTCAGCACGATCTCGCGCTCGCCCTCGAGGACCGCCTTGTGCTCGGGCTGGACGTTGACGGTCACCACCCGCAGCGCCGGCAGCGCCTCGCGCAGCTCAGGCAGCCGCGAGCGGACGCGCGCCTCGAGCGCCGTCGACCTCATCACGAGCCGCAGCAGCAGCTCGCCGTCGGGTGACTCGGTGAGCAGGACGTGCTTGAGCTCGCCGCGCCGCGCCGCGACGTCGTACGGCGTCAGGGCGGAGGTGGTGACCCACGAGGCGATCACACCGAGGGCCGCCCTCAGGCCGTCGGAGTGCAGGCCGCAGTCGTGCAGGTCGATCCCGGTGTGGTCGCGAGCGAGGATCCCCAGCGTCGGTGCCTCGACCGTCCCGCCGACGGCCATCTTGGCCTTGTTGCGGAAGCCCGCGTCCGCACCGGCCACCGTCGGCAGCCACACCGGGGAGTCGACCAGCGAGCGGGCGTCCGCCTCCTTGTCGCAGAGCTGCTGCTCCCGCGCGGTCCCGAGCAGGGTGCACGAGCGGCAGCGGTGGGCGTCGTAGTGGTGGCAGCGGGGCAGGCCGTCGACGATCGTGAGGCTGGGCGCGGGCGCCGGGTCAGCCACCGATGCGCGCACCCATCCACTCCTCGACGTCGGCCGACGTCCGGGGCAGCGAGGCGGAGAGGTTCCGGTTGCCGTCGGCGGTGACGAGGATGTCGTCCTCGATGCGGATGCCGATCCCGCGCAGCTCCTCGGGGACGAGCAGGTCGTCCTCCTGGAAGTAGAGACCGGGCTCGACGGTGAGCACCATCCCCTCGGCGAGGTCGCCCTTGGGGTAGATGTCGACCGAGGCCCGACCGCAGTCGTGGACGTCCATGCCGAGCATGTGCGAGGTGCCGTGCAGCGTCCAGCGGGCGTAGACCTTCGACTCCGGGTCGAGCGCCTCCTCCGCGGTGACGGGGAGCAGGCCCATGTCCTCGAGCCCGTGGGCGAGCACGTCCATCGCGGCGTTGTGGGCGGCGAGGAACGCCGCACCCGGGCGGACCGCCTCGATGCCGGCCTGCTGCGCCTTCTGCACGAGGTCGTAGAGGTCGCGCTGCAGCGGCGTGAAGGTGCCGTCGACCGGGAGAGTGCGCGTCACGTCGGCGGTGTAGAGGTTGTGGCCCTCCACGCCCATGTCGAGCAGCACCAGCTTGCCGGGCTGGATGGACCCGGTGTTCTCGATCCAGTGCAGCGTCGTCGCGTGCGAGCCGCCCGCGCAGATCGAGTCGTAGCCGATGTCGTTGCCCATCGCCCGGGCGCGACGGAAGAAGGTGCCCTCGATCCAGCGCTCGCCGAACTCGCGCACGCGGTCCCACTCGCGGACCGAGTCCTCGAAGCCGAGGGTCGTGATGTCGCAGGCCTCCTGGAGCTCGCCGACCTCCCACTCGTCCTTGACCAGCCGCAGCTCGTCGGCCACGCGGGCCAGGTCCTCGTCGCTGGTGATGTCGCGCGTCTTGCGGTCGTCGTCGAAGGACGGCAGGTCCTTGACGTGACGGACCTCGATGCCGAGGGAGTCGGAGATCTCCTGCGCCGACGGCCGCCGCCCGGCCCACAGCTCGCCGTACTGGCGGTCGCGGAAGAACTCGTCGGTGGTGCGCTCGGAGCGAGGGCGCGCGTAGAGGACCGACTCGCCGTCCTCGACCACGAGCACCGCGTCCGAGGTCTGGTTGCCGGTGAAGTAGGTGTGGGCGGTGTCGGGGCGGAAGCGGTAGTCGGTGTCGTTGGCCCGCACCTTGTAGGTGCCGGCGGGCAGCACCAGGCGCTCGCCGGGGAACGCCTCGGCCAGCTTCGCGCGCCGAGCGGCCGCCCAGTCGGCCACGGGGTGGCGGGGCAGCTCGAGGTCGCGGTTGCCCCAGCCCTCGCGCATGAACGCGGCGTAGGCCGCCGGGACGGCCGGGTCGTGCGACTCGGTCTTCGGCTGGTCAGCAGGGTTCTCGACGGGGTTCTCCGCAGTGGGCTCGCTCACGCGGCCACTGTACGACGCACGCACGCGCGTGGACGAGGCAGACGAGCCACCCCCGGAGGGGTGCGGCGGGGAGGTCCGCGCGGTGCCTGCTCCGTTAGGGTCAGGACATGCACCGAGGCCGCCGCGACAGTGTTGCCTTCACCGTCGTGGTGGGCATCCTCGTCCTGCTCGGCGGCATCGCGATGGCGCTCGTCGTCGGCCTCTCGGGCGCACCCGGTTCGCTGGCCCTCGCGGCCCTGCTCGCCGCCGTACCCGTGGGGCCGCTCGTCGGCTGCTTCATGTGGCTCGACCGCTACGAGCCCGAGCCGCGCAACCTGCTGGTGGCCGGCCTCCTGTGGGGCGCGTTCGTCGCGACCGCGGCGGCCCTGGTCTTCCAGGGCATCGGGCTGGCCGGCGGCGCCAGCGAGCGCGACAGCCTCGCGGTCCTGGCCCCGGTCACCGAGGAGGCGACCAAGGGATTCTTCCTGCTGCTGCTCCTGTGGTGGCGCCGCCACGAGCTCGACGGGGTGCTCGACGGCATCGTCTACGCCGGCATGGTGGGCATCGGCTTCGCCTTCACCGAGAACATCCTCTACCTCGCCGCGGCCTACGACGGCACCGACGGCATCGGTCCGGGCGGCACCACCGCGCTGACCGGCACCTTCGTCCTGCGCTGCCTCATCAGCCCGTTCGCCCACCCCTTCTTCACCGTCTTCACGGGCATCGGCGTCGGCCTGGCCATCACCTCGCGTCGCCTCCCGGTGCGGGTGCTGGCGCCGCTGGTCGGCTTCGCGATCGCTGCCCTGCTGCACAGCCTCTGGAACTCCTCGACGTTGTCCGGCACCGGCCACTTCTTCGTCGTCTACGGCACCTTGATGTTCCCGGCGTTCGTCGGGGTGGTGGCCTTCGCGGTCTACCGCCGGCGCTCGGAGCGCCCGCTCCTGGCCGAGGCGCTCCAGGACGCCGCCGACCGCGGGCTCCTGCCCGCCACCGACATCCCGTGGCTGGTGGACCTCCGCGCGCGCCGGCAGGCCCGGCGCTGGGCCCGCCGGCAGGGCGGGCCGCAGGCCGAGCGCGGGATGCGTGCCTACCAGGCCGCGGCGGTCGAGCTCGGCTACCTGCACCACCGCTACCTCAAGGGCACGGCCCCGGACGACTTCGGCGTCCGCGGCCAGGAGCACGTCGAGGAGCTGCGACGCATCCGCCCCTACATCTCCTTCCCCGGACAGGTGGTGCCCACCCGATGACCGACAACACCGCGATGGTGACCGCCCTGGTCCGGCTGCGGGGTGCCCTGCAGGAGGCCCGGCTGCCGCTGGAGCTGCCCGGCGCCGGGGAGCAGCGCGAGGCCCGGACCGAGATGGTCGACCAGCTCGAGGACTACGTCATCCCGCGCCTGATGACCCTCGACGCGCCGCTCCTCGCGGTCGTCGGCGGGTCCACCGGCGCCGGCAAGTCGACCCTGGTGAACTCGCTCGTCGGCACCCGCGTCACCACGCCCGGGGTGCTGCGGCCCACCACCCGGTCGCCCGTCCTGGTGCACCACCCCGACGACGCCAAGTGGTTCGGGCAGGACCGGCTGCTGCCCGAGCTCGAACGGGTCTCGCGCCAGACCAACGACCCCGAGGCGCTGCAGCTCGTGGCCTCGCCGGCGATGACCCCCGGCCTGGCGATCCTCGACGCGCCCGACATCGACTCGGTCGAGGAGCGCAACCGCGTGCTCGCCGCCCAGCTGCTCGCGGCGGCCGACCTCTGGCTCTTCGTCACCTCGGCCGCGCGCTACGCCGACCAGGTGCCGTGGGAGTTCCTCCGCAAGGCCGCCGAGCGCTCGGCCGCGGTGGCGATCGTGCTGGACCGCACCCCGCCCGAGGCCGTCGACACGATCTCCACCCACCTGGCCCGCATGCTCGCCAGCCGCGGCCTCAAGGACTCCCCGCTGTTCAGCGTCGAGGAGGGCCCGGTCTCCGACATGGGGCTGCTTCCCTCGGCGTCGGTGGCCGAGATCCGCCAGTGGCTCCAGGCGCTCGCCGACGACCAGGACGCGCGCGCGGCAGTGGTCCAGCAGACCCTCGACGGCGCGATCCGCACCCTCGGTCGTCGTACCCACACGGTGGCCGACGCCGCGACCGAGCAGACCGACGCCGTACGCCGTCTGCGCGAGGACGCCAACGAGGCCTACGACCGCGCCGTTGCCGCAGTCAGTGAGGCGTCGGCCGACGGCACCCTCCTGCGCGGCGAGGTGCTCGCCCGGTGGCAGGAGTTCGTCGGCACCGGTGAGCTGCTCCGCTCGCTGGAGACGCGGGTCGGCTGGATCCGCGACAAGCTGGTCAACGCGATCAAGGGCAAGCCGCAGCAGGCCGAGCGGGTCACCGTCGCGGTCGAGTCCGGCCTGGAGACGCTGATCCTCGAGCACGCCGAGGCGGCAGCCGAGCGCGCCGAGGCCTCGTGGCGCAGCACCGCCGCAGGTCAGGTGCTGCTCAAGGACGCGGGGGAGGACCTCGGTCGCGCCTCGCGCGACTTCCGCCGCAAGGCCGAGCGGGCCGTGCGCGACTGGCAGGCCGACGTGCTGGAGATGGTCCGCACCGAGGGTGCCGACAAGCGCTCGACCGCGCGGTTCCTGGCGTTCGGCGTCAACGGCCTCTCCGTGGCGCTGATGGTCGTCGTCTTCGCCCACACCGCGGGCGTCACCGGCGCCGAGGCAGGCATCGCCGGCGGGTCGGCCGTCCTCGGGCAGAAGCTGCTCGAGGCCGTCTTCGGCGACCAGGCGGTGCGCTCCCTCGCCGATCGCGCCCGGCAGCGGCTGGAGGCCTCCGTCGGGGAGCTGCTCGACGCGGAGCGGCGCCGCTACACCGACCTGCTCGACGCCCTCGAGGTCTCCCCGGAGGCCCCCGAGCGGATGCGCGCGGCGGCGCGCAAGGTCGACGACCTGCGCTATGCCGCGAACCACACCGCCCAGGTTTCGCTGGCCGAGGACAGCGAGCCCTAGGGTTGAGGCCCGAGAAGTCCACCAGTGCCGTGAGGGAGTCATGACGTCGTTGCTCGAAGGGGCCAAGAAGCTGGTCACCCGGAGCTCTGACATCGGCGCCCGCGTCGACGGACTCGAGCGTGCGGCGGCCGCCGCGCGGGGGCGGGTGGACGACGCCGTCGTCGACGACGCGACCGTCGTCGCCGCGCGTGCCGCGGGCCGCCTCAAGCTCTCCGCCGACCACACCGTCGTCGCCCTCGCCGGCGCCACCGGGTCCGGCAAGTCCTCCACCTTCAACGCCCTGACCGAGCTCGAGCTCGCCGCGGTCGGCGTCCGTCGTCCGACCACCTCCTGGGCGACAGCGTGCGTGTGGGGCAAGGAGGGGGCCGAGGAGCTGCTCGAGTGGCTCGGCATCCCCGCCCGCCACCAGGTCACCCGCGACTCGATGCTGTCCAAGGGCGACGAGGACGTGGAGATGCGCGGCGTCGTCCTCCTCGACCTGCCCGACCACGACTCCACCGAGGTCTCCCACCACCTCGAGGTCGAACGGCTGGTCCAGCTCGCCGACATGCTCGTGTGGGTCCTCGACCCCCAGAAGTACGCCGATGCCGCCATCCACGACCGCTTCCTCAAGCCGCTGGCCGGACACCGCGACGTGATGCTGGTCGTGCTCAACCACATCGACACGGTGCCGGAGGACCGACGCCAGTCGATGCTCGACGACGTACGCCGCCTGCTGGAGGCCGACGGGCTGCCCGGCGTGCCGGTGCTGCCGGTCAGCGCGCGTCACGGCTGGGGCGTCGACGAGCTCCGCTCGCTGATCGTCAAGCGGGTGGCCGAGAAGAAGGCGACCCGGGCCCGCCTCGAGGCCGACGTCCGCACGGCCGCGCTGCGGCTGCAGGAGGAGGTCGGCAGCGGCAAGCCGCCGACGCTCTCCACCGCGCGCGTCGCGGCGCTCGACGACGCCTTCGCCGACGCGGCCGGGGTGCCGATCGTGGTGAAGGCCGTGGCCGACTCGACCCGGATGCGCGCCAACCGGGCGACCGGCTGGCCGGTGACCGCCTGGTTCTCCCGCCTGCGTCCCGACCCGCTCAAGCGGCTCCACCTCGACCTCGGCGCGTCCGGCAAGGAGCTGGCCGGCACGGCCCGCACGTCCGTGCCGCAGGCCACCGGGGTGCAACGCGCACGCATCGACAGCGAGGTGCGCGCCCTGGCCGACCAGGTGGGGGAGGGCATGTCCCCGTCGTGGGCCAGCGCCGTGCGCGCCGCGTCGGTGTCGCGGCTGCCCGACCTCAACGACCGTCTCGACCGCGCCGTCGCCGCCACCGACCTCGGCCCCACCCGGATCCCCGTCTGGGCCGGACTGGTCCGGGTCCTGCAGTACCTCCTCATCCTCTCCGCCCTCGTCGGTGCCGGGTGGCTGGCCCTGCTGGCCCTGGGCTCCTACGCCCGTCTGCCCGAGCCGCCGACCCCCGAGGTCGGGGCCTTCCCGGTGCCGACGCTCCTGCTCCTCGGCGGGATCCTGCTGGGGCTGCTGCTCGCGCTCGTGTGCCGCTGGCTGGTGTCGCTGACCGCGAGGTCGCGGGCGCGGGCCGCCGACAAGCGGCTGCGCGACGCGATCTCGGAGGTCTCCGCTGAGGTCGTCGTCGAGCCGATCCAGGCCGAGCTGGCGTCCTACGCCGCGGTGCGCGACGGCCTGTCCGCCGCCCTGAAGTAGCCCGGTCCCGGGCCGCCGACCGTCCACAGGGGCGCTCGGGGACGCGTCGTCCCCAGCCGGGACGTGTCGACGGACGGCAGTGTCGGCCGTCGCGTCGAGCCTTGGGTCATCGCGGCGGACGGTCCGCCGCCGACACAGGAGGCATCGTGCGATGAACGACACCCAGATCACCCTGACAGGCTGGATCGGCGGCGAGGTCACCCTGCGCCAGGTCGGGGAGGACCGCCACGTCGCCTCGTTCCGCGTGGCGTGCACGCCCTGGCGTCTCCGCGACGGCGAGTGGGTCAGGGGCGCCACGACGTGGCACACCGTCAAGGCGTGGAACCGACTGGCCCGTCACGTCGCCCAGTCACTCGGCAGCGGCGACCCCGTGGTGGTGCACGGTCGTCTCGTCGCTGACGTGTGGGAGCGCGACGGCAGGCCGCAGACCAGCTTCGAGGTGGTGGCCACGTCCGTGGGTCCCGACCTGTCCCACGGCACCGCCACGTTCTCCCGGGCGGTGTCCGCCGAGCCCACCACCGAGCCCACCACCGAGCCCACCACCGCGGAGCGCCCCGACGCGGGCGTCGGGTCGAGCACCGGGGTGGGCGCGGAGGCGGCCTGACGCCGCGGGCGACCGGCGCCCACGGGCGGGCGTGCGTCGACCGGGACCACGGGGGCCCTCCGCGCTCGGTGCGATTGTCGGCGGGGGCACCGTTCCCCGTAGGCTCGCCCGCATGGCTGAGTACGTCTTCACACTGCGCAATGTGCGCAAGGCCCATGGTGACAAGGTCGTCCTCGACAACGTCACCCTCTCGTTCCTCCACGGCGCCAAGATCGGCGTCGTCGGACCCAACGGCACGGGCAAGTCCTCGCTGCTCAAGATCATGGCGCAGCTCGACCACGCCAACAACGGCGACGCGATCCTCGACCCCGACGCGACCGTCGGGATGCTCCAGCAGGAGCCGCCGCTGAGCGAGGGCAAGACCGTCCTGGAGAACGTCGAGGAGGCCGTCGGCGACCTCAAGGCCAAGATGAAGCGCCTCGAGGACGCCTACATGGAGATGGGCGAGCCCGACGCCGACCAGGACGCCCTCATGCAGGAGACGGGCGACCTCCAGACCGAGCTCGACAACGCCAACGCGTGGGACCTCGACAGCCGCCTCGACCAGGCCATGGACGCGCTCCGCTGCCCGCCGCCCGACGTGCTGGTCGACAACCTGTCCGGTGGTGAGCGCCGCCGCGTCGCCCTGTGCAAGCTGCTGCTGCAGCAGCCCGACCTGCTCCTGCTCGACGAGCCCACCAACCACCTCGACGCCGAGTCGGTGCAGTGGCTCGAGGGCCACCTCGCCTCCTACCCCGGCGCCGTCCTGGCCGTGACCCACGACCGGTACTTCCTCGACAACGTCGCGCAGTGGATCCTCGAGCTCGACCGCGGCAAGGCGCACCCCTACGAGGGCAACTACACGACCTACCTCGAGACCAAGAAGGAGCGGCTCAAGATCGAGGGCCAGAAGGACGCCAAGCGCGCCAAGGTCCTCGAGCGCGAGCTCGAGTGGGTCCGCTCCAACGCCAAGGCCCGCCAGACCAAGAGCAAGTCCCGTCTGGCGCGCTACGAGGAGATGGCGGCCGAGGCCGACCGGATGCGCAAGATCGACACCTCCGAGATCAACATCCCGGCCGGTCCGCGACTCGGCGACATCGTGCTGGAGGCCGAGAAGCTCGGGAAGGGCTTCGAGGGCCGCACGCTCATGCACGACCTGACCTTCAAGCTGCCCCGCGCCGGCATCGTCGGCGTCATCGGCCCCAACGGTGTCGGCAAGACCACGCTCTTCCGGATGATCACCGGTCAGGAGCAGCCCGACGAGGGCGAGTTGAAGGTCGGCCAGACGGTGAAGATCTCCTACGTCGACCAGAGCCGTGGCGGCATCGACCCCAACAAGAACGTCTGGGAGGTCGTCTCCGACGGGCTCGACTTCATCAAGGTCGCCAACTTCGAGATGAACTCGCGGGCCTACGTCGCCTCGTTCGGCTTCAAGGGTCCCGACCAGCAGAAGAAGGCCGGCGTGCTGTCCGGTGGTGAGCGCAACCGCCTCAACCTGGCGCTGACGCTCAAGATGGGCGGCAACATGCTGCTCCTCGACGAGCCCACCAACGACCTCGACGTGGAGACCCTGTCCTCCCTCGAGGACGCGCTGCTCGACTTCCCCGGCTGTGCCGTGGTCACCTCCCACGACCGGTGGTTCCTCGACCGCGTCGCCACCCACATCCTCGCCTGGGAGGGCGACGACGAGGACCCGGCGCAGTGGTTCTGGTTCGAGGGCAACTACGCGTCCTACGAGGAGAACAAGATCGAGCGCCTCGGCATCGAGGCCGCGCGCCCGCACCGCGTCACGCACCGCCGCCTGACGCGCGACTGACCTCGTCCGACCTCGTCCTGTCCGACAAGCCCCGGGTGTGTCGGACAGGACGAAGTGCGTTCATGCCGGCAGTCCCGGGGGTGCGCAGGTGCAGCCACCCGCGGTTCATCCTGCTCGACGCGCCGCGCGCGCAGCCGTCAGCGGATCTCCGACTCGGGATGGCGGGTAACCAGGTGGTCGGCCACCCGGTCGAAGACCCGGCCCACAGCGGCGAAGTCCTCCTCGGCGACCAGGTCGACGACGTTGCGCCGCACGCTCTCGACGTGGCACGGAGCGGCCCGCACGAGCAGGTCGTAGCCCTTCTCGGTCATCGTCGCGACGACGCCGCGGCCGTCCTCGGGGGTCGTCCCGCGAGTGACGTAGCCGACCGCCTCCATCCGGGCGACCGTGTGCGTCACCCGGCTGCGCGAGTGCGCCATCGCGTCGGCGAGCTGCGCCATCCGCATGGCGCGTCCCGGCCGCTCGGAGAGCCGCACGAGCACCTCGTACTCGGTGAGCGACATGCTGAACTCGCGCCGCAGGTCGTCGTCGAGGCGCTCCTCCAGCAGTGTCATGCCCATCATCAGGGCACGCCACGAGTGCTGCTGGTCGTCGTTCAGCCAGCGAGGTTCCCCCGGGGTGGTCATGGGGGCAGCCTAGTGTCAGGAGACCCGCTCGAGGATCAGCGCCATGCCCTGCCCGCCGCCCACGCACATGGTGATCAGCCCGGTGGACTTGTCGTGCCAGTCCAGGCTGTTGAGCATGGTGTTCTGCAGCCGGGCACCGGTCATGCCGAACGGGTGGCCGACGGCGATGGCGCCGCCGTTGACGTTGAGGCGGTCGAGGTCGATGCCGAGGTCCTGGTAGGACGGCACGACCTGAGCGGCGAAGGCCTCGTTGATCTCGACGAGGTCGATGTCGCCGATGCTCATTCCGGCGTGCTTGAGGGCGTTCTTCGTCGCCTCGACCGGGCCGAGGCCCATGATCTCGGGGGAGAGGCCGGAGACACCGGTGGACACGATCCGCGCGAGCGGCGTGAGGCCGAGCTCGGCCGCCTTGGTGTCGGACATGACCACGACGGCCGCGGCGCCGTCGTTGAGCGCGCAGCAGTTGCCGGCGGTGACCACGCCGTCGGGGCGGAAGACCGGGTCGAGGCCGGCGATGGCGTCGTACGTCACTCCGGCGCGCGGGCCGTCGTCCTTGCTCACCACGGTGCCGTCCGGCGTCGTGACGGGCGTGATCTCGCGCTCCCAGAAGCCGTCGGCGATGGCCTTCTCGGCGAGGTTCTGCGAGCGGACCGCGAACTCGTCGAGCTCCTTGCGGTCGAGACCACGCAGGCGGGCGACGTTCTCGGCCGTCTGGCCCATGGCGATGTAGATGTCGGGCAGCTGACCGTCCTCGCGCGGGTCGTGCCAGTCCTGCCCGCCCTGGGCGTACTGCTCGGTGCGCGCACCGGCGTCCTCGAACAGCGGGTTGCGGGTGCCGGGGATGTGGTCGGAGGTGCCCTTGGCGAAGCGCGAGACGGTCTCCACGCCGGCCGAGACGAAGATGTCGCCCTCGCCTGCCTTGATGGCGTGGAAGGCCATCCGGGTGGTCTGCACCGACGAGGAGCAGTAGCGGGTGACGGTCGCGCCGGGAACCTCGAGACCGAGGAGCGTGGTGACCACGCGCGCCATGTTGTTGCCGGACTCGCCGCCCGGGAGGCCGCAGCCGAGGAGGAGGTCCTCGATGGTCGTCGGGTCCAGGTCCGGGATCTTGTCCAGCGCGGCCTGCACGGCCAGGGCGGTCAGGTCGTCGGGACGGAAGTCCTTGAGCGAGCCCTTGTTGGCGCGGCCGATGGGGGTGCGCGCTGCGGAAACGATCACTGCCTCGGGCATGGAGAACTCCGGTTACTCGTGGGTCACTGTCTCCCCGGCAGACTAGTGCCCCCTCAGGTCGAGGTCTGCCCCAGCCCGGTCAGCAGCTGTTCGACGCTCTCGCTCACGAACGTACGACGTCGCCGCGGCGGCAGCAGCAGGGATGCGAGGAGCACGCCGTCGAGCGCAGCGACCAGCGTCCGGGCCGAGGCGCCGCCCTCCTTCCCCGCGCCGGCCAGCACCGCGTCGACCATGGCGACCAGGTCCTCGCGCCAGAGGGCGAAGCGCTCCTTGAGGTCGTCGTCACGGGTCGCCGCCACGGTGAGCTCCAGCCGGGCGGCCAGCAGGTCGGGCTGGTCGAGCCAGCGCGAGAACAGCCTCGAGACCTCCGCCACCGCTCGCTCGTGGTCCCCGGGGCACGAGGCGAGGCGCCCGCCGAGCGCCTCGACATCAGCGGCGAGCCGGTCGGCCACGAAGTCGCCCAGGGCGCCGAGGAGGGCGCCCCGCGACCGGTAGTAGGCCGAGCTGCTGCCCTCCGGGAGCCCGGCCTCTCGGTCGACGGCCCGGTGGGTGAGCCCGCGGTTTCCCTGCCGGGCGAGGACGGTCGTGGCAGCGGCCAGGATCTCGCGACGACGCGGCGACAGCTCCTCGCTCGCTCGGTTCACAGGCCCTCCTCCGCGTTGGTGCTCGACCGCCCCTGGACGGTGACGCAGGACACTACCGCCACGACTTGCTCTACGTATGTAGAAGCGTATGCTTCTACATACGTAGAACTTCTCCATCTGTAGAAAGGACCCGCCATGCAGCTCATCGACCCCACTGCTGTCGTCACCCTCCTCGTCGTCGTCGGCATCGCCGCCGTCGCCTCGATCGCGCTGGCCGCGGTCGCCCTCCCCGCCACCCTGCGCGTCACCCGCACGGACCGCCAGGCCCGCCGCGAGTCCATCCCCACCTACTACGGGCGCCTCCACTTCGCTGGCTGATGGCGCTCGCTGGCTGAATGGCGCTCGCTCCGCTCGCGCGTGCTCAGGCAGCTGGGGCGATCCGGGCCTGTGCTTGTCGGACTCGCTCCGCCAGCGCGTGCTCGGCGCCACCGAATGACACCGCAACGCCCCGACCGTCGGTTTCTGCGACGATCGGGGCGTGCGCCATTTGTACCGCTGTCCGCTGCGTTGGGCCGACCTCGACCTGCTCGGCCACGTCAACAACGTCACCTACGTCGACTACCTCCAGGAGGCGCGGGTGGACATGTTCCGCACCCACGCCCCGGACAGCCGCAGCGAGGACCTCGCTGAGGGTGTCGTGGTCGTGCGCCACGAGGTCACCTACGTCTCGTCGCTCACCTTCTCCTCCGAGCCGGTCTCGGTCGAGTGCTGGGTCACCGAGCTCCGCGCCGCGAGCTTCACCATGGCCTACGAGATCTTCGCCGAGGACGGCGACGGCGAGCGCAGGGTCTTCCTGCGGGCGCGCACGGTGCTGACGCCGTACGTCTTCGCGACGGAGCGCCCGCGTCGCCTCAACGAGGCGGAGAAGGAGTCGCTGACCCGGTTGCTCGAGCCCGACGAGCCGGTTCGTCCCACGCCCGCACCCGAGGTCGTCGAGGTGCCGGGAGGCGACTACGCGGTGCACGTGCGCTTCTCGGACGTCGACGTCTACGGCCACGTCAACAACGTGAAGTACTTCGAGTACTTCCAGGAGGCCCGCATCCAGCTGATGACGGCGCAGGGCCGCGAGCTGGGGGAGGGCCTCCACCTGGTCGTCGCGCAGACCGACGTCGACTACCGCCGGCCGATCCTGTTCCGCGCCGATCCCTACGACTGCCGCACCTGGGTGTCCCGGATCGGCAGCACCTCGCTGGTCTTCGAGTCCGTGGTGCGCGACGGCGACGAAATCCTCGCCCGGGCCCGCGTGGTGGGGGTCTGCATGGACAGCGAGACCGGGCGGCCGGCACCGGTGCCTGAGGGGCTGCGCGCGCTGGTCAGCGCGTGAGCACCGCCTGCCTTGCCGGCAGGCTCACTCGATCGTGTTGACCATGAACTGGGCTGCGTGCGTCACGTAGTCCCAGAACCGGGCGTCCTGCTCGGGGGTCAGCCCCGCCGCGTCCAGCCCGGCGCGGAAGTGCACCAGCCAGTGCTGGGCGGCCGTCGGAGTGACCTCGAACGGTGCGTGCCGCATCCGCAGCCGGGGGTGGCCTCGCGTGTCGCCGTACGTCGTCGGGCCGCCCCAGTACTGGATGAGGAACAGGGCGAACCGCTCCTCTGCGGGGCCGAGGTCCTCCTCGGGGTACATCGGACGCAGGACCTCGTCGGTGGCCACGCCCTCGTAGAAGCGGTGCACGATGGTGCGGATGGTCTCCGCGCCGCCGATCTCGTCGTAGAACGTGGTGGTCACGCCGCCCATTCTCCCGTGCGACGCCAGCCCGGTCAGGCCGGGGTGTCCCCGTCGCCCGCGTCCGTGGACGCGGCCGAGGGCGCGCTCTCCTGCCACAGCACGCGCTGGGCGACGGCGAGGTTGATGCCGTCGCTCTCGAAGCGCGCCTTCACCCGCTCGCGCATCGTGCGGGCCACGGCCCACTGCTCCATGGGCGCCGTCTTCAGCGTGACGCGTACGACGATCCCGTCGACGCCGAGGGACTCCACGCCCCACACCTCGGGCTCCTCGATGATCACGCCGCGGAAGTCCTCGTCGACCCAGAGGTCGTGCGCGACCTCCTCCAGCGCGCGGCGCACCTGCACCAGGTCCTCGGTGTAGCCGACGGTGACGTCGAGCACCGTCCGCGCCCAGTTCTGGCTCATGTTGCCGACCCGGAGGATCTCGCCGTTGCGGACGTACCAGACCGTCCCGTTGACGTCGCGCAGCCGTGTCACCCGCAGGCTGACGGCCTCGACGGTGCCGGAGGCCTCGCCGAGGTCGATGACGTCGCCGACGCCGTACTGGTCCTCGAAGATCATGAAGATGCCGGACAGGAAGTCCTTGACCAGCGCCTGCGAGCCGAAGCCGAGGGCGACGCCGATGATGCCGGCGCTGGCGATGAGCGGCGCGATGTCGTAGCCGAGCTCGGAGATGAACATCAGCGCGATGACGGTGAGCACGACGCCGGTGACGATGCTCTTGAGCAACGAGCCCATCGTCGCGGCGCGCTGCACGCGCCTGGTGAAGCCGGGGTCCTCGCGGAGGTTGAGGGCTGCGCCCATCTTGCCGCCGGCGATCGCGCGGCTGAGCCGGTTGGGGAGGACGCCGACCTCGGCGCGCTTGACGACCCGGTCGATGACCCGGTGGAGCAGCCACCGGACCAGCAGTCCGATGAGGATCAGGCCCACCAGGGCCGACGGCTTGCCCACGATCCAGTCCACCGCGGTGGCGAGCTTCTCGTTGCCTGTCTGCTCGAGCACCCAGGTGCACAGGTTCTCGTCGCTGGAGCAGGTGACGAGGGAGTTGGCGGTCTCGCTCCCGGAGACCTCGGTCACGTTGATGATCGGGGTGATGAGGGGGTGAGGCATGCCCGCCAGTATGGCGATAGCCTTGGCGCCGTGACCAAGCCCGTCATCACGTCCCCGTCGTCCCCGCCGTCATCCCGGCGTCGTGTCCGCGCGCTCGTCCTGACGAGCGCGCCGGTGCTGGCCCTGCTGGCCACGCCCGTCTGGGCCGACGTGCCCGAGGGCTGGGACGGCCAGACCGAGCACCGCAGCCCGGACTTCCTCCACGCCCTCGGCGTCTACCTCGGCGCCCCGCTGCTGCTGTTCGCGTTGATCGCCCTGGCGGTCTACCTGCCCGCGATGATCCGCGGCGAGCGGCTGCTCCCCGACCACTCCGGCGGTGAGGCGCAGTGGATCGGCGGCCCCCGTCAGGGCGTCGCCGAGCTCCCTGCCGCCGACGGCGAGGACTCCCGAGCGGGTGGCGCCAGTGGCAGCTGGTGAGCCGCTGAGCGACTCCGACCGGCTCGCGCTCGATCGCGCGATCCGCCTGGCCGAGCAGGCCAGCCGGTTCGAGTTCTCCGTCTACGTCGGTCCGGTCGAGGGTGACGACGCCCGCGCCTGGGCCACCCGCCTGCACAACCGGCTCGTCGCCCCCTCGCGCAGCGTGCTGGTCCTCGTCGACCCGCGCCGGCGCGTCACCGAGGTCGTCACCGGTGGCGACGTACGCCGTCACCTGACCGACGCCGAGGTCGAGCTGGCCGTCGTGGCCATGGCCTCGGAGTTCGGCGGCGGCAACCTCCTCGGCGGCCTCCTGCGTGGCATCGCGATGCTCGCCGAGCACGCCCGCCCCCAGAACACCCTCCACGCAGGTTGATGGCGCTCGCTCCGCTCGCGCGTGCTCGACGCCCCTGAAGACGTCGTCTTCCCTCGTCGCTCCCGAGCTGTCTCGCTGCGCTCGTCGCACTCGCTCGCTCCTCAGTCCAGACGACGTCGGGCGCCGAGCTGTGCCTGATGGGGGTTGAGGCGGCCCGGGGGAGATCTGGACAGCGCACGCCGACCGGGCACTTCGTTCCCGTCAAGAGCACCGACCGGGCAGTTCGTACCCGTCACAAAGGCCGACCGGGCAGTTCCTCGCGATACAGCGCGAGGAACTGCCCGGTCGGTGTGTTCTACAGCGAGGAAGTGCCCGGTCAGCTGGCGTCGTACGCCTGGGCGGTGAGGGCGCGGGCGATCTCCGCGCGGGCCTCGCCGATGTAGCGCTTGGCCTGCTTGGGCGCGTCGGAGGTGGCGAGCCACTCGTCCAGCCGGGCGAGGACGGCCTCGGAGCCGAGCGGCTTGGGGAAGCCGTACTCGAGGACGGTCGAGGCCTTGTGGAAGCCCAGCACGTCGACGAGCGTCTCGGAGGCGGTGAGGAACTTCTCGAGGTAGGGCTCGAGGACGTCCTCCTGGCCGAACCGGAAGATCGAGAAGGCGATCTCGCGCGACGTCTCGTTGGGGGTCGTCGGGTCGAGGATCGCGTTCCAGGCGGCCTCCTTGGCCTCCGGCGTCGGCTGCGACGCCCGGGCCGCGG
The DNA here is from genome assembly GCF_001425025.1 of Nocardioides sp. Root122. Classification (GTDB taxonomy): domain Bacteria; phylum Actinomycetota; class Actinomycetes; order Propionibacteriales; family Nocardioidaceae; genus Nocardioides. Next base: position 170,498 of record NZ_LMDE01000012.1, read on the forward strand.
CCGCCTGCTCCTTGCCCGAGATGGTCTTGTCGACCTCGAGCTCGGCGTCGATCTCCGCCTCGCCGAAGCGACCGGCCTTCGCGAGCGCCGTGATCAGCACCCAGCGCATGTCCTGGTCGATCGCGAGCCCCTCAACGGTAAAGGACCCGTCGAGCAGGCCGATCAGGTCGTCGAGGGCGGCGTCACGGTGCGCGGCGCCGGCGTAGGAGCGCGCGAACGTGAGCTGGTGGTCGCTGCCCGGCTCGGCAGCCAGCAGCAGCTCACGCAGGCCGGACTCCCAGGTCGCCCGCAGCTCGGCCCGGTGCGCCGGGTCCGAGTAGAAGTTCACCGCGAGCGCGGTGGAGGCGGGGATCCTGGTGACGGCCCAGGCGTCGCTCTCCTGGCCGATGTTGGCCAGCACGAGGTCGAGCCAGTCGCGGGTGCGCATCTCGCCGTCGCGGGTCATGTCCCACGCGGCACCCCACACGATGGCGCGGGGGAGCGAGTCCTCGAAGGTCGACAGCGCCGAGATCGCCGTCGCGCGCGAGCGCTCGTCGAGGCGGATCTTGGCGTAGGCGTGGTCCTCGTCGTTGAGGAGGAGCAGCGCGGGCTGCTTCACCCCGACCAGCTCGGGCACGTCGGTGCGCTCGCCCTCGACGTCGATCTCGAGGTAGTCCCGGCGGACCAGCCGGCCGTCGACCTCGTCGTACAGGCCGATGCCGAGGCGGTGGCGCCGCAGCGTGGGCCAGTCGGGGTGGGCCGACTGGGCGACCGCGAAGGACGCGTAACCGCCCTGGCCGTCGAGCTCGAAGGCCGGGGCGAGGGTGTTCACGCCGGCCGTCTGCAGCCACTCCTGGGCCCAGCTGTCCAGCTCGCGGCCGGAGGCCTTCTCGAGGGTGGCGAGCAGGTCCTTGAACTCCGGGTTGCCGTACTCCCACTCCTTGAAGTAGCTGCGCAGGCCCTCCAGGAAGGGCTCGATGCCGACCCACGCGACGAGCTGCTTGAGCACCGAGGCGCCCTTGGCGTAGGTGATCATGTCGAAGTTGACCTCGACCGCGTGGAGGTCGACGTTGTCGGCCGCGATCGGGTGGGTGGAGGGCAGCTGGTCGGCGCGGTAGCCGGTCTGCTTGCGGGCATTCGCGAAGCCGGTCCAGGCGTCGGTGAACTCGGTCGCGTTGGCCTCGCACCAGTAGCAGGCCCACTCGGCGAACGACTCGTTGAGCCAGAGGTCGTCCCACCACTTCATGGTCACCAGGTCGCCGAACCACATGTGCGCCATCTCGTGGGTGATCACCGAGGCACGGAACTCGAAGAACGAGCGCGGCTGGCGGCTGCGCGGGAGGTACTCGTCGCGCAGCGTGACGCAGCCGGCGTTCTCCATGGCCCCGGCGTTGTACTCGGGGACGTAGAGCTGGTCGTACTTCCCGAACGGGTAGGGGTAGTCGAACTGCTCCTCGAAGAACTCGAAGCTCTGCTTGGTGAGGGCGACCAGCTCCGCGGTGTCCATGTGCTCCTTGAGCGACTGGCGGCAGTAGTGGCCCAGCGGGATCGTGCCGAACTTGCCCTCGTAGGTGTCGAGCTCGGCGTGGTACTCGCCGGCCACGATGGCGGTGATGTAGGTCGACATCCGCTTGGTGGTGGGGAAGTGCCACACCGAGACGCCGTCCTGCCCGGCGGGCCGGGGCTCGGGCGTCGGTGCGTTGGAGACCACGACCCAGTGCGAGGGGGCGGTGACGGTGAAGGTGAAGACGGACTTCAGGTCGGGCTGCTCGAAGGTGGTGAAGACGCGGCGGGCGTCGGGCACCTCGAACTGGCTGTAGAGGTAGACGCGGTCGTCGACCGGGTCGACGAAGCGGTGCAGGCCCTCACCGGTGTTGGAGTAGGCGCAGTCCGCGGTCACGACCAGCGTGTTCGTCGCCTCGAGGTCGTCGAGCGCGATGCGGCTGTCGGCGTACGCCGTGGCGGGGTCGAGGCTGCGGCCGTTGAGGGTGATCTCGCGCACCGTGGGCGCCACGAGGTCGGCGAAGGTGCTCGCCCCCGGCTCCCGGCAGGTGAACTCGAGCGTGGTGACAGAGGCAAAGGTGGTGTCGCCGGTCGTGAGATCCAGGTCGATGGAGTACGACGTGACGTCCAGGAGGGCGGCGCGGGTGGCGGCCTCGTCCCGGGTGAGGTTGGTTCCAGGCATGCGCGCATCCTGCCACCTGTCGGCGCGGGGTCGTGCCCCGCCGGTGGCGCTCCGGCGCCGTCAGGTTCCAGGGACAGTTGCAACTGCTCGTGACACTCCCGGTGACCGCTCCCTCACGGGGCAGCCGCCGCGGAATAGTCCGGGCCGATGCGCGATTGTGGTCGACATGGCTACTGCTGACCTCTGGTTCGACCCGCTCTGCCCGTTCGCCTGGATCACCTCGCGCTGGATCCGCGAGGTCGAGCAGGTCCGCGACATCGAGGTGCAGTGGCACGTCATGTCGCTGGCGTACCTCAACAAGGACAAGGACATCCCCGCGGACTACCGCGAGATGCTCCAGGGGACCGAGAAGCCCGTGCGCGTCGCGATCAAGATCGCGCAGGAGCACGACAACGCGACCCTCGGCGACTGGTACACCGCGATCGGCACCCGCCGGCACAACAACGGCGAGGAGCTGTCGAAGGAGACCGTCGCCGCGTCGCTGGCCGATGTCGGCCTCCCCGCCGAGCTGATCGAGGCCTGGGACGACGCGTCGCTCGACGACGCCGTCGCCAAGAGCCACCACGAGGGCATGGACCCCGTCGGCGACGACGTGGGCACGCCGACGATCCACATCAACGGCTCGGCGTTCTTCGGACCCGTGCTGTCGAAGATCCCGCGCGGCGAGGAGGCCGGCGAGCTGTGGGACGGCGCCGTCGCCGTCGCGAAGTTCCCGTACTTCTACGAGCTCAAGCGCTCGCGCACCGGCGACCTCGACTTCTCCTGACCCCCGGCGTGCCCGCGTCGTCCCACCCAGCGTGATCACGGACGCCACCCGACGAATTCGGGTGGCGTCCGGTCACTAGGCTTGCGCCCATGACTCGTGTCCTGTCCGCCGTCGCCTGGCCGTACACCAACGGCCCGCGCCACATCGGCCACGTCGCCGGTTTCGGCGTGCCCTCCGACGTCTTCAGCCGCTTCATGCGGATGGCCGGGCACGACGTGCTGATGGTCAGCGGCACGGACGAGCACGGCACGCCGATCCTGGTGCTCGCCGACAACGAGGGCGTGCCCGCCCGCGAGCTCGTCGACAAGTACAACCAGGTCATCGTCGACGACCTGTGCGGTCTCGGGCTGTCCTACGACCTCTTCACCCGCACCACGACGGGCAACCACTACGCGGTGGTGCAGGAGATGTTCGAGACGTGCCGCCGCAACGGCTACATGGTCGAGGAGACCACCAAGACCGCGATCAGCCCGTCGACCGGTCGCACCCTGCCCGACCGCTACATCGAGGGCACGTGCCCCATCTGCAGGTACGCCGAGGCGCGCGGCGACCAGTGCGACAACTGCGGCAACCAGCTCGACCCGACCGACCTGATCAACCCGCGGTCGAAGATCAACGGGGAGACGCCGGAGTTCAAGGACACCCAGCACTGGTTCCTCGACCTGCCGGCGCTGGCCGCTGCGCTGGGGGAGTGGCTCGACCAGCGGGAGGCCACCGGGCTCTGGCGGCCCAACGTCATCAAGTTCAGCCAGAACATCCTCAAGGAGATCCGTCCGCGCGCCATGACGCGCGACATCGACTGGGGCATCCCGGTGCCGGGGTGGGAGGACCAGCCGACCAAGCGGCTCTACGTCTGGTTCGACGCGGTCATCGGCTACCTGTCCGCCTCGATCGAGTGGGCCCGGCGGCTCGGCGAGCCCGAGAAGTGGCGCGAGTGGTGGAACGACGCCGACGCGGAGTCCTACTACTTCATGGGCAAGGACAACATCGTCTTCCACTCCCAGATCTGGCCGGCCGAGCTGCTGGCCTACAACGGCGCAGGTGACCGCGGTGGCGAGCCGGGCGGCTTCGGCACGCTCAACCTGCCGACCGAGGTGGTCTCCAGCGAGTTCCTGACCTTCGGCGACACGCAGTTCTCAACCAGCCGCGGCAACGTCATCTACGTCGGCGACTTCCTGGCCCGCTACGGCGCCGACGCGCTGCGCTACTACATCTGCGCCGCCGGGCCGGAGACTTCCGACGCCGCCTTCACGTGGGCCGACTTCGTGACCCGCAACAACTCCGAGCTCGTCGCCGGCTGGGGCAACCTGGTCAACCGCACCGCGACCATGATCGCCAAGAGCTTCGGTGAGATCCCCGCCGCCGGTGCGCTGGAGGAGGTCGACGAGCAGGTGCTGGCCACCGTCCGCAGCGGGTTCGACACCGTGGGCGGGCTCATCGAGAAGCACCGGCTGCGCGCCGCGATCGCCGAGGCGATGCGCGTCGTCGGCGAGGTGAACAAGTACCTCACCGTCACCGAGCCCTACAAGATGAAGGACGCGTCGCAGCGCGAGCGCCTGGCGACCGTGCTCCACGTGGCCGCGCAGTGCGTGAGCGACTGCAACACGCTGCTCTCGCCCTTCCTGCCGCACTCCGCCAACCAGGTGCACGCCGCGCTCGGTGGGGACGACGACTTCATGCCGATGCCGCGCATCGAGCAGGTCGACGAGCTCGAGCCGGACAACGGCGCCGGCCACACCTCGTACTCGATCATCACCGGCGACTACACGGCGACGCCCGCCTGGGAGTCGCGTCCGGTGACGGTCGGTGCCGCCGTGGCGAAGCCGACGCCGATCTTCACCAAGCTCGACCCGTCAGTGGTCGAGGAGGAGCTCGCACGGTTCAGTGGCTGAGTGGACCTGACTAGGCTCCGGGCATGTCCTCCGAATCGACTGCCGAGATGTACCTGCCCCACTTCGTGGTGAAGCAGAAGCTCACCATGATGATCAACCGCTACGAGATCTCGGAGTCCGACGCGGCGGGCAACCCGGTCCGGCTGATGGCCCTGGCCGAGCAGAAGCGGATGGCGTTCAAGGAGCAGGTGACCTTCTACTCCGACGCCGGCAAGTCGCGGCCGGTCTTCGGCTTCAAGGCGCGCAAGAAGCTCGACCTCAACGCCGGGTACGACATCACCGACGAGGCCGGCGCCCAGATCGGCTACTTCAAGAAGGACTTCGGGGCCTCGCTGCTGCGCTCGACCTTCCACGTGGAGGGCCCCGGCTACACAGGCACCGGTCAGGAGCGCAACCAGCTGGTCGGCCTGCTGCGCCGCTTCACCGACGTCGACTTCCTGCCGATCCACTTCGACTTCGTCGACCCCTCGGGCCAGCCGCTCCTCTCCGTGGAGCGCAAGATGTCCATCGGCGACCGCTACCGCGTCACCGTGCCCGACCAGCGGGTCGACTTCCGGGTCGCGGCCGCGATCGCCGTCGGGCTCGACGCCCTGATGTCGCGCTGAGGCCCGCCCCGTGATGTACCCCGAGGTCCGGGCGGCGGTCGCGGCCGACGCCGGTCCCGACCTCACCGCGCCCGGCTTCGACCTCGCCGCGCACCGCGAGGACGTCCGCCGCTTCAACCTGCGCCAGCCCCGTGAGGACGTCGCCTCCGTCCAGGACGTCGACGCTGACGGCGTGCCGTGCCGCCTCTACACGCCCGCCGACGCGCTCGACGGGCTCGTGGTCCACGCCCACGGCGGCGGCTTCGTCCTCAACGACGTCGACGTGCACGACGCGGTGGTCCGCCGCTTCACCAACCGGCTGCGCCGTCCGGTGCTGGGCGTGGACTACCGGCGCCCGCCGGAGGCGAGGTTCCCGGCGGCACCCGACGACCTCGACACCGTGGTGGGCTGGCTGCGCCGCGAGGGCCCGTCCGGGCCGTACGCCGTCCACGGCGACTCGGCGGGCGCGAACCTCGCTCTGGTCGCCGCGCTCCGCAACCCCGGTGTCTTCCGCGCGGTCGCGCTGATCTACCCGTTCCTCGACCCGCGGGCCGGCTTCGCGTCGTGGTCCGAGGGTGCCGGATCGGGCTTCGACCCGTCCGAGGCCGCCTGGTACTGGCAGCAGTACGCCCGCAGCGAGGCGGACTACGACGACCCCGACCTGGCGCCGCTGCTGTCCGACCGGCTGCACACGCTGCCGCCCACCTTCGTCGCCACCGCTGAGCACGACCCGCTGCGCGACGAGGGCGAGGAGCTGGCCAGGCTGCTCGCCGAGGCGGGGGTCGAGACCGTCGGGATCCGCTGCCTCGGCCAGGTGCACGGGTTCTGGCGGCATGCGCAGTTCACCGCGTCCGAGCCGCTCGTGCGTCAGGTCGCGGGCTACCTCGATCAGCACCTGCAACTCGTGTGAGCCGGTGTCCGCGGGCTCTGGTTGGATTGTCACCATGCGCGTTCACCTGGGCTCCGACCATGCCGGCCTCGAGCTGAAGGACCACCTCATGACCTGGCTCGTCGACCACGGCTACGAGCCGGTCGACCACGGTCCGTTCGTCTACGACGCGCTCGACGACTACCCCTGCTTCTGCCTCCGGGCCGCCGAGGGCGTGGCCGGCGACCGCGCCGAGGGCCTGGACAGCCTCGGCGTGGTGATCGGCGGCTCGGGCAACGGCGAGCAGATCTCGGCCAACAAGGTCGAGGGCATCCGGTGCGCCCTCGTGTGGTCCGAGGAGACCGCCGTCCTCGCCCGGGAGCACAACGACGCCAACGTCGTCTCCGTCGGCGGCCGGATGCACTCGGTGGACGACATGACCCGCTTCGTCGAGGTCTTCCTCACCACGCCGTTCAGCAACGACGAGCGCCACGTGCGCCGCATCGGCCAGGTCATGACCTACGACGCGACCAAGGAGCTCCCCGACCTGCCGGAGTCGGCCCTGCGCGGCCCGGGCGACGACACCCGGGTCACGGATGCCTGAGGGACACACCCTTCGCCGACTCGCAGGCGACCTGAACGACGCCTTCGCCGGACGCCCGGTCCGTGTCTCCTCGCCCCAGGGCCGCTTCGCCGCCGACGCCGAGCAGCTCGACGGCTCCGTGCTGGTCGGGGCCGACTCGGCAGGCAAGCACCTGTTCGTGGAGCTCGACGGCGAGCGCTTCGTCCACGTCCACCTCGGCCTCATCGGCCAGTTCGACGTGCACACCGGCGTCGAGGAGGTGCCGGCCCCGGTGGGGGCGGTGCGGCTCCGGATGGTGACCGCCGACGCACCGCCGACCTCCTACGCCGACCTCCGCGGCGCGATCCTGTGCGACCTCGTCGGGCCGGCCCGGCGCGACGAGGTGCTTGCGCGGCTCGGTCCCGACCCGCTGCGGCCGGATGCCGACCCCGACCTGGCGTGGCGCCGGATCTCGCGCAGCCACCGTCCGATCGGCGACCTGCTGATGGACCAGAAGGTGCTGGCGGGCGTCGGCAACGTCTACCGCGCCGAGGTGCTCTTCCGCCACCGCATCCACCCGCTGCGACCCGGCGACACGCTGCGGGTCGGCCAGTGGCGCGCGATGTGGGCCGACCTGGTCGAGCTGATGGCCGAGGGGGTGCGGTCCGGTCGGATCGACACCGTGCGCCCCGAGCACACGCCCGAGGCGATGGGTCGCGCCCCTCGCAAGGACGACCACGGCGGCGAGGTCTACGTCTACCGGCGCACCTCGATGCCGTGCCTGGTGTGCGGATCGACCGTCCGCACAGGTGAGCTGGTGGGACGCAACATCTTCTGGTGCCCGAAATGTCAACCGGTCTTCCGCTCCCGCGCCGTACGATCTGCCAGCAACACCCCTGAGACGTCGCGAGGAGCTCGGCCATGAGTTCTTCCGCTGAGCGCCGCACCAACACCGGCGCTGGCACGCGGTTCAGCGGTGCCCTGGGCCGGGTCGTGCCGCGGGGCTCGCGGATGCTGACCGCCCTGGTGGTCTCCACGGTGGTGATCGGCCTGGCGATCTGGCGCTTCGACATGGTCGTCCCGCTGGTGATGTTGCTCGTCCCCCTGGTCGTCTCCAGCCTCGTGCTCGGGCCACGTCAGCTGCCGTGGTTCGTGGTGTTCGTGCTGCTCGTGCTGGCCGTGACCGTGCCGACCCAGGAGATCAGCGTCCGCACCGCCGTGGCGGTGGTGGTCATGTTCGCGCTCGGCTTCCTGGTGCTGCTCTCGTCCTTCCGCCGCTCGCGCCTCGGCGTGGCGGGTCTCCAGGGCGAGCAGATGTTCGTCGACCTGCGCGACCGCATCCTGCGCCAGGGCGGCATCCCGGCGCTTCCCCCCGACTGGTACGCCACCGCGGAGCTGCGCTCGGCCGGTGGCACGCCGTTCGCCGGCGACTTCGTCGTCGCCTCGCGCGTCGGCGACCGGCTCGAGGTCGCGGTCGTGGACGTCTCCGGCAAGGGCCAGGGTGCCGGCACCCGGGCGCTCCTGCTGTCCGGTGCGCTCGGCGGGCTGCTCAGCGCGCTGCCCCCCAGCGAGTTCCTGCCGGCCGCCAACACGTTCCTGCTCCGCCAGGACTGGGACGAGGGGTTCGCGACCGCCATCCACCTCTCGCTCGACCTGCGGAACGGGACCTACGACCTGCGCTCCGCCGGGCATCCGCCGGCAGCCCTGCGCCACGCCGGGTCCGGCCGCTGGGAAGTCGTCGAGACGGAGGGCCCGGTGCTCGGCCTGATCGACGGTGCCGTCTACACCGCGACGTCGGGGCAGATGCGCTCCGGCGACGCGCTGCTGCTCTACACCGACGGCATGGTCGAGTCCCGCAACCGCGACATCAGCCTGGGTATCGACAAGATGCTCGGGCAGTTCGAGCGCCTGCTGCGCGGTGAGTTCGAGGGCGGGGCAGTCCGACTGGTCGAGGCCCTCGGCTCGCGCAACGACGACGCCGCGCTGCTCCTGGTCCACCGGCGATGACCGGTCCGGGGGACCTGCACGGCCGGGTTGGGGCGCCTGCTCGCGCGTGTGGCACCATGACTCCCGCACCGGCGATGGAGACGTCGACCGGGGCGCGCGGATGTAGCTCAATGGTAGAGCCCCAGTCTTCCAAACTGGCTACGCGGGTTCGATTCCCGTCATCCGCTCCAAGCAGGCCACCGACCCGGGCAGTCCCGGGCCGGCGGCCGGTTTGGCGGGGCGTAGCGTAGTGGCTAGCGCGCCTGCTTTGGGAGCAGGAGACCGCAGGTTCGAGTCCTGTCGCCCCGACCGGTCAGCCGCTGCGCGGGCGTGATTCGGCCTGTGCCCCACCCGTCGATAGACTGACGAGGTTTGCGGCCGCCGGCTTCCCCCGTGCGCGCGGCCGCGGCGATCCCGTACGACCCCCGTGGTCCATGCCAGTCCACCCCACTGACCTTCAGCATCAGGAGACATTTGTGAAGAGCGCCGTCGAGACCTTGAGCCCGACCCGGGCCAAGCTGACCGTCGAGGTGCCCTTCGAGGAGCTCAAGCCGAGCCTCGACGCGGCCTACCAGAAGATCGCGAAGCAGATCAACGTCCCCGGCTTCCGCCGCGGCAAGGTCCCGCCCGCCGTCATCGACCGCCAGGTCGGCCGTGGCCCGGTCCTCGACGAGGCGATCAACGCCGTCGTGCCGCAGCAGTACATGGCCGCGCTCCAGGAGCACGACCTCGAGCCGCTGGCCCAGCCGGAGATCGAGGTGACGAAGTTCGAGGACAACGAGTCGCTCGAGTTCACCGCCGAGGTCGACGTGAAGCCCGACTTCGACCTCCCCGACTACGAGGGCCTCGAGGCCAGCGTCGAGGACATCGAGATCACCGACGCCGATGTCGAGGAGCAGGTCGAGGCGCTGCGTGAGCGCTTCGGCACGCTCGTGCCCGTCGAGCGCGCCGCCGCCGACGGCGACTTCGTGACCATCGACCTCGTGGCTGCCAAGGAAGGCGAGACCGTCGAGGGCGGCGAGGTCACCGGCATGTCCTACAAGGTCGGCCGTGGCGGGATGATCGACGGCCTCGACGAGGCCCTGGCCGGTCTGTCCGCCGGCGAGGAGAAGACGTTCGACTCCGAGCTCGTCGGTGGCGACCTGGTCGGCGAGCCCGTCCAGGTGACCGTCAAGGTGACCGCCGTGCAGGAGCAGCAGCTCCCCGAGGTCGACGACGAGTTCGCCCAGCTCGCCTCCGAGTTCGACACCGCCGAGGAGCTCACCGCCGACGTGCGCGAGCGCCTCGGCCGCGGCAAGCGCCTCGAGCAGGCCGCCGCCGCCCGCGACGCGGTCCTCGAGGCCCTGCTCGAGAAGGTCTCCATCCCGCTGCCCGAGGTCATGGTGACCGACGAGCTCAACGCCCGCCGCCAGAACGTCGAGCAGCAGCTCGGCTTCGCCGGCATCACCATGGAGAAGTACCTCGAGGACGAGGGCCAGACCCAGGACGAGTTCGAGGCCGACCTCGACCGCCGCGTCCGCGACGCTGTCGCTGCGCAGTTCATCCTCGACAAGATCGCCAAGAAGGAGGAGTTCGGCATCGACCAGGCCGAGCTCTCCGAGCACCTCGTGCGGCGCGCCCAGCAGTCCGGCCAGGACCCGCAGGAGTTCGCCAACCACATGTTCGAGCACAACCACATCCCCGAGCTCGTGCAGGAGATCCTGCGCGGCAAGGCGCTGGCGACGATCGTGGAGTCCGCGACGGTCAAGGACGCCTCGGGCAACGTGGTCGAGCTGAAGAACCTGCGCCCCGACGGCACCATCGGTGACCCGGCCGAGGACGAGGCGGCCGCGACCACCGACGAGAGCACCGACGAGGACACCGAGGCCTGAGCCTCCCGCCCTCCTCGCCACCGGCGTCCACCCCTCGGGTGGGCGCCGGTCGTGCGTCGCGGTCCGGCGTCGACGTGCTGCACCTGCCGCGGACGAGCCCCATGGCCTTGCTCAGCCACCCCGACGTGCACGCCGCGCCGCGGGAGTGGCTGTCCTGGGACCGCTCAGCCCGGCTCGGTCGCGTCGAGCACGTCGAGCGAGTACGCCGCCATCGCGGCACGCTGGGCGACGTGGTGGGTCGCCGCGTCCTGGTCGGCCTCGCCGAGCGCGTCGACCGTGATGCTCGGCAGGCCGTTGAAGAGCACCAGGCTCACGGCGTGCGAGCGCCGGACGACGGCGGGGTCTACCGGGTGCCCCTCGGCGGCCAGCCCGTCGGCGTACGCCTCGAGACAGGCGGCCGCACGCTCGGGCAGGCCGTCGGCGTCGAGGCGACGCATCTGGATCTCCCCGACGAGGAGCTGGGAGATGTCGTACGCGACGGGCTGGGGTCGCCAGAAGCCGTAGTCGATCAGCGTGAAGCCGTCGTCCCCGAGGTGGCGCAGCAGGTTGTTCGGGCAGGCGTCGCCGTGGGCGGCGAGGTGGGGGAGTGCGGCGTACTCGTCGGCGAGCGCATCGAGTCGTGCGGCGACCTCGGCCAGGCGCGGCCGGAGCGGCCCGAAGTGCTCGGCGACCGCCGGGTGCTGCCACACCGTCTCGTCGGCGAGCACGGGGAGCACGGTGTGGGCCACCCGCCCGGCCACGAAGGACCGGATGTGCCACGGCTGGGGATCGATGGCGGCGAGCTCGGCGACCCGCGGGCTGCCCGAGACCCGCCCGAGCAGGCGTGCGGCGCGCACGTAGGTGGTCTCGTCCCAGGGCGCGGGGTCGTGCTCGACCGTCTCGAGCCACAGCACCGCGGTGTCGTCGGGTCGGTCGTCGACGCGCAGCGCCCGCGGCACGGTCAGGCCCGCGGGCAGGCGCTCCGCGAGGTCGGAGCCGTAGACGAGGACCTCCGCCCGCCACGGCACCGACTCGGCGGCCCACGCGGCGATCTCCGGCGGCACGAACGCGAAGGCGGGGGAGTGGCGCCAGTGATGCACCCGCTTGACGAAGAAGGTGAACGGCCGTGGTCCCCGGCCGGCGTCGGCATGGCCGCGCACCCAGGTGCGGGCGCCGGTGAGGATCGAGGGGACGTCGTAGTCGACCTCCTCGGCGACCGAGTCGAGGAGACGCACGGCCGGGACGCCCCAGAGGTCGGCCACCAGCGCAGAGAGCTCCGCGTCGGTGACGTCGTCGTCGCCGAGGAGCTCGTGGCGGCGGTGCTCGCCCGCGGAAGTGAAAGCTACTTTCACGACAACAAGGTAAGTTGCTTTCATGATGGCCGTCAACAACCTTCCCGAGGACCTCGAGCCGCACGTCCCGCTCCTCATGGGACTCGTCTTCGCCCGGCTCCGCGACCGGCTCGCCCAGGACGCTCCGGCCCTGCGACCCTCGCAGCTGCGGGTCATGGAGTGGCTGCCGGCCGAGGGCCTCACCATCACCGAGCTGGCCGAGCGCACGGGCATGACGACGCAGGGCTGCGGCCAGTTCGTGCGCCAGCTCGCGGGCCTCGGCATGGTGGAGGTCTGCCCGGAGCCGCAGGACCGCCGGGCCAAGCGGGTGACCGTGACCGACCGCGGCCGCGACGGTCTGGCGCGTGCTCAGCGGGTCCTGGCGGCGTGCGAGCGGGAGTGGGCCGAGTCCGTGGGTGACGAGCGCTACCGCGTCTTCCGCGAGGTGCTGGACCAGGTGGCCCGCGGCTGAGGCCGTCAGCGAATCCGCTGTGGGCGAACAGGGTGGGTCATCGCGTGGAAGTGTCCGTCCTTCCGGCTAGTGTCGCCAGCGTGAACCAGAACTCCAGCCCAGCCCTCTCGCCTGAGATGAACGGCGCCGGTGGGATGTATGGCCTCGACGACCACATCTACCAGCGCCTCCTCCGCGAGCGCATCGTCTTCCTCGGTTCGGAGGTGCGCGACCAGAACGCCAACGCGATCTGCGCCCAGCTCCTGCTGCTCTCCGCCGAGGACCCGGAGGCCGACATCTTCCTCCACATCAACAGCCCCGGCGGCTCGGTCGACGCCGGCATGGCGATCTACGACACGATGAACTACATCCCCAACGACGTGGCGACCGTCGGCATGGGCCTTGCGGCCTCGATGGGCCAGTTCCTGCTGTGCGCCGGCACCAAGGGCAAGCGCTACGCCCTGCCCCACGCGCGCATCATGATGCACCAGCCGTCCTCGGGGATGGGTGGATCGGCCTCCGACATCAAGATCCAGGCCCAGCAGTCGCTGCACATCAAGAAGGTGCTGCTCGACCTGATCGCCGAGCACACCGGCCAGAGCGTCGAGCAGGTCGTCGCCGACGCCGACCGTGACCGTTGGTTCACCGCCGACCAGGCGGTCGAGTACGGCCTGGTCGACCAGGTGATCACCAGTGCCCGCGAGGCAGCCGACGAGGGTCGCCCGGCCCGGACCAAGGACTGAACATGAACTACTACATCCCGCAGTGGGAAGAGCGCACCTCCTACGGCTTCCGCCGCATCGACCCCTACGCCAAGCTCTTCGAAGAGCGCATCATCTACCTCGGCACGCCGATCAGCGACGACGTCGCCAACGCGGTCATCGCCCAGCTCATGTGCCTGGAGACGATGAACCCCGACACCGACATCAGCATCTACATCAACAGCCCCGGTGGCTCGTTCACGGCGCTGACGGCGATCTACGACACGATGAAGTTCATCAAGCCCGACGTGCAGACCGTGTGCCTGGGCCAGGCGGCCTCGGCGGCCGCGATCCTGCTCGGCGCCGGCGCCAAGGGCAAGCGGATGGCGCTGCCCAACAGTCGCATCCTGATCCACCAGCCCTACACCGAGGGCACGTTCGGCCAGACCTCCGACATCGAGATCCAGGCCAACGAGATCCTCCGGATGCGCGAGCTCCTGGAGAAGATGATCGCCGAGTCGAGCGGCAAGGACATCGAGCAGGTCAGCCGCGACATCGAGCGCGACAAGATCCTGACCGCCGAGCAGGCCGTCGAGTACGGCCTCATCGACGCGGTGATCGAGTCGCGCAAGGGCGCCCCGGCGCTCGCCTGAGGCACACCACAACAATGATCGGCGACATCTCGTGTCCGGCCCCCGACGGGGGCCGGCACGGGGTACCGTCGTGGGGCCCGTTGCAGGGTGATGACAGCCGGGACCCCCGTCCGGCGAGACTGGAGGACACGACTCGTGGCACGTATCGGTGACGGTGGCGACCTGCTCAAGTGCAACTTCTGCGGAAAGAGCCAGAAGCAGGTCAAGAAGCTCATCGCAGGACCCAATGTCTACATCTGCGACGAGTGCATCGAGCTCTGCAACGAGATCATCGAGGAGGAGCTCGCCGAGGGCTCGGAGGTGAGCCTCGAGGAGCTCCCCAAGCCGCGGGAGATCTTCGAGTTCCTCAACTCCTACGTCATCGGCCAGGAGCACGCCAAGAAGTCCCTCGCCGTCGCGGTCTACAACCACTACAAGCGCGTCCAGTCCGGCCTCCAGCCCGTCTCGGGCAAGGCCAAGGACGACGTGGTCGAGGTCGCCAAGTCGAACATCCTGGTGATCGGCCCGACCGGCTGCGGCAAGACCTACCTCGCCCAGACCCTCGCCCGGATGCTCAACGTCCCGTTCGCGATCGCCGACGCCACGGCGCTCACCGAGGCCGGCTACGTCGGTGAGGACGTCGAGAACATCCTGCTCAAGCTCATCCAGGCCGCCGACTACGACGTCAAGAAGGCCGAGACGGGCATCATCTACATCGACGAGATCGACAAGGTGGCCCGCAAGTCGGAGAACCCCTCGATCACGCGCGACGTCTCCGGTGAGGGCGTGCAGCAGGCACTGCTGAAGATGCTGGAGGGCACGACCGCGTCGGTGCCCCCGCAGGGCGGTCGCAAGCACCCGCACCAGGAGTTCATCCAGATCGACACTACCAACATCCTCTTCATCGTGGGTGGTGCCTTCGCCGGCCTCGAGCAGATCATCGAGCAGCGCGTCGGCAAGAAGTCCCTCGGCTTCACCGCGGAGGTGCGCGGGGCCGCCGAGCGCGAGGGCGACGACCTGCTCGCGCAGGTCCGTCCCGAGGACCTCACCAAGTTCGGCCTGATCCCCGAGTTCATCGGCCGCCTGCCGCTCATCGCGAGCGTCAGCAAGCTCGACCGCGAGGCGCTCGTCCAGATCCTCACCGAGCCGCGCAACGCGCTCGTCAAGCAGTACCAGAAGCTCTTCGACCTCGACGGGGTCGAGCTCGAGTTCACCGACGACGCCATCGACTCGATCGCCGAGGCTGCGCTCGAGCGGGGCACCGGCGCTCGCGGACTTCGCGCCATCATCGAAGAGGTCCTCCTCTACGTCATGTACGACGTCCCCTCCCGCGGCGACGTGGCCAAGGTGATCGTCACCCGCGAGGTCGTCGAGGACGAGGTCGCCCCGACGCTGGTCCTGCGTGAGTCCGAGGCGAAGAAGAAGAAGTCCGCCTGACCTCCTGCCGGTCACGGCGACCTCCTCACACGCCCCGCTCCGTCATGCGACGGTGAGCCGATGCGGTCGGGTCGCGATGACGGATCGGCCAGCGGGCACGACGCCTGCTCGATCGGCGCCGCAGCACGCGGCGTGACCCGCAGGGACTAGTCGTCCCTAGTCATTTCGGACTATTCGGGGCCATCGACCGTGCCTCTGCGTCATGACCCGTTCAGACTGACGTCACGTCTGCATGTGGGAAGGGGAACCCGTGGGGGTTGATCAGAAGCGGCCGCTCGCCGGGTTCGCCCTGGTGGCGGTGCTGTGCGCCGTCCTGATGACGCTCTCGGTGAGCCGGGGATGGGGGCTTGACCTGATCCACCCGGGCCGGCCGATCGTGTCCGCGAGTCAGGCCGAGAAGGCCCCGCACGACCCACGGCCCGCCGAGCCGACCGCCGACGAGACGACGGTGAGCGTCCCCGTCGAGCTGAGCGCCCAGCCGTTGGGAACGGCGCGCGGCGTCGTGGCCCGAGCAGGCCGTTCGCAGGCGCGTCCCGTCCGGGCGGCGGGTCACTCCGTGTCGCCCGTGCGCAGCACCAGCACCGGCGGCGACGACGAGCAGGCCGAGCCCGAGATGGAGGACGACACCACCCAGACGGAGGACGAGGCCGAGCAGCAGGCCGAGCAGGAAGCCACCAAGGCGCAGCGCGAGGCCGAGCGGGAGGCCGCCAAGGCGCAGCGCGAGGCCGAGCGGGAGGCCGCGAAGGCGGCCCGTGAGGCCGAGCACGCGGCAGTGAAGGCCGCTCGCGACGCAGAGCGGGATGCCGCCAAGGCCACCCGCCAGGCAGAGCACGAGGCCGCCAAGGCGGCTCGCGAGGCCGAGCACGCCGTGGAGAAGGCCGCTCGCGACGCGGAGCGCGAGGCCGCGAAGGCGGCCCGTGAGGCCGAGCACGCGGCAGTGAAGGCCGCTCGCGACGCGGAGCGCGAGGCCGCGAAGGCGGCCCAGCAGGCCGCGAACGAGGCGGCGAAGGCCACGCGTGATGCCGAGCGGGAGGCCGCCGAGGCCGCTCGGGAGGCCGAGCGGGAGGCGGCGGAGGCCGCTCGTGACGCCGCGAAGGCCGCCCGTCACCCCTGAGCTGGTCTAGTCCTGACCGGGCGTCGACAGAAATGTCGGCCCGAACCGTGTCATGGACCCGCGTGACCCACGTCTCGTCTGCATGTGGGGCGAAGACCCGTTGAGGGCTGAGGAGAAGCGACCGATCATCGCGGCGGTGCTGGTCGCCGTGCTGTGCGTGGTCCTGGTCGTCCTCGTGTGAGGCAGGGGGACGCCCGGCTGCGGCTTCGTGGGTCCGCAGCCGGGCCATTCCCCCGGACGTGTGCTCGGCTCAGGCGTCGGTCGGCGCGAGCTCGGCGGTGACGCGCAGCTCGGTGGCCGACTCGTCGGTGGTGAACACCAGATCGCCCACGATCGTGCCGACCGCGCGGAGGTCGTCCTGGGCCTCCCGGGCCGCGGTGACGAGGTGCTCGGGCCCAGTGATCTCGACGCGGGAGAGCGGCGCGCGCATCTTGGCCTTGGCCTGTGACTTCGCCCCGCGGATGCCGGTGAGGGCGGCGGCGACGGCATCGAGGACCAGCGGCTGCGCGGCCGCGGCGGAGCCGAGGTCGGCGGCCGTCGGCCATGCGGCGTGGTGGATCGAGCCGTCCTGCCACCACGACCACACCTCCTCGGTGGCGTACGGCAGGAAGGGCGCGAGCAGCCGCAGCTGGGTGTGCAGCGCGATGGCGAGGGTGGCCTTGGCCGACTCGGTCGCGACGCCGCCGTCGGTGTCGTACGCGCGCTCCTTGACCAGCTCGAGGTAGTCGTCGCAGAACTCCCAGAAGAACTTCTCGGTGACTTCCAGCGCGGTCGTGTAGTCGTAGGCGTCGAATGCCTCGGTCGCCCTGCGGACCACGATCTCGAGACGACCGAGGAGCGCACAGTCCACCGCGGCGCTGACGGCGCTGGGGACCAAGGTGGTCGCACCGACGTTGCCGAGGACGAACTTGGACGCGTTGAGGACCTTCATCGCCAGGCGTCGGCCGACCTTCATCTGCGACTCGTCGAAGGGCGAGTCGAGTCCCGGGCGGCCGATGGCGGCGCGCCAGCGGACGGCGTCGGCGCCGTAGGTGCCGAGGATGTCGGTCGGGACGACGACGTTGCCCTTCGACTTCGACATCTTCTTGCGGTCGGGGTCGACGATGAAGCCGGAGATCATCGCGTGCGACCACGGCACGGCCTGGAACTCGTAGTCGGAGCGGACCACGCGGGAGAACAGCCAGGTGCGGATGATGTCGTGCGCCTGCGTGGCGAGGTCGTAGGGGAAGACGCGCTGGAACAGGTCGTCGTCGACCTCCCACATGCCGGCGATCTGCGGCGTGAGCGAGGAGGTGGCCCAGGTGTCCATCACGTCGGGGTCGCCGATGAACCCGCCGGGCTTCCCGCGCTGGTCCTCGGTGTAGCCGTGGGGAGCCTGCGTCGACGGGTCGATCGGGAGCTGGTCCTCGGTGGGCAGCAGCGGGTGGTCGTGGTCGGGCTCGCCGTCGGCGTCGAGCGGGTACCAGACGGGGAACGGGATGCCGAAGAACCGCTGGCGGGAGATGAGCCAGTCGCCGTTGAGGCCGCCGACCCAGTTGTCGTAGCGGTGCTTCATGTGGGCGGGGATCCAGGTGATCTCCTCGCCGCGGACCAGCATCTCCTTGCGCAGCGCCGCGTCGCGGCCGCCGTTCTTGATGTACCACTGGCGGGTGGCGATGATCTCGAGCGGCTTGTCGCCCTTCTCGTAGAAGTTCGCCATCCGCTGCGTCGCCTTGGGCTCGCCGTCGAGGTCGCCCGACTCGCGGAGCAGGCCGACCATCGCCTCGCGGGCGCTGAAGGTGGTCTTGCCGGCGAGCTGCTCGTAGGCCTCCGCAGCCTGCGCCAGCCACTCCGGCGTCTCGCGGGCGAGGCGGCCGTCGCGGCCGACCACCGTACGCACCGGCAGGTCCAGCTCACGCCACCACATCACGTCGGTGAGGTCGCCGAAGGTGCAGCACATCGCGATGCCGGCGCCCTTGTCGGGCTCGGCGGCCGGGTGCGCGAGGACCGGGATCTCGACGCCGAAGACCGGCGAGGTGACGGTCGTGCCGAAGACGTCCTGGTAGCGCTCGTCGTCGGGGTGCGCGATGAGCGCGACCACGCTGGGGATCAGCTCGGGGCGGGTCGTCTCGATGTGGATGGGCGTGCCGTCCGGTTTGTGGAAGGCGACGCGGTGGTAGTGGCCGGGGTAGTCGCGGGCCTCGAGCTCGGCCTGGGCGACGGCGGTCTGGAAGGTGACGTCCCACAGCGTCGGCGCCTCGGAGAGGTAGGCCTCGCCGCGGGCGTAGTTGCGCAGGAACGCGCGCTGACTGACCGTGCGGGAGTGGTCGCCGATCGTGGTGTAGGTGGGGTTCCACTGCACGGACAGGCCGAGCTGGCGCCACAGCGCCTCGAAGGCCTTCTCGTCCTCGACCACGAGCTGCTCACACAGCTCGATGAAGTTCGGCCGGCTGATGGAGACCTGGCGCTTGGGGTCGGGCTTCTCCGGCGGCGTGAAGTCGGGGTCGTAGGGCAGGGTCGGGTCGCAGCGGACGCCGAAGTAGTTCTGGACGCGACGCTCGGTCGGCAGGCCGTTGTCGTCCCAGCCGATCGGGTAGAAGACGGCCTTGCCCTGCATCCGCTGGTAGCGCGCGATGAGGTCGGTGTGGCTGTAGGAGTAGACGTGTCCGACGTGCAGCGAGCCGCTCACCGTGGGGGGCGGGGTGTCGATGGAGTAGACGTTCTCGCGCGGCTGGGTGCGATCGAAGGCGTAGGTGTCGTTGTCCGCCCACGCACGCGACCACTTGTCCTCGAGGCCCTCCAGCGCCGGACGCTCCGGTACGACGACAGCACGCGGATCGGTGCTGGTCGTCTCCGGGGCCTGGGTGCTGGGGTTGTCAGTCATGTCGGAAGTCTATTGACGGGCCTCCGGCCTGCGAAAACGAGTATCGACCCATGAGTGCCACGCCCTAGCGTGCCGCCATGGAACCGGACCCCGACGACGCCGTCACCCTGCAGTTCTTCGACGCCCCGGAGCCCTTCCTCGACGCGGCAGGCGGGCTCCTCGCGGCGCAGCCCGTGCTGGGGAGCGTGATCGCCAGCGTCAGCGAACGGGTCCAGCGCGAGCTCGCCGAGGGGCGTGACTCGTGGGCGGAGGCGGCGGCGCCGTTCCCGCGCTGGTGGCTCGTCGTGCGTGACAGCTCCGGCGCGGCGGTGAGCGCCGCGATGCGCACCGCCACCTTCAAGCCCTACCCGACCTTCGCGCTGCCGATGACGGAGGTGGCCGCACGTGCTCTCGCGGCCACGTTGCACGAGCGCGGGGAGCTCCTCGGCGGGGCGAACGGCGCGCTGCCGGGTGCGGAGGTGCTGGCCCGCGCCACCGCGGAGCTCACCGGCGGGGAGATGGTGACCGACAAGGCGACCCGGCTCTGGGAGGCCACCTCGGTCGACGTGCCGCCGGCGCCCGAGGGGCGGCTGCGGCAGGCCACCGAGGACGACGCCGAGCTGGTGCTCGCGTGGTTCACCGCCTTCCACGAGGAGGCCGACGAGCAGGCCGGCCGCGAGCCCGACCCGCACTCGGGCGAGCACAACACCCTCGACAGCGCCCTCGTCCGCATCCGCGAGGGCGTGGAGTGGCTCTGGGAGATGCCCGACGGCGAGGTCGCGCACCTGTCGGGCGTCAGCCTGCCGTCGTACGGCGTCTCGCGGGTCGGGCCGGTCTACACGCCCAAGGAGTTCCGCGGCCGCGGGATCGCGTCGTACGTCGTGGGGGAGCTGACGCACCGCGGGCTCGATGCCGGGCACCGGATGTGCCTGTTCACCGACCAGGCCAACCCGACCTCGAACAAGATCTACGCGAGCCTCGGCTACGAGCCGGTGGTCGACATGGCCGAGCACCTCGTCAGGGCCCCCACCACGCCCTAGGCTCGGCCGATGCGGCGTACGACCCCGGCTCTCGCGCTCGTCCTCCTCGCCCTCGTCCTGCCGGTCACCGCGGCCCCGGCCTCGGTGCCCGACGGCGGAGCCAGGGAGGCGGCACCCCGTGTCCACCGGATCGGCGGCTGCCAGGTCTTCCCGGCTGACAACCCGTGGAACCGGCGCGTCGACCGGCGGCCGGTGTGGCGGTCGTCGGACGCCATCGTCGGACGGCAGCTCGCCGGCCACGACCTGCACCTCGACCTCGGCACGACCGAGGAGTACTACGGCATCCCGGTCAACGTGGTGCCCGAGGACCAGCCGCTGCTGCCGCTGCAGTTCGGTGTCGACGGCGAGGACTACGGCGACGAGAGCGACCGCGGACCCGTGTTCGTCCCGGCCGACGCCGCGATCGAGGGCGGCAGTCGCGCCGAGCCCGACCCGGGGGAGGGGGACCGGCACGTGCTGACGGTCCGCAGCGGCACGTGCGACCTCGTCGAGCTGTACGCCGCCGAGCGGGTGCGCGACGCCTCCGGCAGGGTCGTCGCCTGGCGCGCCGCGGCCGCCGCCCGCTGGGACCTCTCGTCCAACGCGCTGCGCCCGGCTCGCTGGACCTCCGCCGACGCGGCGGGCCTGCCGATCACGCCCGGCCTGCTCTCCTACGACGAGGCCGCGTCCGGACGGATCACCCACGCCCTGCGGTTCACCATGCCGAGCGCCCGCAACGCCTACACCTGGCCGGCCCGCCACTGCGGCCCGAGCGGCAACACCGCGCGCGACCTGCCGGCGTACGGCCTGCGCTTCCGGCTGCCGAGGTCGTTCCCGGCGAACCGCTACACGGGGGTGGCGCGGACGATCGTGAAGGCGATGAAGAAGTACGGGCTGGTCTATGCCGACCAGGGCTCGGCGATGTACGTCACCGGCACCGCCGACCCGCGGTGGGAGGACGCACTCGACCAGTTCCGCGCCAGGCCGCTCGACGGCAAGGCGCTCCAGGTCGTGAAGCCGTGGCGGCGGGTCGTCTCCTGCTGACCGGGGTCAATAGACTCGAGGTCCCATGACTGAGACCCCCCGCCCCGATCCTGGCGCCGCCGACGGCCCGCGCCTCGCCGAGACCTTCGACGAGGTCGAGGACGCGCTGCTCTCGCGCTGGCCCGAGACCAAGCTCGAGCCCAGCCTGGACCGGATCGAGGCGTTCACCGAGCTGCTCGGCGAGCCGCAGCACTCGTTCCGCTCCGTGCACCTGACCGGCACCAACGGCAAGACCAGCACCAGCCGGATGATCGAGACGCTGCTGCGCGCGCTCGACCTGCGCACCGGCCGCTTCACCTCACCGCACCTGGAGCGGATGAGCGAGCGGATCAGCATCGACGGCGAGCCGCTGGACGACGAGGCCTTCGTCCGCGCCTTCAACGACGTCGCCCCCTACACCCACCTCGTGGACGCCGGGCAGGACCACCCGCTGAGCTTCTTCGAGACCATCGTCGGCATGGCCTACGCCGCCTTCGCCGACGCGCCGGTCGACGTGGCCGTGGTCGAGGTCGGCATGGGTGGCAGCTGGGACGCCACCAACGTCATCGACGCCGACGTGGCCGTGGTGCTGCCGATCGCCGTCGACCACGCCAAGTACCTCGGCGACGACCCCGCCACGATCGCGGTCGAGAAGGCCGGGATCATCAAGGCCGGCTCGATCGCCGTCCTGGCCGAGCAGACCCCCGAGGTCGCCGCGGTCCTGCTCGAGCGGGCGGGCGAGGTCGGCGCGACGGTGGCACGCGAGGGCATCGAGTTCGGGGTCCTGGCGCGCACCCCCGCCGTCGGCGGACAGGTCGTCACCCTCAAGGGGCTGCGCGCGACCTACGACGACGTGTTCCTGCCGCTCTACGGCGCCCACCAGGCTCAGAACGCCGCCGTGGCGCTGGCCGCGGTCGAGGCGTTCGGCAGCGGTGAGCTCGACGACGAGCTGGTGCGGGCGGCGTTCGCCGAGGTCACGTCGCCCGGCCGGTTGGAGATCATCCGCCGCAGCCCCACGATCCTGCTCGACGCGGCTCACAACCCGCATGGCGCCGAGGCCGTCGGCGAGGCGCTCGAGGACTCGTTCTCGTTCAGCCCGCTCGTCGGCGTCATCGGCGTGATGGAGGACAAGGACTACGAGGGCGTCCTCGCCGCCCTCGAGCCGCACCTGGCCTACGTCGTGTGCACGCAGAACTCCACGCCCCGCTCCATGTCGGCCGCCGCCCTCGGCCGTGTGGCCGTCGAGGTCTTCGGCGAGGACCGGGTCTCCGTCGTCCCCGACCTGGCCGACGCGATCGACCGGGCCGCCACCCTCGCCGAGGCCGGCGAGGCGATCGACGTCTCGATCGGGTCCGGCGCCGTCCTGGTCACCGGGTCGGTCGTCACGGTCGGCGAGGCACGTGCACTGCTCAAGGGCCGTCGATGAGCGACGAGACCCCCGACCGGATCCTCGAGCAGGACGCGCCCACCAACACCGAGCGCTCGCCGCGCCGCGGCATGTGCGCCGCCGTGCTGAGCCTCGAGGCCATCACCCTCGGCCTGACCACACCGGTGATGATCACCATCGCCGACGTGGACACCGGCACGGCGTTGTCCGTGGGCCTCGGCCTGGCCGTGGTCTGCCTGCTGCTCGCCGGCATGCTCCGGGCGGAGTGGGCCTACCTCGCCGGCTACGCCGTCCAGGTGGCTGCGATCGGCCTCGGCCTCGTCGTCCCGGTGATGTTCGCGCTGGGCGCGGTCTTCGCCGCGCTCTGGGCGGCCGCCGACCTGCTGGGTCGCAAGATCGAGCGGGAGCGCGCCCAGGCATGGGCCGCCTGGCGGGCCGAGCAGGCCCAGCAGGACTGACCGAGGCCGCCGCTGGCTAGGCTGCAGCCCATGACCGACGTCCAGCGCTCCCTCGTCCTCGTCAAGCCCGACGGCGTACGCCGCGGCCTCTCGGGCGAGGTCCTCCGCCGGATCGAGGCCAAGGGCTACGTGCTCGCGGCCGTCGAGCTGCGTGAGGCGACCACCGAGATCCTCGCCGCGCACTACGCCGAGCACGAGGGCAAGCCGTTCTACGGCCCGCTCGTGGAGTTCATGCTCTCCGGACCGGTGCTCGCCGTCGTGATCGAGGGCGAGCGCTGCATCGAGGGCTTCCGCTCCCTCGCCGGCGCGACCGACCCGACCGTCGCCGCCCCCGGCACCATCCGCGGTGACCTCGGGCGCGACTGGGGCGTGGCCGTCCAGCAGAACATCGTGCACGGCTCGGACTCCCCGGAGTCCGCTGCCCGCGAGATCGGCATCTGGTTTCCCGAGCTCAGCGCGTAGCCCACGAGCTCGGCGAGGGGTTGTCAGGCACTCGCTGAACATGTCAGGCCGTGCACGAGCCGACATGTTCAGCGATCCCCGGTCAGCCGGGGATCACTGAACGGGCGAAGGATCAGCCCTTGCGGCCGCCGCCGAGCAACCCGCCGAGCAGGTCGCCCAGGACGCCGCCGAGCCCGCCCGACGGCTGGGACCGCGGCGAGCCGCCTGCGCCCTGGGCCGCGCCGGCGAGGATCGAGGACAGGACCGTGCCGAGGACGCCCCCGCCGGCGGCCCCGCCCTTGGCCCCCATCTGCTTCGCGACGTAGGACAGCACGATCGGCGCCAGGATCGGCAGGAGCTTCTGCACGAGCGAGCTGCCGGCCCCCGTGCTGCCGAGCTGGTGCACGACCTGGTCCTGGTGACCGCCGAAGATGTGGGCGGTGATCCGCTCCCCGTCCTGCGGGTCGACGTCGGCGAGGTCGATCGGCGGTGTGGCCACCGAGGCGTCGTGCTGACCGAGCGCCTCGGCCAGCGAGGCCTCGCCGCCCGGGTCCTCGGCGTTGGCCCTGAGCCCGCCGAGCAGCGCGGGCAGGGCGACGTCCACCGCGCGACGTACGTCGTCGGGGTCCTCGCCCAGCTGCCCCGCGATCTGGTCGACGGGCAGCGACGCCCGGAGCTCGTCGAGGTCGGAGGTGTGGTCAGCCATGTCCCGAACCTAGACCCGCGCGTGTCCTCCCCGGAACACCCCTCCGCGCTCCTTAGCCTGAGCGTGGGTCGGCGAGACCGTTGACCCCACTTCCCGGCACGACCCGACCTGCAAGGGCATCTGCGGCATGGCACTGAACATCACTTCTGGGGGCTTCATCGGCCGCGACATGGCCGTCGACCTCGGCACCGCCAACACGCTGGTCTATGTCCGCGGCAAGGGCGTCGTGCTCGACGAGCCCTCCGTGGTGGCGATGAACACCGCCAACGGCGAGGTGCTCGCGGTCGGCCACGAGGCCAAGCGGATGATCGGCCGCACGCCCGACACGATCGCCGCGATCCGCCCGCTCAAGGACGGCGTGATCGCCGACTTCGAGGCGACCGAGCAGATGCTGCGCTACTTCATCCACCAGGTGCACCGCCGCCGCTACTTCGCCAAGCCCCGCATGGTGATCTGCGTGCCGAGCGGCATCACCGCGGTCGAGCAGCGTGCGGTCAAGGAAGCCGGCTACCAGGCCGGTGCCCGCCGGGTCTACATCGTGGAGGAGCCGATGGCCGCCGCGATCGGGGCCGGGCTGCCGGTGCACGAGGCGACGGGCAACATGGTCGTCGACGTCGGCGGGGGCACCACCGAGGTCGCCGTGATCAGCCTCGGCGGCATCGTCACCAGCCTGTCCGTCCGCACCGCCGGCGACGACCTCGACCAGGCGATCATCGCGTGGATGAAGAAGGAGTACTCCCTCATGCTGGGGGAGCGCACGGCCGAGGAGATGAAGATGACCCTCGGGTCGGCCTTCCCGCTGCCGACCGAGCCCGACGCCGAGATCCGCGGACGCGACATGGTCTCCGGCCTGCCCCGCACGGTGGTGGTCTCCAGCTCCGAGCTGCGCCAGGCACTGGAGGAGCCGCTGCACAACATCATCGACGCGGTGCGCACCACCCTCGACCAGACGCCGCCCGAGCTGGCCGGCGACATCATGGACCGCGGCATCGTGCTCACCGGCGGTGGCGCCATGCTCCGCGGTCTCGACGAGCGCCTGCGCCACGAGACCGGCATGCCGGTGCACGTGGCCGAGGACCCGCTGTCGTCGGTCGCCTACGGCGCCGGCAAGTGCGTGGAGGAGTTCGAGGCGCTCCAGCAGGTCCTGGTCTCCGACGTGAGGCGGTTCTGATGCGTGGCCTCGGGGGCAGGCAGGACGGCAGGGAGCGACGCTGGACCGGTCTCGACCGGCTCGAGTCGCGCAACCGTGCGCCGCGCTCGCTGCTGGTGGCGCTGGTCCTGGCGAGCGTCACGCTGATCACGCTCGACGTCTCCGGAGGTGGCAGCTCGCCGATCGAGCCGGCCCGACGCGTGGTGGGGGAGGCCTTCGGCCCTGCCGAGTCGGCCGCGGCAGCCGCCGTACGCCCCTTCACGGCGGTGCCCGCGTGGTTCCGCAGCAAGGGCGACCTCGCCGACGAGGTCCGTGACCTCGAGGCGAGCAACGCCGAGCTGCGCGGCAAGGTCGAGCTGGCCGGGTTCGACCGCAACCGCCTCGAGCAGTACGACGGCCTCACCAGCGCCGCGACCGACCTCGGGTCCGCGCTGGTCCCCGCCCGGGTGGTCGCCCTCGGCTCCCGCCAGTCGCAGAGCTTCACCGTCACCATCGACGCCGGCTCCGACGCGGGCATCGGGCCCGACATGACGGTCGTCAACAACGACGGCCTCGTCGGACGGGTCCTGCGCGTCACCCGCAGCACCGCGACGGTCCTGCTCATCGTCGACCCCGACTCGACCGTCGGTGGCCGCGTCGGCTCGAGCATGGAGATCGGCTTCGTCACCGGCAGCGGGTCGCTGAAGGAGGCCGCAGGCCTCGACCTCCGCCTGGTCGACGACGCATCCGTGCCCTCGCGCGACGACACGGTCGTGACGTGGGGGAGCAGCACGGGTCCCTACGCCCCGGGCGTGCCGATCGGCACGATCACCGAGGTCTACAGCTCGCTGCGCGAGGCCTCCCAGCGCGCGGTGGTGAAGCCCCTCGTGGACTTCTCCGCCCTCGACGTCGTGGGCGTGATGGTGCCCAGCGGCTCGGCGAGCGACCGCGCGATCATCGAGGCCGACGGGAGCCTGCGGTGAGCTACCTCCGCTGGCTCGCCGCCCTGGCCGCCGTCGTGGTCGCGCTCACCCTCCAGGTGTCGCTGTTCCCGCACGTGGCGTGGCACGGCATCGTGCCCAACCTCTGCCTCCTCGTCGTGGTGGCGGCCGCCCTCACCGTCGAGGCGCCGTTCGCCCTGGTCCTGGGGTTCGTGGCGGGCATCACGCTCGACCTGGCGCCGCCGGCCGACCACATCGCCGGCCGCTGGGCGCTCGCCCTCACCGTCGCGGCCTTCCTCGCCGCGCGCGTGCGCCAGGACCAGAAGCCCACCGCCCTCGCGGTGATCGGCACGGTCGCCGCCTCCTCGTTCGTCGCCACGTCGCTGTTCGCCCTGACCGGCGTCGTGCTCAAGGACCCGACGATGTCGGTCTCCGGCCTGCTGGAGGTCGTGCTCGTCGCCGTGGTCTGGGACGTCCTGCTCACCCCGTTCGTCCTGCCGCCGCTGATGAAGCTGTTCACCCGGCTCAGCCCGCAGTGGGCCACCACGTGAGCCCCGCCGGCCACCGGAGCCGCCTGCGCCTCGTCGTGGTGCAGGTGCTGGCCTTCTCCCTGTTCGCGACGCTGTTCGTGCGGCTCTACTACCTCCAGGTCATCGGCGGCGAGTCCTACCAGGCGCAGGCCGCCAACCAGTCGGTGCGCGACATCGTCGTGCAGCCGCAGCGCGGCCTGATCGTCGACAGCCAGGGCCGCCCCCTGGTGGCCAACCGCACGTCCTGGGTGATCTCGGTCGACCGCACGCTGCTCGGCAAGCTCGACGACGACCAGCGCACCGAGCTGGTCCGACGCGTGGCCGTCGCCGTCGACAGCACGCCGAAGAAGGTCGAGGCGCGCCTGGTCACCTGCGGCGACCCCGGCAGCGTCCGTGACGTGTGCTGGAACGGCTCGCCCTACCAGCCGGTGCCGGTCGCGATCGACGTCTCCAAGGACGTCGCGCTGCGCGTGCTCGAGCAGCCCGAGGACTACCCGGGCGTGCTCGCCGAGCAGCAGAACGTCCGGTCCTACCCCCGGCCCTTCGGCATCAACCTCGCCCACGTCCTGGGCTACCTCAGCCCGATCACCGAGGACGAGTACGACCTCGCCTCCGAGCGCGACGACCGCTCGCTCAACGGCGCCTCCGTCGTCGGCCGTGCCGGCGTGGAGAAGGAGTACGACGAGTGGCTGCGCGGCCTGCCCGGCTATCGACGCGTCGCGGTCGACTCGATGGGTCGCGTGCTCGGTGACGACTCGCTCGTCGAGAGCACGCCCGGCGACACGCTGGTCACCTCCATCGACGCGAAGGTCCAGGCGGTCGTGGAGAAGCAGCTCGCCGAGCGGATCAAGGTCCAGCGCGCCACGCTCGACCCGGTCACCGGCCGCAAGTTCGCCGCCGACTCGGGGGCGGCGGTGGTCCTGGACGCGAAGACCGGCCGCGTCATCGCGATGGCCAGCCAGCCGACCTACGACCCCGACGTGTGGACCGGCGGCATCAGCGAGCCCGAGCTGGCCCGGCTCTACTCCGAGAAGGCCGGCACGCCGCTGCTCTCCCGGGCGACCCAGGGCCAGTTCGCCCCGGGCTCGACGTGGAAGCCGTTCATGACGGCGGGTGCGCTCACCAACGGCTACTCGACCGACACCCGGCTCGACTGCTCCTCGAGCTTCCAGGTCGGCAACCGCCCCTTCAGGAACCACGAGTCCGCCGCCGAGGGCTTCATCGGCTTCGCGCGGGCGCTCGAGGTCTCCTGCAACACCTTCTTCTACCGCATCGGCTACGACTTCTGGCAGCGCTTCGGCAGCGACCCGGCCGACGTCGACGCGAGGGACCCGCTCGTCGAGATCGCCAAGGTCTTCGGCTTCGGATCGCGCACCGGCATCGACCTGCCGGGCGAGGCCCCGGGCCGCATCGCCGACCGTCACTGGAAGCAGGCCTACTACGAGTCGCAGAAGGACTACTACTGCGACCTCAGCAGCAAGCCGCAGGACGCCGACACCAGCGACTTCGTCTACACCTTCGCGCGGGAGTTCTGCGTCGAGGGCAACCTCTACCGGGCCGGCGACGCGGTCAACTTCTCCATCGGGCAGGGCGACACGATCGTCACGCCTCTCCAGCTCGCCCGCGCCTACGCCGCGCTCAGCAACGGCGGCACCCTCTGGGCGCCGACCGTGGCCAAGGCGATCGTGAGCCCCGAGGGCGAGGTGCTGCGACGCATCGCCCCGCGCAAGGTCGCGAAGGTCGACGTGCCGGAGAAGGACATCGACTTCATCGACAACGCGCTCAAGGGCGTCACCAGCGTGGGCACGATGGCCTGGAAGATGGGTGGCTTCCCGCTCGACAAGGTCACCGTCCGGTCCAAGACGGGCTCGGCCGAGGTCTACGGAAAGCAGTCGACCGGCTGGGTGGCGTCCTACACGAAGGACTACGTCGTGGTGATGATGATCAGCCAGGCGGGCACCGGCTCCGGCTCGACGGGCGAGGGGGTCCGCGCGATCTGGGAGTCGCTCTACGGCATCGCCGGCGAGACCGTCTCCCCGAAGCGCGCCGCCATCCCGGGCACGGTCCCGCCGGCGAAGCTGCCGCAGTTCCTCGCCGACGGCTCGATCATGCCGCCGGCCGTCCGCACCAAGCTCGCAGGGGAGTGAGCCGGTGACGATCCGATCGGGACCCGCCTCCAGCAGCCTGCGCGCCCCCGGCCTCGACTGGCTGCTGATGTTCGCGGCCACGACGCTGGTCGCCCTCGGCAGCCTGCTCGTGTGGTCGGCCACGTCCACCCGGGCCGACCTCACCGGCGGTGACCCGAACGCCTACCTGCGCAAGCAGCTGGTCAACGTCGCCATCGGCGTGGTGCTGATGGTCGCGGTGATGGCCGTCGACCACCGCTGGGTGCGGATCCTCGCGCCGCTGGCCTACCTCGCGAGCGTCGCCGGGCTCGTGATGGTGCTGGTCGCGGGCAGCACCGTCAACGGCTCCCGCTCGTGGCTCCAGGTCGGCGGGATGTCGATCCAGCCCTCGGAGTTCGCCAAGCTCGCCGTGGTCATCGGGATGGCGCTCGTCGTGGCCGAGCGGACGGAGCGGCGCTGGGGCCGGAGGGTGGGGAGCCTCGAGGTCCTCGCCATGCTCGCCATCGCCGGCCTGCCAGCCGTGCTGATCCTGCTGCAGCCCGACCTCGGCACCATGCTGGTCCTCTCCGCCACTGTCTTCGGCGTGCTCGCCATCGCAGGTGCCGGACGCCGCTGGCTGGCCGGGCTGACCCTCGGCGCCGTCGTCGGCGCGATTGCCGCGGTCTCGGCCGGTGTGCTCAAGCCCTACCAGGTCGACCGGTTCCTCGCCTTCACCAACCCCGGCCTCGACCCCCGGGGGGCGGGCTACAACACCGAGCAGGCGCGCATCGCGGTCGGCAACGGCGGGCTCCTCGGCCAGGGGCTCTTCGAGGGCTCCCAGACCCGGTCGGGCTTCGTGCCCGAGCAGCACACCGACTTCATCTTCACCGTCGCCGGTGAGGAGCTGGGGCTGGTGGGCGCGGGCGTGATGATCCTGCTGCTGGCGGTGCTGGTCTGGCGCGCGCTGGCGATCTCGGCCGGGGCCGGCGACCTGTTCGGTCGCGTCGCGGCCGCCGGCATCGCCTGCTGGTGGGGGTTCCAGGCCTTCCAGAACATCGGCATGTGCCTCGGCATCATGCCCGTCACCGGCGTGCCGCTGCCCTTCGTGTCCTACGGCGGCAGCTCGTTGTTCGCGGGCATGCTCGCCCTCGGCCTGCTCCAGAACATCCACCTGAGGTCGTCGGGGCAGGTGCGTCGCGGAGTCGTCGCGGAGCCGGCCCTGGGCAGGCCGCTGGCCCGCCGCTGACCCGTCGTTGAGTAGGCCGCACCACCTGCCGCGACGTAACCTAGGTGGTCGGCCGCCGGAGGTGGTGTGCCGGCTTCCCCGTCTCCCGTCCTTCATCGAGGTGTTCCGCCATGTCCGTCGCGTCGGTCTTCCCGCGCCTGGAGGCCAGGCTTCCGTCGGTGCAGAAGCCCATCCAGTACGTCGGCGGGGAGCTGAACTCCGTCGTCAAGGACTGGGACTGCGCCGCCTCCTCGGAGGTCGGCGGCCCGACCGTGCGCTGGGCCCTGATGTACCCCGACGCCTACGAGGTCGGCCTGCCCAACCAGGGCGTGCAGATCCTCTACGAGGTGCTCAACGAGCGTGACTGGATCCTCGCCGAGCGCACCTACTCGGTGTGGCCCGACATGGAGCAGGTGATGCGCACCGGCGACGAGCACGGGCCGATCCCGCAGTTCACCGTCGACAGCCACCGTCCGGTCGGCGCCTTCGACCTCTTCGGCCTGAGCTTCTCCACCGAGCTCGGCTACACCAACATGCTCAACGCGCTGGACCTCGCCGGCATCCCGCTGCACGCCTCCGAGCGCGGCGAGGACGACCCCGTCGTGATCGCCGGCGGGCACGCCGCCTTCAACCCCGAGCCGATCGCCGACTTCGTCGACGCGGCCGTGCTCGGTGACGGCGAGGAGGTCGTGCTGGCGATCTCGGAGGTGGTGCGCGAGTGGAAGGCCGAGGACCGCCCGGGTGGACGTGAGGAGCTGCTCCGCCGGCTCGCCGTCACCGGCAACATCTACGTCCCGCGCTTCTACGACGTCGCCTACGCCGCCGACGGCTCGATCGAGGCGGTCGTGCCCAACCGGCCTGGCATCCCGTTCCGGGTGCGCAAGCACACCCTAATGGACCTCGACCAGTGGCCCTACCCAGCCAACCCCCTGGTGCCCCTCGCCGAGACGGTGCACGAGCGGTTCTCGGTGGAGATCTTCCGCGGCTGCACCCGCGGCTGCCGCTTCTGCCAGGCCGGGATGATCACCCGCCCGGTGCGTGAGCGGTCGATCAAGACCATCGGCGACATGGTCGAGAACGGCATCCGCAAGACCGGCTTCGAGGAGGTCGGCCTGCTGTCGCTGTCCAGCGCCGACCACACCGAGATCGGCGAGGTCGCCAAGGGCCTCGCGGACCGCTACGAGGGCTCGAACGTCTCGCTCTCGCTGCCCAGCACCCGCGTCGACGCCTTCAACATCACCCTGGCCAACGAGTTCTCCCGCAACGGTCGCCGCTCCGGCCTGACCTTCGCCCCCGAGGGCGGCTCCGAGCGGATGCGCAAGGTCATCAACAAGATGGTCAGCGAGGACGACCTGATCCGCACGGTCGCGGCGGCGTACTCCCACGGCTGGCGCCAGGTGAAGCTCTACTTCATGTGCGGCCTGCCCCAGGAGACCGACGAGGACGTCCTCGCCATCGCCGACCTGGCCAAGCGCGTGATCAAGACCGGGCGCGAGGTCTCGGGGCGCAACGACATCCGCTGCACCGTCTCCATCGGCGGCTTCGTGCCCAAGCCGCACACGCCGTTCCAGTGGGCCGCCCAGCTCGACCACGAGGCGACCGACGAACGGCTCCGGCTGCTGCGCGAGGTCGTCCGCGAGGACAAGAAGTACGCCCGCGCGATCGGCTTCCGCTACCACGACGGCAAGCCCGGCATCGTCGAGGGCCTGCTCTCGCGCGGCGATCGCCGCGTCGGTCGGGTCATCGAGGAGGTCTGGCGCGACGGCGGCCGCTTCGACGGCTGGAGCGAGCACTTCTCCTACGACCGCTGGATGGCGTCCGCCGACAAGGCGCTCGCCGGCACCGGCGTGGACGTCGACTGGTACACCACCCGTGAGCGCGACTACGACGAGGTGCTCCCGTGGGAGCACCTCGACTCCGGCCTCGACAAGGACTGGCTCTGGGGTGACTGGGAGGACGCCCTCGCGGCCGCCGACGGCGCCGACATCGAGATCGAGGACTGCCGCTGGACGCCGTGCTACGACTGCGGTGTGTGCCCCGAGATGGGCACCGAGATCCAGGTCGGGCCGACCGGCCAGACGCTCCTGCCGCTGAGCGTCGTCTGACCGGGCGCGACACCTATACTGCTGCACGTTTGACGGGGGCGTGGTGACGCACCCCGGCTGCTCGGACCTAGCCACAGGAGGAATGCGCGTGCTCGATGAGCCACGACTCGATGAGCCGGTGATCATTGGAGTGCAGTCGCTGCTCTACCACACCCCGATGGCGGGCGTGGTGCGCATGCTGGAGGCGCTCGACAACTCCTCGCGCATCGGTCAGAGCGAGGGCATGTGCACCGGTTTCGTGGTGACTCTCGGCGACGCGTCCTCGGAGCGGCTGCTCAGCGACGCCGACCTCGACGAGCTCCGGGCTCGCCTGCCGCACATCCACCAGCTGCGCTACCACTTCTTCGCCGACAACGTCGGGACCTCGCGCGGTCACAACGAGATGGCGCAGATCCTCGACGACCCCGACTACCTCATCTTCTCCAACCCCGACGTCGTCCCCGAGCCGCGCGCGATCTGGCGCATGCTCGCCGCCTTCAAGGACCCCTCCGTGGGCTTCGTCGAGGCCAAGCAGCTGCCCATCGAGCACCCGAAGGACTACGCCAGCGGCACCGGCTTCACCTCCTGGGCCACGACCGCGTTCGCGATGACCCCGCGCGACCTCTTCGTCGAGCTCGGCGGCTTCGACTCCCAGACCTTCTTCATGTACTGCGACGACGTCGACTACTCCTGGCGCGTGCGCGAGGCCGGCAAGCAGGTCGTCTTCCAGCCGGCCGCCGTGGTCTTCCACGACAAGTACCTCGACACCGACGGGCGCTGGATGCCCACGAGCGCCGAGGTGAGGTTCTCCGCGGAGGCGGGTCTGCTCATCGCCCACAAGTGGTCGAAGCCGGGGCTGGTCAAGTCGATCCTGCGCCGCTTCGAGTCCGCCGACGCCAGCCCGGAGGAGAAGGCCGCGGCCCGGGAGTTCCGCCAGCGTGAGCGCGAGGGCACCCTCGTCGAGCAGCGCGACCCCGACCACACGATCGGCACCTTCGCCAAGGGCCGCTACGCAGAGCACAGGTACTCGCTGTGAACGACTTCCACAAGTACGACAACGAGGTCCAGCCCGACAACAAGTTCGGCCACGCCCTCCGCCTGCTCGAGCAGCACCTGCCGGCCGACCTCGACCAGGACGGTGTGCACCTCGACCTGGCCTGCGGGTTCGGGCACGTCGCCGAGCCGATCAAGGACTGGTTCGGGCTGCACTACGTCGGCGTCGACGTCGACGAGCTCGAGCTCGACCAGCTGCGCGCGCGCGGGCTGGAGGCGCACGCGGCCGACCTGACCGACCCCGACGTCGCCGAACGGCTGCGCAAGGTGCTCGACGGTCGACGGCTCGTCTCGGTGACCTTCCTCGACGGGCTCGAGCACCTCACCGACGGCTCGCACGCCCTCGCCGCGCTCGGCGAGCTGCTCGCCGAGCACCGCGCGGTGGCCGTGACGAGCGTGCCCAACGTGACCCACCTCGACGTCGGCATCAAGACCCTCCTCGGCACCTGGGACTACACCGAGGCGGGCCTGCTCGACGTCACCCACGTCCAGCTCTACAGCGAGAAGAGCCTCACGGCCGCGCTCGCCTCGGCCGGGCTCTCGCGCATCGGCCGCGAGGACGTGCTGCTGGCGAGGAGCGACCAGCACTTCCCCGGCGACCACGTCGGGCTCTCCGAGGCGACCACGTTCTCCCGCTACCTCCGCACGGTGCGCGGCGACGCCGAGCCCAACGGCCTGGTCAACCAGTTCGTGTGGGCGCTCACCGCGGCGCCGCCACGCCCCGCCCCGAGCTACGTCGACCCCCGGAGCACCGAGACCGACCGGTTCCTCAGTGTGGTGATGCGCACCCAGGGGCGCCGCATCCAGGAGCTCCGCGAGGCGCTCGTGTGCCTCGCCGCGCAGTCCTGCCAGGACTTCGAGGTGCTGGTCGTCGCCCACAAGACCAACGCCGAGGAGCAGAAGGCCGTCGAGGTCGTCATCGACGACCAGCCGCCTGCCCTGCGCGAGCGGATCCGTCTGGTGCTGCTCGACCACGGCCAGCGCTCCGCCCCGATCAACGCCGGCATCGAGGCCGCAGCCGGACGCTACGTCGCGATCTTCGACGACGACGACGTGGTGATGGGCGACTGGGTCAAGGAGTTCCGCGACGCCGAGCGTGAGCACGGCGGCCGGATCCTCCGCACCATCGCGATGAAGCAGGGCGCCTCGGTCGACACCGTGCGCGGCCTGCCGGGCATCCGGTCCACGACGGCGCCGGAGAAGGCCTACGACGACGACTTCTCCTTGGCGGGTCACCTCGTGGCCAACCAGTCCCCGCCGATCGGCTGGATCTTCCCGCGGTCGCTGGCCACCCACTTCGGCCTGGCCTACGACGACTCGATGACGACCACCGAGGACTGGGAGTTCCTGCTGCGCGCGGCGCAGCTCGCCGGCGTCACCGACATCGGCCGTGGCACCGCGATCTACCGCTGGTGGGAGACCCGCGAGTCCTCCCGCACCGCCCACCCGATCGACGAGTGGGCGCAGAACCAGCGCGAGATCGAGCGCCGCATCGACTCGCGCCCGTTCCTGCTGCCGCCGGGGGAGACCCGGCAGCTGCGCGCCGACCTGCTGGAGCTCACGGAGCTGCGCAAGCGCACCCGGCAGATGCAGCGTCGCGTCACCCAGCTGGAGAAGAAGTCCGCGCAGAAGCAGACCCAGATCCGTCGCCTCCAGCGACGCCTGCGGCAGCAGCGGAGGGCCAAGGCGCCAGCGCCCATGCCTCCGACGCTGCGCCAGCGGCTCCGCCCGCGCACCCGCCTGAAGGCGATGGCGCGCCGGGTCCGCGGGAGCTGAGCCTCAGGCCGTCGGGCGGACCGGTCGCGGCTTGTGCCGCAGCGCCGGCCGCTCGACCAGGCGCCACGAGGCGATGGCCAGCAGCCACACGATAGGAGTGGCGATGATCATGATCGTCCACGGGCTGGTGTCCGGCCCGCCGACCTGGACGATCGTCTGCTGCACGGGGAACGCCCAGATGTAGACGCCGTAGGAGGCGTCCCCGAAGCGCGTGAGCGCTCGGCCCACCGGCGGCACCGCGAAGGCGAACCAGTAGCTCAGGTAGACAGCGGCGAGCGTCCACGTGACGACGCGGACCGGCTCGGGGCCGAGCCCGGCGGCGATGCACAGGGGCACGAGAAGCAGGGCGACCGGCCAGGCGAGCACGATGCGCTCACGCCAGGAGTAGGCCGCCGCACCGACGGCGAACCCGGCCAGGACGTACGTCGCCCCGATGGCGGTCGAGGTCACCGTCACCCACCAGCCGGCCCAGACCAGGCTCAGGACGGCGACCGCGGTGACGACGCCGCGCTTCTTCAGCAGGCCGGTCACGCCCAGCACGAAGAGGAAGAAGTAGGCCAGCACCTCCACCGGCAGGCTCCACAGCGGGCCGTTGACCCCCGGGTGCACGTTGTCCTCGAAGACGCCCGGGAGCGGGGCGCCGAAGGTCCAGAGCAGGGTGATGCGGACCGGGTAGAACCAGGTCTGCCACGACGAGAAGTAGTCGCCCGGCGACAGGCTCGTCACCACCGGCCCGAGCACGAACGCGGTGACCACTCCCACCACGGCCAGCGCCGGCAGCAGGCGCAGCGCACGCTTGGTCCAGAAGTCGCGCGGCCGGGGGTCGTACTCCCAGCTGCGACGGATCAGCAGCCCGCTGACGGCGAAGAAGATCAGGACGGAGACGTGGCCGAGCGAGGTGCCGAACCACGAGAGGGGCTCGGCTCGGCCGACGAGGGCGAAGGAGTGCGAGACGAGGACCGCCCACGCGGCGAAGAGCCGCAGGACGTCGAAGTTGTTGTCCCGGGTCGCGACCTTGTCACCGAGCCGGACCGTCCACCGGTCCTCCGCGGCCGCCGTGGGCGCCTCGTCCCGGCTCGTGCTGCTGACGGGGGGACGCATGCTCGCACGGTACCAACGCGGCCGGGCGGCCGGCGTATCGGCGGAGCCCGGCCTCATGCCTCGGCGCGACCCTCGCGGCCGGCGACACCGGCACGCAGCCCGGCCGCAGCCGCGGACAGCCGGGGTCCGCGCCCCGGCACGAGGACGGTGACGATGCCGAGGTGGCGCACGGCCTTCCAGACCGCGTGCGCCGCCCACCCGGGATGCCTCCGCGCGTGCCGGCGCAGCAGCCGGACGAGGTTGCGCCACTGGTAGAAGTAGCGGAAGTCGGCGGCCACCACGAGGGCGGGCCCGCGCCGCACCGGACCCGCGTGGGCGTCCCCGAGCCGGTGGCCGATCCGGGTCGCGGGCGCGACGACGCAGGTGTAGCCGGCGTCGAGGGCGCGGAGGTAGAAGTCGGTGTCGACCCCGTCGATGAAGAGGGTGTCGTCGAAGTCGCCGACGTCCTCCAGCACGGCCCGCGGGACGAGGAGACCGGACTGGATCGGCTCGCCGCCGACGAGCACCGCGTCCTCCTGCCGGGCGGACATCCGCCCGATCGACTCGACGACCGCAGGCGCGACCATGCCGACGCGTACGCCGTGGTGGTCGGCGAAGCGGTGGGCGGCGACAAGCTCGGCGACGTAGCCGTCCTCGAGCCGGCTGTCCTGGTCGAGGGTGAGCACGAAGTCGGTCTGCCCGTCCAGGGCGCGCAAGCCGGAGTTCAGCGCGGCCCCGATGCCCAGGTTGTCGTCGTGACGCACGAGGCGCGCGCCCTCGGCGACGCAGTGGTCGAGCAGCAGCTCCGTGGCAGGCGCGGGGTCGGCCTCGTCGAGGACCAGGACGACGTCGTCGACCTGCTGCAGGACGCTCGCGACACCGGCTGGGAGGTCGGCACCGGGCCGGAAGACCGGCACCACGCACCCGACGCGTGCTCCGCCGCTCATGGCTCCAGGGTCAGCGTCGGCGGGGGAGGCACTGCGATAGGCTAGCCGACGATGTCCGAGCCAGTCCTGTCGCCCGCTCGGGAGGCTCCGGGCGCCGGACGAGCAGGGCAGGTGGCCCTCGCCTCGCTCCTCGGCGCCATCGTCAGCTACCTCGTCCTGTGGCTCGGCGCGCGCACCCTGAGCACGGCCGACAACACCGTGCTGCTGACCTTCTTCTCGATCCTCTTCGCCGTCTACGGCGTCCTGTCCGGGGTCGCCACGGAGACCACCCGCTCGGTCGCGACGAGCATCCGCGACGACCGCACGGTCGGCCCTCCGGTGTGGGTGGCAGGGGCAGCCGTGGCCGTGATCACCGGTGCCCTGGTGCTCGCGCTCTCGCCGTGGTGGCAGCCGGAGGTGCTGCACCGGACCTCGCCCGTGCTCGTCGGCGTGCTCGCCGTCGGCGCGGTCGGCTACACGTTCCACTCCGCCGTGATGGGCTCGCTCGTGGGCAGCGGCTGGTGGCGCGAGGCCGCCGTGGTCCTCACGGCCGACGCGCTGTGCCGGTTCGCTCTCTGCCTGCTCGTGGTGCTCGCGATCGGCGCGTCGACGACGCTCCTGGCGGCGGCCTCGGCGGGAGGTGCCGGCGCCTGGCTGCTGGTGCTCCTGGCGAAGCCGCACGTGCGCGAGGCACTGCGGCGACGCACGGACTCCGCCCCGCGGGTGCTGGCCAGGCGGATGTCGGCCTCGGTGCTCGCCCAGGCAGCCAGCGCCATCCTCATCGTCGGCTTTCCTGCCCTGCTGTCGGTCACGACCAGCAAGGCCGACTTCCGGCACAGCGCTCCGCTGCTGCTCGCGATCTCGCTCACCCGGGCGCCGGTCCTGATCCCGCTGAACGCCGTCCAGGGGCTGGTGGTGTCCCACCTGGTCCACGCGCCGTCGGTCGGCCTGCGCCTCGTGCTGCGCGCGGTCGCGCTGGTCGGCGCCGTGACGGCCCTCGGTGGTGTCCTGGCCTGGCTCGTCGGCCCGTGGCTGATGGCGACCCTGTTCGGCGCCGACTACCGCGTCGACGGCGCGGTGCTGGCCGGCCTGACCGTCGGCGCGTGCGCGATCGCCGCCCTCACCCTGTCCGGTGCAGCGACCCAGGCCTCGTCCGCGCACACGTGGTTCGTGGGCGGCTGGACGCTGGCGGCGGTCGTCGCCTTCCTCGTGCTGCTGGCCCCGGGATCGATCGAGCAGCGCTCCGTGACCGCGCTCGTCGCCGGTCCCGCGGCGGGCCTGCTCGTGCACGCCCTCGGGTTCGTGCGGGCCATGTCACGACGTCGCCACCGGCGACAGGAGGAGGTGACCCACGATGGCTGACCGCCCGTCCGTGTCGGTCGTGATGGCGACCTACAACGGCGTCGCCTACGTCGAGGAGCAGATCGCCTCCATCCTCGAGCAGCTCCACCCGGGAGACGAGCTCGTCGTGGTCGACGACGCGTCGACCGATGCCACCGCCGACGTCGTCGCCGCGATCGGCGACCCGCGCATCCGGCTGGTCAGGTCGCTCGAGAACCGCGGCTACGTCCGGACCTTCGAGGCCGCGATCGGTGCCTCCTCCGGTGAGGCCGTGCTGCTGGCCGACCAGGACGACGTGTGGCTCCCGCGGCACGTCGAGGCCCTCGCCGAGGCGCTGCGCGACCACCGGGTCGCCGCCAGCAACCTGCGGGTCCTCGGCACGGGGGCGGGCCTGCAGGGCCCGACGGGCAAGGCCGGATGGGAGCTGCGGGCCCGCGACGAGGACCGGACCCTCGCCAACCTGGGCGGGGTGCTGGCCGGGGTGCGTCCCTACTACGGCTGCGCGATGGCGGTGCGCCGCGACGCCCTCGCCACGGCCCTGCCCTTCCCGCACTGGCTGACCGAGTCGCACGACCTGTGGCTGGCGACGTACGGCATCCTGGCGGGCAGCATCGCGCACGTCGAGGAGCCGACCGTGCTGCGTCGGCTGCACGCCGACAACCAGACCCCGGTGCGGCCGCGCGGCGTGGTGCCGGCGCTGCGCTCGCGCCTGATGCTCCTGCGCGCCGTCGTGGAGCTGCGCCGCCGGATCTCGCGGCGACGCTGAGCCGCTGCCGGGCCGCTGCTACCCGAAGGCGTGGCGGGCCAGGCCGCGGAGCACGGTCCTGTCCCCCCGACGGACCGCGCCCGGCACGAGGGAGAGGGCGTGGAGCCGGGAGGTGAGCCGACGGCGGCCCGCGCGGGCGGCTTGCGGCCAGCCACGCGCCTCCATCTGGGCGACGGCCTGCGCGTAGTAGCGGCGGTCGTCGGCGAACCGGCTGCCCGCGGCGA
This sequence comes from Nocardioides sp. Root122, assembly GCF_001425025.1. GTDB lineage: Bacteria > Actinomycetota > Actinomycetes > Propionibacteriales > Nocardioidaceae > Nocardioides. The sequence goes on from NZ_LMDE01000012.1 coordinate 209,892, forward strand.
GGGTGAGCGCGGAGGCGCTCCCGCCGTGCCGGCGGTAGAAGAAGCACGGTGTCGGGTCGAGGACCAGCGACTCGCCCGCGGCGACCATGTCGATCACCAGTGCGAGGTCCTGCACGATCGGCAGTCCCTCGCGGAACTCGTGTCGGCGCAACGCATCGGTGCGGAAGACGAGGGAGGGCCAGTAGAGCCAGTTCCCGGTGAGCAGGCTGGCCGCGAGACCCTGGCCGGACAGGACGATCGGCCCGTCAGCCGATGGGCGGATCCTCGCCTTGATGCGGTCGGCGAGCGGGTTGACCTCGGCTCCGTCGCTGTCGATGACACGCACCCCCGGCTGGATGATGGCCGCATCGGGGTGGTCGCGGTGAGCAGCGACGACGGTCTCGACGAAGGTGCGGTCGAGCAGGTCGTCGCAGCCCAGGAACATCATCAGCTCGCGCGAAGCGAGGTCACGGCACAGCTCGTAGTTGGCGGTGATGCCGAGGTTGACCTCGTTGCGCACGTAGCGGATCCGCGGGTCGGCCTCGGCGGCGAAGTGCTCCGCGACGCTGGGGTCGGGATAGCAGTCGTCGACGACCACGACACTCCAAGCGGGGTCGGTCTGGGCCTTGACGCTGTCGATGGTGGCGTAGAGCAGGGCCGGGTCACCCCAGAAGGGGATGAAGATCTCGAGCGGTCCCGCCGAGGGGGCGCTCACTCGCGCGTCTCGTTCTGCTGCCGGTCGGGGTGCAGGACGTCGTGCTCGCCGGCCGCTGCGCTGCGGTGCTGGTCGATCTCGAGGCGCAGCAGCGCGATCTCCTCGGCGAGGGTGCGGGTGCGCTCCTCCAGCCGTCCGAGCTCGGAGCTGTGCTGGAGCGTGAGGACCATGATGACCATCGATGCACCGAAGAAGAGCAGGTTCGCGGGCACCTCGAGCCCGATCGCCGCCGACGTCCTGATCAGCAGGACGGGGAACGCCGCCACGGTGACGATCAGGAGGGCGACCAGCGCCCAGATCAGGGCGTACTTCTCGCGGAGCCGGTGACGGCGCATCATCTCGAAGAGGGCGAGCAGGATGATGGCCGATCCGGCCAGTCCGAGGATGGTCACTCCGCTCATCGTGGCTGCACCTCCTGGGGATGTGCCTCGGCAGCGACCTCTCGGTGCGCGATGGCCTCGTCGCCGTCCTCGATCTGGGCGGGCCAGTCGCGGACGAGTGCGAGGAGGAGGGCGACGATCGCCCGGAACAGGTAGAGGGCTGCCTTCAGGGGCGAGTGGGACGCCCGTCCCGCCGTGCGGGCGCGCATGGTGACGGGGACCTGGGTGATGGTGCAGCCGGCACGGGCGGCGATCACCAGCGACTCCACGGTGTCGCCGAGGTACTCGGCGGGGTAGTGGGTCGCGAAGAGCGAGATCGCCCGCCGGTTGGAGACCCTGAACCCCGAGGTGACGTCCGTCAGGCGCGTGCGAGCGAGTCGCGACAGGACCGCGGCCAGCATCACCATCGCCCACCGGCGAGGCCCGCGGACCTTGTAGGGGTCGTCGGGGGTGGCGAAGCGGGCGCCGATGACGACGTCGGCGGGAGCGGTGTCGGCTCCGCCGCCGAGACGGTCGACCAGCGCGGCGACGTAGTGCGGGTCGTGCTGACCGTCGGCGTCGATCTGCACGGCGACGTCGTAGCCGTTGCGCAGGGCGTGGCGGTAGCCGGTGCGCATGGCGCCGCCGACGCCGAGGTTGAACGGCAGCTGGCACACGATCGCGCCGGCCGCACGTGCACGCACCGCGGTGAGGTCGAGGGACCCGTCGTCGACGACGAGGAGGTCGGCACCGGGGACCGCGGACAGGATCTCGGCGACGGTCCCGCCGACGGAGTCCTGCTCGTTCCACGCGGGGACGATGATCAGCACACGCGGCGCTCGAGTACCCCCGGACATGGCTGGGATCCTAACAACGGAGGCGTTCCTGCCCCGATTCGACGACCGGCCACCGACCTCAGCGACCGAAGAACTCCCTCGGCGTCACGACCTCGTAGGCCGCGGGGTCGGCGGTGCACCCCTTCGCCAGCTTCTTGGTCAGGCGTTCGGGGTCGTGCTTGGTGAGGACGGTGACCCCGCCGTTCCAGGACGTGATCGCCCAGCAGAGCCCTGCCGGGTCGCGGGAGTTCATCGTGTAGGCGGGGAACCGGATCGGGTCGGCGATGCCGTAGGCCCCGGCCTCGAGCAGCCAGAAGTTGGTCTGGCTGTCCTCGCCCTCACCGCCGGGTGGTCCGAAGTAGGAGGACACGACCGTCTTCGGTTCCACCGCCATGATGTCGAACATCTCGTCGTAGACCGCGTCGAGGTTGCTGTCGTGCAGACGGACCGGGGTGAAGACCCCGCTGACGGTGACCGGGCGGTTGGGCGGGCTGAGCTGGAAGAACAGGGCGTAGACGATGCCGAGGGTCAGCAGCGCCCCGCTGCCGCGCCAGAGCCGGCGGGCGGCGCGGGCGACGTAGGGGTAGGTCTCGGCGAAGCCCACGAGGGCCGCGACGGTGATGGCGATCCAGGCGAACTTGACCGGGTAGTAGCCCCAGAAGGGGAGGTCCTGCGCCTGGCGCGCGCGTCCGAGCTGGAGCAGCACCAGGCCCGCCGCGGGTGCGGCGACCCAGAAGCCCCACTGCAGGTCGGCGTCGACGCGGCGGTGCAGCACCACCAGCGCCACCGCGGTCACGGCGAGCACCCCGATGACCCAGTGCTGGTCGAGCGGGGGGTGGGCGCCGTCGGCGCCGGGGACGCCGCCCTGCGCCCTCAGGTCGCGCAGCGTGACCAGCAGGGCGTACGCCAGCGCTCCCGCGAGCGTCGCCAGCGGCAGCACGAGCGCCCGGCCCGCGTGGCGGAGCGCACGTCGCTGCCGCACCGCTGCCGCGACGAGCAGGAAGGCCGGGATCAGGAGGGTCGGACCCCACGCGATGGCGGAGGCCCAGGTGGCCAGCACCAGGCCGGTCACCGCCGTCACGGCGTGCCGCCGCTGCTCGGTCCAGCACAGCCACGCCAGCGCGAGCATCAGCATGCCGGGCGTGGCGTTCTGGTAGCCGTAGCCGAAGACGTAGCCGCTGACGCACCACAGCCACGGGATCAGACCGGCCGCCACGCCGGCAGCCACGCGCTGGGGAGATCCCACGGGGAGCCGGCGGAGGGCCATCATCGAGCCCAGGACGCTGAGCAGCGCGACCAGGGCGAGCATCATCACGCCGGAGCCGGTGACGATCTGGCGCACGGCCTCGGCCGGGGAGTCGAGGTCGAGTCCTGGGGCCGCCCAGCTGCCGTGGAGCACGGTGGCGAGGGGCGCGCCGTTGCCCTGGGAGCGCAGCAGGCCGCCCTGCTGCACGAACTCCCGGTTGAGGATCATGTTGTTGGCCGAGTCGCCCTGCATCGACCACCCGAGCCAGCTGCTCGTCGAGGTGTACGCCGTCCAGCCGAAGTAGCAGGCCAGGGCGAGCGGGACGAGCCCGATCGACACCAGGTCGCGGACCCGCGGGCGGTACCAGGTCCCGGCGGGCAGCCGCGCGACCAGCGCGACGTGGACCAGCGCCCACGCGCACCACGCGATCGCGCTGTCGGTCGCCAGCGACCAGCCCACGTGCGGGGCGAGCCACGACAGCACGACCTGGAGCACGGTCAGCGCCAGCAGCACCACCGCGGTCGAGAGGTGCCAGCCGACCCGCGGGGCGTGCGCGGCGATGGAGACGCCCAGCGTGACCGCGACCACGGGCAGGGCGGTGTCGAGGGTGGCCGAGGCGACCACGGACACCAGCACCAGCAGAGCCAGGGCCAGCGGCGTGGCCAGGCCCTTGCGGCCCTCGGTTCCGAGCATCACGACGTGCTTCCCCCTCTGTCCATCGATCCGGAAGGCTACAAGTTGCCGCCGGAGGCGTCTTCTCGGCGGCGTCCGACTACCGTGGCGCCGTGCCACAGCAACAGCCCGAGCAGCAGGCCCCGCCGGTCCAGCGCCTCCGCGTGCGCTACGCCAAGCGCGGACGGCTCCGCTTCACCAGCCACCGTGACTTCAGCCGCGCCTTCGAGCGTGCAGTCTTCCGTGCGCGGGTGCCGATGGCGTACTCCTCGGGCTTCAACCCGCACCCCCGGATCTCCTACGCCGGCGCCGCACCCACCGGCTCGGCCAGCGAGGCCGAGTACCTCGAGCTCGCGCTCTCCGAGGTCGTCGTGCCGGCCGACGTCCACGCGATGCTCGACGAGTCGCTCCCTGACGGTCTCGACGTCCTGGAGGTCGTGGAGTCGCCCGGCGGGTCGCTGGCCGACCTGCTCGAGGCCAGCCGCTGGCGCATCGACCTCGCCGCCGACCGCGACAGCACCACCGCGGCGGTCGAGCGCTTCCTGGCGGCCGACGAGGCCCTCGTGGAGCGGATGACCAAGAAGGGCATGCGCGAGTTCGACGCCCGGGGGGCGGTCGTCTCGCTCGCCGTCCTGCCGTCCGACGACGTCGCCGGGAGCCGTACGTCCCTGGACGTGGTGCTGCGGCACGGCACCCCGGCCGTACGACCCGACGACGTGCTGCGCGGGCTCGAGGCCGTGGCCGGCCTGGCGGCCGGTGAGGCGCCGCTGATGACCCGGCTCGCCCAGGGCCCCCTGCTCCCGACGGGTGAGATCGGCGACCCGCTGGCCGGTCGCGCATAGGGACTCGTCGGGCGGGGTGTGCGATACTCGCCACGTTCGACGTCCCCGACACCGTCGGGATCCCGTCGAGCCGACGACGTTCTCGCCGGTCACACCAGTGCCCGGCACCCCGGAGGGGTGGACGTCACCGGACCGCGACGCGGCCCCGGGGTTGGTGACAGCGACTCCGACCAGGGCCCGGCGACCGCGGCAGGTGACCGACAGCCGCCGGTGACGCACACGCGGAGGGTGTCGCCGCCACAGAAGCTTTGCGTCCCCGGGATCGCTCACGCGTGAGAGTGGACGCCGTACCCGGCACCCGTGCGGTGCCCGAGGAGCACCACATGCTCGATTCCGACCAGCCCGACAACACCACCGACGCCGGGACCTCCCAGGCCGGCAGCGAGACCGCCGCAGAGGTGCCCGCCGCCCCCGTGGTCACCCGGCGCACGCGCAAGTCGCCGGCCAAGAAGGCCGCCGCACCTGCCGAGACCGCGACGGAGCCGACCGCCCCCGAGGCCACCGACGCACCGGTCGCGAAGAAGACGGCCGCACGCAAGGCACCCGCCAAGAAGGCCGCTGCCAAGAAGACCGCCGCCAAGAAGACCGCCGCCGCCGAGCCGGTCGTGACCCCCGAGGCCACCGAGTCGCGCGTCGCCGACGCACCCTCCGAGGAGCCTGCGAAGAAGACCGCGGCACGGAAGGCGGCCAAGGCGCCCGCCAAGCGGGCTGCGAAGAAGACCGCTGCTCCTGTCGAGCCCGTCGCGAGCGACGTCGCTGCGGACGACTCCACCGACTCCTCCACTGACGCCGCCACCGGTCACGCCGTGCTGTTCCAGGCCCCGGTGGTCACCAGCACGCGACGGACCCGCAAGAAGGCCGTGGCCCCGCCGGTCGAGGACGCCACCGAGGACGCCACCGAGGAGCCCACCGAGTCCGGGACGGCTGCTCCCGAGTCGGAGCAGCCGGCCGACGGGTCGCGGTCCGGCTCGCGGTCCAGGTCCGGTTCCCGGTCCGGCAGGAAGTCGGGCAAGAAGTCCGCCGCGAAGAAGGTCGCCGACACCGAGTCCGACGAGGACCTCGCGGCGCTGACCGACGACGAGGACGAGACCACCGAGTCCGCCGAGACGACCGGCGCGGCGACCACCGAGGGCCAGGACGCGGAGGGCCAGGACACCGGCTCCACCGAGTCCACCGAGGACGCCGACGACGAGGGCGAGGGCGGTCCCGCCCGACGCCGTCGCCGCCGCGGCGGCCGCCGGCGCCGCAAGGCCGGGGACGGCGGGGGCGAGGGCACCGACGCCGACGACGAGGCCTCCGACGAGACCGCGTCCGAGTCCGACTCCGCCACGGGCGACGACTCCGACTCCGCCGACGGGGCCGACTCCGCGGAGGGCAACGGTGAGGGCACCTCCCGCCGTCGTCGTCGCCGGCGTCGCGCCGGCGAGGAGGGTGGCTCGAACGACGACGAGCCCAACACCGTGACGCGGGTCCGCAGCCGTCGTTCGGCCGAGGACCAGATCACCGCCGTCGCCGGCTCCACGCGCCTCGAGGCGAAGAAGCAGCGTCGTCGCGAGGGCCGCGAGGCCGGCCGCCGGCGCGCCCCCATCGTGAGCGAGGCCGAGTTCCTGGCCCGCCGCGAGGCCGTCGACCGGGTCATGGTCATCCGCCAGCGCCACGACCTGACCCAGATCGGCGTGCTCGAGGACCGGGTGCTCGTCGAGCACTACGTCGCCCGCGAGTCGCAGACCTCCATCATCGGCAACGTCTACCTCGGCCGCGTGCAGAACGTGCTGCCCTCGATGGAGGCCGCCTTCATCGACATCGGCAAGGGCCGCAACGCCGTGCTCTACGCCGGTGAGGTGAACTGGCAGTCGCTGGGCCACAAGGAGGGCTCGCCGCGCAAGATCGAGTCGGTGCTCTCCAGCGGCCAGATGATCCTGGTCCAGGTCACCAAGGACCCGATCGGCCACAAGGGCGCCCGCCTCACCAGCCAGATCAGCCTGGCCGGCCGCTTCCTCGTCTACGTCCCGGACGGCACCACCTCCGGCATCTCGCGCAAGCTGCCCGACACCGAGCGCAACCGCCTCAAGACGCTCCTCAAGGAGATCGTCCCCGACACCGCCGGCGTGATCGTGCGCACCGCGGCCGAGGGCGCCAGCGAGGAAGAGCTGACCCGCGACGTGGAGCGGCTCAAGGCGCGCTGGGAGGACATCGAGAAGAAGTCGGGCAACAAGGGCTCCGGCCCGCAGCTGCTCTACGGCGAGCCCGACCTGACGCTGAAGGTCGTCCGCGACCTGTTCACCGAGGACTTCTCCAAGCTCGTCATCGAGGGTGACGACGCCTGGGACACCGTCCGCGGCTACGTCGAGTCCGTCGCTCCTGACCTGGCCGAGCGCGTGGAGAAGTACGAGCGCAACGGCGCCGGCGACGTGTTCTCGACCTACCGGATCGACGAGCAGATCCACAAGGGCCTGGACCGCAAGGTCTGGCTGCCCTCCGGCGGCTCGCTGATCATCGACCGCACCGAGGCGATGACCGTCGTCGACGTCAACACAGGCAAGTTCACCGGCTCCGGTGGCAACCTGGAGGAGACGGTCACCAAGAACAACCTGGAGGCGGCCGAGGAGATCGTGCGCCAGCTCCGGCTGCGCGACATCGGCGGCATCATCGTCGTCGACTTCATCGACATGGTCCTGGAGTCCAACCGCGACCTGGTCGTGCGTCGCCTCGTCGAGTGCCTGGGCCGCGACCGGACCCGTCACCAGGTGGCCGAGGTCACCTCGCTCGGCCTGGTGCAGATGACCCGCAAGCGGATCGGCACCGGCCTGCTCGAGGCCTTCAGCGAGAACTGTGAGCACTGCCAGGGACGCGGGGTGGTCGTCAAGGACCAGCCCGTCGACCCGAACGCGAAGTCCGAGGACGGCGAGGGCCGGCGCAGCAGCCGGCGCCGCGGCCGTCGCGGTGCCTCGGGTGAGGGCGATGGCAACGGAAGTGGAAACGGCAACGGCAACGACAAGCAGGCCGAGCACCACGCCCCGTCGCCGAAGGACGTCGCCGCGATGGCCCGCCACGAGAAGCCCGCGGACGAGGCGCCCGGCGGGTCCGGGGACGACGCCGACGACGCCGACGACATCGAGGCAGCCGAGGTCACCGCGCCCAGCGTGGCGGCCGAGCCCACCGAGCCGACGACCGCTCCTGTCGCACAGGACGAGCCGTCCGCGGCCACCCGGGTGGAGACGCCTGCGGAGACCACTGCGGACACCACTCCGGAGACCCCGGTGGAGACGCCGGCCCACGAGGCCCGGGCCGACGCGGTGGCGGAGCCCGCCGCGGAGACCCCGGCCGAGACGACCGCAGGGACCACCACAGGGACCACCGAGTCGACCACCGCGGGCAGCACCGCTGAGCCGGTCGCCGACGAGGCGCCCGCCGAGCCCGAGAAGCCGCGGGTGGTGACCCGGACGCGTCGCCGCTCCGCGAGCCGTCCTGCCGGCCCCCCGGCCCTTCCCGCCCTGTCCGAGTCGCGACCCGTGTCGTCGGGCGTCACCGGCACGCTGCCGGACTCCGGCGCCGTCGAGCCCGGCACGGCCGGCGTCGAGCCGGGCGTGGGCACGCCGGCGGCGGGGGAGGAGTCCGACGCCGCCGATGCGCCCAGCGTCGGGCACGTCCCGATCAAGAAGAAGGGCTCGCGCAAGCGCTGAGCTCCTCGAGGTCAGCGAGCAGGCGCGACGGAGTCGCGCTCATCGCTGGCCTCTGAGGACGCTCGTGCCGGCACCACGGACGTCGTTTTGCCCGGCCGCCACCCGATCCCGTAGTCTTGTCCCTCGGTGTTCGATCACCAATCCTGCGCACCCGCCCCGCGGCCGCACCTCGCCCGAAGTCCAGGCGGTGTCGTGCGCAGACCCCAAGTTCTCAGACCCGCAGTTCGTATCAAGGAGAGTGACTCGCCGTGTACGCAGTCGTGCGCAGTGGCAGCAAGCAGCAGAAGGTTGCCGTGGGCGACGTCATCGAGATCGACGCGATGGCCGCCGCCGGTGACACCCTCACCCTTCCCGTGGTGATGGTGGTCGACGGCGACAAGGTCACCGCGACCGGCCTCGACAAGGCGAGCGTGACCGTCGAGGTCACCGGCCGCACCAAGGGCCCGAAGATCATCATCCAGAAGTACAAGAACAAGACCGGTTACAAGAAGCGCCAGGGTCACCGCCAGAAGTACACCCAGGTCAAGGTCACCGACATCTCCCTCTGAGCGTTCGCTCGAGGTCGGCTCGTCTCTCTCCACAGATACCTAAGGACTGAACAATGGCTCACAAGAAGGGTGCTGCGAGCACCAAGAACGGTCGTGACTCCAACGCGCAGCGCCTCGGCGTGAAGCGCTTCGGCGGCCAGGTCGTCGGCGCCGGCGAGATCATCGTCCGCCAGCGGGGCACCCACTTCCACCCGGGCACCGGCGTGGGCCGTGGCGGCGACGACACCCTGTTCGCCCTGCAGGCCGGCGCGGTCGAGTTCGGCACCCGCCGCGGCCGCAAGGTCGTCAACATCACGCCCGTCGACTGAGCCTGCGAAGTCGACAGCAGGGCGGGAGATTGAGGAGAGCTCGGCTCAGATCCGAGCTTGCGAGGAGCTGAGCGACTCGTCTCGAAGTCCGACCACACAGGGCGTCCCGATCGGGGCGCCCTTCGTGGTTTCGAGGCTCGCTCCGCTCGCACCTCAACCACCGAGAGCAAAGAAGGAACCACCATGGCCCTCCCCACCTTCGTCGACCACGTCACGCTGCACGTCGCAGCCGGACGGGGCGGGAACGGTGTGGCCTCGGTGCACCGCGAGAAGTTCAAGCCCCTCGGCGGCCCCGACGGCGGCAACGGCGGTCCCGGCGGGTCGGTGATCCTCGAGGTCGACACCAGCGTGACGACACTCGTCGACTACCACCACAGCCCGCGGCGCAAGGCCGAGCACGGCGGCCACGGTGCCGGCGGGCACCGCAACGGGGGGCACGGCAAGGACCTCGTCCTCCCGGTGCCCGACGGCACGCTCGTCAAGGACGTCGAGGGCAACGTGCTGGCCGATCTCGTCGGTCATGGCACCACCATCGTGATCGCCCAGGGCGGCCGTGGCGGCCTCGGCAACGCCGCCCTCGCGTCCTCCAAGCGCAAGGCCCCCGGCTTCGCCCTCCTGGGCGAGCCCGGGGACGAGCTCGACGTACGCCTCGAGCTCAAGGTCGTCGCCGACATCGGCTTGGTCGGCTTCCCGAGCGCGGGCAAGTCGTCGCTGATCGCCGCGATCTCGCGGGCGCGGCCCAAGATCGCCGACTACCCGTTCACCACCCTCGTGCCCAACCTCGGGGTGGTCACCGCCGGCGAGACGACGTTCACCGTCGCCGACGTGCCCGGCCTGATCGAGGGCGCCGCGGAGGGTCGCGGCCTGGGCCACGACTTCCTGCGCCACATCGAGCGCTGCGCCGCGCTCGTGCACGTCGTCGACACCGCCTCCATCGAGCCGGGCCGCAACCCGGTCGACGACCTCGACGTCATCGAGGGCGAGCTCGCCCGCTACGGCGGCCTCGAGGATCGCCCGCGCCTGGTCGCGCTCAACAAGGTCGACGTCCCCGATGGCCAGGACATCGCGGACATGGTCGTGGAGGAGCTGCGCGGGCGGGACCTGCGCGTCTTCGAGGTGAGCGCCGCGTCGGGCGCCGGCCTGCGCGAGCTCACCTTCGCGATGGCCGAGATCGTGGCCGCGTCCCGCGCCGAGCGTCCCGAGGTCGAGGCGCAGCGCATCGTGCTCCGCCCACGCGCGGTCGACGGCGGTGGCGACTTCGAGGTCACCCAGACCGAGGACGGCTGGCGCGTGCGCGGGCCCAAGCCGGAGCGCTGGGTGCGTCAGACCGACTTCAGCAACGAGGAGGCCGTCGGCTTCCTCGCCGACCGTCTCAACCGCCTCGGGGTGGAGCTCAAGCTCACCCAGATGGGCGCGCAGGAGGGCGACACGGTCCTCATCGGCTCCGAGGACAACTCGGTGGTCTTCGACTTCAAGCCCAGCATCGAGTCCGCGGGGGCGGAGATGCTCGGTCGCCGCGGTGAGGACGAGCGGCTCCGCGAGAACCGTCCCGCCCGCGACCGGCGTCGCGACATCGCCGAGGCGATGGAGACCAAGAGCGAGGAGGAGGCCCGCGCCGACGTGGCCCGTCGCCTCGACGCGCAGCGCCGCGCGAAGGGACCCAACCGCAGCACCGGCTCCTCCGGCGTCGGCCCGATGTCCTACGAGATCGGCTCCAAGGACGACCCCGACTGGGACGGCAGTGACGACGACTGACCGGTCGAGCCTCGTCGGCGGCGCCAAGCGCGTCGTCGTCAAGGTCGGCTCGTCGTCGCTGACCACCGCCTCCGGCGGGATCGACCCGGCGCGGGTGCGCCAGCTCGTCGAGGTGCTCGCTGCGGCGCGCGACAGCGGCGCCGAGCTCGTCCTGGTCTCGTCCGGCGCCATCGCGGCCGGCCTCGCGCCCCTCGGCCTGTCGAAGCGGCCGCGCGCCCTGCCCCTCCAGCAGGCCGCGGCCTCGGTCGGCCAGGGGTTGCTCGCCCACCGCTACCAGGAGGAGTTCGCCCGGCACGGCATCATCACCGGCCAGGTGCTGCTCACCGTCGACGACGTCACCCGCCGGGTGCACTACCGCAACGCGCACCAGACCTTCGCCAAGCTGCTCGAGCTCGGGGTGGTCCCGATCGTCAACGAGAACGACACGGTCGCGACGTCCGAGATCCGCTTCGGCGACAACGACCGACTGGCCGCGCTGGTGGCCCACCTCGTGCACGCCGACCTCCTCGTCCTGCTCTCCGACGTCGACGGCCTCTACGACGGTCCACCGGACCGCCCCGGCTCCCGACTGGTCCCGGTGGTGCACTCCGAGGCCGACCTCGCGTCGGTGACGATCGGGACGACCGGCCCCTCCGGCGTGGGCACGGGCGGCATGACGACCAAGGTCGACGCGGCCCGGATCGCCACCGGCGCCGGGATCGACGTCGTGCTCACCTCCGCCGACCAGGCGGCCGCCGCCCTGGCCGGTGCCGAGGTCGGCACGCTCTTCGAGGCCACCGGCAAGAGGCGGCCGACCCGGCTGCTCTGGTTGGCCCACGCCACGTCCGGCCAGGGCACGCTCACCCTCGACGCGGGCGCCGTACGAGCCGTGGTCGAGCGCCGGGCATCGCTGCTGGCGGCCGGCATCACCGCGGTCGACGGCACCTTCGTGGCCGGTGACGCGGTCGACGTGCTCGACCCGGCCGGCACCCCGGTCGCCCGCGGGCTGGTGAACTTCGACGCCGACGAGCTCCCGGCGCTGCTCGGCCGCTCGACCAAGGAGCTCAAGGCGGCCCTCGGGGCGGCGTACGAGCGCGAGGTCATCCACCGCGACGACCTCGTCCTGCTGGGCTGAGCCCGGACGGCAGCTCGTCAGCCCGCCGCGGACAGGTCCTGGTCCAGCTCGTCCATGGTGCTGGTGAAGGCGCCCTCGAGGTCCACGCCGTAGGCGTCGGCGAGCGTCAGCACGCTCCAGAGACAGTCGGCGAGCTCGTGCGCGAGCGCCTCGTCGAGGTCGTCGCGCGGGCGTACGCCGGCCTTGCCCTGCACGAGCTTGGCCAGGTCGCCGACGTCGCCGAGGAAGCCGAGCATGATCTCCTCAGTGGTCCACGACCGTCCGTAGTCCGACGCCTCGACCTCGGCGTACTTCGCGCGGACCGCGCGTGCCCGTGCCTGCATCTGCTGGAACTCCATGGGTCCACCGTTCCACAGCCGGCGAGCAGTAGCGTCGATCCATGACGCACGAGCGGGAGCCGCTGCACCGCACCGCCGAGGAGGTCGCGGAGGACGAGAGGTTCTTCCGCTGGTACGGCGAGTGGGACCCGCTCGACCCCGACGGCGTCGTGGCGATGATGGCCGGCTTCGAGCGGCCGTGGTGGATCGTCGGCGGCTGGTCGATCGAGGCGTTCACCGGTGTGCCCCGTGAGCACGAGGACGTCGACGTCTCCCTCCTCGGCTGCGACCTCACCGCCTTCCGCGAGCACGTCGGCGACGCGTGGCACCTGTGGAGCAACCACGGGGGCACCCTGCGTCCCTTCGACGACCGCCACCCGGAGGTGCTCGACGTGGGCAGCCAGGTGTGGATCCGGCGGAGCGCCCGCGACCCGTGGGTCGTCGACATGGTGCCCACCCCCGACCGCGACGGCCTGTGGACCAACAAGCGCGACCCCGACCACGTCGCGCCGCTGGAGGACGTCACGTGGGTGGCCGACACGGGGGTGCGCTACCAGCGGCCCGAGGTCACCCTCCTCTACAAGGCCCGCCTCGCCCGACCCAAGGACGACCGCGACCTCGCCGTCACGTGGCCCCTGCTCGGTGCGGACGCGCGGGCGTGGCTGCGCGAGGCGGTGGCCCGCCTCCACCCCGGGCATCCCTGGCTCGACGGCACGATGGCGGGTTGACTCCGGTCGCCCCGTAGGCTTGGCAGGTCATGAGCGAGCGCATCGTCTACCTCGACCACGCCGCGACCACGCCGATGCTGCCGGTCGCGGTCGAGGCGATGACCCGCCAGCTCAGCGGCGTGGGCAACGCGAGCTCGCTGCATGCCTCCGGCCGCGGCGCGCGTCGCGTCGTGGAGGAGTCGCGCGAGACGATCGCCGGCGTCATCGGAGCCCGGCCAGGGGACGTGGTCTTCACCTCGGGCGGCACCGAGTCCGACAACCTCGCGCTCAAGGGGATCTTCTGGGCGCGACGGGCCGAGGACCCGCGCCGCACCCGCATCCTGTCGTCCTCGATCGAGCACCACGCGGTCCTCGACCCGCTGCACTGGCTCGCGGAGACCGACGGCGCCGAGGTCGAGCTGCTGCCCGTGTCGGGGCAGGGCGTGCTGGACGTCGAGGCACTGCGGGAGTCCGTGTCCCGCGACCCCGCATCCGTCGCGCTGATCTCGGTGATGTGGGCCAACAACGAGGTCGGCTCGCTGCAGCCGATCGACGAGGTGGTGGCGATCGCCGGCGAGCACGGGATCCCGGTGCACACCGACGCGGTGCAGGCGGTGGGGCAGGTGCCGGTGGACTTCGCCGGCTCCGGCGTCGACGCACTCACCTTCACCGGGCACAAGGTCGGCGGTCCCTACGGCGTGGGTGCGCTCGTCGTACGCCGTGACCTGGCCGTCAGTGCCCTGGTGCACGGCGGCGGCCAGGAGCGTGACATCCGCAGTGGCACCCTCGACGTGCCCGCGATCGCCGGCCTCGCCGCCGCTGTCGAGGCATCGGTGAAGGACCAGCACGAGCACGCCGTGCGCGTCGCCGCGCTGCGCGACGACCTGGTCCGCCGGGTGGTCGAGGTGGTGCCCGACGCCCACCTGCACGGCACGCCGTGCGGTCCGCTCCGACTGCCCGGCAACGCGCACCTCGGCTTCCCGGGCTGTGAGGGCGACTCCCTGCTGATGCTGCTCGACGCCCGCGGCATCGAGTGCTCGACCGGCTCCGCCTGCTCGGCAGGCGTGCCGCAGCCGTCCCACGTCCTCCTGGCGATGGGGTGCACCGACGACCAGGCACGCCACTCCCTGCGCTTCACCCTCGGCCACTCGACGACCCCGGCCGACGTCGACGCGCTCGTCGAGGCGATCGGCCCCGTGGTCGAGCGCGCCCGCGCCGCCAGGGGGCTGTGATGAAGGTCGTCGCCGCGATGTCGGGCGGCGTGGACTCCGCCGTCGCCGCGGCCCGCGCCGTCGAGGCCGGGCACGACGTGACGGGCGTCCACCTCGCGCTGAGCCGCAACCCGGCGTCGTACCGCTCGGGTGCGCGGGGCTGCTGCACGATCGAGGACAGCAACGATGCCCGGCGCGCGGCCGACGTGATCGGCATCCCGTTCTACGTGTGGGACCTCTCCGACCGCTTCCACGAGGACGTCGTCGAGGACTTCATGGACGAGTACGCCGCCGGCCGGACGCCGAACCCCTGCCTGCGCTGCAACGAGAAGATCAAGTTCGCCGCGGTCCTCGACCGGGCGCTCGCCCTCGGCTTCGACGCCGTCGCCACCGGCCACTACGCCCGGCTGCGCACCGGTGCCGACGGCCTCATCGAGATGCACCGCGCGACCGACCACGGCAAGGACCAGTCCTACGTCCTCGGCGTGCTCGACCAGGACCAGCTGCGGCACTCGCTGTTCCCGCTGGGTGACACGGCCAAGCCCGACGTGCGGCGCGAGGCGGAGGCGCGCGGCCTGCTCGTCGCGGGCAAGCCCGACTCGCACGACATCTGCTTCGTGGCGGACGGCGACAACGCCGGCTGGCTGCGCGAGAAGCTCGGTGACCGGGCGCCCAACCACGGCGGCGACATCGTCGACGTGACGACGGGGGAGACGGTCGGAAGGCACGAGGGCACGTACGGCTTCACCATCGGTCAGCGGCGCGGCCTCCGCCTGGGCGTGCCGGCCGCGGACGGCAAGCCTCGTTTCGTGCTCGACATCGAGCCGGTCAGCGGCACCGTCACCGTCGGCCCCCGCGAGCGGCTCGCGGTCGGGCACGTCTCGGGGATCCGGCCGCGGTGGTGCGGCACGGTCCCCCAGCGGGTCGACGGGACCGTCCAGCTGCGCGCGCACGGCGCCGAGCACCGCGCCACGGTGGTCGTTGACGGCGACCGGGTGGAGATCGACCTGCACGAGCCCGCCGAGGGCATCGCCCCCGGGCAGGCAGCGGTGATCTACGACGGCACGCGTGTCGTCGGGTCGGCCACGATCGAGGCGACCCGCCCCGTCGAGGTCGTCACCGCATGAACACCCCACGACGTTCCTCTCCTCCGCTGCGCTCCTCCGAGCAACGCCGCAGGGACCCCGCATGAGCGCCGCCACGGGCGTCGGGTCCTTGCCCGGCACGGACTTCGCCGAGGCCGTACGCCTCGTGCTGGGCGGGCTGCCCCACCTGCCGCACGTGCCCGAGCTGCCGGCGCGGGGGGTCACCGCCGCGATGACCGGCCGCGGCCTGGCCGTGCTCGACGGCCTCGCCGCCGACCTCCAGCCCGCCGGCTGGCGGCTCACCGACGTCAGTGGCGTCGACCACCGGCGCGCACGGTCGCTGCTCGCCCAGGACCTCGACACCGTCGAGGAGCAGGCGCAGGGCTACACCGGCGCCTTCAAGACCCAGGTCGCGGGCCCGTGGACGCTGGCCGCCACCGTGGAGAAGCCGCGCGGTGACAAGCTGCTCAGCGACCACGGCGCGCGCCGCGAGCTCACCCAGGCGCTCGCCGCCGGGTTGGGTGCCCATGTCGCCGACCTCCGGCGCCGTCTCGGCGGGGTGGACCGCCTGGTGGTGCAGGTCGACGAGCCCGCGCTGGCCGCCGTCGCCCACGCGCAGGTGCCGACCGCCAGCGGGTTCGGCCGGCACCGCCGCGTCGACCCGCCGGAGCTGTCCGCCCACCTGGAGTGGGTCGTCGCCGCCATCACCGAGGCCGGCGCGGAGGCATGGGTGCACTCCTGCGCCCCACGGACCCCGTGGGCGCTCGTCGCCGGCACCGGCGCTGCCGGGCTGTCGGCGGACCTGTCGATGCTCGGCCCCGAGGACCTCGACACCTTCGCGGAGGCGCTCGAGGGCGGTCGGACCGTCGCCTTCGGCATCGTGCCGTCGACCGACCCCGAGGCGCCCTTGTCGGACGTGTCCGACGCCCGGCTGACCGAGCGGGTGCAGCGGTGGTTCGACATGCTTGGGCTCGACCTCGAGGCGCTCGGCGGGTCGACCGTCGTCACCCCGACCTGTGGGTTGGCCGGGGCCACCCCGGAGTGGGCCGCGCGCGCCGTCCGCCTGTCGGCGACGGTGGCGCGCAACCTCTGACCCCCACGACGAGGCTCAGTGGTCCGGGAACAGGCTCCGGTCGAGCACGTCGAGGGTGGACTCGATGGCGACGTCGTGCCACCGCGCGGAGGCCGTGAGCATGTAGTGGCCGAGCGCCCCCATGTCGCGCAGGTCCGCGCTGTCGGCGACGGCCTGCGCCCGCTCGACGTAGCGGGCGGTCTCGCCGAACGAGGTGATGCGGTCGCGTCGCCCGTGGGCGGCGTGCAGCACGCGACCGGCCAGCGTGTCGACGGGGTCCTGCGCCGACCACCACGGTGCGAGCGCGACCACGCCGCGCACCGACGGGTCGTCGGCGACGTGCACCGCGACGCGGGCCCCCATCGAGTGGCCGAGGAGGACGACCGGCAGGTCGCCGTGCACGGCGCGGACCCGGTCGAGTGCCCAGCGGGCGTCCGCCAGCCGCGCGCCGGCGTTCCAGCCACGCTCGCGGTAGCGCACCAGCCAGACGCTGGCGCCCACCTCGTGCGCGCGGTGCGCGATGCTGCGCTGGAGCCACAGGGCGCGGCGCCACGACGCGCTCCGCCCGTCGACCGCCTGCCGCGAGCGGGGCTTGCCGCCGTGCAGGACGAGGACCACGGCGCGCGGGCTGCCCGGGGCGTCGTACGTCGTCAGGTGCGGGTCGCTCACGTGTCTCCTTCGGAGCGGGTCGGGGGACCGGATGGGAGGAGCCGGTCGGTGGATGCGCGGAAGGAGGACCTCCGTCTCCGGAGATCCTCCCTCGGCGTGGGTGGGGGCGGGCTCAGTGCACGCCCACGCCCTCGGGGGCCTCGTCGGTCGCGAGCTCGTCGTGGTGGACGTTGAGGAAGATCCACACGATGGCCGAGGCCACCAGCATCATGACCGAGCCGACCAGGAAGGCGTGGGTCGCGCCGTCGGCGAAGCCGACCAGACCGGCGATCGGACCGACCTGGTCCGGGGTGAGCTGGCCCTGAGCTGCGGCCCCCAGCTGGGGAGCGACCTCCTCGGCGCGGGCGCTGGAGAAGTGCAGCGCGACCGTGCTGAGCGTCGCCAGGCCGAGCGCGCCGCCGACCTGCTGCATCGTGTTGAGCACGCCGGAGCCGATGCCGGAGTCCTGGGCGCGGAGGCGGTGCACGGCGACCAGGGTCAGCGGGACGAAGTTGAGCCCCATGCCGAAGGCCATCAGGACGATGAACGGCAGGATGTGGGTCCAGTAGTTGACCCCGTCGCCGAGGTAGCCGCCGTTGGTGGCCGCCAGGATCGCGGACGCCTTGTCAGGCACGTCGAGCCGGCTGAAGCCGAAGAGCGCCGTCGCGGACAGGAGCGTGCCGATGCCGGAGAGGAAGCGCGGGTCGACGGTGCTGACCAGCTTGGACGCCGCCGTGGCGGAGATGATCATCGCGATCGAGAACGGCAGGAACGCGAAGCCGGTGTGCAGCGGGGAGTAGCCCACGACCAGCTGGATGAACAGCGAGAGGAAGAAGAACATCGCGAACATCGCCGCCGGGACGATCATCATCACGGCGAAGGCGGCCGCGCGGTTGCGGCTCGCGAAGATGCGGAACGGCAGCAGCGGGTGCTCGACGCGCGACTCGATGATCATGAACAGGGCCAGCAGGGCGACGCCGAGCGCGAGGCTGGTGATGGTGCTGGTGGCACCCCAGCCGTACTCCTCCTGGCCGGCGCGGCTCAGGCCGAAGACGATGGCGAGCAGGCCGGCGGTGCCGGTGATCGCACCCGGGACGTCGAGCTCGCCCTCGTGGCGCTCGGACTCGTCGAAGAAGCGCGGCGCGAAGAACGCGGCGGCCAGGCCGATCGGGACCACGATGAGGAACGTGTAGCGCCAGCCGGCGATGCCGAGCGGCGAGTCGAGACCGGTCAACCAGCCACCCAGGATCAGGCCGACGGCGGCACCCACGCCGGCCATCGCGGCGTAGACGGCGAAGGCGCGGTTGCGCTCCTTGCCGGCCGGGAAGGTGGTGGCGATCAGGGCGAGCGCGGCGGGCGAGGCCAGCGCGGCGCCGAGGCCCTGGAACGCACGGGAGCCGAGCAGCATCGCCTCGTTCTGGGCCATGCCGCCCACCAGTGAGGCGACGGCGAACAGCAGCACACCGGCCATGAAGATCAGGCGGCGGCCCATCAGGTCGGCCAGGCGGCCGCCCAGGAGCAGGAAGCCACCGAAGGTCAGGGCGTAGCCCGTGACGATCCACTGCAGGTTGGCCTGGTCGATGGACAGGTCGTTGCCGATGAACGGCAGGGCGATGTTGGCGATGGTGCTGTCGAGCACCACCATCAGCTGCGCCAGGGAGATGAGCACCAGTGCCCATCGCAGCCTCTTGTGCTGCTCGGGGGTCACCTCGTCGGCAACCGGAGCCAGGTCGGTCATGGGATTCCTCAGGAGTCGTGGGTCGGGTTCGAGTGAAGCTGAAGGGTCAGACAGTGGGTCAGGCAGTGGGATCGGCGCGCTGGTCACGCAGGGGTCCGCGGAGCGCGGCCGGCAGGATCACCTCGTCGAGGATCCGGCCGACCATCTCGGGCGTGACGACCTCGCCGAGCAGGAACGCCCGGTGCAGGACGATCCCGGCGAGGGACGGCGCGAGGATCGTGAGGTCGGCGTCGGGGTGGACCTCGCCGCGCTCGCGGGCGCGGTCGTAGATGGCGCGGGAGACGGCGACCTTGGGGCCGATGAAGTCGCGGCGGTAGACCTCCGCGAACTCCGGGTCGCGGCCCATGGCGGTGACGACGGCGGAGAGGACCGACTGGGCCAACGGGTCATCGAGGCCCCCGTTGGCGCCGCAATAGGCCGCGAGCAGGTCGCCGCGCAGCGAGCCCGTGTCGGGCACCACCGCGTCCCCCTTGTGGGCCATGATCGCGGCCACGACGAGCTCGGGCTTGCCCTTCCACCGGCGGTAGAGGGTCGCCTTGGAGGCCTTCGCACGGGTCGCGACAGCATCCATGGTGAGCAGGTCGTAGCCCACCTCGTCGAGCACCTCGAGGGTGGCCTGGAAGATCTCGAGCTCGCGCTCTCCCTCCACGCGGGGGCGGGTGCCGGCTTCGGTCGGGGTCATGCGTCCTCTCCGGTGACGTGTCGGAACGATGAAACGAAACGGTTTCGTTCCGTGCAACCCGAGGCTAGGCGCAGGTATTCCGATGGAACAAATGTGTTTCGTCCGGTCCAGACCTGTGGACGAGCACCGGTGCCGGGGCAGGGTGTCCGGCAGGTGTCGGAGGCGGGCGGCAGACTGTGCCCATGACTCCCGCCGACGAGCCCCAGGTCGCCAGCGCCACGCCGGAGGCGCGGGAGCGCCACCAGGAGCTCAGCGAGCAGGTGGAGGACGCGCGCTGGCGCTACTACGTCCTCGACGACCCGACCCTCTCCGACGCCGACTTCGACGTCCGGCTGCGCGAGCTCGAGGCCCTCGAGGAGAGCTATCCCGAGCTGCGCACGCCCGACTCGCCGACCCAGAAGGTCGGCGGCGCGGTGTCGACCGAGTTCACCGCCGTCGACCACCTCCAGCGGATGGAGAGCCTCGACAACGCCTTCTCCTACGACGAGCTCGAGGCCTGGCACGCCCGGCTCCAGCGCGAGGGGCTCGCGTCGCCGGCCCTGCTGTGTGAGCTCAAGGTCGACGGCCTGGCCATCAACCTCCTCTACGAGGACGGCCGGCTGGTCCGTGCGCTGACCCGCGGCGACGGGCGCACCGGCGAGGACGTCACCCCCAACGTCAAGACCATCGAGTCCGTGCCCCACCGCTTGAGCGGCACCGACGAGTTCCCCGTGCCGGCGCTCCTGGAGGTCCGGGGTGAGGTGTTCCTGCCGGTCGAGGCCTTCGAGCGCCTCAACCTCTCGATGACCGAGGCCGGCCGCCCGGCCTTCGCCAACCCGCGCAACGCCGCCGCCGGGTCGCTGCGGCAGAAGGACCCGCGGGTGACCGCCAGCCGCGCGCTCGGGATGGTCTGCCACGGGATCGGCGAGCGGCGCGGGTTCGAGCCGGTCGCGCAGTCCCACGCCTACGAGGCGCTGGCTGCGTGGGGGCTGCCGACCTCCGACCAGGTGCGGGTCGTCCCGACGCTGAAGGACGTCGAGGCCTACATCGAGAACGCCGGAGAGCACCGGCACTCGATCGTCCCCTACGAGATCGACGGCGTCGTGGTGAAGGTCGACGAGGTCACCCTGCAGCGCCGGATGGGCTCGACCTCGCGGGCCCCGCGCTGGGCCATCGCGTTCAAGTACCCGCCCGAGGAGGTCAACGCCAAGCTGCTCGACATCCGGGTCAACGTCGGCCGCACCGGCCGGGCCACCCCCTACGGCGTCATGGAGCCGACCAAGGTGGCCGGCTCGACCGTGGAGAACGCCACCCTCCACAACCGCTACGAGGTGGAGCGCAAGGACGTCCGGCCCGGCGACACGGTCGTGCTGCGCAAGGCCGGCGACGTGATCCCCGAGATCGTCGGGCCGGTGCTCGGGCTGCGTCCCGAGGGCCTCGAGAAGTGGGTGATGCCCGAGGACTGCCCGTCCTGCGGCACGCGGCTGGCCGAGCAGAAGGAGGGCGACAAGGACCTCCGCTGTCCCAACCACCAGCACTGTCCCGCGCAGGTGCGCGAGCGGGTCTTCCACGTGGCCGGACGCGGGGCCTTCGACATCGAGGGCCTCGGCTACGAAGCTGCCTCCGCCCTCCTCGACGCCGAGGTGATCGCCGACGAGGGCGACCTGTTCTCCCTCACCCGCGAGCAGCTGGTCAGGGCGCCCCTGTTCACGCGGGCGCCCAAGAAGGGCGAGGAGGGACCGCAGCTCTCGGCCAACGGCGAGCGGCTGGCCGCCAACCTCGACCGGGCCAAGCAGGTGCCGCTGTGGCGGGTGCTGGTCGCGCTGTCGATCCGGCACGTCGGTCCGACGGCCGCCCGCGCGCTGGCCCAGGAGTTCGAGTCGATGGCGGCCATCCGCGCCGCCAGCGAGGAGGAGCTCGCCGCGGCCGAGGGGGTGGGTCCGACGATCGCCGAGGCCGTCATCGCCTGGTTCGACGTCGACTGGCACCGCGCGATCGTCGACCGGTGGGAGGCCGACGGGGTCTCGATGGCCGACGAGCGTGACGCCTCGATCGCGCGCACCCTCGAGGGGCTCACCATCGTGGCCACCGGCTCGCTGCAGCACTACACCCGCGACTCGGTGAAGGAGGCGATCATCAGCCGTGGCGGCAAGGCGGCCGGCTCGGTGTCGAAGAACACCGACTACGTCGTCGTCGGCGAGAACGCCGGCTCCAAGGCCGACAAGGCCGAGCAGCTCGGTCTCCCGATCCTCGACGAGGACCAGTTCACCACGCTCCTCGACAAGGGCCCGGACGGCCTGGCGACCGAGTCGTGACCCGCGTGTGCGCGGGACCCGGCTGGCGCGCGGGGTTTGAGCGGCGCTGGATGCGGTAGGAGACCCAGAACGACTAATCCTTGGGAGTCAGCATGCGTCTCGTCCGATCATTCGTCCCTGCGCTCGTCGCCGCTGCCGGCCTGGCCGCCCCGGTGGCCATTGCGCCCCTCGCCCAGGCGGCCGCCCCCTCGTGTGCGGGCCTCAAGGCCACGATCGTGGACAACAACTTGGGCAACACGATCAACGGCACCCCGCAGCGCGACGTCATCGTCGCCCGCGGCGGCAACGACACCATCCGCGGCGGAAGCGGCAACGACGTGATCTGCGGGGGCGACGGCGCGGACGTCATCGTCGGCGGGGAGGGCAACGACCGGCTCTACGGCGGGGCGGACCTCGCCAAGGTCGACCAGTTCGGTCGCACGGTGATGAAGGGGGACACCATCTCCGGCGGCCTCGGCGACGACACGATCGACCTCGGCTTCGACTTCCGGCAGGCCAGCGAGGGGACGGTCCGGGTGCTCGACGGGGTCTCCTACGCCGATGCCCCGGCGCCGGTCGTCGTGGACTTCCGGGCCGCGTCCACCGTGGCGATCGCCGCCAACGGCAACGACACCGTCACCGGCTACAGCCACGGCATCCGGATCGCCGGCTCTGAGCTCGGCGACACCATCAAGGGCACCAACGGCGACGACGCGATCTACGCCCGCGGCGGCGACGACGCGATCTTCGGTCGGGGAGGCGACGACACGATCGTGGCCGACACCAGCAGCACGCTCGGCAACGACCGGCTCTACGGCGAGGCGGGCGACGACTCGCTCAGCGGCTCTGTCGGCTCCGACATCCTCGTCGGGGGCACGGGTGAGGACGCCCTGACCTCGACCTCCGAGCTGCACCAGGTGCTGCGCGGTGGCGGCGGCGTCGACACGATCACGTTCCCGATCCCGGTGGAGTCGGGCTTCGTGGCCAAGGGCTACGGCGGCCAGGACAAGCTGCGGCTGCTGCCGAGCTCCAACCCGGCCATCAAGCCCACGGTCCGCATCGACCAGCTCAAGAAGAGCACGGTCCGCGACCTCCAGCCCTACACGCTCGAGGGCAAGATCACCGGCTTCAGCGACATCGTCCTGCCGGCGCGCACCCTGTCGATCTTCAAGGGCAGCAACGACTCGGAGGTCATCACCGCCAACCCCGACTACCGCGTGGAGATCTACGGTCGCGGGGGCGCGGACGTGATGACCGGCTCGCGCCAGCCCGACCGCCTCGACGGCGGCAAGGGCTTCGACATCGCGCGCGGCCGTGGCGGCAACGACACCTGCAAGGCGGCGGAGAAGCGCTCCAGCTGCTGACGCCGCCGAGAAGGCTGGCCGGCGCTCCCACTTCCGCGGGCCTGTGCCGCGCGGGACGATGCCCCCATGTCCC
This sequence comes from Nocardioides sp. Root122, assembly GCF_001425025.1. Lineage (GTDB taxonomy): Bacteria > Actinomycetota > Actinomycetes > Propionibacteriales > Nocardioidaceae > Nocardioides. Next base: position 233,119 of record NZ_LMDE01000012.1, read on the forward strand.
GCACCGGCAGGCTGCTCGTGCTCGTTGCGGCCTGGGTGCTGCCGGTCGGCTGGCTGTTGCTCGCCCTCTCGGCCGGCCCGTCCGACGGCACCAGCCTGTCGTCGTCCTTGCTGCCCGACGGCACCCGGTCCACGGGGTCGGTCACGGTCGCGCGTACGTTCGGGTCGACGCCGTTGCTGCCCGGCGACGAGGTGCAGCAGGTGGACGGCCGCACGGTGGACGCCTGGCTGGCCGGGGGCGCCGCGGGGCGTGAGGTCGGCGACGTCCTTCGCTACGAGGTGCGGCGCTCCGGCGGTGCCCTCGACCGCATCCAGCAGGTCGACGTCACGCTCGTCGACTACCCCGTCGCGGCTGCGCTGCGAGCCGAGTGGCGCGCGGTCGCTGCCGCCGTCGCGGTCCTGCTGGTGGGCTCGGCGGTCTACTGGGCCCGGCCCCTGGCCGGGTCGGCGCGGGCGTTCCTCACCGCGGCCGCCCTGCTGCCGGCGGCCCTGACCTCGGCCCCGTTCGGCCCGGGCGTGGTCGACCTCGTGGGCTCGCGCGGGGTGTGGCCCGAGGCGCTCGGTGAGGCCCTGGCCGCCATCGGGCTGGTGGCCCTCGTGGTCGCCGTCGCCCTCCTGGTGCGCCTCCCCGGGGCCTCGCGCCGGTGGGTGCCGGCGTCCGCTTTGCTCGTGCCGGCCCTCGGGTACGCCGCCTGGCTGGGGCTCGCGCGGAGCGGTGCCGACTCCCGCCCAGAGCGGCAGGAGGTGCTGGCCACCGTCGCCGTACCGACGCTGTGGGCGACCGTGCCCGCCCTGTTCCTCGCTGCCACGCTCGTCCACGCGCGCGCCGAGCAGAGGGTCGACGTGCTGGCCACCCGGCTGGTGCTCCTCGGCCTCGGCGCCGGGCTCGGGACCTGGGTCCTCCTCGGCCAGGTGCCGCTCTGGCTGACCGGCGACTCACCGCTGCGATGGGACGTCCTGGCCACCCTGTCCGCAGGCGTCCCGCTGGCGTGCGTCGCCGCCGCGGCGGCGCACTTCCACCTCGACGAGATCGAGCCCCGGGTGCGGCGCGGGCTGGTCCAGGCGCTGGTGCTGGTCGTGGTGGGGGCGGCGTTCGTCGCACTGGTGCGCGCTGTCGATGCCGCCGCCGACATCTCGGTCGGCTCGATGCTGGTGGGCGGCCTGCTGGCCCTGCTCCTGCTCCCCGGCGCGGTCGCGGTGCAGCGCGTCGTGCGCCGGCTCGTCTACGGCGACCGGGTCTTCCCCGACCGGGTCGTGTCCGACCTGCGCCGCCTCGACCCGGTGACGGCCCCCGAGGACGTGCTCCGCGAGGCGCTCGAGCTGCTGGCCCGGCGGCTGCACCTGTCGTTCGCCGCGGTCGACGTGTTCGCGACGGCCGGCTCGGAGCCGATCGCCGCCTCGATCGGGACGTCGTACGGCACTCCGGCGACCGTCGACCTCGCCGTCGGCGGCACCGCGCTCGGCCGGCTCCGGGTGGAGGTCGACGTGGGCCGGGACCCGTTCGGCCCGGGCGACGCCCGCCTGCTCGAGGACGTCGGCAGCCAGGTGGGGGCGCTGGTCCAGGCGATGACCGCCAACCGCGAGCTGCAGGCGTCGCGCCAGCGGCTCGTCGCGGCCCGGGAGGAGGAGCGGCGGCGGCTGCGTCGCGACCTCCACGACGGGCTGGGGCCCTCGCTCGCGACCCTGGCGATGCGGCTGGAGTCTGCCTCGGACCTCATCCACGAGGACCCCGGCCAGGCCTCCGAGCTGGTCGCCCGGCTCTCGGACCAGGCCCGCGAGGAGATCGCGGAGGTACGCCGCCTCGTCGAGGGGCTCCGGCCGCCGGCGCTGGACCAGCTCGGTCTGGTCTCCGCGCTGCGCCACCGGGCCGCCGAGCACGCCACCGCGGGCGGTCCGGTCCGGGTGCCGTGGACGGTCGAGGCAGCCGACGACCTCGAGCCGCTGCCGGCGGCGGTCGAGGTGGCGGCCTACCGCGTCGTGACGGAGGCGGTGAACAACGTGCAGCGGCACAGCGGCGCCGACCGCTGCACGGTCGTGCTGGTCCGCGAGGACGGGGACCTGCGCGTCGAGGTCGCCGACACGGGCTCGGGTCTGGCCCCCGACCGGCGCGCGGGTGTAGGCCTGTCCTCGATGCGCGAGCGCGCCGAGGAGCTCGGCGGGTCGTTCGAGGTGGTGCCGCGACCGGGCGGCGGCACCGTCGTACGGGTCAGGCTCCCGCTCGGCGAGGGATGACCGGGGGATGACCGAGGGAATGGCCGGGGGAATGGCCGGGGGAGAGAGGTGCGGGCGATGGACACCCACCGCGTGCTGATCGCCGACGACCACGAGGAGTTCCGGCGGGGCCTCGAGGCGCTCCTGGCCGCCACGCCGGCGGTGGAGGTGGTGGGCACGGCCGGCGACGGAGCGATGGCGGTCGCGCTGGCCCTCGACCTGCAGCCCGACGTCGTGCTGATGGACCTCCACATGCCCCGCGTCAACGGCATCGACGCGACCGCGCAGATCGTCCAGTCCTCGCCGCACATCGGGGTGCTCGTGCTGACGATGATGGAGGACGAGGAGTCGGTCTTCGCGGCCGTCCGCGCCGGGGCCCGCGGCTACCTGCTCAAGGGTGCGCGACGCGGGGAGATCACCCGTGCGGTGCAGGCCGTGGGCGCGGGCGAGGTGATCTTCGGGCCGGGCATCGCCGACCGCGTGATGGGCTACTTCGCCGGTGCCCGCGGCCGCCCTGCCGGGGAGGCGTTCCCCGACCTCACCGACCGGGAGTGTGTCGTGCTCGGTCTCATCGCCGAGGGCAAGGAGAACGGCGAGATCGCCCGCCAGCTCGGGCTCTCGGTCAAGACCGTGCGCAACCATGCGAGCAACATCTTCACCAAGCTCCAGGTGGCGCACCGCGCCCAGGCGATCGTCAAGGCACGCGAGGCCGGCCTCGGCTGACGTGACGCCTCAGGAGCCGTCGCGACAGCCGCCCTGCAGGCGGGCGTCCTCCCGCGCGTCCGCGCCGACGGCGCGTGCCTGCTCCTCGTCCGGGTAGACGACGGCCGCCCCGCCCTCCACGCCGAAGGTGCCCCGGATGATGCACGCCGTCGTGCGGCGGGGGTCGATCGTGGTGAGCGCCTGGACGAGGCGGTAGACCTCGCTCGGACCCATGTCGGTCTGCAGCCCGGCGAGCGCGGAGAGGGCGACGCGCTCCATGAACCCCTCCTCGTCCTCGGCGCTGCGCAGCCGTTCGAGCACGCCGAGCAGGAGCCGTTGGTGGTTGGCGACCCGCTCGAAGTCGCTGCCGCCGGGGAGGGTCTGGCGGGTGCGGGCGTAGGAGAGCGCCTGCTCGGCGTCGAAGGTGTTGCGGCCGCGCCTCACCTGCACGCCCCCGTCCTCGGTGGTGAAGGCCAGCGGGGAGTCGACCCGGACCTCGCCGACCGTGTCCATCGTGGACACGAAGCCGTCGAAGCCGGTGACCAGCACGATGTCGGGCTGGATGCCGACCAGCTCATCGACCTCGCGGGCGACCCCCTCGGTGCCGTGGTCCCGGAGCGTGGTGTTGAGCCGTGCGGACCCCCCGGGCTGCTCGACCCAGAGGTCCCGGGGCAGGCCGATGGCCACGGCCCGGCCGGAGCTCGGCTGCACGCCGATGAGCTGGATGGCGTCGGTCAGGCCGCGCGTCACGTCCTCGCCGGCGGCCGCCTCCGAGCCGAGCGCCAGCACCCAGAGCACGTCGTCCCCGTTGCCGGCGTCGACCGCCTTGGCCGTGCCGATGGTCGTGAGGCTGATCGTGGTGGGGTGCACCGACCCCGTCGGGACGGCGAGCGCCACGCCGGCGAGCAGGGCCAGCCGGACGCAGACGCGTCGCAGCCACGTCACCGGCCCACCTCCGGCTCGGCGGCCGACTCCGCCTCGGCATCGGTCCCGACGCCGTCGTCGAACGACACGTCGTAGCCGAAGATCCGCCACGTGTCGGACTCGGCCTCCATCATGATCCGGCCGTCGAGGACCAGCTCCCGCGTCGACCCGTCGTCCATCGTGGCCTCGAAGGCGAAGTCCACCGCGGCCGTGCCGGCGTACGCCGTGCCGGAGCGGGTCAGGAACGAGAGGCGGGCGTCGAGCCGGGTGGCGCGCACCGCGGTGGCGTCGGCCGCGCTCGCTGCCGTGAGCCGGTCGATGTCGCGCGCTGCCGTGCGGGCGGCCTGGCTGGTGAAGGAGCCGAAGGACTGGACGAACTCCTCGCGCGGGAAGGGTCCGAGGAAGGCCTCGACGACGTAGTCGGACAGCACGTCGCCGACCGCTCCCTCGAGCTCGGTGCGGGTCTGCTCGTCGAGCCGCTCGGCCCCCGACACGGTCTCCACCCGCAGCGCCGCCGACTCGGCGTCCGGCGTCCCGTCGTCCTCCGGCGCCCCGGCCGTCGAGCACCCGCCGGCGAGCACCGCCACCCCCACCCACGCCCCGACCCGCGCCGCGACCACCGCGGCGGCCCGCACGGGGCGGGCCGGGAGGGCGTGGCGTGGTGGGTGGCCCATGTCGCTCATCATGGCCGACGGCGTCCCGTGCTGTCTCAGCTCGCAGGGACCGTGTTGACGCTGGAGAGGTCGAAGTCGGCGACGTTGTCCCGGGCGGGGTGGCGGGTCCCGACGGGGCCGCGGGCGAACTCCTGCAGCAGGGTGCCGGTCACCGTCCGGGTGAAGTCGGCAGTGGCGTCGCCGAGGGGACGCTCGCAGCGGTCGACCATCGCGCAGCCCCAGCGCAGCGTCCCGGCGTTGAAGACACCGGCGCCCGAGCGCGAGGTGTAGTAGACCGACTGGGTGGTCGTGGTGACGCCCCGGCAGGAGTACGGCGAGTGGCTGAGCACCTGCAGCGGGCGAGGGAGCCGGCCGTCCGGGTAGACGCGGTCGGCCTCGGGGCCGACCAGGCCGTGGACGTGGTCGCCGCGCCGCACGCCGGTGCCGCGGAAGCCCCACCAGCCGGGGCTGGCGATGACGTAGTCGGTGTCCACGGGGTAGCACTCGTACTGCATGCCCAGCAGGTCGTGCTCCGGCCGGGGGACCGGCGGCTCGCGGAACAGCCCGGTGGTGTCGACCGAGCCCTGCGCGTAGAGCGGGTCGAGGTGGGCGGAGTGCCGGTAGCCGACGACCACGCGCGCCGGGTCCTCGGCGCCGGCCTCGAGGCGGATCCGCCAGTACATGGTGTTCGCGCCGAGGAAGGCGAGGTTGGTGCCGGCGTCACGGGCGCCGAGCACGACGTCGCGCATCGTGTTGGTCCAGTACTCGTCGTGCCCCATCGAGACGTAGCCGCGCGCGCCCCGCAGCGCCGTCGGCGTGCTGTGCAGGTCGACGTTGGTGAAGTAGGACAGCGGCACGCCGGACTTCTCGGCGCGGACCACGATCGGGATGGCGGCGGTGCGGTAGTCGTTGGCGCCCGTGGCCCCGTTGTAGGGCCGGTCGAAGCTGACCGCCCGGCTGGGGGTGTCGCCGTTGGCGCCGGCGTACAGGCTGTAGCCGCCCCACTCGTTGTAGGCCTGCCAGGTGGTGACCGGCGCGACCAGGGCGACGGTGCCCCGCGCCGAGGGCGAGGTGACGACGTAGGGGACCTGCGTCTCGAACCCGGTGTCCGTGTGCAGCCGGAACACGTAGAACCCGGGCAGCCAGGTCGCGGTGTCGATGGTGAGGTCGCGCTGCCAGGGGGCGACCACCGTGCGCCGCTCGTACGACGAGTAGCGCGGGCCCGACTGCTCGCGACCGCGCCGGAACCCGGACTCCCAGACGAAGGCGCCGGTGCCGCCCGGGTAGGACCCGATCCGGTAGGCGGCGGCCTCCCAGCCGCCCTGGGTGGTCGAGACCTTGAGCCCCACGCGCGTGCCCGGGAGGCCGCTGGCGCGGGTGGTGTAGGCCGCGAGCTCGCCGTGCGTCCCGGACCGGCTGATCCGCCAGTCCTCCGAGCCGCGCGGCTCGGGTGCGGGCTCCTGCGCGCGGGCCGCCGCGGACGTCCGCGGCGCGGGGAGGACCGCCCCCACCTCCTGCCCCGCGTCGCGGACCGGGAGGTGTGACGCCGTCCCGCACCCCACCAGGAGCGGCGCCAGCACCAGTCCGAGTGCCCCGCCCCACGTCAGCGTCCGTGTGCCCATCGTGATCGCCTCGCCCTGTCGCCTGATCGGTGGCGACGGACCCTCCGACGCCGTGGCATCGACGATTCGCCGGAGGCGGGTCCCGGCACATGGGGCCGCGATCCCGGGCGCCCGGGACGCTCAGGACGCCGGTCCCGACCGGGCGCCTGTGCGGGTGAGACGTGCACCTAGGATTGCCCGCATGCCTGAGATCTCCCGGGACGAGGTGGCGCACCTCGCCACGCTCGCCCGCATCGACCTCTCCGACGCCGAGCTCGACCACCTGGCGCCCCAGCTGAGCGTCATCCTCGAGTCCGTCGCGTCCATCAACGGTGTCGCTGGGGACGACGTGCCGCCCACGTCGCACGCGATCCCGCTGACCAATGTGTTCCGCGAGGACGTCGTGGTGCCCAGCCTGACGCCGGAGGAGGCGCTCTCGGGCGCCCCGGCCGTGGAGGACCAGCGCTTCTCGGTCCCGCGCATCCTCGGCGAGGAGGCCTGATGAGCACCGTGCGCGACACCGCGGCCGACCTCGCTGCCGCCCTCGCCGGTGGCGAGACCACCAGTGTGGAGCTGACCCAGCTGCACCTCGACCGGATCGCCGAGGTCGACGAGCGGGTCCACGCGTTCCTCCACGTCGACGGCGAGGGCGCCCTCGCCGACGCTGCCGAGTCCGACGCCCGTCGCGCCCGCGGCGAGGCCCGCGGCCCGCTCGACGGCGTACCGATCGCGGTCAAGGACGTGCTGACCACCCGCGGCCTTCCGACCACGTGCGGCTCGAAGATCCTCGAGGGCTGGGTCCCGCCCTACGACGCGACGGTGGTCGCGCGGCTGCGCGAGGCCGGGCTGCCGATCCTGGGCAAGACCAACATGGACGAGTTCGCGATGGGCTCCTCCACCGAGCACTCCGCCTACGGCCCGACCCGCAACCCGTGGGACCTCGACCGGATCCCCGGCGGGTCCGGCGGTGGCTCCGCCGCCGCGGTGGCGGCCTTCGAGGCGCCACTGGCGATCGGCACCGACACGGGCGGTTCGATCCGCCAGCCCGGCGCCGTCACCGGCACCGTGGGCGTGAAGCCGACCTACGGCGGGGTCTCGCGCTACGGCCTGGTCGCCCTGGCCAACAGCCTCGACCAGGCCGGTCCGGTGACCCGCACCGTCCTCGACGCCGCGATGCTGCACGACGTGATCGGCGGGCACGACCCGCGCGACTCGACGTCCATCGACCAGGCGTGGCCCTCCTTCACCGAGGCGGCCCGTGCCGGAGCCACCGGCGACCTCACGGGCGTGAAGATCGGCGTGATCACCGAGCTCGCCGGCGAGGGCTGGCAGCCCGGCGTGATGGCCCGCTTCGACGAGTCGGTCCAGACCATGGTCGCGGCCGGCGCCGAGGTCGTCGAGGTCTCCTGCCCGTCCTTCGCGCACGCCCTCGCGGCCTACTACCTGATCCTGCCGGCCGAGGCGTCCAGCAACCTCGCCAAGTTCGACGCGATGCGCTACGGCCTGCGGGTCACCCCCGAAGGCAACCCGAGCGCCGAGGAGGTCATGCGGGCCACCCGCGACGCCGGCTTCGGCGACGAGGTCAAGCGCCGGATCATCCTCGGCACCTACGCCCTCTCGAGCGGCTACTACGACGCCTACTACGGCCAGGCCCAGAAGGTGCGCACCCTGATCAGCCGCGACTTCGACGCCGCGTTCGCGCAGGTCGACGTACTCGTCTCGCCGACCGCGCCGACGACGGCGTTCCGGCTGGGGGAGAAGCTCGACGACCCGATGGCGATGTACCTCAACGACCTCGCCACCATCCCGGCCAACCTCGCGGGCGTGCCCGGCATCTCGGTGCCCAACGGCCTCGCCGACGAGGACGGCCTCCCGGTCGGCCTCCAGGTCCTCGCCCCGGCGCTCGCCGACGACCGCGTCTACCGCGTCGGCGCGGCCGCCGAGGCGCTGCTCACCCGGGCGTGGGGCGGCCCGCTGCTCGACCAGGCCACTGGACTCACCTCCTCCGCGACCGAAGGGGTCACGCGATGACCGACATCCTCATGCCCTTCGACGAGGTGCTCGCCGCCTACGACCCGGCGCTGGGCCTGGAGGTCCACGTCGAGCTCAACACCGCCTCGAAGATGTTCTGCGGCTGCCCGGCTGTCTTCGGCGGCGAGCCCAACGCCGGCGTGTGCCCGACGTGCCTGGGCCTGCCCGGCGCGATGCCCGTGGTCAACGGCAAGGCCGTGGAGTCGGCGATCCGCATCGGCCTCGCGCTCAACTGCGACATCGCGGAGTGGTGCCGGTTCGCCCGGAAGAACTACTTCTACCCGGACATGCCGAAGAACTTCCAGACCTCCCAGTACGACGAGCCGATCTGCTTCGACGGCTGGATGGACGTCGACATCCAGAACGAGGCCGGGGAGACCGAGACCTTCAGGGTGGAGATCGAGCGGGCCCACATGGAGGAGGACACCGGCAAGTCGCTGCACGTCGGCGGCTCGACCGGTCGCATCCACGGCGCCGACTACTCCCTGGTCGACTACAACCGCGCCGGCATCCCGCTCATCGAGATCGTCACCCGCCCGATCGTGGGCGCCGGGGAGAAGGCGCCCGAGGTCGCGAAGGCCTACGTCGCACAGCTGCGCGAGCTGATCGTCGCGCTCGGCGTCTCCGAGGCACGGATGGACCAGGGCAACCTGCGTGCCGACGTGAACCTGTCGCTCGCGCCCAAGGGCAGCGGAGTGCTCGGCACCCGCACGGAGACCAAGAACGTCAACTCGTTCCGCTCGGTCGAGCGGGCCGTGCGCTACGAGATGCAGCGCCACGCCGCGATCCTCAGCGGCGGCGGCTCGATCCTGCAGGAGACCCGCCACTGGCACGAGGACACCGGCATCACCACGAGCGGACGCGAGAAGTCCGACGCCGAGGACTACCGCTACTTCCCGGAGCCCGACCTGGTGCCCGTCGCACCCAGTCGCGAGTGGGTCGAGGAGCTGCGCGGCACGCTGCCGGAGAACCCGACGGTGCGTCGTTCCCGCCTGCAGGCCGAGTGGGGCTTCACGGACATGGAGATGCGCGACACCGTCGGTGCCGGGGCGCTGGGGCTGGTCGAGGAGACGATCGCCCAGGGCGCCGCGCCGCAGGCCGCGCGCAAGTGGTGGCTCGGCGAGCTCGCCCGGCGCAGCAACGAGGACGGTGTCGACCTGGTCGACCTGCCCATCACGCCGGCCGACGTGGCGCGGATCCAGGCGCTGGTCGACGACAAGACGGTCAACGACAAGCTGGCCCGCCAGGTCTTCGAGGGCGTCCTCGCCGGCGAGGGCACCCCGGACGAGGTCGTGGAGAAGCGCGGGCTGGCCGTGGTCTCGGACGACGGGGCCCTGGGTGCGGCCGTCGACAACGCGATCGCCGCCAACCCGGACGTCGCCGACAAGATCCGCGACGGCAAGGTCGCCGCGGCCGGTGCGCTCATCGGCGCAGTGATGAAGGAGATGCGCGGCCAGGCCGACGCCGGCCGGGTGCGTGAGCTGATCCTGGAGAAGCTCACCTGATCCTTCCTCCCGCGCGGACCCCCTACTTTTGGCTGATTCGGGCCCCCGTGGCCCGGTCTAGACAACTTGTTATGGTCGACGCGAGTCACATTGGTCACATCACCAACCAACGCTCGCGCCACACGGGGGACTGACGGCTCTGCTGTCGTGGGGTCCCGGGGCGAGCGGGAAGGAAGTCATGCACCATCGCAATCGACCCATCCGATCGGCCGCGGTCGCTCTCTCGACCGTCGCACTGGGAGTCGGCGTGCTCGCGGCTCCGCCCGCATCGGCGGACCAGTCGTCTGCCCTCCGGAGCGCGAAGGCGGGCATCCAGACCGACAGCACCCCGTCCAACGTCGCCGCCGACTGGATCACCGGGGAGCTCGCCAACGGGCTCATGATCACCAACGGCAAGGCCGACTTCGGGCTGACGCTCGACACCGGTCTCGCGCTGCACAGCGTGCCTGGCCACGAGACCGGAGTCGCGGCGATCAACGCCGCGTTCGAGCCTCGCGTGGACGAGTACGTCGGTGACGGGGCCAAGGAATCCTACGCCGGAGCGCTCGGCAAGGCGGCCGCCTTCGCCCGCGCGGCCGGGGAGAACCCCATCGACTACGGCGGCAAGAACCTCGTCGCACGGCTCGAGGAGCGCACGGCCGACGTGCCGGCCGACCCCGCCAAGGAGCCGCAGGCCGCCGCCATCGCCGGCCGCATCTTCGACAAGTCGGAGTCCGGCAACCACGCCAACGTCGTCGGCCAGTCCTACGCCGTGCGCGAGCTGTCGCTGGCGCGGTCCACCGAGGCGGCCGCTGCACGCGACTTCCTGCTGAAGCAGCAGTGCACGTCGGGCTACTTCCGGCTCAGCTTCGACAACGCCGACCTGCCGAACCAGTCGTGCACCGAGGGTCTTTCCGGCAGCGAGGCTGACCCGGACGCCACCGCGCTCGTGATGATCAACCTGATCGAGTCGCACGACAGCTCCCCGGCGGTCAAGACCGCCCTCGACAGGGCCGGCGCCTGGCTGGTCGACCGGCAGCGCAACAGCGGTGCCATTCGCAGCTCCGGCGACAACGCGCAGATCAACACCAACACCACGGCCCTCGGCGGCTACGCGCTCGGCCTGATGCGCCAGTCCGACGCCGCGCAGAAGGCGGGGCTCTGGGTCCGCAAGAACCAGCCGGTCGACAAGTACAAGTGCCGCACGGCACTGACCAAGGACACCGGTGCCGTCGCCTTCCGCAAGGACCGGTCCAAGGCAGCCAAGGCCACCGGCATCCCTGCCGACGGTCGCGACGAGTGGCGCCGTGCCACGGCCCAGGGGATCCTCGGCCTGCAGTTCGCCCCGGCGAGCCAGGACACGTTCCGCATCGAGTCCGTGCGGCAGCAGGCCCGCGCCGGCGAGCGCGTCCAGTTCCGCGTCTACGGCATCGCTCCCGGCGAGAGCGCCTGCATGCAGGTCAAGGGTGACTTCCGCCGCGTGAAGGGCAAGACGAAGGGCACCAGGATCGTGCGCAAGCTCCAGCTGCCCACGGGCAACCAGCGTCGCGTCGGTCTGGTGAAGACCTCGGACGACGAGGCGCGTACGTGGATCCGAGTCCGCAACTGACCCAGTAGCACCACCGTCAGCACCACGTTCCGGCCCGGCGTCGCCAGACGCCGGGCCGGCGTGCGTCCCGGGCCGGCCCGGGGTTACGCTTCGCGGGCCGCACCCATCCGGGTCGGCACCACACACGCACGAGCTGGGGAAAGCCGGTCCAACGCCGGCGCTGACCCGCAACCGTGGGCACGGGAGCGATCCCGTGCGAGCCGGAACACCCGCCTCGACGCGTCTTGATCACCATCGCTGTCGAGGAATGCAGCGGGGTCGACGGGTCACACCGGCGCCCTCGCTGTGGCAGTGAGGGAAGGGACCATGAAGCTCCTCTCCGGGCTGGCCGCCGTCGCGCTGGCCACCACCACGTTCGTGCCGGCGCTCACGCAGCCGGCGTCCGCCGCGCCGCTGCCGGGCAGCCCGACGGCCGACCGCGCCGTCCAGGCCGGCGCCACCTGGCTCACCGGTCAGCTGACCGACGGGGTCGTGCACAACGACGAGTACGACTTCGACGACCTCGGGCTCTCCGCCGACGTCGCTTTCGCGCTGAAGGCCGTGGGCAAGGACTCTGCCGCCTCGGGCATCGCCGACGCCGTCGAGCCGCTCTCGGAGTCGTGGGTCGCCGGCTTCACCCCGGGGCGCGTGTACGCCGGCAGCCTGGCCAAGCTGGTGACCCTGGCGCAGGCGACGGATCACGACGCGACCGCCTTCAACGGCACCGACCAGGTCGCCCGCCTCGAGGGCCTGGTCTCCTCCTCGGCCCCGCTGACCGGCCGCCTGGAGGACGCAGGCGTCGACACGAGCGACCCCTACGATGCCGACTTCGTCAACGTGATCGGCCAGTCGTTCGCGGCCCGCGCGCTGACCACCGCAGGCTCGCCCCGGGCGGCGGACACGACCGCCTTCCTGCTCGCCCAGCAGTGCGACGCCGGCTTCTTCCGCGCCCAGCTGAACGGCGACAAGGCCGACTCGCAGCAGGGGTGCACGAGCGCCGACACCGGCAGCGTGGACACGACTGCGCTGGCCGTCGTCAACATCCTCGACACGGAGGGCGCCTCGAAGACAGCCCGTGGTGCAGCCGCCCTCGCCGCAGACTGGCTGAAGGGCCAGCAGGCCGCCGACGGCTCGTTCAGCGCGGGTGCGACGGAGGGCTACAACGCCAACACCACCGGTCTCGCCGGCTGGGCCCTGGCCCGCGCGGGCGAGACGGCTGCAGCGGCGAAGGCCGCCACCTGGCTCCGGGCCGTGCAGGTCGCGGACCTCGCGCCCTGCGCCACCACGCTCGCCGCCGACAACGGTGCCGTCGCGTACCAGCCGGGCATCCTGGCTACGGCCCGGACGTCCGGCATCACGCTCGGCGCTCGCGACCAGTACCGACGCACGACCGCCCAGGCCCTTCCGGCCCTTGCGAGCGCCCCGGCCGCGGACGCCGCGCTCCGCATCTCCGCCCCGGCCACCGCGGTCGAGAAGAGCACCGTCACGGTCACCGTGCTCGGTCTGGGCGCGGGCGAGGCGGCCTGCGTCAGCACCGGGAACGCCTCCAAGTCGATCACGGGGACCGGCGGCTCGGTGAAGGTGACCTTCGACCTGCCCGCGGGCGCCTCGACCCACACCTTCCGGATGACCACGCTCGCGGGCAGCTCGACGGCCGCGACCGTCGCGACCGTCACCCCTCCGGTCCCGGCGCCGGCTCCCACCGTGGGCGAGCTCGACGCGGCCAAGGTCGAGAAGGTCCGGAAGAACCGCTTCAGGCTGGCGGTGTCGTGCGACTCGACCGTCGCCTGTGCGGGCACCCTCACCGTCCGCACCGCCGGCAAGGTCAGGGTCCCCGGGAAGGTCCGCAAGAAGGTCGTGACGGTCTCCGAACGCGCCTACACCGTGGCCCCCGGCGGCGAGAAGCGCCTGGTCCTCAAGGTCACGAAGACCGCGCGTGCCCTCCTGGCCGGCGGCCCGCTCAAGGTCCGTGCGGTGCAGAGGGCCACGGGCGCGCAGCGAGCGGTCACGACGTTCCGGCTCAAGGCCGCCAAGGGTTGATCGGTCGATGAGCTCCTCCTGGATGCGGTCCCTCGCTCGCGCGCTGGCACTCGCCGTGGTGGGCGGGGGATCGGTCCTGCTCGCACCGACGGCGTACCTCGCAGCAGCCGGGGCCGCCACGTGCACCTCGGCCGGCGGCGTGAGCGTCATCGTCGACTACCGCGAGCTGGGCGGCAGCACCGTCACCGCGTGTGCACCGGACGGCGGCGGGAAGAGCGCGGCCGCCGTCTTCGACTCGGTCGGCGTGAGCATCTCCTACGCCACCCGCCAGCCGGGCTTCGTGTGCCGGGTCAACGGCGTGCCTGCGAGCGACCCGTGCGTCAACGCGTCGCCGGCCGACGCCTACTGGGGCCTGTGGTGGTCCGACGGCACGACCGGCACCTGGACCTACGCGTCGTCCGGCGTGGGCGGCCAGACCGTCCCCGCGGGTGGCTCGATCGGCTGGTCCTGGCAGCAGGACCGCCCCAGCGGCTCGACGGTCCCGCCGTCGGTCGCCCCGCCCGTCGCGCCGGCGGCCACCCCGACCCCGTCGCCCACGACCTCGACGCCGTCCCCGACGTCCTCGCCGACGCCCACCGGCGGCAGCGGTGGCTCGGGCGGCGGGTCGGGCGGTGGCGGCGGCTCGAACGGCGGGTCCGGCGGTGGCACGGGTGGCGGCAAGGCTGGCGGCAAGAGCGGGGGCACCTCGCCGTCGGCCACGCCCACCCCGACGACCTCGGGATCGCCCGCGGCGTCCCCGTCCGGCACGCCGAGCAGCAGTCCGTCCGAGTCGTCCCTCGACGCTGAGTCTCCCAGCGACTCAGCATCGAGCAAGCCCTCGAAGACGCCCGCTGTCCGCCCTGAGTCTCCCAGCGACTCACCGTCCAGCGAGCCCTCCGAGGACCCCACGGTGGGCAGTGAGTCGCCCAGCGACTCAGCGTCCAGCGCGGCGCCGGGAGCGGGCGAGGCCGCCCCCGACGAGCCGGCCCGGATCCCGGCCGTCGTCACCTGGGGCGTCGTCGGTCTGCTCGCGATCGCGATCGTGTCCAGCGCGGTGGTGGCGCGCCGGCGACGGGGGTCCGGCACGCCGTGACCGGACCGGTGCCGTCCCTGCGGGGACTGCCGCGTGACCTGCACCCGATCGCCTGGTGGACCTGGGCGGTCGGGCTGGCCACGGCAGCCTCGCTGACCACCAACCCGCTGCTGCTGCTCCTCGTCATGGGGTCGGCCACGGTGGTGGTCATGGCCCGCAGGTCCGGGCACCCGTTCGGCCGCTCCTTCCGGCTCTACGCGCTGCTCGCCGCCGTGACGGTGGTCGCGCGCGTGGTGTTCCGCATCCTCTTCGGTGGCCAGGAGGTCGGGCACGTGCTCCTCGACCTGCCTGAGGTCCCGCTCCCGGACTGGGCGGCCGGGATCCGGTTGCTGGGCCCGGTCACGAGTGAGGCACTGCTCGCCGGGCTGTACGACGGCCTCCGGCTCGCCGCGATCATCCTGTGCGTCGGCGCCGCCAACTCGCTCGCCAACCCCAAGCGTCTGCTCGCCTCGGTGCCGCCGGCGTTGTACGAGATCGGCACGGCGATGGTCGTCGCGGTCACGATCTTCCCTCAGCTCGCCGACAGCGCCCGCCGGGTCCGCGCCGCCCAAGCCCTGCGCGGCGGCACCACGACGGGCGTGGGCCGGCTGCGCCGCTTCCTGGTCCCGGTCCTCGAGGACTCGCTCGAGCGCTCCCTGGCCCTGGCGGCGGGGATGGACACCCGGGGCTACGGCCGCTCCGGCGGAGCGACACCGCGCGAGCGCTGGGTCACCGGATCGCTGCTGCTTCTCGCGCTCACCGGCATCTGCGTCGGCACCTACGCCTGGCTCGACCCCACGGCCCCGCGGGTCCTCGCACTCCCGATGCTGGCCGCCGGCGTGGTCGTGGCCGTGCTCGGACTGGTCAGCGCCGGTCGCCGGGTCGAGCGCACCCGCTACCGGCCGGACCCGTGGCGCGCGGCCGAGCTGGTCACGGTCGCCACCGGCCTCGCGGTCGCCGTCCTCGGCTGGTGGTTCGCCCGCGAGCAGGCGGCCGTGGCCTATCCCGGCGTCGACGTGGCGCCGTACCTCTCCCCGCTCGCCCTCGTCGTGGGCCTGGTCGGCCTGCTGCCCGCCGTGGCCACGCCGCTGCCGTCCACCGCGCTCTCGCGTGAGGTGGCCGCATGATCGAGCTGCGCGGGATCGGCTTCCGCTACGACCGCCACCAGGTGCTCCGCGACGTGGACCTGACGCTCGAGGAGGGTGAGCTGGTCCTGGTCTCCGGGCGCACCGGCGTCGGCAAGTCGACGCTCCTCGGCGTGGTCACCGGCCTGGTGCCGCGCTTCACCGGGGGAGTCCTCACCGGCGACGTCCTCCTCGACGGCGCCAGCATCGTCGACCAGCCACCCCGGGAGCGGGCGCACCTCGTCGGCTACGTCGGCCAGGACCCGCTGGCCGGGTTCGTGACCGACACCGTCGAGGAGGAGCTCGCCTACGGCATGGAGCAGCTCGGGATCGCGCCGGAGACCATGCGCCGCCGGGTGGAGGAGACCCTCGACCTGCTCGGCATCGCCGACCTGCGGGCGCGCGACCTGCGGACCCTGTCCGGGGGCCAGCAGCAGCGCGTCGCCATCGGGTCGGTCCTCACCACGCACCCGCGGGTGCTGGTGCTCGACGAGCCGACCTCGGCGCTCGACCCGAACGCGGCCGAGGACGTGCTGGCCACGATCACCCGCCTCGTCCACGACCTCGGCCTCACGGTGCTGCTCGCGGAGCACCGGCTCGAGCGCGTGGTGCCGTTCGCCGACCGGATCTGCCTGGTCACCGGCGACGGCGGCATCCGCGTGGACCGTCCCGAGGCGGTGCTCGCCGACTCGCCGGTCGCCCCGCCGCTCGTCGAGCTCGGCCGGCTCGCCGGCTGGGACCCGCTGCCGCTCACGGTCCGCGACGCCCGGCGGCACGCCCGGTCGCTGCCCGGGCTGACCCCGCCGGCGCAGCCGCCCGCCGCCGAGCAGGCCGCCGTCCTCACCGGGCGGGGGATCACCGTCGTCCACGGCGCGACCGTCGCCGTCCGCGAGGTCGACCTGACGCTCGCCGCGGGACGCGTCACGGTGCTGATGGGCCGCAACGGCTCCGGCAAGTCGAGCCTGATCTGGGCGCTCCAGGGCTCCGGGCGGCGACGCTCCGGCTCGCTCGCCGTGCGAGGCGACGACCCGGCCACGCTGACGCCCGCCCAACGGCGTACGCACGTCGGGCTGGTGCCGCAGACCGCCGCAGACCTGCTCTACCTCGAGACCGTCTCCGACGAGTGCGCCGCTGCCGACAGCGGCGCCGATGCGCACCGGGGAACCTGCCGCGACCTGCTCGACCGGCTCGTGCCCGGGATCGACGGCACCACCCACCCCCGCGACCTCTCCGAGGGCCAGCGGCTCGCACTGGCGCTGGCGATCGTGCTGACGGCTCGGCCTCCCGTCGTCCTCCTCGACGAGCCGACCCGCGGGCTCGACTACGCCGGCAAGGGCGAGCTGGCCCGCATCGTCGCCGACCTCGCCGCCGAGGGGCACGCGGTCCTGCTGGCCACCCACGACGTCGAGTTCGCCGCGCACGTCGCCGACGAGGTCGTCGTGATGGCCGAGGGCGAGGTCGTCTCGAGCGGGCCGCCGCGCCGGGTGCTCGCCGAGTCGCCGTCGTTCGCCCCGCAGGTCACCAAGGTCCTCGGGCCGCCGTGGCTCGTGGTCGAGGAAGTGGCCGAGGCCTTGGGTCGGTCACGGCGCGAGGCCGGTCGATGAGCACCCCCGTCGCCCTGCCGATCGGCCGCCGCACGGCGCTCGTGCTCGCCCTCGCCTCGGCGGCCGGCCTGATGATGCTCTGCTGGCCGCTGCTCCTCGACGCCCAGCCCGGCCAGCGGGTGGAGCCGCCGTTCCTGTTCCTCGCGCTGCTGCCGCTCGTGATGGTCGTGGTGCTCGCCGAGATGGGGGAGGGCGGCATGGACTCGCGCGTCCTGGCCGTCCTCGGTGTGCTGTCGGCCATCAACGCGGTGCTGCGCGGCCTCGGCGCGGGCACGGCCGGCATCGAGCTGGTGTTCTTCCTGCTGGTGCTGGCGGGCCGGGTGTTCGGTGCGGGCTTCGGCTTCGCCCTCGGCTGCACGTCGCTCTTCGCCTCGGCGCTCCTCACGGCCGGCGTCGGTCCGTGGCTGCCGTTCCAGATGATCTGCTCGGCCTGGGTCGGGATGGGTGCGGGGCTCCTGCCCCGCCGCGTCGGCGGACGGGCAGAGATCGCGATGCTCGTCGGCTACGCCGTGCTGGCGTCGTACCTCTACGGGCTGCTGATGAACCTCAGCTCGTGGCCGTTCACCCTCGGCATCGTGGTGCCGGGGCACGAGGGCTCACTGGCGTACGTCGCCGGGGCGCCGGTGCTCGAGAACGCCCACCGGTTCCTGGTCTACTCGCTGCTCACCTCGACCGGAGGCTGGGACACCGGGCGTGCCATCACCACCGCGGTCGCGATCGTCGTGCTCGGCCCGGCCATCCTGACCACGCTGCGCCGCGCGGCCCGCCGCGCTGTGGTCAGGGCTGGATGACGATGATGCGGTCGTCGTCGTCCGTCGGGGTGCCGCGGCCGTCGCGGTTGGAGGTCGTGACCCAGACCGTCCCGTCCGGGGCTGCGGCCACGGTCCGCAGCCGGCCGTAGTCGCCGGTGAAGAACGCGCGCGGGTCCGACGCCCTCCCGTCGGCCGAGACGTCGATGCGCCACAGCCGCTGACCGCGCAGGCCCGCCATCCACAGGTGGCCGTCCACCCACGCGAGCCCGCTGGGGGAGGCCTCCTCGACGGGCCACACCAGCTGCGGGTCAATGAAGTCGCTGCCGCCGCTGCGCCCCTCGAACCGGGGCCAGCCGTAGTTGCCCCCCTTCTCGACCAGGTTGAGCTCGTCCCACGAGGAGTCGCCGAACTCCGAGGCCCAGAGCCGGCCCTGGTCGTCCCACGCCAGGCCCTGCACGTTGCGGTGGCCGAGCGACCAGACGGGGGACTCGGGGTCGGGGTTGCCGGGGGCGGGCTCGCCGTCGGTGGTGATCCGCAGGATCTTGCCGGCGAGGCTGGCGGGGTCCTGGGCCAGGTCGGGATTGCCGGTCTCGCCCGTGGTGACGTAGAGGTAGCCGTCGGGTCCGAACGCCAGCCGCCCACCGTCGTGGATGAACCCCTTCGGGATCCCGTCCAGGACCACGGCCGGCTCGCCGAGGGTGTCGCCGTCGAGCTCGGCCGCGACCACGCGGTTGTCGCTCTCGGTGGTGAGGTAGAAGTAGAGAGTCCGGTCGCTGGCGAAGTCCGGGGACACCGCGACGCCCAGCAGCCCGGCCTCGCCCTCGGCGACGGACCCGGCGATCTCGCCGACCTCGCTCGAGGCGCCGTCCTCGCCGACGCGCAGCACGCGGCCCGACATCCGCTCGGTGACGACCGCGTCGCCGTCGGGGAGGGAGGCGACGCCCCACGGCACCTCGAGCCGGTCGACCAGGACGCCCTCGACCTCCGGTGAGGTGCTCGCGGCGCCGCCGGCCGACTCGCTCCTGCTCGGCGTCGGCTGGCTCGGCAGGTCGGTCGGCTGCGTCGTGGAGGGGATCGGGTCGGCGGTGTCGCCCGCGCACCCGGTCGCGGCCGCCAGCGTCAGGGCGAGCGCGCCGACAGTGAGTCCCGGTCGCCTGGCCGCGCTCGTCATGTCGCCAGTGTGCCGGGTGCCGCCGAATGCTCGGACGGGTGCTCGCCGGGCGCCGAGCCCGACCGCGTGGCCCCGATGGAGGCGACGACCACGCAGCCGATGGCGAGCCACTGGACCGGTGCGAGGGTCTCGTGGAGCACCACGATCGCGGCGAGCGCGGCTGCCGCCGGCTCGAGGCTCATCAGGATCCCGAACACGGCGGGGCGCAGGCTGCGCAGGGCGACGAGCTCGCAGCTGTAGGGGATGACCGAGCTCAGCAGGCCGACCAGGGCGCCGATGAGGAGGATCCGGGCGTCCCACAGGCCGGAGCCGGCGGTGAGGAGCGCGGGCAGCGTCATCCCGGCGGCGGCGACGAGACTGGCGACCGCGAGGCCGTCGAAGCCCGCCCAGCGACGCCCGGTGCTCGCGCTGAGCAGGATGTACGCCGCCCACGCGGCGCCGGCGAGCAGGGCGTACGCGACGCCGAGCACGTCGAGGTCGGTCCGCTCGAGCCCGAGGAGGGCGACGCCCGCCCCGGCCAGCAGCACCCACACGACGTCGCGGGCGTGGCGCGACCCGAGCACGGCCAGCGTCAGCGGCCCGATGAACTCGATCGTCACCGCGATTCCCAGCGGGATGCGCGAGAAGGACTGGTAGATCGCCCAGTTCATCGTGGCCAGGCTGAGGCCGAACCCGACGACGACCACCCAGTCGGCGCGGGAGCGCCCGACGAGCCTCGGCCGCGCGACCGCCGCGAGGACCAGCGCGCTCGTGACGAGGCGGAGCCAGACCATCGCGGTCGGCGAGATCTCGCCGAAGAGGCCCTTGGCGATGGCGGCGCCCAGCTGCACCGAGAGGATGCCGACCAGGACCAGCCCGACCGGTCCGAGCAGCGAGCGGCTCGGTCGATCGGTCACCGGGGCAGCCTATGCAGTCGCCTCGTCCGGATCCGCGTCGGTCTCACCGAGGCTGTCCAGCGCGCGACGTGCGTGCCGGGACTCGGCGGCGAAGTAGTCCAGGCCCCAGTCGGCGACCAGCGAAGGGAAGCGGAACGGGTCGCCGGGCTGGTCGGCGCCGCGCAGCGCCTCGCGCACCTCGCCGAGGTCCGCGCGCGCCGCGTCGAGCTCGGCCAGGTAGTCGTGCAGCATCGCCCGGGTCTGCTCGGGCTCGGTCGCGTGCCCGATGAGCAGCCGGAGCAGCACGGTGTGCTTGAGGACCGGGAACCCGGCCGGCGTGCCGTCCATCCACGCCCGCAGCGCCGCCTGTCCGTCCTCCGTGATGGCGTACGACGTCACCTCGCGGCCGCCCTCCTGACGGGCGTCGGCCCGCACCAGGCCGTGGTCGGTGAGCCGGCGCAGCTCGGTGTAGATCTGGCTCATGGCGGGGGAGACCCAGTAGAAGCGCAGCGTGACGTCGGCGCGCTGCTTGATCTCGTACCCCGTCAGCTCGTCGCCGAAGGTGAGGAGGCCGAGGATCGCATATCCGGTCACCGGGATGTCTTGACTCATCTCGTCACGAGAGTAGTGTTCCTAATCGGAATAGTCACGTAGGCGGTGACGACGCAGTGGACGCCGAGCAGGGGGAGACTCAGTGGCGCACGATCACGCGATCGAGGCGATCGACCTCGTCAAGGAGTTCGGCGAGACGAGGGCCGTCGACGGTGTCAGCTTCGCGGTGCCGCCGGGGTCCGTGCTCGGCCTCCTGGGGCCCAACGGTGCCGGCAAGACGACCACGGTCAGGATGATGACGACCCTGACCCGACCAACCCGTGGCACCGCGCGGGTCGCCGGGCACGACGTGCTCGACGACCCGGCAGCCGTCCGCCGGTCGATGGGGCTGACCGGCCAGTCGGCCACCGTCGACGAGCTGCTCACCGGACGTGAGAACCTCTGGCTCATCGGCAGCCTCTACGGGCTCGACCGGCGCACGATCGACCGGGTCGCCGGCGAGCTGCTCGAGCGCTTCTCGCTCACGGAGGCCGCCAACCGGGTGGTGAAGACCTACTCCGGCGGCATGCGCCGCCGGCTCGACCTCGCGGTGAGCCTGGTGGCCACGCCGCCGGTGCTCTTCCTCGACGAGCCGACGACCGGCCTCGACCCACGCAGCCGGGTCGAGCTCTGGGACGTGCTGCGCGACCTCGTCGAGGACGGCACGACGCTCCTCCTGACCACGCAATACCTCGAGGAGGCCGACCAGCTCGCCGACGACATCGTCGTGATCGACCGGGGCACCGTCATCGCGCAGGGCACACCGCTGCAGCTCAAGGACGCCTCGGGCAAGGCCGCGCTCGTCGTCACCGTCTCCCGCCCCGACGACCTGGCGGCCGCGGTCGAGCGGGTGCGCGGCGCGGGTCTCGAGGCGCACGTCGAGGAGGCGGCACGGCGGATCACCGCTCCGGCCGACGGCCTCTCGGACGTCACCCGGATCGCGGCGCTCTTCGACGGCGGCGGCATCGAGATCGACGACCTCGGCCTGCAGCGGCCCAGCCTCGACGACGTGTTCCTCCACCTCACCGGGCACCGGGCCGACGACGTCGCCCTCGATCCCGACTCCGATCCCGGCTCCGATCCCCGCCAGGACCCGTCGCGCGCGGAGGTGCGCGCATGAGCCACACGACCCACGGTGCGATCGAGCGCCCGGAGATCCGGCACACCTCGCTGTGGCACCAGTCGGTGACGATCTTCCGGCGCAACCTGATCCACATCAAGCGGATGCCGGAGATGCTGCTCGACGTCACCATCCAGCCCGTGATGTTCGTCCTGCTGTTCGCCTACGTCTTCGGCGGGGCGATCGCGGTCTCGGCGCCGACGGGCTACCGCGAGTGGCTGCTCGGCGGGATCATGGGCCAGACGATCGCCTTCGCCTCGTTCGTCGTGGCGATAGGCCTCACCGCCGACATCGACAAGGGCATCGTGGACCGGTTCCGGTCGCTGCCGATCAACCCCGCCGCGATCCTCGTCGGGCGCAGCATGTCGAGCATCACCCACTCGTTCATCGGCATCATCGTGATGTCGCTGACCGGCCTGGTCGTCGGCTGGCGCATCCGCGGCTCGGTCCTCGACGCTCTGGCGGCCTACGGGCTCCTGCTGCTCTGGGGCTTCGCGATGGTCTGGGTCGGCATCCTCGTCGGCTCGGCGATGCGCTCGGTCGAGGCGGTGAACGGCGTCATGTTCACCACGATGTTCCCGCTGACGTTCCTCTCCAACGCCTTCGCCCCGCCGGAGGCGATGGGGCCGGTGCTGCGTGCGATCGCGGAGTGGAACCCGATCTCGGCGCTCGTGCAGGCCGTCCGCGAGCTGTGGGGCAACACCGGCCCGGCACCGGCCGACGCCCACCTGCCGATGCAGCACCCGGCGCTGTTCACCGTGCTGTGGACGGTGGCGATCACCGCCGTCGTCGCGCCGCTCGCACTGAAGGTGTTCCGGAACCGCACGATGCAATGACCAGCCGTTGGTCGACCAGATCCGAAGGAGCTCTCATGTCGCGCACGCTGCTGATGGTCGGGACCCGCAAGGGCATGTGGCTCGGGACCTCCGACGAGGCCCGCACCACCTGGGAGTGGACGGGCCCGCACTTCCCGATGGAGGAGGTCTACTCCGTCATGATCGACACCCGCGGCGACTCTCCGCGGCTGCTCGCCGGCGCCTCGTCGAGCTGGCTCGGCCCGCAGGTGTGGCGCTCGGACGACCTGGGCGCGACCTGGGACGAGACCCCCAACGGCGCTGCGCGCTTCCCCGAGGACACCGGCGCGACGCTCGCCCGGGTGTGGCAGCTGCAGCCCGGCTTCGAGGACGACGTGGTGTGGGCGGGCACCGAGCCGGGTGCGATCTTCCGCTCGACCGACCGCGGCGAGACCTTCGAGCTCGTCCGTGGCCTGTGGGACCACCCGCACCGGCCGGAGTGGAACGAGGGCTTCGGCGGCCAGGCCTTCCACACGATCCTGCCCGACCCCCGCGACGGCGAGCGCGTGCTCGCCGCCCTCTCGACCGGCGGGGTGTACGCCACCTCCGACGGGGGTGCGTCGTGGGCCCCGTCCAACTCGGGGGTGAAGGCGGAGTTCTTCCCCGGCGAGCGCAACTACCCCGAGTTCGGCCAGTGCGTGCACAAGGTCGCCCGCGACTCGGCCGACCCCGACCGGCTCTACCTCCAGAACCACGGCGGGGTCTACCGCTCCGACGACGGCGGCGCCAGCTGGCAGGACATCGCTCCCGGGCTGCCGACCGAGTTCGGCTTCGCGATGGTCGCCCACCCGCACCGGGCCGACACGGCCTACAACTTCCCCATCACCGGCGCCGAGGCCCGGTGGCCGGTCGATGGCAAGGCCCGCGTCTACCGCACCACCGACGCCGGCTCGTCGTGGGAGCCGCTCGGCGACGGCGCGCTGCCCGACGGCTACTTCACCGCGGTGATGCGCGACGCGATGTGCGTCGACGACCACGAGCAGGTGGGGCTCTACTTCGGCGGGCGCAACGGTGGCGTGTGGGCCTCGCCCGACGAGGGCGGCTCGTGGCAGGAGATCCACAAGGACCTGCCGGACGTGCTCGTCGTACGCGCCGCGCAGATCCCCTGACGGTCCCCGGACCGGGGTCTACGCTCGGTGACATGGCCGGCTTCTCGCTCTCGCGCAGCATCCGCATCGAGGCGGCGCCCGGTCGTGTCCACCCCCTCCTCGACGACTTCCGCGAGTGGCAGAAGTGGTCGCCCTGGGAGGGTCTCGACCCGGACATGAGCCGCGAGTACACCGGCCCGGACCACGGCGTCGGCTCGACCTACCGGTGGTCGGGCAACAAGAAGGCCGGCGAGGGCGAGATGCACATCAGGGAGTCCACCCCGGCCTCCGTCGTGGTCGACCTCGAGTTCCTCAAGCCGTTCAGGGCGACGAACGTGACCACGTTCGCCCTCGCGCCCGCCACCTACGCCGGCGACTCCACCGACGTGACCTGGACGATGACCGGCGAGCGCAGCGCAATCATGTCCGTGATGGGCAGGTTGTTCTTCGACAAGTCGATCGGCAGCGACTTCGACAGGGGCCTCGTCGCCCTCAAGCGCGAGGCCGAGCGCGCCTGAGCCGCCGGCACTGGCCGTTGAGTCTCGGGGAGACTCAAGGTCCATGCGTGGTGCAGCGATCTCGATGCGGTTGTCGGCACGGCCTTCTCGCTTGCCCTTGAGTCTCGGGGAGACTCAAGGGCAAGGGTCGAACATCGCCAGGCAAGGACGTACCCGTCCGGGTGGGATCGTGGGCCGCGAAGTGTCCACAGGGACCGTCGGCGCAGGCGTGCGGCCGGTCCCTGTGGAGGGGCGGCTCGGGGTGTCGGTCGAGGGGGCTGGGATGGCGGTACCAGCGCTCCGGCAGGCGGGCGCATCCGACCGACGCGGGAGGCCACCGATGACGACCACCGAGACTCACAGAAACCATGCGGCTGCGGGATCCGACGACGAAGCGTACGGCGGGCCGCTGGTCCAGGTGTCGGAGCGGCACTACCCGGACATGGAGGAGATGGAGCGATGGACGGGCGCGGAGATGCGCTGGTGGTCGATCGGGCCGTTCGCCGGTGAGATCCCCGGTCTGGTTCGCCGCATCCGGCGGATCCTGGATGTCTCACAGCGCGGCTTGGCAGCTCTGCTCGGGGTCTCCCAGTCGGTGGTCGCCCGGTGGGAGACCGGTCGCACCAGCCCCCGGGCCAGCGTGCTCCATCGCCTGCTCGACCTGGCCAACGTGGCGGTCGGGTTCCGGGACAAGGAGACCGGTGTCGCGGTCGAGCCGATGCGTGACGACGGCGCGCGCAATCGGGCCGGCAGCAGGTTCCCCGCGCACGCCGACCTGAAGGCCAAGGGGTGGTGGATCCCGCGGCACCTGCGGACGTGGACCACGAACGACGCCTACCGGTGGCAGCGGCGGTCACGCCTCGCCGAGCAGCCCTCGATCGGCTATCGGGCATCACGGTTCTGGAAGCGCCTCGAACGGGAGGTGTGGGGCACCCCGATCGACCATCCCGCGCGCCACCAGGTCGTCGCCGAGCTCCACGCCCGTGACGAGCAGCGCGAGGACCTCGGCAGACACGCTGCGTGAAGCCCGTGGCGATGAGACACGCAGAACGGCGCGGCTGAGCGCCCACTAGCCTGACGGCATGACCCACGCAGCCGATGCACCCGACCTCAAGCCCCGGAGCCGTGCCGTCACCGACGGCCTCGAGGCGACCGCGTCGCGAGGGATGCTCCGGGCCGTCGGCATGGGCGACGACGACTGGCAGAAGCCGCAGATCGGCGTCGCGTCGAGCTGGAACGAGATCACCCCCTGCAACCTCAGCCTCGACCGGCTCGCGAAGGCCGTGAAGAACGGCGTCCACGCGGGCGGTGGGTTCCCCCTGGAGTTCGGCACGATCTCCGTCTCCGACGGCATCTCCATGGGCCACGAGGGCATGCACTTCTCCCTCGTCAGCCGTGAGGTCATCGCCGACTCGGTGGAGACCGTGATGATGGCCGAGCGCCTCGACGGATCCGTCCTGCTGGCCGGCTGCGACAAGTCGCTGCCGGGCATGCTGATGGCCGCCGCCCGGCTCGACCTCGCCAGCGTGTTCCTCTACGCCGGCACGATCATGCCCGGCCAGGTCGACGGCCGCGACGTCACCATCATCGACGCCTTCGAGGCCGTCGGCGCGTGCCTCGCGGGCAAGATCTCGCGCGAGAAGGTCGACGAGATCGAGCGCGCGATCTGCCCGGGCGAGGGTGCCTGCGGTGGCGCGTACACCGCCAACACGATGGCCAGCGTGGCCGAGGCGATCGGCATGTCGCTGCCGGGCAGCTCCGCGCCGCCGGCCGTGGACCGCCGTCGCGACGGGTTCGCGCACAAGTCCGGCGAGGCCGTCGTCAACATGCTCCGCCAAGGCATCACCGCCCGCCAGATCATGACCCGCCCGGCCTTCGAGAACGCGATCGCGATGGCCATGGCCCTCGGCGGCTCGACCAACGCGGTGCTGCACCTCCTCGCGATCGCCCGCGAGGCCGAGGTCGACCTGACGCTCGACGACTTCACACGCATCGGCAAGAAGGTCCCGCACCTCGCCGACATGAAGCCGTTCGGCCGCTTCGTGTGGACCGACTTCGACCGCGTCGGCGGCATCCCGGTGCTCCTCAAGGCGCTGCTCGACGCGGGCCACCTGCACGGCGACGTGCTCACCTGCACCGGCAAGACCATGGCGGAGAATCTCGCCGAGCTCGACCCCAAGCCCCTCGACGGCGAGATCCTGCGCCAGCTCGACAAGCCGATCCACGCCACCGGCGGCCTGACCATCCTCAAGGGCTCGCTCGCCCCCGAGGGCGCGGTCGTCAAGAGCGCGGGGTTCGACGACTCGACCTTCACCGGCACCGCCCGGGTGTTCGACGGCGAGCGGAAGGCCCTCGACGCACTGGCGGAGGGCACGATCACGGCTGGCGACGTCGTGGTGATCCGCTACGAAGGCCCCAAGGGCGGCCCGGGCATGCGCGAGATGCTGGCCATCACGGGCGCGATCAAGGGGGCGGGCCTCGGCAAGGACGTCCTGCTGATCACGGACGGTCGCTTCTCCGGCGGCACGACCGGCCTCTGCGTCGGCCACATCGCCCCCGAGGCGAGCGACGGGGGGCCGATCGCGTTCCTGCAGGACGGCGACCAGATCACCCTCGACGTCTCCAACATGACCCTCGACGTCCACGTCGACGAGGCCGAGCTGGCCAGGCGGGCCGAGGGCTGGGAGCCGCTCCCGCCGAAGTACACCCGTGGCGTGCTCGGCAAGTACCGCAAGGTCGTGCAGTCCGCGGCCCACGGAGCGGTCTGCTACTGACCCGGCGCCCGCGCCCGACGACGTACGCCGGATAGGTTGCGGAGGTGAGCACCTCCACCTCCGCAGCCGCGCTCGACGCGGCCGATCCCCTGGCCGGGTTCCGCGACCGGTTCGTCGGCGCCGCGAGCGATCTCGTCTACTTCGACGGCAACTCCCTCGGCCGGCCCGTCGCGGCCGCGGTCGAGCGCCTCGCCGACTTCGTGGAGCACGAGTGGGGCGGACGGCTGATCCGCGGCTGGGACGAGCGCTGGATGGACCTGCCCACCACCCTCGGCGACGACCTGGGCCGGATCTGCCTCGGCTCGGCCGCCGGACAGACCGCGGTGGGCGACTCGACGACCGTCTGGCTCTACAAGCTGATGCGGGCCGCGGTCGACCACGCCGTGCGCACCGATCACGCCCGCACCGAGATCGTCATCGACACCGACAACTTCCCCACCGACCGCTACGTCGCGGAGGGCATCGCCGCCGAGCGTGGCCTGACGCTGCACTGGATCGAGGTCGACACCTCCGCCGGCGTCACCGCCGACCAGCTGCGCGAGGCCGTGGGGGAGCGCACCGCCCTCGTGGTGCTCAACCACGTCGCCTACCGCTCGGCCTGGCTCGCCGACGCGGCCGAGCTCACCCGGATCGCCCACGACGCCGGCGCGCTGGTGCTGTGGGACCTGTGCCACTCCGCCGGCGCCGTCGCGGTCGACCTCGATGCATGGGACGCCGACCTCGCCGTGGGCTGCAGCTACAAGTACCTCAACGGCGGTCCCGGCTCGCCCGCCTTCGGCTACGTCGCGCAGCGGCTCCAGGGCGAGCTGACCCAGCCGATCCAGGGGTGGATGGGCCACGCCGACCCGTTCCTCATGGGCCCGGGCTACACACCCGCTGCGGGCATCCGCCGCTTCATCTCCGGCACCCCGCCGATCCTCGGCATGGTCGCGATGCAGAGCATGCTCGAGCTGGTCGAGGAGGCCGGCATCGAGGCGATCCGCGCGAAGTCCGTCGCCCTCACGTCGTACGCCGTCGAGCTCGCCGACGCGACGCTGCCCCAGGTCACCCTCGCGTCCCCACGCGACCCCGCCCGGCGTGGCGGTCACGTGACGCTCCACCACGAGCGGATGCGCGAGGTCACCGCACGGCTGTGGGAGCGCGACGTCATCCCGGACTACCGCGACCCGGGCGGACTGCGGATCGGCCTCTCGCCGCTGTCGACGTCGTTCGACGAGGTCGAGCGAGGCATCGCGGCCGTCGCGGAGGCGCTGCGATGAGCGGGCCCGTGGGGGTGCGGCTCTCGGCGACGCGGACCAGGAGCACCAACGACCACGGCCAGCCGCTCGGACGCCCGGTGGAGTGGTCGGGCGCGAGGCCGCCAGCGAAGGACGTCGTCCTCGAGGGGCGCGGCGTCCGGCTCGAGCCGATCGGCGACCACCACGTCGACGACCTCCTGCGCGCGCTGTGCCGTCCCGACGACGAGCCGACGTGGACCTACCTGTTCTGGGAGCGTCCCCGCGACCGCGTCGCGATGGCGGCGATCGTCGAGCACGGCGCGGCGGACCCCGGACAGGTCATGTACGCCATCGTCCCGGTCGAGACCGGCCGGGCGGCCGGCTTCTGCTCGCTGATGCGCATCGACCCGGCCATGGGCTCGATCGAGGTGGGCGGCATCGCGTTCGGCCGCCAGCTCCAGCGCAGCCGCGCCGCCACCGAGGCGATGGCGCTGCTCATGCGCCACGCCTTCGACGCCCTCGGCAACCGGCGCTACGAGTGGAAGTGCGACAGCCTCAACGCCGCGTCGCGGCGCGCCGCGCTGCGGCTCGGCTTCATCTGGGAGGGCCGCTTCCGCAACGCGGTCGTCTACAAGGGCCGCAACCGCGACACGGACTGGTTCTCGATCACCGACCTCGAGTGGCCCCGCGTGCGGGCGGCCCTCGACGCCTGGCTCGACGACGCCAACTTCGACGACGCCGGTCGCCAGCGCGCCCGGCTCGCGGCCCGGCCGGCGCCGGCCGACCGTCCTGAGCAGGAGGACTGAGATGGACCAGCGGGTCAGCTTCATCACCCTCGTCGTGACCGACCTCGACGCCACGCGGCGCTTCTACGTCGACGGCCTCGGCTGGGAGCCCGAGCTCGACGTGCCCGGCGAGGTGCTGATGTTCAGGGTGGCCGAGAAGGTCGTGCTCAGCCTGTGGGTGGAGGACGGGTTCGTCGCCGAGGTCGGGCACGCGCCGGCGCGCGGCGGCGTACCTCCGATCACGCTGTCGCACAACCTCGCCACCACCCAGGGGGTCGACACCGTCCTGGAGCAGGCGCGGGTGGCCGGCGCCTCGCAGGTGGGTGCGGCCACCCAGCGCGACTGGGGCGGCTACAGCGGCTACTTCGCCGACCCCGACGGCTTCCGGTGGGAAGTCGCCTGCAACCCGGGCGAGATCGGGCAGTCTGTGCTTCCGTGAGCGACCACCTCGAGCCGACCGCCGTCCCCGGCTGGGACGACTACTTCCTCGGCATCGCCGCCGCCGTCTCCGCGCGCGCCAAGTGCACCCGTCGCCGGGTCGGCGCCGTGCTGACCATCGACCACCGCATCATCGCCACCGGCTACAACGGAGCCGCGCCCGGCGAGGACGACTGCCTGATGGGCGCCTGCCCGCGCGGCCAGCTGGGCTACGACGACGTGCCGGGGCTCGGCGACTACGACCGTCCCGGCACGGCCGGGTTCTGCATCGCCATCCACGCCGAGGTCAACGCACTGCTGTTCGCCACCCGCGACACCAAGGGCGCGACCGCCTACATCACCGACCCGCCGTGCCCGGGCTGCCGCAAGGCGCTCGCCGCGGCCGGCGTCGTGCGCGCCGTGTGGCCCGAGGGCGAGCACGACCGCGCCGGCCTCACCGCCTGGTGATCAGTGCGGCTTGATCCAGATCAGCTCGTCGGACTCCCACTTCTCCAGCGCCACCGGCACGAGGAGCGCCATCGCGTCGGCGGTGGAGAGCGTCTTCAGCTCCTCGGCGTGCGCCAGGCCGTGCTGCTGCCCGACGCCGTTGTTGTGCTCGTCGACGCGTGAGTCACGCGCGGCGGGCGTCCCCTGCTCCTGCGCCAGGGCGATCGTGGCGGCCGCCGATCGCCCGAACCGCGCGGTCAGCAGCGCCTGCCACATGAAGTGCCGCATCGCGTTCGTGCGGCCCGGCACCCCCCGTCCCTGGGCGGCCGCGGCGCGCAGCGCGGCCTGGGAGATCCGCAGCACCTCGAACGCGCCGGCGGGGCCGAGACCCGCCTTCAGGCCGGCGGTGTAGAGGCGCGGCACCCCGGTCGCGGCGTGGATGGCCTGGTCGAGGAATCCCATGGACACACCCTGACAGACTCGTCCCATGAGCCCGTCGCCGCGATTTCCGCCTCCGCTCCGCCACGGTGACCGGATCGGGGTGACCTCGCCGTCCGCGGGCGTCGCGGGCGCCGCGGCCGCTCGGATCGAGTTCTGCGTGGACTGGCTGCGCGGCCGCGGGTACGACGTCGTGGTGGGGGAGTGCATGGACGGGACCGGGCTGACCTCGGCCCCCGCGCAGGAGCGCGCCGACGAGCTGACCCGGATGCTGGCCGATCCGGAGATCCGCTGCGTCCTGCCGCCGTGGGGCGGTGAGACCGCGATCGACCTGGTCGACCTCGTGGACTGGGACGCCCTCGCCTCCGCGGAGCCGACGTGGCTGGTCGGCTACTCGGACATGTCGACCGTGCTGCTGCCGATCACGACCCGGCTCGGGTGGGCGACCCTGCACGGCGACAACCTCGCGGACACGCCCTACGTCGTCCCCGACGGCCTGCTCCACTGGCTCGACCTCGTCAGCGGGGAGGGCCCGTTCGTGCAGCGCGACCCGGGGGTGGTCACCGACTGGGTGCGCTTCGAGGAGGACCCCCGCGCCACGCAGTGGAAGACCGTCGGCCCGGGCACCTGGGAGGTCCAGGGTGGCGGCAGCCTCGACGTCTCCGGGAGGCTCGTCGGCGGGTGCGTGGAGACGATCGCCAACCTCGCCGGCACGCCCTACGGCGACGTGCGTGCGTGGGCGGAGACGTTCGACGAGCCGACGATCGTCTACGTCGAGGCGTGCGAGGAGCACGCGGTGAACATCTGCCGCTACCTCCACGCCCTGCGGCTCGCGGGCTGGTTCGACCGGGCCGCCGCGGTGCTGGTCGGTCGCACGAACGCCCCCGACCACCCCGAGATGACGCAGCGCGAGGCGGTCCTCGACGCGCTCGGCCGCCTCGACCTGCCGGTCGTGTGGGACCTCGAGATCGGGCACGTGCCGCCGCACCTGCCGCTGGTCAACGGGGCCCTCGCGCGCGTCGTCGTCGACGGCGATACCCGGGAGATCACCCAGACGCTCGGCTGAGCGCGGCCGCGCCACCGAAGCGTCCGACCCGAGGGGTGGTCGCTGTCGGCGGACAGTGGCAGGGTCGCGGTATGAGCGACCCGAAGCAGAAGCTGACCGCAGACGAGGTCCGCGAGGCGAGCGGCCTCGACGACTGGCGCCACCTCCTGACGGGCATCCGCGCCCGCTTCCACACCGGCGACTTCGCCACCGGCCTCGCCCTGGTCGACCGCATCGGTGCGGCCGCCGAGGAGGCCGACCACCACCCCGACATCTCCCTCACCTACCCCGAGGTGATCGTGACCCTGTCGAGCCACGACGTCGGCGGCATCACCAGCCGCGACCTCGACCTCGCCCGCACGATCAGCGGCTTCGCGGCCGAGGCAGGGGTTCGGGCCGACACGTCCGGGCTCACCCAGGTCGAGCCCGGCCTCGACGCGGCGGCGCCCGAGCAGCTCGGTGCGTTCTACGCCGCGCTCCTCGGCGGGAAGGTCAACGACCAGGGCGAGCCGGTGGACCCCAGCGGCCAGGTCCCCGGACTGTGGTTCCAGCGGTCCGAGCCGGGGGAGTCGTCCCTGCCGGCCCAGGAGCCCGCCCAGCGCTGGCACCTCGACGTCTGGGTGCCGCACGACGAGGGCGAGCAGCGCCTCCGGGCCGTCCTCGACGCAGGCGGGCGACTCGTGAGCGACGCAGAGGCCCCGAGCTTCTGGGTCGTCGAGGACGCCGAGGGCAACCGTTCCTGCATCTGCACCCGGCTCGACCGATGACGTGCGATCCTCCGTCACGACCCCGCCCTGGCCGGGACTGAGCGTGCGGCAGCGGCCACATCGCGAGACCGCCGTTCCAGATGCTGGGACGAGTGTCACACTTGCTTGACGCCGGACAGCCCCGGCGGCGACGGTTGTCGCATGCGCACCGAGATTCTTGTACGCACGCGACGCGTGAGCTGAGGCCCTCCGGCCGAACGCACGCGCGTCACCCCTCGTCGCCCACCGGGCCGAGGGGCTTTTTTATGGGCTCACAGTTGTTGGGCAGGCACCGCACACCGAACCAGGAAGAAGATCCATGAGCGAGCAGAGCGGACAGGTCACCGGAGCGCAGAGCCTCGTGACGTCCCTCGAGGCGGCCGGCGTCACCGACATCTTCGGCATCCCGGGCGGCGCGATCCTCCCGGCCTACGACCCCCTGATGGACTCCACCCGCATCCGCCACATCCTCGTCCGTCACGAGCAGGGTGCGGGGCACGCGGCCCAGGGCTATGCCGCGGCGACCGGCCGGGTCGGCGTGTGCATGGCGACGTCGGGCCCGGGTGCGACCAACCTGGTCACTCCGCTGGCCGACGCCCACATGGACTCGGTGCCGCTCGTCGCGGTCACCGGGCAGGTCGGCGCCGCGATGATCGGCACGGACGCCTTCCAGGAGGCCGACATCCGCGGCATCACGATGCCCATCACCAAGCACAACTTCCTGGTCACCGACCCCGCCGACATCCCCAGCACGATCGCGGAGGCCTTCCACATCGCCTCGACCGGTCGACCCGGTCCGGTGCTCGTCGACGTGGCGAAGTCGGCGCTGCAGGCGCAGACCACCTTCGCGTGGCCCGACGAGCTGCACCTGCCGGGCTACCGCCCGGTGACCACGCCGCACGCCAAGCAGATCAAGGAGGCGGTGCGCCTCATCCGCGAGGCGAAGCGCCCCGTGCTCTACGTCGGTGGTGGCGTCATCCGCGCCCGCGCCTCCCGCGAGCTCGCCCAGCTGGCCGCGCTGACCGGCATCCCGGTCGTGACCACGCTGATGGCCCGCGGCGCCTTCCCCGACAGCCACCCGCAGCACCTCGGCATGCCGGGCATGCACGGCACCGTGGCCGCCGTCGCCGGACTCCAGAAGAGCGACCTGATCATCAGCCTGGGTGCCCGCTTCGACGACCGCGTCACCGGAAACCTCGACTCCTTCGCCCCCAACGCCCTGGTCATCCACGCCGACATCGACCCGGCCGAGATCGGCAAGAACCGCCACGCCGACGTGCCGATCGTCGGCGACTGCAAGGAGGTCATCGCCCAGCTGGTGGCGGTCCTCCAGGCCGAGGGCGCCGACGGCGACTACGAGTCGTGGGTGGCGTTCCTGTCCGGTGTGAAGCAGACCTACCCGCTCGGCTACGACGCGCCGGCCGACGGCTCGCTCGCCCCGCAGTACGTCATCGAGCGGCTCGGTGCGATCGCCGGTCCCGAGGCGATCTACGCCTCGGGGGTCGGCCAGCACCAGATGTGGGCCGCGCACTTCGTCGGCTACGAGAACCCCAACACGTGGATCAACTCCGGCGGCCTGGGCACGATGGGCTTCTCCGTCCCGGCCGCGATGGGCGCCAAGGTCGGCATGCCGGACACCACGGTGTGGGCCATCGACGGCGACGGCTGC
This sequence comes from Nocardioides sp. Root122, assembly GCF_001425025.1. Taxonomy (GTDB): domain Bacteria; phylum Actinomycetota; class Actinomycetes; order Propionibacteriales; family Nocardioidaceae; genus Nocardioides. Next base: position 266,617 of record NZ_LMDE01000012.1, read on the forward strand.
TTCCAGATGACCAACCAGGAGCTGGCCACCTGCGCGATCAACGACATCCCGATCAAGGTCGCGATCATCAACAACGAGTCGCTCGGCATGGTGCGCCAGTGGCAGACGCTCTTCTACAACGAGCGCTACTCCAACACCGACCTGCACTCCAAGCGGATCCCCGACTTCGTCAAGCTCGCCGACGCCTACGGCTGCGTGGGCCTGGCGTGCGAGTCTCCCGACGAGGTCGACGCCACCATCGAGAAGGCCATGTCGATCGACGACCAGCCGGTCGTGGTGGACTTCCGGGTGCACCGCGACGCGATGGTGTGGCCGATGGTCGCCGCCGGCACCAGCAACGACGAGATCAAGTACGCGCGCGACCTCGCGCCCCAGTTCGACGAGGACGACATCTGATGAGCAGCAAGCACACCCTGTCGGTCCTGGTCGAGAACAAGCCGGGCGTCCTGGCCCGCATCGCCGGGCTGTTCTCGCGGCGTGGGTTCAACATCGACAGCCTCGCGGTGGGCCCGACCGAGCACCCCGAGGTGTCCCGGATGACGATCGTCGTCAACGTCGAGGACTCCCCGCTGGAGCAGGTCACCAAGCAGCTCAACAAGCTCGTGGAGGTGATCAAGATCGTCGAGCTCGACGGTCCGGGGTCGGTCAACCGCGAGCTGCTGCTGGTCAAGGTCCGCGCCGATGCCGCGACCCGCGGCGCCGTGCTCGACGCCGTCCAGCTCTTCCGCGCCAAGGTCGTCGACGTCTCGCCCGAGGCGGTCACGGTCCAGGCGGTCGGCAACGCCGACAAGCTCGCCGACCTGCTGCGGGTGCTCGAGCCCTTCGGCATCCGCGAGCTCGTCCAGTCCGGCATGGTCGCCATCGGCCGCGGCTCCCGCTCCATCAGCGAGCGGGCCCAGCGCCCGGTCGCCGTCCCCGCCCCCGTCTCCGCCCTGAAGTCCCCCGCCTCAGCCACCGCTGGTTGAGCAGGCCGCGTGGCGACCGTCACGACACCCCACCCTGTTTCCGCAGCACCCACACGAAGGAGAGCCCCCAGTGGCTGAGATGTTCTACGACGACGACGCCGACCTGAGCCTGATCCAGGGCAAGAACGTCGCGGTGATCGGCTACGGCAGCCAGGGCCACGCCCACGCGCTGTCCCTGCGCGACTCCGGCGTCGACGTCCGGATCGGCCTGCAGCCCGGGTCGAAGAGCCGCGACAAGGCCGAGGCCGAGGGCCTGCGCGTCCTCACCCCTCGCGAGGCGGCGGAGGAGTCCGACCTGATCGTGATCCTCGCCCCCGACCAGCACCAGCGCAAGCTCTACGCCGAGGAGATCGCCCCGGCGCTCACGCCCGGCGACACGCTCGTCTTCGGCCACGGCTTCAACATCCGCTTCGGCTACATCACCCCGCCCGACGGCGTCGACGTGTTCATGGTCGCCCCCAAGGGCCCCGGCCACCTGGTCCGTCGCGAGTACGTCGACGGCCGCGGCGTCCCGGTGCTGGTCGCGGTGGAGAAGGACGAGTCCGGCAAGGCCTGGGACGTCGCGCTGTCCTACGCCAAGGCCATCGGCGGCCTCCGTGCCGGCGGCATCAAGACCACCTTCACCGAGGAGACCGAGACCGACCTGTTCGGCGAGCAGGCCGTGCTCTGCGGCGGCGCCTCGCAGCTGGTGATGTACGGCTTCGAGGTCCTCACCGAGGCCGGCTACCAGCCCGAGGTCGCCTACTTCGAGTGCCTCCACGAGCTGAAGCTCATCGTCGACCTGATGTACGAGGGCGGCATCGCCAAGCAGCGCTGGTCGGTCTCCGACACCGCCGAGTTCGGCGACTACGTCTCCGGGCCGCGGGTCATCACGCCCGAGGTGAAGAAGAACATGGAGGACGTGCTCGCCGACATCAAGAGCGGCGCGTTCGCCGAGCGCTTCATCACCGACATGGACAACGGCTCGCCCGAGTTCACCGAGTTCCGCAAGAAGGGCGAGTCGCACCCGATCGAGCAGACCGGCCGCGAGCTGCGCAAGCTGATGGCCTGGGTGAAGTCGCACGACTCCGACTACACCGAGGGCACCTCCGCCCGCTGATCGGCGGACCCGCCCCCGCACGACGACCGGATGACCACCGCATGACCACCTACACCCACGGTCACGCCGAGGCCGTCCTGCGCTCGCACCGCTGGCGCAGGGCGGCCAACTCGGCGGCGTACCTCCTGCCCCACCTCGGCGACGGGCAGCGCCTGCTCGACGTGGGGTCCGGTCCCGGCACCATCACCGCCGACCTGGCCCGCCTGGTGGGGGAGGTGGTCGCGCTGGAGGTCACCGAGGAGGCCGCCGAGCTCACCCGTGCGGAGCTCGAGCGTCAGGGCATCGCCAACGCGAGCGTCGTCGTGGGCGACGTGCACGCCCTCGACCTGGCGGACGGCTCCTTCGACGTCGTCCACGCCCACCAGGTCCTGCAGCACGTGGCCGACCCGGTCGCCGCGCTGCGCGAGATGCGGCGGGTGACCCGTCCCGGCGGGCTCGTCGCTGCTCGCGACAGCGACTACGGCCACTTCTCGTGGCACCCGGCGTCGGCCGGGCTCGACCGCTGGCTCGAGCTCTACCTCGCCGCCGCCCGCGCCAACGGGGGAGAGCCCCACGCCGGCCGGATGCTCCTGGCGTGGGCGCACGCCGCCGGCGCGACGGACGTCGTCGCCGGGTCGTCGACCTGGTGCTACGCCGACCCCGAGGACCGGGCGTGGTGGGGTGGGCTCTGGGCCGACCGGATCACGTCGACCGCCCTCGCCCGCCAGCTGGTGGACCAGGACCTCGCGACGGCCGAGGAGCTCGCGGACGTCGCGGCCGCGTGGCGTGCCTGGGCCGTGGACCCGGACGGCTGGTTCTCGGTGCTGCACGGAGAGGTCCTCATCACGACCTGATGATGAGGGTTGCCTAACCTAAGGTGTATCCTCCGGCTGTGCTGGCCAACTACCTGATCGGGCTGCGCGAGGGCCTGGAGGCGGCCCTCGTCGTGAGCATCCTGGTCGCCTACCTCGTGAAGACCGACCGCCGGCACCTGCTGCCGCGGATCTGGGCCGGCGTGGGTCTCGCGGTCGCTGTCAGCCTCGCGTTCGGCGCCACGCTGACCTTCGGACCCCGCGGCCTCACCTTCGGGGCGCAGGAGCTCATCGGCGGCAGCCTCTCGATCGTCGCGGTCGGCTTCGTGACCTGGATGATCTTCTGGATGGCTCGTGCCGCGCGCGGGCTCGCGGGCGAGCTCCGCGGCCGGATCGACGACGCGGCCGACGGTGGACGCTGGTCGCTGGTGGTGGTGGCCGTCCTGGCCGTGGGCCGGGAGGGCCTGGAGACCGCACTCTTCCTCTGGGCGGCCACCCAGGCCGGCACCCGCTCGGCCAACGGCATCTCCACGCCGACCTGGGAACCCCTGACCGGGGCGGCCCTCGGCCTGGCGACCGCGGTGCTGCTCGGCTACCTGATCTACCGCGGCGCGGTGAGCATCAACCTCACGAAGTTCTTCACGTGGACGGGTGCGTTCCTCATCGTCGTCGCCGCGGGCGTCCTGGCCTACGGCATCCACGACCTCCAGGAGGCGCGCTTCCTCCCCGGCCTGGGCGACCTCGCCTTCGACGTCTCCGACACCATCGACGCCAACAGCTGGTACGGCGCGGTCCTCAAGGGCGTCTTCAACTTCTCCCCGGCCACCACCAAGCTCGAGGCCGCCGCGTGGCTGGTCTACGCGATCCCGGTCATGACCTTGTTCCTGCTCCGCATCCGCCGGCGCCCGGGCACGCCCGCGGTGGCCCGCACGGGCGAGGCGTCCGTGACGTCCGCACCCGCGGCCTGACCCTCCCTCCTCACGCGAAAGACACCTCCATGCGCAAGACGACCGCTGTCGCCCCGGTGACCGCACTCCTCCTGGCGTCGCCGTTCCTCGCCGCCTGCACCGAGAACGCCGACCCGGGATCCGGCGCGGCCGGGGCACAGGGCGACCCGCGGGCGCTGAGCGTGGAGTCCTCCTCCGACGCCTGCACGCTGTCGGCGGACGAGGCCCCCGCCGGGACGCTGACCTTCGACGTCACCAACTCCGGCGACCAGGTCACCGAGTTCTACCTGCTGGGCGACGACGGCCTCCGCATCGTCGCCGAGGTGGAGAACGTCGGCCCGAGCATCACCCGCGCGCTGACCGTCAACGCCCCCGCGGGGTCCTACGTCACCGCCTGCAAGCCCGGCATGACCGGCGAGGGCATCCGCGCCGACTTCACCGTCACCGAGTCCGACGAGCAGGTCGCCGTCGAGGAGGACGAGGCCCAGCTCGTCGAAGAGGCGCAGACCAACTACGCCGCCTACGTCGAGGACCAGTCGGCGCAGCTGCTCGAGAAGACCCGCGAGTTCGTCGGGCTCTACGAGGCCGGCGACGACGACGAGGCCCGCGCCCTCTACCCGGTGGCCCGCACGCACTGGGAGCGCATCGAGACGGTCGCGGAGTCCTTCGGCGACCTCGACCCGATGATGGACGCCCGCGAGGCCGACCTCGAGCCGGGACAGAAGTGGACCGGGTGGCACCTGATCGAGAAGGACCTGTGGCCGCAGCGCGCGGACGACTACACGCCGCTGACCGCCCGGCAGCGGGCGACCTACGGCGACGACCTGCTCGCCAACACTGAGGAGCTCGACTCCCGCGTGCAGGAGCTGACCTACACCGTCGACGCCATCGCCAACGGCTCGCGCGGCCTGCTCGAGGAGGTCGCGACCGGCAAGGTCACCGGCGAGGAGGAGTACTGGTCGCGCACCGACCTGTGGGACTTCCAGGCCAACGTCGACGGCGCGCGCGTCGGCTTCGAGGGCGTGCAGCCGATCCTCGAGGAGAAGGACCCCGAGCTCTCCGAGCAGCTCACCACCCGCTTCGATGAGCTCCAGCAGCTCCTCGACGCCCAGCGCGAGGGTGACGGCTTCGTCTCCTACGACGACCTCACCCCCGACGAGGTCAAGGACCTCTCCGACGCGGTGAACGCGCTCTCCGAGCCGCTCTCGCACCTCACCGCGGCGGTCCTGTCCTGAGCGAGCAGCCCGCGCCCCGCACGGGTGGACGGCTCAGCAGGCGCGGCCTTCTGGGTGGTGGGGCCGCGGTCGCGGGCGCCGCGGGCGCCTTCGCGGCAGGGCGTACGACGGCCCACGCCGGGACCGTCGACCCGGCGCCCGCCGCGGGCGGACGGGCGGCGACGTACGCGTTCCGGGGCGCGCACCAGGCGGGCATCACGACCCCGGCCCAGGACCGGCTGCACTTCGCGGCCTTCGACGTGCTCACCGACTCGCGCGACGAGCTCGTCGACCTGCTGCAGAAGTGGACCCTCGCCGCCGAGCAGATGACCACCGGGGAGCCGGCGGGGTCCGGCGCCGTCGGAGGAGACGTGCGACTTCCCCCCGACGACACGGGGGAGGCCCTGGACCTGCCGGCCAGCGGCCTCACGGTCACGTTCGGGTTCGGCCCGTCGCTGTTCCGCGACGCCTCCGGCAAGGACCGCTTCGGCATCGCCGACCGGCAGCCGGCGGCGCTGCGCGAGCTGCCGCACTTCCCGGGCGACGTGCTCGACCCCGCCCGGTCGGGCGGCGACCTGTGCATCCAGGCCTGCGCCGACGACCCGCAGGTCGCGGTGCACGCGATCCGCAACCTCGCCCGCATCGGGTTCGGCACGGTCTCGGTGCGGTGGTCCCAGCTCGGCTTCGGCCGCACCTCGACCACGTCGACGAGCCAGTCCACCCCGCGCAACCTGTTCGGCTTCAAGGACGGGACCGCCAACGTCAAGGCCGAGGAGTCCGCGGCGCTCGACGAGCACGTGTGGGTCGGCGCCGACGACGACGCAGCCGGTGCGTGGCTGGCCGGGGGCTCCTACCTCGTGGCGCGCCGCATCAACATGACGATCGAGGTCTGGGACCGCCAGCCGCTCGGCGACCAGGAGATGTTCGTCGGGCGCACCAAGGACACCGGCGCCCCGCTGTCCGGCGGCAGCGAGCACACCGAGCCCGACTTCGACATGCCCGGCAGCAACGACCAACCGGTCATCCCGGTCGACGCGCACGTGCGCGTCGTGCACCCCGACCAGCACGGGGGTGTCCGCATGCTCCGCCGCGGCTACAACTTCGTCGACGGGTCGAACGCCCTCGGTGGGCTCGACGCCGGGCTCTTCTTCATCGCCTACGTCCGCGACCCCGGCACCCACTTCGTGCCGCTGCAGCTCGCGATGTCGAAGGCCGACGCGCTCGTCGAGTACCTGAAGTTCACCGGCTCCGCGCTGTTCGCGGTGCCGCCCGGCGTCGGTGCCGGGGAGCACGTCGGCCAGGCCCTGTTCGCCTGACCGGCCGGGTCGCGCCCCTCGACGTCGTACTGCCCTCGCCGCTGAGGGGGAGGCGGTGCTTCCACCGGGCCGCCCCGTGCGCGACGATGCGCACATGAGTGAGACAGCGACCCCCGACTCGGGGCTCGAGCAGACCCGTCGCCTCGGCGTCGAGACCACCGGCATCGAGATCATCGAGGAGTCCGAGCGCACCGCGCGGCCGAAGGACCTGTTCTGGCCCTGGTTCGCGGCGAACGTGTCCGTGTTCGGGATCAGCTACGGCTCGTTCGTCCTCGGATTCGGGATCTCGTTCTGGCAGGCGGCTGTCGTCACCGTGGTCGGGATCGTGGTCTCATTCGCGCTGTGCGGCGTCATCGCCATCGCCGGCAAGCGCGGCTCGGCACCGACGATGATCCTGAGCCGAGCAGCGTTCGGCGTCGACGGGCAGAAGGTCCCCGGCGTCGTGTCGTGGCTGGTGTCCATCGGCTGGGAGACGTTCCTCGCGATCCTCGCCGTCCTGGCGACGGCCACGATCTTCGACCAGCTCGGCTGGTCCGGTGGCACGACGACCAAGGTCGTCGCCACTGTCGTCGTGGCCCTGTTGATCGTGTCGGCCAGCGTCGCCGGCTACCACATCATCATGCGGATGCAGTCGGTGCTCACGTGGATCACCGGCATCGCGACGGTGGTCTACGTCGCGCTCACTCTCGACGAGATCGACTGGACGGCCGTGAGCGACCTCCCGAGCGGCAGCGTTCAGCAGATGGTGGGTGCGCTGGTCATGGTGATGACCGGGTTCGGGCTCGGTTGGATCAACATCGCCGCGGACTGGTCGCGCTACCAGCACCGCGACGCCACGGGATCGGCCATCGTCGGGTGGAACACCTTCGGTGGTGCGATCGCACCGGTGCTGCTGGTGGTGTTCGGTCTGATGCTCGCCGGCTCGTCGGAGGACCTGTCCGCCGGCATCGTGGCCGACCCGATCGGCACTCTCGGCACTCTGCTGCCGACCTGGTTCCTGGTGCCGTTCCTGGTCGCTGCCATCCTCGCCCTGGTCAGCGGAGCCGTGCTGGGCATCTACTCCAGCGGCCTGACGCTGCTCAGCCTCGGCGTCCGGATCCCGCGGCCCGCGGCAGCCCTCGTCGACGGAGTCATCCTGACGCTGGGCACGATCTACGTCGTCTTCTTCTCGACCAGCTTCCTCGAGCCCTTCCAGAGCTTCCTGATCACGCTCGGGGTGCCGCTCGCGGCGTGGGCGGGGATCATGATCGCCGACATCGCCCTGCGCAAGCGCGACTACGACGACGAGGCGCTCTTCGACTCCTCCGGCCGCTACGGGGCGTTCGACTGGGTCTCGATCGCCACGATGGTCGTCGCCTCCGTGCTGGGCTGGGGCCTGGTCGTCAACAACTTCGCCACCTCGGCCTCGTGGAACAACTGGCAGGGCTACCTCCTCGAGCCGCTCGGCCTGGGCACCTGGATGGAGGCCGACGGCTACTGGGACGGCAACTGGCCCTACGCCAACCTCGGTGTGCTGCTCGCGCTGGTGCTCGGCTTCGCGGTGACGTACGTCGCCCGTCGTGCGAAGGTGCAGCGCCAGGAGGCGTGACCCGCCCCGCTGCACCCTGAGTCTCCAGGAGACTCACCGCACAGGGTGCGCGGGAACACGCAGGTCACCCCGCGTGTTGGGCCGCACGTGAAGATCGAGATCTGGTCCGACGTCGTCTGCCCCTGGTGCTACATCGGCAAGCGCCGCATCGAGAGCGCCCTCGCCGAGTTCGGCCACGCCGACGAGGTGGAGGTGCACTGGCGCTCGTTCCAGCTCGACCCCGGTGCGCCGACCGAGCCCACGGAGAAGACCGCCTCCATGCTGGCGCGCAAGTACGGCCAGTCGGCCGCCGGTGCCCAGCAGATGCAGGACCGCGTCGAGGCCGTCGCCGCTGAGGAGGGCCTGGTCTACCGGCTGTCCGAGACCCTGCACCTCAACACCGTCGACTCGCACCGGGTGATCCACCTCGCGCACGAGCAGGGCGGCAACGAGCTCCAGGGCGCGGTCAAGGAGGCGCTGCTGCAGGCCTACTTCACCGAGGGCCGCAACCTCGCCGACCACGCGGTCCTGCGCGAGGTCGCGGTCGAGGCCGGGCTGGACGCGGCTCGCGTCGACGAGGTCCTCGGGTCCCGTGAGTTCGAGCAGGACGTGTGGGCCGACATCGAGCAGGCGCAGGCCTACGGCGCGAGCGGCGTGCCGTTCTTCGTGATCGACCAGAAGTACGGCGTCTCCGGCGCGCAGCCGACCGAGGTCTTCACCCAGGTGCTCGAGCGCGCCTGGTCCGAGACCCACCCGGCCATCGAGGTGCTCGCGAGCGGCGACGGTGCCGAGGCCTGCGGCCCCGACGGCTGCGCCATCTGACGCGGGACGTCACTGCGACTTCTCGCCGCGGGCGGCCTTCTCGGCCGTCGTCCCGACCCGCGTGGCGCGGGTCGCGGGACGCTTGGCGAGCACGATCCACGTCAGGATCAGCTTCTGTGCGGAGGGCGACCACGACTCCCAGTGCTCGCGCGAGCCCGGGTGGCGGTCGAACGCCTCGGCGAGGTCGTCGGGCACGACCAGGTCCTCGACGGCGTCCATGAGCGTCCACATCCCGGTGTCATGGGCGAGGGCGACGGCCGCGGCGCCTGCCGGCTCCATCAGCCCGGCCTCCTCGAGGCGGGCGACGCGCCCCTTGTTGATCCGGGTCCACATGCTGCCCGCGCGACGGGGCGCGAACCACTGCATCGAGCGGACCTCGTCGACGGGCTTCACCGTCGAGTCGACCCAGCCGTAGCGCAGCGCCTGCATCACTGCCTCCTCGTAGGAGAAGGCGCGCTCGGCGGCCTTGCGCGGGCTCACCAGCCACACGCCCTGCGGTTGCGTGTGGTGCTCGCGCAGCCAGGCGCTCCACTCCTCGACGGTGGTCGGCTCGAGCCGTTCCGCGTCGTCCATCGCGCCCATGGCGGCATCCTAGGAGCGAGCACCGACAGCGCCCGCGGACCGGCGTACGACCCACAGTCTGGGACGTCCGCCGGCTCGAGCGGGCCGCGGGTAGGGTGGGCGGAGCACAGCGTCGTGCAGCCCCGGACCCACCCTTGAACCACACGAGGACCCCGCTGTGAGCGCACCCGCCAAGCCTGTCGTACTCATCGCCGAAGAGCTGAGCCCCGCCACCATCGAGGCACTGGGCCCGGACTTCGAGATCCGCACCTGCAACGGCGCCGACCGCGCCGAGCTGATCCCCGCGATCGCCGACGTCGACGCGATCCTGGTGCGCTCCGCGACCAAGGTCGACGCCGAGGCACTGGCCGCTGCCCACCGCCTCAAGGTCGTCGCGCGCGCGGGCGTCGGCCTCGACAACGTCGACGTCAGGGCCGCCACCCAGGCCGGTGTGATGGTCGTGAACGCCCCGACCTCCAACATCGTCAGCGCGGCCGAGCTCGCCGTCGCCCTGATGCTGGCCGCCGCCCGCCACATCAGCCCGGCCCACGCCGCGCTGCGCAACGGCGAGTGGAAGCGCTCGAAGTACACCGGCATCGAGCTCTACGAGAAGACCGTCGGCATCGTCGGCCTGGGCCGGATCGGCGTGCTCGTCGCGCAGCGCCTCAGCGCGTTCGGCATGAAGGTCATCGCCTACGACCCCTACGTCCAGGCCGGTCGTGCTGCGCAGATGGGCGTGCGCCTCGTCGACCTCGACACGCTCCTGGGCGAGTCCGACTTCATGAGCGTGCACCTGCCGAAGACGCCGGAGACCGTCGGCCTGATCGGCGCCGACCAGCTGGCACGCGCCAAGCAGAGCCTGGTGCTGGTCAACGCCGCCCGTGGCGGCATCGTCGACGAGGCCGCCCTCTTCGACGCCCTCAAGACCGGCCAGGTCGCGGCCGCCGGCCTCGACGTGTTCGCCAGCGAGCCGTGCACCGACAGCCCGCTCTTCGAGCTGGAGAACGTCGTCGCCACCCCGCACCTCGGTGCCTCGACCGACGAGGCGCAGGAGAAGGCCGGCATCGCCGTGGCTCGCTCCGTGCGGCTCGCGCTCGGCGGCGAGCTCGTGCCCGACGCCGTCAACGTGCAGGGCGGCGTCATCGCCGAGGACGTGCGTCCCGGCATCCCGCTCACCGAGAAGCTCGGCCGGGTCTTCACCGCCCTCGCGGGGGAGGTCGCCCAGCAGATCGACGTCGAGGTCCGCGGCGAGATCACCGAGTTCGACGTCAAGGTGCTCGAGCTGGCCGCCCTCAAGGGCGTCTTCGCCGACATCGTCGAGGAGCAGGTCTCCTACGTCAACGCGCCGCTGCTCGCAGCCGAGCGCGGCACGGAGGTGCGCCTGGTCACCGAGGCCGAGAGCCCCGACCACCGCAACCTCATCACCATCCGCGGCACCCTCGCCGACGGCACCCAGGTGTCGGTCAGCGGCACCCTGGTCGGCATCGCGCAGAAGGAGCGCCTGGTCGAGGTCAACGGCTTCGACGTCGACCTCGAGCCCACCACCCACCTGGCGTTCCTCACCTACGAGGACCGTCCCGGCATGGTCGGCACCGTCGGCGGGATCCTGGGCGACGCAGCGGTCAACATCGCCGGCATGCAGGTCTCGCGGCAGGACAAGGGTGGCTCCGCCCTCGTCGCGCTGAGCGTGGACTCGGCCATTCCCGCCGGCACGCTCGCGGAGATCGAGGAGGCCATCAAGGCGGCCTCCGTGCGTGCGGTCGACCTGACCTGACGCCCACCCGCCGGCCACCGCCGACCGGTTGGGGTGGACCAGACCAAGGTCACGATCCGGTAACGATGGGGTCCATTCGCCTGCGCCGACGTTCCCTGTGAGCCAGCTCACAGCACAGGATCGCGTCCGGGTGCCCGCAACCGTGGGAAGCCACCCGCTTGGCGCAGGCATCGACTCGGGACGCACGATTGCGCGTGCTCGGCCGGACCTGCCGGAAGAATTCCGAGGGAACCGTGACTCATCACCCCCGCAAGGCTCGGCGCCTTGCTGTGGCGGTGGCGGCCGCCGGCCTGCTGACCGCAGGTACCGCCGTAGCCGCTCCGAGCACAGCGCAGCCGTCGACGCCGACGAACAAGTCCGCGAGCACTTCCACCTCCGACGACCAGGCAATGGAGCGCCCCGGCGCCGGCCACGAGCCGGAGCACCCCCTGGCCATCGCACACAAGCGCGACGAGCAGCTCGCTGCCGCCCTCGAGCGCAAGGCGGAGGGCAAGAACCCGTTCCGCGGCGGCCATGGCCACGGCCAGAACCAGGAGGTGCCGCTCGAGCGCGAGGGCACCGACCGGATCTTCGTGGTCCTCGCCGAGTTCGGCGACCAGCGCTACGAGACCGCGACCGACAAGCGCTTCGTCGACCCGCCCAACAACGGCTTCCCGCTCCCCGCCCCGCAGCCGCAGACGTTCGACGGCCCCCTGCACAACCAGATCCCCGAGCCCGACCGGGCCACGGACAACACCACGATCTGGCAGGACGACTTCGACCGTGCGCACTACGAGGACATGTACTTCAACCGGATGGCGGACTACTACGAGCGCCAGTCCTCGGGGCGGTACTCCGTCGAGGGTGACGTGACCGAGTGGGTCAAGGTCCCCTACAACGAGGCGCTCTACGGCCGCGGCTTCTGCGGCGTGCCGCCGGGCACCCCGGTGACCACCTGTGCCTCGACAAAGGCACTGATCCGCGACGCGCTCGCGGTGTGGGTCAAGGACCAGCTCGACAGTGGCCAGACGATGGCCCAGATCACCGACTACCTCAAGACCTTCGACCTCCAGGACCGTTACGACATCGACGGCGACGGCAACTTCCAGGAGCCCGACGGCTTCATCGACCACTTCCAGATCGTCCACGCGGGCGGCGACGAGGCGGCCGGTGACCCGATCTACGGCTCGGACGCCATCTGGAGCCACCGCTGGTACTCCAACCTCCAGGCCGGCGGCCCCGGTGGCCTGACCGGCGTCAACATCGGCTCCAACGGTGGCGCCTACGGCCTCGGCGCCAACCCCGCCAACCCGGTGCCCAACAACCCGACCGGCGTGTGGGTCGGTGACTACACGATCCAGCCCGAGAACGGCGGCCTCGGCGTCTTCGCCCACGAGTTCGGCCACGACCTCGGTCTCCCCGACCTCTACGACACCTCGGGCAACACCGGCGGGGCGGAGAACTCCACGGCGTTCTGGAGCCTGATGTCGTCGGGCGCCAACATCGGTGACGGCGGCGACACGATCGGCGACGCCCCGACCGACCTCGGTGCCTGGGAGCTCTTCCAGCTCGGCTGGCTCGACGCGCAGGGTGACCAGGGCCCGTTCTACTCGGTCGTCCAGCCCGGGCAGAAGGCCACCGAGAAGCTCGGTGCCAACGTGCCGGCCACCAAGAACAACCAGCAGGCGGTCTTCGCGGTCCTGCCCGACAAGGAGGTCCCGCTGGAGCTGGGCGGACCCGCGCCGGGCTCGGGGGCGAGGTTCTTCTGGTCGACCCAGGGCGACAACCTCAACACCACGATGACGAGGTCGGGCATCTCCGGCACCGCCCTCACGGCCAAGGTCAACTATCAGATCGAGGCCGAGTGGGACTACGCGTTCCTCGAGGCGTCGACCGACGGCGGCACCACGTGGAGCCAGGTGATGACCAACCTGTCGGACTCGGCCACCCACGCCGGTCACAACCAGAGCGGCTTCAACACCAGCGGCGCCGGCCTCACCGGCACCACGGCCGGCTGGGTGTCCCTGACGGCGACCCTCCCGGCGGGCACCACCGCGGTCCGGTTCCGCTACCAGACCGACGGCGCGGCGGCCGAGAGCGGCTTCCGGGCCGACGACATCGCCATCGACGGGACGGTCATCGGCACGGCCGAGACCGAGACCGAGGGCTGGACCCTCGACGGGTTCCGCACCACCACCGGCTCGGAGGTCGAGACGTTCTTCAACGCCTACATCGCCGAGAACCGCCAGTACGACGGCTACGACGCATCGCTGCAGTCGGCGTACAACTTCTCCTACCCGTTCACCAAGCCCGACTGGGTGGAGCACTACCCCTACCAGGACGGCATGCTGGTGACCTACTGGGACTCCTCCCAGGGGGACAACAACGTCGGCGACCACCCCGGTGAGGGCCTGATCCTGCCGGTGGACGCGAACCCCCAGCTCACCCACTGGGCCGACGGCACCTTGATGCGTCCGCGCATCCTGTCCTACGACTCGACCTTCGGGCTCGAGCGGACGGACGCGATCACCCTGCATCGGGAGGTCGACCTCAACGGTGACGGCACGATCAGCGGCGCCGAGACCCAGACCGGGAGGATCCCGAGCAAGCGGGCCGTGTCGACCTTCGACGACACGCAGACCTGGTGGTACGGGTCCGACGGCGACGAGGTCCTCGTGGACCACGACAACAACCCGGCGACTCCCAAGGTGCTGCGGCACCCGGGTCGCTACCAGCCGGGCTGGTACAGCGTGGACGTGCCCAAGACGGGCACCCTCATCCGGGTGCTCGACGAGAAGCACGGCTACCTCAAGATCCGGGTGGAGCCCAAGAAGCGGCGCTGACCCGCAACGGCACACGAGCCCGTCCCCGCAGCCGCGGGGGCGGGCTCGTTGCGTGTGCGGGCAGGCGCAGGTCAGGCGACGAGCACCCGGTTGGGCCGGCCGTGGCGCGGACCGCCGTGCGCGGCCACCACGCCCCAGGCCGCCGCGAGCCGTCGCGCTGCCTCGACCAGCTGGTCGGCGCTCGCGGTCCACGGGATCCGGACGAACCGGTCGAGACCGCCCTCGACGGCGAAGACCGGGCCGGGCGCGACCACCACGCCGTGGCGTGACGCCTCCTCGGTGAGCGCCGTGCCGAGCGGGGCGGGGAGCTCGCACCAGAGCGCGAGCCCGCCGTCGGGCACCCGGAAGCGCCAGTCGGGGAGGTGCTCGGTGACCGCTGCGACCAGCGCGTCGCGTCCGGCGACCAGCCGCTCGCGGTGGACGGGCAGCACCTCGTCGGCACGCGCCATCAGGTCGGCCAGCACGAGCTGCTCGAAGACCGGGGCGCCGAGGTCGAGCCCGATGCGGGCCTGGAGCAGCCGCTCCATCTCGGACAGCGGGGCGCGCACCCAGCCGAGCCGCAGGCCGCCCCAGTAGGACTTGCTGGCGCTGCCGATGGTGATGGTGTCCGGGGCGTGGAAGGCCAGCGGCCGTGGCATGTCGTCGGCCAGCCCGGGGCGCAGCGCGAGCGCCTGGTGGGCCTCGTCGGCCACGGCCACCGTGCGGGTCCGGGATAGGGCGGTGGCGAGCTCCTCGCGCTGCGCGTCCGACATCAGGTGGCCCGTCGGGTTCTGGAAGTCGGGGATGAGGTAGGCCAGTCGCGGTGAGGTCTGTCGCAGCGTCGCGGCCAGCGCGTCCAGGTCCCACCCGTCGGGGTCGACGGTCGCAGGCACCAGGCGCGCGCCGGCGTGCCGCACGGCCTGCGTGGCGTTGGGGTAGGTCGGCGACTCCACGACCACGCGCTCGCCGGGGGCGGTGAAGGCCTGCGCCACGATCGACGCTCCGGCGAGGGCGCCGGCCGTCACCATGATCTGCTCCGGCACCGTCGGCACCCCGCGGGCGTCGTACGCCGCCGCGATCCGCGCCTGCAGCACCGGCACGCCGAGCGGGAAGTAGCCCGGGCCGCCGAGGTAGGCCGGCAGCTCGTCGGTGGCGCGCTGGTAGGCCTCGACGAGGCCCGGCGGAGCGGAGTGGGCGGCGCAGTTGAGGTCGATGACGTCCTCGCCACCGCGTCCGGGCATGAGGGCCTGGTCGTGGGCGCGCCGCCGCCCGCCCGGCACCCGGGTGAACGTGCCCGAGCCGCGCCGGGCCTCGGCGTACCCGGACTCGCGGAGCACGTCGTAGGCCCGGGTGACGGTGGCCCGGGAGACGTCCAGCGCCGCGGTGAGCTCACGCTCGCTGGGCAGCCGCACGTCCAGGCCGATGCGACCGTCACCGATGAGCACCCGGAGGCTCTCCGCGAGGCCGATGTAGGCGGGGGAGCGGGGGAAGTCGCCGACGAGAGTGGCCACGCGCTGCGCGCTGATCAACGGGCTCATGCAGGCCACTGTTCCACGATTGGCTATGTCCAACAAGGCCAATCCCGGCACAGAATGGTCCGCATGCGCAGCACCATCTCTCCCGCCAGCACGACCTCTCGTGGCGTCCTCGTCGACCTGGGCCCGCTCGCCCAGCTCCGCGCGGGACGCCTCGCCCGCCGCCTGCCGCAGCTCTACGTCGGGCTGTTCCTCTACGGCGTCTCGCTCGCCATGATGGTGCGCGGCTCGCTCGGCCTGGCGCCGTGGGACGTGCTGCACTCCGGCTTCATCCGCCACGTCCCGATGACCCTCGGCCAGGCGGTCGTGCTGTTCAGCTTCGTCGTGCTCGTCCTCTGGATCCCGCTGCGGGAGATGCCCGGCCTGGGCACGATCAGCAACGCGATCGTGGTCGGCCTGTCCGCCGACGCGACCCTCGCGGTCCTGGCTGGGCCGGACGCGATGTGGGCGCGGATCGCGCTGATGGTCGGCGGCGTGGCGCTCTGCGGCCTCGCCAGCGCGCTCTACATCGGCGCGCAGCTGGGCCGCGGTCCGCGCGACGGCCTGATGACCGGCCTGGCGCGGCGCACGGGTCTCTCGCTGCGCCTGGTGCGCACCGGCCTCGAGGTCGCGGTCGTGGTGATCGGTCTCTTGCTCGGGGGAGTCCTCGGTCTCGGGACCGTCGTCTACGCGCTCGCGATCGGGCCGCTCACCCAGCTGATGCTGCCGTGGTTCACCGTCGACGTGCTGGCGCCCGCGGCTCAGCCGGCGCCGTCGGAGACCAGGTAGGCGATCACGCCGAGGCTGACGAGGGTCGACACCAGCATCCCGGTGTGGCCGAACATCAGCGGGAGGGCGGTGAACGCCCACACGTCGAATCCCCGCGCCACGCTGGAGAACACCCCGGTGGGCACGCCACCGGCTGGTGAGCTCAGCATCGGAGCGGCGTAGTTCGGGGGCTTCCCCGTCACCCAGCGCACCGTGGCGGCGATCGAGGACAACCCGCACGCGATGGCGAGGTTGACCGCGCTGCCGGTGTCGGTGAGCGGCAGCAAGGTGCCGGTGGTGGCCACGGCGAAGAGCATGAGCGCCGACCCCGGGACGACCAGGTGCGCGAGCAGGATGGACTGGCGCCGGAACGGCATCATCCGGGCCAGGCTCCTCGTCCGTACGACGACCCGCAGCCCCGCGCACAGCGCCGGACCGCCCAGCAGCCCCGCCAGCGTCGTGGCCAGCACCACGGCCCGGCCGGCACCCGCCTCGGCGGCCGCGTAGGGCACCAGCAGCAGGCCGGCGAGCAGGACGAACGGCTGCGGCGCGCGCCGGGCGCGCAGGAGGTCGCGGTGCACGAGCGCCCACCAGCCGAGCGGGCCGCCGGTGTGCGTCCGGACGTGAGCCCCGCGGCCCCACCGGCGGGCGAGCAGGACGTCGTACATCAGTCCGAGGTCCACCGAGGAGAGGGCGCCCGACAGGCTGGGGGAGAGGTTCTCGGTGTAGCCGAGGACGCGCCGCGTGACGGTCCCGACCGCGCGCCGCGCGACCCAGAACAGCGCCAGCGCGGCGAGCACCACCAGCACGGCCAGCGCCATGCCGACGGCTGCGGGCAGGGTGGGGAGCGATCCCAGGTCGTCCGTCGCGGCGAGACCGAGGCCGACCCACAGGGCGCCGGCGACCGTCCACGACAGCCGGCGGGCCATGGCGTCCTCCCGGACCTGGGAGAGCGCCGCCACACCCACGCATGCCAGCGACGCCGCAGCACCGGCCACCACGAACAGCACCGCGGCGGAACCGGACAGCCCTCCGAGCGCTGCGGGGGCGATGAGCGCCAGGCCGGCCCCGCCGGCCGCGAGCGCCGCGGTGCGCCACCACCCGGGCCGGAGGAGGGACCCGCGGTCCACCGGCGTGCTGAGGAGCCAGGCGTTGGCCGCCGGCGGGCTGAACACGGGGCCCAGCAGCCGGGCCAGGCCGAGCGCGAGCAGGGCGAGTGCCAGCGAGGCGAGCCACGGCGCGGCCGCGCGGACCTCGACGCAGGCGCCGACGCAGGTGTCGTCGGCGAGGCGCCGCAGGCTGAGCACGACGTTGCCGCCCATCGCCGCCACCATCACCAGGCAGAAGAGCGCGACGTAGGCGTCGGAGAGGACCTCGCCCCACGCCAGGTCCGCGCGCCCGCGCCGCCAGTCCCGGATCTCGGCCCGGACCTCCCGCGCCGTGGGGACCCCGGTGGTGTGCTCAGGTGTCATCGGCGGTGGGCCCGAGACGCACCACGCGGTCGCACACCCGCTCGACGAGGTCGGGGTCGTGGCTCACGAGCAGGATGCCGCGTCCGGCCGCCTTCTCCGCGACCAGCTTCTCGCCCAGCCAGTGCACGCCGCCAACGTCGAGCCGCGCCTCCGGCTCGTCCAGCACGAGCAGGAGCCGCGGCCGGACGAAGGCGCTCGCCAGGGCCAACCGGCGTCGCTGCCCCGACGAGAGCGTCGAGGGCAGCTGCCCGGACACCTCCATCAGCCCGACCTCGTCGAGGACGACGTTGACGATCTCCTCGGCGTCGGGCTGGGCGTGGGCCCGCGCCACGAGGTCGAGGTGCTCGACCACGGACAGGTCGGGGAAGAAGTCCAGGTCGTCCATCACCACGGCGAGGTCGCGCCGGATGCTGGGCTCCCGCTCGTCGAGCGCGCGCCCGGTCAGCTCGGCCTCGCCCGCGTCAGCCTCGTCCGCCCCGACGATGCACCGCAGCAGCGTCGACTTGCCGCTGCCGTTGGGCCCGACCACACCGACCGCCTCGCCCTCGGCCACGTCGAGGTCGACCCCGTCCAGGATGGTGCGGTCGCCGAAGGTGCGCGAGATCCCTCGGACCGTCAGCAGCGCCGGGGCCGTCTTCTTCGGCATGGCGACATCCAAGCAGGCCGCTGGGAACCTCCGCGGGGAGGTCAGTGGCGCGACGCCACGGTCAGCGGCGCGTGGCGATGACGGCCGACGCGTCGGTCGCGACCATCACCTCGACGGCGGTGAACCGCTCGTCGGTGAGCCACTGCTCGCGCAGGGTGTCGACGCGGCCGTAGGTGATCGGCGGCCAGGACTCGCAGGGGGCGAAGTCGTCGAGCACCACGATGCCGCCCGGCTCCACCAGGTCGATGACCTGGTCGACGCCCACCTCGGACGGGCTGCCGGAGTCGAGGAAGAGGAGCGAGAACGGGCCGTGCTCACGCAGCACGCTCCAGTCGGCCGCCAGCACCTCGACCTTGGCGTCGTCCTCGAAGATCTGCTGCGCCGCACCCGCGAGCGACTCGTCGAGCTCGGCGGTCAGGATCCGCGCCCCGTTGCGTACGCCGCTGCGCAGCCACGCGGTGCCGACGCCGCACCCGGTGCCGAACTCGGCCATCGTGCCGCCGCGGGTGGCCGCCAGGGTCGCGAGGAGGCGGCCGGTCTCGTTGCGGCAGAAGGCGACGTAGCCGGCCTGGCGGCACACATCGAAGGCTCGCGAGACGATGTGGGGAAGATCGGGAGGGGCAGACATGAGGCCGCCGAGTCTGTCATCCCACACCCGCAGGTCTCAGGGGGCGGTCCGACGTCTCACGATCTGACACGTTTCGCAAACCGGGTGCGCACGACCGCCGGTCGGTCGTACAGTCGTCACACCATGCGGAGCGTCTTCGTACTTATCGATCGCCGCGGCGGGGCCTGAAGAAAGGCCACCTCGTCGCGGTGTTCGGCGTTGACGAGGTCCGCCGCCCGGCCTTTCGCCAGAGAGCTTCCTCTCTGAGTTCGAAGCCGCCGCCTCCGTGTCGGGTCCACGCAGTCCTTGCGCGATCCGCATGCTCGTCGGCCGGCAGCCGGGCCCGGGCGATCCCCGCAACCCCCTGCTCCCTCACCCGCCGCGGTGTCGGTGGCTTCGGACACACCACCCGATCGCCATCCCTGCCCCAACCGGCAGGACACCGCACAGGAGTGAGACCGATGTACGACATGTATCCCGACTCGTGGGGCCCGGCGGCCCACGACCCCGACAACGCCTTCAGCGCCGAGAACACGGCCGTCGCCGTCCAGACCGCGCTTGACCTGCGAGACGGCGGCGGCCAGCGGCCGGACGACAACTAGCCTTCGCCGCATGTCCGACACCCAGCAGCCCGCGTCCGCACCGGCCACCGGGAGCCACGCCCTCGCCGTCATCCCCGGCGACGGGATCGGTCCCGAGGTGACCGCCGAGGCCCTCAAGGTCCTCGAGGTCGCCTCGCCGGTGAAGTTCGAGTCGACGCGCTACGACCTCGGCGCGGAGCGCTACCTCGCGACCGGCGAGGTGCTGCCCGACTCGGTGCTCGCGGAGATCCGCGGGCACGACGCGATCCTGCTGGGAGCGGTGGGCGGCAAGCCCAACGACCCGAACCTGCCGCCCGGCATCCTCGAGCGTGGCCTGCTGCTCAGGCTCCGCTTCGAGCTCGACCACTACGTCAACCTGCGTCCGTCGCGGCTCTTCCCCGGATCGGCCTCACCCCTGGCCGACGCCGTGCTCGAGAAGGGCGAGATCGACTTCGTCGTGGTGCGCGAGGGCACCGAAGGCCCCTACACGGGCAACGGCGGCGCCCTGCGCGTCGGCACCCCCGCCGAGGTGGCCACCGAGGTCTCGGTCAACACGGCCTACGGCGTGGAGCGCGTCGTGCGCGACGCCTTCGCCCGAGCGCAGAAGCGGCCGCGCAAGAAGCTGACGCTGGTCCACAAGACCAACGTCCTCGTCAACGCGGGCTCGCTCTGGTGGCGCCTGTTCGAGGAGGTCGGCGCGGAGTTCCCGGACGTGACGACCGACTACATGCACATCGACGCGGCCATGATCTTCATGTCCATCGACCCCGCCCGCTTCGACGTGATCGTCACCGACAACCTCTTCGGCGACATCATCACCGACCTCGCCGCCGCCATCACCGGTGGCATCGGGCTGGCCGCCTCCGGCAACGTGAACCCCGACCGGACGGCGCCCTCCATGTTCGAGCCCGTCCACGGCTCCGCCCCCGACATCGCCGGGCAGCAGAAGGCCGACCCGACCGCCGCGATCCTCTCCGGCGCCCTGCTCCTCGAGCACCTCGGCCACGCCGACGCCGCCGCCGCGATCGAGGCGGCCGTGCTGGCCGACCTCGCCGGGCGCACGCCCGGCACGAGTCGTCGTACGAGCGAGGTCGGGGACGCCATCGCCGCCCGCCTCTGACCTCGCCCGAGGTCGTCGGGCGAGGACGAGGGCCGTACCGAGACCATGACCCTTGGAATAGGTTGACCCCATGCAGATCAGCACGACCGCCAACCCCACGCCCGTCGACGACGCCCGACTCGCCGAGATCCTCGCGAACCCCGGCTTCGGGACGTACTTCACCGACCACATGCTCACGGTCGAGTGGACGCCGGAGAAGGACTGGCACGACGCACGCATCACGCCCTACGGTCCGCTGACGCTGGACCCGGCGACGGCGGTGCTGCACTACGCGCAGGAGACCTTCGAGGGCATGAAGGCCTACCGCCACGAGGACGGCTCGATCTGGACGTTCCGTCCCGAGCAGAACGCCGCCCGGATGGTGCGCTCATCGCAGCGGCTGGCCTTCCCCGAGCTCCCGGTGGACGACTTCGTCGCCTGCGTCGACGCCTTGGTCGAGGCCGACCAGCGCTGGGTGCCGGACAACTCCGCGGGGGGTGGCGAGAAGTCGCTCTACCTGCGGCCGTTCATGTTCGCCTCCGAGACGTTCCTCGGGGTGCGTCCCTCCCAGCACGTGACGTTCATGGTGATCGCCTCGCCGGCCGGCGCCTACTTCAAGGGCGGCATCAAGCCGGTCAACCTCTGGCTCTCCGAGACCTTCACCCGTGCCGGGCGCGGAGGCATGGGCGCCGCCAAGACCGGCGGCAACTACGCCGCGTCGCTGGCCGCGCAGCGCGAGGCGATCGAGAAGGGCTGCGACCAGGTCGTGTTCCTCGACGACCAGGAGTTCCGCTACATCGAGGAGCTCGGCGGGATGAACCTCTTCTTCGTCCACCGCGACGGGCGCATCGTGACGCCCGAGACCGGGACGATCCTCGAGGGCATCACCCGCGCCTCGATCATCGAGCTCGCCGGCAAGCTCGGCCACGCGGTGGAGGAGCGGAAGTTCTCCATCGACGAGTGGCGCGACGGCGTCGCCTCGGGCGAGATCACCGAGATCTTCGCGTGCGGCACCGCCGCCGTGGTGACGCCGGTCGGCGAGCTCCGGAGCCCGTCGGGCGCGACGCCCGCGCCGGCGAGCACCGAGCTCACCATGCAGATCCGCGACGCCCTGGTGGGCATGCAGTTCGGCCGCAGCGAGGACACGTTCGGCTGGATGCACAAGGTCTGCTGAGTCGCTGGCCGGTCGCGGGCGACCGCATCCCCGCTAGCCTCGGGTGGTGAGCACGGCGAAGGCCCAGATCGATCCCGACCAGTCCGTCTGCTCCGGCGCCGTCGCCTACGAGGCACAGAGCCCGCGCTCGCTGCGCGACTTCATCCGCACCGAGTCGGGCTCGGCGGGACTGCTCGTCGTCGCCTCGGTCGTCGCGCTCGTCTGGGCCAACTCGCCCTGGTCGCAGTCCTACGTCGACCTCTGGCACACGGAGCTGTCCGTCCGGGTCGGCAGCGGTGGTCTCACCATGGACCTGCACCACTGGATCAACGACGGCCTGATGGTCGTGTTCTTCTTCGTGATCGGCCTCGAGGTGCGCAAGGAGTTCGCGATCGGGGAGCTCACCGACCGCAGCCGTGCCGTCGTGCCGCTCGTCGCGGGCATCGCCGGCATGCTCGTGCCGGCCGCCATCTTCCTCGCGCTCAACCCGTCCGGCGAGGAGGCGGCGGGCTGGGGCGCGGTGATCGGCACCGACACCGCCTTCCTGCTCGGTGTCATGGCGCTGGTCGGGCCGTCGGTGTCCACGCAGCTGCGCATCTTCCTGCTCACCCTGACCGTCATCGACGACATCGTCGCGGTCAGCGTGATCGGCGTCGTCTACTCCGATGACCTCTCGATGCTCGCTCTGGCCGTCGCCGCGGCGTGCCTGGTCGTCCTGCTCGTCCTCGACCGCACCGGCGTGTGGCAGGCCGCGCCCTACGTCCTGGTCGTCCTCGTGCTCTGGGTCGCCACCCTCGAGTCCGGCGTGCACGCCTCGATCGCCGGCATGCTGAGCGGCCTGCTGGTCCCTGCGCTCGACCCGCGGCGCTCGGACGTCGAGGAGGCGGCCCGCCGGTTCCGCGCCTTCCGCCAGTCGCCCATGCCGGGCGTCCAGAGGGCGGCCCGGCGCTCGCTGACCCGCGCGATCTCGGTCAACGAGCGGCTGCAGGAGGCGTTGCACGGGCCCACCAGCCGCGTCGTCGTACCCGTCTTCGCGCTGGCGAACGCCGGCGTCGACCTGCGCGACGGCGTGCTGGGCGACTCCTTCACCTCGACCCTGATGTGGGGCATCGTGCTCGGCCTCGTCGTCGGCAAGGCGGTGGGCATCTTCGCCGGGTCCTACGCCAGCGTGCGGCTCGGCTGGGGCCGGCTGCCCCAGGGTGTCGGCCTCGGTCACACGCTCGCCGGCGGCGCCCTGTCGGGCATCGGGTTCACCGTCTCGCTGCTGATCATCAGCCTCGCCTTCGACTCCACCCGGTTGCAGGACCAGGCACGCGTCGGGGTGCTCCTCGCCGCGGTTCTCGCGAGCCTCGCCGGGTGGGCCGCCTTCCGCTTCTCGGCACGCGTGCTGGGCCAGGACGACGCAGCGCTCCCGCGCCTGCTCAGCCGACCGGTCGACCCGCAGCGCGACCACATCCTGGGGCCGGTCGACGCGCCGCTCACGCTCGTCGAGTACCTCGACTACGAGTGCCCCTTCTGCGCCCGCGTCAGCGGGGTCGGCGACGAGCTGCGCGCCCACTTCGGCGACCGGCTCCGCTACGTCACCCGCCACCTGCCGCTGCCCGTCCACCCGCACGCCGAGCTCGCGGCGCTGGCCGCCGAGGCGGCCGCGCGGCAGGGACGCTTCTGGGAGATGCACGTGGTGCTCTTCGGGCACCAGGACGAGCTCGAGCTCGAGGACCTCGTGGGCTACGCCGCCGAGGTCGGGCTCGACGTCGAGCAGTTCATGCGCGACCTGGACGACGACGACGTCGCCCGGCACGTGGAGCACGACGTCGCGTCGGCCGAGGAGAGCGGTGTCCGCGGCACGCCGACCTTCTTCGTCGGCGACACCCGCCACACCGGCCCCTACGACGCTCGCAGCCTCATCACCGCGCTCGAGGCCAGCAGGAGCGGCTCACCCCTCGGGGGCTGAAGCCGCCGCACGGGTCCGACGTCTGCCTCGGCCGATCGGCTGACCCCGTCCGGCCTCCGGGCCGATCCGCGGCGCGCTGGGTCCAGCGAGGCTCGTGGTCATGACGACGACCGCAGTCCGACCGAGCGCCCCCGCCCGCACCCGGCGGGAGTGGTGGATCCCTGCGAGCCTGCTGGCGCTGACCTTCGTGCCGGCCGCCGCGGGCGCCGCGCGGCTGGTCGACCTGTCCTCCGGCCGAACCGAGGAGAACGCCCGCTTCTTCGACCTCCCGGCGCCGATCATCGTCCACATCCTCGGCGCCACGACCTTCTGCGTGCTCGGGGCGTTCCAGTTCATGCCGTCCTTCCGCCGCCGCCGGCCGCGGTGGCACCGCTGGAGCGGCCGGGTGCTGGTCCCGGCCGGACTCGCCGCCGCGCTGAGCGGGATGTGGATGGCGGCGTTCGCCGACCTGCCCGTCTACGACAACGCCGCGCTCATGTGGTTCCGGCTGCTCTTCGGCTCGCTCATGGTCGCGGGACTGGTGCTGGGGCTGCTCGCGATCCGGCGCCGCGACGAGCGCACGCACCAGCGCTGGATGGCCCGGGCGTACGCCGTCGGGCAGGGTGCCGGCACGCAGGCACTGGTCCTCGGCCCGATGGTCCTCGTCGTCGATCAGCCCGGCGGCACGCTGAAGGCGAGCGGGATGGCCTTCGCGTGGGTGCTCAACCTGGTCGTGGCCGAGTGGTTGGTCCGGCGGTCCCAGGCGCGTCAGTCCGGTCAGCCCAGTCGACGGGTCTGATAGGCCCAGAGCGCGAGCTCGACCCGGTTGCGCGCGCCGAGCTTCATCATCAGCGCGCCCAGGTGGGTCTTCACGGTGCTCAGCGAGATGAAGAGCTCGGCCGCCACCTCGTGGTTGGTGAGTCCCCGCGCGACCGCGACCAGCACCTGCTCCTCACGCTCCGTCAGCGATGAGGTGGGCTGCGACGGGACGTCGCGGTCGGCGTACGTCCTGAGCAGGCGGGTGGTGACCGTCGGTGCGATCAGGGATCCGCCGTCGGCGGCCGCGCGGACGGCATGGGTGAGCAGCTCGGGCCCGCAGTCCTTGAGCAGGAAGCCCCGGGCGCCGGCGAGCAGCGCGCCGTAGACGTACTCGTCGAGGTCGAAGGTCGTGACGACCACGACCGCCATCGGGTCGGCCACGTCGGGGCCGGCGAGCGCGCGGGTGGCCTCGATCCCGTTGAGCCGCGGCATCCGGATGTCGAGAAGGCAGACGTCGGGCCGGACCTCACGTGCCTGCTCGACGGCGTCCTGACCGTCGACAGCGGTGGCGACGACCTCGATGCCGTCCTGGGCGCCCAGGATCATCGCGAGCCCGGTGCGGACGATCTCCTGGTCGTCGGCGACCAGCACACGCAGGCTCATCGTCGCTCCTCCGCGGGCAGGGTCGCGGCCACGCGCCAGCCGCCGCCCGGTGCCGGGCCGGCCTCCAGGTTCCCACCGAGCAGCACGGCCCGCTCGGTCATCCCGACGATGCCGAACCCCTGGCCGGTCCGCGCGGCCGGACGGCCGTCGTCGGTGATCTCGAGCTCGACGTCGTCGTGCTGGCGCCTCACCCGGACCTGGACGGTCGTCGCGCCGTCGGCGTGACGCCGCGAGTTGGCGACCGCCTCCTGGGCGATCCGCTGGACGGCCGCCGCGACCGTGGGGGAGAGGTCGCCCAGCCCCTCGGCCACGTCGACCTCGACGCGCGGCCCGGCACCGGCCTGGCTCGCGAGACCGGCCAGGTCGTCGAGCGGACGCTCCGCGACCTCGTCGTCGGTCCGGAGCATCCGCACCACCTTGCGGGTCTCGGCCAGGGTGCGGGTGGCCTCCTCGTCGATGCGCCGCAGCGCATCGCGCGCGGCCTCCGGCCGCGTATCGGCGACCGCGAGCCCGGCCTGCGCGCTGATCGCGATGGCGGTGAGGTGGTGGGCGACGGTGTCGTGCAGGTCTCGCGCCAGCCGCTCCCGCTCCTGCTGGCGTACGACGTCGAGCTGGCGCGTGTGCAGCATCGAGCGCGTGCGGACGGCGAGGCCGATGGCCGCAGCCGCAGCGATGACGGCGGAGCCGCCGATCCGGTCCTCGGTCGGGGTGCCCTCCCACAGCAACGAGCTGCTGGCCACCAGGAGGAACAGGAAGAGGCCCCGGACGACGCCGAACCCGGTCTCCCAACGAGCGATCGAGTAGGGGATGAGCAGGGCGACCACGCCGGTGTGAAGGTCGTCCGGCGGGCGCCCCGAGGACTCGAAGGCCACGACGACGGGCACGAACATGACCACGGCGAACACCGTCACCGTGACGACGGGCCGCGTCCGGCGCACGAGCAGCGTCGGGAGCCAGACCAAGAACGCTGCCAGCGAGAGCCATCGCTGCTCCAGCCCCGGCCTCAGCAACGTCGCTTCGACGACCGCCATCACCGCGACCGCTGCCACGAAGGCGTAGTCCCACACCGTCGCGGGTCGTGCGTCCGGCGGCGCGGGCAGGCGCGCCAGCGACCGGACCTGGGTGAGCATGCGGAAACCGTAGTGGTCCGTGGTCGTCACCCGGATCGGCCGGATGACCGAGGGGACACGTGTCCGAGAAGTCGCCCTCCGGGACGTCGCGTCAGGGCGATCTCTCGGACACGTGTGGCCCGGCCGGCCTCGGTTCGCGCTTCCGGCGGCGTACGCCGGTGCGGAACAGCTCGATACCGAAGGCGATGACGGTGCCCGTGACGATCAGCCCCAGGTCGCGCATCGTCCCGGCCGAGGCGCCCTCGATGGCGACGAAGGAGGCGCACGTCCCCTGGGCGAGGAGCGCCTCCTGCTGTTGCGCGGAGAAGCTGATCGTCCCGGCGTCGAGCGCCTCGAGGGGGAAGTAGAGATCGGTGGCCTCCGCGCCCTTCTCGAGCTGTCCACGGTCGATCGAGCGCGGGAGCGCGCTCCGGCACGTCCACGCAGGTGCGCTACCGAAGTTCGAGTCGGGCGCCGGGAAGGTCGCTCCTCCCTGGAGGACGTGGTCGCCCAGGTCGAGCGACGTGACACCTCGGGCGACCTCGAGCGTCGCGTCGTAGTCGGCCTGGAGGCCCGCCTCCTCCGAGACGACGACGAACACCCCGACGGTGCCATCGTCGTCCCCGGCCTCCCGGGCGTAGGCGTCGCCGGTGAGCTGCGCCGTGCCGAGCACGGTGGGCAGACCTGCCACCGCGGGCAGCGTGACGTAGCAGCCTTCGAGCACCGATCGTCCGCTGGTCCAGTCGGCCCGGAAGTGCAGGGTCAGCGGGGTGAGGAGCTCGCCCCAGCTGGGGACGTCGACCTCCACGAACACGGCGTGGGACGCCTTCGTGGCCGTGACGCCCAGGTCCGCGTCGACCGGGTCCGTCGGGACCCCGGTCGCGAACGGCGCGAACCCGTTGCCGGTCCATGCGTGCAGCCCTTGCAGCACGTCGCCCACGTCCGCGTCCGCAGGCAGTCCGTCCGGGATGGCGAACCGCACCGTCGCGGAGCGGGCGAGGTCGCGGCGGTTGTCGATCCAGAACTCCGCGGTGGGCGCGAGCGTGAGGCGGACGTCCACCGGTTCACCGCACTCGCGCACCCGCGCTGACATCGACAAGGTGAGCCCGGCGTCGAAGGCGCGCTGCTCCGTCGGTGGGTCGATCCCCTCGACGGCGACACCGATGCCGCGCTGCTCAGGTGGGGGCCGCACCTCCACGCGGATCAGCGCAGCAGCACCGACCCCGCCGAGGAGGGTGACGCACAGGCCGAGGCCGATCCCTCTCGGGGAGACCCCGCCGGGCGGCGTCGTCCACAGCATCTCCGCCAGCAGGCCGAGCGCCCCGAGCGCCACCGCAGTGACGATCACCCAGGTCACGGTCAGGGCGATCGCGTGAGGCGCGGGCGCGTCATCGTGGCACCACGCGGAACGTCGTACGAGCGACGAGACGGCACCGCACGACCTTCGACACCGACCAGATGAGGAGCGGCTTGAGCGAACCGCAGAGCTGCGTGAGCTCGACGCACTCCAGCCGCGTGTACGACGACTTGTAGGGGATCGGCTCGCCCCCCGGACATCTGGATGCCGAGCTGGTCCGGTCGAGCTGCACCACTGTGGTGTTGCCCGAGGGATCGACGACCTCGATGTAGGCCGGCCGGCGCGAGCTCGCGGTGAGCGCGAGGTCGACGTCGCCCTCGCAGTCGTCGAGGGAGCAGACCTGCTCACTGGCGTCGAGAGGACGCTTGTCCTCGTCCAGCAGCCTGACCGAGCGGACGCCGGTCCCACTGTCCGCGAGGTTCACGCCGACGTACCACCCCTGGGCCGACTCGAGCACCAGCGATGCCTCGACGTCCGGCGACGTCGGGTCGAGCACGATGGTGTCCACGGCGACCACGTCCGCGATGCGCGGCCCGCGGAAACGGACCTGCACCTCGCGGACCGTCGGGCGCTTGGAGCCCGGGAGACGCCATCCGACGACCCGTGCCAGGTCGCGCACCCGCGTCCTGCCCCGGCCGTTGCGGATCGCCACCGAGTCCGCGCCCTTGGGCCAGTTGAGGAGGAGGTCGACGTTGCGCGTCGAGGTGCTGTAGGTGTCGTGCGTCGTGCGGCTCTGGATCGTGACGGACGGCTCGGTGCCGGGTGTCGGGGGCCGTAACCCGTCCGGGCAGCCGTTGTAGGGGGCGGCGGCAGGCACCCCGGCAAGGTCCGGGCACGAGTCCGCCGCGTCCGCGACGCCGTCGGAGTCCGCATCCGGGCAGCCGTCCGAGGTCACCCGTCCCGGTGCCCCCTGCCCCTCGCAGTTGTCCTGCCGGTCGGCCACGCCGTCCCCGTCGGAGTCGTCCGGGGTGAAGCGCACCCGGACCCGCGTCGCCCCGCCCGGCGTGTTGGCGTCCTGGCACGTCTCGGGACCCGAGGCACAGCGACCACCCACCTGCACGAAGTAGACCCGGTCGGCCGTCACGGCGACGCCCGTGACGGCCTCGTCACCCGCGTCGGTCACCCGGTCGACGCAGGAGACCGTGGTCCCCGCGTCGGCGAGCCGGGTGCTGCCCCACGCCGCATCCGCGGCGGAGCGGACGACGAGCACCGAGTCGTAGCCGGGGGTCTCGGCGACGACCTCGATGCGTCCGCTCGCGCCCGGGTCGAACCGCACCCATCCGGTGCGGCCGGCGTACACCGGGCCGGACGGGGTCAGGCAGCCGTGCAAGCCGCCCCCGGACGCCAGCTCCTCGGCCTGCAGGCTGAATGCGCCGGTGTCGAAAGCGGGGGAGTCGAAGTCGCGCGGACCGCCGACGTAGGGCACCTCGCGACCGGCGCCGTCGGTGTCGTTGAGCGTCACTCCGTCGAACGAGTCGACATCGGTCCCGGAGGCGGCTGAAGCCTCGACGACGGCGATGGCCTGCGCCGCGACGACCGCGAGCACGATCGGGACCACCCGCCCCCAGAGCCTCGTCCGCATGGTCATCACCCCGCTGGAGGTGCCTTCCCGACCCGGCACCTCGTGACCTTCCAGAGTAGGGAAGTTCCGCGGGTCGAGCACCCGGCACCGTCAGGTGGCCTAGACCGTCCGGGAGGAGACAGCCGGCGACCGTCAGCAGCAGGTGGTTCCCGTCAGCGCGCCCCGCCGCGTGTCGAGGGATCGAACCGATGGCCTGCGCCGCCCGTATCCTCGGGGGGTGACGACCTCCCCGCGCCCGCAGGCGCCGCCGGCCGGGCTGACCGTGGGCGGGTACACGCTGCGCGCCCGCCTCGGCGAGGGCGGGATGGGTGTCGTCCACCTGGGCCAGAGGCCGGGGGAGCGGCCGGTCGCGATCAAGGTGCTGCGCCCGCACGTCGTCGGCGACGACGAGGCCCGGCGCCGGCTCGCCCGCGAGGTGAGCTCGCTGACCCGGATCCGCAGCCGCCGCATCGCCGAGATCGTCGACTCCGACCCGTGGGGTGACATCCCCTTCGTCGCCACCCGCTACGTCCCGGGCCTCTCGCTGCACGACCACGTGCAGGAGGAGGGCGCGCTGGCGGGCGATGACCTGCTGTGGTTCGCCGACTGCCTCGCCGAGGCGCTCGAGGCGGTCCACTCGGTCGGCGTGCTGCACCGCGACGTCAAGCCGTCCAACGTGATCATGGAGGGCCGCACGCCCATCCTGATCGACTTCGGCCTGGCCCGCGTCGCCGAGGACTCGCGCATCACCATGAACGGCTGGCTGCTCGGCACCCCCGGCTACCTCGCGCCCGAGATCCTCTACGGCGACGACGCCACGGTCGCCTCCGACGTGCACGCGTGGGCCGCCACCGTGGCCTACGCCGGCACCGGACGCGCGCCGTTCGGCCGCGGGCCGTCCGTGGCGATCATGGACCGTGTCCGCCGCGGCGAGCACGACCTGACCGGGCTCGACCCAGCGGTGCTCGACCTGGTCGAGGAGGCTCTCGCACCGGCCGCCGAGGACCGGCCGACGCTCGACGAGGTGCGCGACTGGATCGAGGACCTGGCCGACGGCGAGCCGCGCGAGCCCCGCCCGGTGCCGCACCCGGTGACCCTGCCCTACGCCGCAGCAGCCTTCCAGGACCACGAGGCGCCGACGCGCGTGGGCACCGCTCCGCCGGTGGTCCAGGAGCCGGTGCACTGGTCCTCGGACTGGGATCCGGGTCGGGGCCCGGACGGGTTCCACGAGGAGCCCGCCCACGACGAGCACACGATCCCCCAGCGCCGGACGAGGGTGCTGCCGGACGGCAGCACCGAGTACGTCTCCGCCGAGTACGGTCCCGCCCCGCGCGAGCGCGTGCCGGCAGGGGAGCGCGTACGTCGTTCGCTGCTGCTGCTCGCCGGAGCCGGTGTGGTCACCGGCGCGGTCGCCTTCGCGCCGTGGGTCGCCCTCGCGGTGAGCGCGATCGCCGTCTGGATCCTGCGCAGCGCCTCCATCGCCGCCAGCTCGTCGGCCGACCGGCGCAACCGTCGCGGCGCCCGGTGGTACGACGGCATCCAGGTGATGCTGGCCGCGCCGTGGCACGTGGTGGCCGGGCTCGGCGGGACGGTGCTGCTGCTCTTCTGGAGCCTGGGCATCGCCGTCGCGGTCGCCCTCGTCTGCTTCGCGGCGTCGCTCTCGATGACCACCTCGCTCACCGTGATCGGTGTGTTCTTCGCCCTCGGCACCTGGTGGGGTCCCGGCTCCGAGCGCCTGCAGTCGCCGATCCACCGGGTCGTCGACCCGCTCGCACGCCGGGGCGTCCCCTGGCTGCTCGCGACCCTGCTGGTCGCCGCCGTCGCCTCCGGCCTCGGCGCCGCGGTCGCGGCGCAGGGCACGGACTGGACGCCCGACGACTCCGCACCGTTCTCCGACGTGCGCCTGCCCGGCTGGCTCTGAGCCGCCCGCCAGCCAGGCGCTCAGGCGGTCGTCAGGGTCGCCCGCACCGCCGCGATGTGATCGGGCGTCGAGCCGCAGCAGCCGCCGACCAGGTCGATGCCGAGCGCGGCCAGCCGCTGGGCGTGCGCGGCCAGGTCGGCCGGGGTGGCGTCGTACTCGAAGTGGTCGCCGACGACCTGCGGCAGCCCGGCGTTGGACTGCGCCACCAGGAGCACGTCGCCGGTGCGGGCGGCGACCATCTCCGCGGCGATGAGCTCCATCTCCTCCGGCCCGCGCCCGCAGTTGGCGCCCACCGCGTCGGCACCGGCTGCGGCGAGGTGCGCGACCGCGTCGCCCGGGCGCACGCCCATCATCGTGCGGACGTTGGTGTCGAAGCTCATGGTCACGACGACCGGCAGGTCGGGCGCGACCTCGCGCGCGGCGGCCAGCGCGGCGTCGGCCTCGCCGAGGTCGCTGAGCGTCTCCACGAGGACGAGGTCGATGCCGCCCTCGACCAGTCCGGCGAGCTGTTCGGCGAAGATCGCCTGCGCCTCCTCGGACGTCATGGTCCCGAGTGGCGACAGCAGCTCGCCGGTCGGTCCGAGGTCGCCGGCGACCAGCAGGCCGCGCGGGTCGGCCACCGAGCGGGCGACCTGTGCCGCGAGCCGGTTCACCTCGGCCAGGCGGTCGCCCAGGCCGTGCATGTCCAGCCGCGGCCGGGTGCCGCCGAAGGTGTTGGTCGTCAGGATCCGCGAGCCCGCGTCGGCGTACGCCGTGTGCGCGGCGCGGACCGCGTCGGGGTTCTCCAGGTTCCACAGCTCGCCGGGGGCGCCGTCCTCGAGCCCGCTGTCCTGCAGCAGCGTGCCCATGCCGCCGTCGAGCAGCACCGGACGGTTCGCGCCGAGCAGCGACGCCAGCCGGTTCACCGGCCCAGCCCGTCGAGGTAGCCGGCGACGCGCTCGGCCGGCCACTCGGCCTCGAGCCCGGCGACGACCCGGTCGAGGACGTCGGCGGGCGAGCCCTCGGCCTCCGTCCACGCCGAGCGGTCCCAGCCCGCGAGGTAGTCGTCGGCGCCGGTGTCGCCGAGGCGCATCGCGGCCTCGTCGATCGCCTCCTGGAAGCGCGGGGCGAGCGTGGTCTTGACCGTCTCGTCGCCCGATCGGGCCGCGACCATCGACGGCAGCTCCCGCCACCGCGTCACCTGGTAGTCCGTCATGCCGGGAGCCTAGGTCGCACGGCCACGTCCCGGGGAGGTCGTCCGGCGGGTGAACGGCGCGACTGTGAGGTTCCTCGCCGTTCAGGACGACGGAACGGGGTACTAGCGTCCTCACGTCACCAACACGAGGAGGCCCCATGCCCGAGCAGCCGGACATCGACACCGAGATCGGCACCGACCCCGCCGTCGACGTCACCGGGGACACGACCGACAACGAGAGCTACCACGGCTACAGCGTCGACGACGAGAACCAGCCGCAGGGTGAGGGCGACAGCCTGGTCGACGACCGGGGACTCTCCGAGCCGCTCGACGAGGGCTACTCGCCGCCGGAGAAGTGGTCGGCCGCGCAGGGCTACGGCAACACCCCGCTCGAGGAGAGCCAGGGCGAGTCGCTGGAGCAGCGCACGGACCAGGAGGTCCCCGAGCCGGACCCCTACGAGGTCGCGGACCGCGAGGCCGAGCGCGGTGACCTCGCGCCGCTCGTCGCCGAGGACTCCACCGACGGCGAGGCCGTGCAGGCCGACGTCGAGGGCCGGGACGGTGAGCGCGCCGGACGCCTCGTCGCGGAGGACGAGGGCGTCCGCACCGACACCGAGAAGGACCTCGTCGCGAACGACATGGGCATCGACGGTGCCGGAGCAGGTGCCGAGGAGGCCGCGGTGCACGTCGAGGACGACCCGGTGGCCCTCGACCCGGCGCTGCTGGACTCCGAGGTCGTCGACGCGGAGCCCGACGGCACGCAGTGAACCGTCCTCACAGGACCGACCAGCCGGCCGGGAGTCCCTCCCGGCCGGTCACGGCCCGCAGCAGTCGCGCGGCGGTGCCGGACTCGACGGCCAGCCTCGTCGCCAGCTCGAGTGCCTGGGCGGCCGCGCGGGGCGGAGGCTCGGCAGCTACGCCGATCGCCGCGGCGAGGTCGGCCGTGTGCACGACCAGCTCGAAGGTCCGCGTCGGCAGGTAGTCGGCGAGACGCATCCCGCCGGCGATCGTGGTGACGAGCTCGTCGCCGGCGCACCGCTCGACCCGCGCGACCACGCGCGTGGCGATGCCTGCGACCGCGGCCGGGTCCGTGCCCAGCGCCTCGCCCGCCCGGCGGCCGCGTTCGGCGACCGTGGCGTCGTCGGCCAGGCTCCGGGCCTTCAGGAAGTAGGCCACCGCCGTCTCGACCTCCACCCGGTCGGCGGGCTGGTCGACGTAGGCCTCGACCGTCAGGAGGGCACGGCTGGTGTGACCGACGAGGCTGCGCACGTCCCACTCGCCGAGGCCCGGCTCGGACCACCGGTCGCCCACGAGCGCAGTGGTGGCGACGAACCACGACGCCGCGTCGGCGAAGGCGGCGCGGGAGTCCAGCCAGGTCCAGGACATGGCTGGAGGCTACTCAGGCCTTGTGGAACAGGTCGCGCTCGAGCGCGCCCCTCACCTGCGCGGGCGCGCGGCGCACGTGATGCAGCTGCGGGTGGCGGGCAGTGCCTCGAGCCGGGCCTCGGCGATCGGACCACCGCACTGCTCGCACACGCCGTAGGTCCCGTCCTCGACGCGCTCGAGCGCCGCCTCCACCTCGGCCACGTGGTGGCGCACCTGCCGGACGAGCGCGCCGATCTGCGAGCGCTCGAAGGCGATCGTGTGCCCCTCCGGGTCGTGCTCGTCGTCGGCGTTGGTGTCGAGCGAGGCGGCCACCACCGCGTCGTAGTCACCCGTCAGGCTCGCCAGACGCGCGAGCGCCTGCCGGCGCTCGGCCTCGAGACGCTCACGGATGTCCACGACCCCATCCTGCGTCGGGGCACCGACAGCCCGCCGGGGACCGGATGCCGAGACGCCGATCTCACGAGCACGACATCGGTGGCACGATGCTCCCGTGAGCACCAGCACGATCATCATTGCCTAGCGCGACGGGACACCCCGCCGCGCCGACCTCCTGCACCCCAGGAGGTTTTTTCACGTTCCGGGGCCTGAGCGTGCGAAGGCCCCGACCGGAACGGGAGGTTGAGGAGGGTCGGCACACGGCGCCAGCCGGGTGCGACCCGTCTCGAAATCCACACGACTCGAAGAGAGACCCCCGATGGACCTGCACGGCGCGTTCCACGTCTACGACACCACCCTGCGCGACGGCGCGCAGCAGGAGGGGCTCAACCTCTCCGTCGCCGACAAGCTGTCCATCGCGCGGCAGCTCGACGGGCTCGGCGTGGGCTACATCGAGGGTGGCTGGCCGGGGGCGAACCCCAAGGACACCGAGTTCTTCCGCCGCGCGCGGGAGGAGCTGGACCTCACCCACGCGCGGCTTGCGGCGTTCGGCGCGACCCGACGCGCCGGCGTACGCGCGGCGGACGACCCGCTGGTCGCGGCCCTGCGGGACTCCGGGGCGGGCGTCGTGACGCTCGTGGCCAAGTCGCACGACCGGCACGTCGAGCTCGCGCTGCGCACCACCCTGGAGGAGAACCTCGCCATGGTGCGCGACACGGTGACGCACCTGCGCGAGGAGGGGCAGACGGTCTTCCTCGACGCCGAGCACTTCTTCGACGGCTACCAGGCCAACCGGGCCTACGCCCTCGAGGTGCTGCGCACCGCCGCCGAGGCCGGTGCGGAGGTCGTCGCCCTCTGTGACACCAACGGCGGCATGCTGCCCGACTGGGTGTCCGAGGTGGTCCTCGACGTCATCGACACCACCGGCGCGCGCGTCGGCATCCACGCGCACAACGACAGCGGCTGCGCCGTGGCCAACTCGCTCGCCGCCGTCGCCGCTGGCGCCACGCACGTGCAGGGCTGCATCAACGGCTACGGCGAGCGCACCGGCAACGCCGACCTCGTCACCGTCGTGGCCAACCTCGAGCTCAAGCTGGACCGCACGGTCCTGCCCCAGGGCCTGCTGCGCGAGGCCACCCGCATCGCCCACGCCGTCGCCGAGGTCACCAACGTCCCGCCGGCGTCGCGCCAGCCCTACGTCGGCACCTCGGCGTTCGCGCACAAGGCCGGGCTGCACGCCAGCGCCATCAAGGTCGACCCGAACCTCTACCAGCATCTCGACCCGCTGGTCGTCGGCAACGACATGCGCCTGCTGGTCTCCGACATGGCCGGCCGGGCGTCGATCGAGCTGAAGGGCAAGGAGCTCGGCTACGACCTGTCGGACGACCGCGAGCTCGTCACCCGCGTGACGGCGCGCGTCAAGGAGCTCGAGCAGCGCGGCTACACCTTCGAGGCCGCCGACGCCTCCTTCGAGCTGCTGCTCGCCGAGGAGGTCGAGGGCACGCGACCGGCGTACTTCGACGTCGAGTCGTGGCGTGTGATCACCGAGACCCGCACCGACGGTGAGGCGGTCTCCGAGGCGACCGTGAAGCTGAAGGCGGAGGGCGTGCGCTACGTCGTGACGGGGGAGGGCAACGGCCCGGTCAACGCCCTCGACGCGGCGCTGCGCGAAGCGATCGGGCAGGCCTTCCCGGAGGTCGCGAAGTTCGAGCTGATCGACTACAAGGTGCGCATCCTCGACCAGGGCCACGGCACCGATGCGATCACGCGGGTGCTGATCGAGACCACCGACGGGGAGTCGTCGTGGGTCACCGTCGGCGTCGGCGCCAACGTGATCGAGGCGTCATGGGGCGCGCTGGTCGACGGGCTGACGTTCGGCCTGAGGCGGCAGCACCGCTAGGTTGCTCGGCGTGAGCCAGCCGACGTCGTACGCCGATCGACGCGCGACGGTCTCGCCCGTCGACCGGGTCGTCACCGTCCTGCTCCTGGTGGGCCTCGCGGTCCTCGTGCCCATCGCAGGGTTCATGGGCCTGCTGACGGCGATGGCCTCGGACGGCTGCATGGCGAACACCTGCAACGACGCCCTGATGACGCTCGGCGTGGGCACCTCGGCGATCTCGCCGATCGTGGTCGGCGTCGCGGCGTTCGTTGGGGTGGTCGTGAGGTGGGTGCGCGGCAGGTCCACGTGGTGGGTGCCGTTGGTCGCGGTCGTCGTCGGTGCGGTGCTCTGGGCGCTCGGCGCCCTCCTCACCTTCACAGCCGTCGGCTGAGGCGGACCTCAGGCGCCGACGACCCGCCGGACCAGGTCGTCCCAGCCGGCCTCGACCCGCTCGACCGGCAGCTGCTCGCGGGTGACCTGCTGGTCGAGCACGACCAGCTCCAGGGGCGCCAGGAGCGCGGTGGCCAGCATCAGCAGGTCGCCGCGGACGTGGAGCTCGCCGAGGAGGTAGCGCACGTGCATGTTGGCGAACGACATCGCCGCAGCCGAGCGGGCGCCGGGCTGGCCGGCGGCCGCGATCAGGGCGCTGTGCGTGAGGTTGGTCCGCAGGCGCGAGTGGCCGAAGGCCAGCAGTCGCTCCATCGGCGGCGCGCCCGGTCCGAGCGGCGGGGGACCGGAGAGCACCGAGGCCTGCCACTGGCTCTCCGAGGTGTTGAGCACGGCGGCCATCAGCCCCTCGCGGCTCTCGAAACGCCGGAACAGCGTGCCCTTGCCCACCCCGGCCTCCGCGGCGACGGTGTCCATCGTCACGCACCCGACGCCCCGGGTCTCCACGAGGTGCAGCGCGGCTGCGAGGATCGCCTCACGGTTGCGCGCGGCGTCGGCCCGCTCGGGGGCGGGGTCGTCCGCCATCGGCAGCAGGTGGGTCACCCCGCCAGCCTAGGTGCGAGAAAAGTTCGCGAGCCACGGAATAGAAGCGGACCACGGTCCGTTTCGACCGTCATGACCACTGACAAGCAGACCCGTGTCGCCGTCCTCCTCGGCTCCAGTCGCTCCGGTTCGCTGAACCGCCGGATCGCCGAGCACCTCCGCGACCACGCCCCCGCTGGTGTCACCGTCGACGTCGTCGAGGGCCTCGACAGCGTCCCGTTCTACAACGAGGAGCTCGACGGCGAGACCGTTCCCGCCGCCGCCACCGCGCTGCGCGAGTCCGTCGCCGGCGCCGACCGCATCCTCGCCGTCACCCCCGAGTACAACGGCACCATGCCGGCGGTGCTCAACAACGCCATCGACTGGCTGTCGCGCCCCTACGGCCAGGGCGCCATCGTGGGCAAGCCCTTCGCGGCCATCGGCGCCACCCCGACGCCGTACGGCGGCAAGTGGTCGCACGAGCACGCCCGCCACTCCGCCACCATCGCCGGCGCCGTCGTCGTCGACGGCATCGTCGTCGACGAGTCCGCCGTCGAGGGCGACCCGCTGGAGAACGAGGCCGCCGTGCAGCGCTTGCTCGGCGCCCTCGACGCGCTCGTCGCGCACGAGGTCGAGGTCGCGGCCTGACACCCCGGTAGTCCCCTACGTTCTGCACCGATCAGGTGTCCAGAACGTAGGGGACTACGCCGTCCGGGCGTCCGGAACGTAGGCGACTACGGCGGCTCGGTGCCGGTACGGTCGGCGTGTGCTCCACGACCTGACCGCGCTCGAGCAGGGCAACGCCGTACGCCGTGGCGAGGTGTCGCCGCTCGAGCTGGTCGAGCACTACGCCGACCGCGCCGACCACGTCGGTGCCTTCGTCACCACCACGCACGACGAGGCGCGCGAGCACGCGCGCCGGCTCACCGAGTCGGGACGCCCCGCGGACGCAGGTCCGCTGTGGGGGGTCCCGACCGGCATCAAGGACCTCCACCCCACGGCGGGGGTCCGCACCACGTTCGGCTCGGCGGCCTACGACGACTTCGTCCCCGAGGAGTCCGACGACCTCGTGCTGTCCGTCGAGGCCGCCGGCATGCCGAGCCTGGGCAAGACGAACACCCCGGAGTTCGGCTCGCCCTGCTACACCGAGCCGGACGTCGCGCCGCCCGCAGTGACCCCGTGGGACCCCACCCGGACGGCCGGCGGGTCCTCAGGCGGAGCCGCAGCCGCGGTCGCCGCCGGGCTGCTCCCGGTCGCGCCGGGCTCCGACGGCGGCGGCTCGATCCGGATCCCCGCGTCGTGCTGCGGTCTCGTCGGCCTCAAGCCGTCGCGCGGCCGGATCAGCGGCGCGCCGCGCTACGGCGATCCCGTCGGTCTCGCGACCGCCGGCACCCTGGCGCGCAGCGTGCGCGACGCGGCAGCCCTCCTCGACGTGCTGGCCGGCCGACGCGTCGGCGACCCGTTCTGGGCGCCGCCGCCGTCCGCGCCGTTCCTGGCCGCCTGCGACCGTGAGCCCGGGCGGCTGCGCATCGCGCGCTTCATCGCTCCGGTCATCACCGACGTCGACGTCGACCCGTCCTCGGTGACTGCTTGGGAGGACGGCTCCCGACTTCTCGAGGGGCTCGGCCACGACGTCGAGGACGTGCCGGTCCCGATCCCGCGCGAGGCCGTCGCCGACTTCGAGACCTGCTGGGCCGTGCTCACCGCACTCTCCGAGGCCCCACCCGGACGCGAGGACCGGCTGCGCCCTCTGACCCGCTGGCTGTCCGAGCGCGGCCGTGCGGTCAGCGGTCCCGAGTTCGGGCTGGCGATCGCCCGCCTCCGCCAGCACGCGGCAGCAGCGCTCGCCGCGCTGGCGTCGTACGACGTCGTGCTCACGCCCACCCTCGCGATGCCGCCGGTCGTGGTCGGCGCCCTGCGTGACGACGCCGACCCGGCGCGCGACTTCGCCGCCCAGAAGGCGTTCACGCCCTGGACGAGCGCCTGGAACGTCACCGGCATGCCGGCCATGTCTCTGCCGCTGCACTGGACGGACGACGGGCTCCCGGTCGGCGTCATGCTGGCCGCTCGACCGGCCGAGGAGGAGCTGCTGCTCTCGCTCGCTGCCCAGGTGGAGCAGGCCGCACCGTGGGTGGACAGGCGCCCGCCCGACTGGTGAGGTGGCGGCATGGGTGAGCTGACGCCGTACCTCTGCGTCGCCGACGCGCGCGCGGCCCTCGAGTGGTACGTCGACGTGCTCGGCGCCGAGGTCGTGCGCGATCCGATCGTGATGGACGACGGCCGCATCGGCCACGTCGAGCTCGCGGTCGGCGGCGGCCGCTGGATGATGTCGGACGAGTTCGACTCCGCAGGTGTCGCCGCGCCCGACACCTCGCGGGGTGCTGCGGTGTCGCTGCACCTCGAGGTCGACGACGTCGACGCGGTCTGCGACCGCGTGACCGGGGCCGGGGTGGTGCTCGACCGCGGCCCCGAGGACAGTCCGCCGGCCGGTCGGGTCGCGGTGTTCCGCGACCCCTTCGGGCACCGGTGGTTCCTCAACCAGCGGCCCGATCCCAGCTGACCGGACGGGGAGGAACCGCCCGGTCAGTCGTCCCCGATCCCACGGGCATGCAGCGCGTCGCCGGACTCGTGGGCGCGGGCGACGACGCGGATCACGAAGGGGGAGAGGTACGCCCGGGGGAAGCGGTCGAGGCCGCGGGCCCGGGCGGCGTCGCGGGTCTCCCGCGCGATGGCGATGGTGCCGGGCAGCGCGCCGATGGTCAGGGCGACCGTGAGCGCCACGCGGTCCGGGTCGACGCCCACGAAGCGGAGGGGCCGGGCCCAGCGGGAGAGGGCGTCCACCATCTCGTTGACCGACGTGGTCGCGGTCAGCGACAGCGCCGCGAGTCCGAGGCTGAGCAGGTCGAGGAAGGTCTCCACGGCCTTCTCCGCGCCGTACCACCACCACTGGAACGCGCCGGCCACCACGGCGATCAGCAGGACCCCGCGCGCCGCGCGCCAGACCGAGCGCAGCGGCACCCGGGCGAGCGCGGCGAGGAGCAGCGTGACGAGCAGGAAGGCAGGGGCGCTGCGGACGTCGCGGACCACGACGATCGCCAGGCTCAGCACGGCCAGGCCGAGCACCTTGGCGCCGACCGGGAGCCGGTGCAGCACGGTGTCGCCGGGCTGGTGCAGCCCCGCCATCAGGTCGCTCACCGGGTCGCGTCCACGAGGTCGGTGTAGTGCACGATCGACTCGTCGGGACGGCCGTCCGCGACGACCCGGCCGTCGTCGACGACGAGGACCCGGTCGCAGCGTGCGGCGAGGTCGAGGTCGTGGGTGACCAGGAGGAGCTGCTGCTCCAGGCCGAGCAGGACGTCGCCGATGCGCCGGGTGTTCGCGCGGTCGAGCAGGGTCGTCGGCTCGTCGGCGACGACGACCGACGGCGAGGTGGCCAGCACGCCCGCCAGTGCGAGCAGCTGCCGCTGCCCACCCGAGAGCGAGTGGACGGAGTCGTGGGCGTGGTCGGCCAGGTCGTTGGCGGCCAGCACCTCCAGGGCCCGCTCGCGCCGCTCGTCGGCGCTCTTGACCGTGCGGCGCAGCGACAGCTCGATGTCCTCCACGCAGGTCGGCATCACCAGCTGGGCGGCCGGGTCGGTGAAGCAGAAGCCCACCCGGCGACGTACGGCGGCGCCCTCGCGCGCGACGTCCAGCCCGTCCACGACCACCCGGCCCGACGACGCCCGGACCAGGCCGTTGACCATGCGCGCCAGCGTCGACTTGCCCGAGCCGTTGGCGCCGATGACGCCGATGCGCCACTCGGTCAGCGCCAGCGTGGTCGGCGCGAGGATCTCGCGCTCGCCGCGTCCGGGCAGGGGGACCCGCACGGACGCGGCCTCGAAGTGGATCTCCGGCAAGGTCAGTCGCGGTGCAGCAGCTGCGGGAAGGCGCGGTGTACCTCGGCGGCGATCATCGCCACGAGCGAGGTCTTCACCAGGTCGCCGATCCAGAACGGCATGTCCC
Source organism: Nocardioides sp. Root122 (assembly GCF_001425025.1). Classification (GTDB taxonomy): domain Bacteria; phylum Actinomycetota; class Actinomycetes; order Propionibacteriales; family Nocardioidaceae; genus Nocardioides. Next base: position 307,402 of record NZ_LMDE01000012.1, read on the forward strand.
ACGACGCGGCCTCGCGCCACGACACGTCGGCGTAGAGCTTCATGCCCGCGATGCCCATCGTGTGGATGACCAGCACGCTGGCGGCCAGCGAGCAGAAGAAGACCACGATCGCGCGGGTACGGCGGTCGCGGGCGACGTACTGCACGAGGAAGCCGCCGAGGGCCGCGGCGATCGGGAACGACAGCAGGTAACCGCCGCTGATGCCGGAGAAGACGCCGATGCCCGACGAGTGCTCGGCGAAGACCGGGAGGCCGACGGCGCCGAGCGCGAGGTAGAGGGTGACCGCCGCGAAGCCGCGCACGGGGCCCAGGATGCAGCCGGCCAGCATCACGGTCAGGGTCTGGAGCGTGATGGGTACGCCGGCGCTGCCGACCGGGATCGCGCCGACGTAGGCGCTCGCCGAGACCAGGGCCGCGAAGGCCGCGATGAGGGCGATGTCGCGGGACGGGGACGAGGAGCCCGACCCTGTCGGGGTGGACGGGGTGGTCTCGGCCTGGGTGGTGGCAGACATGCGGGGGTCCTTGCTGACGGCGCTGCGGTTGACCTGAACGGTGTTCAGGTTAGGCTGGTGGCGAACCGGCCGTCAATGCCGTCCAGCCACCGGGAGGGTGCGTGGGTCACCACCGCAGCGACGTGCTCGCGCACGCCGTCGCCCTGCTCGACGAGCACGGACTCGCGGCGCTGACGATGCGCCGCCTCGGCTCCGAGCTGGAGGTGCAGCCGAGCGCGATCTACCACCACTTCGCCAGCAAGCAGGCACTGCTCGCGGCCGTCGCCGACGAGATCCTGGCCCGGGGCGCGAGGCCGCGCACGGCCACGGAGTGGCCCGACCAGCTCCGTGAGGTCTGCTCCGAGCTGCGGCACGCCATGCTCGCGTGCACCGACGGTGCCGACGTGGTGGCCACGGTCTGGGCCTTCGGCCTGGGGGCCGCTGCGCCGGTGGCCGAGCTGGAGAAGGTCCTGGCCGACGCAGACGCCCCGCCCGAGCTGGTCGCGGTGGCGTCCCGCACCCTGGTCCACTACGTCTTCGGCCACGCCTTCGAGGAGCAGACCGCCCGCCAGGCCGTACGCCTCGGCGCGGTCGAGCGCTCGCTGGAGTCGCTGCCCGACTTCGACCTCGGCCTCGACCTCGTGATCGACGGCCTCCGCGCCCGCTTGTCCTGACCGCTCGGCGCCGGCCGCACCCGGGTAGTTAGGGACGATTCGGTGGGTTGGTTCGGCGGTTCACCTACGACAACGTCCCTAACTACCCCGGGACGGCGAGCGGCTGTCTAGGCGGAGGTGTCGACGTCCGCGCCGTGGAGCTCGGCGAGGAGGACCGCACCGGCGAGGTCGAGGTGGGTCTTCCTCAAGGTCGCGGCAGACAGGTCGACGCCGTCGAGGCTCGCGCCCCGGAGGTCGGTGCGGTCGAGGTTCGTCTCGCGGAGGAGGGCGCGGTCGAGCCGGGCCCCGGCCAACGAGGTCAGGCTCAGGTCGGACATCGACAGGTCGGACTCGCGCAGGTCGACGCCCGCCAGGTCGAGGCGGGACAGGTTGGTGCCGCGGATGGTCACCCCGAGCCACGAGCCGCCCAGGACGGTGAGCGGGCGCAGCACGCACTCGGTGAACACGCTGCCCACCAGCTTGCAGCCGTCCAGCGTCGCGTCGAAGAAGGAGACCCGGCGGAAGTCGCACCCGACGAAGGCCGTCGCGGTGTGCGTCGAGGCGTTGAACCGGCCGCCGTGGAAGGTGCACGACTCGAAGGTCGCGCCCGACGTGCTCGCCTCGGAGAGGTCGACGTCGGTGAAGGTGCAGTCGGTGAACCGCGCCGCGCCCAGGTCGTCGCCGTACCAGTCCTCGCCGCGGAGGTGCTGCCCCGTCACGTCCATCGGCTCGCCCACGGCGCCACGCTAGCGACCGCGGGCGACAGCCGGGGGAGCGGTACGACGAGTCAGGCGAGGAAGCCGCGGAGCAGTGCGGCCGATCCCGCGAGGTGCTCCTCGACCGCCACGGCCGCGACGTCGGCCTGCCCGGCGAGGATCGCCGTCACGATGGTGCGGTGCTGCTCGTCGGAGTGGGCGATGTTGCGCTCCAGCAGCGGGATCTCGTCGAGCAGGCGGTTGAGGCGCATCCGGCTGTCGGCCACGAGGGTGACCAGTGAGCGCACCCCGGTGATCTCGGCGATGACGAGGTGCAGCCGCGAGTCCAGCCGTCGGTAGTCCGCCGGCGCGGCGCCCGCCACCTCCCCGAGCGTGCGCCACAACAGGTCGCGCTCGGGCGCGGGCAGCGTCCGCGAGGCGGCGAGCCGTGCGGCGCCCACCTCGAGCACCTCGCGCAGCGCGAGCACCTCCTCGAGGTCGGCGGCGTCGAGCACGGGAGCGGCCTGTGGCTCCGGGTGGGGCAGCTCGTCGGCGACGAACGTGCCGCCGTAGCGCCCGCGCCGCGACACGACGTAGCCCGCTTCCCCCAAGGAGCGCAGCGCCTCGCGCACGGTGTCGCGGCTGACGCCGAGCCGGACGGCCAGCTCGCGCTCGGACGGCAGCGAGTCACCGGGCGCGACGACGCCGAGGCGGATCGTCTGCAGCAGCCGCTGCACGGTGTCCTCGAAGGCGTTCCCCGGCCGGACCGGCCGGAAGAACGTCTCCTCCGCGAGGCGGGACTCGGTCACGACGACGGCCTAGAGGGGCGTGACGTACGCGGCGTGGATGCCGCCGTCGACCAGGAAGCTGCTCGCGGTGATGAACGACGCGTCGTCGCTGGCGAGGAACGCGACCGCCGCCGCGAGCTCCTCGGGCTCGGCGAAGCGCCCGACCGGCACGTGGACCAGCCGACGCGCCGCCCGCTCCGGGTCCTTGGCGAACAGCTCCTGCAGCAGCGGCGTGTTGACCGGTCCCGGGCACAGCGCGTTGACGCGGATGCCCTTCCGGGCGTACTGCACGCCGAGCTCGCGCGACATCGCGAGCACGCCGCCCTTGGACGCGGTGTAGGAGATCTGCGACGTCGCCGATCCCATCACCGCGACGAACGACGCGGTGTTGATGATCGACCCGCGCTGCTGCGGAGCCATGTGGCGCAGCGCCGCGCGGCAGCAGAGGTAGACCGACGTCAGGTTGACCAGCTGGACGCGGTCCCAGGCGTCGAGGTCGGTCGTCTCGATCAGGTCGTCCTCCGGCGGCGAGATGCCGGCGTTGTTGAAGGCGATGTCGACCGATCCGTGCGAGGACGCGACGGAGTCGAAGAGGGCGTCGACCTGCTCGCGGTCGGCGACGTCGACGGCCACGAACGTCCCGCCGACCTCCTCCGCGGCCGCCTGGCCGGTGGCGGGGTCGAGGTCGGCGATGACGACGCGCGCGCCCTCCGCGGCGAGGCGCCGGGCGGAGGCGAGGCCGATGCCGGACGCGCCGCCGGTGACGACGGCCACCCGGTCGCGGAGCCGCTGGGTGAGGTCGACGGGGGTGATGGTCATGAGGGCTCCTCGGCGGGTGCGGGCTCGACGGCGATGAAGACGTTCTTGGTCTCGGTGAAGGACAGCGGTGCGTCGGGCCCGAGCTCGCGCCCGACGCCCGACTGCTTGAAGCCGCCGAACGGGGTGGTGTAGCGGACCGAGGAGTGCGAGTTCACCGACAGGTTGCCGGCTTCCACGGCCCGGCTCACGCGGATCGCGCGCGACACGTCACGGGTCCAGATCGATCCCGACAGGCCGTACGCCGAGTCGTTGGCCAGCGCGATCGCGTCGGCCTCGTCCTCGAAGGGCAGCACGGCGACCACCGGGCCGAAGATCTCCTCGCGGGCCGTGCGGTCCTCGCGCGACGGGGTCAGCACCGTCGGCGGGAACCAGAAGCCCGGCCCCTCGGGCGCCTGCCCGCGGAACGCGACGGGCGCGTCGTCGGGGACGTAGGACGCCACCTTCTCCCAGTGCGAGCGGGAGACCAGGGGCCCCATCTCGGTGTCGCGGTCGCGGGGGTCGCCCACCCGGATGCCGGCGACGGCGGGCTCGAGCAGCTCCATGAACCGGTCGAGCACGCTGCGCTGGACGAGGATCCGGCTTCGCGCGCAGCAGTCCTGGCCGGCGTTGTCGAAGACGCCGTAGGGCGCGGTGGCCGCGGCCTGCTCGAGGTCGCTGTCGGCGAAGACGATGTTGGCGCTCTTGCCGCCGAGCTCGAGGGTGACCTGCTTGACCTGCGCCGCGGCTCGCGCCATCACCCGCGTGCCGGTCTCGGTGGACCCGGTGAAGACGACCTTGCGGACGTCGGGGTGGTCGACGAGCCGCTCGCCGACCACGGAGCCCTTGCCGGTCACGACCTGGAACAGGCCCTCCGGCAGGCCCGCCTCGACGCCCAGCTCGGCCAGGCGCAGCGAGGTCAGGGGCGTCCACTCGGCGGGCTTGAGCACGACGGCGTTGCCGGCCGCCAGTGCGGGGGCGAAGCCCCACGACGCGATGGTCATCGGGAAGTTCCAGGGCGTCACCACGCCGATCACGCCGATCGGCTCCGAGAAGGTGAGGTCGAGACCACCGGCGACGGGGATCTGGCGGCCGAAGAGCCGCTCGGGTGCCGCCGAGTAGTAGGTCAGCACGTCGCGCACGTGCCCGGCCTCCCACTCGGCCTGGCCGATCGGGTGCCCGGAGTTGCGGACCTCCAGCTCGGCCAGCTCGTCGACGTGGGCGTCGACGGTCGCCGCGAACGACCGCAGTGCGGCCGCCCGGTCGGCGGGCGCGAGCGCGGCCCACCTCCGCTGGGCAGCGCGGGCGCGGTCGACGGCGTCGTCGACGTCACCGGCCTCCAGCTCCGGGACGCTCGTCACGACCGACTCGTCGGCCGGGTTGACGATGTCGAACATCTCGGTCGTCACACCTTCTCCTTGCTCGTGTCCGTGTCCGTGTCCTTGGCCGCGAGGCGCTCTCGCGCGGACCGCACGAGCGACTCCATCAGACGGACGTCGTCGAGGGTCTGCTCGGGGTGCCACTGCACGCCGACGGCGAACCCCTCGCCGTCGAGCTCCACCCCCTCGACCACGCCGTCCTCGGCGTGGGCCGAAGCGCGCAGCCCCTCGGGCAGCCGGCCGACGGCCTGGTGGTGGTAGCAGTGCACGGTGGCGTCGGCACCCAAGGCGCCTGCCACGCGGCTCCCGGCGACCGTCCGCACCGTGTGGGAGGCGAACCGGCCGGGCCCGAGCTTGTGGTCGTGGGCTCCGGGCACGTCCGGCACGTGCTGGAGCAGCGTGCCGCCGAGCGCCACGGTGAGGACCTGGGCGCCGCGGCAGATGCCCAGGAGCGGGGTGCCCCGGTCGAGCGCCTGCCGGGTGAGGGCCAGCTCCCATCCGTCGCGGTCGGTGGCCGGCGGTTCGGCGGTCGGGTGCGGCTCGGCGTCGTAGCGACGGGCGTCGACGTCGCGCCCGCCAGCCAGCACCAAGGCGTCCACCCGGTCGAGGACCGAGGCGACGGCCTCGTCGTCCGTCGTGGGGCCGGGCGGGGGGAGCAGCACGGGCACGCCGCCGGCGCGCGTCACCAGCTCGACGTAGTCGTACTGGAGGTAGGCGGCCCGGACGTCCCACACGCCCTGCTGCGCGGGTTCGACGTACGTCGTGATCCCGACGACCGGTCGCCGGGTGGTGGGGGCGTCACATCCGCTCAAAGCACCGCACCCGCTCCCAGTCGGTGACGGCGGCGTCGTAGGCGCGCTGCTCGACCCGGGCGTTGTTGAGGTAGTGCTCCACGACCTCGTCGCCGAAGGCCGCGCGGGCCACCGCCGAGCCCTCGAACAGCTCGGCGGCCTCGCGCAGCGTGGTCGGCAGCCGCGGCACGTCGCCGGCGTAGGCGTTGCCCTCGTAGGCCTCCTCGAGCGGGAGCTGCTGCTCGATGCCGTGCAGCCCGGCCGCCGTGATCGCGGCGATGGCGAGGTAGGGGTTCACGTCGCCACCGGGCACACGGTTCTCCAGGCGCATGCCGAGGCCGTGGCCGACGACGCGGAGCGCGCAGGTGCGGTTGTCCATGCCCCACGCGACGGCGGTCGGCGCGAAGCTGCCCTCGACGAAGCGCTTGTAGGAGTTGATGGTGGGCGCGAAGAAGAGCGTCAGCTCGCGCATGCACGCGATCTGGCCGGCGACCCAGTGCTCGAAGAGCTCGGACATGCCGTGCGGTCGTGACTCGTCGGCCATCACCGCGGCGCCGTCGGCGCCGCGGACGGAGAGGTGGACGTGGCAGCTGTTGCCCTCGCGCTCGTCGTACTTCGCCATGAACGTGAGGCTCTTGCCGTGCGCGTCGGCGATCTCCTTCGCGCCGTTCTTGTAGATCGTGTGGTTGTCGCTGGTGACCAGGGCGTGGTCGTAGCGGAAGGCGATCTCCTGCTGACCGAGGTTGCACTCGCCCTTCGAGCCCTCGCAGTACATCCCCGCGCCCTCCATGCCGAGGCGGATGTCGCGCACCAGGGGCTCCATCCGGGTGGAGCCGAGCATGGCGTAGTCGATGTTGTAGTCGCTGCCCGGACGCAGGCCGGCGTAGCGCTTGCCGAACGCGTCGCGGAACGTGTCGTCGAAGACCATGAACTCGAGCTCGGTGCCGGCGTAGGGCACGAGGGACCGCTCGGCGAGCCGGTCGACCTGGCGCCGCAGCACGCTGCGCGGCGCCGCCTCGACCGCCGTGCCGTCGAACCACTCGAGGTCCGCCATCACCAGGGCGGTGCCCGGCAGCCACGGGACGAGGCGGAGCGTGGAGAGGTCCGGGCGCATCACCATGTCGCCGTAGCCGCGGTCCCAGCCGGACATCGCGTAGCCGGCGACGGTGTTCATCTCGATGTCGACGGCCAGCAGGTAGTTGCAGCACTCGGCGCCGTGCGGGGCGACCTCCTCCATGAACAGGCGCGAGGAGACGCGCTTGCCGACGAGGCGGCCTTGCATGTCGGCGAACCCCACCACCACGGTGTCGATCTCGCCCGCGTCCACGAGCCGGGCCAGGTCCTCGAGGCCGAGGAGCCCCTTCGTCCGCTGTGCCATGGGACCTCCTGCTCGATGGGCCGGCCTGTGTCCGGTGTGCGGGTCCAGTAATGCCTCATTGACGCGACGAGTCAACCATTGCGCGCGACGGGCCGGTGTTTCGCGCACGAAAACGCCGGTCCAAAGGTATTGCCGCCCTGCCATTGACGGGTCTAGCGTCCGGCCAGAGCCTCATCATGCGACCCCAGCCCCCAGCCGCGCGGCCCAGCCCAGGAGCGTCCGACATGAACCAGGAATCCCGCAAGGTCTCCGGTGTGAGCTACCACCACGCGGAGGAGGGCTACTTCGACAAGCGGCAGCTCCAACGCTCCGCGGGCTTCTGGGGGCTCTGGGGCATCGGCGTCGCAGCAGTCATCTCGGGCGACTTCTCGGGCTGGAACTTCGGCATCGGCGAGGCCGGCTGGGGCGGTCTGCTCGTCGCCAGCGTCGTCATCGTCGTCATGTACTTCGGCATGCTCTTCTCGATCGGCGAGATGTCGGCCGCCATGCCGCACACCGGCGGCGCCTACTCCTTCGCCCGCTCCGCGATGGGGCCGTGGGGCGGCTTCGTCACCGGCCTCGCGGAGACCATCGAGTACGTCTTCACCACCGGCGTGATCGTGCTGTTCTCCGCGCAGTACCTCGACTCCATCACCGACGAGCTGTTCGGCCTCAGCGTCGGCGACAACCAGTGGATCTGGTGGATCGTGCTCTACGCCGTCTTCGTCACCCTCAACTCGGCGGGCGCGGAGATCTCCTTCAAGTTCGCGATCGTGGTCGCGGTCGTCTCGATCGCGGTGCTGGTGCTCTTCGCGGTCCTCGCCGTCGCCAACGGCGCGGTCGACTTCGGCCGGCTGATGGACATCGAGCCCGAGCCCGGCAACAGCGACTTCCTGCCGTTCGGGTGGAGCGGCGTGCTCTACGCGCTCCCGTTCGCGATGTGGTTCTTCCTCGGCATCGAGGAGCTCCCGCTCGCCGCGGAGGAGGCACACTCGCCCACGACCGACATCCCGCGGGCCGGGATCGTCGGCCTCATCACCCTCGTCGCCACCGGTGCCCTGGTCTTCGTGCTCAACCCTGCCGTCACCGGGTCCGACGCGCTCGGCGCCTCGGGCGAGCCGCTGCTCGACGGCTTCCGCGCGTTCCTCTCCGACGACCTCGCAGCGCTGCTCTCGCTCTTCGCGCTCATCGGCCTGCTGGCCAGCCTGCAGGGGATCATGTTCGCCTACGGCCGCAACATGTACTCCCTGAGCCGGGCCGGCTACTACCCCAAGTCGCTGTCGATCACCGGTGCCCGCAAGACCCCCTGGGTCGCCCTCGTGGCCGGCGCGGTGTTCGGCTTCGTGGTGCTGCTCATCGTCGACATACTGGCCCGCCGGGGTGGCGAGGCCGGCGAGCAGGCGACCGCGATCGTGCTCAACATCGCGGTCTGGGGCGCGGTGCTGGCCTACATCCTCCAGATGGTCTCCTACGTCCTGCTCCGCCAGAAGTTCCCCAACGCCAAGCGGCCCTACGTCAGCCCCGTGGGCGTGGCCGGAGCCGTCGTGGCCGGCATCATCGCCGCGATCACCTTCGTCGGCGTCTTCCTCAACCCCGACTTCCGTCCGGCCATCGTGGCGATCGCGGTCCTCTACGCCATCGGCCTGGCGATCTTCGGCACCGTGGGCCGGCACCGCCTGATCCTCTCCCCCGAGGAGGAGTACGCGGTGAGCCACGGCATGCACGGGGACCCGGAGGCCGAGGGCTACGGCGGGAGGGTCGAGGACGAGCTGCTCGCGGAGGACGACCGCGGCTGAACGTCGCGGCGATAGGGTCGTGCCCGTGATTGCGTCCCACCGACACCGCTTCATCTTCCTCAAGACCCGCAAGACGGCGGGCACGAGCGTGGAGATCGCGTTGTCGAAGGTGTGCGGGCCCGACGACATCATCACCGAGATCAGCCCCGAGGACGAGGCCCTGCGCGCGGCGGCCGGCGGGCGGGGGCCGCAGAACTTCGAGTCGCCGCCGCTGCCGCGCAAGGCCTACAACCACATGGGGGCCAAGCTCACCCGCGACCTGGTGGGCCCCGAGGTCTTCGACGACTACTACACGTTCGCGATCGAGCGGAACCCGTGGGACGCGGTCGTCTCGCTCTACTTCTGGAAGTACAAGGACCGGCCCGAGCTGCCCGACTTCGAGACCTACGTGCAGGAGATCTGGATCGAGCAGCTGGCCAACAACCGCCGGCTCTACCGGATCCGCGGCCGCATGGCGCTGGACCGGGTCCTGCGCTACGAGCACCTCGACACCGAGCTCCGCGAGGTCTGGGACCACCTCGACCTGCCCGGCGAGCCCGACCTGCCGCGCGCCAAGGGCAACGCCCGGCCGGCCGGCCACTATCGCGAGCTCTACACCGATGCGTCGCGCGAGCGGGTCGCCACGGTCTTCGCCGACACCATCGAGGCCTTCGGCTACGAGTTCTGACCTGGTGCTGGCCTGGTGCTGGCCTGGTGCTGGCCTGGTGCTGATCTGGGCCTGGCCTACGTGGTCGCCGGCTGCCGTACGACGGCCAGCAGCCGCTCGCACTCGGCGACGAGCCGGGCCCGCAGCGGGGCGCCGCGCTCCGCGAACGACCGCTGCGCCTCGACATAGGCAGCCTTGCCCTCCGTCGTCTCGATGCGCACCGGCTCGAACCCGAGGTCGCTGAGGTCGTAGGGGGCGGCCCGCATGTCGAGCACGCGGATCTCGCGCGCCAGCTCGAAGCAGTCGGCCACCAGCTCGCTCGGCACCATCGGCGAGAGCCGGAAGGCGTGCTTGTAGAGGTCCATCCCGGCATGGAGGCAGCCGGGCTGCTCGAAGGCCGCCCGGTCGTCGCGACCGGGCTGCACGGTGTTGAGCGGACGCGCGCTCGGGGTGAAGAAGCGGAACGCGTCGAAGTGCGAGCAGCCGATCCGGTGCGACTCCACGACGGCGTCGGTGCCTTCCTGGCCCAGCCGCAGCGGCCAGTCGTGGCGCGTGCCGAAGTCGGCGGACCGGTGGACCATCGCCCACTCGTGCAGGCCGAAGCAGCTGAGCTGGGGCGCGCGCCCGGCGGTGGCGGACAGCAGGGCGTGCAGCTGCTCGAGCAGCGGCCGCTGCGAGGCGACGTACTCCTTCGAGACTCGGGTCGAGTGCGCAGCCCCGTGGCGACCAGTGCCGCGAGCGCACTCGACCTGCTCGTAGCCCTTCAGGGCGGCGTGCTCGCCGGCGTCCTCGAGGGCGACGCCGAAGCCCGGGTGCCAGCGGCGCAGCTGTGCAGGGCGCTGGGAGTAGTAGGTGAAGAGGAAGTCGTGGACCGGGTGCCTGACCTGCCCGGCGCGGCGCGCGAGGTGCGGCGCAACCAGTGCGTCGACGCGCGCGGCGTGGGCGTCGGCCAGCGGACGCCACTCGGCCGCGGTCAGGATCTTCACCAGTCCGAGGCTAGTCGGAGCGGATGCCGCGGCGGACACTGACGAGATGCACACCGATCGCGGCGCCGGCCTCGACCGCGCCCACGCCCTGGCCCAGGAGTGGCTCGACTCGCTCGGCGACCGGCCCGTGCCGCCCCGGCTGACGACCGACGAGGTGGCGGCGCTGCTCGACCCGGTCCTGCCGGACGGGCCGACCGACGCCGCCGCGGTCGTCGACGAGCTCGCGGCCGCCTGCGAGCCGGGCCTCACCGCGATGCCCGGCGGGCGCTTCTTCGGCTTCGTCATCGGCGGCACGCATCCCGCGGCGCTGGCGGCCGACTGGCTGGTCAGCGCGTGGGACCAGAACGCCGGCCTGCGCGTGATCACGCCCGCCCACTCGGCGGTCGAGGACCTCACCGAGCACTGGCTGCTCGACCTGCTGGGACTGCCGGGAGGAAGTGCGGTCGGCTTCGTGACGGGCGGGACGATGGCCAACTTCACCTGCCTCGCCGCGGCGCGTGACGAGGTGCTGCGCCGGCACGGCTGGGACGTCGCGACGCAGGGGCTCGCGGGCTCGCCGGGCGTACGCGTGCTGGTCGGCGCCGAGCGGCACGACACCATCGACCTGGCGCTGCGCTACCTCGGCCTGGGTGCCCCCGAGCCCGTCGCGGCCGACGACCAGGGGCGCATCGAGGCGGCCGCCCTCACCGCCGCCCTCGACGCCGGCGACGGCCGGCCGACCATCGTCTGCCTCCAGGCCGGCAACGTGCACTCGGGCGCCTTCGACCCGTTCGTCGAGACGATCGCGGCGGCGCACGACGCGGGAGCGTGGGTGCACGTCGACGGCGCGTTCGGGCTCTTCGCCGCCGCCTCGCCGTCGCGCCGCCACTTGGTCGAGGGCTACGAGGCGGCCGACTCCTGGGCCACCGACGCCCACAAGACCCTCAACGTCCCCTACGACTGCGGCCTCGCGATCGTGCGCGACCGTGCCGCCCTGCGCGCGGCGATGGGCATGCACGGCGACTACCTGATCTTCGACGCCGCGGGGGAGCCGATGGACAAGGTCCCCGAGATCAGCCGTCGGGGTCGCGCGTTCCCGGTCTGGGCGGTGCTGCGGGCGCTCGGCCGCGACGGGGTGGCCGCGCTGGTCGACGGCTACTGCGAGCACGCCCGCGCGTTCGCCGACGGCATCGCCGGCATCGCGGGTGCAGAGGTGCTCAACGACGTGGTCTTCACCCAGGTGTGCGCGTCCTTCGGCGACGACGACGCCACCCGCGGTGTCGTGGCCGCGATGCTGGCGGACGGTACGGCGTGGACGACCGGCTCGAGGTGGCGAGGCCGGGCGGTGCTGCGGGTCAGCGTCAGCAACTGGTCGACGACCGCCGACGACGTCGCGGCCAGTCTCGATGCGCTGGGACGTGCAGCCGCTCGATAGGGTCGTCCCATGCGCATCTGCAGGTTCAGCACGGGTGAGGAGCCGCGTTTCGGTGTCGTCGCCGGCGAGGTCGACGACTACGGCCAGCCCCACGAGGACTCGGTCGTGGTGGCGCTCGCCGGAGACCCGCTCTACGCCGGGATCAAGCTCCTCGACGAGGAGCACAAGCTCAGCGACGTACGGCTGCTGGCTCCGATCATCCCGCGCAGCAAGGTCGTCGGCATCGGCAAGAACTACGCCGCCCACGCCGCGGAGATGGGCGGCGAGGTCCCGGCGGAGCCGCTCATGTTCCTCAAGCCCAACACGACCGTCGTCGGTCCGGGCGACCCGATCTTCTACCCGCCGCAGACCAGCAACCTGCACTACGAGGGCGAGCTCGCGGTCGTGATCGGCCGCATCTGCCGCGACGTGCCCGTCGAGCAGGCCACCGACGTGATCTTCGGCTACACCATCGCCAACGACGTCACGGCGCGCGACCTGCAGCGCTCGGACGTCCAGTTCACCCGCGCCAAGGGCTTCGACTCCTTCTGCCCGCTCGGGCCGTGGATCGAGACCGACCTCGACCCGCAGGCGTTCAGCGACGGACGCCAGTTGCAGACCTACCTCAACGGCGACCTCGTCCAGGACGGCTCGACCGCCGACATGATCTTCGACGTGCCGACGCTCGTCGCCCACGTGTCCTCCGTGATGACGCTGCTGCCCGGCGACGTCATCCTCACCGGCACCCCCGAGGGTGTCGGCCCGATGCAGGTCGGTGACGAGGTCGAGATCTCGATCGCCGGCATCGGCGCCCTGACCAACCCCGTGTCACTCCGCAGCTGAACAGAGAGCCTGAGCCCAGATGAGCACCCCAGTCCGCGTCCGCTTCTGCCCCTCGCCGACCGGATCGCCCCACGTGGGTCTGGTCCGCACCGCGTTGTTCAACTGGGCCTTCGCGCGCCACCACGGCGGCCAGATCGTCTTCCGGATGGAGGACACCGACCGGGAGCGCAGCACCCAGGAGTCCTACGACGCGATCCTCGAGCTCTGGCGCTGGCTCGGCCTGGACTGGGACGAGGGCATCGAGGTCGGCGGACCGCACGGCCCCTACAAGCAGAGCGAGCGCGGCGACATCTACCGCGACGTGCTGGCCCGCCTGCACGAGTCGTCGTACACCTATGACTGCTACTGCACCACCCAGGAGGTCGACGCGCGCCGCAAGGCGTCCGGCTCGAAGATGCAGGGCTACGACGGCTTCTGCCGCGAGCTCTCCGACGAGCAGCGCGCCGCCTTCGAGGCCGAGGGCCGCAAGCCGGTCGTGCGCTTCCGGATGCCCGAGGGCTCCATCACGTGGGACGACCTGGTCCGCGGCGACATCACCTTCGACACCGAGAACGTCCCCGACTACGCGCTCTCGCGCGCCAACGGCGACCCGCTCTACACGCTCGTGAACCCGATCGACGACGCGCTGATGGAGGTCACCCACGTCCTGCGCGGCGAGGACCTGCTCTCCAGCACGCCGCGCCAGCTCGCCCTCTTCGACGCGCTCGTCGACCTCGGCATCGCCAAGGAGGTGCCCGCCTACGGCCACCTGCCCTACGTCATGGGCCAGGGCAACAAGAAGCTCTCCAAGCGTGACCCCGAGGCGCACGCCCTGGCCTACCGGGAGCAGGGGTTCCTGCCCGAAGGCCTGCTCAACTACCTCGCCCTCCTGGGCTGGTCGATCGCCGGCGACCGCGACGTCTTCTCGGTCGCGGAGATGGTCGAGGCGTTCGACATCAAGGACGTCAACCCCAACCCGGCCCGCTTCGACCTCAAGAAGGCCGAGGCGATCAACACCGCCCAGATGCGGCTGCTGTCGCTCGACGACATCACCCACCGGGTGCTGCCGTTCCTCAAGGAGGCCGGTGTCGTGGGCGACCCGGTCAACGACGCCGACGCGCAGATGCTCGAGCTGGCGATGCCGCTGGTCGCCGAGCGCATCAACAAGCTCACCGAGGCCGCCCCGATGCTCGGCTTCCTCTTCGTCGACGAGGCCGACTTCGTCCGCGAGGAGGCGCTCGACGACACCGCCCGGGACGTCGTCAGGGCAGCGCACGACGCCCTGGCCGGCCTGGAGACCTGGAGCACCGCCGCGATCGACGAGGCGCTGCGCACCGCGCTGATCGACGGACTCGGCCTGAAGCCGCGCGTCGCCTTCGGCCCGGTCCGCATCGCGGTGAGCGGCAGGAAGGTCAGCCCGCCGCTCTTCGAGTCGATGGAGCTGCTCGGTCGCGAGCGATCGCTGTCGCGCCTGCGCGACGCGATGGCTGGCTGAGCCGGCCGAGGTTCGAGGCGACCATGGCGCCCCCGCTCGGCCCTGACTTCCGACCGCAGTACCACGAGCTGCACCGCGTCGGGCGTCCCGGCATCTGGCGCTCGCTCGTCGGCTCGCTCCTGCTCCTGGTGCTGGTCTTCGCTGTGGTCCCGCTCGTGGCGGGCACGGTGGCCTTCGTGCTGCTGCTGGCCGCAGGGCGTACGACGTCGGAGGCCGCGGCGACCCTCGACGTGACGGCCGAGGCCACGCCCACCGGCCTGGCCCTGCTCAACGTCGTGATCGCCGCAGCCATCCCGCTGACCTGGGCGATCACCTGGTGGCTGCACCGGCTGAAGCCGCGCTGGGTGTCGTCGGTGGCGCCCCGGATCCGCTGGCGCTACCTCGTCGCCTGCCTGGGCCTCTCCGTGGTGGCGCTGCTCGCCTCGCTGGGCGTCGGCCTGCTGCTCCCGCTGGCGCCGGGGGAGGCACCGGTCGGCGAGGCCAACGAGTTCACCGCCCGCACCCGCGACTTCATGCTGGTGATCCTGCTGCTGACGCCGCTCCAGGCGGCGGGGGAGGAGTACCTCTTCCGGGGCTACCTCACCCAGGCCTTCGGCTCGCTGGTGTGGTCGCGTCGGGTCTCCCAGGCACTGGCGGTGCTGGGGCCGGCGCTGATCTTCGCGCTGTTCCACGGACTCTCGCAGGATGCGCCGGTGTTCTTCGACCGGTTCGCCTTCGGCGTCGTCGCCGGCATCCTGGTGATCCGCACGGGGGGCCTCGAGGCCGGGATCGCGATGCACGTGCTCAACAACTTCCTGGCCTTCGGGCTCGCGCTCGCCTTCGGCGACCTGACCTCGGCGCTCAACGCCACCGGGGGCAGCAGCTGGTGGATGATCCTCACCACGCTGGCCCAGTCGCTGGTCTACCTCGGCCTCGCGTCGTGGGTGGCCCGGTCGATGGGGCTGGTCAACACGGGCCCGCCGGTCGGGGGAGCGCTGCCGCCGTCCAGTGGGGACCCCGTTTTGGCCGCGCCCCCTCCTCGCGTGTAACGTTCGGGGTCGGTTCTGGAAGGTCTCCGGACAGGACCGCGTGGGAGTCGGGACGTCCTCCGGGGCTGGCTCGATACCCCCATGGGGTATGGTGTAATTGGCAACACGGCTGATTCTGGTTCAGTTGTTCTAGGTTCGAGTCCTAGTACCCCAGCGATCCGAAGCCCACCGGCTGAGGATTTGGAGCGAGATCTCCGGCACCGCTAGAGTCTCTTCCCGTTGCTCGCACGAGCAGCACCTGCAAGCCCCCGTTGTGTAGCGGCCTAGCACGTCGCCCTCTCAAGGCGGTAGCGCCGGTTCGAATCCGGTCGGGGGTACAGCACCCGAAGGGCCCGGTCACCAGACCGGGCCCTTCGTCGTGCGTGGGGACCTCCGCCTCTGGTGGCCACCTGCACCCCGGCCGACGGTGGGCGTGCGGGGGTAGGCGAGGAGGGGATGGCGATGACCCAGCGCGACACCGTGGATGCCGACGTCCACGTCGAGACGATCCAGGTCTTCCTGGAGCCCGATCGGGGCACCTCGTGGCGGGGTGCCCTGCTGAGCGCCGTGATCGGCGCCGGAGCCGGGCCGCCGTACCGCTTCGTGGCGGCCGCACCCGACGTCCGCCACGACGCTGCCGAGCACATCGCGACGAGCCAGCGCTTCGCCCTGGAGCCGTTCCAGGACCTCGACGACCCAGCCGCGGACGAGTGGACGGACCTCGCCCGCCGGCGCCACGCCGAGCTCGACGCCGACCTGAGGCGGGACGGGTGGCGCCCCGCCGACGTCGGTGCCCACTGGTGGTCCCTGCGCTACACGCGCTGACGACCCCCGCGTTGTCGCGTGAGCAACGGCGCGGGGGTCGATGGCCGACCGGCAAAGCGGTGCGGGTCAGGCCTGGGGCTTGACCGCGGTGACGGCGCACTCGGCGCCGAGCAGGATCCGCTGCGCGACGCTGCCCATCAGCAGCTTGCCGACGGGGGAGCGGCGGCGCAGGCCGATGACGATGAGCTCGGCCGACACCTCGTCGGCCACCTCCAGCACCTGGTCGCCGACGTCGGCGCCCATCGAGCGGCGTACGTCGACGGCGACCCCGGCGTCGGCCAGCTCCTGGGAGAGCCGCGCCAGCTGGTCGTTGTCGGCGTAGCGCTCGTCGACGAGGGCGTCGCCGCGGGTGGCGTTGACCACCACGATGCGGCCCTCGCGGAGCCTCGCCTCCTCGACCGCGCGCGCCAGCGCAGCCTCGCCGTACTCGTCGGGGGTCCACCCGACCACGATCGTCGTCATCGCAGTGCCTCCTCGTTGCCCTGGTTGTCGGCCGCTTCGCCCTCGACCCTGCCAGATGGCTCGACGGCGGGCACGACCGCGGCGGGTCGGACTGCGCGGACCACGATCGGGACGACCACCACGAGGGCGACGACCACGTAGATCACCACACCGAGTGGCTCGCTCCACAGCGCCGACACCTCGCCGCGCGAGAGCGCCATGGCCTCGCGGAGCTTGGTCTCCATCAGCGGTCCGAGGATGACGCCGAGGATCAGCGGCAGCACCGGCAGCCCGAAGCGCCGCATCAGCAGGCCCAGCAGGCCGAGCAGGAGCAGCAGGAACAGGTCGAATGCCTGGATGTTGGCGGCGTAGGAGCCCAGGGCGGCGAAGAAGAGGATGCCTGCGTAGAGCTGCGGCCGGGGGATCTGCAGCAGCTTGGCCCAGAGCGGCGCGAGGGGCAGGTTGAGCACCAGCAGCAGCACGTTGCCGATCAGCAGGCTGGCCAGCAGGGCCCACACCAGCTCGGGCTGGTCGGTCATCAGGCTCGGGCCCGGCTCGATGCCGTATCCCTGCAGCGCGGCGAGCATGACCGCCGACGTCGCTGTCACCGGCAGACCGAGGGCGAGCAGCGGCACGAAGGTGCCGGCCGCCGAGGCGTTGTTGGCCGCCTCCGGTCCCGCGACGCCCTCGATGGCACCCCGGCCGAACTCGTCGTGCCCCTTGCGGGCGGCGATCCGCTTCTCGGTGATGTAGGAGAGGAACGTCGGGATCTCCGCGCCGCCGGCGGGCAGCGCGCCGAACGGGAAGCCGTACGCCGTCCCGCGCAGCCACGGGCCCCACGACCGCTTGAGGTCGGAGCCGCTCATCCAGGGGCGGCCGACCGGGATCACGTGCGCGGGGTTGCGGCGCAGGTGGGCGGCGACCCAGAGGGCCTCGCCGAGGGCGAAGATGCCCACGGCCACGACGACCACGTCGATGCGTCCGGCCAGCAGGGGCTGGTCGAAGCTCAGGCGGGTCTGCCCGGTGTTGAGGTCGAGCCCGACGAGGCCGATGGTGAGGCCGAGGAACAGCGCGATGAAGCCGCGCAGGGCCGAGCCGCCGAGCACGCTCGTCACCATGATCATGGCGAGCACCATCAGCGCGAAGTAGGACGGGGCGCCGATGTCGACGGCCACCGAGGCCAGGGCCGGCGCGAAGAAGACGACCAGCAGGGTGCCGATGGTGCCGGCGATGAAGGAGCCGATGGCTGCGGTGGCGAGGGCCTGGGCCGCCCGTCCCGCGCGAGCCATCAGGTTGCCCTCGAGGGCCGTCATCACCGACGCGGACTCACCGGGGGTGTTGAGCAGGATCGCCGTCGTCGAGCCGCCGTACATGCCGCCGTAGTAGATGCCGGCGAACATGATGAACGCCGCGATCGGGTCGAGGCCGTAGGTGACCGGCAGCAGCAGCGCGACCGCCATGGCCGGGCCGATGCCCGGGAGGACGCCGACGAACGTGCCGAGCAGCACGCCGATGGCGGCGTAGAGGAGGTTCTCCGGGGTGAGGACGGCGCCGAAGCCGTCCATGAGCAGGCCGAGGTTGTCCATCAGAGCACCCCGTCCAGGATCCCGGCCGGGAGGATCACGCCCAGGCCCTCGTGGAAGAAGTACCAGCTGCCGACAGACAGCACGAAGCCCACGAGCACGTCGCGCACCAGCGTGCGGCTGCCGAGCGACCAGGCCGCACCGATGAACAGCAGCGCACCGCTGACCGCCCAGCCCAGGAACGACACGGTGAGCACGGTGAACAGCAGCACGCCGACGAGCTTGAGCACCGTGGTCCAGTCGGCGGGGTGGCGCAGGTCCACGTCCTCACCGCCCTCGGCCTCGGGCACGTCGCCGCGCAGCGTGGCGAGGACGAGCAGCACGCCGAGCGCGACCGTGACCGCGCCGATGACGTAGGGGAACAGGCGCGGACCCACCGGGTCGCCGAAGCCGACCCGGAGCGTCGTCGCGTCGTAGAAGGTGTAGGCGCCGACCACGACCAGCAGCGCGGCGAGGCCGAGCTGGGCCAGGTCCCGGTCGGGCGCGGGCGCCGCATCCGGCGCCGTGTCAGGGGTGGGGGTGTCGAGTGGTGTGCTCACAGCAGGTCCAGCTCCTCGAGGGTGGTGGCGACGCGCTCGTCCTGCTCCTGCAGGAACTGCGTGAACTCGTCGCCGGTCTTGAACTCGTCGATCCATCCGTTGTCCTCGAGGGCCTGCTGCCACTCGGGGGTCTCGTGCATCTCCTCGACCATCCCGATGAGCTCGTCACGACGCTCCTCGCTGATGCCGGGCGGCGCGAAGACACCGCGCCAGTTGGTGAAGACCAGGTCGATACCGGCCTCGGTGAGCGTCGGCGCCTCACTGATGCCCTCGCCCTTGAGCCGCTCGTCGCCGGAGACGGCCAGCAGTCGCAGCTCCCCGGAGGACAGCTGGCCCTCGAACTCACCGACGCCGGAGAAGCCGACGTCGATCTTCTTGCCGAGCAGCGCGGTCGTCAGCGGACCCCCGCCGTCGTACGGCACGTAGGTCAGCTCGCGGGGTTCGACGTCCACCGCCGTCGCGAGCTGCATGGGGAACAGGTGGTCGGGACCGCCGGGGGAGGAGCCGCCACCGGCGACGACCGCGCCGGGGTCGTCCTGCCAGGCCTGCACCAGGTCGTCGATCGTCTTGAACGGCGAGTCCGCCGGGACGAGCACGCCCTCCTGGTCCTCGATCAGCTGCGCGATCGGTGTCGCGTCGTCCAGCTTGTAGGGGGCGGCGAACGAGTAGAGCGAGCCGACCACGCCGAGGCCGGCGGTCATCATCGTGCGCTCGTCGCCCTCGGCGTTCATCAGCCGCGTCATGGCCACCGAGCCGCCGGCGCCGATCACGTTGGTCACCTCGAAGGAGCCGCCGGTGATGTCGGCGTTCTCCATCACCGCGACCGCGGCGCGACCAGTCTGGTCGTAGCCGCCGCCGGGGCTGTTGGGGATCAGCATCGTCATGTTGTTGCTCTGCGGGCCACGCGTGACGCCGCAGCCCGTCGCCAGCGCCAGCGCGCTGGCCAGGGCCACGACGGTGGCGAACGTTCGCCTCGTCCTCTGGCGCACCATGGGCACTCCGATCTCTCAGTTCTTCCGTGGCTCTCCCGAGTCCACCGGTCTCGCAGCCGGCCTCCGGGAGGTGGCCGACCCGATGATGGTGGAGACTTCGTGTGGCGGCCGTCACGCTTGGGAAAGCAATGGAGGTTGTGGAACTTGTGGTCACGCTCGCGCTGGTGGCCGGCGACGCTCGCCGGCCAGTTCCTGGTGCTCCAGCTGACGGTGCTGCTCGCCGTCGTGGCGGTGGCGAGCGTCGTCTCGGTGCAGCAGAGCGACGCCGACTTCCGTGACACCCGCGGGGCGCGGCTGCGCGCCCGCGCCGAGGCGATGGCCAACATCCGCGTGGTCCGCAAGGCCTTCCTCAAGGACGAGGTGGCCGCCAGCCGCGTCTCGCTGACGTCTTACACCCAGCGGGTGCGCAACGAGCTGCAGGCCAGCGGCGTCTACCTCGCCGACCCCGACGGCAGGGTGCTCGTCAGCAGCGACTTCGTCGGCCGCGACGAGCGGATCGACCTCGGCAGCAGCACCGTCCAGCAGCTGCGGCCCTGGACCGGCGACGTGGACGACTTCGGCGAGCGTGCGATCGCGGCGCAGGTGCCGATCATCGACGACTCCGGCGAGCTGGTCGGGATCGCCATGGCGACGCAGTCCTACCCGACGTGGAGCGAACGCGTCCGAGGTGTGCTGCCCGACCTCCTGACCTTCGCCGGCCTCGGTCTCGGCCTCGGCGTGGCCGGGTCCTTCCTGCTCTCGCGCCTGATCCGGCGGCGTACGCGCGGCCTGGAGCCTGCGGCCATCGCGGCGCTCGCCGACCAGCGTGAGGCCCTGCTGCACGCGATCCGCGAGGGAGTGGTGGCGGTCGCCGACGACGGCACGGTGACGGTGCTCAGCGACAGCGCGCGCGAGCTGGTCGGTCTCGAGGGGCCGGTCGAGGGACGCCGCCTCGCCGACCTCGACCTCGACCCGGCGCTGCGCGACCTGCTGACCGACGATGCTGAGATCCGCGACCACGTCGTGGTGCTCGGCGACCGGGTGCTGGTCGTCAACCGCAACGCCGTGCACGAGGGCGGGCGCCGCGTTGCGTCGGTCACCACGCTGCGCGACCGCACCGAGCTGCTGGCCCTGCAGAGCGAGCTCAGCGCGCGCGAGTCGATCACCAACACGCTGCGGGCCCAGACGCACGAGTTCCACAACCAGCTGCACACGATCTCCGGACTCGTGCAGCTCGGGGAGTACGACGAGGTGTCCCGGCTCGTCGGCACCCTGAGCCGGCGCCGCGCAGCCATCTCCGACGCCGTGATCGCGCGCGTCGAGGACCCCGCCGTCGCGGCCCTGCTGATCGCCAAGACCAGCCTCGCCGTCGAGCGCGGCGTCGACCTCGTCGTGACGGCGGACACCCACCTGCCCCGCCTGGACCCGGAGTCCTCGACCGATGTCGGCACGGTGCTGGGCAACCTGGTGGACAACGCCGTCGACGCCTCCGTGGCAGTGGGTGGTCGGTCGGTCGAGGTCGCGCTGCACCAGGACGGCGGGACCGTGCGGCTGTCGGTGGCCGACACGGGACCGGGTGTGCCGCCCGAGGTGGTCGGCGAGATCTTCCGCCGGGGCTGGAGCTCGAAGGCGCCGACGGTCGGCGGCCGGGGTGTCGGGCTCGCGCTCGTGCAGGTCGTCTGCGAGCGTCGGGGCGGCTCCGTCACGGTCCATGCCGGCCCCGACGGGGCGGGAGCCGTCTTCGAGGCGGAGCTGCCCGGCGCCGAGCTGACCCTCGAGGTCGGCACCGAGAGAGGAGTCGACGCATGAGCGATGTTGCGGTGCTCGTCGTCGACGACGACTTCATGGTCGCGCGCATCCACACGCAGTTCGTCGAGCGCACGCCGGGCTTCCGCGTGGTCGGTGTGGCGAGCACCGGCCGGGCGGCGCTCGACGACATCGGCCGGCTGCACCCCGACCTGGTCCTGCTCGACGTGCACCTGCCCGACATGACCGGGATCGAGGTGCTGCGCCGCCTGCGGGCGGAGGGCGACGACGTCGGCGTCCTGGTGGTGACGGCCGCGCGCGAGGCCGACACGGTGCGCGCCGCGGCGGCCGGGGGAGCGGCCCACTACCTCGTCAAGCCGTTCGACTACGACGACCTCCGCGTGCGGCTGGAGTCCTTCCGCGCCGCCCACCTCGCGCTCTCCGGTTCAGGATCGCCCGGGCAGCAGGACATCGACGCGGTCTTCGGCGCCGCCGCGCCTGTGGCCCCGGCGACCCTCCCCAAGGGGCTCAGCCCGCAGACCGCCGACCTCGTGCAGTCCGCGCTCCTGGAGGCGGGTGAGCTGTCCGCCGCGGAGTGCGCCGACGCCGTGGGTATCTCCCGGGTCTCGGCCCGGCGCTACCTCGAGCACTTCGTGGCCCGCGGGTCCGCCGTCGTCCGGCTCCAGTACGGCGGGGGCGGCCGGCCGGAGCGCCGCTACCGGTCGACGTAGCCCCTGCCGGGTCAGGTCGTCCGCAGGTTCGTCGGGTCGACGGCTCGTCGCAGCCACGGGCGCACCAGCCTGGTCGAGGCGAGGAGCGCGAGCCAGATCAGTCCCAGCGTGGCGGCTCGCAGCGCGAGGTCGACGAGGAGGACCACGGGATCGCCGAACAGCGTCACCGCTCCGACGGCCCCCGCGCCGACCAGGGCCAGCACGGAGATCGGCACGGCGGCCAGCGCCACCTCCCACCGCACGGCGCGCTCCAGGACCTCCAGGGGCACCCCCTCGGCCGCCAGTGAGGCGAGCGACCGACGCCGGTCGGTCAGGGACTCGACGCCGTGGACGACGAGGGCGAACGTCGCCACCACGAGGGCCACGAGCAGGACGGCGTAGACGAGCGCCATCGGCACGGAGTACATCGCCTCGACGCCGTGCCCGTTGCTGCGCGCGTTGACCAGCAGGTCGGCCATCAGGCTGGCGGCGGCGCCCGAGACCAGGGCGATCACGCCGATCGCCGCAGCCGCACGACCCGCGGCCCGGGCGTCCATCACCAGCCAGCGCGACGCCAGCAGCAACGCGGGTGACGACGTCCGCCCGGCGAGCGCGCGCCCCGCGCGGTAGGCGACCCACGGCCCCGACGTCAGCACGCCCAACACCAGCAAGGTGATGCCGAGCATCAGCCCGAGCTGGGCCCACCCCCTCTCGAAGAACGGCAGGTAGACCGGACCGGCCAGGAAGATCCCCGCCGCCAGGAGCAGGCCGGGGAGCCATCCGCGCGGCGGCGTACGTCGTGCTCCGCGCGAGACCCCGAGCGGCGAGACAACCACCTTGCGTGAGGCCAGGGCACCGACCAGGACGCCGAGCAGTCCGACCGCGAGGACGACGAGCAGGACCTGCCACCACGCGGGGTAGGCGGCCGGGACGAGGCGCAGCTCCCGGGCCACGTCCCGGTCACCGACCCACGACAGCGTGGCGTCGGCGCCGAAGAGCGTGCGCAGGACGAGGTGGACGGGCAGGCCGAGGACGCCGCCGGCCAGTGCCGGGAGGCCGACCTCCCACGCGCCGATCGCGCGCACCTCCCCGGGCGTGGCTCCGGCGAGCCGCAGGGCCGCGAGCCGGCGCTCGCGGGCTGCCGTCCCGAGCCGGACGACCTGCTGGAGCAGGGTGAGGGGCACCAGGCAGATCAGGAGCAGGGCGAAGAAGTAGCCGGGACGCACGCCCCGGTCCCAGAGCAGGTTGGCGACGTCGCCGCCGTAGCCGATGAAGACGGTGCTTCCGTCAGGCATGGTCTGCTCGACGCCGTCGACGGCGGTGTAGCCGACGACCGACACGGCGACGAGGAGCAGCCCCGTCACGACGGCGGTGCACGCGGCGATCGCGAGGGCCCGTGCCCGCCCGCCGGTGCGGTAGGAGCCGAGCGCCAGGGCGAGGGCGGTCACGACGCGACCGCCGGTTGCCCGGAGGCGACGGAGCCGTCCCTCAGCACGACCTCGCGGTCGGCGCGGGCGGCGACCCGGTTGTCGTGCGTCACCACGAGCAACGAGGTGTGGGCGTCGCGGACCGCGGCCAGCAGCGCGGTGAGCACGACCTCGCCCGCCACGGTGTCGAGCGCGCCGGTCGGCTCGTCGGCGCACACGAGGCGCGGGCCCGTCACCAGCGCCCGGGCCACGGCGACGCGCTGGGACTCCCCGCCCGACAGCTCGGCCGGCACCTGGTCGGCGACCTCGGCCACCCCGAGGCGTTCCAGCCAGGCGAGGGCGGCCGTCCGGGCCGTACGCCGGTCGGTGCCGTCGAGGAGCAGCGGCAGTGCGGCGTTCTGAGCTGCTGTCAGCTCGGGCACGAGCTGTCCGAACTGGAGCACCAGCCCGATCTCGCGGCGTCGCAGCCGCGTGCGGGCGGACTCGTCGAGCTCGTGGAGCCGCTGCCCGGCGAAGGTCACGGACCCCGCCTCCGGCACCAGGACTCCGGCGGCGCAGTGGAGCAGGGTCGACTTCCCGCTGCCCGAGGCGCCGGTGACCGCCACGACCTCTCCCGGCTGCACGTCGAGGGAGACGCCCCGGAGCGCCTCGGTGCGGGCGAACGACTTGTGCAGGCCGCGCAGCTCGAGCAGGTGGTTCATACGGGTGCCCTTCCGGCTTCGGCGACGCGGGCAGCGGCGGACTCCAGCCACCGCAGCTCCGCGTCGAGGTGGGAGACCGTGTGGTCGATGACGATCCGCGCGGCCGTGTCGGTGGTGGAGTCCTGCAGCTGGAGCTGGTGCTTCATCGCGGCGAGGTGGACCGCCCGTTGGCGCGCCAGGAATCCGCCCGCGTCGGCGCCGAGGCGCAGCGCGGTGACCGTCTTGCGCACCAGGTCGTCGGCCGGGTAGGGCCCGGCCCGCTCGGCCGTGGCGAGCCAGGTGTCCAGCTCGTCCCGGCCGAGCGGGGTGATGGCGTAGGTCGTGCGCTCTGGACCCCCGTCCCGGAGCGTCTCGGCCACCTCCACCAGTCCGTCCTTCTCCATCCTGGCCAGGGCCGCGTAGACCTGGCCGAACGCCAGGGGCTTCGCCCCGGGGAACCGCTCGTCGTGGACGCGCTTGAGGTCGTAGCCGTGGGCGGCACCCTCGGCCAGGACCCCGAGCAGGGCGTGGGCGACGGACATGGCGCGACTATACACAAAGTGAATACACAGTATGAATAGTTGCGTCGACGGGATCGGTGGTCGTGTCCGTTTTCCGCTGGTACGACGATGCCCCGCGGGTCAGACTTGGCCCATGACGCCGACCGGACACCTCGACACCGACGCCTGCTACCGCGCGGTCCAGAGCCGGGACCGCCGCTTCGACGGGGTGTTCTACACCGCGGTCCGCACGACCGGCATCTACTGCCGGCCCTCGTGCCCGGCCCGTACGCCGTCGGCCGTCAACGTCACCTTCCACGCGACCGCGGCCAGTGCTCACGCCGCCGGCTACCGCGCCTGCAAGCGCTGCCTGCCCGACGCCACCCCCGGGAGCCCGGAGTGGGACGTCGCCGCCGACGTCGCCGGTCGCGCGATGCGGCTGATCGCGGACGGTCTCGTGGACCGTGAGGGCGTGGAGGGGCTCGCGCGTCGCGTCGGCTACACGCCGCGCCACCTCGGCCGGCTCCTCACCCAGGAGCTCGGCGCCACGCCGCTCGCGCTGGCCCGCGCCCGCCGCGCGCAGAGCGCCCGCGTGCTGATCGAGACGACCGACCTCCCGCTGACGGACGTGGCGTTCGCCGCCGGCTTCGCGAGCGTGCGCCAGTTCAACGACACCCTGCGCGAGATCTACGCCGCCTCGCCCACCGAGCTGCGACGCCGCAGCGGGGCCCGGCCGCACGGCCGGTCCGCAGGCGCCGTCACGATGCGGCTGGCCGTGCGCACCCCGTTCGCCGGCCGCCGGCTGCTCGACTTCCTCGCGTTCCACGTCGTGCCGGGAGTCGAGGTGGCCGGTCCCGGCTGGTACGCCCGGACGCTCGACCTGCCACACGGTGCCGGCACCGTGCGGCTCTGGCTCGCCGACCTCCCCGCCGGCGGTGGCACCGGGTTCGTCGAGGCGGAGTTCTGGCTGGAGGACCTGCGCGACACCGCGGCCGCCAGCGAGCGCGTCCGCCGGCTCCTCGACGCCGACTGCGACCCCGGCGCGGTCGACGAGCAGCTCGGGGCCGACCCGGTGCTGGGTGATCTGGTGCGGGCCACGCCCGGACTGCGCGTCCCCGGCCAGGTCGACGGCGACGAGACCGCGGTCCGCACGGTCATCGGGCAGCAGGTCAGCGTGACCGGCGCCCGCACCGTCGGTGGACGCATCGTGACCGAGCACGGCCCCCGTGTGGACACGCCGATCCCCGGACTGACGCACCTGTTCCCCGACGCCACGACGCTCGCTGCGGTCGAGCCGGCGTCGCTGCCGATGCCGCGCGCCCGCGGCCGGGCACTGGTCGGTCTGGCGACGGCGCTGGACGACGGCACGGTCGTGCTGGACCGCGGCCCCGACCGCGACGACGTACGGCAGGCGCTGCTCGCGCTGCCCGGCATCGGTCCGTGGACCGCCGACTACGTCGCGATGCGCGCCCTGGGCCACCCCGACGTCTTCCTCCCGACGGACCTCGCCGTCCGCCGCGTGCTCGAACGCATGGGAGGCTCGGCCGACTCCGAGCGATGGCGGCCGTGGCGCTCCTACGCGCTGATGCACCTCTGGAACACCCTCATGCCCGACACGCCGGAACCCGAGGAGAACTGACATGTGGACCGTGATGCCCTCACCCGTG
This sequence comes from Nocardioides sp. Root122, assembly GCF_001425025.1. GTDB lineage: Bacteria > Actinomycetota > Actinomycetes > Propionibacteriales > Nocardioidaceae > Nocardioides. The sequence continues at coordinate 333,584 of NZ_LMDE01000012.1, forward strand.
GGCGACCTGCGGATCGTGGAGCGCGACGGCTCGATCGTGGCGATCGAGTTCTCGCCGTTCCGGCCGCCGGCCGACGGGCGTCCGCTCGGCGCCCGCTCCGACACCGAGCCGGTGCTCGCGGAGGCGGTGCGCCAGCTGACGGCGTACTTCGCCCGCGAGCTGACCGACTTCGACCTCCCGCTCGCTCCCGTCGGCACGGACTTCCAGCGCCGCGTCTGGCAGCAGCTGGAGAGGATCGGCTACGGCGACACCGCGTCCTACGGCGAGATCGCCGGGCGGCTCGGCATGACCAACGCCGCCTCGCGTGCGGTCGGGCTGGCCAACGGCCGCAACCCGATCCCGATCGTGGTTCCCTGCCACCGGGTCATCGGCGCCAACGGCACCCTCACCGGCTATGCCGGCGGTCTGCCCCGCAAGCAGCAGCTCCTCGAGCTGGAGCAGGACGCGCTCTTCTAGGACGCCGACCGGGCACTTCGTCCCCGTGTGCGCGGGTGAGCGGGCACTTCGTCCCCCACTGGGCTTCGTCGGGACGGGGATGAAGCGCCCGGTCGATGGTCGGGACGGGATGAAGCGCCCGGTCGATGGTCGGGACGGGGACGAAGCGCCCGGTCGATGGTCGGGACGGGGATGAAGCGCCCGGTCGCTACTCCGCGGCGGCCCGGCGGAGGGACTCGGAGAGCCGGTCGGCGGCGGCGAGCACCGCGGGGGCGTGCATCCGGCCGGGCTGGCGCGAGAGTCGCTCCAGTGGGCCGGAGACCGACACGGCGGCGATGACCTTGCCGCCGGGGGAGCGGACCGGTGCCGAGACGGAGGCGACGCCCTGCTCGCGCTCGCCGACGGACTGCGCCCAGCCCCGGCGGCGGATGCCGGACAGCGCGGTGGCGGAGAAGGCGGCGTTCTGCAGGCCGCGGTGCATCCGCTCCGGGTCCTCCCAGGCGAGCAGGATCTGCGCGGCGGAGCCGGCGTTCATGGTGAGCTGCGAGCCGACCGGGATGGTGTCGCGCAGGCCGGACGGGCGCTCGGCCGCCGCGACGCAGACGCGGTGCTCGCCCTGGCGCCGCCACAGCTGGGCGGACTCGCCGGTGATGTCGCGCAGCCTGGCCAGGACCGGGCCGGCCGCGGCGAGCAGCCGGTCCTCGCCGGCCGCGGCCGAGAGCTCGGCGAGGCGCGGGCCGAGGACGAACCGACCCTGCATGTCGCGGGCGACCAGGCGGTGGTGCTCGAGGGCGACGGCCAGCCGGTGCGCCGTCGGACGGGCGAGGCCCGTGCCGGCCACGAGACCCGCGAGCGTGGCAGGTCCTGCCTCGAGGGCGGCGAGCACGAGAGCGGCCTTGTCGAGTACGCCGACGCCAGATCCGTTGTCCATATGCCGATATTCTCATCTCAGGGAGTGGGATGCAAGCCTAAGGTCGGTGCACCGTCAGACCAGAAGGAGATTCGTCGTGGGCAAGACCCTGTCCGAGAAGGTGTGGGACGAGCACGTCGTCCGCAGTGCGGCCGGAGAGCCCGACCTCCTCTTCATCGACCTCCACCTCCTCCACGAGGTGACCTCGCCGCAGGCCTTCGACGGCCTGCGCCTCGCCAACCGTGTCGTCCGTCGGCCCGACCTGATCCTCGCGACCGAGGACCACAACGTGCCGACCCTCGACTGGGACAAGCCGATCGCCGACCCGGTCAGCCGGACGCAGGTCGAGACGCTGCGCAAGAACGCCGCCGACTTCGGCGTCCGACTGCACCCGCTCGGCGACATCGAGCAGGGCATCGTGCACGTCGTCGGTCCGCAGCTCGGGCTCACGCAGCCCGGCATGACGATCGTCTGCGGCGACTCGCACACCTCCACCCACGGCGCGTTCGGCGCCATCGCGTTCGGCATCGGCACGTCCGAGGTCGAGCACGTGCTCGCGACCCAGACGCTGACCCAGGCGCGGCCCAAGACCATGGCGGTCACCGTCAACGGCAGCCTGCCCGAGGGCGTCACCGCCAAGGACCTCGTGCTGACCCTGATCGCGCACACCGGCACCGGCGGCGGCCAGGGCTACATCGTCGAGTACCGCGGCCAGGCCATCGAGGAGCTCTCGATGGAGGGCCGGATGACGGTGTGCAACATGTCGATCGAGTGGGGCGCCAAGGCCGGCATGATCGCGCCGGACCAGACGACCTTCGACTACATCGAGGGCAAGCCGGAGGCGCCGAAGGGTGCCGACTGGGACGCAGCCGTCGCCCACTGGAAGACGCTGCGCACCGACGAGGATGCGGTCTTCGACGACGAGATCGTGCTCGACGCGAGCACCATGACGCCGTTCGTCACCTGGGGCACCAACCCCGGCCAGGGCGCACCGCTGGGCGCGAGCGTCCCGAGCCCGGACGACTTCGACGAGCCCAACGACAAGGTCGCCACCGAGAAGGCCCTGCAGTACATGGGTCTGGAGGCCGGCACCCCGCTGCGCGAGGTCAAGGTCGACACCGTCTTCGTCGGCTCGTGCACCAACGGCCGCATCGAGGACCTGCGCCTCGCGGCATCGATCCTCGAGGGCCGGCACGTCGCCGCCGACACGCGGCTGCTCGTCGTGCCGGGCTCCGTGCGCGTACGCCTGCAGGCCGAGGCCGAGGGTCTCGACAAGGTGTTCATCGCCGCCGGGGCCGAGTGGCGCGGCGCGGGGTGCTCGATGTGCCTCGGCATGAACCCCGACCAGCTCGCGCCGGGGGAGCGCAGCGCCTCCACGTCCAACCGTAACTTCGAGGGCCGGCAGGGCAAGGGCGGGCGTACGCACCTCGTGTCCGTTCCCGTCGCCGCAGCCACCGCGGTCCGCGGCACCCTCTCCAGCCCCGCCGACCTTGCACCCCTCGGTGGTTGAGGTGCGAGCGGAGCGAGCCTCGAAACCACGTCTGACCAGGAGCAGCTGATGGACAAGTTCACCACCCACACCGGCGTCGGCGTCCCGCTGCGCCGCAGCAACGTCGACACCGACCAGATCATCCCGGCGGTCTACCTCAAGCGCGTCACCCGCACCGGCTTCGAGGACGGCCTCTTCGCGGCATGGCGCAACGACCCGGACTTCGTGCTCAACCACCGGACGTACGCCACCGGCTCCGTGCTGGTCGCGGGTCCCGACTTCGGCACCGGCAGCTCGCGCGAGCACGCGGTGTGGGCACTGCAGAACTACGGCTTCAAGGTCGTCATCTCCTCGCGCTTCGCCGACATCTTCCGCGGCAACTCCGGCAAGGCCGGTCTCGTCGCGGCCCAGGTCGACGAGAAGGTCGTGCAGCGCCTGTGGGACTGGCTCGACGACCACCCGGGCGGTGAGATCACCGTCGACCTCGAGAGCCGGACGGTGCGTGCAGGTGCCGGCGAGGACGCGATCGAGGACTCCTTCGACATCGACGACTACACCCGGTGGCGGCTGCTCGAGGGTCTCGACGACATCGGCATCACCCTCGGTCACGACGGCGACATCGCCGCGTTCGAGGCTTCCCGACCGAGCTGGAAGCCCGTCACCCTCTGAAAAAACCCCAGAAAATAAGGGCGATGGTGATTGTCCTCACCCTTCCATGTGCCTAGCGTGCCCAGCAGAGGGCCGAGCACGAGCTCGGCATCCGTGGTTCATTGGAAGGGAAGCTAGTGAACAAGTCTGAGCTCATCGACGCGCTCGCGGCGCGTTACGAGGGGAACCGCAAGCAGGCGGCCCACGCACTGGAGTCGGTCCTCGACACCATCACGCGCGAGGTCGCCAAGGGTGAGAAGGTGGCGATCACCGGCTTCGGCTCCTTCGAGAAGGCCGTACGCAACGCGCGCTGGGTCCGCAACCCGCAGACGGGCGACCGGATCAAGTCCAAGAAGAAGTCCGTGCCGAAGTTCTCCGCCGGCAAGGAGCTCAAGGACGTCGTCTCCGGTGCCAAGAAGCTGCCGAAGCTGACCGCGGCCAACATGCCGAAGCCGCCGACGGTGCGCGCCGTCGCCGGTGTCGTCGCCGGTGCCACGGCAACGGCGAAGAAGGCCGCGCCGGCCCGGACGACCGCGTCGAAGTCCGCTGCCTCCGGCACCGCGGCGAAGAAGACGACGGCCAAGAAGTCGACGTCCACCTCGACGGCCAAGAAGGCGAGCGCGTCGAGCACGGCCAAGAAGACGACGGCGAAGAAGGCCCCGGCGAAGAAGGCCAGCTCGACCAGCACGGCGAAGAAGGCGCCGGCGAAGAAGACGTCGTCGTCGACCTCGACGGCGAAGAAGACGACTGCCGCCAAGAAGACGTCGCCGGCCAAGAAGGCCAGCTCGTCCAGCACTGCGAAGAAGGCCAGCTCGTCAGGCACGGCCAAGAAGACGACGGCGAAGAAGACCGCGAAGAAGTCCTGAACCGCCGCACGCGCGCGATCGGAGGCGGGTCACCCCTGGGGGGTGGCCCGCCTTCCGCTTGCCCGGGCCGTGTGCGGCCCCACGCCCGCCACCAGCGCCGCACCGAGGTCGGCGAAGTCGTCCACGTCGGTGCGCACGCTCAGCGCCTGCTCGCCGACCTCGACGGCCCCGGCACTGACGTGCCGAGCGGCGGAGCCGACGCCGAAGCCGGGATGGAAGCCGTGGGCAGGAGCCGCGTAGAGCGTCGTCCCGACCCCGGCCCGGTCCCGCACGAACGCCGACCCCCCGGCCGTCACCAGGTCGACGACCTCGACCAGGACGTCGGCCAGCTCGTGGGGTCGCAGGGCCGGCAGGTCGGCGCACAGCGCCACCGGGACGGCGTACGGCCAGCGGCGCGCGACCTCGGCAGCTCCCTGCACCAGCGTGGCGTTGAGGTCGTCGCTGGCCCCGTCGGGCATCACCTCGCACCCCAGCGCGCGCAGGCTGGCGGCCAGGCGGAAGTCGTCGGTCACGACGAGGACGGTCCCGACCCCGGGCGTCGCGCGTGCGGCCTCGACCGTGTCGAGGGCGAAGGCCTCGGCCAGCTCGCGGCGCTGGTCGTCGGGGAGTCCCTGGCCGGCGCCGCCGAGGCGGGACTTGCCGAACGCCGGTGGCTTCACGGGTACGACGACCACGCAGGGCGGACGGCTGGCAGCAGAGGTGACGGGGCTGGACATCGCCTCGATCCTCCCATCCGCCACCTGCGCGCCGCTGGGGTCCCCGGGCCCGCCCGACCGAGTAGCCTGCTCGCGACGCAGGGAGCGTCCGGGAGCGGCTCGGCCGACCGACACGAGCACGGGAGGGGTGACGGGTGCGCGTCAGGAAGCTCGAGCGGAGACGCGGCTGGGCCTTCACGGTCGCAGCCTCGATCCTCAAGCCGACGTTGCTCACCGCCACCTCACGCACCTGGATCGACGGGGAGAAGATCCCCGCCACGGGTGGGTGCATCATCGCGATCAACCACATCTCGCACGTCGACCCGCTGCTGTCCGCGCACTTCGTCTACGACCACGGCCGACTGCCGCGCTACCTCGCGAAGTCGAGCCTGTTCTCCAACAAGTACCTCGGCGGCTTCCTCACCTCCGCCGGGCAGATCCCCGTCGAGCGGCTCAGCCGCAACGCGATCGGTGCCTACGACGCCGCAGTGCGCGCGATCGGCGACGGCGAGTGCATCATCATCTACCCCGAGGGCACGCTCACCCGTGACCCCGACCTCTGGCCCATGAAGGGCAAGACCGGGGCCGCGCGAATCGCCCTCGCCACCGGCTGCCCGGTGATCCCGGTCGGCCAGTGGGGCGCGCAGGAGGTGCTGCCGCCCTACACGAAGACGCCGCACCTCCTCCCGCGCAAGAACATCGTCATGAAGGCCGGTGACCCGGTCCGGCTCGACGACCTCGTCGCCGGGCCGCACACCGCGGAGGCCACCGCCCGGGCGACCGAGCGGATCATGGCGGCGATCACCGAGCTCGTCGAGGACCTGCGTGGTGGCACGGCCCCGACGGAGCGCTTCGACCCGCGCCAGCGCGGCGTACGAGAGATCGGGAACCCCAACGACGACGCGCAGCGGGCGGGTCACCGAAGCAGGAGGAAGCGCAGCCGATGACGAAGATCGCAGTGTTCAGTGCGGGCTCGTGGGGCACAGCCTTCTCGATGGTCCTGGCCGACGCAGGCAACGACGTCGCGCTCTGGGCGCGCCGTGACGAGGTGGTCGACGCCATCAACGACCGCCACGAGAACACCGACTACCTGCCCGGCATCGAGCTGCCGCGGTCCATCAGCGCCTCCACCGACCCCGAGCAGGTCGCCCACGACGCCGACGTGGTCGTGCTGACCGTCCCGTCGCAGAGCCTGCGCGAGAACCTCGCCGACTGGGCGCCGATCCTGCCGGAGAAGGCGACCCTCGTGTCCCTGATGAAGGGCGTCGAGCTCGGCACCCTGATGCGGATGAGCGAGGTCATCCACGAGGTCACCGACGCCTCTCCCGACCGTATCGCCGTCGTCAGCGGGCCCAACCTGGCGCGCGAGATCGCCCGGCGCGAGCCGGCCGCCTCGGTCGTCGCGTGCACGGACGAGGAGCGCGCCAAGCAGATCCAGAAGATCACGCACGGTCCGTCGTGGCGGCCCTACACCTCCCGCGACGTGCTCGGCTGCGAGATCGGTGGCGCCTACAAGAACGTCGTCGGGCTCGCCGTCGGCATGGCCGTCGGCCTCGGCTTCGGCGACAACACCACGGCCTCGGTGATCACCCGCGGCCTCGCCGAGACCGCCCGCCTCGCCACGGCGAAGGGCGCGAACCCGCTGACCCTGATGGGTCTCGCCGGCCTCGGCGACCTGGTCGCCACCTGCTCCTCGCCGCTCTCGCGCAACCGCACCTTCGGCGAGCGCCTCGGCCAGGGCATGACCACCGAGGAGATCTACGCCTCCACCCGCCAGGTCGCGGAGGGCGCCAAGTCCTGCAAGTCCCTCCTCGCCCTCGCCCAGCAGACCGGCATCGACGCCCCCATCGCCGAGGCGGTCGACGCCGTCGTCGACGGCCGGATGACCGCCCAGGACATGATGAACAGCTTCATCGCCCGCGACACCAAGGCAGAAACGGATTGATGGCGCTCGCTCCGCTCGCGCGTGCTCGGCGCCCCTGAAGACGTCGTCTTCCCTCCTCGCTCCCAACCTGCCTCGCTTCGCTCGTCGCGCTTGCTCGCTCGACGCTCCTATGGATCGTCAAGCGCTGG
>NZ_LMDE01000013.1:0-67921 GCF_001425025.1 Nocardioides sp. Root122
TGTCGATCCACCCGAGCGACCATGACCCCGCCCCGCACCCCGCCAGTCCCCACGATGGCGGGGCCACAGGCACGTCCGACAGCGTCCAGCGCGGCGCCGATGCTCGCTGGCGCTCGCACCTCGCCCAGCGGAGCGAGCGGACAGGCTGAGGGGTCTCGTGACGGGACTTCGTCCCTCCTCGACCAACGAGCCCACCGAGACTCCGTCGCTCCTCGACCGACGCGGCAGGTGGGTCAGCCCTGGTAGGGCGGGGCGACGCCCCAGCCCCAGCGAGGGGTCGGGGCGTGGGGGGCGGGCTGGGCGCCGGGGCGGGAGTTCTCCATGGCGAGGCGGGTGCCCCACTCGAGGTAGCCGATGATGGCGGCGCGGAACTCCGGATCGGCGGGGAGGTCGGCCTCGTCGGCAGCGAGGCTCATGGTCGCGGCGAAGCGGTGCCGCTGGGCAGGCGTGATGTCGAGACCGAGATGGTGGCGGAGCATCGACTCGTAGCCGCCATGCCGCTCGGTGTACGTCGTCGGCCCGCCGAGCACCTCTGCCCACCAGTCGGCCACGTGGGAGCGGTGGCGCTCAGAGACCCCGCCCGGGAAGAAGCCGGAGAGCTCCTCGTCGGCCTCGACCCGGTCGTAGAAGCGGTCGATCATCCGGCGCAGCGGGTCCAGGCCGCCCGCCCAGTCGTACAGCGTCGGCAGCCCGGGCTCGTCCACTCCACTCATGGACTCCATGGTGACCCGGTCCCCGGACCACCGCACACGACTTTCCGCAGACCTCAGTAACGCAGTCCGCGCCGCCCGAGGGCGGCGGGACGGGAGGCGCCCGCCCACGGCAGGACGGCGTACTGCACGAGGGGTGAGTCGAGGAAGTAGCTCGTCATCCGCCCGATCGTGATGCCGGCGGCGTCGGTGCCCGCGGTGACGGCGACGGTCGTGTGGGCCGGCTGCGTCCACGACACCTGCTCCTGGTCGCGCAGGCGCCCCCTGGCGCCCAGGGCAAACGAGGTGGCCGTGACCGTGGAGGTGTCCACACCGCGTTGCCGGCCGGTGCGCGCAACGACACCGTGGCCGTCCGCGGCGACCGACAGGTCCAAGGTGTCGCCCGGCACGACGGACTGGTCGAGCGAGCTGGCCGCACCCAGCCGGATCGCCGACGGCTGACGCCGCGAGGGGGCCCACGTCGCGAGCCACGGCCGCACCGAGCGCCGGTCGCCCACGGCGAGCCAGCTCGCGGCACCCACGCCTGCCTGCGTGGTCGCGGCCGACACGTCGAGAACGTCACGGCTCCACCGGGCCGGGGACCACGTCCGCGGCTTCCTCGGGGTGCCGGACAGCACGAGGACGCGGTCGGCACGACCGTTGAGCCTCCCGGTGGAGCGGGACTGCACGACGGCGGCGACGATGCGACCGCCCGCCATGTCGATGCGCCCGGGCGCGATCCCTCCGTCCGGGTAGGCCTGCCGGTGGCGCACGGTCCAGCGACCCCGTGCGTCGCTGTAGGTCTCGATGCGCATCCGCCCGCCGAACCAGTAGCCGGGCTCGTCCTCGAACCCCGATCCGCGCAGCGTGACCACGTCGCCGGAGTCGTCGATCGCCGCGACGAGGTCGTCGCCGGTCAGCCCGAGCTCGGGACGTCGGAGGTCACGCCACCCGAGGTCGGCGTGGTAGCTGGTCACGTGGTGCGGACGGCCGTACTGGCTGTTGCTGGCGAAGACGACGTGCTGCCCCTGCGGGGAGTAGTCGAGCGAGGCCAGCGTCCCCTCGGACTGGACGCGCCACACCCACCCGTCGTCGCCGGTCCACACCAGCTCGGCGAGCCGCGTGGGCGGGTCCTCGAACCCCGTCGTCTGCCGGCACTCCACGGCCACGGCGAGGTTGCCCAGCGATGTCACCGCCTCGACCGGGCGGCAGCCCTCGGCGCCCTCGACGGTCATCACCTCGGTGCGCGGGCCGTCGCTGCCGGCGACCACGCGCTGGTCGTAGACGGTCGCCTCGTCCGGCCCCCCGATGCTGATCAGGGCCACGGTCTGCTCGTCCAGCGGGACCGCCAGGGCGTGGTCGCCCGCCTCGCGCGGCGCGCTCCAGTCGGCTGCGACGGCCGTGGTCGGTGCGACGAGGGTCGACACCGCGGCCGCAGCCGCTGCCAGGAGGGAGCACGACCGGCGCACGGCCTACTCCGCGATCTCGAGCGCCCGCAGGGCGACCGCGACGTCGAGGCGCAGGTGGGGATCGGTGGCGACGGGTCCGAGCAGCCGCTGCAGCTTGCCCACGCGGTAGCGCATCGTGTTGTAGTGGAAGAACTGGGCGCGCGCCGCCTCCGCCACGTTGAAGTTGGTGTCGAGCAGCACCTGCAGCGTCTCGCGGAGGTCGGCCGCCTCGGGGGTGCGCTCCGCGAGCGGTCCGAGCACGTCCCTGGCGAACGCCGACAGCTCGGCGCCGTCGGGCACGAGCGCGAGCAGCCGGTGCAGGCCGAGCTGGTCGAAGCGCGTCACCGACCCGCCCCCGTGCACGCGCCGACCGATCTCGACGGCGCGCTGGGCCTGCCGGAAGGCCTCGGGGAGCTCACCGAGGTCGTGCGCGATCCGGCTGACCCCGGCGGAGAACGCGATCCGGCCGCCGCCCCGGTCGCCGCGCACGCCCTCGATCATCCGGTCCACGGCCGCGTGGCCGGCGGCGACGCCCTGCTCCGGGTCGACCGGCACGAGCGTGACCACCTCGCGGCTGAAGGCGACGGAGGCGATGCTGCGGTCCGTGCTGGCGGCCACCTGTCGCCACGCCCCGGCGAAGCGGTCGTGCCAGGCCCGGCGATTCTCGGCCGGGCCCTGAGCGGCGACCGCGTCGGGCTCGAGCACGGCCACGACGACCATCACCGGGCGACCGAGCTGCCAGCCGAAGGCGCGCGCGTGCTCGGCGACGTCATCGTCCTCCTCGCCCGCACGCCCGAGGAACACGTCGCGCAGGAAGTCGCCCTGGTACTTGTTCTCGACCGCGGTGATCGCCTCCACGCGCGTCACCAGCAGCGCGGCCACGATGGCGGCGCGCTCCAGGGCCTGCACGTCGGAGGCGTGGATCGTGCCGTCGGTCCGGAGCGCGACCAGGCGGGCCAGGTCGACACCGGCGGCGACGACGCGTCGGATCAGCGCCTCGCCCTGCCCCACGGCGGTGCCCTGCGGGTCGATCCGCTCCACGCGGACACGGCCGGTGGGATCGAGCAGGTCGGCGGTGGCGAAGGCCTCGCGGTGCACGTCGTCGAGGTGGGCGGCGCGCTCGCGGCCGTCGGTGGAGGTGAACACGACGCCGCAGCCGAGGGCGTCGCTCACGGCCTCCGCGATCGCAGCGAGGTCGCCGCCCTCGAGGACGATGTGCGTGAGCGCGGTGTGGAGCGCGTCGGCGCGCTCGAGCGCGGCGACCCTCTCCGGATCGCTTATCAAGTCTTGGCCCACTTCATGTCCTTCGTTGTCAGGAACTCACATTCGCGAGTGTGCCACGAGCCGTTAGCGTCTGGGGAATGATCCCCGTGGCTGCACCGCTCCGTGTGCAGTCGCGACTCGCCGCCGCGGCCGACGGACCACGGCCCGTCCTGCACGCGAGCACGACGGCGCTCTACGTCGACCTCGACGGATGGTGCCTCGGGCTGGTGTCGGCCACCGCGACGCGCGTGCCCTGCGCCCTGTGGTCCACGCTGCCCGACCTCGCACCGCTGGCCGGGCGCCCCGTGGCCGTCCGGGACGGGACGCTCCTCGTCGGCGACGAGCCGGTCCGGATCGGCCGCGTGGTCGACCCGCGCGCGACCACGGTCGCACCCCGGGCGTCGTACGACCCGGCGACGACGGCGCACGTGACGTCCGACCTGGACCTCCCCGCCGACGGTCGGCTGACGGCCGCCCACGTCGACCGGCTCGTGGGCCGCGGGCCCGGCCTGACGCCGCTCGGCGACGACGTCCTCGCCGGCTGGTTGGCCACGCGCGCCGCGCTGGGTCGTCCGGACCCGACGCTCGCCGACGCTGTCCGCCACCGTCTCGGCGCGACCACCCTGCTCTCGGCCACCCTGCTCGACTGCGCGACCCGCGGCGAGGTGCTCCCCCAGCTCGGTGCGTGGCTGGCCGAGCCCACCACCAGCGCCGTGGGGGCCCTGCTGGCCGTGGGCGCCACGTCGGGCGCGGGCCTCCTCGCCGGCGCGGGCCTGGCCCTGACGTCCCTGACCAGCGACACCGACCGCACCACCCACACAGACACAGACACCGACACCGAACAGGCCTGGAGGGCTGCATGAAGGACCACGTCGAGCTACGGAGCGGCGCCTACGCCGACTCGGTGACCCTGCTCCAGGTGAGCCGGGCGGTGCAGGCCGCGCCCGGCGTGGTGGCCGCCCAGGTGGCGATGGCCACCGGCCTCAACCTCGAGGTGCTCGAGGGGATGGGCTTCGACATCCCCGAGTCCTCCCCCAACGACATGGTCGTCGCGCTCCGCCTCGACGACGACGCCGACGTCGCGACCGCACTGGCCGCCGTCGACGCCGCGCTCGCGCCGACCCGCCCGGCGTCGGGCGACACCACGGTCGCACCGCCGCGCACCACGGGCTCCGCGCTGCGCCGTACGGGTCCGGGCGCGGTCGCGCTCGTCTCCGTCCCGGGCGCCAGCGCCACGGTCGAGGCGATGGACGCGCTCGAGGCCGGCCACGACGTGATGGTCTTCAGCGACAACGTGCCGGTGGCCGAGGAGGTCGCCCTCAAGACGTACGCCGCCTCGCGCGGCGCGCTGGTCATGGGGCCCGACTGCGGCACCGCGGTCATCGACGGCGTCGGCCTCGGCTTCGCCAACGCGGTCCGTCCGGGGCGCATCGGCATCGTCGCCGCGTCCGGCACCGGCTGCCAGCAGCTGCTCGCGCTGCTGCACCACGCCGGCGCCGACCTGGCCGCCCGGGGACACGACGGCGTCGGCGTACGTCACGCCCTCGGCGTGGGCGGGCGCGACCTGTCCGCCGCCGTCGGCGGCACGTCGACGCGGGAGGCGCTGCGTCGCCTCGACGCGGACGCCGACGTCGATCTCGTCGTGGTGGTCTCCAAGCCTCCGGCACCGGAGGTCGCGGAGGCACTCGCGAAGGACGCGGACGCCCTCGACACCCCGGTCGAGCTGGGCCTGCTCGGCCGCGGCCAGCGCGACCTCACGGCCGTCGCCGAGGCCGTGCTCGCACGCCTGGGCCACGAGGCCCCGCAGTGGCCGGTCCACGGCGCCGACAACACCGGCGGAGCCACCGGTCCCCTGCTGCGCGGCCTCTTCGTCGGCGGCACGCTCTGCGACGAGTCGATGCTGATGGCCACCGAGGCACTCGGCCCCATCCGCAGCAACATCCCGCTCTCCGACGACCTCGCCCTCGGCGACGAGCTGCTGGTCGACGACCACACCATGGTCGACTTCGGCGACGACGCGCTCACCCAGGGGCGCGCGCACCCGATGATCGACCCGACCCTGCGCAACGAGCAGCTCGCGCGCGCGGCCGCGGACCCGCAGACCGGCGTGATCCTCCTCGACCTCGTGCTCGGTCACGGCGCGGAGCCCGACCCGGCCGCGCTGCTCGCACCCGCCATCGCGGCGGCCCGCGCGGAGCGGGCGATCCCCGTGGTCGTCAGCCTCGTCGGCACCGACCTCGACCCGCAGGGCCTCGACGCGACCCGCGACGCCCTCGTCGCCGCCGGCGCCGAGGTCCACCTCTCCAACGCGTCGGCCACCCGCCGCGCCCTCGACCTGATCGCCCGCTTCGAAGGAGCCGCCCGATGACCGAGACCACCGTCGTCACCGTCGGCGCCGACATGTTCGCCGACTCCGTGGCCGGCCAGGCCGTCGGCGTCGAGCGCGTCGACTGGCGCCCACCGATGCCCGGCACCGAGCGCGACCTCGCCACCGTCGCCACCGACCCGCGGCGCCCCGAGGCCAACCGGACGGCCGTCGAGGCGATGCTCGGCGTCACCGCCCACCTCGTCGACGTCGCCCCGGCGTCCGAGGTGCTCGGCCTCGAGCCCGGGCAGTTCCTGCACGCCGGCCCCCCGATCGAGTGGGACCGCGCCTCCGGTCCCCTGCGCGGCGCCCTCATGGGTGGCGCCGCGCTGGAGGGGCTGGTGGACGACCCGGAGGACGCCGTCGCCCTCTTCGAGTCGGGCAGCAGCGTGAGCCTCGAGCCGTGCCACCACCGCAGCGCCGTGGGCCCGATGGCCGGCGTCGTCACGCCGTCGATGTGGATGTGGGTCCTCGAGGACCGCGCCACCGGCAGGCGGACGTACTGCTCCCTCAACGAGGGGCTCGGCAAGGTGCTGCGCTACGGCGCCTACGGCCCGGAGGTGCTCACCCGGCTCCGATGGATGGGCGACGTGCTCGGCCCGCTGCTGCAGGCGGCGGTGCGCGGCACGGCAGAGGCGAGCGACGTCACCGGCATCCTCACCCAGATGCTGCAGATGGGCGACGAGGCGCACAACCGCAACCGCGCCGGCACCCTGATGCTGCTGCGCGACCTCTCCCCCGCGATGGTCGGCAGCCTGGAGAAGGGGCCGTTCGACGCCAAGGACGTGAGCGAGGCGCTGCGTTTCATCGGCGGCAACGACCACTTCTTCCTCAACCTCGCGATGCCCGCCTGCAAGCTCGCCCTCGACGCCGGGCGCGACGTCCCGGGCTCGACGATGGTCGTGGCGATGGCCCGCAACGGCACCGACTTCGGCATCCAGGTCTCGGGCACCGGAGACCAGTGGTTCACCGGCCCCGCCCAGGTCGCCGAGGGGCTCTTCCTGGGCGACTACGGTCCCGACGACGCCAACGCCGACATCGGCGACTCGGCGATCACCGAGACCGCCGGCATCGGCGGCTTCGCGATGGCGACCGCTCCTGCGATCGTCCGCCTCGTCGGCGGCACCGTGCCCGACGCCCTGGCCACCACCCGCCGCATGCACGAGATCACCCTCGCGGAGAACCCGCGCTGGTCCGTGCCGGTCCTGGAGTTCCAGGGCACGCCGACAGGCATCGACGTGACCAAGGTGTGCCGCACCGGGATCCTCCCGCAGATCAACACCGGCATGGCCGGACGGGTCGCGGGTGTCGGCCAGGTCGGCGCCGGCCTGGTCACCCCGCCCGCGGAGATCTTCCCGAAGGCACTGGCCGCGCTCGCCGAGGCCGCGCGCTAGGCGGGAGATCGGCCGCGAGGCCTACGCATCGGCGGGGCGCTCGTTGTAGACGCCCGCGAGCTCCTGGCCGGTCAGGTCCGCGATGGCGGTCATGATCCGGTCGGTGAGCTCGCGGCGCGCGCGCCCGGACGGTACGCCGTCGTAGTCCCCCGCGACGGTGATCGGCTCGCCGAAGCGGACGGTGACGTCGACCTTGGCGAGCCGGGGGCGGTTCGAGCCGACGGGCTGGATGTCCTGGGTGCCGACGAGGCCGACCGGGACCACCGGGCAGCCGGCGGTCAGCGCGAGGTGCGCCACCCCGGTGCGCCCGCGGTAGAGCCGCCCGTCGCGCGAGCGGGTGCCCTCGGGGTAGATCCCGAAGGCCTCGCCCTTGCGCAGCACCTCGAGCGCGGTGTCGAGGCTGGCGATCGCGGCCCTGGTGTCGTCGCGGTCGACCGGCAGCATGCCGAGCCCCTCGAACCAGGCCCGCGTGAGCGCCCCCTTCACGCCGGTGCCGGTGAAGTAGTCGGACTTGGCCAGGAAAGCGACCTTGCGCGGCACGACCACCGGGATCACCACGCTGTCGAAGAACGACAGGTGGTTGCTGGCCACGATGACCGGGCCGGTCGTCGGCACGTGGTCCAGTCCCTCGACCTGTGGGCGCCACACGGCACGGGCGACCGGAGGGATGACGCCGTGCGCGACCGTGTAGAGCATGCGGGTCATTGTGCCTGCAACGTCGGGCGCCAGAACGCCCGTCCCAGGTCCACCGACCCGCTCGGCCGCAGCGGCGTGCCCTCCTCGAGGTAGGCCTGGCGCGCCTCGTCGTCGTGCGAAGGCGGCAGCGACCCGTTGGCGCGGACCACGCGCCACCACGCCACCGCACCGCCGTGCTGCGCCATCACGTTGCCGACCAGCCGGGGACCGCCGCGGCCCAGCCGCTCGCCGACCACGTCCGCGATGGCGCCGTACGTCGTCACCCGGCCGCGCGGGACCGACTCGGCGCACTGCAGCACCAGCTCGGCGTAGAGCTCGCGCTCCTCCTCCGTGGTCATGCGGGCTGGGACCGGGTGAGCCGGGCGGTGGCCAGCAGCAGCACGACGGTCGCCCCGCCCGTGACGAGCCACAGCCAGGAGGGCGCCCAACCTGGGTCGAGCTCCCGCACGGCCAGCCACGTGAGCGGCACCGGAACCAGGGCGAGGAGCACCCGGCCGGCCCAGAGCCGGGCCAGGCGACGGTCGACCACGAGGGTCTCGGGCCCGTAGGACAGCAGGAGCGCCGCGACGTGAGCGCCGAGGAGCAGCACGGCGACCACGAGCGCCTTCCAGTCGACGGCGCCGTGCGAGGCCCACCAGCCACCGACGAGCACGAGGGGGACGATCCCCACGGCGTGGTCGACGCTGCGCGCCCACGCGGCTGCGCTCACCGGTACCCCCAGGAGGACCGCCCAGTGCGGCCTCTGCGGCAGCGCCAGACCGAGCGCGACGCACGGCAGCAGGAACACGAGGGCACGCAGCAGGACCACGGGTGCGGTCACGCCGGGACGGAGCATCCTGCGGGCCGAGGCCATCAGGCACGCACCTTGGGCACCTGGCCGCGGCGCGCGAGCTGGCGCAGCACCGTGTCGAGGGTCCCGGGACCGCGCCACGGCACGACCGGGGTGCCGAGCGCGGCGAGGCGCTGGAGCCGGTCGTCGCGTTCCACCTTCTGCATGCGGGCCGCCAGCGAGGGCAGTGCGAGCCGGTCGGCGCCGGCACCGGACATCGCGTCGCCGATCGTGTCGATCACGACGACCGACGCCCCGCTGCGCTGCAGGCTCACGGTCGCGGTGACGAGGGGCGTGAAGAACATCGGCGACAGGACGTGGACGACGCTGCCCGCTCCGGCGCCGAGGTCGAGGCGCTCGGGCGCGACGCTGCGCGCCTCCGTACGCACCCGGGCGAGCGTGCCCTGGAGCCGGTGGAGGTGGCGCGGGCCCGACCCCAGCGGCACCCGGGCGCCGTCGGCGGCCAGCACGAGCAGGCCCACCCGGTCACCCGTGCGGACGTGGTGCTCCGCGAGCGCCGCCGCCGCGCGCACGGTCAGGTCGAGCGTGCTCGACGCCCCGTCGATCCCACCCGAGACCCCGATGTCGCGCAGCCCGTCGACCACGATCCACACGCTCGCGTCCTGCTCGGCGCGCGTCGTGATCACGTGCAGGTCGCCCGTGCGCAGCGAGACCGGCCAGTTGATCCGCTTGAGCCGGTCACCCGCCGCGAAGTGGCGGATGCCCTCGAACTCCGTTCCGCTGCCGATCCGTCGTGACCGGTGCCGGCCGACGAGACCGTCGGGCTGGGGCACCTCCGCCCGGCTGTCGTACGGCGCCGTCTGGGGCAGCACGCTGAAACCGTGCTCGGGCAGGTCGACGGGCCCCCATCGCCACCCGGCCCACGCGGAGGTCAGGGCGACCCGTTCGGCTCCCACAGCGCGGCGGCCCCAGCGTCGCGGGCTGGAGACCACGGTCGGCAGCCCCGCGTCGACCAGGCCGCCCGCAGCCCCGTGCAGGGGCTGGGTCGCCACGTGCGGGGCCGCTGCGGCCACGCGGGTGACGTGCTCGACGCCGGCGAGGTCGTCGACGACCAGCCGCGAGGTCGTGGCCTGCCCCTCGTGCAGGCGGTAGTGGTCGAGGCGCGCCGACACCTTCGGCGCCGTGTGCGGCCGACCGGCGAGTCCCATGGCCGCCAGCACGGCGAACGGCGCAGCCAGCACGACCAGCACCTCCTGCCCGAGCGCGACCCCACCGGTCACTCCCCCGAAGGCGAGCAGGCAGGCCCGGACGAGCGCAGGAGTCGGCCGCCAGGAGATCACCGCTGGGAGCCCCCTCCGGGAGCGTGGGACTCGAGGGTGCGCGGCGTCTCGACCGACGCCAGCACCGCGTCGACGACACGGGCACCGGACGCCTGGGTCATCCAGAGGTCGGGCTTGACCGTGATCCGGTGGGCGAGCACGGCGCGGGAGACGACCTTGACGTCCTCGGGCACGACGTAGTCGCGACCCCGGATCGCGGCCCAGGCCCGTGCCGTCAGCACCAGTCCGAGGCTGCCACGCGGGGACGCACCGGTCAGCACCTCGGAGTGGGAGCGGGTCGCCGCGACCAGCTCGACGCAGTAACGGGCGACGGACTCGTCGACGACCACCCGTTCGACCGCCGCCTGCACCGCGGCCAGGCCCGCGGCGTCTGTCACCTGGGAGATGTCGACCTCCTCGCGCCGACGGTCGAGCCGCCGGCGGAGGACGTCGTACTCCTCCCCGGCCGTGGGGTAGCCGAAGGCGACCCGCAGCAGGAAGCGGTCGAGCTGGGCCTCGGGCAGCGGATAGGTCCCCTCGTACTCCACGGGGTTGGCGGTCGCGAGGACGTGGAACGGGCTGGGCAGCCGGTGCGTCTGGCCCTCGACGGTGACCTGGCCCTCCTGCATCGCCTCGAGCAGCGCGGCCTGCGTCTTGGGCGGCGTGCGGTTGATCTCGTCGGCGAGCAGCAGCCCGGCGAAGATCGGTCCGGGGCGGAAGTCGAACTCGGCGCGGCGCTGGTCGTAGACGTAGGACCCGGTGAGGTCGGCCGGCAGCAGGTCGGGGGTGAACTGGGCGCGGGAGAAGTCCAGCCCGAGCGCACTGGCGAACGACCGGGCGGCGAGCGTCTTGCCCAGGCCCGGGAAGTCCTCGAGCAGCACGTGCCCCTTGGCGAGGATCCCGGCCAGGACCAGGGCCAGCACCTCGCGCTTGCCGACGACGGCCCGACCGACCTCGTCCAGGACGCGCTCGGCGAACTGCGCCACCTCGGCGGGACCAGCCGGTGCGGCTGCGGCGGGGTGGTGATCAGCTTCGGTCACGGGACTCCTCGATTCGGGTCAGGATGCGGTCGATGGCTGCGGGCGGGATCCGGCTCAGGCCGGCGAGCTCGTCCTGGACCTCGGACGCCAGGTCCGGGGAACGGTCCCGTGCCAGCGCGACCAGGCGCTGGGCCAGGGCGTCGGAGGGGTGGTCGGCCTGCTGGTGGCTCGACAGGATGCGGAGGTCGGAGGTGACCTCGTCGACGCGGTCGGGCCGCGGCTCGACCGGGTGCTGCCAGTGGGCCGCTGGGGTGTCCACCGTGTCGATCACGAGGTACGTCATCGTGAGCACCACGACGGCCCACACCGCGTACGGCAACGGCTGGGGGTCGAAGTCGAGCCAGAGGGCGAGGGCGTAGCCGAGGACGGCCAGGACGACGCCGCCACCGACGCGACCGCGCCACCGGTGCGACAGCCCCCTCATGACCGCACCCCCAGGCTTCGCCGGATCGCGTCGAGCGCTCCCATGGCCTCGGCGCGGTGGTCCTCGGTGATCGGGTGGTCGGAGAAACGTGCCTCGCGGTAGAGCTCGGCGAGGCGGGTCACGGGGCCGATGTCGGCGTCCGCGAGGTCGAGGAGCCGCAGGGCGTACTCGGAGGAGGTCTCCGACGGGCGCCGCGGCACGCCGGCGCGGCCACCCTGGACCTCGAAGCGGTGCCATGTCGCGACGATGGCGTTGCGCGCGTCGCCGTCGAGCAGCAGCGCGTCCTGCTCGGCGGCGTCGGCCACCACCTGCTCCGCCACCGCACGTGGCTCCTCGAGGACCCCGAACTCGGCCTCGAGCCGCCGGGCCTCGGGCCTCCTCGAGAAGGCCGCTCGCGCGAGGGCGACGAGCAGCCACCCTGTCCCGGCGGCGAGGACGAGGAGCAGCGTGCCGAGGAAGAGCCAGCCCAGCACCTTGATCCACAGTGGTGGCGGGTGCTGCTCGACCAGGTCGCGGTACTGGCTGATCCCCGCGCCCGGCGGCTCGCAGTAGTTGCGCTCGTTGATGTCGTCGGGGATCTGCTCCGTCGTGGACCCGTCGGCGTTGGTGACCACCGGCAATGGGAGACACGTCTCGGCCGACGTGGTCCCCGGCCCCGGTCGCGGGCCGGGCCCGGTGAAGACCTCGTCGGGTCCGATCAACGTCGCCCACGCGACCAGCACCATGAACAGGCTCGTCCCGGCGACCATCAGCACGGCACGGGCACCCGGCGAAGCCCCGACCGCACGCATGGCGCGAACCCTAGGTGACGGGCTCGCGCCATGCGAGGGGGCGCGCCTGGTGGGGGCAGGCGCTGGGGGGTGGGTCAGTGCAGCGGGCTGAACGGCTCGGTGCCGTGGACGAGCCGGAGGCCGGCGATCCCGCTGTGGGCCTGGGCGTACGCCAGCTCGTGCGCCAGGTCGCCGACACCGTTCGATCCGGCGAGCGGAGCCAGGGCGAGGGTCGAGAGTGTGCCGAGCGCGTTGCCCTCGGCGTCCAGGAACGCGCTGCCGGAGTCGCCCGGCACGCCCGGGGTCACCGTGTAGACCGGGTGCGTCCACCCGCTCGGGTCGGTGCCCAGGCTGGTGCCCTGCTTGGGCGAGAGCTGCTCCACGCCACCGCGCAGGCTGGAGTTGCCGTAGCTGTGGACCGTGTCGCCGGCCGCGGTGCCGGTGGTGTTGAGGCCGACCGGGCCGCCCCAGAACGGGATCGACGGGTTGACCTTGCCGGCGTCCGCGGCGTCGACCTTCACCAGCGCGAGGTCGTTGTAGGCGCAGGTGTCGGCGTCGGTGACGCCGTCGCGCTGCATGGTCAGCCACGACGAGTAGACGAGCGTGCCGCCGCCGACCCGGGTGCCCTCACCGATGAGCGAGCCGCCCTCGACGAAGTCCACCTTCGTGCCGAGCGGCAGGGAGTCGGAGGAGCAGCCGTCGGTGTCGGTCGCCTCACCGAGGCCGGCACAGTGCGCCGCGTAGCCGACGTACGTCGTCCCGGCGGTGTCGGTGTAGACGAAGTTCGCGGTGCACTGGGCACCCTCGGTGTACATCTGCACGCCGGGGTGGATGGTGGCCGTGTCGGCGCGGGCCCAGCTCGTGCGGACCTGCTTCTTGGGCGCCGCCGAGGCCGGGGCACTGGTCGCGGCCGCGGCGGCGAGGCCGGCCGCGGCGGCCAGGGTCAGGAGCTTCGTGGGGGTACGCATGCCCCTCCCAACGACGTGCGCCGGGAGGGGTTACGCGTCAGTAGTCGGGCTGGCTGGGGTCGATCTGGTTGACCCAGGCGACCACGCCGCCGCCCACGTGCACCGCGTCGGCGTAGCCGGCGCCCTTGACGATCGCGAGCACCTCGGCCGAGCGCACGCCCGACTTGCAGTGCAGCACGATCGGCTTGTCACCGGGCAGGTCGCCGATCGCGTTGCCGTTGAGGAACTCGCCCTTGGGCACCAGCACCGAGCCGGGGATCCGGTTGATCTCGAACTCGTTGGGCTCGCGCACGTCGATCAGGGTGAAGTCGCGCTCGCCGGCCTCGCGCTCCTTGAGCATCTGCTCGAGCTGGACGACCGAGATCGTCGAGCCGGCGGCTGCGTCGGCGGCCTCCTCGGAGACCGCGCCGCAGAAGGCGTCGTAGTCGATGAGGCCGGTGACGGTGGCGTTCTCGCCGCACAGCGCGCAGCTGGGGTCCTTGCGGACCTTGAGCTTGCGCCACTCCAGCTCGAGCGCGTCGTAGATGACGAGCTTGCCGATGGCCGGGTCACCGATGCCGGTCAGCAGCTTGATCGCCTCGTTGACCTGGATCGAGCCGATGCTGGCGCAGAGCACGCCGAGCACGCCGCCCTCGGCGCAGCTGGGCACCATGCCGGGCGGCGGGGGCTCGGGGTAGAGGCAGCGGTAGCACGGCGCGTCGTCGGACAGGGTGGGCGCGAACACGCTCGCCTGGCCGTCGAAGCGGTAGATCGAGCCCCACACGTAGGGGATCCCGAGGAAGTACGCCGCGTCGTTGACCATGTAGCGGGTGGCGAAGTTGTCGGTGCCGTCGACGATCAGGTCGTAGCCCTCGAAGATCCCCATCACGTTGTCGTTGTCGAGGCGCTCGTTGTGCACCACCACGTCGACGTAGGGGTTGACCTCGGCGATCGACTCCTGCGCGGAGACGGCCTTGGGGCGGCCGATGTCGGACATGCCGTGGATGATCTGGCGCTGCAGGTTCGACTCGTCGACCTCGTCGAACTCGGCGATCCCCAGCGTGCCGACCCCGGCAGCGGCCAGGTAGAGCAGGGCGGGCGAGCCCAGTCCGCCGGCGCCGATGACCAGCACCTTGGCGTTCTTCAGCCGCTTCTGCCCGGCCATCCCCACGTCGGGGATGATCAGGTGGCGGCTGTAGCGGCGCACCTCATCCGTGGTGAGCTCGGCAGCCGGCTCGACGAGCGCAGGGAACGACACGGGTGGACTCCTTCGGGTGACGGCCAGGTCCCTGCCTCAACCGGCCGGGACGCTGCTCTGTTCCCGTCCATGGTCTCCGCCGGTTGGTGCTCGGGCTCACCGGTCCCGCCATCCGGACCCCCACGACGCCCGCCCTGCCGTCCTCGGGGCCGAACGGTGTAACACCTCGGGTCACCGCGACGCTGACCCAGTGTGTCCTGGGTCACGCCCGTTGCGACGACACCCGCCCCGCTCCTCCGGAGCACGTACAGATGGAGAACATCCCTGTGAAGAAGATGGCACCCGGCGTCCTCGCCGGCGCGGCCACGCTGGCGCTGGGCCTCACCGCCCTCGCGCCCGCCGTGGCCGTCCCCTCCGACGACTCGCCCTCGTCGGGCCAGTCGGCACGGTCCAAGCCGGACAACCGTCCCGGCCCCCGGACGGCGAAGCAGCTGCGCCTGAAGGACAAGGCGCTGGCGATGCTCGACAACGGCAGCGCCAAGCTGCGCTCGCGGCAGGGCGGCGGCGCGACGGTCGCGCTCGGCGGCGGCACGTTCGTCGAGTTCCCGGTCGACAAGTCCGACAAGATCTTCACGATCCTCTCCGAGTTCGGCGACACCGGCTCCGGCAAGCTCGGCACCACGCCCGGCCCGCTGCACAACCAGATCCCCCAGCCCGACCGCGCCACCGACAACTCCACCTACTGGGTCTCCAACTTCGACAAGGCCCACTACGAGGAGATGTTCAACGGCGACGGCGAGTCGTTCAAGAACTACTACGAGCAGCTCTCCTCCGGCCGCTACACCGCGACCAACACCGTGACCGACTGGGTCAAGGTGCCGGGCAACGCGTCGACCTACGGCGACAACACGGTCGAGGACAACGGCGGCTCCTGGTCGTTCATCGACGACTCCGCCGACTCCTGGTACGCCTCGCAGGTCGCGGCAGGCCAGACCCCGGCCCAGATCGACGCCTACCTGTCCCAGTTCGACGTGTGGGACCGCTACGACTTCGACGGCGACGGCAACTTCAACGAGGCCGACGGCTACATCGACCACTTCCAGGCCGTGCACGCCGGCGAGGGCGAGGAGGCCGGCGCAGACCCCGACGCCATCTGGTCGCACCGCTGGTACGTCGGCACCGGCTACGGCACCACCGGCCCGAGCGTCGGGGGCACCAACAACCTCGGCGGCGGCGCCAAGATCGGCGACTCGAAGTACTTCATCGGCGACTACACCGTCGAGCCCGAGAACGGCGGCCTCGGCGTGTTCGCCCACGAGTTCGGCCACGACCTCGGCCTCCCCGACTACTACGACACCGCGGGCGGCGAGAACGGCAGCGCCTTCTGGACGCTCATGTCGTCGGGCTCGTGGCTCAGCCACGGCGCCAACGCGCCGGCGGGTGGCGAGGGCATCGGCACCGTCCCCGGCCTGATGGGCCCGGAGGAGAAGCTCTTCCTGGGGTGGCTCGACCACACCGACGTCAACTCCGGCACGAGCGGCACCTACACCCTCGGTCCCTCGCAGCACACCTACGACGGCGCCGACCAGGCGATCAAGGTGAACCTGCCCAACTCCTCGGTCACCAACAACTACACCACGCCGCCCTCGGGCACGCACGCGTGGTGGACCGGTCGAGGCGACGACATGTCGAGCACGCTCACCCGCACGGTGCCGGGATCCTCCTCAGTCACCGTCACCGCCAGCGCGTGGTACGAGATCGAGGCGGGCTACGACTTCCTCTACGCCCAGTACTCCGTCGACGGCGGCAAGACCTGGACCACTGTCGGCTCGCCGATCGACGGCTCGTCGCGCGACACCTGGAAGGGCCTGCGCTACTCCTACAAGCCCGGTGGCCGCGAGTCGCTGTTCCGGTTCCTCTACAAGACCGACGGCGGTGTCAACGAGGCCGGCGCGTTCCTCGACGACATCGCGGTCAAGAGCGACTCGGGCACCGTCATCGACGGTGCTGAGGACGGCGCCAACGGCTGGACGCCCGCGGGCGGCTTCGCGATCTCCACGGGCGTCGAGGTCACCAATGCCTCGCGCTACTACCTGCTGGAGAACCGTCAGTACGTCGGCTACGACAAGACGCTCTCCGAGGGCCCCTACCAGTTCTCCAACGGCCTCACGAAGCCCAACTGGGTCGAGTTCTTCAAGTTCCAGGACGGCATGCTGGTCTGGTACGTCGACAACTCCTACACCGACAACAACGTGGCGGAGCACCCCGGTGCGGGCTACGCGATGGTGGTGGACTCGTTCCCCAACTCGCTGACCTACCCCGACGGCAGCAGCCCGAGCAACCGTCGCGAGCCCTTCGACGCCACCTTCGGCCTCGACACCGTCGACCCGACCTGCCTGCACAAGGAGGTCGCGGGCGGCACCCGGAAGGACCCGACCGTGACCACCCTCGCGGCCTGCGCCGGCGGCGTGAAGCAGAAGGCGACGTTCGACGACACCGACGTCAACGCCTACTACGACGCTGCTGCCCCGCAGAACTCCGTCAAGGTCGCGGGCGTGGGCGTCAAGGCCACCGTCACGGCCACCAAGAGGGGGTTCCTCACGGTGAACGTCTCCAACCCCGCCCCGTGAGCTGACGCACGCACCACGCGACGACCGACACGCAGAGAGGGGCCCCGGGCGACCGGGGTCCCTCTCCGCGTCCGGGCCGCCGGATAGGCTCGGCCCCACGTACTGACCAGTACCCGCCACCAGCAGGAGCCCGACGTGACCGCAGGCAGCCCCGACACCACCTCCGACGGTGCGTTCCCGCGACCGCGCGGCGGCCGGATGCCGCGACGCGAGCGCCGGGTCCAGCTGCTCGAGTCGGCTCTCGAGGTCTTCGTCGCGCAGGGCTACCACGCCGCTGCGATGGACGACATCGCCGACCGTGCCGGCGTGTCCAAGCCTGTGCTCTACCAGCACTTCCCCGGCAAGCTCGACCTCTACCTCGCGCTGCTCGACGCCTCCTGCGACACCATCATCGACAACTGCCGCGCGGCCCTGGCCTCGACGTCGGACAACAAGGACCGCGTCGCGGCGACGATGAAGGTCTTCTACAGCTACGTGGCCTCCGAGGAGGGCGCGTTCCGCCTGGTCTTCGAGTCCGACCTGACCAGCGAGCCCGACGTGCGCGAGCGGGTCGACCGGGTCACCGTCGAGTGCGCCGCGATGATCGCCGACGTGATCCGCACCGACACCGGGCTGCCCGACGAGGCCTCCGAGCTGCTGGCCGTGTCCCTGGTGGGAATGGCGCAGGTCTCGGCACGGTTCTGGCTCGCGGGTGGCGGCAGCATCGCCCAGGACGACGCGGCCTCCTTGATCGCCGGGCTGGCCTGGAGAGGCATCCGGGGCTACCCGATGACCGACGACCAGCTGAGCCGGCGCTGACCGCCGACCACCCACCCGGCACCATTCAGAGCATCCCCCGACGAACGTCACAGCAAGGAGCACCACCGTGGAGGTCAAGATCGGCGTGCAGAACGCGCAGCGTGAGCTCGTGCTCGACACCGACAGCACGCCCGACGACATCGAGGCCAAGCTGGCCGAGGCGCTGGCCGGCAGCGGCGTGCTGCGGCTGGCAGACGTGAAGGGCCGCACGGTCATCGTGCCGGCCGACAAGATCGCCTACGTCGAGCTCGGTTCCCCGAGCGCGAGCACCGTCGGCTTCCGCTGACGCCTCACCTCAGGGGGTGGGCACCCCATCCTTGCGGGCGGCGTGGCGATTGCTCAGGCCGCTTGCGGGGAACATGATGAGCACGTCGGGCACACCCGTGCTGACACTCCTGCCGAGCACAACGCTCGGACGGTTTCATGGAAGGAAGTCGAACCATGCTCGTACAGATCATCGTGACGTTGATCGTCGGCGCAGTCATCGGTCTCCTGGGCAAGCTGATCGCGCCCGGAGACAAGGACAACATCCCGATCTGGCTGACCATCCTCTGCGGCATTGGCGGCGCCTTCATCGGTAGCTTCCTCTACTACGGCCTGTTCGGCACCTCGGGCAACTACAACGGTGACATGTTCGACACCACCAAGGGTCCGGACTGGTGGCGGTTCGTCTGGGAGATCGCCGTCGCCGCGGTCCTGGTCGTCATCGCGTCCACGGTGACCGGCCGCAACTCCGGCAACCGCACGCACGTCTGACACACGCGCACGGCACGAGGCCCCGCAACCGTTTCGGTTGCGGGGCCTCGTCGCGTCTGGGATGCGGCTCAGGCGTCGAGGCCGAGCCGCGCCATCCGCTCGGTGTGCAGCTCGGTGAGCCGGGTGAACATCCGCCCCAGCGCCGCCAGGTCGAGACCGGGACGGTCCACTCCCCCGGCGAGCAGGGCGGTCAGCGACTCGCGGTCGCCTGCGACGCGCTGCGCCTGGGTCAGCGCCTCACCCATCAGCCGTCGACCCCACAGCGCCAGACGGCCGCCGAGACGGTGGTCCTCGGCGATGCCGGCCCGGACCCGCTCGACGATGAACTCGGTCTGCCCCGTGTCCTCGAGCGAGCTGATGATGACCTCGCGCGTCTCGGTGTCGAGGTAGGCGGCGATCTCGCGGTAGAAGTCCGCGGCGAGCCCGTCGCCGACGTAAGCCTTGACCAGGCCCTCGTAGTAGTCCGACGGCGCGGTGTGCGCGTGGAAGCTGTCGAAGCTGTCGCGGAACGCCTGCATGGCCTCACCGGGGTCGGCACCGAGCTCCTCGAGCCGGCCGACCAGCTTCTTCAGGTGGCCGAACTCGGCGGTCGCCATCGCGCCGATCGCGATCTTGTCGTCGATGCCCGGAGCCAGCTTGGCGTCCTCCACGAGCCGCTCGAAGGCCGACAGCTCGCCGTAGGCGATCG
Source organism: Nocardioides sp. Root122 (assembly GCF_001425025.1). GTDB lineage: Bacteria > Actinomycetota > Actinomycetes > Propionibacteriales > Nocardioidaceae > Nocardioides. The sequence goes on from NZ_LMDE01000013.1 coordinate 19,216, forward strand.
CGCCGAGGAGGTCGACGGCGGCGCGGCGGTAGTCCTCGTCGGGCGATTCAGTCATGCGCGCAGCGTAGCGATACCATCGAGAGGACCGAGCCCCGGCGAAACCTGCCGGTGGCCGCCTGTATGTGCGCGGTTGGCATTGCCTTCTCCGAGTGGCTGACCGCATACGCGTGGGACATCCAACTCATCCGAAAGCGACTCCATTCGTGACGACCACCTTCCGTGACCTCGGCGTGCAGACCGAGATCTGCGACGCGCTCGAGCGCGCCGGCATCACCACCCCCTTCGCCATCCAGGAGATGACCCTCTCGGTCGCCCTGCTCGGCACCGACCTGATCGGCCAGGCCCGCACGGGCACCGGCAAGACGCTCGCCTTCGGCATCCCGGTGCTGCAGCGCTCGGTCTCCCCGCGCGACCCGGCCTACGCCGACATGCCGCAGGGCAAGCCGCAGGCACTCATCGTCGCCCCGACCCGCGAGCTCGCGCTCCAGGTCTCGAGCGACCTGTCGATCGCCAGCGCCGACACCGGCCTGCGTGTCCTCACCGTCTACGGCGGCGTCGGCTACGACACCCAGCTCGAGACCCTCGACGCCGGCGTCGACATCGTGGTCGGCACCCCGGGCCGCCTCATCGACCTGGCCAACCGCCGCGCCCTCGACCTCTCGCACGTGCACGCGCTCGTGCTCGACGAGGCCGACGAGATGCTCGACCTCGGCTTCCTGCCCGACGTCATCACGCTGCTCTCCAAGACCCCGGAGACGCGCCAGACCATGCTGTTCTCGGCGACCATGCCGGCCGCGATCGTCGCGCTGGCCCGCACGCACATGCGCCACCCGATGAACATCCGCGCCGAGTCGTCCTACGACACCACGATGGTGCCGGCCACGGCGCAGTTCATCTACCTGGCCCACGACCTCGACAAGCCCGAGATCATCGGCCGGGTCCTGCAGGCCGAGGACGCCGAGAAGATCATCGTCTTCACCCGCACCAAGCGTCAGGCGCAGCGCGTCGCGGACGACCTGGTCGAGCGCGGCTTCAGCGCCTCGCCGCTGCACGGCGACATGGCTCAGGTCGCGCGCGAGAAGGCACTCGCCAAGTTCCGCGAGGACAAGATCCGAGTACTCGTCGCCACCGACGTCGCGGCTCGCGGCATCGACGTGCGCGGTGTCTCGCACGTCATCAACTACACCTGCCCGGAGGACGACAAGACCTACGTCCACCGCATCGGCCGCACCGGCCGCGCGGGCGCCTCGGGCATCGCGATCACGTTCGTCGACTGGGCCGACGTGCACCGCTGGAAGATGATCAACAAGACCCTCGACCTGCCCTTCCCGGAGCCGCAGGAGACCTACTCGACCTCCGAGCACCTCTTCCACGACCAGGGCATCCCGGTCGGCACCAAGGGTCGGATCGTCGACCCCGCCCCGGTGGAGAAGAAGGAGCGGGCCCCGCGCGAGCGCTCGGGCGGTCGCTCGGGTCGCGGGTCGGACTCGGGCTCGGGCGCGGCCTCCTCGGCCTCCTCGGAGAAGTCTGGCGACGCCCCGCGCCGCCGCAACCGCAGCCGTCGCCGCACTCGCGGTGGCGAGTCCGTCGAGGCGCCGAAGGCGTGAGTCAGCGCTTCTTCGGGGTCTTCTTCGCAGTCTTCTTCGGCTTCGGCCGTGACGCCCGCGCGACGAGGTTCTCGGCCACCTCGCGGTAGGCCTTCGCGCCCTTGCTGCTGCGGCTGGTCGCCAGGATGGAGCGGCCGGCCGCCGGGGCCTCGGCGAACTTGATCGTCTTGGGGATCGGCGGCTCGACGACCTCGAGGTCGTAGGTCTCGCTGATCGTCTCCAGCACCGTGCGCGAGTGGTTGGTGCGGCCGTCGTAGAGCGTCGGCAGCACGCCCCACACCTCCAGGCCGCGGTTGGTGAAGCGGCGTACGTCGTGGACGGTGTCGAGCAGCTGGCCGACGCCGCGGTGCGAGAGCGTCTCGCACTGCAGCGGCACGAGCACGCCGTCGGCGGCGGTCAGCGCCGCGACCGTCAGCACGCCCAGCGAGGGCGGGCAGTCCAGCAGCACCCAGTCGTACGCCTCGTCGCCGAGGTCCTCGGCGAGCTGCTCGAGCGTGCTCTTGATGACGTGCTCGCGCCCGGTGCGGGTCAGCAGGTCGGCCTCGGCCCGGGCCAGCTCGATGGTCGCCGGCAGCACGTCGACCCCGTCCTCGGTCTCCAGGATCACCTCGGTGGCGTCCACGCCCTGCGTCAGCACGTGGTGGACGGAGACGTCGAGGTCCTCGGGGTCGATGCCGAGGGAGAACGTCAGGCACGCCTGCGGGTCGAGGTCGACGAGCAGGACGCGGTGGCCCAGCTCGGCCAGCGCGGCCCCTATCGAGGCGACCGAGGTCGTCTTGGCAACCCCGCCCTTCTGGTTGGCGACGGCCAGCGTGACGGGGGCCGGACCACGGCTCTTGGTGCTCATCGATCGCCATTGTGCCGGACCGGGTCGCACACAGCGGGGTCGTCCTGAAATGCTGACGCCATGACGACTTCGCTCATCACCGGTGCAACCGCCGGCATCGGCCTCGAGTTCGCCCACCAGCTCGCCGCCCGCGGCGACGACCTCGTCCTCGTCGCCCGCGACGCCCAGCGCCTCGAGGCGGTCGCCGAGGAGCTGCGCCGAGCGCACCAGGTCGACGTCGAGGTCCTGGTCGCCGACCTCGTCGACCGCGACCAGCTCGCCACGGTCGAGGCCCGCGTCGCCGACCGCGCGCGACCGGTCGACCTGCTCGTGAACAACGCCGGCTTCGGGTTGAAGCAGCGCTTCCTCGACAACAGCGCCGACGACGAGACCGCCATGCTCGAGGTGCTGGTCACCGCCGTCCTGCGGCTGAGCCACGCCGCCCTCGGCGCGATGACCGAGCGCGGCCACGGCGGCATCATCAACGTCTCCAGCGTCGCCGCCTTCCTCCCCCGCGGCAGCTACTCCGCGGCCAAGGCCTGGGTCAACAGCTTCAGCGAGTGGGCCCACCTGGAGTACGGCTCGCGTGGCGTGAAGGTGATGGCGCTGTGCCCCGGCTTCACCAAGACCGAGTTCCACGAGCGGATGAAGGTCACCCGCGGCGACGGCTTCATGTGGCTCGAGCCGGACTTCCTCGTGCGCAAGGCGCTGGAGGACTTCGAGAAGGGCCGCGCCTACTCGATCCCCGGCGCGCAGTACAAGACGATCATCGCCCTCACCAAGGCCATCCCGAACCGCGTGCTCCGGCTGACGCAGAGCATGGGCCGCCGGTGACGGCGCGGATCGTCCCCGCTCGCCCCGAGGACGCCGAGGCGTTCGCCGACCTGCACCTCGACGTCTGGGAGGAGGCCTACGCCGCGCTGATGCCGACGTCGGTCTTCACCGAGCGGCGCGCCCGGCGCGACGAGCGGGTCACGAGCTGGCGCACGATCATCGAGACGGGCTCCAGCGCCAACCTGCTCGCGTGGGCGGCCGACGGGACGCTCGTCGGCTTCTCCAGCACGGGTCCCGGCCGCGACGACCCCGCCGACGGCCTGCCGCCGCTGGAGCTGATGGGGCTCTACGTGCGGGCATCGGCGTACGGCACGGGCGTCGGGCACGCGCTGCTCACTGCCGCGATCAGCGACTCCGACGCCTACCTGTGGGTCCTCGACGGCAACGCGAGGGCGATCGGGTTCTACGAGCGCCAGGGCTTCCGCTTCGACGGCGCCACCAAGCCCGAGGACGTCGGGCTCGAGCGCCGGATGGTGCGCCGGTAGTCACTCCCCGAGCCGCACCGTGCAGGCAGTTCATCGCCTCAGGCGACGGGCTGAGCGTGGTCCGAGATGCCGGAGGCGCGAACTGCCTTCTGGGTGCACCGACGGACGGGCGTCACGGGCGAGGCGCCGCGAGGGCGACCAGCCGCTCGTACTGCTCGGGGTCGGTGGTGTTGACCCCGAGGTCGTGATCGACCTTGCCGAGGCCGTGGTGGTCGCTGCTGCCCGTGACGAGCAGGTCGAGGTCGGCCGCGATGGCGCGGAGCCGGGCGCGGAGCTCGGGCGGGTGGTCCTGGTGGTCGACCTCGATCCCGGCGAGGCCCAGCTCAGCGAGCATGCCGAAGGTCTCCTCGGTGAGCACGGTGCCGCCGCGGCGCCCCCAGGGATGGGCGATGACGGGGACGCCGCCCGCCTCCACGACGATCGGGATCATCTCCTCCAGCGGGGGCGCGTAGCGGTTGGCGTAGCCCGGCTGGCCCGGGCTCAGCAGGGTCGCGAAGGCCTCGGCCCGGTCGGCGACCACGCCCCGCCGGACCAGCGCGTCGGCCACGTGCGGACGACCGGCGGCGACGGATCCCCCCGCCTCACGGCGTACGTCGTCCTCGGTGACGTCGATGCCGTGGGCCTGGAGAGCGGCGACGATCGCGGGCGTGCGCTCGGTGCGCCCGGCGATGATGCGGTCGAGGACGTCCGTGAGCGGGCCGTGGGTCGGGTCCGGCAGGTAGGCGAGCAGGTGCACGCCGCGGTGCTGGAGCTTCGTGCTGATCTCGAGACCCGGCACCAGCGTGATGCCGACCTCGTCGGCCGCCTGCTGGGCCTCGGCCCAGCCGGAGGTGGCGTCGTGGTCGGTCAGCGCGACGACGTCGAGGCCGGCCGCCTTCGCCTCGCGCACGAGCGCGCCCGGGGTGTCCGTGCCGTCACTCGCGGACGAGTGCGTGTGGAGGTCGATCCGCACGTCAGCTGTTCCACTTCAGCAGGGCCGGCGTCTCCCGCTCGAAGCCGAGCACCGACACCGTCGAGGTGTCGAGCCGGAAGAAGCGACCCTCGGCCGCGGGCTGCTCGAGCCAGCGCGCCGTGAGCACCCGCAGCGAGTGGCCGTGTGCGAAGACCAGGGTCCGGTCGTGGTCACGGGCGCGGGCGACGACGCGGTCCAGGCGCGCGGAGACCTGGTCGGCGGTCTCGCCGCCGGGCACGGGGTGCGTCCACACCGACCAGTCGGGCACCGTCTCGCGGATCTCGGAGGTGGTCACGCCCTCGTAGTCGCCGTAGTCCCACTCGACGAGGTCCTCGTCGACCTCGACGTCGGCGAAGCCCGCCAGCTCGGCCGTACGACGTGCGCGCTGGCGCGGGCTGGTGAGGACGAGGTCGAAGTCGACGTCGTAGAGCCGCGGGCCGAGCAGGATGGCCGCCTCCTCACCGTCGGAGGTGAGCGGCAGGTCGGTGATGGAGGTGTGCTTGCCGTCGCGGCTCCACTCGGTCTCGCCGTGGCGGACCAACCAGAGCTCGGGACCGGCGGTGGAGGACATGCGCGCGAGTCTGCCACGGTCGGACCGGACTCCTGCCACGATGCTCGCCATGAGTGGACCCACCGCCGGCCCCGTGGACCTGGGCCGTGCGCGACTCGCGATCGCGGCCGCCTTCGGCACCCAGGGGCTGGTCTTCATCAGCCTGACGACCCGTCTCCCGCGCATCCAGGACCGGTGGGACCTCGGCGAGCTGGCCCTGTCGGGCGTGCTGCTGATGATGGTCCTCCTGGCGGGCGCGGGCTCGCTGCTGGCCGAGCGGCTGGCGCCGCGTCTGGACAGCGCGGTGGTCCTGCGCGTGGGCCTGCTCGTCGTGGCGGCCTCCGTGGCGGTGGTCGTCCTCGCCCCGGCGAAGGGCGTCTTCGTCGTCGCCCTGGCGGCGTACGGCGTCGGGCTGGGGCTGGTCGACGCGACCGGCAACATGCAGGCCGTCGCGCTGGAGCACCGGCTCGGCCGCGTGGTGCTGCCCTCGTGCCACGGCGCGTGGACCCTCGGCGGCGTGATCGGCGCGGTGCTGACGCTGGCCAGCACGGACGTGCCGTGGTCGGCGATCGCCGTCCTCGCCCTGCTGCCGCTGGCGGCCACCGTGGCGCCGTACCTGCCGCGCGACCACGGCGAGGCAGCGACGTCCACCGACACCGACGTGCCGTGGCGCGCGATCGTCATGGTCGGGCTGGCGCTGGTCGTCTTCTACACGGTCGACACCGCGGCAGCGACGTGGGGACCGGTCTACCTCGACGACGTGTTCGCCGCCCCCGAGGAGCTGGTCGCCCTCGCGACCCTGCCCTACCTGCTGGCCAGCGGCCTGGTGCGCCTCGCGGGCGACCGGCTGACCGAGCAGGTCGGCGCGGTGCGGCTGCTGCGGGTCGGCGCCGCGGTCGCGCTCGTCGCGCTGGTCGTCGTCGTGGCCTCGCCGACGTGGCAGGTGGCCGTCCTCGGCTTCACCCTGCTCGGCTGCGGCGTCGCGGTCGTCGCACCGCTCAGCTTCTCCGCGGCGGCCGCGCTGGCCGGCCGCAACGCCGACCCGGCCACCCGGCAGGCCCGGGTGGACGCCGTGGTGGCGCGGTTCAACCAGTTCAACTACGCGGGCGCCCTGCTCGGGGCGGTGATGACCGGCGCGGTCGGTGCCGGGTCGCTGCGGGTCGGCTTCGCGGTGCCGCTCGTGCTGGTCATCGCCCTGTTCTGGCTGGCCAAGGCGTTCGCGCCGGCGGACGACCACGCGCCCGCCGACGCCTGAGAACGCGGGGGCTCAGACCCCGCCGCCACCTGCCTTGCGCCGGTGCATCGGCTTGGCGACGTTCTTGTCGTTGACCTCCGAGCCGTGCGCCTTCTCGCGCGAGCCGGCGGTGTCGTCGGGGTGATCGTGGCCCTTCTTGCGATCGAGGGCCTCGCGCATCTTGGCCTTGAGGTCTGCGTTGGGGTCCTGATCAGCCATGGGGTCCTCCTGGATCCGAGGTGGGTCGGGTGACTGCCACCCTGCCAAACGCGTCAAGCCCGGTCGAGGGGTTATCCCCCGCCGGGCCGGCGCAGCACGTCGATCCGGCCGGCGAGCTTGCCCTCCATCCGGTGCACGTGCCAGCGGCAGTCGCCGAGCATCACGTCGTAGGCCTCGTCGCCGAACTCGGCGCGGTAGCGCTCCGGCTCGCGCAGCAGCCGCGCGAGGTGGAGCAGCGCCCGCGACGCGCGGCCCTCCTGCTCCTCCGACCACTCCCCCCACTCGCTCGCCAGGTCGATCGTGTCGACCACCTCGAGCCCGGACACAGCGATCGCGCGGTCGAGCACGGCGGGGTCGGCGCTGTCGGGCACGACGCCCATGACGGCGAAGAGCCAGTCCGCCTCCTCGCGCGGCAGCAGGTCGGTGGCGACGACCTGGTAGCCGACCACGTGGCCGCCCGGACGCAGCACCCGGGCGAACTCGGCGTACGCGTCCTCCGGGTGCGCGACGTGCACCATCACGTCGCGGCACCAGACGAGGTCGATCGAGGCGTCGGCAGTGGGGACCCGGGTCGCGGAGCCGCGCTCGAACGAGACCCGCGACGCGATCTCCGGCACCACGTCGCGGCGGACCTCGCGGGCGAGGTCGAGGTGTCGCTGCACCGGGTCGATGCCGAGCACTCGCAGGCCGAAGTGGGTGGCGAGCCGGAAGGCGTACGTGCCCTCGCCGCAGCCCACGTCGACGACGCGGCTGTCGGGTCGCAGCCCGAGCTCGCGCACGACCTGGAGCAGCACGGACGGGTCGCGCGGCGCGAGGCTCTCGTCGAGGCGGGCGCTGAAGGCCTCCTCGATGCGCGGGTAGGTGTCGTACAAGAACTCACGGTCCCAGGCCACGGGCCGAGTCTGCCCCACCACCGGCCCGCAGTAGGGTCACCGCCATGGCTCGCCGCGCGTTCCTCCACGTCGGGACCGCGAAGTCGGGGACCTCGTTCCTGCAGGACCTGTGGTGGCAGCAGCACGACGGCCTCCGCGACCGCTACCTGCTGCTGCCCGGGTCGGGCCGTCGCGACCACTTCGCGGCCGCCGCCGTCGTGAAGGGCATGAGCGACGTGGTGGCGACCTTCGACGACCACGAGCGCGACGCCTGGCGCCGGCTGGTCGACGACACCCGGTCGTGGTCCGGCGACGTGCTCGTCACCAACGAGCACTTCTCCGACACCCCGCCCGAGGCCGTCGCCGCCGCTCTCGCCGACCTCGCCGGCGCCGCCGACGAGGTGCACGTCGTGCTCACCGCCCGTGACCTGGGACGGGTGCTCCCGTCGGCGTGGCAGCAGCGGGTGAAGATGGGTGCCCGTCAGCCCTACCGCCGCTTCCTCGCGACCGTCCGGCGGGGCGAGGGCGACCAGAAGTTCTGGCGCTACCAGGACGTGCCCGGCATCCTCGCCCTGTGGTCCGCCGCCCTCCCGGCCGACCGGGCGCACCTGGTCGTCGTACCCCCGTCGGGGGCTCCGCGCGAGGAGCTGTGGCTGCGCACCAGCGCCGTCCTGGGCCTGGACCCGGCCGGGCTGGAGACCGAGGCCCGGCGTCCCAACGACTCCTTGTCGGTGGTGGAGGCCGAGCTGCTGCGCCGCATCAACGAGCGCGTCCCGCGCCCGCAGCGCTCCCCAGCGCTCACCCGGCACGTCAAGGGCACCTTCGTCCCCCAGGCGCTCGCCGGCTCGGCGCCGCGGGAGGGGTTCGCCCTCCCCGATCGCCATCACGGCTGGATCAGGGAGCGGTCCGAGGAGACCGTCGCCGCCCTGCGTGCCAGCGCGTACGACGTCGTGGGCGACCTCGACGACCTGCTCCCCGCCCTGCCGCGCGAGGGGCGCACTCCCGACGAGGTGGGCGACGACGAGCTGCTCGCCGCCGCTCGTGTGGTCCTGGAGCGGCTCGGTGCCGGTCCGGCCGACTCCCTCGATGTGGCCGTCGAGCTCGTGGCCGCCGACCTGCTCGCCAGGTTCAGCGCGGGATGAGGACCCAGTGGTCGAGGTCGAGCAGCACGCCGTCGGCGTACTTCCCGTCCTCGCCGCGCAGGGTCATCGACTCGTCGCGGCCCTTGGTGGCCACGAGGCGCAGCCGGAGCGCGCCCACCCCCGGAGCGTCGACCGGAGCCTTGTCGAGCACCTCGGTCCACGCGTAGACGGTGTCGCCGGCGAAGGCCGGGGCGACGTGCGCGCCGGCGTTGATCGCGGCGACGAGCTGGGCGTTGGCGAGCCCGTTGAAGGACAGCGCGCGGGCCAGCGAGATCACGTGGCCGCCGTAGACCAGGCGGTTGCCGTCGGGACGGGCCTCGGCGTTGAAGTGCACCTTGGCGGTGTTCTGCCACAGCCGGGTCGCCATCATGTGCTCGGCGTCGGTGAGGGTGACGCCATCGACGTGGTCGATCCGCTCCCCCACCGTGTAGTCGTCGAACCGGTGCGGCTCGCCGGCCGCTGCGACGTCGTACGCCGTGAAGTCGAGGCCGGCAGGCACCACGAGGTCCTCGGGGGCGACCGCGTCCGCCAGCGTCGGCACCACCGTCTCCGGTGCGGGTGCCTCGGCGGAGCGCTTGTGCACCATCACCCAGCGCGCCCAGTCGATCGCCACCTCGCCGCGCTGGTTGGTCGCGGTCGAGCGCACCCAGACCACGCCCGTCCTGCCGTTGGAGTTCTGCTTGAGGCCGATGACCTCCGAGCGGGTGCGCAGCGTGTCGCCGGGCACGACCGGCACGTGGAAGCGGCACTCGGCGTAGCCCAGGTTGGCCACGGCGTTCAGCGACACGTCGGGGACGGTCTTGCCGAAGGCGACGTGGAAGCCGATGAGCTCCTCGACCGGGTGCGGTGACAGCCCGACGGAGGCGGCGAACTCCGCGGACGACGGGATCGCGAACCGCGTCGGGTAGATCGCGCCGTAGAGCGCCCGGTCGCCCTCGGTGACGGTCCGCGGCGTCGCGTGCTCGATCACCTGCCCGACGGTGAAGTCCTCGAAGAAGTTGCCGGCGTTGGTCTTCATGGCGCACATGCTGCCGCAGCGCGGTCGCCCAGGGTGCGCATGGTCACGTGGGATGTGTCACCCCTCGAAGGGATGGCTCCGGATGACCTCACCGCTGGGCGCCGTCCTGAGGTAGCCGGTCTCGCCGAACGTGTTGCCGATGTAGATGGTGACGCCCGGCCCCTGCCCCCGGTCGTTGACCAGGACGTGGGTGAGCCCGCCCTTCGGCACGTCGAAGGTCTTCTCCGCGAGGGCGATGTTCGCGAACATCCGACGCACGTCGACGGTGCCGAGGTCGACGAGCGCCTGCGGGCCGGGCACCGCCGACGCCTGGGTGTCCTGGCGCCAGGTGCCGTCCCAGCTCCAGTGCTCGAAGCGCCTGCGGGCCCTGGACACCGGGACCTGCACTCCCACCCGCTCGGGGTAGAAGCCGACCTCCCAGGCATCGCGGGTGCCGAACTCGTCCTCGTAGGCCCGGATGAACGCCCGCACCTGCGGAGCCGTCATCACGAAGGACGCGGGCACCGCCGTCGCCCGGCCGGACGTGACCGGGACGGGTGTGACACCGATTCCCTCCGACGTGGCGGTGTCCGAGCCCCCGCTCGCCCCGAAGAGGACCAGTGCCCCGACCGCGCTGAGGACGACGAACACGACGAACGCCGCCACCAGCAGGACCACCACCGGGCCGGCTCCCGCGCGGCGGGGCGGCGCCTGGCGGTTCGCGACCGGCACGAAGCCGGCCGGCACCTGCAGGTCGCGGGTGAGGATCTCGAGCTCGTCGAGCGTCTCGGCCGACAGCGCGCGGGACACCCGCAGCTCGCGGTCGGCGTCGCCGAGCTGGCCGTCGACGTACGCCGCCTCGATGACCTCGACGTAGCGGTCGCGGTCCGCGTCCTTCGCACGGAATCCCTCCATGCGCGGGGAGTCTAGGGCCGGCTAGTCCGTGGTGCTGAACGCCGCGTCGAAGGCGGCGTCGGGGGCGTCGAACGCCAGGCGCCGCACGAGCTCCAGCGCCTCCGGTGCTCCGACGAGCCGGTCCATCCCGGCGTCCTCCCACTCGACCGAGATCGGGCCGTCGTAGCCGATCGTGTTGAGCATCCGGAAGCACTGCTCCCACGGGACGTCCCCGTGACCGGTCGACACGAAGTCCCAGCCGCGGCGCGGGTCGGCCCACGGCAGGTGCGACCCCATGCGCCCGTTGCGGCCGTTGCCGACCTGCTTCTTCGCGTCCTTGCAGTCGACGTGGTAGATCCGGTCCTTGAAGTCCCAGAGGAAGCCGACGGGGTCGAGGTCCTGCCACACGAAGTGGCTCGGGTCCCAGTTCAGGCCGAACGCCTCGCGGTGGTCGACGGCCTCGAGGGCACGCACCGTGGTCCAGTAGTCGTAGGCGATCTCGGAGGGGTGCACCTCGTGGGCGAACTTCACGCCCTCGCTGTCGAAGACGTCGAGGATGGGGTTCCAGCGGTCCGCGAAGTCCTGGTAGCCCGCGTCCACCATGTCCTGGGTGGCAGGCGGGAACATCGCGACGTACTTCCAGATAGAGGAGCCGGTGAAGCCGACCACGACGTCGACCCCCAGCTTGCGAGCCGCGCGAGCGGTCATCTTCATCTCCTCGGCGGCGCGCTGGCGTACGCCCTCGGCGTCGCCGTCGCCCCAGATCCGGTCGGGCAGGATGCCGCGGTGGCGCTCGTCGATGGGGTCGTCGCACACCGCCTGACCCTTGAGGTGGTTGCTGATCGCGAAGACCTGCAGGCCGTGCCGGTCCAGCACCTCGCGCTTGGCGGCGACGTAGCCCTCGTCCTCGACGGCGGCCCACGGGTCGAAGTGGTCGCCCCAGCAGGCGATCTCGAGGCCGTCGTAGCCCCAGCCGGACGCGAGCCGGCAGACCTCCTCGAACGGCAGGTCGGCCCATTGGCCGGTGAACAGGGTGACGGGGCGAGTCATCGCGAGCTCCTTCTCTGGACGAGCGTTGCTGGTCGGTGCGGGTGTCCGGCCGGCGACCGGGTGCAGCGGCCGCCTCCGGTCATGCGGGGACGTCCTGCCAGGCGTTGTCGTGCGAGCTCGTCTCGACGGCGGCGAGGACCCGCTGGACCTGCAGGCCGTCGGCGAACGACGGCGCGGGGTCCGTGCCCCCGGCGATGTCAGTGACGAGGTCGACGACCTGGTGGGTGAAGCCGTGCTCGTAGCCGAGCAGGTGGCCCGGAGGCCACCAGGCGGCGACGTAGGGGTGCACGGGCTCGGTGGCGAGGATCCGGCGGAACCCTGCCGTCGCCGCGTCGTCGTCGCCGTCGTAGAAGTGCAGGACGTTCATGTCCTCGAAGTCGAAGGCGATGCTCCCGCGCGAGCCGTTGATCTCGATGCGGATCGCGTTCTTGCGCCCGTTGGCGAACCTGGTCGCCTCGAAGACACCGAGCGCGCCCCCACGGAAGTGGGCCAGGAACGCGGCGGCGTCGTCGACGGTGACGGTGCCATGCTCGGCCCCGCTCGACGCGGTGCCGGCCAGGCCGGTGTGGGTCGTTTCCGGGAGCGGGCGCTCCTTGACGAAGGTCTCCAGCCGCCCCGAGACCGTCGCGATGGTGTCGCCGGTGATGAACTGGGTCAGGTCGACGATGTGGGCGCCGATGTCGCCCAGCGCACCGGACCCGGCCTTCGACTTGTCCAGGCGCCACGACATGGGCGCCTCCGGGTCGACGATCCAGTCCTGCAGGTACTGCGCCCGGACGTGGTGGATCCGGCCCAGCCGGCCCTCGGCGACGAGTCGACGCGCGAGGCCGATGGCGGGCACGCGCCGGTAGGTGAACCCGACCATCGACCGGACACCGGAGGCCTTGGCCTTCTCGGCGGCGGCGACCATCGCCTCCGCCTCCTCGACGGTGTTGGCCAGCGGCTTCTCGCAGAGCACGTGCTTGCCCGCCTCGAGCGCCGCGATGGCGATCTCGGCGTGGGTGTCGCCGGGGGTGCACACGTCGATGAGGTCGATGTCGTCGCGGGCGACGAGCGCCTGCCACGAGGTCTCGCTGGACTTCCATCCCAGCCTGGCCGCGGCCTCGGCGACCTTGGCCTCGTCGCGGCCCGCCACCGCGGCCATGCGGGGGTGGAGCGGGAGGTCGAAGAAGCGCGGTGCGTTGCGCCAGGCCTGCGAGTGAGCCGCGCCCATGAAGGCGTAGCCCACCATCCCCACGGACAGGGTGTCCTGCTGGTGCGTCATCGGTGGTCCTCAGGTCTCGTCGGTGGGTCAGGGGCGGAGGGCCCCCGCCGCCGCGGTCCGGCGGCGGGGGCGTCGACCGCTACCTCAGGACTCGAAGGCGGTGTCGATGAACTGGTCGACGTTCTCCGAGGTCACGACCGGTGCGTAGAGCTGCACCAGTCGGGGCACCTCGACCTCCACCAGGTCGCCCATCGCCTTCTCCTGCACCAGCAGGCGGGCGAGCTTGACGCCGTCGGCGCCCTGCGTGGAGGGGTAGATGACCGTCGCCTTGAGCACGCCCGAGTCCTCCTGGATCGCGCGCATCGCGTTGGCCGAGCCGGCGCCGCCGATCATCGTGAACTCGTCGCGACCGGCGTTCTCGATGGCGGCCAGGACGCCGACGCCCTGGTCGTCGTCGTGGTTCCACAGGTAGTCGATCTTCGGCTCGGCCTGGAGCAGGTTGGCGGCGACCTCCTCGCCGCTCTCGACGGTGAACTCCGCGGCCTGCCGGGCGTCGACGTCGAGACCGCACTCCTTGAGCGCGTCCTCGAAGCCCTGGCTGCGGTCCTGGGTCAGCGGGAGCGAGTCGATGCCGGCGATCTCGGCGACCACCACGTCCTCGTCACCGTCGGCCTGCTGGCAGACGTACTCGCCGGCCGAGACGCCCATGCCGTAGTTGTCGCCGAGGACGGTGACGCGCGCGGCGTTGGGGTCGTCGAACTCGCGGTCGACGTTGATGACCGGGATGCCGGCCTCCATCGCCTTGAGCGCGATCGGCGTCATCGCGGCGCCGTCGAACGGGAGCAGCACGATGGCGTCGACCTTGTCGTTGATGAAGGTCTCGACCTGGCTGATCTGCAGGCTGACGTCGTTGGTGCCCTCGGCGATCTGCAGGTCGAGGTCGGGGTACTCGTCGGCGAGGTCGCGGACGTTCTGGGTGATGGCGCCCATCCAGCCATGGTCGGCCGCGGGTGCCGAGAAGCCGATGGTGACCGTGTCGCCGGCCTCGTCGTTGCCGCCCGCGGCGGCCGCGGGGGTGGAGTCCGAGGAGCCCTCGTCGTCGTTGGCGGCGTCCTCGGCGCTGCCGGTGCAGGCGCTGAGGGCCAGGACGGCGACCGCGCCGACCACGAGGCCGGGGAAGCGGCGGCTCTGCTGCCGTGAGGTGGTGGTGCGCAGTCGCATGGGTTGTGCTCCTTGTGTGCGGTGTGGGTACGGCGGTGCGGGTGGTGCTCCGAGTGCGGGGGGACCTCGACGATCAGGTCGTGGTCGAGCGTCGGGCCAGGCGCTGCTGGAGCAGCACGGCGACGACGATGATCAGGCCCTTGGCGACGGCCTGGGTCGAGCTGTCCTGGTTGTTGAGGACGAACACGTTGCTCAGCGTGCTGAAGATGAGCACGCCGATCACGGTGCCGACGATGGTGCCGCGCCCACCGGTGAGCAGCGTCCCGCCGATGACGACGGCGGCGATCACGTCGAGCTCCAGCAACGTCCCGTGGGTGGAACTGCCGGTCGAGGTGCGGGCGAGGTACATGAGCGCGGCCAGGCCGCAGCAGAGGCCGACCAGCACGTAGAGGAGCACCGTGTGCCGCTTGACGTTGATGCCGGCGAGGCGCGCCGCTTCGGGATTGCCGCCCACGGCCAGGGTCCGTCGACCGAACGTGGTCCGGTTGAAGAGGAACCAGCCGCCCACGGAGACCAGGGCGAAGATGACGACCAGCAGCGGGACACCGAGGACGTCGGCGGACCAGAAGTCCTTGAACCCCTCCACGCGCACGATCTGCGTACGGCGCTCGGAGATGATCTCCGCCAGTCCGCGCGCGGACGCCAGCATGGCGAGGGTCATGATGAACGGCACGATGTTGCCGTAGGCGATCAGCACGCCGTTGACGAGGCCGCAGGCGCCGCCGACCGCGAGGGCGGTGAACACCATGACCAGCCAGTGCGTGTCCTCGGCCATGGTCTGGGTGGCGAAGGTGCTCGCCCACACCGAGGACAGGGCCACGATCGCCCCGACGGACAGGTCGATGCCGCCGCCAGTGATCACGAAGGTCATGCCGATGCTGACCACGCCCACGATGGACGCGAGCCGGAGGATGGTCACCATGTTGTCGACGCTCGCGAAGCGGTCGCCGGCCGTGACCACGCCGACGACGCAGATCACGAGCAGGGCGAGCACCAGGCCGAGGTTGCGTCCGAACGCCCCGCTCATCAGGCCGGCGCCCCGCGAGGTGCCCTCGGGCTCCGCGGCGGCGTGCTCCACCCGGACGCTGTCGTTCGACGGGGCCACGGGGTTCTCGACGGCAGCCAGGTCGGGGCCGTCGGTGCCGGGGGTGGTGCGGTGCTCGCTCATGCGGCGCTTCCTTCCATGACCAGGTCGAGGACCCGGGACTCGTCGATCTCGTGCGCGGGGCCCTCGTGCACGACGCGGCCCTCGCGGACAACCAGCACCCGGTCCGCCAGACCGAGCACCTCCTCCACCTCGCTCGACACGACGACGACGGCGACCCCGGAGTCGGCCAGCGCGCGCACCACGGCGTAGATCTCCGCCCTCGCGCCGACGTCGACGCCGCGGGTGGGCTCGTCGAGCAGGAGCACCCGGCACTCGCGGAGCAGCCACCGCGCCAGGACGACCTTCTGCTGGTTGCCGCCGGAGAGCAGGCGCACCAGCCGGTCGACCCCGGCCGGACGTACGTCGAGGGACTGGGTGACCTCGGCGGCGCGGCGACGCTCGTCGCCGCTGTCGAGGAAGCCGAGGCGGGCGAAGCGGCCCAGGGTGGAGACGGTGACGTTGCGGTAGACCGCCTGGTCGAGCAGCAGGCCCTGGCTCTTGCGCTCCTCGGGCGCCAGCCCGAGACCGGCCTTCACCGCCGCAGGGACGGACCCGCGCCGCAGCTCGCGTCCGTTGACGCGGACGGTGCCGGCGGAGGCACGGCGGGCGCCGTAGACGGTCTCGAGGATCTCGGACCGGCCGGCCCCCACGAGCCCGGCCAGCCCGACGATCTCGCCGGCGTGGACCCTCAGGTCGACGCCGGAGAAGACGCCCGCCAGCTCGAGGTCGCTGACCTCGAGGACGGGTTCGCCCGTCGTCACCACGGCGTCGCCACGGGGCGGGAAGACGTACTCGATCGAGCGACCGGTCATCAGCGTGATGAGGTCGGCCGTGGGCGTCTCGGCCACGGCGAGGCCCGTGGCGACGGTCCTGCCGTCCTTGAGCACGGTGATGCGGTCGCCGATCTGGCGGATCTCCTCGAGGCGGTGGGAGATGTAGACCACGGCCACGCCCTCGGCGGTGAGGTCGCGGATCACCCGGAAGAGGTTGTCGACCTCGCCCTGGTCGAGCACGGCGGACGGCTCGTCGAGGACGAGCAGGCGGGTGTCCTGCGACAGCGCCCGCGCCATGCTGACGATCTGCTGTGCGGCGGGCGTGAGGCGTCCGACCTCGCGCGTGGGAGAGATCTCGCCGTGACCGAGGCGGGCGAGGAGGTCTGCGGCGGCGCGGTTCGTCCGGCCGCGCTGGCTCATCCCGCCCGAGGAGAGCTCGTGGCCGAGGAAGATGTTCTCCGCGACGGAGAGGCCAGGCACCAGGTCGAGCTCCTGGTAGATCGTGGAGATGCCCAGCCTCATCGCCGACTGGGGCGTGGGCAGGGCGACGGGGCGGCCCTCCCAGAGGACCTCGCCCTCGTCGGGCTGGTAGCTGGCCGAGAGCACCTTGATGAGGGTGGACTTGCCGGCACCGTTCTGCCCCAGGAGGCAGTGCACCTCGCCGGGACGGACGTCGAGGTCGACACCGCCCAGCGCCAGCACGCCGGGGAATCGCTTCACGATGCCGCGCATCTCGAGCAGCGGCGCAGTGGTCGGCTGGGTCGTCACGCCCGAACTGTGGCATGCGTCACCGACTTTTGTCGAGTACCTGACAAAAGTGTGGTCTTATCTGTGGAAAGTAAGGACCATGTGCTTGACTCCACCTCGTGCGCACCGGCGAGCTCTTCGACCTCCTCCGCGACGGCAGGCCGTGGACCCGCTCCCAGCTGGCCGAGGCGACCGGCCTCGCGCGGTCCACGGTCGCCGCCCGGATCGACACGCTGATGCGCCTGGGGCTGGTGGCGCCCTACGGCGGCGCTCGTTCCACGGGTGGTCGGCCTCCGACGCTGTTCGCCCTCAACGCCGGCGCCAAGCTGGTGGTCGGGGTCGACGTCGGCGCGACCCACGCGCGCGCCGCCCTCACCGACCTCGACGGCCAGATCCTGGGCGAGACCGACGCCCGGCTCGAGGTGGCGGCCGGCCCCGAGGAGGTGCTCGGCTGGGTGGTCCAGACCGTGCGTGACCTCTTCGCGGCCAGCGACCGTCCGATCGAGGACCTCGCCGCGATCGGCATCGGCCTGCCCGGCCCCGTGGAGCACTCGACCGGACGCCCCATCAACCCGCCGATCATGCCGGGATGGGACCGCTACGACGTGCCGGGGCACCTGCAGCGCGTCTACGACGTGCCGGTCCTCGTCGACAACGACGTCAACATCATGGCCCTCGGCGAGCGCCGCGCCCACCTGCGCGACGTCGACGACCTCGTCCTGATCAAGGTCGCCACCGGCATCGGCGCCGGCATCGTCTCCGGCGGGGTGCTGCAGCGCGGGGCACGCGGCACGGCGGGCGACCTCGGGCACGTCCGGGTCCCCCGGGCCGCCGACGTGCTGTGCCGCTGCGGCAACACCGGCTGCCTCGAGGCGCTGGCGGCCGGTCCGGCGCTGGCGGCGGCGGTCCGCGAGCAGGGCGAGGACGCCAAGACGGGTGGCGACGTCGTCGACCTGGTCCGCGCCGGCAACCCGGTCGCCATGGCGGTCGTCCGCCAGGCGGGGCGCGACATCGGTGAGGTCGTGGCGACCATGACCAACCTGATCAACCCGTCGGTCGTCGTGATCGGCGGTCAGCTGGCCGGCGCCGGCGAGCACCTTCTCGCGGGCATCCGCGAGTCGGTCTACCAGCGCTCGCTGCCCCTGGCGACCGAGCACCTGCGCATCGTCACCTCACGCGCCGGTGGCGAGGCAGCCGTGCTCGGCGCGTCCGCGCTCGCCATCGAGCACGTGCTCTCCCCCGAGGTCGTCGAGGCGGCCAGCGAGGCGATGGCAGCGGCTGAGGCTCAGCGCAGCTTGTAGTCCTTGAGCAGGCTGCGGCCGATGATCATCTTCTGGATGTCGGAGGTGCCTTCGCCGATGAGCATGAACTTGACCTCGCGCATCAGGCGCTCGATCTCGTACTCCTTGGAGTAGCCGTAGCCGCCGTGGATGCGGA
This sequence comes from Nocardioides sp. Root122, assembly GCF_001425025.1. Classification (GTDB taxonomy): domain Bacteria; phylum Actinomycetota; class Actinomycetes; order Propionibacteriales; family Nocardioidaceae; genus Nocardioides. The sequence continues at coordinate 37,407 of NZ_LMDE01000013.1, forward strand.
AGGAGTCCTCCACGACCTCGTTGGCGTACTCGCTGGCGACCATCTTGGCCATGCCGGCCTCGACGTCCATGCGCTTCCCGGTGTCCTTCAGGCGGGCGGCCTTGACCATCATGGTGTGGGCGACCTCGACCTTGGTGGCCATCTCCGCGAGCCGGAACAGCACCGCCTGGTGCTCCGCGATCGCCTTGCCGAAGGTCTTGCGCTGCTGGGCGTAGGCGATGCCGAGCTCGAAGCCGCGCCAGGCCAGGCCGCACGCGCGGGCGGCGACGTTGACGCGGCCGACCTCGACGCCGTCCATCATCTGGAAGAAGCCCTTGCCGGGCTCCCCACCGAGGATCTGCTCCGCGGCGATCTGGTGGCCCTCGAGGATGAGCTCGGTGGTCTCGACGCCCTTGTAGCCCATCTTGTCGATCTTGCCCGGCACGGTGACGCCCTGGGCGGTCTCGCCGAAGCCGGGCTCCTTCTCGACCAGGAACGTCGTCATGTTCTTGTACACCGACTCCGCACCCTCGTCGGTCTTGGTCAGCACCGCGACCAGCGTCGAGGTGGCGCCGTTGGTCAGCCACATCTTCTGACCCGTGATCGAGTACGACCCGTCCTCGCCGCGGGTCGCCTTGGTCGACACCGCCGAGACGTCGGACCCGAGGCCGGGCTCGGACATGCTGAACGCCCCGCGGACCTCGCCGGTCGCCATCTTGGGCAGGTACTTCGCCTTCTGCTCGTCCGTGCCGTGCTGGATCAGCATGTAGGCCACGATGAAGTGGGTGTTGATCACACCCGACACGCTCATCCACCCCCGCGCGATCTCCTCCACCACCAGCGCGTAGGTCAGCAGCGACTCACCGAGGCCACCGAACTCCTCCGGGATGGTGAGGCCGAAGACGCCGAGCTCCTTGAGGCCCTCGATGATCTCGGTCGGGTACTCGTCGGCGTGCTCGAGCTCCTGCGCCACCGGAATGATCTGCTCATCCACGAACTGGCGCACCGCCTTCAGGATCTCGCTCTGGTCCTCGGAGAGGCCGTCGGTCTGGCAGAGGCGGGGCATGCGGTGGCTCCTGTGCGCTCGTGGGCGGAACGCTCGGAGTCTAGTTATCGCCCGTTCACCTGGGCAGGGCTACGAGCAGAGAGAGAGGTCACACGGGCCGTGGGACGCGTGTGACACGACGTGAGACGATGGAGCGCATGCGACTGACACTGAGCTCCGGAGCCGCCCTCGCCGCCTCGCTCGCCCTGGTGACCAGCGCCTGCGGTGACGACGGCACGGACACCGCCGAGGACCCGGAGTCGGGCTCGTCGGCGACCCCGAGCTCGAGCGCAGAGCCTTCCGAGGAGCCCGCGCAGGTCACGTTCGTCGACTTCGGCGAGGAGCCCGCGCTCAAGCCGCGCTACCGCAAGGCCGCCCTCAAGGCGGTCGACGACAAGCTCATCACCATGGTGCCGTCGGTGCTCCCCGACGGGTGGACCGCCGTCGGCGGCGGCTACCAGGCCGACCCCCAGTGGTGGCGCATGGAGTTCACCAGCCCGACCAGCGACGTCACCCTCGACCAGCTGCCCGGCACCGCCGAGGACGCGCTCGCCGACGCCTCCGGGCTCGCGGCCGTCGACGACGTCGACCTCACCGACTACGGCACCGGCACGTGGTCGGCATGGCAGGCCCAGGACGGCCTGGACGTGATCGCGCTCGACCTCAAGGGCAGCACCGTCGTGCTCCAGGCCGCCTCCCCCGATGACGTGCGTGCGCTCGCAGAGACGTTGCTGCCCGCCGAGGACGCCGGCTTCCAGGAATAGGTGTCAGGAGCAGCCCCGGACGGCAGGCCCTCGGTCAGTCGTCCTCCCACGTGGGGCCGCCGGCCTTGAGCCCGTCGGGCTCGATGGTGGTCATCGGCTTCACGCCCACACGACGCCCGTCGACCATCTTCCACTCGGAGTACGTCGTGGTGTAGGCGTCGCGGCTGTAGGGCTTCCTCCACATGAGGTCGAAGTTCTCCAGGTAGTCGCGCACCATCTGGCGACCGTGCATCGCGAACAGGATCTCGTCCTGCGGCGTGCCGAGGCTCGACCAGTTGGTCGACCCGGTCCACACGATGTTGCTGTCCACGTTGCCGCGGTAGGAGCCGCGCAGCACGAAGTACTTCTGGTGCGTGTAGCGCTCGATGTTCTCGGGCTCCTCCTCGTCGTCCGGCGCCGTGGAGACAGGGTCGTCGACGAGGTTGAAGCCGGTGGAGCGCAGCGGCACACGCCCGCGCGCGGTCGGCGCACCGATGTGCTGCTTGGTGTAGAAGCCCATCAGGCCGTAGTTCACCCGCAGGTTGCAGCCGTTGGCGTAGAGCTCGCGGAGCTTGTCGGCGATGTAGTTGCCACGGTTGCCGCGCATCGTGTGCATGGACAGGCGCAGCAGGGTGCGCCTCTGGGCGCCGGCGGCGTCGGTGTAGACGCACTGCACGTTGTTGAGGATGTCGATGATGATGTCGGTCTGCGGCGTGGTGTAGCGCGGGAAGACCGTGGTGAAGTACTTCTGCTGGTCACCGGCCGGGCAGTTGAGCCCGTCCTCGCAGAACGAGTACGTCGCCCGGCGGCGGTCCCAGTCGGGACGCATGTCGTTGAACAGGGTGACGAACTGGTCGTAGAGCTGCTTCTTGCCCACGCTGGTCCACAGGTCGTTCCACTGCCAGCGCACGGCGTTGAGCGTCATGTTGTGCGAGCCGAGCATGACGACATTGCGGTTCCGGCCGGTGCGGCTGAACAGGTAGAACTTGCTGTGCAGGTTGTTGTACTCGTTCTCGTCGGCCCGGCAGCCGGAGACGCAGCGCTTGAGGAAGCTCGACCTCGTGGTCTTGTGCCCCAGCACGCGCTGGATGCGGACCTGGGCGTTGGGCACGAGGTGGTCGTTGAGGAGCACCTGCACCTTGACCCCGCGCTTGTGGGCGCGGATCAGCTCGTCGGCGAACACCTGGCGGTCCAGGGAGTAGGCCGAGATGACGATCTTCTCGCCCTTGGGCGTGTTGCGGATGGCGCGCAGGATGTGGCGCTCGATGACGAAGCGCTCGCTGGGCACCATCGGGTTGTTGAACTTCGGCCCGAGGGGGACCTTCCACTTCTTGTTCGGCTTGCCCGGCTTCCGGGCGGCCGGCTCCGCAGCGGACGGCGCGGCGCTGCGCGCGGTGGGCGCCGCTGCGCTCGCTCCCGCGGTCAGGCCGCCGGCGGCGACGGCCGGGACGGCCAGGCTGGCGGCGAGGCCCCAGACGCTGAGCAGGGACAGGATCTTGTGACGCACGTCGAATTCTCCTACGTGGCACCCCGGGGGTGCCCGAGTCAGAGGTTCCCGCGGAACCGGGGCGGCACATCACCTGTGCTCGCGCGAACGTCGGCCACGATAGCAGCGACGAGGCGGCCCGCCGACTCCAGAAGCTCCTCCGGCGAGACGCTCTCGGGCACTCGCGCAGCACCTGCCGCGACCTGCTGCGGGGCCCTCAGACGGGCCAGGTCGCCCTTGACGTCGAAGCCGCGGTCGGCGACCAGCGAGGCGGCGGCCCGGTCGAGCTCGGCGAAGCGGTCGAGGTACTTCGTGGGCAGCCCGCCGCGCTCCCGCTCCTGCCCGGCCAGCAGGTCCTCGGCGAGGTAGCCGCGGATCCAGACCCCGCGCTCGAGCGCCGAGTAGCCGGTCAGGTGCTTGTTCACCTGGCGCAGCAGCTCGATCTGGACGATGCCCAGTGCCGGGTTGAGCGACTCGCTCGGAGCGTCGTAGCCGTGCGGATCGACGCCGATGACCTCGGCGAAGTGCTGCCAGTGGGCGTCGCGCGGCTCCCCGGGGCCGGGCATCACGAGCACGTGCACGCGCTCGGGCGGCAGGTCGGGGGTCCAGCGCTCGAGCACACCGGCGAGGTCCCACGTGCGCATGCTGAACTCCGGCCCGCCAGCGGCCTTGCCCGCCATGACCGCGTCCAGGTCGACGGTGCTGCCGTTCTTGACCGACTCCTGCCACCCGGCGGACACCACGTCGGCGGACGGCCGCGCGGTGATGACCAGGTGCACCTCGGCGTCACCGAAGGCGCCCAGCGCGCGGGCGGCCTGCTCGGCGCTCGCACCGCAGAAGAACTCGTGCGTCAGCAGCACGTCCTCGTCACGACCGGCTGCCTCGTCGACCAGTCGCTCCCAGCTCCCGGGCGCCTTGACGTGGCGCTTGGCCAGGCGTGGACGCTCCTGCAGGTCGAGTGCGGCCCACAGGTGCTCGCGGTGCCCGAAGCCGGGCAGGAGGACGCCGTCCTTGCGCAACCGGTCCCGGTTGCCCCACAGGACGTGCTGGAGGTACGTCGTGCCCGTCTTCGGCAGGCCGATGTGCAGGAATGCCCGACGAGGAACGTGCCGGGCTGGGCTCAAGAGAAGTCCCCGCGGTACTTCGCCAGGATCTCCTCGAGCTTGTCCTCGTCGCGGGCGGCGACCGGGAGCAGCAGCTCGGTCACCACGTCCGTCAGCTCGGCGAGCCGCACGTTGAGGGCGCGGTTCTCCTGCACCGCCGCCTCCAGGGCAGCGACCCTCGACTCCAGGTCACCCCCGCCGGTGCGACCGGCCTTCACGCGTCCGAACATCACAACTCCCACTTCTCGAGTGCCACTTCACGAGCTCCAGTCGATGACCATGCGGCAGACCCGGGAGCTGTCGGAGCCACCCGAGACGTCCTCCTCGACGCATTCCAGCACCCGTCCCCCGGACTCCGCGACCTCGGCGCGCACGACGCCCACGTCGAGGGCCTGGCGTACGCCGGTGCGGCGGGCGTAGCCGTCCCGGCCGCGCTCGCTGAGGAACTGCAGGTAGAGCGCACCCGAGGTGCCGGCCAGCATCATCCGGGCCGACCGCAGCATGTTGAGGCGGCCGCGGCGGCCGAGCCGCTCCACGACGTGCACGCAGCCCACGGCGCGTGGGCCCGGCATCCGGGCGACCCAGGCCGAGACGGCCAGGACGTGGCGCAGCTCGAGGAGGTTGAAGAGCTGGAAGGTGACCCGGTCGTCGTCGGCGCGCCGCTCCGCCTCGGGACCGTAGGCGTAGGGCTGGAAGTCGAGGCCGACGGCGCGTGTGCCGCGGTCGGCGAACCAGGCCACGTCGGCACCACGACCGCAGCCGATGTCGACGTAGGTCACCAGGTCGGGGTGCCGCTCGGCGGCCAGGCGGGCGACGGCGGACTCCCGCACGACCTGACCGGCGGTCCGCTTGAAGTAGCCGTGCCAGCCGGCGCGTCCCGTGCGCATCCCGCGGAACCACCCGTTGAAGAGCTCGATGGTGCTGGCCGGGGTGGTGAACTTGTAGGCCGGGTCGGGCACGCGCCAGCCGGGACCGTAGGTGACGGTGAGGAACTTGTCGGGGTCGGCGGGCACCGGGAAGGTCCGGCCCTCCAGGCTCGCCGAGCCGAGCGGGTAGATCCACGACCGCTCGAAGGGCACCGCGATCTCGCCCATCAGGTAGAGGATGCCGTCGCGCATGAAGCCGCCGAACACGTCGAGCCCGCGGTCGAGGCCGTCGCTCTCCTCGACGTGCACCTTGAAGGCGATCGCGGAGTAGCGGGTGACCCGGTAGCCCATGTCGGTGAGGGTGCGCTGGAGCCTGAAGGACTCCCGGATCACGTCGACCGGGTGGTCGCGGTCGCTGACGTAGCCCAGGTCCGCGTCGCTGTCGTGACCGATCAGCCCGCCGTCCCGGATCGCGCCGAGCGCGGTGCCGTAGGCGAGGAACGGCTGCACGCCGGCCTCCCGGAGGGCACCCAGGACCTCGTCGATCGCGTCGAGGAGGGGCTCGACCTGCGCGGCGTCACGGGTGTCGAAGGTCTCGACGAGCTTGAGCGACTTGTCGATCGCCAGCGGGCGCCCGGCCGCGTTGACGATCTCGATCTGGCCCGTGCCCGTGCCGAAGCGCACCTCGTCGGAGAAGATCTGCTCGCCGGACGCGGCGTCGGTCAGGGTGAGGTGGGCGACGCCGTCGAGGAGGGGACGCAGCGGCTTGGGCCAGTGCACGACCCGGCCACCGTCCTCCTCCTCCCCGTCGCGCAGGAGCCAGAAGGACCAGATGCGCCGCTCCCCGAACGAGACGTCGACCAGGCGCTCCTTGCGGCCCGCGAGGTGGACGCCGTCGACGTCGATGGCCCGGACCTCCGGTGCGCCGCGAAGGCGCAACGCGGTCAGGGGCTTCACAGCGTTGACTATATCGACGGCGCAGCGCGCGAGGTGTCGGGGAGGTGGCAGGAGGTGGCAGGGAGGTGGCGCCGGGCGGCCCGGTCACCCGGTGGCGAGCAGCGTGGCCCCGGCGTTCACCATGTTGTGGTCGGAGGCGTTGCCGACGCCGGTGACGTAGTAGTTGTCGAAGTCGACGCCGGACGAGCCGAAGATCCAGTCGACCTGCATGCCGCTCGGCGGCAGGCACCCGCCGGAGTTGCTGCCGCCCGCGGCCGCGGTGAACACGCCGCCCGCGGTGAAGCGGCAGAAGATCTCCTCGCGCTCGTTGTAGTCGCCCGTGGCGATGACCGGGATGCCCTGCTCCTGGTGCAGCGCGGTCAGGTGGGAGATCTCGATGCCCGCTGCCTCGGCGCGCCAGCGCCCGTTGTTGCCGAGGTTGGGGGTGTCGGCGGGGTTGTGGAAGTTCGCGAACCATGCCCGGCGGCCCGTGGCGATGGACTCCAGCAGGACCACCGGCATCTCGATGCGGCTGCCGCCGGCGTAGGGGATCGACAGGGTGTGGGCGTCGACCATCTGCCACACGCTCGAGCGCCAGGCGATGTTGAAGCGGACCGACTTGTCGCCCATCGCCAGGCCGGGGTAGAGGGAGTACTCCCCCGCCCGGGCGCTGAACATGGCGAACTGCGACGACTCCATCTCCTGGAAGCCCACGACGTCGATGTCGCTGCGGCGCAGCGCTCCGATCGCCATGTCCATGCGGGGGCCGGCGTCGGGGAAGCCGGGCTTGTTGCCGCCCGGGCCCGTGTGGGAGTCGCCGAGGAGGTTGAAGCTCGCGACGCGGAACGAGAACGCCTGCGTACGGCGCTCGAGCTGCTGGTTGACCTGCTGGGCGAGCCGGCGCTGGGCCGCACGGAAGCGGCGTACGGACCGCTCGAGTGCCGGTGAGGTCGTGGACGAGGTCGGCTCTACCGCCGGCGGGTCGGTGCGGTCCTTCTTGCCGGCGCCCTTGTCCTTGCCCTCTCCCTCGCCCTCGTCGGGCTCACCGGTCTCGAGGTCGTCGGTGTCCGCGTGGCTGCCGGCGGAGTCGCCCGAGCGGTCGGTGGACTGCGAGCCGAGACCGATCGACCCCTGCGGGCCGCGACCGGGTCCCATGCCGAACGAGAACCAGAGCAGGCTCGCCAGCACCACGACCACGACGCTGGGGACCAGCCACGCAGGGGGCGTCCGGAGCGCGCTCGGGAGCGCGGGGAGCTTCCTGGGGTCCACGGTCACCTTCTGGCTCGGGAGCCGACTGAGGCAGGCACCAGCGCGATCCCCGCCTGAGGCTCGAGGCATCAGGGTACCGGGAAGCGCGTCGGCCCGCCCAACGAACGCTCAACCCGAACGTCAACCCGGCCGTCCCAGCCCGGACGTCGAAGCCCGTAGGTGGCGACGAGCCCTTGCTCAGGCCCCCGGCAGGGTCGCGGGGTCGAAGATCTGGAACCGCTGGTCGGTGTCCATGGTGGAGCCGGGCACCGGGGGCAGCCGCAGGACGCGGGTGACCAGGTTCGCGACACCGCCGGTGCGGATCGGCTGGATCCCCGAGTAGTTCGGCTGGTCGCTCGAGGGCGAGGACAGCGACGGGTTGAGGCCGTAGAGGTCGTCGTCGGCGGGCACGCCGGGACCGGTCACCCACATCGGCACGCGGAAGCCCTCGGGCCAGGACTTCGAGCCCTTGCCGGCCTTCTGGGCACCGGAGGTGCCGACCACGACGAGCAGCGTGGTGCCGTTCATCTCCGGCTGGGCAGCGATCCCGCGTCGGATCGCCGCGACCCGCTGGGAGATCTTGCGCACGGCCCGCTGGTAGGGCTCACCGGTGTAGCCGCTGCGCTGGCCCTCCTTGTAGGCGCCGGACAGCTCGACGACGCTCAGGTCGAAGGGGCGACGGGCGATCTTGGACTTCCACCAGGCCACGGCCTTGGAGTCGTCGCGCAGCACGGTGGCCTTGTCGAACTTGGCCGTGCCGTCGTCGACGCCGTAGGGGTCCTTGCCGCCCGCCTTCTTGTTCCAGCTCGTCCGGACGAGCTGCGCCTCGGGCCGGCTGGCCACGAAGCTGGTGCGCAGGGAGTTGTTGTGGGCCAGGTCGAAGATGCTGGAGACGTACTGGCCGGCCGCGTCGTGCACCGTGCTGGCCTTCTTGCCCCGCTTGCCGACCGCGCCGACGCCGTGCCCGCCGGCCTTGGGGAAGACCCGGCGGCCGGTGAGGAGCGAGACCAGGTTGGCGTCGGGACCGGTGCTCTCCGTCACCGTGCGCGCGTTCATCGTGGAGGCGCCGTTGGCGACCATCCGCTCGAGCTCGGCTGCCTTGGAGCCCAGGCCGCGGACCACCGTGGAGGTGAGGCCGGGCACCGCGACGACCACGACGTGCTGGGCGGTCACCGGCGCGGAGGCGGGGACGACGACGTTGGTCGTGTAGAGCGGGTGGTCGCTGGTCTTGGAGACGTAGTCGTTCCAGACCCTGGTGTAGGTGTTGAAGAAGACGTCCTTGGAGCCGAGGATCCAGTCGATCGCTCCCCCGCCCGGGGGCGAGCAGGTCGTGCCGTCGACGTAGCCGCCGCTGGCGGACCACAGGTTCGCGCCGGGCGCGACGGCGCAGTAGTAGTGCTCGCGCTCGTTCTTGTCACCGAAGGAGATGAACGGGGCGTCGGGGTAGGCGGTGCGCAGCTCGTTGGCCAGCGCCACCTCCATCGCGAAGCCGGCGTCGCGCCACTGCTGGGCGTTGCCGCGGGTGTCGGCGGGGTTGTGCGTGTTGAAGAACCAGGCGCGGCGGCCGGTGTCGACGTTCTGCAGGAGCACGGCGGGCATCCGGCTGGGCGCACCGTCGAAGTAGGGGATCGGCACGGTGCGTGCCTCGAGCAGCTGCCACGTGTCGGTGCGCCACCCGATCGAGTTGACCGACGGGGCGCCCGTCGTGGTGTCGAGGCCGGGATAGGTCTGCCACGACGTGCCCGTCAGCTCCTGGAACCGGGCTGCCTGCGGCGGCTGGAACTCCTGGAAGCCGACCACGTCGAGGTCGTGCTCGCCGAGCAGGGTCACCACGCGGTCCATGCGCACGACGCCGGAGTCCCAGCCCTTGCGGTTGCCACCCGGCGCGGTGTGGTCGGCGCCGAGCACGTTGAAGGTGGCGGCACGGAAGAAGGTCGCCGGCGTGGTCTGGACGGCGGTCGACGCCGACTTCTGCGCGACCTGCGCGGCGGGGACCTCGTCCGCCACCGTCCGGACGGACGCGTGCGGACTGCTCGAGGGGTCGGAGAGGGTGCCGGCGACCGCGACGGCGATCACGGCAGGCACCACCACACCGAGGGCTCGGAGGGGGAAGGACGTGGCGAACATGGGCTGCTGCCTCACAGTGTCGTCGGGGAAGTGGCGTCGCTCGAGGTGGTCGATCGAACCACCCGGCGCACGCACCCGGCCCCCGATCGATGTGACAGGAGTGACTCCTGCGTTGAAAGGGTAACATCCTGCGCCGGTCCCGCACGGCTTGTCGCGGAGCGCCCCGGCGGGCCGCGCACGCTAACGTTGCGGCCGTGAGCACCACCCCGACCCGCGTCTTCGTGGCCCGGCTCGTCGGGCTGCCGATCTTCGACCCCCAGGGCGACCAGGTGGCCAAGGTGCGCGACCTGGTGGTCGCGCTCCGCACGGAGACGAGCCAGCCGCGCGTCCTCGGCATGGTCGCCGAGGTCTTCGGGCGACGGCGCATCTTCGTGCCGATGACCCGGATCACCGCGATCGACAGCGGCCAGGTGCACACGACCGGACTGCTCAACATGCGCCGGTTCGAGCAGCGCTCGACCGAGACGCTCGTGATGGGCCAGATGCTCGACCGCACGGTGACGATCAAGGACACCGCCAAGGACGGCGGCGTCACCGGCGTCGTCTACGACGTGGCGATGGAGCAGGCCCGCAACCGCGACTGGGTGCTGTCCCGCGTCGCGGTGCAGGAGCCCAGCAAGGGCTTCCGGCGCCGCGGCCAGACCCACGTCGTGGAGTGGCGCGACGTGACCGGCCTGACGCGGCACGAGCCCACCCAGGGCGCCACCCACCTGATCGCGGCGCTCAACGAGATGCGACCGGCCGACGCGGCCAACATGATCCACGACCTCCCGCCCGAGCGCCGTACGGCCGTCGTGGCGGCTCTCGACGACGAGCGCCTCGCCGACGTCCTCGAGGAGCTGCCCGAGGAGGACCAGGTCGAGATCCTCGAGCACCTCGACTCCGAGCGCGCCGCCGACGTCCTCGAGGAGATGTCGGCCGACGACGCGGCCGACCTCATCGCCGACCTCAACCCCGAGACCGCCGCCACGCTGCTCGGGCTGATGGAGCCCGAGGAGGCCGAGGACGTCCGGCGCCTGATGTCCTACGACGACAACACCGCCGGCGCGATGATGACGCCCGAGCCGGTGATCCTCTCCCCCGACGCCACGATCGCCGACGCCCTCGCCCACGTGCGCAACCCCGAGCTGACGCCCGCCCTGGCCGCGCTGGTCTACGTCTGCCGCCAGCCGCTGGAGACGCCCACCGGCAAGCTGCTCGGCGCCGCGCACATCCAGCGGCTGCTGCGCGAGCCGCCGTCCACGCTGGTCGCCGCCGCGCTGGACGACTCGATGGACCCGCTGCGTCCCGACGCCTCGATGGACCAGGTCGCCGCGCACCTCGCGACCTACAACCTCGTGGCAGCCCCCGTCGTCGACGACGAGGGCCGGCTGCTGGGCGCGGTGACCGTCGACGACCTGCTCGACCACATGCTGCCCGAGGGCTGGCGTGACCGGGCGCCGCGGCCCGGCCGGATCAACGGAGGGCCTGCGGCCGGGAGGGCAGGATGAGCGAGAGCCGTCGGCCCCGCCTCGACACCCCGCGCGAGACCCGTCGTTCCTTCGTGCGCCGCCCGGCGCTCGACGCCGATGCGTTCGGCGTCTTCGCCGAGTCGTTCGCCCGCTACATGGGCACCGCGAAGTTCCTGCTGTGGATGAGCTTCTTCGTCGCGGCGTGGATCGCGTGGAACGTCCTGGCACCCGCCGACCTGCGCTTCGACGAGTTCCCGTTCATCTTCCTGACCCTGATGCTCAGCCTGCAGGCGTCCTACGCCGCTCCCCTGATCCTGCTCGCGCAGAACCGCCAGGAGCAGCGCGACAAGGTCGTCGCCGAGCAGGACCGGCAGGCCAACGCCCGCGCCCACGCCGACATGGAGTTCCTCGCTCGTGAGGTCGCCTCGCTCCGGATGTCCGTCGGCGAGGTCGCCACCCGCGACTTCCTCCGCTCCGAGCTGCGCGGCCTGCTCGGCGACATCGAGGAGCTCTCCCGTCCCGACCTGTCCACCGAGCACCAGCCTCCCCCGGACCAGGTTTCCCGGCCGGGACCGTGACGCTGCGGGGTGGCTCGTAGACTGGCGCATCATGAGCACCCCCACGCAGCAGCAGGTGATGGACGCACTCGCGACCGTCAACGACCCCGAGATCAAGCGTCCGATCACGGAGCTGGGGATGGTGGACTCCGTCGCCGTGGCCGACGACGGCTCCGTCGCGGTCCACGTGCTCCTCACCGTCGCCGGCTGCCCGCTCAAGGACACCATCAACCGCGACGTCACCGCCGCCGTGACCGCGGTGCCCGGCGTCGCCTCGGTCGACCTCAGCCTCGGCGTGATGACCCCCGAGCAGCGCGCAGGCCTCAAGGAGATCCTCTCCGACGGCCGCGCCCAGCGCGAGATCCCCTTCGCCCAGCCCGGGTCCCTGACCAAGGTCTACGCGATCGCCAGCGGCAAGGGCGGCGTCGGCAAGTCGTCGGTCACGGTCAACCTCGCCCTCGCGCTCGCCGGCCAGGGCCTCAAGGTCGGCATCGTCGACGCCGACATCTACGGCCACTCCGTGCCGGCGATGCTGGGCATCGCCGACACCCGGCCCACCCAGGTCGACGACCTGATCATGCCGGTGCCGACCCCGAGCGGCGTCTCGGTCATCTCGATCGGCATGCTCAAGCCCCGCCGCGACCAGGTCGTGGCCTGGCGTGGTCCGATGCTCGACCGGGCGCTCGTGCAGATGCTCGCCGACGTCTACTGGGGCGACCTCGACGCCCTGCTCCTCGACCTGCCGCCGGGCACCGGCGACGTGGCCATCTCGCTGGGCCAGCACCTGCCCAGCGCCGAGGTCATCGTGGTGACCACCCCGCAGGAGGCCGCTGCCGAGGTGGCCGAGCGCGCCGGCACGATGGCATCGATGATGCACCAGCGGGTGATCGGCGTCGTCGAGAACATGAGCTACCTCCCGTGCCCGCACTGCCCGCCCGAGGACGACCACCGGCTGGACGTCTTCGGCACCGGCGGCGGCGAGCGCGTCGCGCGCACCCTGTCCGAGCGCTTCGGCTACGACGTCCCGGTGCTGGCCACGATCCCGCTCGACATCTCCCTGCGTGAGGGCGGCGACGTCGGCAAGCCCATCGTCGAGGCCGACCCCAGCGCCCCGGCGGCCCGCGAGCTGACCCGGGTGGCGCAGACGCTGTCGGGCCGCGGGCGTGGTCTGGCCGGCATGCAGCTCGGACTCACCCCCTCCAGCCGGTTCTGACCGGTAGGTTCGGGGCATGTTCGACGTCGGGCTGCTGGAGCTGGCCGTGATCGCCCTCGTCGCGGTCGTCGTGCTCGGCCCCGACAAGCTCCCGGACCTGGCCCGCCAGGCCGCCCAGCTGCTGCACCGCGCCCGCACGCTCGCGCACAGCGCCCGCGACGAGCTGCGCACCGAGCTCGGCCCGGACTACGCCGACCTGCAGCTGCGCGACCTCGACCCCCGCACCATCGTGCGCAAGCACATCAGCGAGGCGATGGCCGACTTCGACCGCGAGCAGGCCGCGAACCGGGCCGACACGCTGCCCGAGGGCCAGGTCCCGCCCTACGACGTCGAGGCGACCTGACCGACGCGGCCCTACCCCTCGCGCCGCTGCACGGCCACCAGGGCGGCGTACGGCACCAGGAGCCGCTCGTCCTGGGCGCCCCTAGCCTCGAGGAAGTCGGCGCCGACCCTGTGCACGTGTGCCTCGTGCCGGGTCCCGTCAGCGAGGTGGAGCTGACACCGCTCGTCGGCGTCGGCGAGCCTGCGCAGGGCTGAGCCGAGACCGAGCCGGTCGACGACCGACCACGCCACCTCGGGCACGGAGCGGCCGCTGGCGCCGCGGACGGCCGCGACGGACGCGAGCGGGACGATCCAGTCCTGCCCCGTCCCGCTGAGCAGGCACCACCCGTCCCCGACACGGTCGAGGCTGCCCTCGAGGCGACCGACGTGCGGGAGGTCGAGGGCGACCTGCCGCCCCCGCGAGGCCATCAACCGGCTGGCCAGGGTGACCGACGCGTACTCCGCGCGCGCCCGGTCGGCGAGCTCGGCCTCCCGGTCGACCTCCCACAGCGCCGAGGCCTGCCCCTCGAGGTCGTCGAACAGCGCGAACAGCTCGTGCTCCCAGGACATGGCGCGAGCCTAGCCAGCGCCGGCTCGGCCAGGTGCTGTGGAGAGACCTTTGACAGTGATGTCAAACCTTCGTTGAATGTGGCAAACACACGCAAACGAAAGGTTCGCGTCGATGTCTCGGGGATTCCACACGATCGGGCGGCCGGTAACGGTCTGGGCGGCCGTGTCCGCTGCCGCCGCCCTGACCGCCGGGGCAACGCCCGGTGCGTGGCGCGCGGCGGGCGGGGCGGGCCCGGACGCGGTGGACGACCTGCTCGTGGCCGCCTGTGCGACAGCGCTGTCCGTCGCGCTCGCCTGGCTGTGGCTCGTCACCACGGCGACCGTGTGCGGGCTGCTGATCGGGAGGACCCGCACGGGGGGCGGGACGACCAGGCGGCTGGTGCTCGTGGCGTGCGGGGTCGCGGTGGCGGTCGGCACCGGCCACCCGGCGGTGGCGGCCGGGGGCGAGGGGAGCGAGCTGCTCGCCGGGCTGGCGCTCCCCGAGCGGGCCGTCGCCCCCGCGGCGCACCACCGGCCGCGGCCGGTCCCGACGACCGGCACGGCGCCCGACACCTACGTCGTACGTCCCGGCGACTCGCTGTGGTCGATCGCCCGCACCCATCCCGGCGCCACCGGATCGGTGGACCGGCGCTGGCGGGCGATCTGGGAGGCCAACCGCGACGTCGTGGGCGACGACCCCGACCTCATCCTCCCCGGCCAGGCGCTCCGCCTGCCCGGAAGCACCCACCACGACCGACTCGAGCAGGACGGAGACTGAGATGAGCACGCACGACACCCACGCCGAGGTCATCTTGCTGAGGCCGGCGTCATCGATGGCGAGCGTGCAGGGCAGCCTGGCCCTCGACCTCACCCCGCGGACCGCTCCCCCGCGCCCGCGCCTGCGCAGCGCCCACACCAACGACCTGGTCGCGGCCGACCCGGCCGCCCGGAGCCGCGTGGACGCCTTCGTCGGGCGCTACCTGCAGGCCGCGGTGGAGATCGGCGCCGGCGACCGGCCGGTGGCGCAGCTGCTGCGCCACACCGTCCCGGAGGTGTACGACGACCTGGTCGGGCGTGCGCGCACGGTCAGCGCGGCCGCCGCACTCACGCCCGGCCGGGTCCGCGGACCCAACCCGGCGCGACCGGTCGTGGTCGGCGTACGCACGGCCCTGATCCGCAGCGACGCGGTCGAGGCCAGCGCGCACGTGCGCTACGGCAGGCGCTCCCGCGCGGTCGCCGCACGCTTCGAGATCGTGCGGGACCGGTGGCAGTGCGTCGCCCTCGCCTGGGGGTGAACCGGGTGACTCAGCCGCCCGCGCGCGTGGTGTAGCCGGACGCCCCACCCGGGGCGCCGTGGCAGCGCTTGAACTTCTGGCCCGAGCCGCAGGGGCACAGGGAGTTGCGCCCGACACCGGCGAACGGGTCGTCGGAGGCCACGTGCTCGGCGTGCACCTCGGCCTCGCCGTCCTCGCTGGGCGCGCTGTAGGACAGCTGCTGGGGGCGCGACGGCTTGTCCAGGCCCTTGGCGCGGATCGTCGGGGCCTGCTGCTGCGGCTGCGCGCCGGGGGCGTGGGCGGCCGCCTGGGCGAAGTCGATCTGCGGGGTGGCAGCCGACACCTGGGGCGCCACGGCCGCGACCTCCTCGTCGGGCTGCTCGTCCTCGACCTCGACCTGGAGGTTGAAGAGGAAGCCGACCGACTCCTCCTTGATGCCGTCCATCATCGCGGCGAACATGTCGAAGCCCTCGCGCTGGTACTCGACCAGCGGGTCACGCTGGGAGTAGGCGCGGAGGTAGATGCCCTCACGGAGGTAGTCCATCTCGTAGAGGTGCTCGCGCCACTTGCGGTCGAGCACCGAGAGGACGACGCGGCGCTCGAGCTCGCGCTGCACCTCCTCGCCCATCTCGTCCTCGCGACGGTCGTAGGCCTCCTGGGCGTCCTTCTGCAGGTCCTCGATGAGCTTCTCGCGGCTGATGTTCTCCAGGCCGCCGGCCTCCTTGACGAGGCCTTCCTTGGTGAGGCCCATCGGGTAGAGCTGGCCGAGCGCGGCGAACAGCGCGTCGAGGTCCCAGTCCTCCGCGTAGCCCTCGGTCGCCCCGCGGACGTAGCCGCTGACGACGTCGTCGATGAAGCCGCGGATCTGCTCGCCGAGGTCGGCACCCTCGAGGACGCGACGGCGCTCGGCGTAGATGACCTCACGCTGGCGGCTCATCACGTCGTCGTACTTGAGGACGTTCTTGCGCGACTCGAAGTTCTGAGACTCGATGTTGGCCTGGGCGCCGGCGATCGCGTTGCTGACGCGCTTGGCGTCGATCGGCACGTCGTCGGGGACCTTGAGCACGGTGAGGATCCGGTCGACCCACTCCGACTTGAACAGCCGCATCATCTCGTCCTGCAGCGACAGGTAGAACCGGGACTCACCCGGGTCGCCCTGGCGACCGGAACGACCGCGCAGCTGGTTGTCGATGCGGCGCGACTCGTGACGCTCGGTGCCGACGACGTAGAGGCCGCCGAGCTCCTTGACCTCGTCGTGCTCGGCCGCGACCTGGGCCTTGATCCGCTCGACCATCGCGGGCCACGCGGCGTCGTAGTCCTCCGTGGTCTCGACCGGGTCGAGGCCCTGCTTGCGCAGCTCCTGGTCGGCGAGGAAGTCCACCGAGCCACCGAGCATGATGTCGGTGCCTCGACCGGCCATGTTGGTGGCGACGGTGACCGCGCCCTTGTGGCCGGCCAGTGCGACGACCTTCGCCTCGTCGGCGTGCTGCTTGGCGTTGAGGACCGTGTGCGGGATGCCGCGCTTCTTGAGCAGGTTGGAGAGGTACTCGGACTTCTCGACCGACACGGTGCCGATCAGGATCGGCTGGCCCTTCTCATGGCGCTCGGCGATGTCGTCGGCGACGGCGGAGTACTTCGCCTCCTCGGTCCGGTAGACCAGGTCGACGTTGTCCTTGCGCTGCATCGGACGGTTCGTCGGGATCGGCACGACGCCGAGCTTGTAGATCTTGTCGAACTCGGAGGCCTCGGTCATGGCCGTACCGGTCATGCCGGAGAGCTTCTCGTAGAGGCGGAAGTAGTTCTGCAGGGTGATCGTGGCGAGGGTCTGGTACTCCTCGCGGACGGTCACGCCCTCCTTGGCCTCGATGGCCTGGTGCAGTCCGTCGTTGTAGCGGCGACCGGCCAGGATGCGGCCGGTGTGCTCGTCGACGATGAGCACCTCGCCGTCCATGACGACGTACTCCTTGTCGTTGCGGAACAGCTCCTTGGCCTTGATGGAGTTGTTCAGGAACGAGATGAGGGGGGTGTTGACCGAGTCGTAGAGGTTGTCGATCCCGAGGTGGTCCTCGACCTTGGTGATGCCGGGCTCGAGCACGGAGATCGTGCGCTTCTTCTCGTCGACCTCGTAGTCGACGTCCTTGACGAGGGTGCGGGTCAGCTTCGCGAACTCGGCGTACCACTTCACCTCGTCCTGGGTCGGGCCGCTGATGATCAGCGGCGTCCGCGCCTCGTCGATGAGGATCGAGTCGACCTCGTCGACGATGGCGAAGTTGTGGCCGCGCTGCACGCACTCCTCGACCGAGTCGGCCATGTTGTCGCGCAGGTAGTCGAAGCCGAGCTCGTTGTTGGTGCCGTAGGTGATGTCGCAGGCGTAGGCCTCGCGGCGCTCCGCGGGACGCATCGACGGCAGGATCACGCCGACGGTCAGGCCGAGGAAGTGGTGGACGCGGCCCATCTGCTCGGACTGGAACTTCGCGAGGTAGTCGTTGACCGTGACCACGTGCACGCCCTTGCCGGCGAGCGCGTTGAGGTAGGACGGCAGGACCGCGACGAGGGTCTTGCCCTCTCCGGTCTTCATCTCGGCGATGTTGCCGAGGTGGAGGGCGGCGGCACCCATGACCTGGACGTCGAAGGGCCGCATGCCCAGCACGCGCTTGCTCGCCTCGCGGACGACCGCGAACGCCTCCGGCATGATGTCGTCGAGCGTCTCGCCGTTGCTCAGGCGGTCGCGGAACTCGGCGGTCATGCCGCGGAGCTCGTCGTCGCTCATCGAGACGAAGTCGTCCTCGATGGCGTTGACCGCCTTCACGATGGCTTCGAGCTCACGAAGGATCTTGCCCTCGCCGATGCGGAGCAGCTTGTCGATGATGGCAGGCACGAGTGGTAACTGTACCTACCGGTCCAACGCAGGACCCAATGCGTAGGACAGTGGCCCGGAGAGGTCCCCGCGGTCGCCCACGACCACGTCGTCCAGGCCCAGCCAGCCTGCCAGCCGGCGCAGCTCGGCGGCGAGCTCGGCGGCGGTCCCGGCGGGCGCGTGCGGCTCCGCGAAGGCGCCCGGGACGAGGAGCACCCCCGCGGCCCGGTCCGCCTTGAGGTCGACGCGCGCCACGAGCCGGTCACCGAGCAGGAACGGGAGGACGTAGTAGCCGTGGAGCCGCTTCTCGGCCGGGACGTAGATCTCGATGCGGTAGAAGAAGTCGAACAGCGCCTCGAGGCGGGCCCGCTCCCAGACCACCGGGTCGAACGGGCTGAGCAGCGTGCGCGCGGCGACCTTGCGCGGCAGCACGGCGTCGCGGTGGAGCCACGTCGGGCGCGTCCAGCCCTGCACGGCGACCGGGACCAGCTCGCCCTCCTCGACCAGCTGGTCGATGGCGACCTTGGCGCTGGCCCTGCCGGGGGCCGGCTGCAGGCGCAGGCGGTAGTAGTCGGCCAGGCAGGTGGCGCTCGCGACGCCGTGCGAGCGCGCGGCGCGGCGGACGAGCTCGGTGACCGCCTCCTGGGGTGTCGGCGTGGGGGCGGCCAGCACCGAGGCGGGCAGCACGCGCTCGGTGAGGTCGTAGAGCACCTCGAACTGGCTGGTGCGCCCGGCGATCGCGACGTCACCGACGAGGAAGAGGTAGTCGAGGACCTTGCGGGCCTCCGACCAGTTCCAGCCCCAGTGCTCCTTGGTGCGTGGACCGGTGCTGAACTCCTCCTCGAGGTGCCGGGCGGTGACCGGACCCCGGTCGCGCACTGCGTCGAGCACGCGCGGCTCCAGGGTGGCGTCGGCGGTGAACCCCCACTTGCCGCGCTCGGAGCGGTAGTGCTCCATCCGGTGCCGCATGAACGGCCACAGCTCGACCGGCATGAGCGCCTGGACGTGGGCCCAGTACTCCACCACCCGGCGCGGCCGGCGCTCGGACGCGCGCCGCAGGAGGTCGACGTCGTAGGGGCCCATCCGGGAGTAGAGCGGCATGTAGTGGGCGCGCTGGAGCACGTTGACCGAGTCGACCTGCAGGACACCGGTGCGCGCGAGCGTGCGGTCGAACGTCTTCATCGACGGCGTGGTGTGGGGTCGCGCGGTGAACCCCTGGGCGGCGAGCGCGATGCGGCGCGCCTGGAGCTGGGTGAGCGACTCGGTCACGGGTGGCACTCAACCAGAGAGGACCGACACCCTGTCCGGCCTCGTGCGCGGGCTACGGCAGGTCCAGCAGCTTCTCGCGCATGGCGTACATGACGGCCTCCATGCGGGAGTGCAGCTGCAGCTTCTCGAGGATGTTGCGGACGTGGTTCTTGACCGTGTTCTCGGAGATGAACAGCTCCTTGGCGACCTCACGGTTGTTGAGGCCCTTGGCCACGAGGCGCAGCACCTCGAGCTCGCGGTCGGTCAGCCGCAGTGCCGGGCCCTGCTCGCGCTCGGGCTTGGACATCTGCTTGAACTCGTCGATGAGCTTGACCGCCATCGAGGGGCTGATCAGCGACTGGCCCTCGTTGACGACACGGATCGCCTGGGCGACCTCCTCGATCGAGGAGTCCTTGAGGAGGTAGCCGGAGGCGCCGTTCTTGACCGACTCGTAGAGGTCGGCCTCCTCGTCGGAGACGGTGAGCATGATGATCTTGGCGGCCGGGACGGCCTCCTTGATCGCGCTGCAGGCCTCGACGCCGGTGCGGCGCGGCATGCGTACGTCGAGCAGGATCACGTCGGGGGCGGTCTTCACCGCGAGGTCGGTGGCGGTCACACCGTCGGCGGCCTCGCCCACCACCTCGATGTCGGTGTCGCCGCTGAGCAGCATGATCAAGCCGCGGCGGAAGAGCTCCTGGTCGTCGACCACCAGGACGCGGACGGGTTCGCTGCTGTGTGCCTCGGTCACGCGCGCATCATGTCATGCGCGCGTGACCTGCGTCGCGGGGACGACACCCCGGGGTGAGGCGCTCAGTCGACGTCGAGCGAGATGACGCCGTAGTCGTAGCCACGGCGGCGGTAGACCACCGACGGCCGCTCGCTCTCCTTGTCGACGAACAGGTAGAAGTCGTGCCCCACGAGCTCCATCTCGTAGAGGGCCTGGTCGAGGGTCATCGGGGCCGCGGTGTGGGACTTCTCGCGCACCACGAGGGGGCCGTCACCGGTGACGGTGATCGGTCCGACCTTGCGCTCGATGACCGCGTCGTCGGCACCCGACTCGCCCACCTCGGGCAGGCCGGCGAGGGCCTCCCCCACACCCACGTGCGCGTTGCGTCCCTTGTGGACACGGCGCCGGTCGGCGGCGCGGCGCATCTGGGACTGCATCTTGTCGAGGGCGAGGTCCAGCGCACCCATCTTGTCGTCGGCGGCCGCCTCGGCGCGGATCACCGGCCCCTTGGAGAAGGCGGTCAGCTCGACCTTGACCGACCGGTCGTGCTGGCGGGGGTTCTTCTCGAGCTCCACCTCCACCTGGACGCGCATGATGCGGTGATCGTGCTTCTCCAGACGCGTGAGCTTCTCCGAGACATGTTCGCGGAACCGATCGGACACCTCGCAGTGCCGTCCCGTGACCACAACCTCCATGTGAACCTCCTCAACCAGTGAGCGGCCGCACCCTTCCATGGGCCGCGGCGCCGTGCGCCGGGGCAGGGTGGGATGGAATCCGCCCGGCCGACCTGGTCTTCGACCCCACAACCGCCTGCTGAAGCGTTCGCAACTTCTCCGTCACTACTGGCCTTCTCCCGGCGTCCGGCACATCTGGTGCCGGGACCGAGGCAGGACTTACTTCTAAGCCGCACCGTGATCGTCCGGCGGGCTCCGCGTCAGACGCGGTGCCCGTGGACTTACGTGGACCGTTTCGCCTGCGACTGGCATCGGCTTGCCACGGGACGGACCGAGCGCTGCACCTGACGGTGTCGCGCGCACCCCTCTCCGTGACGCAACCACGGACCCGGGCGGACTCCATGACAAGACGCTAGCCCCTCATCGGCTCCGAACCAACAGCGGGGTCACCTGTCGGTCGACCTCCGGCGGGTGGCCGCGACGACCGCGATCGCGACGGGTGACAGCCCGACCGCCTGGAGGGCGCGCTGGGCCTCGCGGGCGGTCGCACCGGTCGTCACGACGTCGTCGCAGACCACGACGTAGGCCTCCCGGTGCCGCCGGGCGAGGCGCCCGAGGAGCGGGGTCGGGCAGTGCATCGACAGGTGCACGTTGGCCGCCCGGCCGCGGGCGTCGAGGCCCGCCTGGTCGGCCGCGCCGCGGGAGACGACCAGGGGCGCCACGACCACCTCACGCGTCCGTCGTACGCGTCCGGCGGCTGCGCGCGCGAGCGCGGTGGTGGCCTCGTAGCCGCGCTGGCGGCCGGCGCCCGGCCGGGACGGCACGGGGACGAGCAGCACCGGGACCGCGGGGTCGAGCCCGGCGACGGCTGCGCCCACGGTCACGGCCAGCAGGTCGCCGAGCACGCGGCGGTGGCCCCACTGCCCGCGGTCCTTGTGGCCGACCACCAGCGCGCGCACGGCGCCGTCGTAGGACTCGGTGGCCCAGGGCGGCACCAGTCCGGCGGGCGTCGGCGACGGCCAGGCCACCGACGCCTCGTGCGCGAGCCCCGCGCGGCAGGCTGGGCACAGCATCCGGCCCGGCCGGTCGCACCCGACGCACCGGCTGCCGAGGAACAGGTCGAGGGCCTCGTCGAGCACGCTGCCATCGCAGCAGCCCGCGAGCGGCACCGGCAAGCAGGGCCGCGGGGGCTGTGGACAGCGGACCGGTCAGCCGGGGTAGGTGAGCGAGGTCAGTCCGCGTGGCAGGTCCGGCACGGTCCGCTCGGGCCGGGTCAGGTCGACGACGACGCGTCCGGACACGCCGTAGACCTCGCTGAGGTCGAGCGGCGAGGAGACGAGCGCGCGGGTGCGCCCCCGGAGCCGGATCGTGCCGGTGGTCGAGGTCTCGCCGGGTGCGCCGTCGACGGAGAGCGTGCGGACCTGCGAGAAGTCGTCGGTGACGCTCAGCACCGAGACGGTGGTCGGCGAGCGCCAGCCGATGTCGCGGACCCGCGGGGCGTCCTCGGCGGGCACCGCGAGGGTCTGCAGAGGGGTGAAGCCGACGATGACGCCGGCCGCGTCGTGCCGGATCCGGCTGGACACGATCCGGTCGGCGGTGCGCCCGCGCACGACCGCGACCAGCCGACTGCCGTCACGGGAGACGAGCAGCTTGGTGACCGGGCGTCCGGTCACACCGGGTACGTCGAGGGGGCGGGCGGCGCCGTCCTCGACCACGATCACGCGAGCGCGCCCGGCACCGCGGTCGAGGACCCAGATCCGGTCGCGGTGGTCCCAGCTCGGAGGTGCGAGGTCGACGGCGCCGGCGACCACACCGGCGCTCTCCCCGTCGGGGGCCTCCGTCGGTGCGACGAACAGCTCCGCGCCGGTGCCGGAGACCGCCGCGACGCGCGAGCCGTCGAGGTTCACCCCGATGGAGCGGATGCCGAGGTCCTGGCGGCCGAAGGGGCCGAGCGTGCTCTCGAACGCGCCGATCGACCCCGCCACCACGCGACCGCCGTCGAGCGCGAAGAGCTCGCTGGACGCGCGCGCGCCGTTGGGGTCGTAGAGGCTGCCGACGCCGAGGTTCACCAGCGCTGCGCCGTCCTGGAAGCTGATGGCCCGCCCGCCGATGCTGAGCTTCACGGCGTTGATGCGGTCGTCCTGCTTCAGCGTCCAGACCAGCTGGGCCAGCATCCGGTCGGCGGTGTCCTGGTCGACCGCGTCGGGGTCGCCCGACAGCGCCACCTCGGCGATGCCGCCGCTCGTGATGGGCACCGACAGCCCCCGGGCCCGGGGGAAGTAGCTCTGCACGATCTGCGCCTCGTCGTCCGCGAGCGGCATGAGGAGCCCGCGCACCAGCGAGGACGCGAACTGGTCACCGCGGGGCACGTAGACCGGCTCGGGCACCAGCACCTCGGAGGTGGGGTCGAAGAAGTAGAGCGAGACGCGTTCGTACCAGTCGTCGAACCACGAGTCGGGGACGATCAGCGCGGACGGCACCTCGCCGATGCGCCACTCGCCACCCTCCTGGACCAGCCCGATGCTGAGGGTGCGCGAGGCCTGGGTGCGCTCCCAGGCGCCGCGGGCGTCGTAGAGGTTGACGTCGGTCATCGGGATCCGCACGGCCATGTCGCCGGACGCGGTGCCGAGCTCGTTGTAGGTCATGATCTGCTGCTCGGGCTTCCACCCGTCGGCTGCGGCGGTGGAGAGGAACTGGCGCGCGACGGTCAGTCGGATCGGCGTCGCACGCATCGCCTCGAGGAAGCCGGCGACGATCTCCTCGCCCGTCGCCCCCGCCTGCGGCGGGCGCGGGTCGAAGGCGAAGCCGGGCAGCTCGTCGACCTCGGCGGACGCCTTGGGCTCCACGACCGGGCCCTCGCTCGGCATCTGCACGCAGCCTGCGAGGAGCGTGCAGGCAGCGGCCGCGAGCAGGGTGCGCACCCCACGGCGCCGCAGGCCGATCATGCGGTCTCCCGGGCGTCGTCGGGCACCAGCGGCAGCGGCGAGTGGCGCAGCTGCGTGCCGAGGTGGCGCGGCAGGGTGAGCCGGAACTGGGCCCCCTCGCCGGGACGTCCCCAGGCCTGCAGCCAGCCGCCGTGGAGGTGGGTGTCCTCGAGCGAGATCGACAGCCCGAGGCCGGTGCCGCCACTGGTGCGCGCGCGGGCTGGATCGGCCCGCCAGAAGCGGTTGAACACCATCGCCGACTCCCCCGGGCCGAGCCCGACGCCGTGGTCGCGCACCGCGATCGCGGCGGACTGGCGGTCGGCGTCGACGAAGATCTCGACGTCGCGGGTCTCGGCGTGGTCGATCGCGTTGGTGACCAGGTTGCGCACGATGCGCTCCACCCGGCGTACGTCGGCCTCGGCGATGCAGGGCACCCCGGGGTCGTGCACGACCACCCGCGTCGAGCGCTGGGCGGCGAGGGCCGAGGTCATGTCCGCCACCCGGTGGGCGACGTCGACGAGGTTCACGTCGTCGGTCTCCAGCACCGCTGCACCCGCGTCGAAGCGGCTGATCTCGAGCAGGTCGGCCAGCAGGGTCTCGAAGCGGTCGAGCTCCTTCTGCAGCAGCTCGGCGGCGCGGCCGGTGACCGGGTCGAGGAAGGGCTTGGCGTCGTGGATGACGTCACTGGCCATCCGGACCGTGGTGATCGGAGTGCGCAGCTCGTGGGAGACGTCGGAGACGAAACGACGCTGCAGCCGGCTCAGCTCCTCGAGCTGGCGGATCTGCTTCTGGAGGTTGGAGGCCATCTGGTTGAAGGAGGTGGCCAGGCGAGCCAGGTCGTCCTCGCCGGTCACCCGCATCCGCTCCTGGAGCTGGCCCGCCGCGAGGCGCTCGGCCACGCGCCGTGCCATCCGGATGGGGGTCACCACCTGCCGCGTGACCAACCAGGTCAGGCAGGCCACCAGGAGCAGCAGCGGCACGCCGGCGACGAGCATCGCGCGCGACACCAGCGCGAGGGTCTCGCCCTGCTCGTCGAGGGAGTAGAGGTAGTAGAGCGTGTAGGTGTTGCCGTCGGCCGGCAGCCGCACCTGGCTGCCGACCACGATGCCCGGCCCCTCGGGGAGTCCCGGGACGTCGCTGATGGTCTTGATGTCGGTGTAGGTCCACGCCGCCGGCGAGGGCTCGTCGAAGGTGGCCTCGAGCCGCTCCGGGACGCTGGCGAGGTCGAGGCCCTGGGTGAACTTCGCGCCGCCGTCGGCCAGCCGGCTGCCCTCGCGGATCGGCGGCGAGAGGATCACGGCGAACCCGCGGGTGGCCCCGCGGGTGATGATCGGCTCGACGAGGTCCTGCTGCTGCCGCGACTGGTTGACGTCGAGGCCGGGCGTCGCCGCCAGGGCCTCGCGGGCGGCGCGGGTCTCCCCCTCGGCCTCCTGGACGACCGCCTGCACCCGGTGCTCGAGCAGGCCGTCGCGGGTCTGCTGGATGAGGAACCAGCCCACCACCCCGACGACCGCCGCGGAGAGCAGCACGGTGCTGAGCACCACGCGCGCCTGGACGGACCGGCGCCAGAAGGCCGGCCCGTGGCGCAGGATCGGGGGCAGCCGTTCGAACAGGCTCAACGGGGCGGTCCTAGGACTTGCCGGCCTTGTAGCCCACGCCGCGCACGGTCACCACGACCTCGGGGTTCTCGGGGTCGTGCTCGACCTTGGAGCGCAGCCGCTGGACGTGCACGTTGACCAGTCGGGTGTCGGCGCTGTGCCGGTAGCCCCAGACCTGCTCGAGCAGCACCTCGCGGGTGAAGACCTGCCACGGCTTGCGGGCCAGGCACACCAGCAGGTCGAACTCGAGCGGCGTCAGGTTGATCGCCTCGCCGTCGCGGGTCACCGAGTGCCCGGCCACGTCGATGCTCACGTCACCGATGGTCAGTCCCTCGTCGACCTCCACGTCGTTGCGACGTACGCGGGCGCGGATGCGGGCGACGAGCTCCTTGGGCTTGAAGGGCTTGACGATGTAGTCGTCGGCCCCGGACTCGAGGCCGACGACGACGTCGACGGTGTCGCCCTTCGCGGTGAGCATCACGATCGGCACGCCCGACTCGGCACGGATCTCCTTGCAGACGTCGATGCCGTCCTTGCCGGGCAGCATCAGGTCGAGGAGGACCAGGTCGGGCTTGTAGTCGCGGAACGCATCGAGGGCCACGTCGCCGCGGCCCACGATGCGGCTGTCGAACCCCTCCTGGCGGAGGACGATGGAGAGCATCTCCGCCAGGGAGGCGTCGTCGTCGACGACGAGCACGCTGCCGCGAGCGGGCTCGACAAGATCAGTCATGGCGTCAGTCTAGGTGCGACACCCGACCGATCAGGGTTGATCAGTAGCGGTAGTGGTCGGCCTTGTAGGGACCCTCGACCGGGACGCCGAGGTAGGCGGCCTGCTCCTTGGTGAGCTCGGTGAGCTCGACACCGAGGGCGTCGAGGTGCAGCCGGGCGACCTCCTCGTCCAGGTGCTTGGGCAGCACGTGCACGCCCAGCTCGTAGTCGTCGGCCTTGGAGTAGAGCTCGATCTGCGCGAGAACCTGGTTGGTGAAGGAGTTCGACATCACGAACGACGGGTGGCCGGTGGCGTTGCCGAGGTTGAGCAGGCGGCCCTCGGACAGCACGATGACCTTCTTGCCGTCCTCGAAGATCCACTGGTGGACCTGCGGCTTGATCTCGTCCTTGACGATGCCCGGGATCTTGGCCAGGCCGGCCATGTTGATCTCGTTGTCGAAGTGACCGATGTTGCCGACGATCGCCTGGTGCTTCATCTTGTGGAAGTGCTCGACCGTGATGATGTCGAAGTTTCCGGTCGTGGTGATGAAGATGTCGGCGGTCTCGACGACCGACTCGAGGCGACGCACCTCGTAGCCGTCCATCGCGGCCTGCAGCGCGCAGATCGGGTCGATCTCGGTGACGATGACGCGAGCACCCTGGCCACGCAGCGACTCCGCGGAGCCCTTGCCGACGTCGCCGTAGCCGCAGACGACCGCGACCTTGCCGCCGATCATGACGTCGGTGGCGCGGTTGATGCCGTCGACGAGCGAGTGGCGGCAGCCGTACTTGTTGTCGAACTTGGACTTGGTGACCGAGTCGTTGACGTTGATCGCCGGGAAGAGGAGCGTGCCCTCCTTGAAGCGCTCGTAGAGGCGGAGCACGCCGGTGGTGGTCTCCTCGGAGACACCCTTGACGAGCGGGGCGCGCTTGGTCCAGCGCTGCGGGTCGGCCTCGAGCGAGCGGGCCAGGACGCGCAGCACCTCCTTGAACTCCTCGTTGTCGGTGGAGTCCTGGGACGGCACGGCGCCGGCCTTCTCGTACTCGACACCGAGGTGCAGCAGCATGGTGATGTCGCCGCCGTCGTCGAGCAGCATGTTGGGGCCACCCGGCTCGCCGTTCTCGCCCGGGAAGTCGAAGACCTTCTCGGCCTCGTCCCAGTACTCGGCGAGGGTCTCGCCCTTCCAGGCGAAGACGGGGACGCCCTGCGGGTCCTCGGGGGTGCCGTTCGGGCCGACGACGACCGCAGCGGCGGCGTGGTCCTGGGTGGAGAAGATGTTGCAGGTGGCCCAGCGGATGTCCGCGCCGAGAGCGGCGAGGGTCTCGATGAGCACGGCGGTCTGGATCGTCATGTGCAGCGAGCCGGCGATGCGGGCGCCCGCGAGGGGCTGCTCCTTGCCGTAGCGCTCGCGCATGGCCATCAGGCCCGGCATCTCGTGCTCGGCGAGCTCGATCTCCTTGCGGCCGTAGGCGGCCAGGGTGAGGTCAGCGACGTTGAAGTCCATCAGGTGTCTCCCGGATTCTGAGGAGGTGCGTCTGCGCCGCACATCTGTGCATCGTCGGGATCTCCCGCGCGGACCAGAAGAGAGTAGGACCGTCCTCAGCGATTCGGGGAATCCTCGATGCCCCCGTCAGCCGGCTTTCCGGAGGGCTCTCCGGCGGGGTCCCCGGTGGGCCCGTCCGCGTGCTCCACGGGGTGCTCCACGGCGTGCTCGTCCGCGTGCTCGACGGTGTCGTCGTCGCCGTGGTGCGCGCCGACGCCGACCGCGCGCAGCGCGTAGAGGACGACGAAGCCGACGACCAGGCCGACGAGCGCCGAGACGACGGTGTTGAGCAGCCACCCGACGATGCCACCGAGCGCTCCCCCGACGGCGTCGTGCACGTCGACCTCCCAGTGGTGGAGCAGGTCGTAGGGCGCATGCAGGGCGTCCCCGATGGCGGTGCCCTCGAGGAGGCCGTCGTGCCCGCCGATCTCGTAGAGGCTGACCAGGAAGATGTGGCCGCCGACCCAGAGCATGGCGAGCGTGCCGATGAACGAGATGGCCGCGAGGAGCCGCGGCATCGCGGCCACCAGTGCGAGCCCGACGCGCTGGGAGCCCTTGGACGGCTTCTCCGCGAGGTGCAGGCCGACGTCGTCCATCTTCACGATCAGCGCGACCACGCCGTAGACCAGCAGCGTGATGAGGACCGCGACCACGGCCAGCACGATCGCGCGCATCCAGATGCTCGCATCGGCGTCCGAGCTGACGACCTCCTTCAGCGCGATGACCATGATCTCGGCGCTGAGGATGAAGTCGGTCCGGATGGCGTTGGCGATCGTGCGCTTCTCGTGCTCGGGGGTGAACTCCCCCTGCTCGGACACCTCGTCCGTCGCCTCGGTCGCGTGACCGGTGAGGCGCTCGTGGACCTTGTGGGCGCCCTCGTAGGCGAGGAACCCACCACCGAAGATGAGGATCACCGGCAGCAGGCCCGGCAGGAACTGCCCCAGCAGCACGGCCGCCGGCAGGATGAAGAGCAGCTTGTTGCGCAGCGACCCGATGGCGATCTGCTTGATGATCGGCAGCTCACGCTCGGCCGCGGACCCGTGGAGGTACTGAGGCGTCACGGCGGTGTCGTCGACGACCACGCCCGCGGCCTTCACGCTGGCACGGCTCGCGGCGGCGCCGACGTCGTCCACGCTGGCAGCGGCGATCCGGGCGAGTGCGGCGACGTCGTCGAGGAGGGCGAACAGTCCGCCGGCCATGGGTGATCCTTCAGGTCGTGGGTCGGGACCGGCCCAGCCTATCGACGTGCTGGACGCTCAGGCGCCCACCACGAGTCGCATGACCCAGCGCCACTTGGCGATCTGCCGGTCGCGCACGAAGCCGAGGTCCGCGTAGAGCGTCTCCGGACCGGTGTGGAGGTAGGCCCCACGTTGCGGCTTCCGGTCGACGACCTGCTCCGGGTAGGCCTCCACGACTCCCCCACCGGCCCTGCTGATCTCCTCGAGCACGGCGGTCACGGCGACCCGTGCGACGCCCTTCTCCCGGTGCCTGCTGCCGGTGAAGATGCAGCCGATGCGCCACGTCGGCAGCTCGACGAGGTCCTTCTCGTAGGCCTTGGCGTTCTTCACGTTCGGCAGCTCGTCGGGCGTGCCGAACTGGCACCAGCCCACCGCCCGGTCGCCGTCGTAGACGAGCACCTGGTGCACGGTTCCGTTCCTGGTGTGCTCCTCCTTGGCCGCCCGGTGGTCGGCCGCGGTGCCGCCGAGACCCTCGGGGTGGAACCCCATGCACCAGCACCCGCCCCACACGCCGTTGTTGGCCTCCACCAGGACGGCGAAGTCGTCCCACGTCTCCGGCGTGAGCAGGCGGGTCCGGTAGGTCACGGGCCCACGCTAGGCCGGGTTCCGGACGTTCGCGGGCCGGAGCTCGTACGTCATCAGCTCGGCGTGCG
Source organism: Nocardioides sp. Root122 (assembly GCF_001425025.1). Lineage (GTDB taxonomy): Bacteria > Actinomycetota > Actinomycetes > Propionibacteriales > Nocardioidaceae > Nocardioides. The sequence continues at coordinate 66,476 of NZ_LMDE01000013.1, forward strand.
GCGGCATCGGACCCCTGCTCCGCTCGCCGGTGTCGGCCCACCCGAGCTTCTCGTAGAACGCACGGCCGCGGGGGTTGTCGGCGTACACGCACAGCCACGGAGGGGCGTGGCCCGCTGCGCGCAGGCGCGCGACAAGCTCGTTGTGGGCGGCGATGGCCAGGCCGCTTCCCCACTCCTCGACGGCGACACCGAAGTGCTTCACCTCGCCGCGGCGGGTCGCCGCGAACCCGGCGACCGCACCGTCGCGGAGGATGACGAAGCAGTCGATCTCGTCGTCGTCGATCTCCTCCGACCACCTCTGGGCCAGCACCTCCCGCGGGAAGGGGTGGGTGTGCTGCGGGAACACAACCGACAGCCCCGCGATCGACGCCGGCTCCTGGACGTCCATCACGGCAGGCACGTCCTCGAGCTGCATCTCGCGGAGCACGGATCCCGGCATGGTCGGACAGTAGCCTCGCCCGATGACATCGCCGCCCGCCGTCGCCGACCACACGTGGGCCATCGAGGAACGTGAGTACGCGCGGCACGAGGCCCGGCGCGGTCGGCGACACGCGTTCGAGCACCTCGACCCCGTGCACACCGCCCTCGTGGTGGTGGACGTCGTGCCCTTCTTCGTGCACGAGTCGGCGTACGTCCGCGGGATCGTGCCGCGGGTCAACGTCCTCGCGGACGCCCTGCGCGCGGCCGGGGGCGTGGTCGCGTGGGTCGTGCCCGGCTACTCACATCCGAGCGCCAAGGACCGCGAGTTCTTCGGCGACGCGGTGGCCGAGATGTACGCCCGCTCGGGCGGTGACGGGCCACCTTCGTCGCGCCTGGCCACGGGACTGTCCCGAACCGCCGAGGACATCGTCGTGGAGAAGACAGGGCGCAGTGCCTACTTCCCTGGCTCGTCGGACCTGCCCGTCCTGCTCGCGGCGCACGAGGTCGACACACTCGTCGTCACGGGCACGGTCACGAACGTCTGCGTCGAGGACACCGTCCGCGACGCCAGTGCCACCGGTCTCCGGGTCATCCTCGTCGCCGACGCGTGCGCAGCGATGCGCGACCAGGACCACAACGCGACCTTGCACGTCGTCTACCGGTCCTACGGAGACGTGCGCTCGACGGCCGACGTGCTGGAGCTGATGGCAGGCGGGTGAGGCTGAGCCCCTCCGCTGCGCCAACCACCAGTGTCGGTGGCCTCGCCTAGAGTCGAACACATGATCGAGGCACTGGCGCAGGGAATCGCGAATGTCGAAGACGACCTCTCCGCCTCCGACGTGCTCGCCTCGATCCGTTCCGAACGCGCCACGGAGAACGCCGCCGCGGCCAGGCAGCTCGACCTTGCCGCCCGCTGGGCCGACCTGCACCCGCCGGAGTCGATCCACCACGCTGCGACCTTCACCGTGCCGGGGTGTGAGCATGAGGAACCCATCGCGGGTGAGGGTGCTCCGCTGGTGGCGGAGT
>NZ_LMDE01000013.1:67933-289306 GCF_001425025.1 Nocardioides sp. Root122
GCTTGTGGGCGCAGGTCCAGTCGGGTGCGGTGCCGGCGTGGAAGGCCCGGTCCGTGGCGGAGGTCACGATCCACGCCGTCCCCACGTTGACGGTCGAGGCAGCGGCGCACGTGGATGCGCAGGTCGCCGCCGTGGCCGGGCGCATCGGTCCCGCCCAGCTCGACCGGCTGGTCGCGGAGACCATCAAGCGTTTCGACCTCGCGGCACCGGACCCGACCTCGGATCCGGAGGACGGCTACCTCTACATCGACCCCCGCCACGCCACCTTGCACGACGAGGACGTCGACTTCGGCGGCACGATGCACTTCGACGCCGTGCTCGGCATCGCCGACGCCCTCGACCTGGGCCACGCCGTGTCCCAGGATGCTGCGGCGCAGAAGGCGCTCGGCTCGACCGAGTCCCTCGACGTCCGCAGGTCCAAGGCCCTGGGCAACCTCGCCCGCGCCCAAACAGCGTTCGACCTGTCGCCCGTAGGTGGTCGAGCAGCCGGTGAGGAACGAGCCGACGGATCGAAACCCGAGCGAGCCAACACTCCTTCCGCCCGTGAGGTCGTGATCCACGCCCACTTCGACGCCACCACCGACGGTGAGACCACGGTCTTCGGGCCGACCGGCCGGATGGAGAACGGCCAGCGGCTCGTCCTGCTCGACCAGGTCCAGGGCTGGTGCGCCGACACCCACACCAAGGTCACCATCAAGCCCGTCATCGACCTCAACACCGAGCTGTCCGCACCCGGCTACGAGATCCCGAAGTGGCTGCGCGAACAGATCGCCCTCCGCGACGGCATCTGCGTGTACCCGTGGTGCCCCCGACCGGCCAGGCGTGCGGACGTCGACCACATCATCGAGTACGACCACGACGCCGAAGCCGAGGGCCGCGACCAACCCGGACCCACCACCACGTCCAACCTGGCGTGCCTGTGCCGGTTCCACCACCGTTTGAAGACCCACTCCTCCTGGACCTACACGATGGTCGCGCCGGGCGTGTTCGAGTGGACCAGCCCCCACGGCCACCGCTACCTGAGGGACCGGCATGGCACGGTCGCGCTCGCCCGGGCACCCGAGCGACCATGACCCCGCCCCGCACCCCGCCAGTCCCCACGATGGCGGGGCCACAGGCACGTCCACGCATCTGAGATGGACCATCATGACCACATGAGCACGGCGTACGACGGCGACGACTTCTACTGCGACGTCGCGATCCCACGCGCCGTACCGCTCGAGGTGGTGCACGAGGACGAGCTGGTGCTGGCCTACCACCACACCCGCCCGTTCTGGGAGGTGCACGTCGTGGTGGTGCCGAAGCGGCACATCGCGTCCTTCACGACCGTCTCGGCGCAGGACGAGGTCGACGTACGCGCGCTGCTGGCGGTCGTGCAACGGATCGCCCGGCGGGTCGAGGTGGAGCACGGCGCGGCCGCGGTGCTGACCAACCTCGGGCGCTACCAGGACTCCAAGCACCTGCACGTCCACGTGCACTCCGGACCCGAGCGAGGAGCCTGACGGCACACCGGCTGTCGGAGGCGGGCGCCAGACTGAAGGTCATGGACACAACCGCTCTCCTCACCCGCCTCGTCGAGCTCATCGACGCACACGACTGGGACGCACTGCCGGTGCTGCTCCACGACGACTTCACGTGCCGCTACGTGCACACCGGCGAGGTGTTCGACCGCGAGCAGTGGGTGCGGCTCAACGCCGACTACCCCGGGTTCGGGCGGATGCACCTCGACGACGTCGTGGCCGACGGGGACCGGGGCGTGCTCCGTGCCGAGGTGACCGGCACCGGCAGCGACGGGGAGGACGTCGCATTCGCGGTGGCCGGCTTCGCCACCGTCCGCGAGGACCGGCTCGTCGAGCTCGTCGAGGTCTGGGCCGACGTCGACCAGCAGCCGCCTGCGGGCACCCGGCCGGTCTAGCCTGACGCCGTGCTTCCCGAGTCCACCGAGCGCCTGCGCTTCCGCCGGATGACGATGTCGGACCTCAACGACGTCACCGCCATGCTCCGCGACTTCGATCCGATGCGCGGGGACCGCCCGCCCAGCAACCGCGACGACGCCGTGCGCTGGGTCGAGTGGCAGGAGCGGAACCACGCCGAGCACGGCTTCGGCCTGTGGGTCCTGGAGACCCACGACGGCGACTTCATCGGTGACTGCGGCCTCACCGTGCAGGACGTCGAGGGCACGCCCCACGTCGAGGTGGGCTACCACCTGCTGGCCGACCGGCGTCGCCTGGGCTACGCCACGGAGGCCGCACGTGCGGTGCGCGACTGTGCGGCCGCGCACGGGGTGGAGCACCTGGTGGCACTGATCCGGCCCGACAACATCGCGTCCCAGGGCGTGGCTCGCAACCTGGGCATGGAGCTCGAGCGGACGGCCTACGTCCACGGGGGCGACGCCCTGGTGTTCGGGATGCGGCTGGGACGCTAGTCGCTCAGTCGACGACCCGGAACTCGCTGGCGCGGCGGGCACCGTCCTCGTGCGGTCGCACCTCAAGGGAGACGAGCGTGGACCGGAAGCCTGCAGCCACTGGAGCAAAGGACAGTGCCCGCGTCACCCGGTCCGCGAGGCGGGCCCGCTCCCCCACCAGCTCGTCACGCGTGGCCTGCTCTCCCTCGACCCGGAGCGTCGTGACCGCGACGGCGGCGATGGCGACCTCGTCGGTCGGCTTCCAGTCGAGGCCGGGGCCGTCCTCGGCCGGGACGTGGTCCCAGCGCACCACGAGGTCGACGAGCACGACGAACGAGTCGGCGGTGACGATCGGCTCGGCGGTCACCACGAAGTCACGCGACCGCGTGTCGCCGGCCTCCCGCCGACCACCGAAGAGTGGCACCTCAGTCCTCGACGAGCCCGATGCGGAGGTACTCCGCGGCGTAGGTGCCGGTCAGCAGCAGCGAGGCGTAGCGCGCCACCTCGGCGTCGGCGTCGGTCTCCACGGTCTCGACGCGTACGCCGTGGCGCGCCGCGGCAGCCGTGAGCTCGCGCGTCTGCTCGCGCACGACGGGGTCGTCGGAGCGGTCGTCGAGGACCAGGAGCAGCGGCCGGAGGTCGCCCGCCTCGTCGGCGAACGGGTCGGCGAACACGTCGTGCTGGCGGGCGGCCTCGATGACGGGCAGCAGGTGCTCGGCGTCGCCCGCGATGGCGGAGCGACCGGAGGTGCGCCGCAGCGACTCGGCCAGGCGTCGCGCGGCGCGCGCTGCCAGCACGGAGCCACCCCAGACCAGCGGGTTGGTGTCGGCCATCGCGATCGCCAGCATCTTGGCCGGGTTGACGGCCAGGTCGCGGTGCGGCGAGCAGCTGGTGGCCACCTCGTCGAGGGACTCCGCGACCGACTCGGCGTCGGCCCGCGGGCCGAGGTGGACGTGGGCGAGGTAGTCGAGCATCACCACGGCGGTGGCCAGCTGGTCGCCGGTCACGGTCGGCAGCACGGTGACGTGCCGCCCGGCGGCGTGCTCGGCGACGAGCGAGCGCTCGGGGCACGCGACGACGACCTGGGCACCACGGCGTACGGCCTCGGCGACGGCGGAGGCGGACCCGGGGTCGTTGCCCTCCGGCGCCAGCATCACGACCAGGTCGAGCGAGCCGGCCCAGCCGGGGAGGCCGGGGTTGGGCCACGCCACGAAGGGCACCGGGCACCACGGCTCGAGCACCGCACGCAGCAGGCGCGAGTCAGGACCCGCCGCGATCACCGCGCGCGGTCGTTCGCCGTCGCGGCCGGCGGCGATCAGCTCGGCGGTCGCGGTGGCTGCCGCGTGGGCCTCGCGGCGCACCCGCGCGCCGCTCTCGGCCAGGGTGCGCAGCCGCAGGTCGACGGACTGCAGGACACCCGCGTCGTCGAGCCGGGCCTCGTCGAACCAGGTCGCCACGGTGAGCTCCCGTCCCTCAGGCGGGCTTGCGGGCTTCGTCGACCAGCAGGACCGGGATGTCGTCACGGACCGGGTAGGCGTTGCCGCACCCCTGGCAGACGAGCTCGTCGACCTCCGCGGCGAGGGTGCCGTGGCAGGCCGGGCAGACGATGATGCTCATGAGCTGCGCGTCGATGTTCACGAGCAGGATCCTAGGCCAGCGACGGCCGGATCAGTCGGTGGGCGTGAGGACCCGCAGGTGACCGCGCTTGGCGCCCCGGGTGGGGTCGTCCGTCGAGTGCAGCGGCACCGGGGCCGGAGCCGGACGGCCCGCCTCGCGCACCGCGTCGGCCAGCGCGAGCAGGTCGTCGCTGCTGGGTCCCTGGGCCTGGGGATCCGGGGCGAGGCGCAGGACCTCCCAGCCGCGCGGGGCGGACAGGCGCTCGCTGTGCAGCTCGCACAGGTCGTAGGCGTGGGGCTCGGCGTAGGTCGCCAGCGGACCGAGGACCGCGGTCTGGTCGGCGTAGACGTAGGTCAGCGTGTTGACCGCAGGACGGCCACACGCCGTACGCGAACAACGACGGGCAAGGCTCACGACGCCGACGCTACCCGTCGGACGCACGCCGGGCGCTTAGGCTCGCGGCGTGGACGACGCCATGGACGAGGTGGGCCCCGGGACAGGGGGTGCGCGGCGGCGCACGCGCGACCGTCGGGGCCGCGGCATGCGGGGTCCGGGCGTGGTGCCGGCGCGGCCCGGCACGCCGGCGCTGCGGACCACGCGGCAGAGGTTCGACCAGCTCGTCCTCGACGTGGTCACCCCGCTCGACGAGCGCTGGCAGCGGCACCTCGGCCTCGTCGAGTACGCCGTCGAGGACGCGCCGATGCTGCCCGACGACTGGGGCGACGAGACCGTGCCGCTCTCCTCGCTGGTGCGCGGCAAGGGCCAGTCGCCGACCCGGCTGGTCCTCTTCCGCCGACCGATCGAGCACCGGGCGACGACGCGCGACGAGCTCGAGGCGATGGTGCACACCGTCGTCGTCGAGCAGCTCGCCGAGCTCCTCGGCCTCACTCCCGGGCAGGTCGACGAGCGCTACACCGACTGAGGTGGCACGGGACTTAGCGCTGGGCCGGTCGGACGTCGGGCACCTGGCTCGTCGTCTCGAGCTGGTCGAGCGGCAGCAGGGACAGGCCCTTCGCGCTCGCCTCGACCGAGGCGACTGCCCCGGTCCGCTCGAGGCGGACGCGCGCGAGGACCGCGTCGTCGGGGAGGTTGACCCGGGCCGCGGTCGCCGGGTCGAGCTCGACGCGCCGCTCGCGCACCACGACCTTGCCGTCCTCGTCCCACGCCTGGACCGTCACCACTCCCGGCGCGGTGGCTCCGGCGAGGAGGAGGCGCTTGATGCCGGCCGGCAGGGCGATGCCGGCCTCGGAGTCGACGGTGGCGCCGGCCACCGCGAACGCCAGGTCGTCGGAGGTGCGGTTGCGCAGGCTGGCAGTCACCGGCCCCGTCGCGTCGAGGCGGATCGCCTGGACGCCGGCAGCAGTCCTGCCGCGCAGGATGCCGCTGAGGTCGACCTCGCTGACCGAGGCCGGGGCGAGGGTGACCTCCTCCACGCCCGACGGGGCGAACTCGCTCTCGCCGCTGACGAGCTTGATCCCGACCCGGACCTCGCTGTCGCCGGGGTTGGCGAGGGTGAGGGTGCGGTCGGAGGGGGCCGTGCCCACCCCGACGACGTACGACGTGGTGGCGGGCGCCGCCTGGCCCGGCAGCCACTCCCGCACCGGCTTCGCCCGCCCGAGCGGGTCGATGAGGTCGACCACGCTGGGGACCAGCCGGCCGCGCGAGACCGCGACCCTCAGCGCGAGGGCGTCACGGTTGGGGACGACCTCGGCGAGGTCGAACACTGCCGACCCGCCGCCGGGCACGCGGACGCCCCGCAGCTCGGGCACGTCGACCAGCCCGCTGCCGTCCCACACCGTCACGTCGGCGACGGCGGGCCCCTTGTCGGGGTTGACCAGGGTCAGGGTGGAGGCGTGCTCGGCGGCGGCGCCGACGCCGGTGAACCACCGCTCCGGTGCGGGCTGGTCGCACCGGACGGCGGAGCCGGCGCCGGAGCGGGTGGCGACGAGCCCGGCGGCGAGGTCGCCGGTGCCGTTGACCACGACCGGAGCACGCTCGCTGCGTGCGGCGACACCGGCGTCCAGCTCCTCGGTGGCGTCCTCCCGGCCGACGCGCAGCGTGAGCTCGCCGGAGACCAGCCCGGTGTTGCCGATGCGCAGGTCGTCGGCACCGGGCAGTCGGGCCGGACAGACCGCGGTGGTGCGGTCGAGCGGCGCCGCGGTCGGCGCGTGGATGGAGGTCTCGATCTCGGCGGGGCGCACGAGTGCCAGCGCTGCGACGGTCAGCAGCGGGATGGCGATCGCCAGCAGGGTCAGGGGTGAGGGCCGGTGCCGGGTCACCTCGGTCACGCGGCGGCGCCCGCCGGCCGGTCGCGAGGCGGGGGTGGGCTCCTGCGTGGGCTCAGCCATCGCGGCTCCTCCTCCCCTGCCGGACCGTCGGCGCCGCGAGCACCAGCGCCACGATGATCGCCGCACCCTGCACCACCAGCAGGAGGACCCGCCACCAGGAACCGTCGCCCTCCACCGCCGCGGCGTCGAGCGGCCGGTCGACGTGCCAGGCTCGGGTGGTGCGGTCCTCGGCGCTGGCCTGGTCGAGGCCGGCGGTGGCGTCGAGCAGCGCGGAGATGCGCCCGTCGGCCGGCGAGGCGAGCACGACGTACTCGATGCCGCGCGCGCCGAGCGCGGCCACGACGCCGGGTGTGGGGGCCGACACGAGCGACTGGACGTCGGCGGTCAGGTCGTCGTCCTCGTCGGCCAGGGTGAGGATCTCGTCCTCGCCGAGGGTCGTGCCGTCGTCGCGCCGGATCCGGTAGGTGATGCCGTCGTCGACCGAGCCGTCGAGCACGAGCACGCCGTGCTCCTCGCCGAGGAGCGAGCTCTGCTGCATGTAGACCGGGACGGTCTGCTCGGCGTCACGTGCCATGGCGTTGTCGGGCGTGCCGAGCCACCAGGCGAGCCCACCGACTGGGACGGCGGCCGCGACGACGGCCAGGGCGATCGCGAGTGCGCGCTGCCACCAGGGGTGGTGGACGTCCAGCCGCCGGAGGTAGGTGTCCGCGCCGAGCACGACCGCGATGATCGAGGTGCCCTGGAGGATCACCACGAAGAGGCCGAGGCTGGGCCGCGTGGTCACTGCCGGCAGGTCGAGCGTCACGTGCGACAGCACGCCGGACACGAGCGCCGCCGCAAGGGCGACGAGCCAGCAGATCGCCACCGCGACGCGGGTCCGTCGTGGGATGAGGGCCGCGAAGGCGAGCAGGCCCAGCACCACGCCGAGCCACAGCGGTGCACCGAGCTCGTTGAGCCGACCGGTGAGCAGGCCGGGGAACGTGACCTGGTCGACAGTGAGCCGACCCGCCTCCAGCAGCAGGCCGGACGCGGAGCCGGTGGTGAGCAGCGGCAGCAGCCACGGCGCCAGCAGCACCGGGGTCGCGGCCACCGCGACGACGGGCGGACCCCAGCTGTCGCGCTCCTTGAGCAGACGCGGGGCGATGATCGCCGCGCCGCCGAGCACCACCGCCGTGGCGAGGAGCGTGAACAACCAGAAGCCCGGCACGAAGGCGGCGCCCAGGGCGACCAGCACGGCGGTCCGCCACGCGGCCCGCCAGCGGCGGTCGCGGTCGGGGTCGACGAAACCGAGCGCGGCGTGGGCCGCCCAGGGCAGCAGTGCGGCCACGGCGACCGTGCCGAAGCGTCCCTCGCCCCAGGCGCCCGAGGTAACCGGGACCAGCGCGTAGGTCAGCGCGCCCCACACGACCAGCCAACGGGGCAGGCCGAGCGGGTCGACGAGGTGGCCGACGACCTTGAGCAGCCGCCAGGCACCCCAGGCGGCGATGGGCACGGCCAGCAGCATCAGGCCGGAGATGACGGCACCGGTCTGGCCGAGCAGGACGGAGGCTGCGACCGCGAAGGGCAGGACGTAGGCCGGCGCCGGGACGGCGGTGCCCGTGCCGAGCGGGTGCCACGACGACACGTGCAGTCGCCACCAGTCCCCCGCGGCCTCGGGCACCGGTGACAGTGCGCCGCCGGTGATGGACCCGAAGGCCTCCCGGCCGGCGACCAGCGCGAGCACACCGAACAGCACCAGCACCACCGCGACGGGGTTGGTGAAGAAGCGGGCGACGAGGCCGGTGTCGGTGAGGTAGGCCTCCTCGTCGTCCTCGGCCGCCCCGCGCCGCTGCTCCCGGGTCGGCGCGGCGTCGGGCGCCTTGGCCAGACGACGTCGCTCGGCCACGTCGGCGGCCTGGCTCGTCGCGGCGGAGGCCAGGTCGGTGACGAAGTCGAGGCCGTGCCGGTAGGGCAGCCAGGCAGGTGCCAGCAGGCGGCGTACGTCGACGGGCTCGCCCTCACGTCGCGCGGCGCGCTCGCGGCGCGCGGCACGGACCTGCCCGGGCCGCCCGTGGACGGACAGCACCGCCGCCAGCTCGTCGAGGGCCTCCCCCACCGAGCGCACCGCGAGGTAGCCGAGCACGCGGAGCAGGGAGCCGTGGAACAGGCGGACGTACTGCCAGGGCAGCGCGCGCGACGAGACGTTGGCCAGCGAGGTGAAGAGCGCGGCGCGGCGCTCCTGGTAGTGGGTGTGCCGTCCGGTGATCGGCGTGCGGCGCACGCCCCGGTGCGCCGCCTCGGCGTGGAAGACCACTGCCTGCGGGACGACGAGGGTGCGGTGCCCGGCGAGCGCGGCGCGCCAGCCGAAGTCGATGTCGTTGCCGAAGATCGGCAGCTCCTCGTCCAGGCCACCGAGGGACTCCAGCACCCGGCGGCGGACCAGCATGCCGGCGGTGTTGACCGCCAGCACCTCGCGCACGGCGTCGTGCTGGCCCTGGTCGTACTCGCCGCGCTCCAGACCGGTCTCGCGGTGCCCGGTGCCGGAGATGGTCAGGCCGACCTCGAGCAGCCGGCGCAGCGAGGGCCACTCACGCAGCTTCGGTCCCAGGATCGCGGCGTCCGGGTGCTCGCGGGCGGCGGCGAGGAGCTCGGCCAGCGCCGTCGGCTCGGGGTTGCTGTCGTCGTGCAGCAGCCAGACCCACTCGTCGTCGACCGCGGGGGCCAGGTCCAGGCCGTGCCGGACCGCGACGGGGTAGCTGGTCGAGCCGGGGACCACGTCGACGACCACCCGGTCGGACGGCTCACCGAGCGCCGCGCGGACGAGCGCGACGCTGTCGTCGCGGCTCGTGGTGTCGATGGCCACGATGCGGTCCACCGGGAGGGTCTGCCCGGTCAGACCAGCGAGAACTGCTGGGAGCCAACGCGCCCCGTCATGGCTGACGAGTAGCGCGGTGACAGTCACCGGAGCACCTTAGCGAGGCGCTCCATGCCGCCAAAAACCGCAGAAAAGTGCGGCTCCGGCGGCCGCGCGTCAGACGGCGCGCTTCTTCAGCTTGCGGCGCTCGCGCTCCGAGAGACCGCCCCAGATGCCGAAGCGCTCGTCATTCATCAACGCGTACTCGAGGCAGTCGTCGCGGACCTCGCACGTCAGGCAGACCTTCTTGGCCTCCCGGGTCGATCCACCCTTCTCGGGGAAGAACGCCTCGGGGTCCGTCTGCGCGCACAGGGCGCGATCCTGCCAACCGAACTCCTCGCCCTCGGGCTCGAGGAGAAACAGTTCTGCTCTCATGGCTCTACGCCCTTTCGACCCTGGGTCGGTGGTGCGACCCCTTGTTCAGAACTGAACGACACTGTGGGAATTACATGCCTGTCGTACCCTGAAGTCAAGCCCGGATCTGCTATGGGGTGGGATATCGCCGTTCTGCTTCGGGCAGGCTGTTCCTATGTCATCATCCGCGCCGATGCCTTCCCACAGTGCCCCGCTCCCGGCGACCGACCCGCCGCCCCTGCGCCGAGTCACCGTCCTGTCCGGCGGGGTCGGGGGTGCCCGGTTCCTCCAAGGGCTACTGCACGGCCTGAGGTCCGGCCTGGTCCCCGGCGGTTCGGCCGACACCGAGGTCACGGTGGTCGCCAACACCGCCGACGACTGGTGGATCCACGGCCTCAAGGTCTGTCCCGACCTCGACACCGTGATGTACACCCTGGGCGACGGCATCGACGTCGATCGCGGGTGGGGCCGCCGCGACGAGACGTGGAGCGCGAAGACCGAGCTCGAGGCCTACGGCGTGGAGCCGACGTGGTTCGGCCTGGGCGACCGCGACATCGCCACCCACCTCGTCCGCACCCAGATGCTGGAGGCCGGCTTCACGCTCTCGCAGGTGACCGAGGCACTGTGCCGCCGCTGGCAGCCCGGCGTGCGCCTGCTCCCGATGAGCGACGACCGGGTCGAGACGCACATCGCCGTCGCCGACCCCGACAGCCCGAGCGGGCGCAGGGTCGTCCACTTCCAGGAGTACTGGGTGCGCCTGCGCGCCGAGGTCGCCGCCGAGTCCGTGCTGGTGGTCGGGCAGGAGGCCGCGACGCCTGCGCCGGGCGTCCTGGAGGCCATCGCCGAGACCGATCTCGTCGTGCTGCCGCCGTCCAACCCCGTCGTGTCCGTCGGCACGATCCTGGGTGTCCCCGGCCTGCGCGACGCGGTCCGTACGACGTCCGCACCCGTCGTCGGGCTGTCCCCCATCGTCGGTGGCACCCACGTGCGCGGGATGGCGGCCCAGGTCCTGGCGAGCATCGGCGTCGAGGTCAGTGCCGCCGCGGTCGGCGCCCACTACGGCGCGCGATCGGCCGGAGGCGTGCTCGACGCGTGGCTCGTCGACGAGCGCGACGCCGACCAGCTCTCGCGCCTCGAGGACGCAGGTCTCCGCGCCCGCGCGGTGCCGCTGATGATGACCGACCACGACGCGACCGCCCGCATGGCGGCAGCCGCGGTGGACCTGGTCGCCAGCGGCCGGCGATGAGCCGGTCGGAGAACCGCCTCGAGGTCTGGGCGCCCGACGGGCTGCCCGAGGTCGGCGCCGGCGACGACCTCGCCGCGATCGTGCTCGCGGCAGTGGGGTCCGACCTCGCCGACGGCGACGTGCTGTGCGTGACGAGCAAGGTCGTCAGCAAGGCCGAGGGTCGCACCCGCGTCGGCGACCGGGACGCGGCGATCGACGAGGAGACCGACCGCGTGGTCGCCCGGCGGGGCAGCACCCGGATCGTGCGCCACCGGCTCGGCCTGACGATGGCAGCCGCGGGCGTCGACGCCTCCAACGTCGCACCCGGCTCGATCGTCCTGCTCCCCCTCGACCCGGACCGCAGCGCGCGCGACCTGCGCCGCGAGGTCCGCGAGCGCACCGGCACCAACGTCGGCGTGGTCGTGACCGACACCGCCGGTCGCGCCTGGCGCGAGGGCCAGACCGACATCGCGATCGGGGCCGCGGGGCTCGTGGTGGCCGAGGACCACGCGGGTCGCACCGACGGCTACGGCAACCCCCTCGTGGTGACCCTGCCCGCGGTCGCCGACGAGCTCGCCGGTGCTGCCGAGCTGGCCCAGGGCAAGCTCGCCGGCCGCCCGCTGGCAGTCGTCCGGGGGCGCGCCGACCTGGTGCTCCCGCCCGGCCAGGACGGCCCCGGCGCTGTCGCCCTCGTGCGCCCGGAGGGTGCCGACCTGTTCGGGTACGGCGCCCGGGAGGCCGTCGTACGCGCCCTGGCCGGCGCCGACGAGGACCGGACCCCGTTCGGCGCGCCGGTCCCGCTGGCGGAGCTGCAGTCCGCCGTCGGCAGGGTGGTGGGACGCGGGCGGTCGATGTCCTCGACGCTGTCGCTCACCTTCGACACCGAGCCCGAACACGGCCAGCTCCACCTGCCCGGGGACGCGGACCGGACCGCCGTTGCCGCCGTGTGCTTCGCCCACGGGTGGCGGATCCGCCGGTGGGAGGAGTCGGCGGCAGGCGTCGTGTGCGACCTGTCACCCCTCAGTACGTAGACTCTGCCACCGCAGCCCCCGCAGGGCTCCCCCAGCAGCCGACCGAGAGACACCGAGCACCGTGGCCAAGCAGGCAAAGACCGACCGTCAGGCGGTCATCGACTCCATCCGCTCCCAGCAGTCCAAGTCCGAGAACCGGCGCGGCATGGCCATCGTGGGCGTGTGCGTCCTCGTCGCCCTGCTGATCGTGGGCGCTGCGGCGTTCAAGCCGATCAAGGACTGGTGGGACCTGCGCGCCTACGCCTCCGACTCGCTCAGCGAGATCGGCGCCAAGGCCTCGGTCTGCCAGAAGGTCACCACCAAGAAGGCCGAGGGCAACCAGGACCACGTCGACGTCGGCACGCCGATGACCTACGACGACGCCCCGCCGGCCTTCGGCCAGCACTGGAACATGTGGGACACCATGGACCGCAAGCTCTACAAGACCTCCGACCGCCCCGAGCTCGGTGAGCTCGTGCACAACCTCGAGCACGGCTACACGATCCTCTGGTACGACGAGACCATCGCCGACAGCGGCGACGCCATGGACACCCTGCGCGGCATGACGTCCAAGCTGCAGGGCACCACCAACCTCCGCGACAAGTTCAAGGCCGTGCCGTGGACGTCGAAGGACGGCAAGGCCTTCCCCAAGGGCCAGCACGTCGCGTTCACCCACTGGTCCGTCGGCGGCGCCGGTGAGACCGACCCCTCCAAGCAGGTCGGCGTCTGGCAGTACTGCTCCGAGCTGAGCGGCAGCGCCCTGGACACCTTCATGAAGGACTACCCCTACATGGACTCCCCGGAGCCCACGGTCGTCTGAGCATGAGCACCTTCGCCGAGGTCCTCGCCGCCCAGCTGCGACGGGACCCCGGCCGCCCGCTCGTCACCTTCTACGACCACGCCACGGACGAGCGGGTCGAGCTGTCGGTGACGACGTACGCCAACTGGGTGGCCAAGGCGGCCGGCCTGCTGACCGACATGGCCGACCTCGAGCGCGGGATGTCGCTGCGCATCGACCTGCCGCCCCACTGGCTCTCACCGGTGTTCCTCGGCGCGGCGTGGACCCTCGGGCTGAGGGTCACCACCTCGGACGAGCCGGACGCCGTCGTCTGCGGCCCCGACGGCCTCGACACCTGGGCGCCTCGCGCTCCGGCACTGCCCGTCCTCGCCTGCAGCCTGCGCCCGCTCGGCGTGCGGTTCGCGGACCCGCTGCCTCCGGGTGTGCTCGACGTCGGGGTCGAGATCTGGTCGCAGCCCGACGGCTTCACCGCGTGGGACCCGCCGACCGACGCCGACCCGGCAACGGACGACCTCACGCAGGCCGAGCTGTGGTCACCCGCTGCCACCCACGACCTGACGGCCGCCGTCGGGAGCTCACTCACCGACGGCGGCCGTCTTCTGTCGGTGGCCGACCCGGCTTCCCCACCAGGAATGGCCACCTTCACCGAGCCCCTCGGACGAGGCGGCTCGCTGGTCCTTGTCCGCAATCCCGACCCAGCCCGTCTCGACGGCGTCTACGACGCCGAACGCGCGACGGCCCGGTGCTGATCGCGGCCCTCCGTGCGGGTCACCCCGCCAGGTCGTAGGCCCCCATCCCCTCGCCCAGCACGCGGGGTGCCGAGACGCCGCTCCTGCGACCGCCGTAGACGTATGCCAGTCCGTTCGCCCGGTCCCGGACGATGTAGTCGACCTGGCCCTTGAGCGTCATCGGCTGGACCTCGAGCACCCAGTCGAAGCCGGACAGGTCGCTCGGCAGGCCGGCGCGGGTCGGCACGCCACCCTTGACCGGGACGGCGGCGTTGAAGCCCGAGCCGTTGCCCGCCCAGACCGACAGGGTGCCGTTGTAGGTGCCGACCAGGTCGGGGTTGCCGTCGCCCGTCACGTCGCCGACCGCGTTGACGCCCGAGACCGCGCCCCAGCCGTTGCCGATCGAGGTGGGGGCGGCGAGGGCGCCGGTCCCGTTGCCGGCGTAGAACCACATCTCCCCCGCGTCGTCCCGCGCCAGCACGTCGCCGAAACCGTCGCGGTTGACGTCGCCGGCGTTGAGCAGGAGGTTCTTGCCGGCGAAGGAGACGCCGGTGTCGATCGGCGACCCGAGCTCGAAGGTGTCGCGGTTGGCGACGACCACCAGCTGCTTGCCCGACACGCCGATCAGGTCGGCACCCGGACCACCCACGAGGTTGGTGCCGGTGATCCAGCGCATGGTCTTGAGGTTCGTCGCCGGGCCGAGTGCGGCGCCGTACGTCCCGTTGCCGCGGCCCGGGAGCAGCAGCACCTTGCCGTTGCTCGAGCGGGCCACCAGGTCGGGGACGCCGTCGCGGTTGAAGTCGCCGGCGACCAGGCGGTTGAAGCTGCTGAACGGGCCCGCCACCCGGGTCGGGGCGGCGAACTTCCCGGTGCCGTAGCCGGTCTGGAGGTAGAGCCGGTTCTTGGTGCGCACGAGCAGGTCGTTGCGACCGTCGCCGTTGACGTCACCGGCGCCGATGAGCTGCCGGTAGTTGCCGTAGCCCTTGCGGGTGACCTTGCGGGCGAAGCCGCCCTTGCCGGTCGCGAGCAGGGTGACCAGTCGCCCCTTGAAGCGCGCCACGAGGTCGTTGCGGCCGTCGCCGTTGATGTCGCCGACCGCGGTGATCATCGAGTAGCCGCGCAGGGCGAGCTTCTTCGCGGTGCTGCCGAACTTGCCGTTGCCCTTGCCGGCGCGGATGCGCACCTTGCCGGACCTGTCGGCCGTGACCAGGTCGGCCAGGCCGTCACCGGTGAGGTCGGGCGAGACGAGCACGTCGGCACGCTTGTCCCAGCCGGACTTGCCGACCACGATGCGCTGCTGGAAGGACGTCATGCCGCCGGTCGGGATGACCAGGCCACGCCCGTCGGCGGCGCGCCTGACCACCAGGTCGGGGTACGGCGACGCGTCGAGGTTGTTCTGCGGGTTGGGCTCGGAGACCGCGATCGGCACCACGGTCGGGGTCGGCGGCGTCGGCGGCACGGCCGAGGTGGCGTACTGCCGGATCAGCGGGATCTGGGCGTAGAGGTACTTGCCCGGGCAGGCGGTGGAGCCGGCGTCGCGGTGGCCGTTGATCGCGGCGAACGTCCTGCTGCCGATCTTCTGCGACATCGACGCGGGGTTCACGCCGTGCAGCGAGAGCTTCCACGCGAAGAGCTGGCCGTAGGCCCGGAGCATCACGTCGCTGGGCTGGGCGGTCTCGTAGTTGCCGATGGCGGACATCGCGAAGGAGTACTGGTTGTAGTTGAGCGTGTGCGCGCCGACGACGGGCTTGTCGATGCCGCCGTAGCGGCCCTCCCAGATGCGACCGAACCGGTCGACGAGGAAGTTGTAGCCGATGTCGCTCCAGCCGCGGGACTTCACGTGGTAGGCGTAGATGCTGCGCAGGATCGCCGGGACCTGGTCCTCGGTGTAGTCGTTGGCGTTGACCGTGTGGTGGACGAAGCCGCCGTTGATCGTGCCGTAGCGCAGCGAGCTCTTGTTGCGGATGCTCTCGTCGGCACCCCACTGGGCGCGCGAGTAGATGGTCGGCTGCGCGACCGTCTTCGCCTGCACGTTGGCCTGAAGGGTGATGCCGTCCCCGGACCCGGAACCGGACTCCAGGGCGCCGAGGTGCTCGTAATCCTGCTCGTAGGACGCGGTGCCGGCCTCGGGCTGGTCGTCGGGCGCCTCGGTCTCGCTGGCCTTGGCCGAGCCCGGGTTCACGAGGGCGAGGGACAGGTCGTCGGGGAGGGAGACCCCCTCGGTCGCCGCCTTCACCTGGACGTCGTCGACCTCGCCGACGAACATCGGCTCGGTGCCCGGGCGCGACGCGGCGCCCTCTGCGCTGTCCGGGTCGGGCCCGTGCTCGTCGTGGTACTCCAGCGCCTCCCAGTCGCTCCACGTGTCACCCGAGCGGGTGCGCACCTGGAGGTCGATCTGGTCCTCCTCGAGGTCCTCGCCGTGCTTCCACGTCACGCCGATGGCGGCGAAGCCGGTCACCTCCTGCGGCTTGCTCACCACGCGGGCGTCGGTGGCGCCACCGGCGACGGTGCGGCCCTGGAGGCCGAACGTGCCGCCCTCGGCGGCCGTGAGCGGCACCTCGGTGACGGTCGGCTTCACCGGGCGCAGCGGCACCGTGGCCGACATCAGCGCAGCAGGTGCGTGGCCGCCGGTCGCGCCGGAGGGCGGGGCCGGGTGGTCACCGACGATGTCGAGGGAGATCACGCCCGAGGCGGGCGTGAGGACGACGAGCACGACACCGAGTGCCAGCACCTGCTGGCAGAGGGTGACGAGTCGGGCCTGGAGAGGTCGCATGAGAAATCTCTGTTCCTGTGTGGGGGAAGGTCACACAAGGCAGAAGTTCACACCAGTCACACCAGTCACGGAAGAGTTTCTGAGTAACTACAACGGTGTAATTTCCACTCGACACGCCGTTACATGGATGTAATTTTCGACGATCTGCGCTGATTCGCGCTCACGACACGCCGTCGGCGCCCTACTCCCCCGTCCAGGCCCGTCGGGGGTGGCGGCACATCGCAGCGCCGGGGGCGCCGTACGCGCAATCTGCCGCCACCATCGCCGGCATCCATCGGGCCAGCCTGAGGTGTCGGACGCCGACGGTCTGACCACCCACGAGGGGTTTCGACGCGCACGTCACGGCTTCGTTCCTCAGCCGTGGTACTTGCTCAACCTGGCCGAGCGACGCGACGGCCTCGTTCCTCGGCCGCCGCTGCTCGTCTCATATGTCGTTGGCGAGCGCGTCGTCGCGCTCGTCCTCCGAGCTCTCCTCGGAGTCGGGCTCGTCGTCGTCGCCGTCGTAGTGGAGGAACTTGATGGCCCCCTCGACGTCGCCGTCGAAGCCGAGGCGGCCCTTCTCCAGCACGATGGCGCGGTCGCACATGCGCTTGACCGAGCCCGCGGAGTGGCTGACGTAGAACATCGTGATGCCGGACTCGCGGATCTCCTTCATGCGCTTGAGGCACTTGCGCTTGAAGGGCCGGTCCCCCACCGCGAGCACCTCGTCGGCGATGAAGATGTCGCAGTCGACGTGGACGGCCACGGAGAAGCCGAGCCGGGCGAACATGCCCGAGGAGTAGTTGCCGACCGGGGTGTCGAGGAAGCGGCCGACGTCGGCGAAGGCGGCGATGTCGTCGAACTTCGCGTCCGTCTCGTCCTTGGTCATCCCGAGCATGGCGGCGTTCATGTAGATGTTGTCGCGACCGGTGAGCTCGTTGTGGAAGCCGGCGCCCGTCGCGATGAGGCCGGAGATGCGGCCGCGGGTGAGCACCTCGCCCTCATCGGGCCGCATCACGCCGCTGACCAGCTTGAGGAGGGTCGACTTGCCGGAGCCGTTGAGCCCCATGAGGCCGATCGACTCGCCCTGCTGGACCTCGAAGGAGACGCCGTCGAGGGCCTTGAAGGTCTCGCTCGTCTGCTGACGGCGCAGCTTGCCCTGCAGCATCTTCTTCAGGGTCGGGTGGGCCTGGTAGCGGAACGTCTTCGAGACGTTGTCGACGACGATCGAGGTGGTCATCACAGGCGCTCCGGGACGGTCTTCTCGAGGCGGGAGAAGACGAACTGGCCGAGGGCGAGCAGCACCAGGCCGATGCCCAGCATGATGAACCCGCGGGAGTAGAGGTCGCTCACGAAATCCGGCTGCACCACCCCGGTGGCCGGCTTGACGACGCACGGCCCGTCGCACGTCGGGAGCCAGAAGCCGCGCTGGATCAGCATGACCGCCTCGGCGACCGGGTTGGCGACGTAGAGGTCGTGGTACTGCGTCGGGATCCGCTCTCCGTCGGCGATCAGGTAGTAGGGGTACATCATCGGCACGCTGAACGGGATGATGTTGATGAAGGTCTGCACGATGCGCTGGAAGTCGCGGAAGATCACGTTGACGCACGAGAACATCAGCCCGAAGGCCGTGCCGTAGACCATGATGATGACGAAGCCGAGCAGGGACGCAGCCATCCCGACCGCGTCCGGCACCCAGAGCGGTCCGGTGCCCACCCATCCCGTGGCGACGCAGGCGACGACCAGGATCACCAGCTGCGGGATCGCGTGCCACAGCGAGACCAGCATCGAGGCGACCGGGAACATCTCCCGGGGCATCGCCATCTTGCCGATGACGCCGCGGTTGGACAGCAGCGAGCGTGTCCCCGCCGTGACCGACTCGGTGAAGTAGTTGACCAGGACCATGCCGGCGAAGAGGTGGATCGCGAAGTTCTGCATGCCGTTGCCACGGCCGAGGATGACCCCGAAGACGAAGTAGAACGTCAGGAACCGGGTGAACGGGTTGATGTAGGACCACGCGAGCCCGAAGGCGGTGCCGGCGTAGCGGGCGCGGATCTCGCGCCGCACCATCAGGCGCAGCAGGTAGCGGCGACGGAAGACCTCGAAGACGCCGGACGTGCGCGAGGGCGGGGCGAGCGGCACGTGTGCCAGGTCGTGCCGGACCTCGACCTGGCCCGGCTCCGGCGCCGTCTCAGGGCTGGACGTGCTCACGCATCGCCGTCCGGGGACTCGTCGCTCATCCACGGGGCGAACGTCTTCTCCCACGCCTCGGGCGAGGTGATCTCGCCCAGCGCGTCACGGTACTGCTGGGCCAGCTGCGGCCACTCACGGTGGAAGCGACGGTGGATGTCGATGGTGCGCTTGAGCAGGTCGCGGTAGTGCGCGGGGTCGCGCTTGTAGAGCGCCACCGACGTGCCGTCGTTCATCGAGACGACGGCCGAGTCGTACTTCACGAGGTTCCACCACTTGGCGTCCATCGCGGTGAGCTCGGTCTCGGGGTAGTCCGTGGCCGTCTCGCGCACCGGTCGCAGCTGGCGCAGTGGCGCGAGGGCAGCTGCGACGAGGGTCGCCTTGCGTCCGGGGATCTCGATGTCGGACTTGCCCTTCTTGGGCGGCTTCTTGCGGTGGACCGGCGGCAGGTCGTCGCGGTCGACGTGCAGCTGCGCGTCCGGCCACTGCTTGCGGAAGGCGTTGATCTCCGGCAGCTTCGTGGCGAGCTCGCCGTGCAGCGCGTGTGGGCCGCGCAGGACGTCCTCCATCGCCAGGTGGCGCAGCTCCGCGGTCGAGTACTGCAGCGACGCGAGGTGCTTGACCTGGTGGTTGAGGCTCTCGCGCACCATCCGGCCACCGCGCTCGTAGGGCGAGTGCAGCAGCGCCGCGATGATGCGGTTGCGGTGGTGGAAGTAGGACTGCCAGTCGAGGCCGTCGTTCTTGTCGGTCCACGGCACGTGCCACACCGCGGCGCCCGGGAAGGACACCGTCGGGTAGCCGGCCTGCTTGGCGCGCAGCCCGAACTCGGAGTCGTCCCACTTGATGAAGATCGGCAGCGACAGGCCGACCTCCTCGAGGACGACCCGCGGGATCAGGCACATGAACCAGCCGTTGAAGTCGACGTCGGCACGCTTGTGCAGCCAGCGCGACGAGCGCAAGTTGCGCGCGCCGAAGTCCCACTGCGAGTAGCCGTCGAGGCGGGTCTGCCACCAGAACCGCCACGGCTGGACGATCTCGCCGAAGGAGTGCAGCTCGGCGCGGCTGAAGAGGTTGAACATGTGGCCGCCGACGATCGTCGGACGCTTGGCCAGGTCGCCGAAGGTGACCGCGCGGATGATGCCCTCGGGCTCGCAGACGACGTCGTCGTCCATCATCATCGCGTAGGTGGCGGTGCCCTTGCGGACGCTCTCGAGCTGACCGCGGGCGTAGCCGCCCGAGCCGCCGAGGTTGCCCTGCACGATGACGCGCAGCTTGTCCCCGAGTCCCGCCTTCGCGGCCGGGAAGTACTCGCTGTCGGTGACCTTGTCCTTGCCCTGGTCCATCACCAGCACGGTGTCGAGGTAGGGCTGGAGCTCCTCGGTGTCGCCGAGCTGGCCCAGCAGCTGGGCGCTCATGTCGGGCAGCATCGTGGTGATGCAGACGTCGACCGTGCCGTGCTCGGCGCGGTCGGCCGGGACCTGCGCGGTCCACCGGGCGCCCTCGACCGTGGCGCCGTGGTCGCCGGCGACGACGTCGTACCAGTACCAGCCGCCGTCGACGAAGGGCTTCAGGGTGAGGTCGAAGGTGAACGAGCCGCGGGCATCGGCACCCTCCCCCTCCACCACTGCGCTGTCGACGCGCTGGGAGTGACCGCGCGCCATCGACTTGTAGACGGTGACGATGGAGCCGGCGCCGACGACGTCGACGGTGAGCTCGACCTGGTCGACGACGGTGTGCCGGCGCCAGTACGACGCCGGGAAGGCGTTGAAGTAGGTGCCGAAGGACAGCAGCTGCGACGGCTCGATCCGCAGGGCGGTGCGCGAGCGGATCTGGTCGGGGTGCAGCTTCTTGCCGGTGGAGGTGGACTGGCGGATCGCCGCGTTGTTGAGGTCCTTGGCCGCCTTGTCGCCGCCGACCGCGTCGCGGTCGGTGTCGAGCTTGGCCTCCTCGAGGTCGACGTAGAGGGGGAAGACGTCGGTGTCGCGGTCGATCGGCAGGATCTGCCGCTGGAGCAGCCGGGTCACGGTCTCGCTTGACGTGGCGCTCATGCCTCGATGCCTCCGCTGGTCAGCTCGGCGCCCTCGGTGAAGTGTGGCTTGAGCTTGTTGTCGTACATGGACAGCGCCGAGCCGATGGCCATGTGCATGTCGAGGTACTTGTAGGTGCCGAGGCGGCCGCCGAACAGCACCATGGGCTCTGCCTTGGCGAGCTCGCGGTACTTGAGCAGCTTGGCGCGGTCCTCGGCCGTGTTGACGGGGTAGTAGGGCTCGTCGCCCTCCTCCGCGAACCGGCTGTACTCGTGCACGATGACGCTCTTGCCGGGCAGGTGCGTCTTCTCCCGCTCGGGGTGGAAGTGCTTGAACTCGATGATGCGGGTGAAGGGGACGTCCTGGTCGTTGTAGTTGATGACGCCGGTGCCCTGGAAGTCGTCGGTCTCGACGACGCTCTCCTCCAGGTCGACGGTGCGCCACGACAGCCGTCCCTCGGAGTTGCCGAAGTACTCGTCGACGGGGCCGGTGTAGACGATCGGGACCTTGCCCTTGTAGGTCTCGGCGACGCCGTTGGCCGGGTCCAGGAAGTCGGTCTCGAGGCGCACCTCGATGTTGGGGTGGTCGGCCATCTTGGTCAGCCAGGCGGTGTAGCCGTCGACCGGGAGGCCCTCGTAGGTGTCGCTGAACCAGCCGTTCTGGAAGGTGTAGCGCACCGGCAGGCGAGTGATGATGTCGGCGCTCAGCTCGGTGGGGTCGGTCTGCCACTGCTTGGCGGTGTAGCCCTTGATGAACGCCTCGTAGAGCGGGCGGCCGATCAGGCTGATCGCCTTCTCCTCGAGGTTCGTGGCGTCCTCGGTGGCGATCTCGCTGGACTGCTCGGCGATGAGCGCGCGCGCCTCGTCGGGCGTGTGGGACTTGCCGAAGAACTGGTTGATCAGCGCCAGGTTCATCGGCAGGGAGTAGACCTGGCCCTGGTACTTGCCGAAGACCCGGTGCTTGTAGTCGGTGAACGCCGTGAACCGGTTGGCGTACTCCCAGACCCGCTCGTTGGAGGTGTGGAACAGGTGCGCGCCGTACTTGTGCACCTCCACGTTGGTCTCCGGGTCACGCTCGGAGTAGGCGTTGCCGCCCAGGTGGTGGCGGCGGTCGACGATGAGCACCCGGAGACCGAGCTCCTCGGCGCAGCGCTCGGCGATGGTGAGACCGAACAGCCCCGCACCGACGATGACGAGGTCGGGGTGCTGGTCGGTGTCGGCAGATGAGCCCTGGGACAAGGGAGGAACTCCTGTGGGTGAGAGGCGCTGACTGAGTCTAACGAGGGGGGCGGGCGGAAGCGGTCAGGCGGCGCATGCCCCGCGCCGAGGCCATGGCGCGGATCACGTTGCGCGCCTCGGCACGGCCGCCGCGCAGCGGGCTGAGCAGGACCACGGCCAGGGTGATCAGCCACGGCTTGAGCCGCACGAGAGCGTTCTCCCCGTGGCGCAGGTGCACCACGAAGAGGTTTCGGTACATGTAGAAGCCCTTCCAGCCCGAGAGGTCGTGCTGCTGGTTGAAGTCGAGCTGGCGCACCAGCACGGCGTCGCGCACGGCCATGATGCGACGGCCGGCGCGGCGGGCCCGGACGGCGTACTCGGCGTCGTCGTAGAAGATGAAGAAGGCCGGGTCGGGGAAGCCGATCTCCGCCACGACCGAACGGCGGGTCATGAAGCCCTCGAAGGCGACGTTCTGCACCTCCACCAGCTCGGGCATCGACGCGCGGTCGCGGTAGGTCGCGTCGACCGTTGCGCGCTTGGGGTGGATCGCCAGGGGGTTGCGGAGGTCGAAGTCGACCGCGGCCTTCTCGACCAGCGCTCCGGTGAGGTCCTCGCGCACCGCGATCAGGCAGTCCTCGTCGACGGCCAGCAGGGCCTCGAGGCAGCCCGGCGCTGGGACCACGTCGTCGTCCACCAGCCACACGCGGTCCCACCCGGCGTCGTACGCCGCCCGCACACCGGCGTGGAAGCCCCCCGCGCCACCGAGGTTGTCCTGCGTGATGACGTGTAGCGGCAGGTCGGTGCGCGCGGCCAGGACCTGCGCGGTGTCGTCGGCGCTGGCGTTGTCGACCACGACCACGGCGTCGGGGCGCCGGGTCTGGGCGGCCAGGCCGTCGAGCAGGCGGCCGAGGAGCTCGGCGCGGTTGTGGGTGACGACGACGACCGCGACGGTCTCTGCCCCTGCGTTCCCCGTCATCCGAGGAACCTCCTGTGCCCGTCGAAGTCGCCGGCGATGCCCGCGCGCATGGCGCTGAGGCTCAGCCGCAGCCGTGACAGGCTCGGGCGGGTGAAGGTGTAGAACCACGCCGTCTTCACCACGAAGGCGGTCGCGTGCAGGGGCCCCTTGTAGTCACGCAGGTTGACCAGGTTGTTGCGGGCCATGCAGTAGTGCTTGAGGTCGCTCGGCGAGTCGTTGTAGGTCGTGCGGCCGAACATCATCGGGGTGCCGAGGTTGCCGACGCTGGGGTGGCGCACGGTCGCGGTGACGACGGTGGCGACGCGGGCACCGGCCTCCTCCGCGCGCAGGCGGTACTCGTGGTCGTCGCCCCAGATGAAGAACTCCTCGCGCGGGAGACCGATCCGGTCGACGAGCTCCTTGGTCACGAGCACGCCGTTGAACGGGATGACGATCCCGTCGATGCGGTCGGCCTTCGCGGCACGTCGTACGTCGTCGACGGCGTGCACCACGCGGGTGCTGCCGGGCAGGCGGATCGGGAAGACCAGCCGGCCCGGGTCGGCCTCGTCGACCACGAGCGGGCCCCAGAAGTCGAGGTTGTCGGTCTCCTCCAGCAGGCGCTCGAGGCAGTCGACGTCGGGCAGGCCGTCGTCGTCCATCAGCCAGACCAGGTCGGCGCCCCGGTCGATGGCCCAGGCCAGCCCGTGGTGGAAGCCGCCGGCGCCGCCCCGGTTGGTGGGGAGGATGCGGGACTTCAGCGCGACCTCGCCCGTGTGGGCCCGCGCCGCGAGCCACTCCCCCGTCCCGTCGGAGGAGGCGTTGTCGACCACCAGGACCTCCGAGAGGCCAGCGATCTCGCCGAGCCGCGCCACGAGCTTCTCGAGCAGGCCGAGGCGGTTGAAGGTGACCACGACCGCGACGATGCGAGGCAGGGGTCCGGTCGTCACGGCCTACACCCTAGGGGGACGGTGGAGGCGCCTAGCAAACCGCGCCGAGGTCCTCCGACTCGTTGGCGGCGTAGCCCTCCGACAGCGAGCCGAGCGAACCGCCGGTGACGGACGGCGGCGCGGTGGGCGTGGTCGGCGTGGGGCTCGCGCCCTGCCCGCCCGTGCTGCTCGTGCCGGCCCCGGAGCCCGCGTCGGCGTCCGTGCTCGTGTCGGGTGCTGCCTCGACGGTCTTCGTCGCGGGCTTCTGCCCCTCGGCCCGCGCGATCGCCGCGGCGACCTTCTGGTGCACGAGGGCGATGTCGGGGTGCGCCGTGTTGATCATCGGCGGCACCAGCGAGAGCGTGGCGATCTTCTGGCTCCTGGCCTTGAGCGCCAGCTCGGCGAATCGGTCCACCTCGCCCCGCGGGATGTCTGTGGAGACCATCGCCGAGCTCGCCTTGGCGATCTTCTGGAAGTTGGTGACCGCGGTCTGCGGGCTGACCTGCTCCAGCATCGCGCTCATCACGCACTTCTGCCGCGCCATGCGGGAGTAGTCGTCGGAGTCGTAGCGCGCCCGGGCGAACCACAGCGTGTCCATGCCGTCGAGCGTGCGCTTGCCGGGATCGATGTAGTGGAAGAAGGAGTCGCTGGGCAGGCCCACCGGGATCTTCTGCCGCACGTTGAGCTCCACGCCGCCGACCGCGTCGACGAGGTCCTTGAAGCCCTGAAGGTTGACCATCGCCCAGTAGTTCATCTTCAGGCCGGTGATGCCCTCGACACCCTCGATGGTGGCGTCGACGCCGGGGTTCTTCGAGCCCTTGAAGAGCGTGGGGTGGTCGAGCGCCCAGGTGGCGAGGCCGTTGAGGTACATCCCCTCCGCGTCGAAGCCCTGGGGGAACTGCTCGTGCATGACCGATCCCTCGGGGAACGGGAAGTTCTGCATGTTGCGCGGGAGCGAGATCAGCACCGTCTTGCCGGTCTCGGCGTCGATGCTGGCGACCGTCATCGAGTCCGGGCGCAGGCCCCAGCGTCCGGCGCCGGAGTCGCCACCCATGAGCAGCACGTTGTAGCGGCCGTGGTGCGCGCCGACCGCCGAGCCGTCGCCGAACATCGAGATCATGAACTGGCGCTGCACGCCGACCATGTGCGCACCGAACAGCAGCGCTCCGGCGACGCTGAAGCAGAGGAAGCCGTTGACCCCGACGATCGCCAAGCGGTGCTGGCGCTGCAGGGTCAGCGGCTGGCCGAGGCGCCAGGCATCGACGAAGAGGTAGGCCCAGCCCACCGCGAGCGCCATCAGGCCCAGCCGCAGCACCTGGAGCAGCATCGTGTTGGTGCCCGCCCAGAAGGCGACCCCGTGCCAGACGTACGACGTCACGGCCGCGACGACGCCGAGCACGACCAGCGCCACCCACGTCCGCAGCGCGATGCGACCCACCCGTCGGTTGCCGGAGACGAGCTGGGCCGACCCCGGGAGCACGAGGGTCATCAGCATCAGGCTCACCGCGCGGCGGAACCGGACGCGTTGCGCCCGGTCGAGCGTGGTGAACCGCGTCTGCTGCGACCCGGAGGGCGGGACGGGCGGCATGGGAGGGCCTTTCAGCTGGGGGAAGTCAGCCCGCCCAGTATCACCAGTCACACCCGTCACACCCGGTCGCGACGCGCCGTGGCGGCCCGGTCAGCGACGGTCAGTCGCCGACGAGGTGCCGGGCACCCATCCCCTCGGCCGCGAGCGCCGTCACGAGGGCGTCGTCGGGCTGCCGGTCGAGGAACACCAGGCGTACGGCACCGGGATCGGGGTTGTCGGGGTCGGGACCGCGCCACACCAGTCGGAGCCCGAGCTTCTCGGCGGTGCGGCGCGAGGCGATGTTGTGCGCGAGCAGGAAGGCGAGCACCGGCCGCTCCGGTGCGACGTCGTGCGCTGCCTCGAGCGCGGCGTCCCCCATCTCGGTCGCGTAGCAGCGACCCACCACGCGCTGGTCGAGGCGGTAGTAGAGGTTCCACCAGCCGCGCCCGGTCGGGTCGGCGTGAAGGGAGTCGTCGGGGACCGCGCAGCCGCCGCGGCCGACCACGGGACCGCCCGCCTCGTCGCGCACCGACCAGTACGCCAAACCGTCCCGGCCGAAGCGGCGACGGCTTGCCCCGACCATCGTCGCGCCGGCGGCCGGGTCGGTCACCCGTCCGGACGGGAAGTGCCGCCACGAGGCCGGGTCGGCGTGAATCGCGAAGAGCGCCTCGTCGTCGCCGTCGACCGGCTCGTCGAGCCACAGGCGGGCGGTGCGGGCGTGACGCCAGTCACTCACCCTTCGCTCATCCCTCTCGGCCCCGGTCGATCTCGGTCTTGCGGGCCAGCCGGTGGGCGCGGCGGATCTCGGCCTCGCGCTGGCGTCGTACGTCACCGGGGGTCTCGGTCTCCAGCGGCGGCACGGGGCGCGGCTTGCCGTCGTCGTCGATGGCCACGAAGACGAAGTAGGCGCTCGCGACGTGGACCGGTTCGTCGCCGGCGTTGCCCCACGGCTGGGCCTCGACCCGTACGCCGATCTCCATCGAGGAGGTGCCGGCCCAGTTGACCTGGGCGTAGGTCTTGATGATGTCGCCCACGTGGACCGGCGCGAGGAAGGTCATCTCGTCCATCGCGGCGGTCACCGCGGGGCCACCGCTGTGGCGGTGCGCGACCGCGCCGGCGGTGGAGTCGGCGAGCTTCATGATCTCCCCGCCGTGCACGTTGCCGAGGAGGTTGGCCTCGCTGGAGTGCGCCATGATGCCGAGGCTCACGCGGCTGTACGACGTGGGTCGCGCTGCGCTCGTGGTCATGCCCGGCACGGTAGCGTCCCCTCTCATGGCTGATCGTCCGCAGGGCTCCGGGATGCCCGAGAAGGGAACACCCGAGTACGACTGGCTCTACGGGGGCTCCTCGCAGTCCCCTCCCAGCGACGCCACCCAGCAGGTGCCGGCGCAGGGCGCCGCCCGCCCCGACGAGACCCGCGTGATGCCCGTCGCCCGCCGCGAGGCGCGCGGCTCCGGCTCCGGCTCCGGCTCCGGCGGGCAGCCGCCCAGCCGCCCCCGCGCCGCGACCACCGCCCCGCCGCCGCGCCCGAAGAAGCGCCGCTGGCGGCCACGGCTGCGCTTGGGCCTGATCCCGCTGGTGCTCGTGCTGTTCCTGGTCTACCTCGTCGGCGTGCCCCTCTACTCCTGGTCGAAGATCGACAAGGTCGACGCCCAGCCCGGCGGCAACCGGCCGGCCGACCAGCCCGGCACCAACTACCTCATCGTCGGCTCCGACAAGGCCGACGACCTCTCCGACGAGCAGCGCAAGGTGCTGAAGACCGGCGAGCGGGGCGGCACCAACACCGACACGATCATCGTGCTCCACACCGGCTCGGGCGGACGCACGATGATGTCGATCCCCCGCGACACCCTCACCGAGGTGCCCGGCCACGGCACCCAGATGATCAACGCGGCCTTCTCGATCGACGGCGCTCCTCTCCTGGTCGCGAGCGTGGAGAAGCTGACCGGCATCCACATCGACCACTACGTCGAGCTCGGCTTCGGCAGCGTGATCAACACCGTGGACGCCTTCGGCGGCGTCGAGGTGTGCCCGAAGCAGGACATGAAGGACCCGATGGCCCGCCTCGACATCAAGAAGGGCTGCCAGGAGGTCGACGGCCTCACCGCACTGGCGTACTCGCGGTCCCGGCACGTGACCGCCCTCAGCGACCTCGACCGCGTCGCCCGCCAGCGCGAGGTGATCAGCGCCCTCGGCAGCGAGGCCAAGACGCCGTGGACCTTCCTCAACCCGGTGCGCTACTGGAACATCAACATGGCCGCCGCCGGCGCGATCCGCGTCGACGAGGAGATGAACCCCTTCGACCTCGGCCGGTTCGCGCTCGCCATGACCGGCGACAGCCAGACCTGCACCATGCCGAACCTGTCGGCGCCCAGCGACCCCAACCGGATCATCGCCGACCCCGACCGGGCGCCCGCCCTGTTCAAGGCGATCATCGGCGACACGACCGTGCCGAAGTCGGCCTGCACCCCGACGGGTCGCGCGCGCAGCTGATCCCTGAGGTGCTGCGGGGGCGGGGCTTGGCGGTGGCCTGTCGGGCGTACGACTGGGCGGCGGGGTGGCGCTGCGAAGCGCCGCCGGCCGGGCACTTGGCCTGGGCGTCGACGCGTTGTCGCCTGGAAGCAGGCGGAGACGTCGGACTTCGACAAAGCCGCTCTAGTCCCGTTCCGCTCGACTACGTTCGTTGCGTGCTGACACCAGTTCGCGTTGCCGCTGTCCTGACTGCCGTCATGCTCCCGCTGAACGCGTGCGGTTCCTCGACTGAGGAAACGGAGGCCAGTGAGTCGACCTCGTCCGTTCGTTCTAGCAACGGTGAATCGACGGACACCCAGGAAGCAGACGTCTCGGAGGAGAGCGCCGAGGTTGAGGCGCTGCCGTTCAACGCCAGCGGCCTCCTAGGGGGGAACGCCAAGCCCGACCTGCCCACCGGTGACGAGGGCGAAGTATCCGTCATCCAGGTCGGACCGCTCCTAAAGGACTCGGGCATCCTGCTGTTCGCGTTTCGCAACAACACCAGCGAGGCCATCTCGCACGTGGACTGGACTGCGTCGGCGCGCAGCGGTGGGTCACTTGTCTCGAGCGGCACCAGTCAGGGGACGATTCCCGCGCAAGTGGCTTCCGGGGAAGTCGGGCTGGCCTACATCTACTTCGATAACGCCGAAGCGATCGCGGCCAAAACCGAGTACGAATTCTCAGCAGACTCTATGGAAGCCGACACGAGCTCGTACAACACAGCTCCGCTGAAGTTGACGGAAGCGAACCTCGTGGGCGACGCGATTGTCGGCGGAGCAGTTAATGACACCGGCGCAGCAGTGACCGGTCCATACAGCGTCGCCATCTACTGCTTCGACGGGAACAAACTCGTCGACTACGTCAGCGACTTCGCGGAGCCAGACCGCGATCTTGAGGATGGCGACACCGTGACGTTCGCTGCAGACCTATACGGCGGCAAGTGCGCAACCTATGCAATCGGCGTGGACGGCTACTTCTCCTAATCTGCCCGAGGCAGCTCGCCGCTCAGCGGACGGTCAGGCGTCCCGTCGTGCGAATAACTTCGTACCAGTCGACGAAGCACTCGAACTATCTCGCCTGAGATGTTCACACAGGTGGCGCGACACGCCTCTCGCGTTGGTGAGCGGCATCGTGCGCCGCAGTGCAACGCGATCGACCTACGTCACTTCGCCGCCCCTCGGAGTCCCCAAGGACACCGCTAGCGGCCCTCTGGTTCACACTCAGCGCAAACTCCGGCGGTTCATCAAGGCTCCCAACGCCAAGCCCGACAGACGGCCCGGCCCGACCGCCAGCGCTGATCACCGGCGCAGGCGAAACAAGAGAGACATCCTCCGACGGCATTGAGTGTCTCTAGGCTGCCGTCATGCGGCGATTTCGCAGTGTCGGCTTGTGGGCAGTAGGCGCGGCAGCAGGCGGGATCATTCTGTGGGCGATCCTCGTGCCCTTGGCATCCGCGTTGAGCCCGCCGGGTCGCTGGGGAGGCGAGGCCGCCAGCTATCCGCTTCTCAACTCGACGCGGAGCACGCTCATCACGCTGCTCGGAGCCCTGGCGCTGGCGGGCGGGCTTATCTATACCGCGCGCACTCACACTCTCGCGAAGCGGGGGCAGTACTCGGAAAGATTTCGGAGTGCCGTGCAGCTGCTGTCGTCAGACAAGCTGGAGGAGCGTCTAGGAGGCATCTATTCGCTCGAACAGCTGATGGCTGAGTCGGCGGCCGAGCACGAAGCCACCGTCAACGTCCTAGCTGGGTTCATCAGAGCTCGAGCCACAGTCCAGTGGGACGCGAACGATGCGCCGCTAAGGGGCGTCGCAATGAGAGACGGGGAGCACGGACCGTGGAAAGCGCCGGCAGACATCGATGCCGCCTTGACGGTTCTCGGTCGACGTCCCGCTCGCGATGAGCGGTTTCCGTTGGACCTCTCCCGGTGCGACCTTCGAGGAACCAACCTGCGCAACGCCCGGCTCTCCGGCGCACGCCTCAAACATGCTTTGCTGGACGAAGCGCAACTCGATGGAACGGTCCTCACCGGCGCAACGCTCGACGATGCGTTCATGGAGCGCGCCCAAATCACCGCCTCCAAGCTCAACCGAGCATCTTTGCGCGGAACACTGCTCGGCGCGTCCCACATAGAACTGAGCGACTTCTCAGGCGCCGATATGTTCAAGACTCACTTAGGCGGGGCGTCCTTGGAACACGTCGATCTCCGGAACGTCGACCTGTTCAACCCATACGCGCTGGACGCACGCTTCAACGGCCTCGATCTTCGTGGAGCACGGATCGCCGCCGACCGACTCGAGGTCGTTGGTCATGTCGCCGACCTTGACCTACGCAACGCGTCTTTGGAATACGCCGGACCGGAGGTAGCTCCCCGCTTGCTCGAGATTCTCAGAGAAGCGCGCACTGACGGCTCGACTCGAATGCCCGAGTCACTCCGCTCGGCACTGTGACCGCACATCCAGACCGGCAGCCTCCTTCATGCGTGCGTCTATGCGCCGCGATCGCCCGTCCTCACAGTCGAATGAACCCCTTGACTCCTTGCTGTGCGAACATATGTTCGATAGAATCAGGCATGCCTGAAGTCCTCCTCCTCCAGCCGCCTCCCGCGGCTGATGAGGCGTCGGCGACACAGGTGCTGACCAGGGCCACCACCGCCCTCCGCGTCCGCCGGCTGGCAGAGGTCGACGAGCTCCGTCTCGCGATCCAGTGGGCCATCCTCAGCGGCCACCCCCGCGACGACCGCGACCCGATGCTCACCCCGGGCGGCGATGGCACGCCCGAGATCCGCGAGCACGCGATCCCCGAGCTGGCCATGGCACGCGAGACACACCCCGCCACCACCCGCGCGCTCATCGCGGACGGGCTCGACCTGGTCCACCGGCTGCCACTCACGTGGGCGGTCGTCGAAGCCGGCGACTGCGAGCCCTGGGTGGCACGCAAGGTCGCCGTCCTGTCCCGCTCACTGCTCAGCGAACAGGTCGTCACGGTCGACCGCGCGGTCGCCAAGACCATCGCCGGGCACGCACCGTCCACGGTCCTCGAGATCGCACGGGCCAAGGTCATCGAGGCCGACCCCGAGACCCACCGCGCCGAGCAGGAACGCTCCCGCCACCAGCGCTACGTGACACTCTCGCGCTCCGATGAGTTCGGCTACCGCCACCTCATCGCCCGGGTCACGGCCGGCGACGCCGCCTGGCTCGACGCGATGATCGACCGCGTGGCCGACATCCTCGCGATCACCATGGGCCACGACCACAACCACGACGAGCTCCGCTCCATCGCCCTGGGCTGGCTCGCCCGCCCCGCCGACCTCCTCAAGCTCCTCCTCGAGCACACCGAGCCCACCGAGGACACCCAGCCCACCCAGCCCACCGAGACCACCGAGACCACCGAGACCACCGAGACCACCGAGACCACCGAGACCACCGAGCCCACCGAGCCCACCGAGGACACAGAGGACACGGAGGACACGGAGGACAAGGAGGACAAGGAGTCCACCGAGGACACGGACGAGGGCGAACCCACCGACAACAAGCGGCCCGCCTGGGCGCCCGGCCACCTCGCCGACACCCTCGACAAGCTCGCAGCGATGTCGGCCCGACGGCTCGCCAAGCTGCGCGGCCGCGGCCGGCTGTTCGTCCACCTCACCGACGAGGCACTGCGCACCCGCACCGGCGTCGCACGCATCGAGGGCGTCGGCCCCATCGACGTACGACAGCTGCACGAGGTCCTCGGCCACGCCGACGTGACCGTGACCCCCGTCCTCGACCTGCGGATGCGCCGCCGCGTCGACGCCTACGAACACCCCGAAGTGGTCAAGGACCACGTCTGGGCCCAGACCGGCGGCGACTGCTTCCCGTTCACCCCACGCACCGCCACCCGCGACAGCGTCGACTACGACCACGCCGTCCCCTACGACGACACCGGCCCACCCGGCCAGACCGGCCCCCACAACTCCGGACCACTACGCCGGCGCCACCACCGCACCAAGACCCACAGCGGCCTCACCACCCGCGTCGTCGGCCCCGGCCGACACCTCTGGCAGAGCGCCCACGGGCAGGCGTTCCTCGTCGACCACACCGGCACCCACCGGCTCACCCAGCAGCAAGGTGAGGCGATGGCCGACGCCATCGAAGACCGGGTCGAGCTCTACTTCACGGCGTCCCTGGCCTACTGATCCTGCACGCCTCGCGCAGCGGGCTGAATTCCGCCCGTTGCTCAGCAGGACCGGCCGAATTTCTACCTTGTCCTGTCCTGGGCGTCGGCGTACGCTCACGATATATCGCGATACGTCTTCGATAGTTCCGCGATACATCACGAACGTCACTCAGCGTACGAGTTCGAGGGAGCACGACATGGGACACCACTGGCCCGGGGCCGATTGGCCCGGCAACGACCGATCCGACGACCGCCCCGGCCACCGCTCCGGCGGCGGCAGCTGGAGCGGATGGAGCGCAGGCAGCACCGGACGACGTCCGGGCGGGCCGCCGCCGTGGCTTGGCGAGCTCCTCGGGTTCGCCACCGCGCCCCAGCGACCGCAGCAGCGCAGCCCGCGCGTGCGTCGCGGCGACGTCCGCACCGCGATCATCGACGTCCTGCACCGCGCCCGGCGGGCCGAGGAGCCCATCAACGGCTACCAGGTGATCCAGGAGATCGCCGAACTCAGCCACGGCGAGTGGCGCCCCTCACCCGGCTCGGTCTACCCGACCATCCAGCAGCTGCAGGACGAGGGCCTCGTCGAGTCCGACGACGAGCGCGGTCGCCGCACCATCCGGCTCACCGACCAGGGCGTCGCCTGGGCCGAGGAGCACACCGACGAGCTGGCCGCCGTGTGGGCGCCCTTCACGCCCACCGAGCAGCAGCCCACCGACCAGCCCTCCGGCCAGGCCGACATCAAGAGCGAGATCGGCCAAGTCGTCAGCGCGGTCTGGCAGCTGGCCACCCAGGGGTCGGAGCAGCAGCGGCGCGCCGCGCTCGACGTCCTGGTCGACACCCGGCGCCGGCTCTACGGGATCCTCGCCGACGGCCGGGACGGGGACGGACGGGACACCGAGCGATGAGCGCCCCCGACCCGCGGCTGCGCATCTCAGACAGCGACCGCGAGCGCGCCATGGCCGACCTGGCCATGCACTACGCCGACGGCCGCCTCGAGCACGAGGAGTACGACGAGCGGCTCGACGCCATCTGGACGGCGCGCACCCGCGCCGACCTGGCGCAGCTCTTCAGCGACCTCCCCCGTCCGCAGGTGTCGTACCCGCCCGCGAAGCCGGCCGCGGCGCGACGCAGGCAGGGGTTCCGGCTGCCGTTGCTGCCCGTGCTCGCGCTGCTCGTCGCCCTCAGCGTGCTCACCGGGGCGCCGCTGTGGCTGCTGGTCTTCCCGCTGATGTTCTTCGCCCGGGGGCGCCGCGGCGGCTGCGCACCGGCCTACGGGCACGGCGACTACCGCCGGCCGCGGGGGCACCACGGCTGGTAGGCCCAACGGCGGCCGTCTGAGACGATGTGCCGCGTGAGCGCGGAGCCGAGGGTCGAGCACGTGCGGGCTCCGCACGCGCTGGCCCGCGCACTCGCAGCAACCGTCGTGGTCCTCACGGGCGCCGTGTCGGCCCACACCTGGGCCGGCGGCACCGTGCCCACGGCGCCCGGGCTGGTGCTCATCGCCGCCGTCGTGCTCGGCGGCGGTGTCCTGCTCTTCACCCGCGACGTGCCCGCCCGACTGCTGCTACCGGCCGTGGCGGCCGCCCAGCTCGGCCTGCACGAGTCCTTCGGGTTGGTCGCCGACCACGTCCACACCGGCCACGAGGCGATGACGAGCCCCGACCCCGGCTGGACGTGGCAGATGGTCGCCGCGCACCTCTTCGTCACGGTGCTCACCGCGGTGCTGTGGTGGGCCGGACGGCGGGCCGCCGGCCTCGTCGTCTCGCTCGTCGAGCACCCCGCTCCCCTCGTCGTACGCCGTCTCCGCGCGCCGCACGACGAGGTGCGGCCCTGCGTCTCCCTGGTGCACCTGCTGGTCTCGCCGAGACGCGGACCACCGCTGGCGGTCCGGCACGCCTGAGCCCCGATGCGGGTCAGGTGTGTCCACGCGACCCCAGACCCGCACCACCCTCACTCAGGAGACCCATGTCCACCCGCACCCTCGCGCGCGTCTGCGCGCTCCCGGCCGCCACTGCGGCCATCGCCCTGTCGCTCGTCGCCCCCGCCAGCGCCCACGTCGGCGCCATCGTGTCCGACGCCTCGGCCGGCGCCTTCACCGTGGCGACGTTCAGCGTCCCCCACGGCTGCGAGGAGTCGCCCACCACCAGGATCGAGATCCAGGTCCCGGAGTCGGTCCTGTCGGTGACGCCCACCCGCAACCCCTACTACGACGTGGAGAGCACGATCACCGAGCTCGACCAGCCGACCACCGACGCCCACGGCAACGAGGTCACCGAGCGCACGTCGTCGATCACCTACACCGCCACCACCCCGCTCCCCGACGGCCAGCGCGACACCTTCGAGCTGTCCTTCCAGGTGCCCGACGCGGAAGGTGAGGTGCTCGCCTTCCCGACGATCCAGACCTGCGAGAAGGGCCGCACGGACTGGACCGAGGTCGCCGCGGAGGGGCAGGACGCCGACGAGCTCGAGCACCCGGCGCCGTCCTTCGAGATCCTGCCGGCGAGCGGCGAGGGCCACCACTCCTCTGCTGACGAGGCCTCGGACGAACCCGACGCCGAGGGCGACTCCGACGGCTCGGCCGCCCTCGGCTGGGCCGGCCTCGTCGCCGGCCTGCTCGGCCTGGCCGCCGGCGGGCTCGCCCTGGCGCGGACGCGCACGACCCCGTGACACTCGCGACGCGACCGGCGCGACGGCACCGGGCCCTGGGCCTGGTCGCCGCCGCGCTGGTCGCGCTCGCGCTCGTGGTCGGGTTCGGCGCGCCGGCCTCGGCGCACGCGGAGCTCATCTCCTCCGACCCCGCCGAAGGCGCTGTCGTGGATGCCGCCCCGGAGACAGTGACCCTGACCTTCAACGAGCCGGTCCGGCTGACGTCGCAGCAGATCGCGGTCTACGACGCGCAGGGCGACGAGGTGCCCTCGACCGCCGGCGCGAGCGGCACGGAGGTCACGGTGGAGCTGGCGGACGCCGCCGACCTCGCCGACGGCTCCTACGTCGTGTCCTGGAACGTGCTCTCGGGCGACGGCCACCCGATCTCCGGCGCGCTGACCTTCTCGGTCGGCGCCGCCAGCGCGTCCGTCGTCGCACCTCGCGAGCCGGAGAGCTCCTCGGCCGTGGTGACCGTGATCCGCGACGGCCTGACCGTGCTCTCCCTGCTCGGGCTCCTCATCGCCGCGGGACTCGGACTGTTCGTGGTTCTCGTGCTCCCTCGCGCCTGGGACGGACGCCAGGTCCGCGGTCGGCTGCGCCGGCTGACGGCGTACGCCGCCGGGGTGGCTGCGGCGGCCGTGGTGCTGCAGGTGCCGGTGGCGTCCGTCTACGGCCAGGGCCTCGAGCTCAGCGACCTGGGGAGCGGGTTCGACGCCGGCCTCGTGGTCAACGAGATGGCCTGTGCCGCGCTGGTCGTGGTCGGGCTGGGCCTGGTGGTGCGCACGATGACCGACGCCCCACCCGGTCTCGTCGCTGGCCGGGTGATCGGCATCGGCTCGGTCCTGGCACTGGCCGGACCGTCCCTGGTGGGCCACACGCGGGCCTTCGCCCCGGCCCCGGTCCTCATCATGTGGGACGTCCTGCACGTGGGCGCAGGAGCGATGTGGCTGGGCGGCCTGGTGGGCCTCGTCCTGACGTTGCGGGCCCTCGCAGGCCGCGAGCTGCTGGCCGCGCAGGCCCTGTCCCGCTTCTCGACCATCGCCGGCGGCCTGCTCCTGGTGGTGGCCGGAGCCGGCGCTTTCCTGGCCTGGCGGATCGTGGGGTCGTGGGCACCGCTCGTCGAGACGGCGTACGGCTGGCTGCTGCTCGCCAAGATCGGGATCGCTGCCCTCGTGGCCGCCATCGGCGGGTGGAACCGCTGGCGCACCCTCCCGGCGGTCCGGGCCGCCAGCGGCTTCGGCGACCGCCAGCACGCCGCCGTGCTGGTGACCCGCACGGTGCGCGTCGAGGCGGTGCTGCTCGTGGTGCTGCTCGGCGTGACCGGGGTGCTGGTGAACACGTCGCCCCGCCCCGCGCCCGTCACCGCGGCGTCCGGCATGACCGGCACGGGCGTCGCCACCGCAGGCGAGCTCAAGGTCCTCGCCGTCATGGACCCGCAGCGGGTCGGCAGCAACACCCTCCTCGTGCAGGTGCAGGACGCTGCCGGCGATCCCTACGACCCGGCCACCAACCCGGTCGTCTCGCTGCGCACCCACGGCCTCGACATCGGCGAGGTCACCGTGCGACCGATCGCGGCCGGCACCTACCAGGGCGAGGTCGTGGTGCCTCGCGCCGGGGAGTGGGAGGTCCAGGTGAGCCTGCGGCTGAGCCGCTTCGAGAGCCCGGTGACGACCGTCAGGCTGAGCGTCTCAGGCTGATCCGGCGGCGGGTCCGACCGTGAGCTCGACCGGCACGGTGTGCAGGAAGCCGTCGACGCGCACCTGCACGAACAACCGGTAGTCGCCGGCCTGCTCGATGTCGGCGTGGAAGGTCAGCTCGGACCCGTCCTCGGTGACGTCCGGTGCGTCCAGCGGGTGCAGGTGCACCATCGCGCCCGTCCGGGTGTTGAAGCCGGTGACGTGGCCGTAGGTGCCGAGGTAGGTGCCGAGGTCCACCGGCCGGCGCTGCGCGTCGCGCACCACCAGCCGGAGCAGCCCGTTGGGGCCGGCGTCCGGCGCCTGCGAGACGGTCACGCCGACCACCCGGTCCTCCGCGACCGTGTCCCCCGGGTCGCCGGGCGGCAGGGCGAGCGGCCGGCCGAGCACGACGTGGTCGCCGTTGCCACCCTCGTCCTTCGCGACGAACTCCGCCACCACGCGGTAGGCCCCCGCGTCCGGTACGTCGAAGGGCGCGGACCACGTGCCGTCGGCGGCGCGGGTCGGGTGCAGGTGGCGGAAGACGGTCAGTGCGTCGTTGACGACGTAGAGGTGGAGCTCCTTGGTCTGCTCCTCGACGTAGTCGGTCACCGGGCCACCGTCGTGGCCCTCGATGCGGAAGCGCACCTCGCCGATCCCGCGTGGCCGCTCGCGCACCTGCAGGTCGCTCAGCGTGTAGCCGACCTCGGAGACGCGGGTGCCGTCACCGACAGCCATCGACACGATGCCGCCGCCGGCGTGCGAGTGGCCCGCGGCGACCTGCCCGGGGTCGTCGGTCGTGCAGCCGGTGGCAGCGAGGACCCCGAGGACCGCCACGGCGGTCAGGCGGCGTCGTACGGTCACGCGCGTCAGCCTACGAGCCGTTGGCGCGCCCGGGACCGAGGGTGGAGTCGAGGGTGGAGTCGAGGAGGGTGCGCAGGCTCGCGAAGTGCCGTTCGGTCGACTCCTCGTCGTACATCGCCGTGTCGGCCATGGAGTAGCCGTGCGGGCCGGGGAAGACCTCGTTGACCGCCGTCAGCCCGGCCGCGTCCAGCGCTGCGCCGAGCGCCGCGACCGCCTCGGGGGGCATCGACCGGTCGTCCGACGCGTGGCCGAAGGCGAAGGACGCGCGTGCCGTGACCAGCGTGAGGTGCGGGCTGTCGGGCTGGTCGGTGACCAGGCCACCGCCGTGCCAGCCACCTACGGCGACCACGTCGGGGTCGAGCCCGGCGGCGCGGACCGCGATCCGGGCGCCCATGCAGTAGCCGGTCACGCCGACCTCCTCCCCCACCACCTCGGGGCGGGCGCGCAGCGCGGCGAGGTACGCCGGCAGGTCCCGCGCCAGCAGGTCCGGGGTCAGCCGCCCCACCCGCGCCATCGCCTCGCCCATGAACTCCTCGCGCGCACCCGGGTCGCGGAGGTCGCCCTGCGGCGCGAGGTCGGCCGCGGTGCCCTCGCGGAAGAAGACGTGGGGCGCCAGGACCGTGTAGCCCCAGGAGGCGATCCGGTCGGCCATCTCCTCGATCCGCGGGCGCAGCCCGATCGCGTCGATGACGAACAGGACGCCGGGCGCGGGCTCGCCGCCGGGAGCGGGGGCCAGGTAGGCCTCGGCCTCGCCGTCGGGAACGGTCAGCGTGAGGGTGGGCACGATCCCGAGGCTAGCCACCCCGCCCCGACCCACCGGACCCCTCGGGAAGAATCGGCCCATGCGCGCAGTCCTCGTCCCCGCCGCCACCGGGCAGCCCGTCGTCACCGACGTACCGGAGCCCACCGCACCGCCCGGCGGGGTCGTGGTCCGGGTCGCCGCCACCGGCGTGTGCCGCAGCGACTGGCACGCCTGGGCCGGCCACGACGAGGACGTGGTGTTCCCCCACGTCCCCGGCCACGAGCTGGCGGGTGAGGTCGTCCAGGTCGGTGCAGGCGTCATGCGCTGGCGGGCCGGCGACCGGGTCACGGTCCCCTTCGTGTGCGGCTGCGGCGCCTGCGAGTGGTGCACCTCCGGCAACGCGCAGGTCTGTCCCGACCAGCAGCAGCCCGGTTTCACGCACTGGGGCTCGTTTGCCGAGCACGTCGCGCTGCACGCCGCCGACACCAACCTCGTGGCCGTGCCCGACGACGTCCACGACGTCAGCGCCGCCAGCCTGGGCTGCCGGTTCGCGACCGCCTACCGCGCCCTCGTCGGCCGTGCCCACCTGCGCGACGGCGAGTGGGTGACCGTCGTCGGCGCCGGCGGGGTCGGGCTGAGCGCGGTGATGATCGCCCGGGCGGTGGGCGCCCGCGTGGTCGCTGTGGACCGCAACCCCGAGGCGCTCGCCGTCGCGGCACGGCTCGGCGCCGAGCACACCGTCCTCGCCGACGGTGTCGACGTCCCGTCCGCGGTGACGGACCTCGTCCCGGGCGGCACCCACGTCGCCGTCGACGCCGTCGGCAGCGAGCAGACCTGCGCCGACGCCGTGCTTGCCCTGCGCCGCCGCGGTCGGTTGGCCCAGGTCGGCCTGCTCCCCCCGGTCCAGGGACAACCTCGGGTGCCGATGGCGCGCGTCATCGGGTGGGAGCTCGACGTCCTCGGCTGCCACGGGATGGCAGCGGCGGACTACCCCGAGATGCTCGAGCTCGTCGTCCGCGGCGCGCTGCGGCCGCAGGACCTCGTCGAGCGTGTCATCGGGCTCGAGGAGGCCGCGACCCTGCTGCCCGCGTACGACCGGACGACCGTGGCTGGCATGACGATCGTGGACCCCCGGCGCTGACGGCCGGTCCGATCGCCCCCTGCGTCATCCCAGGACCGCGACGGACGCGGCGTACGCCCCGGCGCACACGCCGAGCCCGACCGCGAGGCTCGCCCCGGCGTTGGCGAGCGCGGTCGACCACGACCCCTGCTCGATGAGCCGGATGGTCTCGAACCCGAACGTGGAGAAGGTGGTGAACGCACCGCAGAGTCCCGTGCCGACCAACGCCAGGACCCACGCAGGGGGCGCCAGCGCCACCGCGGCGCCTGCGGTGACGCCCAGCACGAGCGACCCCAGGATGTTGACCGTGAACGTGCCCCAGGGGAAGACGCTGTCGTGGCGGGCCTGGACGAGGAGGTCGGTCAGGTAGCGCAGCGGGGCACCCACCGCCCCTCCGACGATGACCATCAGGACGGTCACCGGTGCACGACCTCCACCGGCTCGATGATCACGAGTCCTTCGATGGCCAGGTCGTCGAGCTCGGGGAGGAAGGCGCGCACCTTGTCCTCGGCGTCGACCACGACGACGAGCACCGGGAGCTCCTCGCTCAGCGAGAGCAGCCTGGCAGTGTGGACGTGGTGGGACCTGCCGAAGCCCTCGATGCCGCGGAAGGCGCTGGCACCGGCGAGCCCGGCCCGGTGTGCGCGGTGCACGATCTCGGTGTAGACCGGGCGGCCGTGGAACTGGTCGGACTCCCCGACGATGATCGTGAGCCGGGCAGCGCGGGTGTCGGTGTCCATCACGTGTCCTCCTGGTCGGTCGGCAGCGCGTCGGGCTGCTCATGGTGGGTGGAGCGACGACGCCGTCGCGCGCCCGCCACCGTCGCGCGGGCGCCGACGATGCCGAGCCAGACGGCGAGGAGCCCGACGAGCAGGGTGCCGGCGAGGTAGGCGAAGGCGGTGACCTCGTGACCCGCGGCGAGCAGCCCGCGCGCGTCGAGCATGTAGGTCGAGAACGTGGTGTAGCCACCGAGGACACCCACGCCCAGGAACGGGCGGAGGTAGCGGTGCGGGGGCCACACGTCGAGGACGAGCACCATCAGCGCACCGAGGGCGAACGCACCGGTGCAGTTCTCGACGAACGTCGACCAGGGGAATCCGTGGGAGTCCGCCGGGAGCGCCTCCCCCACGGCCCACCGCGCCACGCTGCCCAACGCACCGCCCGCAGCGATCACCGCGAGCACGTCAGCGTGGGAACGGAGCACCCCTGGCCCGTCGACGTCGGGGTCGATCGGGAGGCCAGCGATCGTGGCGTCCTCGAGTGACTCGTGCTCGGGCATGGTCCTCCTACCTCGTCAGGTAGGGACTGTTGGTGGCCGTTGCCACGGTTGTCGGCGAGCCCCACCGCCTTCGTGTGGACCCGATGCTACCCAGTCGCGAGGACCGCTCAGGCGGCCGCCCTCCGCGCCGATGGGACACCCGACCCCCACCCCGCTTGGAGCTCCCCCATGTCCTTCCTGCGCAACAGCCGCATCAGCACACGCCTGCTCGCCCTGGTCCTGATCACCGTCGTCGGGATCATCGCCGTGGTCGGCATGGCGGTGCTCAAGGTGCGGTCCGAGATCACCACCGAGCGCCACGCCGGCACCAAGGCGGTCGTCGAGACCGCCCTCGGCGTCATCGAGAGCTACGGCGCCCGGGCGGACAGCGGCGAGCTCACCGAGCGCCAGGCCCAGCAGCAGGCCGTCGAGGTCCTGCGCGGCCTGCGCTACTCCGGCGAGGAGTACTTCTGGGTCAACGACATGGGCCCGACGATGGTCATGCACCCGATCAAGCCCGAGCTCGACGGCACCGACCTCAGCGGCAACGAGGACCCCGACGGCAAGAAGCTGTTCGTCGAGATGGTCGACACCGTGAAGCAGTCCGGCAGCGGGTTCGTCGAGTACCAGTGGCCCAAGCCGGGTGAGGAGGACCCGCAGCCGAAGGTCTC
The DNA here is from genome assembly GCF_001425025.1 of Nocardioides sp. Root122. Taxonomy (GTDB): domain Bacteria; phylum Actinomycetota; class Actinomycetes; order Propionibacteriales; family Nocardioidaceae; genus Nocardioides. The sequence goes on from NZ_LMDE01000013.1 coordinate 108,525, forward strand.
CTACGTCGCCGGCTACGAGCCGTGGGGGTGGATCGTCGGATCGGGCGTCTACGTCGACGACATCAGCTCCGCCGCCCTGCACGCCGGCCTCACGCTCGCCGCGCAGGCAGCCGTCGTCCTGCTGGTGATCGCCGGCCTGTCGCTCGTCGTCTCGCGCAGCATCACCCGACCGCTGCGTGACGCGGTGGCGTCCCTGCGGGACGGCGACCTGTCGGCACGCCTCGACGAGGGCGCGGGCCGGACCGAGCTGGACCAGCTCAACGGCGCGGTCAACGCGGTCACCGAGCGGATCGCCGGCGTGATCGACGGCGTGGTCGGGACCGCCGAGCAGCTGCACTCGGCCGCCGGCCAGCTCACGGCGGGCAGCCGCGAGATCGAGCAGGCGGCCCAGGACACGACGGTGCGCGCCGGGCAGGTCGCCGCGGCGGCCGGCGGCGTGAGCAGCGGCATCGACACCGTCTCCGCCGCTGCGGAGGAGATGGGTGCCTCGATCCGGGAGATCTCGCAGAACGCCCACCAAGCCGCGGAGGTCGCCGCCCTGGCGGTGTCCTCCGCCGAGGCGACCAACCGCACCATCGGCCAGCTCGGCGACTCCACGGCGCAGATCGGCAGCGTCGTCAAGGTCATCACCAGCATCGCCGAGCAGACGAACCTGCTGGCGCTCAACGCCACCATCGAGGCGGCACGGGCCGGCGACGCCGGGCGCGGCTTCGCCGTCGTCGCCGGGGAGGTCAAGGACCTCGCACAGGAGACGGCGCGGGCCACCGAGGACATCGCCGGCAAGGTCGAGGCGATGCAGACTGACGCCTCGCACGCGGTGGCGGCGATCGCCGAGATCTCCGAGGTGATCGCGCGGATCAGCGACTACCAGACCGCCATCGCCGGTGCCGTCGAGGAGCAGACCGCGACCACCAACGAGATGACGCGCTCGGTCGCCACGACGGCCGAGAGCGGCCGCTCGATCGCGAGCACCATCCAGGAGGTGGCCACCGTGACCGAGCAGACCACCACCGACCTGCAGCAGGTCACGACCGCGGCCAGCGACCTCGAGCGGATGTCGGAGGAGCTGCAGCTCGCGGTGTCGGCCTTCCGGTCAGAGCTCTGACTGGACCCCGGCGAGGAGCTGGCGCGCCATCACGATGCGCTGGACCTGGTTGGTGCCCTCGTAGATCTGGGTGATCTTGGCGTCGCGCATCATCCGCTCGACCGGGTAGTCGCGGGTGTAGCCGTATCCACCGAGGACCTGCACGGCATTGACCGTGACCTCCATCGCGACGTCGGAGGCGAAGCACTTCGCGGCCGCGCCGAAGAAGGTCAGGTCGTCGTCGCCGCGCTCGGAGCGGCCGGCCGCGGCGTAGGTCATCTGGCGCGCCGCCTCGACCTTCATGCCCATGTCGGCGAGCAGGAACTGCAGGCCCTGGAAGTCGGCGATCGACTTGCCGAACTGCTGGCGCTCCTTGGCGTAGCCCAGCGCGTAGTCGAGGGCGCCCTGCGCGACGCCGACGGCCTGGGCGGCGATGGTGACGCGGGTGTGGTCGAGCGTCTTCATGGCCGTCGCGAAGCCGGTGCCCTCCTCGCCGATCATCCGGTCGGCGGGGACCCGCACCTTGTCGAAGTAGACCTCGCGGGTCGGCGAGCCCTTGATGCCGAGCTTCTTCTCCGGGGCGCCGAAGGAGACGCCCGCGTCGGACTTCTCGACGACGAAGGCCGAGATGCCGCCGCGGGTCTTCTTCTCGGTGTCGGTGACCGCCATGACGGTGTAGAACTCCGACTCCCCCGCGTTGGTGATCCAGCGCTTCACGCCGTCGATCACCCACTCGTCGCCGTCGCGGACCGCGCGGGTCTTCATGCCACCGGCGTCCGAGCCGGCGTCGGGCTCGGAGAGGCAGTAGGAGAAGCCGCCCTCACCGCGAGCCAGCGCACCGAGGTACTTCTGCTTGAGCTCCTCGGAGCCGGCGATCTGCACCGGGAGGGAGCCGAGCTTGTTCACCGCCGGGATGAGCGAGGACGAGACGCACGCCCGGGCGACCTCCTCGATGACCAGCACGGTCGCGAGGGCGTCGGCACCGGCACCGCCGTACTGCTCGGGCACGTGCGGGGCGTGGAAGTCCGAGGCGAGCAGGGCCGCGGCCGCCTCGTGGGGGTAGCGAGCCTCCTCGTCGACCGCGGCGGCGTGGGGCGCGATCTTCGCGTCGGCGACCGCCCGGACCGCCTCGCGGATGGCCTGGTGCTCCTCGGACAGGGCGTAGAGGGGGAACTCGCTCATGGGTCAGATCCTAGGACGTCCATGCATTTCGCAGCAGGCTGCGACGGTGTGGTGCTGACCACTCGGGGACGACAACGCCCGGCCGGTGCCGAGGCACCGACCGGGCGTGAGGGCCGTGGGTCGCGGGTCAGCGGACCCGGATCACGACCTTGTCCTTCGACTTCTCGGTGAAGTCGTCACCCGGGTAGAGCACCTTGACCTTGGTCTTGCCGGCCGGCAGCGCCTTCTTGAGGGCGATCTTGGCCTTGCCCTTGGCGTTGAGCACGCCCTTGCCGACGGTCTTCTTGCCGAGCATCACCGTGACCGTGCCGGTCGGGACCTCGTTGTCGGCGTCCACGACGACCTTGAGCTTCGTCTTCTTGCCCAGCGGCGTGACCTTCTTGGCGGGGGTCGCCTCGGTCGTCGACGCGTTCTTGTCGATCGTCACCGATCCGACGGCCGTGGGTGCGGCAGCGTTGGTGCACGCGAACTCGGCGTTGGCTCCGTTGCCCAGGGTGGCGACCAACGTGTAGGTCGCCGGGGCGTTCACGGCGTAGGTGCCGGCGGCCGGCGTGCTGAACGCGGCGTTCTTGCCGTTGACGTCCGCCGTCGAGGTGCCGTTGCCGTTGTCGACGAACGCCGCCGGTGCGACCGTGAGCGACCCGGCGCCCACGGTGCCCTCGCCGAGCGTCAGCTGGAAGGACGTCATGTCGACCTTGGTCACGCCGAACTGGGTGAAGAGCGCCTTGGCCTGGTTGGGGATGGTGACCTTGTTCTTCACGTCGAGCAGGTCGGCCGGGACGTCGAAGCCCGCCGGCGCGGTGGGCGGCAGCGTCACGTCGGTGACGACGTTGACCGGGATCGTGCCCGCCACTGCGTTGACGCAGCTGTAGTTGTTGGTCGCGACTCCGGCCGTCGCGGCCGGTGCGGTCAGGGCGACGAGCGCACCGGCGGTCAGCGCGCTGGTAGCAGCAACGGCGCCGAGGCGCCGGGATGCGGTGTGGAGCATGGGTGGTGTTCCCCCTCGTGGTGGTGGTGTGACGAGGGTCATCCCACCACAAGGATCACGTCTGACCCGGCATCACCACGCGTTTCACTACCCGCCAGTAGCCACGGGTTCGCACCGGCAGGCCCGACGTGGGCCCGGACGGCTACCGTGGCGCCATGAGCACCGCCTGGCAGGACCCCACGACGATCGACCGGATGCTCGACGACGCCGAGACCTGGGCCGTGGTCGGGCTGGGCGACCACCCCGAGCGGACGGCGTACTCGATCGCCGCTCTCCTGCAGGAGCGCGGCAAGCGGGTCGTCCCGATCCACCCGATGTTCGCCGACCCCGACGCCCCCACCGTCCTCGGCGAGCAGGGCTACGCCACCCTCGCCGACGTGCCGTTCCCCGTCGACGTGGTCGACGTCTTCCGCCGCTCCGAGGCGGCCGGGCAGTTCGCCGACGAGGCCGTCGCGATCGGTGCCGGCGGCGTGTGGTTCCAGCTCGGCGTCATCGACGAGGACGCCTTCGCGCGCACGACCGCCGCGGGGGTGCCGATGGTGATGGACACCTGCCCGGCGATCGAGTGGCGCAAGCGCAGCCGCTAGACGACACCCATGGCCAGCATCGCGTCCGCCACCTGGATGAAGCCCGCCACGTTGGCACCCATGACGTAGTCGCCCGGCCGCCCGTAGTCGTCGGCCGCCTCGGCACAGCGCCGGTGGATGCCCGCCATGATCTCGGCCAGCCTGGCCTCGGTGTACTCGTGGCTCCACGAGTCGCGCGAGGCGTTCTGCTGCATCTCCAGCGCGCTGGTGGCGACCCCGCCGGCGTTGGCCGCCTTGCCCGGCGCGAAGAGCACACCGGCGTCGGTGAAGGTGGTGACGCCCGCGGGCGTGGTGGGCATGTTGGCGCCCTCGGCGACGGCGATGCACCCGTGCTTGACCAGGCTCACCGCCGCCGACTCGTCGAGCTCGTTCTCGGTGGCGCAGGGCAGGGCCACGTCGCAGGGCACGTCCCAGATCGACCCGCCGGCGACGTACGACGCACCGGGCCGACGCTCGGCGTACTCGCTGATCCGGGCGCGCTCGACCTCCTTGAGCGTCTTGAGGAGCTCGACGTCGAGCCCGGCGTCGTCGACGACGTAGCCACCGGAGTCCGAGCACGCCACGACGGTCCCGCCGAGCTCGTGGACCTTCTCGACCGCGTAGATCGCGACGTTGCCGGACCCGGAGACCACGACTCGCTTGCCGTCGAGGGAGTCGCCGCGCTCGCGCAGCATCTCCTGGACGAAGAAGACGGTGCCGAAGCCGGTGGCCTCCTTGCGGACCGCGGAGCCACCCCAGCCGAGGCCCTTGCCGGTGAGCACGCCGGACTCGTAGCGGTTGGTGATCCGCTTGTACTGGCCGAACAGGTAGCCGATCTCGCGTCCGCCGACGCCGATGTCGCCGGCCGGGACGTCGGTGTACTCGCCGATGTGGCGGTAGAGCTCGGTCATGAACGACTGGCAGAAGCGCATGACCTCACCGTCGGAGCGGCCCTTGGGGTCGAAGTCGGAGCCGCCCTTCCCGCCACCGATGGGCAGGCCGGTCAGGGCGTTCTTGAAGACCTGCTCGAAGCCCAGGAACTTCACGATCCCGAGGTAGACGCTGGGGTGGAAGCGCAGACCGCCCTTGTAGGGACCGAGCGCGGAGTTGAACTCGACGCGGAAGCCGCGGTGGATCTCCACCCTGCCGGAGTCGTCGACCCACGGCACGCGGAAGATGATCTGCCGCTCCGGCTCGCAGATCCGCTCGATCACCCGCGCGTCGGCGTAGTCGGGGTGCCGGGCGACCACCGGCCCGAGGCTGTCGAGGACCTCGCGGGCAGCCTGGTGGAACTCGTGCTCGCCGGGGTTGCGCTGGACGACGAGGTCGTAGATCGAGTGCAGTCGGACGTCATCGGTGCTCACGAGCGAACCCTAGGCACATCCGACCCGCTCGACGCACCCGCGTCCGAGCGCTGGCACGGGATCGCCTAGACCTCGACGGTCCCCTCGCCGATCTCGATGCCGAGCTGGTCGAGGCACTCGGCAAGCACCCACTGCACGTCCAGGGTGTCGTCGAGGGGCATCGTCGGGCTCTCGGTGAGCCCCTCGGCCAGGCAGCGCTGGACCTCGACGGCCTGGTGGGAGTAGCCGGTGCCCGTGGCTGGCAGCTCGAGCTCCTCGGGGTCGCCTCCGCTGCGGCGTACGACGAGCCGCTGGGCGTGGTGGAACGGCGGGACCAGCTCGACCGAGCCCTCCGTGCCCACGACCACCGCCCGGCCGGGTGTCTGCGCCGCCAGGGTGCACACGAGTGCCGCGGCGCGACCGTCGTCGTGGGCGAGGTGGATGGCGGCGGACCGGTCGGCCCCGTTCGGGTACGTCGTCCCGGTGATCGTCACGCGGTCGGGCCGGCCGAGGACGTGCTGGGCCAGCGAGATCGGGTAGACACCGAGGTCGAGCACGGACCCGCCACCCAGGGACAGGTCGAACAGCCGGCTGGACGGGTCGTAGACGCGCTCGGCGCCGAAGTCGGCCTGCACCAGCAGCGGCTCGCCGATCTCACCGGCGTCGATGAGCTCCTTGGCGCGCACCACGGCGGGCTGGAAGCGGGTCCACATCGCCTCCATGCAGAAGAGCCCGGCCGCGCGGGCCGCGTCGACGACCTCCCGGGCGCCGGCGAGGGTGGCCGTGAACGCCTTCTCGACCAGGACCGGGACGCCGGCCTCGATCGCCGCGAGGGCGAGGGCGTGGTGCTGCGGGTGCGGGGTCGCGATGTAGACCACGTCGAGGTCGGCCGCGAGCAGCTCGCGATAGGTGCCCGATCCGGTGGCGGAGAACCTCCCGGCGAACTCCGCGGCCCGCTCGGGCGTGCGGCTGCCGACGAAGGCGAGCTCGGCGTCCGGCACGAGCGCGAGGTCGGTGGCGAAGGCGGCGGCCATGCCACCCGTGGCGGCGATGCCCCAGCGTGTCGTCATGGGCACACCCTAGGGACCGGCACCGCCGCGATCATCCCCACGTCTCGTCGACGACGTGCGCCGCGATCGCCAGGCTCGAGGTGGCTGCCGGGGACGGCGCGTTGCGCACGAGGGTGACGCCGTCGGCCTGCGTGATGCGGAAGTCGTCGACGAGGCTGCCGTCGCGGTCCACCGCCTGCGCCCGCACGCCGCTGCCGGCGCGCACCACGTCGCCCGCGTCGATCGCGGGGACGTAGCGCGACGCCTTGCGCATGAAGGCCCGGGTGGAGGCCGAGCCGATCACCTCGTCGATGCCAGTGCGCCAGTGGGCGCGCGCGAGGCGCCAGAACCCGGGGTAGGTCAGCACGTCGCGCAGGTCGGCCGCCGAGACGTCGCGGCGTCGGTAGCCCTCGCGCCGGGTGGCGAGCACCGCGTTGGGGCCGACCTCGAGCTCGCCGCCGACGCGACGGGTGAAGTGGACGCCGAGGAACGGGTAGCGCGGGTCGGGGACCGGGTAGACCATCCCGCGGACCAGGTCCTGCTTGGCCCGGCTGACCGCGAGGTACTCCCCCCGGAACGGCAGGATCGCCGGGCTCGGCCCGGCCCCGACCAGGGCGGCGACGCGGTCGGACTGCAGGCCGGCCGCGACCACGAGGTGGTCGACGACGACGGGCGCGCCTCCACCGGCGACGTCGACCGCGACCCGTCCGCCCTCCCGGCGGATGCCGACCACCGGCGAGGACAGCCGCACCTCACCTCCGGCGGCGACCACCTCGTCGGCGATGGCCCGGGTGATGGCGACGTAGTCGGTGATCGCGGTCGCCGGCGAGTGCAGCGCGGCCAGCCCGGCGGCGTGGGGCTCGACCTCGGTGATCTCGGCGGACGTCAGCCGCCTCAGTCCCGGCACCCCGTTGGCGGTGGCCGTGCGCTCCAGGGCGTCAAAGCGCCCCATCTCCGCCTCGTCGACGGCGACGACGAGCTTGCCGCACTCGTCGTACGCGATCGCGTGCTCGGCGCAGAACTCGCGCAGGAGCAGGCGCCCGCGGGTGCACAGCTCGGCCTTGAGGGTGCCCGGCCGGTAGTAGATGCCGGCGTGCACGACGCCGGAGTTGTGCCCGGTCTGGTGCGCGGCGAGGTGGTCCTCCTTCTCCAGGACCACCACCTCGGTCCCGGGCCGCCGTCGCACGACCTCGCGCGCGATCGCCACCCCGAGGATGCCGCCGCCGACGACTCCCACGGTCTTCTCCCCCATGCCGTCAGACGGTGGTGGGTGGCCCCACCGGCCGTCAACCCCAGAATGGGGGCATGCGCGACCTCCACGTCCCCGCCGGCCCGGGGCTGCCCGACGGCCTGGTCGTGCCCGCTGCCGAGCTGGTCGAGCGGTTCTCGAAGTCACCCGGCCCGGGTGGTCAGTCGGTCAACACGACCGACTCGCGCGTCGAGCTCGACTACGACGTGGCCTCGTCGGCGGCGCTCAGCGATGCGCAGCGGGCCCGGGCGCTGCGGCGCTGGCCGTCGGGCCGGGTGACGATCGCGGCGTCCGAGCACCGGTCCCAGCACCGCAACCGGGTGGCCGCGCGCGAGCGGCTCGCGGCGCTGCTGCGCGAGGCGCTCGCCCCGCCCCCGCCGCCGCGGCGACCGACGCGGCCGACCCGCGGGTCGAAGGAGCGGCGGCTGCAGGCCAAGAAGCAGCGCGCCCGCACGAAGTCGCTCCGGGGCCGGGTGACCGACTAGAAGCCCACGCGGCGGGTGTCGCCGGCAGCGGCACGGCGTACGACGTCGCCTTTGGCGTGGGCGGTCTCGGCGAGCCCGGCCTGGTAGTCGACGAGGCGCTGCTGCAGCTCGGGGTCGCTGGTGCCGAGGATCCGGGCGGCCAGGATGCCGGCGTTCTTGGCGTTGCCGATGGCGACGGTGGCGACGGGGATCCCTCCGGGCATCTGCACGATCGAGAGCAGCGAGTCCATGCCGTCGAGGTACTTCAGCGGCACCGGGACGCCGATCACCGGCAACGGGGTGAGGGAGGCGAGCATGCCGGGCAGGTGGGCCGCTCCCCCGGCGCCGGCGATGACCACCGACAGGCCGCGGGCGTGGGCCTGCTGGCCCCACGCGACCATCTCGGTGGGCATCCGGTGCGCGGAGACCACGTCGGCCTCCCACGCGACCCCGAGCTCCGTGAGGATCTCCCCCGCGGCCTGCATGACCGGCCAGTCGGAGTCGGAGCCCATCACGATGGCGACCTTCGCCTGCTGCTGCTCGCTCATGTCTTCACTCGCTTTCGTTGCCGAGGTCGCCGCGGAACCACGCTGCCGCGTGCCGGGCGCGCTCGAGGCAGTCCTCGAGGTCGTCGCCGTAGGCGTTCACGTGCCCGACCTTGCGGCCGGGGCGGAGGTCCTTGCCGTAGAGGTGCACGCGCAGCTGCGGGTCGCGCGCCATCGCGTGCGGCAGGCCGTCGTAGAGGTGCCCGCTGTCGGTGGGTCCGCCGAGGATGTTGACCATCACGGTCCAGCGCTCACGCGGTGCCGGCGAGCCCAGCGGGAGGTCCATGACGGCGCGCAGGTGGTTCTCGAACTGGGACGTCACGGCGCCGTCCTGGGTCCAGTGGCCGGTGTTGTGCGGACGCATCGCCAGCTCGTTGACCAGGATCCGGCCGTCGGTGGTCTCGAAGAGCTCGACGGCGAGGATGCCCGTGACGTCGAGCGCACCGGCGACGCGCAGGGCGATCTCCTGCGCCTGACCGGCCAGTGCGGGCGCGAGGTCCGGCGCCGGGGCGATCACCTCGTGGCAGATGCCGTCGAGCTGGGTGGAGGTCACGACCGGGTACGCCGCCGCCTGACCGCTCGGCGAGCGGGCGACCAGCGCGGAGAGCTCACGGCGGAAGTCGACCAGCTCCTCGGCCAGCACCTCCACGCCTGCCGCGTCGGCCGCGTCGAAGGCGGCCTGTGCCTCGCCGGGGGCGCGCACCACCCACACCCCCTTGCCGTCGTAGCCGCCCCGCGTGGTCTTCAGCACGCACGGCAGCCCGAAGGCCTCGACCTCGGCGGTGGTGGTGACCACGGCGTTGCGCGGGCACGGGACGTCGAGCTCGGCGAGCCGGCGGCGCATGACCGCCTTGTCCTGGGCGTGGACGAGCGCGCCGGGACCGGGCCGTACGGCGACTCCCTCCGCCTCGAGCGCGTGCAGGTGGTCGGTGGGCACGTGCTCGTGGTCGAAGGTGACCACCTTCGTGCCCTCGGTGACCCGGCGCAGCGTCGGCAGGTCGGTGTAGTCACCGACGAGGTGGTCGGGGATGACCTGGGCGGCGGAGACGCCCTCGGCCTCGGCGAGCAGGCGCAGGGGCAGCCCCAGCGCGATCGCGGGCTGGGCCATCATCCGGGCCAGCTGGCCTCCGCCGATGACGGCGAGCGTGGGGGCACGGTGCGAGCCGGTCGAGGACACGACCGGAGCCTATAGAAGGCGTGCGCGACGTCCGGGCCCGGCTCAGCCGGGGACCGGCGCCGCCGACTCGAAGCGCAGGCCGCGACCGCGGTGCGTGGTGATCAGCGTCGGGTTGCGCGGGTCGTCGTCGAGCTTGCGTCGCAGCCACCCGAGGTGGACGTCGATGGTCTTGGAGTTGGTGTAGAACGACGTCTGCCACACGTCCGCCATCAGCTCGCCGCGGGTCACGATGTCGTCCGGGCGCGCCATCAGGGCATGCAGGAGCTGGAACTCCTTGCGCGAGAGCCGGATCTCCCGCTCACCCCTCCACACCTGCCGCGTCGAGGGGTCCAGTCGCACGTCTTGCACAGCCAGCACGGGGCGAAGGTAGGCAGCCTGCGGGACTGGGGGGACCCTTATGGGTGAATTGTGGCGAACTGGTCTGGTCCACCTCGTGGCCCGTCGGCCGGGTCAACGACGGCGTAGGGCGACCGGCTCCACGAGGCCGAACCCGCGCACCGGCCGGGCCGGCAGCCGGCGGCTCTCCCACTCCGCGGGCGGCAGCAGGTCGGCGGTGTTCTGGTCGACGATCAGGCGGTTGCGGCGCGCCACCTGGGTGAGCCGGGCGGCCAGGTTGACGGGCGGGCCGAAGATGTCGCCGAGCCGCTGGATCACGGGTCCGCTGGCCAGCCCGAGGCGTACGTCGGGCATCTTGGCGTCGCGGCCGATGACGTTGATGATCCCCTCGGCCACCGCGACCGCGTCCTCGGCGCCGTTGGTGACGAACAGCACCGAGTCGCCGAGGCTCTTGATGATCCGGCCGCCGTAGCGGGCGACCACGTCCTGGCAGCGGCTCTCGAAGACCTCCACCAGGTCGCCGATCTCGTCGCGGTCGAGGGTGTTGGACAGCGCGGTGAACGACACCAGGTCCGCGAACCCCACCGAGACGTCGATCGTGTGGAGGTCCTCGTCCTTGGCGCCCATCGCCTCGATCCGGCCGACGGCGGCCGCGAGGTGGCGGCGCCAGGCGTAGACCAGCAGCCGCTCGAACGGCGGGTTGACCTCCTCGATCAGCCGCATGGCCGAGCCGATGCGTGAGCCGGTCGCCTCCTCGCTGCGCTCCATCTCCTCGACCCTGCTGACCAGGGTGGAGACCTCCCAGTCGGCGAGCCGCGCCATCGTCTGGCCGACGCCGCGCGTGAGGTTGACCGCCATGTCGAAGTCGACCGCACCCGCGTCGACGAAGCTCATCAGGGTGGACACGGCCTCGACGTCGGCAGCGGTGTAGGCCTTCTCACCGACGAACTCGGGGAAGCCGAGCGCGCGCCAGAGCCGTCGGGTCTGCTCGATCGTCAGGCCGGTCTCGGCAGCGACCTCGAGCGCGTTGAACTCGGGGGTGCTGCGGAGGATGGCGTCATCGAGCTGCTCCCCGGTCGGCCGGCCCGGGGACTCGCCGCGAGCGCCGCGGTCTGGTGCCATCAGGTGCCGTCGTCGCGGCGGTCGCCGCCGGCGAGGCGATGCAGCTCGTCGGACACCTGCAGCTGGACCTCCTCGACGCGCGGGATGTCGTCCAGCTCGACGCGGCCGTCGGTGCTGGCGTCGGAGACGACCAGCGTCCCGCACCCGAAGATCCGGTCGATCACGCCGATCTCGAAGTCGACGCCGCTGATCCGGTTGAGTGGGATCGTGCGACCCTCCTTGGCGATGAAGCCGGAGCGCTTGATGAAGCGCCGGTTGGTGAAGGTGTAGGTCGTGGTCAACCACCGGAGGAACGGCCCGACCACGAACCAGACCACCACCGCCAGGAACAGCACCCAGACCACCAGCCGCGCGACGGAGTTGTCGACGACGCCCGTCAGGAGCAGCGCAGCGGCCAGGGCGACGACGACCACCAGCCCCGGCAGGATCAGCGCCTTGGCGTGCGTGCGGGTGGAGACGACGACGTGTTCGCCCTCGTTCAGGAGCTTGGTCGGGAAGGCCACGCGCCGATCATGGCACTAGGCGGGTCTCACGTGCACCACGTCGCCGGCCGCGACGGTGAAGGCGCCGTCGTCGGTCCCGACGACCAGCGCCCCGGTGGCGTCGATGTCGAGCGCCTCCCCACGGCGTACGTCGCCGCCCGGCAGGTGGACGTCGACGGTGCGGCCCAGCGTCACGCACACGTCCGCGTAGGCGCGGCGCAGCGACTCGGTGTCGTCGAGCAGCCCCTGGAGCCCGTGCAGCGATCCCAGCACCTGGCCCAGCAGGCCGGTCCGCTCGACCGGCTCGCCCGTCTCCAGCGCGATCGACGTGGCGAGGGCGATCGGCAGCTCGTCGAGCGTCTGGTCGACGTTGATGCCGACGCCGACGACGGCCATCGGACCGCTGTCGGTCTCGATCCGCTCGACGAGGATCCCGGCGACCTTGCGGCCCGCGCCGGTGTCGCCGCCGTCGACGAGCACGTCGTTGGGCCACTTGAGCGCGATGTCGGGCAGCCGGTCGGCGAGCGCGGCCTGGACGGCGTACCCGGTGAGGAGCGGGATCCACGACCAGGACTGGGCAGGCACCTCCGGGCGCAGCAGCACCGAGAAGGTGAGCGAGGACCGGGCGGGCGTCTCCCACACCCGGTCGAGCCGGCCGCGGCCCGCCGTCTGGTGCTCGGTGACGAGCACGAGACCGGGCTCCTCACCCGTCCGGGCACGCTCGGCAACGGCCGCGTTGGTCGAGGGCGTGGCCTCCTCCACCTCCACGCGCCACCCGGCGGGCGCGGCCAGCCGGGCGAGGTCGATGGGTGGGCGAGGTGCGGGCGCGTCCGTCATGGGCACTAGATTGCCCCAGAGGGACCAGTGACGGACCAGCCACACTCCAGGAGGACAGCGCGTGAGTGCACAGCCGGGCGAGGGAACCGAGGTTCCCGACCAGATCGATCTGCACACGACTGCCGGCAAGCTCGCCGACCTCGAGCAGCGCCTCGACGAGGCCGTCCACGCGGGCTCGAACAAGGCCGTGGAGAAGCAGCACGCCAAGGGTCGCAGGACCGCGCGCGAGCGGATCGAGATGCTCTTCGACGAGGGCACCTTCGTCGAGCTCGACGAGCTGGCCCGCCACCGCTCGACCGCGTTCGGGCTGGAGAAGAACCGCCCCTACGGCGACGGCGTGGTGACCGGCTACGGCGAGATCAACGGCCGCATGGCGTGCGTGTTCAGCCAGGACTTCACCGTCTTCGGCGGCTCGCTGGGCGAGGTCTACGGCGAGAAGATCACCAAGGTCATGGACCTGGCGATCAAGACCGGCTGCCCGATCATCGGCATCAACGAGGGCGCGGGCGCCAGGATCCAGGAGGGCGTGGTCAGCCTCGGCCTCTACGGCGAGATCTTCCGCCGCAACGTCCACGCCTCCGGCGTGATCCCGCAGATCAGCCTGATCATGGGCAACTGCGCGGGCGGGCACGTCTACTCCCCCGCCGTCACCGACTTCACCGTCATGGTCGACCAGACCTCGGCGATGTTCATCACCGGTCCCGACGTCATCAAGACCGTCACCGGTGAGGACGTCACGATGGAGGACCTCGGCGGCGCCCGGACCCACAACACCAAGTCCGGCAACGCCCACTACATGGCCTCCGACGAGGAGGACGCCATCGACTACGTCAAGGCGATGCTGTCCTACCTCCCGCAGAACAACCTCGACCCGGCTCCCGAGCTCGACGAGTCGCCGGAGATGGAGGTCACCGACCTCGACCGGACGCTCGACACGATCATCCCCGACGGCGCGAACCAGCCCTACGACATGCACGACGTGATCACCGCCGTGCTCGACGACGAGGAGTTCCTCGAGGTCCAGGAGCTGTTCGCGCCCAACATCATCGTCGGCTTCGGCCGCGTCGAGGGCCACGCGGTCGGCGTCGTGGCCAACCAGCCGATGCAGTTCGCCGGCTGCCTCGACATCGACGCCTCCGAGAAGGCCGCCCGCTTCGTGCGGTTCTGCGACGCGTTCAACATCCCCGTGCTGACCTTCGTCGACGTCCCCGGCTTCCTGCCCGGCACCGACCAGGAGTGGGACGGCATCATCCGCCGCGGCGCCAAGCTGATCTACGCCTACGCCGAGGCGACGGTCCCGCTGGTCACGATCATCACCCGCAAGGCCTACGGCGGCGCCTACGACGTGATGGGCTCCAAGCACCTCGGCGCCGACATCAACGTCGCCTGGCCAACGGCGCAGATCGCGGTCATGGGCGCCCAGGGCGCGGCCAACATCCTGCACCGCAAGACGCTCAAGAAGGTCGGCGAGGAGGGCGGCGACGTCGAGGCGAAGCGTGCCGAGCTCATCGAGGAGTACGAGACCACGCTGGCCAACCCCTACATCGCCGCCGAGCGGGGCTACATCGACGCCGTCATCGCCCCCCACGAGACGCGCGTCGAGGTCGTCCGGTCCCTGCGGCTGCTGCGCACCAAGCGCGAGAGCCTGCCGCCCAAGAAGCACGGGAACATCCCGCTGTGACGGCCGAGCAGGACGAGGCCCCGCTGCTGCGGGTCATCAACCAGGACGCCACGCCCGAGGAGGTCGCCGCCCTGGTGGCGGTCTTCTCGGCGCTCGGCTCGGCGGGCGCCGAGCCCCCGCGCAAGCCCCGCCCGCCCTGGAACCTGCCCGCGCGCGGCGTACGCACCACGCACCGGCACGGCGCGGGGGCCTGGCGCGCGAGCGGCCTGCCCCGCTGACCCCACCGAGCGCTGTCACCTGACGGGTCTAGGGTCGCCCCGTGACCGAGAACCGCACCATCGATGCCCTCTGCGACGCCTACGTCGAGGACTTCTGCGCCCTCGACCCGCTGACCGCCACCTCGATCGGGGTGGCCGGCCACGAGCACGAGATGACCGACTACTCCCCCGCCGGGTTCGACGCGCGCGAGGCGCTCAACCGGGCCGTCGTCGCGGCCGTCGAGTCCGCCACCCCGGTCGACGACCGGGAGGCCGCGGCGCGCGACGCCTTCCTCGAGCGCACGCGGCTCGAGATCGAGCTGGAGGACGCCGGCGTCAACAGGTCGCGCATGTCGGTGCTCTGGAGCCCGCTCCACGAGATCCGCGGCGTCTTCGACCTGATGCCGACCGAGGGCGAGGAGGCAGTCGCCGCCATCGCGTCACGGCTCGCCGCCGTACCGGCCGCCCTCGAGGGCCTGCGCGTCACGCTGTCCGACGAGGCGCGCAAGGGCAACGTCGTCGCCGCCCGCCAGTACGCCGAGGTCGCCGAGCAGGTGCGTCGCTGGACCGGTCAGGTCGGTGACGCGGGCGACTTCTACCTCGGTCTCGTCGACCGGCTCGATGGCGGCGACCCCGCCGAGCTGCGCGCCCTGGCGAACGCCGCGAGCGCCGCCACGGCAGCGTTCGGGCTGTTCCTCAGCGACGAGCTCGAGCCGCAGGGCGCGGACAAGGAGGGCGTCGGGCGCGAGGTCTACGCGCTGGCCAGCCGCTACTTCCTCGGCGCCGAGGTCGACCTCGACGAGACCTACGCCTGGGGCTGGACCGAGCTGCAGCGGTTGTCCGACCTGATGGCGGCGACCGCCGAACGGATCCTCCCCGGTGCCGACGTCGACGCCGCCGTGGCCCACCTCGACGCCGACCCTGCGCGGGTGGTGCACGGGCGCGAGACCTTCCGTGGCTGGATGCAGGACCTGGCCGACCGCACGATCGAGGCGATGGCAGACGCGCACTTCGACATCCCCGAGCCGATCCGCCGCATCGAGTGCATGCTCGCCCCGACCAACGACGGCGGCATCTACTACACCGGTCCGTCCGAGGACTTCGCACGTCCCGGACGGATGTGGTGGTCGGTGCCCGACGGCATCGAGGACTTCCACCCGTGGCGCGAGGTCACCACGGTCTTCCACGAGGGGGTCCCCGGCCACCACCTGCAGGTCGCGCAGACCGCCTACCGCAGCGACACGCTCAACCGCTGGCAGCGGCTGATGTGCTGGTGCAGCGGCCACGGCGAGGGGTGGGCGCTCTACGCCGAGCGGTTGATGGAGGAGCTCGGCTTCCTCGACGACCCCGCCGACCTGCTGGGCATGCTCGACGGCCAGTCCCTGCGCGCGGCCCGGGTGATCGTCGACATCGGCATGCACCTCGAGCTGACCATCCCCGATGACAACCGCCTCGGCCCCGGCGGCACCGCCTTCCACCCCGGTGAGACCTGGACGCCCGAGCTGGGCCTGGAGTTCATGCGGCTGCACTGCCGGATGGACGACGAGTTCATCCAGTTCGAGGTCAAGCGCTACCTCGGCCTCCCCGGTCAGGCACCCTCCTACAAGGTCGGCGAGCGGATCTGGCTCGAGGCGCGGGCGCAGGTCGCCGAGCGCCAGGGCGACGCCTTCGACCTCAAGGCCTTCCACCGGGCGGCGCTCGACCTCGGCTCGCTCGGGCTCGACCCGCTACGGGCAGCGCTGGAGCGCCTGTGAGCACACCGCTCGTCCTCGGTTCCGCCTCCCCCGCCCGGCTGTCCACGCTGCGCACAGCGGGCATCGAGCCGGTGGTCATCGTCAGTGGCGTCGACGAGTCCCGGCTGGGCGCGCTGCCACCGGTCGAGCTGGCGCTCCAGCTCGCCGAGCTGAAGTGCGCAGCCGTCGCCACGCACGACGACGTACCCCCGGACGCGCTCGTGCTGGGCTGCGACTCGGTCCTCGAGCTCGACGGCGAGGCGCTCGGCAAGCCGCACGAGCCCGACGAGGCCAGGGCCCGCTGGCGCGCGATGCGCGGCCGGTCCGGCGTGCTGCACAGCGGTCACTGCCTGCGTGACACGGCGACCGGGAAGGTGGCGGCGGCGACCGGGTCGACGGTCGTCCACTTCGCCGACGTCAGCGACGCGGAGGTGGATGCCTACGTCGCCACGGGCGAGCCACTGCACGTCGCGGGCGCCTTCACCATCGACGGGTTCGGCGGCGCGTTCGTCACCGGGATCGAGGGCGACCACCACAACGTGATCGGTCTCAGCCTGCCCCTGCTGCGCGAGCTGGTCATCGAGCTCGGCCATGCGTGGCCCGACCTGTGGACCTGACCCGCTACGATCCCACCCGTGGGGAGCGGGGTTCTTGGCAGGGTGAGGGCTGAGCCTGTCGCCGACCCCGACGACCGCTACGGCGTCCGCGACGAGCGGCTGCTGACCGGCGCCACGGTCATCACCGCAGTGCGCACGATCGCCTCGGTCGTCCTCGCCGCGCTCGCCGCCCACCAGGAGAGCCTGACCCTGCTGGTGGTCGCGCTCGCCGTCTACTGGGTCGGCGACATGCTCGACGGCTTCTACGCACGGGTGCGCGACTGCGAGACCCGCATCGGCGCCGTCCTCGACATCATGTGCGACCGGCTCAACGCAGCCGCGTTCTACATCGGTCTCGCGTGGCTGCAGCCCGACCTGTCCCCCGCGGTGTTCGTCTACCTCGCGGAGTTCATGGTCGTCGACTGCTTCCTGTCCATCGCGTTCCTGGCGTGGCCGGTGCGCAGCCCCAACTACTTCTTCGTCGTCGACCGGCCGATCTGGTTGTGGAACTGGTCCAAGCCGGCCAAGGCGATCAACAGCGCGCTGTTCGCCGTGCTGCTGCTGGTCACCGGCTGGATGTGGGTCGGGCTGGCCATCGCCACCGCGCTGCTGGTGCTCAAGTGCGTCTCCCTGCACCGGCTGGTGCGGATCGGGATCCCGGTCCCCGGGGCCGCATGATCTGGGTCTACGTCAGCATCTTCGGGGCATCGGTCGCCTCGGCCCTGCTCCCGCTGATCAACATCGAGGCGATCCTCGCCGTCACCATCTCCCAGCAGCACGACCACGCCGCCGCGCTGGTCGTGGCGGCGACGATCGGCCAGATGCTCGGCAAGATCCTCTGGTACTGGGGCGCCGTGGAGGTCGAGCGCGCCCCGTGGGTACGCCGCCAGCTGGAGAAGCCCAAGGCGAAGGCCTCCCTCGAGCGCTGGTCCGACCGGGCCGAGGGCCGGCCGTGGTTCACCGCCGGCCTGCTCTTCATCTCCGCCTTCACCGGCTTCCCGCCGTACGCCGTCACGGCCGTGCTGGCCGGCACGCTGCGGGTGAACTTCTGGATCTTCCTGGTCACCGGGCTGCTGGGCCGCGGGCTGCGCTTCTGGGCCGTGGTCGCCGGCGCCAGCACCTTCCTCGGCTGGCTGTGAGGCTCGGGCGCGTCCGCGCCCTCAGCGCAGCGAGGCGACGCTCGCGCCGATCCCGACGAGGAGGTCGTCGGCGCCGAGCCACCCACCGACGGTGAACCCGGCGTCCCAGACGAAGTCCAGGCCGCCCGAGAGCACCAGCGCCACGAGGACGACGAGCCCGTAGGGCCGGACCGCGTTGAGGGCCTCGGCGACCGGGCGCGGGAGGAACGGCTCGATCACGCCGTAGCCGTCGAGCCCCGGCAGCGGCAGCAGGTTGAGGACGATGAGCGCCACCTGGATGACGAGCAGGTAGGCGAGCAGCGACTGGAGCACGATGTTGTGGGGGGTCAGCACGTCCGACGCCACGACGGCGGCGAGGACGAGTGCGAACGCCGCGTTCATCACCACGCCGGACAGCGAGACCACGCTCGACCACGCGCGCGAGCGCAGCCGGTGCTCCTCGATGAGGACCGCGCCGCCGGGCAGCGGCAGCGCACCCATCGCGAGGAACACGAGAGGCATGCCGATGGAGAGGAGCGGATGGGCGTACCTCCGGAAGTCCAGCGTGAGGTAGCCCTTGGCGAGCACGCTGCGGTCACCGCCCCAGTAGGCCGTCAGCGCGTGACCGTACTCGTGCAGCGTCACCGAGAGCACCACGCCGACGAGGATCACGCCGACCGCCACCGCGCGCCCGAGGGGCACGGACGACAGGACCTCGACCTGGAGGGGGCCGGTCGCCACGCAGAGGCCGACGAACGCCGCCAGCACGGCGTGGAACACCCACCCCGGGCGACGCGAACCGGTGCGGGCCCGCTGCTCGCGACGGTCACGGGCCGCGAGGAGGCGCACGTCCGACGGGGTGAGCGGCTGGTCGGGCGCCAGTCCCTGGACGCACGCCAGGCAGTGGTGACCGACCGGGGCGTCGCGCAGGCACTCGGGGCACGCGCTGCGCCCGCACCGGCTGCACCCGAGGAGCGTGTCGCGGTCGGGGTGAAAGGTGCAGGTCACGGCCCGGAGCCTAGGCGCGAGCGCCCGCGGCCGAGGGGTTTCGCGTCACTCGGCTGCGGACCACGCCTGTCGCAGGCTGACCCGGCCTCCGGTCTGCAGCAGGGCCCGGCGGTAGAGCCGCTCCCCCACCCACACGGTGACGGCGGCGAAGACGGCCAGCAGGCCGAGCGCCACCAGCGGCTCCCACCAGCCCACACCGCCCGCGAGGATGCGCTTGGGCATCACCACCGCGGAGACGGGCGGGATGAACGAGGCGATCACCTGGCCGCGCCCGTCGAGCGAGAGGCCGCCGAAGAACATCACCAGCATCAGCATGGTCAGCGGGGTCGAGGTGGCCTGGAGGTCCTCGGTGCGCGAGGCCAGCGAGCCGGCCACCGCCCAGAGGCAGGCGAGCGCGATGAAGCCGGCCAGGAAGAAGCCGATGAACCACGCCGTCGGTCCCGACAGCGCCGGGACGTAGGACTTGTAGGACGTGAAGGACAGCCCGACCAGTCCCACCGCGAGGTAGACCATCAGCTGGATCACGGCGAGGGCGGTGTTGCCGAGCACCTTGCCCGCCAGCAGGTGCCGCAGCGGGATCGCTGCCGCGATGATCTCCACGATCCGGCTCTGCTTCTCCTCGATCACCGACGAGGCGAGCTGCATGCCGAAGATCAGGGCGGCGAAGTAGAACAGGAACACGAACACGAACCCGACCGCCTCGGCCACGCCCGCCTTCTCGGCGTCGCCGCGCAGGAAGGCCGTCGACACCGAGCTCCCCGCCTCGAGCGCCTCCACCGTCGACCCGACGCCGGCGGCGTTCTCGGCGAGCACCTGCTGGCGTACGACGACCCGCGCCACGTCGGTGAGCGAGTCCTGCTCGCTCGACTCGGTCGTCAGCTCCCAGCCGCCGTCGACCGGGTGCAGCCAGGCGTCGACCTCCTCCTCGGTGAGGGCGGCCCGTGCCGCGGCCTCGTCGTCGAGCTCGACGAGCGTCACGTCGACCTTGTCGTCGACCTCGGCCGCGTTGTCGGCGATCGCGGTCGCCATCGCGACGGCGTCCGGCGTGGCACCGAGGGTGACCTCGTCGGTCCGCTCGTCCTGCCAGGCGCTGAAGCCGATGAAGCCGACGAGCATCGCCACCATCAGCACGGTGCCGATGAGGAACGACTTGTCGGTGATGCGCGAGACGATCTCGCGGCGGGTCACCAGCAGCCAGGCCGGCTCCCGGTTCTCGGTGCTGTCGTCGGTGCTCATGCCGTGGCCTCCCGGTAGATCTCGCTGAGCGCCGGGCGCACCCGGACGAACTCGTGGACGTCGCCGCGGCGCGTGGCCTCGGCGATGAGGTGCTGCTCGGCGCCGGACTGCTGCACCTCGACCAGCGCGGTCGTGCCATCGAGGTCGAGGACGTCGAGGCCACCCTGGTCACGGACCCAACCGGCATCGCCGCCGAGGACGAGGCGGAAGCGCGGTACCCCCGCATCGCGCAGCTCCGCCACCGTCCCGGCGGCGACCCGGCGTCCGTGGGCCAGCACGACCAGGCGGTCGCACAGGCGCTCGACCAGGTCGAGCTGGTGGCTGGAGAACAGCACGGGGATCCCGTCGCGGGTGTAGTCGCGCAGCAGGTCGACCATCGAGTCGACGGCCAGCGGGTCGAGGCCCGAGAACGGCTCGTCGAGGATCAGCGCCGCGGGGCGCGGCAGCACCGAGGCGATGATCTGCACCCGCTGCTGGTTGCCCAGCGACAGCTTCTCGAGGTGGTCCTTGGCCCGCTCACCGAGCCCGAACCGCTCCAGCAGCTCGGCGACGGCGGTGCGCGCGGCGGTGCGCTCCATGCCCTTGAGCTGGGCGACGTAGACCAGCTGGTCGCTGATCGGCTGCTTGGGGTAGAGGCCACGCTCTTCGGGCATGTAGCCGAACGAGCGGCGGTCCAGCCGCGTGATGGGCCGGCCCTGCCACAGCACCTCTCCCCCGTCGATGCCGAGCACGCCCATGACCATCCGCATGGTCGTGGTCTTGCCCGCTCCGTTGGCGCCGACGAAGCCGGTCATCTGCCCGGCCGGCACCTCGAAGGACACGCGGTCCACGGCGGTGCTCTCGCCGAACCGCCTGGTCAGCTCCCTGATCTCCAGCATGACCACGACGCTAGGGCGCCGGGTCGCCGCCGGGGATCCGTCGCGCGGGGGAACTTCGAGGCTGAGCCGCGAGGGCGCGGCTCAGTCCTCCGTCGGGAGGATGAGGCCGGCCTCGTAGGCGTAGATCACCGCCTGCACGCGGTCGCGCAGGTGCAGCTTGGCGAGCACGTTGGACACGTGCGTCTTGACGGTGGCCTCACCGAGCACGAGCTCGGTGGCGACCTCGCCGTTGGACAGCCCGCGGCCCAGCAGCACGAGCACCTCGCGCTCGCGCGCGGTGAGGCGTGCGAGCGCCTCGGGCTCGGGCCGCTCCGGCGCGGCCTCGCGGCCGGCCATCCGGCCGATCACCCGGCGGGTCACCTCGGGCGCGAGCAGGGCGTGCCCGCGTCCCGCCGCACGTACGGCGTCGAGGAGCTGCTCCGGACCGGCGTTCTTCAGCAGGAAGCCGCTCGCCCCTGCCTGGAGCGCGTCGAACAGGTAGTCGTCGCGGTCGAAGGTCGTCACGATGACGACGTGCCCCAGGTCGTCGGCGACGAGGTGACGGGTGGCCTCGATGCCGTCCATCCGCGGCATCTGGACGTCCATCAGGACCACGTCGGGGCGCGACTCGCGGGCGCGCTCGATCGCCTGCAGGCCGTCGGACGCCTCGCCCACCACCTCGATGTCGTCCTCGACGGAGAGCACCATCGCGAAGCCCGAGCGCACCATCGCGTGGTCGTCGACGAGGAGCACCCGGAGCGGCGCGGCGGCGGACGTCGTCACGACGCCGCTCCGAGCGGGTAGCGCACGCGCACGCGGTAGCCGCCGGTGACACGGGGGCCGATGTCGACCTGGCCGTCGTGGGTGGCGGCGCGCTCACGGATGCCGAGCTGCCCCAGCCCGCTGCCGGACGTGCCGTGCCGCGGCCGGCCGTTGTCGACGACCTCCACCTCGGCGTAGGGCCTGGAGTGCGACTCGTCGACCCGGAGGACCACCGAGACGGTGTCGGCGGTCGAGTGCCGCCGCACGTTGGTCAGCGCCTCCTGCACCGTGCGGTAGACGGCGAGGCCTAGCGCGCGCGGCAACCGGGCCGCTGCGTCCCGGTCGGCCTCGACCACGTCGAGGGTCACCGCGAGCCCCTCGCCGGAGGCCTCGGCGACCAGCCGGGGCAGGTCACCGACACCCGCCTCCGTCGTGCGTGCGTCGCCACCCGCCTGCTCGCCCTCGCGGAGCGTGCCGAGCAGCCGCCGCATCTGCGTGACCGCGTCGCGGGACGCCTCCTCGACGTTGGCGAGGGCCGTGCGTGCGGCCTCGGGGTCGCGGTCGAGCACCCGCCGCGCGGCGCCGGCCTGGATGCCCATCGCGGAGACGTGGTGGGCGACGACGTCGTGCAGCTCCCGCGCGATCCGGAGCCGCTCGTCGACCACGGCCTGCTCGCGGAGCCGCTCGGCCTGGCGGGCGATCGTGGCGGCCTGCCCCGCGAGGTGGTCGCGCGCGCGTGCCGAGCGCCAGGACACGACGCCACCGACGACGGCACCGCCGAAGTAGACGGCGTTGATCAGCATGGTGAGCGCGATGGCCGCCGGTATCGGCGGGAAGATCCCCTCGTCCGTGCTCTTGCTGAGCTCGTCGTACCACTCCTGGACGGCGGAGCCGACTGCGAACTGCCAGCTCAGCCACGCGAACATGAAGAGCAGGATCGCGCCGACGACGATCATCATCGCGCGGCGGTCGCGGGCCCACGAGACGCCGGACAGGATGGCGACGAAGTAGACGATCTGGCTGGGCAGCTGCCCCATCACCTCGGGCATCGCGACGCCGGAGACGAACATGTGGGCCGCGGCCAGGATCGCCACGACGAGCGGCCAGCGACGCCGGCCCACGAGCAGGCCGGCGCCCGACAGCACGACCAGCCACTGGCTCCACACGGGTGCGGTGGTGTGCTCGAGGTCTCCGCCGCTGCGCACGAGCTCCAGGCTCACGACGCCGAGCAGCCCGATCGCACCGGCCCAGACCACGTCCTGGCGCCCCACGGCGGGACGCGGGCGCTCCCACGGGTCGTCGACGCCGAAGGCGTCGAGCACGCGCTCGCTGAGGGTGGACACGGGGTGAGGGTAGTCAGCGCGCCGGCGCCTCGGATCCGTCGTAGGACGGAGATCCGGTCACCCGCCGGCCGGGCTCACTCGACCGGCAGGCCGAGCCCCCGCGCGATGAGCATGCGCTGGACCTCGGAGGTCCCCTCGCCGATCTCGAGCACCTTGGCGTCGCGGTAGAACCGGACGACCGGGTACTCCTCCATGAAGCCGTAGCCGCCGAAGACCTGGGTGGCGATCCGGGTGGCGGTGACGGCCGACTCGGTGGCGTAGAGCTTGGCGACGGCGGCGGCCTGCTTGAAGGCGCCCATCGACACCGACGAGGAGCCGGCGTCCATGGCGTCCTTCATCGCGGCGGCCTTGTAGGTCAGCAGGCGCGAGGCGTCGAGCATCACCTGCAGGTCGGAGACCTGGAAGGCGAGGCCCTGCTTGCGGCCGATCGGGCCACCGAAGGTCTGGCGCTCGCCGGCGTACTGGAGCGACATGTCGAGGCAGGCCTGGATGCAGCCCACCGCGAGCGCGGCGATCGCGACGCGGCCGTCGTCGAGGGTGGCGAGGAACTGGGCGTAGCCGCGGCCACGCTCGCCGAGGAGGTTGCCCTCCGGCACGCGCGCGTCGGTGAAGGACAGCGGGTGGGTGTCGGAGGCGTGCCAGCCGAGCTTGTCGTAGGCCTTCTCGGCGGTGAAGCCGGGGGTGTCCGAGGGGACGATGACCGTCGAGATCTCCGGGCGGCCGTCGGCGCGCTCGCCGGTGCGGGCGGTGACGGTGACCAGCGAGGTGATCGAGGAGCCCGAGTTGGTGATGAACTGCTTGGAGCCGTTGACGACCCACTCGCCGTTCTCGAGCACCGCCTTGGTCTTCGTCGCCCCGGCGTCGGAGCCGGCGCCGGGCTCGGTGAGACCGAAGCCGGCGAGCTGCTCGCCGGCGACGAGGGCGGGCAGCCACGTCTTCTTCTGCTCGTCGGTGCCGAAGGTGAGGATCGGGTTGATGCCCAGGCCGACGGCCGCCTCGAGCGTGATGCCCATCGACTGGTCGACGCGGCCGATCTCCTCGATCGCCAGGCACAGCGACGTGAAGCCGCCGTCCTCCCCGGCCATCCCGGCGCCGCCGAACTCCTCGGGAGCGGTCAGCCCCATCAGCCCGAGCGCGCCCATCTTCTGCACGACGTCGGTCGGGAAGTGGTGGTCGCGGTCCCACTGCGCGGCGTGCGGCGCGATCTCGGCCTCGGCGAAGTCGCGAACGCTGCGGCGGAACTGCTCGTGCTCGGGGGACAGCTCGTAGGTCATGCCAGCAGGGTAGCGCCGGAGGTTAGCGATCGCTAACCCCCTGCTCGGGATCGTGTGACGGACGCGATTCCGCGACCGCACCACTGCGGGTCTACAGTTAGGGGAGCCTAAGCAAAGTTCCTGAGCCAAGTGAGGCACCCCCCGTGACGACCTCCCCCCGCCGTGGCGCCGCCCGCGCCGGCGTCGCCCTCGCCAGCACCCTGCTCGTCGCCTCGACCCTGTCGGGCTGCGGCGTGTTCGGCTCGCCGGACCTGGTCATCTACAACGCCCAGCACGAGCAGCTCCTCGACGAGCTCGTCCCCCTCTTCGAGGAGGACTCCGGCCTCGACGTCGAGCTCCGCAACGGCAAGGACCTCGAGATGGCCAACCAGATCGTGGAGGAGGGCACCGACTCCCCCGCCGACGTGTTCCTCACCGAGAACTCGCCCGCGATGAGCATCGTCGACAACGCCGGCCTGTTCACCGAGCTGCCCGGGTCCGCGACGGAGTCGATCCCGGAGCAGTACGTCCCCTCCGACCGCATGTGGACCGGCTTCCTGGCCCGCTCCACCGTGGCGATGTACAACACCGACTCCATGACCGAGGCCGACATGCCCGCCTCGATCCTCGACTTCGCCAAGCCCGAGTGGAAGGGCCGCGTGGCCTTCTCCCCCACCGGCGCCGACTTCCAGGCGATCGTCTCCGCCGTCCTCGCCCTCGAGGGCGAGCAGGCCACCGCCGACTGGCTCGCGGGGCTGAAGGAGAACGGCGAGATCGTGCAGAACAACCTCGTCGTCATGCAGTCCGTCGACTCCGGCGAGGTCGACGCCGGCATCGCCTACTCCTACTACTGGTACCGCGACCGCGCCGAGAACGGCTCCGACTCCGACGGTTCGGCGCTGCACTTCTTCGGCGACCAGGACCCCGGCGCGTTCCTCAGCGTCTCCGGCGCCGGCATCCTCGCCAGCAGCGAGCACCAGGACGCCGCCGAGGAGTTCGTCACCTGGCTCACCGGCACCGAGGCGCAGCAGGCGATGGCCGAGTCGTACGCCCTCGAGTACCCGCTCAACCCCGCGGCGAAGCTCAACCCCGCGGTGAAGCCGTTCGACGAGCTGGAGCCGCCGCAGGTCGACGTGGCCGGCCTCAACGGACCGCAGGTCACCGACCTGATGACCGCGGCAGGCCTGCTCTGACCGTCACCGGGCGCCGTACACCGCCCCTGCTGCTCGCAGCGGGGGCGGCGGTGGCGCTGCTGGCGCTCGTTCCGCTCGGCTATGTCGCCACCTACGTGCTGATCATCGGCCCGGGCGACCTCTGGGACCTCGTGGCCCGCCCGCGGATCGCGGAGCTGCTGCGCAACACGGTCACCCTGGCCGCCGCCTGCATGTCCGCGAGCGTCGTGCTCGGCGTCGCCCTGGCCGTCGTCGTGGAGCGCACCGACCTCCCCGGTCGCCGGCTGTGGCACGGGCTGCTCGTCGCTCCGCTCGCGGTGCCCGCCTTCGTCAACGGCTACGCCTGGATCTCGCTCGACCGCAGCGTGCACGGCTTCGGCGGGGCGTTCCTCGTCGTCACGCTGTCCTACTACCCGCTCGTCTACCTGCCGGTCGTCGCCATGCTCCGCAGGCTCGATCCGGCACTCGAGGAGTCGGCCTGGTCGCTCGGCCACTCGCGCGCCCGCACCTTCCGGACGGTGGTGCTGCCGCAGCTGCGCCCGGCCCTGCTCGGCGGCGCGCTGCTCGTGGGCCTGCACCTGCTCGCCGAGTTCGGCGCCCTGTCCCTGCTGCGCTTCCCGACGTTCACGACCGCGATCTACGACCAGTACGGCTCGACCTTCAACGGCGCGGCCGCCACCGCGATGGCCGGCGTGCTCGTCCTGCTCTGCCTGTTCCTGCTCCTCGCCGAGCTGCGACTGCGAGGAGACCGTCGCTACGCGCGCGTGGGCCGCGGTGCCGCTCGCGCCAGCGTGCCGGTCGAGCTCGGCCGGTGGCGCGCGCCGGCGCTCGCGGCGCTGGCCGCCGTGGTCGTGCTCGCCATCGGCGTGCCCGCCTTCTCGCTCCTGCGCTGGCTCGCCGTCGGCACGTCGACCGAGTTCCCGATGGCGGAGCTGACCAGGGCACTCGTCGCCACGATCGTGCTCGCGCTGGCGGGCGCCGTCGTCACCACGCTCGCCGCCGTGCCGGTCGTCTGGCTGGCCGTGCGGCACCGCGGGGTCGCCAGCACCGTGATCGAGCGCAGCACCTACGTCGCCAACGCCCTGCCGGGGATCGTCGTCGGCCTCGCCCTCGTGGTCGCCTCGCTGCGGCTCGTGCCCGTCGTCTACCAGACCGCCGGCCTGCTCGTCGCGGCGTACGCCATCTTGTTCCTGCCCCGCGCCGTGGTGACCGTGCGTGCCGGGCTGGAGCAGGCACCCGCGGTGCTCGACGACGTCTCGCACAGCCTCGGCGTCGGACCGCTCGCCACGGCCCGGCGGGTGACCCTGCCGCTGATCGCCCCCAGCCTCGGAGCCGGCGCGGCCCTCGTCTTCCTCGCCATCTCCACAGAGCTCACCGCCACGCTGATGCTCTCTCCGATCGGCACCCGCACCCTGGCCACCGAGTTCTGGTCGGCCTCCTCCGAGCTGCGCTACGGCGCCGCCGCCCCCTACGCACTGCTGCTGGTGCTGGTCTCGATCCCCGCGACGCTGCTGCTGATGCGCTCCGACTCGCCGGCCACCCAGACGGAAAGGGTCCCCGTATGAGCTCCCTGACGATCACCGGCGTCACCAAGTCGTTCGGCACGACGCGTGCCGTCGACGACGTGACCCTCCACGTCCCGCACGGCTCGTTCACGACCGTGCTCGGACCGTCCGGTTGCGGCAAGACCACGCTGCTGCGGCTCATCGCCGGCTTCCTGGTCCCGGAGTCCGGCAGCATCGCCTTCGGCGACACCGTGGTCGCCGGCGACGGGGTGCGCTCGACGCCGCCGCAGGCCCGCCGGGTCGGCTACGTCCCCCAGGAGGGCGCGCTCTTCCCGCACCTCGACGTCGCCGCCAACATCGCCTTCGGCCTGCCGAAGGAGTCGCGTGCCACCACGGGCGGACGCGACCGCGTGGCCGAGATGCTCGACCTGGTCGAGCTCCCCGCGGACTTCCGCCACCGCCGCCCCGACGAGCTGTCCGGCGGACAGCAGCAGCGCGTCGCGCTGGCCCGCTCGCTGGCGCCCCAGCCCGCCGTCGTGCTCCTCGACGAGCCGTTCTCCTCGCTCGACGCGAGCCTGCGCGGCAGCACCTCCCGTGCCGTGCGTCGCGCGCTCGAGGCGACCAACACGACCGCCCTGCTCGTCACCCACGACCAGAACGAGGCGCTGTCCCTGGCCGACCAGGTCGCGGTGATGCGCGCCGGCCGGCTGGTGCAGTCGGCGCCGCCGAGCGAGGTCTACCTGTCCCCCAGCGACCCGCAGGTCGCCGAGTTCGTCGGCCGCGCCGTGGTGCTGCCCGGCACCGCCGAGGACGCCCACGCGACGTGCGCGCTCGGCCAGGTCGTGCTCACCGAGCCGGCCAGCGGCCCGGTGTCGCTGATGATCCGGCCCGAGCAGGTCTACGTCGACCTCACCCACGACGCGGGCGTGCGCGGCGAGGTCGAGGAGGTCAGCTACTACGGCCACGACTGCGCGGTGCAGGTGCGGCTGGCCGACGGCACCCCCGTCCTCGCACGCATGGCCGGGGTCCTCCACCCCGTCCCCGGCGACACCGTGCACCTGCGCGTGACCGGCCTGGTCCGCGCCTACCGGCCGGCCGGATCGCCGTGACCCTCACGTCCACCGGGCCGCAGCTGGCGAGCCCGGTGCTCGCTCACGCCGGATTCGGGGATGAGACCGCCGTCGTGGCCGACGGCGTGGAGCTGTCGCATGCCGCGCTCGACCGGCGGGTCGCCGACCGGGCGGCGTCCTGGGGCCCCGCCCGCCGGCTCGTGCTCGTCGAGGGCGGCAACGACCTGGACTCGCTCGTGGCCTACCTCGCAGCCCTCCAGCACGGCCACGTGGCGCTCGTCGTCCCCGACGGCCGCACGGCCCAGCGCGCGGCGATGGTCGCGGCCTACGACCCCGACATCGTGTGCACCGCTGATGCCCCGGACGACGTGCGCCGCGCCGCCACCGTCCACGACCTCCACCCCGACCTGGCGCTGCTGCTCAGCACCTCGGGCACCACCGGGTCGCCCAAGCTGGTGCGCCTCTCGCGCGACAACGTCGCCAGCAACGCTGCCGCCATCGCCGCCTATCTCGACCTCTCGCCCGCCGACCGCGCGATCACCACGCTGCCGTTGCACTACTGCTACGGCCTCTCGGTGCTGCACTCGCACCTGGTCGCCGGGGCGAGCGTGGTGCTGACCGGGCTGAGCGTCGTCGACGAGTGCTTCTGGGACCTCTTCGCCCGCAGCGGCGCCACGAGCTTCGCCGGCGTCCCCCACACCTTCGACCTGCTCGCCACCAGCGGCTTCGAGGCGCGCGAGCTGCCGAGGCTGCGCCAGGTGACGCAGGCGGGCGGGCGCCTCGACCCCGACGCCGTACGCCACTGGAGCCGGTTCGGCCGCAGCCGCGGCTGGGACCTCGTCGTGATGTACGGCGCCACGGAGGCGACCGCGCGCATGGCCTGGCTGCCGCCGGACCTCGCCGAGGAGCACCCCGCCGCGATCGGTCGCGCCGTCCCTGGCGGGCACCTGCGCCTCGACGAGGAGGCCGACGACCGTCCGGGAGTCGGCGAGCTCGTCTACACCGGCCCCAACGTGATGCTCGGCTATGCCGAACGACCGGCTGACCTCGCCCTCCCGCGCCAGGTCACCGAGCTCCGCACCGGCGACCTGGGGCGGTGCGTCGACGGGCTGTTCGAGGTCGTCGGCCGTCGCAACCGCTACGGCAAGGTCTTCGGCCTCCGCATCGACCTCGACGCCGTCGAGCACACCCTGCGCGCGACGGTCGACCGGCACGCGCGCGTGGTGGCGACCGACCGGGCGGTGCACGTCTTCCTCAGCCACGGCCGTGCCGCCGCGGCCGCGCGCGGGCTGGCGACCAGCCACTGCGGCGTGCCCGCGCACGCCGTCCGGGTCACGGTCCTCGACCGGCTCCCCGTCACCGCGACCGGGAAGCCCGACCACCTCGCGCTCGGTGAGCTCGCCGAGCTGGCGGACGCCGCTCCCGCGGAGCAGACCGCGGCCACCTCGGTGCGCGCCGACTTCGTGCGGGTGCTGGGCCGCGCCGACGCCGGCGACTCCTTCGTCGACCTCGGCGGCGACTCGCTGTCCTACGTCGAGCTCGCGACCCGGCTCGCCGACCACTTCCCGGCCGGCCTCCCCACCGGGTGGCACACCCGCACCGTCGGCGACCTCGAGCGCCTCCGGGACGCGGCGACCGCCGTCGAGACCCCCGCGCGGCAGCGGGGCGTGCGCCTGGACACCACCGTCGCGCTGCGCGCGCTCGCGATCCTCTTCGTGGTCGCCAGTCACGTCGACCTCGTGGCGCTCGAGGGCGGGGCCCACCTGCTGCTCGCGCTGGCGGGCTTCAACTTCGCGCGCTTCCAGCTCTCGGCGGCCGGCGACGCCCGCGCACGCCTGCGGCACGGGCTGTCCGGGCTCGCGCAGCTTCTGGTGCCGTCGGTGCTGTGGGTCGGCGGCGTCGCCCTGCTCCTCGGCAGCTACGACCTCACCACGGCCCTGTTCGTCCGCGAGCTGGTCGACGGCTCGGAGTGGGACGACCAGTGGCAGCTGTGGTTCCTCGAGTCGCTCGTGTGGATCACCGCCGCGGCGCTCGCCCTCACCTGCGTGCCCGTGCTGCACCGGCTCGAGCGACGTACGCCGTTCCGGTTCGCGCTGGTGGTCCTCGCCGTGGCCGCCCTCGCCCGCTTCGCCGAGGTCGGGCTGCGGGCCGGTCCCACCGAGCGCTACACCACGCTGGTGGTCGCCTTCTTCTTCGTCCTCGGCTGGACCGCGGCCCGGGCCACCACCCCACGGCAGCGCCTGCTGGTGACCGCACTGGCCGCCGCGCTGACCCTCGGCTTCTTCGGCCAGGTGCACCGCGAGGTGATCGTCCTCGGCGGCTTCCTGCTCATGCTGTGGCTCCCCCACGTGACTCTCCCGCAGCGGCTGGCCCGGGCCGCGGGCGTCCTCGCGGGCGCGAGCCTGTTCATCTACCTCACGCACTGGCAGGTCTATCCCGCCCTCGAGGACGCCGGGCACCAGTGGCTCGCGCTCGTGGCGTCGATCACAGTCGGCATCGCCTACGGGCGCGTCGTGCGTCCGTTGCATCAGGCTGTCGGTCGCGCCATCCTCCGGTCGCGGTAGCCTGCCCAGCGGTACGCAACCCGGCCGCACTGAATCCCACCGCGCCGCAGTCCCCAGGAGTCCCGCGTGAGCTTGAAGAAGGTCCTGATCGCCAACCGAGGCGAGATCGCCGTCCGCGTCATCCGCGCCTGCAAGGACGCCGGCATCGGCTCCGTCGCGGTCTACGCCGACCCCGACCGCGACGCGTTGTTCGTCCGCCTCGCCGACGAGGCCCACTCGCTCGGCGGCGCCACCCCGGCCGAGTCCTACCTCGACATCGCCAAGATCATCGCGGTCGCGGAGAAGTCCGGGGCCGACTCCATCCACCCGGGCTACGGCTTCCTCGCCGAGAACGCCGAGTTCGCCCAGGCCGTCATCGACGCCGGGCTGATCTGGATCGGTCCCCCGCCCGCCGCGATCGAGGCGCTGGGCGACAAGGCGAAGGCCAAGCACATCGCCGACAAGGCCAAGGCCCCGCTGGCTCCCGGCACCAAGGACCCGGTCGCCGACGCCGACGAGGTCGTCGAGTTCGCCAAGGCCAACGGCCTGCCGGTGGCCATCAAGGCCGTCTTCGGCGGCGGCGGTCGCGGCCTCAAGGTCGCCCGCACGCTCGAGGAGATCCCCGATGCCTACGAGTCCGCGGTCCGCGAGGCCGTGACGGCCTTCGGCCGCGGCGAGTGCCTGGTCGAGAAGTTCCTCGACAAGCCGCGCCACGTCGAGACCCAGTGCCTGGCCGACCAGCACGGCAACGTCGTGGTCGTCTCCACCCGCGACTGCTCGCTCCAGCGCCGCAACCAGAAGCTCGTCGAGGAGGCGCCCGCGCCGTTCCTGTCCGACGCGCAGATGAGCGAGCTCTACGAGTCGTCCAAGCGCATCCTCAAGGAGGCCGGCTACCACGGCGCCGGGACCTGCGAGTTCCTCGTCGCCCAGGACGGCACGATCTCCTTCCTCGAGGTCAACACCCGCCTCCAGGTCGAGCACTGCGTCTCGGAGGAGGTCACCGGCATCGACCTGGTGCGTGAGATGTTCCGCATCGCCGCCGGCGAGGAGCTCGGCTACGACGACCCCGAGATCCGCGGCCACTCCATCGAGTACCGCATCAACGCCGAGGACGGCGGGCGCAACTTCATGCCCGCCCCCGGCACCCTCACGAAGTGGCACCCGCCGGCAGGACCCGGCGTACGCCTCGACGGCGGCTACGACCAGGGCGAGACCATCCCCGGCTCGTTCGACTCCCTCATCGCCAAGCTCATCGTCACCGGCAAGGACCGCACCCAGGCCCTCGAGCGCTCGCGCCGCGCCCTCGACGAGTTCGTCGTCGACGGCATGCCGACGGTCATCCCCTTCCACCGCGCTGTCGTCTCCGACCCGGCCTACGTCGGCTCGTCGACCCCCTCCGGTGAGGGTGAGTTCTCCGTCTACACCCAGTGGATCGAGACGGAGTTCGACAACCAGATCGAGCCCTACTCCGGCGACGCAGCCGAGGCCGAGGAGGCCGGCGAGCGGCAGAAGGTCACCGTCGAGGTCGGCGGCAAGCGCCTCGAGGTCGTCCTCCCCGCCGGGCTGGGTGGCCTCTCCCTCGGGGGTGGCGCTGCGGGCGGCGGGGCCAAGAAGGCCAAGCGGTCGGCGAAGAAGGCCGGCGCCGCGGCGTCCGGTGACTCCGTCACCTCGCCCATGCAGGGCACCATCGTCAAGGTCGTCGTCGAGGAGGGCCAGGAGGTCGCCGAGGGCGACACGGTCGTCGTCATGGAGGCGATGAAGATGGAGCAGCCGCTCAAGGCCCACAAGGCCGGCACCATCACCGGGCTGGCCGCCGAGGTCGGCGCAACCGTGACCAACGGCGCGGTGATCTGCGAGATCAAGGGCTGACGCAGGCCCCTAGCCCGGCGGACCCGACACGTGTCCGAGAAGTTGCCCTCGAGGAGCGATCCCGTGGGCGACATCTCGGACACGTGTGCATTTCGGGGGCTGCGGGCTCATTAGATAGCAAGCGCTCACTTTCTATGTAACACTTCCGGCGTGACCTCCGCCCCGAGACGTACGCAGGCAGAGCGCCGCGAGGGCACGATCGGCGCACTCCTCGACGCGACGGTCACCTGCCTGGCCGAGCGCGGGTACGCCGGCACGTCGACCGCCGCGGTCTGCGCGGCGGCGGGGGTCAGCCAGGGCGCGCTGTTCCGCCACTTCCCGACCCGCCAGGCACTGCTGGTGGCGACCGCCGAGCACGTCGCCACGCGGCAGGTCGAGGCCTTCCGGGCACTGGGCGCGCGGGGCGTCGACACGGCCGACGAGGTGACCGCGGTGCTCGGCCACCTCCGCGGCCTCGTGCTCTCCCCCGTGAACCAGACCTGGCGCGAGCTGCTGGTCGCCGCCCGTGCCGACGAGTCGCTGCGCAGGGCACTGCTCCCGGCCCGCGAGTCGCTGCAGGGACAGATGCTCGGTGCCGCCGCCGACCTCTGGGGCGACCGGCTCCCTGCGGAGGACCTCGCCGCCGTGCTGAGCATCGTCGTCAACATGCTCGACGGGCTGGCCTTCTCCGCGCTCGATCCCGACCCCTCGGCCGCCCCCGGCCGCACCGTCGAGCGCGCACTGCGCCTGCTCGCCGAGATGATCGTCCGCCACTACCCCGACCCCACCCCACCGGAGCAGCCATCATGACCACCGACTTCACCCCCGACGCGATCGTCGTCGGCGCCGGGCTCGCCGGCCTCGTCGCCACCCACGAGCTCGCCCTCGCCGGCAAGCGGGTGCTGGTGCTCGACCAGGAGAACCGCGACAACCTCGGAGGGCAGGCCTGGTGGTCGCTCGGCGGCCTGCTGTTCGTGGACAGCCCCGAGCAGCGACGGATGGGGATCAAGGACTCCCCCGAGCTGGCGTGGCAGGACTGGCAGGGCTCTGCCCAGTTCGACCGCCTCGGCGACGGCACCGACGGCCCCGGCCGCGGCGAGGACCACTGGCCGCAGCAGTGGGCGAAGGCGTACGTCGACTTCGCCCACCGCGAGAAGCGCGCCTACCTCCACGACCTCGGGCTCAAGTCCCTCCCGTTCGTGGGGTGGGCCGAGCGTGGCGACGGTCGCGCCACCGGGCACGGCAACTCGGTCCCCCGCTTCCACCTCACGTGGGGCACCGGCCCCGAGGTGGTCCGGATCTTCGCCGAGCCCGTGCAGCGCGCCGAGACCCAGGGTCTGGTCCGCTTCGCCTTCCGCCACCAGGTCGACGAGCTCGTGGTCCAGGACGGGGCTGTCGTCGGCGTGCGCGGCACCGTGCTGGCCGACGACGGCGCCGGGCGCGGGGTGAGGTCGAGCCGCGACGCGGTCGGCTCGTTCGAGCACCGCGCCGCCGCGGTCGTCATCACCTCAGGCGGCATCGGACACAACCACGAGCTGATGCGGCGCAACTGGCCGACGGAGCGCGTGGGTGCGGCCCCGGAGCACCTGATCTCCGGAGTCCCGGCGCACGTCGACGGGCGGATGCAGGGGATCGCCGAGGACGCCGGCGCCACGATGGTCAACAAGGACCGGATGTGGGCCTACGTCGAGGGCATCCACAACTGGGACCCGGTCTGGCCCGACCACGCCATCCGGATCCTGCCCGGACCCTCGTCGATGTGGTTCGACGCGACGGGCCGGCGCCTCGAGGGCATGTCGGGCGTCCCCGGCGCCGACTCGATCGGTGCGATGAAGCAGATCCTCGCCGCGGGTCACGACTACTCGTGGTTCGTGCTGACGCAGTCGATCATCGAGAAGGAGTTCGCCCTCTCCGGCTCCGAGCAGAACCCCGACATCACCGGCAAGGACCTCACGTTCCTCGCCAGGAGCCGCCTCGCCAAGGGCGCACCCGGACCCGTCGAGGCGTTCAAGGAGCACGGAGTCGACTTCGTGGTGGCCGACGACCTGGCCGGCCTGGTGACCGGGATGAACCAGCTCGCGCGTGGCCCGGAGCTCGACCTCGACGAGCTCGAGCGGCAGATCGTGGCGCGCGACCGCGAGGTCGACAACGCGTTCTCCAAGGACATCCAGGTGATGGCGATCCACAACGCCCGTCGCAGCCGTACGGACAAGCTGATCCGGGTCGCGAAGCCCCACAAGATCCTCGACCCCGCGCACGGTCCGCTCATCGCGGTGCGGCTCAACATCCTCTCCCGCAAGACGCTCGGCGGCCTCGAGACCAACCTCGACGGCCAGTGCCTCGCAGCCGACGGCTCCCCGATCCCCGGCCTGTACGCCGCGGGCGAGGTCGCCGGCTTCGGCGGCGGCGGGGTGCACGGCTACAACGCGCTCG
The DNA here is from genome assembly GCF_001425025.1 of Nocardioides sp. Root122. Taxonomy (GTDB): domain Bacteria; phylum Actinomycetota; class Actinomycetes; order Propionibacteriales; family Nocardioidaceae; genus Nocardioides. The sequence continues at coordinate 143,304 of NZ_LMDE01000013.1, forward strand.
AGGGCACCTTCCTCGGCGGCTGCATCTTCTCCGGCCGCGCGGTCGGTCGGGCGCTGGCACGCTGACCTCTGCACCGGCGCGCGCGGTTGCGGACCGCACACGCAGGGGCCGCACAAAACCACACCTCGCCTGCCGAACGAGTCGGTCGTACCCACTCGGCGGACGACGGGAGAGGATGAACGTATGCTCACGCCTCGTGTAGTTGCCGTCAGTCGCGACGAGACCCACCGGTTCAGCAAAGTGCCGGCTGAGTCGATCACCCTCGTGGCCGGGCTCGGGGTGCTCGGCGATGCCCACGCCGGGACCTTGGTGCAGCATCGATCGCGCGTGCGTCGCGACCCGAACCAGCCCAACCTGCGCCAGGTGCACCTGATCCACGCTGAGGTCTTCGCCGACGCCCGCGCCATGGGCTATGAACTGGGGCCGGGCGACCTCGGGGAGAACGTCCTCACCGCCGACGTCGACCTGCTCGGGTTGCCGACCGGGACCCTGCTCGATCTCGGCGGTCCCGTCGTGCGACTGACCGGCCTGCGCAACCCCTGTGCCCAGATCAACGCCTTTCGCCCCGGGCTGCTCAAGGTGGTGCTGTCCCGCGTGGACGGGACGCCGACCGACGAGCCGGCCCCGTCGACCGCCTCGCCGGGGTGCGCGACCGCGCCCCTCATTCGCAAGGCCGGAGTGATGGCAGTCGTCGAGCGCGGCGGCGAGGTCGTGCGGGGCCGACCGATCACGGTGACCCTTCCCGACACGCCCCACACGCCCCTCGCGCCCGTATGACCGCCTGCGCCCGCAAGCGTGAGCGGAGGTTCGCACCAGCGACTCGCTAGCGGAGTCCGACGGCCTCCACCAGCGCCGCCAGGTGGTGCTCGAAGATGTCCTTGGGGTCGGAGAAGGTGTCGGCACCGTACTGGCCGAACACCTCGAAGCTGACGCAGCCGAAGAGCGCGGCCCACGCAAGCATGCCGCGGGCGATCAACGCATCCGGCGCGGTGATGCCGAGCTCGCGCCGGATCCGGGCCAGGTCGCGCGCCAGCCGCCATGGGGCGACGGCGTCCTCCGGGAGCGAGACCTCCCCCGCCTGCCAGGCGTCCTCCCAGACCTCGACCAGGCGGCGGACAACCCGCGTGCCCGGCTCGGTGGTGCGCTCGGCCGGCGCCTCGTAGCCCGGGACGGGGCTGCCGAAGAGGAGGGCGTACGTCGCGGGCTCGGCGAGCGCCCACTCCCGCACTGCGCGGCCGATGGCCACCATCCGTCGCGCGTGGTCGGCCCGATCGAGCGGTGCGATCGCCGCGTCGACGGCGTCGCCGAGCTCGTCGTAGCCGTCGACGACGAGCAGGGTGAGCAGCTCGTCGCGGCTCTCGACGTAGCGGTAGACCGCGGACGAGACCACACCCAGGTCCCGCGCGACGGCGCGCAGGGACAGGGCGGCCGCGCCGTCGGTGGCGAGGTGCGACCGGCCGATCCGGACGATGTCGCGCATCGTCTGCTCGCGGGCCCGGCTCCGGGGGGTCGAGGCGGTGTCTCCCATGCGACCAGTGTGGCACGACCGGGAGCGGTCGTGACAAATGTGAGCACCGCTCTTGCTTTCGCGCGACGAGCAGGTCATGCTGGTCGAAACGAGAGCACTGCTCTCACTTCGCCCTCAGGCCAGGAGAACCTCATGTCCGTCCACGTCGTCACCGGAGCCGGTCCCGTCGGCTCCACCATCGCCCTCCAGCTCGCCGCCGCCGGTGAGCAGGTCCGACTGCTGACCCGGTCGGGCAGCGGGCCAGAGCACGACCTCATCGACCGTCGCCGGGTGGACGTGTCCCAGCCGGACCACCTCGACGACGCCTTCGCCGGCGCCGCGTCGGTCCACCACTGCATCCACGGCTCGGCGTACGACGCCGGGGTCTGGCGCGCGGAGCTCCCGAAGGCCGAGAAGGTGGTCCTCGAGGCCGCTGGCCGAGCCGGCGCCGTGGTCGTCTTCCCCGAGAGCCTGTACTCCTACGGTCCCGTGGACCGGCCCATCACCGAGGACCTGCCGCGCGCGGCGTCCACCGGCAAGCTCGGCGTGCGGACCGACCTGCTCGTCCAGCGCGACGCCTCGTCCACCCCGACCGTCAGCGTGGCCGCCTCCGACTTCTACGGCCCACTGGTCCGCAACGCGCACGCCGGCGAGCGGATGGTGCCCACCGTCCTGGCCGGCCGGACGATGCGGGTGCTGGGCAGCCTCGACCAGCCGCACTCCTTCACCTACGTCCCCGACCTCGCCGCGGCGATGGTCGCGGCGGCTGCGCGCGAGGACCTGTGGAACTCCTTCCTGCACGCCCCCACCGCACCTGCTGTCACGCAGCGTCGCCTCGTCGAGCTGACCGCCGAGGCCGCCGGGGTCCCGGTTCCGAAGGCGTCGTCGATCCCGCTGTGGGTCCTTCGCGCGTCGGGCGTGGTGTCACGGGACATGCGCGAGCTGGCGGAGACGTCGTACATGTTCACGGCGCCGTTCGTCCTCGACTCCGGCGCCAGCGAGCAGCGCCTCGGCCTCGCCCCGACGCCGATGACCGACGGCCTCACCGCGACGGTCGCGTGGTGGCGCGAGCAGGAGCGCGCCGCCGCAGCGTGAGAGGGCGACGGCATGACCGGCGTACGGACGAGTAACCCAGGTCACATCCGTCACTCGATAGGTTGCGGCCCATGTTCTCCAAGGTGCTCGTCGCCAACCGCGGCGAGATCGCAGTCCGGGCGTTCCGCGCCGCACGCGAGATCGGCGTGCGCACGGTGGCCGTCTTCCCGCACGAGGACCGGTGGTCCGAGCACCGGATGAAGGCCGAGGAGGCCTACCAGATCGGCGAGGAGGGGCACCCGGTCCGGGCCTACCTCGACCCCGACGCGATCGTCGAGGTCGCCGTCCGCTGCGGCGCCGATGCGATCTACCCGGGATACGGCTTCCTCTCGGAGAACCCCGCGCTGGCCGAGGCCTGTGCCGCGGCGGGCATCACCTTCATCGGCCCCAGCGCCGACGTGCTGACGTTGACCGGCAACAAGGCCCGGGCCATCGCCGCCGCCAAGGCCGCCGGTGTGCCCGTGCTGGAGTCCGTGCCGCCCTCCACCGACGTCGACGAGCTCCTCGTCGCCGCCGAGCAGATCCAGGCACCCCTGTTCGTCAAGGCCGTCGCCGGCGGCGGCGGTCGCGGCATGCGCCGCGTCGACGACCGCGCCGACCTGCGTGAGGCGATCGAGACCTGCATGCGTGAGGCCGAGGGCGCCTTCGGCGACCCGACCGTCTTCATCGAGCAGGCCGTGGTCGATCCTCGCCACATCGAGGTGCAGATCCTCTCGGACGGGACCGGCGCCGACGAGGGCGTGATCCACCTCTACGAGCGAGACTGCTCGGTGCAGCGTCGCCACCAGAAGGTCGTCGAGATCGCCCCCGCACCCAACCTGGACCCCGAGCTCCGGGACCGGATCTGCGCGGACGCCGTGCGCTTCGCCCGAGAGATCGACTACAAGAACGCCGGCACGGTCGAGTTCCTCCTCGACCCGTCGGGCAACTACGTCTTCATCGAGATGAACCCCCGCATCCAGGTCGAGCACACGGTGACCGAGGAGGTCACCGGGGTCGACCTCGTGCAGTCGCAGATGCGCATCGCCGCCGGCGCGACCCTGACCGACCTCGAGCTGACCCAGGAGTCGGTGCAGCCGCGCGGCTTCGCGCTGCAGTGCCGGATCACCACCGAGGACCCCGCCAACGGGTTCCGCCCCGACACCGGCAAGATCACGATGTACCGCTCCCCCGGCGGTCCCGGGGTGCGCCTCGACGGCGGTACGACCTACACCGGCGCCGAGATCAGCCCGCACTTCGACTCGATGCTGGCCAAGCTGACCTGCCGCGGCCGCACCTTCGAGTCGGCGGTCGAGAAGGCTCGCCGCGCGCTGCTGGAGTTCCGCATCCGGGGCGTCTCCACCAACGTCAGCTTCCTGCAGGCCGTGCTCGCCGATCCCGACTTCGCCGCCGGCGGCGTCACCACGTCCTTCATCGAGGACCACCCCCAGCTGCTCAAGGCGCGGGTCGGGGCCGACCGTGCCTCGCGTCTGCTGACCTACCTCGCCGACGTGACGGTCAACCAGCCGCACGGGCCGGCCCCGGTCACGCTCGCGGCCGCGACCAAGCTGCCCGCGCTCGACCGCTCCGCCCCGATCCCCGACGGCTCGCGCCAGCTGCTCGCCGAGCTCGGTCCCGCGGAGTTCGCCCGCCGGCTCCGCGCCCAGAAGGACGTCGCGGTCACCGACACCACCTTCCGCGACGCGCACCAGTCGCTGCTCGCGACCCGGGTCCGCACCCGCGACCTGCTGGCCGTGGCCGAGCACGTCGCCCGCACCACCCCGCAGCTGTGGTCCCTGGAGTGCTGGGGCGGAGCGACGTACGACGTGGCGCTGCGCTTCCTGTCCGAGGACCCGTGGGACCGGCTCGCCGCGCTGCGCGAGGCAGTGCCCAACGTCTGCCTGCAGATGCTGCTCCGCGGCCGCAACACCGTCGGCTACACCCCCTACCCGACCCGGGTGACCGAGGCGTTCGTCGAGGAGGCCGCCGCCACCGGCATCGACGTCTTCCGGATCTTCGACGCCCTCAACGACGTCTCCCAGATGCGCCCGGCGATCGAGGCGGTCCGCGCCACCGGCACCACCGTCGCCGAGGTCGCCCTCTGCTACACCGGCGACCTCTCCTCCCCCGACGAGACGCTCTACACGCTCGACTACTACCTCCGCCTCGCCGACCAGATCGTCTCGGCCGGGGCGCACGTGCTGGCGATCAAGGACATGGCCGGCCTGCTCCGCGCCCCCGCCGCCCGCACCCTGGTCACCGCGCTGCGCGAGCGGTTCGACCTCCCCGTGCACCTGCACACCCACGACACCCCCGGTGGCCAGCTCGCCACCCTGGTCGCGGCGATCGAGTCGGGCGTCGACGCGGTCGACGCAGCCAGCGCGGCGATGGCCGGCACCACGTCGCAGCCCGCGCTGTCGGCGCTGGTCTCGGCCACCGACCACTCGGACCGCGAGACCGGTCTGTCGCTGGCCGCGGTCAACGCGATGGAGCCCTACTGGGAGGCCACCCGACGGGTCTACGCCCCCTTCGAGTCCGGCCTGCCCGCGCCGACGGGACGCGTCTACCGCCACGAGATCCCCGGCGGCCAGCTGTCCAACCTGCGCCAGCAGGCCATCGCGCTGGGCCTCGGCGAGAAGTTCGAGCAGGTCGAGGACATGTACGCCGCCGCCAACGACATCCTCGGCAACGTGGTCAAGGTGACGCCGTCGTCGAAGGTCGTCGGCGACCTGGCGCTCGCCCTGGTCGCGGCCGGCGCCGACCCCGCGGAGTTCGAGGCTGACCCGGCGTCCTACGACGTCCCGGACTCGGTCATCGGCTTCCTCAACGGCGAGCTCGGCGACCCGCCCGGCGGCTGGCCGGAGCCTTTCCGCACCAAGGCGCTCGCGGGTCGCACGTGGAAGCAGCCCACCGAGACCCTCACGCCCGAGCAGGAGGCCGGCCTCGAGGCCGACCGCCGAGGCACGCTCAACGAGCTGCTCTTCCCCGGCCCGACGGCGGCGTTCCGCGAGAGCCGGGAGACCTTCGGCGACCTCTCCGTGCTGTCCACCGTCGACTACCTCTACGGCCTGCGCCGCGGCGAGGAGCACCGGGTGCGGGTCCGCGAGGGCCGCGAGATGCTCTTCGGCCTCGAGGCGATCAGCGAGCCCGACGAGCGCGGCTTCCGCAACGTGCTCGCCACCATCGACGGGCAGCTGCGCCCGGTGCAGGTGCGCGACCGCACGGTGTCCGCGGAGGTCGCCTCGGCCGAGCGGGCCGACCCGAACGTGCCCGGCCACGTCGCCGCCCCCTACGACGGCGCGGTGACCGTGACCGTCGCGGAGGGCGACTCCGTGGAGGCCGGACAGACCGTGGCGACCATCGAGGCGATGAAGATGGAGGCCTCCATCACCGCCCCGGTCGCCGGCACGGTGACCCGCGTGGCGATCCCCTCGACGAAGGCCGCCGAGGGCGGCGACCTGGTGCTGGTCATCGGGTAGGGCCCGAGGTCAGGACTGGTTGAGCACCACCACGTCGGGGTCGGGCTCGGCGTACTCGGTGACCTCCGGCTCGTCACCGGTGACGGAGCGGAAGACCTCGGCGGCCATCGCGCGCATGCCGTTGATCTTGGGGTGGAACGGCGCGGCCACGCCGGCGCGGAAGCGCGGGCCGTTGATCCAGGCCCGGCCCTTGGCGCACACGTCGTGGCCGTCCGAGACCGCGGCCATGTCGACGTAGGTCGCTCCTGCCGCCTCGGCGCCGGCCTCCAGCGAGTCGTTGAGCCGCTCGGCGACCCGCCCGACCGGGCCGAGCACCTCCGGGGAGGCGCCGACAGCCGCGCAGGTGCGGTCTGTCGGGAGGATGTCGGGGTAGCCGACGACGTAGACGCTGGCGTCCGGCGCGCGCCGGGCGATCCGGCGCACGGCCTGCTCGACGCGGCCGGCGACCTTGCGGGCGTCGGCCTCGAGCTCGGCCACCGGGCAGGTGGCGAGGCGCCCGTCCTGGCAGCGGATGAGGGAGTCGTAGATCCCGAAGTCGTTGCCGCCGATGCCGAGGGTGACCAGGTCGGTGTCGGCGGAGACCGCGTCGAGCTGCGGGCGGGTGGTCTTGCCGTCGAACATCCGCATCCGCTGGTAGAGGTCCACCGTGGTGGCGGCCGAGCACGACACGTCGGTGTAGCTGGCGACGTCGAGCCAGTCGGCCAGGAAGGCCGGGTAGTTGTCGCGGGAGCGGGCGCACCCCGTTGGGTCGGAGCGCATGGTGCCGATGAACGGGCCCGCCGAGAACGAGTCACCGAGGGCGACGTAGTCGATGGTGCTCGTCACCTCGGTGTCGACGACCGGGTCGGGCAGGTCGAGACCGCCGTCGGCTGCCTGGCCGCCCTCGCACCCGGTGGCGGCAAGGGCCAGCCCCGCCAGCAGGACACCCCACCTCACGGGCGCACCGGTCCCGTCTGTCGCGGTGCGACGGAGGGGAAGGTGAACCAGCTGGACGGCAGGCCCAGTGCGGAGCGGACCGTGTCGCCGTCGACGCTCACCCTGGTGCCGTTGGTGCCGACGAAGGCCATGTCGACGACCCGGCCGCCCCAGTCGCCGTTGCCGTCGCGGGTCGTGACCTCGATGGCTGCGAGGTCGCCGACGGCGGGCCACTGCTTCTCGATCTGCGCGTCGTCGACGGTCCGGCTCCACGTCGAGTACGTCGGGTTGGCGACGCCGTCGTAGGGGTCGGCCTGGGCGACGAGGTAGGGCATGGAGCCCGCCGAGGAGAAGCCGCCGTTGCTCGCGGAGAACTGCGTGAACGCGGGTCGGCCCTCGTGGAACAGGCCCTGCCCGGCGGTCGCCGCGATGGCGGCGTCCGCGGCGGCGTGCTCCACGTCGACGCCGCCGTAGACCTGGCACTGCGTGGTGTCGCAGAGGTCGTAGTGAGGGGCGGCCGGGTGCGAGCGCTCGAAGGCGGCATAGGTGCGGGCGGCCACCGACTGGGCGCTCACCGCGGCGGGCTCCCACAGGGGCGGCACCTCCTCGGGCACGACGCCACGCAGGTAGGCCTCCATCCCGACCCGGTTGACCGTCTCGCGCCGGGCGCCCCGGCGGGGAGCCACCGACTGCAGGGTGCCGCGGTAGTCGCGCCGCTCCCCGGGCAGGACCAGGGTCAGCCGGCCGGTGACCGAGGAGAACTCGGCCTCGCCCGGGACCCTCCTCCACGTCTTCCACCGGCCACCCCGGGTGGACTGCACGAGCGTGTCGTCGCCCTGCGCCACGAGCCGCCACTTCCTGGCCGTCAGCGGCGGCAGCCGCCACGTGCGCCTGCGCTCCAGGCTGGTGACCTTGAGGCCGCGGGCGGCGGCGACCTGGACGTCGCGCCCGGAGTCGGCGGTGATCAGCACGCGGATCCTGCCCGTGACGGGGCCCCACGTCGTGCCGGGGTAGTAGAACTCGTCGATCTGCTGCCACGTCAGCCCCTGCAGCGCAGCACCCTGGGCGCCGTACTGGGAAAGGCCGTGGCCGTGGCCGAACCCGTGGCCGGTGATCGTGATCGCGACGGACCCGGGCGTCGGGTAGGTCTCGACCTTCCGGCGCGGGGCAGCGGCGTCCGCGGGCAGGACCGGAAGCAGCAGCGCACTCAGCACGAACGCGAGCAGGAAGCGGGATCGGGTCATGACGTGGTCCTCCCCCCCGGGGGATCGATGAGCAGAGCCACCGAGCGTACAGGGGGTCGCCGACCCCCGGACCCGGACGGCGGAACCACTGGGGACTGTCGGACCCGCCTGTGAGACTGGAGGCGTGCCCGAGGGAGACAGTGTCTGGAAGCTCGCGCGGCGGCTCGACCGCCAGCTGGCGGGACACCTCCTCACCCGCTCCGACTTCCGCACGCCGCGACTCGCCACGCGAGACGTCGCCGGACGCACGGTGCTGGGCCACGACACCCATGGCAAGCACCTCCTCACCCGGCTCTCCGGCCTCGACGGCTCACCCCCGGCCACGCTCCACAGCCACCTCCGCATGGACGGGTCGTGGTCGACGCTCGCACCCGGCAAGCGCCTGCCCGCCCGGCTGCAGCCGCACGTCCGCCTGATGCTCACGCTCGACGACGCCCGCACCGTCCACGGCATCCGGCTGCACGACCTCGACCTGGTGCCCACCGACCGCGAGCAGGACCTCGTCGGGCACCTCGGCCCCGACCCGCTCCGCGCCGACTGGGACGCCCCCGAGGCCGTGCGCCGCCTCCGCGCCGCCCCGGACACCCCGCTGGTCACCGCGCTGCTCGACCAGCGGTCGATGGCCGGCCTCGGCAACCTCTGGGCCAACGAGCTGGCCTTCCTGATCGGGGTCAGCCCGTGGACGCCGGTGGGCGACGTCGACGTCGAGCGCGCGGCGACGATGCTGCACCACTCCGCCACGGTCGAGGGCGCCTACCAGGTCACAACCGGCTCGCCGTCCAGGGGCGACGACCACTGGGTCACGGGCCGCCAGCGGCGGGGGTGCCGCCGCTGCCGGGGGCCGGTGAGCGTGCAGGCCGAGGTGCCGGGCGACGCCGCCAACCGGTGGACCTGGTGGTGCCCGGCCTGCCAGCCCGGCCCCGGGTCCGAGGCCAGGACCGGTGTCGGTGTCAGACCCGGTGCAGCCGGCGGGCGGCCTCGGCGATCGACCCGCTCATCGAGGGGTAGACGGTGAACGCGTGCGCGAGCTGGTCGGCGGTCAGCGACTCCGCGACGGCGATCGAGACCGGGTGGATCAGCTCGGAGGCACGCGGGCCGACGACCACTCCCCCCACCACGATGCCGGTGCCGGGACGGCAGAAGAGCTTCACGAAGCCGTCACGCACGCCCTGCATCTTGGCGCGGGCGTTGCCCGCCAGCGGGAGCATGACCACCTCGGCGGCGATCTCGCCCGCGTCGACCGCCTGCTGCGACCAGCCCACCGTGGCGATCTCCGGTGAGGTGAAGACGTTGGAGGAGACCTTCTTGAGGTCGAGCGGGGCGACCGCGTCGCCGAGGAAGTGCCACATCGCGATCCGGCCCTGCATCGCCGCGACGGAGGCGAGCATCAGCACGCCGGTGCAGTCGCCGGCGGCGTAGATGCCGCGCGCGGTGGTGCGCGAGACCCGGTCGACCGTGATGAAGCCACCGTCGTCGGTCGCCACCCCGGCCTCCTCGAGCCCCAGGTCGGCGGTGTTGGGGATGGAGCCGAGGGCGAGGATGCAGTGGCTGCCGGTGACCGTGCGGCCGTCGGTCAGCGTCACGGTGACCTCGTCACCGTCGCGGGTCACCGACTGCATCCGCGACTTCCCGAGCACGTGCATCCCGCGGCGGGTGAGCACCTCCTCGAGCACGGCGGACGCGTCGGCGTCCTCACCGGGCAGCACCCGGTCGCGGCTGCTCACCAGGGTGACGTCGATGCCGAGGGAGAGGTAGGCGCTGGCGAACTCCGCGCCGGTCACGCCCGACCCCACCACGATCAGCTTCTCCGGCACCTCGGTCAGGTCGTAGACCTGCTCCCAGGTCAGGATCCGCTCGCCGTCGGGCTGGGCGCTGGGCAGCGTGCGCGGGGCGGCACCCGTGGCCACGATGATCGCGTCCGCCCGGAGCGTCTCCTCGCCCGACGCGGTGGTCGCGATGACGGTGAGGTCGGGCCCGAGGCGGCCGCGCCCCGTCACGACGCGTACGCCGTCGCGGTCGAGGCGGGCCGCGATGTCGGTCGACTGGTCGGCGGCGAGCTGCTTCACGCGGGCGTTGACGCGGGCCAGGTCGACGGCGATCGAGGTGGCGGCGTCGCCCTCGTGGTCGTGGAAGTTGACCCCGAGCTCCCGCGCCGTGGACATGTCGGTCATCAGCTCGGCCGTGGCGATCAGCGTCTTGCTCGGCACGCAGTCGGTGAGGACCGCGGAGCCGCCCACCCCGTCGGTGTCGACGACGGTCACCTCGGCGCCGAGCTGCGCCGCGACGTGGGCGGCCTCGTAGCCGCCCGGACCGCCGCCGACGATGACGATGTGGTCGGTCATCAGAAGTTGATCATGTGGCCGGCGATGCCGTGGACGGCCTCCTTGACGGCCTCGCTCAGCGTCGGGTGCGCGAAGACGTTGCGGGCCACCTCGTCGGCGGTGAGGTCCCACTTCTGCGCCAGGGTCAGCACGGGCAGCAGCTCGGTGACTCCCGGGCCGATCATGTGGGCGCCGATGATCTCGTTGTGCTCGCCGTCGGCGACGACCTTCACGAAGCCCACGGCCTCGCCGAGGCCCATCGCCTTGCCGTTGGCGGTGAAGGGGAACGACGCGGTCTTCACGTCGTAGCCCTTCTCCTTGGCCTGGGCCTCGCTGTAGCCGAACGAGGCGATCTGCGGGTTGCAGTAGGTCGCGCGCGGGACGAAGTCGTAGTCGACCGGCATGGTCTCGGCACCGTTGATCGTCTCCGCGGCGACGACACCCATGGCCTCGGCCACGTGGGCGAGCATCATCTTGCCGGTGCAGTCGCCGATGGCGTAGACGCCCGGGACGTTGGTGCGCATGTAGTCGTCGATCTCGATCGCGCCGCGCTCGGAGACCGCCACGCCGACGTTCTCGAGGCCGTAGCCGTCGATGCGGGGCGCGAAGCCGAAGGCCGCGAGGAACTTGTCGGCCTCGAGCACCTGCTCGTCGCCGCCGGCGGCCGGGGCGACCGTGACCTTCACGCCCGAGCCGGTGTCCTCGACACCCTTCACGGCGGTGGAGGTCAGCACCTTCACGCCGAGCTTCTTGTAGTGCTTGGCGAGCTCCTTGGAGATGTCGGCGTCCTCGGTGGGGACCATCCGGTCGAGGAACTCCACGATCGTGACGTCGACGCCGAAGTTGGCCATCACGTAGGCGAACTCCACGCCGATGGCGCCGGAGCCGCCGATGACGATCGAGCTGGGGAGCTGGTCGGTGAGGATCTGCTCCTCGTAGGTGACGACGTTCTCGCTGAGCTCCACACCGGGCACCAGGCGCACCTTCGCACCGGCGGCGATGATCAGGTTGTCGAAGGTGTAGCGGGTGGTCTGCCCGTCCTTGCCCTTCACGTCGACGTCGTTGCGGCCCGCGAGGGTGCCCCAGCCGTCGATCTCGGTGATCTTGTTCTTCTTCATCAGGAAGTGGACGCCCTTGACGATGCCGGCGCTGACGTCACGGCTGCGCTTGTGCGTCGGGCCGAAGGCCATCGTGGCGTCGCCCTCGATGCCGAACTTCGCCTTCTCGTGCTGGAGCGTGTGCGCCAGCTCGGCGTTCTTCAGCAGCGCCTTGGAGGGGATGCAGCCGACGTTGAGGCAGACCCCTCCCCAGTACTTGTCCTCGACCACGGCCACCTTCTGGCCGAGCTGCGAGGCGCGGATGGCGGCGACGTAGCCACCGGGGCCGGCGCCGAGGACGAGGGTGTCGAAGTGCGTGTCGGTCACGGCCCCAGCCTAGTTGTCCGTGCCACGCGGGAGTCCACCGAGGTCGAGGCTCGATATCCTGTCGCCCGTGACGCTCTACGCCGCCTACGGGACGAACCTCGATCCCGCCCGGATGGGCGAGCGCTGCCCGCACTCGATCCTGCACTCGACGGGCTGGCTCACCGGCTGGCGGCTCACCTTCGGCGGTGAGGAGCACGGCTGGGACGGCGCGCTCTCCACGATCGTCCAGGACCCGTTCGAGCAGGTCTTCGTGGCGGTCTACGACGTCACCCCCGAGGACGAGCGCTCCCTCGACGGCTGGGAGTCCGCCGACAGCGGGCTCTACCGCAAGACCAAGGTGCGGGTGCAGACGATGACCGGCGAGATGGTCGTGTGGGCCTACGTCCTCGACGCCTACGAGGGCGGCCTGCCGTCGGCCTCCTACCTGGGGGTGCTCGCCGACGCCGCCGACGCCGCCGGCGCCCCCGAGGACTACGTCGCCGCCCTGCGCCGACGCGCCTGCCGATCGACCGGCCTCTGACCCCGTCGCGCACGTGACCTGCCGCGCACTCGCGCGTTGGACCAGTGCGACGTCCGCCGTTGGGCAGGGGTCAACGGCGGACGTCGTGACCGGCCAGTCCTTCGGTCTAGAGTTCGCGGCGTGACCCACGCAGCTGACGCGCCCACGCCCTACGAGCTCGCCGGATCCGCCGCGGAGCGGCTCGCCGAGCTGACCGGGGTGGAGCGCCACGACATCGCCCTCGTCCTCGGCTCCGGCTGGCTGCCGGCCGTCGACGCCCTCGGCGAGGCCACCGCCGAGATCGACACCACCGACCTCCCCGGCTTCAGCGCCGCCGCGGTCGCCGGCCACAGCGGCAAGATCCGCTCGATCAGGACCTCGACCCCCGACGGGGAACGCCACCTGCTGGTCTTCCTCTCGCGCACCCACTTCTACGAGGGCAAGGGCGTCGCTGCGGTCGTCCACCCGGTCCGTACGGCAGCGGCCGCCGGCTGCTCGGCCATCGTCCTCACCAACGGGTGCGGCGGTCTCAAGCAGGGCTGGCAGCCCGGCCAGCCGGTGCTGATCTCCGACCACATCAACCTGACCGGCACCAGCCCCATCGTCGGCGCCAACTTCGTCGACCTCACCGACCTCTACAGCCCGCGCCTTCGGGGACTCTGCAAGGAGATCGACGACTCGCTCGACGAGGGCGTCTACGTCCAGTTCCCCGGTCCCCACTACGAGACCCCGGCCGAGGTGCGCATGGCCGGCATCCTGGGCGGACACCTGGTCGGCATGAGCACCACGCTCGAGGCGATCGCGGCCCGCGAGGCCGGCATGGAGGTCCTCGGCATCAGCCTGGTCACCAACCTCGCTGCGGGGTTGAGCGGTGAGCCGCTCAACCACGAGGAGGTCCTCGAGGCGGGCCGGGCCGCGGCGAGCCGGATGGGCGGCCTGCTCAGCCAGGTCGTCGAGCGGATCTGAGGGGCGACCTGATGCGCGTCCTCGTCACGGGTGCCGCCGGCAGCCTCGGACGGGTCGTCACGGTCGGCCTCGCCGACCGCGGCCACGACGTCGTCGGGCTCGACCTGGTGCCCGCGCCCGAGGGGACGACGTCCACCTGGCACGAGGCCGACTGCACCGACGCCGACGCCGTGGCGGCCGTGTTCGCCGAGGAGCGACTCGACGCGGTGGTGCACCTGGCCGGCGTGCCCGAGGAGGCATCCCTGCCCGAGGAGCTCACGTCGCACGTGATCACCACCGCGGCGCTGCTCGACGCGATGGTGACCCACCGGGTGCAGCGCCTGGTCTACGCCTCCTCCAACCACGCGGTGGGTCGCACCCCGCGCGCCGCTGGCGAGCTCACCGAGCACGCCCTCCCCCGCCCTGACACCTACTACGGCGTGGGCAAGGTCGCTGCCGAGGCGCTGCTGCGGCTCTTCGTCGACCGCCACGGCATCGACGCCGTCGCCTGCCGGATCGGCTCCTTCCTGGAGGAGCCGACCACGCTGCGCGCGCTCTCCACGTGGCTCTCCCACGACGACGGCGTGCGCATGGTCGAGGCTGCGCTGACCGCACCCGCTCCCGGCTTCGCCGTGCTCTACGGCATCAGCGCCAACACCCGCGCCTGGTGGGACCTCGAGCCGGGGCGCCGGCTCGGCTACGAGCCCCTCGACGACGCCGAGCAGTTCGCCGACCGGATCGTGGCCCGCCCCGAGGACGAGGCCGAGGCCGAGTTCGTCGGCGGCCCCTACGCCACGCCCGCCTTCCACCGGCCGGCGCTCGGCGACTGATCCGGCGCGAGCCCACCGGGCTTGACTTGGAGTGCGCTCCAAGTCGGAGACTGGTGCGGTGACCAGCCTGAGCATCGCCGAGGCCGCCGAGCAGACCGGCCTCACCGCCCACACGCTGCGCTACTACGAGCGCGACGGCCTGCTCCTGCACTCCGTCGAGCGCGCCTCGTCCGGCCACCGCCGCTACACCGACGACGACCTGCGCTGGATCCAGATGGTGACCCGGCTGCGCTCCACCGGCATGCCCATCCGTGACGTACGCCGCTATGCCGCCCTGGTGCGCGAGGGCGACGGCAACGAGGCCGAGCGGCTCGAGCTGCTGCTCGCCCACCGCGAGGTCGTCGAGCGCCAGCTGGCCGAGGTGACCTCGCACCTGCGCGCCATCGACTACAAGATCGCGCTCTACGAGGGAAAGCTCGCTCCGACCGAGTGAGGGCTTGACTTCGAGCGCACTCCAAGGCGAATGGTGGAGGACATGACACAGATCCAGCACCGCACGCTCGGCACCGCCTCGTCCCTCACGGTCAGCGCCCTCGGCCTCGGCTGCATGGGGATGTCGGAGTTCTACGGGACGCCCGACGAGCAGGGCGGCACCGACACCATCCACCGCGCGCTCGACCTCGGCGTGACCTTCCTCGACACCGCCGACATGTACGGCCCGTTCACCAACGAGCTGCTGGTCGGCAAGGCCATCGCCGGTCGCCGCGACGAGGTCCAGCTCGCCACCAAGTTCGGCAACGAGCGGCTGCCCGACGGCACCATGGTCGGCATCAACGGCAGCCCCGACTACGTCCGCAAGGCGTGCGACGACTCGCTCCAGCGCCTCGGCGTCGACCACATCGACCTCTACTACCAGCACCGGGTCGACAAGACGGTGCCGATCGAGGAGACCGTCGGCGCCATGAAGGAGCTCGTCGAGGCGGGCAAGGTGCGCCACCTCGGCCTGTCGGAGGCCTCGGCGGCCACCATCCGCAAGGCCCACGCCGTCCACCCGATCACCGCGCTCCAGACCGAGTACTCGCTGTTCACCCGCGACCTCGAGGACGAGATCCTCCCGACGATCCGCGAGCTGGGCATCGGCCTGGTCCCCTACTCCCCCCTCGGGCGGGGTCTGCTCACCGGCGCGATCAGCGCCGACCGCGGCGCGGCCGGCGAGGCCGACCGCCGCCGCTCGGAGTACTTCCCCCGCTTCCAGGGCGAGGCGCTCGACGCCAACCTCGCGCTGGTCGAGAAGGTCCGCGAGATCGCGTCCGTAAAGGGCTGCACTCCCGGCCAGCTCGCCCTCGCCTGGGTGCTGGCCCAGGGTGACTCCGAGCTGGGGGTCGTCCCGATCCCGGGCACCAAGCGCGTGAAGTACCTCGAGGAGAACGTCGGCGCCCTCGACGTCGAGCTCACGTCCGACGACCTCGCCGCGCTCGAGCAGGCCGTCCCGCGCGACGCCGTTGTCGGCGACCGCTACGGCAACATGGCCTCCATCGACGCCTGAGCGGGCACGTCGTCCCCGTCCGGTCAGGTCGCGGCGATGCCGACCCGGCCCTCGCGGAAGGCGTCGACGAAGAGGGCGTGGTCCTCGCGCACCCGGACGGCGTAAGCGATCCCCCAGTCGCCCAGCCAGGTGACGAAGTCGTTGCGGCGACCGTGCAGGGACTGCGCGATGGCCTCCTCCACCTGGAAGTCGACGAGGTCCTGGTGGCTGTCCTCGTCGGAGGCGCAGTGGATCTTGGCGGTCGCGCGACCGAGCAGGTCCACGACCGCGCGCATCTCGTCGGGCTCGTTGACCTCGTCCCAGTCGAGGTCCACCTCGTAGGGCGACACCTCGGAGACGACGTAGCCGGTGTCGCCGACGCGGGTGTGGCCGAGCAGGGGGTCGGTGTGGACCTGCAGCGCCCGCTGGCTGACCGCCGTGCGGTGGCCCTCGTGCTCGAAGTAGGCGTCCACCTCGCTGGTGTCGACGAAGCGACTGACCGCGGGGACGTTGGCCTGCTTCATGCTCAGCACGACGTCGTTGTCGAGGGCCTGGCTGTAGCCCTCCACCAGCACGTTGTACGCCGGCAGGCCGGCGCTGCCGATGCCGAAGCCGGACTTGCCGACGACGTCGCGCAGCTCGTAGAACAGGTCGCGGTCGAAGCGCTTGGACTCCGGGATCGTGTCGAGGTAGCCCCGGAAGGCCGCGACGACCTCGGCCCGCTCCCCCCGCGCGAGGCGACGGGTGGTGCCGTCCTCGAGGAATCGCCGACGGCCGTCCTTCATCGCGGTGATGCTGTCGAGCAGGTCGGCGCGCCGCATCGATCGCGCCTCGACCAGCGCGGTCAGCACCGGCCCGTGCGCGTTGTCGATCCGGATCGCGAAGTCGTCGTCGTCGGAGTCGACGTAGTGCGAGACCTGCGCGAGGTAGGACCGCGCGTAGCGCGCGATGAGCTTGCGGATCGCCTCCTCGGGAAGCGCCTTCTGCCAGCCGACCAGCGCGAGGCTCGCGGCGAAGCGCTGCAGGTCCCACGTGAATCGTCCGACGTAGGCCTCGTCGAAGTCGTTGACGTCGAAGATCAGCCGGCCGTCGGAGTTGAGGTAGGTGCCGAAGTTCTCCACGTGCAGGTCGCCGTGGATCCAGATCCGCTCGGCGTCGTGGTCGGCCCACGGGTCCTCGTCGGCCGTGACGTCGTTGTAGAACAGGCACGCGGTGCCGCGGTAGAAGGCGTGCGGGTCACGCGCCATCTTGCGGTACTTGGCCCGGAACGCGGCCGGATCGGCGCGCATCAGGGGAGCGAAGGCGTCGCGCAGCACCTCGACGATGGTGGCGGTCCGGTCGGTGGGCACTGGCGCAATCTAGCCCCGTCGCGCCGCTCGCGGTCCACCCCCGCACCGTGCGTGGCTGCCGTTCCCGGCCATGCGATAGACATGGGTCATGGCAACCACACAACTCGGCGACACCACCGTCAACACCGTGGGCGAGCTCCCCGCGGTCGGCTCGCAGGCACCCGGCTTCGACCTGGTCGGACTGAAGTTCCAGCCGCTCACCGACGCCGACGTCGCGGGCAAGCGTGTCGTCCTCAACATCTTCCCCAGCATCGACACCGGCGTGTGCCAGGCGAGCGTGCGGAAGTTCAACGAGCTCGCCGGCGGCCTGGACAACACCACCGTCGTCAACGTCTCGGTGGACCTCCCGCTGGCGCAGGCCCGTTTCTGCGGCGCCGAGGGCATCGACGACGTCGAGGTCGGGTCTGCCTTCCGCTCCTCGTTCGGCGAGGACTACGGCGTCGCGATGGCCGACGGCGGGTGGCAGGGCATGCTCGCCCGCGCGGTCGTCGTCCTCGACACCGACCGCACCGTGCTCCACACGCAGCTCACTGACGCGATCGGAGTGGAGCCCGACTACGACGCCGCGGTGGCCGCGCTCTCCTGAGCCACCCCGCCGGCGCGGCCCACCGGGCCGCGCCGGCGATCAGGCACCGCCCGGCCGCCGTGCTGCATCACCGCAGCGACGCGAGCCACTCGTGCTCCGCCTCGGGCAGCACCCGGGCGCCCAGGAAGACCTCCGTCAGCTCCTTGTCGCCCATGGCCGCACGGAAGAACATCGGCACCGTGAGCCCGTGTCCCGGCCGGTGCACGACCTCGATGGGGTCGCCGCGGTCGATCACGCCGGCCTCCCGCACCGCGAGGTAGGCGCCGGTGCGGCCGTGATCGGCGAAACGGCGTACCCAGCGGGGCTCGCGCATGCGGGCGGCGAACGTCGCGCACGGGACGCGCGGCCCGCAGACCTCGAGCAGGGTCAGCCCGACCCTCCACAGCTCGCCCACCTCGGCGTCGTCGACCTCGAGACCCCAGGTGGTGAGGTTCTCGCCGAACATCCCGTCCGGCAGGTCGCGGCCGAGCTCACGTCCCCACCGGTCGAGCTCCTCGCGGGCGAAGGCGTAGACCGCTTGGGTCTCGCCGCCGTGGTGCTTGCGGCTGCCGATGGCGTCGCCGACCACGCCGCTGCCGAGCCCGCCGCGCTTGGGCCCCGGGTCGCGGACCGCGATCTGCTCAACCGGGCGCTTGCAGATGCCCGAGGGGCGACGCACGCCCTCGACCGTCTCCAGCCTGCCGGCGTTGACGGAGAGGACGGTGGCGCTCACGGCGCGAGGCTAGCCCGGCCGGCGCCGGGCCGCCTCCGGATATCAGCTGTCGCCGGCGTGGCAGACGGCCTCGATGTTGTTGCCCTCGGTGTCGCGGACGAAGGCGCCGTAGTAGCCGGCGTGGTACTCCGGCCACAGACGGGGCTCGTGGAGCGACTCCGCGCCGGCCGCGAGCGCCTCTGCGTGGAAGGCGCGCACGGTCGCGGCGTCAGGGGCGCTGAAGGCGACGTGCACCTCGCGGTTGGCCCCGACTCCCTCGAAGGTGCTGATCCAGAAGTCAGGTCCCTCGGTGCCGTAGCCGATGGCCACGTCGAGGTCCATGATCCGTCGGTGGCCGAGGACCCCGAGGACCCGGTCGTAGAACGCTGCTGCCCGCTGCAGGTCGGTGCAGTTGATGCCCAGGTGATCGATCATCCTGCGATCGTCGCACCGGGTGCCGACACTGGCCATCGAGCTGGGCGCCGCCACGGACTACGGTTCCCACATGACCGCACCGAACGACCTCATCGAGCAGGCCCGGGCGTGGGCCGCCGAGGACCCCGACGCGCAGACCCGGGCCGAGCTGGAGGCGCTCGTCGCCGCTGCTGAGCGCGGCGAGGAGACCGACCTCGCCGACCGCTTCGCCGGCACCCTCGAGTTCGGCACGGCCGGGCTGCGCGGCGCCCTCGGTGCCGGGCCCAACCGGATGAACCGGGTCGTGGTCACCCGTGCAGCGGCCGGCCTGGCGGCGTACCTCCGCGACACCGGGCACCGCGGCGGCTCCGTCGTGATCGGCTTCGACGCCCGCCACAACTCCGACGTCTTCGCGCGCGACACGGCCGAGATCATGACCGGCGCCGGCTTCAAGGCCTTCGTGATGCCGCGGACGCTGCCCACCCCGCTCCTCGCCTTCGCGATCCGCGAGCTCGGCTGCGCGGCCGGGGTGATGGTCACCGCCAGCCACAACCCGCCGCAGGACAACGGCTACAAGGTCTACCTCGGTGACGGCAGCCAGATCGTGCCGCCGGCCGACAGCGAGATCGCCGCCCGGATCGCCGCCGTGGGCCCGCTCGCCGAGCTGCCGCGCGGCGACGCCGGCACGGTCGTGAGCGAGCAGATCGTGGACCGCTACCTCGACACGGTCGCCGGCCTCGCCGAGGACGGGCCGCGCGACCTGTCCGTCGTCTACACCCCGCTGCACGGCGTCGGCGGCACGACGGTCGCGCAGGTGCTGGAGACCGCCGGCTTCGACGCGCCCCACGTCGTCGAGCAGCAGGAGCACCCCGACCCGGACTTCCCGACGGTGTCCTTCCCCAACCCCGAGGAGCCCGGGGCGATGGACCTCGCGATGGCGCTGGCGGCGGACACGCGCGCCGACCTCGTGGTGGCCAACGACCCCGACGCCGACCGCTGCGCCGTGGCCGTGCCGGACGCGCACGGCTGGCGGATGCTGCGCGGCGACGAGGTGGGCGCCCTGCTGGCCCACCACCTGCTGGCCCGCGGGCACCGGGGCACCTACGCCAACTCGATCGTGTCCTCCAGCCTGCTCGGCAAGATGGCCGCGGCCGCCGGCCAGCCGCACGAGGAGACCCTCACCGGCTTCAAGTGGATCGGCCGCGTCGAGGGACTGGCCTTCGGCTACGAGGAGGCCCTGGGCTACTGCTGCGACCCCGAGCACGTGCGGGACAAGGACGGCGTCTCGGCACTGCTGCTGGTCTGCGAGCTCGCGGCGCAGGCCAAGGCCGAGGGGCGTGGCCTCACCGACATCCTCGACGACATCGCCCGCGTGCACGGCCTGCACGCCACCGACCAGCTCTCCGTGCGCTTCGACGACCTGGCCGACATCCCGGCCACCATGGACCGCCTGCGCAGCGCTCCCCCGACCACCCTCGGCGGCCTCGCGGTCGAGCGGGTCGAGGACCTGTCCGAGGGTTCGGCGCAGCTGCCGCCGACCGACGGCCTGCGCTACTCGCTCGCCGAGGGCGCCCGCGTGATCGTGCGCCCGAGCGGCACGGAGCCGAAGGTGAAGTGCTACCTCGAGGTCGTCGTCCCCGTCGAGCCCGGGCCCGACGGCGGCGGCGTCGACGCCGCCCGGATCTCCGCGGCAGGCCGGCTCGACGCCATCACCGCCGACCTGCGCGGGGTCGCCTTCGGGCAGCCGTCGGGTGCGTGACGTGCGCGCGCACCGAGCTTCGAGCCCCCTCGCCCTCACCCTCGCCGTCGCCGCCGGACTGCTGGCCGCGGCACCCGCCACGGCGGCGTACGACCCGGTCACGCACCGCAGCGCACCGCGGACCTGGCACGTCGGGCCGGGCCAGGAGCTCGCCACGCCGAGCGCCGCGGCGGCCGTGGCGCGCGACGGCGACACCGTGCTGATCGACGCCGGCACCTACTCCGGAGACGTCGCGGCCTGGACCCAGGACGACCTGACGCTGCGCGGTGTTGGTGGCCGGGCGCACCTGCGCGCCGACGGGCAGGACGCTCAGGGGAAGGCGATCTGGGTGATCGCCGGCGACCGGACACGCGTCGACCGGATCGAGCTCAGCGGCGCCTCGGTGCCCGACCGCAACGGCGCTGGCATCCGGCAGGAGGGCACCGACCTCACCGTCACCCGCAGCTGGTTCCACGACAACGAGAACGGCATCCTCACCGGCGCCGACCCCGACAGCGACATCGTCATCCGGCGCTCGCGGTTCTTCCGCAACGGCTTCGGTGACGGCTACTCCCACAACCTCTACGTCGGCGCCGTCCGCTCCCTGACCGTGGCCGGCAGCTGGCTCAGCGACGCCGACACCGGCCACGAGCTGAAGTCGCGCGCCGCGCGCAACACCATCGTCGCCAACCGGATCAGCGACGGCGACGCCACGGCCAGCTACTCCATCGACCTACCCAACGGCGGGCGGTCACTGGTCGCGGGCAACGTGGTCGTGCAGGGGCCGCGCTCGGAGAACCCGGCGCTGGTCTCCTACGGTGCCGAGGGCCTGACCAACGCCTCCCACACCCTGTGGGTCGTCAACAACACCTTCGTCAACCAGCGCTCGAGCGGCACCTTCGTCGCCCTCGCCGAGGGCAGCCGGGCCCGACTGGTGAACAACCTGCTCGTCGGGCCGGGCGACCTGACCACCGGGACGGCGGCCTCCCGCGCCAACCGTCGGGTGCAGCCGTCCACCTTCGTCGACGCGGCAGCCGAGGACTTCGACCTGACCGCCTCGTCCCCGGCGCTCGACCGCGGCGTGCGGGTCCCGGCTCGCTGGCGCGCGCGCTGGGAGTACGTCGCACCCGCGGGGCTCGTGCGTCGCCCGGTCGTCGGACGGACCGACCTCGGCGCCCACGAGCTGCGCTGACCACCGCCGCAGCGCGTCGCGTCACGGCGTGACGACCACGTTCCCGACCTTGCGTCCGGTGTCGACGACCCGGTGCGCCTCGGCGACGTCGTCGAGCGGCATCGTCCGGCTCACCACCACCCGCAGGTCGCCCGAGGCCACGAGGTCGAGCAGCCGCGCGAAGTACTCCGGCTTCTCCGGGGAGGGGCCGGCGACCACGTCGCCGCGGGCGCGCAGGGTCTGACCGAGGTCGGCCACCGCCAGCAGCAGGACGCCGCCCGGGGCGAGCAGGGCCCGGCCGCCGGCGATGTCGATGTTGCCGACGGTGTCGAGCACGACGTCGTACGACCCCGGGAGGCTGGCGAGCGGGGTGGTCGTGTGGTCCACGACCTCCTCGGCGCCGAGCGAACGGACCAGGTCGGCGTTCGCCCCGCTGCACACCCCGGTCACGCGGCCTCCGGCCAGCCGCGCGAGCTGCACCGCCGAGGTGCCGATCGCGCCGGAGGCGCCGTTGACCAGCACCCGGTGACCGGGGCGCACGCGGTCGCGCAGGTAGTGCAGGGCCGTGGTGCCGCCGAAGAGGACACCGGCGGCGTCCTGGTGGGACACCCCTGCCGGCTTCACGACCAGCCGGTCGGCGCGCGCGACCACGAGCTCGGCGTGCGTGCCGAACCGGACGCCGGTCATGCCGCACACCTCGTCACCGACCGCGATCCCCGAGACGCCGGGCCCGACCTCCTCGACCACGCCCGAGAAGACCCCGCCGAGCACGGCGCGTCGCGGACGTCGTACGCCGAACGCGAGCCGCGCGAAGGTGCCGAAGCCCCGCGGGAAGCGCGCTCCCCTGATCCGCCCGTCGGCCGAGGTGACGGCCGCGGCCCGGACCCGGACCAGCACCCGCCCCTTCCCCCGCACCGGCGGGTCGGGCACCTCGCGCACCTCGACCACCTCCGGCGGTCCGTACCGCTCCACCACCGCTGCCTTCATGACATCCTCTCCCTTACACCTGTAAGCCAGATCGACACCGTAGCCTTACAGCCGTAAGACAGCCAGCGGAGGAGACGACGATGTCCAGACCACCCCTCTCCTCCGAGCGCATCGTCGACGCCGCCAGCCGGGTCGCGGACCGGGCCGGCCTGGCGGGCGTCAGCATGCGCAGCGTGGGGCGCGAGCTCGGCGTGGAGGCGATGTCGCTCTACCACCACGTCGCCAGCAAGGACGCGCTCCTCGACGGCCTCGCCGACTGGATCTTCGTCCGCATCGATGCCCCCGCGGCGGGGCGGCCGTGGCGTGCCCAGATGGAGGCGCGCGCCCACTCCGCCCGCGCGGTGCTCGCCGCGCACCCGTGGGGCCTGGGCCTCATCGAGTCGCGTCGCACCCCTGGCCCGGCGAACCTGCGCCACCACGACGCCGTCCTCGGTTGCCTGCGCGCCTCCGGCTTCTCTGTGGCGCTCGCAGCGCACGCCTTCTCGGTGCTCGACGCCTACGTCTACGGCTTCGTGCTGACCGAGGTGAACCTCCCCTTCCAGCCCGGCGAGGCGGCGGAGGACTTCGTCGAGGACCTGGGCCTGGTGATGGCCGAGCACCCCCACCTCGCCGAGATGGTCGCCGAGCAGGTCGTGGGCCGCGACTACGCCTACGGCGACGAGTTCGACTACGGACTCGCGCTCGTCCTCGACGGGCTCGAGGCGCGGTTCGCGGCAGGCTGAGGTCGCCGCGAACCGGGACTCAGACGAAGAACGACACCACCAGCACGGCCGCGGAGGCGGCGAGCAGGCCGATCGGCAGCCACGCGCGCTCACGGCGCACGGCGTCGGGCAGGGCGAGCTGGTCGGGCGAGCCGGGCCGGACGCCGGCCGCGGTGCGTGCGCTGTCGACGAGCTCGTAGAGGCGCTGCTCCACGAAGTCGGCGTAGGGCATGCCCTCCTGCGGGCCGCCCTCGCCCGACGGACGGTGGCGGGTCTGGGCAGCCTTGCGCCAGCTGCGGCCCACCACGGTGGACACCCACCGGCGGTCGGCGGCGCGCACCGCCAGGACCTGGCGCACGGCCAGCTCCTCGACCGCGGCGAGGCGGATGTGGACCGTCTCGGCCAGGTTGCGCATGACCAGGTGGTCGCCGGTCACCCAGAGCGCCGGGCGCAGCATCGCGGCCCAGGAGAGCACCCCGACGAGCAGGGCGCCGCCGAACACCCACATCGGGAAGCCCTCGTCGCGGTAGGCCACTCCGGCGACCACCACGGCAGCGGCGAGGAGCATCGTCAGCCAGCCGGTCAACCGGCCGCTCGTGGGGTGGAACCTCTCCACGACGGTGGTCCGGTCGTCCTCCACGCGTGCCATGTTCTCCTCGTCGATTTGGGCAGACATTGGCCCGCCGGCGATTGTCCGGGGCCA
This sequence comes from Nocardioides sp. Root122, assembly GCF_001425025.1. Taxonomy (GTDB): domain Bacteria; phylum Actinomycetota; class Actinomycetes; order Propionibacteriales; family Nocardioidaceae; genus Nocardioides. The sequence continues at coordinate 167,347 of NZ_LMDE01000013.1, forward strand.
TCGGGCCAACTCTATGCTGGGTCGGTGACACCCACTGCCAGCTCAACGGTGAGCACCCCTGCGACATCGGCGGTCTACGACGACGTCGTGCGTACGGACTCCTCGCTCCGCCGATTCCTCCACGGCCTCCCCGGAGTCGACCAGGTCGGGTGCGAGGCCCGCGCCGCCGGCCTCGCGACCCGGTCGATCAAGACCACGTCGAAGGCCTGGGCCATCGACCTGGCCATCCGGATGGTCGACCTGACCACGCTGGAGGGCCAGGACACCCACGGCAAGGTCCGCGCCCTCGCCTCGAAGGCGATGCGACCCGACCCGGCCGACCCGACCTGCCCGGCCACCGCCGCGGTCTGCGTCTACCCCGACATGGTCGCCACCGCCAAGCAGACGCTCGGCGACAGCGGCGTCCACGTCGCGGCCGTCGCCACCGCGTTCCCCAGCGGCCGTGCGGCGATGGACATCAAGCTCGCCGACACGCGCGACGCGGTCGAGGCCGGTGCCGACGAGATCGACATGGTCATCGACCGTGGCGCGTTCCTGTCGGGTCGCTACCTCCAGGTCTTCGAGGAGATCGCCCAGGTCCGTGCGGCCTGCGCCAGGCCCGACGGCACCAGTGCCCACCTCAAGGTGATCTTCGAGACCGGCGAGCTGCAGACCTACGACAACGTCCGCCGTGCCAGCTGGTTGGCGATGATGGCCGGAGGCCACTTCATCAAGACCTCCACGGGCAAGGTGCAGCCGGCGGCGACGCTCCCGGTCACGCTGATCATGCTCGAGGCGGTGCGCGACTTCCGCGACCAGACCGGCCAGATGGTCGGCGTGAAGCCCGCCGGCGGCATCAAGACCACCAAGGACGCCATCAAGTACCTCGTGATGGTCAACGAGACCTGCGGCGACGACTGGCTCGACCCCGACTGGTTCCGGTTCGGCGCTTCCACGCTGCTCAACGACCTGCTGATGCAGCGCACCAAGATGACGACCGGTCGCTACTCCGGTCCCGACTACTTCACGCTGGACTGAGGTCGACAGACATGTCTTTCGAGTACGCCCCCGCACCCGAGTCGCGCGCCGTCGTCGACATCAAGCCGTCCTACGGCCTGTTCATCAACGGTGAGTTCACCGACGGCACCGGCACCGCCTTCAAGACGATCAACCCCGCGACCGAGGAGGTCCTCGCCGAGGTCGCCGAGGCCAGCGACGCCGACGTCGACGAGGCCGTGAAGGCCGCTCGCCGCGCCTACACCCGCGTCTGGTCCCGGATGTCCGGTGCCGAGCGCGCCAAGTACCTCTACCGGATCGCCCGGATCATCCAGGAGCGCGGCCGCGAGCTCGCGGTCCTGGAGTCGATCGACAACGGCAAGCCGATCAAGGAGTCCCGCGACGTCGACGTGCCGATCGTCGCCGCCCACTTCTTCTACTACGCCGGCTGGGCCGACAAGCTCGAGTACTCCGGCTACGGCTCGACCCCGCTGGGTGTCGCCGGCCAGGTCATCCCGTGGAACTTCCCGCTGCTGATGCTGGCGTGGAAGATCGCCCCGGCACTCGCGTGCGGCAACACCGTCGTGCTCAAGCCGGCCGAGACCACCCCGCTGACCGCGCTGCTGTTCGCGGAGATCTGCCAGCAGGCCGACCTCCCGCCCGGAGTCGTCAACATCGTCACCGGCGCCGGCGACACCGGCCGCGCGATCGTGTCGCACCCCGACGTCGACAAGGTCGCCTTCACGGGCTCGACCGAGGTCGGCAAGGCGATCGCCCGCACGGTGGCCGGCACCGACAAGAAGGTCACCCTCGAGCTCGGCGGCAAGGCCGCCAACATCGTCTTCGACGACGCCCCCGTGGACCAGGCGGTGGAGGGCATCGTCAACGGCATCTTCTTCAACCAGGGTCACGTCTGCTGCGCCGGCTCCCGCCTGCTCGTGCAGGAGTCCATCGCCGACGACCTGCTCGAGCGGCTCAAGCGACGGATGTCGACGCTGCGGATGGGCGACCCGCTCGACAAGAACACCGACGTGGGCGCCATCAACTCCGGTGAGCAGCTGATGCGCATCCGCGAGCTCTCCGAGGTCGGCGACGCCGAGGGCGCCGAGCGCTGGGAGGTCGCCTGCGACCTGCCCACCAAGGGCTTCTGGTTCCCGCCGACGATCTTCACCGGCGTCTCCCAGGCCCACCGGATCGCCCGTGAGGAGATCTTCGGCCCGGTCCTGTCCGTCCTGACCTTCCGCACCCCGTCCGAGGCGATCGAGAAGGCCAACAACACGCCGTTCGGGCTCTCGGCCGGCGTGTGGACCGACAAGGGCTCGCGCATCCTGTCCATGGCCAACCGGCTCCGCGCCGGCGTCGTCTGGGCCAACACGTTCAACAAGTTCGACCCCACCTCGCCGTTCGGCGGCTACAAGGAGTCCGGCTACGGCCGCGAAGGCGGTCGCCACGGCCTCGAGGCCTACCTGAAGGGAGCGGACGCGTGAGCCGCATCGACGTACGCAAGACGTACAAGCTCTACATCGGCGGCCAGTTCCCGCGCTCGGAGTCGGGCCGCTCCTACGTCGTCAACGACGCCAAGGGCCGCCTGCTGGCCAACGCCGCGCAGGCCTCCCGCAAGGACGCGCGTGACGCCGTCGTGGCCGCCCGCTCGGCCTTCCCCGGCTGGTCGGGCAAGACGGCGTACAACCGGGCGCAGGTCGTCTACCGCGTCGCCGAGGTCCTCGAGGGCCGCCGCGAGCAGTTCGAGGCCGAGCTCCGCGCCGCGGAGGGCATCAGCCCCGCCCGGGCGCGCACCTACGTAGACGCCGCGATCGACCGGCTCGTCTGGTACGCCGGCTGGGCCGACAAGATCACCCAGGTCGTCGGCAACGCCAACCCCGTCGCGGGCCCGTTCTTCAACCTGTCCACGCCCGAGCCCAGCGGCGTCATCGCCGTGATCGCACCCCGCGGTCCGCTCCTGGGCCTGGTCAGCGTGGTCGCGCCGCTCATCGTCACCGGCAACACCGTCGTGGTGGTCGCGAGCGAGGACAACCCGCTGACCGCGATCACCCTCGGTGAGGTCATGGCGACCAGCGACCTGCCTGGTGGCGTGGTCAACGTGCTCACCGGCTCGCAGGCCGAGATCGCCCCCTGGCTGGCCTCGCACATGGACGTCAACGGCATCGACCTGACCGGCGTGGACGACGCCGCCCTCGCCGTCGACCTCGAGGTGGCCGCGGCCGACAACCTCAAGCGCGTACGCCGTCCCGCCCCCGACACCGACTGGCTGGTCCAGCCCGACCTGGACCGGATGACCCGGTTCCTGGAGACCAAGACGGTCTGGCACCCGATCGGCGTCTGAGCCACCGCACCACCGACGAAGGCCCCCGGAGGAATCTCCGGGGGCCTTCGTGCTGGTCGTGCGTGGTGGTTCAGCGGTTGAGCATCGCCGAGGCGAGCACTCCGAGGATCTCGTTCGGGTTGTTCACCAGGTAGTTCTGACCACCGGTCGCCGCGGCGATCTGGTCGAGCTCACCGGTGTCGGCGTCCTGCGAGATGCCGATGATGATCACCTTGACCGGCTTGGCGGGGTCGCGGATCGACTTCAGCTGGTTGACCAGCGACTCGAGCGTCAGCGAGCTGGAGTCGTCGCTCGCTCCGTCGGTCATGATCACCACGGAGTTGAACCACGCCGGGTCCCACTTCTCCTGCGCGTACTTGTACGCGGCCAGCGTGGTGTCCATGACTCCGGTGCCGCCCTTGACGCGGCTGGGCAGCTTGTCGGCCTCCGCCCGCACCACGTCGCCGTGGGTCTGGCCGTCGCCGGCCGGGGCGTCGAGGCGGTCGAGCGTGGCGTACTCCTCCCACGAGGCGCCGTTGGTGCCGCGGTTCTTGGAGAAGCCCCAGATCCCGATGCGGGCCTGGTCCGGGAAGGCGTCGAGCGCCACCTTCGACGCCTGGACGGCCAGCCCGATGCGGGTGGTGTCACCGATGGCCATCTTCATCGAGCCGGACAGGTCGACGACGGCGAGGATGCTGGACGGGACGGACAGCACGCGCCACTGGCGCAGCGTGTCGTCGGTGGTCTTCTGGGGCACCTTCGGCAGGATCTTGGAGTCGCCCATGCCGACGCCCTCGGGCAGCGGGGCCCCGTCGGGTCCACGGAGCTCGGCCTCGGCGATCGCGTCCACGCCGGCCCCGGAGGTGAACCAGCGGGCGATGGCGCGACCGACGCGGGCGGAGAGGTCGCCGCCCGAGGCGAGGATGTCCTTGCTGCCGCGGTTCACGTCGATCAGCGGGAACTGCAGCATCGGGACGCCGGTCGCCGGGGCGACGAGCGTGAGCTGGTCGTTGCTGCGGCGGGCAGCGAGGTAGGCCTGCTCGGTCGCCGGGACCAGCTGGGTGCTGGTGGCGGAGAGCTCAGCCAGGTCGGTCTCGGAGCTGCTACCGGCCACGGCACGCTCGCCGTAGGTCTGGGCCACCGGGACGGTCTTCTCCTCGATGGAGACGGGGGTCTCGCCGGTGGTCTTCATCTCGGCGTACGGCGCCAGCAGGGCCAGCGCGGACGCGCCCTGGGCGCTCGGGTCCGCCATGGCCAGGCTGCCGCCGTCGAGCGCGGCGGTCCACGATGCCGGCGCCTTGGCGGCAGGACCGCCGACCAGTCCGACAGGGGTCTGCGCGAGGACGTCGGCGACCGGCGTGCCGGTCCAGCCGGCGAGGGTGAGCTGCCCCTTCCACGTCGGGCTGTCCGGGATCCAGATCTCGGGGAGCTTTGCGTTGGGGTCGGCCAGCAGCGCGATGACGTCCTTCACCGTGCCGGCCGTGACGACGATGTCGATGCACGGCTCGTCTGCGTTGACGTCCTTCACGGCCTGCTTCACCAGGCCCTCCATGACGGGGGCAGTGGTGAGGGTGACCTGCTCCGACACGCAGTCGGCCGCCTCGCTGTCGTCGCCGCCACGCAGGGCGAAGAAGCCAACGAGGCCGATCACCAGGAGCAGCGCGAGACCGACGAGCAGCAGCGGGTTGCCCGTCAGGCCGGAACGCGTCGTGGCGTGTCCGGAGTTGTCCGCGCTGGGCGCGGGAGTCGAGTCGTCAAGACTCATTGGAGTCCTCCCAGAGGAACTGTCAATCAGGGGTCTGGGCGAGACTAATCTCCAGCCTGTCCGTCCGCGGCCGAACAACGAAACGAGTCAGTAACAAATGACACACGCCCAGGTCGTCGTCCTGGCCGGCCCCAGCGGCGCCGGGAAGTCCCGCCTGGCGGAGCGCCTCGGACTGCCCGTCCTCCGCCTCGACGACTTCTACAAGGACGGCGACGACCCCTCGCTCCCCCGGATCACCTCGGGAGCCAACGCCGGGCTCGTCGACTGGGACCACCCGGACTCCTGGCACCGCGAGGACGCCCTCGCCTCCCTCCGCGAGCTGTGCGGGACCGGACGCAGCGAGGTGCCGGTCTACGAGATCGCGCAGAACGGACGCTGCGGCTCCCGGACCGTCGAGCTCGGCGGCAGCACGCGGTTCGTCGCGGAGGGCATCTTCGCGCCCGACGTGGTGGCCGCGTGCCGCGAGGAGGGGATGCTGGCGGCGGCCTACTGCATCACCCAGCACCCGCTGGTCACCTTCTGGCGGCGCCTGACCCGCGACCTGCGCGAGCACCGCAAGCCGCCTCTCGTCCTCGTGCGACGCGGGTTCGCCCTGATGCGCGACCAGCAGCGGGTGGTCGCCCACGCGGTCCGACAGGGCTGCCGCCGGGCCACCGGCGACCGGGCCTACGCCGAGCTGACCGGGTCGTGACGTCGTGAGGCTGCGCCAGCCCGATCGCCGGTCGTGCGGCGCCGCGTCCCTGGTGGTGGCCCGCCGGCTGGCCGACCCCCGCTACGCGGCGCTGGTCGGCGACCAGGCCACCTTCGCCCACGAGGCCGCCACCCTGCACCGCCGGCTCACCTCGACGACCGATGCCGACGGACGCCGGCAGGTGCCCTGGCTGCGCGCCGTCGGCACCCCGCCGTGGGCCGTGGCGCGCGACCTGCACGTGGTCACCGGCGTGGCGTACGCCGTCCACGCCGTGCGGCTGGGCCGGCACGTCTGGCCGCACCTCGCCGCCGTGGAGCCGGAGCGCCCGGTCGCGGTCTACGTCGGCAGCCGGCTGCTGCCACGGCACGTCGTGCTCGTCACCGCGGTCGACGGCGACGAGGCGACGACCTACGAGCCTTCCTCGGGCCGGCTGCTCCCCGTGGCGCGTGCCCGCTGGGAGTCCGCGCCGCTCCGGCTCGCAGGGTGGGACCTGCCCTGGTGGGTGATCAGCCCTCGATGAGGGCGGCGTAACCGGGCTTGACGACCTGGTCGATGATCGCCAGCCGCTCGTCGAAGGGCAGGAACGCCGACTTCATCGCGTTGATGGTGAACCAGCGCAGGTCGGTCAGCGTGTAGCCGAACGCCTCGACCAGGCTATACATCTCCTCGGTCATCGACGTGCCGCTCATCAGCCGGTTGTCGGTGTTGACGGTGACGCGGAAGCGCAGCTCAGTCAGCAGGCCGATCGGGTGCTCGGCGAAGGACTCGGCCGCGCCGGTCTGGATGTTGGAGCTCGGGCACATCTCGAGCGGGATCCGCTTGTCGCGGACGTAGGCGGCCAGGCGGCCCAGCTCGACCGAGCCGTCCTCGCCGACCGTGATGTCGTCGATGATCCGCACCCCGTGGCCGAGCCGGTCCGCGCCGCACCACTGGATCGCCTGCCAGATCGACGGGAGGCCGAACGCCTCCCCTGCGTGGATGGTGAAGTGGGCGTTCTCGCGCTGGAGGTACTCGAACGCGTCGAGGTGGCGGGTGGGCGGGAAGCCCGCCTCCGCCCCGGCGATGTCGAAGCCCGCGACGCCGCGGTCTCGCCAGGCGATCGCGAGCTCGGCGATCTCCATCGAGCGGGCCTGGTGGCGCATCGCGGTCAGCAGCTGGCGTACGACGATCCTGCCGTCGCTGGCGGCCATGCCCTCGTCGAAGCCCTCCTGGACCGCGGCCACCACCTCGTCGAGCGTCAGCCCGCCCGTGACGTGCTGCTCGGGGGCGTAGCGCACCTCGGCGTAGACGACGCCGTCGGCAGCCAGGTCCTCGACGCACTCGCGGGCGACCCGGGTGAGCGCGGCGCCCGTCTGCATGACCGCGACGGTGTGGTCGAAGGTCTCGAGGTAGCGCACCAGGGAGCCCGAGTCGGCCGACTCGGTGAACCAGCGGCCGAGCGACTCCGCGTCACCGGCCGGGAGCTCGTGGCCGACCTCGGCAGCCAGCTCGACGATCGTCTGCGGACGCAGCCCGCCGTCGAGGTGGTCGTGCAGCAGCACCTTCGGCGCCGCGTGCACCTGGTCGCGGGTGGGAGTGGTCACCGGGTCATCCAATCAGGCCTGCCCGTGGACGAGCACTAGGGTTCGTGCCCATGCGCACCTTCACCACGCTCGACGACGTCTCCGCAGCGGCCGGGTCCGAGATCGGCACCAGCGAGTGGCTCGTGGTCGACCAGGCCCGCATCGACGCGTTCGCCGACGCCACGCTGGACCACCAGTGGATCCACGTCGACGCGGAGGCGGCTGCCGCAGGCCCCTTCGGCAGGACCATCGCCCACGGCTTCCTCACCCTGAGCCTGCTCCCCCACTTCGCCTCCCAGGTCTTCCGCCTCGAGACCCCCGGCGCCCGGCTCAACTACGGGTTGGAGAAGGTGCGTTTCCCCAGCCCGGTGCCGGTCGACAGCCGGCTGCGCTCCCACGTGCGCTTCGGCGAGGTCCGCGAGCTGGCGCAGGGCAAGCAGCTCATCGTCGAGCACACGGTCGAGATCGAGGGCCAGGACAAGCCGGCCTGCGTGGCCGCGCACGTCGTGCTGCTCCTCGCCTGACCGCGCGCGGACCCGCGCTCACCGCGACAGGACCGCCTGGGCGAACACCTCCAGCACGTCCTGTGGCTGCGCCGCGAGGTAGGCCTCCCCGCCCGTGACGTGGGCCATCTGCTTGAGCGCGGCCAGGTCGGCGTCCCCGCTGATCGCGATCCCCACCAGTCGCACCGGGCGGTCCGGGTCGCGCAGGGCCCGCAGCCGGTCGAGGAGCGGCTCCAGCCCGATGGACCCGGGGTCCTCGTTCTGACCGTCGGTGAGCAGCACGACCGCGTTGGAGTAGTTCGGTCGATAGCTGCGCACGGCCTCCTCGTACGCCGCCAGCGCGGTGTCGTAGAGCCCGGTGCCACCGCCGGTGAGGCTCGGCAGCTCGGCCACCCGCTGGCGCAGGGCGTAGCGCTGGGTGCGCCCGAAGCGCAGGTCGTCCAGGCGCCGGAGCGGCTCGAGCTCGCGCCAGTCGCGCCCGGGGCCGCCCTTGTCGATGGAGAAGATCCACAGCCCGACCCGGGCGTGGTCGGGCAGGAACGACAGGCCGATGCCGGCCGCGTCGGCCAGCAGGTCCATCCGGGTGCCCTGCCCGGCGCCGAAGTCCATCGACCCGGACGCGTCGACCACGGCCAGGATCGACGAGGGGACGGCGAGGGTGCGCCACGACTGCACGGTGGACGCGATGGCGGCCCCGGGCGGCGTGGGCAGGACGGTCGTGACCTCGGAGGCACCGTCGGGTGCCGTCCGGTCGCCGGTGGCCCGCAGACCCTGGCTGTGGAGCTCGGCACGCCCGTCCGGGCTGGCGAGGAAGTCGGCCACGCTGCGCGCGACCGCTCGCGCTCCGGGCGGCGCGTTCTCGCTCACCGCGATCGGGAAGTCGAGCACCGGGGCGCCCACGGCGGGGGTCAGGTCGCGCAGGTCGCTGCGGCCCTGCACGGCGGCGAGCTCCTGCTCGGTGGTCACCACGAGACGCGGCGAGCTGCGCGGGAACATCGCTGGAGCGACCTCGGCGTCGTCCCCGTCCGAGCGGCGGGCACCGTAGGACTGCGCGAACGGTACGACGAGCTCCCGGGCGTCCGCGGCGGTGCGACCGACCGCCCGGGCCTCGGCCTGGGGAGCCACGACGGCCAACGTCCCCGCGACGGTCGTCTCGGGGTCGGGCACCGACACCAGGCCGGACCGCTCCGCGTCGCCCCACGACGCGAACCGGCGAGCCGCGCTGCCACCGGCGAGGAGGACGGGTGTGTGGGCCACGCTGCGTGCCACGATCCGTGGCCGGGCGTCGCCGAGGTAGGCCTTGGTGGTGAGGTAGCGCGCCTCGGGGATCCAGATGTCCGGCGTGTCGCCACCCGTGGCGATGCCCAGGGACACCTCGATCCCGGACCGCATGTCGGGCTCGACGCGGGTGCACGGCGGCGCGGCGCGGTCGACCGCCTGCAGCGCGGCGCCGTAGAGCTCCGGTCCGACGGTGAGCTGGACCGTGTCGTAGGCGCCGCACGAGTCGGCGTCGGCCGCGGCCGTGCCGCTGCGCGACATCAGCAGGTAGGCGGCACCGCCGCCGACGACGACGCCGGTGACCAGGAGGAGGACGACGAGGACGGGCGTCCTCAGTGTGGTCGCGCGGCCCCCGTCGCGCTCGTCAAGCTTGTTCATCGGGCCCCCCGCCCCTTGGGACACCAGCGACGCTAGGGCCGCAAAGTAAAGGGACGAGGGGTTACCGACCGGTCTTCGCCAGAGTTGGGGACGTGCGCGTCAGCCGATCCGGTCGAGCACCAGGTCGGTCGGCGTGAAGGACGCGCCGTCCCCGATGTCGAACCCGCCCTCGAGCGAGGCGAGAGCCCGTTCGAAGCGCACGGGCTCGTCGGTGAGCAGGGTGAACAGCGGCTCGCCCTCGGTCACCGCGTCTCCCGGGCGCGCGTGCCAGACCACGCCCGCGCCGGCCTGGACCGGGTCCTCCTTGCGGGCCCGGCCGGCTCCGAGGCGCCACGCCGCCAGGCCCACCGCCATCGCGTCGAGCCGGGTCAGCGTGCCGCTGGCAGGGGCGGCGACGACGTGCGACTCCTTCGCCTGCGGCAGCGCGGCGTCGGGGTCGCCGCCCTGGGCCCGGATCATCGCCTTCCAGGCGTCCATCGCGGAGCCGTCGGCGAGCTTGTCGGCCGGGTCCACGTCGTCGCGACCGGCACCGGCGAGCATCTCGCGGGCCAGGGCGAGGGTCAGCTCGACGACGTCGGCAGGACCGCCGCCGGCGAGCACCTCGACCGACTCCGCGACCTCGATCGCGTTGCCGGCCGTGCGGCCCAGCGGGGTGGCCATGTCGGTGAGCAGGGCGACGGTGTGCACGCCCGCGTCGGTGCCGAGCGCGACCATCGTCTCGGCCAGCTCCCGAGCCGTCACGAGGTCCTTCATGAAGGCGCCGCTGCCGACCTTCACGTCGAGCACCAGCGCGCCGGTGCCCTCGGCGATCTTCTTGCTCATGATCGAGCTGGCGATCAGCGGGATCGCCTCGACCGTGCCGGTGACGTCGCGCAGGGCGTAGAGCTTCTTGTCGGCCGGGGCCAGGCCGTCGCCGGCCGCGCAGATGACGGCGCCGACGTCCTCGAGGATCGAGAACATCTCCTCGTTGCTCAGCAACGCGCGCCACCCGGGGATCGACTCGAGCTTGTCGAGGGTGCCGCCGGTGTGGCCCAGCCCGCGCCCGGACAGCTGCGGCACGGCGACGCCGCACGCCGCGACGAGCGGCGCCAGCGGCAAGGTGATCTTGTCGCCCACGCCGCCGGTCGAGTGCTTGTCGGCGGTGGGTCGCGAGAGGGACGAGAAGTCCATCCGCTCCCCGGACGCGATCATCGCCGCGGTCCAGCGGGCGATCTCCGTGCGGTTCATCCCGTTGAGCAGGATCGCCATCGCGAGGGACGACATCTGCTCGTCGGCGACCTCGCCGCGCGTGTAGGCGTCGATCACCCAGTCGATCTGGCTGTCGCTGAGCTCGTGCTTGTCGCGCTTGGCGAGGATCACCTCGACGGCGTCGTGTGCGGGCATCAGCGGGCTCCTCCATCAGTGGCCACGTGGGCCAGGTCCTCGGGTCCGAAGGCGTCGGGCAGCACCTCGGACATGGGCTTGACCCCCGAGACGGTCCAGACCAGCAGGTCGCGGCCGCCGTGCTCGAACAGCAGCTGGCGGCAGCGCCCGCACGGCATGATGATCTCGCTCGCGCCGTTGACGCACACGAAGTGGGTCAGCCGACCGCCTCCGGTGGCGTGCAGCTGGGAGACGAGGCCGCACTCGGCGCACAGCACGACGCCGTACGCCGCGTTCTCGACGTTGCACCCCGACACGACGCGGCCGTCGTCCACGCGTGCGGCCGCACCCACCGGGTATCCGGAGTACGGCGCATAGGCGTGACGCATCACCTCCACCGCAGCGGCCCTGAGATCGTCCCAGTCCCTCTGTTCCACCGTCTGCTCCACGCTGTCGTCCACCCTCTTCGCTAGACGGCAACTATGGCGCATACGAGAATCGGTTGGTCTTCGGCAGGATCCGCCGAAAGATCTCCTGCGACTTTTAGGTCTCAAACGCATCTCAGTACGCCCGATCCGCGTGACGGGTGGCGTAGGTGCAGGCATCATGACGCCGGAAAGCTGACCCCACCCCGGGGTGCACATTTTTGGAGGCATTTGTGTTGAAGACGAGGAAGGTCGTCTCGAGCGGCCTGGTGGCGCTCCTGGCAGCCGCGACCCTGGCTGCGTGTGGTGACGCGCCCGAGGATGACAACACCGGGTCTGGGAACGACAGCAAGGCGAGCAGCAGCGACGTGCAGCCGTGCATCGTCTCCGACGCCGGCGGGTTCGACGACAAGTCGTTCAACCAGCTCAGCTACGAAGGCGCCAAGCAGGCCGCGGACGAGCTCGGCGTCAAGCTGATCCCGGTGGAGTCCAACAGCGAGAACGACTTCGCCCCCAACCTCGAGAGCCTGGTCGGCCAGGGCTGCAACGTCATCGTGACGGTCGGCTTCGCCCTCGCCGCGGCCACCAAGGACTCGGCCAAGGCCAACCCCGACATCGAGTACATCCTGATCGACGACTCGGCTGACGGCGGCAAGGACGGCGCCACGTTCGACGGCAAGGCCGACCAGCCCAACATCAAGCCGCTCCTCTACAACACGGCCCAGGCCGCGTTCCTGGCCGGCTACGCCGCCGCCGACTACACCAAGACCGGCGTCGTGGGCACCTACGGCGGCATGCCGTTCCCGACCGTCACCATCTTCATGGACGGCTTCAAGCAGGGCGCGGAGTACTACGCCAAGGAGAAGAAGAAGGACGTCAAGGTCGTCGGTTGGGACGGCAAGAACGGCTCCTTCACCGGTGGCTTCGAGGCCAACGAGGCCGCGACCAGCACCGCCAAGCAGATCCTCGACCAGGACGTCGACGTGATCCTGCCCGTGGGTGGCCCGATCTACCAGGGCGCCATCACCGCCATCGAGGACTCCGGCAAGGACATCGCGATGGTCGGCGTCGACGCCGACCTCTACGAGACCGACCCGTCCACCCAGGACTACGTCATGACCTCGATCCTCAAGAACATGAAGGTCTCGACCTACGAGGCGATCATGGAGGCCGACGGCGGCGACGTCGACTACACCCCCTACGTCGGCACGCTCGACAACGACGGAGTCGGCATCGCGCCGTTCCACAACTTCGAGAGCAAGGTCAACCCCGAGCTCGCCGACGAGCTCGACACCGTGAAGGCCGGCATCATCGACGGCTCGATCGAGGTCAAGTCCTACCTGGGCTGACCCCCACCACGCTCCACCAGGAGGGAGGCCGACGCTCGCGTCGGCCTCCCTCTCTGTTCACCGGGCGTTGCCAGTCCCGCACCCCGACCTTTGGCACATGTCGGCGCAGTGTCCCGGCGCCTGCGACAGTTACCCTTCCCCGCGCGCTCTCGCGCCCCGTACGTGCCGGCCCGCGAGGCCGCCCTACGAGACACCCCGGTCCAGACCTGCGGACCCAAGCGACCCCTAGGATGCGATGCCATGAGACTCGTCCTGCGAGGCATCACCAAACGCTTCGGCAGCATGGTGGCCAACGACTCGATCTCCCTGACCGTCGAGCCCGGCGAGATCCACTGCCTGCTCGGTGAGAACGGCGCCGGCAAGTCCACGCTGATGAACGTCCTCTACGGCCTCTATAAGGCCGACGAGGGCGAGATCGAGCTCGACGGCAAGGTCCAGCACTTCACCGGGCCCGGCGACGCGATGGCGGCCGGCATCGGCATGGTCCACCAGCACTTCATGCTGATCCCCGTCTTCACCGTCGCCGAGAACGTCATGCTCGGCAACGAGACCACCGGCTTCGCCGGCAGCCTCGACCTCGACGCCGCCAGCGCGCGCGTCACCGAGATCTCCGAGCGCTTCGGCTTCCACGTCAACCCCGACAGCCTCGTCGAGGACCTCCCCGTCGGCGTGCAGCAGCGGGTGGAGATCATCAAGGCGCTGTCCCGCGACGCCGAGCTGCTGGTGTTCGACGAGCCGACTGCGGTGCTCACGCCGCAGGAGACCGACGAGCTGATGGACATCATGCGCCAGCTCAAGGAGGCCGGGAAGGCCATCGTCTTCATCACGCACAAGCTGCGCGAGGTCCGTGCGGTGGCCGACCGGATCACGGTCATCCGCCTCGGCAAGGTGGTCGGCGAGGCCGACCCCAAGGCCAGCAACGCCGAGCTCGCCTCCATGATGGTCGGGCGACCGGTCGAGCTGGTCGTCCACAAGGACCCTCCGACGCTCGGTGACGCCGCGTTCGTGGTCAAGGACCTGCGCGTGGTCGACGCCGCCGGGCACGTGCACGTCAATGGCTTGAGCTTCACGATCCGGGCGGGCGAGGTCCTCGCCGTGGCCGGCGTGCAGGGCAACGGCCAGACCGAGCTCACCGAGGCGATCCTCGGCCTCCAGGACGACGTGACCGGGTCCATCACCCTCGACGGTGTCGAGCTCGTCGGCCGGTCGACGCGCAAGATCCTCGACGCAGGTGTCGGGTTCATCCCCGAGGACCGCCAGGTCGACGGCCTCGTGCCGGGCTTCACGATCGCCGAGAACCTGATGCTCAACCGCAGCTTCAAGTCGCCGTTCGTCAAGAACGGATCCCTGCGCCTGGGTGCGCTGCGCGAGTTCGCACAGAAGAAGCTGACGGAGTACGACGTCCGCGCCCGCGACATCGACGCGCTCGCCACCAACCTCTCCGGCGGCAACCAGCAGAAGGTGGTCGTGGCGCGCGAGCTCTCCCGTGACCTGCGCCTGCTCGTGGCCGCCCAGCCCACCCGCGGCGTGGACGTCGGCTCGATCGAGTTCATCCACAAGCAGATCGTGGCGACCCGCGACAGCGGCATCCCGGTGCTCGTCGTCTCCACCGAGCTCGACGAGGTGGTCGCTCTCGCCGACCGCATCATGGTGCTCTACCGCGGCCAGGTCGTCGGCATCGTCCCGGCCGACACCCCCCGCGAGACCCTCGGTCTCATGATGACCGGCGAACGCCCGAAGGACCTGAAGGACGTGGTCGCATGAGTGACACCGACAAGCCGAAGCAGGACGACGCGCCCGTCGGGGCGCCGGTGGACGTCGCCGACGACTCGACGGCCGACACGAGGGCCGACGCAGGCGCCGACGCGGGTGCCGACCGGGAGGCGCGCTCGCGCTCCATGCTCCGTGAGATCGCCTCCGGCGACGCCCTGTCCGGCGTGCTCGCGGTGTTCCTGGCCGTCTTCGTCGGCTCGGTGATGATCGCCGCGACCGACGACGGCGTGCGCGAGACGCTCAGCTACATCACCGCTCGTCCGTCCGACTTCTTCAGCGCCCTGTGGGACGCGATCTCCGGGGCCTACAGCGCGATGTTCCGCGGCGCGGTCTACAACAACCTCGTCACCGACCCGGCGCAGCAGTGGCGCCCGCTCACCGAGACGCTCAAGTTCGCCGGCCCGCTGATCCTCGGCGGCCTCGGCGTCGGCCTGGCGTTCCGGGCCGCCATGTTCAACATCGGTGGCCGCGGCCAGATGCTCCTCGCCGGTGGCGCGGCCGCCTGGATCGGGTTCCGGTTCGACCTGCCCATGATCATCCACCTGCCGCTGGCCGTGCTCGTCGGCATGCTGTTCGGCGCCCTGTGGGGCGGCATCGCGGGCCTGCTCAAGGCGCGCACCGGCGCCCACGAGGTGATCGTCACGATCATGCTCAACTACGTCGGCTACTACCTGGTGTTCTGGGCCCTCACCAAGGAGTGGCTCCTCGCCACCCCGGGCTCGGTCAACCCCAAGTCGCCGCCGATGAAGGACTCCGCGATCCTGCCCAAGGTGCTGGGTGACCGGTTCAACCTGCACTTCGGCTTCATCATCGCGCTGGTCGCCGTCGCGGTGGTCTGGTGGCTGCTCAACCGCTCCACCCTCGGCTACCGGATCCGCGCCGTCGGTGAGAACCCCAACGCCGCTCGCGCGTCCGGCATCAACGTCGGGCGCACCTACACGGTCGTGATGATGCTCGGCGGCGCGCTCCTCGGCCTCGCCGGCGTCAACCAGGTGCTCGGCACCGTGACCAGCGGCGTGTCGGTCGACATCGACGCGGGCATCGGGTTCGACGCGATCACGGTCGCGCTGCTCGGACGCTCGCGACCGCTCGGCATCCTGGCTGCCGGCATCCTGTTCGGTGCCTTCAAGGCCGGCGGCTTCACCATGCAGGCCTCGGAGAACATCTCCGTCGACCTCGTGCTGGTGGTCCAGTCGCTGATCGTCCTCTTCCTCGCCGCCCCGCCCCTGGTGCGCGCGATCTTCCGGCTCCCCGCCCAGGAGGCCAAGTGAGCACCACGATGGACCGCCCGACCCCCGAGAGCGGCGGGCTCGCTCCGGACGACGCCGTGACGCCCACCAGGACGGCCGGCCGGCGCAAGCTGCCGACCATCCTCGGCGTGGTCACGGTGCTCCTCGGCCTGCGACTCCTCACCACGTCGCGGTCCGGTGACACCACGTTCCGCCTGGCGGTCGACAGCGACTTCGCCAAGCTGCCCGACGCCGTGCTCCCCTCCTCGGCCACGGCGTGGCTGATGCTGGTGGTGTGCCTTGCGCTCACCGCCGAGGCCGTACGCCGCATGCTCGCCCGCTCGCGACAGCCGCTCTGGCTGCCGATCGTCTTCGCCCTCGCCTGGATGATCGGCTTCCTCAGCTGGGAGGCGGCCGGCAGCCGCATCTCCATCGTGAGCCTGCTCGCCGGCGCGATCGCGCTGGCGATCCCCCTCGTCTTCGGTGCGCTGGGCGGCGTGCTCGGCGAGCGTGCGGGCGTGGTCAACATCGCCATCGACGGCCAGCTGCTGTTCGGCGCCTTCGCGGCCTCCATCACCGCCAGCCTCACCGGGTCGCCCTGGGCGGGCCTCGTCGCGGCGATGGCCGCCGGCGCCCTGATGGCACTCGTCCTGGGCCTGTTCGCGATCACCTACTTCGTCGACCAGGTCATCGTCGGCGTCGTGCTCAACGTGCTGGTGGTGGGCCTCACCAACTTCCTGTTCCGGCAGGTGCTCACGCCCAACGCGGAGTCGCTGAACTCCCCCGAGCGGATGCGCGGACTGCCCATCCCGGTCCTCGGCGACATCCCGCTGATCGGTCCGATCTTCTTCCGCCAGCCTGCCCTGGTCTACGTGCTCTACGTGATCGTTGCCCTGGTGGCGTGGTCGCTCTACCGCACCCGCTGGGGGTTGCGGGTCCGGGCGGTCGGCGAGCACCCGAAGGCCGCTGACACGGTGGGCATCAAGGTCAACCGGACCCGCTACCGCACCATCCTGCTCGCGGGCGCGATCGCCGGCCTCGGCGGCGCCTACTACAGCCTGGTGTCGGTCTCCGGGTTCAACCGGGAGATGACCGGCGGCGCCGGCTACATCGCGCTGGCGGCCGTGATCTTCGGCAAGTGGGACCCGATCCGCGCCACCCTGGCGGCCCTGCTCTTCGGCTTCGCCCAGAACCTCGCCGGAGTGCTGTCGTCCATCGGTGCGCAGATCCCGCCACAGCTCCTGCTGAGCCTGCCCTACGTCATCACCATCTTCGCCGTGGCCGGCCTCGTCGGACGTTCGCGTCCGCCGGCGGCCGACGGCGTCGCCTATCGACAACAGTAGGCGACCTCCGGGCGACCCCGAGGCAAGCCGTGCGCCCCGCCGCGCGTCCTCGGCGCCGGTGTGGGTACCAGTGGGCGTCGGGCGACGTGCGTAACCTGCGTGCCAGTCGGACACTCGGAGGTTCTGATGACACACGACCGTCCTGACCCCGCCCTCGCGAACGCCGGGGACGGCGGTGGCGCACTGGCCGAGGCGACCGCGCGCTATGCCTCGCTGTTCTCCCACCACCCGCAGTCCGCGTGGTCGCTGGACGCCCGCGGTCACTTCACCGACGCCAACCAGCGCACCCTGGAGATGACCGGGCTGACCCTGGCCGAGCTCCGGGAGGCGCACTTCTCGCAGGTCATCCACGCCGACGACCTGGAGCGATTCCAGGACGGGTTCGAGCAGGTGATGGCCGGCGACCCGCAGCTCCTCGACGGACGCGTGGCCCGCCCGGACGGCGTGGTCATCGACATCCGGTGCACCGCGATCCCCGTCGTCGTCCACGACGAGGTGGTCGGCGTGCACGGGATCAGCGAGGACGTGACCGAGGCCAAGCAGGTGCTGCGCGAGCTCGAGGAGGCCAACGCGGCCAAGACGCTGTTCCTGGCCACCGTGAGCCACGAGGTCCGCACGCCCCTGGCCGCCATCGTGGGTGCCACCGACCTGCTCATGGCCACCGACCTCGCCCCGGAGCCGGCGCGCTACGCGCAGATCCTGCAGCGCTCCAGCGAGCGGCTGATGCGCCTGGTCGAGGACATCCTGGAGTTCTCCGGGCTCGAGGCGCACCAGGCCGTGCTGCGACCGAGACCCTTCGACATCCGCGCGCTCGTCTCCGACATCGAGGACTGGGCGGCGCCGCTGGCCCGGACGCGCGGGCTGACGGCGACCTTCGCGGTCGACGCGTCCGTCCCGGCGACGGCGGTCGGCGACTGCCGCCGGATCAGCCAGGTCGTCACCAACCTGGTCGACAACGCGATCACCTTCACCGAGCGGGGCGGCGTCGACGTACGCGTGAGTGCACCCGATGACGGGCAGGACACCGAGTCGGCGTCGTGGCTCGAGCTCGAGGTCCGCGACACCGGCATCGGCATCTCCCCCGACCAGCTGCCCGCGCTGATGGCGCCCTTCCGGCAGGCGGACCCGCACGCCGGAGACCGCCGCGGCCTCGGGCTCGGCCTGGCGATCAGCAACGAGCTCGTCGCGCTGATGGGCGGGCGCCTGACGGCCACGTCCACGCCCGGGGAGGGCAGCACGTTCACGGTCGCCCTTCCGCTGGGTCGCGACGAGGCGACTTCCCCCATGTGAGCGATTCGCTCCACCGGTGGCCGGGTGGACGCTGGTGGGCGCGGCCGCGTACGGGACGCGGGCGCTCCATCCGGGGGGAACCATGTCCGAGCCGCTGCCACCTCAGGTCGCCCGACGCACCTACTCCGGCATCCGCCTCGGGGTGGTGATGGTCATCCTCGCCCTGGGCTTCGCCGTGTGGCGCGAGATCGCCAACGCTCCCGACGGGTGCGTCCAGCGGTCGCTCAGCGCGTACTTCTACACGCCGGTGCGACCGGTCTTCGTCGGCGCCCTGCTGCTCATCGGCTTCGCCATGATCGTGATGTGGGGCAAGACCTCGGCCGAGGACGCCGTGCTGAACGTCGCCGGCCTGCTGCTGTCGGTCGTGGCGCTGGTCCCGACCCTCGATGCCAACTACTGCAGCCTGCCGGCGTCCGTCCGGGGCGGCTCGCCCGAGACCCAGGTCGCCAGGATCGAGGACAACGACCTCATCAAGGCCAACGCCGAGACCGTCGCCCGCAGCTTCACGGCGCTGCTGTTCGCCTTCGTGGTGATCCTCGTGCTGGTCGCGGTCCTCACCCTGAAGGCCTGGGCCGGCGGCAACGTGCCCGGACGCCACGAGCGGCGGGCCTACATCGCGACGTGGGTGGTGGCGGCAGGGACCGTCGCCGTCCTCTACTGGCTCTACCGCGACGCCGACGACCCGGACAGCGTCTTCAACCACGACGTGCACGCCTGGTCGGCCAACATCGCGGTCGGACTCGTCATCGTCGCGGTCTTCCTCGCGGCCCGGCAGAACCGGGGCGACCCGGCGCGCAGGCGCTGGGTCTGGCTCTACGGCCTGCTCGGCGTGGCCATGGTCGTCACGGCCGTGGTCGTCAAGGGCGGCGACGCCGTCGGGCTGTTCTCCGGCTGGCTCGACGCCCACGCCACGTTCGTCGTCGAGGCGATCCTCATCGGCTTCATCGCCGTCTTCTGGGTGTTCCAGACCATCGAGCGCCGCAAGGAGGGCGCACCGACGTACTGACCGGGCGGACTGACGCTCACGACCGCAGGGAGCAGACGATGACTGGAGCGACGTACCTCGACGGCAACTTCGCGCCGGTGGCCACCGAGGTGACCGCCACGGATCTCGAGGTGACGGGCGCGGTGCCGCCCGGCCTGGCTGGCAGGTACATCCGCACCGGGCCCAACCCGTTCGCAGCGCAGGCCGACACCTACCACTGGTTCGCCGGCGACGGGATGGTGCACGGCGTCGACCTGCACGGCGGCCAGGCCCGCTGGTACCGCAACCGCTGGGTGCGCAGCCCCGAGGCCAGCGAACGCCTCGCTGAGTCCCCCGTGCCCCGGGAGGACGGCGGGTGGTACCCCGGTTCGGGAAACACCAACGTGTTCGCCCACGCGGGCCGGATCCTTGCCGTGACTGAGGGCTCGCTGCCCTACGAGCTGACGGGCGAGCTGGACACGGTCGCGACGCGCAACTTCGGCGGCCCCCTCCCCGGCGGCATCAACGCGCACCCCAAGCTCGACCCGAGCACGGGCGAGATGCACGTGATGAGCTACGGCTTCGACAACCCCGCGCTGCGCTACCACGTGATCGCCCCGTCCGGAGAGCTCACCAGCACCGTCGAGATCGACCTTCCGGCGCCGGTCATGCTCCACGACATGGGCCTGACCGCCTCGAGGGTCGTGCTCTTCGACCTGCCTGTGCTCTTCGACCTCGAGCTCGCCCTCCAGGGCGTCTCCCTGCCCTTCCGCTGGCGACCCGACAACGGGGCACGGGTCGGGCTCCTGCCCCGTACCGGCACCGCCTCCGACGTCCTGTGGATCGACGTCGAGCCGTGCTTCGTCTACCACCCTCTCAACGCCTTCGACGCCGGCGACCGGGTGATCATCGACCTGGTGGTCCACGACCATGCCTTCGCCGAGGACCGCGAGCCCGTGTCCGATCGCCCCCGCCTGGAGCGCTGGACGATCGACCCGCAGGCACGCAAGGTGCTCACCGAGACGATCGACGACCGCGGCACGGAGTTTCCTCGCGGCGACGAACGACTCACGGGCAGCCGGCACCGCTACGGCTACACGATCGGCCAGTCCTCGGTGCTCGACCTGGGCGCCCTGGGCGATGACCCCCGGACGGCCATCCGCAAGCACGACCTCGTCGGCGGCACCACGGTCGAGGTGGACCTGGGCCCCGGGCGCATCGCCAGCGAGATGGTGTTCGTTCCCGAGGGCGACGCGGCCGGCGAGGACGACGGCTGGCTCATGGGCTACGTGTACGACGCCGCGCGCGACGCCAGCGACCTGGTGATCATCGACGCCCACGACTTCGGGCGTCCCGTGGCCACGGTCCACCTGCCCGCGCGGGTGCCGCAGGGATTCCACGGGAACTGGATCCCCGACTCCGCCCTCGCCTGACCCTCGAACACCGTCGCCTTCGGCGGCGTTCTCGTGACCGGCCGGCGGGACATCGCCATGGGGGCGGGCACCGGCGTCGCCAACGGAGCGACTCTCCTTGCGCTGTCGACGTTGTCGGAGCGGTGTGTGAAGGTACCGACATTGCGGGTGGAAGGGTGCCATGGTGACGGGTACGAGCCAGACGATGCTGATCGCGTTGCGTGGCAACAGCGGATCGGGCAAGACCACCGTGGCCCGCGCGCTGCAACGGCAGCGGGGCAGGGACCAGCTGGCGGTGATCTCGCAAGACGTCGTGCGCGGCGAAGTGCTGTGGGCGAACGACCGAGCGGGCAACCCGGCGATCGGCCTGATCGACGTGATGGCACGCTACGCACTCGACCGGGGCTTCTCCGTCGTGGTCGAGGGCATCCTGCACCCAGACCGCTACGGCGACATGCTCAGGCGGCTCATCGGAGACCACAACGGCAGAAGCCTCGCCTACTTCTGGGACGTCCCCTTCGAGGAGACACTCCGGCGCCATGCAACGAAGCCCAAGGCAGCGGAGTTCGGCGAAGCGGAGATGCGCGACTGGTGGTACGGAGCCGCGTACGTCGACGGCCTCGCCGAAGCCACCATCGAGGTCGAGGAGACGCTGGACGACGCGATCCGACGCATCAGCGCCGACTGCGGGTGGGCGTAGGAGTCGCACACGGGCCCCAGCCGCGTCGCGGCTGCGGGCTCAACGCGGCAGATCCGGATGTTGCTAGGCACACACAACGACTCGTCGCGGACGCATCACTCGTCGCCCACGAGGTGGAGTTGACCGACCTGCCACCAGTCGGCGTACTCCGAGATGTCTGCCCGTCGCCGACACTCGGACCATCGGGCCAGATTCGCGGCGTCCATTGCGTGGTCCCAGTCGCCGTCTTCACCCAGCGGCACCTCGCTGCCAGTGACGTCTACCTCTGCTGAGCCGTCCAAGGGGATGGATTCATCGCCATCGCGGATCTTCAGAGAGGTCGAACCGTTGGCGAGCGAGGTGCCGAATGGGAAGACCGCCAACTGCCCCTTGAAGAGGATGCAGCCTGCTTCGACACGAAGGTGCCCGCGACCTGTGCTCCAGATGGTGTCGTTTTGACCGTCGGGCCTAGTGATCAACGCGACCGCGTTACCGTCGGAGTCGTCCGCTCCTGTCGTGGGAGCGGACGACGAACACCCCACACACCCGAGTAGCACGATGACCGCTAGGAACGACTTCATACGGCGATCATCGACGCGGCAGTGTCCTGACACCACCACAGTTGCCGAACCGAGACCGGACCGGTGCGGCATCCATGCCATACGGATCTGGGCAGATGCGTGCGCTGATCGCGGCAGACCCGTATGGCCGCTCAGGCTGTCTGTGGCTGCGACGGGTGGTGAACACTTTGGCGACCAACCCTCCACGGGTGCGGCAGCCTGTCAGACTCGGCCCGTGCCGACCATCAGCGAGCGCGCCCGCGTCGCAGCCGACGAGGCCACGGCGGCCACGGCGGCCACGGCGCTAAGGGAACTGGCCTCCGACCGCTCGCCGAAGGTGCGACAAGCCGTCGCTCGAAACCCATCCGCGCCTACGGACGTCCTTCACGACTTGGTGCGCGACGAGAAGTGGGCCGTGCGATTCGCAGTCGCTGAGAATCCCAGTCAACATGCACTTCCAGTCGCTCTAGGAGCGTCCGACCCAGACGCCCGGGGACGAGCAGCACAGCGGGATGACCTCGACGAAGCCAGCGCTCAACTCCTGCTGCACGATCCCGTACACACGGTGCGCGAGCGGATGGCCGAGGTGACGCAGGACGAGAGCGTGGTGGCTGCCTTGGCGCGGGACCCGCACCCGGCTGTTCGCTCAACGATCCTCCTCAATCCGAGACTCAGCGAGACCGATGCCGAGATGCTGGCATCCGATCCCATTGCGCGAGTACGCGCAACAGCAGCAGGGTGTCGGAGGCTCCGACCAGAGGTCCTGAGTCGGATGGCTGACGACCGCTCCTCCCTCGTCCGATGGTCAGTCCTCGTAGACAACCCCGAGCGGCTGGACCTGGCACGCAAGATCGCTCAGGACCCCGACGAGATGAACGCCAATCAAGCGAAAGCCCAACTCGCGCGCCCCCGTGACTTCACGGCGTTCCGTGGCGACATCGACCTCATCGAGTGACGATCGCGCCATGCGCTCATCGGCAGATGAGTGCGCACGGAGTATTCGCTGGGTGATCTACAGGAGAGACACCTGGCCCCTTCGAGTCATCATCTCCTCAGCGATGCGCTGCTGCTCGGGAGACCGGTCAGCAGGGCTCATGTTCAGCACGTCCGAGCCGACGATCCACGCCACGTCGACGTCTGTCTCCGTCGAAGGTGTGGCGGGGCTAAGCACGAGACCAAGTGACCAACAACAGTCCGTCGGCAAGTTCTCCGTGAGCCAGTGCAGGACCTCGGGCATCGCGGCATCGGTGATGAGCAGGCTGTCCACAGCCCAAGTCTCCGCCCCTGGCGTCTGTGACGCGCCTCCGTCGGTATAGACGAAGACGACGAAGTGCCCGCCCATGCGTTCGCTTGCGAGTCGTCGCTCGTCGATCCCCTGGATCTGCATCGCGTCAGACTAGATGCACGCACATCGGCATGAGCGGGGGTTCGCGTCGCGGCATGACCGGGCGAGGCGGGTGTCGGCGCCGCTGCGCCTAACTGCAGGCGTCCGGCCGCGCCAGTGGTCGCAGCTTGAACATGATGATGCCGACGAAGTTCTTGCTCACTCTCGCGTACTTCTCCGGGAATCGCTCGGCCGCCTCGGCCGACATGTAGGGCTCTACGGTCCTCTCGATCCAGAGGCCCGCGTCGCTGAAGGTGTTGAGCAGGTCCGACATCGTGTACGGCACCTTCGTGAGTGTTACCTGGTCGTCCCAGTTGCGGTGCTGATAGGAGAAGCGCTTGGTGGAGAAGTACTCCTCGCCGATGGTTGTGCCGTTTTGCTCCGCGCGTTCGATGGCGTACCTGACCGGCTGGGTCCTGGTGAGCAGGATGAAGCCGTCGTCGGTGAGCATGTCCCGAGCGACGCGCAGGGCGTGAAGCGGATCCTTGGCGTAGCCGAAGGACTGCAGGAACAGGATTCGGTCGAACCGGCGCGTCTCCAGCCCTGGTACGACGGAGAGGTCCGATAGGTCGGCCTGGATGAGCTCGACGCTCGGTCCGGCCGCGATGAAGCTGCCACTGATGTCGACGCCGACCGCCTGCGCCGCGCCCTCGCTGGCCAGTTGAGCGAGCTTGGAGCCGTTGCCGCAGCCCGCATCCAGGACGGTCAGCCCGGTGACGTCTCCCAGCATTCCGCGCTCCGCTGGCCATTCGACGAGTCGGTCGAGGGAGTCCTCACGGGCACGGGCTCGCTCAAACCCTGTCGACAGTGACTGCCACGGACGACTCGCGTCGCCCCGTGCATCGAATCCCGGGTTCGCCATGGGCTGATGCTGCCACTGGCACACCCCGGCGGTTCAGGGGCGCCCTTCATTGCGCTGCCTGCGGAACCGCCGTCGTGCTGCCTGCAGGCTGACGACGGCAGATGAGTGCGCACCGATGTTGCTGACCGTGGGCCTGTGCATGCCTGCTCGCAGGTCCCGTGGGACTACCGTCCCGCGAGAATCGGCAGCCTGCATCCAACCGATCCGCCGCTGGCGGCATCTGGTGGGGTGACGGCATCGACGAAGGGGGACGAGGGTGGGTGCTCGCAGCGACTCGTCAGACGGTGAGTTCACCGAGTTCGTGCACGTGGCATGGCCGGGGCTGTACCGGTCGGCGTACCTGCTGCTGGGCGACCTCGGGCTCGCCGAGGATCTCGCGCAGACCGCACTCGCCAAGACGTACACCGCCTGGGCCAGGATCGAGGACCGCTCGTCGGCTCGCGCCTACGCCCAGCGGACCCTCGTCAACACGGCGTCGTCGTGGTTCCGCAAGCGCGGCTGGCGCAACGAACGCCCGTCGGCGGACCTCCCTGAGCGTCCGGATGCCCGACACCCCGGGGCGCGCATCGAGATCATGGAGGCGCTCGCCCAGCTGCCGCCGCGCCAACGTGCGGTCGTCGTCCTGCGGTACTACGAGGACCTCTCCGTCGCGGAGACGGCCGACGCCCTCGGGTGCTCGACCGGCACGGTCAAGAGCCAGACCTTCGAGGCCTTCGCCAAGCTGCGCCCGCTCCTGGGTGACGCTGCCATCCCCGAGACGTTGGGAGTCCACCGTGGTTGAGCACCTGACCGACCTGATGCGTGCCGAGGCCGAGGCACTCGACATACCTCACCCGCCGACCGAGGCCATCCTGCGTGGTGCGCGCGGCTCCCGACGCACGCACATCCTCGTGCCGGGCCTCGCTGCTGCGGCGGCGGCCACGGTCGTGGGTGCCTTCGTCCTGCTCCCCGGTGCCGGCCAGCGGCCGGACGACGCCGGCGTGCGACGTGCCGAGCGGGCGCCGGCGGCCTTCACCAGCGCGGAGGCCGCAGCGGCCCAGCAGACCTACGCCGAGTCCGGGGCCTATGCGGCCGGGACGAACGTCTACTTCGGCGACCTCGAGCGGGGCGTGGAGATCGACGACAGCGCCGTCCGTGGGCTCTATTACACCTCCGCTGGTCTGCTCGTGCGCCACGGCAAGGACTACCTCATGGACGGCAGCACGCCGGACACGTGGTCGCTCGTCGGCACCGACGGCAGCGTCGCGGGGCTGGACATCTCGCTCGGCGACGTCTCGGCCTCCACCGACCCCACGCAGCCCTACCTCGCCTATGCGCAGCCGGCCGGCGACGCATGGGAGGTCGTCGTCCTCGACCTGCGCACGGGCGAGGCGGTCGCCGTGGTGCCGGTCCGGGGGGCCTTCACGTGGGGCGGATGGGACGCACCGCCGGTGGCGCTGTCCGGCGACCACGTCTACGTCGGCCTGGACGACGACGTCGCAGCCGTCGACTGGCGCACCGGGGACGTCACTGCCACGCCGCTGCCCGGGTCCGTCTACCCCGACATCAGCGCCGACCGGTTCCTGCAGGTCGTCAACCGGCCGACGGCCCGAGGCATCGGGGCGAGCGCCCGGATCAGCGACGCACGGTCCGGAGAGGTGCTCCTGGACCTGCCCGACCTGGGCGACAAGTGGGCGTCCTTGTCTCCCGACGGGAGCCACGTGCTGGTCCTGCCCTACATGCTGGTCGACGACGACGGTCAGATCGGTCGGCTCGACGGCGCGGTCCTCTACTCGGTCGACACCGGCGAGAGCACCGAGCTGCCCGCCTCGCCTGTCGGCGGCTACGGGTGGACGCCGGACGGCTCGGTGATCAGCGTCGACGACGCGGACCTCACACAGTGCGACCTCGCGGGTTGTTCCACCGTCCCCATCGCTCCCGGCGCCGCACGCGCCGGCACGGTCCGGCTGGGTGGGATGGTCAACGAGTCCTGACGAACTCCTGCAGGAGGTAGGCTTCGGCCTCCCTGTTCCAGATGTCGTCGGTCCGCCCGACCAGTCCGGCCAGCTCGGCGAACCTCGTGTCAGTCCGGCCGAGGTCCTCGAAGTCGTCGATGGCGACGAGGTCCAGGTCGGCGTGGGGATAGATGAGGATCTTCCCTCCGGTGAAGTCTGGCAGACCCAACAGCGCGTCCGGCACGGCGTCGAGGCCGCCGACGTGCGTGACCATCTTCGAGGGGTTGATGGTGCCGGCCGCCGACAGGGTCAGCGACTCCTCCATGTCCGAGCGCGAGCCGCCCGACGTACCGACGAGGTGCGTGCTCTCGTAGTGGATGTTGTAGAGGTTGAGGTTGGCGCTGAACTCCTTGTCCGTCGGCCCGGCGAAGAAGTTGAGGCACCCGTCCTGCGCGAGGACGGAGTCGGCGGTCTCGACCAGCCCACGGTGGGCTGCGAACACCATCACGTCGTCGAAGCCACGGCCCTGGCTCAACGACCTCAGCTCCGTCGCGACGTCGACCGTGGTGGCGTCGACGAGCTCCAGACGAGCACCGTGCGCAGCTGCCTCGCCCGGCGGGAAGAGGGAAGCCAGCCTGGACAGCCTCTCGGCGTTGACGTCCACCGCCACGACCAGGCTGCTGCGGTACGGCCCGTGCAGGGCGTAGTCGAGGGCGCCGGCCCCCATGGCCCCACCGCACCCGAGGAGAGCGAGGGCACCGCCCGTGCGGATGCCCATCTGGTGCTGCCAGACCAGTGGCTCCGTGTGGTAGCTGGCGTGGAAGGCTCCGATGATGCACGACATCGGCTCGGCCAGCGACCCGTTGGCGAAGTAGTCGTCGTCGTAGGGCAGCACGCACCCCTTGTCGATCGCGACCTTGGGGATGATGCAGTAGGTCGCATCGCCACCGAACCAGGGGTAGCTGTAGCCCGGCGAGTACCCGCTCGGCAGCCCCATCGTGGGCAGGATCGCCACGTGCTGACCGACGGCGTACCTGTCGGCCACGCCCTCGCCGACCTCCTCCAGCACCCCGGCGAACTCGTGCCCGGTGATCGCGGGCGCCGCGGAGACGTCCTCGGGGACCCGCTTGTGGTCCTCGCCGAGGGACAGCGCCTTGTAGGTCGACAGGCACATGCTGCTGCTCACGACGCGCATCAGGAGCTCGTCGGGGCCGATCTGCGGCAGCTCGATCTCGCTGACCGCGACCTTGTCCCGCCCGTGGATCCGCGCCGCCCTAGCCAGCATGACCGTCAGCCTTCGCAGCCTCAGCAGCCTTCGGTTGCACGAGCGCGCCCGCCAGCTCGTCGAGCGCGGGATCGCCGAGGAAGTTCTGGATCTCGACGATCATGACGTCGGGACGGGCACCGCGTGCCCGGTCGGCGAGGTTGCGGTGCACGACCACGAGGTCGGTGTCGGACGGGATCGCCTCGATCGCGGCGTGGGTCACCGTGACGTCGCCGCGGCCGCCCTGCTCGAGCTTCTTGCGGAAGGTGCTCGCGCCCATCGCGCTGCTGCCCATCCCCGCGTCGCAGGCGAACACGATGCGGCGTACGTCGCCGGCACCGCCGGCCGAGGCCCCACCACCGAGTGCCTGGCCTTCGGCCTTCATCGCCTTCGAGCGCGCCTGGAACTCCTCCAGCTCGAGCGACTCCTCGCCACTGCGACGCCTGGAGAGCTTGAGGATGGCCGACGTCACCGCGAAGCTCACGGCAGCCGCCACCAACACCCCGGCGATGACGCCGACGTGGTCACCGCGCGGCGTCAGCGCGAGGTAGGAGAAGATCGAGCCCGGGCTGGGACCCGCCGTCAGGCCGACGCCGAAGGTCATGAACGTGAGGATCCCGGACATGCCGCCGGCGATCATGCCGACGATGGTGAGGGGCTTCATCAGAACGTAGGGGAAGTAGATCTCGTGGATGCCCCCGAGGAAGTGGATGATGATGGCGCCGGGCGCGCTGTCGCGGATGACGCGGTTGTCGCCGAAGAGCCAGAAGGCGACCAGCAGGCCGAGCCCGGGCCCCGGGTTCGAGGCGACCATGAAGAAGATCGACTTCCCGTCCTCCGCCGCGGCCTGCAGGCCGAGGGGGTAGTACAGCCCCTGGTCGATCACGTTGTTGAGGAAGAGCACCTTGGCCGGCTCGTTGAGCAGGGACAGCAGGGGCAGGGCGCCGGTGTCGACCAACGCGTTGATCGCCTTGAGGAGCACGTCGTTGATGCCGGTGATGAACGGACCGATCGCCTTGTAGGACGCGACGATCAGGCCGAGGCCGAGGAAGCCGAGCGTGAAGTTGTTGACCACCATCTCGAAGCCCGGCCTGATCTTGCTCGCCAGGGCGTCGTCGATCTTCTTGATGAGCCAGGCGCTGAGCGGACCCATGATCATCGCGCCCAGGAACATCGGGATGTCCGCCCCGACGATGAGCCCGATGGTGCCCACCGTGCCGGCCACGCCGCCTCGTTGCCCGTGCACCAGACGACCACCGGTGTAGGCGAGGAGGAGGGGCAGGACGAAGGTGATCATCGGCCCGACGACCTCCGCGAGGTCCTCGTTCGGGATCCAGCCCGTCGGGATGAAGAGGGCGGTGAGCAGCCCCCACGCGATGAACGCGCCCACGTTCGGGATGACCATCGCGGTCAGGAAGCCGCCGAACGCCTGGATCCGCGCTCGGCCGGAGGCCCTGGGGGCCGTGGCTGTTGGCATGTCACTCATGGGTGCTGTCTCCTTGACTGATCGATCCGTCGGGGTGCAGGCGCAGCAGGAGGTCGACCTTGCTGCGATCGGTCCGGGTGCGCGCGAGCTCGATGTTGCGGCGGTCGCTGCGCTCGTAGAACTCCTCCGCCTCGGCCCGCGAGGCGCCGCCGCGCATCTTGCGGTCGATGAGCCGGTCACGGAGCAGGGACGGGGCGGCGTCGATGAACACGTTGAACGACGAGTAGCGGGTCAGCGGCGACCACCGTGGGTCGTCGAGCAGCAGCCAGTTGCCCTCGACCAGGACGACAGCGGCGTCGACGCGGTGGGCACCCGGGACGACGTCGTGCAGCGTGCGGTCGTAGCCGGGCCAGTCGACGACGTCGTGGTCCAGGCCGGCCGCGAGGCACTGGTCGAGCGCAGTCGTGTCGAAGGTGTCGGGCGAGCCCTTGAACCTGCTGAGCGGCACACGGCCGGACGGGGTGTCGACGTACCGGCTGGCGAGGTGGTCGTTCGGGTAGTGGAAGCCGTCGATCCCGACCGCGTCCAGCCCGAGGTGCCGACCCTCGTGCGCGAGGAGGGCCGCCAGCACGGACTTGCCCGTGGCGGGGGGCGCGGCGAGGAACACGTACGTCCGGCGCTGCCCCCGTGACGCGGCGCTCGCCTCCTCCAGCCGCGGAAGCAGCACGTCGTCGATCACGTGCCGGTCGACGACTGCCTCTACGGCAAGCCCGTTGACCAGCAGGGGTCGGACGTGCGTCTGGGCCGGGGTCTGGGAGCGGGTCATCGCATCTCCTGTGCTCATCTGAGCGGTGTCTGCTCATTTGAGTGTGACGCAGGGCACAGCAGACGTCAAGGGGTCTTGTCCCCCGGGATGCGTGCAGGCACGACAAGGACGCGCCAGCTGCCCGCGTGGCGGGAGCTGGCGCGTCGGTGCGGAGGACGACGGCGGCTAGGTGGCCGCGGTGCTCGTCTCGCGCGTGAGGACCGGGCGTCGTACTACGGGCAGGCGCAGGAGCGCCATCGCCGTGACGTCGTCAGTGACCAGCGAGGTCAGCAGTCCGGAGCGGGCCACGGCCGCGATCGCCGGGGCCTTCTCGAGCGACCCGGCCACCGCCAGCACCCGCGGGCTGCCCATCAGGTCGTCGACCGAGACCGAGATGCGTCGGCGCGCCGCCGCGGCGTCGATGACGGTCCCGTCGTCACGAATGAAGATGCCGGCCATCTCCGCGCGCGCCCCCTCAGCAGCCAGCTCGTCGCGGTCGGACGACTCCAGGCTGGACCCGAGCTGGGTGATGGGCGGGTCCCACGATCCCAGGGACAGCACTGCCAGCTGGAGGTCCCGGTAGGACTCGAGGATGCGGCGCACGGCCGCGTCGTTGCGGAAGGTGTCGGCCGCCTCTGGCGTGCCCGCGAAGAGCGGGCAGAACAGGGAGAGCGTCTGGACGCTCGAGCGGTCGGCGATCCGCCGGATCACCTCCACCGGCGACTGGGCGAAGTCGTTGCCCACGATCCCCGTGAGCTGGATCAGGGTGCACGGCGGGAGGTCCGCCAGCTCCTCACCCAGGGCGACCAGGGTGCGCCCCCAGGACAGGCCCACCAGGTCGCCCGTCCGGATGTGTCGCTTCATCTCGCGAGCAGCGGCCCGGGCGAGGCGACGACGATTGTCGACCTCGGTGTCACCCGACGTCACGACGACGCACTCGTCGAGGTGCAGGTGCTGCCGCAGCTGGTCGGACAGCGACTCGAGGGCGTCGAACCCGTCGTTGATCTGGATCGTGACCAGTCCCGTCTCGCGCGCCTGCTGCAGCAGCCGCGCGACCTTGAACCGCGACATGTCGAACTCGGCTGCCAGCTCGGTCTTGGAGACGTCGTCGAGGTAGAACCGGCGGGCCAGCGCCGCCATCTCGACCCACTCCTCGTTCGGCACGTTCCTGCCCCCTCCACTCGAAACCGAGCCTAGACGGTCCGAGACCACCACCTCGCCGCCCCCGTCGGCGAGGCGCCACGGCGGCTACCTCCTGGGCGTCCCGCTGCTGCTCGCTGCGGTGATCGCCGCGCTCACCCTGGTGGCTGGTCGACGCAGTCGGGACGGCGCCACCACCTCGGTGCTCCATGTGCTCGCAGCGGTCTCGGTGTGCGCTCCGGTGCTTGCGACTGCGGTTGCGGCACCCTCTGAAGTGCTCACGTTCGGGTAGAGCCCAGTCTGCGTCCCTCGGCGGCGTGCCTCGGTGCGTCCCCGACCCGCCGAGCGCGCGAGAACTCGTTGGAGCTCGCACCGGTGCTCGTGCGAGGGTGCCGGAATGGCCGACGACAGGGACCAGAGCCGGGCGGCAGAGGTGAACGAGCGGCTCCGCCCCATCGAGCTGACGGCCGAGTCGGTCACTCGACCCGCTGGACCGCAGACCCCGACCGTGCACGCGTTCCTGCGGCACCTTCGCGCGAAGGGCCTGGACTGCGTCCCCGAGCCCGTGTCGTCGGACGGCGAGACCGAGACGCTCCGCTTCATCGAGGGTGAGAGCGGTGGCGACGGGTGGAAGCACCAGCACGACGAGCACGGGTTGCGGTCCGCAGCGCGCCTCTTGCGACGTGTCCACGACGCCTCCGTCGACTGGGTCCCACCCGGCGACGCCGTCTTCGCCGCGCCGGCGACCGAGGGCGGCGACGTCTTCGTCAACGGCGACCCCGGCCCCTGGAACTTCGTCTGGCGGGACGGAGAGGCCGTCGCCCTGATCGACTGGGACTTCCTCCACCGCGCACCCAGGCTCAGCGACGTGGCCTACGCCCTTCAGTGGTTCGCCCCGATGCGGGACGACGAGGCGGCGCTCGAGTGGCACCACTTCCCTGACGTGCCCGACCGCCGAGCGCGCACAGCGGCCTTCCTCGACGCCTATGGGATCCCGGCCGACTTCGACGTCGCTGACGCCGTCGTCCGACGCATCCGCCACACCAGCGAGCACGTCCGCTTCTTGGCCGCGCAGGGTCAGGAGCCCCAGAGGACGTGGGTGGCCGAGGGAGACGTGGAGAGGGAGGAGCTGGCCGAGATCGCGTGGATCGAGGACAACAGGTTGCTGTTCTCCGACTGACGCGCCAGGCGCGCCAGCACCCGTCAGACGAGCGGGTCGGCGCTGAGTGCGGTGACCGCCGCCTCGGCGAGCACCCGGGCACCGATCCCCGTGGCGGCCTCGTCGACGCGCAGGTTGCCCTGGTGGAGGTCGTACGTCGGGCCGCCCGGGGTGCGCGTGCCGAGGCGGGCCATCGCGCCGGGGACGGAGTCGAGGTACCAGCCGAAGTCCTCGCCGCCGAGGCTCTGCGCGGTCGAGACGTGCCCGTGCGGACCGAGGACGGTGTCGAGGGCGCTGCCGAGCAGGGCGGTGGAGACCTCGTGGTTGACCACCGGGGGGACACCGCGCTGGTAGGTCACCTCGGCCGCGACGCCGTAGGGAGCGATGATCGTGGCGATCAGCTGGCGGATGAGGTGCTCGGCCTCGGTCCAGGCGACCGCGTCGAGCATCCGCACGGTGCCGGCGACGATGCCGCTGTGCGGGATGACGTTGTGGGCCGAGCCCGCCCGCACGGTGCCCCAGACCACGCTGACGCCCGCACGCGGGTCGAGGCGGCGGCTGAGGATGGCGGGCAGCTCGGTGATCACCTTGCCGAGTGCGAAGGTGAGGTCCTCGGTCAGGTGCGGACGCGAGGTGTGGCCGCCCTTGCCGGTGAGCTTGACGGTGAGCGCGTCGGCGGCGCCGGTGAGCGGACCCTCGCGCAGGCCGATGCGGCCCACGTCGAGGCTGGGGTCGCAGTGCAGGCCGAAGATGTGGTCGACGCCGTCCAGCGCGCCCGCGGCGAGCAGGTGCAGTGCGCCACCGGGCATCACCTCCTCGGCCGGCTGGAAGAGCAGCCGCACGCGGCCCGGCAGCAGTCCGCGCGCCGCCACCTCGGACAGCGCCAGTCCGGCGCCGACCAGCCCGGCGGTGTGCACGTCGTGCCCGCAGGCGTGCGCGACGCCGGGGACGGTGCTCCTCCACGGGTCGGGAGTCAGGTCGTCGACGGGCAGGGCGTCGAGGTCGGCGCGCAGCGCCACGAGCCGGTCGCCGCTGCCGAGCTCGGCCAGCACTCCCCCACCATCGGGACGGGTGACGGTCCAGCCGGCATCGACGAGCGCGGTGGTCACCTTCTCGGACGTGCGGTCCTCGTCCCAGCTCAGCTCGGGGTGGGCGTGGAGGTCGCGGCGGAGCGCAACGAGCTCGTCGGCGTACTTGTCGACGGCCTCGGCGATGACGGAGGTGGCAAGGGGTGCGGGGTTCGGCATGACCGACCCAGCCTAGTTGCTGTCCCCGTCGTAGGCGGCGAGAAGCCGATCTGCGGCCAGTGGCGCGGGCAGCTCGCCGGCCAGCACCGCACGTCGTACGTCGTCGCGCACCGCTGCGACGCCGGGCGAGGAGCGCAGCCGCTGGTCGAGCTCGTCCCGCACCAGCGCCCAGGTGAAGTCGAGCTGCTGGGCGGCCCGCTTGCGGGTCAGGCCGTCGGTGCCGAGGTGCTCGCGGTGCGCGTTGACGCGCGCCCAGACGTCGTCGACCCCCACCCCGGTGAGGCCCGAGCAGGTGACCACCGGCGGCGCCCACTCGGCGTGCCCGCGCACCAGGCGCAGCGCACCGGCGAGCTCGCGGGCCGCGACCCGGGCCTCGCCCTCGTGGTCCTCGCCGCCCTGGGCGTCGGCCTTGTTGACCGCGACCACGTCGGCGATCTCGAGGATGCCCTTCTTGATGCCCTGGAGCTGGTCGCCGGTGCGGGCGAGGGTGAGGAAGAGGAACGTGTCGACCATCCCGGCCACGGTCACCTCCGACTGCCCCACGCCGACGGTCTCGACGAGCACCACGTCGTAGCCGGCGGCCTCGAGCACCAGCATCGCCTGCGTGGTGGCCCGGGCGACGCCGCCGAGGGTGCCGGCCGAGGGCGAGGGCCGGATGAAGGCGTCGGGGTCGACCGACAGCGCGGCCATCCGGGTCTTGTCGCCGAGCACCGACCCGCCGGTGCGCACCGAGGACGGGTCGACGGCGAGCACGCCCACCCGGTGGCCGGCGGCGGTGAGCCGGGTGCCCAGGCTCTCGATGAAGGTCGACTTGCCCACGCCCGGGACGCCGGAGATGCCGACGCGGGTGGCGGCCGGCCGGTCGGTGGTCGCGAGCTCGGTCAGCAGCTCGCGCGCCAGCGCCCGGTGCTCGGCGCGCGACGACTCGACGAGCGTGATCGCCCGGGCGACCGAGGCACGCCGGCCCTCACGGACGCCGGCGACCAGCGACGGCACGTCCGGCCGCGAGGCTCGCCGCGCTCGCACCTCAGCCACCGACGGCCGGGTCCTCCCGCAGCCGGGCCAGCAGGTCGAGCGCCGACTCGGCGATCACGGTGCCCGGCAGGAAGACCGCTGCGGCACCCATCTCCTTGAGCGTCTCGACGTCGTCGGGCGGGATCACGCCCCCGATCACGATCATGATGTCGGGACGCCCCTGCGCGGCCAGCGCATCCCTCAGCGCCGGCAGGAGGGTCAGGTGGCCGGCGGCCAGCGAGGAGACGCCGACGATGTGCACGTCGGCGTCGATCGCCTGCTGCGCGACCTCCTCGGGCGTGGAGAAGAGCGGACCCACGTCGACGTCGAAGCCGAGGTCCGCGAAGGCCGTGACCACGACCTTCTGGCCACGGTCGTGGCCGTCCTGGCCCATCTTCGCGACCAGGATGCGGGGCCGTCGGCCCTCCTCGGCCTCGAACTCCTCGGTGGCACGGAGGACCTCGGCGACCTTCGCGTCGCCTGCGCCGGAAGCCTCGTCGCGGTACACGCCGCTGATCGTACGGATCACCGCCTGGTGGCGGCCGTAGACCTTCTCGAGCGCGTCGGAGATCTCCCCGACCGTCGCCTTCGCGCGGGCCGCGTCGACGGCCAGCGCGAGCAGGTTGCCCTCCAGGGAGCCGCCACCGACCGGTCCGCGCTCGGCCGACGCGGTCAGCGCGTCCAGCGCACGGCGTACGTCGTCGTCGTCGCGCTCGGCGCGCAGCCGCTCGAGCTTGGCGACCTGCTGGCGGTAGACGTCGTCGTTGTCCACGCGCAGCACGTCGAGCTTGTCCTCGGCGGCCAGGCGGTAGGTGTTGACGCCGATCACCTTCTGCGCACCGGAGTCGATCCGCGCCTGGGTGCGGGCGGCCGCCTCCTCGATGCGCATCTTCGGGATGCCCTGCTCGATCGCCTTCGCCATCCCGCCGGCGCGCTCGGCCTCCTGGATGTGCGCCCACGCGCGCTCGGCGAGGTCGTGGGTGAGCTTCTCGACGTAGTAGGAGCCGGCCCACGGGTCGATCACCTGCGTCGTGCCGCTCTCCTGCTGCAGCAGCAGCTGGGTGTTGCGGGCGATGCGCGCCGAGAAGTCGGTCGGCAGCGCGATCGCCTCGTCGAGCGCGTTGGTGTGCAGCGACTGCGTGTGGCCCTGCGTGGACGCCATCGCCTCGATGCAGGTGCGCCCGACGTTGTTGAAGACGTCCTGCGCGGTCAGCGACCAGCCCGAGGTCTGGCTGTGCGTGCGCAGCGACCGCGACTTCGGGTTGGTCGGTTCGAAGTCGTCCACGAGCCGTGCCCAGAGCGCCCGGGCCGCACGCATCTTGGCGACCTCCATGAAGAAGTTCATCCCGATGGCCCAGAAGAACGACAGCCGCGGGGCGAACTGGTCGATCGTCATGCCGGTGCCGAGGCCCGCGCGGATGTACTCCACGCCGTCGGCCAGCGTGTACGCCAGCTCGAGGTCGGCCGTCGCCCCGGCCTCCTGGATGTGGTAGCCGGAGATCGAGATGGAGTTGAAGCGCGGCATCTTCTGCGAGGTGTAGGCGAAGATGTCGCTGATGATCCGCATGCTCGGCGCCGGCGGGTAGATGTAGGTGTTGCGGACCATGAACTCCTTGAGGATGTCGTTCTGGATGGTCCCCGCGAGCTGCTCCGGCTTCACCCCCTGCTCCTCGGCCGCCGCGATGTAGAGCGCGAGCACGGGCAGCACGGCGCCGTTCATCGTCATCGACACCGACATCTCGTCGAGCGGGATGCCGTCGAAGAGCGTGCGGGTGTCGTAGATGGAGTCGATCGCCACGCCCGCCATGCCGACGTCGCCGCGCACCCGCGGGTGGTCGGAGTCGTAGCCGCGGTGCGTCGCGAGGTCGAAGGCGACCGACAGTCCCTTCTGGCCGGCCGCGAGGTTGCGGCGGTAGAAGGCGTTGGACTCCTCGGCGGTGGAGAAGCCGGCGTACTGGCGGATCGTCCACGGCTGCGTGGTGTACATCGTCGGGTAGGGGCCGCGCAGGAAGGGCGCGAGGCCCGGCCAGGTGTCGAGGCCGTCGAGACCCTCGAGGTGCTCCGGGCCGTAGACCGGGAGGACGTCGATGCCCTCCGGGCTCGCCCACGGCTCGCCGGCCCCACCCTCGGTGGTTGAGGTGCGAGCGGAGCGAGCCTCGAAACCTCCGAGCTCGATGTCGGCGAAGTTCTTCGGGATGCTCACTTCGAGAGCTCCTCTCGGATCCGGCCGAGGAAGCCGAGCGCATCTACCCCCATGGCACACGAGTCGTCCACGTCGGTCACGGTCTTCTCCCCCGGCTTGCCCGCCAGCACGACGTACGACGCACCTGCCGCACGCAGCGCGGCGACCAGGTCGGCGCCCCACTCGGCGTAGGCCGCGTCGGTGCCGGCGAGGCACACCACGCGCTGACCGGAGTAGGCCGCGGTCACGGACGCGACGTCGGTGGTGGCACCGGCCGCCTCGACGCTGGCACCACCGGCGGCGAGGAGGTTGGTCGCGAAGGTCGCACGCGCGGTGTGTGCGGAGATCGGGCCCATCGTGGCGAGGAAGACGGGGCGCGTGGCGGGCTCCGCGCGCATCTCCTCGAACGCCGCGCCGTAGTGGTGGACGTCGCGGTGCGGGCGGTGCTCGCGCTCGGGCAGCACCTCGGCGAGGTTCGGGAACTCCGAGACGCCGGTCAGGGGGCGCGACCGGTCGGCGACCTGGGCGTCGCGCTCGGCCCGCACGGCCTCCACCCGCTCCGTCACGCCCGTGCGGGCGTCGTCGGCGAGCGCGCCGCCGTCGGCCTCGATCCGGCCGAGCTCGGCCCAGGCGGCGACCGCGAGGTCGTCGGTGAGCTTCTCCACGGCGTAGGAACCACCGGCCGGGTCGGTGACCGCGGCGACGTGGGACTCCTCGATGAGGAGCGAGGAGGTGTTGCGGGCGACGCGGCGACCGAGCGCGTCGGGCACGCCCAGCGGGTCGTCGAATGGCACGACGGTCACCGCATCGGCGCCGCCGATCCCTGCGGCGAAGGCGGCGACGGTGCCGCGCAGCATGTTGACCCACGGGTCGCGCCGACTGGTCATCGGACGGCTGGTGACGGCGTGCAGCGCCATGTCGCCCGTTGCGCCGGACGCCTCCAGCACGCGCGCCCACAGACGCCGGGCGGCCCGCATCTTGGCGATGCTGGGGAACTGCTCGTCCGTCGCGGCCAGCCGGAACTCGATGAGCCGGGCGGCCGACTCGACGTCGAAGCCCTCGTCGGCGAGCAGCCGGAGGTAGGCCACGCCCGTCGCGACCGCCCAGCCCAGCTCCTGGGCGTCGCTGGCGCCCTGGTCGTGGAGCGCGGTGCCGTCGACCACCAGAGCACGCACGCCCAGCTGGAACCCACGGCGTACGACGGGGGCGAAGCGGTCGCGGGCCGTGGTGCCGTCGTCGCGCTGACGGGAGGGCAGCATCTCGAGCGTCTGGAGGTCGAAGGAGAGGTTCGTGGCCGGGTGGAGGGCGCCCTCGACGCCGTCCAGGAAGTGGGCGAACGCCTCGACCTGCTCGGTCGGGGCCCGGTCGAGGACGACGGGCGCCAGGTCCAGCAGCACCCCGTCGAGCAGGGTGTCCCAGTCGTGCTCGACGTCCGGGGAGAGGTGCAGCAGCAGCGAGGTGCCACCGTTCTCGAGGTCCTGGAGCACGGCCTCGTTGGCGGCCCTGTCGTCGACGACCTCCACCTGCGTGCGCACGTCCCAGGCGCCGGCGCGGGACGGACGCCCCGAGGTGGTGAGCCCCTCGAGGTCGGACGGCTGGCCGATCGGCGCGACCTCGATGCCGTCGAGGGTGGTGCGCGTGAGCGCCGCCCAGACGTCGGAGTCGGGGGCGTCCTCACGGAGGCGGCGCGCCTTGCGCAGCACGGCAGCGGTCGCGGCCTCCCAGGCGGACGCGTCGTAGGTGTCGCCGTCGCCCACCAGCCTCAGCGACCCCTCGGCCGGCTGAAGGTCCTCGGGCTCGTCCAGTCCGCCGTCGAGATCACCTGGGAGGTCGCTCATGCTGCGCAGGATAGGACGGACGTCACGTCCGGGTCACCGGCGACGGCTATGGGATACCTCACCCGGGCGCAGGGGTGGGTGACGGGAGCGCTCGGGTGCGCCTGGTCGGCCTCGTCGCTGCCGGCCGCTGTTCCCGCCGTTATCGGCGCCTTCCTCGAGCGCCAAAGACGGTCGCCGGGGCTGGGTGAGCTCAGACCTCGGTGCGGCCGTCGTTGTCCTTGTTGCGGATCCCGATCTTGTTGCCGAGCCACACGAGGGGGTCGTACTTGCGGTCCACGACCCGCTCCTTCATCGGGATGATCCCGTTGTCGGTGATGTGAATGCCCTCGGGGCAGACCTCGGTGCAGCACTTGGTGATGTTGCACATCCCGAGCCCGGCCGCCCCCTGGGCGAGCTGGCGCCGGTCGTGGGTGTCCAGCGGGTGCATGTCGAGCTCGGCGTAGCGGATGAAGAACCGCGGCCCGGCGAAGTGCTGCTTGTTGTCCTCGTGGTCGCGGACGACGTGGCACACGTCCTGGCACAGGTAGCACTCGATGCACTTGCGGAACTCCTGGCCGCGCTCGACGTCGACCTGCATCATCCGGCGCTTGCCGTCGGCGTCGCGGGGGCCGAGCTCGGCGTAGGGCAGCTGGCGCGCCTTCTCGTAGTTGAAGGACACGTCGGTGACCAGGTCGCGGATCACCGGGAACGTCCGCATCGGCGTCACGGTGATCGTGTCGGCCGGGTCGAAGTCCGAGAGCCGGGTCATGCACATCAGCCGCGGTCGGCCGTTGATCTCGGCGCTGCACGAGCCGCACTTGCCCGCCTTGCAGTTCCAGCGGATCGCCAGGTCGCCGGTCTGGGTGGCCTGCAGCCGGTGCAGCGCGTCGAGCACCACCTCGCCCTCGGACACCTCCACCGAGTAGTCGGTGAGCTCGCCGCCGTCGGCGTCGCCACGCCAGACGCGCATCTTCAGGTCGTAGGCCATCAGGACTCCTCGAAGTACTTCTTGAGCTCGTCGGGCATCTCCGGCAGCGGCTTCTCGGCCAGCTCCACCCCCGTGCCGGCGGCGTCGAGGCTGACGATGAGGTTCTTCCGGCCCCACACCTCGTGGTCGGTCGTGGGGAAGTCGTCGCGGGTGTGCCCGCCGCGTGACTCCTCGCGGGCCAGCGCCGCCCTCGCGATCGACTCCGAGACGATCAGCATGTTGCGCAGGTCGATGGAGAGGTGCCAGCCGGGGTTGTACTGACGGTGGCCCTCGACCGTCATCGCCCCGGCCCGCTGCTTCAGCCTCTCGATCTCGACCAGCGACTGCTCGAGCTCGCCGGCCGTGCGGATGATCCCGACGAGGTCGTTCATCGACTGCTGGAGGTCGGACTGGATCGAGTACGGGTTCTCCCCGCCCTCGACCTCGAACGGCGCCAGCGCGCTCGCCTGCGCCGCCTTCACGTCGGTCTCGGCGACCTGCGGGCGTGCGCCCCCCAGCCCGGTGGCGTACGACGTCGCGGCCTCGCCGGCGAGCTTGCCGAAGACCAGCAGGTCACCGAGCGAGTTGCCCCCGAGCCGGTTGGACCCGTGCATGCCGCCCGAGCACTCGCCCACGGCGTAGAGGCCGGGGACGGCGCTCTCCTGGGTGTCGGGGTCGACCTCCACGCCGCCCATCACGTAGTGGCAGGTCGGGCCGATCTCCATCGGCTCGGCCGTGATGTCGACGTCGGCCAGCTCCTTGAACTGGTGGTACATCGACGGCAGCCGCTTGCGGATGTAGTCCGCGTCGCGCCGGCTCGCGATGTCGAGGTAGATGCCGCCGTGCGGTGACCCGCGCCCAGCCTTGATCTCGGAGTTGATCGCCCGCGCGACCTCGTCGCGCGGCAGCAGCTCCGGTGGCCTCCGGTTGTTCAACTTGTCGTCGTACCAACGGTCCGCCTCTTCCTCCGTGTCGGCCGTCTCGGCCTTGAAGAAGTCGGGGATGTAGTCGAACATGAACCGCTTGCCCTCGGAGTTCTTCAGGATGCCGCCGTCACCGCGCACCGACTCCGTGACCAGCAGCCCCTTGACCGACGGCGGCCACACCATGCCGGTCGGGTGGAACTGCACGAACTCCATGTTGATCAGGCTGGCCCCGGCCCGCAGCGCCAGCGCGTGCCCGTCGCCGGTGTACTCCCACGAGTTGGAGGTCACCTTGTAGGACTTGCCGATGCCGCCGGTCGCCAGGATCACGCTGGGCGCCTCGAAGGTCACGAAGCGGCCGGTCTCGCGCCAGTAGCCGAACGCACCGGCCACCCGGCCCTGTCCGTCGGCGTCCTTGAGGACCTCGGTGATCGTGCACTCCATGTGGACGTCGATGCCGAGCTGCACGGTGCGCTGCTGCAGGGTGCGGATCATCTCGAGCCCGGTCCGGTCGCCGACGTGGGCGAGGCGGGCGTACTTGTGGCCGCCGAAGTCCCGCTGCGAGATCAGCCCGTCCTCGGTGCGGTCGAAGAGGGCGCCCCAGTCC
Source organism: Nocardioides sp. Root122 (assembly GCF_001425025.1). GTDB lineage: Bacteria > Actinomycetota > Actinomycetes > Propionibacteriales > Nocardioidaceae > Nocardioides. The sequence continues at coordinate 207,939 of NZ_LMDE01000013.1, forward strand.
TCGAGCTCGAGCACCCGCTCGGGCGCCTGCTGGGCGTGCAGCTGGGCCATCCGCCAGTGGTTCATCATCTTGCCGCCGCGCATCGTGTCCCGGTAGTGGACCTCCCAGTTGTCCTCGGGCCAGCGGTTGCCCATCGCGGCCGCGATGCCGCCCTCGGCCATCACGGTGTGGGCCTTGCCGAGCAACGACTTGCAGACCACGGCCACCCTGGCGCCGGCGTCGTGCGCGGCGATCGCGGCCCGCAGGCCCGCCCCGCCGGCGCCGATCACCACGACGTCGTACGCGTGGCGCTCCATGCCGCCCGCGGCCTCGGGCGACATCTCGTTGCCGGTCATCGGATGCCTTGATTCGCTGGTCATCTGGAGCCTTTCGGGGTCCCCGCGGCGTTGTCAGCGGAGGAGCGAAGCGGGGGAGATGAGAACGTCGTGGGGATCAAAAGAACCTCACGTCCTGGATCGTGCCGGTGGCGAGGAGGAAGACGTAGAAGTCGACGATCGCGACCGAGAACAGCGAGTACCACGCCCACGTGCCGTGGCTCTCGTTGAGCCGCGAGACCCACGTCCACAGCTTGTAGCGGACCGGGTGCTTGGAGAAGTGCCGCAGCCGGCCGCCGACGATGTGGCGGCACGAGTGGCACGACAGCGTGTAGAGCCAGATGAAGGCGACGTTGAGGAGCATCAGCAGGGTGCCGAGGCCCATGTGGACGCCGCTGGTCTCGCCGTCGCCGACGGCGTACTCGGCGGGCATGGGCCGGAAGGCCAGGACCACGTCGTAGGTCAGCACCAGCCCGACGAGCACCGCGGCGTACCAGAACCAGCGGTGCACGTTCTGCAGGATCAGGGGGAAGCGCGTCTCGCCGGAGTAGGCCTGGTGCGGCTCGGCGACGCCGCACGCGGGCGGGCTCAGCCAGAACGCCCGGTAGTAGGCCTTGCGGTAGTAGTAGCAGGTCATCCGGAAGCCCAGCGGGAAGACCAGGATGATCAGCGCCGCGGACAACGGCCACCAGCCGAACGGCTGGCCGAAGTCGGAGGCACCCTCGACGCAGTCGCCCAGGCACGGCGAGTAGAACGGCGAGAGGTAGGGCTCGGCGTAGTAGTCGCGTCCCATGAAGGCGCGGAACGTCGCGAAGACCACGAAGCCCGAGAAGACCACGAAGGTGACCAGCGGCTGGACCCACCATCGGTCCTCGCGCAACGTGCGGGCCTCGATGCGCGCACGTCCGGGACTGCTCACGCCCTGGTCGGTCGATGCCATGCGTCCTCCATGCGTCCTCCATGAGTCCCTGGGACTGGGTCGGGGCAACGCCCACGACTATGGCCTGTGTCACACTCCAGCGGAAGACAACGCGCCCACGAAAACCTCACACGGCCTCGGCGCGTCGCGTGGCAGCACGGGGCGATACGGTGCCTGTGTGGCAACCCAACTCACTCCCCCGACCCTGGTGAAGGGCGCGCGGGCCTCTCGGACCACCATCGCCCTCAAGCTGGGCATGGCGATCAGCGGCTTCATCTTCCTGGCCTTCGTGCTCGCGCACATGTACGGCAACCTCAAGGCCTTCGGCGGTCACGACGCGTTCAACGAGTACGCCGAGCACCTCCGCGAGCTCGGCGAGCCGATGCTCCCGCACGAGGGTGCGCTCTGGATCCTCCGCGTGGGCCTCATCGCCTCGCTCGTCGTGCACGTCTACTGCGCCGTCACCCTGTGGCGCCGCGCGGCCCGCGCACGCACCACGAAGTACGTCATGAAGAAGGACACCGGCGCCAACCGCGCCAGCCTGACCATGCGGTGGGGCGGCCTGACGATCCTCATCTTCCTGGTCTGGCACCTGCTCAACTTCACCGTCGGCAAGGTGAACCCGCAGGGCGGCGCGACCAACGACCCGTTCAACCTGCTCGTCGACACCTTCGACGTCTGGTGGCTGACGCTGATCTACATCGTCGCGATGCTCGCGCTCGGCGCCCACCTGCACCACGGGATCTGGAGTGCCGCACAGACCCTCGGGTGGACCGGCACGGCCGCGAAGCGCAACCGCGCCAAGGTCGTCGCCTTCGTCATCGCGCTGATCATCACGGTCGGCTTCTCCCTCGTCCCCCTCGCCGTCCTCGCCGGCATCATCACCAAGTAAGGGGCCTCACTCGTGAGCCACGACATGGACATGCCCGACACCGTCACCTCGACGGAGGCCTCGGCCAGCGGGTCGCTCGACGGCGACTACGACGACGCCGCCGGCTACTACACCCCCGGCTCGCCGCTGGTGGACGCCAAGGCGCCCGAGGGCCCGATCGCCGAGCGCTGGCAGAACCGCAAGTTCGAGGCGCGACTGGTCAACCCGGCCAACCGCCGCAAGCTCGACATCATCATCGTCGGCACCGGCCTCGCCGGTGCGTCGGCCGCCGCGACGCTCGGCGAGGCCGGCTACAACGTCAAGACGTTCTGCTACCAGGACTCCCCGCGCCGCGCGCACTCGATCGCCGCGCAGGGCGGCATCAACGCCGCCAAGAACTACAAGGAGGACGGCGACTCGGTCCACCGTCTCTTCTACGACACGGTCAAGGGCGGCGACTACCGCTCGCGCGAGTCCAACGTCTACCGCCTCGCCGAGGTCAGCACGAACATCATCGACCAGTGCGTCGCGCAGGGCGTCCCCTTCGCCCGCGAGTACGGCGGCCTGCTCGACAACCGCTCCTTCGGCGGCGTGCAGGTCTCCCGCACCTTCTATGCCCGCGGCCAGACGGGCCAGCAGCTCCTGATCGGCGCCTACCAGGCGCTCGAGCGCCAGGTCGCCGCCGGCACGGTCTCGATGTTCTCCCGCCACGAGATGCTCGAGCTGATCGTGGTCGACGGCAAGGCGCGCGGCATCATCGCCCGCGACATGATCACCGGCGAGATCCAGACCCACGTCGCCGACGTCGTGGTGCTCGCCAGCGGCGGCTACGGCAACGTGTTCTACCTGTCGACCAACGCGATGGGCTCCAACGTCACCGCCGCGTGGCGTGCGCACCGCAAGGGCGCCTACATGGCCAACCCCTGCTACACGCAGATCCACCCGACCTGCATCCCCGTCACCGGCACGCACCAGTCCAAGCTGACGCTGATGTCGGAGTCGCTGCGCAACGACGGCCGCATCTGGGTGCCGAAGAACCAGGCCGACTGCGACAAGGACCCCCGCGACATCCCCGAGGAGGACCGCGACTACTACCTGGAGCGGATCTACCCCTCCTTCGGCAACCTGGTCCCCCGCGACATCGCCTCGCGGGCCGCGAAGTACCAGTGCGACGACGGTCGCGGCGTCGGCCCCGAGGTCGACGGCGTGCGACGTGGCGTCTACCTCGACTTCGCCGACGCCATCGCCCGTCTCGGCCGCGACTCCGTGGAGGCCAAGTACGGCAACCTGTTCGACATGTACGCCCGGATCACCGGCGAGGACCCGTACTCGGTGCCGATGCGCATCTACCCCGCGGTCCACTACGTCATGGGCGGCCTGTGGGTCGACTACGACCTCCAGTCGACGATCCCCGGCCTGTTCGTGACCGGTGAGGCGAACTTCTCCGACCACGGCGCCAACCGCCTCGGCGCCTCGGCGCTGATGCAGGGCCTGGCCGACGGCTACTTCGTCCTCCCCCACACCATCCGCGACTACCTCGCGGACGGTCCCTTCGAGCCGATCGCCGAGGACCACCCCGCCGTGGTCGAGGCGCAGGAGTCGGTGAAGGGCCGGATCGAGCACTTCCTCACGGTCAACGGCGAGCGCAGCGTGGACTCCTACCACCGCGAGCTCGGCAACATCATGTGGGAGTACTGCGGCATGGAGCGGACGGAGACCGGCCTGAAGAAGGCGATCGACCTGATCCGCTCGCTCAAGGACGACTTCTACCGCAACGTGAAGGTCCTCGGCGGCGCCGAGACGCTCAACCAGTCCCTGGAGAAGGCCGGCCGCGTCGCCGACTTCTTCGAGCTCGGCGAGCTCATGTGCATCGACGCCCTCAACCGGCGCGAGTCCTGCGGCGGCCACTTCCGTGGCGAGTCGCAGACCGAGGACGGCGAGGCGCTGCGCCACGACGAGGAGTACGCCTACGTGTCCGCGTGGGAGTGGGCTGGCGACGACGCCGCGCCCGTCCTGCACAAGGAAGACCTGGTCTACACGGCCATCGAGATGAAGCAGCGGAGCTACAAGTGATGAACCTGACGCTCAAGATCTGGCGCCAGCAGGACGCCTCCACCCCGGGTGCGATGCACACCTACCAGCTGGCCGACGTGTCGCCCGACATGTCGTTCCTGGAGATGCTCGACGTCCTCAACGAGCAGCTCAACGCCGAGGGCGAGGAGCCGATCGCGTTCGACTCCGACTGTCGCGAGGGCATCTGCGGCATGTGCGGCCTGATGATCAACGGCGACGCGCACGGTCCCGAGGTCACCACGACGTGCCAGCTCCACATGCGCTCGTTCAGCGACGGCGAGACCATCACCATCGAGCCGTGGCGCTCCGACGCGTTCCCCGTGATCAAGGACCTCGTGGTCGACCGCAGCGCCTTCGACCGGATCATCCAGCAGGGTGGCTTCATCTCGGTCAACACCGGCTCGGCCCCCGAGGCCCACTCGGTGCCGGTCCCCAAGGACGACGCCGACCGCGCCTTCAACGTGGCGACCTGCATCGGCTGCGGCGCGTGCGTCGCCGCCTGCCCCAACGGCTCGGCCTCGCTGTTCATGGGTGCCAAGATCACCCACCTCGGCCTGCTCCCCCAGGGCCAGCCCGAGCGGGACGAGCGCGTGGTCAACATGGTCGCCCAGCACGACCACGAAGGCTTCGGTGGCTGCACCAACATCGGCGAGTGCACCGCCGCGTGCCCCAAGGAGATCCCGCTCGACGTGATCTCGCAGCTCAACAAGGACCTGCGGACCGCGATCAAGCACGGGCACTGACATGGAGGAGGGCGTGGCGGGCACGGAGGGCACGGTCGCCCTGCTCGAGGCTGCGATCGCGCGGATCGCCGGCGAGCTCGGCGCCACCGCCCTGCCCCGCCCGCTCAGCGCCTACGACGACCCGCTCGCCGAGCTGCGGGGCCTCCGGGCCTCGCTCCCGCCCGGCGGGCAGGTCGTCTGCGGCACCCTCAACGCCGCCACCAGCGACGCGCTGGTGCAGCTGCTGCGCAGCGACCCGGCCCAGCCCGGCTCCTACGACGCGTCCGCGCCGCAGCACCTCCACGGCTACGCCACCGCCTACAAGCTCCTCCTCGAGGCGGGCTTCTCCGGCGACATCGTCGAGACCGTGTCCTCCCCGGTCGACCCGGCCCTGCTCGAGGCGGCGACGCCCCTCATGGAGCACCTGGGCGTGGACACCGAGCGGGCCGCTCGCCACCTGGGTGCCGAGGCCTACGTCCTCGTCGCGGACGTGGTCGCCGACGTCGCCGCCGACCTGGCCGTCCCCGTCGCCGAGCAGCGTCCGGTGACCTTCGTCGCCTGCGTCAACGACGACCTCCAGCTCGCCAACAACCTCCTCGCCTCCTCCGTGCTCGGCCCGGGGTCGCCGCACCAGCTGCTGACCTACCGTGGCATGACGAGTGCCGCCGAGGGCCTCAACCGCGGCCTGCACGAGGCCCAGCACGACCTCGTCGTCTTCATCCAGCAGGACATCTTCATCCCCTCGTGGTGGCCCGCCCGGCTGCAGCGCCAGTGGGAGCTGGCGTCCGCCGACACGCCCCCGTCACTGGCCGGGCCGTTCGGGGTGCGCTACCGCGAGGGCGGGCGCGAGCACGTCGGCCACGCCGTCGACCGCGACCACCTCCTGCGGATGGAGCGTCCCCTGCCCGCGCCGGTCGACGGCCTCGACGAGCTGGTGCTGATCGTCCCCCGTGACACCGAGCTGCGCGTCGAGCCGCGGGTCGGCTGGCACCTCTACGGCACCGACCTGGCGCTGCAGGTGCACCGCGCCGGCGGCTGGACGGCCGTGCTCGACCTCCCGTGCCACCACAACTCGCTCTACCACGACCTCGACGAGGGCTACCACCACTCCGAGGCCGTGCTCGCCGGCATCTGGCCCGCCGAGCTGCCGATCGTCACCAACACCTCGAGCATCACCGAGGACCCCCGCGACCGCCGGGTCCGCGACCTGGAGGACTTCATCCAGCAGCGCGGCGAGGAGTTCACGGCGATGGTCGACTCGCTCGGGGTGGCGCAGGGCGAGATCGACCGTCTCAACGAGCACATCGGCACCCTCAACGAGCAGATCGCCCGGGTGCGCGAACGCAACCAGAAGCTGCGCAAGCGGCGCGGGGACTGACGCGCCTCAGCCCCGGCGCCGGCGCACGAGCGCGACCACGCCGAGCATCGAGGCGGCGCCCGCGGCGAAGGCCGCCCGGCCGGACGGCCCCTCCCCCGCCCCGGGACGTACGACGTCCGCTGCCGCGACGAGGTCGATCCGCGGCCCCTCGACCGTCTGGTCGGCGACCAGGCGCGCCTCGCGCGCCGCACGGGCCTCAGGCGAGGTGTGCGCCCATGCGGCGGCGTAGACCACGACGCGCGAGAAGTAGTTGATCCACACCAGGAGGATCAGCGCGATGCCGAAGGCCTGGAAGGCCTCCGAGTTGGCGGTCGACTTGAGCAGGAAGGTCGAGAGCTGCTTGAGGAGCTCGAAGGCCACCGCGCCCAGGAGCGCGCCCGACCACAGCGAGCGCGACGGGACGTCGGGCGCGGCGAGGAGCCGGAAGAACGCGAAGAAGAGCAGCGCGTTGGCGGCCAGGCCGAGCGCGACGGCGAGGATCGCGAGGAAGACGCCCGCGACCGGACCGAGCCTGAGCGCGTCCAGGATCGGCGTCAGCAGCTTGGTCGCCACACCGGAGACGGCGACGCTCACGATCAGCACCGACCCGAGCGAGAGCAGCGCGAGGATGTCGCGGAGCTTGCCCGGCACGAAGCCCGGCTGCTCCCGCGGCGGCTCCTCGAACACCGTCATCAGCGCCTCCCGCATCCCCGAGAGCCAGCCCAGGCCGGAGTAGAGGGTGAGCAGGATGCCGACGCTGAAGATGCCGGGAGCGGCGGACTGGAGCGTGCTCAGGCTGACGCCGCTGTCACCGCCGACGAGCCCGGGCAGCACCGAGTTCGCGGCCTCGACCAGCGTGTCCTGGGCATCGGAGTAGACCTTGGCGACCTGGCCGAAGATCGCGAAGGCGAGCGCCAGGATCGGGAAGAAGGACAAGAACGCGAAGTAGGTGACGGCCGCCGCGAGCCCGTTGCCGTTCACGGTGCCGTAGTGCTGGACCATCCGGGCGAGGTGGTCGACGAACGGACGCCGCTCGCGCAGGCGCGCGAAGCGTTCCTTGGCCGAGGTGACGATGGACATGCTCAGCCGAGGGCGTACTGGTGGGTGGGCTGCCAGCCGTCGTCCTCGTCGTGGACGTAGAGGCTGAAGGAGTCGACGGCGAAGCGGCACTCGAAGGAGGCGAGCTCGGCGAAGGCGCGGTCCAGCGTCGGGTCGTCGAGGTGGTGCGCGACGGTGACGTGCGGGTGGTAGGGGAAGTGCAGGTCGACGGCGAGCGGGCCCTGCCGCACCGCCTTGGCGAGCACCTCGCACTGCGAGATCCCCTCGGCCACGGTGACGAACACGACGGGCGAGACGGGCCTGAAGGTCCCGGTGCCGCGCAGGTGGATGTCGAAGGCCTGCAGCGACGCCGCCGTGGCCGCGAGGTGCCTGGTGACCGCCTCCAGGTCGGCGTCGCCGACCTCGGTCGGCGGGATGAGCGTGATGTGGGTCGGGATCTGCGTCGCGGTCGTGTCGCCCACCGATGTGCGGTAGTCCTGCAGCTCGCTCGCCCAGGGCTCCGGGATCGGGATGGCTACTCCGATGGTCGGCACCCCAGAGACCCTACAGAACCCGTTCGCAGCTGCGATCGGCCCCGTGAAAGGATCGTCCGCGTGAGTGACACCTTCCGCGCCGCCCAGGCGCGCAGCGACGCCATCGAGGAGCAGATGGCGACCGACCCGGCCTCCCTGAGGATGCTGACCGGGGACCGACCGACCGGCGCGCTGCACATCGGCCACTACTTCGGATCCATCCGCAACCGCCTCCGGTTGCAGGACAGCGGCGCGGAGATCTGGCAGCTGATCGCGGACTACCAGGTGATCACCGACCGCGAGGTCGCCGGAGACATCGCCGGCAACGTACGCAACCTGCTGCTCGACAACATCGCGGCCGGTCTCGACCCGGAGAAGGCGACGATCTTCACCCACTCGTCCGTGCCCGCGCTCAACCAGCTGATGCTGCCGTTCCTCAGCCTGGTCAGCGTCGCGGAGCTGCAGCGCAACCCGACGGTCAAGGACGAGGCGAAGTCGGCCGGCATCACCTCCATCGGCGGGCTGCTCCTGACCTACCCCGTGCACCAGGCCGCCGACATCCTGTTCTGCAAGGCCAACGTCGTGCCCGTCGGGCGCGACCAGCTCCCACACCTCGAACAGACCCGCGTCGTGGCGCGACGCTTCAACGACCGCTACGCCCCGGTGTTCCCGGAGCCGGGCGCGCTGCTCTCCGAGGCGCCGCTGATCCTCGGCACCGACGGCACCAAGATGAGCAAGTCCAAGGGCAACGTCGTCGAGCTGCGGATGAGCGCCGACGAGACCGCGAAGAAGCTCAAGGGCGCCAAGACCGACAGCGACCGCGTCATCACCTACGACCCCGACGCCCGTCCCGAGGTGGCCAACCTGCTCACCCTGATCGGCCTGTGCGAGGGCGTCGACCCGGCCACCGTCGCCGAGGAGATCGGCGACGGCGGCGGTGGCGCGCTCAAGGCGCGGCTCACCGAGGCGATCAACACCGAGCTCGCACCGTTGCGGGCCCGGCGCGCCGAGCTGGAGGCCGACCCCGGCTACCTCACCGAGGTGCTGCGCCGCGGCAACACCCGGGCCAACGAGGTCGCCGAGGTCACGCTCGACGAGGTGCGGACGGCGATGGGGATGACCTACGGCATGTGACGGACATCACATCGCCGACGATGTGACTCACGAGTAGTTTCCGATCATGACTCACTCTCGGGGTTCGTCGGCACGCGCGATCGCGTCACTGCTCACCTTGCTCACCTTGCTCGCCGCCACGCTGACCGGCGTGCTCGCGCTCGGCACGACGCCGGCGGGCGCCGTCGTGCCCGAGCCGCCCCGCCCCGCGTTCTACGAGGCACCCGCGACGCTGCCCAGCGCCAACGGTGCCGTCATCCGGAGCGAGAAGGTCGACTTCCTCCTCGACCCGCTCGACGCCACCAGCCTGGTGCGCGACGCGAACCGGGTCCTCTACCGCACGACCAACCGCGCCGGGACGGCCATCGCCACCTCCGGCACCGTCCTCGTCCCCAAGGCGCCGTGGATCGGGATCGGCACCCGGCCCGTCATCGGCTACGCGCCCGGCACCCAGGGCATGGCCGACCGCTGCGCGCCGTCACGCCAGTTCTCCGAGGGCATCGAGTACGAAGGCATCGGCATCGAAGGCCTGCTCCAGCGCGGCTACGCCGTCGCGATGCCGGACTACGAGGGGCTCGGCACCGCGGGCGTCCACACCTACATGGACCGTGTCGCCCAAGGCCGCGCCACGCTCGACGTCGTACGCGCTGCCCAGCGGCTCACCGGCACCGGCCTGAGCGCCTCGAGCCCGGTCGGGCTGATGGGCTACTCGCAGGGCGGAGGCGCCGCGGCGTCCGCGGTCGAGCTTGCTCCGACCTACGCCCCCGAGCTGAGGCTGCGGGGTGCGGTGGTCGGCGCGGTGCCGGCCGACCTGGGACGGGTCGCGACCAACCTCGACGGCGGCCTGTTCTCGGCGTTCGCCTTCTTCGCCCTCCGCGGCCTGGCGGCGAGCTACGACCTCGACCTCTCGCCCTACCTCAACACCGCCGGCCGCGCGGCGATGGACGACGTCGAGCAGGCCTGCGTCTTCGACCTCCTCGACCACGCCTTCACCCGGTCCGAGGACCTCAGCGCCGACGGTCGGCCGATGTCGGAGCTGATGAAGCAGCAGCCCTTCGCCTCCATCATCGAGTCGCAGCGCATCGGCACCGTCAAGCCGACCGTCCCGGTGCTCGTGACCCACTCCGCGCTCGACGACACCATCCCCTACGGAGTGGGCCGGGCGATGGCGAGGTCGTGGTGCGGCAAGGGCGCCAACGTCTACTTCTCCACCAACCTCGCCCCGGCGCACGTCGGCGGCATGGTGCCGCACGTCGCCGAGGCGCTGCCCTTCTTCGAGGCGCGCTTCGCCGGAGTGCCGCAGCTCAGCAACTGCTGGCTGCTCTAGCCGGTCCGGCGAGCACCCCCGCCCTCAGACGACCCAGCCCACGTTGTCGGCGACGAGGTCGGCCATCGGATAGATGCCCCGCAGCTCCTGGCGACGCTGCAGGAGGCTGACGACGTCGTGCACGTTGCGGTCGTGCAGCTGACGGCGGCGGCCCATCTCGTGGTCGATCTTCTTCTCGTCCATGACTCCCCCTCCGGAAGATCTGGGGCGGCCAGCCCGCCCCTCATGGATTGGATCGTTACAAGCGCGCGCTACACAAGAGTTCCGCCCGTGTTAACTCCACGCAACATGATCGGAAATGTCGTGGACCGGCCCGGGCCGACTGCCCGCGCCTCAGGCGCGTACGGCGTCGCGCTGGCGCACGTGGAGCCGGGCCGAGACCAGCAGGATGGCGACCCCCGCCAGCGAGAGCAGCACACCGACGAGTGCCGGGGCCCGCAGGCCCCACCCGGCCGCGATGACCACACCGCCGAGCCAGGCGCCGAGGGCGTTGGCGATGTTGAGCGAGGCGTGGTTCATCGCCGCGCCGAGCGTCTGGGCGTCACCGGCGACGTCCATCAGGCGCAGCTGGAGGTTGATCACCAGGACCGAGCCCAGGGTGGTGATCAGGAAGGCGAAGGGCAGCGCCGCCCAGCCGTGGGGTGCGGCCAGCCAGAAGCCGAGCAGGGCCACCGCCATGCCGCTGCCCCCGATGATCAGGGAGCGGAAGATCGACCAGTCGGCCATGATCCCGGCGACCCAGGTGCCGGCGACCATGCCGAGGCCGAAGCCCAGCAGGTAGATCGACACCGAGCGCTCCCCCAGCCCGGCCACGTCGGTCACGACGGGGGCGATGTAGGAGTAGACGGCGAACATGCCACCGAAGCCGACGGCGCCGGCCAGCAGGGTCAGCCACACCTGCGGCACCCGGAAGGCCGAGAGCTCGCGTCGACCGCTGGCCTCGGCGTCACCCGGGCACGACGGCACGAACCAGGCGACCAGCGCCAGCGTGACCAGGCCCAGCCCGGAGACGGCCCAGAAGGCGGCTCGCCACCCGAGCTCCTGCCCCAGCAGGGTGGCCGCCGGCACGCCGAGCACGTTGGCGACGGAGAGGCCGAGCATCACCTGCGAGACCGCACGCCCCTTGCGCGAGGGCCGGGCCATGCTCGCCGCGACCAGGGACGCGACGCCGAAGTAGGCGCCGTGCGGGAGGCCGGCGGCGAACCGCGCGACCATCAGCTGCTCGTAGGAGGTGGCCAGCGCGCTGATGCCGTTGCCGACCGCGAAGGCCGCCATCAGCGCGACGAGCAGGGCCCGGCGGGGCAGCCGGGCACCGAGGAAGGCGAGGACCGGGGCACCCACCACGACCCCGACGGCGTACGCCGAGATCACGTGGCCGCCGGTGGGGATGCTGACGTCGACGCCGTCGGAGATCTGCGGCAGCAGGCCCATCGTCACGAACTCGGTGGTGCCGATCGCAAAACCGCCCATCCCGAGCGCGAGGACTGCCAGGCCGAAGTGGCGGGCGGTGACCGAGGGGACGTCGAGGTCGCCCGGCGCGTCGGGGGGCAGGTCCGTGGCGGTGGAGGTCGTGGTCATCACTGGTCGCAAGAGCGGGCGAGGCGGGTTTTGTTCCCCCGCACCGGCGCGCCGCCGGGACAGGTGGGCGAGATCACGCCGCGTCGAGCGCGAGCGCGGCCGTGCCGGCCCGCCGCCGTTCCCACAGGTGCAGCGCGAGGTCCACCACTGTCTTGAGGCCCAGCAGCAGCACCACCGGCGCCAGCTGCTCGAGGCCGCTCGGGGTGTCGGCAGTGCCGACCGAGCGCATCGCGAGCCCGAAGCCCAGGATGATCGCGACGTGCAGCACCAGCATGCGCGGGTAGGGCTGCCACATCGCGGTGCCCGGCGACACCACCCAGCGCTCGCCGCCGTCGTACCAGTTGAGCCACAGCGAGCCCAGGTGGCTGAGCGCGAGGGCGAAGCCCGCGAGCAGCCAGGTGGCCGGGTGCAGCTCGCCACCGGCGAGGAAGGCCATCACGAAGGCGAAGACGCCGTGGACGAGCGTGAAGATGCCGTAGTGCAGGGCGAAGAAGAAGGCCAGCGCGCCCGAGTCCGAGGCGTCGACCGGCTTGCCGTTCATCGTCATCCGCGGACCGCCGGGACGTCCCGCGCCCCGGGCGGTGCGCACCTTGACGATCGTGATCGCCCAGTAGGCGAGGTTCTCGATCCAGTAGACGACGAACACGTCGCCGACCGACATGTGCCCGGCCCACACCGCCCAGACCGGGAGGAGGTTGCCCAGCACCAGCCACAGCGAGGAGAGCAGGGGTGCCCGCGGCAACCCCTGCTCCCCCACTGTCATGCGGTCGTGCTCCTCGCGCGGGCTCAGCCGAGCGACGCGATGGCCTCGTTGAAGGTGGCCGACGGGCGCATCACCGCGGTGGCCTTCTCGGCGTCGGGCCGGAAGTAGCCGCCGATGTCGGCCGGCTTGCCCTGGACGGCGAGCAGCTCGTCGACGATCGTCTGCTCGTTCTCGCGCAGCGAGGTCGCCAGCGCCGCGAACGCGCTCGCGAGCTCGGCGTCCTCGGTCTGCTTCGCGAGCTCCTCGGCCCAGTAGAGCGCGAGGTAGAAGTGCGAGCCGCGGTTGTCGATCGTGCCCAGCTTGCGGCCCGGCGACCGGTCCTCGTTGAGGAAGGTCTCGGTGGCCTTGTCGAGCGTGTCACCGAGGATCCGGGCCCGGGCGTTGTCGTCGTAGCCGGCGAGGTGCTCGAGCGAGGCAGCCAGCGCGAAGAACTCGCCGAGGCTGTCCCAGCGGAGGTAGTCCTCCTTGACCAGCTGCTGCACGTGCTTGGGCGCCGAGCCGCCGGCACCCGTCTCGAACAGTCCGCCACCGTTCATCAGCGGCACGATCGAGAGCATCTTGGCGCTGGTGCCGAGCTCGAGGATCGGGAACAGGTCGGTGTTGTAGTCGCGCAGCACGTTGCCGGTCACCGAGATGGTGTCCTGCCCCTTGCGGATCCGCTCGAGGGAGAACGTCGTCGCCTCGGCCGGCGCCATCACTGAGATGTCGAGGCCGTCGGTGTCGTGCTCCTTCAGGTAGTCGGTCACGAGCGCGATGAGGTTGGCGTCGTGGGCGCGGTTCTCGTCGAGCCAGAACACCGCGGGCGTCTCGCTGGCCCGGGCGCGGGTGACGGCGAGCTTGACCCAGTCGCGGATCGAGGCGTCCTTGGTCTGGCAGGCGCGCCAGATGTCACCGGCCTCGACCTCGTGCGACATCAGCACCTCGCCTGCGGCGTTGCGGACCTCGACCGTGCCGGCGGCCGGGATCTCGAAGGTCTTGTCGTGCGAGCCGTACTCCTCGGCGGCCTTGGCCATCAGGCCGACGTTGGGCACCGAGCCCATGGTGGACGGGTCGAGCGCGCCGTGGGTGCGGCAGTCGTCGATCGCGGCCTGGTAGACGCCGGCGTAGGACGAGTCCGGGATGACGGCGAGGGTGTCCTGCTGCTCGCCCTCGGCGTTCCACATCTGACCGGACGTGCGGATCATCGCCGGCATCGAGGCGTCGATGATCACGTCGGACGGCACGTGCAGGTTGGTGATGCCGCGGTCGGAGTCGACCATCGCGAGGGCGGGGCCCTCGGCCAGGCCCTTCTCGAAGGCGGCCTTGATCTCCGCGCCGCCGTCGACCTGGTCGAGGCCGGCGAGGATGGCGCCGAGGCCGTCGTTGGCCGACAGGCCCGCAGCGGCGAGCTGCTCGCCGTACTGGGCGAACACGTCGGCGAAGTAGGCGCGCACCACGTGGCCGAAGATGATCGGGTCGGAGACCTTCATCATGGTGGCCTTGAGGTGGGCGGAGAACAGCACGCCGTCGGCCTTGGCCCTGGCGACCTGCGCCTCGAGGAACTCGTCGAGCCTGGCTGCACTCATGAAGGTGCCGTCGATGACCTCGCCCTCGAGGACCTGCAGCCCCTCCTTGAGCACGGTGTCGTTGCCGTCGGCACCCACGTGCACGATCGACAGCGTGTCGTCGGCGGGCATGACGACCGACAACTCGTTGCTGAAGAAGTCGTCGTGGCCCATCGTCGCGACGTTGGTCCTCGACTCGCTGCTCCACGCTCCCATCGAGTGCGGGTGCGACCTGGCGTAGTTCTTCACCGCTGCGGGCGCGCGGCGGTCGGAGTTGCCTTCGCGCAGCACCGGGTTGACCGCCGAGCCCTTGACCTTGTCGTAGCGGGCGCGGACCTCGCGCTCCTCGTCGGTCTGCGGGTTCTCCGGGTAGGCCGGGAGGTCGTAGCCCTGCGACTGCAGCTCGGCGATGGTCGCCTTGAGCTGCGGGATCGAGGCGGAGATGTTGGGCAGCTTGATGATGTTGGCCTCGGGCTGCGTGGCCAGCTCGCCGAGCTCGGCGAGGGCGTCCTCGAGGCGCTGCTCCTCGGTGAGGCGATCGGGGAACTGCGCGATCACCCGGCCGGCCAGCGAGATGTCGCGGGTCTCCACCTCGACACCGGCGGTCTTCGCGTAGGCAGCGATGATCGGGAGGAACGAGTACGTCGCGAGCAGCGGCGCCTCGTCGGTCTGGGTGTAGATGATCTTGGCCATGGGTAGGACAGCTCCTGGGTGATCGTCTGGTGGATCGGGTGGGGCATAACTCTTGACGTCAAGATACCTGACGCCTGATCACGTGGCGACTCGCCTACCCTCGCACCCCCATCTCCGCGCGGCTAGGCTTCGCGTGGCCTACGCGGGGTACGGCCCACGACTCTGGAGGAGCAGCTCGTCATGAGCGACATCGTCGAAGACACACCGACCACCGGTCAGAAGTTCACCGCCGAGCTGCTGGGCACCTTCGTGCTCGTGTTCTTCGGCTGTGGCGCCTTCTTGATGAGCGGCGGCGACTACGTCGCGACCGGCCTCACCTTCGGCCTCACGGTCGTGGTGATGGCCTACGCCGTCGGCCGGATCTCGGGCGGCCACTTCAACCCGGCCGTGACGCTGGGCGCCGTCCTCGGCGGCCGCCTGCCGTGGAACCAGGTCGGCATCTACATGGCCGCCCAGCTCCTCGGCGGCCTCCTCGCCGGCGCGGCACTCTTCGGCCTGATGCACGGCTTCGAGGGCTTCACCGCCGAGGGGCGGATGGGGCAGAACTCCTTCGGCGACCAGGGCTCGGGCTATGCCTGGTGGGCCGCGCTGCTGCTCGAGACCCTGCTCACCGCGGTCTTCCTGTGGGTGATCCTCGCGGTGACCGACGAGCGCAACGAGGTCAACGTGGCCCTCGGCCCGCTGGCCATCGGCCTCGCCCTGGCGATGATCCACTTCGCCTCGATGGGCGCCACCGGCACGTCGGTCAACCCGGCCCGCTCCATCGGCGTCGGCGTCTTCGCCGGCACCGACGCGATCGTCCAGCTCTGGCTGTTCGTCGTCGCCCCACTGCTCGGGGCCGCCGTCGCCGGACTCACCTACCCCCTCCTCTTCGGCCAGGGCGCCGCAGCGGTCGCCGGCTCCGGCCTCTCGTTCGGCGGCGGCCGCAAGGACCAGTTCGTCCCCGGCAACTACGAGGCCCAGTGGAACCAGGGCCAGCAGGGCGGCTGGGGCCAGCCCGGCTCCGCCTGGGGCGCTCCCCCGCAGCAGCAGTGGGGACAGCCCCAGCAGCCGCAGCAGCAGCCCGACCCCTACGGCGCTCCGCAGGGCCAGCCGCAGCCCGGCCAGCCCGGTCAGTGGGGGCAGCCCGCCCCCCAGCAGCCGCAGCAGCAGCCCGGTCAGCCCGGTCAGTGGGGCGCTCCCCCGGCCCAGCCGCAGCAGCCCGGCCAGAGCGCGCCCGGGCACTGGGGCAACCCCGAGGGCGACGACGACGGCCGGACCCAGGTCCGCCGACCCGACTAGTCCCCGGACCGGTCCCTGGTCGCCACCCAGCCCGCGTCGAGGTCCACGACGCTGACGAGGCCGGCGCCCTTCTCGTACACCGTGCGGGTCGTGGCGCCGGCCTCGCTCCATCCGGTGCCGGCGGAGCCGGTCTGCAGCACCTGCACCATCTCCTGCGACTGGTCCTCCACCCGGATCGGCGCCTCGGGCAGCCCCGGCACGACGTAGGCGAGCCAGCCGTCGCCGAGGCGGGGGTGCGCCGGCATCGCCAGCCCGGCCTCCGCGCCGTTCTCACCCGCGCGCCAGTCGACACCCCCGGCGTCGTCGTCCCCGTCGGCGCCGACCAGCCAGACGTTCCCGTCCTCGTCCTGGGCGTAGAAGGACGTCTCCCGGGTGGTGTCGCCGTCGATGTCCGTCGTGGTGCGTACGCCGGTCGCGTCGAGGCCGGCGACCGAGGTGGTGTCGTCGAGCACCTCGGCCGAGATCGTGCCGACGCTGCGTCCGGCGTCGGTCACCTCGTAGCGCCAGGTGGCTCCGGCCTCGAGCGGGAGCCACGGGTTGTCGACCACGTCGACGAAGTCGTCCGGGTCGGGCGTCGGCGTCGGGATGACCAGGCCGTTGATGCCCGGGGAGTCGTAGGGCTGGGGCTGGCCGATCCCCGCGCAGCCCGACAGGGCGCCGACGAGCGCGAGGGCCGAGGTCGCCCGCACGAGGCCACGCGTCGAGGGGCGGCGGAGGTCTCGCAGCATGGGCGCCAGCATGCCATCCGCCGACCAGCCGCCGGCCGCGGATCCGGCGCTGCTAGCGTCAGCGGGACACCACGTCCCGCCTCACGAGGAGTACCCACTGTGACCTCCGAACCCCTGAAGGTTGCCGTCACCGGCGCCGCCGGCCAGATCGGCTACAGCCTGCTCTTCCGCCTCGCCAGCGGCGCGCTGGCCGCAGACCGCCCCATCGAGCTGCGGCTGCTCGAGATCGAGCCCGCCCTCAAGGCGCTCGAGGGCGTCGTGATGGAGCTCGACGACTGCGCGTTCCCGAACCTGGCCGGCGTCCAGATCGGCTCGGACGCCGAGAAGATCTTCGACGGCGTCAACCTCGCCCTGCTCGTCGGCGCCCGCCCGCGCGGCCCCGGCATGGAGCGCGGCGACCTGCTCTCCGCCAACGGCGCGATCTTCACCGCGCAGGGCAAGGCCCTCAACGCGGTCGCAGCCGACGACGTGCGCATCGGTGTCACCGGCAACCCGGCCAACACCAACGCCCTCATCGCGATGACCAACGCGCCCGACATCCCGCGCGAGCGCTTCTCCGCGCTGACCCGCCTCGACCACAACCGTGCGATCTCGCAGCTCGCGGCCAAGACCGGCGCCAAGGTCACCGACATCTCGAAGATGACGATCTGGGGCAACCACTCCGCCACCCAGTACCCCGACCTGTTCCACGCCGAGGTCAACGGCCAGAACGCCGCCGAGCTGGTCGGTGACCAGGCCTGGCTCGAGAACGACTTCATCCCGACCGTCGCCAAGCGCGGTGCCGCGATCATCGACGCGCGCGGCTCGTCCTCGGCCGCCTCGGCTGCGTCGGCCACGATCGACGCCGCGCGCGACTGGCTCTTCGGCTCGGCGAAGGACGACTGGGTCTCCATGGCCGTCGTCTCCCACGGCGAGTACGGCGTGCCCGAGGGCCTGATCTCCTCGTTCCCCGTCACCACCTCCGGTGGCGACTGGTCCATCGTGGAAGGTCTCGAGATCGACGACTTCTCCCGTGCCCGCATCGACGCCTCCACCGCGGAGCTCGCCGAGGAGCGCACGGCGGTCACCGAGCTCGGCCTCATCTGAGGGCGACACGTTCCAGCCTCGACGGCCGGGCCCCCCACCGGGGGTGCCCGGCCGTCGTGCGTCAGGAGTCGTGCGTCAGAAGCCCGGCTGGTCCGGGATCGAGGTCGCCAGGAAGATCAGCGCGCCGCCCAGCACCGCCAGGACGACCGCGTCGAGCACCTTGTGGCGTACGGCGAGCATGCCCGCGTCGCGGCGCCGCAGCACCAGGCGGACGAGCGCGGCGAAGACCAGCGCGCCGCCCATCAGGCGGATGCCGGTGCGCCACTCGTCGAGGGCCACGACGACCATGGCGGCGGCGACGACGCCGAGGACGAGCAGGTAGAACGCGCCTCCGATGGTCGAGGGGTAGCGCCGCGGCTCGTCGGGGTCGACCGGCTCCGCCGAGACGGGCTCGACCGACTCGGGCGGCTCGATCGGACGTCGTTCGACGGGCTCGTCGCGCTCCGGGTCGGTCATGTCAGGACCGGACGGACTTCTCGGCGATCTCCACGATGTTGGTGAGCAGCATCGCGCGGGTCATCGGACCGACGCCCTTGGGGTTGGGCGAGACCCATCCGGCGACGTCCCACACGTCGGGGTGCACGTCACCGGTGACCTTGCCGTCCACGCGGGAGACGCCCACGTCGAGGACGGCCGCGCCGGGCTTGACCATGTCCGCGGTCACGATGCCGGGCACCCCTGCGGCGGCGACCACGATGTCCGCGTTGCGCACGTGGGCGGCCAGGTCGCGGGTGCCGGTGTGGCACAGGGTGACGGTGGCGTTCTCCGAGCGGCGGGTGAGCAGCAGGCCGAGCGGACGGCCCACGGTGATGCCACGGCCGATGACCACGACCTCCGCGCCGGCGATCTCGACGCCGTGGCGGCGGAGCAGCTCGATGGACCCCACCGGGGTGCAGGGCAGCGGACCGGCCTCGCCGAGCACGAGCTTGCCGAGGTTGGTGGGGTGCAGGCCGTCGACGTCCTTGTCGGGGTCGACGCGCGAGAGCAGGGCGAACTCGTCGAGCCCGGTGGGCTGCTGGACGATGAACCCCGTGCAGGCCTCGTCGGCGTTGAGCTCGTCGATCACGGCCTCCACCTCGGCCTGGGTGGCGGTGGCGGGCAGGTCGCGCCGGATGGACGTGATGCCGATCTCCGCGCAGTCCTTGTGCTTCGCGCCGACGTACCAGTGGGAGCCGGGGTCGTCGCCGACGAGCACGGTGCCCAGGCCCGGGGTCACCCCCTGCTCCCGCAGCGCGGCCACGCGCTCGGTGAGCTCCGCCTTGATCGTCTTGAGGGTGGCTGCGCCGTCGAGGGTCTGTGCCGTCACGCGGGCCAGTCTAGGGACGCCCCGGCTCACACCCCGACCGGCGCCCCGATCTTCACGAGGTGCCGCTCGGCGGCGCGTGCCGCCGGGTGGGCCACCACGGCAGCGGTGACACCGATCAGCGCGATCACGATCCAGCCCGGCGTGCCGACCTGGAGCGCGAGCCAGGTGTAGAGCGCCGGGAAGATGATCGGCTCGATCTGGTAGCCCAGCCCCCACACGCCCTGGTAGTCGCCGAGGCGGCGGTGGTCGGAGAGCTCGCTCGTGAAGGACCAGTCCGCCGCCGACTGCCACAGCTCCGCACCTGTGATCGTCACGTGGCCGATCCAGATCAGCAGGATCGAGACCCAGCCGACCGTCTCGTGGGTCCACGCGATCAGGCCGCACGACACGATGAACGCCCAGCCCGACCAGCGCACCGCACGCAGCGACCCGTCGACGGAGTCGGCCACCCGGCTGGCCCGGACCTGGAGCAGCACGGCCAGGACGGTGTTGGTGCCGAAGAGCCACGCCAGCAGCGCAGGCGGGGCGTCCGTGCGCTCCACCAGCCACAGCGGCACGACCACGTTGAGCAGCACCTGGTTGGACGACAGCACGCCGTTGCAGACGCTGAGCACGACGTAGCCGGGGTTGCGCCAGGCCGGCGGCGCGACGCTGCTGGGGTCGTCGCCGTCGGCGACCGGGAGCTGTCGGGCGATGACCGGCAGCACGGTGGCGATCAGCAGCGCATTGAGCACGAGCAGCGCCCCGGTGACGAACGGGATGAGGCGTACGGCGTCGAGGCCGAGGCCCAGCGCCACACCGCTCGCGCCCGCGCCGAGCGTGTAGCCGACGTTGCGGGCCGCCCGCATGTAGGCCAGGGCACGCACCCGCACGTCACGCGGGAACACCGCGATCCGGTAGACGTTGCGTGCGTTGCGGCCGGCGGTCTCGAAGATCGCCAGCACGCTCAGCATCAGGACGAAGGTGACCATCCCGCCGATGAGCGGCCAGGCGAGGTAGAGCGCGGCCTCCACGGCGCTGGCGAGTGCCCACAGCGGCTTGGCGCCCACCCGGTCCGCGAGCCTGCCCATCGGCAGCTGGAGCAGCAGGGTGACGCCGGCCGCGATGGACATGCCGAGGCCGACCTCCGCGCCGGACAGCCCGACGACCTTCGTGAAGTAGACGGCCGTCCCGGTGAGGAACGTCCCCGTCGCGAAGGCCGACAGCACGCACTGCCAGACCAGGTCCCGCTCGAGCTTCGTCGGCGGGAGGATCCGCTGCCACCAGCGCACGTCGTACCCCCTCAGATGTTATCTTGACGTCAAGATAACATCGCTGGCGCGTCCCCTAGTGGAAGAAGTGCCGCGTGCCAGTGAGGTACATCGTGACGCCGGCCGCCTCGCACGCGGCGATCACCTCGGCGTCGCGCACCGACCCGCCCGGCTGGACGATCGCCCTCACCCCCGCATCGATGAGGATCTGCGGCCCGTCGGCGAAGGGGAAGAACGCGTCGGAGGCGGCGACGGCGGAGGTCACCCGCTCCCCCGCCCGCTCGACCGCGAGCCGGCACGAGTCGACGCGGTTGACCTGGCCCATGCCGACCCCGACGGACGCGCCGTCGGCGGCGAGCAGGATCGCGTTGGACTTCACCGCGCGGCAGGCCCGCCACGCGAAGGCGAGGTCGGCGAGCAGCTCGTCGGAGGCGGCCTCACCGGTCGCCAGCATCCAGGTCGAGGGGTCGTCGCCCTCGGCCGAGATCACGTCGCGCTCCTGCAGCAGCAGGCCGCCGGAGATGGCGCGCGTCTCGACGCCGCACCGGTCGAGCGGCGGGCACTCGAGGATGCGGATGTTCTTCTTGGCCTGCAGCGCCTCGATCGCGCCGTCCTCGTAGCCGGGGGCCACGATGACCTCGGTGAAGATCTCGGCGACCTGCTCGGCCATCGCGACGGAGACCGGGACGTTGGTGGCGATCACGCCGCCGAAGGCGCTGACCGGGTCGCACTCGTGGGCCTTGCGGTGCGCGGTGGCCACGTCGTCCGCGACGGCGATGCCGCACGGGTTGGCGTGCTTGATGATCGCGACGGCGGGCTCGTCGAAGTCGTACGCCGCCCGGCGGGCCGCGTCGGCGTCGACATAGTTGTTGTAGGACATCTCCTTGCCGTGGTGCTGCACGGCCTGGGCCAGCCCGGGGCCGCCGGGGAGGAAGCCGTTGGCGTAGAGCGCGGCACCCTGGTGCGGGTTCTCCCCGTAGCGCAGCACCGCCTCCTTGTCCCACGTCGCGCCCATCCACGCCGGGAAGCCGGAGCCCTCGCTGGTGTCGGTGAGCACGTTGCCCATCCACGACGCGACGTGCACGTCGTAGGTCGCGGTGTGCACGAAGGCCTCCGCGGCCAGCCGCTGCCGCTGGGCGAGCGTGAAGCCGCCGGCGGCAGCGGCGGCCAGCACGTCGTCGTACGCCGCGGGCGAGGTGACGATGGCGACGCTCGGGTGGTTCTTCGCCGCGGCGCGGACCATCGACGGACCACCGATGTCGATCTGCTCCACGCACTCGTCGGGCCCGGCGCCGGAGGCGACGGTCTGCGTGAAGGGGTAGAGGTTGCTGACGACGAGGTCGAACGGCTCGACGCCGAGGTCGGCGAGCTGCTGGACGTGGGAGTCGAGGCGACGGTCGGCGAGGATCCCGGCGTGCACGCGGGGGTGCAGCGTCTTGACCCGGCCGTCGAGGCACTCGGGGAAGCCGGTGAGGTCCTCGACCTTGGTGACGGGCAGGCCGAGCGACTCGATCAGCGCGGCGGAGCCGCCGGTGGAGACCAGCTCGACACCGGCCTCGTGCAGGCCGCGCACCAGGTCGTCGAGACCGGTCTTGTCGTAGACGGACACCAGGGCGCGGCGGATCGGGATGCGGTGGTCGGACACGGGACTCCTCGGTTGCTCTCGAGTCGAGGGCACCCAGGCGTTCGATGCACCTCGCGCGTCACTCCCTGGTGGTGGCCCACCTGCGCCAGTCGTGTGGTCGCAATCTACCGGGAGCCGGCGCCGATGCGAACCCGACGGCCCTCGACCGAGATCCCCTCGCGAGCGATCCGCCCCACGGCGTCGACGAGCATGGCGCGCTCGGCGGTCTTGATCCGCTCGTGCAGCGACTCCACGTCGTCGTCCTCGGCGACCTCGACCGGCACCTGGGCGACGATCGGGCCGGTGTCGATGCCACCGTCGACGACGAAGAGGGTGGCTCCGGTGACCTTCACTCCGTGCTCGAGGGCGTCGCGCGGGCCGTGCATGCCGGGGAACGCCGGGCACAGCGCCGGGTGGGTGTTCAGCGTCAGGAAGCGCTCGAGGAACTCCTCCGACAGCAGCTTCATGAAGCCGGCGGAGACAACCAGGTCGGGCTCGAATCGCTCGACGACGGTGGCCAGGGAGGTGTCCCACCCCTCGCGGGTCTCGAAGTCCGACACCTTCCGCACGAACGTCGGCACGCCGGCCCGGTCGGCGCGCGCCAGTCCCTCGATGCCGTCGCGGTCGGCCCCGACGGCGACCACCCGGGCGCCGTACGCCGGATCGGCACAGGCGTCGAGGAGGGCCTGCAGGTTGGTGCCCGCACCGGACACCAGGACGACGATGCGGGCGGGACGCGACTGCTCGGGCACGGCTCGCATCCTAGGCGCGGTGGGACGGGACGGCGGCCTCCGTCCGGCGCTCGTGCACCAGCCGGGCCGCGACGAGCGCAGCGATCGCGGTCGTCACCGGGACCGCGGCGATGATGCCGAGGCCGCCGACGAGTCCGCGGACGACCTCCTGGGCGACGACCTCCTGGCTCACCGCGATGCCGAACGGCAGGTCGAGGGCCGAGAACACCAGCATCAGCGGCAGTGTCGCACCGACGTAGGCCAGCACCAGGGTGTTGACGGTGGACGCGACGTGCGAGCGCCCGATCCGCATCGCGCGCACGAACAGCGAGCGGGCGCTGGCGTCCGGGTCGAGGTCGGCGAGCTCCCAGACCGCCCAGGTCTGGGTGACGGTCACGTCGTCGAGCACGCCGAGCGCGCCGATGACCAGCCCGGCGAGCAGCAGGCCGTGGAGGTCGACCTGGGCGGCGATGCTGGAGATGTACTGGCTGCCCTCGTCGACGAGGCCGGTGAAGTGGCCGACCGTCGTGAACACCCAGCCCAGGCCCGCGATCACGGTGAGCGAGACGAGCGTGCCGAGCATCGCCACGGTGGAGCGGACCGTGAAGCCGTGGGAGAGGTAGAGGGTGACGACCATGATCGCGGCGGCGGTGACGACCGCGACCCCCAGCGGAGCGGCACCCTCCATGATCGCGGGCAGCGTGAAGACGGCGATCAGGACGAGGGAGAAGGCGAGGCTCACCAACGACCCGATGCCGCGCCAGCGCGACAGCGCGAGCACCCCGAGCGCGAACAGCACCGTCAGGGTGAGGAGCGGCGGGCCCCGGTCGAAGTCCTGGAAGGCGTACTGCTCGCCGACCTCGCCCTGCGCCACGTAGGTCACCACGATCCGGTCGCCCGGCTCCACCACCGGGGCGGCGTCGCCGTAGGGCAGCACGGCCTCGGCCTCACCGGGAGCGCCGGGACCGCTGTGCAGCTCGACCCGCGCGGCACTGCACCCGGCGGCGTCACGGCGGCACGGCACGATCTCCTGCACGGTCGCCGTGCCGCGCTCCACATCGGCGCCGGGCGAGGTGATCCGGAGGTCGCCGTCGGGCCAGAGCGCGACCAGGCCCATGACCGTCGCGAGCACCAGGGGGCCGACGAGCAGGCCGACCAGGAGCCTCAGCTGTCGGGGCGCGGGTCCGAGGGAGGCGGGTCCGGACGCGTGCGCATGTCCTGCGCCCACGTTCAGTCCTCAGTGGGCTCGGGGGCGGTGGGCGCGGGGTCGGTCATGCCGGGCGCCTCGGGTGCGGGCGCTCGGGTGTCGTCGGCGTCGGTCCCGGCGATCCACGCCCGGGCGGCACGGCGGTTGAGCAGGGCCACGACGCCGGCACCGAGGAGGGCGCCGACACCGCACGCGGTGACCGCGTGCACGAGGACGTCGGGGACGAACGGCCCGACGAAGCGCATCCGCCCGGGCCCGGCGGCACCGCCGGACCGCGCGGCCAGCAGGGCGAAGCCGAAGCCGGCCACGAGCCCGCCGCCGCACCCGGCGAGGACGACCTGGTCCCAGGGCAGCGGACGACCGCGCAGGTGGCGGAAAGCCGCGACAGCGGCCAGCAGCGGCGGCAGCGCCATCAAGCCGCCGACCCACCCTGCGGGCGTGCCGACCGACGGGAGGGCGGCGAGCAGCGGGAAGACGGGCAGCGGCCCGAGGACCACGGCGCCCGGCGAGACGAGCGTGGCGCCGCCGACCGCGAAGCCGGGTCCGAGCAGCCAGGAACCGCAGAAGAGGACCGCGTTGGGCAGGTAGGCCGCGTTGACGAGGGCGTAGAGCACGGCCTCGGAGGGGCTGGGGTGCAGGCGCGAGGTCATCGTCGCCGCCTCCCCGAAGGAGACCGCGAAGGCCACCAGGAAGACGACGGCGGAGACGAGGAGGAACGACCGGAGGACCGCTCCAGCCACGGCGGCCCCCGCCCGGACGGTGGCGGGCGCGAAGGCCGCCCAGATGGCTGCCCGGCCCGAACCCACGGCGATGGCCGGCGCCGCGACGAGCGCGGTCATCAGCAACGTCCAGCCCATCACCCGTGGCACGGACGGGTCGGCGGTGGCACCGGCGGCCAGGGAGGCCACGACGGCGGCCACCACGGCATACCCTGCGAAGAACAGCCCGATCGCGGTCGGGACGGTGAAGTCGCGCTCGCCGTCGGAGATGCGGTCCGCGTCGGGACCGTGGCCCGACACGGAGTCGCCGACGCGGTGACCCAGCCGCCACATCGACCAGGCAGCGATCGCGGTGACGCCCAGGGGCACGATCGTGACCCGCGCACCCAGCACCGTGAAGCCGGAGCCGTGGCCGGCCAGCCAGACCAGGGCACCGACGCGCATGCCGTCGCGCGGGGCGCCGTGCACCCCGGCGTCGGTGGCGAACCAGCCGATGATGCCGACGGCCATCAGCACGACCAGCGGACCGAGCGCCGCGAGGACGCCGCCGAGCGTCGCGATCAGCGCCAGTGGGCGCGGCCGGGCAGGGGCGGCCCGGGCGTGGTCCGGTCGGGTCAGGAGCGACGTCATGGCCGAGCCATCATCACCCGCCCCGGCGCCGGGATCCCGCTCCCACGCCGCGGTCCCGACGCGTCGGGGGAAGTTGTGCGCCGTGTGTGCCTCTCCCGTACCGTGGAGCGGTCATGAGGAGCCCCGAGACGTTCGACGCCTACTACGTCGAGAACCGCGCCCGACTCCTGCACGAGGCCTTCGCCCTGACCGGTGACGCACCGGCGGCCCGGGCTGCCGTGCGGGACGCCTTCGTCGTGGCCTGGCACCACTGGCGCAAGGTCGACGGTCTCGACGACCGCGACGCCTACGTGCGACCCCTCGCGTTCCGCCGGGCCCGCCGTCGCCACACTGCGCGCATCTGGCACCGCGACAAGTCACTGGACCCCGAGGCGCTCGCCACCCTCGACGCGCTGTCCAAGCTCTCCACCCGCCAGCGCGAGCTCCTCGTCCTCAACGCGCTGTCCGCGCTGAGCCTCGACGACATCTCCCGCACCGTGGGGCTGCCCCGCGCCGACGCCGAGCGCGAGCTCCAGACCGCCGCCTCCCAGTTCTCCCTCCACCGCGACGTCCCGAGCGCGGAGGTCGGGCGGCTGCTCCACGACCTCGCCGAGCCGCTCACCTCGACCCGCTGGCCCCGTGCGAGCGTGGTCCGCCGCTCCGGCGCTGCCCGTCGTCGTACGCACACCGTGATCGGGGCCGCCGTGGCCACCACCACGCTGCTGGTCTCGGGCTCGCTGGTGGCGAGCGGCTCGGGCGCGCAGCCCACCAGCCTCAGCGAGGAGAAGGCGACACACGGCGTGACCGTCCACGACCCCGACGAGGGCGTCGGCGAGGCCGTGATCGACCAGGCCACCCTGCTGTCGTCCGCGCAGGTGGCGCGGTTCGGCTCCCGTCTCGACTGGGAGGAGACCGGCACCAGCGACAACCTCGCCGGCGACGGGCTCGTCGCGCCGTGCCAGCGCGAACGATTCTCCGACCCCGACGGCCTCGCCGCGCTCGCCCGCACGTGGGAGGGCTCGACCACCAAGGTCGTCGAGAAGTCGGTCGGCACGGGCAGGAAGAAGCGCACCCGCAAGCAGCGCGTCAGCACCGTCCAGACCACCGCGGTGCAGCTCGTGGAGCGCTCGCGCGACGAGAAGCGGGCGGCCGCCAGCTTCGACACCGCCTCGCTGTGGTTCGCCGGCTGCGCAGACCCGCGCACCCAGCTGGTGCGCACCAGCGACGTGAAGCGCGTCGGCGACGACGCCCGGCAGTTCCGGCTGCGCAGCTGGGGCCGGACCCCGTCGACGATCACCGTCGGCATGGCCCGCACGGGCAGCCTGGTGGTGACCACCGTGGTCCGCACGAGCGGCCGTCCCCTCAGCGACAAGGCCTCGCTCGGCGGCCTGTCCGCCGCCGTCAACGCGCTCTGCGGGTCCGACGGGGCAGCGACGTGCGCCGGCCGTGCCACCGCGCGTACGACGCCCCCGCTCGACATCGGCGCGCTGCCCGGGTTGCTGTCGGTGGTCGACCTTCCGCCGGTGTCCGCCGTGCGCGGACCGTGGGTCGGCACCGACCCGGAGAAGGCCAGCAGCACCAACTACGCCTCGACCCGCTGCGACCGCACCACCTTCACGGGCAAGGGCATCACGCTGGCGAAGACGCGCACGTTCCTCTTCCCGGAGACGCGCAACGTCGACCAGCTGGGGTTGACCCAGGTCGTCGGCGCGATGAAGCCCCGGGTCGCGGACACGTTCGTCGAGCAGGTCCGCACCCGGGTGCGGCAGTGCGGCCAGGCCAACCTCGGCACCACTGTGACGCCGCTGGTGTCGTCCTCGACGAAGGACACCGACCTCCACGCCTGGGCGCTGTCGATGGAGCTCAACGACAAGCAGTCGTTCCCCTTCCTCATGGCGATCGTGCGCGACGGCACGGCGGTCTCGCAGCTCGGCTTCAGCCCCCAGCGCAACATGACGATGGGGCGCGACGACTTCGTCGCCCTGTCGCGCCGGGTGCTCGAACGTCTCGCCACCCTCCGCTCGCGGGGCTGACGCAACCTTTTCGCCTCCCGCGGGGTCTCAGGTGGCATGAGGCTCCGCTCCGTGCTCCTGACCGCAGCGCTGGCCGGCTCCCTGGCCGTCGCCGGCTGCGGCGAGGAGCCGTCGAGCGCCGACGGACGTTCCGGCGGAGCGACCAGCGCCTCCGACACCGGTGCGGCCACCCCGGAGCCGGCCGGCACGGCCATCCCCGACGACTTCCCGCTGTCGGCAGGGATGGGCGCGCCCCAGGACGTCATCGCGACCTCGCGGACCGGCACCGGCCTGCGAGACCTCACGCTGTGTGGCACCGCTCCCCTGCGCGGCCTCGGGACTCGCGACCGCCTGGTGGCCGACAACAGCGGTGGCGAGTCCGCCAACACCCGCGAGCTGGTCCTCCTCGGCAGCCCCGACGACGCCGCGCAGGTCTCGCAGGCCTTCGCCGACCTGCCTCTGACGTGCCCCACGGTGACCGCCGACGGCGACCGGGAGACGCTCACCGAGGTGCGCGACTCACCCTTCGGCCCGGCTCCGGCGACCACCCTCGTCCGGACCTACACCTTCGGCGGCGAGCCCGGCACCGGCGCGACGGTCATCCACGTCGTGCCCGTGGGCGCCGCCCTCCTCGTCACCTCGACCTACGGCCAGTGGAGCGACCCCGACGTCCAGGGCGTCATCGACGCCACCGTCGAGCCGCTGCAGGAGACGGTCGCGGCCCTCCGGATGTTCGACGACGAGGGCGCGCCCGCACCCGGGCCGAGCGGCTCCGCCACCACGGAGCCCCGGGGCCCGGAGATCCCCGAGGACTTCCCGCTGGCGGTCGGGTTCGACGCCGACAACGCCGACAACGAGGTCGACGCGCCCTCTCCCGACGGCGATGGGCTGGGCGAGCTCGAGATGTGCGGTCGGGTGGTCTGGCCGCAGCCGGAGACGTCCGGCGGCCTCCGTCGGCTCGTGGCCGGGGTCTCCGGACCGGAGTACCACGAGTGGCGCGAGCTGTTCGTCCACGACGACGCGGCGCTCGCCGAGGCACCGATGGCCGTGCTGCGCCGGGTGGCCACCGAGTGCGACCACGAGCGCAACCTGGTCTGGACGGTCCTCGACCGCGACACCGGCCACGACACGGTGACCGTGGGGCTGACGTACGCCGACGGGCTGGGCAGCTCGGTCTTCCAGGTCACCCGGGTCGGCTCGGCCAGGCTGCTCGTCGGCACGTACGGTGAGGGCTCGCTCGCATCGCTGGACGAGCAGGCCGACGGGGTCACGGGGACCACCGAGCAGATCGTTCCGGCCATGTGCGCGTTCACGAAAACGGGGTGTGAGTAAGAGATGTCCATTCCAGCAACGCTGTCCAGCGCGGCCTGTCCCACGCTGCCCTCGCCGCGGCGGCGCCTGTCGGTCGCCGCGCCGGTGCGCCTGCTCGGCGCGCACGTGGTGTGGCAGGTGCTGTGGAGTGCCAGGAACCCGGTCAGGAACCCGGTCAGGAGCCCCGCACGGCAACCGGTGCCGGGAGCCGGAACGGCCCCGCAGGTGGACCTGCGGGGCCGTTCGGAGCCGGTGCCGAGCCTCGAGCTCGACCGGGACTGAGGTGTCGGGGCCGGTCAGAGGCCCTGCAGGACCTCACGCATCAGCGCGGCGGTCTCCGACGGCGTCTTGCCGACCTTGACCCCGGCGGCCTCGAGGGCCTCCTTCTTGGCCTGCGCGGTGCCCGACGAGCCCGAGACGATGGCGCCGGCGTGGCCCATGGTCTTGCCCTCGGGGGCGGTGAAGCCGGCGACGTAGCCGACGACCGGCTTGGTGACGTGCTCCTTGATGTAGGCCGCGGCGCGCTCCTCGGCGTCGCCACCGATCTCGCCGATCATCACGATCGCCTTGGTCTCCGGGTCGTTCTCGAAGGCCTCGAGCGCGTCGATGTGCGTGGTGCCGATGATCGGGTCACCGCCGATGCCGATGGCGGTGGTGAAGCCGTAGTCCTTCAGCTCGTACATCATCTGGTAGGTCAGCGTGCCGGACTTCGACACGAGGCCGACCGGGCCCTTGCCCGCGATGGTGTGCGGGGTGATGCCGGCGAGCGACTCCTCCGGCGTGATGATGCCGGGGCAGTTGGGGCCGATCATCCGGGTGTTCTTGCCCTCGAGGTAGGCCACGACCTCCGCGGTGTCGAGGACCGGGACACCCTCGGTGATGACGACCAGGAGCGGGATCTCGGCGTCGATGGCCTCGATGCAGGCGTCCTTGGTGAAGGCCGGCGGGACGAAGGCGACCGAGACGTCGGCGCCGGTCTCCTTCATCGCCTCCTCGACGGTGCCGAAGACCGGGAGCTCCTTGCCGCCGAGCTCGACGGTGGTGCCGGCCTTGCGGGCGTTGACGCCGCCCACGATGTTGGCGCCCGACTCGACCATGAGGGTGGTGTGCTTGGCACCCATGCCGCCCGTCATGCCCTGGACGATGATCTTGCTGTCCTTGTTGAGGTAGATGCTCATCTGTTCAGTTCTCTCTCTCAGGCCTGGTGGGCGAGCTCGGCGGCCTTGTCGGCCGCGCCGTCCATCGTGTCGACCTGGGTGACCAGCGGGTGGTTGAGCTCGTCGAGGATGCGGCGTCCCTCCTCGACGTTGTTGCCGTCGAGGCGGACGACGAGGGGCTTGCTCTCCTTGTCGCCGAGGATCTCCAGGGCGCCCTTGATGCCGTTGGCCACCTCGTCGCACGCGGTGATGCCACCGAAGACGTTGACGAAGACGCTCTTGACCTGCGGGTCGTTGATGATCACGTCGAGGCCGTCGGCCATCACCTGGGCGTTGGCGCCGCCACCGATGTCGAGGAAGTTGGCGGGCTTGACGCCACCGTGTGCCTCACCGGCGTAGGCGACGACGTCGAGGGTGCTCATCACGAGGCCCGCGCCGTTGCCGATGATGCCGACCTGACCGTCGAGCTTGACGTAGTTGAGGCCCTTGTCCTTGGCCTTCGACTCCAGCGCGTCGGCCTCCTCGCGGATCTCGAACTGCGCGTGGTCGGGGTGGCGCACCTCGGAGGCGTTCTCGTCGAGCGAGACCTTGCCGTCGAGGGCCTCCAGCTTGTCGCCCTCGAGGCGGGCCAGCGGGTTGACCTCGACGAGGGTGGCGTCCTCCTGGACGTAGACCTGCCAGAGGCTCTGGACCATCTCGATGGCCTGGTCGCGCAGCTCGGCGGGGAACTTGGCCTCGTCGACGATCGCGGCGGCCTTCTCCGGCGTGACGCCCTCGAGCGCGTTGATCGGGATCTGCTTCACGGCGTCGGGGTTGGTCTTGGCGACCTCCTCGATCTCCACGCCGCCCTCGACCGATGCGATGCACAGGTGCGAGCGGTTGGAGCGGTCGAGCAGGAAGGAGAAGTAGTACTCCTCGACCGGCGGCGTCGCCGGGGTCACCAGGACGCGGTTGACGCGCAGGCCCTTGATCTCCATGCCGAGGATGTCGCGGGCGTAGGACTCGGCCTCGTCGGCGGTCTTCGCGATCTTCACGCCACCGGCCTTGCCACGGCCGCCGGCCTTGACCTGCGCCTTGATGACCGTGACGCCGCCCATCTCCTCTGCGGCGGCCCGAGCGGCCTCGGGCGTCTCGGCGACGACCCCCAGCGTGGTTGCGACTCCGTGCTTGGCGAAGAGCTCCTTCGCCTGAAATTCCATCAGGTCCACGAGGTGACCAGTCCTTTTCGTCTTGCGAACAGTGGCGGGGATTCCCTCTCGGCACCCTAGACCTGTCCGGCCGGGTGGCACGAGGTCGGGTGAGCGTGGTGGTGGTCACCCCGGCGCTACGTTGAGGAGCATGCCTTCCTCGAGCTCCTCGGTGATGTGGTTCCGGCGCGACCTGCGGGTGCGCGACAACCCGGCGCTCCTCGCCGCGCTCGAGGAGGGGTCCGTCCAGGCGCTCTTCGTCCTCGACCCCGCCCTGTGGTCGGGCGCCGGTCCCGCCCGACGCGCCTGGCTCGCGGCGAACGTCCTCGCGCTCGCCGAGCGGATCCCGCTGAGCATCCACCACGGCGACCCGCGGGAGGTGGTGCCGCGCGTGGCCGGTGAGCGCCGGGTGCACGTCTCGGCCGAGACGACGCCCTACGGCGTGCGGCGCGACCGCGCGGTCGGTGGGTCCGTCGACCTCGTGCCCACCGGGTCGCCGTACGCCGTCGGGCCGGGGCGCGTGCTCAACGGCAGCGGCGGCCCCTACCAGGTGTTCAGCGCCTTCGCCCGGGCCTGGCGCGAGCACGGGTGGCCCGAGCCGGCCGCGACCCCGCGCTCCCCCGACCTCGTGGCCGCCGACTCCCGGGCGACGGCGGTCGAGATGCTGGAGAAGGCGGTCGCTGATGCACCGTTCGAGCTGCCGGGGGCCGGCGAGGAGGCGGCCTGGCGGCGGTGGCGGTCCTTCCGCGCCGACGGCCTGCGCGACTACCCCACCGCACGCAACCGCCCCGACCGCGACGGCACGTCCCGGCTCTCCCCCTACCTCCACCTCGGCGTGCTGCACCCGCGCTCGCTGCTCGCCGAGATCGACCACTCCTCGACCTATGCCGATGAGCTCGCGTGGAGGGAGTTCTACGCCGACGTGCTCTGGCACCACCCGGAGTCGGCGTGGGCCGACCTCAAGCCCGCGCTGCAGGGCATGCGCTACGACGACCCCGAGGACGCGATCGAGGCGTGGCGCACCGGCACCACCGGCTTCCCCATCGTGGACGCCGGGATGCGACAGCTGCGCGAGACCGGCTGGATGCACAACCGGGTCCGGATGATCACCGCCTCCTTCCTGACCAAGGACCTCCACGTGTGGTGGCCGGTGGGCGCCAAGCACTTCCTCGAGCAGCTCATCGACGGCGACGTCGCCTCCAACAACCACGGCTGGCAGTGGGTGGCCGGCACCGGCACCGACGCCTCGCCGTACTTCCGGGTCTTCAACCCGATCACCCAGGGACTGAAGTTCGACCCCCAGGGCGACTACGTGCGCCGCTGGGTGCCCGAGCTCGACCACCTGCCCGGCAAGGCCGCCCACGAGCCGTGGAAGTCCGACACCGGCTACGAGCAGGACTACCCGCTGCGGATCGTGGACCACGCCGACGAGCGCACGGAGGCCCTCGAGCGCTACCAGGCCGCGCGCGCCTGATGTCCGGATACCGACCATTGCGAGCGCTTCCACAAGGAATTTGATCGAGGGTTGCACCAACCCGTGATCTTTCCGTTACAGTCGTGCGCGGTCTTGCCGACCCGACCCCCCTGACCCGGCAGATTGGTAACTACCCCTATGGGAAACCACCGAGCGGAGCGCGCTCCCAAGCGTCGCGCCACCTCGGCACCGGCTGCACCCACGACCGGCAAGCGTCGGGCCACCCCGCCCCCGCGCCGTTCGATGGTGAGCAGCCTGCCGTCGCTGCCCCTCGTGGCAGGCGTCGCCGTCCTCGCGATCTCCGCGGGTGGAGCCGTCACCGCCGGCGCGGGAGCGACCTCCCTGGCCTCCTCGGGTGCGTCCCTCGATGCCACCAACGCGGTCGGCGCTGCCGGCACCGCCCTCGCCCGCCGTGGCGAGGTCGTGAGCCGCAGCGAGACCCGCGACTCCGACGTCCAGGTCGAGGAGACCGACCCCGAGCTCGTCGCGCTGGCCGAGAAGCAGATGGCCGAGCGCGCCGCCAAGCTCGCGGAGATCCGCAAGGAGGCCGAGAAGCAGGCGGCCAAGATCAAGGAGAACAAGTGGGTTCTCCCCCTCGCCAGCTACCAGATCACCGCCACCTTCGGTCAGTACGGCCTCTGGGCGAACTACCACACCGGCCTGGACTTCAACGGCAACACCGGTGACCCGATCATGGCGATCGCCAACGGCACCGTCACCTCGACCGGCTACGACGGCGCCTACGGCAACAAGACCGTGGTGACCCTCGACGACGGCACCGAGATCTGGTTCTGCCACCAGACCAGCATCTACGTCTCGGTCGGCGACCGCGTCACCGGTGGCGAGGTCATCGGCACCGTCGGAGCCACCGGCCACGTGACCGGCTCGCACCTCCACCTCGAGGTGCGCCCCGGCGGCGGCGGCCCTGTCGACCCGTTCCAGGCCTTCGTCGAGCACGGCATCGTCCCCTGACCGACGCGCGGAGCGCGTCGGCAGTCAGGGGAGATTGAGCAAGCCCCGCGGCTGAGGAACGAAGCCGCGACGGGCGCGTCGAAATCTTCGACCAGTGGGCGGAGCCGCCGGAGTCGCCCAGACCTTGGTTTCGAGGCTCGCTCCGCTCGCACCTCAACCACCGAGTGGGGTGGTGGCCTCAGAGCTTCTCGACCGGCGCGTAGCGGAGCAGGAGCCGCTTGACGCCCTCGGAGCCGAAGTCGATCGAGGCCACGGACTTCTCCGCGACGCCGTCGACGGCGACCACCGTTCCCAGGCCGAAGGAGTCGTGCGCGACCCGGTCACCGGGTGCCAGGCTCGGGATCTCGCGCGCGGGCTTGGCCTTGGAGGCGGCGTCGGCGCGCAGCGCGGCGGAGCTGAAGTTGCGGCGCCCGGCGTCGGTGGGCGTGCCGAGCCGCGTGGAACCGCCACCCGCGTGGTCGGGACGACCCCAGCGGGTCTGCTCCGACGCCGTGCGCCGCCAGTCGACGAGGTCGACCGGCAGCTCGTCGAGGAACCGGCTCGCGGGGTTGTGGGACGGTGCGCCCCACGCGGACCGGACGAGCGCGCGGGAGACGTAGAGCCGCTGCTGGGCGCGGGTGAGGCCGACGTAGGCCAGGCGCCGTTCCTCCTCGAGCTCGGGCTGGTCGCCGAGCGAGCGCTGGTGCGGGAAGACGCCGTCCTCCATGCCGGTGAGGAAGACGACCGGGAACTCCAGCCCCTTGGCCGTGTGGAGCGTCATCAACGTGACCACCCCCGAGTCGTCGCCGTCGGGGGCGTCGGGGATCTGGTCGGCGTCGGCCACCAGCGCGACCCGCTCGAGGAAGTCGCCCAGCCCGACGGCCACGGTGCCGGCCTCGACGTCGGCCGGGTCTGCGCTCGGCCCGGGCTGGGGGTCCTCGGCGAACTCGCGGGCCACGGCGACGAGCTCGGCGAGGTTCTCCACGCGGGTGCCGTCCTGGGGGTCGTCGCTGGCCTCGAGCTCGGCGAGGTAGCCCGAGCGCTCCAGCACCGACTCGAGGATCACGTCGGGGCGCTCATCGGCCTCGACCATCGACTGCAGCTCCTGGATCATCGCGACGAACGCCTCGATGTTCTTCAGGCTGCGGGTGGCCAGGCCGGGCGCCTCGGCGGCGCGGGTGAGCGCCTCCCAGAAGGTGGTGCGGTCGCGGTCGGCCAGGGCGGCGACGCAGGCCTCGGCGCGCTCGCCGATGCCGCGCTTGGGGGTGTTGAGCACCCGGCGCAGGGAGATCTCGTCGGCGGTGTTGACCAGCATCCGGAGGTAGGCCAGGGCGTCGCGGACCTCACGCCGCTCGTAGAAGCGCACGCCGCCGACGACCTTGTAGGGCTGGCCGGTGCGGATGAACACCTCCTCGAAGACGCGCGACTGCGCGTTGGTGCGGTAGAACACCGCGACGTCGGCGGGCTTGGTGCCGGCGCTGTCGACGAGCTTGTCGATCTCCTCGCTGACGAAGCGGGCCTCGTCGTGCTCGTCGTCGGAGACGTAGCCGACGATCCGCTCGCCGTCCCCGGCATCGGTCCACAGCCGCTTGGGCTTGCGTCCGCGGTTGTTGCCGATGACGGAGTTGGCGGCGGTGAGGATGGTCTGGGTCGAGCGGTAGTTCTGCTCGAGCAGGATCGTGGTGGCGTCGGGGAAGTCCTGCTCGAAGTCGAGGATGTTGCGGATGTCGGCACCACGGAAGGCGTAGATCGACTGGTCGGCGTCGCCGACCACCATCAGCTCGCTGGGCTCGACCGACTCCTGGTGGCCCTCCTCCAGGGACTGTCCGCACAGCTGCTGGATCAGGCTGTACTGGGCGTGGTTGGTGTCCTGGTACTCGTCGACGAGGACGTGCCGGAACCTCCGGCGGTAGAACTCCCGCACGTCGGGGAACGCCTGCAGCAGGTGGACCGTGGTCATGATCAGGTCGTCGAAGTCGAGGGCGTTGGCCTCGCGCAACCGGAGCTGGTAGGAGGTGAACGCCTTGGCATAGGCCTCCTCGAAGGAGTTGCGCGCCTCCTTGGCGACGTCCTCGGGGTCGCGCAGCTCGTTCTTCTGGTCGGAGACCCAGTGGAGCACTGCGTTGGGCTGGTAGCGCTTGGGGTCGAGCTCGAGGTCACGCAGCACGAGCGTCATCAGCCGCTTGGAGTCGGCGGCGTCGTAGATCGAGAAGTTCGACTTGAACCCGATCCGGTCGATCTCCTTGCGCAGGATGCGCACGCAGGCGGAGTGGAAGGTCGAGACCCACATGATCCGGGCGCGCTTGCCGACGAGCTCCTCGACGCGCTCCTTCATCTCCGCGGCGGCCTTGTTGGTGAAGGTGATCGCCAGGATCGACCCGGGGTGCGCCTTGCGCTCGTTGATCAGCCAGGCGATCCGTCGGGTGAGCACCCGGGTCTTGCCCGACCCGGCACCCGCCACGACCAGCAGGGGCGCGCCGGCGTGGGTCACCGCCGCGCGCTGCGGCTCGTTGAGTCCCTCGAGGAGAGGGCTGTCGCGGTGCTCGAAGAGGGCCTGGTCTGCCGGTGCATCTGTGGGGCTCATGTCGACCCCAGCCTATGCGGCGGGTGCGACAGGTGCCGTCCCGCGGTGAGGGTCCGGATCAGGCGTGGACCGGGGACCAGAACACGGCCACTGCGATGTTGGCCAAGGTGAGCACCAACAGGCCGACGTAGAGGCCCTGCGGGATGCTGGGCTTGCGCATGTTGGCCATCACGAGCACGAGGATCACCAGGCCGATGGCGAACTTCACGCCGATCTTGGCGTGGTCGGGCGAGCCGAGGCTCTCCAGCACCCCGACGAGCAGCAGGCCGGCGAGGAAGGCCGTGCCGATGCCGTCGCGCATCAGCGAGTTGACCGACTTGGTCTCCTCGCGCACCTGGACCAGCAGCCCGCCGAGGAGGGCCGCGTAGCCCAGGATGTGTACGAACAGCAGCACCAGCCGCAGGGTCTCCATGGCGGACACCCTAGTGAGTCGGGCCGGGCGGGCCGCCTCAGCCCTTGCGCCGCTTGCGGGGCGCCGGGCGTACGACGAGCACCGGGCAGGGTGCGTAGTGCTGCACCCGCTGCGCGGTGCTGCCGACCAGCACGCTGTCGCTGAGCCCACGACCGCCGGCCGCCACGACGACGAGGCCGGCGTCGTACTGCTTGGCGGCCTTGATGATCTCGTTGGCGGCCGAGCCGCTGCGGATGCGCTTGTGCACCTTCGGGCCCCAGCCGTCGAAGACCGCGGCGACGGTGTCGACAGCACTCTGGGCGGCGTCGCGGAACGAGCCGTCGAGCCTGCCCTCGGAGAGGTCGTCGGCGAACGCCACCGAGGCGAGCGGCCGGACGACCGCCACGACGGAGACGTCGCTCACCTTGGTCGGGTCGGCGAAGGACTTCAGGTGCTTGGCGGCGGCCAGCGACTGCCGGGAGCCGTCCGTGGCGACGATGACGTGCATCTCAGACCTCCTGGGATCCGGTGGGGACGTCGTCGAGGTCGGGCGTGCGGTCGGCCGTGCCCTTGTCGCCGAAGAAGTGCTCGGCGAGGAACAGCACCCCGCCGATCGCGAGCAGCGCCGCGCACCAGAGCAGCGAGGCCGGGTCGTCGAACACCGTGAACCCGAGGATGGCGAGGTTGCCGATGAGGCCGACGAACAGCAGTGGGGTGTTCGCACGGAAGATGTCGTCGTGCTCGTCGTGCCCGCGGAGCATGAGGCAGGCGACGATCACCAGCGCGTAGATCGCGAGCAGCAGCACGACCGTCACGGTGGCGAGCCGGCCCACCAGGTCGATGCCGCCACCGGCCTCGGTGAGGAGGGTGCCGACAACGAGCAGCAGGCTGACCACGACCCCGCTGAAGATCAGGCCCACCCACGGGCTGCGGCGGGTGACGTGGACCTTGGCGAAGATGCCGGGGACGACGTCCTCGCGGGCCATGCCGTAGAGGATGCGCGGCTGGGTGACGATCGTGACGAGCGTGGTGTTGGTGATGGCCACCAGCGCGATGAGGGAGAACAGCGTCGTCATCAGCTCGGTGGAGAACGGCAGGATGCCCGCCTTCACGACCTCGAGCAGGGCCGCGTCGGACTCGGCGAGCGTGTCGGTCGGCACGGTGAGCGCGGCGGCCATCGAGACCAGGACGTAGACCAGGCCGGCGACGAGCATGCCGCCCACCAGCGAGCGCGGGAACGCCTTGTAGGGCTCGATGGTCTCCTCGGCGACGTTGACGGTGTTCTCGAAGCCCGTCATCGCGAAGAAGGAGAAGGAGATGCCGGCGAGCACGGCGAGGGCCGGGCTGCTGTAGTCGCCCCCCGTGTCGATGTGGGTCAGCACGCCGAAGTCCGCGTCGCCCTTGGCCACGTGGACGATGCCGATGACCATGATGATGGCCAGGCCGGCGGCCTCGACGAAGGTCATCAGCATGTTGATGACCACCGACTCGGTGATGCCGATGTAGTTGACGACGACCAGCACCGCGATGAAGAGCAGCGACACCAGCAGCGCGGGCGGGCCCGACCACAGCTCGGCGAAGTACGACGCGAAGCCCGTGGCGAGCGAGCCGGAGGCGGCCATGCTCGCGGCGAGGAACGACACGGTGACGAGGAACGTGAGCGGCCGGCTGCCGAAGGCCTTGTTGACGTAGAGCGAGGCTCCGGCTGCGCGGGGGTACTTCGTCACCAGCTCGGCGTAGGCCGCACCGGTGATCGCCGCGACGGTCACGCCCAGGGCGAAGGCGATCCAGAACGCGCCGCCCACCGCGGCGGCGACGAGGCCGATCAGGACGTAGATGCCTGACCCGAGCACGTCACCGAGCGTGTAGAAGAACAGGAGCCGGCCCGTGATGGACCGCTTGAGCTCGCTGTCCTCCTCGTCCGGACGGGGGACGGTGGCGGTGTCGGCCACGGGGGACTCGCTTCCCGAGAGAGGATGTCGGACCCCGACCCCATCCCCTCGACACCGCGATGTCAAACGTCAACCCACCCCTGGGGGCGCCGCTCGGGTCAGAGCAGGCGGCGGTCCGAGGCCCACTTCGTGAGCTCGTGGCGGCTGGAGAGCTGGAGCTTGCGGAGCACCGAGGACATGTGGGTCTCCACCGTCTTCACCGAGATGAAGAGCTCCTTGGCGACCTCCTTGTAGGCGTAGCCGCGGGCGATCAGGCGCATCACCTCCCGCTCGCGCTCGGTCAGCCGGTCAAGGTCCTCGTCGACCGCCGCGACGTCGATCGACCCGGCGAAGGCGTCGAGCACGAAGCCGGCCAGCCGCGGCGAGAACACCGCGTCTCCCCCGGCCACCCGGGCGATCGCGTCGACCAGCTCC
This sequence comes from Nocardioides sp. Root122, assembly GCF_001425025.1. Taxonomy (GTDB): domain Bacteria; phylum Actinomycetota; class Actinomycetes; order Propionibacteriales; family Nocardioidaceae; genus Nocardioides. Next base: position 246,758 of record NZ_LMDE01000013.1, read on the forward strand.
GGACCGGTGATGGTCTTGGTGACGTAGCCGCGGGCGCCGCCGCGGATCGTGCCGATCACGTCCTCGGCGGCGTCGGAGACCGACAGGGCGAGGTAGAGCGTGTCGGGCGAGGGGTGGCGACGCATCACCTCGACCCCGCCGCCGCCGGGCAGGTGCACGTCGAGCAGCACGACCTGCGGCTGGAGCTCGCGCACGACGGCGACGGCCGCGTCGGCGTCGGCGGCCTCGCCGACGACCTCGACGACACCCGCACCGGCCGCGGCCAGCTCGGCCCGGACCCCGGCCCGGAACATGGCGTGGTCGTCCACCAGGACGACCCGCACGGGGCCGCTCGGACTGGCCTGGCTCATCGGTTCTCCTCGTCGGTGGTGTGGTCCTGCGACCGGGACTGGCTGCGGGGCATGTGCAGACGGACCTCGGTGCCCTCGCCGGGAGCAGAGCGTACGTCCGCGCTCCCCCCGTGGCGGGCCATCCGGTCCACGATGCTGTTGCGGACGCCCTGGCGGTCGTGGGCGACGCCGTCCACGTCGAACCCTGCCCCGCGGTCGCGGACGAAGACGTCGACCGCACCGGGGGTCGTCTCGGCGTAGACGTCGGCGCGCTGGGTGCCGGCGTGCTTGGCGACGTTGACCACCGCCTCGCGTGCGGCGAGCACGAGCGGGCGGAGCGACTCGTCGAGGTCGCAGTCACCGACGGTGACCACGTCGACCACGACCGGGTGCTGGGTCTCGACGTCGGCCGCCATCTCCTTGAGCGCGCCGGCGAGCGTGGTGGCGTCGGAGCTGTCGGCCTCGAACAGCCACCGCCGGAGGTCGCGCTCCTGCGAGCGCGCCAGCCGGGCGACGGTGGTCGCGTCGTGCGAGTTCTTCTGGATCAGCGCGAGCGTCTGGAGCACCGAGTCGTGCAGATGGGCGGCCATGTCGGCGCGCTCCTGGGTGCGGACCCGCTCGGCGCGCTCGGCGCCGAGGTCGTCGATCAGTCGCATCGCCCACGGTCCGACCACGATCGCGAGGCCGACGAGCCCCAGCAGCCCGGCGACCAGGACCGGCACGGCGAAGGTCGCCTGGCCCGCGGCCACGGCGAAGACGATCAGCGCGGTCAGGATCAGGCCGAGCCCGGCCGCGAAGCGGGTGTAGGCCGCCCACCCGCCGTTGCCGAAGACCGCCCGGAACGGGTCGATCCGGCCCGAGGAGTCGATCCAGCGCTCGCGCTGGGCCTCGTCGGCCTGCCGCCACAGCAGGCCGATGCCGGCGATGCCGAGGACGACGGGCCAGAAGAGCGCGCCCTGGCCGAAGATCCCCTCGAAGCCCAGCACCACGCCGAAGAGCAGCGCGCCGATCGCGATCGCCGGGCCGGCGTCACGCAGCCGCGACCGGCGCCCGGGACGCTTGCCGGTGCGGGTCGCGCTCTCGAGGCCGGGGGCACTCACCTCGAAGCCCCGGTCGGCGGGCAGGAACACCCACAGCCCGGCGTAGAGCATGAGGCCGAAGCCGCCCAGCAGCGCGGTCGCGACGAAGAACACCCGCACCCACAGCACCGGCACCGCCAGGTGGGCGGCCAGGCCGGACGCGACGCCACCGGCGATCGGAGCGGTGAGGTCGCGGTGGGCACGGCGCGGCTGCGCGGCACGCCAGGCGGGGACGCCGCCGGGCGCGGCGTGGGGGGTCGAGCCGGGGGTGGTGTTGCTCATCGTGGATCCATCGTCGCAGGCACGCACCCGCCGAACCATGAGGATCGACCCCGACCCGACCCTGAGTCGCTCCCCGGTGCACGTGGGAGGAACCAGGGCGAGGAATCAGGGCTGTCCCCGATGGTCCGGAGGCGTGCGGCGGACCAGAGTGGAGCCATGGACAACGCCAGCCCCACCACCGAGCAGCCCACGCCGCCCAGCGGCGGCCACGGTCCTCGCGTCACCCGCGAGGAGATGAAGGACCTCGGCCGCCTGCGTCGCAGCGTCACCGACCGCCACATCGCGGGTGTCGCCGGCGGTCTGGCCCGTCACCTCGACATCGACCCGATCATCGTGCGGGTCGCGCTGGTGGTGGCCGTGTTCTTCGGCGGCGCAGGCCTGCTGGCCTACATCGGCGCCTGGGTCCTCGTGCCCGAGGAGGGCACGAACGACGAGCCGCTCGGCCTCGACCAGCGCAGCCGCACCCTCGCCCTCGCCGGTGTCGGCGTGCTGGCCGTCGTGTGCGCCTTCGGCGACTGGGCCGGCGCCTTCTGGTTCCCGTGGCCGCTCGCGATCGTCGCCGTGCTCGTGGTGTGGTTCCTCAACCGCAAGCAGAAGTCCGATTCCGGCGGCGGCTACGGCTGGGCGCCGCCGACGCGGGGCGCACCGGTCACCACGCCGGGCGCGCCGGCCGCCGACGGCGTCACCGGCGAGCCGTACGACCAGACGGACGTCCAGGCCTACGACCAGGCGTACGACCAGGCGCACGTCCAGCAGGGCTGGGTCCCGCCGGCGACGTACGCCAGGGGGCCGCGCCGTCCCCGCAACCCACGCCGCCGCGGGCCGCTGCTGTTCTTCTTCACCGTCGCGCTGGTCGCGCTCGCCGAGGGTGTGCTCGGCGTGGTCGACCTGGCTGGCGCCACGGTCACCGACAGCGCCTACCCGGCGCTCGCCCTCGGGATCATCGCGCTGATGCTCCTGGTCGGATCGTTCTGGGGCCGCGCCGGCGGCCTGATCGCGCTGGGCCTGGTGGCGGCACTGGCCACCGCCGGAGCCTCCATCGGCGACCAGTTCCCCGACGACCACCACACCTACGTGCCGACCTCGCCCGGTGCCGTCGAGGACAGCTACGACTTCGGCGGGGGCGAGTTCCTGCTCGACCTGTCCGCGGTCAGCGACGTCGACGCCCTCGACGGACGCGACATCACCATCGACGGCGTCGGCGGACGGATCGAGGTGGTCGTCCCCGACGGCATGGACGTCGACGTCACCACCGAGGTCGTGGCCGGCGACAGCCGGGTCTTCGACCAGCGCAACGACGGCTTCGACATCAACGTCGACGGCTCCCGCGACGGCGGGGTCGGGGTGCCCGACATGTCCATCAACATCGACCTGGTCGCGGGCGAGGTCATCGTCCGTGAAGCCGCCTGAGGAGCCCGGGATGAACGAGTTCGACAGCACGTACGACAGCACCCGCGACGCCGATCGGGACCCTGCGTGGGACACCGACGTCTACGGGCCCGACGACGAGCCGATGGTCGGCCCGCTCGACGCGCCGGAGAAGCCCACGGGCTTCCACCCGGTCAACATCGGCCAGCTCGTGATGGGCGTCGCCTTCGCCGGCATGGTGCTGGTGTGGGCCCTGGTCCAGGGCAACGTCGTCGAGACCGACGAGCTGCGCTGGCTGATGCCGATCCCGTGGCTCGCGGCGGGCGCCGCCGGCCTGGCCGCGACGGTGTGGCCGTCGCGGAGGTCACGCGCGATCTAGCCCAAGGAACAGGCCGGCAGCGCGAACCACCTGAGGTCGTCGAAGTCCTCGGTCAGGTGCGCGGTGTCCGACCAGTCCGGCGGTGATGCGGCGGCCATGATCGCGCGGCCCTCGTCGAGGTGCTCCCTGAGCACCGAGACGGGGGCCGTCGTCGTGTGCCGGGGGTGGGTCATCGTGCCGTCGTCGGCATAGGACACGTCAGCGAGGCGCAGCGGCGGCTCGACCGGGCCGGTGCGGTGGTGCCACAGGCCGGTGAGCGGGTCGAAGCGATAGTCGCCGAGCAGCCGCCAGCCCTCGCGGGCCACGAGGCGGACGGCCTCCACGACGTAGGTGAAGACCTCCTCGTCGACGAAGTAGTTGAAGTTCACCCGCACCCAGCCGGGCTTGATGCCCTCGCAGCCGGTCGCGATCTGGGCCTCGAACCGGTGGCTGTGGTCGAGGTCGATGTCGAGCAGCCGGTGGCCGTAGGGGCCCGCGCACGAGCAGCCACCGCGGGTCTGGATCCCGAACAGGTCGTTGAGCAGCGCCACCACGAAGTTGTGGTGCAGGTAGGTCCCGTCGGGAGCCTTCACGACGAAGGACACGATCGAGAGCCGCTGCGAGTCGAGGTTGCCGAGGATCTGGATGGTCGGCTCGGCCACCCATGCAGCGACGGCCCGCTCGAGCAGCTCCTCCTCGTGCGCCTGGATGGTCTCCACGCCGACGGCCTGCTTGAGCTGGAAGACGAGCCCGGCGCGGATCGACTCCACGATCGCGGGGGTGCCGCCCTCCTCGCGGTGGGCCTTGTCGTCGAGGTAGCGGTGGTCGGTCGGGTTGACGTACATCACCGTGCCGCCGCCGGGCACGACCGGCACCCGGTTGGCCATCAGCTCACGGCGCACGACCAGCACGCCGGGGGTGCCCGGGCCGCCGATGAACTTGTGCGGGCTGATGAAGATCGCGTCCTTGCGGGAGCTGCCGGGGCCGTACATCTCGATGTCGACGTAGGGGGCACAGGCGGCGAAGTCCCAGAAGCTGAGGGCGCCGTGCTCGTGCAGCAGGTCGGCCACGCCCTCGGTGTCGGTGACGATCCCGGTGACGTTGGAGGCGGCGGAGAAGGAGCCGATCTTCAGCGGCCGGCCGGCGTGGCGCTCGAGCTCCTCGCGCAGGTGGTCGAGGGAGACCCGGCCGTCGGCGTCCTCGTGGATGGTCACGACGTCGGCGATCGTCTCGCGCCAGCTGACCTCGTTGGAGTGGTGCTCGAAGGGGCCGATGAACACGACCGGTCGCTCGTCGGCGGGGATCAGCGAGGTCAGGTGGTAGCGGTCCTCGAGCACGCACGGGACCCGCAGGCCGAGGATGCCGATCAGCTTGTCGATGGCGGCCGTGCTGCCGGAGCCGCAGAAGACCACGACGGTCTCCTCGTCGCCGCCCACGGCGTCGCGGATGATGCGCCGGGCGTCCTCGCGCAGGCGGGTGGTCTGCAGGCCGGTGCCGCTCGCCTCGGTGTGGGTGTTGGCGTAGGCCGGCAGCACCTCCTCGCGGATGAAGTCCTCGATGAAGGCCAGGCTGCGCCCCGACGCCGTGTAGTCGGCGTAGGTCACCCGGCGCGGGCCGTAGGGGCCCTGCATCACCTGGTCGTCGCCGATCACGGACGCGCGGATGCGCTCGAGGAGGGCCTGCGAACGGTCCGTGGCGTGCGTCACGCGCCGAGCGTACGCCGGTGCGCGGCCGCGTCCGTCATCAGCAGGGCCGCACCTCCCGCAGGGCCGCGAGCGCCGCCTCGGGGTGGTCTGTGATCACCCCGTCGACCCCGGCGGCGAGCAGCGCACGCACCTCGGCCGCCATGTCCCCGAGCGCGTCGGGGGCCCCGCCGAGACGGAGGTTGCTGGGCAGGTAGCGGTTCTCCCCGCGCACCGTCCACACGTGCACCGTGAGGCCGCGCCGGTGCGCGTCGCGCACGAGCGAGGACGGCGCGCCGATGGCGCCCACCGCGTCGCGCGGGAGCACGAGCGAGGTGTGCGGGCCGATGCCGTCGGCGTACTCGTCGATGCGGTCGAGCAGCTCCTCCGTCGGCTGCTCGCCCGCGTCGAGGAGCTGCACGATCGGCAGCCGGGAGCGGGCGGCGAGGCGGCGCAGGATGGGGGCCTCGAACGACATGAGGACCACCCCCGCCCACGGGTGGTCGAGCCCGTGCCGCGCCAGGGCGCGCAGCAAGGGGACGTCGAGCGGCAGGCCCGCTGCATCGTGGTGGGCGGCGTGCTTGAGCTCGAGGAGCACGCCGACCGGCCGTCCCCGCCGGACCGACTCGGCGCCGACCATGGCCAGCACCTCGGTGAGCGTCGGGACGCCCTCCGCCCCGTCGTACGCCGTGTTGCCGGGGCGGGTCGCCGGCATCCGCTCGCGGGTGGCGAGCGTCTTGAGCTCGGGCAGGGTGAGGTCCTGCACGAACCACCCGCTCTGCACCACCCCGTCGACGACCCGGGTGCGGCGCAGGTGGGCGAGATCGGCACGCGACGCCACGTCGGTCGTCGTGCTGAGCTCGAGGTCGTGACGGGCGACCAGGACCCCGTCGCGCGTGGCGACGAGGTCCAGCTCGATGTCGTCGACGCCCATCCGGATCGCGGTCCGGTAGGCGTCGAGGGTGTGCTCGGGACGGTGCCCGCTGGCGCCGCGGTGCGCAACCACGGCGGGCGTCAGGACCAACGACGGGGCCGTGCCGGCCCGGTCCTGGGGTGCCTCGCGGGTCACCGTCATGGTCCGAGCGTGCACGGCCGACGGGACGGGGGGATGACGCCCGGGTGAATGCCGCATGATGACCGCGTGACGCTCCCCTCCTTCCCCACCCTCACCTCGCTCCCGGCCGCCGAGCACCCCGACGCGGTGGCCCCGCCCGTCGCGGCCGCGCTGGCCGGGTGGGCGGGGGCGGCCGAGGTCGCCGTGGTCCGGATCGACCCCGACCTCGCCGACACGGCGGCGATGAGCGAGGCCTACGACGTCCCCATGACGGCGGGCGGCAACTGCGTCGTCGTGGCGGGCTCGCGAGCGGGTGACGAGCGGATCGCGGCCTGCGTCGTCCGCGCCGACACCCGCGCCGACGTCAACACGCTCGTGCGCAAGCTGCTCGACGTCCGCAAGTGCTCCTTCCTCCCGATGGACCGGGCCGTCGAAGAGACCGGCATGGAGTACGGCGGCATCACGCCCCTCGGGCTCCCGGAGGGCTGGCGGGTGCTGGTCCACGAGGCGCTGCTCGACGAGCCGGTCGTGGTGCTGGGCAGTGGCGTACGACGCTCCAAGCTGCTGGTGCCCGGACGGCTGCTGGCCGACCTGCCGGGCGCCGAGGTGGTGCCCGGCCTGGGGCGCTGAGCCGCGGTCGGAAAAGGATTCGTCCGCGACGGGACCGGAAATCTAGGCTCTACCGGTGCGCAGCCTTCCCCTCGACGATCCCGGAGTCGCGGACCATCGCACGCCCGGGCGGTTCCTCTGGTGGCTGGCGATGGGCCAGCGGCGCACCCTGCTCGGCGGCATGGCGTTCGGCATCGTGTGGATGTCGTGCCAGGCGGTGATGCCCGCCGTGCTCGGACGGGCCATCGACCGCGGGGTCGCGGCGAAGGACGCGCGCGAGCTGGTGCTCTGGGCGGGTGTGATGTTCGCGATCGGTGTGGTGCAGGCCGTCAGCGGGATCGTGCGCCACCGGTTCGCCGTGACCAACTGGCTCACCGCCGCCTACCGCACGGTCCAGCTCGTCACCCGCCAGGCGGTCCACGTCGGCGGCGCGCTCCCGCGCAAGGTGTCCACGGGAGAGGTGGTCGCGGTCGGCTCCAGCGACCTCTCTCACCTCGGCAACGTGATGGACGTGACCGCCCGCTTCGCCGGGGCGATCGTCAGCTTCCTCCTGGTCTCGGTGATCCTGCTGAGCACCTCGGTGACCCTGGGCCTGGTCGTGCTGATCGGCGTCCCGCTGCTGATGGCGATGATCGGTCCGATGCTCTCGCCGCTGCAGCGCCGCGCCGCCCACCAGCGGCAGATGATGAGCGACCTGTCCAACACCGCCACCGACATCGTCGGCGGGCTGCGCGTCCTGCGTGGCATCGGCGGCGAGCAGGTCTTCCTCGAGCGCTACCGCCGCGAGTCGCAGGCCACCCGCGCCGCCGGCGTCCAGGTCGCCAAGCTGCAGTCGGTGCTCGACGCCCTGCAGGTCTTCCTGCCCGGCGTCTTCGTCGTGCTGGTCGTCTGGCTCGGCGCCCGCTCGGCCGTCGCCGGACAGATCACCGCCGGCGAGCTGGTCGCCTTCTACGGCTACTCCGCGTTCCTGATGATCCCGCTGCGCACCGCGACCGAGTTCGCCAACAAGCTCATCCGCGCCCGCGTCTCGGCACGGCGGGTGTGCACGGTGCTGGCGCTGCAGCCGGACCTGACCGACCCGGAGTCCCCCCTGCCGTCCCCGCCCGCCGGCTCGCCGTTGCACGACGCCAGGTCGGGGATCACCGTCGCCCCCGGGCGGCTCACCGCGATCGTGTCCGACGACCCGGACGAGTCGGCGCTGCTCGCCGACCGCCTCGGGCTCGCCGCGGCCGAGGTCGACGACGACGTGACGCTGGGCGGCGTACCCCTCACCGCGCTGCCGCGCGCCGAGGTCCGTCGTCGGATCGTCGTCTCCGACACCTCGGCCCAGCTCTTCTCCGGCCGGCTCGCCGACCGCCTCGACGTGACGGGCCGCGGCGACGTCACCGCGGCGCTGTGGACCGCGAGTGCCGACGACATCCTCGACGGCCTCCCGGAGCGCCTCGACACGATCGTGACCGAGCGGGGTCGCAGCTTCTCCGGCGGCCAGCGGCAGCGCCTCGTGCTGGCTCGCGCACTCACCAGCGACCCGGAGGTCCTGGTGCTGGTCGAGCCGACGAGCGCCGTGGACGCCCACACGGAGGCCCGGATCGCCTCCCGGCTGCGCCAGCACCGCGCCGGTCGTACGACGGTGGTCACGACGGTCAGTCCGCTCCTGCTCGACACCGTCGACGAGGTCGCGTTCCTCGTGGGCGGGCGCGTCGTCGCGACGGGCACCCACGCTTCTCTGCTGGAGACGGACCCCGGCTACCGGGCGGTCGTCGTGCGCGACGTCGCGGAGGTGGCGACGTGAGCACCCCGGGAACCGCGCTGCCCGTGGCCGACGGCCCGCAGGTGCGCCGCTACGCGCAGGGCGTGGCGCGGCGCCACCCTCGGCTGCTCTGGTCGGCGCTCACGCTGCACGTGGCCGCAGCCGCGGCCGCCCTGGCCGCGCCGCGCCTCCTCGGCGGCCTCGTCGAGGCGGTCGAGGACGGCACCACGATCGCCCATGTCGACCGCATCGCCCTGCTCCTCGCCGGCTTCCTGCTGGCCCAGACGGTGCTGACCCGTTTCGCGCGCTACCTGAGCCAGGTGCTCGGCGAGCAGGTGCTGGCCGAGCTGCGCGAGGACTTCGTCGACCACACGCTCGGCCTGCCCGTGGGCACCGTGGAGTCGGCCGGCTCGGGCGACCTCCTGACCCGCACCAACCGCGACGTCGAGCAGCTCGGCTGGTCGGTGCGGTGGGCCCTGCCGGAGTGGACGATCGCCGTGGTCTCGGCGGTGATGATCTTCGTGGCCGCGCTGAGCGTCGGATGGTGGGTGGCGCTGCCGTGCCTGCTCGCCGTCCCGCCGCTGGTCGTCGGCCTGCGCTGGTACCTCGCCCGGGCCAAGGACGGCTACCTACGCGAGTCGGCGTCGTACTCCCAGATCAACGCCACCCTCACCGAGACCGTCGAGGGTGCCCGGAGCGTCGAGGCGCTCGGGCTCGGGCCGCAGCGCATCGCGGCAGGCGACGCGGACTGCGCGGACTCCTTCGCCGCGGAGAAGTACACCCTCGAGCTCCGCACCGTCTTCTTCCCGAGCATGGAGATCAGCTATCTGCTGCCGGTCGTCGGCACGCTGCTCTTCGGCGGGTGGCTCTACACCCGCGGCGACGTCTCCCTCGGCGAGGTGACCGCGGCGACGCTCTACATCCAGATGCTGATCAACCCGGTCGACACGATCGTCGCGATCCTCGACGAGCTGCAGATGGGCGCCGCCTCCCTGGCGCGGCTGCTCGGCGTCGCGCAGGTGCCCGACGACCGCTCGGTGTCGGGCGCCGTGCCCACGACCGAGAAGCTCGACGCCGAGGACGTGCGGTTCTCCTACATCGAGGGCCGCGACGTCCTGCACGGCGTCGACCTCGACGTCGGGGTCGGCGAGCGCATCGCGATGGTCGGGCCCTCGGGCGCCGGCAAGTCGACCCTCGGCCGGCTCCTCGCGGGCATCCACCCGCCGCGCACCGGCCGGGTGACCGTCGGTGACGTCGGCCTGGTCGAGCTGCCGCTCGACGACCTGCGCGGCCACGTCGCGCTCGTCACCCAGGAGCACCACGTCTTCGTCGGCACGCTGCGCGAGAACGTCGTGCTGGCACGCCCTGGCTCGTCCGACGACGCCGTCCGCTCCGCCCTGGCGGCCGTCGACGCGCTCGAGTGGGTGGACGCGATGCCCGAGGGGCTGGACACCGTCGTCGGGTCGGGCGGCCGCTCGCTCACGCCGGCGCAAGCCCAGCAGGTCGCGCTCGCGCGGCTGGTGCTCGCCGACCCCCACACCCTCGTGCTCGACGAGGCCACCTCGCTCATCGACCCCCGCGCCGCCCGCCACCTCGAGCGCTCGCTCGCGGCCGTGCTGGAGGGACGGACGGTCATCGCGATCGCGCACCGGCTCTTCTCCGCCCACGACGCCGACCGCGTCGCCGTCGTCGAGGACGGCGTGATCTCCGAGTTCGGCTCCCACGACGACCTCGTCGCCGCCGGCGGCTCCTACGCCGCCCTCTGGGAGTCCTGGCACGGGGCCTCGAAGGCGGTCGAGTAGCCGGCGAGCGGGCGTATCGAGACCCAGCCGAGCCGGTGGGGAGGATCGTGGAGCCCTGAGGCCACCTGGTGGCACGAGGACTCCACGATCACGGTTCGGTGACGAGCCTTCCGTCGCGGCTTCGCCCGTTCCATGCTCGGCGCATGACGAGACGGGGGTACGTCGCCGGGGCCCTGGGCGCCGTCGTCCTGGTCCTCACCGCGATCACCGTCGTACCCCGCGTCCTGGACCGCGAGGACGACGCCGTGCCGATGACCTCGGCCGACGACCACTACCGGATCGATGGCCAGCTGACGTGCACCACCGAGGTCCACGACGTGCCGACGTTGCCGCTGGAGGCCGAGCCGGTGGCGCTGCTGGTCTGCGCGGACCCTGACTCCTCGCTCCCGTGGACCGCACCCGCAGAGCTGGTCGAGGGCGACCTCGCCGAGCTCGTCGACCGGCTGTCGAGCCTGGCCCCCGCTCCGGACGGCGACGTCGCCTGCACGATGCAGGGGGGACCCGCGTACGACCTGGTGCTGCGGTTCTCGCGCGGCCGAGCGGCGAAGGTCCACGGTGACACCGGCACGTGCGGGTTCGTCACCACGGCTGCCGGTAGGTGGTTGGGGGCCTCGGACGTGCTCGACACGGCCCTCGCCCTCGTCGAGCGCGAGCGCGCGGGGCGGACCCCGCCGACCTCGGCGTCACGCACCGCGGACCTGTCCTGCGACGCCGTCCTCGTCCCTCCCGGGCCCGCGCGGTCACTCACGGGCGAGGCCGCCGACATCGTCCGGATGGTGTCGTGCTGGCAGCCCGACGCGCCCGAGCTCGGGCAGCTGAGCGAGACCGTGGTGCCGGCAGGGGACGTGCGCGTCCTGACCCGCGACCTCGCCCGCCGGTCCTCGACGTCCGCGGACCCCCACGACCTGCGCTGTCCCGGCGGACTGCGCAGGCTCTACTTCCAGACCCTCGTCGGTCAGACGTCCTGGGGCGACCTCGTCGTCGTCCCCGGTGAGTGCCGGCGGTTCTACCCCGCGCTGCCGTCCGACCGGACGGCACCGGTGTGGCACCCCTCGCCCCGCGCGCAGGGGATCCTCGACCGCCTCCGTCGCTGACGGCGTACACGTGTCCGAGATGTCGCCCCCGGGACCGCGATCGCAGGGCGACTTCCCGGACACGTGTGGCTGTCGGACCCCGGCCCTAGCCTCGACGGCATGACGCGCACCTGGGTCCTGGTGGCCTCCCGCGACCACGCCCGTCGCGGGCTGGCCGAGGGGTTCGTGATGGCCAACCACGGCAAGCGCGCCCCGGTCGCCCGGATGAGCGTCGGCGACCGGGTGCTGATCTACTCCCCCACCACGACGTACCCGAAGGGCGAGCCGCTGCGCGCGATCACGTTCGCCGGCGAGGTGACCGGCGAGGGGCCGGAGCCCAGCACCGTGATCGAGGGCGGGTGGCGTCGCGCGGCAGCCTTGCGCGAGGTCGAGCCGATCCCGCTGGCCGAGGTGAAGGACCACCTGCCCACCAGCAGGATCAGGTTCGGCTTCTTCGAGCTGCCGGACGACGACGCCGCCGCGATCTGGCGCCTCTTGCCATCGTGACAGTGTCACTGTCACGATTGAGCCATGCGTCTCGCCACCCTGCTGATGTACGACGGCAACCCCCGCACCGCGGCCGACCAGGTGGTCGCGCTGGAGAAGGCGGGCCTCGACAGCGTCTGGGTCGCCGAGGCCTACGGCTTCGACTCGCCCACGCTGATGGGCTACCTCGCCGCCAAGACCGAGACCGTGAAGATCGGCTCGGGCATCCTCAACATCTACTCCCGGACGCCGGGCGCCCTCCTCCAGACCGCGGCCGGTCTCGACAACGTCAGCGGCGGCCGCGCGATCCTCGGCATCGGCGTGAGCGGCCCGCAGGTGATCGAGGGCTTCCACGGCGTGCCGTACTCGAAGCCGATGGCCCGCACGGCCGAGGTCGTCGAGATCATCCGCGGCGGCCTCAAGCGCGAGCCCCTGACGGCCGACGGGGTCTTCCACCTGCCGCTCACCAAGGACGACGGGGCTGTCACGGGGCTGGGCAAGCCGCTCAAGCTGCTGACCAGGCCCGAGCGCGACACCATCCCGATCTGGATCGCCGCCCTCGGCCCGAAGAACGTCGAGCAGACCGCCGAGATCGCCGACGGCTGGATCCCCCACCTCTTCCACCCCGAGAAGGCCCACCTTGTGTGGGGCGACGCCCTCGAGGCCGGCAACGCCAAGCGCCAGGAGGGCCTCGCGCCGCTGCAGGTGATGGCCGGCGGCATGGTCGCCATCGGCGAGGGGCCCGAGACCAAGGCGCTGCTCGACTTCGCGCGGCCCATCTTCGCCCTCTACGTCGGCGGCATGGGCGCCAAGGGGAAGAACTTCTACAACGATGTCGCCCGCGCCTACGGCTACGAGAAGGAGGCCGAGGAGATCCAGGACCTCTACCTCTCCGGCAAGAAGAAGGAGGCCGAGGCGCTCATCCCCACCGAGTGGCTCGAGGCGGCCAACCTCGTCGGCCCGGAGTCCTACGTCAAGGAGCGCATCGCCGCGTTCCAGGAGGCCGGCGTCACCGACCTCAACATCACGCCGGTCTCCGACAACCCTGCCGCCACCGTCGCGCAGGTCAAGGAATGGGTGTCCTGAGCCCGTGCACGCACCGGGTCGCCTCGCCAACCTCCGCCGGATCCAGTCGCTGGACCCGGAGGTCGACCACGACGAGATCCTGCGGCTGACGGCCCGCTTTGAGTTCCCCTGGGACTACACGCAGGGCACCGGCATCGCCTTCATGCGCGACTACGGCATCCCCTCGATCGCCGAGCTGCTCGACCGCACGCGCGAGTTCGCCGACCACGGCGTCAAGCGCTACGACGACACCATCCTGATCGGTGACGAGGCCACCCTCGACGGCATCGACTCCCCGCGCTCGCACGCCGCCCTGCGCCGGCTCAACCGGATCCACGGCCACTACGACATCACCAACGACGAGTTCGCCTACGTCCTGGCGACCACCATCGTCGGACCCGTCCGCTGGATCGACGCCTACGGCTGGCGCCGGCTCGACCCCCACGAGCTGGCCGCGATCGCCAAGGTGACCACCCGCTTCGGCGAGCTGATGGGCATCAAGGACCTCCCCACGACGTACGACGGCTACCTCGCACTGCTCGTCGACCACGAGCGGCGGCTCTTCGCGCACACGCCGGCCGCCACCCGGCTGGCCGAGTCGTCGATCCGCATCGCCCAGGAGGTCGCACCTCCCCCGTTGCGACCGCTGCTGCGCCGGGTGACGATCGCGGTGATGGACGAGCCGCTGCGCGAGGTGCTCGGCCTCCCCCGCCAGCCGGCCTGGTTCGTGCGCGCGGTCCGCGCGGGGCTGCGCCTGCGCGGCCGGCTGCTCCGGCTCGCCCCGCCCCGCCGCACCGCACACGTCCACCAGCCCACGACCTATCCCCACGGCTACCGCCTCGAGGACCTCGGCCCGACCGCGATGCTGGACGCCCTGAACCGCGTATCCAGGGCAGCGACGGGGTAGTGGAGACAATGACCCACCGCTCCCCTGCCGCTCCCCTCCGCCGCCTCACCGGCCTGGCACCGGGGCTCGCCCTCGCTGCGGCCGCCGCGGCGACCGGACTGGTGCGCCGCGACAAGGCGCTCCACCCCGTCGGGCACCACGGCGCCGGGCGACTCACCCTCGCCAAGCACGCGCCCGGCCTCGGCATCCCGGCGCTCGACGAGGCGGGCACCCGGTCCTGCCGGGCGCGCTGGTCCCGCGCGATGGGGCTCCCCCAGGGCTGGCCGGACATCGAGGGGCTCGCGCTCCGGCTGCCCGGGGCGGCACCCGGCGGCGACGATGCCGACCTGCTGTTCGCGAGCACCGGCGAGCACCCGTGGAGCCGCTACCTGCTGACCCTGCGCCCCCCGCGCCGCTTCGGCCGGCTGACGACCCTCCTGCCGGTGCGTGCCGGCGGCCGGGCGCTCACCTTCGGCCTGAGCCCGGTCGGCGGCTCCGGCGACGACGGCCTGCCCCCGACGTCGTACGTCCTGGAGGTCTCCCGCGGCGCCGGTCCGTGGGAACGGCTGGGCGAGCTCGACGTCGTCTGGTCGCAGGCCGACACCCTCGACCGCTTCGACCCCGTCGCCCGGCCGCTCGCCGGGGTCGAGCAGTACGCCTTCGTCGCAGCCCTGCGCGAGCCCGCCTACGTCGCGGCGCGCTTGGTCGCGCGCGCCCGTCCCACCACAGAGAAGAGACACCATGCCTGACCGCCCCAGCATCCTCGAGCAGGAGCACGAGGACTTCCGCGCCGTGGCCCGCGCCTTCTTCGACAAGGAGGTCGCGCCCCACCACGCCGCGTGGGAGGAGGCCGGCATCGTCGACCGCGAGATCTGGCGCAAGGCCGGCGAGCGCGGGCTGCTGTGCTTCGACGTCGACGAGGCCTACGGCGGGCCCGGCATCAAGGACTTCCGCTACAACATGGTGCTGGCCGAGGAGTCCGCCCGCGCGGGGGCCTCCGGCCCCGGCTTCGCGGTGCACACCGACATCATCGTCCCCTACATCTCCTCCCTCGGCACCGAGGAGCAGAAGCAGCGCTGGCTGCCCGGCTGCGTGTCGGGAGACCTCGTCACCGCGATCGCGATGACCGAGCCGGGTGCCGGCTCCGACCTCCAGGGCATCCGGACCACGGCCGTCGACGCGGGCGACCACTACGTCCTCAACGGCTCGAAGACCTTCATCTCCAACGGGATCCTGTCCGACCTGGTGATCGTGGTCTGCCGGACCAACCCCGAGGCCGGCCACCAGGGCATCTCGCTGCTCGTGGTCGAGCGCGGGATGGAGGGCTTCGAGCGCGGCCGCAACCTCGACAAGATGGGCCTGCACGCCCAGGACACCGCCGAGCTCAGCTTCACCGACGTACGCGTCCCGAAGGAGAACCTGCTGGGCGCCGAGGGGTCCGGCTTCATCTCGCTGATGGAGAACCTGCCGCAGGAGCGGATCTCCATCGGCTGCATCGCGGTCGCCGCGATCGAGCACGTCCTCGACCTGTGCCTGGCCTACGCCAAGGAGCGCGAGGCCTTCGGCAAGCCCATCGGGAAGTTCCAGCACAACCGCTTCGTGCTGGCCGAGATGGCGACCGAGGCCCACATCGCCCGCGTCTTCATCAACGACTGCGTGCTGCGGCTCAACGCCGGCGAGGTCGACACCGCGCTCGCGTCGATGGCGAAGTGGTGGACCACCGAGCTGCAGAAGCGCGTGGTCGACGCGGGCGTGCAGCTGCACGGAGGCTACGGCTACATGAACGAGTACCCGATCTCCAAGGCCTACACCGACTCGCGGATCCAGACGATCTACGGCGGCACGACCGAGATCCAGAAGGAGATCATCGGCCGGATGCTCGGCCTCTGACGCGCCACGGGTCAGCCGGCGAGCACCTCGCGCAGCCGCTGCGCGAACTCGTCGGGCTTGCCGGTCTGGCCGAACTCGCCGCCGAGGAAGCCGTTGTGGCCACCGGGGAACACGACGGGCTCCTGCCCGAGGGCAGCGGCGACGGCGTGTGCAGCCCGGCCCGCGATCTCGCCGTCCTCGGGACCACCGGACTCCTCGCCGACGGCGACCACCACGCGCGTGGACGCGTCGCGCACCGCGTCGAGGTCGGGCACGCGGACGACTCCTCCACCACGCATGTTGGCCATGAGCGGGTCCTCGCGGGAGCCGTCGTCCTCGGTGGGCATGCCGAAGGCGGCGGGGTCGGGCGCCGGCTCGTCACCCGTGACGGGGCCGCGGTGCATGACCAGGCCGATGAAGCGCGCCATCGCCGGCCCGAACCCGGAGGCGTCATAGGTAGCGACCATGTCGTCGCACGTCGCCGCGATCGCCTCGGCGTCGGGCAGCAGCCCGGCCATCGGCGGCTCGTGCGCCACCAGGATGCGTACGTCGTCGGGGTGCGCGGCGACCAGGAACAGGAAGTTGACCGCCGCACCGGAGGAGGCGAAGACGTCGACCGGTCCGGCGCCGAGCGCCTCGACGAGGGCGTGCAGGTCCTCGGCATGCTCCTCGGGCGTGACCGCTGCGGTCGGGTCCTCGCGGAGGCTGTGTCCCGTGTTGCGGGGGTCGACGAGCACCAGCACCCGGTCGGGGAGCCGGTCGGCGAGGCTGCCGAACCCCGTGCCGTCCATGGGTGACCCGCACAGCAGCAGCGGGGGCCGGTCGGCGGTCGCGTCGGCGAGGTCGCCGCGGACGACGTAGCTGAGCGTGGCACCGGGCACGTCGACGGTGTGGCGGAGGGAGCTGGTCACGCAGTCAGGGTGCCACGCAGCGCCGACGGTGGGGAGCCCCGATTCCCACCCGCTGGCTAGGTTCGAGGGACAACCACCACCGCGACCCACCCCGAACCGGGAGACCCGATGGACCTCTTCGAGATGGACGAGACCCGCACCATGACGCGCGAGGAGGCGGCCGCCCGGCTGCGTGCCCTCGCCGACTCGCTGGCCAAGCACAACTCGATCGAGTTCGTGCGTGACGGCGGCCGGATCACCGTCGCAGTACCCGACGAGGTCGCCCTCAAGGTCGAGGTGGAGCTCGGCGAGTCGAACGAGGTCGAGATCGAGCTCACCTGGTGAGCGCGTAGCGGTCGCCGATCGTCCGCAACCGTCCCTACGGTGGGGTCCATGACGGACTTCACCGAGCAGGACCTGAGCGGCTCGACGTTCCGACGGGTGGACCTCTCGCGCGCAGAGCTCCGCGAGGTGCGACTCACCGGCGCCACCATCCACGACGCCGACCTCAGCGGCCTGCGGGTGCGCGCCGCCTGGCTCGACGGCGTGCGGATGACCGGCGTGGAGGTCCCCGACCTCGAGATCCACGGCGAGCTCGGCCGGCTCGTGGTCAACGGCGTCGACGTCGTGCCGCTGGTCGAGGCCGAGCTCGGCCGTCGCCACCCCGAGCGTGCGCTCATGCGGCCGAGCGACGCCGACGGCTTCCGCACGGCATTCGAGGCCATCGACCGCCTCTGGGAGCCCACCCTCGCGCGCGCTCGCACGCTGCCGGCCGACGCACTGCACGAGCAGGTCGACGGCGAGTGGTCGTTCATCGAGACCTTGCGTCACCTCGGCTTCGCCCACGCCTGCTGGGTCTCCGGGGTCGTGCTCGCCGACCCGTCCCCGTGGCACCCGCTGGACCTGCCCTGGGACGAGGCGCCGACCTTCGACGGCGTCCCGTGGGACCGCGACGTACGCCCCACCCTCGACGAGGTGCTCGATCTGCGGGCGCAGCGGCGGGCCACCGTCGCCGCCGTGCTCGCGGACCTCGACGACGAGGGCCTCGCGCGCCCGGTCACGAGCGCCACCCCGTTCATGACGGAGGCGCAGTCGCTGACCGTCGCCGACTGCCTGAAAGTGGTCCTCAACGAGGAGTGGGAGCACCGGCTCTACGCCGAGCGCGACCTGGCCGCATTGAGCGGCCGGCAGGGCCAGGAGGCCTAGAGCGGCGTGTCCTCGGGGACCACCCGCACCACGCTCCACGTGCCGGCCTCGCGGGCGACGACGACCTTCACACCGTCGAGACGGCCGAGCGAGGCGCGCACCTCGTCGACCTCGAGCCGCGTGTCGACGGCGATGTCGGCGTCGCGCACCGGCACGGTCCGGTCTGGCCACTCCGCCGAGGGCACCTGCAACGGGTCGAAGTCGGTCTGGGCCGCCGCCCACAGCTGGAGGGACGACTCGGCGACGATGTCGTCGGTCGTGTTCTCGTCAGTGGCCATGCCCCAGAACCTACGCGGTCGACCCGGACGCCGCCCCGCGGAGCACCAGGAAGGCAGTTCGCGCCCTGCGCGGCCAGCAGCACGCGGGGGCCGGGATGGTCGGCACGCGAACTGCCTGCACCGTGTCCGTCGGATGGCACGGGCCGGTCCGGTTGACTGGACCGATGCCGACCCGACTCCTCCTGCTGGCCGACACCCACCTCCCCAAGCGGGCCATGGACCTGCCGGCCGAGGTGTGGGCGGCCGTCGAGGAAGCCGACGTGGTCATCCACGCCGGCGACTGGGTCGACATACGCCTCCTCGACGAGCTCGAGGCACGGTCGCAGCGTCTGGTCGGGGTCCACGGCAACAACGACCACGGCGTGCTGCGCGAGCGGCTCCCCGAGGTTGCGCGGGTCGAGCTCGACGGCGTGAGGATCGGCGTCGTGCACGAGACCGGTCAGGCGAAGGGGCGCGAGGAGCGGATGGCACAGGCCTTCCCCGACCTCGACGTGCTGGTGTTCGGGCACAGCCACATCCCGTGGGACACCACCGCGGAGTCCGGCCTCCGGCTGCTCAACCCGGGCTCACCCACCGACCGCCGGCGGCAGCCGCACTGCACCTACCTGACCGCGACGACGTACGACGGCGCGCTGCACGACGTCACCCTGCACCGCCTCCCGGCCAGGGGGTAGGTGTCACGCGGCCGGACCTCGGAGCCGCACACGGAGCACTTCGCGTAGTCGCTGTACACGTCCCCGACCCCTAGCCAGTCCGGCGTGCTGCACGAGTGGTCCATCCGGGGCGCGGCGGACCTAGCCATCCGCAGGAGTCGCCGCCATGATGTGACCCCCGCCACATGGCCCGAGACATGTGCGAGACAGGCAGGAGCCACCAGATGGCCGACGAGATGGCGTACGAGATCCCCGCCGAGGTCGCGGCAGCGCGCGAGGAGTACGAGGCGCGCATCCTCGGCCTGCACATGCCGGCCACCGTGCGCCAGGCCGCGGGCAGGTTCGGCGACGAGCCCGCGTTCTCCGACCGGTTCGACGTGCCCGAGGGCGAGACGTGGTCCACGATCACCTGGGCCGAGACGTGGGAGCTCACCCAGCAGGTCGCGGCGGCGCTGATGGACCTCGGCGTGGAGAAGGGCGACCCCGTGGCCCTGATGGCCTCGAACCGGACGGCGCACACGCTCGCCGACTACGGGGCGATGACCGCGGCCGCCGTGCCGATGTCGATCTACAACACCCTCGCCCAGGACCAGGTCGCCTTCATCGCCGGCGAGTCCCAGCCGGTCGTGGTCATCCTCGAGGACCACGACCGCTACCAGCGCTGGGAGAGCGCGCTGGCCGAGGTCGACTCGATCCGCCACGTCGTGATGTTCGCCGACGCCGACCGCGTCGACGACCCGCGCGTGATGACCTGGGAGGACTTCCTCGCCCGTGGCGCCGACACGTCCGGTGTCGAGGGGCGGATGGACCAGATCACCCCCGACCTGCCGGCCACCTACCTCTACACCTCGGGCACGACCGGCAACCCCAAGGGCGTCGTGCTCACCCACCACAACGTCATGTACGAGGCCGTCTCCACGCTCGACGCGGCCGGCCTCCGCGGCCAGCAGCGCACGATCAGCTACCTGCCGCTCGCGCACATCGCCGAGCGGGTGCTGGCGACGTACGGACCCCCGTTCCTGGGCAACCACGTGCACGCGATCCCCGACCCGGCCGGGCTGCTCGGCGCCCTCGGCGAGGTCCACCCGACGGCGTTCTTCGGCGTCCCGCGGGTGTGGGAGAAGATCAAGACCGGGATCTCGGCCAAGCTCGCCGAGGACCCGGACCCCGCCAACCAGAAGCTCGTCCACGACGCGATGGCCGCCGGCCTGGCCTGGACCCAGGCCCACGAGTACGGCAACGAGATGACGCCGGAGGTCGAGGAGGCCTACCAACAGGCGGACACCGCGATCCTGGGCTTCCTGCGGCTGCTGCTCGGCCTCGACCAGGTGAGGTGGGCGGCCAGCGCGGCGGCCCCGATGCCGCTGGAGGTCGCCCGCTTCATGGGCGGCCTCGGCCTGCACGTCTACGACGTCTACGGCATGACCGAGACGACCGGCGCCTTCACCTCCAACGGCCCCGGCCACTTCAAGCTCGGCACCGTCGGGCGGCCCAACCCTGGGATCGAGGTGCGCCTCGCCGAGGACAACGAGATCCTGTGCCGCGGCCCCGTCAACACCCCCGGCTACCACCGCCAGGAGTCCGCGACCCGTGCCCTGATCGACGACGACGGCTGGATCCACACCGGCGACATCGGCACCGTCGACGACGACGGCTTCTACTCGGTCGTGGACCGCAAGAAGGAGCTGATCATCACCTCGGCGGGCAAGAACATCGCGCCGTCCAACATCGAGAACTACCTCAAGGAGTCCCCGATCGTCGGTCACGCCATGGCGATCGGCGACAACCAGCCCTACGTCGTCGCGATCCTCACCCTCGACGGCGAGATCGCGCCGCTGGTGGCCGCCAAGATGGGCATCGAGTTCACCGACCTGGCCGACCTGTCCCAGAAGCCCCAGATCCGGGCCATGGCGCAGGCGGCGGTCGACGCCGCCAACGAGCGGCTCTCCCGCCCCGAGCAGGTCAAGGCGTGGGAGCTGCTGCCGGCCGAGTGGACCGCCGAGTCCGAGGAGCTCACCCCGACCCTCAAGCTCAAGCGGCGGGTGGTCAACGCCAAGTACTCGGACGTGGTCGACAGACTCTACGGGTGAGGCTCTTCGACCTGCAGGCGCACCGCGGCGGCGCCGGGCTCTGGCCCGAGAACACCCTGGAGGCCTTCGGCCGCGCCCTCGCGCTGGGCGTCTCGACGCTGGAGCTCGACGTGCACCTCACGGCCGAGGACGACGTCGTGGTCGCCCACGACCCGGCCCTGGCCGACGCGCGGCGGATCCGGCAGCTCACCCGTGCCGACCTGCCGCCGTCGATGCCGCTGCTGCGCCAGGTCGCCGCGCTGCTCGAGGAGCGCGACGCCGACACGGTGCGGATCAACCTCGAGATCAAGTACGACGCCCTCGACGCCGCGGGGCTGACCACGCGCGAGGCGTTCGTCGCGAAGGTCGTCGAGGCGCTGCGGATCGACGGGCTCGTCGGGCGCACCAGCATCCAGTGCTTCGACTGGGGCGTGCTGACCCGCGTCGGTGATGCGGAGCCGGCTCTCGCCCGCAACCTCCTCGTCTCGCCGAAGTACCTCAAGGCACGCGCCGACGCCCCGTCGCCCTGGTTCGACGGGATCGCGGTCGACGCCGACTTCGTCCGGACGGCCGCGGCGGAGGGGTTCACGGCGATCTCCCCGATCCACGGCTCGCCGTTCCTGGCCGGCGTGGACGACCCGGCCTACGTCCCTTTCGCCTCCGCCGACCTGGTCGGGCGCGCCCACGCGGTCGGGCTGGCGGTCATCCCCTACGTCGTGGACGACGAGGCGACGCAGCGCCACCTGGTGCGGCTCGGCGTGGACGGGCTGATCACCAACCGGCCGGACCGGCTGCGCGAGGTGCTCGCCGCCGAGGGCCTCGAGGTGCCGGCGGCGTCTCCCGGCGGCTGACGCAACCAACCCCGGACGCGAGACGTCTCCCCATCATGAAGACCCTCTCCCGGACCACGGTCCTGGCCGCGGCCACGCTCGCGGTCGCCGCCCTCGTCCCGTCCGCGCCGGCCGTGACCGCACAGGCGGGCACGGATGCCCGCGCGAAGGCACCGCGCACCGTGCTCGACGTGCGCCACCTGTCGCAGGGCGCGCCACCGGCGATCGCCTGGACCGAGCGCCGCTCGGGCCGGACGGTCATCCACGGCGCCGAGGGCACCACGACACCCGTGCCCAACAACGTCGTCGCCCTCGCGCCGATGGGGTCGGGCTTCGTCGTGCAGACGGCGCTCCACCGTCCGGCGACGGTGCGCTGGGTCGCCGCCGACGGCACGCCGGGCCGACGCGAGTGGCGCACCGGCTACGGCCTCGCCGTCTCGCCGCTCGGCGAGGTGGTCGCCTTCGCGGGCCGCGCCGGCAAGGTGTGGACGATCGACCAGGAGGGCGACCGGGTGTTCCGCTTCAACCCCGCCCCCGTCACGGGCACCGCCCACGCCGTCGCCGTCTCAGGCGAGAACTGCAAGGAGGGCGAGGGGGACCCGGGCACGGGCTGCTCGATCGTCGTGAACGGGCCGCACCGCGCGTTCTACACGTCCTCGCACGGCATCGTCGACCGCGTCCCGCACGTCCGGCTGGCCACCACCGGTCGCGGTCGCTGGCTCGGCGGCATCACCTCGCTGAGCGACTTCGGGGCGTGCAGCGTGATGATGCGCAGCTCGCGGGTGAAGTGGCGCACCTGCGACAACCAGCTGTCCGACATCGCGCCCGACAACGGACACGTCCTCGGCACGCCGGCGTACGCCGACGGGTTCGGCCCCAAGGTCCTGGGCGTCCTCGCGACGGCCGACGGCTCGGTGACCCGCACCTTCACCTACGCCCGCAACGGGCACTCGGCGACGTACTTCGACGAGGTGTGGGAGGACGCGGAGCACGTGCTCGTGGTGACCTTCCAGGACGGCGAGTGGGCCGTGGTCCGGCTCGGCGTGGACGGCTCCATGGAGTACGCCGTCGCGCCCCGCACCGCCTCGATGGACGCCCCGTCGCCGTTCCGGCTGCAGACCCGCTGAGCGTGCGACCGGGGAGCTCCCGGTCTAGACCTCAGGGTTTTTACCGATGCACGATGTCGGACCGTGCTGTTCGACTGGGCGCATGCATCGACAGATCGCCGGTTCGCTCACCGGCCGTGTGACCAAGTGGATCGTCCTCGGGGCGGTGCTGGTCCTGACCGGCTTCATGGCGGTCTTCTCGGCCAAGCTCACCTCGGTCCAGAACAACGAGGCGTCGTCGTGGCTGCCCGAGTCGGCCGAGTCGACCCAGGTGCTCGAGGAGCTGTCCGAGACCGTCGACCCCAACGACATCCCCACCCTCGTGGTCTACCACCGCGACGGCGGGCTGACCGACGCCGACCTCGCCGCGATGGAGGAGGACGGCCCCGAGATCGCCGCGCTCGACGGCGTCACCGACGAGGGCGTGCTGACCCCGGCCGCCGCCGAGGCCGCCAAGGCGCAGGGCGCACCCGTGCCGACGCTGGTCTCCGAGGACGGCGACGTCGCCTACCTCTACTTCGTGCTCAACTTCGGCACCAACGGGTGGAACGACATCCCCGACGCCGCCGCGGAGATCCGGGACATCTCCACGCTCGACGGCGGCGAGGTCCACCTCGCCGGCTACGGCGGCCAGGCGGCCGACTCCGCGGAGGCCTTCGAGGGCATCGACACCAACCTGATCTTCGCCACCCTCGCCGTGGTGATCGTGATCCTGCTCTTCACCTATCGCAGCCCCATCCTGTGGCTGCTGCCGATCCTGTGCGCGGTGTCGGCCAACTTCATCGCCACCGGCCTGGTCTACCTGTTGGCGAAGTACGCCGACCTCACCGTCAACGGCCAGAGCCAGGCCATCCTGAGCATCCTCGTCATCGGCGCAGGAACGGACTACGCCCTCCTGCTCGTCGCCCGCTACCGGGAAGAGCTCCGTCGCCACGAGGACCGCCACGAGGCGATGGCGTTCGCCCTGCACCGGGCGGCGCCCGCGATCTTCGCCAGCGCCGCGACCGTCGCGGTCGGCATGCTGTGCCTGTCGTTCGCCGACCTCAACTCCACCGCCGGCCTCGGCCCGGTCCTCGCCATCGGCGTCGCGGTGACGATGCTGGTGATGATCACCCTGCTGCCGGCCCTGCTGGTGATCTGCGGACGCTGGGTCTTCTGGCCCAAGCGCCCGACCTACCGCAGCGCCGAGCCGACCGCCAACGGCCTGTGGGCGCGCGTCGGGCGCGCGATCAGCCACCGCCCGCGCCGGGTCTGGCTGACGACGACCGGCCTGCTGCTGCTCGCCTGCCTGGGCCTGTTCCGGCTCGACGCGTCCGGCCTGTCGACCGAGGACACCTACACGAAGGAGTTCGACTCCATCAAGGGCCAGAAGCTGCTCACCGAGCACGACCTGGCCGACAACTCCAACACCATCCAGGTGGTCACCAACCCCGACCAGGCGCAGGCTGTCGCCGCGTCGCTCCAGGGCATCGACGGGCTCGGCACGCCGGGCGAGGCCCAGCCGATCAGCGACGACCGGGTCTGGTTCGAGGCGACCGTCAACGCCGACATCTCCTCCACGAAGGCCGCCGACATCGTCGAGGCCAGCCGCGAGGCGGTCCACGAGGTGTCGGGGGCCGACGCCGTGGTCGGCGGCGGTGCCGCGTTCTACCTCGACACCAAGATCGCGTCCGAGCGTGACAGCAAGGTGATCATGCCGCTCGTGCTCGGCGTGGTGCTGCTGATCCTGATCGGCCTGCTCCGTGCGGTGCTCGCACCCTTGATCCTCATCGCCACCGTGGTGCTGTCCTTTGGCGCCGCGCTCGGCATCTCGGCGCTGCTCTTCGAGTACGTCTTCGGCTTCGCCGGGTCCGATCCGGGATTCCCGTTGTTCGCCTTCGTGTTCCTCGTGGCGCTGGGCATCGACTACAACATCTTCCTGATGACCCGGGTCCGGGAGGAGACCGCGACCTACGGCACCCGCAAGGGCTCGCTGATCGGCCTGGCCTCCACCGGTGGCGTGATCACCTCGGCCGGCATCGTGCTGGCCGCGACGTTCCTGGTGCTGGGCTCGCTGCCGCTGGTGTTCCTGGCCGAGCTCGGCGTGGCCGTGGCGCTCGGCGTCATGCTCGACACCCTGGTCGTCCGGTCGGTGCTGGTCACCGCCCTCAACCTCGACCTCGGCGGAAAGATCTGGTGGCCGAGCAAGCTCGACTCGGCCGACACCCCGCTCACCGAGGCGGAGGCGGAGGCCCCGCTGGAGACCGTGCACTGACCCGCGGGGGTCAGGCGGTCGGCAGCGTCAGCACCTCCGCGCCGTCCTCGGTGATGGCGATGGTGTGCTCGCTGTGGGCCGTCCGACAGCCGGTGGCGCTGCGCAGCGTCCATCCGTCCTCGTCGGTGACGAGCTCGGCGGTGTCGGCCATGATCCACGGCTCGAGCGCGAGCAGGAGGCCCGGTCGGAGCTGGTAGCCCCGGCCGGGTCGCCCGTCGTTGGAGACGTGCGGGTCCTGGTGCATCGTCGTCCCGATGCCGTGGCCGCCGAACTGCATGTTGATCGGGTAGCCGGCCTCGTGGAGCACCGTGCCGATGGCGTGCGAGAGGTCGCCGATCCGCGCACCGGGGCGGGCTGCGGCGATGCCCGCGGCCAGGGCGCGCTGGGTCACCTCGATCAGCTCGACCGACTCCGCGGGGCGGCTCTCGCCGACGATGAAGCTGATCGCGGAGTCCGCGGCGATGCCGTCGAGGCGGACGGCGAGGTCGAGGGTGAGCAGGTCGCCGTCGGCGAGCCGCTGGTCGTGCGGGCGGCCGTGCAGGACGGCGTCGTTGACCGCCGTGCAGACGTAGTGGCCGAACGGGCCGCGCCCGAAGGACGGGGCGTAGTCGACGTAGCAGGACTCCGCGCCGGCGGCCGCGATCATCTCGGCGGTCCAGCGGTCGAGGTCGAGCAGGTTGGTGCCGACCTGGCTGCGGCTGCGCAGCGTCTGGAGGATGTCGGCCACGAGCGCACCCGTGCGGCGGGCCCGGTCGACCTGGACTGGAGTGAGGATCTCGATCATCGCAGGCCCCACCGTACGCAGCGCTTCGCCGTCGTGCCCGCGCAGAGGTCGTCGAGCGTGATCGCGCCGTCCGCGACGAGCACCGAGGTGAGGGTGTCGAGGGTGACCTCGACGTCGTCGTAGAGCCACGTCCGGACACCGTCGACGTCCTCGCCGCCCTCGGGCACGGTGTCGGCCAGGAAGGCGACGGCGACGTCGGCCGCCTGCTCGGTCATCGCCCGGGTGGGCACGTAGGTCATCGACTGCTCCTCGCCCATCAGCACCTCACGGGCGGCCTCGACGTCCGAGCCGCGCTGGACGGGGACCGCCCCGCCGGACAGGCCCACGAAGCGGTCCGAGCCCGGGACCAGATCCCCGAGGGAGACCACGGGGAGGTCGGCGGAGACCACCGACGCCAGGGCGTCCCCGTCGACCGGGACGACCACCAGCGCGCCGACGGCTGCGGCCTCGGCCTGGCGGGCCTGGCTCTTCTGCGTCTCGACGTCGCCCTCGGCGTCGTACACGGTCACGCGGCACTCGTCGCACGTCGCCTCGACCCGGTCGGTGAACGCCTGCACGTCGACCGAGCGGGAGGCGCTGTCGGAGCGGTCCGCGACGAGCAGCGCGATGGTCGGATCGTCCTCGGCGCACGACGTCAGCAGGGGTGCGAGGAGGGCGAGCGCGACGGGGAGGAAGCGGGCGCGTGACATCGCCTCGAGGCTATCGTGACCGGCATGTCCGGCCTCGTCGTCGCAGCCCCGTCCGTGCCGCGCTCCGAGGAGGTCCTCACACCCGACGCGCTCGCCTTCGTGGCCGACCTCGACGCCCGCTTCCACGACCGCCGCGACGAGCTGCTGGCGGCCCGGCGCACCCGTCGCGAGCAGGTCGCGCGCACCGGCACCCTCGACTTCCTGCCCGAGACCGCCGACGTGCGCGCCCGTGACTGGACGGTCGCGTCGGTGCCCGCCGACCTGCGCGACCGCCGCGTGGAGATCACCGGTCCCACCGAGCCCAAGATGGCGATCAACGCCCTCAACTCCGGCGCCCGGGTGTGGTTGGCCGACCTCGAGGACGCCAACACCCCGCACTGGCGCAACGTCGTGGGCGGCCAGCTCACGCTCCACGACGCCGTGGGCGGGCAGCTCACCTTCACCTCCCCCGACGGCAAGGCGTACGCCGTGGCCGACCCGGCGTCCGCCCCGGTCGTCCTGCCCCGACCGCGGGGCTGGCACTTCGACGAGGCCCACCTCACGCGGGACGGGCGTCCGGTCGTCGCCGCCCTGGTCGACTTCGGCCTGCACTTCTTCCACAACGCGCGGGCGCTCCTCGAGCGCGGCAGCGGGCCCTACTACTACCTGCCCAAGACGGAGTCGCACCTCGAGGCGCGGCTGTGGGACGAGGTGTTCACCCACGCCGAGGCGACCCTCGGGGTCCCCCACGGGTCGGTGCGCGCGACCGTGCTGATCGAGACGATCACCGCCGCCTTCGAGATGGACGAGATCCTCTTCGAGCTCCGCGACCACGTCGCCGGGCTCAACGCGGGTCGCTGGGACTACCTGTTCAGCATCATCAAGAACTTCCGCGACGCGGGCGGGGCCTTCACGCTGCCCGACCGCAACGCGGTGACGATGGCCGCGCCGATGATGCAGGCCTACAGCGACCTGCTGGTGCGGACCTGCCACCGCCGCGGGGCGTTCGCCATCGGCGGGATGGCGGCGTTCATCCCGAGCCGGCGTGACCCCGAGGTCAACGAGCGCGCCTTCGCCAAGGTCCGCGAGGACAAGACCCGCGAGGCCCGCGCCGGCTTCGACGGTTCGTGGGTGGCCCACCCCGACCTCGTGCCGCTGTGTGCCGAGGTGTTCGACGACGTGCTGGGTGGCCGGGACAACCAGCTCGACGTCACGCGCGACGACGTCGCGGTGGGCGCCGAGGACCTCCTCGCCGTGTCCGCCACCCCCGGCGAGCGCACCGAGGCAGGACTGCGCGCCAACGTGCGCATCGCCATGCTCTACCTCCACGCCTGGCTGTCGGGCAACGGTGCCGCCGCGATCGACCACCTCATGGAGGACGCCGCCACCGCGGAGATCTCCCGCTCCCAGGTGTGGCAGTGGGTCTACAACGGTGCCCGGCTCGACACCGGCGAGGTGGTCACCCGCGGGCTCGTCGAGCGCATCGTCGCCGAGGAGCACGCCGCGCTCCGCGAGGCCGGCACTGACCTGGACGAGGAAGCCAGGCGGCTGTTCGTCGACTGCGCGCTCGACGAGGACTTCCCCGACTTCCTCACCCTGCGGGCGTACGACGTCCTGCTGGCGCGCGGGGAGTGACCGGCCGCACGAACCCGCCCGACGCGATCTGCTCGCCGCCGACCCACACGTCGGCGACGTCGGCGTCGGAGGCGAGCGCGAAGACCTTGCCCAGCGCGGCCTCGGGGGTCTCGGCGTGCCGGAGCCCGATGTCGAGCGCGGTGCCGGGCGGTGGGCGGAGCAGGAGGGCGTCGAACTGCTTGCCCTCGGACAGGTCGCCGACGGTGTCCCCCAGGCCCAACGCTGCCGCACCCGC
The DNA here is from genome assembly GCF_001425025.1 of Nocardioides sp. Root122. Classification (GTDB taxonomy): domain Bacteria; phylum Actinomycetota; class Actinomycetes; order Propionibacteriales; family Nocardioidaceae; genus Nocardioides. Next base: position 275,058 of record NZ_LMDE01000013.1, read on the forward strand.
CGCGGTGGCCAGGTGGAGCAGGTGCCCTGCGCCGAGCGGCATCCCCTGGTCCCCCATCAGGTGCTGGAGGAAGTAGGCCTGCAGGCCCTCCTTGAAGATCGAGAACCCGGTGCCCGCACCGACGTCGCTGCCCAGCGCGACCCGCACCCCGGCCGCGAGGTGGCGCGTGAGCGGGAACATCCCGGACCCGAGCGCGGCGTTGCTCGTCGGGCAGTAGGCGACCGCCGTCCCGCGCGCGGCCATCACGGCGAGCTCGGGGTCGGTGGGGTGCACGTTGTGGGCCAGCACGGCGAACGACCCCAGCAGCGCGTGGTGGTCGTAGGTGTCGACGTAGTGCGCGCGGTCGGGGAACTGGCCCGCGACCGTGGCGACCTCGGCGTTGTTCTCGTTGACGTGGGAGGTGAAGCAGGCACCGTCCACGGAGTCGAGCACCGCCCGGCAGGCGGCCAGGACCGGGTCGGAGGCCGACAGCGAGAAGCGAGGCGTCACGGCGTAGCGCAGCCGCTCGCGACCGTGCCAGCGCGAAGCCAGCGCGAGCGCCTCGTCGTAGGCCCGCTGCGGCGTGGTGAGGAGCGGGTCGGGCAGCATCCGGTCACTCACCACGAGGCCGCTGGTCATCCGCAGGCCGTAGCGCTCCGCCTCGGCGAGCAGCGCGTCGACCGCAGGAGCGAAGTGGGATCCGAAGACCAGCGACGTGGTCGTCCCGGCCGAGACCAGGCCGGCGACGAACTCGCCGGCGATCGTGGCGGCGTACGACGGTGAGGCGAGGTGTTGCTCCTCGGGCAGCGCGCAGCGGTCGAGCCACTCGAGCAGCGGCATGCCGAGCGCGCCGATCACCCGGACCTGGGGGAAGTGGACGTGCGTGTCCACCAGCCCCGGCAGGAGCAGTCCCGCGCGCAGGTCGATCACGGCCGCGTCGCGATGGGCGGCCGCCACCGCGGCGAACGGGCCGCGGGCCCGGATGACGCCGTCGTCGGAGACCAGCAGGCCGAGGTCGTCGTCGTGACGGAAGCCGGGACCGGCGGTCGCCGGGTCGAAGGGGTCGTCGGGGGTGTCGAAGGCGCGGGCCCGGTAGAGCACCCGGGTGCCGCTCACCGGGGTGGTCAAGGGCCGGTCCGGACGCGGTCGGCGGCGAACAGGCCGACCAGCTCGGCGGCGACGGACACCGCGATCGCCGCGGGCTCCTTGGCGGGCAGCCCGGCCAGCCCGATCGGGCAGCGGATGCGGCCGACGGTCGCGTCGTCGTGCCCCTCGACCGTGAGTCCGGTGCGGAAGCGCGCCCACTTGGCGGCCGACCCGATGAGCCCGATCGAGCCCAGGTGGGCACACCGCAGCGCCGCGTCGCAGAGGGCGAAGTCCTCGGCGTGGTCGTGCGTCATCACCAGGACGTGGGTGCCGGGGGGCACGGAGCCGAGCGCGAGCTCGGGGACGGGTGCGTGGTGGACCCGAACGCGCGCCTCCCCGGCCCGGACGGGAGCCAGACGCTCCGTGCCCAGCTGGTCGGCCCGTGAGTCGACGAGGTGCAGGTCGAGGTCGTGGCCGGCCAGGATGCGGGCCAGCTCGAGCCCGACGTGCCCGACCCCGAAGACGGCGACGGCGGGGACGACGGGCAGCGGCTCGAGCATGAGGGTCACCTCGCCGCCGCAGCACTGGCGGCCGTGGTCGGTGCGGGCCCGGTCGGTCAGGCCGAGGGTGAGCTGCTCGGGCTCGACGACGCCGGTCGTGAGCATCGCGCGCGCCCGCTCGACCGCGGTCTCCTCGAGGTTGCCGCCACCCACGCTCCCCCACGACCGTCCGTGCGCGACCACCATCTTGGCGCCGGCGTCGCGGGGTGCGTGACCGCGGACGTCGGCGACGGTGACGAGCACGCCGGCCTGCCGCTCGTCGCGGAGCGCCTGGACCGCCGCCAGCCAGTGCACGTCAGGACCTCCCCGCGGTGTTGTCGACCTGCTCGGACTCCGGGTGCAGGCGTGGCGCCGACGGGTCGGGCGGATCGGGCACCCGGCCCGGCAGGCCATCGAGGACGTGGTCGGCTGCCGCCCGGCGCGATCGCTCCACCGCCCAGAACACCGCCTCGGGGGTGGCCGGCGAGGCGAGCTCGACGCTCACCCGGGCCGGCCCGAACGCCGCGGCCGCCTCACGCAGGGCCTCCCGGACCGAGAACGCGAGCATCAGCGGCGGCTCGCCGACCGCCTTGGAGCCGTGGACCACGCCGTCCTCGTGGGCGTGCTCGAGCAGCGCGACGTTGAGCTCGTCGGGCAGCTCGCCCACGCTGGGGAGCTTGTAGGTGCTGGCCGACTGCGTCGTCAGTCGACCGCGGCCGGCGCCATCGGACTCGTCCCACCGCAGGTCCTCGAGGGTCAGCCAGCCCATCCCCTGCACGAAGCCGCCCTCGATCTGGCCGACGTCGACCAGGGGGGACAGGCTGTCGCCGACGTCGTGGACGATGTCGACGCGACGGGTCCGGTGGGAGCCGGTGAAGCCGTCGACCTCGACCTCCGCCGCCGCGGCACCGTAGGCGAAGTACTTGAACGGGTGGCCCTGCATCGCGGTGGAGTCCCAGTGGATGCCCTCGGTCCGGTAGAAGCCGGCGGCCCAGAGCTGGACCCGGCCGAAGTAGGCCTCCCGCACCAGCTCGTCCCAGGGCAGGCCGCGCCCGGCATCGACCTCGCGCAGCCGGGCCAGGACCTGCTCGCAGGCGTCCTTGACCGCGCCGCCGTTGAGGTCGGTGCTGGAGCTGGCGGCGGTGGCGGAGGTGTTGGGCACCTTGTCGGTGCGGGTGGGCGCGAGCCGGACCCGCTCGAGCGGGACGCCGAGGCTGGTCGCGGCGACCTGGAGCATCTTGGTGTGCAGGCCCTGGCCCATCTCGGTGCCGCCGTGGTTGATGAGCACCGAGCCGTCCTTGTAGACGTGCACCAGCGCACCGGCCTGGTTGAACGCGGTGAAGTTGAAGGAGATCCCGAACTTCAGCGGCGTCACCGCCAGGGCGCGCTTGACGTGGCGGTGCGCGGCGTTGAAGGCCGCGATCTCCTGACGCCGGCGCTCGACCTCGCCGTCGGCCAGCACCTGCTCCCACACGGCGACGAGACGTTCGGGATGGCGTACGACCTGGCCGTAGGGCGTGGCCTGGCCCTCGACGTAGAAGTTGCGGGCCCGCAGGTCGCCCGGGTCGATCCCCAGCAGCGGGGCGCAGCGGCCCAGGACGTCCTCGATCACGAGCATCCCCTGGGGTCCGCCGAAGCCACGGAAGGCCGTCTGCGACGTCTTGTGCGTGCGCGCCACCCGACCGTGCAGGCGCACGTGCGGGATCCAGTAGGCGTTGTCGACGTGGCACAGGGCGCGCGCGAGCACCGGCTCGCTGAGGTCGAGGCTCCACCCGCCGTCGGAGGTCAGCGTCGCCTCCAGCGCCGTCAACCGGCCGGCGTCGTCGAAGCCGACCCGCCACTGGGCGTGGAAGCCGTGCCGCTTGCCGGTCATCGTCATGTCCTGGGTGCGGGTGAGGCGCAGTCGCACCGGCCGTCCGGTGAGTGTCGCGCCGAGGGCTGCGACCGCCGCGAAGCCGTGCGGCTGCATCTCCTTGCCGCCGAAGCCGCCGCCCATGCGCAGGCACTGCACGGTGACGTGGTGGCTGTGCAGGCCCAGCACGTGCGCCACGATCTCCTGGGTCTCGGTGGGGTGCTGGGTGCTGCTCTGCACGAACACCTGGCCCGCCTCGTCGACCAGCGCGAGGGCGGCATGGGTCTCGAGGTAGAAGTGCTCCTGCCCCGCCATCTCGGTGACCCCGCTGAACACGTGGGTCGCCTCGGCCAGGCCCTGCTCGACGTCGCCGCGCTCGATGACGGGCCGACCGCCCTGGAAGCTCTCGGCGTCGATCGCCTCGGCGAGGGACACGATGGCGGGCAGCGGCTCGTAGTCGACCCGCACCGCGGTCGCGCCGAGGCAGGCGGCCTCGAGCGTCTCCCCCAGCACCCAGCACACCGCGTGGCCGACGAACATCACGATCTCGGGGAACAGCGGCTCGTCCTGCTTGACGCCCGCGTCGTTGACGCCCGGCACGTCGTCGGCCGTCAGGACCCGGACGACGCCCTCGACCGCCAGCGCCGGGGTGACGTCGAGCCCGGTGACCCGGGCGTGGGCGTGTGGCGAGCAGACGGGGTGGGCGTGCAGCACGCGCGGGGTCCGGTGGACCAGGTCGTCGGTGTAGAGCGCGTGTCCGGTGACGTGGAGGTCCGCGCTCTCGTGGGGCAGCGGCTGGCCGACGCTCATCGCGCCACCTCCTCCCACCACGCGCGCAGCGCGTTGCCGAGCATCGCCGAGCGATAGGCCGCGCTCGCCCGCTGGTCGTCGATCGGGGTGCCCTCGGCGGCCAGCACCGTCGCGGCCGCCGCGACGGTCTCCGCGCTCCACGCCCGGCCCTCGAGGACCGCCTCGGTCCGCCGCGCGCGCAGGGGTGTGGCCGCGACGCCGCCGAGGCCGATCCGGGCCCGGACCACCGTGCCGTCAACGACATCGACGGCGGCTGCGACGGCCACGCTGGAGATGTCGTCGTAGCGCCGCTTGGCGACCTTGCGGAACGTCGTCAGCCCGGCGAGCGGCCTCGGCACCCGGACGCTCCGGACGAGCTCGCCGGGACGGAGGACGGTCGTGCGGTAGCCGGTGAAGAACTCCGCCAGCGGCACCTCGCGGTCGCCGTCGGCGGAGGCGAGCACGAGGCGCGCCTCGAGCGCCAGCAGGGTCGGGGCCAGGTCGCCGATCGGCGACGCCGTGGCCAGGTTGCCGCCGACGGTGGCGCTGTTGCGGATCAGCCGCGACGCGAACTGCGGCCAGACCTGCGCGAGCAGCGGCACCGCGTCGCCGAGGCCGCGCTCGACCTCGCTCAGCGTGAGCGCCGCGCCGATCTCCACGGCCCCGCCGGGCCCGTCGGTCGACAGTGCCCGCAGCTCGGGCACCCGGTCGACCGCGACGACGTACGACGCCCGGCGGCCGCGCAGGTTGGCCTCCACGCCCCAGTCGGTGGAGCCGGCAACGACCGTGGCGTCGGAGTGCTCGGCGAGCAGGGACAGCGCCTCGGCGAGGTCGGCCGGCCGCGCGAAGCCGTCGAGCCGGGTCGCGACGGGTGCCGGCGCGGGGGCCGACTGCCGTTCGGCGAGGGGGTCGCCGGGTGCGGGCTCCCCCAGCGCCCACGCGGCGTCGCGGATCGGGCGGTAGCCGGTGCAGCGGCAGAGGTTGCCGCCGATCGCGTGGAGGTCGAAGCCGTTGGGGCCGTGCTCGGGGTCGGGGCCGGCGGCCGGACCCGCAGGGGCCGCGCGGTCGGTCCGGTAGTACTCGGCGGCCATCGAGCACACGAAGCCGGGCGTGCAGTAGCCGCACTGCGAGCCGCCCCGCACCGCGAGCTCGGCCTGCACCGGGTGCAGGTGTCCGGGGCTGCCGAGCCCCTCGGCGGTGACGACCTCCTGGCCGTCGAGCGCGGCCGCGGGCACCAGGCAGGCGTTGACCGGCGTCCACCGGGTGCCGGCGCCGTCGGGCCGGGCGAGGAGCACCGCGCAGGCGCCGCACTCCCCCTCGGCGCAGCCCTCCTTGGCCCCGGTCAGGCCGAGGCCGCGCAGGAGGTCGAGCGCGTTGGTGTGGACGGGCACCCCGGCGAGCGGGCGCGGCTGACCATTGACGGTGATCTGCGCTTCGGACACGGCACTCCCCTCCGTGCATGGTTCAGGGAGTCATGGGCCGCCGGTTGTCCATGCAGAACGACGACCTGTCAGTGCCATCGTACGTGACGCGGGTCACAATGCCGAGGAATTGAGGCGCAGCCGCGGGTGGCGGTTGACGTCCTTGTAGAGCAGGTAGCGGAACCGGCCGGGGCCGCCGGCGTAGCAGGCCTGCGGGCAGAAGGCGCGCAGCCACATGAAGTCGCCGGCCTGCACCTCGACCCAGTCCTTGTTGAGGAGGTAGACCGCCTTGCCCTCCAGGACGTAGAGCCCGTGCTCCATCACGTGGGTCTCCGGGAACGGGATCGCCCCGCCCGGCTCGAAGGTGACGATGTTGACGTGCATGTCGTGGCGTACGTCGAGCGGGTCGACGAAGCGCTGCGTGCCCCAGGCACCGTCGGTGCCGGGCATCGGCTCGATCGCCACGTCGTCCTCGTGCACCACGAACGCCTCCGGCACGTCGACGCCGTCGACCCGCTCGTAGGCCTTGCGGATCCAGTGGAACGTCGCCGGCTCGTCGGCGTCGTTGCGCAGCGACCAGGCGGTGCCGGGCGGGACGAAGGCGTAGCCACCCGGGCCGACCCGGTGCTCCACGCTCCCCAGCGTCAGGGATGCCGTGCCGCCGACGACGAGCAGGACGGCCTCCGCCTCGGGGTCGTCGTCCGGCCGCTCGGACCCGCCGCCGGGCGCGACCTCGACGACGTACCAGGAGAAGGTCTCGGCGAAGCCGGACAGCGGACGGGCGATCACCCACAGCCGGGTGTCGTCCCAGTGCGGCAGCCGGCTGGTGACGATGTCGCGCATGGTGCCGCGCGGGAGCACGGCGTAAGCCTCGGTGAAGACCGCGCGGCCCGACTCCCCGGTGGTCAGGTCGGTCTGCCCCGGCAGGCCTCCGGTCGGCACCCAGTAGCTCATGCACGTACCCCTTCCCTGCTCAGCAGGCGGCCGCGCGGGTCGGCGGCCAGGTCGATCGGTGCGCCACGCAGCCAGGTCCCGCGCACGGTGCCGGCGAGCGTACGCCCGGCGTAGGGCGAGACCGGGTTCTTGTGGTGCAGCCGTGCGACGTCGACGGTCCACGGCTCGTCGGGGGCGAAGACGCAGAAGTCGGCCTCGGCGCCGACCGCGAGGTCGCCCTTGCCGACCAGCCCGACCCGGCGGGCCGGCGCGGTCGACATCCAGCGCACCACGTCGGTCAGCGGCACCCCGCGCTCGCGCGCCGCGGTCCACACGGCGGGCAGCCCGAGCTGGAGGGAGGCGATGCCACCCCACGCCTCCGCGAAGTCGCCGGAGTCCCGGCGCTTGAGGTCCTCGGTGCACGGCGAGTGGTCGCTGACCACCAGGTCGATGTCGCCCGCGGCGAGCGCTGCCCAGAGCGCGTCGCGGTTGCTGGAGTCGCGGATCGGCGGGCAGCACTTGAGCTCGGTCGCGCCGTCGGGGATCGAGCCCGCGTCGAAGACGAGGTAGTGCGGGCAGGTCTCCACGCTCACGTCGACCCCGCCGGCGCGGGCCTCGCGCAGGGCCGGGACGGCACCGGACGCGCTGAGGTGGACGACGTGGGCCCGTCCGCCGGTGGCGCGGGCCGTGGCGACGACGAGGTCGATGGCCTGCTCCTCCGCCGCATCGGGGCGGCTCGCGAGGAACGTGGCGTACGCCGCCCCGTGGGCGCAGTCGCCGACCACGTCGCCGTCCTCGGCGTGCACGATCATCAGCGCGCCGAGCCGCGCGGTCTCCGCCATCGCCTCGGTGAAGTCGGTCGGCGCCAGGTGGGGGAACTCCTCGACACCCGAGTCGAGCAGGAAGCACTTGAAGCCGAAGACGCCGGCCTCGTGGAGCTCGGCGAGGTCAGCGGTGTTCCCCGGGACCGCGCCGCCCCAGAAGCCGACGTCGACGAACACCTGGCCCCGTGCCACGGCGCGCTTCTCCTCGAGGGCGGCAACCGTCGTGGTGGGCGGGATGCTGTTGAGCGGCATGTCCACGATCGTGGTGACGCCGCCCGCGGCCGCGGCCCGGGTGGCGCTGGCGAAGCCCTCCCACTCGGTGCGGCCGGGCTCGTTGACGTGCACGTGGGTGTCGACCATTCCGGGCAGCAGCACCTCGTCGGCTGCGAGCTCGACGACGTCGGCCTCCCCCGCCGGGTCGTCGTACGCCCCGAGGGCGACGACGATGCCGTCGCGGACACGCACGGAGCAGGCGACCTCGGAGTCGCCGACGACCGCGCGGGGGGCGCGGAGCAGGAGGTCGGCGGCCACGCTCAGCTGCCCCGGTAGGTGGAGTAGCCGAACGGGCTCAGCAGCAGGGGGACGTGGTAGTGCTCGTCGTCACCGACGGCGAAGGTGACCACGACCTCGGGGTAGAAGGCCGTGGTCCCCTGGGCGGCGAACCACGCGCCGGTGTCGAAGCGCAGGACGTGGTCCTCGGCGACCAGGTCGGCGGCGAGGTCGCCGATCCGCCCGTCGGCGTCGGTGAGCCCCTCGGCGAGGATGCTGCCGTCGGCCGACTCGAGGGTGATCCGCAGGCCCGCGGCCGGGCGTCCGCTCGCGGTGTCGAGGACGTGGGTGCTCAACGACGCCATCAGGACAACGCCTCCTTCATCCGCAGCACGGCGATCTGGGCCAGCTGGTCGATCGTCGCGGCCCGCTCGAGCTCGTCGGAGTTGTCGAGCCGGTGCCGCAGGTGGTCGAGGATCTCCGGCCCACTGCGCCCGGCCGCGCGGACGATGAAGACGCGGCCGAAGCGCTCCTCGTAGGCACGGTTGCCCTCCGCGAGCGCGCGTACGACGTCGGCGTCGCCGCGGTCGACCCCCGCCTGCTCGCGCGTCGAGTGCTCGGCGTCGTGCTGCGCCGCGTCGGCGCGCTCGCCGATGCGGGGGTGCCGGGCCAGCGCCTGCTCGAGCTCGTCGTCGGTGATCACGGCCGCGGCGGCGACCATCGCGTCCTCGAGCTCGCCGACGTCGACGTAGGGCCGGGCGAGCGTGACGGCCTCGGCCCACCGCGGTGCGTCGAGGCAGACCAGCAGTCGGGCCCGCGCGTCGTCGGCGGGCAGCTCGTTGAACGCCGCCAGGGCGGACTCCGTGCCGCTCATCGGGCCTCGTCGTCGCGCAGGACCGTCGCCTCGATCAGGCCGTAGGGCCGGTCCGCGGCGATGAACACCTCGCCCGGGTTGTCCAGCCCGAAGGGTTGCAGGTCGACGAGGAAGTGGTGCTTGTTGGGCGCCGTCATGCTGACCGAGGTGACCTCGTCGTGGGCCTCGAGGACGGCGCGGCCCATCGCGTAGAGGGTCTCCTGGAGGGCGTGGCTGTAGGTCGTCGCGAACGTGGAGAGCAGGAGCGCCCGCACGGCGTCGTGGGTCGCGTTCCAGTCGATGTCCGCGCCGTGGCGGTAGCGCCACTCGGCGCGGAGGGCGGTGGCGAGGATCCGGTCGTCGGCGTCGGGGAGCGTCGTGTAGTCGTCGCGCAGGAACCCCTTGAACTCCGAGCCTGTCGACTTCAGGACGACGAGGTCCTCGACGCCGGCGGCGACCTCGGTGCGCTCGCGCGTCACGTCGACCCGGGCGGTGCGGACCTCGCCACCACGACGGACGAAGGCGTGGTCGTGGCCCTGCCCGTCGACCTCGATGCGGTCCCAGGCGTGCTCCTGCACCTGCACGAGCGCGCCCTCCGCGGCGGGCGTGGCCTCGAGCAGCCGGGCGCCGAGGGCGATCGCGTAGTCCTCGGGGGAGCTGATGCCGTGCTTCTTCGCGTAGGCGAAGGCGGTGTTCTTCTGGGTGTCGGTGGGCAGCACGTGCGACTGGTCGCCGTGGGTGTGCGCCGACGCGAAGTCGCCGCGCAGCGACGTCGACACGGTGAGGTCGCGGATCTCGTGGCGCGGTGTGTCGCGCACGATCCGGACCACGCGCGTCTCCGCCTTGCCGTACTGGTTCGGCCCCAGGACGATCCCCATCGGCTCAGCCTGCCTCTCCCCCGGCGCGGTGCGCCAGTGTCGCCAGGGCCCGCGTGTCGAGCCCGGTCGCCTCGTCGACCTCCGCCGCCGTCAGCGCCCCGCAGTCGAGCCCGCGCAGCAGGAAGTCGGCGAGAGCCCGCGCCGTCGCGGGCTCGTCGAGGACGCCGGACTCCCGGCGCCCGACGTAGGTGTGCAGCCGCTGGGCGGCGGCCGTCCAGCCGTCGCGGTAGAAGCCGAAGGTGGCTGCGAAGCGCGTCGGCAGCTGGGCCGGGTGCAGGTCCCAGCCCTGGTAGTAGCCGCGCTCGAGCGAGCGGCGTACCAGCCGGAGGTGGTTGGCCCAGGCGGCCCGCACCTCGTCGGCCCCGCCGACCGGCAGCACGTTGGTGGACCCGTCGGAGAGGCGTACGCCGGTGCCCGCGGCAGCGGCCTGCATGACGGCCTTCGCGTGGTCGGCGACGGGGTGCTCGAGGCTCTGCTGGGCAGCGGCGACGCCGCAGTAGGCGCTGTAGTCGTAGGTGCCGTAGTGCAGGCCGGTGCACCTGCCGTCCGAGGCGTGCACCATCCGCGCGACGAGCGCGGTGCCGTCGGGGCCGAGGATCGACTGCGGGGTCTCCACCTGGATCTCGAACGCGAGCGCCCGGTCGCCCAGGCCCAGTGCGGCCTCGAGCCGCTCGGCGGCGTGGACGAGTGCCTCGACCTGCTCCACCGCGGTCACCTTCGGCAGCGTCACCACGAAGCCGGTCGGCAGCCCTCGGCCCCGGGCCAGGCGCTCGAGGAAGAGGGTGAGGGTGCGCACCCCGCGGCGCCGGGTCGGCGCCTCGAGGCTCTTGAAGCGGATGCCGGTGCCGGGCGGCGCGGTGCCGTCGTCCAGGGCGGTGCGCAGCTCCCCGGCCGCGCGTACGACGTCGCGGTCCTCCTCGTCGTCGGGCCGGGTGCCGTAGCCGTCCTCGAGGTCGATGCGCAGGTCCTCGACGGGCTCCGCGGCGAGCTTCGCCCGGACCCGGTCGAGCAGGCCGCGGTCGCCGCCGAGCAGGTCGAGCAGCACCGGCTCGTGCTCCGCGACAGCGGCGAGCGCGGCGTCTGCGTGCTCTTGCACGAGGCTGGCGTGGAAGCGGTCGGCCGGGACGTAGACGGTGTGCACCGGCTGGCGGCCGGGTCGCGCGCCCGGGTAGTGGCGGGCCAGGTCGGCGTCGGCGCCCGCCAGGCGCTCGTCGAGCTCAGCGGTGATCCCACCGATGAGGTCGGCGAGGCCCGACGAGCGGCTGTCCATGCAGGGACACTAGACCGCCAGAGGGTGGTGGTGCGTCAGGTCAGTGGGTGGGCGGCCGCTTGCGCTGCGGCGCCGGACGCGTCGGGTCGTCGTCCGGCCGGTCGATGTCGGCGGGCACGACGATCGGCTTGAGGCGCGCCCAGCCGAGGAAGAACGCCGCGACGGCGATGAGGGCGATGCCGGTCCAGAGGTTGGCGTTGACGTCGCCGGTCTTGTCGAGCTCCTTGTCGCCGAACAGGCCGGCCAGCGTCAGGATCACGCCGTAGACGCCCATCAGCGCGCCGATGATGTTGCGGATGTCGAAGGCGCCTGCCTTGTGGGGCTTGCGGCTGGTGTCGGTCGTGTCGGTGTCGGACATGGTGGCTCCCCTTCCTTGTCTCGGGCTCAGAAGGCGATGTTGAGGACGATGACCATCGCGAGTGCGATGCCGGCGAGCGGGACCGTGCGGCGGTACCACGGCATGGAGGCCTCCTCCGGGTCCGTGCGGTCCTCGCGCGGCGTCTCGGAGTAGACGAGTCCGCGGAGCTCGGAGGCAGGCTTCGGCTCGGTCACGAGCGAGACGACCACGCTGAGGACGATGTCGACGACGAAGGCGGTGGACGCGGCGAGGAACGCGGCTCCCTGACCGGGCAGGTCGATCACCCCGGCCGCGGCGAGGCGGTCGATCGCGATGGCCGACAGCGTGCCGGCGACCAGGCCGACCCAGCCGGCGGTCGGGGTCATCCGCTTCCAGAACATGCCGAGGATGAAGGTGGCGAACAGCGGCGCGTTGAAGAACCCGAACAGCGTCTGGAGGTAGTTCATGACGTTGTCGTAGCCCATCGCGATCTGGGCGGTGAAGATCGCGATGACGGTCGCCGCGACGGTCGCGAGGCGGCCGATGCGCAGGTAGTAGTCGTCGGTGTGGTCCTTGCGGATGTAGCGCTGCCACAGGTCGTAGGAGAAGACGGTGTTGAAGGCGGAGATGTTGGCCGCCATGCCGGCCATGAAGGCGGCGAGCAGGCCGGCGATCGCCAGGCCGAGCAGGCCGTTGGGCAGCACGTCGCGCATCAGCAGGAGGAGCGCGTCGTTGTAGGCCACCCCGTCGCCGGAGGCACCGCCCGCGGGGCTGCCGCCGTTCTTGAGGTCGATCATCTCCTGCACGAGGACCGCCGAGATCATGCCGGGGATGATCACGATGAACGGCACGAACATCTTCGGGAAGGCGCCGATCACCGGCGTCTTGCGGGCCGACGAGATGGAGTCCGAGGCCATCGCGCGCTGCACCTCGACGAAGTTCGTCGTCCAGTAGCCGAAGGAGAGCACGAACCCGAGGCCGAAGACGATGCCGATCACCGAGAGGAGCGGCGAGTCGAAGCCCGACAGCGCCTGGCCCGGCCAGGACTCGAGCTGCTGCGCGGCCGGGGCCACGGCGGCGTCGGCCGGAGCCTTGTCGGCGGCCGCGGTGATCTTGTCGGTGAGCCCGTCCCAGCCACCGACGCGGTGCAGTCCGATCAGCGTCAGCGGCAGCAGCGAGGCGACGATGACGAAGAACTGGAGGACCTCGTTGTAGATCGCCGCGCTGAGGCCGCCGAGCGTGATGTAGGACAGCACGATCAGGCCGGCGACGACGAGGGCGACCCAGATCGGCCAGCCCAGCAGGGCGTGCACGATGCCGGCGAGCAGCGCGAGGTTGACGCCGGCGATGAGCAGCTGGGCGACGGCGAAGCTGATCGCGTTCACCAGGTGGGCGCCGGTGCCGAACCGCTTGAACATGAACTCGGGGACCGAGCGGACCTTGGAGCCGTAGTAGAACGGCATCATCACGACGCCGAGGAACAGCATCGCCGGCACGGCACCGACCCAGAAGTAGTGCACCGTCGGCAGGCCGATCTCGGCACCGTTGGCGGACATGCCCATGATCTCGACGGCGCCGAGGTTGGCGGAGATGAACGCCAGGCCCGTCACCCACGCCGGGAGCGAACGCCCCGAGAGGAAGAAGTCGATCGAGTCCGAGACCGACCGGCGCGCCATCACGCCGATGCCGAGGACGAAGCCGAAGTAGATCGCGACGAGCAGGTAGTCCAGCCAGGATGCGTCGATCAGGGTGTCGGACGACACGCGTACCTCCCGAGGGTGGGGGCGGGATTCAGTTGGGCCACCCGACAACCTAGACCCGCCGACCGCTGCGCGCGACCACCCCTCCGGGCGTCACTCGCCGACGACCACCTCGACCTCGACCCCCTCGGAGCTCTCGAGGTAGAGCGCGACGTGCCCGTCCCCTCCGGCATGCGGGTAGCGGTCGGCGTACAGCTCGTGCCAGCCGTGCTCCGTCGACTCCGCGCGCATCCGGTCGAGCCCCTCGCGCGTCGTCACGACCATCGCGAGGTGGTTGATGCCGGGCAGCAGCCGGTCGTGCGCGCCGTGCTGGTCCGGCGAGTGCTCCATGAAGAGGTACGTCCCGTCGTCGTGCACCCACGACACCGTGCCGGCCTCGCGCTGCCAGCCGCACCACCCCAACAACCACCCCCACTCCCCCTCGGCCCTCTCGACGTCGTCGACCCACAGGTCGAGGTGGTGGATCGCTCGAGACATGCCGTCACCGTAGCCGCGCCCGCGCGGCTCCAGCCGCGCCGAGCGGGAACAGCGGCAGCGGCTCGGCCGCGTCATCGAAGGGCCGCCACACCACGGGTACGACGTTCCCGTCCGCCTCGGTCAACGTCGCACCCTCGCGCGCGGGCTCAGGATCGAGCCGGCCCGTGTAGACGAAGACGACCTCGTGCCCCAGCTCGCCGTCCAGCCGGTAGATGTTCTCGATCGTGCTCACGAGCACCAGGTCCTCGACCGAGGCCCCGAGCTCCTCACGCACCTCCCGGACGATGCACTCCCGGTGCGTCTCCCCGAGCTCGACGTTCCCGCCGATCAGCCGATGGAAGCCGTGGGGGTTCTCGGCCGTCGGCGGCAGGACGCTCACGGCATGCGTCCGCCCCTCAGCGTCCGGCGCCACCAGCATCGCCTTCACTCGTATCACCCCAGCCATCCTCCGACCCTCCCAGATCCACCGCCCCGCCGCTGGCGCGAGGCCCGCGTTGCTCGAGGAGGGACGCAGTCCCGTCACGAGACCCCCCATCCCATCCCCCTCGGTGGTCGAGGTGCGAGCGCCAGCGAGCCTCGAGACCACGCCTGCCCCCTGTCAACCCTCGGTGGTTGAGGTGCGAGCGCCAGCGAGCCTCGAAMCCACGCCGGCCCCACGCTTGCCCTCGCTGGTTGAGGTGCGAGCGCCAGCGAGCCTCGAAACCACGCCCGCCCCCTGTCAACCCCGGTGGTTGAGGTGCGAGCGCCAGCGAGCCTCGAACC
>NZ_LMDE01000014.1 GCF_001425025.1 Nocardioides sp. Root122
CCTCGCAAGCGCCACGGCTTTCGCACCCCTGCCGAGATGCTCGAGAAGATACTGACCAAGACCGCTGACAACCACGGTGTTGCGTGACTACCTAGATTCCGCCGGTCGACGTAGGTCTTGAGGCGAGCGGTGGGTGCCCAGCTCTGGTGGTCGACGGCGATCAGCCGGCCCTCGGCGTCGGCCGAGAGCCGGACCCGCTGCGCGCTCGCCGGCCGGTGGCCGACGCTGCGGAACATCTGCTGGCGCGTCATCGCGTACTTCACCGGGCGGCCGGGCAGCAGCCGGGCGGCCATCGCGACCAGCACCAGGTGCGGGTGTGGCCAGCCCTTGGTGCCGAACGAGCCGCCGACGTAGGGCGAGACCACCTCGAGCTGGCCGGGCAGCAGGCCGAGGACCGGGCCGAGCAGCGCGCCGAGCAGGCCGGTGCCCTGGTTGGTGTCGAACAGGGTGAGCCGGGTGGCCCGCGGGTTGACGGCCGGGACGTCGTGCCAGATCGCAGTGACGGCGTGCGGCTCGATCGGGGAGTGGAACTCCATCGGCGTCGTGTAGTCGGCCTCGACGAGGATGCCCTCCTCGAGGCCCCGGTCGACGTCGCCGCGCTCGTAGTAGCCGTGCTTGAAGGCGTTGACCCGGCGCGGCACGAAGGACTCCGGGTGGTCGATGGCGAAGCCGAGCTCGGCCGGCTCCTCGTCGTACTCGACGTGGACCAGGCCGGCAGCCTCCCGCGCCACCTGCGGGGAGTCGGCGACGACGGCGCCGACGAGCTCGCCGCGGTAGGAGACCTTGGGCGACTGCAGGATCGTCAGCGCCGCATCGGTGCGCACCAGGATCCGCGGCGCGTTGGCGTGCGTGAGCACGAGGCGTACGCCTGGGAGGGCGCTCGCCGCCGCGTCGTCGATGCGGGTGATGCGACCGCGCGCGATCGTGGAGACGAGGGGGAAGAGGTAGGTGGGCTCCTCGACCGGCTGCTCGTAGGCGTAGGGCGCCGAACCGGTGACCTTGAGGGGCGCGTCGACACGCATGCGGTCGCTGCCGATGGCGGGCCGCGCCGTCTCGGCGGATGCGTCCGTCCGGACCGGGGGGAGGGTCGTGGTCATGCCGCGCTCCCCTCGGCCAGCCGGGCCAGCGTGTCGACCACCGTGTTGCGGACCAGCGGGACCTTGAACGCGTTGTCGCGCCCGGGGCGCGCCGCCTCGAGCTCGGCCTCGATCGCGCTGCGGTAGGCCACCTCGGTGGCGGGCTCCCCCCGCAGCGCGGCCTCGGCGACCAGCGCCCGGTGCGGTTTGTGCGAGACCCCGCCGAGCGCGAGCCGGACGTCACGCACCACGCCGTCCTCGACGTCGAGCGCCGCGGCGACCGAGACCAGCGCGAAGGCGTACGACGCCCGCTCGCGCACCTTGCGGTAGCGCGACCGGGTCGCCATCGGCAGCGGCGGCAGCTCCACGGCGAGCACCAGCTCGCCGGGCTCGAGCGTGGTGTCGAGGTCGGGCCGGTCGCCGGGCAGGCGGTGGAGGTCGGCGAACGCGATGCGACGCTCGCCGCTCCGGCCGGCGACCACCACCTCCGCGTCGAGTGCGGCGAGGGGCACGCAGAGGTCGGAGGGATGGACCGCGACGCAGTCGTCCGAGGCACCGATGAGCGCGTTGTGGCGGCCCAGGCCCTCGACCGCCGAGCAGCCGGTGCCGGGCTCGCGCTTGTTGCACGGTGTGGTGAGGTCCTGGAAGTAGACGCAGCGGGTCCGCTGGAGCAGGTTGCCGCCGGTGGTGGCCATGTTGCGCAGCTGCCCGGACGCGCCGGCGACCAGCGCCTGGGTGACGAACGGGTAGCGGGTGCGCACGAGCGGGTGGGCGGCGAGGTCGCTGTTGCGCACGCCCGCACCGATCACCAGGCCGCCGTCCTCGCGCTCGCGCACCTCGGCCAGCGGCAGGCGGGAGATGTCGACGAGGCGGTCGGCCTCGCGGACGCCGAGCCGGAGGTGGTCGACCAGGTTGGTGCCGCCTGCGAGGTACACCCCGCCGTCGGCGGCGAGCGCGATGGCGTCCTCGACCGTGGCCGCTCGCTCGTAGGCGAAGGGCTTCACGCCGCGCCTCCTTCAGACGTGGCGCCGGCGCGCGCCACGTCCTGGATGGCCTCGACGATGTTGACGTAGGCCCCGCAGCGGCACAGGTTGCCCGACATCCGCTCGCGCACCTCCGCATCGGTGAGCTCGACGCGGGTCTCGGCCACGTCCGGGCTGACGTGGCTGGGCATGCCGGCGCGCACCTCGTCGAGCATGGCGACCGCGGAGCAGACCTGGCCGGGGGTGCAGTAGCCGCACTGCAGCGCATCCCGGTCGGCGAACGCCTGCTGCATCGGACCGAGCCGGTCGGGAGTGCCGAGGCCGGCCGCCGTGGTCACCACCGCACCGTCGTACGACGCCGCGAGCGCGAGGCAGGAGACGATGCGCCGCCCGCCGGCGATCACCGTGCACGCGCCGCACTGGCCGTGGTCGCAGCCCTTCTTGACCGACGTCACGCCGAGCTCGTCGCGCAGGGCGTCGAGCACCGTCACCCGCGGGTCGAGGTCGAGCTGCCGGTCGGCGCCGTCGACGGTGAGCCGGACGCTCACCTCGTGTGCTGTCATCGACCGTTCCTCTCGAGGGTCTGTCGGTGGGACCACGGTAGAGGGGTGGTGGGCACTTATCAACTGTCTGGTTAGTTAGTATCTCGGGGGTCGCGCACCTGCGGGAAGGCTCGCATACTGGGGAACGTGGCAGTCGTCGACGACGTCCTCCCACTGGGTGACGAGCTCGAGCGGTCCTACGTCGTGCAGGTCAGGGGCCGCCTGAAGCTGCGCGTCGGCTCGATCGTCTATGCCGCCTTCTCGACGGACGGGTCGGTCATGGGCTTCGCGTTCCCCAAGGAGGAGCGGCAGGCCCTGGTCGACAGCGACCCGCGCTTCCAGCTGCCTGACGCCTCCGACATGCGCTTCAACTGGGTGCACGCGACCCTGGCCGAGCTCGACCCGGTCGAGGCGCGCGAGCTCGTCGTCGACGCCTGGCGGATGGTGGTGCCGCACAAGGTCTCCCGCGCCTACGACGAGGCGCACCCCCGGGGGCCGGGTCCGCCCCGGCCGGACCGCCAGCGCACGTCGTAGGCGGCCTCGATCCCCAGAATGGGGCAGGTCGACGCGATCGGACGGCCGGGACGTCGAGCGCTCCTACCGTGGCGGGGTGGAGGGGGACTCAGCGGCAGGCTCGGGGGGAGACGGACAGGGATGAAGGCCGCCGTCGTCGTGAGGCGCGTGCTCCTCGGTGCTGCCGTCGTGGCCGCCGTGGGGGCGGTGGTGCTCGTCCGCTTCTGGGGCCCGCGCGAGCCGCAGCCGGCGCCCGACACGGCCGCCGAGTCCGTCGCGCCCGGCGAGCTCACCGCGGCCGCGGGCCAGCGGGTGTTCCTCGGGCACATGTCGATCGGGTGGAACCTCCTCGACGGGCTGAAGGAGCTCTACGCCGACAAGGACGTGCCCGAGCCCGACGTGGTCCAGGTCGCCCTCGACGCCCCGCCGCCGGACCTGCCGGCCGGCCAGGGGGCGATCGTCCATGCCGAGATCGGCACCAACGGCGACCCGCTCGGCAAGATCGAGAACTTCGACACCGTGATGCGCGGCGGGATGGCCGACACCGTCGACGTCGCGCTGGTGAAGCTCTGCTTCACCGACATCACGGCCGGGACCGACGTCGACGCCGTGTTCTCGGCCTATCGCACGACGATGGACGACCTCGAGCGTGACTTCCCCGACGTGCGCTTCGTGCACACCACCGTCCCCCTGACGGCAGCGCCGTCGGGGATCAAGCAGCACCTCAAGGTGGTCGTGCGCGGCGACGACAACGCGGCGCGCGAGCGCTACAACACGCTCGTCCGCGAGGCCTACGGCAACGACGACCTCTTCGACATCGCGGCGGCCGAGGGCACCGCGGCCGACGGGGTCCGCACCGCCTCGCTCGCCACCGGCTGGGCCGACGGGGACCGCGAGCACCTCAACCAGGCCGGGTCCGCGATGCTCGCGGCCCGCTTCCTCGACGTACTCACGCAGACGGAGGACGGATGAACACCCTCGAGCTGACCGAGCCGGCACTCTTCCGGCACCACCTGGCCCGTCTCGAGGCCGAGGTGTCGATCCTCCCGGACCACCCTGAGGAGACGCCCGACTCGACGCTCCGCGCGCTGTGGTCGATGGCTGCCGGCACCCCGCTCTCGGTCGTGGCGGCCGCGGATCGCGACCTCGCTCCGCTCTCGGCCGAGGGCGAGCGCCTGCTCGCCGCACTGGTGGAGCGTCGCGTCACCGGCTCCCCGCTCGCGCACCTGACCGGGCGGCAGAGCTTCATGGGGGTCGAGCTGCTGGCCGGGCCGGAGGCGCTGGTGCCCCGGATCGAGACCGAGATCCTCGGTCGTACGGCGCTCGACCTGGTCCGCGCGACCGACGGGTCGACCGTCATCGACCTCTGCACGGGCGCCGGCAACCTCGCTGCAGGCGTGGCGGTGGCGGCCCCGCACCTCACCATCCACGCGGCCGACCTGTCGACCGCGGCCGTCGGTCTGGCGCGCGCCAACATGCTCTTCATCGACGCCGCCGACCGCGTCACCCTGCACGAGGGCGACCTGTTCGACGCGCTTCCCGACGACCTCCACGGCACCGCCGACGTGGTGATCTGCAACCCGCCCTACATCTCCTCGGCGAAGGTCGGCGAGATGCCCGCGGAGATCTCCGAGCACGAGCCCCGCCTTGCCTTCGACGGGGGCAGCCTCGGGTTGTCGATCGTCGGGCGGCTGGTGCAGGAGGCCCCCGCGTGGCTGCGGCCGGGTGGCTGGCTCTGCTTCGAGATCGGTCTCGGCCAGGGTCCCTACTGGCAGAAGAGGGTGCTCCGCTTCCCCGGGTGGGCCGAGGTCGGTGCGGTCGAGGACGACGAGGGCAACGTCCGGGTGGTCACCGCGCGTCGCGAGTGAGCCGCCTCAGCGCGACGCTCACGTCGCTGACACGACCAGCGCGGGCGTCCGGCGCAGGACCGTCACCATGGCGGCCGCGGCCAGGAGGAGCACGGTGGTGAGCGCAACGACACCGGGCCAGCCGGCGAGGGTCCAGGCCGTGCTGCCGAGGTTGCCGAAGACCGACGAACCCACGTAGTAGGCGAAGAGGTAGAACGCCGCCGCCTGCCCGGTGCTGGCGCCGGCGAGGTGGGCGCGCGCCGTGACCCAGCCGCTCGCGAGGCCGTGCACGCAGAAGAAGCCGACCGTCAGCACGGCCATCCCCAGCACGATCACGGGGAGCGAGCTGCTGAGCGTGAGCCACACCCCGACCAGGGCGAGCCCGCACCCGGCGGGGATCGTGGCCCGGCGCCCGATCCGGTCCGCGATGCGTCCGGAGGCCGCGGAGCTCACCGAGCCGAGGGCGTACACCAGGAAGACGAGGCTGATGGTGCCGACCGAGAGGCCGTACGGCGCCGAGCTGAGCCGGAAGCCGAGGGCGTTGAACACCGCGACCAGCGATCCGACGGCGCAGGCCCCCAGCAGGTAGAGGGCCAGCAGGGCGCGGTCGGCCAGCGCGCCGTGCGCCATCGCGAGGACGGCAGCGGGGCTCGCCGGGCGGGGCACGAAGTTCCTCGAGGCGGGCAGCATCCGGGCCACGACCAGTGCGCTGGCGAAGGCGAAGGCTGCCGCAGCAGCCAGGCCCCAGCGCCACCCGGCGAGGTCGGCGATCGGCGCGGTGACGAGCCGGCTGGCCATGCCGCCGAGGGCGGTGCCGCCGATGTAGAGGCCGAAGGCGCGTCCGTGCGCGGACGGGTGGACCTCCTCGCGCAAGTACGCCGTCGCCACCGCCGGCAGGCCGGCGAGGGTCACGCCCTGCAGCATGCGCAAGCCGACCAGCACGTGCCAGGTCGGCGCCAGCGCGCACCCGAGCGCGACCACCGCGGAGGTCCACAGGGAGACGTGGACCAGGCGGGTGCGCCCGACGGCCTCCGAGACCGGTCCGGCGACCAGGAGGGTGACCGCCAGCGCGGCCGTGGTCAGCGAGAGGGCGAGGGTGCTGTGGCTCGGCGACACGGCGAAGACGTGGACCAGGTCCGGCAGCAGCGCCTGGACGTCGTAGAGCAGCACGAAGGTGGCCATGCCGGCGGCGAACATCGCCGTCATCACCCGGCGGTAGCCCGCGGTCCCCGGCACGTACAGCGATGCCGCCGGGGCGGCCGGCACGGGGCGGGGACGGTGCGGAGCAGAGGTGGTCACCGCTCGATGGTCCGCGTCGAGAAGACATACGTCCAATGTCGTCTGCGGGTGATGTCCATACGTCAGGCGTATGGTGGCGCGCGTGCTGATCCGCGACCTCGAGTGGCTGCTGGCGCTGGCGGAGCACGGCCACGTCACGGACGCTGCGGCCGCGCTCGGCACCAGCCAGCCGACCGTGTCACGCGCGCTGGCACGCATCGAGGGCGAGCTCGGCGTCCGGGTCTTCGAGCGGGTGCCGACCGGCATCGTGACCACCGCCGACGGCGAGCTGGTCCTGGAGTCGGCGCGGGAGCTGGTCGCCGGCCACCAGCGGCTGCGGGCGACGCTGGCCAACCGGCTCGACCCCGACACCGGCGTCGTACGCCTCGCGTTCCTGGACTCGATGGCCACCACCGTGCTGCCGCGGCTGCTGCGCGGCTTCCACGAGCACGCGCCGCGGATCAAGGTCGTGCTGAGCCAGGAGCCCGCCCACGAGATCCGGCGCGACCTCGACCACGGGGCCGCCGAGCTCGGGCTGACCATGGCGCGCCCGGAGGACGGCTACGCCCGGCTGCCGGTGCAGGAGGAGCGCCTCGTCGTCGTCGTGCCGCCCACCCACCGGCTGGCCCGGCGCAAGCGGGTCGACCTCACCGAGCTCGCCGACGAGGAGATGGTGATGATCCCGCCGGGCTTCGGGCACCGGGCGCTCGTCGACGAGCTGCTCGCCGATGCGGGCGTCGCACCCCGGGTGTCCTTCGAGAGCGCCGACCTGGCCACCATCGAGGGACTCGTCGCCGCCGGCCTGGGCATCGGCGTCGTCCCCGTCGCGTTCGCCGGGGTCTCCGGCACCGTCGGGCTCACGCTCACCACCCCCGCCGCGCACCGCACCATCTCGCTGGTCTGGCGCACCGACCGACCCCTCGCCCCGCCCGCCCAGCGCTTCCTGGACTTCGTGCGCACCTGGGCCTGAGGCGGCGGACGCGCCCGGCACGTGCCTCCGGGCACATTGTGGGTAAAGCGGCGGCGGCTCCGGCCGAGGGGGTTCATTCGCGGCTCGGCTGTGGGTACGGTCACGAGGATCTCTCCGCCGTGAGGTGGATCGTGCCCCACCGGCAGCCGGCGTGGACCACCCCCTCCGCGCCACCACCGCGACGACGGTGACGACCCCTGTCTCGACGCGTGCCGCGTGGCGCTCGTCGAGGACGTCTGCGCGACCTCACCCCCACTGCAAGGAGCTCCACCATGTCCCCACTCAGGCGCTTCGGCCCTGTCGGCCTCGCGCTGGGCATCACTGCCAGCCTCTTCGCCGCCGTCGGGTACGCCGCCGCCCCCGCGGCGGCGCCCGTCCCCACCTGCGCGGAGCCGACGGGATCCATCTCCGTCGCCGAGCTCTACGCCTACGACCGCTGCCGCTTCGACCGGCTCGAGGCACTGCTGGCCAACCACGACGCACCCGAGGGCACCCCCACGCCCACCCCGACACCCACCCCAACGCCGACGCCGACGCCAACGCCGACACCGACGCCCACCCCCACGCCGACACCGACGCCCACCCCGACACCGACTCCGACCCCCACCCCCACGCCGACCCCGACCCCCACACCGACCCCGACCCCCACACCGACACCGACGCCCACCCCGACGCCCACCCCGACACCTACGCCGAGCCCGACGGGCTTCCCGAACGCGTCCAGCACGGGCGTCCCGGCCGGGGTCACCCTGGAGCCGTACACCGGGCCGTGCATCTTCCGTGAGTCCAACGGCTCGTCCGCGGTGATCGACGGCAAGGACGTCCGCGCGAAGTGCAGCGAGCTGGTCGCCTACCACCCGTTCGCACTCACCATCCGCAACAGCCGCGTGCCCCGCGTCGAGGTGACCGACAGCGGTCAGAGCCTCGACATCCGCGACAGCGAGGTCGTCGCCGGGAGCTGGTCGGACGGCGCGCTCTGGGGCTCGAACATCACCGCCACGCGGGTCGAGGTGACGGGCGGCCAGCACTCCGTGCACTGCATGGACAACTGCACCATCGTCGACTCCTGGCTCCACGCCCAGTACAACCCCGACGGCGGCAGCGCCCACACCAACGCCTTCCTCACCAACGGCGGGGAGGGGATGGTGCTGCGGCACAACACCTTGCACTGTGACTCGATCCTCAACCGGACCGACGGCGGCTGCACGGCCGACGTCTCCCTCTTCGGAGACTTCGGCCCCGTGCGGAACGTGCTCGTCGAGGACAACCTGCTGAAGGCGAACGACTCGTCCATCTCCTACTGCGCCTACGGCGGCTACTCCCCGAGCAAGCCCTACCCGGTCGCGACGCAGATCCGCTTCATCGACAACGTCTTCGAACGCGGCCCCAACCGCCGGTGCGGCGTCTACGGTCCCGCGACGTCCTTCCAGACGTCGGCAGCCGGGAACGAGTGGCGTGGCAACGTGTGGGACTCGGGAGAGCCCGTCCCCGCGGCCTGATCACGACCCGGTCGGCCCCAGCCACCGCCGGATGTAGGTGGCGGGGTCGACCGGTTCCGCGTGAGTTGCCCGGTTCTCCTCAGATCCCGCGCCGGCCTGCCGATCGTGAGTACGTGACTACCCTTCCGTTCGTCGACCCGGCGGACCTGCTGGCCTCCGCCGAGTCCGTCGAGCCGCTGCCCCACACCGTCGCGCGACTGGCCACGCTGGTCGCGGACCCGGACTCCGACATCCGCGAGATCAGCGAGACGGTGTCCCTCGACGTCTCCCTGACAGCCGACCTGCTCCGACGGGCCAACTCCGCGGCCCTCGGCCACCGCGGAGCCATCACGTCGGTGCGCGACGCCGTCGTGCGGCTCGGTCCCAGCACCCTGCTGTCCCTGACCCTGGCCTCGCGCGTCGGCAGCAGGATGCTCAAGGCGCTGCCGGCGTACGGCCTCCGGCCCGGCGCGCTCTGGGAGCGCTCCGTTGCCGCGTCGATCGCGGCCGAGGCGATCCGCTCCCGGGCACGCGTGCCGGTCCCGGCCGAGGCGGGGACCGCCGCGCTGCTGCACGACTTCGGCATGGTCGTGCTGGCCCAGCACTTCGGGAAGCAGATCCTGGACTCGCTGGCCCTGGCCGCCGCCACCGACGGCACGGACCTGCTCGAGACCGAGCGGGTGGTCTTCGGGCTCACCCACGCCGACATCGGCGGCACGGTCGCCGAGGCGTGGGGACTCCCGCTCTCGATCGTCGACGGCATCCGGGACCACCACGAGGCACGCGACGACCTCTCCGCCGTGAGTGCGGCCGTGGGGCTCGCGTGCGCGATGTCGTTCGAGATCACGACCCAGGAGACGGACCCGGAGGAGCTGGAGATCCAGGCGGCGCGACGACGCCGCGAGGCCGCACCCCTCCTGCGGGTCCTGAAGCTCCAGCCCGACGAGTACCACGACATCGTGGCGATCTCGCGTGAGCGCTACGCCGAGGTCGCCGAGCGCTACGGCGCCTGATTCCGCCACGCGGAGCCGCCGGCCTCCAGGGCGTGACGGGGGCGACGTCCTCCGGGCGCGCTCGGCGTGGAGAGGTGTGCTCACGCACGGTCGCGCGCGCCGTCGGTGTCAGCCCTGGGCCATGTCCACGAAGCGCGAGTAGTGGCCCTGGAAGGCGACGGTGAGGTCGCGGGTGGGGCCGTTGCGGTGCTTGGCCACGATCAGGTCGGCCTCGCCGGGGCGGGTCGACTCCTTCTCGTAGACGTCGTCGCGGTGCAGCAGGATCACCATGTCGGCGTCCTGCTCGAGGGAGCCGGACTCACGCAGGTCGCTCATCATCGGGCGCTTGTCGCCGCGCTGCTCGGGACCACGGTTGAGCTGGGAGAGCGCGATGATCGGGCACTCGAGCTCCTTGGCGAGGAGCTTGATGTTGCGGGAGAACTCCGAGACCTCGAGCTGGCGGGACTCGACCTTCTTGCCCGAGCTCATCAGCTGCATGTAGTCGATGACGATGAGCTTGAGGTCGTGGCGCTGCTTCAGGCGCCGGGCCTTGGCCCGGATCTCCATCATCGTCATGTTGGGGCTGTCGTCGATGAACATCGGCGCGCCCGAGACCTGGCCCATCTTGCGGGCGAGCTTCTCCCAGTCGTCGTCGCGCATCGTGCCGTTGCGGATGTGGTTGAGCGGGACCTTCGCCTCGGCCGAGAGCAGACGCATCATGATCTCGGAGCGCGTCATCTCGAGGCTGAAGAAGACGCTCGTGAGGTTGTTGTGGATCGAGGCGGCGCGGCAGAAGTCGAGGGCCAGCGTCGACTTTCCCATCGCGGGGCGGGCCGCGACGATGATCATCTGGCCGGAGTGGAGGCCGTTGGTCAGGTCGTCGAGGTCGGCGAAGCCGGTGGGCACGCCGTAGAGGCCGGCCTCACGGTTGCCGATGGCCTCGATCTCGTCGAGAACGCCGCTCATGATGTCGCCGAGCGGGGCGTAGTCGACGCTCGCGCGGCGGTCGGTGACCTTGTAGACCTCGGCCTGGGCGTTGTCGACGACGTCGTCGATGTCGCCCTCGCCGGCATAGCCCAGGGAGGCGATGCGGGTGCCGGCCTCGACCAGGCGGCGCAGGATCGCCTTGTCGCGCACGATCTCGGCGTAGTAGCCGGCGTTGGCCGCGATCGGCACGTTGGCCGAGAGGGTGTGGAGGTAGGGGGCGCCACCGATGCGCTGGAGCTCGCCCCGCTTCTGCAGCTCGGCCGCCACGGTGATCGGGTCGGCCGGCTCGCCGCGGCCGTAGAGGTCGATGATCGCGTCGTGGATCACCTCGTGGGCGGGGCGGTAGTAGTCGACGCCCTTGATCACGTCGACGACGTCGGCGATCGCGTCCTTGGACAGCAGCATCGAGCCGAGCACGCTCTGCTCGGCGGCGTTGTCCTGGGGAGGGGTGCGGTCACCCGCCGAGCGGGGCGACGCGCCGGGCTCGTAGGCCGCGGGACCGTCGCCCCAGGCCTCGTCGGTGTCCCCCTCGAAGGCGATGCTCACCGGTGCTCCTCTCACTGCCACTGACCGCTGACCACTGCCCACGACGGTAGGCCCGGCCACCGACATCCACCGTCCTCGAGGGACGGTCGAGCGGGTGCCCGGACCCGAGCGGACGGCATCGTCCGCTTCACTTCCGCGCGAGACCGTACGTGCTCGCACGGCGCCATGGGAAGTCGACGACACGAAGTTATCCACAGGAACTGTGGACAACGTGGGGAGGTGGGTGGACGACACGCGGCGGGCGGTGCACATGCCGTGGACACAGGTGTGGATATCGGCGTACCCCATCTGGGTCAACCGCCTCTGACCTGCACAAACGCATTCCACAGTCTGTGGAGAGAAAACTCTTGGCCCGTGGGTTCGTTCACCTGTCCGTCATCTGGAGGATGCCGGTTGCTTTGTCGACACGGGCAGGAGACGTCCGCCACTTCACCATCATCCACACGGATCTACACAGGTAGTCAGATCGGACTATGTACACCCCCGGCGCCCGTCAGTATGTGGAACGCGAGTGTGGGCTCGCGACCTGGAGTTCCTAGGGTTGGGCCGTGAACGCCACCGACCGGGAGATCCTGCGCCTGGCCGTGCCGGCGTTCCTGGCGCTCGTCGCCGAGCCCCTCTTCCTGCTCTCCGACGCCGCGATCGTCGGCCACCTCGGCACCCCCGAGCTCGCCGGGCTCGGCGTCGCCGCGGTGATCCTGCAGACCGTCGTCGGGCTCTGCGTCTTCCTGGCCTACGGCACCACCGCGAGCGTCGCGCGCCACCTCGGCGCGGGCGACCTGCGCGCGGCGCTCGCCCAGGGCATCGACGGGGTCTGGCTGGCGATCGTCATCGGTGCGCTCGCGACCGTGCTCGGCGTCGTGCTCACGCCGACCCTCGTCGGTGCCTTCGGCACCGGGACCGCAGTCGCCGGCCACGCGGAGACCTACCTGGCGATCGCCTTCCTCGGCACCACGCCCCTGCTCGTCATGCTCGCCGCCACCGGCGTGCTGCGCGGGCTCCAGGACACCCGGACCCCGCTGCGGGTCGCCGTCGTCGGCAACGGGCTCAACATCGTCCTCAACCTCGTGCTGGTCTACGGGCTCGACCTCGGCATCGCTGGCTCGGCCATCGGCTCGGTGCTGGCCCAGGTCCTCTCCGCGGCCTGGCTGGTGGCGGTGGTCGTCCGTGCGGCCCGCGAGCACGACGCCCCGCTGTTCCCCGACCTCCCCGGCATCCGCACCGCGGCCCACGCCGCAGTCGCGCTCGTCATCCGCACCCTGGCCCTGCGCGCCTGCCTGCTCGTCGGGACGTACGCCGTCACCCGCGTCGACAGCGGGGCCACCGACGTCAACGTCGCCACCCACCAGGTGGCGATCACCCTGTGGAGCTTCCTCGCCTTCGCCCTCGACGCGATCGCGATCGCGGCGCAGGCGCTCACCGGTCGCTCGCTGGGCCGTGGTGACGTCGAGACCACCCGCCAGCTGACGCGGCGGATGGTGCGGTGGGGGTGGGGCAGCGGGATCGTCGCGGGCGCGGCCCTGGCGCTGTCCTCGCCGTTCATCGGCGCGCTGTTCACCACCGACCCCGAGGTGCGCGACCGCCTCGTCCCGGTGCTCCTGGTCGCTGCCGTCGGGCAGCCCCTCGCCGGGCTCGTCTTCGTGCTCGACGGAGTGCTGATCGGCGCGGGCGACGGTGCCTACCTCGCCTGGGCCGGGCTCGTGGTGCTGGCGGCGTACGCCCCGGCGGCGCTCGTCGCGGCGACCCTCCCTCACGGGCTGGTGTGGGTCTGGGTGGCGATGACCGTCGTGTTCATGGGCGCGCGCGGCGTGCTGCTGTCGTGGCGGGCCCACGGGGACCGCTGGCTCGTAACCGGAGCGACGCCGGTGCGTTGAGCCTCACGGAGGGAGCGCGCACGGGTGCGCGCACCAGAGGGAGGGCACCATGACCACGCACCGCGTACGCCGCTCGGCGGGCGCAGCAGCGCTCGCGCTCGCGGCCTCGACACTGCTCACGATGGGTGCGGCACCCGCCGGGGCCACGCCGGGCTGCACCGACGAGAGCCAGCCGAAGGACCCGATCCTCGGCCTGCCGACCGGCGACGGCTGCGACGACGACACCCCGCCCGACACCCTGCTGACCGCGTCGGCGCCGCCCAATGCGGCCGGCCTGGTCGCCACCGCGTCGCAGACCTTCACCTTCGACTCCCGGGTGTCCGACGGCGACTCCGGACCGTTCGGCTTCGAGTGCAAGCTCACCGGCGGTCCGCAGGCCCACGACTGGCAGGCCTGCGCGAGCCCGGTGACCCTGACCGGCCTGGCCGACGCGTCCGCGGGCAGCTACGTCTTCGAGGTCCGCGCCGTCGACCTCGAAGACCGCTCCCGGACGCCGGACAACGTGCTCGTGCCGCCCACCGTCACCGACACCCCGGACGAGGACCCGACACCCGCCTCCGTCGCGTGGGGCCAGGACACCAGGGCGCCGTTCGTCTTCGTCAGCCGTGGGGCCTACGACGAGGACACCCCCACCCAGCCCGTGATGACCTCGGCCACCGTGCCGCTGCGCCTCAACAGCAGCGAGCCCAGCTCGACGTTCGAGTGCACGGACAACGGCACACCGACGACCTGCACCGGACCGAAGTGGGAGCTGGCCAGGCCGCGACCGGGCCGCCACGTCGTCACCGCGCGCGCCATCGACCGCGCCGGAAACGCCAGCGCCTGGTCGAAACCCGTCGAGTTCTTCGTGCCCGACAACCTGACCCGCAGCCGCGGGTGGCGCACGGTCCGCGGCGCCGGCTACTTCCGCGGCGACGCGCTCCGGACCGAGAAGCGGGGTGCCCGTCTCGTGCTGCCCCGCGCCAAGGTCGGTGAGCTGCGGCTGATCGCCCCGACCGGGCCGGGCCTGGGCAAGGTCCGCGTGCGGGTCGGCCGCCGGGACTGGCACGTCGTCGACCTCGCGGGACGCCGGACGGCACTCACGCAGCTCACGGTCATCGACCGCTACTCCGGGATGCGCTCGGGCCGGATCACGATCGAGTCGCTCAGCAGCAAGCCGGTCGTCGTCGACGCGGTGGTCGCACGCCCGAACCGATTCCCGCCAGCCGACTGAGCCGGGGGCACCCGGACATGCAGGACGGCCCGCCGCCTCCGAGGAGGCAGCGGACCGTCGTGTGCGTCAGTCGGCGATCAGGCTGTGATCAGGCCGGGACGACGTTGAGGGCCACCGTGGCGGACACCTCGTCGTGCAGCTTGACCGACACCTCGTGCGCGCCGAGCGTCTTGATCGGGTTGGTGACCACGATCGTGCGACGGTCGACCTTCTCGCCCGAGACCTCGGTGACCGCGTCGGCGATCTCCGCGGTGGTGACGGCGCCGAACAGGCGACCGCCCTCGCCGGCACGGACCTTCACGTTGACCGCGTTGGCCTCGAGCTTGGCCTTGACGTCCTTGGCGTGGTCCTCGTCGCGCACGGCGCGAGCGGTGCGCGCCGTCTTGATCGACTCGATGGTCTTCTCGCCACCACGGGTCCAGCGGATGCCGAGGCCACGGGGAACGAGGTAGTTGCGGCCGTAGCCGTCCTTGACCTCGACCACGTCACCGGGGGCGCCGAGTCCGTCGACCTCCTGGGTCAGGATGAGCTTCATGTCCCGTGCTCCTCTCAGCGACCGGTGGACGTGTAGGGCAGCAGGGCGAGCTCGCGCGCGTTCTTGACGGCGATGGCCACGTCGCGCTGGTGCTGGACGCAGTTGCCGGTCACGCGACGGGCGCGGATCTTGCCGCGGTCGGAGATGAACTTGCGGAGCAGGGTGGTGTCCTTGTAGTCGACACCGGTCGCCTTCTCCTTGCAGAACTGGCAGACCTTCTTCTTGGGCTTGCGCAGAATTGCCTTGGCCATTGTGGTGCTCCCTTTCAGTGAGCCCGGCCCTGAAGGCAATCAGGGACGGAATGGTGATGGATGTTTCAGGTGATCCGGATCAGTGGATCGACGACGTCCGTCAGAACGGAGGCTCGTCGTTGCCGCCGTTGACCCCGGGCGTGGCCCACGGGTCGTTGGCGGGCGCCGACTGGCCACCACCCTGGGACTGACCGCCCTGGGACTGGCCGCCCCAGCCGCCGCCACCCTGCGAGGGAGCCGGGCTGGCCCACGGGTCGTCGGCCGGAGCCGACTGCTGCCCGCCGCCACCGCCGCCGCCACCCGAGTAGCCACCGCCACCCGAGTAACCGCCACCGCCACCCTGTCGCGTCGTCTTGGTGACCTTGGCCGATGCACTGCGCAGCGACGGGCCGACCTCCTCGACGTCGATCTCGAAGACGGTGCGCTTCTCACCCTCGCGGGTCTCGTACTGGCGGGACTTCAGGCGACCCTGGACGATCACGCGCATGCCCCGCTGGAGGGACTCGGCAACGTTCTCCGCGGCCTGGCGCCACACAGCGCACGAGAGGAACAGCGTGTCGCCGTCCTTCCACTCGTTGCTCTGGCGGTCGAAGGTGCGCGGCGTCGACGCGATCCGGAAGTTGGCCACGGGGGCACCCGAGGGGGTGAACCGCAGCTCCGGGTCGTCGACGAGGTTGCCGATGACGGTGATCGTGGTCTCGCCTGCCATGTCAGGTCTCCTCTAGATGTCCTGCTGGTGCCGAACTGATCCGGGTGCTCCCGGTGATCCGCCCATCAAACAGGCACTCACCGACAGCGGGAAGGGTCTTTCCACAGATGCCCGCGCGGGCGATCAGTGGGCGTCGGGACGCATGACCTTCGTGCGCAGGATCGAC
Source organism: Nocardioides sp. Root122 (assembly GCF_001425025.1). Taxonomy (GTDB): domain Bacteria; phylum Actinomycetota; class Actinomycetes; order Propionibacteriales; family Nocardioidaceae; genus Nocardioides. The sequence goes on from NZ_LMDE01000014.1 coordinate 15,961, forward strand.
TCGTTCAGCGTGAGCTGGCGGTCGAACTCCTTGACCGTCGCGGGCGTCGCCGTCAGCTGGATGACGGCGTAGATGCCCTCGGCGTTCTTCTTGATCTCGTACGCCATCCGGCGACGACCCCACACGTCGACGGACTCGACCGAGCCGCCGTCCTTGCGGATCACGTTGAGGTACTTGTCGAGCGACGGCTCGATGGTGCGCTCGTCGAGACTCGGGTCGAGGATGACCATCACTTCATAGGCACGCATAGCGGTCTCCACCTCCTCTGGGCTAGAGCGGCCACGGGCTTTCCGTGGCAGGAGGGACTGTGCGTTCGCGGCGAAAGTACGACGTGGGTCGTGCGCCGCGTCTGGTGCTGTGTCGCCTGGTGGCAACCGGGGAAGACTACCAGCGGCGCACGCGCCCGCCGGAATCGTCGTACGTCCCGGCGTCGGGCCTCCAGGGTGGCGGCGGGTCGCCGAAGAACAGACCGGGACGGCGCGATGTGCCGCCACCCTGCCGCTGCGTCACGAGGGCGCAGCGTCGAGCTCAGTCGGCCGAGCGGCGGACCGCGGCGAGCGCGAGCCCGGCGATCGAGGCGAGGAGGGCGAGCCAGTAGCCGAAGCCGTGACCCTGGTCGATCGCGTCGCAGACGGTGTTGCCGAGGAAGGTGTCGTCGCAGCTGCCGCCGGGGGTGACGAAGAGCGCGAGCACGGTGCAGAGGACGGCGCCGGCGAACAGGGCGAGGACGGTCGTGCGCACGGCGACCGGGAGGGCTACACCGAGCAGCTTGGCGACGAGCACCGCGGCCCCGGCGAGCGCGAGGAGCGCGCCGAACCACCCGAAGAAGCCGTGCCACGCGCTGGCAGAGTCGCTGGTCGAGGTGCCGAGGATGTCGACCGACACCGTGTAGTAGGGCAGGAGCGAGCCGAGGAACACCAGGACGCCGGCGCCGATGATGCCGAGGTCGAGGCGGTCCGCGGACTTCAGCGTCTCGACGGCTTGGTTGGCCGACGCGGAGTCGAAGGACGGGCGGGAGGACGGGCCGGATGACGTGGGGGCGGCGGGCGTCGGCTCGGGCGTGGGCTCGGCGCCGGGCGTGTGGTCGGACATGGGTTCTCCCCCGTTTCGGTGGCCCGTGGCGGGCCGATCAGCGGCGAGGATCCCGTACGCACCCCGGCGCGGCAACACGGCGGTCCAGACCGGAGCGCGGCCGGGACTGCGGCACTTGACCTCCGTCCCCGCCTGTGGAGGACGCCGGCAGGGCCTCGCGGACGCGGCTAGCGTCGGGTGGTGCCCGCGACCGCACCCTCCGGACCTGCCGTGGTGGCGGGGCGTTACGTGCTGCTCGACCAGATCGGCTCGGGCGGCATGGGATCGGTGTGGCGGGCGTGGGACGAGCGCACCCGGTGCCACGTCGCGGTCAAGGTCCTGGGCCGCCACAGCGCGGCCCTGCTCGCCCGGTTCGTCCGCGAGCAGGCGATCCGGGTCCGGCACCCCCACGTGGTCGCACCGCACGGCTGGGCGGCCGAGGACGACCTCGTGGTGCTCGCCATGGAGCTGGTGCCCGGCGGGTCGGTGGCCGACCTGGTCCGCGAGCACGGACCCCTCGACGCCGGCACGGCCGCGCTGCTCGTCGAGCAGCTCCTCCTCGCCCTCGCCGCCGTGCACGCGGCCGGCCTGGTGCACCGCGACGTCAAGCCGGCCAACCTGCTGCTCGAGGCGACCGGAGACGCGCCGCCCCACCTCCGCCTCGGCGACTTCGGGGTGGCCGCGCCCGTCGCCGACCGGCGCTTCACCACGGTGCCCGGCGCCATCGGGACCGACGGCTACATGGCACCGGAGCAGGCGCGCGGCGCCCTGCCCGAGCCGACCCAGGACCTCTACGCCGTCGGCCGCGTCGCGCTCGAGATGGTGACCGGGCTGCCTCCGCCGCACCAGCAGGCGATCCCGTCGCACCCGCTGCGACCGCTCATGGAGCGGCTGCTCGTGGCCGACCCGGCCCAGCGGCCGGCCTCGGCCGAGGCGGCGCTGCGCCTGCTCCGACGACTGCCCGTGCCGCCGGCGGACTGTCCGCCCGTCCCCGACCGGCTGGGCCCGCCCCCGCGCCGGCGGCGTACGACCGGCGCGGTGGACTGGCTCGGCTGGGCCGCCGTCGCGGTCCTGGCCGGCGTGGTCGCCGGGTGTCTGTGGCTGCTCCTAGGCTGGTCAGCATGAGCCTCACCCCACGACGTTCCGCTCCCCCGCTCCGCTCCTCCGAGCAACGCCGCGGGGGCCCCGAGTGAGCACGCAGCTGTCCGTGGGCGCCCACGTCGACCAGACCGACCCGATCGCGGAGGCCGTCGCGCGCGAGACCACGCTCGTGCAGTTCTTCCTCGGCGACCCGCAGAGCTACAAGGGGCCCGAGGTGCGGTTCGAGGGTGGCGCCGCGGCCCTGCGCGCGGCGGCCGAGGAGGCGGGCGTCGACCTCTACGTCCACGCCCCCTACATCGTCAACGTCGCCACGACCAACAACCGCATCCGGATCCCGAGCCGCAAGCTCCTCCAGCAGCACATGGACGCCGCCGCCGAGGTCGGCGCCAAGGGCCTGATCGTCCACGGCGGGCACGTCAACAAGGACGACGACCCGTCCGTCGGGTTCGACAACTGGCGCAAGGCGATCGAGGCCACCGACCTCAAGATCCCGCTGCTGATCGAGAACACCGCCGGTGGCGACAACGCGATGGCCCGCCACCTCGACAGGATCGCGGGCGTGTGGGACGCGATCTCCTCGGCAGAGGGCGCCGACGAGGTCGGTTTCTGCCTCGACACCTGCCACGCGTGGGCCGGCGGCATCGACCTCGGCGACGCGGTGGAGAAGGTGCGCGCGATCACCGGCCGCATCGACCTGGTGCACGCCAACGACTCGCGCGACGACTTCGGCTCCGGTGCCGACCGGCACACCAACTTCGGCCACGGGCACCTGCCCGCCGACGAGTTCGCGGGCGTCGTGCGTGAGGCCGGGGCACCCGTGATCTGCGAGACCCCGGGCGGCGCCGCCGAGCACCTGGCCGACTTCGCCTGGCTCCGCGACCACCTCTGACCGCGCTCAGCCGACGGGCTCGGCGCTGACGACCACGTTGCTCCGGTAGGCAGTGCCGTCCCAGTCCTCGCAGGTGACCAGGACCAGTCGGGGCGCGCCGACCTGCCTGAAGATGCCTGCGCTGCGGTGGGCCAGCTCAGCACGCGACAGCACCTCCACCGACCGCACCTCGTAGGCCACGGTGCCACCGGTGCGCCGCACGCGCACGTCGTCGCCGGGGACGAGCTCGTCCAACCGGTCGAACGCGCCGCCACCGGTATGCACCGTGTGTCCGGTCAGCACCGCGGTGCCCGAAGGGGCTCCCGGCCTGGCTCCCCCGGTCCACCAGCCGACCCGGGTGGGGTCCGCAGGCGGGGTGAGCGAGTGCCCGTCGAGCCCGATGGGCGCCACGGCCGCACGCACGCCCAGGGCAGGTACGACGACCAGTCGGGGCCGTGCCGCTCGGTGCGTCACTGCGCCACCGTCACGGACGGCCGCGCGCGCCGAGGCGGGGGTGGACGCCTGCGGGACGGCCACCGTCCGCGGCGACGTCGCGCGAGGGGTCGGCTCGCCCCGCATGCCGACCAGCACCCCGGAGAGGATGAGGACCGGCGCGGTCAGCGCCGCCCCCATGTGGAGGAAGCGCTGACCGCGACGACCGCCCGAGATGTCAGCCACGGGCCCGTCGGGTCCAGGCCAGGCGGCCGCTCACCGCACCCAGGAGCACGAGGAGCAGCCCGAGCAGGGAGGTGCCGGGGCTCGCCGGCGATCCCTCGCCGTTCGCACCGGCGTTGACGGCCGTGGGCAGTGCGCCGGCCTCCTCGGCCGGGGCCGCCGCGGGGGCGACGTGCGTGTCCGCGAATGCCTGCTCGCCGAGGACCTCCGCGTCATTCGGCTGCTCGTGCGTGGCGTGGTCCTGCGGGGTCGCCTGCCCGTGGTTCTCGTGGTCGCCGTGCCCGCTCTCGGCCTGCGAGGGGAGGACCTCGGGTGAGGTGGGCGTGGTGTTGGTCGGCGTCGGAGTGGGCGTGGTGGTGGTCGGCGTCGGAGTGGGCGTGGTGGTGGTCGGCGTCGGAGTGGGCGTGGTGGTGGTCTGCGTCGCGGGCGCACAGTCCTCGACCCAGAAGACCTTGGTCTTGGAGTCGTTGCCGATCGAGCCAGGCGTGTGGATGGTCAGCTTCACGTGGTAGCCCTGCTGCGGGTGCGGGGCGCCGGTGAAGGACAGCGTGTAGGCCTGCGTGCCGTCGAGCCCCGTCGGCGTACCGGCACCGCTCGCGGGGTCGCCGCCGACGAAGACCTGCGACGGCCCGTCGACCACCATGCCGACGCCGGTCGTCGGCGCCTGCTCGGCGAACGTCACCGTGGACACGATGTCGGCCCCCTCGTCGAAGCCGTACCACTCGACCTGGAAGGTGCATCCCGGGTGCGGTGAGTTGTTCGGGATGCCGTCGAGCTCGCCGAGCGGGGCGATCTTCACGGTGCCGTTGTTGCCGGCAGGGTCTCCGTCAGTGCCGCCCTGGGGACCGTTGCCCTGGGGACCGTTGCCCTGGGGACCGTTGCCCTGGGGACCGTTGCCCTGGGGACCGTTGCCCGGTCCGGAGTCCGCGGAGGACGTGTGGCTCGCGTTCCCGTTCCCGTTCCCGTTCCCGTGACCGTGACCGTGACCGGGCGACGTAGCGGCGGGATGGTGCGCGTGGCCGGGCCCGGAGGTCTGCGGGGCCTGCGGGGCCTGGGGTGCGGGTGGCGTCGTGCTCGGAGCAGTCGGCTGCGAGGCGGTGTTGCCGTTTCCCTGGGTGAGGCCGTACGCGTTCCCGTTGCCCTGTGCGTTGCCGTTGCCGGGGTCGGCCGCAGCCGGTGCGGTGATGCCGAGACCGATTCCCAGACTCGTGGTTGCGGTGAGGATGGCCGCGGCCGCGAGTCGGGTGTGCAACCGGACGTGGTGGCCGGTTGCCGAGGTGAATCCCATGATTGCTACCTCCCTGGTGCCCACGAGCATGCTCGTGGGCGACGGATCGAGTGACGGTGTGGTCACGAGTCCGTTGCTCCCCCCCGAGCGGTTGCAGGTCGGATCGTGCTGCAACGCTCAACCACCGTCGACGCACGGGGTTACGCACCCGCCACCCCAGGGGGTGGAACGCCTCGACCGCGCCCGCGCACCGCGGACCCGGGGCGGTCGAGAACACCTCTGACGGCGACGCGACCACGGGCACGTCGAGGACGGCCTCGCCGACGAGGGGGTGCGTTCGCTCGGCGACGTCCCCGGGACGCACGCAGGGCGCGGCGAGCCCGGAGGACCCGCCGCGCCCTGCGCGGTGCTGCTACGTCTGGGAGGGCGGCGGGGTCTCCCCGCAGTCCTGCACCCAGAACACCTTGGTCTTCGTGTCGTTGCCGTGCGAGCGCGGCGTCGCGACGGTCACTCGCACGTGGAAGCCCTGCTGCGGGTGGGGGTCACCGGTGAAGGAGAGGGTGTAGGTCTCCCGGGCGTCCAGCCCGGTCGACGTCCCTGCGCCGGTGGCGCGGTCCTCGCCGACGAAGACCTCCGAGGTGCCGTCGACGGCCAGGCCGACGCCTGTGGTGGGGTCCTGCTCGGTGAACGTCACCGTGGACACGACGTCCGCCCCGGCGTCGTAGCCGTACCACTCGACCACGAAGGAGCACCCGACGTGCGGGTTGTTCTCGGGCGTGGTGTCGCTGTCCTCGACCTGGGCGATCTTCACGGTCCCGTTGTTGCCACCGGGGTCCCCGCCGGCCTTGCCGCCGGGGGCAGCACCAGCGGGAGCGGCGCCGACGGTGACGGCGCCGAGGCACAGGAGAGCTGCCGCGGCGAGACGCGGAGCGCCAAGGACGCGGAGGGGCTGGTCGGGGCGCATGTGATCTCCTGGCTGGGGCGACGCGGGTGGGGTCGCTGGTGGGCCTCGATGGCCGGATGGAGGGTGAGATGCCACCCCGCGGACTTCCGGTTCGGAAAAGTTCCGGAGGGGACGCAACCAAATCCGCGCCCGCTGCGTCTGTACTCGCAAGGGACCGGACACGTACGGGGGTCGTGTCTGGTCCCTTGTAATGTCTCGGAGGTGACGACGCCCCTCTCGCTCCGCCCGATCTCTGCGCAGGAGCACCGCGACTTCATCGCCGGCCGGTCGTCCGCCAGCTTCCTCCAGACCCCGGCGTGGGCGCGTGTGAAGTCGGAGTGGCGCAGCGAGTCCGTCGGCTGGCACCGGGGCTCCGAGCTCGTCGGCGTCGGCCTCGTGCTCTACCGCCAGCTCCCGAAGGTCAAGCGCTACCTCGCCTACCTGCCCGAGGGCCCGGTCATCGACTGGTCCGGCGACGACCTCGGTGCCTGGCTCGCCCCCATGGTCGCCCACCTCAAGCAGCAGGGCGCGTTCGCGGTGCGGATGGGACCGCCGGTCGTCACGCGCCGGTGGTCGGCCGAGGAGGTCAAGGGCGGCATCGCCGACGACGCGGTGCGCTCGCTCGGCGACGTACCCCCGCTCGAGCGCTCGCAGGAGGGTGCGCGCGTGATCGCGCAGCTCCACGAGCTCGGGTGGCAGCACCAGTCCGCCGAGGGCGGCTTCTCGGCCGGGCAGCCGCAGTTCAACTTCCAGATCCCGCTCGTCGACGCCGACGGTGCCCCGCGCTCGGAGGACGACGTCCTCAAGGGCATGAACCAGCTCTGGCGGCGCAACATCAAGAAGGCCGACAAGTCCGGGGTCGAGGTGACCCTCGGCGACGCCACCGACCTCAAGGCCTTCCACGACCTCTACGCCCACACCGCCGAGCGCGACCACTTCACCCCGCGCCCGCTGTCGTACTTCCAGACGATGTACGACGCGCTCAGCGCCGAGGACCCCGACCGGATCCAGGTCTGGCTGGCCCGTCACGAGGGCGACCTCGTCGCTGCGACCATCGCGATCCGGGTGGGCACCCACGCCTGGTACTCCTACGGCGCCTCGTCGACCGAGAAGCGCGAGGTCCGCGGCTCCAACGGCGTGCAGTGGGCGATGATCCGCCACGCCCTCGAGGCCGGCGCCCACGTCTACGACCTGCGCGGCATCACCGAGACGCTCGACGCCGACGACCCGCACGTCGGGCTGATCCAGTTCAAGGTCGGCACCGGCGGCCAGGCCGTCGAGTACGCCGGCGAGTGGGACCTGCCGATCAACCGCGCCATCTACAAGGCGTTCCAGCTCTACCTCGCCCGGAGAGGGTGACGGAGCCGATGAGCCTCACCCTCTCGGTCGACGGCGAGCGCTGGCGTGCCCACCTCCTCGCGACCGCGACGAGGTTCCCCGGCATCGTCCCGGTGGCCAAGGGCAACGGCTACGGCTTCACCCTCGGCCGCCTGGCCCGGCGCGCGCAGTGGCTGGCCGAGCACGCCGACGAGACCGGGGCGGCCATCGACCTGCTCTCCGTCGGGACCTACGACGAGCTGCCGGAGGCCGCGTCGCGGTTCGACGGCGACCTGCTGGTGCTCACGCCGTGGCGACCGTTCGGGGCCGCCCTCGAGCTCGACGAGCGGACCGCGCGGCGCGTGATCCACACGGTCAGCCGGCCCGAGGACCTGACCGCCCTGCTGGAGCGCGACCCCGCCGCGCGGTTCGTGCTGGAGCAGCTGACCTCGATGCGACGCCACGGGATGACGCGCCGCGACCTGGCCACGGCCGCCGAGGTGCTGGGCACCGGCCGCAGCGGACTGCGCGGCGTCGCCATGCACCTGCCGCTCAACACCACCTCGCACCTCGGCGAGGTCAACCGGCTCGTCAACGACGTCGTCGCCTCCGGGCTGACGACCCGCACGGTCTTCGTCTCCCACCTCACCCACGCCGAGATCACCACGCTGGCCGGCAGCTACCCCGACTTCACCGTGCGCCCGCGGATCGGCACCGACCTGTGGCTCGGCGACCGGGGTGCGCTCGCCGTCCGGGCCACCGTGCTCGACGTGCACGAGGTGGACCGGGGCGACACCTTCGGCTACCGCGGGCGCAGCGCCCCCAAGCACGGGCACATCGTCATCGTCAGCGGCGGCACCGCGCACGGCATCGGGCTCGAGGCGCCGACCGGTGACCAGTCGCTCAAGGCCCGCGCCGCCACCCTGGCGCGCGGCGGCCTCGACGCGGTCGGCTTCGTGCGCTCCCCGTTCTCCATCGACGGCAAGCAGCGCCTCTTCGCCGAGCCGCCGCACATGCAGGCCTCGATGCTGTTCGTGCCCTCAGGCGCGCGGGTGCCCCGGGTCGGCGAGGAGATCGAGGTCCGGGTCCGCTTCACCGCGACCGACTTCGACCGCGTCGTCATCGGCTGAGGCGTCGCGCAGCACCGCGACGGCCAGCCACAGCAGTCCGACCACCCGCAGCAGGATCGCCAGCCAGTAGGCACGGTCGTCGTCGGTGACGGTCGGCGCCAGGGCGTCGCCGAGCCACCAGCCCGTGATCGCCCAGCTCACCAGCTGGCAGCCCTGCCACACGAGCAGGTCGCGCCAGCGCCGCAGGGCGAGGGCGGCCAGCGGGAGCGCGAGCAGGGCCAGCTCCGGCGGCGCCGTCGGCGACACCAGCAGCGCGGCGACCATCATCAGCAGCCCGACCTGCGCGCACGAGGTCACGGTCGGTCGGGCCGCCCGGCGGACCACCCGGACGGCCGCGGCCGCGGCGACGACGAGCACCACCAGCGACACCGTCATCCGGAAGGTCCGCGAGCCCGGTGCCCCGACCTGGTGGAGGAGGAGCCAGGTCGAGCCGACGTCGGGGTCCTCGACGTGGCCACGACCCGGGAGGGTCACCACGACGTACGCCGCCGCAGCCGCGACGAGCGCGTCGACGCGGTCGCGCATCCGGCCACCGACCGCCACGACACCGACGAAGGCGACTGCGACGGGCAGCGCGAAGGCGGCACCGATGCCGGCGCCCACCCCGGCGAGCCACGCGCGTCCGGTGGTCCACCCCCAGAGCAGCACCGCCACCCCGACCGCGGCCACCAGCTCCCAGGAGAGCCAGTGCACCAGCAGGACCGGCGACATCGCCCATCCCGCGGCCGCCCACGGTCGGCGTACGTCGACACGGACCAGCACGGCCGTGGCGAGCAGGGCCAGTGCCGCGAGCAGGACCGCCAGCCCGGCGGTGGTCGAGACCGTCCCGGAGCCCGGGAAGAGCCCGGCCAGGCTCTCCAGCCACGTGGCGACGTGCGGCGGTGTGCTGGAGTCGGCGGGACGACCGGCCAGGGAGGTCCAGCAGAGCTCGGCGTAGGGCTGGGTGTCCTTGCTCCAGCCCGACGACACGCAGGCGCCCTTGCTGAGCATGCCCGCGCCCAGCACCAGGGCGGTCGCACCCAGGAGCACCCGCGTCGGGCTCCACCAGGGGTGCCCGGCGGCGTGCTCGCCGACCGGTCCCCCGACCATCTCCGAGAGCGCGGCCGCGACCGGGTCGCTGCGCGTCGGGGCCTCGACCGGGTCCACGGCCTTGCTCAGGGTCGGACGTCCAGGACGCCGAGCCGCGGCTCGAAGCGACCCGTCGGGGTGGTCGGGACCGGGGTCGTCGGCACCGGCGTGGTCGGCACGGGCGTGGTCGGCGTGGGCGTCGGGGTGGGCGTGGGGGTGGGCGTGGGCGTCGGAGTCGGCGTCGGAGTCGGGGTGGCCGTCTCGGTCGGCGTCTCGGTCGGGGTCTCCGTCGGCGTCTCCGTCGGGATGCCGCCCGTCGCGGTCTTGGTGGGCTTGCTCGGCTTCGGCGGCGGGGGCGGGGGCGACGGCGGCGGGGTGTACTCGTGGCCGTCCTCGGGTGCGTCACCGTCGACGTAGGCCGGCTCCGGGAAGTCCTCGACCTCCATCCCGTCCATCACCTTCTGCATGATGCCGGTCCAGGTCTGCGCGGGGTAGACGGCGCCGAAGTAGGACGGCAGCCACTCGTCGATGCGGTCGTCGCCGTCGCCGCGGACGTACATCACCGCGGTGGCCATCTGCGGGGTGTAGCCGGCGAACCACGACGAGGAGACGTACTCCTCGGCACCGCCGGTGGCGGTGCCGGTCTTGCCGGCGGCCGGGCGGCCGAGCGCCAGCGCTGCCTGGCCGGTGCCGTTCTGCACGATCTGCTGCATGACGTACGACGTGTCGGCGGCGATGTCCTCGTCGACGGCCCGGCGGGTGGCGGGCTTCCACTCGTAGATGGTCTTGCCGTCCTCGTCGACGACCTTCTCCACGACGTGCGCGTCGGCACGCAGCCCACCGTTGGCGATGGTGGCGTAGGCGTTGGCCATGTTGATCGGGCTGACCCGGCCCTTGCCCAGCGTGATCAGCGTGTCGGACGGGCTGAAGTCGACCGACTTGTCGGGGATGCCGGGGAACTTCCGCGAGGGCGTCTCGCCCGGGATGCCCAGCGAGCGGGCCATGTCGTAGATGGCCTGCGGGCCGTCCTCCATGGAGTCGGACATGTCGACGAAGGCGGTGTTGATCGACTCCTCGCCGGCGGTCACCAGGCTGACGGACTCGCCGTAGTCGTTGCCGAGCCCGTCGGAGCCGGTGCCCTCGTTGCGGACCTCGGTGCCGTCGGGGAACTCGAAGGGCGAGTTGCCCTGGAACGTGTCCTCGATCGAGAAGCCCTGCTTGAGCGCAGCGGCGACCGTGAGCGGCTTGATGGTCGAGCCGGCCATGCCCCCGGTGGCCGCCCAGTTGATCTGCGACTGGAGGTAGTCCTGGCCGCCGTAGAAGCCCCGCACCGCGCCGGTGCCGACCTCGATCGTGGCGGCACCGATGTGCAGCTGCTTGTCGCCGAAGCCGTCGGGCTTCTCCTCCAGCACCCCGGCCTGGACGTCGGCCATGACCTCGGGGTCGAAGGTGGTGGTGATCCGCAGGCCACCGCCGTCGATCTCCTCCTCCGAGGCGATGCCCTTGGACAGCAGCTCCTGCTTGACCAGGGCCAGCATGTGCCCCTTCTGGCCGCCGAACTGGCTCTGGGTGGCGATCTTGGGGAACTTCGGGAGCCGCTTGAGCGCCTTGTCGCGCTCCTCGGGCGTGATCGAGTCGAGGTCGGCCATGCTGTTGAGCACGTAGGCGTAGCGGTCCTTGAGGTCCGCCTTGGCCTCCTTGCCGTTGCGCGGGTCGAACTTCGTCGGGTTGTTGAGCACCGTCGCGAGGACGGCGGACTCCCGCAGGCTCAGCTCGGAGGCCGGGTGGTCGAAGTAGGCCTTCGACGCGGCCTGGATGCCGTAGGCACCGCGACCGAAGTAGATGGTGTTGAGGTAGCCCTCGAGGACTTCCTTCTTGCTGAGCTTCTGCTGGATCTTCAGCGAGACGATCGCTTCCTTGATCTTGCGCTTGTAGCTCTGCTCGCTGGTCAGGTAGAGGATCTTGACGTACTGCTGGGTGATCGTCGACGCGCCCTGGCGATCGTTGCCACGCGCGTTGGAGAACAGCGCGCGGAGGATGCCCTTGGGGTCGATGCCCTTGTCGGTCCAGAACGTCTGGTTCTCCGCCGCGACGACCGCGTCCTGCATCGTCTGCGGCATCTCGTCGAGCGGGATCGACTCGCGGTTCTGGTCCTCGTAGTAGGTGCCGAGCTGCTGCTCGCCGCCCTTGTAGTAGACGAACGTCGTCTGGGCCTTGAAGGCCTGGTTCTCGTCGGGGATGTCGATGGCCTGGTAGAGCACCACCACGATCCCGGTCAGGACCAGGGCGCCGACGGCGGCGACGATCGCGAGGACCTTGGCGACCTGGGCCGCCCGCTGTCGCGGCGTACGCCGGGGCTTGGGACGCCGGGTCTGTGCCTTGCCCGGCTGCCTCCTCTTCGCAGTCACCGGGCAAGAGTACGGGGGCTGCGCCCGATCCCTGATTCGTCACCAGCGGATATATCGGTACGATAGGTCACATGGCACGTCGTGGCGACACCATCGAGCTCGCAGTCCTCGGACTGCTGCACGAGGGACCCATGCACGGCTACGAGCTGCGCAAGCGGCTCAACCTGATGCTGGGGTGGGGACGCGTGCTGTCCTACGGCTCGCTCTATCCCGCACTGAAGAAGATGCTGCGCGCCAACCTCATCACCGAGGTCTCCGCCACCACGGCACCGATCAGCCGTCGGCCGCGCATCGTCTACGAGGTCACCCCGGCCGGCAACGAGCACTTCCAGCGGCTCATGTCGGAGGTCGGTCCGACGGCCTGGGAGGACGACACCTTCGACATCCGGTTCGCGTTCTTCTCCTCGACCGACATGGAGATCCGGCTCCGGGTCCTGGAGGGGCGTCGCTCTCGCCTGCAGGAGCGCCTGGCGCGCGTGCAGGGCGAGCTCGAGCGCACCCAGGCCGAGGTCGACCGCTACGCCGCCGAGCTCCAGCGCCACGGCGTGGAGTCCGTCGAGCGCGAGGTCCGCTGGCTCTCCGACCTCATCCAGGCCGAGCGCGGCGGCGACGATCCACCCGCGCACCGCACGGCCGGCACCACCTGAGTCGTCGCGACGAGCGCCTCGGGCGGGCGTCGCGGACGACACGCAGCTGCACCAGATCACGCAACCAGTTCAAGCCCCCAGTAGAGAGAAGGAGAGCCCCATGGGTTCGGTACGAGTAGGGATCGTGGGTGTGGGCAACTGCGCCACCTCCCTCATCCAGGGCGTTGAGTACTACAAGGACGCGGACGCCTCTGCGACCGTCCCCGGGCTCATGCACGTGCGCTTCGGCGACTACCACGTCAGCGACGTGAAGTTCGTCGTCGCCTTCGACGTCGACGACAAGAAGGTCGGCAAGGACCTCTCCGAGGCCATCAACGCCTCCGAGAACAACACCATCAAGATCGCCGACGTCCCCACGCTCGGTGTCGAGGTCCAGCGCGGCCCGACCCTCGACGGCCTCGGCAAGTACTACCGCCAGACCATCGAGGAGTCCGCGGCCGAGCCGGTCGACGTCGTCCAGGCGCTCAAGGACGCCGAGGTCGACGTCCTCGTGTCCTACCTCCCGGTGGGTTCCGAGGAGGCCGACAAGTTCTACGCCCAGTGCGCCATCGACGCGGGCGTCGGCTTCGTCAACGCGCTCCCCGTCTTCATCGCCTCCGACCCCGAGTGGGCCAAGAAGTTCGAGGACGCGGGCGTCCCGATCGTGGGTGACGACATCAAGAGCCAGGTCGGCGCGACCATCACGCACCGCGTGATGGCCAAGCTGTTCGAGGACCGCGGCGTCGCGCTGGACCGCACCTACCAGCTCAACGTCGGCGGCAACATGGACTTCAAGAACATGCTCGAGCGCGAGCGCCTGGAGTCCAAGAAGGTCTCCAAGACCCAGGCCGTCACGTCCAACCTCAAGGGCGAGCTCGCCGACAAGGTCAGCGACCGCAACGTCCACATCGGCCCGTCCGACTACGTCGCGTGGCTCGACGACCGCAAGTGGGCCTACGTCCGCCTCGAGGGTCGCGCCTTCGGTGACGTCCCGCTCAACCTCGAGTACAAGCTCGAGGTCTGGGACTCCCCGAACTCCGCCGGCATCATCATCGACGCCGTGCGCGCCGCGAAGATCGCCATGGACCGCGGCATCGGTGGCCCGATCATCCCGGCCTCGACCTACCTGATGAAGTCCCCGCCGGTGCAGATGCCCGACGACATCGGTCGCGCCGAGCTCGAGAAGTTCATCGCGGGCGAGTGACACCCGCGTCCCGCACCGGAGACGGGCAGGACGCACCAGCACCACCAGCACGGCCCCTCAGGTCCACGTCCCGGACCTGGGGGGCCGTCGCCGTGCGCGCTCAGCCGATGGCGGCGGCCACGACCAGGGCGGCGGTCGCCTTGGCGCGCTCGGGCGCGTCCGGGGACGCCGCGAGCGCCCCGTCCGACAGCCCGCCGTCGAGCAGCAGCGTGAGGGACCGGGCCAGGCCGGCCGGGTCGCTCGCGCCGGCCCGCTCGGCCAACTCGCCCACCCAGGCGCGCACCTCGTCCTTGTGCCGCACCGTGCGCTCGTGCACGGGCGACCCGGGCAGGGACTCGGCGGCTGCGTTGATGAAGGCGCACCCGCGATAGCCGTCGCGCCGGCACGCCGTGCCGAGCGCGTCGAAGAGCGCGACCAGCTGGTCCGCCGGGTCGGCACCGCCACCAGCGGCTGCCTCGCGCAGCTGGCCGCTCCAGACGGTGTCGACCTTGTCGAGGTAGGCCAGGACCAGCTCGTCCTTGGCCGGGAAGTGCTTGTAGAAGGTGGCCTTGGCGACCCCGGACTCGGCAATGATCAGGTCGACACCCACGGCCCGGATCCCACGGGCGTAGAAGAGCTCGAACGCGGTCATGAGGATCCGGTCCCGGGCAGCTGAGGTCGCCATGCCTTGAGTGTAGACAGATCTGTCTGCTAGCGTCCCGTCGGTATCCAGACAGGTCTGTCTGGTACTGGCGGAAGGAACACCCATGGACATCGCAGTGCTCGGCACCGGCATGGTCGGACAGGCGCTCGCCGGCGGCCTCACCCGGATCGGACACGCCGTCGTCGTCGGCACCCGCGACCCGGATGCGACGCTCGCGCGCACCGACCCGGACGGCATGGGCAACCCGCCGTTCGCCACCTGGCACGCCGAGCACACCGACGTCGCCCTGGCGACGTACGCCGACGCGGCCGCGGGGGCGGATCTCGTCGTCCTGGCAGGCAACGGTGCCGCCGCACTCGACATGCTGGCCGCCGCCGGCGCCGACCACCTGGCCGGCAAGGTGCTCATCGACATCTCGAACCCGCTCGACTTCTCGGCCGGGTTTCCGCCGAGCCTGTTCGTCAAGGACACCGACTCCCTGGGGGAGCGGATCCAGGCGGCGTTCCCGGAGACGAAGGTGGTCAAGTCGCTCAACACACTCACCGCGTCACTCATGGTCGACCCCGCCCAGCTGCCGGAGGGCACCACGGTCTTCGTGTCCGGGGACGACGCCCGGGCGAAGGCGACGGTGAGCGACATCCTCACCGCCCTCGGTCACACGGACGTGATCGACCTCGGCGGCATCGAGTCCGCACGGGGCACCGAGATGCTGCTGCCGCTCTGGCTGCGCACCATGGGCGCGCTCGGCACCGGCATGTTCAACATCAAGGTCGTGCGCTGACCGAGCCGGCTCAGGTCTCGCCGAGACCGTGCAGGTCCTTGGCCGTCGGACTGGTCGCGACGGACGCCGGGTCGGGGTACGTGCCGAGCAGGCGGTCGCTGGTGCCCGAGGTGGTCACCGAGAACCAGTAGTGCTCGTTCTTGTAGTGATGCAGCCGATGGTTGCGCCAGATCGCCTTGTAGGGGCGCGTGCGCGGCTTGTAGTCGGAGTGGATGACGTAGTGGGTCCACTCGTAGACGAAGAGCGCCGCCGCGAGCGTGACCACGAACGACAGCCGACCCGGCAGGTCGGCGCCCAGCAGGCCGCCGACGACGACCGGCAGGACCACACCGGGCACCGCGATCACCCACACGAGGGCGCGCCACGGGATGAAGACGAGGGGTACGTCGCGCGGGTCGGCGTGGTGACGCCGGTGGTCGCGCGCGAGCAGCGTGTCGACCTCGACGCCGGCGATGCGACGCGGGCGCCAGTGCAGGATGAAGACGTGGATCACCCACTCCACGACGGGGAACAGCGCGACGAAGGCCCCCGGGGCCAGGAGGTCCGACCACGACCAGGACCCCACCGCGACCCGCGCCGCGACCGCGGCGAGCAGGAAGGTGCCGATCATCCACGGCGAGGGGTAGCGCCAGAACGCGCGACCGGCCTGCGCGAGGGTCACCCGCGGCCTGCGTGAGAGCTCGCGCTCCGCGCCCGCCAGCCGCTGCTGCGCCAGCGCCTCCACGACGTCGCGCGGCGTCCGTGCCCCGGCGTCGCTCACGACTCCTCCGCCCCGACCTGGTCGATGGCCTCGAGCAGGCTCGACGTGGCGGCGCCGAGGAGGTCGGCCGCACTGGCCCTTGCCTGCTCACCGTCCCCTGCTCCGACGGCCTGCGTCAGTGCGGCGTAGGCCTCGACCCGGTCGACCTCGGCCGCCATCAGCGGTGCGAGCGCCTCGACCAGCGGGAGGTAGGCGGCGCGCATGCTGTTGAACATCAGCCGGAAGGTGATCGAGTCGGCCGCCTCGACGAGGTGCTCCCAGAAGGCGAGCGCCACGTGCTGGCGGCGTACGGGGTCGGCGTCGTCGCGCAGCGCCTGGACCGTGACCTCGAGGTCGGCGACGACGGAGCTGCCCCCGCGCTCGGCAGCTAGCTCGGCGATCTTCGGCCCGACGTGCGCCCGTGCCTCGAGGATGCTGCGGGCGACGGCGAGGTCGAGGCCACCACGTGCGAGCAGCAGACGGGGCAGCAGGTCGAGCCCGCCGAGGCGCCGGAAGTCGCGGACGGTCGTCGCGTCCCCCTGGCGTACGTCGACGTAGCCGGCGTGGGCGAGCCGCTGCATCGCCTCGCGGACCGCGGGACGCGAGACGCCGAGCACCTCCGCGAGCCGGCGCTCGCTGGGGAGCGTCTCGCCGGGAGCGAGACCGCCGTCGAGGAGCTCGCCGAGCAGCTGGTCGTAGACCTCGTCGGGCACGGACCGGCGGGCGACTGGCGTGAGCGGCATGCCGTCGACGGTAGGCCGCCGCGGTCAGGTGGTCAAGTGGTCAGACCAGTCACTCCTGACGCAATGCCCACCACTCACGCAGGGCGGCCTCGGCGTCCTCCGGCGACTTCGGGCCCTCGTCCATCCGCAGCTCGAGGAGCCAGGAGTAGGCCTCGCCGACCTCGCGGCCCGGACCGATCCCGAGGATGCCCATGATCTGGTTGCCGTCGAGGTCGGGCCGGATCGCGGCCAGCTCCTCCTGCTCGGACAGCCGCGCGATGCGTTCCTCGAGCGAGTCGTAGGTGCGGCGGAGTCGATCGGCCTTGCGCTGGTTGCGCGTCGTGCAGTCGGCGCGGGTGAGGATGTGCAGCCGGTCGAGCTGGTCGCCGGCGTCGCGGACGTAGCGGCGTACGGCACTGTCGGTCCACTCGCCCGAGCCGTAGCCGTGGAAGCGCAGGTGCAGCTCGACCAGCTTCGAGACCGCGTCGATGTCGTGGTTGGAGAAGCGCAGGGCCTGCATCCGCTTGCGGGTCAGCTTGGCCCCCACGACGTCGTGGTGGTGGAAGGTGACGGTGCCACCGGACTCGAAGCGTCGCGTCCTCGGCTTGCCGACGTCGTGCATCAGCGCGGCGAAGCGGGAGACGAAGTCGGGACCACCACCGAGGCGCTCCTCGAGGTCGATCGACTGCTCGAGGACGGTGAGCGTGTGCTCGTAGACGTCCTTGTGGCGGTGGTGCTCGTCGCGCTCGAGGGCCAGCGCCGGCAGCTCCGGCAGGACGTGGGCAGCCAGCCCGGTCTCGACGAGCAGGGTGAGGCCCTTGCGCGGGTGCGGCGCGCACACCAGCTTCACCAGCTCGTCGCGCACCCGCTCGGCCGAGATGATCTCGATCCGGCCCGCCATCGCGGTCATGGCGGCGACCACCTCCGGCGCCACGTCGAAGCCGAGCTGGGCGGCGAAGCGCGCGGCCCGCATCATCCGCAGCGGGTCGTCGGAGAAGGAGTCCTCGGGCGCGCCGGGGGTGCGCAGCACCCGCTCCGCCAGGTCGACGATCCCCCCGAAGGGGTCGACGAACTCGCGTCCCGGCACCCGGACCGCCATCGAGTTGACCGAGAAGTCGCGCCGGCCGAGGTCGCCCTCGAGGCTGTCGCCGAAGTCGACGTCGGGCTTGCGTGACGACGGGTCGTAGGACTCCGAGCGGTAGGTCGTGATCTCGACCTGCCAGGGCCCCTTGCGGCAGCCGATGGTGCCGAAGTCGCGTCCCATGTCCCAGACCGCGTCGGCCCACCCGGAGACCAGCTTCTCGGTGGTCTCGGGCCGTGCCGAGGTGGTGAAGTCGAGGTCGTTCTGCAGGCGGCCGATCATCGCGTCGCGCACCGGGCCGCCGACGAGCGCCAGCTCCTCGCCCGCGTCGGCGAACCGCGCGCCGAGCTCGTCGATCACCGAGCCGATCCGGTCGAGCTCCGCGCCCACGCGGCGCTGGATCTCCACGATCGTGAGCGGGGGCACAGCAGCGTCGGACACGACGGGCCAGTCTACGTGCCGGTCCGGCTGCGCCCAGCATCTACCATCGGTGCGTGCCCCGCCCGTCGTCGTTCCGTGCTGCCCTGGCGGGGCTCCTGACCCTCGGCCTGGCGAGCGGATGGGCCCTCGCGCCCGCGACCGCCGCCCCGGCCGAGGAGGGCGACCCCCTCGTCGTGCACATCGACTCCATCAGCCCCGTGCTGCCGCGCACGGGCGACGTGGAGATCACCGGCACGGTCACCAACGTCAGCGACGCGACCTACACCCGCGTCAACCTGCACGCGTTCTCGTCCGCCTCCCCCATCCTCGACTCGACCCAGCTCGCCGTCTCGGCCGCCACGGAGGCCAGCGCGACCGTGGGCGACCGGGTCACGGTGCCGGGCACCTTCGACACCATCGACGAGCTGGCACCGGGCAGCACCGAGACCTTCTCCGACTCGATCCCGGTGGAGCTGCTCCCCGCCTCCGGCGATCAGGGCGTGTACTGGATCGGCGTCCACGCCCTCGGCGACACCGCCGAGGTCCCGCGCGACACGGTGGCCGACGGGCGCGCCCGCACGTTCATCCCGGCTCGTCCCACCGGCGGGCAGACGCAGGAGGCGTCGGTCATCCTCTCGATCCGCGGCCGGGTCTGGTATGCCGCTGACGGCTCGCTCGGCGGCACCGAGCGGTGGGCGCGACGTCTGGCCGAGGGCGGCAGCCTCGACGGCGTCCTCGACATGGCGGAGTCGGCCGGCTCGACGCCGTACACCTGGCTGGTGGACCCCGCGGTCCTGCACGCGATCGCCCGGCTCACCGGCGGCAACGTGCCGCGTGGGCTCGGTCCGGACACGTCCGTGCCGGGCCAGGAGCCGACGGAGGAGGAGCCGGCCGGTGACGGGGAGGAGACCCCCGCGCCCTCGCAGACGCTCGCCCCCGTCCAGCCCGGCCAGACCGGCTCGGCCGACGAGGAGCTCGTCGCCGCGGCGAACGACTGGTTCGCGCGCTTCACAGCCCTGGTCGGGACGCAGACGGTCCTGACCCTGCCCTACGGCGACCTCGACGTGTCCGCAGCGGTGCGCAACGACCCCGACCGCTACGACGAGGCGGTGGCCCGCGGCAGCGAGATCATGGGTGCGCTGTCGCTCCGCTCGCAGGCGGCGGTGGCTCCCCTCGACGGGCACCTGAGCCCCGAGGCGCTGGCGCGGGTGGCGCCCGGGACCACGGTGCTGCTGGCGGACACCGCCTTCGCGCCGCCGCCGAGCACGCCGAGCTCGGTGGTGCGGCTGTTCGGCCGCGAGGTCTTCGTCACCAGCAGCGGCGCCGAGTCGGGCGGACCGGGACCGACTGCCGCCGACGACCCCCTCGCCCTGCGGCAGAGGCTGCTGAGCGAGGCGGCGCTCCGCGTGACCAGCGGCGACGACTCCCCCCTGGTGGTCACCCTGCCCACGGTGTGGCGCGGCGAGGACGCCCAGCAGTTCTTCGCCGACCTCGACCAGCCGTGGCTCGACGTGGTGCCCTTCGAGGACGTGGCTGACGGGGTGCCGGTCGACGTGCCCGAGTCGGACCTCGCCTACCTCGCGACCGACGTCGAGGACGAGCTCTCCCCGACCAGCTTCAGCGCGGCGACACGCGCGAGCGACGCCGCAGCGATCCTCGAGGACGTGCTGACGCTCCAGACCACCATCGAGACCCAGGTGGGCGACGAGGTGCTGGTGACCCTCTCCTCGCAGCACCGACCGCGACCCGGCCTGGCGATCGCGGCGGCCGGCCGCACCGAGGACGCCATCCGTGCCGAGCTCGGCAAGATCACGGTCGAGGCACCCAAGGCGGTCACCCTCGCCAGCGACAACGGGCCCCTGGGCGCCACCCTGGTCAACGGACTCGACCAGCCGGTGACGGTCAAGCTTGTCGCCACCACCGACGGACAGCTCACGCTCACCGGGGGTGGCGTGCGCGAGCTCGGGCCCGAGGCGCGGAGCGCGGTGCGCTTCGAGGCCAGCACCCGCCAGGCCGGCGTCCACCAGGTCCGCCTCGCCGTGACCACCGTCGACGGCGTGCCGCTGGGATCGGTCGACGAGCTGCCGATCCGCGCCGCCCGGGTGAGCGCGATCATCTGGATCGTGATGGCGGTCGGCGCCCTCGTCCTCCTCGGCATGATCGGCTACCGGCTGCCGCGGCAGGTCCGCGCGCGCCGGGCCGAGCGCGCCGCCGCGGAACGCGCGGAGACCGAGCGGGTCGTCGACGGTGAGGCGCCCGACGAGGCCGGGACCGCCGAGGCCCCCGCACGCCCCAACCTCGAGCCCAGGCACCCGTGAGCGGGTCGGATGACTGAGCAGAGGATCCTGGCGTCCTCGGCGGTGATGGCCGCCGGCACCGTCTTCTCCCGCGCCTCGGGCTTCATCCGCAGTGCCCTGCTGGTCGTGGCGCTCGGCGGCGTCCTGCGCGCCGACCTGTTCTCGATCGCCAACACCCTGCCCAACATGGTCTACATCCTGCTGGCGGGCGGCATCTTCAACGCGGTGCTCGTGCCGCAGCTGGTCCGCCGCATCAAGGCCGACCCCGACGGCGGGGACGCCTACGCCAGCCGCGTCATCACGCTCTCGGCCCTCTTCCTCGCCACCGTCACCGCACTGCTGGTGGTGCTGGCGCCGCTGCTGCTGCGGGTCTACCTCAGCGACCGGTTCCTCGAGCCCGACCGCGTCGCCCACCTGGAGTCGATCGTCGACCTGACCCGGTGGTGCCTGCCGCAGGTCTTCTTCTACGGCATGTACGTCCTGGTCGGGCAGGTGCTCAACGCCCGCGGCCGGTTCGGTCCGATGATGTGGGCGCCGATCGCGAACAACGTCATCTCCGTCGGCATCCTGGGCGCCTACCTGGTGGTGTGGGGGCCGGTCGGGGACGGACCTGCCCGCTACGAGGCGCTGGGGAGCGGGCAGGAGCTGCTCCTGGGGCTCGGGTCGACCCTCGGCATCGTCGCCCAGTGCCTGGTCCTGCTCCCCTACCTGCGGGCGTCCGGGTTCACCTACCGGCCCCGCTTCGACTTCCGTGACCCCGAGCTGCGGCACACGCTGTCCCTGGGCGTGTGGACCGTGCTGTTCGTGATCGCGACCCAGACGGCGTACCTCGTGGTGGTCAAGCTCGCCTCCGGCGGCACCGCCGGCGGTGGCCCGGGCACCGGCTACACCATCTACTCCGCGAGCCTGCTCATCATGATGGTGCCGCACTCGATCGTCACGGTCTCGCTGGCCACCGCGATCCTGCCGCGGCTCTCGTCCTACGCCCACGAGGGCCGGCTCGCCGAGCTCGGCAGCACGGTCGGCTCCACGCTGCGCACGTCACTGGCGCTGGTCCTGCCCTTCGCGGTGGTGCTCCCCGTCGTGGCCGGCGACGTGGCCGGCTTCGCGTTCGGCTGGGCGGGCGCCGAGGACACCGCGGCGAGCTTCGCGCCCACCCTCGCGCTGTTCGGCCCTGCGCTGGTCTTCTTCACCGTCCACTACTTCATGCTCCGCGGGTTCTACGCCATGGAGATGACGCGGCTGGTCTTCTTCATCCAGCTCGCGGTGTCGGCCACCAACATCCTCGTGGCGACGACGCTGGTGCCTCGCCGCCCGCCGGAGGAGACCGCGCCGATGCTCGTCGTCGCCTATCTCGTGTCGTACGCCGTCGGGGCGGCGATCAGCTTCGTCCTCCTGCGACGCACGGTCGGTGGTCTGCAGACGCCGCAGCTGGTCCGCTTCCTCGTGCGGATGCTCGTCGTGCTGGCCGCAGCCGGGGCCGCGGCCTGGTCGGTCGAGTGGGCCCTCTCGGGCCTCGGCGAGCGCCCCGGCCCGTTCCTGGCCCTGCTCCGTGGGGGCCTCAGCGGCCTCGCCGGCGCGGTCGTGCTCCTCGCCGGGGCGCGTGTGCTGCGGGTCCGAGAGGTGACCTCCGTGGTCGACACCGTCGCGGCGCGGCTGCGTCGCGGCTGAGACTCCCTACGATGACCCGAGAGGCGCGCACCGTCAGGACGCGGCCGCGAACGTGGGGAACGAGGTGAACATGTCGACGTCGATGCAGGCCGGCGACGTGCTCGCCGACCGCTACCGCCTCGACGACCTGCTCGCCGAGAACGGGTCTGGCCGGTTCTGGCGCGCCCACGACCTGGTGCTGCACCGCCCCGTCGCCGTGCACATCCTCGGCGCCGACGACGAGCGCGCCGAACCGCTCCTCGAGGCCGCACGCCGGGCCGGGCCCGTGATCAACCGCCGGCTGCTGCGGGTGCTCGACGCGGAGGTCGCCGACGGCCGGTGCTACGTCGTCAACGAGTGGGGCCAGGGCGACTCCCTCGACATCCTGCTCACCCGCGAGGGACCGCTGGCCCCGCGGCGCGCCGCCTGGATCGTCGGCGAGGTGGCCGACAGCATCGCGGAGGCGCACGCGGCCGGGCTCGCGCACGGCCGGCTGTCCCCCGAGAACGTCCTGATCGACCAGCACGGCCAGATCCGGATCATCGGCTTCGGCGTCGAGGCCGCCCTCGCCGGACTGCCCCCAGGGCGGATCAGCGTCGACGAGATCGACCTCGCCGGGCTGCTCTACTGCGCACTCACCGGCAAGTGGGCCGGGGTGTCCCGCTCCGCAGTCCCACCTGCGCCCGAGGTGCACGGCGCGGTGCTGCGCCCGCGACGCGTCCGGGCCGGCATCCCGCGTCCGCTCGACCAGCTCTGCGACCAGGTCCTCAACCCGCACGCCACGGCCAGTGGCGACCCGGTCCACCACAGCGCCCGTGCGATCTCCGACATGCTCCTCGGCTTCGTGGGCGACCACACCGGCGCGCAGGTGCCGGTCCAGGGCGTACGACCCGCCGTGACGCAACCGCTCCTGCCGACCGTCGCACCGGATCCGGCTCCCGGCGCCGAGCGCACCGCGGAGACCTCGGTGGCGGCTACCGACACGGAGCCTGACGCGGATCCTGGAGCGGAGGAGGTGCCGGCGGCCTCTGACGGACCGGACACCACCGTCGTGGCGCAGGCCGTGCCGCCCGCCGGCGCTGCCGACCCCGCTTCCGTCCCCGCTGAGGCCCCGGAGACGCCGAGCGCCCCGACCTCGTCGACGGACCTGCCGACCGAGGCCGGGATGCCGGTCTTCCACGAGGACGACGAGGTCGACTGGCTGCGCGCCCGCAGCGACAAGCCCGCCCCGCCGCCGCCGCTCGACGACCTGCCGCCCAAGCCGCTGTTCGCGCCCGACCCGCCCGAGGGCGAGCCCGTACGCCGTCCGCGACCGGGCAGCCGGGCCGCGACCGGCTCCGGCAAGGACTACTGGCCCTGGGACGCCTCGGACTCCGGGGTCCGACCGGTCTCCCGCGACACCGGGGCCTGGGGCTCGGGGTCGTGGACCGACGACCGCTGGGGCACCGGTGAGAGCCTCGACGACACCGGTGACCGGGTGCCGGGCCGCAGCTGGTTCCGCCTGGCCATGATCGTCGCGGTCTGCCTGCTCGTCATGGTCGCCGCAGTGGCGGCCTACCAGCTCGGCCTCAAGCCGCCCATGCCCGGCTCGGACGACGAGCCGAGCACGTCGAGCAGCCCTTCGGCGGCCGCGCCGCCCACCGCGTTCACCGGTCTGAGCGCCGACGACTTCGATCCCCAGGGTTCCGAGCCCCGCGAGGAGAACCCCGACCAGGTGGCCAACGTGGTCGACGGCGACCCCAGCACGACGTGGAGCACGTCGTCGTACCTCCAGAACTTCGGCCCCAGCGGGCTCAAGACCGGTGTCGGGGTGGTGGTCGACCTGGGCGCCGCGAAGGGTGTGCGCCAGGTCGTGGTGACGACCGTGGGTGGCCAGACGTCGCTGGCGGCCTACGTCACCTCGACGGCGCCGACGGGCATCAGCGAGCTCACCCCGGTCGGCACCGCCTCCGGCACGGGTGAGCTCACCATCAGCGTCGACGAGGCCGTCTCCGGGCGCTACGTCACGGTCTGGCTGACCCTGCTGCCCGAGGTCGACGGGGAGTTCCGCGGCACCATCGCCGAGGTGCAGGTGCTGGGATGACCATCTCGTGGCCCCGGGTCGTGGCCTGCGGATGAGCGACGACCGCACCGACCACGCACTGCTGCAGGCACACCTCGACGGTGACGCCGAGGCGTTCGGCGTGCTCTTCTCCCGTCACCGCGACCGGCTGTGGGCGGTGGCCCTGCGGACCATGGGCAACCCGGAGGACGCCGCCGACGGGCTCCAGGACGGCATGATCGCCGCGTTCCGGCGGGCCGGCTCCTTCCGCGGCGAGGCCGCGGTGACCACGTGGCTGCACCGCGTCGTGGTCAATGCCTGTCTCGACCGGCTCCGGGCCGCGAAGATCCGGCGGTTCGACGCCCTCCCCGACGACGTCGAGGACCGCGGCACGCTCGTCGCCACCGCCGAGCACGACGACCAGCCGGACGTCGCGGCGGAGGACGCCGAGCGGCGGCGGCGCGTGCTGGAGGCGCTGGGGACCCTGCCGCCCGAACAGCGCGCCGCACTCGTGCTGGTCGACATGGAGGGCTACCCCGTCGCCGAGGTGGCGGAGATGCTGGGCTGCGCGGAGGGCACGGTGAAGTCCCGGTGCTCGCGCGGCCGCACCAGGCTGGCCGCCCTGCTCCTCGACCTGCACCACCCGCCCGGTGACCGGCCTCACGGGAACCCGCCTCCCGACGGTCCCGTCCAACCCATGCTCCGGCCACGCGGCCCGCCTGCGCCCTGACTGATCAGCCCTGCCCGTCTTCCCGACCCCCCGACCGCGAGGAGGTGACCCGATGACCGACTCCCCCGACCTGACGCCGGAGCACGACGCCGTACGCCGGCTGCTCGCCGACGCCCGGCACGTCGGGCCCACACCGCCCGAGGTCGTCGCCCGCCTCGACGAGGCCCTCGCCGCCCTGGTCGCCGACCGGTCGACCGCCACCGCTGAGGTCACGCAGGATCTCGCGGGCTCCGGGGTGGACGATGGTCCGCGCGCTCCGGTGGTGGACCTCGCTGCCCGCCGACGCCGGTTCGTGGGCACCGGCCTGCTGGCGGCTGCGGCCGTGGTGGTCGCCGGCGTGGCCCTCGGACAGGTGCTGCCCGGGGGGCAGGGCAGCGACGACGCCGGGTCGAGCGCCGGCGGAGCCGACCGGAGCACCTCGATGGCCGAGGACGACGCCGGCGCCCAGGCGGACGGCAAGGCCGGCGCCTCGTCGAGCCAGGAGATGGCGCCGCAGAGCAAGTCCGCCAGCCCCTCCCCGCTGGCCGCCGTGCCCACCCTGTCCAGCACCGACCCCGAGCTCGCGGAGCAGGTCGAGGCGCTGCGCTCGACGCCGTCCTCGCCCCGCGCCGAACGGCGTCAGACGCTCGACCTGATGCGAACCTGCAGCGTCCCGGAGCTGGGCAAGGGACGCCGGGTGACCGCGCAGGTCGACGGACAGCCCGGCGTGGTGCTGTTCCAGCCAGCCGACGGTGTCGCGCAGGGCGTGGCAATCTACGTCTGCGGCACCCAGGAGCCGGTGCGCACCCTCACGCTGCCCGCCCCCTGACCCGCCGGCACACGGCAGGAACAACGCTGGCCTACGATCGGTTGAGGAGGGTGCACGTCCGGCGTGCCCCCGGCACCGGATCCCCCACCGCAATCGCAGGAGCAGCTGAACGCCCATGAGCACCTCGTCCGCCCACGCCGATTCGACACCGCGCAACGTCATCATCATCGGCTCCGGACCCTCGGGATACACCGCGGCCGTCTACGCGGCGCGCGCCTCGCTCAACCCCCTCGTGTTCGAGGGCTCGGTCACCGCCGGTGGCGCCCTGATGAACACGACCGAGGTGGAGAACTTCCCCGGCTTCCGCGACGGCATCATGGGTCCGGCCCTGATGGACGAGATGCGCGCGCAGGCCGAGCGCTTCGGCGCCGAGCTGGTCTCCGACGACATCGTCGAGGTCGACCTCACGGGCGACGTCAAGGTCGTCAAGACCGCCACCGACACCTACACCGCGCGCTCGGTGATCCTCGCCACGGGCTCGGGCTACCGCAAGCTCGGCCTGCCCCGCGAGGAGGAGCTGTCGGGCCGCGGCGTGTCCTGGTGTGCGACCTGCGACGGCTTCTTCTTCCGCGAGCAGGCCATCGCGGTGATCGGCGGAGGCGACTCCGCCGTCGAGGAGGCGACCTTCCTCACCCGCTTCGGCTCGAAGGTCTACCTGATCCACCGTCGCGACGAGCTGCGCGCCTCGAAGATCATGCAGGAGCGCGCCTTCGCCGACCCCAAGCTCGAGATGGTCTGGAACTCCGAGGTCGCGGCGATCAACGGCGCCGACAAGCTCGAGTCGATCACCCTGCGTGACACCGTCACGGGCGAGGAGCGCGACCTCGAGGTCACCGGCCTGTTCATCGCGATCGGCCACGACCCGCGCTCGGAGCTGCTCACCGGGCAGGTCGACCTCGACGACGACGGCTACGTCCTCGTCGACCACCCCTCGACCAAGACCAACCTCCCAGGCGTCTTCGCGGCCGGCGACCTCGTCGACCACCACTACCGCCAGGCGATCACCGCCGCCGGCACCGGCTGCGCCGCGGCGCTCGACGCCGAGCGCTTCATCGCGGCGCTCGACCACGAGGCCTCCACGGCGGGAGACGCGGCCGCAACGGTCGAGGCGATCGCCGAAGAGGTGCAGACCGCGGGCGCCTGACCACCCCGTACGACCCGCTCCCCGCGGGTCACCGGCCTCTGCGTGCCCGGTCGTCGTCGCCCTGTGGCTCTGTCGACGACCACTGCCCGGTGAACTACCCCCCGTGCCGGCGGCGTCGGGAACAAACTGTCAGACGCGTGGTGTTGACTCAGGACATCACCCGATGACACCTGACTTCCTGAAAGGGGCAACCGCAGTGGCCGACATCGCCGCCGTGACCGACGCCGAGTTCGAGGCGCAGGTCCTCAAGTCCGACAAGCCCGTCCTGGTGGACTTCTGGGCGGAGTGGTGCGGCCCGTGCCGCCAGGTCGCCCCGATCCTCGACGAGCTCAACAAGGAGCACGGTGACAAGCTCACCTTCCTGAAGATGAACGTCGACGAGAACCCCGTCACCCCCTCGTCCTACCGCGTCACCGGCATCCCGACCATCAACGTCTACCAGGGCGGCGAGGTCGTGAAGTCCATCGTGGGTGCCAAGCCCAAGGCCGCGCTCCTCAAGGAGCTCGACGGCATCATCTGAGACACGCAGCCGACCACGAGGAACGAGTGGTCGGCGTGGGCGTGGCCAGGTTGAGCAAGCGACACGATTGAGCGAAGCGAAGTCGGACGAGCGCGTCGAAACCCCTCGTGGGAGGAACAGTCCTCCGAGACGGAGGGTTTCGAGGCACGCTCCGCTCGCACCTCAACCGCCAAGCCGGTTCAGTCGCCCGAGGCGGCCCGCACCGATCCGATCGGGCGGGTCGCCTTGTGCGTGGGACGTACGACGCCCCACATCCGCTCGAGCGCGAGCTCGACCTCGTCCTTCCAGGACACCGCGTTCCGCAGCTCCATCCGCATCCGGGGCGTCGTCGGGTGCGCCCGCTGGGTCTTGAAGCCGACGCTGCCGAGGAAGTCCGCCGGCAGCACGCAGCCGTCCGCGCGGCCCCGGGTGTCGCCGTACGCCTCGATCGCGGGGTGGCCGCGCTCGACGAGGTCGGCGGCCATCGCCTGCACCAGCAGGCGACCCAGTCCCCCGCCGCGCATCGACGGCTCGATCCACGCCGTCGCGGCGACGATCGCGTCCGGTGACGTCGGGGCGGTGGGCAGCGCGGCGGCGCCGGGCAGGCGCGCGGCGGGGGCGTAGACGATGTGGCCGACCGTGCGACCGTCGACGCGCACGACCCGACCGCACGAGCCCCAGTCGCGCAGCACGCCGGAGAGCCAGCTCTCCTTCTCGGCGATCCGCTCGGCCTCGTCGAGGCGCGCCCGGTCGACGGGCGCGAGCTCCCAGAACACGCACGCCCGCACCGGATCGGCCAGCTCCGCGAGGTGGTCGACCGTCAAGCGCTCGGTCTTGCGGGACACGTCCTCGATGCTAGCCGCGTCGTGGGCCTGCGAGGATGGTGACGTGCGCCAGATCCGACAGAGCAAGAAGCTGCAGGGCGTCCGCTACGACGTGCGCGGGCCCATCCTCGTCGAGGCCCAGCGACTCGAGGCCGAGGGCCACCGCATCCTCAAGCTCAACATCGGCAACACCGCACCGTTCGGCTTCGAGGCACCCGAGCAGATCCTCGCCGACATGATCCACCACCTGCCGCAGTCCCAGGGCTACGCCGACTCGCAAGGCATCTGGTCGGCGCGGACCGCGGTCATGCACTACTACCAGTCGCACGGGCTGCGCGACGTCGGCGTGGAGGACATCTTCATCGGCAACGGCGTCTCCGAGCTCATCTCGATGGTGCTGCAGGCGTTCGTCGACGACGGCAACGAGATCCTGGTCCCCGCCCCCGACTACCCGCTCTGGACCGGTGCGGTGACGCTCGCCGGTGGCATCCCGGTGCACTACCGCTGCGACGAGGACGACGACTGGAACCCCGACCTCGCCGACATCGAGTCGAAGATCACCGAGAACACCCACGCGCTCGTCATCATCAACCCCAACAACCCGACGGGTGCCGTCTACAGCGAGGCGACGGTCAAGGGTCTCGTCGACATCGCGCGGCGCCACCAGCTCGTGGTGATGGCCGACGAGATCTACGAGAAGATCCTGTTCGAGGACGCCGAGCACCACCATGCGGCGGCCTACGGCGGCAACGACGTGCTGGTCCTGACGTTCTCGGGTCTCTCCAAGGCCTACCGGGTGTGCGGCTACCGCGCCGGGTGGGTGATGATCTCGGGCCCCAAGGAGCTCGCGACGGACTTCCTCGAGGGCCTCACGCTCATCGCCAACATGCGCATGTGTGCCAACGTGCCGGCGCAGCACGCGATCCAGACCGCCCTCGGCGGCTACCAGTCCATCGAGGAGCTCATCGGTCCCGGCGGGCGCTTCTACGAGCAGTCGATGCTCGCGCACCGGCTGCTCAACGAGATCCCCGGCGTCACCAACGTGAAGCCGCGTGGCGCCCTCTACTGCTTCCCGCGGCTGGACCCGGAGGTCTACGCCATCGAGGACGACCAGGAGTTCGTCATCGACCTGCTGCGCGCCAAGAAGATCCTCGTCACGCACGGCACCGGCTTCAACTGGCCGGCACCCGACCACTTCCGGCTGGTCACGCTGCCCGAGGCGAGCGTGCTCGAGGAGGCGATCGGGCGGATCGCGGACTTCCTCGCCACGCGGCGCTGACGTCCTGCCCCGACGGCACAGGTGCCGTGAGTCACCCCAGTGGCGTCTGGTGGGGCCCACCTCCGGCTCCGTAGGCTCCCCCCATGCGTGACCTCACCTACCCGCCGATCATCTGGACGGCGCTCGCGGGCTTCAAGGCGCTCGGCCAGACCTTCCAGATGAGCGGCACGGACCACGTGCCCCGCGATGGTGGGGTCCTGCTGGCCTACAACCACGTCAGCTACGTCGACTTCATCTACGGAGGCTTCGCCGCGCATCCCTCGCGCCGACTGGTGAGGTTCATGGCCAAGCGCGAGCTGTTCGACCACCAGGCTGCCGGCCCCCTGATGCGCTCGCTGCACCACATCGAGGTGGATCGCGGCGAGGGCGTGGCGAGCTTCCACACCGCGGTCGACTACCTGCGTCAGGGCGAGGCGGTGGGAATCTTCCCCGAGGCGACCATCTCTCGGGCCATGGAGCTGAAGGAGTTCAAGACCGGTGCCGTACGCATCGCGGCGGCGGCCGGCGTACCTCTCGTGCCGGTCATCCTCTGGGGCACGCAGCGGATGCTCACCAAGGACCACCCGCGCGACTTCTCCCGCGGCAAGACCATCGCGATCACCGTGGGCGAGGCCATGCACCCGACCGGCGACGACCCGGTCGGCGACACCGCCGAGCTCCGGCGCCGGATGAGCGGCATGCTGGCTGAGACGATCGCGTCGTACCCCGCCGCCGAGCAGCCGCCCGGCTCCTGGTGGGTCCCGGCCTCCATGGGCGGTTCCGCCCCCACGCTCGAAGAGGCCGAGGCGCTCGACGCCGCGGAGAAGCGCGAGCGAGCCCGCAAGCGTGCCGAGAAGCGGGCAAAGCGACAGAGCGACAAGTAGATCTGTCGACAGGTCTCTATGTCGTTTTGTCGACATTGAGCGTGAAAGGGTCGGCCTGAAAGCATCCGCCGGGGGTTGAGGTGCGAGCGGAGCGAGCCTCGAGACCACCTGCCAGGATCCAGACCCTCGGTGGTTGAGGTGCGAGCGGAGCGAGCCTCGAAACCACGGCACCCCTCGGTGGTTGAGGTGCGAGCGGAGCGAGCCTCGAAACCACGTCACCCCTCGATGGTTGAGGTCCGAGCGGAGCGAGCCTCGAAACCACGTCACCCCTCGATGGTTGAGGTCCGAGCGGCTCGAGCCTCGAAACCACGTCACCCTCGGTGGTTGAGGTGCGAGCGGAGCGAGCCTCGAAACCACGTGTCCGCTCAGATGGCCCCGCCTCCCACGAGGGGCTTCGACGCGCTCGTGTCCCTTCGCGAGCTCAGGGACGTCGCTTGCTCAACCTGGCCGGACCCACGCGACCTGCTCGTACCTCGCAGGCCGCTGGCCGTCTCAGATGGGTCGGTCCTCGCGGTTGCGGGGGTCCATGACGTCCACGATCCGGCGCAGGTCCTCGAGGCTGGCGAACTCCACGGTGATCTTGCCCTTGGCCTTGCCCAGGTCGACCTTGACCCGCGTCTCGAGCCGGTCGGACAAGCGGTCGGCGAGCTCGGCCAGACCGGGGGCCACCGGCTTGCGCCGCACCACGCGCGGAGCGTCCTCGGCCTCGACGCCCATGGACACGATCTCCTCGAGACCACGCACGGAGATTCCCTCGGCCGTCACGCGCGACGCGAGCTTGTCCTGCAGCCCCGGGTCCTCGACGGTGAGCAAAGCGCGGGCGTGGCCGGCGGACAGCACGCCGGCGGCGACACGACGCT
The DNA here is from genome assembly GCF_001425025.1 of Nocardioides sp. Root122. GTDB lineage: Bacteria > Actinomycetota > Actinomycetes > Propionibacteriales > Nocardioidaceae > Nocardioides. Next base: position 46,981 of record NZ_LMDE01000014.1, read on the forward strand.
GGACGGCCGGCGAGAGCTTGAGCAGGCGGAGCGTGTTGGAGATCTGCGGCCGGGAGCGGCCGATGCGCTGGGCCAGCTCCTCGTGGGTGCACCCGAAGTCCTCGAGCAGCTGTCCGTAGGCAGCCGCTTCCTCCAACGGGTTGAGCTGGGAGCGATGGAGGTTCTCCAGCAGCGCGTCGCGCAGCATGTCGGTGTCGTCGGTCTCGCGGACGATCGCGGGGATCGTGTCGCGGCCGGCCTCCTGGGAAGCGCGCCACCGACGCTCACCCATGATGAGCTCATAGGAGTCCTCGCCGTCCTTGCGGACGACGACGGGCTGGAGCAGGCCCACCTCGCGGATCGAGTGGACGAGCTCGGCGAGCGCCTCCTCCTCGAAGACCTGGCGAGGCTGGCGGGCATTGGGCCGGACCTGGCTGATGGGCAGATCGGCGAAGTACGCCCCGGCGACGGTTCCCCCGCCCGGCGTGCCGGCGTCTGCTCCGTCGTGGACCCTCGTGGGCGATGACGCCGAGGTGCCGTTCGACGACGGTGCGGTCGTGGTCGCCGCCGGGTCGGCGGACTCCGAGGCCGGGGCCTGGGACGGGGCGGTCGGGATCAGCGACCCCAGGCCGCGTCCGAGTCCTCGGCGGGGCGGGTTGGCGTTCATGGGGTGTCCTCGTGAGGTGGTTCGGGGGAGCGGAGCGCGGGAGTGGCCCGCAGCGGGGTGCTCGTGCGGGCGTTCGTCACCCGGGGGCTCCCTTGCTGGCGATCTCCCGAGCCGCCTCCAGGTAGGAGAGCGCACCCGCCGACGCCGGATCGTAGGTCATCACGGTCTGTCCGTACGACGGCGCCTCCGAGACCCTGACCGAACGGGGCACGGCGGTCTTGAGCACCTGGTCACCGAAGTGGCTGCGCACCTCGTCGGCGACCCCGGCCGCGAGGCGGGTCCGGGCGTCGTACATGGTCAGCAGGATGGTCGAGACGATGAGCTCGGGGTTGAGGTGCTGGCGCACCATCTCCACGGTCTCCAGCAGCTGTCCGAGGCCTTCGAGGGCGTAGTACTCCGCCTGGATCGGGATGAACATCTCCCGGCCGGCCACGAGAGCGTTGAGGGTCAGCAGCCCCAGTGAGGGCGGGCAGTCCACGAAGACGTAGTCGAAGCGCTCGTCACCGACGTCGTCCGCCGACCCGATCTGGGGGTGCGCCGCGATCGCCCGCGCCAGGCGCTGCTCGCGGGCGACGACACTGACGAGCTCGATCTCCGCGCCGGCCAGGTCGATCGTGGCGGGCACGACCCAGAGACCCGGCAGGTCGGCGCACTCGGTCATCACCTCGACGAGAGGCTGCCCGTCGACGAGCATGTCGTACGTCGAGGGCACACCTCGGTGGTGCTCGATGCTGAGGGCGGTCGACGCGTTGCCTTGAGGGTCGAGGTCGATGACAAGGACCTTCTGGCCGAGCTGGGCCAGTCCAGCCGCGACGTTGACTGTCGACGTGGTCTTGCCCACGCCGCCCTTCTGGTTCGCCACGACGAACACCCGGGTGGCATCGGGGCGCGGAACACCGTGACGGCGCAGCCCGCCGGAACGAGCCAGCACCGAGTGCTGGGCCGCTTGGGCGAGCGGCGTGGCGTGGTCCGTGAAGTCGGGCCCGTCGACGGCGATGTCGGCTGCGGTCCGGACCTGCCATGCGGGGCGGGTTTCACGTGAAACATCGCGCGCGGGCGTTTCACGTGAAACATCCACGCCGCCGGGCACCTGTGGATGAATCGCGTCATCCTGTGGAGAAACCCGCTCAGCAGGCGTGCCGGAGCCGGTGGAAAACTTTCCATCCGCATTGCTCTCGGGACGCCAGTCCGCGTTCTCGGTGCGACCGTCGGTCACCTCAGACACCTCTCACTGTGCTGCACGCCGCGAACGCCTCGAAGGGCGCCGCTTGGACTCACGGGCAAGGGGCCAACCTATCTGCGTGGGATCGGCCCAGGGGACACGGACCACCGTCGTCGGTGGGTCCGCCACACCGATACCCACTTCGAACACCTCTGGAACGCCGCATCGCCATCTGTGGAGGAACTCCTCAGCCTCTTCGACCTCGTCCTGGACCGAGCGGCCCTTCATCGCCATGAGTGCGCCGGTCGGCGCGACCAAGGGCATCGACCACCCGAGCAGCCGCACCAAGGGTGCCACGGCGCGAGACGTCACGACGTCGAACGTCGACACCCCGTGCAGATGCTCCGCGCGGCCCCGGACGACCGTGACGTGGGACAGCCCGAGCTCCGCGATGACCTCGTCGAGGAAGGTCGTCCGACGCAGGAGAGGCTCGACGAGCGTCATCTGCAGGTCGGGACGCGCAATGGCAACGACCAAGCCGGGGAGCCCGGCACCGGTCCCGATGTCGCACACGGTGGCGTCTGCAGGAATCGCCTCAGCGAGGACCGCCGAGTTCAACACGTGCCGTTCCCACAGCCGAGGCGCCTCTCGCGGCCCGATCAGGCCGCGCAGGACCCCTTCGGTCGCGAGGAGCTCGGTGTACCGCGCCGCGAGGTCGAGGCGCTCGGACGCGAACACCCTCCGCGCCGCTTCCGGCACGGAGGGTGTTTCACGTGAAACGTCGTCGCTCACGCCGGGAGGATCACCACGTGGCGCTTCGGCTCGGCGCCCTCGGACTCGGACGTGAGGCCGGCTGCGGCGACGGCGTCGTGGACGACCTTGCGCTCGAAGGCGCTCATCGGCTCGAGCGACAGGGACTCGCCCGACTCCTTCACCTCGGCGATCGAGGTCTCGGCCAGGGCCACCAGGCGCTTGCGCTGCTCCGCACGGTGGCCGCCGACGTCGAGCATGAGGCGCGAGCGCTCACCGGTCTCGCGGTAGACAGCAAGGCGAGTCAGCTCCTGGAGCGCCTCGAGGACCTCACCGTTGCGGCCGACGAGCTGGCTGAGGTCGGCGCCGTCGATCTGCACGCTGGCGCGATCACCCTCGACGTCCATGTCGAGGTCGCCGTCGAGGTCCGCGATGTCGAGCAGCTCCTCGAGGTAGTCGGCAGCGATGTCGCCCTCGTGCTCGAGGCGCTCGACCTTCGACGGACGAGCAGACGCGCCCTCGGTGGGCTCGCCGGCATCGCTGTCAGTGCCTTCGGTGTCGGTGCTCTCGGTGTCCGCCGGCTCGGTCTCGACGGCATCCGCGCCGGTCAACTGGTCGCTCACGTGTGTCTCCTGCTTGTCGTTGCGTCGGCGGCACCGCACGCGGTCCGCCGTGGAAGTCTGGGTCAGCGCTTCTTCTTCTTGTTGCGCTGCGCCTTGGTCTGCCGCTGTGGCTGCGCGCGGGGAGCCTTGGGCTCCTCCACGACCACCTCGGGCTCGGTGGCCGCCTGACCGGCGGGGACCTTGCCCTTCGCCCGGTCGCGCTCCTCCTTGGCCTTCGCGGCCGGGGTGCCGGGCGCCGGGTTGTTGCGGATCACGTAGAACTGCTGGCACATGGTCCAGAGGTTCGAGACCGTCCAGTAGACGAGGACGCCGATCGGGAACGCGATGCCGCCGACCGCGAACACCACGGGCAGGACGTAGAGCAGCATCTTCTGCTGCTGGGCGTAGGGGCCCGAGAGTGCGTCGGCCGGCATGTTCTTGCTCATCAGCTGGCGCTGGGTCATGAAGGTGGTGGCGGTCATCGCAAGCACGAGCACCGCGGCGACGACCATGACGCCCGTGACGCCGTCGTTGTTGAGGAACGTGCCGGAGACCGGGATCTTGTCGAAGAGCCTGGAGTCACCGAACTGCTTGGCGAGCTCCTCGTCGAGGAAGCCGTGCGCCTTGCCCTTCTTCGAGGCCTGGTCGAGCATCCGGAAGAGCGCCAGGAAGATCGGCATCTGCAGCAGGATCGGAAGGCACGAGGCGAACGGGTTGGTGCCCGAGTCCTTGTAGAGCTTCATCGTCTCCTGGGCGAGCTTCTCCCGGTCGTGCCCGTACTTCTTCTGCAGCTCCCGCACCTTGGGCTGGATGAGCTGCATGTTCCGGCTGGACTTGATCTGCTTCACGAAGAGCGGGATCAGCGCGGCCCGGATGACCAGGGTCAGTCCCACGATCGACAGGATCCACGCGGCGCCACCGGCCGGGTCGAGGACCGTGGAGAGCATCTTGTGGATGCCGACCAGCACGAAGGACACCGCGTAGTAGAGCGGCACCATGATCGCGTGGCCGATGGATCCGAAGAAGTCGAGCACTCATGCTCCTCGTGTTGCAGGGGACTCCGCGGCCGGAGTGGCGCGGGAGGGGACGGGGTCGTAGCCGCCGGCCGCCCACGGGTGGCAGCGGCCGATACGGCGCAGCGAGAGCCAGGTTCCCCGCACCGCACCGTGCACGGTGACCGCCTCGAGGGCGTACGCCGAGCACGTCGGGTGGTAGCGGCACACCTGGCCGTAGAGCGGGCTGATCGCGAAGCGCCACGCACGGATGAAGGCGATGAGGACGTGCTTCATGGCCTGCTCACGCGCTCGAGCGTACGGCCGAGGTCCGCGCCGAGCGCCGAGTAGGACGCCTCGGCGGAGGCGGGCAGTGCCCGGACCACGAGAGCAGCACGACCCGGAAGCGCCTCCAGCTGTGGAAGGTGCTCCCGGGTCAGATGGCGAAGTCGTCTCTTCACGCGCGTGCGTGTGACGGCGTTGCCCACGGCCTTGCTGACCGTGAATCCCACCTGGGGAGGGCCGGCGTCGGCGTCGGGGTCCCACGCGAGGTGGACCACCAGCGTCGTCGAGCCGGCCCGTCGTCCGCTGCGGACAGCGCGACGGAAGCCGTCGCTGTCGGTCAGTCGGTTGACGGTGGAGAGCACGGCGGGGTGCCGTGAGCCCTGGCCGTCAGACGGCCAGGCTCTTGCGGCCCTTGCGGCGACGGCTGGACAGGATCGAGCGACCGGCGCGGGTCCGCATGCGGAGGCGGAAACCGTGCACCTTGTGACGGCGACGGTTGTTCGGCTGGTAGGTACGCTTGCTCACGGCTATTTCTCCGAAGGTTTCGAGGGATGTCCACTCCACAGCGAGTCGGTGCTGGCCTGGACCCGAGTTCCAGATTCGGCCGGCACCGCCCACCCACGCGGCCGCCGTGTGGCGGATCGTGGACATGCGGCACCCGTCGACAAGGAGCGACCGGCCAACGGTACGCGGTGGGGAAAGAGGGGGTCAAACCCACGGGACCTCCCTGCGGGCCGGCCTGTGGATGACGTCTTGCCCGAGGCCTCGCCGGGTTGTTACGTTCCCTGTCTCCGCGGTCTGCGAAAACCACGGTTCGTCCAGGGTCCGCAGTGCGCTGTGACCCGGGTCACATGGTGTCTGATTCCGCCTCTGACCTGCGCAAACGCTGGAAGGATCGCCGGCTGGAGCAGCGTGGGGAGCCCGGTCGCAGCGATCGGGCTCATCAGTTCACAGCTTGTGGACAACTCTGTGGACTCGGGCGCGGCGTTGCACCCGGTGTGACTCAGACTGTGACTCGAATATGAAACAGCGAAGGCGGTCCGGGTGGACGACCAGCAGGTAGATCTCGGAACGGCGTGGCAGCAGATCGTCGAGGACCTCCAGCCCAACCAGCGTGCCTGGTTGCGCCCGAGCGTGCCGATGACGCTCCACGAGAACACCGCGATCATCGCCGTGCCCAACGACTTCACCCGCAACCAGCTCGAGGGCCGGCTGCGCAACCACATCGAGGACGCCCTGACCGAGGGCTTCGGTCGCGAGATCCGGATGCTCGTCACGGTGAACCCCGCGCTCGAGTCCGAGGCACCGCCACAGATCGACGAATCGACAGATGGATCTATCGCTTTGTCGACAAATGACGCGCGTCCTCTCGAGCAGGCGCCGCCGGCGATGTCCGACCCCGAGCCCTCGATGGGCCAGGGTGAGCGCCGCCCGTCAGCGCTCGAGACCCGGCTCAACCCCAAGTACACGTTCGAGACCTTCGTCATCGGCTCGTCCAACCGCTTTCCGCACGCCGCCGCCGTCGCGGTCGCCGAGGCCCCGGGCAAGGCCTACAACCCGCTGCTCGTCTACGGCGAGTCCGGCCTGGGCAAGACGCATCTGCTGCACGCGATCGGGCACTACGTCCGCAGCCTCTACAGCAACGCCAAGGTGCGCTACGTCTCCAGCGAGGAGTTCACCAACGAGTTCATCAACGCCATCCGCGACGACCGGCAGGACCGCTTCAAGCGCCGCTACCGCGACGTCGACGTGCTGCTGATCGACGACATCCAGTTCCTCGAGGGCAAGACGCAGACGCAGGAGGAGTTCTTCCACACGTTCAACACCCTCCACAACGCCAACAAGCAGATCGTGCTGACGTCCGACCGCGCGCCCAAGCGGCTCGAGGCCCTGGAGGACCGGCTCCGCAACCGGTTCGAGTGGGGACTCATCACCGACGTGCAGCCGCCGGACCTCGAGACCCGCATCGCGATCCTGCGCAAGAAGGCCGCGATGGACCGGCTCACCGCGCCGCCGGACGTCCTGGAGTTCATCGCCTCGAAGATCCAGACCAACATCCGCGAGCTCGAGGGTGCGCTGATCCGCGTGACGGCCTTCGCGAACCTCAACCGCCAGGAGGTCGACATGACCCTGGCCGAGATCGTGCTCAAGGACCTGATCCCCGAGGGTGGCGAGCCGGAGATCACCCACGCGCTCATCATCGCCCAGACCGCGGCCTACTTCGGCGTCTCGCTCGAGGACCTCACCGGTCCCTCACGCGGACGGCACCTGGTGATGGCCCGACAGATCGGGATGTACCTCTGTCGCGAGCTCACCAGCATGTCGCTGCCCCAGATCGGACGTGAGTTCGGCGGACGCGACCACACCACGGTGATGTACGCCGATCGCAAGATCCGCCAGCTGCTCGCCGAGCGCCGCGCGGTCTTCAACCAGGTCAGCGAGCTCACCAACCGCGTGAAGATGCAGGCCCGCCAGGCCTGAGGCTGTGGTCCACCTCGAGCCGGGCCGCTCGGTGTGGAGAAGTTGTGGTTCGGTCCGCCGCGTCGTCCCCAGCCCCTGTGGACTCATGGGGACGAACCACACGGATCCGCTCGCCCGTCCACACCGCCACCAAGCCGCCCCCACGGCGTCCACACCCCGTGTGCACATGGGTGCGACCGCCTGACCTGCGCAAACACGAGTTCTCCACAGTTTCCACGGACCCTATGACCACTACGAACCTGAAGACTGGTCCGATCTCCCACCAACACCGAACCGCGCTCCCTCTGGGGAGAACCCTCCCGCCGTGTCGGAAGCGCGTGGCAGGATGCTCATCCCACGCGCCTGTGCGCGTCTTCTTGTCTGCCCGATCGCCCCGCCCTCTCCGCACCACCTCTCCCTGAGGAGACCCTTGTGAAGTTCCGCGTCGAACGCGACGTCTTCGCCGATGCCGTCGCCTGGGCTGCTCGCAGCCTCCCTGTCCGTCCCAGCTCGCCGGTGCTGGCCGGTCTGCTGATCGAGGCGAGCGACGCGGGCCTGATGCTCTCGACCTTCGACTACGAGACCTCGGCGCGCGCCACCCTCACCGCGGAGGTCAACGACGAGGGCAAGGCGCTGGTCAGTGGCCGGCTCCTGGCCGACATCTGCCGCAGCCTCCCGGCCAAGCCCGTCGAGCTCACCCTCGACGGCCCCCGCGTCTCGCTCACCTGTGGCTCCGCCCGGTTCAGCCTGCAGACCATGCCGGTCGCCGACTACCCGACGCTGCCCGAGATGCCGTCCGCCACCGGCACCGTCTCGAGCGCCGACTTCGCCCACGCCGTGTCCCAGGCGGTGACCGCCGCGGGCCGCGACGACATGCTGCCCGTGCTCACCGGCGTACGGATCGAGATCGACGGCTCCACCATGGCGCTGCTCGCCACCGACCGCTTCCGCCTCTCCCACCGCGAGCTCACCTGGAACCCGCAGTCCCCCGACGCCTCGGTGGCCGCGCTGGTCCCCGCGAAGGTGCTCGGCGACACCGCCAAGTCCCTGACCTCGGGCGCCGAGGTGACGATCGCGCTCAGCTCGGGCGGCACCGGCGAGGGACTCATCGGATTCGAGGGCACGGGTCTCGGTGGTGTCCGCCGCACGACTACCCGCCTGCTCGACGGCGAGTTCCCGAAGGTCCGCTCCCTCTTCCCGGCCGAGCACCTCACCGTCGCCAAGGTCAACAAGGCCGAGCTGATCGAGACCGTCAAGCGCGTCGCCCTCGTGGCCGAGCGCAACACCGCCGTGCAGATGAAGTTCGGCGACCACCAGATCGTGCTCGACGCCGGTTCGGGCGACGAGGCGATGGCGACCGAGGCCGTCGACGCCGACATCACCGGTGACGACCTGACCACCGGCTTCAACCCGCAGTTCCTCCTCGACGGCCTCACCGCCATCGACGGGGAGTTCGTCGACCTCGCCTTCACCCAGGCGACGAAGCCCGTCGTCATCTCCGGCACCGACGCGGACGACGACTCGAGCTCGTTCCGCTACCTCCTGATGCCGCGACGCCTGCTGAGCTGAGGCTTCCGGACCCAGGCTGCCAGGCACATCCCGGGGGTTTCGTCGCGCCGTCCCGACCTCGTTCCTCGGTCGGGCGCTTCCTCAACCTCCTCCGCTGCGCCGTGCACTCGTTCCTCCTGCACGGCTACGCTCCGGACATGGACATCGGACTCATCGGCCTCGGCAAGATGGGCGGCAACATGCGCGAGCGCATGCGGCGCGCCGGACTCACGGTGGTCGGCTACGACCGCAACCCCGACGTCAGCGACGTCGACTCGCTCACAGCGCTGGTCGAGGCACTGCCCAGCCCCAAGGTCGTGTGGGTGATGGTGCCCGCCGGCGACCCGACCCGCGCGACGGTCAAGGAGCTCGCCGACCTGCTCGGCGAGGGCGACGTGGTGGTCGACGGCGGCAACTCGCGGTGGACCGACGACATCGCCAACGCCGAGCTGCTCGCCGAGAAGGGCATCGGCTACGTCGACTGCGGCGTCTCCGGCGGTGTCTGGGGCCTCGAGAACGGCTACGCGCTGATGTACGGCGGCGACGCCGACGACGTCGCCAAGGTCCAGGAGGCCTTCGACGCCCTCAAGCCCGAGGGCGACTTCGGCTCGGTGCACGCCGGCAAGGTCGGCGCGGGCCACTTCAGCAAGATGGTCCACAACGGCATCGAGTACGCGATCATGCAGGCCTACGCCGAGGGCTGGGAGCTGCTCGACAAGGCCGAGCTCACCGACAACGTCACCGAGGTCTTCCGGTCGTGGCGCGAGGGCACGGTCATCCGCTCGTGGCTGCTCGACCTGATGGTCAACGCCCTCGACGAGGACCCCGGGCTGAGCAAGATCGCCGGCTACGCCGCAGACTCCGGCGAGGGCCGCTGGACCGTCGAGGCGGGGATCGAGCACGGCGTCGCCACCCCGGCGATCACCGCCGCGCTCTATGCCCGGTTCGTCTCCCAGCAGGACGACTCCCCGACGATGAAGGCCGTGGCCGCGATGCGCAACCAGTTCGGTGGCCACGCGGTGCGCTCGACCGCGCCCAAGGGCGGCGACGCCGAGGGCAGCACCGGCGCGGAGCAGTCCGAGACCGCCCAGAAGGCCGGCGCGGGCTCCGACCGGGAGCAGGGCGAGAGCTAGGCCATGACGTGCACGTCGCGCACCTGACCCTGCACGACTTCCGCTCCTACGCCGACCTCGACGTGGCCCTGGAGCCGGGAGCGACGGCCTTCATCGGTCGCAACGGCCAGGGCAAGACCAACCTCGTCGAGGCGATCGACTATCTCTCGCGCCTCTCCTCGCACCGCGTCGCCACCGACACGCCGCTCGTGCGGGCCGGTGCCGACCAGGCGATCGTGCGCGCCTCGGTCGTGAAGGAGGGACGCACGGCGCTGCTCGAGGTCGAGCTCAACCCGGGCCGGGCCAACCGGGCGCGGATCAACCGCTCACCGCTCCCCCGTCCGCGCGAGCTCATCGGTCTGGTGCGCACCGTCGTCTTCGCGCCCGACGACCTCACCCTGGTCAAGGGCGACCCGTCCGACCGCCGCAAGTTCCTCGACGACCTCCTGGTGCTCCGGGTGCCGCGACTGGCCGGGGTCCGGTCGGACTACGACCGGATCCTCAAGCAGCGCAACAGCCTGCTCAAGACCGCCGGCGTGGCCCGTGGTGGCTCGCGCGACGCGGCGATGTCGACGCTCGAGATCTGGGACGACAACCTGGCGCGGGTCGGCGCCGAGCTGCTCGGCGCGCGCCTCCAGCTGGTCGAGGACCTGCGCCCCTACCTCGGCAAGGCCTACGAGGCCGTGGCCCGCGGCGCCAGCCGCGACGACGCCGACCTCGACTACCGTGCGAGCCTCGAGGTGGCCGGCACCGACGACCTGCAGCAGGCGCTCCTCGACGCCATCGCCACCCGGCGCAAGGACGAGCTCGACCGCGGGATCTCCCTCGTCGGCCCGCACCGCGACGACCTGCTGCTCACCCTCGGGACGGGGCCCGATCCTGGCGACCTGCGCCTGCCGGTGAAGGGCTACGCCTCCCACGGGGAGTCGTGGTCCTTCGCGCTCGCGCTCCGGCTGGCGTCGTACGACCTGCTGCGCGCCGACGGCGACGACCCGATCCTCGTCCTCGACGACGTGTTCGCCGAGCTCGACGTGGAGCGCCGTAACCAGCTGGCCCAGCTCGTGGCCGGTGCGGAGCAGGTGCTGGTCACCGCCGCGGTCGCCGCCGACGTGCCCGACGCGCTGCAAGGTGTGCGGTTCGTGGTGGCCGACGGGCAGGTGACCCGTGACGAGTGACGAGCCGGAGCTCGTGACCGGCGACGCCGCGGCCCCGCGGAGCGAGTCGAACGGGCCGAACGAGTCGGTCGAGCACCGGCCCGACGGTCTCGACCTGGCCCGGGCCGCCGCCCGCGCGGCCGCTGCGAGCCCGGGCACCCCGGCCAAGCGGCGCCCGGCCGCCGCGTTCCGGAGGCGGACGACCACGACGTCGTCGGGGGCTCGACCCGACGACCGCGACCCCCAGCCGCTCGGGTCCGCGATGGGTCGGCTGATCGCCCAGCACGGCTGGGAGCTCGACCTCAAGGTCCAGGGCGTCTTCGGGCGTTGGGCCGAGCTCGTCGGCGACGAGGTCGCCGCGCACTGCACACCCGAGTCCTTCGCCGACGGTCGCCTGGTGGTGCGGACCGATTCCACCGCCTGGGCCACGCAGCTCAAGCTGCTCACCCCCACCGTCGTACGCCGCCTCAACGAGGAGCTCGGCCACGGCACCGTCACCGTGATCGAGGTGCTCGGCCCCCACCTGCCGACCTGGACCAAGGGTCGGCTCTCCAGCCGCGACGGCCGCGGGCCGCGCGACACCTACGGCTGAGCCGGCGCACCTCGGGACCCTGCGCGCCGGAGGCGCGATCTGCCGTTCTGGGAGCCTCCCGGACGTATGGGACCCCATCGCTCCCCCTGTTCGGCCCTGTGAACGGCCCCCATGAGGCCCCTGACGGCACATTTTCTGACGGATCCATCCCCCGGCCGGGGTGTGCCCTTCGCTTCAAGGCCGCTGGCGAGTAGTATGAGGGGACGAGTCGCACGTCGTGTTGCCACCGCAACCGCAGCGACTCGACTCATGTCGACCGCCCCCGGCGCAGATCCGGGGCGATGAGAAGAAGGCCGTGCCTTGAGCGAAGAGAATCCCGAGTCCACCGCAGCTCCGACCGCCGATTCCGCTCCTGACCCACAGCCCACCGAGACCGACCGCGCAGAGGCGATCGCCGAGGCCACCGCCGAGGTGGCCGAGGCGACCGTGGAGAAGCGGTCCATGTCCGCCGTCGACGGCAGTGTCGAGTACGACGCCTCCGCGATCCAGGTGCTCGAGGGCCTCGAGGCCGTGCGCAAGCGCCCCGGCATGTACATCGGCTCCACCGGTGAGCGCGGCCTGCACCACCTCATCTGGGAGATCGTGGACAACGGTGTCGACGAGGCGCTGGCGGGCTACGCGACCAAGATCGTGCTGACCCTGCAGTCCGACGGCGGCGTACGGGTGGAGGACAACGGGCGCGGCATCCCGACCGACACCGCACCCGGCCAGGAGATGCCGGCTCTCACGATGGCGCTGACGATGCTCCACGCGGGCGGCAAGTTCGGCGGCGGCGGCTACAAGGTCTCCGGCGGCTTGCACGGTGTCGGCGTCTCGGTCGTCAACGCGCTGTCGACCCGCCTGGTCGCGGAGGTCAAGAACCGCGGGCACCTGTGGCGCCAGTCCTTCCAGCTCGGCGTCCCCGACGCCGACCTCGAGCAGGTCCGCCCCCTCGAGGACGGCGAGGGCACCGGCACGACCGTGACCTGGTACGCCTCGTCCGACATCTTCGAGCACACCACCTACAACCTCGAGACCATCACCTCGCGCCTGCGCGAGATGGCCTTCCTCAACAAGGGCGTCGAGTTCGTGGTGCGCGACGAGCGCCCGGAGGCGGAGTCGCGCGTCGACGCCGTCGAGGACGACACGATCGACAACACCGTCGACAACGCCGGCCACGACGCGATCAAGCGGGCCGAGACCGGTGGGCTCGAGCAGGTCTTCAAGTACGACCGCGGCCTCGTCGACTACGTCGAGCACCTCAACCGCCGCAAGACCGTCGCCAACGCGACCGTCATCTCCTTCGAGGCCGAGACCGCCGAGGGCGCCACGGGCCAGCACATGAGCCTCGAGGTCGCGATGCAGTGGAACACCTCCTACACCGAGTCGGTCCACACCTTCGCCAACAACATCAACACCCACGAGGGCGGCACCCACGAGGAGGGCTTCCGCGCCTCCCTCACCTCCCTGGTCAACAACTGGGGCGAGGAGTGGGGCCTGGTCAAGAAGAAGGAGGACCGGGTCTCGGGCGACGACATCCGCGAGGGCCTCACCGCGATCATCTCGATCAAGCTCGGCGAGCCGCAGTTCGAGGGCCAGACCAAGACCAAGCTCGGCAACACCGAGGCCAAGGGCTTCACGCAGCGGATCATGAACGACCAGCTCGGCGCCTGGTTCGAGCAGAACCCTGCCGAGGGCAAGGAGATCGTGCGCAAGTCGCAGGCCGCGGCCAACGCGCGCATGGCCGCCCGCAAGGCTCGCGAGCTGGCCCGCAACCGCAAGGGACTGCTCGGCGGCGGCGGCCTGCCCGGCAAGCTCAGCGACTGCCAGTCGACCAACCCCGCCGAGTGCGAGGTCTTCATCGTCGAGGGCGACTCCGCCGGCGGCTCGGCCCGCCAGGGTCGCGACCCGCGCATCCAGGCGATCCTCCCGATCCGCGGCAAGATCCTCAACGTCGAGAAGGCCCGCATCGACAAGGTGCTCGCCAACACCGAGGTGCAGGCGATCATCTCCGCGCTCGGCACCGGCATCCACGAGGAGTTCAGCCTCGAGAAGCTGCGCTACCACAAGGTCGTGATGATGGCCGACGCCGACGTCGACGGCCACCACATCAACACCCTGCTGCTGACGCTGCTGTTCCGCTTCATGAAGCCGCTGATCGAGCACGGCTACGTCTACATGGCCCAGCCGCCCCTCTACCGGCTGCGCTGGAACAAGCCGGCCCAGCACGAGTTCGTCTACTCCGATGCCGAGCGCGACGCGCTGCTCGCCGACGGACAGGCGCAGGGCAAGAAGCTGCCCAAGGAGAACCCGGTGCAGCGCTACAAGGGTCTCGGCGAGATGAACGCCGACGAGCTGTGGGAGACCACCATGGACCCCGACGCCCGCCTGATGAAGCAGGTCACGCTGGAGGACGCCGCCCAGGCCGACGAGATCTTCTCGATCCTGATGGGCGAGGACGTCGAGCAGCGCCGTTCCTTCATCCAGCGCAACGCGAAGGACGTTCGATTCCTCGATATCTAGGTCGCTAGCCGCATCTACAGCCAGCCCTAGACATCGATAGAACGCAGAAGAGAGACACGCCATGACTGAGACCCCCACCGGCACCGGAGCAGGCGGCTTCGGGTTCGGCGACGACCGCATCCAGCCGATCGAGCTGCAGACGCTGATGCAGCAGTCCTACATCGACTACGCGATGACGGTCATCGTCGGGCGGGCCCTGCCCGACGTGCGCGACGGGCTCAAGCCGGTCCACCGCCGCATCCTCTACGCGATGTACGACGGCGGCTACCGCCCCGACCGCGGCTTCTCCAAGTGCTCGCGCGTCGTCGGTGACGTGATGGGTCAGTACCACCCCCACGGCGACTCCGCGATCTACGACACCATGGTCCGCCTCGCGCAGCCGTGGGTGCTGCGCGCGCCGCTGATCAATGGCCAGGGCAACTTCGGCTCGCCGGGCAACGACTCCGCGGCGGCCATGCGGTACACCGAGTGCCGGATGGCGCCGCTGGCCATGGAGATGGTGCGCGACATCGACGAGGACACCGTCGACTTCCGCCCCAACTACGACGGTCGCTCGCAGGAGCCGACCATCCTGCCCTCGCGCTTCCCCAACCTGCTCGTCAACGGCTCGGCCGGCATCGCGGTCGGCATGGCGACCAACATCCCGCCGCACAACCTCCGCGAGGTCGCCGAGGGCGCGGTGTGGGCGCTCGAGCACCCCGACGCCACCAAGGAGGAGCTGCAGGACGCGCTCGTCGAGCGGATCAAGGGCCCCGACTTCCCCAACGGCGCGCTCATCGTGGGCCGCCAGGGCATCGAGCAGGCCTACCGCACGGGTCGTGGGTCGATCACCCAGCGTGCCGTGGTGGAGATCGACGAGGACGCCAAGGGCCGCGTGATGCTGGTCATCAGCGAGCTCCCCTACATGGTCAACCCCGACAACCTCGCGCTGAAGATCGCCGAGCTCGCCGACTCCGGTCGCATCCAGGGCATCTCCGACGTCCGCGACGACACCAGCTCGCGCACCGGCCAGCGCCTGGTCATCATCCTCAAGCGCGACGCCGTCGCGCGCGTGGTGCTGAACAACCTCTTCAAGCACACCGAGCTGCAGTCGAACTTCTCCGCCAACATGCTGGCCCTCGTCGACGGCGTGCCGCGCACGCTGCCGATCGACCAGTTCATCTCCAACTGGGTCACCCACCAGATCGAGGTCATCCAGCGGCGTACCCGCTTCCGCCTCGCCGAGGCCGAGCGCCAGGCGCACATCTACCGCGGCCTGGCCAAGGCGCTCGACGCGCTCGACGAGGTCATCGCGCTGATCCGCCGCAGCCCCGACGTGGAGGAGGCCCGCTCGGGCCTGATGAGCCTGCTCGAGATCGACGAGATCCAGGCCAACGCCATCCTCGAGATGCAGCTGCGTCGCCTCGCTGCCCTCGAGCGGCAGAAGATCATGGACCGCCTCGCCGAGCTCGAGCGCGTCATCGCCGACCTCGAGGACATCCTCGCCAACGAGGCGCGCCAGCGGCAGATCGTCTCCGACGAGCTCACCGAGATCGTCGACAAGTACGGCGACGACCGGCGTACGCAGATCATCGCCGCCGACGGCGACCTCTCGATGGAGGACCTGATCCCCGACGAGGAGCTCGTCGTCTCGATCACCCGCGGCGGCTACGCCAAGCGCACGCGTGCCGACCAGTACCGCCTGCAGAAGCGCGGCGGCAAGGGCGTGCGCGGCGCGACCCTGCGCGGCGACGACGTGGTGCAGCACTTCATCGCGACCACCAACCACCACTGGCTGCTGTTCTTCACCACGGCCGGCCGCGTCTACCGCACCAAGGCCTACAACCTCCCCGAGGCGGCACGCGACGCGAAGGGCGGCCACGTCGCCGGCCTGCTGAGCTTCCAGCCCGACGAGGACATCGCCCAGGTGCTGGCGATCCGCGACTACGAGCAGGCCCCCTACCTCGTGCTCGCGACCCGCACCGGCCTGGTCAAGAAGACCAAGCTGGTCGACTACAACAGCCCGCGCCAGTCGGGCGTCATCGCGATCAACTTCCGCGAGGACGACGACCAGCTGATCGGTGCCGAGCTGGTCAACGGCGACGACGACATCCTGCTCGTCTCCCGCAAGGGCCAGTCGATCCGGTTCAAGGCCGATGACGAGCAGCTGCGCCCGATGGGTCGCGCCACCGGCGGTGTGCGCGGCATGAAGTTCCGCGACGGCGACTCCCTGCTGTCGATGTCGGTGATCCGCGCAGCGCAGGTGGCTGCCGAGGAGGCCGTCGAGGGTGACGCCGCCGACTCCGACGAGGTGAAGGAGCAGTACGTCTTCACGATCACCGACGGTGGCTTCGCCAAGCGCAGCCGCATCTCCGAGTACCGCCTGCAGTCCCGCGGCGGCATCGGCATCAAGGCGATGTCGTTGGCCAACGAGGACCGCGGCGGCCTGGTCGGCGCCTTCATCGTCGAGGAGGAGGACGAGGTCCTCTCGATCACCAGTGGCGGCCAGGTCGTGCGCAGCCCGATCGATGCCAACTTCCGGCCCACCGGCCGCTCCACCATGGGCGTGAAGTTCGTGTCCCCGAAGTCGGGCGACACCGTCGCGGTCGTGGCGCGTTCGGTCGAGGCCAAGGTCACCGAGGAGGTCGAGGAGCAGGCCGCCGACAGCGCGGCCGAGGTCGAGGCCGAGGCCCGCGAGGCCGCAGCCGTTTCGCCCGACGTGGTCGACGGTGCAACAATCGAGGGTCAGGACGCAGTCGAAGCTCCTGCCGAGACCCCCGACGAAGACACCGAGGAGTGATCCATGTCGGACCGCACCGCGACCTCGCGTCGTACGTCGGACCCTGAGCCTGCCCGCAGGTCGTTCACCGGGCGGATGCAGGACACGCTGTCCAACGCCGCCCAGGAGCACCGCGCCAACGCGGCGCCCGGGGCCGGCTCGAAGGGCCGTCGCACCCGCACGCCGGGCCGCCAGCCCCGCCGGGCCCGGCTGCGGTTGACGCGGATCGACCCGTGGTCGGTCATGAAGACGTCGTTCCTGCTCTCGGTCGCCTTCGGCGTGGTCACCTTCGTCGCCATCTTCATGGTGTGGTCGGTGCTCGGCGCAGCGGGCGTCTGGGACTCGATCAACTCCGCGGTCGCCAGCATCGTCGAGGGCGACAGCGGCAACTCCTCCTTCGACGTGACCGACTACGTCGGCATGTCGCGGGTGCTCGGCTTCACCCTGCTGGTCTCCGTGCTCGACGTGGTGCTGCTGACCGCGATCGCCACCCTGACGGCGTTCCTCTACAACCTCGCGGCTGCCCTGCTGGGCGGCATCGAGGTCACCCTCGCCGAAGACGAGAAGTGACCGTGACACCCCATCGGGACCTCGATTGGTCTCGGTCGCGGGGCGTCAGGTAATCTTCGGCGTCGCCGCTGGTGCGGCGAGTGCGGGCCTATAGCTCAGACGGTTAGAGCGCTTCCCTGATAAGGAAGAGGTCGGAGGTTCAAGTCCTCCTAGGCCCACTCCATCCCTTCCACCCGAGGAGAGAGTCCGCATGAAGAAGCTCCTGCTGGTCCTCCTCGCCGCGGCCGGTGCCGCGTTCGCGAAGAAGAAGATGGACGAGGGCAAGAACGAGCAGGCCCTCTGGGCCGAGGCGACCGACAACGTCGACAAGGCCTGATGCCTCCCGGCGCTCTCGCGCCACCCGCACGGGGCCTTGGCGCAATTGGTAGCGCACCTGCTTTGCAAGCAGGGGGTTAGGGGTTCGAGTCCCCTAGGCTCCACCACTTCCCAGCGGGGACTCCACGCTCTCGTGTGATCTCCCGCCCACTCCTCGGGAATCGTCGGCCGAGGGTCACCGGCGGTCCCACACTGGACATGTGCTGGGCATCACCGACCTCCCGACCTACCTCGTCGGCCTCGTCCTCATCGTCCTGCTCCCCGGTCCGAACTCGCTCTACGTCCTCTCCGTCGCGGCGCGGCGCGGGGTGCGCAGCGGGTACGCCGCAGCGGCGGGCGTGTGGACCGGCGACGCGGTGCTGATGACGCTGTCCGCGGCCGGCGTGGCCTCGCTGCTGCAGGCCAACGAGGCGGCCTTCGGTGTCGTGAAGTGGGTGGGCGCGTCGTACCTGCTCTGGCTCGCGGTCGGCATGCTGCGCGCCGCGTGGGGGATGTGGCGCTCGCGGCGGACCGTCGCCGAGCAGCTCGCCGACGCGACCATCGAGGCCGGGGTCGAGCCGAAGGTGCGCGGGGAGCGGCCCTACCGCCGGGCCCTGGTGATCAGCCTGCTCAACCCCAAGGCGATCTTGTTCTTCGTGGCGTTCTTCGTGCAGTTCGTCGACCCGGCCTATGCCCACCCGGCGATCTCGTTCCTGGCGCTGGGCACGCTGGCCACGCTCGCCAGCGCGGCGTACCTCAGCGTGCTGATCGTGAGCGGCACGCACCTGGCCGAGGCCTTCCGGCGCCGCAAGGCGCTCTCGGCGGGCGCCACGTCGGCGGTCGGTGCGGTCTTCGTGGGCTTCGCCGTCAAGCTCGCCCTCGCGTCGGCCTGACCGGCCGACCGCCGCTCACCGGGTGGCTGGGACAATCGAGCCCGTGACCGCACCTCGTCGACCCGGCCTGCTGACCGACCTCGGCGCCGCGGTCCTCGCGATCGTGCTGGTCGGCATCGCGGGCCGGCTGGGCATCTGGCAGTACGACGCCTGGCAGGCGCACCGCGACGCCGAGGCCCGCGACCTGACGGGCGTCGCCGCGGTGCCGCTGGCGGACGTGATGGGCAGCGACGACCCCTTCCCGGCGCCCGACCTGGGCCGCCCGGTGGAGGCGGCGGGCGAGTGGCTCGACGGCGGCTTCTGGGTCGCCGACCGGACCTACGGCGACACGGAGGGCTACTGGGCCGTCGCCCCGCTGCACGTCGGTGACGCAGCGGTGCTCGTCGTACGCGGATGGGCGCCGGAGCCCGACGACGCGCTGCTCGCCGCGACCGGCGACGCGGAGGTCGTCGGGTGGATCCAGCCGCCCGAGGGGACCCTGGTCACCGACGACGACCCCGACGACGACGTCTTCCCCGAGATCCGGGTCGCCGACGCCGTCCAGCGCGTGGATGTCGACCTCTACTCCGCCTACCTGATCAGCCAGGAGCCCGCGCCCGGACTGGAGCCGGCCGAGCTCGCGGCGCTGCCCGAGCCGGGCCGCTTCACCGGTGTGCGCAACCTGCTCTACGCCGTCGAGTGGTGGGTGTTCGGGGCGTTCGCGGCCTTCATCTGGTGGCGCTGGCGGCGCGACGCGACGGCTCCCGAGGTCCTCGACGTCGACCAGCCCGTGGCCCGGTAGGCGGCGCCGGATATCTTGGCCGCCGTGTCCCGCAACCTCACCGTCTACCGCGTCATGGCCACCATCGTCGGTGTCCTGCTCGTGGTGCTCTGCCTGATCGGCGTCCCCCTCGCCAACTTCGACGGCTCGCCGATGTGGGGTGTCTTCGACAGCACGCCGGCCTGGGTCTCGACCGGGTCGGACGCCAACCACCTCGGTGAGCTCATCACCACCTACCTCGGCATCGCGCACGGGTGGCTCTACATGATCTTCCTGTTCAGCGCGTTCCTGCTCTCGCGCCGCGCCCGCTGGGACTTCCCCTTCACCCTCGTGACGCTGGTCTGCGGCACCATCCCTCTCCTCTCCTTCTGGGCCGAGCACCGCGCCACCCAGCGGGTGAAGGCGGAGCACCCCGAGCTGGCGTGACCGGCACTGGCCCGGTTCGTGACGGGACGTCGTCCATCCTCGACCAACGGACGAACCTCTAGGGTCGTCCCATGACCACCGCGTTCGTGCTCGGCGGCGGCGGTGTCCTGGGCGCCGTCGAGGTCGGCATGCTGCGGGCGCTCCTCGAGCGGGGCATCGCCCCCGACCTGGTCCTCGGCACGAGCGTGGGCGCGCTCAACGGGGCGATGGTCGCGCGCCAGCCCGACCTGTCGGTCGTCGACCGGCTCACCGAGCTCTGGGCGGAGGTCGCGCAGAGCCGGGAGGTCTACGGCGACCGGGCGCTGCGCACGGTCCGGCGGGCGGTCTCCACCGGGACCCACATCTACTCCTCCAAGCCGCTGCGGCTGCGACTGGAGGAGGAGTTCGGCGAGACGCGGTTCGAGGACCTGCCGGTGACCTTCGGGGTCTGCGCCGCCAGCATCGAGCGGGCCGCCGAGCACTGGTTCACCTCCGGCCCGATCGTGCCCGCGATCCTCGCCAGCGCAGCCGTCCCCGGCCTGCTGCCCCCGGCCGAGGTCGACGGCGAGCACTTCCTCGACGGGGGGCTGGTGAACTCGATCCCGGTCGGTCGCGCGGTCGAGCTGGGCGCGACGCGCATCTTCGTCCTGCAGGTCGGGCGCATCGACCGCCCGCTCACGGTGCCGAGCCGGCCGTGGCAGGTGGCGCGGGTCAGCTTCGAGGTCGCCCGCCGGCACCGGTTCATGCGTGACATGGCCACCATCCCCGACGGCGTCGAGGCGCACGTGCTGCCGGCCGGTGGGACCTCGGCGCGCGACGACTCGCTGCGCGCGCACCGCGACTTCGGTGGCGTGCAGGCACGCATCGACGCGACGTACGACGCCTCGCGCGCCTACCTCGACGAAGCCCTGGACGACTAGTCGTGGGCGGCGCACCGGTCTGGGTCCTGCGGCGGTTCGTCGTCGCGCCCGCGGTGATCGGAATGACCGCGGTGCTCTGGGTGACCCTGCCGGCGTGGCTGCTCGTGGCGGCGGCGCTCTCGCCGGTCCTCCCCGGGCGTTGGCGGGCGCTCCGCCTGCTGTGGCTCGTGGTGCTCTACCTCACCTTCGAGACGCTGCTGCTCGCGGTGATGCTCGGGCTGTGGCTGGCGAGCGGGTTCGGCTGGCGGATCCGGTCGCCGTACTTCGCCGGCATCCACTACGACCTCGTGCAGGGGACGCTGATCGTCTTCTTCCGCGAGGCCCGGCGGGTGCTCGCGCTGCGGATCCGCACCGACGGCCCCCACCCACCGAGGTTCCCCGACGGGCCGGTGCTGGTGATGTGTCGCCACGCGGGGCCGGGCGACTCCTTCATCCTGATGTACGCGCTGCTGCACTGGTACCGCCGCGAGCCCCGCGTCGTGCTGAAGAACACCCTCGCCTGGGACCCTGCGATCGACGTCGTGCTGCGGCGCATCCCGGCACGGTTCATCTCCCCCAACCCGGAGGCCGGCGAGGACCTCGAGTCGCAGATCGCCGCCCTGGCCACGGGTCTGGACCACAACGACGCGTTCGTGATCTTCCCCGAGGGCGGCAACTTCACGCCCGCGCGGCGCGACCGCACGATCGCCCGGCTGCGCAAGCTCGGGCTGGAGCGGATGGCGGTGCGGGCCGAGGAGATGACCCACGTGCTGGCGCCGCGCCCCGGCGGAGTGGTGGCCGCGCTGGACGCGGCGCCCGCTGCCGACGTGCTGATGGTCGCGCACACGGGGCTCGACCACCTGGTCACGGTGAGCGACCTGTGGCGCGAGCTGCCGATGGACAAGCAGATCACCATGCGGTGGTGGGCGATCTCGCGCGCGGACATCCCGGAGGACCGCGACGCGCGCATCGAGTGGCTCTACGGCTGGTGGGAGCGCGTGGACGAGTGGATCGAGGACAATCGGGTCGTGGACACCTCCGTCTGACGCAGCCGCAGCCGCAGCCGCAGCGCAGCCCCACGCACGACGGGCGGTGCCCCGCCCCGAGGGGACGAGACACCGCCCGACGGCGATGCGGGTGTGGCTACTTCTTCTGCGGCACGTCGTCGATGTCGATGATCTCGGCGGGCTCGTCAGGGGTGGTGGCCGGGTGCGGCTCCTCGGCAGCGTCGCTGACCGCCTCACCCGGTGCGCCGCCGCCGATGTCGTCGGTGGCCGGCGGCTCCTCGGTGACCACGTCGTCCGCGGAGACGACGCCGTCCTGACCGAGCGGGTCGGTCAGGGGGTCGCCGGCCGCTGCGGTCGCCGGGGCTGCCGTCGGGGGCGTGGTGGCGGACGTCGTCGTCGGCGGGGCCGGCGGGACGTAGGTGGACTGCCAGTGGGCGTCCTCGTCCTGCTTCTGGCGCAGCTTGGCGAAGACGGCACCGCCGATGGCGAGCAGGCCGGTGATCAGCAGCAGCTTCTTGAGCCTGCCACCCTTCGGCTCGGGCTCGACACCGCGGAGCTCGTTGACCTTCGCGGCGGCCAGCTCCCGGCCCTCGGCCGCCCGCTCGGCGGCGAGGGACGCCGCCACGGAGGCCTTCTCGGCAGCGGTGGCGCGAGCCTCGGCCAGCAGGGGTGCGGCCTTCTCGCGGGCCTCGGCGCCCTTCTCAGCCGCGAGCGCGGCGGCGACGGATGCCTTCTCCGCGGCGGTGGTGCGAGCCTCCGCGATCAGCGGGGTCGCCTTGTCGCGGGCGTCGGTGATCGCAGGTCCGGCCTTCTCCACCGCCTGCTCCCAGGCCTGCTCCAGCTGTGGGATCACCGTCTCGGAGATCTGGTCCGAGATCTGCTCGACGTAGTCGTGGGCGCGGTCCATGAGGGACTTCTTGCGGCCGAAAGCCATGCGTGACCTCCTCAGTCGTTGTGGCTCCATCTCACCACGGCCACCCACACGCGACCAGCCCCGTCCGGGTGGAGGGCCGCGGCGTGGGCCCACATGGCAGGATCGAGGCGCACAAGCGAGACCCGCGAGCTCCCAGATCCGAGAGGCACATCCCATGGCCGACCCCAAGGCGACCTTCAAGACCAACCGGGGCGACATCGTCGTCAACCTGTTCCCGAGCCACGCTCCCGAGACCGTCGAGAACTTCGTCGGCCTCGCCGAGGGCACCAAGGACTACCGCGACGACGCCGGCCGCAGCGGCGAGAAGTACTACGACGGCCTCGGCTTCCACCGGGTCATCGACGGCTTCATGATCCAGGGCGGCTGCCCGCTCGGCACCGGCACCGGCGGCCCCGGCTACACGTTCAAGGACGAGATCCACCCCGAGCTCGTCTTCGACAAGCCCTACCTGCTCGCGATGGCCAACGCCGGCCCGGGCACCAACGGCTCACAGTTCTTCATCACCGTCGCCGCCACCCCGTGGCTCAACCGCAAGCACACGATCTTCGGTGAGGTGGCCGACCAGGCCAGCCGCGACGTCGTCGACGCCATCGCCACCTCCAAGACGGGTGCGATGGACCGTCCCGTGGACGCCGTGGTGTTCGAGTCCGTCACGATCGAGCGCTGACCGGCACCGACCGCGCCGCACCCGACCGACCCCGATGACCCAGCCCTCCGAGGGCCCGGCCGCGACCGGGGTGCCGACCTGCTACCGGCACCCCGATCGCGAGACCTGGATCCGCTGCCAGCGCTGCGAGAAGCCCATCTGCCCGGACTGCATGCGCGACGCGGCCGTGGGGTTCCAGTGCCCCGACTGCGTCAAGCAGGCCAACAAGGGCTCCCGGCAGAACCAGGCGATGTACGGCGGCGAGCGCAGCGCCGACCCGCGGCTGACGACGTACGTCCTGATCGCGATCAACGCGGTCGTCTGGCTGGCGATCACGGCTACGGGCGGGGCTCGCTCCAAGCTGTCGGACCTGCTGGCCCTCTCCCCGACGGGCCGGTGCATCTCGGAGTCGATGCCCGGCCAGTACTACCCCGGCCTCCACACCTCCGCGATCTGCGAGACCGGCACGCGCGGGGACGGGATCTGGCAGGCAGGCGTGGCCGACGGTGCCTGGTGGCAGCTCATCACCAGCGCCTTCACGCACGTCGAGATCTGGCACGTCGCGATGAACATGTTCGCGTTGTTCCTGTTCGGTCCCGCGCTCGAGCAGATCGTCGGCCGCGCGCGCTTCCTCGCCGTCTACCTCGTCAGCGCACTGGCCGGGTCGGTGCTCGTGCTGTGGCTCTCCTCCTCCGACGGGAGCACGGTGGGTGCCTCCGGCGCGCTCTTCGGCCTCCTCGGGGCGCTGCTGGTGACCGCCACCAAGGCGCGGCTCAACTCGCAGTGGCTGGTCCAGAACCTCATGCTGGGCGTGATCGTCACGGTCGTGGGGTGGCAGATGATCTCGTGGCAGGGCCACCTCGGCGGGTTCCTCGGCGGCGCCGCGGCGGCCGGGGTCATCGGCTACGCGCCGAAGACCCGTCGTACGACGATCCAGTGGGGCGGGCTGGCCGTGCTCACCGTCGTCCTGGCCGCCCTGGCCCTGGTGCGCATCGCCGCCCTCTCCTGAGCCGCACGCCGTCCGCACGCAGCCCCCGTCCGCAGTCGTACCGCGAGGTACGACGACCGGGCGGGGGCTGCTGCATTTCCCACAGGTGTGCACACAGCTGTGGATAACTACATGCGTGTAATTCCTCCACAGGAGTTCTCCACAGTGTGGAGAACTGCCCGGTCGCTGCAGCGATCCCCGGCTGACCGGGGATCGCTGAACATGTCGGCCCGTGCACGGCCTGACAAGCTCAGCGAAGGCCTGACAAGACGGCCTGACGAGCGGCCCCGAAATCGACTCGAGCGGTGAGAGAGACGCCTTCCCTTCCCCAGGAAGGCGCCTCACTCACCGCTCGAGGCGACGAATGACGTGACCGGTGCGACCGGTCGAGGGAGAACCTACTCCCACTTGGTCGCGAAGCTGAACCCGACTGCCATGAAGGCGATGCCGACGACGAGGTTCCACTGGCCGAGGTCGTTGAAGATCCACAGCTTGGAGAGGTCGTCGGAGAAGACGTAGAAGGTGCAGATCCAGAGCAGACCGATGAGGAAGCAGCCCAGCATGCCCACCACCACGCCGCGGCCGCGGCCGAGCGGGGTCGAGGGGTGCGCCGAGACCATCAGGCCGAGCATGAGGGCGCCGAAGCCGATGGCGTAGTTCCAGTCGCCGAGGTCGGCGACGGCCTTCGGCTTGCCCGCGACGGGCGGGAAGGCGAGCGGGTTGCCGCGCGGGCCGACGTAGTAGTAGGCCAGCCAGGCGATGCCCGCGACGACGAGCAGCAGGGCGATCACGAACCTGACGGAGAAGAGCTTGTCCTTCTCCGCGGGGATGACCGTCTGGGACTTCGACACTGCTGCTCCTGGGGCTCGGCTGGGTTCGTCGGCGTGCGGTCACGCTCGTCGGGGACGCTCGGCGCCCGCCGGGGGGTTAGCGTAGTCGCCATGTCGTCGCCGCCCCACTCGTCCCCCGGGCGTCGCCGTGTCTGGCGGGTGGCCACGCCGGTGGTCGTGCTGCTCAGCGGCGCACTGTTCGCGGTGAGTGCCGAGCAGAGCGACGGCATCGACCTGCGCGGCGGGCGGCTCACCGACCTCGCCTCGGTGGTGCGGGCCGAGCGCGACGAGGCCGGCGACCTGACCGCCGAGGCGGCCGATCTCAACGCACAGGTGGAGGCGCTCAGCGCCGAGCTCGGGGACCGGTCCGTGACGCGGGTCCAGGACGAGATCGCGACGCTCGTCGACCCGGCCGGGCTCACCGAGAAGTCCGGTCCCGCCGTGCAGGTCACCCTGGACGACGCCCCCGAGGAGTCGCGCCTGGCCTACGACGGCAATCCCAACGACCTCGTCGTGCACCAGCAGGACATCCAGGCCGTCGCCAACGCCATGTGGAATGCCGGTGCGGTCGCGGTGACGATCCAGGGGCAGCGGCTGATCTCCACGACGGGCATCAAGTGCGAGGGCAACCAGGTGACCCTCCACGGGCTGCCCTACTCGCCGCCGTACGTCATCGTGGGCATCGGCGACCCGGCCGCGATGGAGGCCGAGCTGACGACCGACCCGATCCTCGCGATCTACCGCGACTACACCTACATCCCCGGTGGCAGCGTCTCGTGGGACATGACCGCGCTCGACTCGGCCGTCGCGCCGGCGTACACCGGACTGCTCGACCTCACCTACGCCACGCCGATGTCGGACGCGGGCTGAGGGGTCTCGTGACGGGCGCGGGGCGCCCTCCTCGACCACCGGGTGTCGGTGGTCGTCGGGTCAGCCCGTGGGCGGCGGGGTGGTCGGGCTCTCCGTCGGCGGCGTCGGGGTCTCGGTGGGCGTCTCGGTCGGGAGGGTGGGCGTCTCGGTGGGGGTCTCCGTGGGTGTCACCGGCTCCTCGTAGGCAGAGACGAAGATGAGCACGGTCGAGCCCTGGTCGGCTGTGCCGCGCAGGGGGACCTGGTCGACGACCGTGCCCTTGGGCTCGGTGGAGGTCGCGTCGATGCGCACGTCGGGGACGAAGCCCGCCTCGCGGATCGTGCGCTCGGCCTCGCCCTGCTTCATGCCGCGGACGTTGGGGACCTTCTCGGGGCCGTCGGAGTAGAACACCGTCACGGTGGCGCCCTCGGCCACGGACGTGCCGGCGGCCGGGTCGGTGCGCAGGACCTGGAAGCGGTCCTCGTCGGAGTCCTCCTCCTGGAACTTCACCGCGAAGCCGGCGTCGGCGAGCGTCTGGCGGGCCTCCTTGCGCAGGCTGCCCACGACGTAGGGCACCTCGACCTCGGGCTTGCCGAGGGAGAGGACGAAGCTGATCGAGTCGCCCGGGTCCTTGTAGGTGTCGCGGGCGGGGTCCTGGCTGATCACCAGATCGACCGCGACGGTGTCGGAGGGCTCACGGTCCACGCGGCCGACGCTGAAGCCGGCGTCGACGATCTTGACCCGGGCCTCGTCCTCGGTCAGCCCGACGAGGTTGGGCACGGCCTCGCGCTGGGGGGCGTCGTCGAAGAGCAGGTCGTTCATCAGGTACGCGCCGGCGACCAGGAGCCCGACGAGCAGCAGCCCGGCCAGCACCCACCAGCCCGTACGGCTCCGCGAGGGCTCGTCGCGTCGCGGCGGCGGCGCGCCGGCAGCGAGCGTGGTGGTCGACTCGCCCGGCGGGACCGGGGGGACGTACTGCGTCTCGGCCGGGGGCGGCACCACGGCGGGGGCCTGGATGGGGTGGCCGGCGAGGTAGCGCTCGATGTCGGCCTTCATGGCCGCGGCGCTCTGGTAGCGGTCCTCGACGCGCTTGGCGAGCGACTTCATCACGATCGCGTCGATCTCGGGGTCGAGCTGGTCGTCGTGGTCGGACGGCGGCGAGGCCGGCTCGCGGACGTGCTGGTAGGCGACCGCCACCGGGCTGTCGCCGATGAAGGGCGGGCGGCCGGTGAGCAGCTCGTAGAGCAGGCAGCCGGTCGAGTAGACGTCGGAGCGCGAGTCCACGGTCTCGCCACGGGCCTGCTCGGGGGAGAGGTACTGCGCGGTGCCGACGACGGCCGCGGTCTGGGTCATCGTCGAGGACGCGTCGGAGATCGCCCGCGCGATGCCGAAGTCCATCACCTTCACGTCGCCGGAGGGCGTGAGCATCACGTTGCCCGGCTTGATGTCGCGGTGGATGATCCCCGCGCGGTGGCTGTAGTCGAGGGCGGAGAGGACGCCCGCGGTGATCTCGAGGGCCCGCTCGGGCAGGATCTTGCGGCCCTCGCGGAGGATGTCGCGCAGCGTGCGACCCTCGACGCACTCCATGACGATGTAGGGCTGGGCCACGCCCGAGCCGTCGGTGGCCATCTCCTCGCCGGTGTCGTACGTCGACACGATCGCGGGGTGGTTGAGCGAGGCCGAGGACTGCGCCTCGCGCCGGAACCGCGCCTGGAAGGTCGCGTCGCTGGCCAGGTCGGTGCGCAGCCGCTTGACCGCGACGGTGCGTCCCAGTCGCAGGTCGCGTCCCTTGCGGACCTCGGCCATGCCGCCTCGCCCGAGGAGCTCCGCGAGCTCGTAGCGGCCGCCGATCAGTGTCGGCTCGGACTGGCTCATCCGTCCTCGTCCTTCCGGTCGGTGGTGCTGGTCCGCCGTGAGGCCGCGCTGGGCGATGCGCTGGCGCTCGGGCTGCTCGCGGTGGTCTCCGACGGCGTCTGCGCCGGGCTCTGCGAGGGCGTCGCCGCGGGTGACTGCGTCGGCGTCTCGGTGGGCGACGTCGACGGCGTCGGAGTCGGTGTCTCCGTGGGCGTCTCCGTGGGCGTCTCGGTGGGCGTCTCGGTCGGCGTCTGCGACGGCGACTCCGAGGGCGTCTCGCTCGGGGTCTCGCTCGGGGTCTCGGTGGGCGTCTGGGTGGGGGTCCGCGTCGGCGTCCTGGTCGGGCTGGGCCTCGGCGTCGTCTCGCTCTGCTCGGGGGTCTTCGGCGTCTCGTCGGTGGGCGCGTCGTCGCCGCGAGCGCCGAGCCAGACCGCGAAGGCGACGGCTGCCGCGACGGCCACCAGTCCGACGATCGTTGCCCACGGCACGGCGCGTCGTCGGCGCGGAGCGGGCTCGGTGGGCCCAGGTGCCGCGGCGGGAAGAGCGGCGGCAGGAGCAGCGGGTGCGGCGGCCGGCATCACCTGCGTGTGGGACTCGTCGGCCACCGCCGGCGTGACCGCGGTCGCTGCGGCAGCCGCTGCTGCCGCTCCGCCGACGGCCGCTCCGCTGACCGACGCGGGGTCGCGCAGCGCTCGGGCGAAGGCGGTGCCGTCGGAGAAGCGGTCGCCGGGCGCCTTGGCGAGCGAACGTCGTACGGCCCGGGCGAGGTCGGCGGGCACGGCGTCCGGCAGCTCGGGCACCGGGTTGCGCAGGTGGGCGATCGCCGTGGCGACCGGGGTGTCGGCGAGGAACGGCTTGCGGCCCGCCAGGCACTCGAAGGCGACCACGCCGAGGGAGTAGACGTCGGAGGCAGCCGTCGCGGTGCCGCCCTCGGCCTGCTCGGGGGAGATGTAGGCGGGGGTGCCCATCACCTGCCCGGTCTCGGTCAGGGCCATCCCGTCGGCGGCGCGCGCGATGCCGAAGTCGGTGACCTTGACCCGCCGGTCGGGGGTGACGATGAGGTTGGCGGGCTTGACGTCGCGGTGCACGATCCCGGCCGCGTGCGCGGCGCCGAGCGCGTCGGCTGCCTGGGCGAGCAGGTCCTGCGCCACCGCGGGGTCCATGGGCGCGCTGGGGCGGAGCAGCGCGGACAGCGGCTGGCCCTCGACGAGCTCCATCACGAGGTAGGGGCGCGGCGTGGCCGAGCCGTCGTCGGCCGTGCTCTCGCCGAAGTCGAAGACCGCGGCGACCCCCGGGTGGTGCAGGGCGGCGGCGTGGCGCGCCTCGGTCTCGAAGCGGGCCCGGAAGAGCGCGTCGTCGGCGTACTCGGTCTTGAGCACCTTCACCGCGACCGCGCGGTCGAGGGTGGTGTCGCGGGCCGCCCACACCTCGCCCATGCCGCCGGTGGCGATGCGCGACTCGAGGACGTAGCGGCGGGCGGGGTCGACGTGTCCTCCGGGCCGGAGGGCGGTCACGGGGCGATCACCGCCTCCATGATCGCCTTGGCGATCGGGCCGCCGAGCAGGCCGCCGGCGATCTCCTCGCGAGCGGTGTCGCTGGACTGCACCAGGACGGCGACCGCGACCTTGGGGTCGTCCGCCGGGGCGAAGGAGACGAACCAGGCGTAGGGCGGCCGGTCGGCGGTCGACTGCGCGGTGCCGGTCTTGCCCGCCACCTCCACGCCGGGGATCTGGGCCGGGGTCGCGGTGCCGGTGTCGACGGTCGCGACGAGCATCTTGGTGAGCTCCTCGGCCGTGGTGCTCGAGATCGCCTTGCTGATGCTCTGCGGGTCGGTCTTGTCGAGGACGGACAGGTTGGGTGCGCGGACCTCGTCGACGACGTAGGGGCGCATCACGTCGCCGTCGTTGGCGATCGCCGCGGCGACCATCGCCATCTGCAGCGGCGTGGCGGTGACGCTGGCCTGGCCGATGCCCGACATCGCGGTCTGCGGGGCGTCCATGTCGCGCGGGTAGAGCGACGTCGCCTGGCCGCCGAGGTCCTCCAGCGACGTGGCGTTGAAGCCGAACTTCTCCGCCTGCTCGGCCATCGCGTCGTTGCCGAGCTCGTTGGCGAGCGACAGGAACGTGACGTTGCAGGAGACCTGCATCGCCTGGGTCATGGTGATCCGGCGACCGCCGCAGTTGCCGCCGTCGTGGTTGCGGATGGTGGTCGAGGACTGCGGGAGCTTGAAGCCGAAGCCGCCGGGGACCATCGAGTCGGCGTCGTAGTTGCCCGACTCGATCGCGGCCGCCGCGGTGACCAGCTTGAAGGTCGACCCGGGCGGCAGGGTCGTGCCGATGGCGCGGTTGATGAGCGGCTGCGACTCGTCGGCGTTGAGCTTCTTGCTGAGGTCGGCGACGGCACCGAAGTCGTGGGAGGCGAGGTTGTTGGGGTCGAAGGTCGGCGTCGAGGCCATCGCCAGCACGCGGCCCGTGGACGGCTCGAGGGCGACCACCGCGCCCTGGGCGTCGCCCGGAAGGTTCTCCAGGCCCTCCCAGGCGGCGTCCTGCGCGGCGGCGTTGACGGTGAGCTGGACGTTGCCGCCCTTGGGGTCGGTGTTGCTGAGCAGGTCGACGAGCCGCGTGACGAACAGGCGCGAGTCGTCGCCGGCGAGCACGCTGTTCTGCGAGCGCTCGACGCCGGTCTGGCTGAAGAAGGCGAAGTAGCCGGTGATCGGGGCGTACTTGAAGGGCTGGGAGTAGGTGCGCTGGAACTTGTACTGGTCGTCGGACGGCACGCTGCGCGCGATCGCCTCCTTGCCGACCAGGATGGCGCCGCGCTCGCGGGAGTAGGCGGCCGTGATGACCCGGCGGTTGCGCGGGTCCTGCGACAGGTCGCCGGAGCGGACGTACATCAGGTAGGTCGCGTTGACCAGCAGCGCGAGGAACAGCAGCAGGCAGAAGACCGAGACGACGCGGATGGGCTTGTTCACCGCAGCTTCACCACCTGGGTGCTCTCGCTGTCGGCGGCCGACTCGTCGACCGGGTCGAGGCGGGGCGCGGGACGGCGGGCCTGGTCGGAGATGCGGAGGAGCAGCGCGATGACGACCCAGTTGGCCACCAGCGACGAGCCGCCGTAGGACAGGAACGGCGTGGTGAGGCCGGTGAGCGGGATCAAGCCTGTCACGCCACCGATGACGACGAAGACCTGGAGCGCGAAGATCGCCCCGAGGCCGACCGCCATGAGCTTGCCGAACCCGTCGCGCGAGATGAGGGCGATGCGCAGCGCGCGCTCCACGATCAGGCCGTAGCAGAGGACGATCGCCATGACCGCGGCCAGGCCGAGCTCCTCGCCGACGGTGGAGAGGATGAAGTCGGAGTAGGCGAACGGCACCCGCTCGGGGAAGCCGTTGCCGAAGCCGCGGCCGATCAGCCCGCCCCAGCCCATGCCGAACAGCGCCTCGACGAGCTGGCCGCTTCCGGGCGAGGCGTCGTAGTAGTCCATCGGGTGCAGCCAGAAGTTGAAGCGGTTCTGCACGTTGCCGACGAAGGAGTACGCCGCGAGCGCCCCGGCGGCGAACAGCAGCCCACCGACGACGAGCCAGCCCGGCCGCTCGGTGGCGACGTAGAGCATCACGAGGAACAGGCCGAAGAAGAGCAACGAGGAGCCCAGGTCGTTCTGCTTGACCAGGATCAGCATCGAGACCCCGAACATCGCCAGGATCGGGCCGAGGTCGCGACCACGCGGCAGGTCGACGAAGACCACCCGGCGTCCGGCCAGGGCGAGGGCGTCGCGGTGCAGGACGAGGTAGCCGGAGAAGGCGATGACCAGCAGCACCTTGGCGACCTCGCCGGGCTGGAAGGAGAAGCCGGCGACCCGGATCCAGATGTTGGCGCCGTTGATCGGCACGCCGATGCCCGGGAGGAACGGCAGCACCAGCAGGACGATGCCGGCCAGGCCGGACGTGTAGGTCAGGCGCTGCAGCGAGCGGTGGTCGCGCAGGAAGACCAGCGTGGCGACGAACAGGACCACGCCCAGCGTCATCCAGGTGAGCTGCTGGCGGGCGAAGGTGTGCTGGTCGAGGCCGTTGGCCTCGTAGGTGAGGTCGAGCCTGCGGAGCACCGCCAGGCCGAGCCCGTTGAGCGCCGCCACGAGCGGCAGCAGCACCGGGTCGGCGTAGGGCGCGACGAGGCGGACCGTGACGTGGGCCGCCACGATCAGGGCGGTCAGCCAGCCGCCGTAGCCGACCAGGTCGGCCGGCACCTCGCCCTCGACGCCCAGCCCGACGGCGGCGTAGGCGCCGATCCCGACCGCGAGCGCGAGGAGGAGGAGGAACAGCTCCGCGCCCCGGCGCCGCCGGTGCACGAAGCCCATGAGGGTCCCGGTCTGACTCATCGCGTCACCCTGCGTCGACGTCCTGGCGCGCGGCGTAGTTGTCCACGGTGAGCCGGGCCTCGTCGAGGTCGTCGGCCTCGATGCCCTCGCGGACCGTCTCGGCCTCGATGTCGCTGAGCCGGTCGAGGTCGACGTCGGTGACCTCGTAGACGTGGGAGAGGGACACGCCGGGGAGGTCGGCGTTGAGGCCGCGGAAGATCGCGACCTTGCCGTCCTGCTCGCCGACGTAGAACTGCTGCTGGCTCCACGACCACCCGGCGGCGAGCACGATCCACGCCAGGCCGGCCAGGACGGCGATCACCAGCAGTCGGCGCAACCAGCGGTGGCGGCCGGGGTCGCGGGGGGCGTAGCGGGCGGCCTCGGCATCGATCGGGTCGCCGGGGAACGCGCCCTCGGGCACGTCGCCGGGGACCGGCGGGATCTCACCGGTGTCGCCCGAGCGGTGGCCGCGGAACAGGCCACCGACGGCACCGGCGAGCGGCATCCGTCGGGGCAGGTCTGCCGCGGCACCGACCAGCAGCGGGGCGAGGTCCTCGGGCGGCGCCTCCTCGGCGACGTCGGCGACCAGGCAGGTGACGTTGTCGGTGCTGCCGGCCTCGAGGCTGGCGCGGACCATCTCGACGGCCGCGAAGTCGGGGGTGCCGGTGGAGAGGATGTCGGCCATCCGCTCCGGGGTGAGCGTGCCGCACGCGCCGTCGCTGCAGAGGAAGATCCGGTCGCCCACCTCGGCAGGGACCTCGAAGAGGTCGGGCTCCTCGTGGCGGATGCCGTCGAGCGCCTTGAGGATGAGGTTGCGGTGCGGATGGCTCCGCGACTGCTCCTCGGTGATGCGCCCCTCGTCGATGAGCGACTGGACGAACGTGTGGTCGTGGGTGAGCTGGCGCAGCTCGCCGCGCCGGTAGAGGTAGGCGCGGCTGTCCCCGATGTGGCCGAGGCCGAAGCGGGTGCCGTCGAAGAGCGCGACGGTCGCCGTGGTGGACGTGCCGTTGAGGCCGGGGTCCTCCTCGACGAGCTCGGCGATGCGGTCGTCGGCACGGTGGATGGCGCCGGCGACCTGGCCGAGGATGTCCTCGTCGGGCTCCTGGTCGAGCTTGCGCAGCGCCTGCACCGCCGTGCTGGACGCCAGGTCACCGCGTACGGCACCACCGACGCCGTCGCACACGGTCAGCAGCCACGGACCGGCGTAGCCGCTGTCCTGGTTCTCGCGGCGCACGCGCCCGACGTCGGAGATCGCGGAGTAGTGGAGGTAGAGGCTCACTTCCGCAGCTCCAGGATCGTCTTGCCGACCCGCACCTGCACGCCGAGCCCGATGGTGGTGGGCTGGGTGATCCGGACCGGGCCGACGTAGGTGCCGTTGGTGGAGCCGAGGTCCTCGACGAACCACTCGTCGCCGCTGGCCGCGACGCGGGCGTGACGGGTCGAGACGTAGTCGTCGTCGAGCTTGATGGCGGCGTCGCTGCCGCGACCGATGAGGAGCGGGGCGTCGGCGAGCTCGGCACGGACGCCGGGGTTCTCCCCCTCGACCACCAGCAGGTGGGTCGGGGAGCCGCGGCGCGGCTTGCGAGCCTTGCCGCCCCCGCGACGCTCGGGGGCAGGTGCTGCACCGCGCGCGGTCTCGGGGACCCGGGCGCCGAACATGTCGGAGCGGATCACCGAGATCGCGGACAGCACGAAGATCCAGAGGATGGCCAGGAACGCCACCCGGATCAGGAAGAGGGTCAGCTCAGACATTCCAGCCCCCGGCCTCGTCGCGTCCGCCGTCGATGCGCACGGTCATCTCGGTGTGGCCGATCCGGATCAGCGACCCGTCGCGGAGCCGGGCGCGGGCCACCTTGGTGCCGTCGACCAGGATCCCGTTGGTCGAGCCGAGGTCGACCGCCTCGACGCCGTCGATGGAGACCTCGAGCTCGAGG
This sequence comes from Nocardioides sp. Root122, assembly GCF_001425025.1. GTDB lineage: Bacteria > Actinomycetota > Actinomycetes > Propionibacteriales > Nocardioidaceae > Nocardioides. The sequence goes on from NZ_LMDE01000014.1 coordinate 80,760, forward strand.
TGGCGCCGGCTCACGCCGGGGTCGTTGATCCGCAGGTCCGCCTCGGTGCCGCGGCCGATGACCAGGCCGGGCGGGCGCAGCGGGTGGCGGGTGCCGTTGACCTCGAGCGTGGCGTGGGAGGAGCGCGTGCGGGTGCGCTGGTCGTTGTCGGTGACGCTGGCCTGCGCCTTGCTGCGGATCCGGAACCGCCCGGTGGTGAGGTCGTCGGCGGACTCGAACGCCACCGAGATCGGGCCCGTGAAGACGTAGCCCTGGGCGTCGGCGTGGTCCTGCAGCTGGTCGACGAGGTCCTGCTCCAGCGCGCGGCCGAGACCGACGATGCGGTCGAGGTCGGCGGGGCTCAGCTCGACGTGGAAGTCGTTGGGCACGAGGCGGCGCTGCCGGCTGAGGACCTGCGCGTTGTTGTCGCACTCGCGCTGGAGCGCCGCGGCGATCTCGACGGGCTGCACCGCGCTGCGGAAGGCGCGGGCGAAGGCGCCGGAGATGAGCTGCTCGAGCCGCTGCTCGAAGCGCTGCAGGGCGTTCACACAGGCCTCCTCTCCTCGCGTTGGTGGACGCATCGTTGTGGTGGTCGTCGCGGTGGGCAGGCACGATCGACCGCCCGGCCGGTGCCAGCGAGCGTACCGGCCGGTCGGCCCCGCGCCACGCTGCCGCCCCGCCGGAAGGATCATCACCCCCTCTGGAGGGTGACGGCCCGCGAACCCGCACCGCGTGGGGGCGGCCGGGCGATTGGGAGTGCGCGCGAGCCGTGGGGTAGCCTGAGCCCGCTTCAAGCGCGAGTGGCGGAATAGGCAGACGCGCACGGTTCAGGTCCGTGTGTCCGAAAGGACGTGGGGGTTCAACTCCCCCCTCGCGCACCACACCACGAAGGCCCCGGACATCGTCCGGGGCCTTCGTCGTTCCTCGCTCAGTCCCGGTAGCGGTCGGCCACGAGGTCCTGCTGGTCGACGGGTGATCCGCGCTCGATCGTCCAGGCGAGCCGCACCAGGCCGGCGTGCGACCAGGTGAGCGGGGTGGCGGCCCGCGTCCCCTCACCGGCGGGGCAGCAGGCCGCACCCGTGGGAGCGCGTCCGTCCCACACCTGCTCGGAGATCATGTCCCCCGCGCCGGCGGCGGCCGCCATGGTCGCGAGGTACGCCGCCGCGTCCTGCCCGGCCGTCACGGCGTACTCGCCCCGCTCGCCGGTGAGCAGCGGCCAGCCGCGACCGAGCGTCGTGCCGGTGTCGTCCTCGGTGATGTCCCACTGGTCGCCGTCGCGCGTCTCGCCGTAGCCGTCGAAGCTGAACCGGTGCCAGAACGGGCCGTTCGGGGTGTCGACGCGCAGCTCGGAGTCCACCACCGGCAGCGTCGAGAGCACGTCGGCGTCGTCGGCGGGGAGCAGGCCGAGGCGCACCAGGTCGAGGAAGCTCGGGTCGACGACCCGGCGCTGGTCGACCGCGGACGGGCCGCCGTCGCCGATGCCGTACTCGGTGCCGGTGTCGGGGCGACCGTTCTTGGTCAGCCGGAGGAAGTACGGGCTGTCGCTCAGCGGGCCGGTGGACGTGACGGTCCACCGCTTCACCCGCGCCTGCCACCGGTCGGCGAGCCGCAGCCAGCGCCGGGCCGAGGCCCGGTCACCGTTCTTCCGGGCCAGGTCGGCCGCGCACACCAGGCCGGCGACCTGCGCCGCGATCGTGCTGGGGGAGTAGCCGGACTGGTTCTCCCAGCGCTCCTGCGGTGAGTACGGCGCCCGGCGTCCGGTCTCCTCGTCGCGGAACCCGGCGAGGAAGTCGGCGGCCTTCTTCACCCCGCGGTAGGTGCGCGGGCCGTCGCGGCCGACGAGGTGCGCCAGGACGATCGGCAGCGCCACCTCGTCGAGCTGGAGCTCCGACCAGACCGGCGTGCCCCCGACATCGGAGTTCTGCGGGAACGAGCCGTCTGGCAGCTGCTGGACGTCGAAGAGCCAGTCGACGGTGCGACGGGCCGCGGCGCGGTCGCCCATCGCCCAGAGCGCGGTCCCGAACTGGTAGGAGTCGCGCGACCACACGAGGTGGTAGGCGCCGGAGGGCGAGGAGAGGTCCTTCACCTCGTCGCCCCACACCCACGGCGCGGAGGGGGACGCGACGAGCGCACCGGGGTTGAGCTTGTCCTCGGCGGCGGCCAGCACGAGGGCGGAGGCGAGGTACTGCCGGCGCACCGCCGCGGCGCTGTCCGGCACGCGCCTGAGCGTGCGCAGGTAGCGGTGCCAGCCACGGTCGTAGCGCGCAGCCGCCGTCCGGGCGCCGGCGCGGGCGGTCGTCGTCGCGGTGCGCACGGCACCGCGCCCGGCGTCGCCGAAGCCCAGCACCACGGTGGCGCGCTGGTCGCCCGGCAGGCCGGTGACGCCACGGACGCGGCCGGCCTGGACGACGTTGCCCGGCCCGGCCACGCGTCGACCGGGTGTCAGCCGGTGGTCGTCGTCCAGGTCGGCCCAGGCGTCGTCGCGGCCGAGGATCCCGGTGCTCGTGCGGTCGAACCGCGGCCGCGAGACCAGCGCCGAGGCGACCCGGTCGGAGCCGTCCGTGGCCACGAGGGCGTTGCCCATCGATCGGCCGGAGTCGTCCATGCCGGAGTTGGCGAGGGCGGGGTCGTGGACGGCGTAGAGCTGGTAGCGGCCGCCGTCGAGCGACTCCAGCCGCACCCGGACCACCAGGGCGTCGCGAGCCGGGTCGGTGACGTACTCCTGGGTGAGGCGGTACTTGCCGGACGCCGCCGTCGCGACCTGCTGGAACCGCAGGCTGCGCTCGTCGGGGCGCGTGGTGACGACCTCCATGTCCTCGGACGCGCGGTCGGTGAAGGTGCGCCCGTCGGTCACGACCAGCTCGAGCACGCGGGTGCTCGGCGTGGAGAGGTCGGGGTAGAAGACCTCGCTGACGCGGCCGTCCTGGAGGGTGAACCACACGTTGCTCCGGCGGGTGCGCGCCGTGCCGAACCCGGCCTTGTCCGCCTCGGTCCACGTGCTCTTCGTGCCGCGCGGCGGCGCGACGCGCTCCGCCGCCGCGGCCGACGCAGGAGGTGGTGCTGCGAAGGCCGTGGCCACCAGGCCGAGGACGATCGGACCGACGAGCGTGCGCAGTGCCATGGGGGGCCTCCCGGGATCGACTCATCCCGTCGTACTCCCGTGCGGTGCCGAGCAGCCACACCCCCGCGGGTGCCCGTACGACGGCCGCCACGCATCCAGACTGGGTCCCATGACCGCGCCGACCGAGTCCTCCAGCGACGACGAGAGGTGGCTGGTGGTCGACGGGCGGCGCTGGCGGCGCACCGACCCGGCGATCCCGGACGACGCACTGGAGCGGCTGAAGTCGCACCTGGGTCGCGGCAGGTCCGGCGTACGCACGGCGGGCTCGGAGGCCGAGCTGGCGGCCACCCGGCACCGGACCCGGCTGGCGAAGGTCGGGCTGGGGGAGCGAGGCGCGCCGTGGTGGGAGCAGACCGACGCCGAGCGGCGGCAGCGCTGGGAGTCGGCCCTCGTCGAGCTCGATGCATTGGACGAGTAGGCGTCGCGCGCAGACTTCGAGGGACCGCTGGGGGCACGGGTGATCCGTGGGGCGATACTGCGCGACGTGATCGAGGAGCAGCACGAGCAAGCACCGCAGCCCAGCGCCGCGGGCCTCGCCGAGCCGATGCGGTCGCGCTGGAGCGCGAGCGTGTACGACGACCGACACCGCCTCACCGACACGGAGGTCGAGACCCTGCTTCGCGCCGCGCAGTGGGCGCCGAGCGCCGGCAACAGCCAGCCGTGGTTGTTCTTCGTCTGCGTGCCGGGCACCGCCAACCACGACCGGCTCGTCGCCACGCTGAGTCGCGGCAACTCCAGCTGGGTGCCGCGCGCGTCGGGCGTCTTCCTCACCGCCGCCCATGTGCACTCGGGCGAGGACGCCGATGCGCCGGCGTACAGCGACTACGCCCTCTACGACGTCGGTCAGGCCGCGGCTCACCTGACCCTCCAGGCCCGGTCGATGGGGCTGCACGCCCACCAGTTCGCCGGTTTCGACCACCACGTCCTCGCCGAGTCGCTTGGCGTACCGGCGACGCACCGGCTGCTCACCGGCATCGCGGTCGGCGTGGCGGGCGACCCGGGCGACGTCGACGAGCGCACCGCGGCGCGCGACCACCGCGACCGGGAGCGCAGGCCGCTCGAGGAGTGGGTGCGGCACGGCCGCTACGAGGCCTGATCCGGACCTGCGCCGCGGACCGTGGTCCGTGCCTACTCTGGTCAGGGAGCGAACGACGAGGGAGGGAGCCATCGTGAAGCACCTGGTGCTCGGACGTCGGCACCTGCCGATCTCATCGGCATGGCTGTTGCCGGTCATCCTCTCCGCGATCCTGCTGGTCCTGGTGTCGGCAGCGGCGGCGGCGGCCATCGAGACCCGGACCGTCGACGGCTTCTGGCGGGGCCTGTGGTGGTCGACCAGCCTGATCACCACGGTCGGCTTCATCGGTGAGGCTCCCGAGACGACGGCGGGCGCCCTGCTCTCGGCACTCCTGATGATCGTCGGGTTCCTGACGCTGGCCTTGGTCAGCGCGTCCCTGGCCGCCCTCTTCGTGCGCGAGGAGGAGCTCCCGACGCGCGAGGAGGAGTCGTCGAGGGAACACGAGGTCCTCGACGCGCTCGAACGGTTCGAGCGTCGTCTCGACGCGATCGAGGCGAGGCTGGGGCCGCCCGGGACCTGACGGGAGGGCACCCCGCCGTGACGGTTGCCCCGGACGGAGCCGACGTGGTCGCCGATTTCGTGGGCGGGTCAGCTCTGGTCGTCGTCCCCTGAGCCGGCCGGCGGTGCCGGACGGGCTGGCAGACTCGGGGGCATGACCTCTCTCTCCGACTTCTCGGCGGCCGCGATCGACGGCACGGACACCGACCTGTCCCAGTACGACGGCAAGGTCGTCCTCGTCGTCAACACCGCCTCGCAGTGTGGCTTCACCGGCCAGTACAAGGGCCTCCAGCAGCTCCAGGACACCTACGCGGACCAGGGCCTGGTCGTCCTCGGCTTCCCCTGCGACCAGTTCGGCGGCCAGGAGCCGGGCAACGAGTCCGAGATCGCCGAGTTCTGCGAGCGCAACTTCGGGGTGACGTTCCCGCTCTTCTCCAAGGTCGACGTCAACGGCAAGGACGCGCACCCGCTCTTCGCGTGGCTCAAGGACTCCAAGGGCGGCCTGCTCGGCGACAAGATCAAGTGGAACTTCACCAAGTTCCTGATCGGGCGCGACGGGCAGGTCATCGACCGCTACGCGCCCACCACGGAGCCGGAGAAGCTGAGCAACGACATCGAGAAGGCGCTGTGACGAGGGCCGGTGCCCTCGTCGCGGCGGCTCTCGTCGCGGCACTGGCGCCGGCCACACCGGGAGCGGCGTCAGCGGCTCCGCTGGTCGAGGAAGGCGCTCCGGCGCCTGTCACGAGACCCCTCAGCCGAGTGGCCGACACCGTCGTCGGCACCGGCACGCCGGCCTCCTGCACGTCGCGTGCGGTGGTCCGGGCTGTCGCGAAGGGCGGTGTCGTCACCTTCGACTGCGGCCCGGGCCCGGTCACCATCGCGATGACGAGGACCGCCAAGGTGGTCAACACCTCCGCCCGTGTCGTGCTCGACGGGGGCGGGAAGGTCACCCTGAGCGGCCAGGGGCAGCGCCGCATCCTCTCCATGAACACCTGCGACCGGGCCCAGGTCTGGACGACCTCGCACTGCAACGACCAGGCCGAGCCGAGGCTCGTGGTGAAGCGGATGCGCTTCGTCGGCGGGAGCTCGGTGGGCGAGAGCACCGACGGCGGTGGCGGCGGCGCGCTCTTCGTCCGCGGCGGGCGGCTGAGGATCCTCGACTCCGTGTTCGCCGACAACCGGTGCGACCGCACCGGCCCCGACCTCGGCGGCGCTGCCGTGCGGGTCCTCGACCAGCACCGCGACCGTCCGGTCGTGGTCAAGCGCTCGACCTTCACCGGCGGGCGGTGCAGCAACGGCTCCGCGCTGAGCAGCATCGGGGTCTCGTGGCGCGTGGTCGACTCGACCTTCACGGACAACGCGGCCGTGGGCCGTGGTGCCAACCCCTCGCGGCCGGGCACACCCGGCGGCGGCTCGGGCGGCGCCATCTACATGGACGGCAACGACATCAACCTGGTCGTCGAGGGCTCGACGATGACCGGCAACCACGCCCGCGAGGGCGGCGGCGCGATCTTCTTCGTCTCCAACGACCGCACCGGCACGCTCACCATCCGCGGGTCGCGGCTCGAGGACAACCCGAGCGACGGCTTCGAGACCATCCCCGGGATCTTCTTCCTCGGCGCCAGCCGGACGGTCACCGACAGCGTCGTGCGGTGAGGGTCAGTCCTTGACCAGGTCGGCGTACTCGGGGTGCTTGTCGATGTAGGCCGCGACGTAGGGGCACGACGGCACGACCGAGAGCCCGCGCGAGCGCGCGTCGTCGAGCGCCGAGCGGGCGAGCGTCCCGGCGTGGCCCTGGCCGGAGTACTGCTCGCCGACCTCGGTGTGGACCATCGTGATGACGTCGCCGTGGAGGCGGTAGTCGATGAAGCCGACGAGGTCGTCGCCGGAGGTCAGCTCGTAGCGGCTCCGGTCGGGGGCGTCGGCGAACTTTATGTCCATATCGCAAACCTAGCCGGACATGACTTGCTGGTAACCCCAGCGGCGGGGGAAGGTCGTGGGCATGGCAGCAACCGCGTCGTCGTACTCGATCACCATGCGGTTGTACACCGCTCCGGACCACGGCGTCGTCGGCGCCGTCGCGACCGCGATCGCCTCGCAGGGTGGTGTGGTGACCGCCATCGACGTCACCGAGTCGCGGCACGACCGCCTCGTCGTCGACGTCACCTGCTCGGCGGCCGACGCGGAGCACTCGCAGGACCTGGTCACCGCGGTCGACGGCGTGGACGGGGTCACCGTCCACAAGGTCAGCGACCGCACGTTCCTGCTCCACCTCGGCGGCAAGATCGAGGTCAGCTCCAAGGTGCCGCTGCGCACCCGCGACGACCTCTCGATGGCCTACACCCCGGGTGTCGGGCGCGTCTCCATGGCGATCCACGACAACCCCGAGGACGTCCGCAAGCTCACCATCAAGGGCAACTCGGTCGCCGTCGTCACCGACGGCTCCGCCGTGCTCGGGCTGGGCAACATCGGGCCCGGTGCCGCGATGCCGGTGATGGAGGGCAAGGCGGCGCTGTTCAAGCGGTTCGCCGACATCGACGCGTGGCCGATCTGCCTGGCCAGCCAGGACACCGACGAGATCGTCAAGGCGGTCGAGATGATCGCGCCCGGCTTCGGTGGCATCAACCTCGAGGACATCGCCGCCCCGCGCTGCTTCGAGATCGAGAAGCGGCTGCGCGAGTCGCTCGACATCCCGGTCTTCCACGACGACCAGCACGGCACCGCGATCGTCGTCCTGGCCGCGCTCACCAACGCGATGCGGTGCGTGGACAAGTTGCTCACGGACGTACGCGTCGTGGTGTCCGGCGCGGGCGCGGCCGGCACCGCGATCGTCACCCTGCTGCTCGCTGCCGGCGCGCACGACGTCGTCGTGGTCGACCGTGAGGGCGCGTTGTCGGCCGACGACACCTCCCTGTCCGCGGCCCACGCTGAGCTCGCCGCCGCCACCAACCCGCGCCGGGTGACCGGTTCGTTGCAGGAGGTGCTCGCCGGGTCCGACGTCTTCATCGGCGTCTCCGCGCCCGGCATCCTCGACCACCAGTGGATCCCGACGATGGCCGAGAAGCCGGTCGTCTTCGCGCTCGCCAACCCCGACCCTGAGGTGGACCCGGCCGAGGCCGGCAAGTACGCCGCCGTGGTCGCCTCGGGCCGCTCCGACTACCCCAACCAGATCAACAACGTGCTCGCGTTCCCCGGCGTCTTCCGCGGCCTGCTCGACGCCGGCGCCTCGCACGTCACCACCGACATGCTGCTGCGCGCCGCCCAGGCCATCGCCGACACGGTCAGCGAGGAGGAGCTGCACGCCGCCTTCATCATCCCGAGCGTCTTCCACACCGACGTCACCAAGCGGGTCGCCTCCGCCATCAGCGGGCTCGGTTGAATGGCGCTGCAGAAGCGCACGGTCCTATGTCGAACGACGCAGAAGTCCGGTCGTGGCCGAAAGCAGTAGAGCTGCAAGGATCCACGCGCATCCTCGCAGGCCGAGGATGACGTAAGTGGTGGGTCCGGCCGGCGGCGCCCAGGCTTGATAACTTGCGGACGCAAGTGCTGGAACCGCAACGCTCGCTGAGTACAACACAGGGTCGAACTCCTGAACACTCCAACTCCGGTTCCAATCGCCCGAACGAACAAAGCCACCTTCCGATGCCCTGGTGCTCGTCGCCGTCGATACCGCGGATGCGTTGTCGGCGGGAGTGCTGAAGTCACTTCTTGCAGACGCCGAAACAGCGAGCGCCATGAAGAAGACGATGCCGAGGGACAGGAGCGCTCGGCCCGGGTAGTAGCCGTACCCCGCAAGATATTGGTACAAGCGGCGCCCCACTTGCCGCGACATCGAAATATTGCGAGTAGACCTGACAGCCGCGAGATATCGCATACGTTTTGCCGCGGTTGGATGCCCGTTATTCTCGTACGACGAAGCGAGTGCTTGCCACGGCTGCGCAGCGGCAATCGGTTCAAGCCACCTAGCAGCGGCACGGGCATCATCTTCCAATACTCCGCGCACCGCTCCGATATGCCAGCCGGGTCCGGTATCCGGATGCAGTGCAGGCATGGCGTCCTCACTCCATCCGACAAGCAGAGTTCCCGCATGGAGCCCATCGGCTAGAACCGGTCCGCAGGCTCCAGTATTCAGGAACAGAGTTTCGTTGACGCGGGTATGAGCGAGATTGATTCCATCGCTCTTCGCTCCCAACTCTAGCTCAGATATAGCGCACTGCCCGGACAGATGTGCCCCCGGTAGCCGCACTTCCCCACGTGAGAAAAGTCCAATTCCGAGGAAGTTGCCGCCAACCTTCAGTCTGTCCGCAGAAAGACTCTTGGGGTATCCCTCCAGGTGAGAACCCGATATTCCGAACTGACTGCCGACCTCGAGGCCGAGACATCGAAACTCGCCCGTCGCTTGAATTCTGTATGCGCGCACGCTTCCGGAAATCCGTGTCCCACTAAGGTCGATTGCGACATCGGGAGATCTAAGCCTCGCGCCGCCCAATCGGACATTGGCTCCCAGTGCTGCGCTGGTCAGGTTCAATGTGCCCTCACATGTAATCCCGTCCATGACCACGTCACCCGAAATACATGCTCCATCGAGAGAAAGGCTGTCTTCCAGACCTCTAAGGACTGCATTGGGAAGACCGAACTGATTACCAAACCTCGCACCTAGGAACCGGACCTCGCCGTTGGCCTCGAGTCCCGTTCCAAAGACGGTTCCCTTAATGTCCAACCTGTCCGCTGAGAGGGACGTCGTGCTGCCATTCAACTCCGCGTAGGAGAGGTCTAGAGTGGATCCGATCGTCCCGCCTAACAGGCGAACTTCGCCGTCAGCTGACATGTCCTGCAAGGAAGCACTTCCGCGAACTTCAATGTCGTCGGCTGCAAGGCTTATGCCAGAACCGTGTAACTGGGCGCCGTCGAAAATCAGGTTAGACTCGGTTCTCAGCCCCATCAGGTCGACTTGTCCGTACGCCTCGAGTCTAACTCCGGTGATTCCCCCGCGGACCGTGGTCAGTTCAGCAGACAGGCTCAGCGGTATGCCTCGCAGGGTTGCGCCGTTCAGATCAAGGACAGACCCGACTCTCGCGCCAACTATGCGCACTTCCCCAGCCGAAACAATCTGACTGGCGGCGAAGGAATGTGTCACATCGACGTCGTCGGCGGCGATGCTGACATCGGAGGCATGGAGGGTGCACCCGTCTAGCGCGAGGTCGTGAAGGTGCGAGGATCGTAGGATCAGGCGACCGAGGAAATGACAGCCGATGAAACGTAGCGGGTACGTGACGGTTGCGTGACTAAGGTCGAGGTCACCTCGAATCACTGATCCCGTCAGCGTGAGCCCGGTCGGGTCAGCATTGACGTGAGATGGGCTGGTGAGGAGCACCTCTCGAAGAGGCGCTGAAGGCAGCGACCGTTGGTAGTACGGATATTGCGTGAGTTGCGTTTGAGAAAGCCATGACGGCAGTGCGGTCCCGCCCAGGGGCCTACCAGTGTGGACAGCATCCTCGATCTCACGCTTGCCGATCGCCATGCATTAACAATGTCAGTAAGATGCGATCGGTGTCGTTCTATCCTCCGTTCGCCACACCTTGCGCGGCCACCAGAACTTCTCGCCGAGGGTCAGGGCGAGCGCGGGGACCAGGACCGTGCGGACGACGAGGGTGTCGAGCAGCACGCCGACGAAGATGATCGCGCCGAGCTGGGCGAGCACGACCAGCGGCAGCACGCCGAGGACCGCGAAGACCGCCGCGAGCAGGATGCCGGCGCTGGTGATCACGCCTCCCGTCGCGGTGAGCGCGCGCAGCATGCCCGTCCGGGTGCCGTGCTCGCGCGCCTCCTCCCGCGCCCGGGTCACCAGGAAGATGTTGTAGTCGACGCCGAGCGCCACCAGGAACAGGAACGCCAGGAGCGGCACCCCGGTGTCCATCGCGGCGAAGTCGAAGACGCTGCGGAAGAGCCACCACGACGCGCCCATGCTGGCGGCGTACGTCCCGACGACGGTCGCCACGAGCAGCAGCGGCGCCACGACCGAGCGCAGCAGCAGGACGAGCGCGCCGAGCACGAGCAGCAGGATGAACGGCAGGATCGTCAGCCGGTCCTTCGCGGCGTACTCCTCGGCGTCGACCGCCTCGGCGTCGCCGCCACCGACGTGGGTGTCGTCGAAGCCCGCGACGGCGTCGCGGACGTCGCCGACCAGGGCCTGTGCCTCGTCGCTGCCCGGGCTCGCGTCGGGGACCGCGTCGATCTGGGAGATGCCCTCGGCGCTGGACGTGATGCGCGCGGAGGTGACCCCCTCCACCTTCTCCACGGCGGACAGCACCTGCTCGCCGTCGGCCCGGGTGACGACCTGGACCGGGTCGCTGGTGCCGGCCGGGAAGGACTCACCGAGCCGCTCGGCGGCGGAGATCGCCTCGGGACGCTCGAGGAACTGGTCCGCCGGTCGGAGGCCGGTGCTGATCGACAGCGTGCCCGTGGCCAGGACGGCCAGCGCCGCGATGGTGCCGACGACGAAGGTCCGCGGTCGTCGCGCGACGGCCTCGCCGACGCGGTGCCACAGCGAGTTGGACTCGACCAGCACGGTGTCACCGACGTGCGGGACGCGCGGCCAGAAGACCCACCGGCCGAACACCACCAGCGCAGCTGGCAGCACGACCAGGGCGAAGGTCGCCGCGATCACGACGCCGACGGCACAGGCGACGCCGAGGCCGCGAGTGGTGGGGACGGTGGAGAGGACCAGGGTGAGCAGGCCCAGCACCACCGTGGTCGCGCTGGACACGACGGCCTCGAACGTGCGTGACAAGGCGTGCGCCATGGCCTCGAAGCGGGACTCGGTGGTCTTGAGCTCGTCGCGGTAGCGCGAGATCAGCAGGAGGGCGTAGTCGGTGCCGGCACCGAAGACCAGCACGCTCAGGATGCCGACCGTCGACTCGTCCCAGGCGATGCCGGTCACCTCGAGGACGTTAGTCGCCACGATCGCGGACAGGCGGTCGGCGATGCCGACGACCGAGAGCGGGACCAGCCAGAGCACGGGGCTGCGGTAGGTGATGATGAGCAGCAGCGCGACGACGGCGGCGGTCGCACCGAGCAGGCGGATGTCCGCGCCGTCGAAGACCTGGCCGATGTCGGCCTGGATGCCGGCCGGGCCGGTGACCGCGACGCTCACGCCGTCGGGGGCGTCGGCGCGCAGGGTGTCGCGCAGCTCCTCGACCTTGTCGATGTTGTCGGTCGCCGAGGCCGACGCGACGGGCACGGCGACGAACGCAGCCGTGCCGTCCTCGGCCACGACCACCGGTGATTGCGCGTCCCCGCCCGGCTTGCCGGAGCCCGCACCGCCCGCACCGCCCGCGGCGCCCGGGGGCGCCTCGCCCGAGCCACCGGCGCCCGACAGCAGGCCGACCGCCTGCTGGGTGAGGTCGCCCTGCACCGACTCCGAGAGCGTGCCCTCGTCGGCGGTCCACAGCACGATCGCGACCTGCCCCTCGTCCTCGGGCAGCTCGTCGAGGAGCTCGGCGGCGCGGGTGCTGTCGGCGCCGATCGGGGAGGTGTCGGTGCTGGTGGTCTCGCGCTTGCCCTCGGGGACCAGCGCCAGGACGGCCAGGGCGAGCAGGATCGGGACGAGGGCGACGAGCCAGGCCGTACGACGTCCGGCGATCAACCGGGCGGGGGCGGGGGTGCGGTGGGTGGACAACGAGGCTCCTCGACAGATCGCTAGGCCCGATGGTTGCTAAGCAAGTTACTCATCAAGTTAGCGGTATGGTGGGAGCGATGCAAGACGGGCGTCGCGACGTGCGGCCCGGGAGAGGTGGGTCATGACGGACCAGCCCTCGGCGCCGACCGCGCCGGCGTGGGTGGAGCGCGGGGCGGAGCGTCAGCAGCCGCCGACGCTGAGCGCCCTGCGCGACCTGATCGCGGCCGGCAGCCGGGTGAACCACGTCGTGTCGCGCCGCTCGGGCCTCAGCGAGACCGAGCTGGTCACCCTCGAGCACCTCAGCCGCGAGCAGATCGGGCCCGCCGAGGTGGCGCGACGCCTCGAGGTCTCCACCGCGGCCGCCACCGGCATCGTCGACCGGCTGGTCTCCCGCGGCCACGTCGAGCGCCGCCCCCACGAGGTCGACCGCCGGCGCACCGAGCTGCACATCACCGACTCCGGCCGTGGCGAGATCATCGGGCACCTGATGCCGATGTTCGCCGCGCTCGACCGGCACGACTCGTCCTTCACCGCGGAGGAGAAGGCGGTGGTGGAGCGCTACCTGCGCGGCGCGACCGCCGCCTTCGAGCAGGTCAGCGGCCCGGTGCCGCGCTCCTCGGACTGAGCGCAGCGAGCCGCTGACGCCGGTCGGGTGTCAGTCGTCGAGGCCGGCCTTGCGGTGCGCGACCAGGGCGGCGCCGACGATGCCGGCGCGGTTCTGCAGGGTCGCGGGCACCATCTCGGTCTCGACCTGGATCAGGTGGCCGAACTTCTCCCACGACTTGCTGACGCCGCCGCCGATGACGAACAGGTCGGGCGTGAAGAGCCGCTCCAGGTGCCGGAAGTACGTCGTCAGCCGCTCGGCCCACGCCTCCCAGGTCAACCCCTCGCGCTCGCGAGCGCTGGTCGCGGCGCGCACCTCGGCGACCTCACCGTCGATCTCGAGGTGGCCCATCTCGGAGTTCGGCACGAGCTGGCCGTCGAAGATCATCGCCGAGCCGATGCCGGTGCCGAGGGTGATCACCATGACCAGCCCCTGGCGGCCCTTCGCGGCGCCGTACTCCGCCTCGGCGAGGCCGGCGGCGTCGGCGTCGTTCACGACGTGCACCTCGCGGTTGAGCGCCTCGGTGAAGATGGCGTCGGCGTCCTCGCCGATCCACGACTTGTCGATGTTGGCGGCCGACAGCACGACGCCGCGGCGCACGATGCCGGGCACGGTCACGCCGACCGGGGTCGAGGACGGCTCGAAGCTGTCGACGATCTGCTGGAAGACGCCGGCCACGGCCTGCGGGGTCGCCGGCCGCGGGGTGTCGATGCGGACCCGGTCGTGCGCGAAGTCGCCCTGCTCGAGGTCGACCGGCGCGCCCTTGATGCCGGTGCCGCCGAAGTCGATGCCGAAGGGATGATCCATGGCGCACAACCTATCGCCCGCCCGCCGCCGGTGTGACGCGGGCAACAGCACCTGTGAGACGCCGGCCGGGAGACCCCAGCGCCCGGGATCCGGACCATCTAGCATCCGGACATGGCCGCCCACACCACGCGCATGCTGCTGCTGGGCGCGGTGGCGATGTTCGAGCCGGTCAACGGCTACCAGATCCGGCGCGAGCTGGTGTCGTGGCGCGTGGACGAGTGGGCGAACCTCGGACCGGGCTCGATCTACAGCGGACTGACGACCCTCGAGAAGCTGGGCCAGGTGGTGCGCCACGACCTCGCCGACGACGGTCGCACGGTCGCGGTCTACGAGATCACCGAGGTCGGCCGCGGTGAGCTCGCGCGGCTGCTGGGGGAGGGCCTGGAGACGGTCACCCTCTTCAACGCCGTCGCCTTCCACGCGGCCTTCGGCATGCTGCCCCTGCTCCCGCGGGACGTCGCCGTGCGCCACCTCGAGGTGCGCATCCACGAGCTCGACCGCTCGGTCCGGGAGTGGGACCCGGGCTCCGGCGAGCTGGCGCCGCCGCACGCGGTGCACGGCGTACGCCACTGGCTGGACCTGCTGGGGGAGGAGCGGGCGTGGCTGGTGGGCACCGTCGAGCGGCTGCGGGCGGGCGAGTTCGACCTCGCCGGGGAACCGTGGCGCTGGGTGCCGCCCGCGGACGACCCCGGCCGCCAGATGCAGGTCGACCGCGACCGCTACCGCCAGTTGCTGGACCAGGCTGCGGCGGACGCCCCGGCCTGACGCCCGCCCTGCCCGCGCGCGGTGCGGGCGTCGTACGCCATCGCGGCGTCGGTCGCTCTCGTAATGCGGTTGCAGCCGTGCAGGTGAGGCCGCACACTGGATGTTCAAGTTTGAACACCGAAGGACGGGGACCGATGATCAGAGCACGAGGACTCGTGCAGACCTTCCAGACCAAGGTCGGGAAGGAGAAGAAGGAGGTCCGCGCCGTCGACGGCGTCGACCTCGACGTGGCCGAGGGCGAGGTCGTCGGCTTCCTCGGCCCCAACGGGGCCGGCAAGACCACGACACTGCGGATGCTGACCACGCTGCTGCGGCCCGACGCGGGCACCGCGACCGTGGCGGGCTACGACGTGGTGCGCGAGTCGGTGCAGGTGCGCCGCTCGATCGGCTACGTGTCACAGGCCGGCGGGGTCTCCTCCTCCGCACGCGCCGGCGAGGAGGTGATGGACCACGGCATGCTCTACGGCCTCTCCCGAGCGCAGGTGGAGAAGCGGGGCAAGGAGCTGTTCACCCAGCTCCAGCTCGACGGCCTGTGGGAGCGGATGCCCAAGAACATGTCGGGCGGGCAGAAGCGGCGCCTCGACATCGTGATGGGCCTGATCCACGACCCGACCCTGGTCTTCCTCGACGAGCCCACCACGGGTCTCGACCCGCAGGCGCGCGCCAACCTCTGGGAGCACATCGCCCGCCTGCGGTCCGAGCGCGGAGCGACGGTCTTCCTCACCACCCACTACCTCGACGAGGCCGACGCGCTCTCCGACCGCATCGTCATCATCGACCAGGGCCGGATCGTCGCCTCCGACACCAGCGACAACCTCAAGGCGCAGGTGTCCGGCGACCTCGTCACGCTCGAGGTCGCCGCCGACCACGTCACGGTGGCCGCCGAGAAGCTCGCCACGGTCGCGCAGTCGGTCCGTACGTCCGGAACGCAGGTCTCCGGCCGCGTCGCCCGCGCCGGTCGCGTCGTGCCCGGACTCCTCCGCGACGTCGAGGCCGCCGGCGTGGCCCTCGAGTCGATCGAGGTGCACCGCCCCACCCTCGACGACGTCTTCCTCACCCTCACCGGACGCTCGCTGCGCGACGCGGAGTCCGAGGCCGGGTCGGAGTCCGAGGTCGGGCCCGATTCGGAGTCAGCCGCCCAGACCACCAGTGCCGACCAGGCCCGAGAGGACGTGAGTGCCTGATGTCCACCTTCTTCCGCGAGACCTACATCGTCTTCCGGCGCCAGCTCCGGATGAACCTGCGCAACCCGGCGTGGGTGATCATCGGCGCGCTGCAGCCGATCCTCTACCTGCTGCTGTTCGGACCGCTGCTCAAGCCGCTGGTGGGTCAGTTCGGCGCGACCAACGCCTACACCTTCCTGGTGCCCGGGCTGCTGGTGCAGCTCGGCATGTTCGGGGCGTTCTTCGCCGGCTTCGGCCTGATCGCCGAGTGGCGTGAGGGCGTGGTGGAGGCCGAGCGCGTCACGCCCGCCTCGCGCACCGCGCTGCTGATGGGCCGGCTGCTGCGCGACCTGCTCCAGCTGCTGGTGCAGGCGATGATCCTGATCGCGCTCGGCACCGCGATGGGCATGCGGCCGTCCTGGGGTGGCGTGGTGGCCGGCGTCGGCATCACCGTGCTGGTCGGTGGCGCCTGCGCCGCCGCCTCGAACGCACTGGCCCTCACCACGAAGTCCGAGGACGTGATGGCGCCGGTGATCAACATGGTGATGATGCCGGTCCTGCTGCTCAGCGGGATCATGCTGCCGATGACCCTCGGCCCGGCCTGGCTCGAGCGGATCAGCGACTTCATGCCGTTCCGCTGGATCGTCGACGGCGTGCGCAGCAGCTTCGTCGGCGACTTCGCCGCCAGCGGCGTCATGTGGGGCACGGCCTGGGCGCTCGCCCTCTTCGCCCTCGCCGTCTGGTGGGGCACGGCCACCTTCCGCAAGGAGAACGCCTGACGTCTCGAACTTGACACAGTGGTGCCTCTTGTCAACGAGGTTTACAGATCCTATGGTTCTGTAAACCCCCACGGCAGGAGGCAGCAGATGCCCGGCTACCCCACGCAGCACCCCGCCCGACTCGCGCCCAGCGGCACGGTGCCCGACGGCACGACCGAGCTGTGGACCGACCGCAAGCGCTACCTGTGGCTCATCGGCCTGGTCGTGCCGAGCCTGGCGTTCGTCGCCTTCGGTGGCTACCTGGCGACCGGCT
Organism: Nocardioides sp. Root122; assembly: GCF_001425025.1. Lineage (GTDB taxonomy): Bacteria > Actinomycetota > Actinomycetes > Propionibacteriales > Nocardioidaceae > Nocardioides. Next base: position 97,482 of record NZ_LMDE01000014.1, read on the forward strand.
GGTCGGTCTGGTTCTGGGTCGGTCCGATCGTGATCCTCGGCATCGTCCCGGCCATCGACCTGATCGCGGGGCTGGACCGCTCGAACCCGCCCGACGACGTGATCGAGGCGCTGGAGCAGGACCGTTACTACCGCTGGATCACCTACCTCTTCCTGCCCATCCAGTACGCCGGCTTCCTCGGCGCGATGGCGGTCGTCGGCGGCTGGGACGTCTTCGGCGCGCTGGCCGAGGACCCGCTGACGATCGTCGACAAGGTCGGCCTGGCCATCTCGATCGGCTGCATCGGCGGGATCGGCATCAACACCGCGCACGAGCTCGGCCACAAGAAGGAGGCCAACGAGCGCTGGCTGTCCAAGATCGCGCTCGCGCAGGTCTGCTACGGCCACTTCTACATCGAGCACAACCGCGGCCACCACGTCCGCGTCGCGACCCCCGAGGACCCGGCCAGCTCGCGGCTCGGCGAGAACTTCTACCAGTTCTGGCCGCGCACGGTCGGCGGCTCCCTGAAGTCCGCCTGGCGCCTGGAGAAGCGGCGCCTGGCCCGCCGCAAGCAGAGCCCGTGGCGCCTCGACAACGACGTGCTCAACGCCTGGCTGATGACCTTGGTGCTCTGGGTCGCCGTCCTCGCCGCGTTCGGCCTCGAGGTGGCGCCGTACCTCCTCATCCAGGCCGTCGTCGGCTTCTCGCTCCTCGAGGTCGTCAACTACATGGAGCACTACGGGATGCTGCGCCAGAAGGTCGGAGAAGGCGAGCGCCAGCGCTACGAGCGGGTGCTGCCCGGCCACAGCTGGAACTCCAACAACATCGCGACCAACGTGCTGCTCTACCACCTGCAGCGGCACAGCGACCACCACGCCAACCCGACCCGGCGCTACCAGACGCTGCGCGACTTCGAGGAGAGCCCGGTGCTCCCGACCGGGTACGCCGGCATGATCGTGCTCGCCATCGTGCCCGCCGTCTGGCGCCGGGTGATGGACCAGCGCGTCGTCGACCACTACGGCGGCGACGTGTCGCTCGCCAACATCAGCCCGCGCAAGCGGGAGGCGTACCTCGCCCGCTACGGCTCGACGAGTCGAGTGCGCAGCCCCGAGGGGACTGCTACGGCGAGCGCACACGACCCGGCGGGGGAGGTGCTGGCCGCCCGCTGTCCCGGCTGCGAGTACGTCTACGAGGTCGCCGCAGGTGACGAGCACGAGGGCTTCGCCGCCGGCACCGCGTGGGCCGACATCCCCGACGATTGGTGCTGCCCCGACTGCGGGGTGCGCGACAAGGTCGACTTCGTGCCCGTCGCGCCCGAGCGCTCGGTGGCCTGACGGCCCGGCCTCAGCCCACGACCTCGCGCCGGTCGTCCGGCAGCCGCCGGGTGCGGCCGGCGCGGTCGAGGTGATCGAGCAGCGGGAGCACCACCCGTCGCGTGGTCCCCAGCCGCTCGCGGGCCGCGCTCGTCGTGAACGGCTGGTCGAGGTCGCGGAGCAGGTCGACCGCACCGTCCACGGACGCGGGCGCCAGCACGATTCCCGGTCCGACCCGCTTCAGCAGCCCACCCCGCTCGGCTGCGCCGAGGGCCCGCTCGTCGAGGCCGAGCTCGCGGAGGCGGTCGGCGGTCGGCGCGGCGAACGGCGCCGCGGCCAGGTCCTGCAGGACCGCGTCCACCGCACGGCGTACGCCGTCGGGCAGGCCGGGCGACCCCGCACCGAGCACGCGGCCGTCGACCACCCGCAACGGCGGCCGGACGAGCGCGCGGACCAGCTCCGGCGAAGGCAGCCGGAGCCGCGCGGCCAGGACGGACAGCGGCACGGCCGGGTCCAGAGGGTGCGCGCGGGCGTGCTCGGCCACCAGGTCGGGCAGCCGGTCCGACAGGGCGCCCGCGACGGCAGCATCGACCAGCCACGGGCCGGCCGTCAGGTGGTCGCCGCGGTCACCCTCGACGCGCACGCCGAGCTGCCGCAGCCGGTCGGCGTGCGCCACGCCTCGGCGCCGCAGCTCGTCGGCCAGGCGGGGCGTGCCGTCGGCGCCGGCCAGCTGTGCGGCCCGGCGCGCGGCCGCACCGCGACGTCGCAGCCGCGGCGGGTCCGGGTCCAGCACGTCGACGCGCCACACCTGGCGCCGGCCGGGGTCGCGCAGCAGCGCCCGGTCCCCGACGCGCAGCGGCAGCGGGTGGGGCAGCGACAGCCGGGCCAGCCCCTCGCCCAGAGGACGGAACCGGACAGGGACGTCGGCGGCTCCGACGTGGAGCACCGGCGAGGTCGGCGGCTCGCCCGCGCCGCTCCAGCGGACGTCGACGACGTCGGTCTGGTGCCAGGCGCCCGGCGTGACGAGCACGCTGCCGCGCGTGAGGTCGTCCGTCCGGCCGCCGAGGTTGAGGGCAACGCGGGCGACCCCGCTCACCGACTCGCGGTCGCGGCCCAGGGCCTGCACCTCGCGGACCCGGAGCTGGGTGTCACCGAGGGTGAGGGTGTCCCCACGCCGCACGGTGCCTGCGGGCAGGGTGCCGGTGACGACGGTGCCGGCACCGCGCACGGTGAAGCGCCGGTCCACCCACAGCCGTACATCGGCGGCCGGATCGGGGTCGGGCAGGCTCGTCACCATCGCGACCAGCGCCGCGCGGAGGTCGTCGATCCCGGCACCGGTCCGCGCGCTGACCGCCAGCACGGGAGCCCCGGCCAGACGGGTGGCTGCGACCTCGGCGCTCGCCCGCGCGATCGCGGGTCCCGGGTCGGCCAGGTCGGAGCGGGTCACCGCCACCACCGCATGGCGTACGCCGAGCGCGTCGAGGGCGGCCAGGTGCTCGGCCGCCTGGGGCATCCACGGGTCGTCGGCCGCGACCACGAGCAGCGCGGCCGGCACGGGGCCGACCCCCGCCAGCATCGTGGTGAGGAACCGCTCGTGCCCCGGCACGTCGACGAAGGCGACCTCGCCGACCTCGGGCCACTCGGTCCAGCAGTAGCCGAGCTCGATCGTCAGCCCGCGCCGGCGCTCCTCGGCCAGCCGGTCGGGGTGGGTGCCGGTGAGCGCCTCGACGAGGGCGGACTTGCCGTGGTCGACGTGACCGGCGGTGGCCACGACGTGCATCAGCCCGGCTCCTCCGTCGCAGCAGCGACGCGTCGTACGGCGTCGGCGACCGCGTCGTCCTCGGACGGGTCGACGGCGAGGAGGTCGAGCAGCAGCCGGCCGCGCTCGAGGCGTCCGACGACGGGGAGGTCGAGGGCGCGCAGCGGCTCGGCGAGGCGCTCGGGCAGCGCGACCGCGGCACTGGGGAGCACGACCTCCGGTGCACCGCCGCCGCCCACCGCGCCGTCGCTGTCGACGACGGAGGCCTCGAGGCCCGCGGGGAGCGCCGCGACGATCGCCGCCGCACGCGTGCGCAGGTCGGCGACGGACCGTGCGAGCGCCGCCGCCACCGGCGGGACCGGGCCGGCGAGGGTCGCCTCGAGCGCGGCGAGGGTGAGCTTGTCGACGCGCAGCGCCCGCGCGAAGGGGTCGCGCCGGAGCCGCTCGACGAGCGCCGACCGGCCGAGCAGCAGGCCGCTCTGCGGTCCACCGAGCAGCTTGTCCCCGGACGCGGTCACCAGGTCCGCGCCCGCGCGCAGGGTGCTGGCCGCGTCGGGCTCGTCGGGCAGCCGCGGGTGCGGCGCCAGCAGGCCAGAGCCGATGTCGACGACCAGGGGCGCGTCGAGCCCGGCGAGCCCGGCGACCGGCACCGAGGAGGTGAAGCCGCGGACGGCGAAGTTCGAGGGGTGCACCTTGAGGACGAACGCCGTGGTCTCGTCGACGGCCTCGGCGTAGTCCTCGAGCCGCACCCGGTTCGTCGTGCCCACCTCGCGCAGGCGGGCGCCGACCGACTCCATCAGCTCGGGGATCCGGAAGCCGTCGCCGATCTCGACGAGCTCGCCGCGGGCGATGACGACCGAGCCGCCGTCGCGGCACAGCACCCGGGTGACCAGCGCGAGGGCGGCGGCGCCGTTGTTGACGACGTGGACCGCCTCGGCGTCCGGGACTGCGGCCGCGAGGGCCTCGAGGGTGCCGCGACCACGACGGCCGCGCCGGGCAGTCGCGAGGTCGAGCTCGACGTCAGTGGCGCCGGCGGAGGTGCGCAGCGCGTCGGCCGCCGCGGCGGACAGCGGCGCCCGGCCGAGGTTGGTGTGCACGACCACCCCGGTGGCGTTGACGACCCGACGCAGGGTCGTGGCCGAGGCCGGCAGGGCGGCGACGGCGAGGTCGGCGACCTGCTCGGGGGCCACCGCGCCGTCGCGGCACCGCTGCTGGGCAGCCACCACGGCCTGCTTCACGAGCGCGGGCCCGAGCCGGTCCGCGGCCTCGCGCAGGCGGGGGTCCGCGAGGAGGTGGTCGGTGCGCGGGACCGCCCGTCTGGGATCCGACACCCACCCCTCCTGCTGTCACGTGTGGCGGAGGCGGACGGGAATCGAACCCGCCTGGCCCAGGTGCTGGGCCACAACGGTTTTGAGGACCGCGTCCGTCACCAGACGAGAACCGCCTCCTCGATCACCCTAGCCGTGCGTGCCCGCGGTCCCGTCCGGCGACATACGCCGGGTTGGCGCGGACCCGCCCCGCCGTTCATGGCACCGACCCGCGGTCGGAGTCACGAACCACGACCTACATTGGCCGGGTGACCCTCGAGGAGAGCACCGCGATCCGCCTGACCCAGTACGCCGCGGGCGGGGGGTGCGCCTGCAAGGTGCCGCCCGGCGAGCTGGAGCGGGTCCTCGGCGGCCTGCCCGGTGGCCGGGCCGGCAGCACCGGGCACGGCGAACCGGGCGAGCTCGTCGTCGGCGTCGAGCACGGCGACGACGCCGCCGCGGTCCGGATCCACCCGGCGGCCGACGGCACCGGCCGGGTCGTCATCCTCACCACCGACTTCTTCACCCCCGTGGTCGACGACCCCTATGACTGGGGCCGGATCGCCGCCACCAACGCACTGTCCGACGTCTACGCCATGGGCGGCACCCCGGTCGTCGGGGTCAACCTCCTCGGCTGGCCTCGCGACCGGCTGCCCTTCGAGCTCGCCGCCGAGGTGATGCGCGGCGGGGCCGAGGCGTGCGCCGAGGCGGGCGCGCACCTGGCCGGGGGGCACAGCATCGACGACCCGGAGCCGAAGTACGGCCTGGCCGTCACCGGCCTCGCCGACCCCGAGCGGCTGCTGCGCAACGACGCCGCCCGGGCCGGACTGCCGCTGACCCTCACCAAGCCGCTCGGCCTCGGCATCCTCAACAACCGGCACAAGTCCACCGGCGAACGCTTCGAGGAGGCGATCGCGGTGATGAGCACGCTCAACAAGGACGCCTCGACCGCCGCGGTCGGCGCCGGCCTGCGGGCGGCCACCGACGTCACCGGGTTCGGCCTGCTCGGCCACCTGATGAAGATGATGCGGGCGAGCGGCACGAGCGCGGTCGTCGACGCCGCCGCGGTGCCGTACGTCGACGGCGCGCGGCGCTCGCTGGCCGAGGGGTTCGTGCCGGGCGGCAGCCGCCGCAACCTCGACTGGGTCCGGCCGCACCTCGACTCCGACGTCGACGAGGACGAGATGCTGCTCCTCGCGGACGCGCAGACCTCCGGCGGCCTGCTCGTCGTCGGCGAGCTTCCCGGGCACCCCGTGATCGGCGAGGTGGTGCCGCGCGGCGACACGGTGCTCCGCGTCCGGTGACCCACCCCCGCAGGTGGTGGACCGCGCTAGGAAGGGGTCGTAGGTTCGTCACCAGAGCATGAGCGGAGCATGGCGTGGCACCCCTCGGGGTACCCCGCAGGTGCACGACAGTGACCAGGAGGCACGGTGACGGAGCAGGCGGCACGCACGAAGCGCTCCCTCCTGCCGTGGCCGGTCCTGCGCCAGCTCGCGGACGGCGACATCCTCGGCCGTGGACGTTCCGTCCGGTCGAGGAAGACCGACGAGGTCGAGCCGCGCACCGCGACCGCGGACCGCGTCGCCCGCAGCGTGTGCCCCTACTGCGCGGTCGGTTGCGGCCAGAACGTGTTCGTCAAGGACGACAAGGTCGTGCAGATCGAGGGCGACCCCGACAGCCCGGTCAACCGCGGCCGGCTCTGCCCGAAGGGCTCGGCCAGCAAGAACCTCGTCACCAGCGAGCTGCGCCAGACCACGGTGAAGTACCGCCGCCCCTACGGCACGGAGTGGGAGGAGCTCGACCTCCACACCGCGATGGACATGGTGGCCGACCGCGTGGTCAGGACGCGCCGCGACTCCTGGCAGGACTTCGACGAGCACGACCGCAAGGTCCGGCGCACGATGGGGATCGCCAGCCTCGGCGGCGCGACGCTGGACAACGAGGAGAACTACCTCATCAAGAAGCTCTTCACCGCGATGGGCGCCATCCAGATCGAGAACCAGGCGCGTATTTGACACTCCGCCACCGTCCCCGGTCTGGGGACCAGCTTCGGACGCGGCGGCGCCACCGGCTACACGGCCGACCTGGCCAACGCTGACTGCATCGTCATCCAGGGCTCCAACATGGCCGAGGCCCACCCGGTGGGCTTCCAGTGGGTCGTGGAGGCGAAGAAGCGCGGCGCGCGGATCATCCACGTCGACCCGCGGTTCACGCGCACCAGCGCGCTGGCCCACCAGCACGTGCCGATCCGCGTCGGCAGCGACATCGCGTTCCTCGGCGGCATCATCAACTACGTCCTCGAGAACGAGCTGGACTTCCGCGACTACGTCGTCAACTACACCAACGCGGCGACGATCGTCAGCGAGGACTTCCAGGACACCGACGACCTCGACGGGCTGTTCTCCGGCTTCGACCCCGAGACCCGGACCTATGACCCGACGAGCTGGCAGTACGCCTCGGAGGACGACGGCGGGGAGCAGCACCGCTCGCAGGCGAGCACCTCCGGCGACCACGTGGAGCACCGCGACACCGCCGCCGGGATGCAGCACGAGTCGCACGGGCACACAGCCAGCGCCCACCCGCCGCGCGACGAGACGCTCCAGCACCCCCGCTGCGTCTTCCAGGTTCTCAAGCGGCACTACGCCCGCTACACCCCCGAGGTCGTCGAGCAGGTCTGCGGCGTCTCGCCCGAGGACTTCCTCGCGGTGTGCCGGGCGTGGACGGAGAACTCCGGGCGGGAGCGCACCACCGCGCTGGTCTACAGCGTCGGCTGGACCCAGCACAGCGTCGGCGTGCAGTACATCCGCGCCGGCGCCATCCTCCAGCTCCTGCTCGGCAACATGGGTCGTCCCGGCGGCGGCATCATGGCGCTGCGCGGCCACGCCAGCATTCAGGGCTCGACCGACATCCCGACGCTCTTCAACATCCTCCCGGGCTATCTCCCGATGCCCAACGCGGCCAGCCACCAGACCCTCACCGACTGGATCGACAGCGTCCGCAACCCGGGCGCGAAGGGCTTCTGGGCCAACGCCGGTGCCTACGGCGTCAACCTGCTCAAGGCCTACTGGGGCGACGCGGCGACGCCGGACAACGACTTCTGCTTCGACTACATGCCGCGCATCACCGGCGACCACGGGACCTATCGCACCGTGCTCGACATGATCGACGGCAAGGTCAAGGGCTACTTCCTGCTCGGGCAGAACCCCGCCGTCGGCTCCGCGCACGGCCGCGCCCAGCGCCTCGGCATGGCCAACCTCGACTGGCTGGTGGTCCGCGACCTGTTCGCGATCGAGAGCGCGACCTTCTGGAAGGACGCGCCCGAGATCGAGACCGGCGAGATCGTGACCGAGGAGTGCGCCACCGAGGTGTTCCTGTTCCCGGCCGCTTCCCACGTGGAGAAGGAGGGCACCTTCACCCAGACGCAGCGGATGCTGCAGTGGCGGGAGAAGGCGGTCGAGCCGCCGGGCGACGCGACGTCCGAGCTCTGGTTCTTCTACCACCTCGGCCGGATGGTCCGGGAGCGGCTGGCGGACTCCTCCGACGAGCGCGACCGCCCGGTCCTCGACCTCGCGTGGGACTACCCGCTCCACGGCGACCCCGAGCAGGTGGCCGCCGGCTGGGGCGAGCCCAGCGCGGAGGCGGTGCTCAAGGAGATCAACGGCTTCGAGGTCGCCACCGGGCGTCCGCTGTCGTCGTTCACCGAGATGAAGGACGACGGCTCCACGCTCGGCGGCTGCTGGATCTACACCGGCGTGTACGCCGACGGCGTCAACCAGGCCGCGCGCCGCAAGTCCCGCCACGAGCAGTCGCCCGTCGCCCCGGAGTGGGGCTGGGCGTGGCCGCTGAACCGCCGCATCCTCTACAACCGCGCGTCCGCCGACCCCGAGGGTCGGCCGTGGAGCGAGCGCAAGGCCTACGTCTGGTGGGACCCGGAGAAGGGCGAGGCCGGGGAGTGGGTCGGCGACGACGTGCCCGACTTCGAGAAGACCAAGCCGCCGTCCTACCGCGCTCCCGAGGGCTCCGACGGCGTCGCGGCCATCGAGGGCATCGACCCGTTCATCATGCAGGGCGACGGGAAGGGCGCGCTCTACGTCCCGCAGGGCCTGGTCGACGGCCCGATGCCGACGCACTACGAGCCGGTCGAGTCACCGTTCCGCAACCTCCTGCACGGCCAGCAGGCCAACCCGACGCGCAAGGAGTACCGCCGCGCGGACAACCCGCTCAACCCCGTGCCCGAGGACGGGCGACCCGACGTCTTCCCGTTCGTGTTCACCACCAGCCGGCTCACCGAGCACCACACGGCCGGCGGGATGAGCCGCTACCTCGAGCACCTGGCCGAGCTGCAGCCCGAGATGTTCGTCGAGGTGTCGCCGCAGCTCGCCGCCGAGCGCGGCCTCGAGCACATGGGCTGGTGCCACGTCATCACCGCGCGCTCCGCCATCGAGGGCCGCGTCATGGTCACCGAGCGACTGCGCCCCCTGCGCGTCGAGGGCCGCACCGTCCACCAGGTCTGGATGCCCTACCACTGGGGCCAGGGCGGCCTGGTGAGCGGCGACTCGGCCAACGACCTGTTCGGCATCTCGCTCGACCCCAACGTGCTGATCCAGGAGAGCAAGGTCGGCACCTGCGACGTGCAGCCGGGGCGGCGGCCCACGGGTCGGGCGCTCCGCGACTACGTCGAGGGGTACGCCACCCGCTCGGGCGCCGTCGACGAGGTCTCGACCCCGATCGTGACCGCCTCCTCCGACGCCGTACGCCGCTCGCAGGAGGCCCAGGACGAGGGCAAGGACCAGCACGCCCCGCACCAGGTGGAGGACCAGTGATCGGCCGCAACAGCCTCTACGGCCCGCTCGACCCGGCACCCGATGCCGGCTACGCGGCGCCGCCACCCCGCAAGGGCTTCTTCACCGACACCAGCGTGTGCATCGGGTGCAAGGCCTGCGAGGTGGCGTGCAAGGAGTGGAACGACGTCCCGGAGAACCTCTTCGAGATGCTCGGCACCTCCTACGACAACAGCCACTCGCTCAACGCCAACCAGTGGCGACACGTCGCGTTCATCGAGCGCCCGGGGACCGCGCCCGTTCCCGACCGCCCTGCCGTCGACCTCGGCATGCCGACGGTCGGCGCCGCGCCCAGCGACGTACCCGATGAGGCGAAGCCGGACTTCCAGTGGCTGATGTCCTCCGACGTGTGCAAGCACTGCACGCACGCCGCCTGCCTCGACGTGTGCCCGACGGGCTCGCTGTTCCGCTCGGAGTTCGGCACCGTGGTCGTGCAGGACGACATCTGCAACGGGTGCGGCTACTGCGTGGCGGCCTGCCCCTACGGCGTCATCGACCGGCGCCAGGGACCGGAGGGCGACCCCAAGGTGGGCATCGCACAGAAGTGCACGCTCTGCTACGACCGGCTGACCGACAACCAGCGCCCGGCGTGCGCACAGGCCTGCCCGACCGAGTCGATCCTCTACGGCGACGTCGAAGAGCTGCGCGAACGGGCAAACGAGCGGGTCGCGGCGCTGCACGAGCAGGGCGTGATGGACGCCCGGCTCTACGGCAACGACCCGGAGGACGGCGTCGGCGGCACCGGCGCGTTCTTCCTGCTGCTCGACGAGCCGGAGGTCTACGGCCTGCCGCCCGACCCGGTCGTCACGACCAAGGACCTGCCCATGATGTTCAAGCGCGCCGGCATGGCCGGGACCGCGATGCTGGTCGGGGCCGCGCTGTCCTTCCTGAGGAGGCCGCGATGACGGAGGTCCGCCACGGCGGGAGCCCCGGCCGTGCGCGCGACGGCGCCCCCGGCAGGAAGCGGGGCGGCAAGGGCGGGGCCGAGCAGGTCATGGTGCCGGAGGCGGACTTCACCTCCTACTACGGGCGACCGATCGTCAAGCCGGCGCCGTGGGAGAAGGACATCGCCTACTACCTCTTCACCGGTGGCGTCGCCGCGGGCAGCTCGCTGCTCGGTGCCGGCGCGGACCTCACCGGCCGACCGGGGCTGCGCCGGGTCGCACGGTTCGGCTCGCTCGGCAGCCTGGGCCTGAGCATCGGCTTCCTGGTCCACGACCTCGGCAAGCCGAGCCGCTTCCTCAACATGCTGCGGGTCGCCAAGCTCACCTCGCCGATGTCGGTCGGCACCTGGATCCTCAGCATCCACGGGCCGTTCGCCGCGCTGGCGTCGGGAGCGGAGATCGTGTCGCTGCTGCCCGCGAGCTGGCAGCGGGTCGGTCCGCTGCGCCTCGTGGCCGTCCTCGGGCGCCCCGCCGGCCTGGTCGGTGCGCTCACCGCGCCGCCGGTCGCGGCGTACACCGCGGTGCTGCTCGCCGACACGGCGACGCCCGCGTGGCACAGCGCCCACGAGGAGCTGCCCTTCGTCTTCTGCGGTTCCGCGGCCGCCGCGTCCGGTGGCCTGGGCCTGCTCGGCTCGCCGGTCGCGGAGGCCGGGCCGGCCCGCGCGTTCGCCGTCGGTGGTGCGGTCATCGAGCTCGCCGCCGAGCGGCGGATGGAGCAGTCGATGGGCCTCTCCGCCGAGACGCTCCACCGGGGCACGGCCGGGAGGTGGATGCGCGCCGCGACCGCGCTGACCGTCGCCGGAGCCGCGGGCGCACTGGTCGGTCGCCGCAGCCGGGTGCTGTCGATGGTCTCCGGCGCCGCCCTGATGGCCGGCTCGCTGTGCACGCGGATGGGCGTCTACGAGGCCGGCCTGGCGTCGGCGCGCGACCCGAAGTACACCGTCGTGCCGCAGCGTGAACGGGCGGATCGGTGGGTACCGGGGGACGACCGCCAGTAGGTCCGCCACCGGTGGGCCGCCTGACGGCGCCGGACCGGAGGAGGAACCATGAGCCAGACCCACCGCAGCGACACGTCACACCGGAGCGGCCCTCCGGACGGCGGTTCGTCACCGGGCTCCTTCCGCTGGCTCCTGGTCGCGGCGGGCCTGCTGCTGCAGTTCTCCATCGGTGCGGTCTACGCCTGGTCGGTCTTCGGCGGCGCGCTCGAGAAGGCGGAGCCGTGGCAGCTGGGCAAGGTGCGCGCGGCGATGCCGTTCGAGGTGACGATCGGGATGATCTTCATCGGCAGCTACGTCGGTGGCCGGCTCCAGGACGCCCGTGGCCCGCGGATCGTCGCGCTCATCGGCGGCGTCATCTACGCCGTCGGCATCCTGCTCGCGTCGTTGACCAACGGCGAGGGCGACTACTGGCTGCTGATCCTCGGCTACGGCGTGATCTCCGGCTTCGGTCTCGGTGTCGCCTACATCGTGCCGATCGCGATGCTGCAGAAGTGGTTCCCCGACCGCAAGGGCCTCATCACCGGCCTCGCGGTCGGCGGCTTCGGCTTCGGTGCGGTGCTCACCTCGCCGGTCGCGCAGGCCCTCATCGACCGCGCCCCGGACGACCCGACCAGCGCGTTCCTGCCCCTCGGCATCGCCTACCTGGTGATGTCCCTGGCCGGCGCCTCGGTCTTCCGCAACCCGCCGCAGGGCTACGTCGTGCCCGGCCACGAGCCGGTCACCGACGCCGCTGGCGGGTCCGAGGACAGCGGGAAGGACTACACGCAGGGCGAGGCGCTGCGCACGCCGCAGTGGTACCTCCTCACCGCGATCCTCACCCTCAGCGTCGCGGCCGGCATCTCGCTGATCTCGCAGGCCAAGGCCAGCGCCACCGACATCTCCGGCTACAGCGTGGGCGGCGCCGCCGCGCTCGTCGGCGTGCTCGCCATCTTCAACGGCGGTGGTCGCATCGTGTGGGCGGCGGTGTCGGACTACCTCGGTCGGATGCGCACCTTCGCGGCGATCCTGGTGCTCCAGGGCGTCTGCCTGCTCCTGCTTCCGCACGCCTCCAACATGGCCCTCTTCGCGGTGCTCGCCGCGATCGTCTACCTCTGCTACGGCGGCACCTTCGGCACCATGCCGGCCACCGCGGGCGACTTCTTCGGCGTCCGCAACGCCGGTGCGATCTACGGCCTGATGCTCGTCGGCTGGAGCCTCGGCGGCGTGATCGGCCCGCTCATCGCCTCCGCGCTCATCGGCGAGGAGAAGGCCTACACGGTGGCCTACACGACCATCGGCGTCATCGCGCTCGCCTCGGTCGCCCTCACCTTCATCACCAAGGTGCCGGCCGGACGGGACGTCGACCACACCTGACCTGCGAGACTGCCGACATGGCGAGCACAACGCGCGACCGCATCGTCGCGGCGGCGGTCGAGATGACGACCTCGTCCGGCTGGGCGGCCGTGACGATGGCGCGGCTCGCCGAGGAGGCCGGTGTCAGCCGCCAGACGGTCTACAACGAGGTGGGCTCCAAGACCGCGCTGGCCGAGACGATGATCCTCGAGGAGCTCGCCCGCTTCCTCGGCGTGGTCGAGCAGGCCTTCGACCACGAGCCGCGCGACCTCACCCGCGCCGTCGAGCGGGCCGTGTGCGACGTGCTCACCTACGCCCGCGCCAACAAGCTGCTGCACGCGGTGGTCAGCGCGACCCACGGCGCGGACACCGAGCTGCTCCCGCTGCTCACCACCAACGCGGGCTCGCTGCTCGGCGTGGCCAAGGAGGTCGTCAGCGTCCGCGTGGCGCCGTACGCCCCCGGCATCGACGCCGCGCACCTCGAGCCCGCGATCGACATGGTCGTGCGCGTCGTGCTCAGCCACGTCATGCAGCCCTCCTCCTCCCCCGAGCAGACCGGCGCCGACATCGCCTGGCTCTCCAGCCGCGTGCTGGGCTGATCGGCGCCGAAGCGAAGCGGAGGCGCAGGATGAGCACAGCGTGGGGGACGCCGACCGGGCGGGGGGTCGTGGCGGCGGCCACCCTGGGGTCGGGGCTGACGCTCCTGGACGGCACCGTGGTCAACGTCGCGCTGCGGACGATGGGCACCGACCTGGACGCGTCGTTGTCGCAGCTGCAGTGGATCACCAACGGCTACTTCCTCTCCCTCGCCTCGCTGATCCTGTTCGGCGGCGCGCTGGGTGACCGGCTCGGCCGGCGGCGGGTGTTCGTCATCGGCACGGTCTGGTTCGCCCTCGCCTCGCTCATGTGCGGCCTCGCCCCCGCCGCCGAGGTGCTGATCGTGGCGCGGGTGCTGCAGGGGATCGGCGGCGCGCTGCTGACCCCCGGCAGCCTGGCCATGATCCAGGGCGCCTTCCGGGCCGAGGACCGCAGCCGCGCGATCGGGGCGTGGTCCGGTCTCGGTGGCATCGCGGCGGCCCTCGGTCCCCTCGTCGGCGGGCTCCTCATCGACCACGCGTCGTGGCGCTGGATCTTCCTGATCAACCTGCCGCTCGCCGTGCTCACGGTGTGGCTGGCGCAGCGGTGGGTGCCCGAGACGCGAGACCCCCGAGCCCACGGGCGCTTCGACGTCGCGGGCGCGGCACTGGCCTCCGTGGCGCTGGCCGGGACGACGTGGGCGCTCACCGACGCCGGCGGACCGATGACGTGGTGGGCGACCGCGCTGGGCGTGGTGGCCGCGGTGGCGTTCGTCGTGGTGGAGCGCCGGGTGCCCGAGCCGATGGTGCCGCTCGGCCTCTTCTCCGACCGCACCTTCAGCGCGGCCAACGCGATGACGTTGCTCGTCTACGCCGCGCTGGGCGCGATCCTGTTCTTCCTCGTCCTGCAGCTGCAGACCGTCGGCGGCTATAACGCCCTCGAGGCCGGGCTGGCGACGCTCCCGATCACCGCCTGCATGCTCCTGCTCGCCGCGCGCGGGGGAGCCCTCGCCCAGCGCATCGGACCGCGCATCCCGATGACGTTCGGGCCGGCGGTGATGGCGGTCGGGACGTTCCTCCTGCTGGCGGTGGGACCCGGCGTGACCTGGTGGCGCGACGTGCTGCCGGGCCTGACGGTCTTCGGCCTGGGCCTGGCCCTGATGGTCGCGCCGCTGACCGCGACCGTGCTGGCCGCCGCGCCCGACGAGGTGACGGGCACGGCCAGCGGCATCAACAACGCGGTGGCACGCGCCGGCTCGCTGCTGGCGGTCGCCGCACTGCCGATGGCAGTGGGGCTCGGGGGCGACGACTACCGCGACCCGGCGCGATTCGACACGGCGTACGGCACCGCCATGGTCGCGTGCGCCGTGCTCCTCCTCGTCGGCGGGCTGATCTCCTGGGTGACGATCCCGCACCGGCTCCAGACCACCACGACCTAGGTCGTGGCCGGCAGCCCCATGGCCTGCTGCGCGCCGCCCGCCGCGCACGCTGGCTGCGTTGTCGTCAGTCGCCATGGCTCCGCCATGTCTCCCTCCTCCGCCTTGCCATCGCACACGCCGGACGACGCTCGCGACGGCCGAGGACTGCCGGCCACGACCTAGGGTCTCCCCATGCGCGTACGACGACGGGGGACGGTGGCGGCGACCGCTGCCCTCGCCCTCCTGCTCGGCGCGTGCAGCGAGCCGGGGACGGTGCCGGAGCCCGACCCGACCCCGGCGTCGGAGTCGAGCTCGACCGGCAGGCCGTCGACCCGCCCGACGACCCCGGTGGCCGACCCCGCCCACGCCGTCGACCCGCCCGGGAAGCGCAAGGACCGGCTCTGGAGCGCCGACATCCTGGTGCAGTGGGACCAGGCCCTCCCCGCCTCCACCATCGAGAAGATCGAGCGGTTGAAGGGCGTCGCCCACACCGAGCGGATCGGCCTGGGCCAGGTGTCGCTGGAGAACCGGGTGCTCACCGTCGCCTCGGTCGACCCCGGCGCCTACCGGCTGTTCACCCGCGCCGACGTCGCCGACTTCCAGGAGGCCTGGGACCGGGTGGCCGGCGGCGAGATGGCGACCGACAAGTCGATCGGCAAGCGGCTCGCCGACAAGGACGGGATGATCCGGCTCGGCTCGGACGACGCGGCACCTACCCTGCACGTCGGGGCGTACACCCCCCAGATCCCCACCATCGACATGGTCGTCAACACCGCGTGGGCCGACGACATCGAGATGGCCACGGACAACGGCCTGCTGATCTCCACCGACGACATCTCCCCGGCCTCGATCCGCACGCCGCTCGAGAAGCTCGTCGGCAAGGACGCGTCGGTGCAGATGCTCGACGTCGCCTCGCGCCTCGGCCTCGACCCCGAGGCGCGCCTGACCGCGATCCCGACCGGCGGCACCCTCGGCAGCGTGGTCGGCACCTACCGCTACCGCGTCATCGGCGGCGGGCGGATCGCCCCCGACCCCGCCTGGGTCGCCGCCAACATCCGCACCGAGGTGGTGCCGATCCTCGGCAGCGTCACCTGCCACAAGGACCTGTTCCCGCAGCTGCGCGCCGCCCTGCTCGAGGTGCAGCAGCTCGGCCTGGCCGGCGAGATCCACCCGGGCGAGTACGCCGGCTGCTACTACCCGCGCTTCATCGCCAACACCACGACGCTGTCCAACCACTCGTTCGGCCTCGCCCTCGACCTCAACGTGCCGGGCAACCAGCGCGGCAGCGTCGGGGAGATGAGCCGCGCCGTCGTGTCGGTCTTCAAGACCTGGGGCTTCGCGTGGGGCGGCGACTGGCGCTACACCGACCCGATGCACTTCGAGCTCGCCGAGGTCAAGCGCGTCGGCTCCGCGTCGGGGTAGTCCAGTGACACGTGGTCGCCAGGCTCGCCGTCGGACGACCACTCGCCACTGGACTACATAGGCTGCCCGTATGCGCGCAGTCCAGGTCGTCACGCCCACCGGTCCGTCCGACATCGAGGTGCGGGAGGTCGACCCGCCGGTCCAGGGCCACGACGACGTCCTGGTGGAGGTGCACAGCGTCGGGGTGTCGTTCCCGGACCTGCTGCTGAGCCGGGGTGAGTACCAGTTCAAGCCCGAGCCGCCGTTCACCCTCGGCGTCGACTTCGCCGGCGTCGTGCTCGACCCGGGGTCGCCGGAGTCCAGCGGCTTCACGGTGGGCCAGCGGGTCGCCGGCGTGAACCTCAACGGCGGTGCCGCGGAGCGGGTCGCGAACCCGGCGATCTTCACCTTCGCCCTGCCCGACGAGCTGTCGTTCGACGAGGGTGCCGCGATCCCGATGAACTACCTGACCGCCCTCTTCGCGCTCGAGGAGCGCGGGGGCCTGCGCGAGGGCGAGACCGTGCTCGTCCACGGTGCCGCCGGTGGTGTCGGCACCGCCACCCTGCAGGTCGCGAAGGGCCTCGGCGCCCGCACGGTCGCGGTCGTCAGCACCGAGGAGAAGGCTGCCTTCGCCCTCGCCGCCGGCGCGGACGAGGCGGTCGTCGGGCCCGACTTCAAGGACCGGGTCAAGGAGATCGCCGGCGGCCGCGGGGTCGACGTGGTGCTCGATGTGGTCGGCGGCGACGCCTTCACCGACTCGCTGCGCTGCCTCGCCGAGCAGGGCCGGATCCTGGTCGTGGGGTTCGCGGCCGGCCAGGGGATCCCCGAGGTCAAGGTCAACCGGCTGCTGCTCAACAACACCGACGTGCGCGGCGTCGGCTGGGGCGCCTTCGCGATGACCAAGCCGGGCTACATGCAGAAGCAGTGGCACCGCCTCGAGCCGATGTTCGCCTCGGGCGTGGTCAGGCCGCCGATCGGTGCGACGTACGACATGGCGGGCTTCGGGCAGGCGCTCGTCGACATGGACGAGCGTCGCACCCTGGGCAAGTCGGTCGTGCGGGTCCGGTGACGCTCAGCGCCGGCAGTGGCGTTCGGCAAGTCCGTCGTGCGGGTCCGGTGACGCTCGGCGCCGGCAGTGGCGTTCGGCAAGTCGGTCGTCCGCGTGCGCTGATGCCCGCGCTGGGCAGCGAGCGTTAGGGTCGACCGCGTGACGATCCTCGACTCCGCCCGCGAGGGCATGAACCCCGACATCCGCCCCCAGGACGACCTCTTCGGACACGTCAACGGACGGTGGCTGGAGGAGACCGAGATCCCGTCGGACAAGTCGAGCTGGGGTGCCTTCATCGCGCTCGCCGACGCCGCGGAGCAGCAGGTGAAGGACATCATCACCGAGCTCGCCGACCGGCCCGCCGACGAGCTGGACGCCGAGGAGCGCAAGATCGGCGACCTCTACGCCTCGTTCATGGACACCGACACCATCGAGGCCAAGGGCCTGCGTCCGGTGAAGGGCCTGCTCGACCGGGCGCACCGGATCGCCGACCTCCAGGAGCTCGCGGCCTTCCTCGGCATGTTCGAGCGGATCGGCGGACCCGGGCTGTTCGGGTCCTACATCACCCCCGACCGCGCCGATGCCTCGCGCAACATCGTCTACCTCGCCCAGGGCGGCCTCGGCCTGCCCGACGAGTCCTACTACGACGACGAGAAGTTCGCCGAGATCCGCACCAAGTACGTCGACTACCTCACGCACCTGCTCACCCTCAGCGATCACGACGACCCGGCCGGCGCCGCGGCGGCGGTGCTCGCCTACGAGACCCGGCTCGCCCAGGGGCACTGGGAGGCCGCGGAGACCCGCGACGTCCAGAAGACGACCAACCACAAGAGCCTGCAGGAGCTGCAGGAGCTCTGCCCGGCGTTCGACTGGGTCACCTACGTCACCGCGCTGGGCGGCACCGAGGAGACCCTGCGCACCACGATCGTGATGCAGCCGGACTTCTTCTCCCACCTGTCCTCGGTGCTCGACGAGACGCCGATCGAGACGTGGCGCGACATCCTGCACGCGCGCATCGTGCGCAGCTCGGCGCCGTACCTCCCCGACGAGTTCGTCCAGGCGAACTTCGACTTCTACGGCCGCACGCTCAGCGGCACCCCCGAGCTGCGGGCGCGCTGGAAGCGCGGCGTCGACTTCGTCGAGGGCGCGATCGGCGAGGCCGTCGGCCAGGTCTACGTCTCCCGCCACTTCCCGCCGGAGTCCAAGCAGAAGATGGACGACCTGGTGGCCAACCTGGTGACGGCCTACCGCCGCTCCATCGAGGCGCTGGACTGGATGGGCGAGGACACCAAGCAGAAGGCCTACGACAAGCTCGACCGCTTCTACCCCAAGATCGGCTACCCCGCGCAGTTCCGCGACTACAGCTCGCTGACGGTCTCGGCCGACGACCTGCTGGGCAACGTCGCGTCCGCGTCGTCCTTCGAGACCGACCGGCAGCTGGAGAAGGTCGGGCAGCCGGTCGACCGCGACGAGTGGCTGATGCTCCCGCAGACGGTCAACGCCTACTACCACCCGGGCACCAACGAGATCTGCTTCCCGGCCGCGATCCTGCAGCCGCCGTTCTTCAGCCCCGACGCTGACGAGGCCGAGAACTACGGTGGCATCGGCGCCGTCATCGGGCACGAGATCGGCCACGGCTTCGACGACCAGGGCGCGCAGTACGACGGCGACGGCAACCTCCACGACTGGTGGACCGCCGACGACAAGTCGGCCTTCGAGGCCAAGTCGCAGGCGCTGATCACGCAGTACGACGCCTTCGAGCCGCGCAACCTGCCCGGCGAGCACGTCAACGGCAGCCTCACCGTCGGCGAGAACATCGGTGACCTCGGCGGCCTGACCATCGCGCACAAGGCCTACGTGATCAGCCGTGGAGGTGAGGCGACCGTCGAGGACCGTCGCGCCCTCTTCCTCAACTGGGCCCACGTGTGGCGCACCAAGCGCCGCAAGGAGCAGGAGCTCCAGTACCTCACCATCGACCCGCACAGCCCCGCCGAGTTCCGCGCCAACATCGTGCGCAACCTCGACGAGTTCCACGAGGTGTTCGAGACCCAGCCCGGTGACGGCCTGTGGCTCGAGCCGGAGGGCCGCGTCCGGATCTGGTGATGCCGTAGGCGGTCGAGCCGTGAAGCAGCGTATCGAGACCCGGCGCGGTTGAATGGGCCCGTGGCACTGCCCGGGCACGACCAGTCGACCTACCGGCTCCGCGTGGAATGGGGCCCGACGGGCGCCGAGGCCGTCCCCGCGGACTACGCCGTGGTGGTCGACGTGCTGTCCTTCACCACCACGTTGAGCGTCGCGATCGAGCGTGGCATCGAGGTCTTCCCCTACCGCTGGCGCGACGCCCGCGCCGCCGAGCACGCGTTGCGCCACGGCGCCACCCTGGCGGTGGGCCGCTTCGAGGCCCTGTCGCGTCCCGGCGCCCGCCACGTCTCGCTGTCGCCCGCGAGCCTGTCGGAGGTGGAGGGCGTCGAGCGCCTGGTGCTGACCTCGCCCAACGGCTCGACCATCGCCTTCGCGCTCGCCGAGTCCGGAGCCCAGGTCGTGGGCGCGTGCCTGCGCAACGCGGCCGCGGTCGCCCGCTGGCTCGCGCCGAAGATGGTCGCCGGCGCCAGCGTGGTCGTCGTACCGGCGGGTGAGCGGTGGTACGACGACACCCTCCGCCCGGCGGTCGAGGACCTGTGGGGTGCGGGAGCGGTGCTCGCCGGCCTCGCCGAGGCCGGGGACCCGGCCGTGAGCCCCGAGGTGCGGATGGCGATCGCCGCGTGGCAGGCCGCCACCCTGCCGACGGACCTGCTGTCCTGCGCGAGCGGGCGCGAGCTCGTCGAGGCCGGCTTCGTCGCCGACGTGGAGATCGCGGCCCGGCAGGACGTCAGCGAGGTCGTGCCGCTGCTCGTGGGGGAGTCCTTCCGTGACGCCGCCGACCTCGGGCCGCCCGGGCCCCGGCTGCGCCGCGTCGGTCCCTGAGGCAAAACCTGACCGTTCGGTCTGGTCGCGGACGCCTGCCGGTCCCTAGTGTGTGATCGCGGTCACACTCGGGTGGCCCGACGTCTCGGAGGTCATTCGACGATGAAGCGCACGTCTGCACGCCTGGCGGTCCTCGGGTCCGCCCTGGTGGGCCTGCTCGGCCCCCTGCTCCTCCAGCCGGCCCAGGCGGCCGCGCCGGTCTACGTCGCCCTGGGCGACTCCTACGCGTCCGGCACGGGCACGCGCTCCTACCTCAGCGACGGCACCAGCTGCCAGCGCTCCACCAAGGCCTATCCCAGCCTGATCGCCGCCGCCCGCGGCTACGCCCTCAACTTCCGGGCGTGCTCGGGTGCGCGGATCGGCGACGTCACCTCCACCCAGCTGAGCGCCCTGACCACGGCCACGAACTACGTCACGATCTCCGTCGGCGGCAACGACGCGGGCTTCGCCGACGTGCTCACCGAGTGCGCCCTGCCGGGCTGGGCGAGCAACTGCAACGGCAAGATCAACACCGCTCAGGCCTACATCACCACCACGCTCCCGTCCGCGCTGGCGACGCTCTACGCAGACATCCGCAGCCGCGCGCCCTACGCCAAGGTCGTGGTCGTCGGCTACCCGCGCATCTTCAACGGCGAGGACTGCAACGCCCTCACCTGGTTCTCCCCCACCGAGGAGGCCCGGCTCAACCAGACCGCCGACCTGATCAACGCGCGCACCGCAACGGCGGCGGCCGCCGCCGGGTTCAGCTTCGCCGACCCGACGAGCGCCTTCGTCGGCCACGCGGTGTGCGACGACCCGGAGTACCTCAACGGCCTGTCCTACCCGATCTCCGAGAGCTACCACCCCAACGTGGCGGGCCACGCAAGCGGCTACACCCCGGTCGTGAGCACCACGGTCGGCGGCGCCTTCGCGGTGACCGCCAAGGTGCGCGCCGACGCTGCCGCCTCAGCCCGCAGCCAGGCGGCCCTCCAGCGGCAGTACGCCGCCGCTGACCGCAGCATCACCCCGGAGTCCTTCGTCGCCCCCGACCTCACCACCCGCGAGGTCCGCCTGGCCGCTCGCCGGGCCGGGATCGACCTGGAGAAGTTCATCGCCCGCAGCCGCCAGCGCTGAACCCGCCCCGCGCCCCGCTGGTCGAGGAAGGACACGTCTTCCGCTGGTCGAGGAAGGACGAAGTCCTGTCACGAGACCCGGTCACCCGGCCGGGCCTCGTGACAACCTTTCGTCGTGCCGGACCGTCGAGGGGACATGAGTGAGAGCGACCTGCTGACCCGGCTCGACGACGAGCTCGCCCACCTGCCGAGCGTCGCGGCGTCGTCGTACCTCCTGGAGGGGCGGCGCGCGCGCCGCCGACGCCGGGCGACCGCCGCCGTCGTCGCTGCGGCGGCCGCAGCTGCCGTGGCCGTGGGCGCGCTGCAGGTCCTCGCCCCGGGCGGCAGCGACCAGTCACGGATCGCCGAGGACCCGACCCGCACCAGCGAGGCGCAGGTCGACCTGTCCACCGACCCCGACTTCGTCGCGCCCGAGCCCAACAACCCGCTCGAGGCGCAGGACGGCCTCGACGGCGTCGACTGGTTCACCACCACCGACATCCCGTCGTGGGCCGAGGAGCACGGCAACCACGGCCCCGTGGCACTCGCGCCGGACGGCCGGCTCTGGGTCGCGCCCGACGCCACCGTCCGCCGGATCGTGGTCGACCCGTTCACCTACGGCAAGGCCGGCGACACCACCTCGTACGCCGTCGAGGCGGTGTGCCCGTGCGCCCCGGAGGACATGACCGACGACGTCGTCTGGGTGTGGCTGTCGTCGGACGGCGCCGGGTTGATGGACGTCCCGGGCTGGACCACCGACGACTTCGAGCTGTGGGTCGACGCCGCGACCGCCCACGAGCAGGGGCGGCCCTCCCTCGCCGAGCGGTTCGCGCACTTCGCCGGACCGGGGTCCGGCCGGATGGTCGCGGGAGCGCCGGAGGTGACGCTGGTCGACCAGGTGGCCGACCCCGACCTCGGCTCCGGGCGCGTGACGCACACCCGCGCGGGCGCGGCCGAGGTGGAGTACGCCGGGCAGACGTTCTACGTCGTCGGCGTCGATCCCGAGGAGGGTGCGCCCTGGTACCGGTTCTGGCCGGGCGACACGCAGCCCGACTTCACGTCGTTCCTGACGATGCTGCGGGGCAACTGGTGAGCGCCGCGGACGAGGGCTACGTCGAGTTCGTCGAGGCCCGCCAGGCGACGCTGCGTCGCATCGCCTACGCCGTGTGCCGCGACGACGCCCGTGCCGAGGACGTGCTGCAGGAGGCGCTGGTCAAGCTCTACCTCGCCTGGACCCGGGTGCAGGGCACCGGCCGTGAGGAGGCCTACGCACGGCGGATCATCGTCAACGCCGACCTCGACCAGCGCCGCCGGCCGTGGCACCGGCGCCGGTCCGGGGTGCCGATCGAGCTGCTCGACGAGCCGGCGCGCGCGGGCGCGAGCACGGAGGACCGGATGCAGCTGCTCGCCGAGGTCCGTGCCCTGCCGCCGATGCAGCGACGCACCGTGGTGCTGCGCTACTGGCTCGGCATGTCCGTCGAGGAGACCGCCGCCGAGCTGTCGATCAGCACCGGCACGGTGAAGAGCCACGCCTCGCGCGGCCTCGCCGCGCTCCGGGAGCGGCTGGGGGAGTCCGTCGACGCCGGCTGAGCGTCCGTCAGATCCCGACCCCCGACCGGGCTCCTGTGGACGGCCGGGCGCACATCGTCGGCGGCGGTTGGTAGACAGGTGCCATGACAAGCACCACCGACCCGGCAGTCACCGACGACGTACGCCACTCGGCCCGCGAGGCAGCCGAGCGGCACCTCCGCGCGCTCGTCGGACGCGACGACGCGACCCTGCGCGAGGACCAGTGGCACGCGATCGAGGCGCTGGCTGTCGACCGTCGCCGCGCCCTGGTCGTGCAGCGCACCGGGTGGGGCAAGTCGGCGGTCTACTTCGTGGCGACCAAGCTGCTGCGCGAGGCGGGTGCCGGCCCGACCGTCATCGTCAGCCCGCTGCTCGCGCTGATGCGCAACCAGATCGCGGCCGCCGAGCGTGCCGGCATCCGCGCGGTCACCATCAACTCGACCAACATCGACCAGTGGCAGCCGATCCACGACCAGATCCACGCAGGCGAGGTGGACGTGCTGCTGGTCAGCCCCGAGCGGCTCAACAACCCCGGCTTCCGTGACGAGGTGCTGCCCCGCCTCGCTGCCACCTGCGGCCTGCTTGTCGTCGACGAGGCCCACTGCATCTCCGACTGGGGCCACGACTTCCGCCCCGACTACCGCCGCCTCCGCACCCTGCTGGCCGAGCTGCCCGCCGGCATCCCGGTGCTCGCGACCACGGCCACCGCCAACGCACGTGTGACCGACGACGTCGCCGAGCAGCTCGGCGTCCAAGGGGCGACCGACTCGCAAGCCGCGTTGGTCGAGGAGGGCGCGCAGCGCCCGTCACGAGACCCCTCAGCCCTGACCGGGGTCCTCGTCCAGCGCGGCACCCTCGACCGCGAGTCGCTGCGGCTGGGCGTGGTGCAGCTGAAGACGCCCGAGCAGCGCCTGGCCTGGCTGGCCGACCACCTCGCCGAGCAGCCCGGGTCGGGCATCGTCTACTGCCTGACCGTGGCCGCCACCCAGGAGGTCGCCGGCTACCTCCGCGACCGCGGCGTCGAGGTCGCGGCCTACTCCGGGCAGACCGAGGCCGACGAGCGGCACGCCCTCGAGCAGGCGCTGGTGGACGGGCGGGTCAAGGCCCTCATCGCGACGAGCGCGCTCGGCATGGGGTTCGACGCCAGCCTCGGCTTCGTGATCAACCTCGGGGCGCCTGCATCGCCGGTCGCCTACTACCAGCAGGTCGGCCGCGCCGGCCGCGGCACCGACGAGGCCACCGTCGTGCTGCTCCCGCAGATCGAGGACCGCGACATCTGGGCCTACTTCGCCTCGCTCGGGTTCCCGCGCGAGGAGCAGGTCCGCGAGACCCTGGCGGCCCTCGCCGAGTCCGAGCGCCCGATGTCGACTGCCACCATCGAGACCCGCGTCGAGCTCGGGCGCAACCGGCTGGAGTCGATGCTCAAGGTCCTCGACGTCGACGGCGCCGTCCAGCGCGTGCAGGGCGGCTGGGTCGCCACCGGGCAGCCCTGGACCTACGACGCCGAGCGCTACGCCCGCGTCGCCGAGGCGCGCGAGCGCGAGCAGCAGGCGATGCTCGGCTACCTCCGCACCACCGAGTGCCGGATGCGCTACCTCCGCGAGCAGCTCGACGACCCCGACGCCGCCGACTGCGGCCGCTGCGACAACTGTGGCGGGCTCACCCTGTCGACCTCGGTGAGCGAGACCGCCGTCGCCGAGGCCGGCGAGCGGCTGTCCCGCCCCGGCGTCGTCCTCGAGCCGCGCCGGATGTGGCCCACCGCGCTGACCAACCTCGGCCTCGACCTCAAGGGCAAGATCGCCGAGGGGGCCGAGCCCGGGCGGGTCGTCGCCCGGCTGACCGACCTCGGCCACGGCCAGGCGCTGCGTGCGCTGTTCCGCGAGGACACCCCCGACGGGCCGGTCCCGACCGGGCTCCGCCAGGCCGTGATGGACGTGATGAAGGACTGGTCCTCGGAGTGGAGCTCGCGGCCCGACGCGATCGTGGTGGTCGAGTCGGCCACCCGGCCCACCCTCACCCGCGACCTCGCCGACGGCCTGGCTCACGTCATGCAGGTCCCCGTCGTCGGCACGTGGGCGATCCGCGACGACTCCGTCCCGCCCCGCGCCGGCCAGTCCAACTCGGCGCAGCGGGTCTCCGCCGTACGCCGCCGCGGCGGCCTGGTCGCCGAGGTCCCGCCCGGTGCGACCGTGCTGCTCGTCGACGACCAGGTCGCCACCGGGTGGACGTTGACCGTCGCCGCCACGGCGATCAGGGCCGCCGGTGCGGGTGCCGTCCTCCCGCTCGCCCTGGCCTCCCAGGGCTGAGCCTGCCGGCGGGCCGGGCTGCCCTCCCCCACCGCCCGGATCCGTCATCCCAACCCGAACGCATGGGTGCGGGAACGGATGACGGATCGCCGCGCTCCGGGAGGGGAGATCTCAGGAGCCGTCGTCCAACGGTCGGGAGTGCAGCCGACGGGTGAGCAGCCGCCGCTCGGCGTCGTTGGCGGTCAGCTCGAGCGCCCGCCGGTTGGCGGCCGCGGCCTCGTCGTCGCGGCCCACCGCGGCGAGCAGCTGTGCGCGGGTGGCGTGGAAGAGGTGGTAGCCCGCGAGCGGCGCGGCCAACGACTCGAGCCGTCGCAGCGCGTCCTCCGGCCCGGCGACCTGCGCGTGGGCGACGAGCTGGTTCAGCCGTACGACCGGCGAGGCGTCGTACCTCGCCAGCTCGTCGTAGAGCAGGGAGATCTGGAGCCAGTCGGTCTCGGCCCAGCTCGCGCCCGTGGCGTGCACGGCGGCGATGGCGGCCTGCAGCTGGTAGGCCCCGGGCCGGCGCAGCGACGCGGCCCGCTCGATCATCCGCTCGCCCTCGGCGATCGCCTCGTGGTCCCAGAGGCTGCGGTCCTGGTCGCGCAGCAGCACCAGCTCGCCGTCGGCGAAGCGCGAGCGGCTGCGGGCGTGCTGGATGGTCAGCAGCGCGGCCAGGCCCCACGCCTCCGCCTGGTCCGGCAGCGACGTGGCGACGACCCCGGCCAGCCACACCGCGTCGGCGGCCAGGTCACGGTCCTGGGTGGGACCGGTCGAGGACACGAACCCCTCGTTGAACATCACGTAGACGACCGCGAGCACGTCGGACAGCCGCTCGGCGCGCTGCGACTCCGGCGGCACGGTGAGCGTGATGCCGGCCGAGACGATCTTGCGCTTGGCGCGTACGACGCGCTGCGCCAGCGTCGTCTCGTTCACCAGGAACGCCCGGGCGATCTGCGGCGTGGTGAGCCCGACGACCGCGCGGAGCGTCAGCGCGAGCCGGGCCTCGGGCGCGAGGGCGGGGTGGCAGCAGGCGAAGAGGAGGGCCAGCCGGTCGTCGGTGTCCTCACCGGACCCGTGGTCCGTGGGTGGGTCGGCGCGCGCGGCGAGGGCGCGCTGCCGGTCGCGCAGCCGCAGCGCGTCCATCGCGTTGCGGGTGGCCGCGACCTGCAGCCACGCACCCGCGCGATCCGGCGGCCCGCTGCGCCGCCACGACGTCAGTGCCTCGACCACTGCGCCCTGGACGGCCTCCTCGGCCACGTCGAAGTCCCCGAAGCGCCGCGAGAGCCGGGCGACGAGCGGCCCGGCCTCCTCGCGCAGGGTCCGCGCGAGGAGGTCGTCCGTGGTGGTCATCGACGTGTCGTGGCTCGCGCCGTCACTCGAACTGCGAGTAGTCCTCGACCATCGGACGGATCTCGACGGCCACGCCCGGCAGGTCGAGCATCGGCCAGGTCTTCACCACGGCGATGGCGGCGTCCATGTCGGACACGTCGATGACGCTGAAGCCGCCGATCACCTCCTTGGCCTCGTTGAACGGCCCGTCGACGACGACCGCGCCGTCCGACCCGTGCCTGACGGTGGTCGCGGTCTCGACGCCGAGCAGCTCGGCGCCGGAGTCGGCCATCACGCCGGCGTTCTCGCCGAACCACTCGTAGACCCGCTTGTAGACCGCCTGCGCGGCCTCCGGGTCGGTGGAGGCGTCCAGGTCGGGGCGGGAGGTGTACATCAGGACGTACTTCATGGCGGTGCCTCTCGTGCTGGGCCCCGTGGTCCGGGGCCGCTCATCACCTCGTCGCCGCCCGCTGCCGGAAATCGACAGCCCGCGGAGAACTTCCCGACATCATCGCGCGAACGGCGCGCGGACGGGACCCACCCGGTCGTCAGCGGGCGGACCGGACCGCCTCCTCGAAGTAGTCGCGCTCGAGCTCACCCCGGAGCAGCTCCGGCCGGTCGGCGACCTCCGCCTCGAGGCGCCGCAGGAGGGGCTGCAGCGACTCGACGTACAGGCGGGACACGAGGATCGAGCCGCGTCCGGTCCGCATCGGGCCCGAGAGGAAGATCTTCTCCTTGGGCATGAGGTTGCCGCCGTTGCCGGTGTAGCGCACCTTGACCTCGGTCAGGTCGTCGAAGGCGAGCTGCTGGCGCAGCTCGCCGCCCGAGACCACCGACACCGCCTCATCGGAGACGTAGGTGTGGCGGGCGGTGATGCTGCGCGCGATCAGCAGGGGGACGACGACGAACAGGAGCACCATGACCACCGTCATCGCCGAGCCGCCGGCCGCCGCCCTGCCGGACTCGCGCATCGCCTCGACGGCGGTGCTCACGACCGGCACGGCGAAGAACAGCGTCATGAGGAGCAGCACCCGTACGTAGGTGGGGCGCTGCGGCAGTTCCGTCCCGAGCTCGTCCACGTCTCGCAAGCATAGGGAGTGACGACAGGAGGCGTGGACCCGTCACGCCGTCCACGGCCCCGCCCTCGAGGTGATCTCGGCGTGCGGACGGGCCGGGTCAGTGACCCATCATCGCGGTCGGGTCGACCGGGGCCACCTTCCTGCGGGGCAGGAAGAAGGCCGGGATGAGGCAGCAGGCGACCAGCACCGTCGCCACGATGAAGACCGTGGCGAAGGCGTCGGCCAGGTCGCTCGTGGCGAGCGCCTGGAGGTTCTCCAGCTGCGCGGGCGTGATGCCGAACTTCTCCATCACCGCAGCGACGGCGGACTGGTCGCTCCCGGCCTCGTTGAGGGCCTGGCCGGCGGCGACGAACTTCGAGTCCTTGATCTCGTTGGTGAGGATCACCGAGAACAGCGCCGTACCGATGGAGGCGGCCACCTGCTGGGTGATGTTGAGCAGGGTCGAGCCGCGGGCCACGTTGTGCGCGGTGAGCGTCGCGAGCGCCGCGGTCATGATCGGCATCATCGTGGCGCCCATCCCGAGACCCATGATGAAGAGCGCGCCGAGGATGTAGGCGTAGGAGGTGTCCGCACCGATCTGGGTGAACATCGCCATGCCGGCGGTGATCACGGTGACGCCGGTCAGCACGATCTTCCCGGGGCCGATCTTGTCGGCCAGGATGCCCGCGATCGGCATGGTGATCATCGCGCCGAGGCCCTGCGGGGCCAGCAGCCAGCCGGTGTCGAGGGTGCCCTCGCCGCGGACCTGGATGAAGTAGAGCGGGAACAGCAGCGAGGCGCCGAAGAAGGCGATCGCGAACAGGCTCATCGCGATGATCGCGACCGTCATGTTGCGGTTCTTGAACAGGCGCAGCTCGACCAGCGGGTGGATGTTGCGCTTGGCCAGCGCCCACGGCACGAAGGCGACGATCAGGAGCGCGCCGACGACCATCGGGACCAGCACGCGGGCGGCCATCGCGGTGCCCTCCTCAGGGATGGAGCTGACGCCGTAGAGGAACGCGGCGAGGCCCGGGGACAGCAGGACCATGCCCAGCCAGTCGAAGGTCTCCGACGGCTCGACCTCGTCCTTGGGCAGCACGATCCAGGCGTAGACGATGGCGAGGATGCCGATCGGCAGGTTGATCAGGAAGATCCAGTGCCACGAGGCGCTCTCGATGAGGGCGCCACCCAGGATCGGGCCGAAGATCGGGCCGAGCAGCATCGGGATGCCGAGCACGGCCATCACGCGGCCGACGCGCTCGGGGCCGGCGGCGTGGGTCAGGATCGTCATGCCGAGCGGCATCAGCATGCCGCCGCCGAGGCCCTGGAGCACGCGGTAGACGACCAGCAGCTCGAGCGAGGTGGCCGTCGCGCAGAGCACGGAGCCGGCGGTGAACAGCGCGACCGCGATGAGGTAGAGCCGCTTGGTGCCGAACCTGTCGGCGGCCCAGCCGGTCAGCGGGATGACGCTGGCCAGGGCGAGGGTGTAGCCGGTCATCGTCCAGGCGACCTCTGCCGCAGTGGCGTTGAACTCCTCCTGGAAGGTGTTCAGGGCGACGGAGACGACGGTGATGTCGAGGATCGACATGATGGCGCCGAGGACGACGACGCCCGCCACCATCAGGACGCCCTTGTCGAGCTTGTCGGAGCTGTCCGGCTGGATCTCGCCGGGAGAGGTCTGGGTGCTGGTCACCGCACAACGGTATTGGTTGCGACTGACAACGACCCAATCCTTTTCGCAGTGGGTCGGGTCGCCCGGGCCCGGGTAGTCCAGTGGGAAGTGGCGGTCGGTCGACACCTCGGACGACCGTTGGCCACTGGACTACCGAGGTACGGCGTCGAGGTCCTCGATCCGCGCCAGGCTGGGGCCACGCGTCGCCCGGAGCTCGCCGGCGCGGTCCTCGACCTCGCGCATCACCCGCAGGACGTTGCGGCACGTCAGCGCGGCGAGGTCGTCCTCGGACCAGCCGCGGTCGGCGAGCGCGGAGAGCAGCACGGGATAGGTGGACACGTCCTCCAGGCCCGCGGGCAGCACCTCGACCCCGTCGTAGTCGCCGCCCAGCCCGATGTGGTCGATGCCGGCGACCTCGCGGACGTGCTCGCAGTGCGCCACGACGTCGTCGAGCGTCGCCGTGGGCTGTGGGTGGTCGACGGTCCATGCGGTCTCGAACCCGGCGAACCGGACGCCGTCCGCCTCGGGGATGCCCTCCGCCTCGGCCGCCGCGACCATCTCGCGGTGCCAGTCGGCGCAGGCCGCGTTCACGAACTTCGGCACGAACGTCACCATGCACACGCCGTTGCCCCGTGCCATCAGCTGGAGCACGTCGTCGGGCACGTTGCGCGGGCTGTCGGTCACGGCTCGCGCCGAGCTGTGGCTGAAGATCACCGGCGCCTCGGCGACCTCGAGCGCGGCGCGCATGGTGTCGGCCGAGACGTGCGACAGGTCGACCATCATCCCGACCCGGTTCATCTCGCGGACCACCTCGCGACCGAAGGCGGTGAGCCCGTTCGCGACCGGACGGTCCGTCGCGGAGTCCGCCCAGGGAGTGTTCGCGTTGTGGGTGAGCGTCAGGTAGCGCACGCCGAGCTCGTGCAGCTGGCGCAGTGTGCCGAGCGAGCAGCCGATCGAGTGACCGCCCTCGGCGCCCATCAGTGAGGCCATCCGGCCGCTTGCCCACGCCTGCTCGACCTCGTCGGCGGTGGTCGCCCACGCCAGCTGGTCGGCGTACGTCCGGGTGAGGTGGCGCGCGGCGTCGACCTGCTCGAGCGTCGCGGTGACGGCGGCGTCGCCGGTCAGTCGGGTCGGGACGTAGACCGACCAGAACTGCGCGCCCATCCCGCCGGCGCGCATCCGCGGCAGGTCGGTGTGCGTGGGCGTGCCGCCGGCGCCGACGTCGAGGCGGGTGAAGTCGTACGCCGCCTGCACGCGCGCCTCCCACAGCAGGTCGTTGTGCCCGTCGATCACGGGGTGCGCGGCGAGCAGGCGGGCGACGTCGACGGAGGTGGTCATGCTGGCCGACGCTAGCAACCGGGAACTCCGTGTCGGTGCCACGCGTTACCGTCCCTGGTGCCCGCTGTCCGAGCGAGCACGGAAGGGTCGCCTGCATGAGCTTTGTCCCGGTCACCGGTCCCGCCAGGTTGCTGGTGGGGGAGCCGCCCCGGGAGGGCTCGATCGAGTTCACCGACGACCGCCGCACGATCGTGATGCCGATCCGTGGCGCCCTGCCGGTGCTGGCGAAGGTGCGCGACCAGGACGACCTCCACCCGTCGGTGGCGCTGCTCGCCGGCGCCTCGCTGCTCGGCCTCCAGCTGGTCGCCGCCGGCCGCCTCGCCCCCGACCCGGAGGGCCGGCACTGGCAGGTCGCCGGCCTCGACGCCCACGACGAGCGCCGGATCGTCGAGCTGGCGCGGGCGCGCGCGCACGAGGGGTCGGACCAGGCGACGGCCGAGGGCACGGTCCGTGCGCTGCTGGACGCGGTCGCCGACACCGTCCCTCGCACCACGCCCGGCAACGCCCGGCGACGACCCGCCCCCAGCTCCCGTCCCGCGCCGACCACGAGCCCCGACGACTTCAGCGACCAGCTGCAGCAGCGGATCGCGCGGCTCCGGGCGCGCGGTCGCGACGACCGCCCCCACCTGGTGTCGGTGTCGTTCCGGATCGAGGCCGACGAGGAGGAGCTGGTCGCCGGTGCGGTGCGGCTGGTCGTGCAGGTGCACGCGGTCGACAACGCCGCCCACGTCGCGGACGCGGTCGAGCTGTGGTCCGACACCGGCCCCGACGCGGCCCACGGCTTCGGCGAGCGGGCCCGCACGCATGCGGCCATCGCGCTGCGCAGCGCCGCCGACGCGTGGCCGGTGCTCGACCGGCTGCTCGACCTGCGCGTGCCCGACGAGATCACCCTCGACTCCGACGAGATCCTCTCGCTCCTCGACGAGGGCGCCGCGGCGCTGACCGAGGCCGGCCACCAGGTGATGTGGCCCAAGTACCTCGACCGCGAGGTCACCCATCGCGTCGAGCTGGGCAGCAGGGCGCCGGCCGGTCAGCGTGAGGAGGCACTCCAGGACGGCCTTTTCGGCCCGCAGGCGCTCTTCGGCTTCGAGTGGCAGCTCTCCCTCCACGGCGAGGAGCTGACCGAGGAGGAGATGGACGAGCTGGCCCGCACCACCAGCCCGGTCATCAAGCTGCGCGACAACTGGATCGCGGTCGACTCCGGCGTCATCAAGCGCGCCCGCAAGCGACTGATCCGCACCGTCACGCCGGTCCAGGCGCTGGCCGCGACCCTCACCGGCGTCGTCGACATCGAGGACGTCCCCTACGAGGCGGTCGTCGGCGCCAGCCTGCTCAAGGTCCGCGACCGGCTGCAGGAGGCGGTGACCGGTGACCTGGTCGAGGTGCCCGCCGCGCTGCAGGCCGAGCTCCGCGACTACCAGCGGCGTGGGTTGTCCTGGCTGGCCGAGCTCACCTCGCTCGGCCTCGGTGCCTGCCTGGCCGACGACATGGGACTGGGCAAGACGATCACCCTCATCGCGCTGCACCTGCACCGCGGCGGTGGGCCGACGCTCGTGGTCTGCCCGGCGTCGCTGCTCGGCAACTGGGAGGCCGAGATCCGGCGCTTCGCCCCGGGAGTGCCCGTGCGGCGCCACCACGGCAGCGCGCGCGACCTCGGCGGTGTCGCCGGTGGCGCAGGAGCGTTCGTGCTCACGACCTACGGCACGATGCGCAACGACGCCGCCCTCCTCGCCGAGGTGCCGTGGGACCTCGTCGTCGCCGACGAGGCCCAGCACATCAAGAACTCCCGCTCGGCCGCCGCCCGCGCGTTGCGCACCATCCCCGGCACGGCGCGGGTGGCGCTGACCGGCACCCCCGTCGAGAACGACCTGACCGAGCTCTGGTCGATCCTCGACTGGGCCATCCCGGGCCTGCTCGGCAGCCGCAACGCCTTCCGCAAGGTGTGGGCGGGCCCGATCGAGTCCGGCCTCGAGCCCACCAAGGCCCGGCAGTTCGCCGACCTGATCGGACCCTTCCTGCTGCGCCGGCGCAAGTCCGACCCCGGCATCGCCCCCGAGCTGCCGGCCAAGACCGAGACCGACCACGTCCTCGGCCTCTCCCGCGAGCAGGTCGTCCTCTACGAGACGCTGGTCCGCGAGTCGATGCGCCGCATCGAGGAGGCCGACGAGGAGACCCGCCGCGGGCTGGTGCTCAAGCTGCTGACCGGGCTCAAGCAGATCTGCAACCACCCGGCCCACTTCCTGCGCCAGGCCAACCCCAAGCTGCGCGGCCGCTCCGAGAAGCTCGAGCTGATCGACGAGCTCGTCGGCACGGTGGTGTCCGAGGACGGAGCGGTCCTCGTCTTCACCCAGTACGTCGCCATGGCGCGGCTGCTCGAGCGCCACCTCGGCACGACCGGGGTGCCGCACCAGTTCCTGCACGGCGGCACTCCCGTGCGTGACCGCGACGCGATGGTCGCGCGCTTCCAGGCAGGGGAGGCTCCCGTCTTCCTGCTCTCCCTCAAGGCCGGTGGCACCGGCCTCAACCTCACCCGGGCCGACCACGTGATCCACTTCGACCGCTGGTGGAACCCTGCCGTCGAGGACCAGGCGACCGACCGGGCCTACCGGATCGGCCAGACCAAGCCGGTCCAGGTGCACCGGTTCATCACGCAGGGGACGATCGAGGAGAAGATCGCCGAGCTGCTCGCACGCAAGCGCTCCCTCGCCGACTCCGTCCTGGCCCGCGGCGAGACCGCGCTCACCGAGCTCTCCAACGACGAGCTCCGCGACCTCGTCGAGCTGCGCAGATGAACGCCACGACGCATCCCCGGCTGCCCGCGCGGCGCGGTGGGGGAGCAGGCACGTGGTGGAGCAAGGCCGTGCTCCGAGCGGTCGAGGAGGCCGCCTTCGGGGAGAAGGAGCTCCGCGCTGGACGGGCGCTCGCCCGCTCGGGCGCCGTCGGGTCGATCACCGTGGAGGAGGGCGGCGCCGTCGCGGCGGTCACCGAGGGGCAGGACGCCTTCACCGTCGAGGTGACCCTGCCTGCCCTCGACGAGAGTGATGCGGCGGCGTTCACCGAGCTGGTCGCGGCGGAGTCGGGCCGGATCGGCGCCCTGCTGGCCGGGCAGCTGCCGCACTCCTTCGTCGAGGCGGTGGAGGAGGCGGGCGTCGAGCTGCTGCCGTACGGCGGCGAGCTGGGCTCGGCCTGCTCGTGCGACTCCTGGCTCGACC
The DNA here is from genome assembly GCF_001425025.1 of Nocardioides sp. Root122. Classification (GTDB taxonomy): domain Bacteria; phylum Actinomycetota; class Actinomycetes; order Propionibacteriales; family Nocardioidaceae; genus Nocardioides. Next base: position 130,915 of record NZ_LMDE01000014.1, read on the forward strand.
CCTGCCCCCACGCCCTCGCCGTGTGGACCCAGCTCGCCTGGCTGATCCAGGCGGACCCGTTCGTCCTCACGCACCTGCGCGGACTGTCTCGCGACCGGGTGCTGCGCGACCTGCACCACCTGACCAGGCCGCGTCCCCCGGACGCCGGACTGCCCGGGGACTCGGCCGGACCGGCCGACGACCTCGACGACCTCGCGGTCGCGGAGGACGCCGCGGCCCGCGCCGCCCGGCTCCTGGAGCAACCGTCCGACACGTGGTGAGCGGTCGGGTGGGCGAAGGGGAGCTGGCTCCGGTCCGTCAGGCGAGGCCGAGTGCGCCGTGCGCCATCTCGCGCAGCACGTCGTGCATCTGCGGGTCGGGCAGCCGGCCGCTGTGCGGCGTGGAGTTGAGCAGCCCGAACAGCACGTGGGCGCGCGTGCGGGAGGTCTCGGGGCTCAGCCCGGGATCGAGGAGACGGACCTGGGTGGCCCACACGTCGACGTAGGAGCGCTGGAGCGCGCGCACCTTCTCGCGTGCCTCGTCGGGCAGGCTGCTCCAGTCGCGGTCCTGCACGACGATCAGCGCGCGATGCGCGAGGGCGAACTCGATGTGCCACTCGACGAGGGCCTCGAGGGCCGCGCGCGGTCCCTCGGCGCTCTCGACGCGGCTGCGGCCCTCGGCCAGCAGGGTCTCGCTGATGGAGACCAGCATCTCGGCGAGCATCGCGTCCTTGGACTGGAAGTGCTTGTAGAGCGCAGGCCCCGAGATCCCGCAGGCCGAGCCGAGCTCCGCGACCGAGACACCGTGGAACCCGCGCGCCGCGAACAGCTCCGCGGCGATGTCGAGGATCTGCTGACGTCGTGGGGTCACGAGGTCGAGGTTAGTGGTGGTTAACCACTGCCACGACCCGCGCGGGCTCGGGAGCGTCATCGAGCGCTCCGGCGCTTCCCACATTGCCAGCGGAATCATGTGGCCTCCCCAGCCTTCAGGAGCCCGACCGAGCCCACCCGAGATGTGGTGCATTCAGTGGGCCGCACCCCCGCACGGCCCACTGACTCCCAAGATTCGTGCACCAACCTCCCGAAGTCTGGCGCCGTCGCCCGACGATTTCAGTGGTGCCAGCACCACATTCGATCTGGACGAGCGTCAAGAGAATCCGGCCGGCGACGGAATCCGGTGTGTGGTGCCTGCTCTACCGACACGACGGCGACCGCGTGACTACAGTGCGCGGCATGCCGCAGATCAGAGTCGTCCTCGCCGAGGACGGTGACCTGCTGCGAGCCGGCGTGCTCGCCCTGCTCGAGGCCTACGACGACATCGACGTGGTGGCCACGGCGACCAGCCTGCCGGAGCTGATCAGCGCGGTGGCCGAGCACCGGCCCGACGTCGTGCTCACCGACATCCGGATGCCCCCGGACTTCACCGACGAGGGCATCCGCGCGGCCGGCGAGCTGCGCCGCACTCACCCGGGCACCGGGGTCGTCGCGCTCACGCAGTACTCCGACGTCGAGTACGCCCTCGACCTGGTGCGCGACGGGTCCGACGGTCGCGGCTACCTCCTCAAGGAGCGGGTGGCCGACGTCGACGAGCTGGTCGCCGCGCTCCGCACGGTCGCCGCGGGCGGCTCGGTGATCGACCAGATCGTGGTCGACGCCCTGATGGCCACTGGCACGCGGCGCCACGACTCGATGCTCGACCGGCTCACGCCGCGCGAGCTCGAGGTCCTCGCCATGGTGGCCCGCGGGATGACCAATGCGGCGATCGCTTCCGAGCTGGTCGTCACCGACCGGGCCGTGGAGAAGCACATCAACTCGATCCTCACCAAGCTCGACCTGCCCTCCGACGCGCCCGTGCACCGCCGCGTCGCCGCCACCCTCGTCTTCCTGAGCGAGGCGGGAGTGGGCGGCGGGGTCGCGCCGCGCACATGACGCGGTTCCTGGCCGGCTGGGACGCCCTCGACCCGGCCCTGCGCTGGATGCTGCGGATCAACCTGATCGCGCTCACCGCCGCGACGACGCTGCTCGCGGCGGCGTACCTCCTCGGCTTCAAGCACACCGCGGTCGAGGTGGACCTGGCGGTGCTGGCGGTGTCGCTCGTGCTGATGCTGGTGACCCCGCCGCTCTCGAAGCGCTACGGCGCCACGGCCGCGATCCTGGGCCTCACCCTCTCGGCGCTGCTCTTCGCCATCGGCGGCACCTGGGCCACACCGGTCCTCTCGCCACTGACCGCGCTGCTGACGATGGTGCCGCTGCTGGTGGCCTACCCCTATCTCTCCGCTCGCTGGGTGCACGCGCTGATGGTCGTCGCGGTGGTGGGCAGCGCCGCGATCGTCGCGCTCGGTGAGTGGCGGCGCGTGGAGAACATCGAGGACCTGTGGTGGGTCAACGCGCTCGTGGTGGCCTCATCGCTGCCGCCCGGCGTCCTCGTCGTGGTGCTCCTCGTGCGGGGCGCCTACGCCCGCGTCCAGGAGCAGTCCCTCCAGCTGGCCGAGTCGCGCACGCGCATCGTGGAGGTGGCCGACGCGGCGCGTCGCAGCCTCGAGCGCGACCTCCACGACGGCGCCCAGCAGCGCCTCCTCGCCATGAGCGTCACGATCGAGCGTGCCCGCAAGGAGCTCGAGGCGGGCCGCCAGGACAGTGCGACCACCCTGCTCGGGCAGCTGTCGGGTGACACGCGGGAGATCCTCGTGGAGCTGCGTGAGCTGGCGCGCGGGATCTACCCGCCGCTGCTCACCGAGCGAGGGCTCGTCGCGGCGCTCCAGTCGACCGCCCGCCGCTCGACGGTGCCGGTCACCCTCGACGTCGCCGACTTCCAGCGACCCAGCCGCCAGGTGGAGGCGGCCGCCTACTTCTGCATCCTCGAGGCGCTGACCAACGCCGCCAAGCACGCCGGCGCCACCGAGGTGCTGGTGACGGTCCGTGGGCTGCCCCACCTGTCGTTCAGCGTGTCCGACGACGGCAGTGGCTTCGACCACGCGCTGGTCGCGGCCGGCGGCCTGCTGGGCATGGAGGCGCGCGTCGCCGCCGCCGGCGGCACGCTCCGCCTGGAGAGCGCGCCCGGGCGCGGGACGACGGTCCGCGGTGAGTTCCCGCCACTGGACTCCGCGGGTTAACGATCGCTAACCTGAGGCGGTGTCCGAGCCCCAGACGTCACCCACCATGCGCGAGCTCGTCGACGACCTGCGCGCCCGGCTGGCCCGGGTCCGCCAGGGCGGGTCGGAGAGCGCGCGCCGCAAGCACACCGACCGCGGCAAGCTGCTGGTCCGCGACCGCGTCGACCGGTTGCTCGACCCCGGCAGCCCGTTCCTCGAGCTCGCGCCGCTGGCGGCGTACGGCATGTACGGCAGCGGATCGGGGGGAGACGGCGACGACTACGCCGTGCCCAGCGCGAGCATCGTCACCGGCATCGGCCTGGTCCACGGCCGCCCCGTGATGGTCATCGCCAACGACGCGACCGTGAAGGGCGGCACCTACTACCCGATGACGGTCAAGAAGCACCTGCGTGCCCAGACCGTGGCTGCCGAGAACCGGCTGCCCTGCATCGCGCTGGTCGACTCCGGTGGCGCCTTCCTCCCGATGCAGGACGAGGTCTTCCCCGACCGCGAGCACTTCGGCCGGATCTTCTTCAACCAGGCCAACCTCTCCGCGCAGGGCGTGCCGCAGCTCGCTGCCGTGATGGGCTCGTGCACCGCGGGCGGCGCCTACGTCCCGGCGATGTCGGACGAGACCGTGATCGTGCGCAACCAGGGCACGATCTTCCTCGGGGGTCCGCCGCTGGTGAAGGCGGCAACCGGTGAGGTCGTGAGCGCGGAGGACCTCGGCGGCGGCGACGTGCACGCCCGCACCTCGGGCGTGGTCGACCACCTCGCCGAGGACGACGCGCACGCGCTGGCGATCCTGCGCAGCGTCATCGACACCCTGCCGGCGCCGGAGCCGTCCCGCGTCGACCCGGCCTCGGTCGAGGAGCCGCACGAACCGCCGGAGTCGCTCTACGACGTCGTGCCCACCGACACCCGTACGCCCTACGACGTGCGCGAGGTGCTCCGGCGCCTCGTCGACGGCAGCCGCTTCCACGAGTTCAAGAAGCTCTACGGCGACACGCTGGTGTGCGGCTTCGCGCGCATCCACGGCCACGAGGTCGGCATCGTCGCCAACAACGGCATCCTGTTCAGCGAGTCCGCGCTCAAGGGCGCCCACTTCGTCGAGCTGTGCAACCAGCGCCGGATCCCGCTGGTGTTCCTGCAGAACATCACCGGCTTCATGGTCGGCCGCGAGTACGAGAACAAGGGCATCGCGCGCGACGGCGCGAAGCTCGTCACGGCGGTCGCGTGCAGCGTGGTGCCGAAGCTCACCGTCGTCATCGGCGGCTCCTTCGGTGCCGGCAACTACGGCATGAACGGCCGGGCCTACGACCCGCGGTTCATGTGGATGTGGCCCAACGCGCGCATCTCGGTGATGGGCGGCGAGCAGGCCGCCGGCGTGCTGGCGACCGTGCGCCGCGACGGCCTCGAGAAGGCCGGCGAGGAGTGGTCGGCCGAGGACGAGGAGGCCTTCAAGGCGCCCATCCGGGAGCAGTACGAGACGCAGGGCTCGCCCTACTACTCGACCGCCCGACTGTGGGACGACGGCGTGATCGACCCCGCCGACACCCGCCGCGTCCTCGGCATGGCGCTCTCGGTGACCTCCGCGGTCCCGATCCCCGAGCCCAAGTACGGAATCTTTCGGATGTGAGGCGCGCAGTGACGAGCGAGGAACGAGCGCGTCGCGTGGGCGCGACCAGGTTGAGCAAGCCTCGCGACCGAGGCACGAGGTCGCGACGGGCGCGTCGAAACCCCCTGATGGGAAAGATGTGATGAGAACTCTTCTGATCGCCAACCGCGGCGAGATCGCGATCCGCGTGATGCGTACGGCGAAGCGGCTCGGCTGGCAGACCGTCGCCATCCACACCGACCAGGACGCCGACGCGCCGCACGTGCGGGCCGCCGGCCGCGCGGCCGCGGTGTCGTCGTACCTCGACATCGACGCGGTGGTGGCGGCCGCCCGGGAGACCGGCGCCACGCACGTCCACCCGGGCTACGGCTTCCTGTCCGAGCGCGCGCCGTTCGCGCGGGCGCTGGCAGAGGCGGGCATCACGCTCGTCGGTCCGAGCGCCGAGGTGATGGACGCGATGGGCCGCAAGGACGCCGCGCGCGAGATCGCGGTGACCGCCGGGGTGCCGGTGGTGCCGTCGTACGCCCTCGACGCCGACCCGGCGTCCTTCGCCTACCCCGTCCTCGTCAAGGCCGCTGCCGGCGGTGGCGGCAAGGGCATGCGCGTCGTCCGGACCGCGGCCGAGCTGCCCGAGGCGATGGCGGCCGCGGCGCGCGAGGCGGCGAGCTCCTTCGGCGACGACACGCTGCTGATCGAGAAGTACGTCGAGTCCGGCCGCCACATCGAGGTGCAGGTCCTCGGCGACACCCACGGCCACGTGCTGCACTTCTTCGAGCGCGACTGCTCCACGCAGCGGCGCCACCAGAAGGTGCTCGAGGAGGCGCCCGCACCGACGATCTCCGAGGCGCAGCGGGAGTCGATCACCTCGGCCGCGGTCGCCCTCGCCCAGCAGGTGTCGTACACCAACGCCGGCACCGTGGAGTTCCTGCTCGACAACGCGACGGGCGAATTCTACTTCCTGGAGATGAACACCCGGCTCCAGGTCGAGCACCCCGTGACCGAGGAGGTCACCCGGGTGCAGACGGATCGGGGCCGGGAGCGGGTCGACCTCGTCGAGCTGCAGCTGCGGGTCGCCACCGGCGAGCCGCTCGACATCGACCAGGCCGACGTGACGCTGGAGGGCCACGCCATCGAGGCCCGGGTCTACGCCGAGGACTCCTTCAACGGCTTCCTGCCGCAGGCCGGGCGCACCTCCATCGTGCGGTGGGCGAGCAGCGTCCGCGTCGACCACGCCCTCGAGCCGAAGCAGGAGGTCAGCACCTCCTACGACCCGATGCTCGGCAAGGTCATCGCCTGGGGCCCGGACCGCGAGAGCGCCCGCGCGGCGCTGGTGGCGGCGCTCGACGAGACCGCCGTCCTCGGCATCACCACCAACACCGGCTTCCTGCGCGCGCTCGCCGCCTCCGACGAGTTCCGCGACGCGACCATCGACACCGCCTGGCTCGACCGCCACGAGGTCCCGGCGCCCGACGCCGGACTCGCGCGCGTCTTCGGCGCCTGGACCGAGGTGCTGCTCGACACGGCCTCCGACCGCGCCGGCACCGGGCCGTGGCAGGCCGACGGCTGGCGGATGGGCGCCGACCCGGCGCCCGCCACGGTCGCCCTGGGTGACGACCTGATGGTGGTCGACCGCGCGCGGGGCCGGGTCACCGGCGGCGGGCGGAGTCACGACGTACGCATGGTCGACGCCGCGGACCACGCCGTCCACCTGCTCGTCGACGGTGTCGCCGAGCACGCGGTCCTCGACGTGCAGCGTGACGCCGTCGACGTCGTGCACCGGGGCCAGCGGTGGGTGTGGGAGCGACCCGACCCGTTCAGCGACCACGCCGCGTCCGCCGGTGACGGCACCCTCGTGGCGCCGATGCCCGGCACCGTCCTGGCGGTCAACGTCGCCGAGGGGCAGGTCGTGGCCGAGGGTGAGACGCTGGGGGTGATGGAGGCGATGAAGATGGAGCTCGCGCTCAAGGCACCCTTCGCCGGGGCGGTCACCACGGTCGGTGCCTCGCCCGGTGACCTCGTCAAGCTCGGCGCCGTGCTCTTCGTGGTGGAGGCGGACGCATGAGCGGGCTGCCGATGCAGGTCCGCGCCGACGGCCTGCCCGAGCGGGTGACGATCTACGAGGTCGGTCCCCGCGACGGCCTGCAGAACGAGAAGGCGATCGTCCCCGTCGAGGTCAAGGCCGAGTTCGTACGCCGCCTCGTGTCCGCCGGGCTCCCGATGGTCGAGGCGACCAGCTTCGTCCACCCGACGTGGGTCCCACAGCTCGCGGACGCCGCCGAGCTGATGGCCGACCTCGGCGAGCAGGGCCGGCACCTCCCCGTCCTGGTGCCCAACGAGCGCGGCCTCGACCGGGCCCTCGAGCTCGGGCTGGAGCACATCGCGATCTTCGGCAGTGCGACCGAGACCTTCGCGACCAAGAACCTCAACCGCACCTTCGACGAGCAGTTCGCGATGTTCGAGCCGACCGTGGCGCGTGCCCGCGAGGCCGGCATGGACGTGCGCGCCTACGTCTCGATGTGCTTCGGCGACCCGTGGGAGGGCGCCGTCCCGATCGACCAGGTCGTGACCGCCGGCACCCGGCTCCTCGACCTCGGAGCCAGCCAGCTCAGTCTCGGTGACACCATCGGCGTCGCGACGGCCGGGCACGTGAAGGCCCTCGTCGCGGCCTTCGCCGAGGCGGGCGTCGGCACCGACCGGCTCGCCATGCACTTCCACGACACCTACGGCCAGGCCCTCGCCAACACCTTCGCCGCGCTGCAGGAGGGGATCACCACCTTCGACGCGAGCGCCGGTGGGCTGGGCGGCTGCCCCTACGCCAAGTCGGCCACCGGCAACCTCGCCACCGAGGACCTCGTGTGGATGCTGACCGGCCTGGGGATCGACCACGGCGTCGACCTCGACGCCGTGGTGGGCACCAGCGTGTGGATGGCCGGACAGCTCGGCCGCCCCAGCCCGAGTGCCGTCGTACGCGCCCTCGGCTCGGCCGGGTAGTCCGGTGGCGAACGGTCGTCACGACCGCCCGACGGCAGCCACGTCCCACTGGACGACCCCGACTCGGGCACAATCAGCGCCATGACCCGCGTCGTCCACCTCCACATCGGGGCACCCAAGACCGGGACGACCTACCTCCAGGACCGGCTGGACCTGAACCGCGCCTCCCTGGCGCGGCACGGCGTGGTCATCCCGGCACCGCGGTCGGGGCACTCCGACATGTTCCACTTCCGCGCCGCGCTGGACCTGCTCGACCAGGACTGGGGTGGCACCCCCGGCCACGCCCACGGCTCCTGGGACGCGATGGTGCGCCGGGTCAACCGCGCCGACGGCACCGTGGTGATCAGCCACGAGATCCTCGCCGGCGCGAAGCCCGACAAGATCGCCAAGGCGATGAACGACCTCGCCGGCAACGAGGTCCACGTCGTCTACTCCGCGCGCGACCTCGGCCGCCAGCTGCCGGCGGCGTGGCAGGAGTCCATCAAGCAGGGGCGCAAGTGGCCCTTCAAGCGCTTCCTGACCAAGGTCGAGCGCGGACAGACGTGGTTCTTCAACGCGATGGACCTGCCGCGGGTGCTGTCGCAGTGGGGCGCCAAGCTGCCGCCGGAGCGCGTCCACGTCGTCACCGTCCCGCACGACCGCGGCCCCAACGGCGACGAGCTGTGGCTGCGGTTCTGCCGCGCCTTCGGCATCGACCCGGCGTGGGCGCCGCTCGACTCCGAGCGTGACAACCGCTCCCTCGGCATCGCCGAGACGTCGCTGCTGCGCAAGCTCAACCGGCGCCTCGAGCTCGGGGTGCGGCGCGAGCCGGTCTACGACAACCTCATCCGCGAGCAGCTCGCCCAGGAGGTGCTGGTCTCCCGGGAGGCGATCCCGGTCCGGCTGCCGCCCGACCGCTACGACTTCGCCGAGCAGCAGGCCGAGCGCTGGATCGAGTGGATCAAGGGCAGCGGCGTCGACGTCATCGGCGACGTGGACGACCTGCGTCCGCGCCGGCCCGCCGAGGGTGTGGAGTGGCGCAACCCCGACCGGGTCCGGGCCAAGCTCGAGCTCGGCGCGGCCCTCGACGCGCTGACGGTGATGACGCAGGAGGCCGCCAACCGCGCCACGGCCGACACGGTGGGCGCTCGGCTGCGCGACACCGCCCGCCGGCTGCGCGACCGTTGAGCGGGCGCGCGCAGAGCTGGGTCGCCCACCTGCGCCAGGGCGGTACGACGCCGTGGCTCGCGTGGCGCGGCGACCCGTCGTCCGACCGGGCCGGTGACGGTGTCCTGCCGGGCGCCCAGCAGCTCGAGCTGCTGCGCCGGATCAACCTCGCGCGCGAGTCGGGTGCGCAGCCCCGTGCCCGCCACGACCGTGAGGGCACCCGGCTCGCCGACCGGGTTCTCGCCGCACCGGCCGCCGGGCGCGGCAAGGCCGACCTGCCCCTCGTCGGGGTGGAGACCCCGGCCTTCGGCCCGCAGCCGGTCGACCCGGCCACGGTGGGTGCCCACGAGCTGCTCCGCGTCGCGAGCGTGCTCCTCGCCGACGACCTGGTCGCCCTCGGTCCCGACCCGGTCCGCACCGCCTGGGCCCGCCCCTGGCGGTTGCGCTTCCGGCTCGTCGGCGACCCCGTCCTCGTCGCCGGGTGGCGGGAGGACCTGGCCTCCCGCGGTCGACCCGAGGGCGGACCCCGGCCCTTCGTCGTCGCCGTCGGCCGGCCCCTCGACGAGCTCCTGGCCCACACCTGGACCCAGCGCTGCTTCGAGACCGGCAGCACGCCGTGGGTGGAGTGGCTGCGCTTCTGGCGCGAGCGCGACCAGCTGCCCGCCCGCGCCGACCTCCCCGCGAGCGTCCGGCGCTGGCACGCACGGCGGCCCCTCGTCCGTATCGTCACCGACCTCGACCGGCTGCCCAGGCAGCTCGGCGTACGCCGCCTGCCCGCGGTGCGGGTTCCCGGGGCCGACCAGGCCGAGCTGGCCCGCCGCATCGCCGCGGTCGTCGGCATCCGGGTCCCTGCGGAGGAGCGCCCGGCCCTGATGCGCACCCTCCAGCGCCGGATCCCCGACACCGGCACCGACCCGGTCGTCGTGCCCGCGCGTGAGCGGGAGTGGGTCGCGGCGTCCGCGGCACGCACGACGCGGGAGGTCCGCCGCGCTGGCTACGCTGTCGTCGGCGACCTCGCCGGGCTCGCACCACGGACCGAGACGCCCGCCGCGACCGGCGCGGGCGCCGCGGACCAGCAGGTGCTGGACCTGGCGATCCGCATGGTCGTGGATCCCGGCTGGCGCACGGTCGGCCACCCGAGGGCCGGAGCAGAGAGGAGCGTGGAGCAGTGAGCAGGCGAGTGCTGCTGCACGTGGGCTGCCCCAAGACCGGCACCTCCTACCTGCAGGACGTGCTGTTCCGCAACAAGGCGGTGCTCCAGGAGCACGACATCCTCTACCCCGCCGACCGGTTCGACGCGCACTTCCTCGCCGCGCTCGACCTGATGACGCTGCCGTGGGGCGGCCTGGAGACCGAGGCCGTCGGTGCCTGGGACCGGCTCGCCGAGCAGGTGCGTGAGTGGCACGGCACCGCGATCATCAGCCACGAGATCTTTGCCCGCGCGACGCCGACCCAGGTGGAGCGCGCGATGGCGTCGCTGGGCGACGCCGAGGTGCACCTGGTGCTCTCCGTCCGCGACCTGGTGCGCCAGATCCCCGCGGAGTGGCAGGAGAACGTCAAGCACCGCAGCAACATCACCTACGCCCGGTTCCTCGAGACCATCCGCGACCCCGCACGGGACTCGAGGATCGGGTCGTGGTTCTGGGCCGTCCAGGAGCTCCCCGACATCCTGGCCCGCTGGGCCGGGTCGCTGCCGCCGGAGCGGGTCCACCTGGTCACCGTGCCGCCGTCCGGGGCCGACCGGGGCGAGCTCTGGCGGCGCTTCTCGCGCACGTTCGGCCTCGACGACCTCGACCTCGACCTCACCGCCGAGCGGGAGAACCCGTCCCTCGGCGTGCCCGAGACCTCGCTGCTGCGCACCATCAACCAGCGGGTCACCTCGATCATCTCCCCGCCCGACTACCGCCCGCTGGTGCGTGAGCTGCTCGCCCACCAGACCCTCTCGCGCGGCGTCGCGTCGGCCCGCCTGCGGCTCCCGCCGGAGGACCACGCGTGGGCGCAGGACCTCTCCCGCAGCTGGGTGGGCGCCATCGCCGACCGGGGCTACGACGTCGCCGGCTCGCTCGACGACCTCGTCGGCCCCGAGCCGGGCACCTTCGTCGACCCCGACACCGTCACCCCCGACCTGCTGCTGCCGTCGGCGCTCGACGCCATCAGCGCGCTGCTGGTCGAGTCCGCGCGGCTGCGCGCGGTCGAGGAGCGGCTGCACGAGGAGGTCCGCGAGGCGCACGCCGAGCGCGACCGGGCCCGCGCCACGCCGACGTACCGGCTCAGGCGCAAGGTCGTCCGCACCCTCGAGGACAGCCCGGCCGGACGCGGCACCCTCGACGCCTACCGTCGGGTGCGCGGGCGCGCCCGTCGGTAGCCCCGGGGTGACCTTCGCCTCTGACGCGCGGCGGAGCGCCCGCCTAGCGTGAAGGTCGAGGGCACCTGCCCGAGCGCCGGACAGGCCCTCGGGAGGTGAGCTCGATGAACGTGCGCCCGGTCCTCGCCCTCGCCGGCGTGGCGGTCCTGCTGCTGGGCGGGTGCGGCAGTGACGACCCCGACCGGGCGTCGGACTCGCCCGGCTCGCCCTCCTCGTCCTCGCAGACGACGGTGCCCACGCCCGAGCAGCTGGCGGCCACGCTGGTGTCGGCCGACACCTATGACGGCACGTGGACCGTGAACGTCCCTCCGGACGAGCAGGCCGTGACCGACGGGGTGGTGACCGAGGACCAGCGGGCGTTCCTGCCGAGGATCGAGCTGTGCGGCAAGGCCAGCGAGGAGTCTCGTGCCGCCGTCGCCGCACTGCAGTGGCAGGCCTTCCGGCAGCTCGACCAGACCGAGGACGATCCCATCGACATGGCCGCCGGCGATCGCTCGGGCCACCTGGTCTTCGTCCAGGAGTTCCTCATGGCAGGCGATCCCGCCGACGTCGAGGCGACCTTCGAGGCGCTGCGCGACGGCCTGCGCGCCTGTGAGGGCGACTTCCCCGCCGGCATGGAGGGCCCCGGCACCACCGAGCCGATGGCGGTCCCGCCGGTGGGTGACGACCGGTTCGGCGAGCTGACGACGATGGAGGAGGCCGGGGGACGCGCCTACTGGCTGCTGCACACCTCGTGGGTGCGCCAGGGCCCTGTCCTGGTGAACCTGCAGGTGGTCGACATCGTGATGGGCAAGGGCGTACGGCCCGTGTTCACGGCCACCGACGTCGACGCCTTCCTCACCACGGCGGTGGACCGGCTCCCGTAGGACCGGCGACGGGGGTGCCGGTGTGGCACCGGCGCGTCGTCAGCGTGGGCGGGGCAGCAGCTCGCGATCCGCGTAGCGGCCGATCTTCCAGGTCGCGAAGCCGTCGGCTCCGGCGCCGACGACCCCGCCGACGACGGGGATCTTGCGCCCGACGGTGGTCGCCAGCCGCTTGCCGGCGACGCGCGTGATCAGGTCGGTCGCGACGACCGCCGAGATGGTGGTGTCGAGGGTCGGGTCGTGGGCCGGCGCGGTGGCGAGCGCCATCGGCGTCGCAGGGAGCTTCTTCTTCTTGACCAGCTCGCCGACCTGCTCCTCGCCGAGGAGCAGCGCGAGGATCGCGTTGCGCACCCGCGGGTCGTCGAGGTCGTGGCCGCGCAGGTGCGCGATGCCGGCGACCATGCGGCACTGGACCAGCGCCAGGCCGGTGACGTTGGCGGGGATCGTCACCGCCATCGTGACCAGCCCGCCGATGTTGGTGATGAAGCCCTGGGCGCCGGCGATGCGCACGTTGTTCTCGATCACCTCGTGGATCGCCCGGTCGACGTTGCCCCGCTGCTCGGTGAGCTGCTTCGCGGCGGCCTCGGCGGCGGGCGCCAGCGGCCCGACCCCGTCGATGGCGCGGTGCAGCGCCTCACGGACGAACCCGGTCGTCAACCCGGGCGCCAGATCCTGGATGCGCGGCGCGAGCTGCCGCCCGACCGTGTCCTTCAAGCCCATGGTGCGATCGTACGGCCGGGGTGGGGGACGAGTCGCTAGCGTGAGAGGCGTGCCCCTCGCGCCCGACCCCACGCCATGGGCGTTCCCGCACCACTCCACGTGGGATCCCGACGACGACCTCGTCGCGCTGGGCGCCGACCTCGAGGCGGGCACCCTGCTCACGGCCTACAGCCTGGGCCTGTTCCCCATGCCGGTCACGCTGGACCGCGAGGAGCTCGGCTGGTTCTCGCCGGTGGAGCGGGGCGTGCTGCCGCTCGCGGGGCTCAAGGTCTCGCGCTCTCTCCGACGCGCGGCCCGTGACTTCGAGATCCGCGTCGACACCGCCTTCGACGAGGTGATGGCGCAGTGCGGCAGCCCCGTCCGGCCCGACGGCTGGATCACCCCGGAGTTCGTCCGCAGCTACACCCGCCTGCACCACCTCGGCTGGGCGCACTCGGTCGAGGCGTGGCGCGACGGGCGGCTCGCCGGCGGGCTCTACGGCGTCAGCATCGGCGGCCTGTTCGCCGGGGAGTCGATGTTCCACCGCGACCGTGACGCCTCCAAGGTCGCCCTGCTCGGCCTGGTCGAGCTGCTCCGCGACGAGCACGCCGACGAGCGGGTGCTCGACGTGCAGTGGCAGACACCGCACCTGGCCAGCCTCGGTGTCGTACGCCGTCCGCGGGGGGAGTACCTCGAGGCGCTCGAGCGCTGCCTCCACCTTCCGCTGCCGGCGGCCTTCCGAATGGACGACTGAGCCGCGTCACGACAGGATCGGCACCCGATGGCGTCGGCGACCGCCGCGTCCGTGCGAAGGGGACCCCATGACGATCCGTACCCGCCTCACCATGAGCAGCGCGATCCTGCTGGTCGGCGCAGTGACCACGGCGTGCGGCGGCAGCGGTGGCGGTGCCCCGGCCGACGCGAGCAAGGACGACTTCTGCACGGCGCAGTCCAGCCTCTTCACCGACCTCGACCTGGACTTCACCGACCCCGAGGCGGCGCTGCCGAGCGAGAAGGAGATGGCCGACGCCATGCACTCCTGGGCCGACAGGATGGACGAGGTCGGCACGCCGGAGAACATCTCCGACGAGGCGCGCGACGGCTTCGAGGAGACCGTGAAGGCCGCCGGCGACATCTCCGAGGCCGACCTGAAGTCGCCCGACCTCGACGCCCTCGAGAGCAACATGTCCGAGGAGGCCCAGAAGAAGGTCGAGGCGTTCACCACCTACGTCAACGACACCTGTGGCTCGATGTTCGGCGACCTCGACGTCCCCGAGGTGCCGTGAGGCACTGCTCCGCGCCTTCCCCCGGCTTCGCATTTCGGCCGGTAGGATCGAGACGTCGGACAAGGACTCTCGGGGAAGGAGGGCCGCCGCATGGCCATCACCCGTGAGGGTCGGATCTGCTCGTTCTGCAGCACGCCCGGTGGCCCCGGCACCGACGTGCCCCTGATCGGCGGGCTCGGTGCGCAGGTCTGCAGGTCGTGCGTCGACACGTTCCACGAGATCTTGCACGACGAGGCGCGGGTCGCCTCGGTGCGCGCGACGATGCCGTGGGAGCGGATGTCCGACGCCGAGGTGCTGGCCACGCTCCCGCAGATCCTGGCCTCCGCCGAGCAGAACGTCTTCTTCGCCCAGGAGTGGGTCGAGATGATGCGCGAGCGCGGGATCACCTGGGCCGAGATCGGACGCGTCCTCGGCGTGACCCGGCAGGCCGCCTGGGAGCGGTTCGCGAAGAAGTCGGCGTCCAAGAGCGCCACTGCGTGACGAGAGGCACCACCGTCAAGGTAGCCTTGACAGTGGTGCTGGTCGGACCGTCACGGGGGTGGGTCCGACCGGCACCGTCCTCGTGCGGTCGGCACGAGCTCACTTCAGGAGCTTGGACAACCGTCGGTCGGCCAGCGGCTTCCCGCCCGTCTGGCACGTCGCGCAGTACTGGAGGCTGGAGTCGGCGAAGGACACCTCGCGCACCACGTCACCGCACACCGGGCACTTCTGGCCGGTCTTGCCGTGCACGGCGAGGTTGCTCTTCTTCTCGCCCTTGAGCTCGCTCATCGCGACCCCGCTGGCGCGCTGGACAGCGCCGGTCAGGGTGTCGCGGATGGCGTCGTGGAGCGTCTGCAGCTCGGTGTCGTCGAGGCTGTTGGCCGGCTTGAACGGCGACATCCTCGCGGCGTGCAGGATCTCGTCGGAGTAGGCGTTGCCGATGCCCGCGACGATCGACTGCATGCGCAGCACGCCCTTGATCTGCTTGCGTCCCTCGGCCTCGAGGATGGCGCGCAGCGACTCGATGGTGAAGTCGTCGGCGAGCGGGTCGGGTCCGAGCCGGGCCACCCCGGGTACGTCGGCGGGGTCGCGCACGACGTAGATGGCCAGGCTCTTCTTGGTGCCGGCCTCGGTGATGTCGAGGCCGACCTCGTCGTCGATGACGATCCTGGCGGCCAGCGGGTTCTTGCTGTTGGGTCGCGCGGGGAGGGCCGGCACCTCGTCGCGCCAGCGGATCCAGCCGGCGCGCGCGAGGTGGATGACCACGTGCACGCCGCTGGCGTCGATGTCGAGGAACTTGCCGTGGCGCGTCACGTCGTCGACCAGCGTGCCGTGCAGTGCCTGCAGCGGCGGGTCGAAGGTCTTCAGCGCGCTGAAGGCCGCGAGGTCGACGCGGGTGATGACCCGTCCGGTCAGGCGCCCGCGCAGGTCCTGGACGAGGGCTTCGACCTCCGGCAGCTCGGGCACGGTCGTGAGTCTAGGCAAGCCCTTGCGCGAGAGGCCAGAATGGATCATGGCCCGACAGCGCACCCAGCGGACCGGGGCGGTCTTCCTCGACCCCCGCGGTGAGGACCGCTCGCTGCGCGTCACGTGGCACCAGGAGTCGCTGCTCGTCGTCCTCTCGCTGTGGCGCGACAACGTGTGCGCCGGCACCTTCCGCCTCGCCGCCGACGAGGTGCCCGACCTCATCGAGATGCTCCGCAAGGGGCTCGACGAGTCCTACGACGCTGCGCGCGAGCGGGTTGCCCGGGCGGACGAGGCGGGCTGAGGTCCCGCGACTCGCGGACTATCCGGCAATCTAGGGTTGCACCTAGATTCACCGATAGCGTCCGATCGTGGACCCCATCCGGAACCCGTACGCCCCCGGTGCGGGCCAGCGCCCGCCCGAGCTCGCCGGTCGCGACGAGCAGCTCGCCGCCTTCGAGGTCGTCCTGGAGCGGGTGTCGAAGGGGCGTCCGGAGCGCAGCCTCGTGCTCACCGGGCTCCGCGGCGTGGGCAAGACGGTGCTGCTCAACGCCCTGCGCGGCGCCGCGGTGCGCAAGGGCTGGGGCACCGGCAAGCTCGAGGCGCGACCCGGGCAGGGGCTGCGCCGGCCGCTCAGCAGCGCGCTCCACCAGGCCGTGCGCGAGCTGGGGCACCGCGACGAGGAGTCCCTCGACCACGTGCTCGGCGTGATCAAGTCCTTCGCGCACCGCGACGCGGGCGCGGGGGCCAAGCTCAAGGACCAGTGGAGCCCGGGGATCGACGTACCCGCCGTGCGGGGGCGGGCCGATTCCGGCGACATCGAGATCGACCTCGTGGAGCTGTTCACCGACCTCGGTGGCCTCGCCGCCGACGCCGGCAAGGGCATCGGCGTGTTCATCGACGAGATGCAGGACCTCGGACCCGACGACGTCTCCGCACTCTGCGCCGCGTGCCACGAGCTCAGCCAGTCCGGCCTCCCGGTGATCGTGGTCGGCGCCGGCCTGCCCCACCTGCCGGCGGTGCTGAGCGCGAGCAAGTCCTACAGCGAGCGGCTCTTCAGCTACCAGCGCATCGACCGGCTGACCCGCGACGCCGCCGACCGCGCCCTCGAGGCACCGGCGGCCGACGAGGACGCGGCCTTCGAGCCCGACGCGCTCGCCGCGATGTACGACGCCACGGGCGGCTACCCCTACTTCATCCAGGCCTACGGCAAGGCCGTGTGGGACCTGGCCCCCCGCTCGCCGATCACCGCCGCCGACGTCGCCGTGGCCGCCCCGGAGGCGCAGTCGGAGCTCGCCGTCGGCTTCTTCGGCTCGCGCTACGAGCGGGCCACGCCGGGGGAGCGCGACTACCTCATGGCGATGGCCGACGTCGCGGCCGCCCAGGACCCGTCCGGGACCGACCCCGACTCCGACGCCGTGCTCAGCGCCGACGTCGCCGCGGCCCTCGGCAAGAAGCCGCAGTCCCTCTCACCCGCCCGCGACTCGCTGCTCAAGAAGGGCCTCGTCTACTCCGGCGAGCGCGGCCGCATCGCCTTCACCGTCCCCCACTTCGGCCGCTACCTCCGCGAGCGCGGGTAGGGAGCGGAGGTGTTTGGCGCCGCCGCGCCGCGGACGGCACCACCGGCCGGAACCGACGGACCCGGGCGGGGATTGAATTGACGTCAAGTCAATCCGGGCGGGGCCCGGCCGACGCCGCCGACCAGTCGGCTGGTGTTTCGTCGCGGCGCGCCCGGGAGTGGAGGAGGAGGGGTGCGGTCGGAGGAGCGAAGCGGGGGAGGGCGCAGCAACGACGACGAACGAGCGGGTTACGAGCGCCGCGACACGCGTCGAAGCGAAGCGGAGACGCCATCAAGCACGAGGCCGGCGGAACTCCCGCGGCAGATCCTCGAGGAGGCGGAGGTAGAGCTCGCTCGCGGTGGGGTACGACGCCACGGCGTGGCGCAGCACGTGCACGGGAACGTCGCCGACGATCGCGACCGTGGCGGCGTGGACCAGCTCGGCCACCTCGGGACCGACGAAGGTCGCCCCCAGCAGCAGGTGGGTCTGCGCGTCGACGACGAGCTGGGACTGCCCGGCCACGTGGTCGCGCAACAGGCCGGTCCCGGCGGCCGCGGACGTCGGGACCCGGGTGATGACCACGTCGTGCCCGGCGTCGCGGGCCTCGGCCTCCGTCATCCCGACGCTGGCCACCTCCGGGTCGCTGAAGACGACCTGCGGGACCGGCGCAGCGCGGTCCGGCTCGTAGGCCACCTCGCCCGCTGCCGCCGCGGCGATCCGTGCGCCGACGACCCGGGCCTGGTGCTTGCCCCAGTGGGTGAGCGGCGGGACCACTGGGTCTCCCACTACGACGACTCGGGACAGGTGTCCTGGGCCGAGGGCGCCGGCCTGGCGGTGGTCCGCGGGCACGGACGTCTGAGCGCCCGATGGCGAGCAGCAGCTCGTCGGCCTCGATCTCACCCCGGGTGGTGGAGACGGTGACCGTGCCGCCGTGGAGGCGTCCCACCCCGGTGGCGGCCGGGTCGGCCCGGCGCACGTCGGTCACGTCGCAGCCCAGGTGCACCGTCACGCCCCGCTGGCGCAGGCCCTCGAGCACGGCCTCGCCCGCGAACGGCTCGGACCGGCCCAGCAGCCGGCCGCGCGAGAGGAGCGTCACGGACGAACCGAGGGCGGACATCCAGGTCGCCGCCTCGCACGCGACGACGCCGCCGCCGATGATGAGCAACCGGTCGGGGACCTCCACCACCCCCGTCGCGTCGCGCGAGCCCCACGGGAGCGCGTCGGCGTAGGCCTCGGGCACGTGCGGCGCGCTGCCCGTGGCGATGACGACGGCTCGCCGCGCGCGGACCAGCACGTCGTCGCCGCCGGTGGAGGCGACCCGGACGGTGCGCGCGCCGGCCAGACGTCCGTGCCCGCGGACCACCGCCAGGCCGGCGCCCTCGGCCCAGGACACCTGTCCCGAGTCGTCGTAGTGGGAGACCCAGTGGTCCCGCCGCTCGTGCGCGGTCGAGACGCCGGGCAGGTCGGCCGTCACCGCCGCCACCGCGACGGGTCGCAGCAGCGCCTTGCTCGGCATGCACGCCCAGTAGCTGCACTCCCCGCCGAGCAGCTCGCCCTCGATGATCGCGGCGGTCATGCCCGTGCCCTCGACGGCGTACTGCGCCGCGTTCTCGCCGACCGGCCCACCGCCGATGACGACGACGTCGTACTCGCGTGTCTCCATGCCCGATTCCATGCCCGTGACACTACGGCCCGACGCTCGGGATGGCGGACCGGTTGCGCGGTCAACTACACTCACCGGCGAGGGGAGTACCCCACCAACCTCCGCCGGTCACTACGGCGCCTCCACAGGCGCCTCGGCGGGGACCGGCTCTCAGCACGACGAGGCGGCGGGGGAGACCTCAGGACACTCATCCTGAGGAGACCCATGTCGTCCATCGCGTCCCCCACCCTCTGGTTCCTCACCATCGGTGTGGTGCTCGCCCTGCTCGTCGTCGACTTCGTCGCCACCCGGCGACCCCACGAGGTGTCGATGAAGGAGGCGCTGGCCTGGTCGGCGTTCTACGTCGCCCTGCCGCTCACCTTCGGCCTCTATGTCTGGAACGCCCACGGCGGCGACCGCGGGCTGGAGTACTACACCGGCTACCTCGTCGAGAAGACGTTGAGCGTCGACAACCTGTTCGTCTTCATGCTGCTGCTCGCGGCCTTCGCCGTGCCCGAGGTGCTCAAGCAGCGGGTCCTGCTCTACGGCATCATCGGCGCGCTGGTCCTGCGCGGCATCTTCATCGCGCTCGGCGCCGCCGCCCTGTCCCGCTTCGACTGGGTGTTCCTGGTGTTCGGCGGGGTGCTGCTGGTCACCGGCCTCAAGCTGCTGCGCGACGCGATCCGCGGCCAGGAGCACGAGGTCGACGTCGCCGAGATGCGCATCGTGAAGGTGCTGCGTCGTTTCATGCCGGTCAGCGACGAGTACGAGGGCGCGAAGCTCACCGTCGTGCGGAAGGGCGTGCGGATGCTGACGCCCTTCGCGCTGGTGACCGCTGCCGTCTTCGCCACCGACATCGTCTTCGCCGTCGACTCGGTGCCCGCGGTCTACGGCATCACCGGCGACCCCTACCTCGTCTTCGTGACCAACGCCTTCGCCCTGCTCGGCCTGCGCGCGCTCTACTTCGTGCTCGAGGGCGCGCTGAGCGCGCTGGTCCACCTGAGCTACGGCCTCGCCGCCATCCTCGGCTTCATCGGCGCCAAGCTGGTGCTCCACTGGGCGCACCTGGTGTGGCCGTCGGTGCCCGACGTGCCGACCCTCGCCTCGCTCTTCGTGATCGTCGGCATCCTCGCCGTCACGATCACCACGAGCCTGGTCGCGAGCAGGCGGCAGCGGTCCGACGACGAGCCCGAGGTCGTGGGCACCCACTGACGCACATCAGCACCAGCGGCGTACGCCGTCCGGGGTGAGGTCGCGGTCGCGGAGCACGACGGCCAGCAGGTCGCCGTGCTCCCGGCACGTGGCGGCGAAGTCGCGGGCGCGGTACTCGATGACGAGCACCTGGTCGCCGTAGGCGTCCACGTAGCGCCCGCACTCGTCGTAGCGGCCACACTCCTCGGCGACGGCGAAGTCGTAGCCGGCGCGGGTGCCGTCCCAGCCGGCCCAGTTCTTCTGGCCGGCGGCCAGGCCGCTCGCGTGCGCCTGCGCAGTCAGCAGCCGGGCGTACGCCTTGGCGTCGCGCGCCCGGATCAGCCCGCGGCTGCGGGAGAAGGAGTCGAGGTTGTCGTACTCGACGGCGTCGAAACCGGCGCGCGCGCAGCCGGCGGTCCAGCGTCCGACGATGCGGGCCAGGCGCTCGCGCCGGTCCGGCGTACGGATGTCGAGGAGCCGCTCGCCCCACGCCTCGTCGACCACGGGCCGGCCGCCGTCGCTGAGCAGCAGGTCACGGTGGCGGCGCCAGAACGCCAGCTCGTCGGGCTGGGTCTGGAAGCCGTTGACGTAGCAGACGTTGTAGGCGCCCGGCGCCGGCGTCTCCGTGCGGTCACGCACCACGATGCCCACGTTGTCCGGGACGTAGGCAGGGCCGCCGAGCTGGTAGTCGACGTCGGTCCCGGTCGGGAGCGGGCGCGGTTCCGCGGCGGCCGGTGCAGCGAGGGCGACCAGCAGCAGGAGTGACGTCAGGAGGGTGCGCATGACCCGCACCCTAGGCGCGGGTGCCGCCCGTCCGCCTCACTCGGCGGCGAGCATGGTCGCGCCCAGGCCGATCATCATCGTGCCGCCGGTGGCGCTCAGGGCGTCGAGGCGCGAGGGCCGACGGGCGAACCAGTCGCGGGCCTTCGACGCCGCGATCGCCCACGCGCCGTCGGACACCGCAGCCATGACACCGAAGACCAGGCCGAGCAGCATCGTCTGCACCGCCACCGGGCCGCTGGGGTCGGTGAACTGCGGCAGGAAGGCCACGAAGAACACGATCGTCTTGGGGTTGGTCGCGCCGACGGTGAAGCCGATGCGCACCGGGTGCCCGCGCCGCGCCGGCACGGCAGCCGCCATCGCGAGGCGTGCGTCGCTGCGGTGGCGGATCGACTGGATCCCGAGCCAGATGACGTAGCCGGCCCCGGCCACCTTGATGGCGGTGTACGCCGTCGCGCTGGCGGCGACGACGGCGCCGAGGCCGAGCGCCACCAGGGCGACCTGGGCCGTCAGGCCGAGGGCGTTGCCCAGCACGGAGAGCAGCGCCTCGCGCCGGCCGACGGTCAGCGCCCGGCCGATGGTGAAGAGCAGGCTCGGGCCCGGCACCTGGATGAACAGGATCGAGGCGACCAGGAAGGCCACCCACTGGCTCGACGACGGCATGGCCCCAGTGTGGGGCCGACGCGCGGCGCTGTCGCGATCATTTCACCCGTCGGTCGGGAGGGACCGGTGTCAGCAGCCGCAGCTGTAGTAGGTGATGTCCCAGTGGTTGCTCTCGCGGGCGTAGATGTTGCCCGAGGCCGCGCGGTACATCGTGGCACCGTCGCTGCGCACGCCGTAGTAGGCGTAGTGGCTGGTGATGTAGCTCGAGACGCAGGTCGTGGGGCTGATGTCGACCTTGTAGCCGTTCCAGTGGCTGTAGGTGCCCGAGGCGTGGCCGGTCTCCGTGCCGCCGGTGATGGTGACCGCGCAGCCGCTGATCGAGCGGAAGGTCCTGATCCCGCTCACGGTCTCCTGGTTGATCTGGTCGTACGAGGTGCAGGTCGAGGTGTAGCGGCTGGTGCAGCCGCCGCTCGAGACCCGGCTGATGCCGGACGCGGACAGCTGGCTCGCGGCCTGGGCGTCGGTCAGCTTGGTGACCGCGTGCGAGGGGCTGGCCAGCCCGGCGACCGCGATCAACGAGCCGAGGAGGGCGAGAAGGAGACGGTGGGACGACAGGTGCATGGGCATGACTCCGTGGTCGTGACGAGACCCCCGATGGGCTCGTCGCTGCCTCCACCCGAACCGATGTCGACCGCTCCGGTCAACCCCACCCGGGGTGGAGCACAAAGCGCTTGGCCCGGCCGGTGGGTCTTTGGCAGACTCACCACCCAGGGCGCCGTCCAGCGCCCAGCCCGCGCGTCGGCCTCAGTCCGTGCGAGGTGGCGAAGGGGAGCAGATCCTCGGGCGCACTCCATGGATCGCACGTCGAACGCCCGCTGCAGCGGCGTACTGGGGACGCAGCGCAGCAGAGGTGATCACGGATGACCAGGGACAGTGACTTCAAGCAGGTCGTGCGCGCCCGCATGGCCGAGACCGGTGAGAGCTACACCGTCGCCCGAGCGGCCGTGCAGGCAAGCGCGACGCCCCGCGAGGCGGCGTACGACGCGGCGCGCGCCGAGCAGGAACGACTCGTGGGCCGGCTCTTCGTCGACGGCCGCATCGAGCGCGTGCCGGCGAAGCGCAAGGTGCGCGCGGCCGTGCTGCTCGAGGTGGTGAGCAGGTTCGAGCCGGGTCGGGAGTACGCCGAGAGGGAGGTGAACGAGGTGCTGCTGGGGGTGCACGAGGACTTCGCCTACCTGCGGCGCGAGCTGGTCAACTACCACTACCTCCAGCGCGAGCACGGTCGCTACCGCACCGCCGGGCGGGCTCCGGTCCGCTCCGCCGTCGAGCAGCAGGAGATCCCCGCGTGGGAGGCGCACTGGCTGCCGGCCTTCCTCGCGGGACGCGGACAGGGCAGGGTGGGGTCATGAGCGACCCGACCCCTGCAGGCATCGATCCCGGGGTGGCCCCGTCCGGCCCCGGGTGCGTGGAGTGCGAGGAGGCCGGCGGCTGGTGGGTGCACCTGCGCCGGTGCGCGCAGTGCGGCCACGTCGGCTGCTGCGACAGCAGCCCCTCCCAGCACGCCACCGCCCACTTCCGTGCGACCGGTCACCCGGTCATGCAGAGCTACGAGCCGGGCGAGGACTGGTTCTGGGACTTCGCGCGGTCCGTCGGCATCGTCGGCCCGCGGCTCGCCGACCCGCAGCACCACCCCGAGGACCAGCCGGTCCCCGGGCCCGCCGGCCGGGTGCCCGACGACTGGCGGGACCACGTCCACTGACGCGTGTCAGCAGCCCCTGGCGGTGAAGGTGGAGTCGCTCCGACAGCGGCACCGCCGCTGGAGGATGCCGAGCCCCGCTCGCCCGCAGGGATGCGTCGTGCGGGCCAGATGTCGTGCCATGCTCGACCCATGCGTCGTACGTCGCGCACCCGGCGCGCCCGTCAGGGGACTCGTCCGCAGGTCGTCGCCCATCGGGGGAGCAGCCACGACACCGCCGAGCACACGCTCAAGGCCTACGTGAAGGCGCTCGACGAGGGCGCCGACGCCCTGGAGTGCGACGTCCGGCTGACCGCCGACGGGCACCTGGTCTGCGTCCACGACCGCAACCTGCGCCGTACGGCCGCGGTCCCGGGCCTTGTCTCGACGATGAACCTGGCCGAGCTCGACGAGCTCGACTTCGCGTCGTGGAAGAACCCGTGGTCCGAGATGGACGACGAGGCGCCCGAGCGCGACCCCGAGCACGGCAAGGTGCTGACGCTGCGCAAGCTGCTGCAGATGGTGGCCGACTACGACCGGCACGTGGAGCTCGCCATCGAGACCAAGCACCCGACCCGCTACGGAGGGCTGGTGGAGCGGCGCCTGGTGGAGACCCTGGGTGACTTCGGCTGGGACCGCGCCGGGTCGCCGGCGCGGATCATGAGCTTCTCCCTCAACGCGATGAACCGGGTGCGCAAGCTCGCGCCCGACCTCGACGTGGTGATCCTGGTGGACAAGGCCCACCACTGGCCGGTGCTGCGCCCCGTCGTCGGCGACGACTGGATCATCGGCCCCGGGATCGAGGAGCTCCGCGACCACCCCGGCCTCGGCAAGCACCTCGTCAAGGCGGGTCGGGAGATCCACGTGTGGACCGTCAACACCGCCGACGACCTGCAGATCTGCCTGGACCTCGGCGTCACCGCGGTCATCACCGACCGTCCGGCCCACATGCTGGAGCTCCTCGGCGACTGACCGCCCCGTGAGCGGGCCAACTAGGCTCCGCGCATGGCCAAGAAGTCCCGCAACCGCACCCAGCCCACCGCGTCCGCCCCCGGCGAGGTCGGTCCCCGTCAGCCCTGCCCCTGCGGCTCGGGCAAGCGCTACAAGGCCTGCCACGGCGCGGCCGGCGGCGCCGCCCCGACCTTCGTGGCACGCCCGTTCGAGGGGATGCCCAGCGAGTGCGACGTGATCGCGCTGCGCGAGCTGGTCCCCGCCGCGACCGCTCCGCTGACCCTGAAGGAGGGCTCGCGCACCGTCCGGCTCGCCACCCTCCTCCCCGGTGCCGCGCCGGCGATGGTGCGCGACTCCGGCGACATCTGGCTCGGGCTGCAGGTGCAGCACTCCTACGGCAACCCCGCGCGCGACCTCGGCGCCGTGCTCGAGGCGGCCCTGGCCACCGAGGAGCCGGGCATCGTCGGCCTGCCCACCGCGCCGGGCGAGGGCCCGAGCATCCAGGACCTGATCAGCGACACCGCGCTCGACATCACGGTCCACGACGGCTTCGACTACTGGATCGACGACATCCCCGAGCGGGACGCGAGCATGGAGGCGGCCCTCGAGCAGGCCAACGGCGGCGTGATGCCCACCTCGCGGCTGACCTCGGTCGAGGCGGCGTACTGGACCAATGTGGGCACCAAGGAGCACCTCCGCTGGGTCATGCCCCACCCGGAGGACCAGCTGCTCGACGCGCTGGCCCGGCTGCACGCGGCCGGCCAGGACTCGGTGGCGGACGGGTCCCGGTTCGTGGGCATGTTCCGCGCCCACGGCCTGCTCGCCCCGGTCTGGGACCTGCCGCTCGGCACGGGCGCGGACGTCCTGGAGGGGCCTGCGAAGGCCTTCGCCGCCGACCTCGAGAAGGCGCTGGAGGGCGGCGACCTCACCGCGGCCGAGCGCTCGGCCCGCGCCGGTCTCGCCAACCGGCAGGTGACGATCCGGTAAGCAACGGGCCACGTCCGTTCCACGAGGCGAACACAACCCCCGGGACTGTTGTGCGCGCGCTCGCCAGCGGAGTAGATTGGGCGAGCCCGGTCGTTGTTGTTTCCCCCGTCAACAACGACCGGGCTTTCACATGTCCGGGTCCGGCTCGCCGTCGTGCGCCGGCCGCACCCGCCAGGCCTCCAGGTGGGCGAAGCCCTTCGCCGAGACGCGCCTGAGCCGGCGGAACCGCCACTGGTCCTCCGCCTCGGCCAGGGCCTCGTGGACCCCGGCGTCGACCAGCACGGACCCGGGTCGCGCGGCCGAGGTGAGCCTGGACGCCGCGTTGACCGTGGACCCGAAGACGTCCCCGAGACGGCGTACGACCGCACCGTGCGCGACGCCGGCCCGCACCCGCGGGAAGGGGTCGTCACCGTCGTCCCCCCGGGCGGTGAGGGTGTGGGCGACGGCGACCGCGGCCGCCGGGTCGGCCACGGTGAAGAGCACCTCGTCGCCGATGGTCTTGATGACCTGCCCGCCGTGGTCGACCACGAGCGCCGTGGTGTCGTGCTCGAAGCGGTCGACCCACGCGACGAGCTCCGCACCGTCGAGGCTGCGGCTCTGGGTGGTGTAGCCGACGATGTCGACGAAGCACACCGCCAGTCGGGTCTCCGTGCGCGCGAGCGCGCCGGCGTCCTCCAGCAGGTGCTGGGCGGCGCTGGCGAGGTGCCGGCGCCAGACGTAGGTCTGCAGGGCCTCCACGCGCGGCAGCACGTCGCCGGCCAGCGTGGTGAGCCGCGAGGCCGGGTCCTCGCCCTCGACGGCGAGACCGGCGAGGAGGGTGGTCTGCCACTCCGCCAGCCGCGCGTAGCTGCGACCCCAGGTGCGCACCAGCGCTGCCTGGGACTCGGCCGGCAGGATGCCGAGCTCGACGAGGTCGGCGCTGAGGCGGAGGGCCTCGACGTCGCTCTCGGCGAAGGCCACGTCGTCGTCGTCGCGGTGGGGGAAGCCGAGCTGGTGCCAGAGGGTGACCGCCAGGTCCAGGGGCACGCCGGCGCGCTGGGCGACCTCGACCCGCGTCAGGGTGGGTGCCCCGCCGAGCAGGAAGGACTCCAGGACCTCGCCCGCGTCCGGCGGCAGCGGTGGCTCCGGCGGCAGTCCCGACTCGATGGCCACCGGTGGCTCAGCTCCCCTCGAGCCGGTCGGCCGCCGCAGCGCGCAGCGCGTCGCCGAAGGCCGGGACGTCCTCGACCAGCTCCTGGACCTGCTCGCGGGTGAAGTGCACGACCTTGAGCGGTGTCAGCGCGACGATCGTCGCCGAGCGCAGGGTCTTGTTGACGATGGCGCCCTCGCCGACGACCGCGCCGGGACCGAGGGTGGCCACCTCGGTGCCGCCCTTGCGGACCGACACCTCACCCTCGGTGATCAGGTAGGCCTTGTCGGCCGGGGTGCTCTCCGCGATGGGGGACCATCCCTGGGGCAGGGTCAACGCGCGTCCGGCGGCCAGGACCCGCCGCGCGTCGGCGGGGTCGAGGGCGTCGAGGATCGATGAGGTCATGCCTGCTCAACGATCCGGCCGGGCGAACGTGATGCCCACCGGGTCGGCATTCGTCGATGCCGGAGTGGTCAGTCGACGGGCAGGGGCTCGCGGGAGATCGGGCAGCTCATGCAGCGCGGGCCACCGCGACCGGAGCCGAGCTCGGAGCCGGCGATCCGGACCACCTCGATGCCTGCGTCCTCGAGCCGGTCGTTGGTCTCGTCGTTGCGCTCGTAGGCGACCGCCACCCGCGGCGCCAGCGCGAGGGTGTTGTTGCCGTCGTCCCACTGCTCGCGCTCGGCGGTGACCGGGTCGAGGCCGGTGTCGATCTGGTGGAGCGTGTCGATCTGCATGGCCTTCGCCGCGGCGACCAGGAACGGCTCGGACTCGCTGACGCTCAGCGTCAGGTCGGACTCGTCGGAGCCCTGGTCGGCCAGCGTGACCGTCACGGCGCGCAGCGTGTCGGCGACGTTGGGGTACATCACGACCTTGTCGACGTCGACCATGGTGCACACGGTGTCGAGGTGCATGGTCGCGCGCTCCTGCGCGATCGGGACCGCGAGCACCGTGTGGGCGAGGTCGGCGTGGAAGACCTGGCGGGCCAGCCGCTCCACGCCGGCGGGCGTCGTACGCTCCCCGACGCCGACCGCGATCACGCCCGGCGCGAGCAGCAGGACGTCGCCGCCCTCGACGTGCTCGTTGTGCCAGCCGTGGATCTTGCGGGTCCCGGCGAAGCGCGGGTGCTCGGTGTAGATCAGCTCGGTCAGCTGAGTCTCGCGCTTGCGCGCGGGCATCGCCAGGCTGGTCACGGCGACGCGGTCGCGGACCCAGACGCTGGAGTCGCGGGTGAACAGCAGGTTGGGGAGCGGGTCGATGAGGAAGTCGTGCGGGTCGAGCAGGCTGGTCACCAGGCCGTGGCCGCCCCTGACCTCGTCGTTGCGGATGCCCGCGGTCAGCACGTCGGTGAGCTCGGCGGGCGACAGGTCGCGCAGCGCGGTCGCGAGGTAGTGCCGCATGGTGTCGCCGAGGTGCAGTCCGGACAGCGCGCTGGTGATCGCGTGGTTGCGGGCGAGCTCGGTCTCGAGGGTCTCGGTGAGCAGCTCGGTCAGGTAGAGCACCTCCACACCGCGGCTGCGCAGCGTCTCGGCGAAGGCGTCGTGCTCGTCCTGCGCGCGGCTGACCCAGGGGATGCCGTCGAACAGCAGCCGGTCGTTGTTGCGCGGCGTCAGGCGCTTGAGCTCGTTGCCGGGGCGGTGGAGCATCACGGTGGCCAGGCGGCCGACCTCGCTGTCGGCGCCGTGGGGAGTGGAGACCATGGGCGCGACTCTACTGGTCGTCGGCGATGCACTGGTACGTGGAAGCGGCGTCGCCCGAGCGCGCACGTGCGGCGGTTCTGGCCCCGCTGTCCGACATCCCAGGGCCACAACCGCCGCACGTGCTCACGCGGCGTCGGCGTGGCCCGGGAAGTGCGCGCGCCACGCGTCATCGAGACGCAGAGGGGTGCCGGGGAGGCCCCGGGCCAGCAGGACGCGGTGGACCCGTCGGAGCGTACTCCCCGGCGTGGCGTAGATGCCCGAGCTGATGACGGGGAGCAGGCGCCACCCGGAGTCGTCGATGTCATCGCGCCGTTCGAGGTCCGCCTCCCACGCACCCGGCACGAGCACGTGGACCTTGCCGTTGAACTCGATGGCCACGCGGACGACCGGGTAGGAGAGGTCGTACTTGCGGATGACCTCGCCGTCCTCGTCGCGCACGGTGAGGTTGACCTGGGGCTCGGGCAGGCCGGCCAGGACGATCAGCATCCTCAGGCGTGTCTCCATCGGTGAGTCCACGTCGCGTCGGACGTACGCCGCCCCTGACCGCGCTCGTGAGGCCGCCTTGTGCCGGACCGACGCGCAGAACCTGACCAGCTGTTCAGGCGTGACCATCCTTCGGCGGACCATGGCGTCCCCGAGGACCACGAGGTCGACCAGCGTGAGCAGCTCGGCCATCTCGACGAAGAGCATCAGCGGCGCGGTGACCCGCACGCCGCGGACGACCGTGGTGGCTCGGTGGCGTCCGACGTGCGCCCTCACGCCTCGGTGGCACCGGCGGAGGCCCGCCCTCGGGACGCTCACGTGCTCGTCGGCGATCGTCGGGATCGGCAGGTCGTGGACGCGCGCCGCCGTGGCGTGGCTCGCCCAGGCCTCACCGTCGTACGGCAGCAGGGCGGCCCGCGCGCGGACCAGCGGGGTGACGATCGTCGTGGCGGCCACGTAGGTGCCCGGGAGCACCTGCCGGAACCCCGGCCCTCGCAGGGCCTTCGCGCTCACCCCGGCGGCGAGGGCGGACTGGCGGCGGAATGGCGTCCGGGTATCGAGATCCATCCCCGGATGGTGCCGCGATCGCGGTCCGGCCTGCACCCGCCGTCCACAGGCCCGCGCACGTGCGGCGGAGGTGGCCCCTCAATCGCGATTCCAAGGGCCAAAACCGCCGCACGTGCGGCGGTCAGGACTGCTGCGCGCGCCACTCCTCGCGGAGGAGGGCGTACTCGTAGGAGTCGGTCCACCGGCCCTTGGACCAGAAGTCGCCGAGGCGGTGGGTCTCCCGGCGCATCCCGAGGCGCTCGCAGAGGGCGGCGGAGCGGTCGTTGCGGGCGTCGAGGTTGGCCACCACCCGGCGCAGGCCGTAGTGCTCGAACGCCATCCGGAGGACCGCGCGCGCGGCCTCGGTGGCGTAGCCCCGGCCGGTGTGCCGCGGCAGCACGGTCCAGCCGATCTCGCCCTCGCTGAGCCCGGTGCCCTGGAGGATGAGGAGCGAGTCCCCGACGACCTCGCCGTCGTGCTCGGCCACGAGACCGACGAGCATCCCGTCGCCCGGGTCGGAGCGGCGGCGCACCATCTCGGCGACCTCGGCGGCGTTCTGGGTGCCGGTGAGCAACAGGCTGACGTAGTCCTCGTCGGCCCAGGCCTCGGCCAGCGCGGCCTCGTCGCCGGCGCGCCAGGGGCGCAGCAGCAGCCGCTCGGTGCGCAGCGGCCACACCGGCGCGACCGGGGTGAGGAACTCCCGCCGGGGGCCGTCGACCCAGGTCTCGCGCACCGTGGGCCCGCCGAACCGCAGCCGGTCGTAGGCCGTCATCGGCAGCAGGATCGCGTCCAGCCCGGGCACCGCGAGCACGCCGTCGACGGCCTGGCCGATCAGGCCGCGGCCGATCTCGTCGTGCGGGTCGCGGCGCAGGCGCTCGATCGCCGCCGCAGCCTCGGCGACGCGCGCGGTCTTCATCCGGATCCGGATCGGCGAGACCTCCTTCAGGCAGACGTACTGCCCGGAGAGGTAGTGGCCCCACTCGGCCTCCGCGGTCGCGGCGTCGTCGGGCCAGAAGGCGACGAACCAGTCGTGGAGCGCGTCGACGCCACCCGCGACCTCGGCGAGGGCGCCGTGGGCTGCGGGCACCATCGGCGTCCCGTCGGAGAGGAGGTACGACGGCAGCGGGAGCCGGTCCTCGAGCATCAGGCCCATCGCCTCGGGCGTCGCCTCGACGAAGTGCCTCCGGACGTACGCGTCGTCGTCCTCGGTCATCGGGTGGTCGCCGTTGACCGCGAGGTAGCGCCGGCGGACCTGCTCGATCAGCGTGTCATCTCCCACACGGTCAACAGTGCCATCAGCACGCAGACCGTCGCACCCACGTAGTGGAGGACCGATTCCTTCACGTGCTGGAGCAGCACGCGGCCGACGATCACCGCGAGGCCGGAGACCGTGAGCAACGCGCCCCACGCCCCGAGGAACACCGACACCGGGTCGTCGTACTTCGCGACGAGCGAGATGGTGAGCAGCTGGGACAGGTCGCCCCACTCCGCGGCGAAGAGCACCAGGAAGGACGTCACCACGACCTTCATCCCGTGGGCCGTGGCATCGGACTTGGCGGCGTACTCGGCCTCCTGCTCGGCCTCCTCCTCGTCGGCCGACCTGGCCTCGCGCAGCAGGATCACCGCGCCGATCACGAACATCAGCGCGGCAACCGTGTGGATCAGCTGCTCGGGAAGGAACGAGGCGACCTTGCCGACGCCGACCGCGACGCCGGTCTGCACGAGGAACGCCAGGCCGACGCCGATCCACACGAAGAGCGGGCGCATCTTCGTGGACATCACCAGCGTGGCGATGAAGGTCTTGTCGGGCAGCTCGACGACGAAGATGGCACCGAAGGCGAGGGCCACGACCAGCAGATCGATCACCGGGCGAGTGTGTCCTACCCCGCGCGGAAGGCGTCGGCCGGGTAGACCCCGAGGACCTTGACCTCGGTGGTGAAGAACTCGAGCTCCTCGAGGGCGTTGCGGACCGGCGTGTCGTCGGGGTGGCCGTCGACCTCGGCGAGGAACTGCGTGGCGGTGAAGTGCCCGCCGACCATGTAGCTCTCCAGCTTGGTCATGTTGACGCCGTTGGTCGCGAAGCCGCCGAGCGCCTTGTAGAGCGCGGCGGGCAGGTTGCGGACGTTGAAGATGAAGGTCGTCACGACGGGGCCGTTGCCGGCGGGTGCCTGCTCGAAGTCGCGGGAGAGCACCACGAAGCGGGTGGTGTTGTGGTCCTCGTCCTCGATCTCCTCGCGCAGCACCTGCAGCCCGTAGATCTCGGCGGCGAGCGGCGGGGCGATCGCCGCCTGGGTCGGGTCGCCCGACTCGGCGACCTCGCGCGCGGCCCCGGCGGTGTCGCCCGCGACGACGGGGGTCAGTCCGAGCTCGCGGATCACGCCGCGGCACTGGCCGAGCGCGTGGACGTGGCTGTGCACGGTGCGCAGGGAGTCGATGCTCGCCTCGGGCAGGGCCATCAACGAGAACTGGATGCGCAGGAAGCGCTCACCGACGATGTGCAGCGACGAGGTCGGCAGGAAGTGGTGGATGTCGGCCACACGACCCGCGATCGAGTTGTCGATCGGGATCATCGCGAGGTCGGCGTCTCCGTTCTCCACCGCGGCGAAGGTGTCCTCGAAGGACGCGCACGGCAGCGGCTCCCAAGCGGGGTAGGCCTGCTGGCAGATGATGTGACCGTTGGCTCCCGGCTCGCCCTGGTAGGCGATCCGGCGCGGCGAGGAATTCACCGGGCGAGTCTGGCACGACCGGCCGTGTCCGACCGGCCGTGACCGCCACCCGAACATAGGGTCGGGGAGTGCTCGATCTGGTCGCCGTCGTCCTTGCCGCCCTGGCCTGCGTGCTCGCCGCGCTCGCCCTCCGTCGTACGCCGTCCCGGCCGACCGCCGACGGCGTCGACGCCCTGCCCGAGGACGTCCACGGGCTGCGGCAGGAGGTCGCTGCCCTCAAGGCGGAGAACGCCGACGCGCTCCGGCACCTCTCGGTCGTGCGCTACGACGCGTTCGGCGACGTGGGCGGCCACCTCAGCTGGAGCCTCGCGCTGCTCGACGACGCCGGGCACGGGGTCGTGCTGACCTCGATCCACGGCCGCAGCGAGGCGCGCACCTACGCCAAGTCGATCGCCTCCTGGTCCTGCGAGCAGCAGCTCTCGCCGGAGGAGGAGGAAGCGATCGAGCACGCGCGTCCCCTTGGCAGCTGAGACGCGAGCGGAGCGAGCACTCAGGTGCCTGAGGAAGACCCCGAACGTCAGCGCGGCACGCGCACGAGCAGCTTCCCGTGGATGCACTCCATCCAGAGCTCGCGACCTTCACCGATGGAGTCGCCGTCGAGCTGGCGGGGCGTGTCGGCGGAGGCCTTGATCCGCACCCGGGAGCCGGTGCGGCGGTCGAGGGTCTCGTCGACGATCGCGCTCTTGCGCAGCACCCGCAGCGCCACCGTGATCCACGACAGGAACTGCCGGGGGTGGATGATCACGACGTCGAGCACGCCGTCGTCGATGGTGGCGTCGGGCAGCAGCGGCATGCCGGCTTGGAGGAAGCCGACGTTGCCGACCACGACCGTGCGGGCGCGGTGGACGGTGGGCTCCTCGTCGTCGACCTGGATCTCGACCTTGATCGCGGGGAACATCAGCGACTTGAGCCCCGAGATGATGTAGGCGACCCAGCCGATCTTCTTCTTGATCTCCTCGTTGACGCCCTCCATGATCGCGGCGTCGAAGCCCATCCCGGCCATGACCATGAAGTGGGTGTCCTCGATGTTGTCGCCGCCCACCCGGACCAGGTCGATGGCCCGGTCCTGGCCGTTGAGCGCGACGTCGATGGCCGAGCGCAGGTAGAGCGGGACGTCGAGGTTGCGGGCCAGCAGGTTGCCGGTGCCGGCAGGGATGATGCCCACCGGGATGCCGGTGCCGGCGAGCTCGGCGCAGACCTCGCGCACCGTGCCGTCGCCGCCGCAGACGATCACCAGGTCGGCCCCCGAGACCGCGGCCTTCTCGGCCATGCCGGTGCCGGGGTCCTCGATCGTCGTGTACTGCCACGTCGGCTCGGACCAGCCGGACTCCTTGGCCATGGCGCCGACGATCGCGCGGAACTGGCCGACGTCCTCGACCTTGATCGGGTTGAGGATCACCGCGAGCTTGCGCTCGGAGGCGTAGACCTCCGGCAGCGGCTCCGTCCTGGCGGCGGTCGAGCGCGGCCGCGGGTCGATGAAGGCGAGGGCGAGCAGGAAGACCCCGATGCCCAGCAGCGAGCCGGCGATGACGTCGGTGGGGAAGTGCCGGCCGAGCAGCACCCGGTCCAGGCACACCGCGAGCCACCAGCCGATCGCGAGGACCGTGCCGAGGCGGCGCAGGCTGGCGCGGCGTACGAACAGCACGAGCAGCATCACCAGCAGGCAGGCGTACGCCGCCGTCGAGGACGCGTGCCCGGACGGGAAGCTGTAGGAGCTGAGCAGGCCCAGGTCGCCCTGCCACTCCGGCCGGTCGCGGCCGAGCCAGATCTTGAGACCTGAGGTGGCCAGCGAGGTCACCACCATGACGACCGTGGCCAGCAGCGCCGCCCAGCGGTGGCGCCGCAGCAGCAGCCCGAGGACGAGGATGACGGTGAGGATCGTCATCCCGGCGGTGCCGAAGGCGATCTCGACGACGCGCAGCACGTCGATGAAGAACGAGGAGTTGTCGGCCCAGTCCTCGAGCTGCTTGCCCTCGACGTCGAAGGAGTCGAGGGGAGCACGGTCACCGGTCACGAGGTAGCCGAGGACGGCGAAGGCG
Source organism: Nocardioides sp. Root122 (assembly GCF_001425025.1). Lineage (GTDB taxonomy): Bacteria > Actinomycetota > Actinomycetes > Propionibacteriales > Nocardioidaceae > Nocardioides. Next base: position 164,467 of record NZ_LMDE01000014.1, read on the forward strand.
GCGAGCGCCACGACGGCCGAGGCGAGACTGCGGGTGCGAGAAGCGGGGGTCACCCGCGAAGTATGCCCAAACCGGATCGCAGGCCCCACGCCCCTGCGGATAGCCTCTCCGTTGTGATCGATCCCCGCCTGCTCCGTGACGACCCCGACCGCGTGCGTGCCGCCCAGGCCAAGCGCGGCCTGTCCGACGACGTGGTGGACCGGGCGCTGGCGGCCGACTCCGCGCGCCGGCAGGCGATCGCCGACTTCGAGGCCAAGCGGGCCGAGCAGAAGGCCAGCGGTGCCTTGGTCGCCAAGGCGCAGGGCGAGGAGAAGCAGACGCTGCTCGCCCAGGTCAAGGAGCTCGCCGCGGGCGTGAAGGCCGCCGAGGCCGCCCGCAACGCCGCCGAGGCCGCCTGGGACGAGGCCATCAAGGCGATCCCCAACCCGGCCGCTGACGAGGCCCCGGCCGGCGGCGAGGACGACTTCGTCGTGCTCGAGCACGTCGGCACCCCCCGCGAGTTCGACTTCGAGCCGCGCGACCACATCGAGCTCGGCAAGATGCTCGGCGCCATCGACCTCGAGCGCGGCGCCAAGGTCAGCGGCTCGCGGTTCTACTTCCTCACCGGTGTCGGCGCGCAGCTCGAGCTCGCGCTGGTCAACATGGCGATGGACCAGGCCCGCAACGCCGGCTTCACGCAGGTGATCGCCCCGTCGCTGGTCAAGCCCCGCGCGATGGAGGGCACCGGCTTCCTCGGCCAGGCCGCCGACGACGTCTACCGCATCGAGGGCGAGGACCTCTACCTCGTCGGCACCAGCGAGGTCGCGATGGCGGCCTACCACTCCGACGAGATCCTCGACGCCGCCGCGCTCCCGCGCCGGTACGCCGCCTTCAGCCCGTGCTTCCGCAAGGAGGCCGGCAGCCACGGCAAGGACACCAAGGGCATCATCCGGGTGCACTGGTTCGACAAGGTCGAGATGTTCGTCTACACGACCGTCGAGGAGTCCTACGCCGAGCACGAGCGGCTGCTGGCCTGGGAGCGGGAGTTCCTCGACAAGCTCGAGCTCGCCTACCGCGTCATCGACGTTGCCGCCGGCGACCTCGGCCTGAGCGCGCAGCGCAAGTTCGACTGCGAGGCCTGGATCCCGACCCAGGGCAAGTACCGCGAGCTCACCTCGACGTCGAACTGCACCGACTTCCAGTCGCGCCGGCTCGACATCCGCACCCGCGCCGACGGCCAGACCGTCCCGGTCGCCACCCTCAACGGCACCCTGACCGCGATCACTCGCGCCATCGTCGCCGTGCTGGAGACCCACCAGAACGAGGACGGCTCGGTGACCGTGCCGCAGGCGCTCCGCCCCTACATGGGCGGCTTGGAAGTGATCAAGACCCTTGTCTGACTGGCAGCCCAAGGTCGTCGCGCTCGACATCGACGGCACCCTGCTCGCGTGGGTCGACGGGCAGACCGAGGACTACGAGACCATCACCCCCGCGGTGTACGACGCCGTGCACCGCGCCCTCGACGCGGGCGCCCACATCGTGCTGTCCAGCGGCCGCTCGCCGCACGGCATGACGCGCATCGCCGACATGCTCGACGTGCCGCGCGACGGGCACGACCGGCTGTGGATCGTCGCGTCCAACGGCGCCGTGGTGTTCCGCTACCCGCCGATGGAGGTCGTCCACGAGGAGACCTTCGACGCCGCACCCGCCGTCGCGGCCGTGCTCGAGCACCACCCCAACGCGCTGGTGGCGGTCGAGGAGCGCGGGGTCGGGGGCTACCGCGTCAACCGGGTCTTCCCCGAGGGCGAGATCTCGGGTGAGCAGATCATCACCGAGGTCGACGACATCGTCGGTGAGCCGGTCAGCCGCGTGATCATCCGCGACCCCGAGGCCACCGCGCAGGACTTCGTCGACCTCGGCGCCCGCCTCGGCCTGCACGGCACCGACTACGTCGTCGGCTGGACGGCATGGCTCGACCTCTCCCCGGTCGGCGTCTCGAAGGCCTCCGGGCTGGCGCACGTGTGCGAGGCGCTCGGCCTCGAGGCGAGCGACGTCCTGGCCATCGGCGACGGGCGCAACGACATCGAGATGCTGCGCTGGTCCGGTCGCGGGGTCGCGATGGGCCAGGCCGTCGAGGAGGTCAAGGCGGCCGCCGACGACGTGACCGCCACCGTCCACGACGAGGGTGCCGCGGTCGAGATGTCGCGGTGGTTCCCGCCCGTCGGTGCCTGAGGTGGGCGCCGGGTCCTTCACCTTCACGGCGCCGCTGTGGCGCTGGACGGCGCGTACGACGTCGCGTGAGGAGTCGGGGGACACCGGCGCGTGGAGCTTCGTGAGCCTGCCGGCCGACGTCGCCGACGAGGTGCGGGACTCCGCGGGCGAGCCGCGTGGTTTCGGCTCCGTGCGGGTGCACGTCGAGGCGGCCGGCCAGGCCTGGGACACCAGCGTCTTCCCCGATGCGAGGTCCGGCAGCTTCGTGCTCCCGGTGAAGAAGGCCGTCCGGAAGGCGGCGGGTGTCGGCGAGGGCGACGACCTCACGGTCACGCTCTCGGTGAGGGACGGCCGGTGACCGCTCCCCGCCTGGTCGCGACCGACCTCGACGGCACGCTGCTCGACTCCGGGGGGCGGGTGTCGGCGCGGACCCGTGCGGTGCTCGACGAGCTCGACGCCACCGGCGTACCGGTCGTGTTCACCACCGGACGCCCCGTGCGGTGGATGGAGGAGCTCTGGGACGCGGTCGGCGGGCACGGCCTGGCGATCTGCAGCAACGGCGCCATCGTGTACGACGTCGCGCGTCGCGAGGTACGCGACCACCGGCCCGTCACGCGGGAGGTCGGCCTCGCCCTCGCCGAGGCGGTGCGCGCTGCGATCCCCGGCACCACCTTCGCCATCGAGCACACCGAGGGCTGGGCGAGCGAGGTGGCCTTTCCCAGGCACCCCGACGACGTCGCCGTCCGCACCCAGGGGGCCTGGGAGGACATCTTCCGCGACGACGTCGTGAAGGTCCTCGCCGTGCACCGCGACCTGGACCCCGAGGACTTCTGGGACCAGGTGGCGCGAGCGGTCGGCGACTCGGCGGTGACCACCTGGTCCTCCTCCTTCGCACTCGTCGAGATCAGCGCGGCCGGCGTCACCAAGGCCTCCACGCTGGCGTCGCTGGCGGCGGAGATGGGGTTCGGGGCCGACGACGTGGTCGCGTTCGGCGACATGCCCAACGACCTGCCGATGCTGGAGTGGGCCGGGACGTCGTACGCCATGGCCAACGCGCACCCGTCCGTGCGCGATCTGGCCGACCACCTCGCGCCCCGCAACGACGACGACGGGGTCGCGACGGTGCTCGCCGACCGCTTCGGCCTGTCTCGCTAGGCTGCCCGCCATGACCCCCGTCGCCCGACTCGCCGCTGCCCTGCTGCTCGCGTGCGTGGGGCTGGTCGTCACGGTCAGCGCGCCCGCCTCGGCGGAGTGCACCTGCAAGCAGGGCCAGCTCGCCCAGCAGGTGAAGAAGGCCGACGTCGTCTTCATCGGCACCGTCGACGCAGTCGCCACCGAGGGCCAGGACCACACCTACACGGTCACCGCGTCCCGCGCCTACCAGGGGGCACCGGAGCGCTCGACGATGGTCGAGTCGGCCGGTGGCCGCAACGCCTGCGGTCTCGGCGCGCTGGGCGTCGGCACGACCTACGTCTTCTTCGCCACCGGCACCGCGGCCCCCTACGCCGCCGACAGCTGCGGCGGCACAGCCGTCGCCAACCCGACCAAGGTCCAGAAGATCGAGAAGCTCCTCGGCGAGGGCACGCCGGTGGAGCCGCCCCCGCCGCCGGAGGCGGTGTTCACCAAGGTCGAAGGCTCCGCGCCGCCGGGCTTCGCGCGGATGGCCGCGCCCGGAGCGGCCGCGGCGATCATCGGGCTGCTCGGCCTCGTGCTCGTACGCCGCCTCGGTCGGCGCCAGCGGACCGGGTCCTAGAGGTACATCCCGCCGCTGCCGCCCTGGCCGTCCTCGGACTGGTCGGGCCTCATCTGCGGCACGCCCATCGGCGGGTGGCCGCCCTGCTGGCCGGCCGGGAGCGCGCGGCGGATCTGCTCGAGCTGGGCGCGGGAGGCCACCTGCTGGGCGTAGATCGCGGTCTGGATGCCGTGGAAGAGGCCCTCGAGCCAGCCCACCAGCTGGGCCTGCGCGATCCGCAGCTCGCCCTCGGACGGCGTGCCGTCCTCGGTGAAGGGCAGGGAGAGGCGCTCGAGCTCCTCGACCAGCTCGGGTGCCAGGCCGGACTCGAGCTCCTTGATCGAGGCGGCGTGGATCTCCTTGAGCCGCTGACGGCTGGCCTCGTCGAGGGGAGCAGCCTTCACCTCCTCGAGCAGCTGGCGGATCATGCTGCCGATCCGCATCACCTTCGCGGGCTGCTCGACGAGCTCGGTGATGTGCCGCTCGCCGTCACCGTCCTCATCGGAGCCGGGCGCCTGGCCCATGGGCGGGAGGGCGCTCGCGGGGATGGTGCCGATGGGCTGGCCGTCCGGTCCGACGACGACGACCTGGTCCTCCTCGCCGGCGGCGGGAGTGGCGGTCGGGTCGGACTGCTGCTGCTCCGTCATGTCCGCAACCCTATGACCCGGTCGGTGGGAGTCAGAGGGTGAGCACGATCTTGCCGGTGTGGCTGCCGTCCTCCATGAGCTGGTGCGCGGTGGCGACGTCCTCGAGCGGCATCGTGGTCTCCACGATCGGGCGGATCGCTCCCGAGGCGACGAGCGGCCAGACGTTCTCGACGACGCCGCAGCAGATCGCGGCCTTCTCCGCCAGCGGGCGGGCGCGGAGCGACGTGGCGGTGACCGAGGCGCGCTTGCGCAGCAGGGCGTTGATGTCGAGCTCGCCCTTGGTGCCGCCCTGCATGCCGATGATCACCAGCCGGCCGCCTGTGGCGAGCGCGTCGACGTTGCGCGCGAGATAGCTCGCCCCCATGTTGTCGAGGATGACGTCGGCGCCCCCGGCCTCCTTGAGCACGGCCACGAAGTCCTCGTCGCGGTAGCTGATCGCTCGGGAGGCGCCGAGCGAGCGGCACATCTCCAGCTTGTCCGGCGACCCGCCGGTGGTGAAGACCTCGGCGCCGCGCGCGGCTGCGAGCTGGATCGCCATGGTGCCGATGCCGCCGGCGCCGCCGTGCACCAGGAAGCGCTCGCCCTTGGCGAGGTGGGCGGTCATGAAGACGTTGGACCACACGGTCGCCGCCACCTCGGGCAGGGCGGCCGCCTCGACAAGCGAGACGCCGGCCGGGACCGGCATGACCTGGCCGACCGGCACCGCCACGCGGGCGGCGTACCCGCCACCGGCGAGGAGGGCGCAGACCTCGTCGCCCACCGACCAGCCCTCGACGCCCTCGCCGAGTGCGGCGATCCGGCCGCTGCACTCGAGCCCGATGGTCTCCGGCGCGCCCGGCGGCGGCGGGTAGAAGCCCTTCCGCTGGAGGGTGTCGGCGCGGTTGACCGCGGTCGCGACGACGTCGAGGAGGACCTCGCCCGCGGCGGGGGTGGGCTCGGGGACGTCGCTTACGGACAGGACGTCGGGACCGCCGGCCCCGGAGGCAACTGCTGCACGCACGCGGTCAGTCCTCGTACTCGTCGTCGGTGTGGTCGACCGTGGAGTCGTCGGGCACGTCGTCGTCGATGTCGTCGGGGTCGGGGGCGTCGGCAGGGCGGTCCCAGCTCTCGGCGAGCTGCTGCGCGCGGGCGGCCAGCCGCTCGACCTCCTCGGGATCCGCGTCAGCAGCTCCGGCGGCGAGGCCGAGCATGTAGGCCGTGATGGGTGCCGACTTCTTCTCCACGTTGCGCGCGGACACGCGGGCCAGGTCGAGGATCAGCGCCTCGTCGACCTCGGCCTCGACGTCGAGCACGTCGGCCAGCTCGTCGATCCAGTCGTGAAGGTTCACGACCCCAATGTCTCGCACCCGACCCGCGTGCGGCAAGGAACCGGGCGGGAACGGGCCGGTCCGGGCGCGCCTACGTGCTCAGGTCGCGCAGGTCGGACCACGTGTCCACGTCGACCGCCTCCTCGCCCACGGCGGGGACCAGGGCCAGGTCGAGCGGGGCCAGCAGCCGGTGCAGCGGCATGCCGTGCTGCCCCTCGAGGTCGGGGCGCACCTCGGCGAGCCGGGCGGCGTCGAGGACGCCGGCGAGCTGGCGCCGGCCGGACGGATCGGCGAGGAACGCCCCGTCGTGACCGGCGCAGGCCTCGCGCAGCCGCCGCATCGTGCCCGCCGTCGTCCGCGGCATGTCGACGGCCAGCACGCCGACCAGGCGAGGACGCCGCAGGAGGGCGTCGACGCCCGTCAGGAGCCCGGCGACCGGGCCGCCGCGCGGGGGGTCCTCGCAGACGAAGGTCACCGGCCGGGTCGTCGGGACCGGCGTCGGGGCGACGACCACGACCTCGTCGGCGTCGAGGAAGGCGTCGATCGCGATCTCGAGCAGGGTCCGACCGCCGAGCTCCACGCTCCCCTTGTCGGTCCCGCCCATCCGCGCAGCGGTGCCGCCGGCCAGCACGACGCCGCAGAAGCCGGCCGCGGTGAGGTCGAGGTCCATGGGGGCATCCTTCCAGTGAGTGGTCTCGAGGCTCGCTCGCTCGCACCTCAACACCGAGGGGCGGGCGGCCTACGCTGGAGCCATGGCCGACCAGCTCCGCGTGCGTGTCCACCAGTGGGCGAGCGCGCTCGACCCCGCGGCGAACCGCGCGCGACTGGCCGAGGGCGTGACGTCCGGCGCCGACCTCGTGGTCCTCCCGGAGGCCTTCGCCCGTGACTTCGGCCAGGCCGGTTCGGACGTCAGCGCCTTCGCCGAGCCGCTCGACGGACCGTTCGCCCACGCGCTCTCCCGCGCCGCAGACGAGGCGTCGACGACGGTGGTCGCGGGGATGTTCGAGGTGGCCGAGGACCCCGCCCGGCCCTACAACACCCTCGTGGTGGGCGGCGCGACCAAGGCGTCCTACCGCAAGATCCACCTCTACGACTCGTTCGGCTACCGGGAGTCCGACCGGCTCACCGGCGGCGCCCCGGAGCCCGTCGTGGTCGAGGTCGCAGGGTGGCAGGTCGGACTGATGACCTGCTACGACCTCCGCTTCCCCGAGCTGGCCCGGCGGCTCGTCGACGCCGGTGCCGAGGTCGTCGTCGTACCTGCTGCGTGGCTGCCGGGCGAGCGCAAGGTCGCGCACTGGCGCACGCTCCTCGCCGCCCGGGCGATCGAGAACACCTGCTTCGTCGTGGGTGCCGGCCAGCCCGAGCCCCGCTACGTCGGCCACTCGGCCGTCTACGGGCCCCTGGGCCAGGAGCTGGCCGCCGCGGGCGCGGGCGAGGAGGTCCTCGAGGTGGTCCTCGACCGCGTGGACCTCATTGAGGCGCGCCGCACCAACCCGTCCCTGGCCAACCGTCGGCTGTAACCTCGTCCGACGTGTCTTCCCCCACCTCCAACCGTGCGCGCGGGTCGTCCCGCGGCAAGCGGGCGGCCGAGCGGCCGCCGTCGCGGCTGCGGCGTCCCCGCAAGGAGGAGCCGCGACGCACCGGCGCGCCGGTGCCTGCGGCGCCGGAGGCCCCGGCCACCCGGACCGGGGACACCACGCCGGCCTTGGCCGGCCCGTCGAAGAAGGTCGTCGCGCTCTGGCTCGCGCTCCTCGCGCTGGGCACCCTCGCGCTTCTCTGGGCGGCCGTCGACGGAGCCCTGAACCGGAGCGACGGGCTCAGCGACCTCGTCCCCGTGCCCGGCTGGCTCGACGGCGCCGGTGCGGTCGCCGTCGTGACCTCGCTGTCGTGGCTCCTCGCCACCCGCACCGCCGGCCGGTCGCTGGTGTCGGCCGGCCTGGCCCTCTTCCTGGGGGCCGCGTCGGTGTTCGTGGGCGGCGAGATCCTGCCCACCGGGGCGGCCGTGATGACGTGCGTCGTCGGCAGCGTGTACGCCGTGATGGCGACCGTGCCGGCCGTCACCTGGTGGAAGGCCGTCCGTGAGGTGCTGCTCGCGACCGCCGTCGCAACCGTGACCTCCCTGGCGGCCGTGGGCTTCGAGCCGACCGTGGCCACCGAGCGGTTCGACCTCGCCGCGCTGGTGATGGCCCTCGGCCTGGTGTTCACGATCGTCTACCGCCTGGGCGCGGGCCTGCACGGCCTGGGGCGCAGGGGCATGATCGTGGTGGCCATCGGCCTGGCGCTGCTCCTCGTCACGCTGGCCTACGCCGAGCTGCTGCGCCGCTACGGCGCCCAGACCTTCGTCTCCTCGGTCCTCGACTTCGTCGACGCCACCTCCGACCGCATCGGGGCGTTCCCGCGGCCGCTGGTCGTGCTGCTCGGCATCCCCGCGCTGGTGTGGGGCACCCACGTGCGCGCCCGCCGGCGGCAGGGGTGGTGGGTGTGCGCCTTCGGCGTCGCGGCGACCGTCCCCCTGGCGACCGGCCTGGTCGCCCCCGACAGCTCCTACCTCGAGGCCGCGCTGCGAGCGGCGTACTCCCTCGTGCTCGGCCTGCTGATCGGCTACCTGGTCATCCGGGCCGACCTCGCGCTCACCGGCCCGAAGGGTCGGCGTGGGCGCCGGGCCGAGGAGGCCGGACCCCACCGGCCCGAGCCGAGCCGGTTCGCCGAGCTCTGACGTCGGATCGGTGGCTACGCCCGGGTAACCGCTAGCGTCGACCGCATGGCCCGCACCAAGTCGCTCGAGATCGTGTCCGAGCTGGTCGCCAACGTGCTGACCATCGAGGTCGCCGAGGGCGACCACGTCGAGGCAGGCGACACCGTCGTGCTGCTGGAGTCGATGAAGATGGAGATCCCGATGCTGGCGGAGCGCGCCGGCACCGTGAGTGCCGTCAAGGTGACCGTCGGCGACGTGGTGCAGGACGGCGACGTGCTGGTCGTCCTCGACTAGCGCCCCTACGCTCCTGCCATGACTGCAGCCCGCGCGCGGACGGCCCACCTGGTCGTCGCGGCGGTGGCGTGGTTCGCGCTGGTCTTCCAGCTGGTGCTCGTGGTCTCCGGCGAGGCGATCCTCGTCGAGGACGACCCGCCGGGGCTGGTGGCGCGCACCTACCGCTACTTCGCCTACTTCACGATCCAGAGCAACGTCCTCGTGGCCCTGACCTCGACCGTGCTGGCGCGCCGCCCGCGCGAGGACCGCATCGGCTGGCGCGCCGCCCGCCTCGCCGGCGTCGTCGGCATCACGGTCACCGCGCTCGTCTACTTCGTCCTGCTGCGCGGCCTCATCGAGCTCGAGGGGGCCAACCGGCTGGCCGACGCGCTGCTGCACATGGTGGTCCCGGCGCTCGCCCTCGTGGTCTGGGCGTGGGTCGGACCCCGCCCCCGCATCGGCGCACGCGAGGTGGCGTACGCCTTGGCGTGGCCGGTCGCGTGGCTGGCGTGGACCCTCGTGGTGGGTCAGGTCGACGGGTGGGTGCCCTACCCGTTCCTCGACGCCGGCGACGACGGATGGGGTGCGGTCGCGATCGCCTGCACCGGCATCACGACGGTCTTCCTCCTGCTGTTCGCGCTCTACGCGTGGCTCGACCGAAGGCTCCCACCGGCCCCTCGCTAGTGTCGGAGGAATGGAATTCCGATACCTCGGCAACAGCGGACTGAAGATCTCCGAGATCACCTACGGCAACTGGCTCACCCACGGATCCCAGGTGGAGAACGACGTCGCCACGCAGTGTGTGCGCGCCGCCCTCGACGAGGGGATCTCGACGTTCGACACCGCCGACGTCTACGCCAACACCGCGGCGGAGACCGTGCTCGGCGAGGCTCTGAAGGGCGAGCGCCGTGAGTCGCTGGAGATCTTCACCAAGGTCTACTGGCCGACCGGCCCCAAGGGCAAGAACGACACCGGCCTGTCCCGCAAGCACATCATGGAGTCGATCAACGGGTCGCTCCAGCGGCTGCAGACCGACTACGTCGACCTCTACCAGGCCCACCGCTACGACGTGGAGACCCCGCTCGAGGAGACGATGCAGGCCTTCGCCGACGTCGTGCGCCAGGGCAAGGCGCTCTACATCGGTGTCAGCGAGTGGACCGCCGACCAGATCCGCGCCGGCGTCGAGCTGTCGAGGGAGCTCGGCTTCCAGCTGATCTCCAGCCAGCCCCAGTACTCGATGCTGTGGCGCGTGATCGAGGACGAGGTCGTCCCGGCGTCGAAGGAGCTCGGCGTCTCGCAGATCGTCTGGAGCCCGATCGCGCAGGGCGTGCTCACCGGCAAGTACAAGCCGGGCGCCGAGCCGCCGGCCGGCTCCCGCGCCACCGACACCAAGGGTGGCGCCGACATGATCTCGCGCTGGATGAAGGACGACGTCCTCACCGCGGTCCAGGGCCTCGAGCCCATCGCCCAGGACTGCGGACTGACCATGGCGCAGCTCGCCGTGGCCTGGGTCCTGCAGAACGACAACGTCGCCGCCGCCCTCGTCGGCGCGTCCCGCCCCGAGCAGGTCGCCGACAACGTCAAGGCCGCCGGTGTCACGCTGGACGCCGACGTGATGAAGCGCATCGACGACGCCATCGGTTCGGTCGTGATCCGCGACCCGAAGCTCACCCAGGTGCCGGAGGGGCGCGCGGTCTGAGGTCTGGCCCGGGTGCGCCCGCGACCGTAGCGACCGCACGTGCGGCGGATGTTGCCGCCGTGCGGCCCGGCGAGGGGCCAGAACCGCCACACGTGTCCGGGTTCTTGCCCTCAGGACTGCCGTCCGAGGGCGAGCTCTCGGACACGTGTGGTCAGGCGGCGACCGGGCGCGTCACCCGGTAGCGGACGAACGCCGGTACGGCGAGCGCGGCGAGGACCGTGAAGACCACCACGAGCACGCCGCCGCCGGCCGCGGCGACGGCGGCGCCGGTCGCGGCCGCGGTCGCGCCGTGGGCCACGTCGGCGACGCGCGGACCACCGGCGACCACGACGATGAAGATGCCCTGGAGGCGGCCGCGGACCGAGTCGTCGGCGGCGGCCTGCAGCATCGACGTACGGAACGCGGCGGACGCCATGTCGGCGGCACCGCCGATCGCGAGCATCAGCACGGCGACGCCGAGCATCACGGCGGGCGCGAGCGAGGCCAGCATGGCCGCGACGCCGAAGCCGAGCATGGCCAGCCCCCAGACGACGATGGCGACCATCACGGCGAGTCCCTGCCGCTCGACGCGCGAGACCCAACCGGACAGCACGCCGCCGACGACGGCGCCGGCCGGGATCGCGGCGAAGAGGAGGGCGAAGGCCAGACCGCCCTCGGCGGGGCCGCCGAAGTCGACGTCGGCCATCTCCGGGAAGAGGGCGCGCGGCATGCCGAAGACCATCGCGATGATGTCCACGACGAACGACATCATCAGCACCGGCTGGGTCCGGAGGTAGCGGAAGCCGTCGACGACGGCGCCGATGCCGGGCGTGACCGTCGCTCCCATCACCGGCAGCGCGGGCAGCCCGACGACGGCGCCGAGGGTGGCGAAGAGGGTGATCGTGTCGACGAGGTAGAGCCACGAGAAGCCGACCAGCGGGATGAGCGCCCCGCCGACCATCGGGCCGGCGATGCCGCCGGCCTGCATGACCGTCATGTTCAGCGAGTTCGCCGCCGGCAGCAGGTCGGCCGGCAGCAGGCGCGGCAGCAGGGCCGAGCGCGTCGGCTGGTTCACCGCGAAGAAGGCCTGCTGGACCGAGAACAGCCCGAGCAGCAGCCACACGTCCTCGGCGCCGAGAGCCGCCTGGAGCCAGAAGCCCGCGCTGGTGACGATCAGCCCGACGGTGGTGATCATCAGCAACGTACGACGGTCGAAGACGTCGGCGAGCGCACCGCCCCACAGCCCGAAGACGACGAGCGGCACCAGGCCGAAGACGCCGGTGAGCCCGACGTAGGCCGACGAGCCGGTGATGGCGTAGATCTGGGCGGGCACCGCGACGACGGTCAGCTGCGCGCCGACGACCGTGACGATGTTGGCCAGCCACAGCCGCTTGAAGTGCGGGTTGGCGAGGGGACGGGTGTCCGCCAGCAGTCGCCTCTCCACGTCGGCAGGCTAGGTCACCGTGGCGCTGCCTCCCGCGCCAGGTCCACGGGCACTACTTCGACGAGACCTGGTCGCCCCAGGCGGCCCGGGCGCCGGAGTCGCCGACCCGGTAGACCTGCACGGACGTGGCCAGGGCAGCGACCACCGCCAGCACCGCGACGGTACGGACGACGCCGGCGCTCGCCGTGCGCGCCGAGCCGACAGCACCCGTGGTGAGGCTGCGGCGGTCGAGCCACCACAACGCTGCCGCGAGCAGGAGCATCGGGATCGCGAACCAGATCAGCTGGTCGCCGAGCTCGGCGTGCTCGCCCGGGTTGCCGACGCGCTCCTCCAGCGCCTCGCCGCTGGAGGTCGCGACCGGGAGCAGCGCGGTCGCCACGGCCGTGCACCCCACCACGAGCAGGCCGTAGGGGCGCCGCCACGCCGGACGCACGGCGATCGCGATGGTGCCGAGGGTCGCGAGCGGGAGCAGGACGACGACAGCGTGGACGACCAGCGGGTGGACCGGCAGGCCGTTGATGAGATCGAACATGTCCGCGACGCTAGGGCCACCGACCTGCACGCCACCTGACTGCCCACGTGCCCAGCCGCTGTCAGGCTGTGTGCAGGAAGCGCGTGGCACGGTGGAGGCGTGACCCGTACGACCGGAACGAGGACCCAGGCATGGCGCGGGTAGGGCTCTGCGAGGACGACTCCACGATCCGCCGTGTCGTCGGTGACGCCATGCAGTTCGCGGGGCACGAGGTGGTGGCCGCCCACGACGGCGGTGAGGCGCTGAGGCTGTTCGTCGCGGACGACGACCTCGACGTCCTCATCCTCGACATCGGGCTCCCCGACGCCGACGGCCGTGACGTGTGCCAAGCGCTGCGTTCCGCCGGCCAGCCCGCGCCCGTCCTCTTCCTGACGGCGCTCGGCGCGGTGCACGAGCGGCTGGCCGGCTTCAGCGCGGGCGCGGACGACTACCTCGCCAAGCCCTTCGACGTCCGCGAGCTCATCGCGCGCGTGGAGGCGCTCGCGAAGCGGGGCCGCCTGGTCGTGGCGGCCGCACCCACCGACCTGGTGCTCGACCCCGCCCGGCACTCGGTGGCCTGCAACGGCCGGGAGGCGATGCTGACGCCCACCGAGTACCGGATGCTCGCGGCGATCACCTCGCGTCCGGGAGAGGTCGTACGCCGTCGGGCGGTCGTCGCGGCGGCCTGGCCGGAGGGCGGGATCGTCAACGACAACACCGTCGACTCCTACGTCCGCCGGATCCGGGTGAAGCTCCGCGAGGTCGACTCACCCCTGGAGCTCACCACGGTGCGCGGCGTCGGCTACACACTGAGGTGATGGACGAGGACGAGGACCTGGACGGGCTCCCGGCCGGCCGGCTGCGCCGGCTCGCGCCGCGGTCCTTCCGTGCCTCGATCGTGGCCTCGACGGTCGGGCTGATGACGGTGGCGATGGTCCTGGTGGTCCTCGGCATCCAGGTCGTCCTGGAGTACGCCGCCCAGCGGGACATCGAGCAGGTGCTCGCGGACCGCTCGCAGGCGATGGTGGGGGTCCTCCAGCAGGCCTCGACCGACCGGCTCACCGTCCCGGACGAGGCGCTGCAGCCCGGGATGGTGGTCTACGACGCGTCGGGCGCCCGGGTCGCGGGGTCGGTGGCCAGCGAGGTGCGCGCCGCCGCCGATCGGCTCGCGACCACGGACGAGGTGCGCACGGTGAGCGGTGCCGAGGACGACGACCGCCTGCTCGCCACCCCCTTCACCACGGCCGGGGGCGACACCGGGGTGCTGGTCGTCAGCCAGGAGACCGCACCCTACGAGCGCTCCGAGCTCTACGCCCTCCTCGCCGCGACCGTCCTGGGTGTGCTGGTCGTCGCCGCGACCGCCTTCATGGCGCTGCGGGTGACCACCCAGGCCCTGCGTCCGGTCGCGGTCATGGCCGACCGGGCCGCCGACTGGAGCGAGCACGACCTCTCGCACCGCTTCGCCCTCGGCCCACCGACCAACGAGCTGGCCGCGCTCGGCGGAACGCTCGACGCGCTGCTCGACCGGGTGGCGTCGGCGATCCGCTCGGAGCAGCGGCTGACCTCCGAGCTCGCGCACGAGCTCCGCACACCGCTCACCGGGATCCAGGGCACGGCCGACCTCGCGCTGCTGCGCGGGGTGTCGGACCCCCGCGTGCGCGATGACCTCGAGCAGATCTCGGCGTCCGCGCGGGAGATGGGCGCGGTGATCACCACGCTGCTCGACCTCGCCCGGGACGGTACGACGTCGGGGCGCGAGCAGTGCCGCCTGGCCGACGTCGTGCCGACGCTGGTGACCGCGGTCGGTCGTGACCTCGCGGTCGTCGACCGGACCTCCCGGTCGACAGCGACGGTTGCCGCGCCGGCCGCACTGGTCACCCGAGCTGTCTCGCCGCTGGTGGACAACGCCTCGCGGCACGCGCGCTCGACGGTCGTGCTCGAGGCGACCGACCACCCCGACCACGTCGAGCTGGTGGTCCGCGACGACGGTGACGGCGTCGCCCCGGAGGTCCGCGACAGCCTCTTCGAGCCGGGCGTGTCCCACGACGGCGGCGGTGCCGGCCTCGGCCTGGGCATCGCCCGGCGGATCGCCCGCTCCCTCGGCGGCGAGGTCACGCTCGGCCCGGACCCGGGTGGCGCGGTCTTCGTCGTCCGGCTGCCGCGTCGCTGACAGTCAGGTTGTCGGCAGGTGGGACGCGCCACGCTGGTGGTGAGCGGGCCCGCATCCCCCCGTGGCGGGCCCGCTCACCAGCACGACTCGTGGGGTGGTGCGGGAGGCGGCCTGCGCGTGCTGATCGCCCAGGACGACGTACGCCTCTTGGCACTGCTGGTGCAGGCACTGACCGAAGCGGGCTGGGACGTCGAGGCAGCCCTCGTCGAGCACCTGGTCGGCCGGACGGGCGGCGAGCTGCGGCTGTGCCACGGCGGCCACCACGTCACGACGGGGACCTCCGCCGACGTGCCCTGCCAGCACGACGAACGGATGACGGCGACGGTGCTCGTGCCGCTCGGGTAGCGGCTTCATCGTCCCTTCATCGTCGGATTCCTACGGTGCAGCCATGACCACTCACACCCAGGTCGACGCGGCGGTGGACATCGCCGGCGTCACCAAGAGATACGGCTCGCTCGTGGCCGTGGACGACGTGTCCGTGCGCGTCGCGCCGGGGGAGGTGTACGGCGTCCTGGGACCCAACGGCGCCGGCAAGACCACCCTGCTGCGGATGCTCTTCGGCCTGATCCGGCCCGACAGCGGCACCATCCGCGTCTTCGGCCGGACCTGGCACGAGGCCGGCGTCCACACCCTCGACGGCGTCGCCGGCTTCATCGAGAGCCCGAAGTTCTACCCCTACCTGACCGGGCGGCAGAACCTCGAGGGCCTCGGCCTGCTCGACGGCTCCACCGACGGCCGGGACCTGTCCGCGCGGATCGAGGAGGTCCTCGACGTCGTCGACCTCACCGGTCGCGACCGCGACAAGGTCGGGGGCTACTCCTACGGCATGCGGCAGCGTCTCGGCGTCGCGGCCAGCCTGCTGCGCAGTCCCCGCCTGCTGGTGCTCGACGAGCCGGCCAACGGCCTCGACCCCGCCGGCATCCGCGACATGCGTGCCGTCGTGAAGCGCCTCGCGGCCAGCGGCCTGACGGTGCTGCTGTCCTCGCACCACATGGACGAGGTCGAGGAGATCTGCGACAACGTCACGATCATGAACCGGGGGTCCGTGGCCTTCCACGGCACCATCGACGACCTGCGCGCGATGGCGCCGGACCCCGGCCACCTGCTGCGCACCGGCGACGACCACGAGGCCCTCGCCATCGGGCGCGTCGGTCACCCCCGCGTGCTCGTCGAGCCCGGCCCCGACGGCGGCCTCGTCGCCACCGGACCCGAGCACGAGCTGTCGGCGTACGTCGCCGACCTGGTCCGCGCCGGCGTGCCGCTGCGGGCGTTCACCCCGACCCGTACACCTCTGGAGGCACTGTTCTTCATGCTGACCGACGACGAGCGGGAGGCCGTGCGATGACCACCGCCACCCTCACCCGGCCCGAGCGCAGCGACGTGCGGGGCACCGCCGGCGGGGCCGGTCTCGGTGCCGCCGTCCGCTGGGAGGTGCGCAAGCTCCGCGCCCAGCTGCGGAGCAAGGCGCTCCTGCTCGGAGCGGTGATCGCCCCGGTCGCGGTCGTCATCGTGGTCGGCGCCCAGTCGCGCCCGCCCAAGGACACGCTCTTCGGACGCTTCGCCACCGACAACGGCTTCGCCATGGCGCTGCTCGTGCTGGGCTTCGCCAGCCAGTGGATCCTGCCGCTCGTCACCGCGGTCGTGGCCGGCGACATCTTCGCCAGCGAGGACCAGCACGGCACCTGGAAGACCGTGCTCACCCGGTCGGTCAGCCGGTCACGACTGTTCTGGGCGAAGGTCGTCGTGGCCGTCGCGTTCGGGCTCCTCGCCCTCGTGCTGCTGGCCGCCGCGACCATCGGGGCGAGCCTGCTCCTCGTCGGGCACCAGCCGCTGCTGGGCCTGTCCGGACAGGTCATCGAGCCCCGCGCGGCGCTCGGGCTGGTGACATGGAGCTGGGTCACGATGGCACCGCCGCTGGTCGCCTTCACCTGCCTGGCGCTGCTGTTCTCGGCCTGGTCGCGCAATGCCGCCGTCGGCATCGCCGGCCCGGTCGTGCTCGGGATGGTCATGCAGCTCGTCGGATCCCTCGGCGGCATCGAGGCCGTCCGCCCCTATCTGCTCACCACCCCCTTCGAGGCCTGGCACGGCCTCCTCGCGGAGCCCCGGTTCACCGGCCCGCTCCTGGACGGCCTGCTGACTAGCGCCGTCTGGAGCGTGGCCAGCCTGGCCGCCGCGTTCCTCGTCCTTCGCAACCGCGACATCACCGGAGGTTGACCATGCGCCGCTTCGTCATCAGTCTCATCGCCGCGATCGCCGTCGTGCTCGCGGTCGGGGGCGCCGTCGTCGCCGGGTCGGGCGGCAGCAGCACCGTCACCCGTGCCCGCCTCGAGCGCTCCCTGCCCACCGAGTTCGCGAACCTCTACGCCGCCCAGGCCACGCTCCTCGGACACAAGGGCGTCACGCCTGCGTCGCTCGGCGCCACGGCGATGTGTGACAAGGGTGGCGCCGTCGAGCCCGACGTCGGTCCGGGCAGCAACTGGAACTGCCTGGTCAGCTGGACCGACCCGGACAACCCGATGCCCCCCGAGGGCTACGGCAAGTTCGAGCTCGACGTGCACACCAACGGCTGCTACACCGCCGGCGGTCCGAGCAAGCTCGTCGGCTACGCCACGTTGACCGACACGAAGGGACGCGAGGTGCCCAACCCGGTCTCCGAGTTCGACGGGTGCTTCGACCCGCAGGGTGACGACACGGCCACCGGGGTCGAGTTCCCCTCGCTGCTCAACGTGACCACCACCGCACTGCGGCCCGACGCACAGCGCCACGTCTCCGTCCAGACCACGTGCGGCACCGGCGCCGGTGGCTGCCAGGGCGAGGTCACCGCGACCGCGGGCACGACCGACCTGGGCACCGTCCCGCTGCAGGTCGACGAGGAGCAGACCGCCACGCTCGACTTCCCGAAGGCCGTCCCCGCCGGTGAGTCCGAGGTGACCTTCACCTTCCACGTCACGCAGGGCGTCGGCCCGTCGAAGCCGGTCACGTTGGAGATGCCGGGCTGAGGCGCGCGAGGGGGATCCGTGGTCGAGCGGCTGGCTCGACCGTGGATCCCCTCCGCCCGACCGCGGTGCCTCAGGCCTCCTCGTCGGGGCGGAAGAGCTCACCCACCAGCTCCACGACGTCGGCGATGGAGTCGACGACGCGGGTCGGCCGGTAGGGGAAGTCCTCCACCTGGTGCCGTTCGGTGGCACCGGTCGCGACGAGGATGGTGCGCAGGCCGGCCTCGAGGCCGCTGATGATGTCGGTGTCCATCCGGTCGCCGATCATCACCGTGGTCTCGGAGTGCGCCTCGAGCCGGTTGAGCGCGCTGCGCATCATCAGCGGGTTGGGCTTGCCGATGAAGTAGGGCTGGCGACCCGTCGCGGTGCTGATCAGCGCCGCCACCGACCCGGTCGCGGGGAGCATGCCCTGGGCGCTCGGCCCGCTCGGGTCGGGGTTGGTCGCGATGAACCGGGCTCCGGCGTTGACCAGGCGGATCGCCCGGGTGATCGCCTCGAACGAGTAGGTCCGGGTCTCGCCGAGCACGACGTAGTCCGGGTCCTGGTCGGTCATCACGTAGCCGACGTCGTGCACCGCCTGCGTCAGCCCCGACTCGCCCACGACATACGCCGACCCGCCCGGGCGCTGCTCGTCGAGGAACTGGGCGGTCGCGAGGGCCGAGGTCCAGATCCGGTCCTCCGGCACGTCGATGCCGCTGCTGCGGAGCAGCCGCACCCGCAGGTCGCGCGGGGTGAAGATCGAGTTGTTGGTGAGCACCAGGAACGGGATGTCCCGCTCCCGGAGGGCGGCGATGAACTCCTTCGCACCCGGGATCGGGTCCTCCTCGCGGACGAGCACGCCGTCCATGTCGGTGAGCCAGGTGAGGACGGGTCGACGATCGGTCACAGGGACAGTGTGACGGTCGTAGGCTCGAGCCGTGGACGAGGAGACTCCCGCGACCCGGGCCCTGGCCGCCTCCGGCATCGCGCACACGGTCACCCGGCACGGCCGCGTCGGCTCACTGGCCGAGGCGGCAGCGGTGCGCGGCGTGGACCCGTCGGCGGTCGTGAAGACCATGGTCGTGCGCCGCGGTGAGGGCGACCACCTCCTCGTGCTGGTGCCCGGTGACCGCCAGATCTCCTGGCCCAAGCTGCGCGCCCTGCTCGGCGTCAACCGGATCTCGATGCCGGACGCCGACGCCGCCCGCGAGGTCACCGGCTACGAGCGCGGCACGATCACGCCGTTCGGCGCGCAGGGCGACCTGCCGGTCGTCGCCGACGAGCGCCTGGTCGGGCGGACGATCTCGATCGGCGCGGGTGGCCACGGGGTGGCGGCGACGCTGGCGGCCGACGACGCGATCGCCCACCTCCAGGCGCAGGTCGCGGACGTCACCGAGCCCGCCTGAGCGGCGCGGCGCGGCACCTGGGCGAGTGGTCGAAGATCACACCCTTCAGGGATTGGATCGTTCCAATGAAGTCGTCACACTGGAGGTACCGACGCTCATCCGAGGAGACCCGCCATGCGTCTGATCGACGAGCTCAACGAGCTCCACGCCCACTACGCCCGCATGATCGAGGCCGCGATCGCCGCCGACGACCTGGTCCGGGCCGACGCGTTCGCCCAGGCCTACGAGGACGAGGCCGTCCAGCTGATGGCCGAGCGCGAGGGGCTGACCCACCTGCTCCCGCTGCCCCGGTTCGGCACGCAGGAGAGCGCGTTCCGCAGCCGCGTCCGCCGCCTCGTGCACCGCGCCGCCTGATCCCGCTCCCCGTCGCGGACGCCGGACCCGCAAATGACGATCAGGCCGGCCCGCGAGGGACCGGCCTGATCGGCTGGCGGTGACGGAGGGATTTGAACCCTCGGTGGACTTGCGCCCACAAACGCTTTCGAGGCGTTCTCCTTAGGCCGCTCGGACACGTCACCGCGCCGAACGTTACCGGAGGGTGGTCCGCAGTCGAAAACCGCGGTGGTCCCACGAACTGGGCCGAGGCCGTGGTCAGGGAGCCCGCGCGAGGGTACGTTTCGGCGCACGCCTGTGCTCGCGCCGAGGCGCGTGCGGGAAGGAGGGGCTGTGGCTGTCGTCCGACGTGCCCGGGACCTCGCCCGCGCCGCGCTGCCGAGGAGCGTGGGGGAGCGGCTGCCGGCCGCGCCGCCGCGCGAGGTCACCGAGCTGATCCACGACAAGCGCTTCCAGCGCGCCGTCGCCGCGCAGGCCGAGGAGCAGGGCCGCCCGGAGGAGGAGGTCTGGGAGGAGGTCAAGGGATACCTCCACGAGATGGCCGCCGCCCACGACGACCGCACCTCGCAGGGCTGGGCCCGGCTGGGCGAGTGGTTCCTCAGGGCGTACGACGTCCTGGTGGACGAGGACGCCATGCAGCAGCTGCGGCGCGTCGACCGCGACCACAGCCTGGCGCTGGCGTTCAGCCACCGCTCCTACCTCGACGGCATGGTCATCCCCAACGCCCTGATGTCGCGGCGCTTCTCGCCGACCTACACCTTCGGCGGCGCCAACCTCAACCTGCCGGTCATCGGCTCGGTGGCCAGCCGCACCGGCATGATCTTCATCCGGCGCGCGACCCACGAGATCCCGGTCTACCGGCTGGCGCTGCGCTCCTACATCCGCCGGATGGTGACCAACAAGCGCAACCTCGCCTGGTCGATCGAGGGCGGTCGGACCCGCACCGGCAAGCTCCGCCCGCCGGTCCACGGCATCCTCAAGTACCTCACCGACACGGTGCAGGGCGAGGGAGAGGGCGACCTCGCCCCCGACGTGCAGGTCGTGCCGGTCTCGGTCGTCTACGACCAGCTGCACGAGGTCTCGCTGATGACCGAGGAGGCGCGCGGTGCCAGCAAGACGCCGGAGGACTGGCGCTGGCTCGTCCGCTTCGCCCGCCTCCAGCGCAACCGCCTCGGCCGCGCCTACCTCACCGTCGGCGAGCCCTTCTCGCTGCGGGAGAAGATGGAGGAGCTCGCCGCCGAGGGGGTCACCGGGCACCAGGCGGTCGAGCGGGTCGCGCTCGACATCTCCCACCGCCTCAACCGGGCGACCCCCGTGACGGTGACGGCCATCGTGAGCCTCGCGCTCCTCGGGGCCGACCGGGCGATGACGATGGACGAGGTGCTCGACACCGTGGAGCCGCTGGCCACCTACATCGAGGCCCGCCACTGGCCGGTCGCCGGTGCCGCCGACCTGCGCGACCGCGCGACGATCCGGCGGGCGCTGGCCGAGCTGTCGCGCAGCGGCGTGCTGACGGCGTACGACGGGGGGACGGAGCCGGTCTGGAAGATCGGGGACGACCAGCACCTGGTCGCTGCGTTCTACCGCAACACCGTCATCCACATCCTCGTCGAGCGTGCCATCGGTGAGCTGTCACTGCTGACCGTCAGCGAGCTCGAGCCGGGCGCGGAGATGCCCGCGGGCGGCGAGCTGCAGGTGGGTTGGGAGGAGGCCAAGCGGATGCGCGACCTCCTCAAGTTCGAGTTCTTCTTCCCGAGCCGGGCGGGCTTCGAGGACGACCTGCGCACCGAGCTGCAGCTGCTCGTCGGCCAGGACGTCACTGGCATGACGCCCGAGCGGGCGCACGAGCTGCTGGTGACCGCGCGGCCGCACCTCGCGCACCTCGTGCTGCGGCCGTTCCTCGAGGCCTACCTCGTGCTGGCCGACCGACTCGCCGACCGCGGCGACGGCGCGGTCGACGAGGACGACCTGCTCGCCGACTCGCTCGCGGTCGGGCGCCAGTGGGCGCTCCAGCGCAAGGTGGCGAGCGAGGAGTCGATCTCGCTCGAGCTCTTCCGGACCGCGCTCGCGCTCGCCCGGCACCGCGGCCTGCTGGAGGGCGGCGACGGCGTGGGCAGTGCCCGCGAGGCGTTCGCGGCCGAGCTGCGCGACTCCGTGCGCCGGGTCAACGTCATCGGCGCGATCGCCGGCGAGCCGACGCCGTCCGTGCCCGAGCCGCGCCACCGGCAGGAGAGCCGGTGAACACCCCACGACGTTCCTCTCCTCCGCAACGCTTCACCCCACAGCCTCCTGCTTCCCCCGCTGCGCTCCTCCAGCACGAGCCTGCGGGGGCCCCGAAGCGCTCCCCCGGGCAACGCCGCGGGGACCCCGTATGAGCGGACTGTCCCCCGACGTCGAGGCGGCGGTCGCGGCGATCGAGTCGGGACCGCAGGGACCCGAGGTCGGTGCGTTCTTCGACCTCGACGGCACCCTGGTGGCCGGCTACACCGCCGCCACCTTCTACGGCGACCGGCTCCGGGGCCGCGAGGTGTCGCCCGCGGAGTTCCTGCGGACCGTCGTGACCGCGGTCGACGGGGAGCTCGGCGGTGACCCGACGGCGATCGCGCACGTGGCCTTCGCCGCGATGCGGGGTGTGTCCGAGGAGTCCTTCGCCGACCTGGGTGAGCGGCTGTTCCGCTCCAAGATCGCCGGCACCGTCCGCCGCGAGTCCCGGGCACTGGTCGCCGCCCACCAGCGTGCCGGCCACACCGTCGCGATCGCCTCGGCCGCCACCCGCTACCAGATCGGGCCGGTGGCGCGCGACCTCGGCGTCGAGCACCTCGTGTGCACCCAGCTGGTCGTCGAGGACGGGCAGTTCACCGGCGCCACCGACGGCCCGATGCTGTGGGGCCGGCACAAGGCGACCGGCGTACGCACGTTCGCGCGCGGGCACGGCATCGACCTGGCGCAGTCCTACGCCTACGGCAACGGCTACGAGGACGTCGCCTTCCTCTCCTCCGTCGGGCACCCCACTGCGCTCAACCCGCACCGCGACCTGCGCGCCGCGGCCGCGCGCCTCGGCTGGCCGGTGCTCGACCTGAGCGACCCCGTCGGTGGATCGCTCGTCGCGGCCGGACGCACGGTGGCCGCCCTGGCCGGCATGAACGCCGGTGTCGCCGCCGGGATCGCCTACGGGCTCGCCCGGGGCGACCGGCGCGAGGGCCGCAACCTCGCGGTGAAGCTGGCCACCCACATCCCGATGGCCGTCGCTGGGGTGTCGATGGACGTGCTCCACCAGGAGCGCCTCTGGACCCACCGCCCGGCGATCTTCGTCGCCAACCACCAGAGCTCGCTCGACATCCCCGTGCTCGGCCGGCTGCTCGAGCGCGACTTCACGATCGTGGCCAAGAAGGAGGCGCGTTGGGACCCGCGCGCCGTCGTCGGCTCGGTGGTGATCGACCCGGCCTACATCGACCGCTCCGACTCCGCCTCGGCGCGCGCCACCCTCGACGGGGTCGTCGAGCGGATCCGCGGCGGCACCTCGCTGATGATCTTCCCGGAGGGCACCCGGTCGGCGACGCCGGTGCTCGGCCCGTTCCGCAAGGGCGCGTTCCACCTCGCGGCGCAGGCCGGCGTGCCGGTCGTGCCGGTCGTGCTCCGCAACACCGGTGAGCTGATGCGCCGCAGCTCGCTGGTGCTCAACCCCGGCGTCGTCGACGTGTGCGTCCTCGAGCCCGAGACCGACTGGAGCGCCGACGACATGGGCGAACGGATCGCCGCGCTGCACGCGAAGTTCGAGGAGACGCTGGCGAGGTGGCCGTCGCCATGAGCCCGTCCAACAGGGGTGCCGAGGACTTCGAGCGGTGGGGCGGTGCCGCCGCCTGGTCGACCGGCTCCGAGCTGACGCCCATGCAGACGCTGCTGTGGCGCTCCGAGCGACACCCGGTGCAGTCGTCCACCTCGACCGTGGTCATCGACCTCGACCGGGCGCCGGACTGGGAGCGCTTCGTCGCCGCGACCGACTGGGGCACCCGGCTCGTACGCCGCCTGCGCCAGCGCGTCGTAGACCCGGTCGTCCCGACCGCGCCGCCGACGTGGGCCGACGACCCGACGTTCGACCTCGCCTACCACCTGCGCCGTGAGCGGGTCGCCGACCACGACGAGATGCTCTCGCAGGCCGCGCAGATCGCGCTGCGGCCCTTCGACCGCTCGCGGCCGCTGTGGGAGGGCGTGCTCTTCGAGGTGGGCGAGGAAGCGGCGTACGTCCTCAAGATCCACCACGCGCTCGCCGACCCGCTCGGCACGGTCCAGCTGCTGTCGATGCTGCAGTCCGGCAAGCGCGGGCACACCGCTCGCAAGCCGCTCGCCGAGGACGTCGCGGCGGTGGGCGTCGACCCGGTCGAGCTCGCGGTGTCCGGTCTGCGTGCCGACGTGGCGGCCCTCCCCGAGGTGGCGGCCACGACCCTGCGCAACCTCGGCCTCGCGGCGACCCGGCCGCAGTCCGCGGTCGCCTCGGCACTGCGCTACGGCGCGTCCGTTCGCCGGCTCGTCACCCACGCCGCACCGCCGTCGCCGGATCTCACCCCGCGCACCGGGCGGATGTGGACCTTCCTCACCTTCGACGCACCGCTCGAGCCGCTGCGCGCGGTCGCCCGGCAGGGCGGCGGCACCCTCGACGACGCCGCGGTGGCGCTCGTCCTCGGCGGGTTGGGCCGCTACCACGCGCGCCGCGACAGCCCGCTGCTCGAGATCCCCGTCGGCGTCCGCGTCTCGCTCGACCGGGCCGACGACCTCGGCAACCGGTTCGCCGGCGCGCTGATCTCCGGACCGCTGGCGATCGAGGACCCTGTCGACCGGGTGGCCGCGGTGCGTGGCGAGATCCTGTCGCTGCACACCGAGCGGGCGCTGACCGTGCTCGACGCCGCGGCCCCGCTGATGAACCGGCTGCCCTCCTTCGTCGGCGCCTCGGCGCTGCGCAGCGCAGCCGTGCCCGACGCCTTCGTCCTGACCCTCCCCGGTCCGCCACGCAAGCGCTTCATGGCCGGTGCCGAGGTCCGGGGGATGTACGTCCTCGGGCCCCTCCCGGGCGCCGCGCTCACCGCCTGCCTGGTGACCGTTGCTGACACCGCCTGCCTCGGCGTCAACGTCGACGCCAGTGCCGTCGCCGACCTCGCCGGGCTCGAGCAGTGCCTCGCCGAGGAGATCGCGGCGTTCACGACCGGGTAGGTGGCCGTCGTTGGCGCTCCTCGCACCTCAACCAGCGGGGCTGGCGCGGGTCGGACCGACGTAGCAGAGCATCCGGTGGTCGACACCGGCCTCGATGTTCACGAAGCCGTGGCGCTCGTAGAAGCGGCGGGTGTCGAGGTCGACCTCGTCGACGTTGATGTGCATCTCCGGCGCGCCGGCCTCGCGGACCAGTCGTCGGGAGAGCGCGAGGACCTGCGTGCCGATGCCGTGGTCGCGGAGACCGGGCACGACGTAGAGCTCCTCGAGCTGGGCGACCGGCCCGTCGAACCAGATCGCCGGCCGGAGCGTCAGCAGGGCGAAGCCCACCGCCTGACGGTCGTCCTCCGCGACCACGGCGACGACCTCCGGCAGCCCGAGCAGCCGCGCGAACCGCTCGGCGAGCACCGGCACGTCGTCGGTCTCGGTCTCGAACTCGGTGTTGAAGTCCCACAGCATCCGGGCGAGCACCTCGGCGTCGTCAGCGCTGGCGCGGCGTACGTCGGTCACGTCGGTCTCCTCCTCTCGGCCGGGGTAGTTAGGGACGAAGACGTCGTTGATCGGCCCGGATCTCCTACGAGAACGTCCCTAACTACCCCGGGAGTCGGCCCGGTGGCGGGCGAAGAACTGGTCGAGGAGGGCCGTGGACTCGTCGGCGAGGACGCCGGCGAGGACCTCGGGCCGGTGGTTGAGGCGGCGGTCGCGCACGACGTCCCAGAGGGAGCCGACCGCGCCCAGCTTGTCGTCGTACGCCCCGAAGACGAGGCGGTCCACGCGGGCGAGCACGAGGGCGCCGGCGCACATCGTGCAGGGCTCGAGTGTGACCACGAGGGTGCAGCCCGACAGCCGCCACTCGCCGCGGGCGGCCGCCGCGGCGCGCAGGGCGACGACCTCGGCGTGACCGGTCGGGTCGCCGTGGGACTCGCGGGTGTTGCGTCCGGTGCCGATGACGGCACCCGTCTCGTCGACGACGACGGCGCCGACCGGTACGTCGTCCCCGGCGAGCGCGGCCTGCGCCTCGGCGAGGGCCAGGCGCATGGGGTCGTCCCACATCATGCGGGGGCGTTCCTCATGCAGACGTCAGCCCGACGGCGTCGTCGAAGAGCTTGCCGAAGCCGAGCTGGCGCGCGATCTCGGAGAGCATCTCGTCGGGGTAGAGCTCGACGTCGTCGAGCAGGGCGCCCATGTCGATGGCGTGCAGCCCCAGGTCGGCGAGCAGGTCGAGGTCACCGGCGGGCACCTCGACGTCGTCGTCCTCGGGCGGCGGCAGGCCCAGGAAGTCGATCGCCGACTGGGCGAGCTCCCACTGGTCGGCAGCCGTGACGTCACTGAGCAGCACGCGGGTCGCGGTGCCGTCCACGCGCACGAGCACGAAGAAGTCCTCGTCGACGGCGACCATCCCCACCGCGCCGGCGTCGCCGGACAGGCGGCGGAGCGCGTGGCTCAGGGCCTCGATCGACTCGAAGGCCGGGGTGGCGATCTCCTGCAGCTGCCACTCGCCGTCCTCGTGGAAGGCGGCCAGCGCGAAGTCGACCTCGCCGTTCGGCTCGGACATCGAGAGCGACCTCCCCACGGTCTGCGGTGCACCTGCTCCTGTAGAGCCAATGTCCCAGACTGGCGGGGCTTCGCCAACCCCGTTTCGGACTCGTTCGGCGACCCGGCGGCCCACTAGGGTGACCCCCATGCGCCTGCACGTGGTGAACCACCCCCTCGTCTCCCACAAGCTCACCGTCCTCCGGGACGAGGACACCGACTCGCCGACCTTCCGTCGCCTGACCGACGAGCTGGTCACCCTGCTGGCCTACGAGGCGACCCGCGAGGTGCGCGTCGACCCCAAGCCGATCACCACCCCCGTCGGGCCCACCACGGGTGTCTACCTCGCCCAGCCCAAGCCGATGGTGGTGCCGATCCTCCGCGCCGGCCTCGGCATGCTGGACGGGATGATGCGGCTGCTGCCGACCGCGGAGGTCGGCTTCCTCGGCATGGTGCGCAACGAGGAGACCCTCGAGGCGTCGACGTACGCCGAGCGGCTCCCCGAGGACCTGTCCGGGCGCCAGTGCTACGTCCTCGACCCGATGCTCGCGACGGGCGGCACCCTCGCGGCCGCCATCAAGTTCCTCACCGACCGCGGTGCCGACGACATCACCGCGATCTGCCTGCTGGCCGCCCCCGAGGGCGTCGCCAACCTGGAGAAGGGCCTCGCCGACCTCGACGTCCCGGTCACCGTGGTCACCGCTGCGCTCGACGAGAAGCTCAACGACAAGGGCTACATCGTCCCGGGCCTCGGCGACGCCGGCGACCGCCTCTACGGCGTCGCGCAGTAGCCCCCGTCTCAGTCGAGTGCGCTCGCGGTAGCAGTCCCTGCACAGCCGCGCACTCAACCCACCGTGGGTACGCCGAGTGCGACGAGGTCCTGCATGACCTCCCACGGCTCGTGCCGGAGCTCCCAGGCGGAGCACTGCACCACGACCCGCGTCGCCGTGGTCAGCTGACGGTTGCGTCGGCGGTCCGACGTCGACTGGGCAGGGTCGTCGTGCCAGCCGCCGTCGACCTCGAGCACCAGCGCGCGACCGTCTGGCAGGAGCCACTCGGCGTCGGTGTAGCGCCTGCGGCCGCGGTTGTCGGTCCGGGTCCGCTGTGACCGGGGCAGCTGGACGCCGTAGGTGCGGCAGGCCTTCCGCAGGTCGACCTCAGCCATCGAGTGCGCGCCCTGCGACACGTCCTCCAGCAGGGCCCGCAGGTCGCGCGACCGGCGCAGCGGTGCCAGCCGGTCGATCCACTCGACGAGCGCCTCGGCGGTCGTGAGGCGCTGCTGCACGGTGGCGGCGACCGCGCCCAGCGCCGTACGCAGGTGTGGCTCGTGAGCCGCGAACATCAGGACCGCAGGCTCGAGACGACACGCGGGCAGCTCGCCCGGACCCAGCAGGACCTTGTACGGGCGACGGGTACGGAAGAAGCGGTAGCCGGGCAACGGCTCGAAGCTCATCGGGTTGCTGACCAGGATCGTCACCTCGTCACGGCCCCATCGCGCGAGCCCGCGCACGGAAGCCGCGCTGAGCGCCCCGACCATCGCGCTCGGGCCGCCGTGCAGGACACCCAGCCACAGGGCTTGATCGGTTGAGAGCGGTCCGGTGGTGGTGCTCACGACCTCGCCCGAGCGTACGGCCCAACGCCCCACCCGGACGTGGTTGCGGATCTCGCCGCGACCGACCCCGAGCTCACGCAGCTGTCGATGGCTGATCAGGCCTGACTGGGCGTCGGCGAGCTGCTCCCAGAGTCGGTCCCCCATCGGGGCAGTCTGTGGGCCGCGTGGCCCTCTACGCGCGGCTCATCCACAGGCACCCGCAGGTCGAGTGCGCAGCCCCGCGGCGACGACTACCGCGAGCGCACTCGACCGGGACTGGAGGATCAGTCGGCGACCAGCACCACGTGGAGGGTGCGCGGCCCGTGCACGCCCTCGACCCGGTCGAGCTCGATGTCGCTCGTGGCCGAGGGGCCGCTGACCCACGTCAGGGGGCGGGCGGGGTCGAGCAGCTCGATCGCGTCCGGTACGTCGGCCACGACCTGTGCCGCGTCGACGATGCAGACGTGCCGGTCGGGCACGAGCGTGATGATCCGGCGGCCCTGGCCGGGGCCGTGGTCGAGCACGATCGTCCCGGTCTCCGCGATGCCGACGGCGGCCCGGGTCACCACGCAGTCGATCGCGTCGAGCTCGGCCGCGGTCAGGCCGTCGTCGACCACCGCACCGGGGATGTCGAGGTCGAGGCCTGCGGGCACCACGACCGTCGCGGCGCCGACGGCGCGGGCCACGACGTCGGCGAGGTCCGCGCGCGTGGTGGCGGTGACGACGGCGCGGTAGTCCTCGACCCTCTCGGTGAAGAGGTCGACCAGGTCGTCGCGGGCGGCGGCGCGCGGGGCCGGCGGGACCTCCACCGCGGGGGAGACGCCGGACAGGGCCGAGCGGACCCGCCCGAGGACCTCGTCGCGGGCGCCGCCACCGGGTGTGGACGTCACGACCGGCCTCCGTCCGTGCGGTCCCACCACTCGCGGAAGGACTCCGGCGGCGGGGCCGGCAGGTCGCGCGCGCCGGTCCAGGCGGCGCCCGGCCCGGGCAGGCGGCCGGCGGCGGCACGGCCCCCGGGCAGCGTCGTACGGGAGAACCGGCCCAGCACGCGCCCCGCGAGGCCGGACGCGCGCTCGGCCCAGCCGAGCCGGCGGGCGTCGGAGAAGGTCCAGGCCGCGGCGCGCATCGCCACCGCCTCCTGCCAATGAGATCCACGCCGGGGGATCCGGTCGCCGCGGTGCGCGTCGACGACGGCGGCCCGCTGGTCGACCAGCACGGACGGGATGTCGATCCGCACCGGGCAGACCTCGAAGCAGGCACCGCACAGCGAGGAGGCGTAGGGGAGGGAGGCGGTCTGCTCGTCGGAGACGCCGCGCAGCAGCGGGTTGAGGATGGCGCCGATCGGGCCGGGGTAGACCGAGCCGTAGGCGTGCCCGCCGACGCGCTCGTAGACCGGACAGACGTTGAGGCACGCCGAGCAACGGATGCAGCGCAGCGCCTGGCGGCCGACGTCGTCGGCGAGGGCACGGGTGCGGCCGTTGTCGAGCAGCACCACGTGGACCTCCTGCGGCCCGTCGCCGGGCGTGACGCCGGACCAGGTGGAGGTGTAGGGGTTCATCCGCTCGCCGGTCGAGGAACGCGGCAGCAGCCGCAGCATCGGGTCGAGGTCGGACCAGGTCGCGACGACCTTCTCGATGCCGACCACGCTGACGAGCACCTCGGGCAGGGTCAGGCACATGCGTCCGTTGCCCTCGGACTCGACGACGACCAGGGTCCCGGTGTCGGCGACGGCGAAGTTGGCGCCGCTGACCCCGACCTTCGCGCGCAGGAACTTCTCGCGCAGGTGCTCGCGTGCGGCACCCGCGAGGACGGCCGGCTCGTCGGTCAGGTCGTCGGGGGCGGGTCGGCCCACCGCGCCCATCCGACGTCGGAAGATCTCGCGCACCTCGGCCCGGTTGCGGTGGATCGCCGGGACGAGGATGTGGGACGGCAGGTCCTCGCCGAGCTGGACGATGAGCTCGGCCAGGTCGGTCTCCCAGGCGGCGATGCCCACGGCCTCGAGCGCCTCGTTGAGGCCGATCTCCTGGGTGGCCATCGACTTGACCTTGACCACCTCGTCGGCGCCGTGCCGCTTCGCGATCGCGGCGACGATCGCGCACGCCTCCTCGGCGTCGCGGGCCCAGTGCACCGTGGCGCCGGCCCGGGTGAGCGCGGCCTCCAGGGTCTCGAGGTGCGTGGCCAGGTCGCGCAGCGCCGCCTCCTTGACCCCGGCGCCGGCCAGTCGCAGCTCCTCCCAGTCCTCGACCTCGGCGACGACGCGGGCGCGCTTGTCGCGGATCGTGTGGGTGGCGTGGGCGAGGTTGCGGCGCAGCTGCGTGTCCCCGAGCGCCGCGCGGGCAGCGGTCGGGAAGGCGGGCATCCCCACGAAGGTGCCGCTCATGCGCCGGCCTTGCGGGCACCGACGGCGGGTCCGCTGGAGTCGCCTTCCGAGTCCTCGGTGGCGACGAGGACCTCGGCCAGGTGCATGACGCGTACGCCGGCCCGCTGGCGCGAGAGGACGCCGCCGATGTGCATCAGGCACGAGTTGTCGCCGGCGACGAGGACCTCCGCGCCGGTGTCGCGCACGTGCCGGGCCTTGTCGGCGCCCATCGCGATCGACGTGTCGGCGTTCTTCACTGCGAAGGTGCCGCCGAAGCCGCAGCACTCGGTGTCGTGCGGCAGGTCGACGAGCTCGATGCCGCGCACCTGCTCCAGCAGCCGCAGCGGCCGGTCGCCGACGCCGAGCATCCGCAGGCTGTGGCAGGTCGGGTGGTAGGTCACCCGGTGCGGGAAGTAGGCGCCGACGTCGGTCACGCCGAGCACGTCGACGAGGAACTCGCTGAGCTCGTAGGTGCGCGGGGCGATCTGGGCGACGGCGGCCACGAGGGCCGGGTCGCCGGACCGCTCCGCCACGATCGAGTGCTGGTGCCGGGCCGAGCCGGCGCACGACCCCGACGGCGTGACGATGGCGTCGTAGCCGGCGAAGGCGTCGACGAAGGTCCGCACGACGGGCACGGCCTCGTCGAGGTAGCCGGTGTTGACCATCGGCTGGCCGCAGCACGTCTGGGCCCGCGGGAACTCCACGTCGACGCCGAGCCGCCTCAGCAGCCGGACGACCGCCTTCCCCGTGTCGGGGAACATGGCGTCGTTGACGCAGGTGATCTGGAGGGCGACTTTCATCGCTTCGCATCCTGCCACGCGCTGGTGCGCGCACCGTGACGCGCGTCACCTGAGACACGGGCGCCCGGGGGGCGGCGTTCGGTACGTTGTGCGCGGCCCGCACGCCGTCGGAGGTCTGTCCACAACACCCGGCCCACCCAGGAGGCACCAGTGCGCATCGGCATCCCGCGCGAGTCCCGACCCGGCGAGACGCTCGTCGCCGCCACGGCGAAGACCGCGACCCAGCTCGCCGCCCTCGGGTACGACGTCGTGGTCGAGGCGGGTGCCGGCGTCGCGGCCGACCAGCCCGACACCGCCTTCGCGGAGGCCGGCGTCCAGGTCGGCTCCGCCGAGGACGTGTGGGGCAGCGACGTGGTGGTGAAGGTCAACGCGCCCACCGACGACGAGGTCGCCCGGCTGCGGCGTGGCGCCACGGTCATCAGCCTGATGGCACCGGCCCGCAGCCCGGAGCTCGTCGAGCGGCTCAGCGCCGCGGGTGTCACCGCGCTCGCCATGGACGCGGTGCCGCGCATCTCCCGCGCCCAGTCGATGGACGTGCTCTCCTCGATGGCCAACGTGGCCGGCTACCGCGCCGTCATCGAGGCCGCCCACGAGTTCGGGCGGCTCTTCACCGGCCAGGTCACCGCCGCGGGCAAGGTGCCGCCGGCGCGGGTCTTCGTGGTCGGTGCGGGAGTCGCCGGGCTCGCCGCCATCGGCGCCGCGGGGTCGCTTGGCGCGGTCGTCCGCGCGTTCGACGTACGCCCCGAGGTGGCCGAGCAGGTCGAGTCGATGGGTGCGGAGTTCGTCACGGTCGACATGGAGCAGGAGGTCTCCTCCGACGGCTACGCCAAGGAGATGACCGCCGAGCAGGAGGCCGCCACCGCCGCGATGTACGACGAGGAGGCGCGCGCCGCCGACATCGTCATCACCACGGCGCTGATCCCCGGCCGCCCCGCCCCGCTGCTGGTGACCGCCGAGACCGTCGCCGCCATGCGACCCGGCTCGGTGGTCGTCGACATGGCCGCGGCCAACGGCGGCAACGTCGCCGCCACGGTCACCGACCAGCGCGTGGTCACCGACAACGGGGTCACCGTCCTCGGCTACACCGACCTCGCCGGCCGGCTGGCCGCGCAGACGAGCCAGCTCTACGGCACCAACGTCGTCAACCTGCTCAAGCTGCTCACCCCGGAGAAGGACGGCCGGCTGACGCTCGACCTGGACGACGTGGTCCAGCGCGGCATCACCGTCACCCGTGACGGGGAGACGCTCTGGCCGCCGCCACCCGTGCAGGTCTCGGCGGCACCGAAGGCCGAGGTTGCCGTGACGGCCGAGCAGGAGAAGCCGAAGGTCGAGCTCACCGCCCGGGCGAAGACCTTCCTGGTGCTCGGCGCCATCGCCGTCTTCGGCCTCGTCAACGCGCTCGCCCCGACCGAGGACCTGCGCCGGCACTTCACCGTGCTGATGCTGTCGATCGTCATCGGCTACTACGTCATCGGCAAGGTCGCCCACGCGCTGCACACGCCGCTGATGTCGGTCACCAACGCCATCTCGGGCGTGGTGGTCGTGGGTGCGCTGCTGCAGATCAACAGCGAGGACGACACCGTGCTGGTGCTGTCGACGATCGCGGTCCTGCTGGCGTCCATCAACATCTTCGGCGGCTTCGCGGTCACCCGTCGGATGCTCGGCATGTTCAGCAAGGGAGCCTGACGTGGACATCGTCTCCGCAACGAGCGCGACCTACATCGCCGCCTCCTTGCTCTTCGTCCTGTCCCTGGCCGGGCTGTCCAAGCACGAGTCGGCCAAGAACGGCCTGACCTACGGCATCGTCGGCATGGCAGTGGCGCTCCTGTTCACCGTCATCGCCGTCATCGACGCCAACCGTGACTCCACCGCAGGCACCGGCAGCAACCTCGCGGTCCCGCTCATGCTGGTCGCGATCGCGGGAGGTGCGGCGATCGGCCTGTGGCGCGCCCGCATCGTCGAGATGACCGGCATGCCCGAGCTGATCGCGGCGCTGCACTCCTTCGTGGGTCTGGCCGCGGTGCTCATCGGCATCAACGGCCACATCGAGGGCTCCCACTACCCGCTCGCCAGCCTGAACGACATCCACGAGGCCGAGGTCGCGATCGGCATCTTCGTCGGCGCGGTGACGTTCACCGGCTCGATCGTGGCGAACCTCAAGCTCTCGGGCCGGATGAAGTCCGACCCGCTGATGCTGCCGGGCAAGAACCTGATCAACCTCGGCTCGCTCGCGCTGTTCGCGGTGCTCACCGTCGTCTACGTCTCCGGCGACGGTGGTCGTGGCCACGACGTCGTCCTGGGTGCGCTCACCGTCCTCGCGCTCGCCCTCGGCTGGCACCTGGTCGCCTCCATCGGCGGCGGCGACATGCCGGTCGTGGTCTCGATGCTCAACAGCTACTCGGGCTGGGCCGCGGCCGCGTCGGGCTTCCTGCTCGGCAACGACCTGCTGATCGTGACCGGTGCGCTGGTGGGCTCCTCGGGTGCCTACCTGTCCTACATCATGTGCAAGGCGATGAACCGGTCGTTCATCTCCGTGATCGCCGGCGGGTTCGGGATCGCCGCCCCGGCCGAGGACCGCGACTACGGCGAGCACCGCGAGATCCAGGCCGACGAGGTTGCCGACCTCCTCGCGCACGCCTCGTCCGTGGTCATCACCCCCGGCTACGGCATGGCCGTCGCGCAGGCCCAGTACCCGGTCGCGGAGATGACCAAGAAGCTGCGCGAGAAGGGCGTCGAGGTCCGCTTCGGCATCCACCCGGTCGCCGGCCGGCTGCCCGGGCACATGAACGTGCTGCTGGCCGAGGCCAAGGTGCCGTACGACATCGTGCTCGAGATGGACGAGATCAACGACGACTTCCCCGACACCGACGTCGTGCTCGTGATCGGCGCCAACGACACGGTCAACCCTGCTGCCCTGGAGGAGCCCGGCTCCCCGATCGCCGGCATGCCGGTGCTGGAGGTCTGGAGGGCCAAGGAGGTCATCGTCTTCAAGCGCTCGATGGCGACCGGCTATGCCGGCGTGCAGAACCCGCTGTTCTTCAAGGAGAACACGCAGATGCTCTTCGGTGACGCGAAGGACAAGGTCAACGAGATCGTCGCCGCCCTGGGCTGAGCGACAGGGGGCCGCCGCTCAGCCCTTGGTGCCGCCGGCGGTCAGGCCTGCGACCAGGTGGCGCTGGGCGAAGAAGAACACGACGGCCGCGGGGATGAGGATCAAGATCGCGGCCGGGGTGAGCAGCTCCCACCGCTGGTTGAACTGCGGCACGAACTGCTGGAGGCCGGCACCCAGCGTCAGCTTGCTGTCGGTCTGGATGAAGGCGATGGCATAGGCGACCTCGCCCCACGCGGTGAGGAAGGTGTAGAACGCGGTGACCGCGATGCCCGGCTTCGCCAGCGGCAGGATCACCCGGTAGAAGGTCGCGAACGGTCCGAGACCGTCGAGGGCCGCAGCCTCGTCCAGCTCCTTGGGGATCGTCTCGAAGTAGCCCTTCATCATCCAGGCGCAGAACGGCACCGCGGTCGAGCAGTAGGCGATGATCAGGCTCAGCTTGGTGTCGATCAGGCCCAGGTTGGCCATGATCGTGTAGATCGGCACGATCAGGATGGCCACCGGGAACATCTGCGTGATGAGGAAGACCCACATCAGGCCGCGCTTGCCGGCGAAGTTGAACCGCGCCAGGGCGTAGCCGGCGCTGGCCGACATCGAGATGCCGATGACCATCGTGAAGCCGGCCACGATCACCGAGTTGAGGAACCAGGTCGGGAAGTTCGTGTCGGTGATGACGGCCCGGTAGTTGTCGAGGGTCGGGCTGTTGAAGAGCTCGATCTTGGAGCGGACGATCTCCGTGCGCGGCTTCAGCGAGCTCAGCAGCACCCACACGACGGGGAAGAGGGCGATGAAGACCGCCACGACCAGCGTGGCGTGCAGTCCGATGGAGGCGAGGACGCTGCGCTCGCGGCGCCGTCGTACGGTTCGGGGGCGCTGGTCGCGGGGGAGCGCCTCGTCGACGCGTGCCGTCTCGATGCCGGCGGGAACCATCTCGGTCATCAGAACACCTCTCCCTGGGTCTTCATCGCTCGTCGGTAGGCGGTGGCGAACACGACCAGCAGCGACAGGATGATCACGCCGTAGCTCGCGGCGAGCGAGTAGTTGCGCAGGCCCTCGAAGGCGGCGCGGAAGGCGCCGGTCACCAGGATCTCGGACTTGCCGGCCGGCTCACCGCCGGTGACGAAGAAGATGATCGGGAACATGTTGAAGGTCCAGATCGTGCCGAGCAGGATCACGGTCGCCGAGACCGGACGCAGCCCCGGCAAGGTGATGTGGCGGAAGCGCTGCCACGGGCTCGCGCCGTCCATCTCAGCGGCTTCGTAGACGTCGTCGCTGATGGACTGCAGGCCGCCGAGGATCGCCACCATCATGAACGGGACGCCGAGCCAGATGTTGGTCACGATGGCGGTGAACAGCGCGGTCCAGCGGTGGGCGAACCACTCCACCGGGTCGAGCCCCACGCTCCTCAGCACGGCGTTGATGAGCCCGAAGTTCTGGTTGAACAGGAACCGCCACGCGAAGGCGGAGACGAAGGCGGGCACGGCCCACGGGACGATGAGGAGCACGCGGTAGATGCCTCGTCCCCTGAACCTGCGGTTGAGCATCACCGCCAGCCCCAGCCCGATCGTGTAGTGGAAGAACACGCACGAGACGGTCCACACGATCGTGTTGGTGAACTGGAGCCAGAAGTGCCCGGTCTCCCCGGTGAGGATGCGCTTGTAGTTGTCGATCCCGACGAACTTCTGCTCCTTGGGGTTGGGCTTGCACTCCTCGCCGCCACCCAGGGTCTTGGTGCAGATCTCCGAGGACTGGTTGCCCTCGTTGAGGTTGGTGAAGGACTGGTAGACGCCCTGGACCAGCGGGAACAGGACGAGCACACCCAGCACCACGACGGTGGGGATGACCATCGCCCAGGCGAACCAGCTGCGGTCGTAGGCACGGCGCATACGACCGCGGGACCCCGCTGGTGTCGGCGGCTTGTCGTCGACCTGCACAGGCGCTGTGGTGGTCATGGGCGCTCCTCGTCGTACGGCGCGTGCCGGCGCACGGCACTGTGCCAGAAGGTGCGCGGCGGGGGCCGAGCCGGTGGGCCCGGCCCCCGACGCGCGGATGACTCTCAGTCAGTCGGTCGTCACTCGGAGTAGTCGGGGACGACGTCGGACTTCAGGGTGTTGGCAGCCTCGTCGAGCGCCTTCTGCGGGTCGACGCCCTCGACCATCACCTCGGTGGCCATGGTGTCGAGGGGGGCGAAGAACTGACCGCCCTCGGGGATCCACGGACGCGGCTGGGCGACGTCGAGCGCGCCCTTCCACGCGGTGACCTTGGCGTTGTCGCCGATGAGGTCGTAGGCGTCGGAGTTGCCCGGGAGCAGGCCGAGCTCGTCGGCGATGAAGGCCTCCGACTCGGCGGAGCTCATGAACTTGACGAAGGCGATGGCAGCCTCGGCCTTGGCGTCGTCCATGCCCGAGTAGACGACGTAGTTGTGGCCGCCCACCGGGGCGCCAGCCGCGGCGGAACCGGCCGGGACGGCGGAGATGCCGAGGTTCTCGAACCCGCCGAACTTGGGGTCGGACTCGATGTTGGCGACCTCCCACGGGCCGTTGATGATCATGCCGACCTTGCCCTCCTTGAAGAGGGTCATCATGGTGCCGTAGGAGTCGGCCGCGTCGGGCTTGGGAGCCGCGCCGCTCTTGACCAGGTCGACCGCCGTCTCGATTCCCGTGACCGCCTCCGGGGAGTTGATCAGGATCTTCTGGGCGTCGGCGTCGACGATGTCACCGCCCTCGCCGTAGATGAAGGGGAGCATGAAGTAGCCGGCGGCGTTGACGTAGATGCCGTCCACCTTCGCCTTCGACTTCAGCGCCTCGGCCGCGGTCTTGACCTCGTCCCACGTGGTGGGCGGGTTCTCCGGGTCGAGGCCGGCCTTCTCGAAGAGGGCCTTGTTGTACATCAGGCCCAGGGTGTCGGTGACCTGCGGGACGCCGTAGGTCTTGCCGTCGTAGACGTTGCTGGAGAGCGGCGTCTCGAGGAAGTTGTTGTCCAGGAGCTCGGTGTCGTCGAGGGCGTAGAGGTAGCCGAGCGAGGCGAACTCCGGGACCCAGGCGACCTCGGCGCGCAGGATGTCGGGGGCGCCCTTGCCGGCCTTGGCCGCGGTCTTGAAGTCGTTCTGGGCGCTGCCGAAGTCGACCGACTGGTAGTTGATCTTGACGTCCGGGTACTCCGCGTTGAACTTCTTGATGAGCTCCTTGAACGCCGGACCCTCGTTGGCCGGGTCCGAGGTGTCCCACCACGTCAGCTCGGCGCTGAGGTCGGTGGAGCCGCTGGATTCGCTGTTGTCGGTGTTGCTGTCCGAGTCATCGCTGTCGCTTCCGCACGCGGCGAGCGTGAGGGCGAGGGCGGCCACGGCGACGCCGGCGGTGCCGGCCTTGAGTCGACGCATTGGTTCTCCCAGTGAGTGCGCGCCTGTGAGCAAGGCGCAGTGACGGTGGTCACCGGACCGTAGCAAGGACATGCAGGAAATGAAAGACCTTGCAACGTGGCTGCAAGGGTGCTTTCATTCGGCGCATGGCAACCCTGGCCCAGATCGCCGCCGAAGCCCGCGTCAGCGAAGCCACGGTGAGCCGGGTGCTGAACTCCAAGCCGGGTGTCAGCGACAGCACGCGCCAGGCGGTGATCACGGCGCTGGACGTCCTGGGCTACGAGCGCCCGGCCCAGCTCCGGCAGCGCAGCGCCGGCCTCGTCGGCCTGGTCGTGCCCGAGCTGGAGAACCCCATCTTCCCGGCGTTCGCGCAGGTCATCGAGGACGCCCTGGCGCGGCGCAGGTTCACCCCGGTGCTGTGCACGCAGTCACCCGGCAGCCTGTCGGAGGACGAGTACGTCGAATCCCTCCTCGACCACGGTGTCGCCGGCATCATCTTCGTCTCCGGCAAGCACGCCGACACCCGCGCCGACCACGGGCGCTACCAGGCACTGCTGGAGCGCGGGCTCCCCGTGGTCTTCATCAACGGCTACGTCGACGGGGTCGACGCGCCGTTCATCTCCGCCGACGACCACGTCGCGATGGACGTCGCGGTCGCCCACCTGGCCCACCTGGGGCACCGCAAGATCGGCCTGGCCATCGGCCCGGCGCGCTTCATGCCCTCGGCCCGCAAGCACGAAGGCTTCGTCACCGCGCTCGGGACGCACCTCGGACTGGGGGAGCGCGAAGCCCGGGGCTGGATCGCGGAGACCATCTTCTCCGTGGAGGGCGGCGCGGCCGCCACCCGGCAGCTGCTCGAGCAGGGCGCGACCGCCATCGTCTGCGGCTCCGACATGATGGCGATCGGAGCCATCCGGGCGGCCCGGGCCGAGGGGCTCACCGTCCCGGGCGACGTCTCCGTCGTCGGCTTCGACGACTCGCCCCTGGTCGCGTTCCTCGACCCGCCGCTCACCACCGTGCGCCAGCCGGTCGCCCAGATGGGCGGCACCGCGGTCTCGGCGCTGGCCGACGCGATCGGGGGTGACCCGGTCGCCTCGCGGGAGTACCTGTTCGCGCCCGAGCTGGTGCTGCGGGCCTCGACCGGTCCGGCGCCGGACCGGGCAGAGCACTGACCGGATCCCTGGTCAGGCCCTGATCGGACCTCTTGTCAGATCCAGATCAGAGCTGCGTGCCCGCGAGCATGCCGATCAGGTAGGTGACGCCCATGGCGAGCAGGCCGCCGGAGACGTTGCGGACCATCGCGGGGACCCTCGGGCTGTAGCCGATGCGGGCGCTGACGAAGCCGGTGAGCGCGAGGGCAATGGCGACGCTGAGCACGGTGACCAGCACCCGCGCGCTGTCGGGGACGAACGCCACGATGAGCAGCGGCAGCAGGGCGCCGACGGTGAAGGCCACCATCGAGGCCCACGCGGCGTGCCACGGGTTGGTCAGGTTGTCGGGGTCGATGCCGAACTCGATGTCGGCGTGCGCGCGCAGGGCGTCGTGCTCGGTGAGCTCGCGGGCCACCTGCTTGGCGGTCGCGGCGGAGAGGCCCTTGTCCTGGTACATCTTCGCCAGCTCGCCCTCCTCCGTCTGGGGCATCCGCTCGAGCTCGATCGCCTCGAGCTGGAGCAGCGACTTCTCGGAGTCGCGCTGGGTGCTCACCGAGACGTACTCGCCGGCGCCCATGCTGAGCGCGCCTGCGGTCAGGGCGGCGATGCCGGCGATCACGATGGCGCCGCTGTCGTCGGTCGCGCCCGCGACACCCATCACGACGCCCGCCGTGGAGACGATGCCGTCGTTGGCGCCGAGCACCGCGGCACGCAGCCAGTTCAACCGGGTGCCGACGTTGTCGCCCAGGTCGTCGTGGAAGTGCTGCGGGTCCTCGTCCGTTCCGATCTCCAGGCTCACACCCCGATCCTTCCTCGCAGGCCAGCGCCCTGCAACGTAGGACAGCCTCGGCTCACCGGGCACGTCGTCCCCGTCCCGCACGCTGACCGGCGTCAGGACGGGGAGGAACCGCCCGGTCGGGAGAGGTCGTACGACGCCACCACCTCGTGGCGGGGCCGGCCCCGTGGCCCCTCGCCGAGGTGCGAGGCCACGAGGGCGACCTCGTCGACGACCCATTCCGGTCCGCGGTAGGCGTCGAGCAGCCGCACCCACGACGTGACGTTCTCGGGGTGGCCGAGCCGGCCCAGGGTCAGGTGCGGGCGGAAGCGCTGCCCGTCGGCGCGGACGCCGGCGCGGGACAGCGCGGCGCGAGAGCTCGTGGCGAGGCGGTCGAGCTCGGTGCGGGCGTCGTCGTCGGCGTCGAGCCGGCCGAAGAGCACCCGGGCCCGGTCGGGGTGCGGGAAGGCGCCCCCGCCGGCGACCCGGAGCGTGAAGGCGTGCCGCTTGGCGGCTGCCCGGGTCAGTCGCGCGTCGAGGTCGTCGAGGCTGCGCTCGGGCACGTCGGCGGCGAAGGCCAGTGTGAGGTGCCACTGCGACGGGTCGGACCAGCGGAAGGCCGCCGCGTCACGGCGGGGAGCCAAGAGCTCCTCGAGGTGCTCGACGACCTCCGCCGGCGGGACGACCGCCACGAACATGCGCGTCATGGGTCCACCCTCCCGCCTCTTCTCGGTGGTTGAGGTGCGAGCGCAGCGAGCCTCGAAACCACGCTGCTCTGCGCGGCTTCGAGGCTCGTCGCTGGCGCTCCTCGCACCTCAACCACCGACGGATGGGCCGTCAGAGGCCCAGGTCGCGCCCGATCAGCATCTTCATGATCTCGTTCGACCCGGCCCAGATCTTGGTCACACGCGCATCGCGCCAGGCGCGGGCGACGCGGTACTCGTTCATGTAGCCGTAGCCGCCGTGGACCTGGACGCAGTGGTCGAGGACGTCGTTCTGGACCTGCGAGGTCCACCACTTCGCCTTGGCGGCGTCGACCGGGGTCAGCTCCTTCCTGGTGTGCGCGACGACGCACTGGTCGACGAAGGCCTGGGTGACGTCGACGCGGGTGACCAGGTCGGCGAGCAGGAACTGGGTGTTCTGGAAGGCGCCGATCGGCTGGCCGAAGGCCTGGCGGTCCTTGGCGTACTGGACCGTCTCCTCGAGGATCTGCTTGGCGTGGGCCAGGTTGGTGATGGCCGAGCCCAGGCGCTCCTGCGGGAGGAACTGCATCATCGAGATGAAGCCGGTGTCCAGCGGGCCGACGAGGTCGTCGTTGCTGACCCG
This sequence comes from Nocardioides sp. Root122, assembly GCF_001425025.1. GTDB lineage: Bacteria > Actinomycetota > Actinomycetes > Propionibacteriales > Nocardioidaceae > Nocardioides. The sequence continues at coordinate 205,032 of NZ_LMDE01000014.1, forward strand.
GACGTCCTCGAAGGAGAGCTCGGCGGTGTCGGACTCGTCCTGGCCGACCTTGTCGAGCACGCGCCCGACGCTGAAGCCGTCGAGGGTGGTGTCCACGGCGAACAGCGAGATGCCCTTGGCCTTCTTCTCCGGGCTGGTCCGGGCCGCGACCAGCACGATGTCGGCCGAGCCGCCGTTGGTGATGAACGTCTTGGACCCGTTGATGATCCAGTCGTCGCCGTCGCGCACGGCCGTGGTCTTGAGGTTGGCGAGGTCGGAGCCGCCGCCCGGCTCGGTCATGCCGATCGCGGTGACGATCTCGCCGGTCGCGCACTGCGGGAGCCAGCGCGCCTTCTGCTCGTCGTTGGTGAGGTGGACGAGGTAGGGGACCGTGATGTCGGCGTGGATGCCGACGCAGCTGGGCAGGGTCATGTTGACCTTGGCGAGCTCCTCGGTGAGCACCGCGTTGAAGCGGTAGTCGCCGGCCTCGGAGCCGCCGTGCTCCTCGGGGATCTCCAGGCCTAGGAACCCCTGCTTGCCCGCGGCCAGCCAGAAGTCGCGGTCGAGGCCGTGCCCGGCGGCGTACGTCTCCAGGTGCGGGGTGACCTCGCGGTCCAGGAACTGCTTCACCGAGGCGCGGAAGGCCTCGTGGTCCTCGTCGTAGATGTCACGCTTCATGCGGCTATGTTACCCGCGAGTCACGAAGGCTCGGGCACCTTCTCGTGGAACTTCCACCGCGGACGCCGCATGGCACGTAACCTCGCCCGAACTCACTCGTTGCGGGGGGCGGGAGCGCAGTGGCAGCGAACGGATCGACGTGGATGCGTCCACGAGGACAGGCGTGGGGCAACGAGTCCCAACGCGCTGTCCTCCATGCCATCGCCGAGGAGGTGGTGCGGCGCTCGGGCTACAAGGTCGCCGCCATCGAGGCGCTGCGCTCGGACGGCAACCTCGAGTTCGTCGCGATCGCCGGTAGTCCCGAAGCGAGTGCCCAGCTGCTCGGCATGGCCGCCCCGTTGCAGATGAGGAACATCGTCGGCTTCGGTTTCGAGATCGAGGGTTGGCTCCACGTCCCCGAGGAACGGGTCGACGACGAGACCCGTGAGTGGATCAGGCAGTACGGCCACACGCCCGACATCCCGGAGAGCGACCTCGAGGACGCGTGGCACGCCCAGGACCGACTGGTGCGGCTGCTGGAGAACGACGACGGCGAGCTGCGCGCCACGCTCTACCTCGACGAGCCGCTCTCCGGACGACGTCCGACGACCGGGTCGATCGCCGCGATGAACGCCGAGATCGAGGTGATGTTCGACGCGGTGGTGAGCATCGTCGAGCGTGAGCTCTACGGCGAGCAGGTGCGCATGGTCAACCAGGCTCGTGCGGCGATGCGGACCACGACCCCGGGCGGCCGGCTGCGTGACGTGCTGGCGCAGATGACCAGCGCCATGGTCGAGCGGATGAACGTCGACAGCGTCGACGTGGTGCTGCAGGGGAATGCCCTCCGCGCGTTGCGGCCCGACCTGCCCCGGCTCGAGGACGTGATGATGCAGGTGTGGCGACGTCGCGGGCACGTGGTCGTCGAGCGAGGTCACACCTGGGGCACGCAGGAGGGGGCCGTGCCGACGCCACCCGCACTGGTGGCGGAGATGGAGGAGCGCGGCCTGGTCTCGTGGTTGCTCGTCCCGATCGGGCTGGGTGACGACTTCCTCGGGACGCTCGGTCTGGGCCGCTCCGCAGACGCCCCCCGCTGGACCGACTCCGAGATCAACGCGGCGTCCGTGGTGGCGACCGACCTCGCAGGCATGCTCCTCGACGCCCGCGTCGTCGAGCGCGAACGCAAGCTCAACGACGAGCTCCGGGCCCTCGACGACTACCGGCGCGACATGGTCACCACGCTCGCTCACGAGCTCCGCAACCCGCTCAGCGTGATGTGGACCAACCTCGACCTCGTCCGCGAGGAGGACCTGCCTGCACGGGTGACCGGGCCGCTCGACGCGATGGGTCGCGCGGCACGCCGGATCGAGGACATGGTCGAGGACCTGATGGCGCTCGCCACGGCCAGGGATCCTGCGAAGGCTTCGTTCGGTCCGGTCGACGTGTCCGCCTGCGTGCACGAGTGCGTGGAGTTCCTGTCCCCGCTCGCCGATGCCGAACAGCTCGAGGTGCGGGTGAGGGTCACCGACAACGTGGTGGTGACGGGGGAGGATGCCGGCGTCCGCCGGCTGCTCACCAACCTGGTCTCCAACGCCATCAAGTACACCCCCGCGGGCGGCACCATCACGCTCACCGTGGCTACGGAGACTGTCGCGGGCAGAGACGTGCTGCGCTTCGAGTGCGCCGACACGGGCATCGGGATCGACACGGACGAGCTGGAGCACGTGTTCACGCCGTTCTTCCGCTCCGCGAGCCCGGATGCCCGCCGCCGCCCCGGCACGGGGCTGGGCCTGGCGATCGTCCAGCAGGTGGCCAGGCTCCACGACGGCGACGTCGAGGTGTCCTCCGTGCTCGGCGAGGGCACCACCTTCACCGTGCGGCTCCCCCTGGCCACGCCCGGCGACGTACGTTGAGGGGATGTCGGTCGACGGTCTGCTCGTCGCGCTGGTGCACCTGCTGCTGACGATGAGCGCGATGCCGGTGCCGCCAACTCCAGCCGTGGTGCCCGCGGCGGTCGTCAGCACCGATGGCACGCAGCCCGCTGCCGCCACCGGACCCGGCAGCCTGCCGCCGCGCTGGCTCGGCACCCGCGAGCTGCCCGAGGACCCGGCGACCGGCAACGGCCGGGTCCGTCCGACGCCCCCCGCCCTGCGGCACCGGCGCTGGACCGTGCCCGACTCGGTGCGGATGCTGCCCGGCAGCGGGTACGCCAGCCGGGTGGCGGTGCCGGCGCCGCGGCACGTCGTGCGCCGCTCGACCTGGAAGCCGGGGTGCCCCGTTGCCGCGTCCGACCTGGCGTGGGTGCGCCTCACCTTCTGGGGATTCGACGCCCGGCGCCACACGGGCGAGCTGCTGGTCCACCGCGACGTCGCGCAGGACGTCGCCCGGGTCTTCGGCGTGCTCTACCGCGAGCGGTTCCCCCAGGAGCACGTCGGCATCGTGCGGAGGTGGGACCCCGACGCCCCGACGACCGGCGACGGCAACGGGACCGGCGCCTTCGTGTGTCGCGCCTCGACCGGGTCGTCGTACTTCTCCCAGCACGCGTACGGGCTGGCCATCGACGTGAACGCCTTCCAGAACCCGTACGCCAAGGGGCGGGTCGTGCTGCCCGAGCTCGCCTCGTCGTACCTCGCGCGCGGTCGCGTGCGGGCCGGGATGGTCACCCCGGACGGACCGGTCGTGCGCGCCTTCGCGCGCATCGGCTGGGAGTGGGGCGGGGCCTGGCGACAGTCCCACGACTACATGCACTTCAGCCGCAACGGGCTCTAGCCCCAGCTCCGGTCGGGGTGCTCCGCCCGATGGCCCAAGCGGGTGGTTCGGCAGGGAAAGCACCCCAGGCTTGACGATGCCTGCCTACCATCCTGGTGGCGATGGGGAGGCGACGCCATGGAGCAGGCAAGGAGCAGAGACCGCTACACGCGGGACCTGAGCTGGGGTGACGCGCGAGCGCGCGACCTCATGCTGGCCCTCGCCAAGGACGCGGCGGAGCGCACCGGCTTCGGGATCTGCGCGATCGAGGTCGTCCGCCCGCAGGGCCTGCTCGAGTTCGTGGCCATCCACGGCGACGATTCGGCCGCCGAGGAACGGCTCGGCACGGCCTCCCGACTGGGCGACATGCTCCGCGCGTTCGCGGACGGCGAGAGCCACGGCCCCTTCGTGTGGATCCCCGGGGAGAAGTTCACCGCGCCTGCGCTGCAGCAGCTCGAGGGCTACGTCGTGGTCCCCGACGTCCCCGAGACCGACGACCCCGCGGCGTGGCACGCGATGGACATGCTGGTCGTGCGGATCAACGACGAGCGGGGCGACCTGCGCGCCCTGCTCTACCTCGACGTTCCCGACGACCTGCGCCGCCCCGACCTCGCCCGCCTGCTCCAGCTCGCCGACGACCTCGCGATGACGATGCGCTCGGTGGTCACCGTCATCGAGCGCGAGGAGTACGTCGAGCACATGCGTGTCATCCGCGCCACCCGGCGACTGGTGCGGTCGGAGGCCGCACGGCACGACGTCGGCCACCTGCTGCGCGAGGCCCGCACCACCCTGCTCGGCGTCCTGTCGGTCGACGAGCTGGAGATCCACGTCTTCCACGACGGCGCCGAGGAGAACCCGGACAGCCTCGGGCTCGGCATGGCCCCAGAGGTGCGGAGGGCGCTCGACGAGGCCGCCGCTCGGGCATGGGCCGAGCAGCGGGTGCTGATCATCGAGCCGGAGGCCGTGTGGGGTGACACGGAGCTCGCCGCGGCGTACGGCGACTGGTTCGCGGTCGCGCTCGCCAAGGCGGACCTCGAAGCCCTCGTCGTGGCCCCGGTCGGCGTGGACGACGAGGTGCTGGGGATGGTGATCTTCGGCCGCCGGACCGGATCGCGGCGCTGGACCGACGGAGAGGGTGTCGCCGCGCTCGAGCTCGGCCACGACCTCGGCCGCGCCATCGCGAACGCCCACGCCACCCAGCGTGAGCGCCGGCTCCTCCGCGAGCTGCGCCAGCTGGAGGAGGCGCGCCACAAGTTCCTCCAGGTGCTCACCCACGAGATCAACAACCCGATGACGGTGATCGCCGCCAACGCCGAGCTGCTGGCGATGAACGACACGGCCGACGAGCGCGACCTCCAGCGGGCGGAGGCGATCCTGCGCGGGACGGAGCGCCTCGGCGGCCTGCTCGAGAGCCTGACCATGCTGTCGCGGATCAGTGACCCGCAGCAGCCGCCCTCGACGACGCGCCTCGACCTGGTGCCGGTGGTGACCGACACCGTGGGCTCCATGGCGGCCGTGGCGGAACAGGCCGGGGTGACGCTCCACCTCGCCGGCGAGTCCGGCTGGCCTGCCGAGGCGTGGGTGCTGGGCGACCCGAGCGAGATCGCGGGGGCGGTCACCAACCTGGTCGACAACGCGGTGAAGTACTCCGACCCCGGCGGCGAGATCTGGCTCAGTGTGGCGCGCTCGGCCGACGGCGGGGTGACCTTCACCTGTCGTGACGAGGGCATCGGCATCTCGCAGGAGGACCAGGCCCAGCTCTTCACGCCGCTCTTCCGGTCGACCAACCACGACGCGCTGCGCCGACCGGGCACCGGGCTGGGCCTGGGCATCGTCCGGGAGATCATGCAGCGTCACGGCGGCACCGTCGATGTCGACTCGCACCTCGGTGTCGGCACCCGCGTACGCCTCGACTTCCCGCCGCTGCCGCACCACTGACCGCGGCCCGACGGTCCGCGCCGGGCTAGGGGCGGACGACGTCCCCGCGGTCCGGCACCTCGACGCGGACCTCCCGGTTGAACTCCGAGAGCGTCAGCGAGCCGCCGTCGTTCGCCACTGCGGACTCCACCCGGACGACGTAGTGGGGCGCGTCGCTGAGCACCCACACCACCTCTCCCGTGTCGGCACTCAGCCTCACCACGCGCTCGCCGTCGACGGACTCCTCCGCCTCCACGGTCACGTCGCTCGCCGCGTCGGAGGTGTCCCGGGCCGCCTTGCCGGCCCCGTCCACCAGGTTCACGACGCGGAACGACTCGAGGTACCCGTCGAGCTCGCACAGGTCGAGGATGCTGCGGTCGTCCGCCGCGATCCAGGACGTGCTCAACCGGGTCAGGACCTGCGGGGGGAGCGCCCGGTCGGACACGCTGTTGTAGACACCCTCGTCGCCCTTGATCCAAGCGCGGGCGCCCACGCGACGGATCGCGATGTGGCTCCCGCCCGCGCGGAGGGTCCCGGTGCAGCGGCCCTTCGGCCCCATGCTCAGGTCGAGGAGGACCTGGGTGCCCCTGGCGACCACCTGGCCGGTGAGCCGCATGCTCGTCACGTCGGCCATCGCCTTCCCGGCGGCGGACACGATCGCGGCCCCGTCCTCCTTGGCGAAGTCACTCGTGCGGAAGCTCTCCCAGGCGCCGCACCCGCTCAGGAGGGTCGTCAGGACCAGGAGCGCTGCTGCGGTCCTCGTCGTGCGCATGGCGGAGCTCCTGCCTCTGGTCGGCCCGGACGATCCCACCACCGATGGGGCGCACCGCGCGGCCGAACGCGACAACCCGCGACGTGCGAGGCGTCACCCGCCAGGACCCGATGGCCCGAACGGGCCATGGAGGAGGCGCGGGGTGACTACCCGGCATGACCAGTTCAGTGGGACGGGGACCCGATCGCTCAGGTGGCCACAGGTGAGGCCGATGGGGGCTCCATCAGGACGCGAAGAGACGGAGACGCGCGTGGATGCCATGGATGGCTTGGACGAGATCATCGGGGAGTTCCTGGTCGAGAGTCACGAGAACCTCGACCAGCTCGACAGCGACCTCGTCGCGTTGGAGCAGGACCCCGGATCCACTGCGCTGCTGGCCAGCGTGTTCCGCACGATCCACACGATCAAGGGCACGAGCGGCTTCCTCGCGTTCTCGGTCCTGGAGTCGGTCACCCACGTCGGCGAGAGCCTGCTGGCGCGGCTGCGTGACGGCGACCTGACCCTGACCCCCGGGCTGACCAGCCTCCTGCTCGAGGTCGTCGACGCGGTCCGCGCGCTGCTGACCGACATCGAGCGCACGGGCGCCGAGGGCGACCGGTCCTACGACGACCTGGTCGCCAGGCTGACCGCGGCGCTCGAAGGCGAGGAGCCGGCCGCCCCGGCCGCGACCGGCGCCGAGGACGCCATCGAGGTGGGCCCCGAGGGGCCCGCCGAGCTGCCCGAGGCGGACGACGACGTCCCGGTCCTCGAGGTGGTCCCGGACGAGGCGCCACCCGCGCCGGTGCGAGCGCTCGCGGTCGCCGAACCCGATCCCGTCGCCGAGCCCGCCGCCGAGGAGCGTCCCGAGGCGACCGAGCCCGCTGAGGGCCGTCGCTCCGTCGCCGACAGCACGATCCGGGTCGACGTCACCCTGCTCGACTCGCTGATGAACCTCGTGGGCGAGCTCGTGCTCACCCGCAACCAGATGCTCCAGAACGCCGCCGCCCGCGAGGACGTGGACCTGGCCCGCACCACGCACCGGCTCAACCTGGTGGCGGGCGAGCTGCAGGAGGGCGTCATGCGCACGCGCCTGCAGCAGATCGACACCCTGTGGAGCAAGCTGCCGCGCGTCGTCAGGGACCTCTCCATGCAGCTCGGCAAGACGGTCCAGCTGGAGATGGTCGGGCGCGAGACCGAGCTCGACAAGACCATCCTCGAGGCGGTCCGCGACCCGCTGACCCACCTGGTGCGCAACAGCATCGACCACGGCATCGAGTCGCCGGCCGACCGCGCCGCTGCCGGCAAGCCGGCAGAGGGCACGCTCACGCTCCGCGCCTTCCACGCCGGTGGCCAGGTCAGCATCGAGATCACCGACGACGGCGCCGGCATCCACCCCGACCGCCTGCGCGACAAGGTGGTCTCCAAGGGGCTGATGAGCCGGGAGGCCGCAGACCGCCTGACCGACCACGAGGCCACCGCCCTGATCTTCATGCCGGGCTTCTCGACCGCCTCGGCGCTGACCAACGTGTCCGGCCGCGGCGTCGGCATGGACGTCGTCAAGACCAACATCGAGCGCATCGGCGGGTCCATCGACCTGTCCAGCGACCCGGGCCGCGGCACGACCGTCCGGATCCGGATCCCGCTGACCCTCGCGATCATCCCGGCGCTCGTCGTCACCGCGGCCGCGAACCGGTTCGCCATCCCGCAGGTCAACCTGCTCGAGCTGGTGCGGCTCGACGCCGCCCAGGCCGCCACCGCGATCGAGAACGTGCACGGCGCCCCCGTCTACCGCCTGCGTGGCCGGCTGCTGCCGCTCGTCGACCTGCGCGAGCAGCTCGGCCTCGACGCCGTGGAGCGCGAGACGACGTACGTCGTGGTGCTCCAGGCCGACAACCAGCAGTACGGCCTCGTCGTCGACGACATCCTCGACACCGAGGAGATCGTGGTGAAGCCGCTGGGCAACCAGCTGCGCCACCTGCCGCTCTACGCAGGGGCCACGATCATGGGCGACGGTGCCGTGGCGCTGATCCTCGACGCGACCGCCATCGCCCGCAAGGTCGGCATGGCGCTGGAGTCCGAGCTCAACGCCGGCGCCGATCTCGATGCTGCCGAGGCGGGCGACGTGGCGTCCGTGCTCGTCGTCGAGCTCGGCGGCGGCCGCCGGGCCGGCATCCCGGTCTCCGCGGTGGACCGCCTCGAGGAGATCGCCCTCGACCTCGTCGAGCGCGCCGGCCACCACGAGGTCGTCCAGTACCGCGAGCAGATCCTGCCGCTCGTGCGCCTGGACCACGTCCTCCACGGTGACGGGGCGTACGGCGAGGACGCACCCCTCCAGGTGGTGGTGTGCCGCAAGGGCGAGCAGCGTGCGGGCGTCGTCGTGTCGGGGATCCTCGACATCGTCGAGACCAACCTGTCCATCCGCACGGCCCTCGACTCCAGCGGCGGCGACGGCTCGGCCGTCATCGCCGGCCACGTCACCGAGCTCGTCGACATCGACCAGGTCTTCGCCGGCCTCCCCGGCCACGACCGACTCGCCCGGACGGCCTGAGGAGCGCGCCATGTCCCAGTACTGCACCTTCACCCTCGACGGCCACCTCTTCGGCGTCCCGGTCTCCTCCGTCCAGGAGGTGCTGCGCGCCCAAGCCCTCACCAGCGTGCCGCTCGCTCCCTCCGAGGTGGCCGGACTGCTCAACCTGCGCGGCCAGATCGTCACCTCGCTGGAGCTGCGGGCCCGGATGGGCCTGCCCCCGCGCGAGGCCGACGCGCCGTCGGTCAACGTGGTCGTCAAGACCGCCGACGGCAGCGCCGTCAGCCTCGTCGTCGACGAGATCGGGGACGTGATCGAGCCCCCGCGCGAGGCGTTCGAGGCGCCACCGGAGACCGTCCCGTCCTCCGTCCGTGCGCTCGTGAGCCGCGTGTGCAAGCTCGACCGCCAGCTGATGCTGCTGCTCGACACCGAACGCGCCGCACAGGTGCTCGAGCCGGCCTGACCCACCCCGGCCCGACCCACCCGCCCCCGCACCGGCCCTTCCCACCCCTGATCCCATCCGCGAGACCCGTTCGGGCGGACTCGCCTGCCACCCATCCACAGCCCACCCGCCCGGAGGAACCCATGACCACGCTCGCCCCCCCGCCGCCCGACTACGCGCAGCAGGCCGTCGCTGCGCCCGCGCCCGTCAGCGCCGCGCCCGCCGCCCCGACCCCCCCGTCGCGGTCCCGCAAGCCGCTCTCGCGCGTCCTGGGCAACCTCAGCACCGGGCGCAAGCTGCTCGTCCTCGCTGTCGCCTGCCTCATCCCCACCGTCGTGCTCACGGGCGTCGTGCTCCGTGGACTGTCCACGCTCAGCGCCGGCAAGGAGAAGGTCGACGTCCTGGCACAGACCTCGGCCAAGCTCTACCACCTCGACAACCGCAACAGCGAGATCAAGGCCGACGGCTTCCGGGCGCTCATCGGCGCCGACCCCGAGGCGGTCGTGACCGACACCGCCGACGACATCGCCAGCGCCGAGGAGATCTACGACGAGGTGCTCGGCTACGACCTGCCGGCCGAGCTGGTCGACGACATCGCGATGAGCCGCGTCTCCGCCCAGTCCTTCTACACCTACGTCGAGGCGTTCGTGGAGAACCCGAACGGCGCCGGGCGCACCGACGCCGAGGGCGAGGTCGCCCTGGTCGACCAGAACCACGACGTGGACGGCCGGCTCGAGGCGCTCCGATCGACGATCGACGAGGCCGTCGCCGAGGCGGACGCCGCCTACGAGAAGACCGAGAGCCAGCAGCGCACCACGCTGTTCATCGTCCTGGCCGTCGCGCTGGCCGTCGCCACCCTGCTCTCCATCGTGATCACCCGGCTCATCACCCGCCCCCTGCGGCGCGCCGTCAAGGCGCTGGACCGCGTCGCCGAGGGCCACCTCGACGAGCGCCTCGACGTCTCCTCCACCGACGAGGTCGGCCAGATGGGCCAGGCCCTCAACAACGCCCTCGAGCGCCTCAGCGAGGCCATGGGCCAGATGGACCACAACGCCCAGTCGCTCGCCTCGGCCTCCGAGGAGCTCTCCTCGGTGTCCGGGCAGATGAGCGCCTCCGCCTCCGAGTCCTCCTCGCAGGCCGGTCTCGTCTCGGCGGCTGCCGAGCAGGTGTCGCGCAACGTGATGACCGTGGCCACCGGCACCGAGGAGATGTCGGCGTCGATCCGCGAGATCGCCCAGAACGCGTCCAGTGCCGCCGGTGTCGCCGCCCAGGCCGTCGTCGTGGCCGAGTCCACCAACGCCACCGTCGCCAAGCTCGGCGCCTCCTCGGCCGAGGTCGGCAACGTGATCAAGGTGATCAACTCGATCGCCGAGCAGACCAACCTGCTCGCCCTCAACGCGACCATCGAGGCCGCGCGTGCCGGCGAGGCCGGCAAGGGCTTCGCCGTCGTCGCCACGGAGGTCAAGGAACTGGCGCAGGAGACCGGGAAGGCGACCGAGGACATCGGCCGGCGGATCGAGGCCATCCAGGCCGACACCGAGGCCGCCGTGACCGCGATCGCCGAGATCGCCGAGATCATCGGCCAGATCAACGACACCCAGGCCACCATCGCCTCGGCCGTGGAGGAGCAGACCGCCACGACCAACGAGATGAGCCGCAACGTCGCCGAGGCGGCCACCGGGTCGACCGACATCGCCCAGAACGTCACCGGCGTGGCGCGTACGGCGTCGGACACCCAGGCGGCTGCCAACAGCACCAGCCAGGCAGCCGACGAGCTCGCCCGGATGGCGGCCGACATGCGCACGCTCGTCGGCCGGTTCCGGTACTGAGCACCGACGCGAGCGAGAGGTAGTCCGATGTCGAGGCAGATCAGGGTGATGGTGGTCGACGACTCCGTCGTCGTCCGCCGCCTGGTCAGCGACGTGCTGTCCGCCGACCCGACGATCGAGGTCGTCGCGACGGCGGCCAACGGCAAGGTCGCGCTGGCGAAGATCGACCAGGTCAACCCGGACCTGATCACCCTCGACATCGAGATGCCGGTCATGGACGGGCTGGAGACCCTGCGCAACCTGCGCAAGGACCACCCGCGGCTGCCGGTCGTGATGTTCTCGACGCTGACCGAGAGGGGCGCGTCGGCCACCCTCGACGCCCTCGAGCTCGGCGCGAGCGACTACGTCACCAAGCCGGCCAACGTCGGCAGCGTGCAGGCCTCGATGGAGGCGGTCCGCGAGCAGCTCGTCCCGCGGATCCGTGGCCTGTGTCGCGGCGTCGTACGCCCGACCCCGTCCGCGCCGCCCGCAGGTGCGCCCGTCGTGCCGGCACGCACTGCCGGCGCGCCGCAGAAGTCCTCGCGGATCGACGTCGTCGCGATCGGCGCCTCCACGGGTGGTCCGGACGCACTGTCGACGGTCCTCGCGGCGCTCCCGGCCGACCTGCCCGTGCCCGTGGTCATCGTGCAGCACATGCCGCCGGTCTTCACGCGCCAGTTCGCCGACCGGCTCAGCGCCAAGGTGCCCTTGCGGGTCGCCGAGGCCACCGCGGGGATGCCGGTGCAGCCGGGCCTCGCGGTTGTCGCCCCAGGTGATCACCACATGCGCTTCCGTGGCACGGCGAGCACGGGGCAGGTCACCGCCACCCTCGACCAGGGCACGCCGGAGAACTACTGCCGGCCGGCCGTCGACGTGATGATGCGCTCCGTCGTCGACACCTGGCGGGGCAACGTGCTCGCCGTGGTGCTCACGGGCATGGGGTCCGACGGCGCCAGGGGTTGCGCGGAAGTCGTCGCAGCCGGCGGCTCCGTGCTCGTGCAGGACGAGACGTCGTCCGTCGTGTGGGGCATGCCCGGGGCCGTCGTCGCAGCCGGCCTGGCCCCGTCCGTCCTTCCGCTGCACCAGATCGGGCCCGCCATCGTCGAGCGCGTCCGCGCCGGCCGGGGTGCGCCCGTCCCGCTCAGACGACCCGCAAGAGAGGTGTCGCTGTCGTGACGCTGTCCCCCTCCGCCTTCGCCTACGTCGCCGACCTGGTGCGTCGTGAGGCGGCGATCGTGCTGGAGACCGGCAAGGAGTACCTCGTCGAGGCTCGTCTGCACCCGCTGGCCCGGGCCGCCGGCCTGCCCGACGTCACGGCGTACGTCACCCACCTCCAGTCGCCCGTCGGCCGGGTCCACCGGGCCGCCGTCGTCGAGGCGCTGACCACCAACGAGACGTCGTGGTTCCGCGACCGGGAGCCCTTCGACGTGCTCGTCTCGCACGTGATCCCGGACCTGCTCGCCCGGACCGAGGCCCGGCGCAAGATCACGATCTGGTCGGCGGCCTGCTCCAGCGGGCAGGAGGCCTACACGATCGCGATGCTGATGGCCGAGCACGTCGTGCCGAAGGGCTGGCAGGTCGAGATCGTGGCGACCGACATCGCCCCGAGCATGGTGCGGCGCACCCAGGAGGGCCGCTACAGCCAGCTCGAGGTCGGACGCGGCCTGCCGGCCCCGCTCATGGTCAAGCACTTCCAGCGTTCGGGCACCCAGTGGCAGGTCTCCGACCAGCTGCGCTCGATGGTCCGCGCCCAGACGCTCAACCTGGCCGCGCCGTTCCCGCTGCTGCCGGTGTTCGACCTGGTCTTCCTGCGCAACGTGCTCATCTACTTCGACCAGCCGACGAAGCACGGGGTCCTGTCCCGGGTCCGCCGGGTGATGTCGCCCGACGGCTACCTCTTCCTGGGCGGTGCCGAGACCACGCTCGGTGTCGACGAGACCTGGCACCGCACGGCGGTCGGCCGGTTCACCCTCAACCGCCCGCGACCCCAGGTCGACGGCCCACTCCCTCCCGTCCTGCCGCACCGCACGCCGCGGACGCTCACGGGCGCCCCCCTCACCTCGACGTTGCTGTCCACACAGAGAGCGAACTGACATGCAAGCACTGGTCATCGACGACTCCCGCACGATGCGGATGGTCCTGCGACGACAGCTGGAACTGCTGGGCTACGGCATCCTGGAGGCCGGGGACGGTCAACAGGCCCTCGAGGTCCTCGCCGCCCACGCCGACGCGCCTCCGGTGCTCGCGACCGTGGACTGGAACATGCCGGTCATGAACGGGCTCGAGTTCGTCAAGGCCGTCCGGGCCGAGGCCGCCCTGCGCGACGTCACCTTGATGATGGTGACGACCGAGTCCGAGCACGGGCAGATCGTGCGTGCGCTGGCCGCCGGCGCCCACGAGTACCTCATCAAGCCGTTCACGAGCGACGCGCTGGTCGACAAGCTCGACTACCTCGGGCTCAACCCGCAGAGGAGCGTCGCATGAGCGTCATCGCACCCGAGTCGCCGGTCACCGCCCACGACCTCCAGGTCTTCGGGGAGGAGGTGCTGACCGCCTTCCTCCTCGAGCAGGACCTCCCCGCCACGACGCAGCCGGACGCTGACGCCGGCTGGGTCCACGCCTCGATCGCCGTCACCGGTGGGTGGACCGGCCACATCACCCTCGAGGTCTCCCGGGCCGGCGCCGACGTGCTCACCCGCCGGATGCTGCTGGCGGAGGAGATCTCGCCCGAGGACGTCACCGACGCCGTCGGCGAGCTCGTCAACGTCCTCGGCGGCAACGTCAAGGGCCTCCTCCTCGAGGAGAGTGCCCTCGGCCTGCCCCAGGTCCACACGTACGACGAGCCGGCCCCCCGCCGTGCCGCCGTCGAGGTCTGCCACGCCGAGCTGGTGTGGGCAGGCCACCCCGTAGACGTCCGCGTCTGGCTCGACGAGCAGGACGACACGACCCCAGGAGACAACTCATGAAGATCCTCATCGCCGACGACAGCCGTGTCATGCGGCAGATCGTCATCCGCACCTTGCGCCAGGCCGGCTACGACGGCCACGAGCTCATCGAGGCCGGCAACGGCGCCGAGGCGCTCGACCTGGTCCAGAGCGAGGCTCCGGACCTCGTCCTGTCGGACTGGAACATGCCGGAGATGACCGGCATCGAGCTGCTGCGGGCCCTGCGCTCGGCGAACCAGGACGTGCCGTTCGGCTTCGTCACCTCGGAGGGAACGCCCGAGATGCGCACGATCGCCGAGGAGTCGGGAGCGCTGTTCCTGCTCGCCAAGCCCTTCACGCCCGACTCCCTGCGCGACCACCTCGACGCGGTGGTCGCATGAGCACCGCCTCCGAGTGGGTGCTGACCCCCGTCCCCACCCCGCTCGACGCCCGCGAGCTCCTCTCCGGCCTCCTCGGTCGCGAGGTCACCGTGCAGCAGGTGACGTCGGCCTTCGTCGGTGACGTCGGCGCCGGGACGACGTACGCCGTCTACCAGGACGACCAGGCGCGCACCCGCGCCGTCGCCGTGATGGACCTGAAGATGTCGGCGTACGCCGGTGCGGCGATCGGCCTGATGCCGGTGGGCGCCGCCGAGATCGCGATCGAGGAGAGCGAGCTCCCGCCGGTCATGAAGGAGAACCTCTACGAGGTGCTCAACGTGCTCGCCGCGCTGCTCAACGCCCCGGACTGCCCCCACGTCAAGCTCACCTCGGTGACGCACGTCGGCGCCTCGCCGGAGGCCGAGGTGGCGGCGCACGCCACGGCGGTCGGCCGCCGTCTGGACCTGGAGGTCTCGGTGCCGCAGTTCGGCACCGGGAAGCTCTCGATCGTCGGGCTCAAGTAGCCGCCATCTGTCCCTGGGGACCGTCACCCGTAGGGGTGGCTCGGCTGGAGGCATCTGCGGGCCTCCGGTAGACAGGCGCCATGACGGATCTGGGAGGGACGTCGGAGTCGGTCTCGTTCGTGGGCGAGTGGCACGGACCAGTCGTGGCCACGTCGGTCCACGCGGGACACGAGCTCCGGCCGGAGATCGCAGAGGCGATGGTGCTCGACGAGGCCGAACGGTTCCGCGAGGAGGACCCGCACACCGACCGCATCGCGTCGGTCGTGCCCGACCGGGTGCTGACCGCGCGCTCGCGCTTCGAGGCCGACCTCAACCGCCCGCGGCGCGAGGCGGTCTACCGCACGCCCGAGGACTGCTGGGGGCTCGAGGTCTGGCGCGACGGCACGCTGTCCGACGAGCTCTTCGAGGGCAGCCTGGCGACCTACGACGCCTTCTACGACGCCCTGGCCCCGCGCCTCGACGCGCTGGCCGAGCGCGGTCCCTTCGTGCTGCTCGACGTGCACTCCTACAACCACCGGCGTGACGGCGCCGAGGCACCGCCCGCCCCGCCGGAGGACAACCCGGAGGTCAACGTCGGCACCGGCAGCCTCGACCACGAGCTCTTCGGGCCGCTCGTCGAGCGGTTCATGCACGACCTGCGCGACGCCTCGCTGGGCTGCGGTCCGCTCGACGCCCGCGAGAACGTCGCCTTCGAGGGCCGCAACCTCGCGTGGTGGGTGCACGACCGCTACCCCCGGGTGGGCTGCGTCCTGGCGCTGGAGTTCAAGAAGACGTTCATGGACGAGTGGTCCGGCGAGCTCGACGAGCGCCGGCTCCGGGCCGCCCAGGACGGGCTCTCGGCCGCGCTGCCCGGGCTGCACGACGAGCTCGAGCGGCTGAGGTGAGCGCGCCGTGAGCGAGGAGCCCGGGCATCCCGGGCCCGCGGCCGCCGACCTCGCCGTCGACCACCGGCTCTCGCTGCTGGCGCAGAGCTTCCGCTTCCTCCTCGACATCACCCCCGTCGACGCCGACGACCTGCGCGACGGCTTCCTCGAGGGCCACGACGACGCGCCCGAGTTCACCTACCGCGAGCTGGAGGCGGACCCCGCCGTCGTACGCGCCGAGCTCGACGACATCGACCCCGGCACGGTCGAGGACCCGGTGCTCGGGCAGCTGCTGCGGGCCAAGCACCGCGAGATGGAGCTCCAGCTCGACATGCTCGAGGCCCGCGACACCGACGACTTCCTGCCCCTGAGCGTCGAGCTCTACGGCGGTGTCTCGCCGTCGCTGCGCGACCAGGCCGAGGCGCTGCTCGCCGGCATCACCCGCACCGAGCCGACCGACGAGCCCCTGGACGCCGCGGAGTTCCTCGCGCTGGCCGAGGCGGAGATCGCCCACTACCGCGAGGCGGACCCCGACCTCGCGATGCACGCCGAGGTGCGGCCCGACGTCAACGGTGTGATGGTGTCCGGCGACGTGCTGCTGATCGGCCCGGAGACCAAGGTGCAGCGCGCCCGGGCCCAGGCCCTGCTCCACCACGAGGTCGGCACCCACCTGGTCACCCAGGCCAACGGCAGCCACCAGCTGATCAAGGTGCTCGGTGTCGGCCTCGCCGGCTACGACGAGACCCAGGAGGGTCTCGCGGTGCTCGCCGAGATCGCCTGTGGCGGCCTCACCGCCTTCCGCCTGCGCCAGCTGGCCAGCCGGGTCCTCACCGTGCACCGGATGATCGGTGGCGCCACCTTCGCGGAGGCGCACGAGGCCCTGGTGGCCGACGACTTCCCCGCCGCGAGCGCCTGGACGACGGTCATGCGCGTCTACCGCTCGGGCGGGATGACCAAGGACGCGATCTACCTGCGCGGCCTCGTCGAGCTGCTCGAGCACCTCGGGGCGGGCGGCTCGCTCGACCAGCTCTGGCTCGGCAAGTTCTCGCTGCGCGACCTGCCCCTGATCGGTGACCTGGAGTCCCGTGGCCTGCTGCGGCCGCCACGGGTGCTCCCCCGCTACCTGCACGACCCGACGTCGCACGCCAACCTGGCCCGTGCCGCCGGCACCCATGATCTCGGGACACTCCTGGAGGGACACGCATGAAGATCGGATTCGTCGTCAACGACATCGAGACGGAGAAGGCGGAGTACACCACCAACCGCCTCGCGCTGGCCGCCAAGGAGATGGGGCACGAGGCCTGGTACATGGGCATCGGCGACTTCGCCTACGAGCCCGACGGCTCGCTGAGCACCAAGGCGCGCGCCGGCCACGCCAAGTCGTACCGCTCCCTCGAGCGCCACCTGGCCGACGTGCAGAAGCCGGACGTCGAGCAGCTCATCGGGATGGACGAGTTCGACGTGGTGATGCTGCGCAACGACCCGGCCGACGACGCCGAGACCGACCCGTGGCGCAACAACGCCGGCGTGGCCTTCGGCCAGCTGATCGCCACCTCGGGAGTGCTCGTCGTCAACGACCCGACGAGCCTGGCCAACGCGCTGTCCAAGGCCTACTTCCAGCACTTCCCGGAGATCGTGCGCCCGCGCACGCTCATCTCGCGCGACGAGGACATGATCGAGGCGTTCATCGGCGACCTCGGCGGCAAGGCAGTGCTCAAGCCGCTGCAGGGCTCGGGCGGCACCGGGGTCTTCCTCATCGACCGCAAGGAGTCGCCGAACCTCAAGCAGATCATCGAGGCGATCTCGCGCGACGGCTACGTCGTGACGCAGGAGTTCCTGCCCGAGGCCGTCAACGGCGACGTACGGCTCTTCGTGATGAACGGCGAGCCGCTGGAGGTCAACGGTGAGTACGCCGCCTTCCGGCGCACGCCCTCCACCAAGGACATCCGCTCCAACATGTCCGCCGGCGGCAAGGCCGAGAAGGTCAAGGTGACCGACGAGATGCTGCAGATGGTCGAGGTCGTGCGGCCCAAGCTGGTGGCGGACGGGATGTTCCTCGTCGGCCTCGACATCGTCGGCGACAAGCTGATGGAGATCAACGTCTTCAGCCCCGGCGGCCTCGGCAGCGCGCAGAGCCTCTACGAGACCAACTTCGCCCCGGCGATCATCGCCGAGCTCGAGCGGAAGGTGAACATCCGCCGGCACTACCCGGAGATCGACAACCGGCGCCTGGCCACCAGCTGAGGCAGCGGCCTCAGCGCATGAGCGGCGGGTGGAGGGTCCGGACGGCGCCGACCCGGTAGAGGCGGGCCGGTCGACCCCCGTCGCGTGTGGTGGTGGCGCCGGTGGGCTCCAGGAAGCCGTCGGTCCCGGTGACCTTGCGGTGGAAGTTGCGCGGGTCGATCTCGACGCCCCACACCACCTCGTAGACCCGCCGCAGCTCGGTGACGGTGAACTCCGGCGGGCAGAAGGCGGCCGCGAGCGGGGTGTACTCCAGCTTGGCGCGGGCGCGCTCGACGCCGTCGCGCAGGATCGTCGCGTGGTCGAAGGCGAGAGCGTCGTCGGCGGCCAGGTCGGCGACCGGCTGCCAGCGCGCCTCGGCCGCGTCGCTGCCGGCCGTCGGGGTCGGCAGGTCGGCGGCGAGGGCGACGTAGGCCACGGTCACGGTGCGCATGCGCGGGTCGCGGTGCGGGTCGCCGTACGACGCGAGCTGCTCGAGGTGGAAGTGGTCCGAGGTCAGCCCGGTCTCCTCCAGCAGCTCGCGGGACGCGGCGGTGGCCAGGTCCTCGTCGGGCTGGAGGAAGCCACCGGGGAGCGCCCACTCGCCGGCGAAGGGCTCCTCGCCGCGACGGACGGTGAGCGCCTGGAGCCGGTCGTCGCGGACCGTCAGGACCACGAGGTCGACGGTCACGGCGACGGGAGGACGGGCGGTGGACATGGGGCGAGAGTACCCCTTCTTGTCAACTTGACGTTTAGGGCCGCGGACCTTATCGTCATAGTGACATTAATCGACGAGGAGGCACTCATGGCCCACATCTCCCGCTACCCGTTCGTGCGGCACCTGCGCGGGTCCGGCACGACCTACGTGGAGCAGATCCGCAACGGCCGGACGATCCGGGGCGGCGTCGGTGCCGCCTTCTGGTTCCGGCCGCTGAGCGCGGTGCTCAACGAGGTGCCGGTCGACGACCGCGAGCTGCCGCTGCTCTTCCACGCCCGCACCAGCGACTTCCAGGACGTCACCGTGCAGGCGACCGTCACCTACCGGGTCACCGACCCGGCCGTGGCGGCCGGCCGCATCGACTTCTCCCTCGACCCCGAGAAGGGCACCTGGCGCGCCACCCCGCTAGAGCAGGTCGCCGGGCTGCTGGTCGAGTCCGCCCAGCAGTACGCCATCGACCTGCTCGCCACGGTCGACCTCGCCGCTGCGATGGCGGGCGGCGTCGGTCCGGTGCGCACCGTCATCGCCGACGGGCTGCGCGGCGACGAGCGCCTCGCCGAGACCGGCATCGCGGTCGTCGGCGTCCGGGTGGTGGCGCTGCGCCCGGAGCCCGAGGTGGAGAAGGCGCTGCGCACCCCGACCCGCGAGCAGGTCCAGCAGGAGGCCGACCGGGCGACCTTCGAGCGCCGCGCGGTGGCGGTCGAGCGTGAACGGGCCATCGGCGAGAACGAGCTGCAGACCCAGATCGAGCTGGCGCGCCGGGAGGAGCAGCTGGTCAGCCAGCGCGGTGCCAACGCCCGCCGTGAGGCCGAGGAGAGCGCCGCCGCCGGCGCGATCGCGGCCGAGTCGGAGGCACGTCGGACGGTGACGCTGGCCGAGGCCCGCGCCGAGGGCACGCGGCTCGCCGGTGCGGCGCAGGGTGAGGCCGAGGCGGCCCGCGTGGCGGCGTACGCCGACGTCTCCGAGGCGGTCCTGATGGCCCTCGCCGTCAAGGAGCTGGCCGCCAACCTGCCCCGGATCGAGTCGCTGGTGCTGAGCCCCGACCTGGTCACCCGGGCCCTCACCCAGCTCGGCAGCACGAAGGCGGGAGCGGGGGCGGAGTCGTGAGCCTCGCGCCCCGGGTGGTGGTCGTGCACCGCCGCACGGAGTACGACGAGCTGCTCGCCACGCACGGCACCCGGGGCCAGGCGGCGTTCTTCCTCGGCACCCGAGGCCGCGACATCGCCGAGCTCGAGGACCGGCACCGGCTGACGCAGCGGGCGCTCGACGCCGCCGCAGCGGCGGTGCCTGTCGACTGGCGGCGCGGGAGCGTGGAGCGGGCCGACGTGTCCCGCTTCCTGTTCTCGCCGGACGACGTCGTCGTGGTCGTCGGGCAGGACGGGCTGGTCGCCAACGTGGCGAAGTACCTCGACGGCCAGCCTGTGATCGGCATCGACCCCGAGCCGGGGCACAACGCCGGGGTGCTGGTCGCCCACACGGTCGGCGACCTGGGCGACCTGCTCAGGTCGACCGACCACGTGACCGAGCGCACGATGGTCCGCGCCGAGCTCGACGACGGGCAGCGGCTGCTGGCCCTCAACGAGGTGTTCCTCGGCCACCCCAGTCACCAGACCGCGCGCTACGAGCTCAGCGTCCCGGGTGCCGGCGCCGAGGCGCAGGCGTCGTCGGGCCTCATCGTCGCGACGGGGACCGGCTCGACGGGCTGGTGCCGCTCGATCTGGCGTGAGCGGGGGAGCGGGCTGGCGCTGCCGGCGCCGGCCGATCCCCGCCTGGCGTGGTTCGTTCGGGAGGCGTGGCCCTCGCCGGCGACCGGTGTCACCCTGACGGAGGGCGAGCTCGCCGGCGACGAGCTGGCACTCACCGTCCAGTCCGACCGGCTCGTCGCCTTCGGTGACGGGATCGAGGCCGACTCGCTCACCCTGACCTGGGGTCAGACGGTGCGCATCGGCCGCGCCGACCGCGCACTGCGCCTGGTGGCCTGACCAGGTCCGGACTGCGGCGCCGGCCCGGCGGCGTACACGTGTCCGAGAAGCCGCCCCTGAAGTCGGCCGCCAGGGGCAGGAAGTCGGACACGTGTGTGCCAGACTCGGGCAGACCTCCTACTCGATCAGCGGCGGTACGTCCTGCTCGCGAAGGTTACGAAGATGCCTCCGGATCTGATCGTTGATCTGTGACCGACGATCGACATCGTCATCCCACGCCCTGAGCATCGCCATCAGCTCCTGTCCGCCATCAGGCCCCCAGAGATCCTCGTTGTCGCCGATGACCTCAAGCACGTACTGAGCTGATGCGTACGCTGGGTGGGTGCGGTCCATGCGATCGACTGCCCACCAGATGCCCTCCCACCGCCCACGCCACGGGAGCTGCTCGTACGGGGAGCCGACCTCGCGAACCGGGTGACCGAGCTCAGCGAGGACGTCGACGAGCCGCACGTCGCCTTGGAGTGCCTCCGTGGATGTCAGCGACGCCAGCTCTCGCAGCAGCGGGGAGTCGCGACCCTCGAACAGCCACTGCGCCGCGACCATCGGCAGGTCGCGATCCGGGATCGTGCGCCCGTGTGACGCCTGTTCTGTTCGGGCGTGACGTGATGCTCGCTCATCGGAACTCTCGAACGACCTCGATGAGGCCGACGATGTGTCGGTTGAGATCGTCGAGGTCCTCGGCGGGGATCCAGTACTCCAGGATGGTCTGTCCGCCAGCCTGCTGGACGTCATACCGATCGAGGAAGTCCTTCTCGACCTCGAAGCGGGTCACGTAGCCGACGCCGCGCCACAGGGTGACCGTCTCCATGGGCGGCGGCTCAGTAGTACCAAGGATACGGCGACCAGTCGGGCTCGCGCTTCTCGAGGAACTGGTCGCGCCCCTCCTGCGCCTCGTCGGTCATGTAGGCCAGGCGGGTGGTCTCGCCCGCGAAGAGCTGCTGGCCGACCAGGCCGTCGTCGAGGAGGTTGAAGGAGTACTTCAGCATCCGCTGGGCGGTGGGGGACTTGCCGTTGATCTTCCGGCCCCACTCCAGGGCGACCCGCTCCAGGTCGCCGTGCACGACGACCCGGTTGACCGCGCCCATCCGGTGCATGGTCTCGGCGTCGTACTCCTCGGCGAGGAAGAAGATCTCGCGGGCGAACTTCTGGCCGACCTGGCGGGCGAGGTAGGCCGAGCCGTAGCCGCCGTCGAAGGACCCGACGTCGGCGTCGGTCTGCTTGAAGCGCGCGTGCTCGCGGCTGGCGAGTGTCAGGTCGCAGACCACGTGGAGGCTGTGACCGCCGCCGGCCGCCCAGCCGGGGACGACGCAGATGACGACCTTGGGCATGAAGCGGATCAGTCGCTGGCACTCGAGGATGTGGAGCCGGGCAAGGCGCGCCTTGTCGATGACGGACGGCTCCTCGGCCCCGGTCTCGTCCGCGCCGATCGACTTGTCCTCGTACTGGTAGCCGGCCTTGCCGCGGATCCGCTGGTCGCCGCCGGTGCAGAAGGCCCACTTGCCGTGCTTGGCGCTCGGGCCGTTGCCGGTGAGGATCACGCAGCCCACGTCGGCCGACTGACGGGCGTGCTCCAGCGTGCGCAGCAGCTCGTCGACGGTGTGCGGGCGGAAGGCGTTGAGCACGTCGGGCCGGTCGAAGGCGATCCGTACGGTGCCGTGCTCGCGGGCCCGGTGGTAGGTCAGGTCGGTGAGGTCCTCGAAGCCGGGCACGACGTCCCATGCCTCGGGGTCGAAGATCTCGCTGACGCCCTCGATCGCACTCATGGTCGGAGGCTATCTCCCGGCAGTCCAGTGAGAACCGGCTGGTCGAGGGCCGCGATGACGACCGTTCGTCACTGGACTACCCGGGCGGGCGCGGGGCTGGAAGATCGTCGCCGCCCGTGGTGTTGTGGTGGGTATGGCACTGACTGGCACCTACGTCCCCAGCGCGGCCCAGTGGGTCCGCGACCAAGTGGCCGAGTACGAGGCCTCCAACGGCGAGAAGGCCGGCACGCTGCGCGGCAGCGAGTACCCCGTCGTGGTCATCACCTCGGTCGGCTCGAAGTCCGGCAACCTCCGCAAGAACCCGGTGATGCGGGTGGAGCGCGACGGCGCCTACCTCGCTGTCGCCTCCAAGGGCGGCGCGGACGACGACCCGGCGTGGGCCGACAACTTCCGGCAGCACCCGGAGGTCGAGCTGCAGGACAAGGCGGAGAAGCACACCTACACGGTCCGCGAGCTCAGCGGCGAGGAGCGCGAGGACTGGTGGCAGCACGCGGTCGCCACCTGGTCGACGTACGCCTCCTACCAGGAGAAGACCGACCGGCTGATCCCGCTCTTCCTGCTCGAGCGCGCCTGACGGGGTCGACCCGCTCCACCCCTGGGTGTGGGCGCGGCCGACCGGTTCGGGGGGTTCGTCGGCGACGCCGCAGTCATCGACCTAGGGTGAAGCTCCGCGAAAGTAAAGGAACCCCGCGACCATGACGACGGCTCCATGACGAGTGCACCACTCATCCGGCTCTACCTCCTGGACGACCACGCCGTGGTGCGACGGGGGTTGCGCGCGGTCCTCGAGCTCGAGGAGGACTTCGAGGTCGTCGGGGAGTCCGGCACCGTCGCCGAGGCGATCCCGGAGATCCTGCGGCTCGCGCCCGACGTGGCGGTCCTCGACGGCCGCCTGCCCGACGGGACCGGCATCGAGGTCTGCCGTCAGGTGCGCTCGGTCAACCCGCAGGTCCGCGCCCTGATCCTCACCAGCTACGACGACGACGAGGCGCTCTTCAACGCGATCCTGGCCGGCTCGGGTGGCTACGTCCTCAAGCAGGTCGACGAGGGGGCGCTGGTCAACAGCATCCGTGCGGTGCACCAGGGCCAGTCCCTCATCGACCCGGCCGTCGCGGTGCGCGTGATCGAGCGGATGCGCTCGGACAACGCGGCGCCGGACGGCCTGTCAGCGCTGACCGACATCGAGGGGCAGATCCTCGACCTGATCACCGAGGGCCGCACCAACAAGCAGATCGGCGACCAGCTCTACCTCGCGGAGAAGACGGTCAAGAACCACGTCACCAGCCTGCTCGCCAAGCTCGGCGTGAAGCGTCGTACGCAGGCGGCGGTGCTGGCCTCCCAGCTCGGCCGCAAGCAGGCCCGCTGACCCTCACTGGTGGACCGTAGGGGTCAGACAGGAGTAGGTGTCTTGTCTGCACCCCGAGTCACCGGGCCACTGCCGAGCTGACCGAGTCCTGCTTCGGTG
>NZ_LMDE01000015.1 GCF_001425025.1 Nocardioides sp. Root122
CCTGTGGCGCTGCTGGCACGACCGAGTGCCCTACAACCCCGACCTACACGGCCGCCTCAACCTCCTCAATCAGGAGGCTGCTTGACATAGGGCTCTCAGTCGTCCTTGGAGCGGTCGCGGATCGCGTTGAGCAGCGAGTCGACGGCACCCTCGGGGGGTGAGGCCGCTTCCTGGTTGGACTGCGCCAGCTGGGCCAGCAGCTCCTGCCGGTGCACCGCGATGGACCGAGGGGCGTCGATGCCGATGCGGACGACGTCGCCACGCACCTCGAGCACCGAGACTGTGACGTTGTCGCCGATGACGACGCTCTCTCCCGCACGACGGCTCACGACCAGCATGCGGTGAACGCTACCTGAGGGGTCGCGCCCGAGCTCACGCGATCAGCGGAGTGGCCACCGAGAGGCTGGGATCGTCGAGGACGACCTGCACGGCCCGGTGGGTCGCGATGTCGAGCACGACAGGCGCTGCGAGGTTGGCGGTGGTGGTCGCGAGCGACTCGCCGGCCGTGAGCACGCAGAGCACGACCAGGTCGTCCGCCGAGCTCGAGCCGAGGTCGGCGAGGATCGTGTCCTCCACCTCGGGGGTGTAGTCGGGGAAGAACGTGGCTGGCGGCACGACCAGGAACCGCAGGCCCGGCTGCTCCAGGGACGTCAGGCTGCACAGCGCACCCGTGTCGTCCACCTGGACCAGCGCGAAGCGCGCGAGGTCGGGGAAGCCGGCCATCGGCTGCACCAGCTCGATCACCGGGATCTCGGGGGCACCGTTCGCGGGTCCGGTCATGGTCGTCGTCTCCATCGTGGCGATCATCGCAGAAAGTCCAGAAGGCTCGGCTGCAGCACCCGCGCGGTCGCTGCCAGGGAGGCCTGGTAGGCCACTTCCTGCATCTTCAGGTCGACCATGGCGCGGGGCAGGTCGGTGTTCTCGATCTCGGACAGGGCGTTGGTCAGCGACAGCTCGGTGTCACCGGCCCGGATCCCCGCCTGCTCGACGCGGTTGGTGCGGGCGCCCACGTCGGTCCGTGCGACGATGAGGCGGTTGCCGTCGTCCTTGAGAGCCTCGAGGCCGGACGCGATGGCGCTCGTGTCGCCGGCGCGGACCGCGTCGGCGAGCGCGCTGAGGTGGTCGAAGACGTTGTCCCCGTCGTTGCCGAACGCGGCCGGCCCGGAGACCGCCACGTCGACGGCCACACCGTCGGCCACCGCCCGGTTGACCGGGTTGGTGTCACCGGCGTAGGTCACCACGCCGCCCACCTCGGCGAACGCGGCGGGGCCGGCGGTGGTCCCACCGAAGACCGGCCGGTCGATGTAGGTCGCGTTGGCGGAGCCGAGCAGCGAGCTGCGCAGCTGGACGATCTCGACCGCCAGCGCATCCCGGGCATCCTTGTTCACGGCTCCGTTCACCGCCTGCTGGCCGAGCTCACGGGCCCGGCGCACCAGGTCGTTGGCCGTGCCCAGTGTGCTGTCCAGCGTGTCGAGCCACCCGATGCCGTCCTGCGCGTTGCGGGCGTACTGCTGCTGGGATCCCACGGACGATCGCAGCCGCATCGCGGAGGCGGTGTCGGCCGGGTTGTCGGAGGGGCGGTTGAGCACCCGGCCGGTCGACAGGTGCTCCTGGATCTCCGCGAGCCGGGTGAGGCTGCCCTGGAGCCGGGTCAACGACCGGTCGGTCAGCATCGACTGGGTCACGCGTCCGATCGCCATCAGCGCACCAGCCCGGTCCGGTTGATGAGCGTGTCGAGCACCGAGTCGAGGGTCGTCATGACCCGTGCCGCGGCCTCGTAGGCCCGCTGCGCCTGCATCATCGTCACTGTCTCCTCGTCGAGGTTGACGCCCGAGAGCTGCTCGCGGGCGCCGTCCACCTGGCCGGTCAGGTTCTGCTGGGTGGCGGCCTGGCGCCGGACAGACGCCACGTCGGTGCCGAAGACCGTCACGAACCGCTGGTAGGAGCGCTCGGGTGCCACGAGCGCGTCGGCGATCGCGGTGGCGTTGCCACCGTCGCGGTTGGCGACGCCGCTGATTCCGGACGCCGCGAGGTCGGCGGCGTCGAGGGGGTTCAGGACCAAGGGCCCTCCGGGGGCGGCCGGGTCGACGGAGAAGATCGGCTTGCCGGGGTTCCCGGCCGCGTCGTAGCCGGACTGGTGGGCTGCGTTGACCGCGTCGGCCACCTGCTGGGCGACGGCGGTGATGTCGGCGCGCAGCTTGGGCAGGGTCGTGCCGAGAAGCTCGACGGTGCCGCCGATCTCCCCGCGGAGGCCGGTGACCGCGGTTGCCGTACCACCGGGCGGGGTGACGGCGAGCGCGAGCGGCTGACCGTCGGACGTGCCGTCGGCATTGACGCCGCTCGTCGCCGAGAGCGTGCCGGCGCGGTTGCCCGTCACCAGGGCGACACCGCCGACGGTGACGTCCATGCCGCCCTGGCTGTTCTCGACGGCCTTGCCGCCGGTGAGCTCGGCCAGCCGCAGTGCCATCTGGTCGCGCTGGTCGAGCAGGGTCGAGGGGTCGTTGCCCGACATCCGGGCGGCGGCGATCGCCTCGTTGGCCGCCGCGAGGTTGGTCGCGACGGTGTTCGTCTCGCCGAGGTCCGCGAGCAGGGACATGCGCTGGTCGGCCTCCTCGGACGCCACGTTGCGTCGCTGGGCGGCGACGGCGTCGACGAGGGTGCTGGACGTCGCGATGACCGCGGCGCGCACGGCGGGGGAGTCGGGGCTGTTCCCGAGGTCGTGCCAGGCGGACCGGACGTCCGCCAGCGCCTTGGAGATGCCGTCGCCGGCGGGCTCGCCCAGCGAGGCCTCGACGCGGGCCAGTGCCGTCGCCCGCGTGTCGAGGTAGGACTGGGTGCCGTGCTCGCTCCTGGCGCGCGAGTCGAGGAGCGGGTCGACGAGCCGGTCGACGGACCCGACCCGTACGCCGTCGCCGTGGCCGTCGTAGCGGCTCCACATCGCCGGCTGCACGGGGGCGCCCACGGCCTGGCCGACGACGCGCCGACGCGCGTATCCGTCGGTCGAGACGTTGGCGATGTTGCCGCTGGCGACCTCCATGACCGACTGGTGGTAGCGCAGGGCGCTGGCTGCGGTGCCGATGGAGCCGAAGGACCCGGTCATCTCACAGGCTCCTGTCCACGAGGCTGGCGCGCAGCGGCTCGGCGGTGGCGCTCCCGTCGGCGGCATAACCGTCGACGGACTCGCCCAGGGACATCAGGGTCTCGCGCGCGGAGCGGTAGCCGGCCGAGATCAGGTGCCGGTTGGAGTCGGCCAGGGTGGTGATCTCGTTGGTGAGGGTCACGAAGGCCTCGCGGTGCTCGGTGAAGATCGTGGTCCACGGCTCCCCGGCGGACTCGGCCAGGGACGCCAGGCTGGGGTTGGAGCTCATGCCGGACGCGGCGGCAGCCTCGTCGGCGGCGACCGCGCGCAGCATCTCGGTCTCGCGGACGGTGGCCAGGAGCGTGTCGATGTCGCGGGTCGCGTGGGCCAGCCA
Source organism: Nocardioides sp. Root122 (assembly GCF_001425025.1). Classification (GTDB taxonomy): domain Bacteria; phylum Actinomycetota; class Actinomycetes; order Propionibacteriales; family Nocardioidaceae; genus Nocardioides. The sequence continues at coordinate 3,474 of NZ_LMDE01000015.1, forward strand.
CCGGCTGCGGCCGCTGGCCAGGACCAGCTGCTCGACCTCCAGCCTGTAGTGGAGCTCCTCGAGCAGCTCGCGCTCGCGCCACAGGACCAGGGAGAGCTTCTCCATGGCTGCGCCGCGGTGGGTGTCGGTGAGGTTCACGAACGTCCCATCGGCGGTCGGGCCCCTGACCTGAGGGGTTGACTGGACCAGTGCGGGCTCGCGTGCGCGGACCGGACTACCTGCGCGTCCACGGGTAGGGGCACTCGGGCATGGCCCGAACGGGCCATGGGTCCTCGGGACCACGGTCCCTGATCCACGCGCTGGTGGATCAGCAACCCCCGTTTGGTAACAACTCCTCCACAAAACATTCAACGATCAGGCGTGCTCAGCAACGCGACCCTCTCTTCCCCCGCCCTCTCCTCCACGTCCTCCCCCACGACTCCCGCCGTGGTGGACGAGCTCGTGACCGCCCACATCCCCCTCGTCGGCCACCTGGTCCGCGAGGTGCTGGCCCGGGTCCCGAGCCACGTGGACCGCGATGACCTGACGTCCGCGGGCCTCACCGCGCTGGTCCGCGCGGCGCAGGGCTTCGAGGCCGAGCGCGGGGTGCCGTTCGCCCGCTACGCCGCGACTCGCATCCGCGGTGCGCTGCTCGACGAGCTGCGCGGGGTCGACTGGGCGTCGCGCTCGGTCCGCCGCACGGCGCGGGGGCTGGACGAGACCCGCACCCGGCTGACGCAGAGCCTCGGCCGGGTGCCCACGGACGCCGAGCTGGCAGCGGCCCAGGGCATCCCGGTCGAGCAGGTGCTCGCCAACCGCGAGGACCTGGCCCGCGCCCAGGTGCTGTCCCTCGAGGCCGACGACGCCCGGGGGTCGTACGCCACCGAGCTGCCGTCCGCCGGCCCCACGCCCGAGCAGGCCCTGGAGCACGCCGAGCTGCTCACCTACCTCTCCGAGGCCGTCGCCGAGCTGCCCGAGCGCCTGCGCCGCGTCGTCGAGGGGTACTTCCTGGCCGAGCAGCCGATGGCCGAGCTCGCCGCCGAGCTCGGTGTCACCGAGTCGCGCATCTCGCAGCTGCGGGCCGAGGCCATGGTGCTGCTGCGCGACGCGCTGAACTCGCAGCTCGACCCGGCGCTCGTGAAGGCGCACGACCGCCCGGACGGCGTGGCCGCCCGCCGCCGCGAGGCCTACTTCGCCGCCGTGGCCGAACGCCACGCGGCCGTGGCGCGCCCGTTCGTGCCCCGCGTGGCCACCAGCGCCTGACACGCTGCGCCGCCGGGCGAAAAGAAGTTCCCGAAAGCTCTCAGGTGGGTCGCCGACCCGCCGAACAGGACCTCGACGGAGTCCACGGATGGACTCCAGCAGTGATCCACCACCATGGAAGGAATCCATCATGTCGCTCCGCATCAACCAGAACATCGACGCCTTCAACTCGTACCGCAACCTGTCGGTCACGCAGGGCCAGATGTCCAAGTCGCTCGAGAAGCTGTCGAGCGGTTTCCGCATCAACCGCGCTGCCGACGACGCCGCCGGCCTCGCGATCTCCGAGGGCCTGCGCTCGCAGGTCGGTGGCCTCAAGGTCGCCTCCCGCAACGCCCAGGACGGCATCTCCGTCGTCCAGACCGCGGAAGGCGCGCTCACCGAGGTCCACTCCATCCTGCAGCGTCTGCGCGACCTGGGTGTCCAGGCCGCCAACGACAGCAACAACTCCGACGCCCGCAAGAACATCGAGACCGAGGCAACCAGCCTCGTCTCGGAGCTCGACCGGATCGGCAAGTCCACGAACTTCGACGGCGCCAAGCTCCTCGACGGCACCGCCGGCAACGCGGGCAAGCTGCAGTTCCAGGTCGGTGCCGACGGCGACGCCAACTCGCGCATCACCGTCGACCTGTCCTCCGCCAACGTGAGCAAGGTCGCGACCGACCTCACCACCGGCGCCCTTGCCACCACCGGCACGACGTTCGACGTCGCGGACGCCACCGCCGTGACCGGCAACCTGACCTTCACCGACACCAAGGGCGGCGTCGTCAGCGACGTGACCGTGGCGATGGGTGCGGCGGGTTCGAGCGCCTCGGTGCAGGACGTGGCCGACAAGCTGACGGCCAACGCGGACTTCGCCTCGAAGTTCTCGGTCAAGGTCGTCAAGGACGCCAACGGTGCCGCCACCGGCATCTCGGTGAAGGCCCTCGATGGCGGCGCTGTGGCCGTCGCCGCCCCCGGCACCGGCCTCGCCGCCGGCACCGCAGGTGCCAGCACCCCGGTCGGCCTGGACTTCTCCTCCGCTGACGCCGCCCAGGCGTCCGTGGCGAAGATCGACCAGCAGATCAAGGGCATCTCCACCGCTCGCGCCAACCTCGGTGCGATGCAGAACCGGTTCGAGCACACCATCAACAACCTCAACGTGGCCGTCGAGAACCTGTCGGCCTCCGAGAGCCGGATCCGCGACACCGACATGGCGTCCGAGATGATGAGCTTCACTCGTGCGCAGATCCTGTCGCAGGCGGGCACCGCGATGCTCGCCCAGGCCAACCAGGCCCCGCAGGGTGTGCTGTCCCTGCTCCGCTGATCTCCAGCGGTAGCGCTCCAGCAACACCCGTGGACGACGGGTGGGCCCACTCTCCGTGGCCCGCCCGTCGTCCGTCCGGGACGCATGTCCCGGTCAGTCCTGAGGAGTCACCATGAGCGGATCCGCCAGCATCAGCGGGCTCTCCAGCGGTCTCGACACCGCCGGGATCATCAGCCAGCTCATGCAGCTCGAGGCCGTGCCTCAGGCTCGCATGCAGACCCGCGTGACCACCGAGCAGCGCGCCGTCAACGCGATGCAGACGCTCAACAGCCGGCTCGCCTCGCTGGCCACCACGGTCGGCGACCTGACCAAGCCCTCGGCGTGGAGCAAGCTCACCACCGCCTCCTCCCTCGCCGGGGTCACCGTGACCGCCGGCTCCGCCGCGACGGCAGGCGCCTTCTCGGTCAAGGTCGACCAGGTGGCCACGACCCATCGACTGGCCTACAGCAAGCAGGTCGGCTACGAGACGCCAGGCGCCGTGCCGACCAGTGTCGAGGTCAGGGACTCCGCCGGGGTGCTCAAGCAGACCCTCACGACGGACGGGACCCTGAGCGGGCTGGTCGGCGCGATCAACGACCCGGCCAAGGAGACAGGCCTACGAGCCACCGCGGTCCGGGTGGGCACGGACGGCGCCGGTGTCGACCAGTACCAGCTGGTCGTCGAGTCCACTGCCACAGGCGACAAGTCGCGCTTCACGCTGGTCGACCCGGCCGCCCCGGTGACACCGTTGCTCAACGACGCCACCGTCCGTGACGGTGTGGACGCCCTCGTCACCGTGAACGGCAGCATCCAGGCGCGCTCGGCCACGAACACCTTCCAGAACCTGGCTCCTGGTGTCGATGTGACCATCGGCGCCGCCGTCGATACCTCGAAGACTGCCGACATCGAGCTCAAGCTCGACCCGGCCGGCACCATCAAGTCGGTGAAGTCCGCGGTCGACGCGATCAACTCCGTGCTCACGGAGATCGACTCGCTGACCTCCTACAACGCCGCGACCAAGTCCAAGGGCATGCTGGCCGGGGAGTCGAGCGTCCGCGAGCTGCGCGGCCAGATCCTCGCCTCGGTCTTCCCCACCGACGGCACCAGCCTCGCCGACCTCGGCATCCAGAGCGACAGGACCGGCCGACTCGTCCTGGACGAGACCAAGCTCAGCGAGGCCTACAAGGCCGATCCGGACGCCGTGCAGCAGCGCCTCACCGCCGACGGCACCGGGTTCCTCGACCGGGTCGCCGACGTGGCGACCGCCGCCAGCGACAAGAACACCGGAACCCTCACCCAGGCCATCACCGGCCGGACCAGCACGATCGACAGGCTCAACGACGGCATCGAGGCATGGGACCTGCGACTGGAGCTGCGACGGACCGCGCTCACCCGGCAGTTCACCTCCCTCGAGACGGCCCTCAACAAGATGAACAGCCAGTCCTCCTGGCTGGCCGGCCAACTCTCCTCACTATCGACCTCGGGAAGCTAAGGACAGCACCCTCATGGCCTACACCTCGCCCTTCTCCAGTCCCTACGCTGCGTCGTCCGCGACGCCGTCGGGGGTGCCGCTCGCCTACCTCCAGTCCTCGGTCGAGACCGCCAGCCCGAGCAAGCTGCTCGTCATGCTCTACGAGCGCCTGGTGCTCGACTGCCGCCGCGCCCTCGCGGCCCAGCAGGCCGGCGACCACCCGGTCGCCCACAACAACCTGCTGCACGCCCAGGACATCGTCGTGGAGCTGCAGTCCTCGCTCCGCCCGGGAGTGTGGGAGGGCAGCGACGCGCTCACCAGCATCTACAGCCACCTGATGGTGCAGCTCGTGCAGGCCAACGTCCAGCGCGACGCCACCACCACCTCGCAATGCCTCGACATCGTCGTCGGGCTTGCGGACGCGTGGCGGGAAGCCGCCACCGAGGCCGCTCTTCCCACCGACACCGCGCGATCCGCGTGACCACCCCGCCACCCCCTCCCGCAGCCGGCGACGAGCTCGTCGCGGAGTGGGAAGAGGTCCTCGACGTCCTCGAGCGCGACGCGCGCGCGGCTGCCGAGCTCGCCGGTGACCCCAGCCGCGACGGCGCCCCGTCCCTGACGGCGTGGACGCCGCCGGCTCCCGGTGGCCCGGTCCCGGACGCCCTCGTCGACCGTGTCCGTGAGCTGCTCCAGCTCCAGGCCTCCGTGCGTGCGGAGCTCGAAGGAGCCATGGGCGAGAACCGTGGCAGCCTCGCCGACCTCGCGCGGACGGCCTCCCCGGCACGGTCGCGCGCGGCGGCGTACGTCGACGTCTCTGCCTGACGCGCGGACCTGGCCACGCCCGCCGCCCGACCGGGTGGTGTGCGCATGGCCCGTCCGGGTGGTGCCGCGTCGGGACCTCCGTCCCGATCGTGTCGGGAACGTCAAGTTCTCCTCATCAACTCCTCAACAGGACGGCAACAGCGCCGATCCGACCCAGTGAGCACGGAACGCTCACCACCTTCGCCGATGGACCGGCACCCGCACCTCCTGCAGGAGTACCCGTGTCCCTCGGCATGCCCGATGCCGTCACGTCCGTGCTCGCCACCGCCCTCGACGGGCTGGCGAACCGGCAGAACGTGATCGCCGACAACATCGCGAACGTCGACACCCCTGGCTTCCGGGCCACGAGCGTCGACTTCGAGTCCTCGCTCACCGCCGCGCTCCAGCGCGGCGAGATGTCGACCTCCGGAGTCACCCCCACCGAGCGGCCGAGCAACGCGCCCGTGGGGGAGAACGGCAACAACGTCGACCTGCGCCAGGAGTCGCTGTCGGCCCTGCAGACGCAGTTCCAGTACCAGATGATGACGCGCGCGGTGTCCGAGCGCTTCGCCCTCGTGACGACCGCGGCGGGTGCCTTCTGATGGGCGCCTTCGACATGCTGCGCATCGCCAACAGCAGCCTGGGCATGCACCAGACCTGGCTCGACGCGCTCGCGCACAACATCTCCAACGCCAACACTGTCACGGCGACCAGCGAGAACGCCTTCCAGTCGCAGATGGTGGTGGCCACGGCCCGTCCTGAGGGCGGCGTGGACGTCAGCGGCATCGAGCTCGGCGACGCCGAGGGCATCCTCGAGTTCGCCCCCGACCACCCCCTCGCCGACGCGGACGGCTACGTCCGCACGCCGAACATGGACATGTCGGTCCAGATGACCTCCCTCGTGCAGGCGCAGCGCGGCTTCCAGGCCTCGGTCCAGGTGACCAAGACCGCGCAGGACACCTACACCGCGGCACTCCAGATCGGACAGGGCTGATGAGCATCGGCGGCATCGAGGCCATCAGCGGCTTCACCCCCCTCGCAGCGCCCGTGGTGCAGGCACCGGTCGCCCCGGCGCCTGCGTCGGGAGCGGACTTCGGCAGCCTCGTGCTCGACGGCATCGAGCGGCTCGAGGGCATCCAGGACTCTGCTGACACGCTCGCCGTGCGTGCGGCGTCCGGCACCCTGCCCAACATCCACGACTACACGCTGGCCGCGGCCGAGGCCGAGACGGCCACGAAGCTGACCGTCGCCGTGCGCAACAAGGCCATCGAGGCGTTCACCGAGATCATGCGGATGCAGGTCGGATGAGGCCCGGGATCACCCAAGCGATGGAGCGCCTCCGCCGCTCCTTCGCCCTCTTCAGCCCCGGCCAGAAGGTCGTCGCGATCGTCGGCACGGCTGCCCTCCTGCTGGCCGCCTTCATGGTGTTCCGGTGGGCCTCGGCCCCGTCGTACGCACCTCTCTACAGCAACCTGTCGGCGGAGGACGCCTCCGCAGTCGTCGAGCAGCTCGACGCCGACGGCGTCCCCTACGAGATCGGCGGCGGCGGCGGGACCATCTCCGTGCCGCGCGACAAGGTCTACGCGACCCGCATCTCGCTGAGCGGCGAGGGCATCCCGTCCGGCAGCGGCGACAGCGGCTACTCACTGCTCGACGGCCAGGACATCTCGACCTCGCAGTTCAAGGAGCAGACCGACTTCAAGCGGGCCATGGAGGGCGAGCTCTCCTCGACCATCGAGGCCATCGACGGCGTCGAGACCGCCGTCGTCCACCTGGCCCTCCCGCCGAAGCAGGTCTTCGTCGAGGAGCAGGACCCCGCCACGGCGTCCGTCCTCGTCGCCACCCGCGGTGGCACCACGCTCAGCCCCGACCAGGTCCAGGCCGTGGTCAACCTGGTCGCGTCCAGCATCGACGGCCTCGACCCCACCAAGGTGACCGTCGCCGACGCCTCCGGCCGCGTCCTCTCGGAGGGCGACGAGTCCGGGACCGGGATGAACAGCAGCCGCAACCGCCAGGTCGAGGACTACCAGGACCAGCTCAGCGGCAAGGCGCAGGCGATGCTCGACCGGATCTACGGGCCGGGCAACTCCTCGGTCCAGGTCACGGCCGTGCTCGACTTCGACAAGGTCAGCCGCCAGACCACGACGTACGGCCGGCGCAAGGCCCCGGTCCTCGCCGAGTCGGCACAGAGCGAGACCTACTCCGGCGGTGCTGGCGGCGCGTCACCCGGTGGCGTGGTCGGACCGGACGCCCAGACCGAGGTCGCCGGCGTCGGCGGCGACGGCAGCTACGGCAACAAGTCGATGGTCCGCGAGAACGGCGTCGACAAGGTGGTCGAGCAGTCGGAGACCGCTCCCGGCTCCGTCGAGACCCTGCACGCCGCGGTCGTCGTCGACACCAACTCCGACGTGACCGTCGACGTCACCGAGATCAACAGCCTCGTCTCCTCCGCGATCGGCCTCAACCCCGACCGCGGTGACACCATCGAGACCTCGTCGGTGCCGTTCGACACCTCCGTCGCCGAGGCAGACGCGGCAGCATTGAAGGCCGCTCAAGCGGCCGACGACGCCGCCGCGCGCAACGCCTTGATCCGCAACGGTGCCCTCGGTGGCCTCGTGCTCCTGCTCGTCGGCCTGGCCTGGCGGCGCTCGCGCAAGCACGCCAAGGCGCGCCAGGACGCGACGACGTACGTCGTGGAGCAGCTGCGGGCCGAGCAGACGGAGCGTACGGCGCTGCACGCCCCCGACGAGACCGCGCTGGCCCTGGCCCCGGTGGAGACCGCGGCCTCCGACGAGATGTTCGACGAGCTCGTCGCCCTCGTGGACCGTCAGCCCGATGAAGTCGCCTCGCTGCTGCGCGGCTGGCTGGTGGAGCGTTCCTGATGACCGTGATGACGACCGGGCTCGGAGCCCGCAAGGCCGCGATCGTGCTCGTGCGACTCGGCAAGGAGCGCGCTGCGACCGTGCTGGCGCACATGAGCGACGAGGAGGTCGAGGCGGTCTCCGCCGAGGTGGCCACCCTCGCCAGCGTCGAGCCGGGCGAGGCCAACGACGTGATCACCGAGTTCGGCAGCCTGCTCACCGCCCGCCAGCACATGCTGCAGGGCGGCATGGACCTGGCTCGCGACCTGCTCGGGCGCGCCCTCGGCGAGGATCGCGCCGAGGAGGCCATGCAGCGGCTCAACGCGATGGCCGTCCAGCTGCCGTTCCAGTTCCTCCAGCGTGCCGACCCGACCCAGCTGCGCTCCTTCATCAACGAGGAGCACCCGCAGGTGATCGCGCTCGTGCTGGCGCACATGTCGGCCGAGAAGGCCTCGCTCGTGCTCTCCGGGCTGTCACCGGAGCGCCAGGCCGACGTCGCGCACCGCATCGCGGTGATGGGGCGCGCCAACCCCGAGACCGTCCGGACCGTCGAGGCCATGCTCGAGCGCCGGCTGTCGTCGGTGCTGCAGCCCAGCGACTCCTCGCGCGTCGGTGGCGTCGTCCCCCTGGTCAACATCATCAACCGTGCCGACCGCTCCACCGAGCGCCAGATCGTCGAGGGCCTCGAGTCGCTCGACGCCGGGCTCGCAGAGGAGGTCCGCAGCCGGATGTTCATGTTCGAGGACATCGTCAACCTCTCGGACCGCGACGTGCAGCAGGTGCTGCGCCAGGTCGACACCGCCGAGCTCGCGCTGGCGCTCAAGGGCGTCTCGGACCAGGTGCGGGACAAGATCACCGGCAACCTCTCCGAGCGTGCCGCAGAGAACGTGCTGGACGAGATCGAGATCCTCGGCCCCGTGCGCCTCACCCAGGTCGAGGAGGCCCAGCAGGCGGTCATCCGCACCATCCGCTCGCTCGAGGAGCGCGGCGAGATCGTCGTACGCCGGGGAGGTGAGGATGAGTTCGTCGACTGAGGTCGTGCGCCCGCTCGCCGGCCTCCGGCTGCCCGAGCTGCGCGCCGTCGAGACGACCCGCGAGACCGCGCGTGCCCAGGGCTATGCCGTGGGCTGGGCGCAGGGACGCCGGGAGGCAGAGGCCGCCGTGCGTGCCGAGACGGACGAGCTGGCCCGCACCACCGCGGTCCGTGAGGCGCAACGCGAGGCGGACCAGGCCCTGGCCGTCGAGGCCCTGCGCCGCGCGACCCACGCTGCCCAGGAGCTCCTCGCCGCCGCCTGCCTCCGGGTCGACGAGCAGGCCACCGCACTGGCGCTCGAGCTCACCCGCACCCTGCTGGGCGTGCTCGATCCCGATCCCGCCCACGTCCTCGCCCGGGTCACTGGGCTCCTGCCCGAGCACGCCGTCGGGTCGGTGCGTCTCCACCCGGAGGTGGCCGTTCTCGCGGGAGACCTGACCGACCTCGGGATCCTCGTCCTCGCGGACTCGTCCCTCGGGCGTGCCGACGCCGTCGCCCAGGCCGACGACCACGTCGTCGACCTGCGGGTCGACGAGGCGCTGGCGCGGGTCGCGGAGGTGCTCGGATGAGCCTGCTGACCGACGACGTGCGCGCTCGCGCCCTGGCTGCCGTCACGCCGCTGCGCCTGGGCCAGGTCGCCGAGCTGCTCGGCCTCCAGGTCCGGGTCATCGGCCTCGCCGCCGCCGTCGGCGACCTCGTCGCCGTCGAGGGCGACACCCGTGTGCTGGCCGAGGTGGCCGCGAGCGGCCCCGCCGGACTCACCTGCCTGCCGCTCGGCGACACCGCCGGGCTGCGGGTGGGCGACGTCGTACGCCACACGGGCGGGCCGCTGCAGATCCCGGTCGGGGACGCCCTGCGCGGTCGCGTGCTCGACGGGCTCGGCCGTCCCATCGACGGTGGGCCGCCGCTGGACCACCTGCCGATGGTCGGGGTCACCCAGGCCGCTCCGGCGGCACTGAGCCGCCCGCGGATCGACCACCAGGTCGGTCTCGGCGTGCGCGCCCTCGACTCCCTCACCCCGTGCGGCCGGGGCCAGCGCATCGGCATCATGGCCGGCTCCGGCGTCGGCAAGTCGAGCCTGCTCTCCATGGTGGCGCGCGGCACCGACGCCGAGGTGTCCGTGATCGCCCTGGTGGGCGAGCGCGGTCGCGAGGTCCGCGAGTTCATCGAGAACGACCTCGGTCCCGAGGGACTGGCGCGCTCGGTCGTCGTCGTCGCCACGTCGGACGCACCTCCGGTCGAGCGGCTTCGTGCCGCCGGCGTCGCCACCCGGATCGCGGAGTCCTTCCGCGACAGCGGGCGCCACGTCGTGCTGATGATGGACAGCCTCACCCGCGTGGCAATGGCCCAGCGCGAGATCGGCCTGTCCGCGGGCGAGCCGCCGGCCACCCGCGGCTACCCGCCCAGCGTCTTCACCCTCATGCCGCAGCTCCTCGAGCGCGCCGGCACGTCCGCGACCGGCAGCATCACCGGGCTCTACACGGTGCTGGTCGAGGGCGACGACATGCAGGACCCCATCGGCGACACCGCCCGTTCGATCCTCGACGGCCACGTCGTCCTGTCCCGCCGCCTGGCGACCGCCGGGCACTTCCCCAGCATCGACGTCCTCGAGTCGATCTCCCGCGTCACGCGGGCGGTCACCGACGCCGACCAGCGGGCCGACGCCACGCGGCTGCGCCGGCTGCTCGCCGCGCACCGCTCGGTGCGCGAGCTGGTGGAGATCGGGGCGTACGTCGCCGGGGCCGACCCCGACGCCGACGTCGCGCTGGCCCGGATGCCCGCGATCGATGCATTCCTCCGCCAGGACATGGACGAGAGCACGTCCCTCGCCGACACCTGGCAGGCACTCAAGGAGCTGGTGGCCTGATGGCCCGCACACCTGACAACGACCCCGACGCCGGGATGCGCGCCGTGGCGCGCGTGCGTGGCGTCCGCGAGCAGGACAGCCGCCTGGGCCTGACCCGGGCCGCGGCCGACCAGCGGGAGGCGGGTCGCCGTCGTGACGCCGTCGCCGCTCGGCTGGCGACCGCGACCGACCCCGCGGCGATCGACCCGTCCGGCTTCGCCACCGCACGCCTGGCCGCCTCCGGCCTCGCCACCGAGCTCATCGCCTCCGAGACCGCGCTCGCGTCGGCCACCACGGTGACCATGGCGGCGCGGGCGCACTGGCAGCGCGACCACACGCGGCTCGCCGCCGTCGAGCTGCTGCTCGAGCGCCGCGCCGAGGACCGTCGCGCCGAGCGACTGCGCCGCGAGCGGGTCGAGGTCGACGACCTCGTCGCGGCCCGCTGGCTGCGCGCCCGCCGGGCCCCCCAGGAAGGAGGTGCCGCATGAGCATCACCGACGTCACCGCCCGGATCTCCGCGATCCAGACGCAGCTGGCCCTGCTGCCCGGCGCGTCCTCCGTCTCCGCCTCCCCGCGCGTCGGTGCCGCCGCGTTCGACTCGGTCCTGTCGCGGACCAGCGGCACGGCCGGGGTGACCGTCTCCGGTGGCACCGGTGCCGTGACCGGCGACGCCGTCGTCGCGAAGGCCAAGGAGATGCTCGGCCTGCCCTACGTCTGGGGCGGCACCGACCCCGAGAGCGGCGTCGACTGCTCCGGGCTGGTGCAGTCGGTCTACCAGTCCTTCGGCATCGAGCTGCCGCGGCTCTCCGCGGACCAGGCGCGCGCCGGCCGGCCGGTGGCCAGCATGAACGACGTACGCCCCGGCGACCTGATCGCCTGGGACAACTCCAGCCGCAACAACGGCGCGGACCACATCGCCATCTACGCCGGCAACGGCCAGATGATCGAGGCGCCGCGTCCGGGCGGCAAGGTGCAGCTGGTCCCGGTGACGACCCCGCCGGACTACATCCGCCGCGTGCTCCCCGACGCGAGCACCGCCACGACCGTGTCGGCGTCCGCTCCGACGTCCGGCCGGACGGTTCCGCCCGGGACGCCGTACGCCGACCTGTTCCAGCAGGCGGCGAACGTCCACGGCCTCGACCCGGCCCTCCTCGTCGCCGTCGCCCAGCAGGAGTCGGGCTTCGACCCCCAGGCAGTGAGCCCGGCGGGCGCACAGGGCCTGATGCAGCTGATGCCCGGCACGGCACAGGGACTCGGTGTCACCAACCCCTTCGACCCCGGCCAGGCCATCGGGGGCGCTGCCCAGCTCCTGGACAGCCTGATCGGTCGCTTCGGCTCGACCCCGCTGGCGCTGGCGGCCTACAACGCCGGTCCCGGTGCGGTCCTGCGCTATGACGGCGTGCCGCCCTACCCCGAGACGCAGGCCTACGTCACCTCGATCATGTCCCGACTGGAGAACGTATGAGCATCACTCCGATCGCCCCGGCACTCCCGACCCCGTCCGCGGACGCTGCGGCGGGCGAGGCTGCGCCCGACACGGGTGGCTTCGCGGCCCTCGTCGCCGGGCTGCTGGCCGGCACGCCCGTCGCGAGCGTGCCGCCTCCGGCGCCCGCTGCGACCGGCTCCGGGACGACTCCGGACTCCGTCCTCGACCTCTCGGTCGCCACCCCCCAGGGCAAGACCGCCGGCCTGGCCGAGGCGCCCGTGGGCGCCGACGGGTCGCCCGGTGACGAGTCCATCGTCGCGATCGAGGGGGACGCCGATCCCGGCCTCGTCCTGACCACCGGCGTCGTGCCGGGTCTGCTGGTCGCGTGGCAGCCGCCGGCTGCCGTGACCCCGTCTGCCGACGACTCCGCGACCGACGACCCTGCGGCCAGCGACTCCGTGGCCGACGACTCCGTGGCCGCCGCCACCCCGGCCCCGGCCGACCCCGCCCTCGTCGCCGCCACCGGTGCCGTACCGGGCCTGCCGGTCGCCGTGCAGCTGCCCACTGACGCGACTTCTCCAGCCGACGACTCCACGACCGCTCCGCCGGTCGGTGGCGTCGGGGCGGCCGTCGGGTCGGCCGTCGCGGCGGACCCGCTGCCGGCGCCGGCTTCCGGTGCGGCGGAGCGACCCGGGGCCGACGCTGCTCCTGGTGCGACGTCCCCGTCGGACGCCGACCCGCAGGCAGCAGTCGCGCCCGCTTCGGCCCCCACCCCGGAGTCCGTCCCGCAGTCGTCCTCGCAGCCGGCGTCTGCCCAGCCGTCCACGCCCGCCGGCGCGGTGTCCGTCACCGCGGTCACGGTTCCCGCGACGGCCGCTGCTCCGGCCGACGCACCCGCTGCGGCCCGCCCGGCCTCGCCCGTGGCCCAGGTCGTCCCCGAGGTGACCCGTCTGGTCTCGCGCGGCAACGGTGTGCACCGCCTGACCATGCGGTTGCAGCCGGAGGCGCTGGGCGAGGTGCGGGTGACGCTCACCGTCCGTGACGGTGCCGTCCAGGTGCGGCTCACGGGCGGTGACGAGGCGGCGCGCGCGCTCGCCGAGGGTGCGCCTGAGCTGCGACGCGTGCTCGAGGCCACCGGCGCGGGCGAAGCCCGCGTCGTCGTGCGGGACCTGGCCGGCCAGCCCGCCACGACCCCGTCGGGCACCGCCCACACCGGGGCCCAGACCGGTGCGCAGAGCAGCACCGCAGACCTGTCGTACGGCGCCCAGAACGGCGCCGGCGGCGACTCCTCGTCGACAGGCGGGGATGCAGGACAGCAGGGCCAGCACGCACGGACGCGTGGTGGAGCAGGAGCCACGGACGGCCTCACCGACGGAGCGACCGCGCTGCGTCCAGACCCGGTCAGCGCTGCCCGCCAGGGCATCGACCTGACCATGTGAGGAGGGATCGTGACGATCTCCGCGAACGAAGCGGTGACCAGCACGACCACCGCGTTCCCGACGGGAGCGACGACCGCGTCGTCGACCTCGGAGGACAAGCAGATGTTCCTGGAGCTGATGGTTGCCCAGCTGCGCTACCAGGACCCGCTCAACCCGGCTGACTCCGGGGAGTTCCTCGCCCAGTCGGCGCAGTTCACCTCCCTCGAGAAGATGCAGGACGTCTCCGACCGGGTCGGTGCGCTGCTGGGCTCGCAGATGGCGTTCGGCGCCGGTGCGATGGTCGGCCAGCAGGTGTCGTGGATCGACACCGACGGCGTCACGTCGCACAGCGGCACCATCTCCGGCGTCACCTTCGGTGCGCAGGGGCCGGTGTTCGACGTCGACGGCACCCAGGTCCCGCTCGCCCAGCTGCTCTCCGTCGGCACCACGACGCCCCCCGTGACGTCGGGCGCCGACACCACCACTGACACCACCTCGAGCTCCACCACCACCACGGCCTGAGGCCGTCCCGAAAGGACCCCACCATGCTTCGCTCGCTCTTCTCCGGCATCAGCGGCCTCCGCGCCAACCAGACGATGCTCGACGTGACCGGCAACAACATCGCCAACGCCAACACCGTCGGCTTCAAGGCGAACACCACCGTCTTCCAGGACACCCTCAGCCAGGTCATGCGCGGCGCCACGGGCGGTGACGCCGCCACCGGCGGGACCAACCCGGTCCAGGTCGGCCTGGGCGTCCAGGTCGCGGCGACCCGCGGCAACTTCAACCAGGGCTCGGCCCAGACGACCGGCAACACCACCGACCTGATGCTCCAGGGCGACGGCATGTTCGTCCTCGGCTCGGGCGACGAGCGCGTCTACACCCGTGCCGGCGCCTTCAGCTGGGACACCAACGGCAACCTGGTCGCGCCCAGCGGCAAGAAGGTGCAGGGCTACGCCCCCGGCGACACCGGCCACACCACGCTGATCGACGTCAACATCAAGAACCTGGCGGGTGTCGTGCCCGCGTTGAACGGAGCGGAGATGACGTCGTACTCCATCGGCAGCGACGGCGTCGTCCGCGGCACCTTCTCCGACGACGTGCAGCGTGAGATCGCCGTCGTCGCCGTCGCCAACTTCACCAACGTCGCGGGCCTCGAGCGGGTCGGCGAGACCGCCTTCCGGGCCAGCGCCAACTCCGGTGGCGCCGACCTCGGCGTCGCCCGCGAGGGCAGCCGCGGCGAGCTGATGGCCGGCACCCTCGAGATGTCGAACGTCGACCTGTCGGCCGAGTTCACGAACCTGATCCTCGCCCAGCGTGGCTTCCAGGCCAGCTCGCGCGTGATCACCACCTCCGACCAGGTCCTCGAGGAGCTCGTCAACATCAAGCGCTGACGGTTCGCCCGTCAGCCAGCCCCGACCGGGCAGTCCAGACGGACTGCCCGGCCGGGGCCGCACCACCGCCGGGTCGTTGGTCGAGGACGGACGAAGTCCCGTCACGAGACCCCTTATCCCCAGGTGGTCGAGTCAGTTCGAAGTGGCTGGCCACCTACCGTCCACAGCCGTTTCCGGTGTCGGTGGTCCCCGATAGACTCGAACACATGTTCGACGAAGTGGAGCAGGACACGGAGAAGGTCACAGACGACCTCTCCGCCACCGCCCTGCTCGCGCTCGCCCGTGACCGCAGGGCCACCGAGAACCGTGCCGCCGCCGACCTCCTCGACCTTGCCGCCCGCTGGGCCGACCTGCACCCGCCGGAGTCGATCCACCACGCCGCGACCTTCACCGTCCCTGGCTGTGAGCACGAAGAACCCATCGCCGGCCAAGGTGCACCCTTGGTGGCGGAGTTCTGCATCGCCGAGCTGGGCGCCGTGCTGGGGATGTCGACGACGTCGGCGAAGAAGCTCATCGGCCACGCGTTGGAGCTGCGGCACCGCCTTCCGCGCCTGTGGGCGCAGGTCCAGGCGGGCGCGGTCCCTGCGTGGCGGGCCAGGTCTGTCGCGGAGGCGACGATCCACACCGTCCCCACCCTGACGATGGAGGCCGCTGCGCACGTGGATGCGCAGGTCGCCGCCGTCGCCGGGAGGATCGGTCCCGCGCAGCTGGACCGGCTGGTCGCCGAGACGATCAAGCGGTTCGACCTCGCGGCACCCGACCCGACCCAGGATCCGGAGGACGGGCACCTGCACGTCGACCCCCGCCACGCCACCTTGAACGACGAGGACGTCGACTTCGGCGGCACGATGCACTTCGATGCCGTGCTCGGCATCGCCGATGCCCTGGACTTCAACCAGGCCGTCGCCCAGGACGCCGCGGCGCAGAAGGCGCTCGGCTCGACCGAGTCCCTCGATGTCCGCCGGTCCAAGGCGCTCGGCAACCTCGCCCGCGCCCAGACGGCACTCGACCTGGCCGGCGTCGGTGCGGAGCCCGCCAACCTCCCGGCCAATGTGCCGCCCGCGCGGGAGGTCGTCGTCCACACCCACTTCGACGCCCGCACCGTCGGCGAGGCCACGGTGTTCGGGCCGACCGGTCGGATGGAGGAAGGCCAGCGGCTGGTGCTCCTCGAGCAGGTCCAGGGTTGGTGCACCGACACCCACACCAGGGTCACCATCAAGCCGGTCATCGACCTCAACACCGAGCTGAGTGCACCCGGCTACGAGATTCCCCAGTGGTTGCGCGAGCAGATCGTCCTGCGCGACGGCGCCTGCGTGTACCCGTGGTGCACCCGACCGGCCAGGCGTGCGGACGTCGACCACGTCATCGAGTACGACCACGACGCCGAGGCCGAAGGCCGCCCACAACCCGGCCCGACCACCACGTCCAACCTCGCAGCGCTCTGCCGCTTCCACCACCGGCTCAAGACCCACTCCGCCTGGACCTACGCCATGGTCGCCCCGGGCGTGTTCGAGTGGACCAGCCCCCACGGCCACCACTACCTCCGCGACCGACACGGCACGACCTCGATCGCACACCCGCCCGATCGACCATGACCCCGCCCCGCACCCCGCCAGTCCCCCCGATGGCGGGGCCACAGGCACGTCCGGGAGCGAGCCACGCTGCGAGCGGACCGGAAGCCCGGACAATAGTTCGGGTAGCGCGGAACCACCGGCGCGAGCGGACTCTCAACGGCGGCGAGTCAGAGCTGTTTGCGCATGTGCACGTCGTCGCGGCCAGGCGTCGGCACCGACTCCCAGCGGAAGATCTCCGCGTAGCCCAGTCGCCGGTAGAACGCAGGCGCTTGGAAGGTGAACGACGTAACGAACGCATGCGTGCATCCGCGACTCACTGCTTCTTCCTCGAATGCCGCCATCAGCGTCGCGCCGAGGCCGGTTCCACGCTGGTCCTCGTGCACCCACGTCATCCCGATGCCGGCTGCCTGGCCCCAGGTCCACCCGGACACCCCGCCGATCAGCTGACCGCCGTGCTCCACCTTGACGGTGAGCTCCTCCGCGGCAGCGACGCCAGGAGTCGCAGCTCGGTTGAAGCGGGACAACTCGTCGTCGAGGCGCTGGTCGAGTGCGGCGTCCGCCCCACCGGTCACGATCTTCGGGTCATCCATCAGGGGAGGCTATCGGCACGACAGCCCGGGTCAGTCGTGGTCGATCCCCAACCACCAGCCCTCACCCCGCCTACTGTGCAGGGCGTGGACCACGACGAGATCGCTCGCCTCTACGGGCCGTGGCTGCCCCGCACGCCGGGCGACGCCGCCGCCCTGTTGGACGGCTACGCGGGGCGTTGGTGGATCGCCGGCGGGTGGGCCATCGAGGCCTTCACCGGCGTGCCGCGCCCGCACGGTGACCTCGACCCGAGCATCCCGCGCTCCGACGCCCACGCGTTGCGGCGACACCTGTCCGGACGCCTCGACGTCTGGCAGGCCGACGCCGGCGCACTGAGCCCGATCGTCCATGACACGGACTCGGTGCCGGAGTCCTGCGGGAACCTGTGGCTCCGCCGCGACGGCGCCTCGCCCTGGGAGTACGACGTGATCCTGATGAGCACGACGCCGACCACCTGGACCTACAAGCGGGACGCCCGGATCCACCGCCCGCTCGAGGACATCCTCTGGCACGTCGACGGGATCTCGTACCTCCGTCCCGAGGTGCAGCTGCTCCACAAGGCGCCGGGCCTCAGGGAGAAGGACCAGGCGGACTTCGACGCCTGCGTGCACCTGCTCGCACCCGACAGCCGGGCCTGGCTGCGCAACGCCCTGGACCTCGCCCACCCGGGGCATCCGTGGTCGAGCCGGCTCTGAGGGTCTCCTGACGCCGGATCCGGTTCCCGGTTTCCCCTCAGATGGGGGGCGCGACGGCCGATGAAGGACATCGAGGCCCACGGACGGGCCTCGAGCTCACGCACAGGGATGGTGCACCGACATGATTGTGTTGACCCGACTCTCCGGTACGGCGTTCGTCCTGAACGCCGACCTGATCGAGCGACTCGACAGCACCCCGGACACGGTGGTGACGCTGGTCGACGGCAAGAAGTACGTCGTGGCCGAGGGCCTGCTGCAGGTCGTCGAGCAGGTGCGCGCCTGGCGCGGCAGCATCATCGCCGCCGGCTCCCTGCCCGACATGCCGCCGCAGACGATGGCCCAGCGCGCCCACCTGGCCGCGGTGGCCGACCACCCCACGCTCGACCCGACGCTGGAGGAGGAACGCTGATGGATCCGGCAACCCTGATCGGCGTCATCTTCGGCCTGATCATCATCGTCGCCGCCAACGTGATGGAGGGCGGCAACCCGATGAGCCTGCTCCTCCTCCCGCCGATGCTCCTGGTCTTCGGCACCACCTTGATGGTGACCATGGCGGGCGGCACGATCCCGGACGCCAAGAACGCGCTCGCCTCGCTCAAGACCGCCTTCACCGGCAAGGTGCGACCCGCCGGCGAGGTCGTGCCCATGGTGGTCGCCCTGGCCGAGAAGGCCCGACGCGAGGGCCTGCTGGCCCTCGAGGACGAGCTGAAGAAGGTCGACGACCCCTTCCTCGTCAAGGGCGTCACGCTCGCCATCGACGGCACCGACCCCGACGAGGTCCGCGAGATCCTCGAGGCGGAGGTCCACGCCACCAAGGCGCACGGGAAGCACTCCGCGAAGTTCTTCGCCGACGCCGGCGCCTACGCGCCCACCATCGGCATCGTCGGCACGGTCATGGGGCTGGTGCACGTGCTGGAGAACCTGGCACAGCCCGAGGAGCTCGGCCACCTGATCGCGGCCGCGTTCATCGCGACCCTGTGGGGCGTGATGTCGGCCAACGTGATCTGGCTGCCCATCGGCAGCCGCCTGAAGCGGCTCACCGAGCTCGAGGCCGCGCGGATGGAGCTCATCATCGAGGGCGTCGCGGCGATCCAGGCCGGGTCCAACCCGCGGGTGATCGCGCAGAAGCTCACCTCCCTCCTGCCCGCCGGCGAGCAGCCCGCGGCCTCGGCGAAGGCCGCGTGAGATGAGCGCGACACGACGCAAGCGCCGGGAGGAGCCGGAGGAGCACGAGAACCACGAGCGCTGGCTGGTGACGTACGCCGACATGGTGACGCTGCTGATGGTGCTGTTCATCGTGATGTTCGCGATGAGCTCGGTGGACCAGAAGAAGTTCAACGCCCTCAAGGACGGCCTTGCCGCCGGCTTCGGCGACTCCAGCTCGGTGATGACCGGCTCGGAGTCGATCATGGAGCAGCCCGGTGTCGCCGCGGTGCAGCCGGTGAAGCCCGACAACTTCATGGGTGCCGCCCCGACCGCGCAGCGCGCCCAGCAGGCGCTGGCCCACGAGGACCGGCAGTACAGCGAGGCGCAGGCCGAGGCAGCCCGCCTCGACGCGCTCGGCAAGCGGCTGGCCGAGGCGCTCCGCAAGGAGGGACTGGCCGGCGACGTGACGCGCCGCATCGACGACAGTGGCCTCGTCGTCAGCCTGACCTCGCGGCACGTGGTCTTCGAGCCCGACCGGGCCGAGCTGAGCCGTCGCGGCCAGCGCGTGCTGGAGGCGGTGGCGCCCGTGCTGCGTGGCGCCGTCGAGGATCTCCGCATCGACGGTCACACCAACCAGGTGCCGGTGAAGCCGCGCTTCTTCGCCACCGACTGGGACCTCTCCTCCGCGCGGGCCGTCACCGTGCTGCGCTACCTCCAGGAGGTCGGCCGGATCCCCGGCGAGCGGCTCAGCGCCGCCGCCTTCGGCCACGAGGTTCCGCTCGTCGACCCGGCGAAGCCCGGGTCCCAGGACATCAACAAGCGGGTGGACATCGTCGTCCTCTCGCAGCTGCCGGCAGGCTCACGCGCGCTGCTGGACGACATCGCCGCCGTGCAGGTCGGCGCCACGCAGGACTCGACCGAGGGAGGATCCTCATGACCAGCGCCACCATGGAACGTCCCACGAAGGCAGCGGCCGACGAGCCGGAGCCCAAGGGAGGCAAGAAGAAGAAGCTCATCGTGATCGGGCTCGTGCTCGTCATCGCCGCCGCGGCAGCCTGGTGGTTCCTGCTGCGACCCAGCGGCCCCGCCGAGCCGGAGCCCGGTGAGGTGATGACGATGGAGCCGATCCAGATCAACCTCGCCGACGGGCACTACCTCCGCGTCGGCATCGCCCTCCAGCTCTCCGCCGACGCCCACGAGGCCGACGGCAGCAAGGCGCTGGACGCGACGATCGAGCTCTTCAGCGGCGTCGACCAGGGCGACCTCGTCAAGGTCGGCCAGCGCGCGGAGCTCAAGGACAAGCTCGAGGAGAAGCTGCACGAGGAGTACCACGGCGACGTCCTGGAGGTGTACTTCACCGAGTTCGTCACGCAGTAGCCGCCGCCGGCGGGCGCACGAGTCCGCACCAACCCCTCAGGTCCGGTCCCGGGAGGCCGATACCTGTCTTCGTGACGGCCCTGCAGACCCCCCGCTCACCCGCGCACACCGGTGCCCGGGCGCGCCGGCGCGCCCGCAGCGGGGCGGCCCCGACGGCGTACGACTTCCGCCGCCCCATCCAGCTCTCCCGCGAGCACACCCGCCTGCTCCAGATGAGCTTCGACGGGTTCGCCCGCCAGATGGCGACGGTCTTCACGACCGCGCTGCGGACCGTGTGCACGGCCCAGCTGCGCGGCGTCGTGCAGCAGACCTACGCCGAGCACGTCGACTCGCTCGACCCGATGACGTACGCCGTCAAGGTGACCACCGAGCCGCTGCCCGGCGTCTCCCTGCTCGACCTCCCGCTCCCTGTCGTGATGAGCGCGATCGACCAGATGCTCGGAGGCCCGGGCTCCGACAACCAGCCCATGCGTCCGCTGACCGACATCGAGAGCGCCGTCGTGCGCGGTGTCCTCACCCGGCTGCTGGGCGAGCTGGCCTACAGCGTCGCCAGCGTCGTCCAGATCAACCCGTCCATCCTGGGCTTCGAGTACAACCCGCAGCTGGCCCAGGCGGCCTCTCCGGGCGACGCCGTGGTCGTGGCGAGCTTCGACCTCACGCTCAAGGAGCGCACGCACCGCATCACCCTCTGCATGCCCTTCGCCGGCCTGCACCCGGTCCTGGCCAAGGCGGCGGCCCCGGCCCCGGTCTCGGAGCACGAGCGCCAGCAGCGCAGCCGGGCCGCCGAGCTCGTCGACCGCCGCTTCCAGGACGTCCCCGTCGATGCCGTGGTGCGCTTCCGCCCCACGCGCCTGGGCCCCGACGCCCTCACCCACCTGGCCGTCGGCGACGT
Organism: Nocardioides sp. Root122; assembly: GCF_001425025.1. Lineage (GTDB taxonomy): Bacteria > Actinomycetota > Actinomycetes > Propionibacteriales > Nocardioidaceae > Nocardioides. The sequence continues at coordinate 24,520 of NZ_LMDE01000015.1, forward strand.
GGTGCGCCTCGCGCACCGCGCCGCCGACCCGCTCGACGTCGTCGTCGGTGAGGCCACCTTCGCCCAGGCCACCGCCGGCAGCCACGGGGCCCGACTGGCCGCGCTGGTCGTCGGCACCGCCAGTACCAAGGAGAACGCATGACCACCACGCCCGACCTCACCCGCGCCGACCTCCACACGAGCGTCGTCTCGGCCGCGGCTGCCGCCGCCGAGGTGCTGCCCGCGCCGAGCCCGCTCGAGGCCGGCACGCCGATGTCCGGTGACGACTGGGCCGGCACCGGTCTGGCCGGTGCCGTCGTCGCCGAGCTCCACCTCCCGGGTGCGCCGCGCATCGCCGTGCTGGTCGGCCCGGACCTGGTCGAGGCACTCGCCGCCAGCCCGCTCGGTGGCCTCGACCTCGCTGCGGCCACACAGCCCGCGCTCGAGGCGGCCGCAGCTGCGTTCGGAACCGGCTGCGGGGCGGCGCGCGAGGTGGCGGTCGAGCTCGTCGGCTCCGACCTCGGCACGCCGTTCACCGCCGTGCCCCTCCTCGGCGGCGGCCTCACGGCCGGTGCCCTCCTCGTCTCCGACGCGGCGGCGACCGCGGCCGCCTCGGTGCGTGCCGCCGTGCAGCCCGAGCCTGTCGTGGCGCCGTCGGTCCGACTCCCGCAGCGCGGCATCGAGATGCTGCACGGCGTCGACATGGAGGTGACGGTCGAGCTCGGCCGCACGACCATGACGGTGCGCGACCTGCTCGCCCTGTCCCCGGGGGAGGTGCTCGAGCTCGACCGGGCCGCCGGCAGCCCGGCCGACCTCCTGGTCAACGGCCGGCTCATCGCCCGCGGCGAGGTCGTCGTGGTCGACGAGGACTTCGGCCTGCGCGTCACCGAGATCATCGACGAGAGCGCAGCGGGCTGACGTGCTCGAGCTCACGGTGCGACTGATCGCCTCGCTGGCGGTCGTCGTAGGTCTCATGCTGCTCCTCGCCCGCCTGGTCGGGAAGCGGTACGGCGCGCGCGCCGGCGCTCCGGTGCAGGTGCTGCACCGCCAGCAGCTGTCGCGCAGCGCCTCGGTCTCGGTCATCACGGTCGGCAGCCGCGTGCTCGTCATCGGCTCCACCGACCACCAGGTCTCGCTGCTCACCGAGCTCGACCCCGAGGAGCTGGCGGACGCCGAGCTCGACGGTGCGGTGGACCTCGACCTGACCCAGGCCGTCCCTGTCGAGCCGGCGGCGCCCGACCTCGACACCACCGCGGCGCCGACGCGTGCCCGGATCGCGAGCCTGGCCTCGCTGTCGTCCCTCTCCGCCCTGGCCTCCCTCGCGCAGCGCGGCGCCCAGCGCGGCACGCACCGGGCTGTCGCACCGCGCGACGAGGTCGCCGCGATCGTCCAGCCCGTCCCGCCCGTCGAGCCCGTCGAGGTGGTCGAGGTGGTCCGGCCGGTGCGCCGTCCCATGTCCGGCACGCGCGCTCCGTCGACCGACGCCGGCGCGCTCGCCGGGTCCGTCCTCTCGCCGCAGACCTGGCGCCAGGCCATCGCAGCCGCGACGGGCAAGGCGTCGTGACCGCGCGCTCTCGGGTCGCGCGTCACCTCGCTGCCGTCCTGGCCGCCGTCTTCGGCGCCGCCGCCGTCCTGCTCGGCCTGAGCGCCACCACGGCCGCCGCCGCGCCAACGGCCCCGTCCTCCGTCGCCGTGCACGCAGGCGTCTCCCCGGCGCTGCCGATGGCCCCGGATGGTCCGGACGGACCGCGTGCCCCGAAGGGACCGAAGGGTCCCGGTGGCGACAGCTCGGTGACGATCGACCTCGGCGGCATCACCGACAAGCCCAGCACGCCGGTCACGGTGATCCTCGCGCTGTCGCTGCTGTCCCTCCTGCCCGCGATCCTGCTGACCTGCACCAGCTTCACCAAGGTGCTGATCGTGCTCGGCCTCACCCGCAACGCGCTGGGCCTCCAGCAGATCCCGCCCAACCAGGTGCTCGCCGGTCTCGCGCTGTTCCTCTCGCTCTTCATCATGGCGCCGGTGCTGACCGAGATGAACGACACCGGCATCCAGCCCTACCTCGACGGCGACAAGACCGCCTCCGTGGCGTACGACGACGGCGTCGAGCCGCTCCGCGACTTCATGCTCGACCAGACCGGCGACGACGAGCTGCGACTGCTGACCAACGTCGCCGGCCGCAAGCTGCCGGAGAACCGCGACGAGGTGTCCATGGCGACGCTGGTGCCGTCGTTCGTGCTGAGCGAGCTCAAGCAGGCGTTCATCATCGGCTTCATCATCTTCATTCCCTTCCTCGTCATCGACATCGTCATCAGCGGCGCGCTCATGGCGCTCGGCATGATGATGATGCCGCCGGTGATGGTGTCGCTGCCCTTCAAGCTGCTGCTCTTCGTCCTCGTCGACGGATGGGGCCTGGTCATCACATCCGTCGTCTCGAGCTACCAGTAGGCCACCGTGACCGACACCACCGTCATCAACATCGCCCTCCAGACCATGGTGGTCGCGCTGAAGCTCTCGGCGCCGATCCTGGTCACCTCGCTCGTCATCGGCTTCACGATCTCCCTCTTCCAGTCGATGACGCAGATCCAGGAGTTCACGCTTGCCTTCGTGCCCAAGCTCGTCGGGGTCGGGGTCGCGCTGCTGATCTCCGGCGGCTGGATGCTCCAGACCCTCGTCGACTTCACCCAGGACCTCTTCGCGATGGTCCCCACGCTGCTGGGTTGACCACGTGACCCTGACCGTGGCGGGCGAGCCGCTGCTCGCCTACCTCCTGGCGTCGGTGCGCATCATCGCCTGGCTCGCCCTCGTCCCGCCCTTCGCGGGCCGCTCGGTGCCGACCATGGCCAAGGTGGTGCTGTCCCTCGGCCTCGCCTTCGCCGTCGTGCCGAACGTGGACGGTGGCAGCATCCCGACGAGCACGGGCAGCCTCCTGGTCACCGCCGTCACGCAGGTGGTGGTCGGCGCAGCGCTGGGCCTGGTGACGTACGTCCTGCTGGCCGCGATCGCCACGGCCGGCTCGCTGATCGACACCTTCGGCGGCTTCCAGCTCGCGCAGGGCTTCGACCCGCTGTCGATGAACATGAACACCGTCTTCGGCAAGCTCCACCAGATGCTCGCGGTGATGATCCTCTTCGCCACCGGCGGGCACCTCCTGGTCCTCGGTGGCCTGCTGCGCACCTTCGACGTGCTGCCGCTCGGTGAGGCGCCGAAGATCGAGGGCGCCTCCCACGTGCTCGTCACCGCGTTCGGGATGTTCTTCGTGACCGCGGTCCAGATCGCGCTGCCGCTGATCGCGGTCCTCTTCGTGTCCGACCTCGCACTGGCGCTGCTGACCAAGGTCGCGCCGCACCTCAACGCGATCAACGTGATGTTCCCGGCGAAGATCGGTCTGACCCTGCTGCTGCTCGGGCTGTCCTTCCCGGTGCTGCCCGAGGCCGTCAGCCGACTGGTCGAGCTGGCCAACGAGGCGCAGTTCGCGCTCGTGAGCGGGGGGTGAGGGCGGGTGTCGGAGGAGAAGACCGAGAAGCCCACAGCCAAGAAGCGCAAGGAGTCGCGCAAGGAGGGACAGGTCCCGCGCACCCAGGAGCTGGGCGGCTGGGCGACCCTCCTGCTGGTCGGGATGGTCCTGCCGACCCTCCTCGGACGTGAGCTGACCGCGCTCGCCGAGCTGATGCGCGACTGCTTCAGCATGGACGGCCGCGTCGAGGTCGCCGACGCCACGACCCTCCTCGGCCGCGGCGCCCGGCACGTGATGATCACGCTGGTGACCCTCGGCACCGCGGTGATGATCGTGGGTGTGGCGGCCGCGCTCGCCCAGGGCGGCTTCTTCCTCGCCACCAAGTCCGTGAAGCCCTCGCTCAAGAAGCTCAACCCGATCCAGGGCTTCAAGCGCATCTTCGGCACCCAGGCGCTGTGGGAGGGCGCCAAGATGCTGCTCAAGAGCGCCGTCGTCGGCTTCGTCGCCTACGGCGCGGTCTCGGCGATCATGCCGCTCATCGGTGGGTTGGTCCCGATCGCCGCGGTGCTCGAGGTGGTGCGCGACGAGGTGATGTCCCTGGTGCGGAGCGTGGCCGTCGCGGGCCTCGTGATGGCGGTGGCCGACTACATGATGGTCCGCAAGCGGATGGGCAAGCAGACCCGGATGAGCAAGCACGAGGTCAAGCAGGAGAACAAGCAGTCTGAGGGTGACCCGCTCCTCAAGGGCGCGATCCGCTCGCGCCAGCTCGCGGCCTCGCGCAACCGCATGATGGCCGATGTGCCCACTGCCGACGTCGTGCTGGTCAACCCGACCCACGTCGCCGTCGCGCTGAAGTACGACGCCGAGCGCGGCGCGCCGCGGGTCGTCGCCCGGGGTGCCGGCGTGGTCGCCCAGCGGATCCGCGAGGAGGCGGCCGAGCACGGCGTACCCCTCGTCCGCGACATCCCGCTCGCCCGCGCCCTGCACCGGTCCACGGTGGTCGGGCAGGAGATCCCCGCCGAGCTGTACGCCGCCGTGGCGCAGGTGCTGGCGTTCGTCATCTCCCGCCGCTCGACCGGCGCCCGGGGCGGCGAGCACCTCACCCCGCGACAAGCGGCCGACCTGCCCGCGGTCCCCGTCGCCGGGCGCCGCCGGCGCTCGATCGAGCCGGCCGCCACGAACTCCTCAGGAGCACCCCCCGCCGGCCGATGAGGGCTGTGGTGCCAGGACGGCGCCGCCCCCGTGCCATGGAAGGCGCGCCCCTCGGCGACCTCCCGAAAGGCACCTCGTGGCCCCGAAGCGACTGCTCCAGCTGGGCGTACCAGCCGGCATCGTGATGATCATCGTGATGCTCGTCGTGCCGCTGCCTGCGGTCGTCCTCGACATGCTGATCGCCTTCAACATCACCGCCGCGCTGCTCGCGCTGCTGGTCGCGATGTTCGTGCACAAGCCGCTGGAGTTCGCGGCCTTCCCGGCGGTCGTGCTCGTGCTGACGCTCTTCCGCCTGGCGCTCAACGTCAGCGCCACCCGGCTGGTGCTGCTCGACGGCTACGCCGGCAAGGTGATCGACACCTTCGGCCACTTCGTCGTCGGTGGCTCGCTCATCGTCGGCCTCATCGTCTTCGCCATCTTGCTGGTCATCCAGTTCGTGGTGATCACCAAGGGCGCCGAGCGCGTCGCCGAGGTCGGCGCGCGCTTCACCCTCGACGCGATGCCCGGAAAGCAGATGGCCATCGACGCCGACCTCAACTCCGGCCTCATCGACGAGGACGAGGCCCGGCGCCGGCGCCACGAGGTGCACGCCGAGGCCGACTTCTACGGCTCGATGGACGGTGCCTCGAAGTTCGTCAAGGGCGACGCGATCGCGGCCATCATCATCACGATGGTCAACCTGCTCGGCGGCTTCGCCGTCGGCATGGCCCAGCGGGGCATGTCCTTCGGCGACGCGATCACGACCTACAGCCTGCTGTCGGTCGGTGACGGCCTGGTCTCCCAGATCCCCGCGCTGTTGCTCTCGACCGCGACCGGCCTGATCGTCACCCGCAACACCGGCGACTCCGACATGGGCTCGGACATCCTGCGCCAGCTCACCAGCAACAAGGTGCCGCTCCAGATCGCCGGTTTCGGCGCCCTCTTCCTCTGCCTGATCCCGGGCCTGCCCAAGCTTCCGTTCGTCACCGCCGGCGGCATCATGCTGCTGGCCTCGAGCCGGGTGCCGAAGCCCGGCGCCGAGGGCGCGGAGCTGCTCCCGGAGCAGGCGCTGGCACCGGCGCCGGACACCCCGGAGCTCCTCGCCGCGGAGATCCAGGTGGACCCGCTCGGCCTCGAGCTCTCCCCGGACATCATCGACCTCGTCGACACCGCCAGCGGCGGTGACCTGCTCGACCGGGTCAAGGCGCTGCGCCGCAAGATCGCCGGCGAGCTCGGCATCATCGTGCCGCCGGTCCGCACCCGCGACAGCATCGACCTGCCCTCGGGCACCTACGCCATCCGGCTGTTCGGCATCGAGGTCGCGCGCGGCGAGGCGCCCCGCGGCACGGTCCTCGCCATCGGCGACAACCTCGGCACGATGCCCGGTCAGCCGACGCGCGAGCCCGTCTTCGGGCTGGAGGCGTCGTGGATCCCGGCCGAGCTGCGCGTCCAGGCCGAGCTCAGCGGCGCGACGGTCGTCGACCGTTCCTCGGTCATCACCACCCACCTCGCCGAGGTGGTCGGCCAGCACGCCGCCCGGCTGCTCGGCCGTGAGGACGTCAAGACCCTCACCGAGCTCATCCGTCGCAGCCACCCGGTCGTCGTCGAGGAGCTCACCCCCGCCCAGCTCAGCCTCGGCGAGGTGCAGCGCGTCCTGCAGGGGATGCTGGTCGAGGGCGTGGCCGTGCGCGACCTGGTCCGCATCTTCGAGGCGCTGTCGCTCAAGGCACAGACCACCAAGGACCCCGACACCCTCGTCGAGGCGGCCCGCGCCGCCCTCGGCCCCGCGATCGTGGCCCCGCACCTGACGGAGGGCGTCGTGCACGTCATCAGCTTCGACCCGATGCTCGAGCAGCGGATGCTCGAGGCCGTACGACCGGGGGAGCAGGGGGCCGTGGTCGCCCTCGACCCGCTCGTCGGCCAGAGCGTGCTGGGTGAGCTCTCCGACCTCCGCACGGCAGGCGAGGAGCAGGGCCTGCGGCCCGTCGTCGTCTGTGCGCCGCAGCTGCGCGCCGCCGTGCGCCGCATGGTGGCGCCGGTGCTGCAGACCACCGCGGTGCTCTCCTACACCGAGCTCGTCGGCGCGAACCAGGTCAGGTCCGTCGGCACCGTCTCCGGCGATCGCCTGGCGGTGATGGCATGAAGCCCGTCTCCGGGACGATGCTCCTCGTCGCCGCGCTCCTCACCTCGCCGGCGCTCGCCGGAGCCGTCATGGGGGCGGTTCCCGTCGACGTCGCGCTCGCGCGCTACCTGGTGGTCGCCGGCCTGTGCTGGGTGCTGCTCACGGTCGCAGCCGAGTGGCTGTGGTCGGAGCCGCAGGCGCGGGCCGCGGAGGTGGCACCCCCGAGCGGCGACGGCGGCCCCGACGGTTCCTGAGCGGGGCCCGGCGTCAGCCGAGTCCTGCGGCGGCGGCGTCGATGCAGATGACGCCGGTGTTGCCGTCCTGGTCCGCGAGCACGGTGAGGCCGGGTGCCTGGCTGTCGTCGGCGACGGTCCCGCCCGCCGCGACGGCCGCGGCGATCCGCTGCTCGCGCACCTCGGGTGCGACGTAGACCTCGACGTGGAACCGCTGCGTCGCGTCGGCGGCCGCCTCGTCGTCGAACCACAGGTTCGGCACCCGTCCGGTGGCGTCGCGGACCTCGTCGCCCGGTGACCCGAGGCCCTGGGATGCGGCGTCGCCGGTCAGCAGCGCGGCCCACACCGGGGCGACGGTCGCGGAGCTGGTGGTGTCGAGGCCCAGCTCGACCTCGCTGACCGCCGCCGGGTCGGCGACCAGCCCCAGGTCCGCGGCGAGGTCGGTGATCCGGCGGGCGAGGTCGACGTCCTGCTGGGTCACCCACTCCACGACGTGCTCGGTGCCGTCGTCGGCGCGGTAGATCGCCTCGGCGGTCACCAGCTCAAGGTCGACGTGCCGGTCACCGATGGCGGCCCGCGGGTGGTGGCCGACCTCGTCGCCGGCCTCGCCCACTGCGGCCACGAAGCGCGCCCCCGCAGCGAAGCCGTCGGTGACGTAGCGGGCGTGCAGGCCCTGGGCCAGCTTTCTCCAGTCGGTGAGCCCGGCCTCGGCGATCTGGGCGCTGCGCAGCATGTCCATGCCTGGCGACCCTAGCCCCACCGGGCTGCCCCGATCAGCGATCGAGCGGCACGCGCCACTGCAGCACGGTCCCGCGCCCGGCGCTCTGGACCTCGAGGTCGCCGCCCAGCGCGGCCGCGCGCGTGCGGAGGTTGCGCAGCCCGCTGCTCGGCACGTCGGAGCCGGCCATGCCGCGGCCGTCGTCGGTGACCCACAGCGTGAACCAGCCGTCCTCCACCGCGACGTCGACCTCCACCCGGCCGGCTCCGGCGTGGCGTGCGCAGTTGGACAGCGCCTCGCGCAGCACCACCGTCGCCTGGTCGGCGAGCTCGGCGGGGACCAGGGAGTCGACCGGTCCCCACGACCGCACGGCGGGCAGGAAGCCCAGCACCGGCTCGTACTCCCGCGCGAGCGCCAGCACGTCGCCGCGCAGCGACGCGGACCGTCCGCGCTCCAGCTCGAAGACGGTGCCGCGGATGTCGCGGATGGAGTCGCCGATCTCGCGGACGGCCTCGTCGCCGTGGCCGCCGGTGTCCTCACCGCTGCGGATCCCGGCCCGCAGCTTCAGCGCGGTCGCGTAGAGGCGCTGGATCACCCCGTCGTGCAGGTCCCTGGCGATCCGGTCGCGGTCGGCGGCCAGCACGGCGTGCTGGCGGTCGTGCTGGAGCACCGCGTGGTCGAGGACGAGGGAGCAGTGCCGCACGAAGGCGCCGAGGAGCTCGCGGTCGTCGGCGGACGGACCGCGGTGGGTGCCGTCGAGCAGCATCACGACCACCCCGTGGAAGGCGTGCTCGGGGTCGAGGGGGACACCCCACACCGTGAGCTCGCGGTGGCGGACGACGAACCCCTCGCCGTCCTGCTGGGCGGCCAGGACGCGGTCGGTGACCGCACCCAGGGTGCGGGCGAGCACCCCGTCGGTCACGCCGGCACCCGCGGAGACGTCGACGCGGTCGGGGTCGGTCGCGACCTGGACGACGACCGCTGTCCGGGCCCCGGACATCCGCAGCGCGCCCTCGGCGAGGCGGGTGAGCGGGTCGGAGAGCAGGAAGGGCGGCCGGATCGACCGGTCGACCGCGGCGGCGAGCTCGAGGGACTCGCGCCGCCGCTCGCTGAGCGTGTAGCTGAGGGCGTTGCGCACGGCCACGCCGGTGACCCGGCCCAGGGCCGCGATGCTCTCCACGTCGTCGTCGTCGAAGAAGCCGTCCGGCGGAGCGAGGAGGAGCAGGTCGGCGTAGAGCCGCTCGCCCACCACGACCGGCACCCGCAGCACCTCGCGGCCGGTGGCCCGGTCGCCCAGGCGGGACACGTCCTGCTCCGGGCGGGCGCCCGGTCCACCCCGCAGGCCGGAGGCGCCCAGCCGTTCTCGGAGCGCGGCCGCCTCGGCCGCGTCCATGCCACGCACCGACAGGATCCGGGAGGACGGCTCCTCGGCGTCGGTCCCGCCCGGCGCGGGCTCGTCGACGAGGGTCAGCACCAGCCCTTGGGCGCGCGTGCGCTCCGCGGCGATCGCGGTGGCGCGCTCCAGGACGCTGTCGACGTCGAGCACGGAGACGATGTCGAGCAGGTCCCAGCGCCGCACGGCGGGATCGCCCGAGAACATCATTGCGTCATTAGAACAGCCGGGTCGGGGTGGGGCAGGCGGACCCTGATTTTCCTCGCGCGCCCCCGGCCCGCGGCCCCACAATGACGCCGTGACCAGCCAGGCTGCGGCCCGCTCCGCGTTCGACGAGCCCGTCGAGACGCCCCCGGCCCGCTGGGTCGCCGCGCTCGTGCTGCTCAACCTCGGCGTGATGGCGGGCTGGTTCGGCCCGATCCAGGTGCTCCTGGCCCAGCAGGCGGACCGGATCGCGGCAGCGGAGCCGGGAGGCATGAGCAAGGAGCTGCTCCTGGCCGTCGTGCTCTTCACCGGTGCGACGGTCTCGATGTTCGCCAACCCCGTGTGGGGCGCCTTCTCGGACCGTACGACGTCCCGGCTGGGGCGGAGGGTCCCGTGGGTGCTCGGCGGCGTCGTCCTCGGCGCCGCGTCGCTGCTGCTGCTCTCGGTCGCCGAGGGCCCGGTGCTCATGGTCCTCGCGTGGAGCCTGGTGCAGCTGGCCCTCAACGCCGCCTGGGCCGGTGGCGTCGCCGCGGTGCCCGACCAGGTGCCGGTCGAGAGGCGCGGGCTGATCGGCGGCCTGGTCGCGATCGCCGGCACGGTCGGGGTGCTCGTGGGCATCAAGATCGCCGAGCTGACCGGCTCGATCGCCCAGGGCTACCTGGTGATCGCGCTGGTGATGCTGGCGCTGTCGGTGCCCTACCTCGCCGGCTCGCGCGACGTACCCCTCCCGGACGACCACGTGCTCGAGCCGCTCGACTGGAGGACGCTGCTCCGCTCGCTGTGGGTCTCGCCGCGCGAGCACCCCGATTTCGCGTGGGCGTGGCTGACCCGGCTGCTGGTCAACCTCGGCAACTGGATCGCGCTGAACTACCTCTACTACTTCCTCACCGACGGCCTCGGCTACGGCGACGACGACGCCACCGCCAGGCTCGGCCTGCTCGTGCTGGTCTACGGCGTGGCGACCGTCGCGACCACGGTGCTCGTGGGGCACTGGAGCGACCGGGTCGGGCGTCGGAAGGTCTTCGTGATCTGGTCGGGGGTGCTGATCGGCGCGAGCTCGCTGGTCCTCGGCCTGTGGCAGGCCTGGCCCGGAGCGCTGCTCGCGGCGGTCGTCCTCGGCGCCGGCTTCGGCGTCTACCAGGCCGTCGACTTCGCCCTGATCACCCAGGTGCTGCCCGGCGCCGTCGACCGGGCCAAGGACCTCGGCGTCATCAACATCGCGGCCGCCCTCCCGCAGGTGCTCGCCCCGGCGATCGCCGGCCTGATCCTGGTCGTCGTCCGCGAGCTCGGCGGGTCGGTCGCCACCCACGGCGATGCCTGGTCGTTGGGCTACGGGGTGGTCTACGTCGTCGGCTTCGCCTTCTGCGTGCTCGGCTCGGTGTTCGTCACCCGGATCCGGTCGGTGCGCTGAGCCGGTCAGTTGCGGCTGATCGTCATCGCCAGGCCGAGCAGGTGCTGGAGCCGGGCGAGCTCGGAGTCGAGGAACTCCGGTCCGCCGCGACGGCCCATCAGGACGACGTCGTCGTCGCCGAAGGGGGCGGCGCACTCGACGTAGGTGTCGTCCCCGGGCAGCCGGACCGGGACCGGCACGTCGCGGGCGACGAACTCGTCCGGGGCGGCGTCGGTGCGGTGCACGACCTCGAAGCCGTCGCTCGTCGACCGGACCCGCGCCGCCCAGTCGACACGGAAGGCGATCGGCAGCAGGTCGACCAGGCGGTCGCGCGCCGTGGACGGGTCCTCGGTGAGCGCCTCGACGACCTCGAGGTCGAGGAACAGGTTGCCGCCCGCGGCGTAGCGGTTGATCCACAGCACGGTCACCCCGTCGAGCACGCTGCACGCGGAGACCACCGAGTCGGGCATGGTGCCGGGGGCCATCTCGAGGAGCACGTCGTCGACGGCGAAGCCGTCGCGCTTCTCCACGATCTCGATCGCGTCGATGTCGCCACCGGCCTCACCGATCGCGCCCGCGACGCGACCGAGCGACCCCGGGACATCGGGGAGCTCGACGCGCATCAGGTAGGGCATGCGTCGAGGTTAACGGGAGTCTGTGTCCGTGGCGTTTCAGCCGCGCGTCCGTGGGACGTGGTGCTCACGGGGCGGCCGCGAGGCGTACGGCGAGCCCGCTGGCGCGCTGGGCCCGTCGACCGATGGCGGCCCGGATCGCCGCCTCTGACCCCACCACCCGCACACGCGAGCGTGCCCGCGTGACGGCTGTGTAGAACAGCTCGCGCGAGAGCAGGCGGGAGTCCTCGTCGGGCAGCAGCACCGTGACGACGTCGGCCTGGGAGCCCTGCGACTTGTGGATCGTCATCGCGTGCATGGTCTCCACGTCGCCGAGCCGCGACGGCGCCAGGTCGCGGGGTCCGTCGCTGGCCGCGATCACCGCCCGCGGGCCCTCGGGCGTCCGGACCACGACGCCGCTGTCGCCGTTGTAGACGCCGAGCTGGTGGTCGTTGGCGGTGACCAGCAGGGGGCGGCCGATGTAGGCGCGCTCGTGGAGCGGGTCGCCCGTCTCGGCCGTCAGCCAGTGCTCGATGCGCCGGTTCCAGTGGCGTACGCCGTAGGGGCCGTCGCGGTGCGCGCACAGGAGCCGGTGGCGGTCCAGCGCGGCCAGCGCGCCGGCGACGTCGCCCCGCTCGGCGGCGTCGCGGACGGCGAGGGCGGCGGTGAGCGCGGTGGTCCGGATGCGCGGGGCCGGGTCGGCCTCGTCGACCCACTCGACCGCGTCGTGCCCGGCCGACAGCACCGCCACCGCCTCATCGGCGTCGCCGGTGCGCAGCGCCTCCGCCAGGGCGCGGATCTGCTCGCCGAACCGGTGGGTGGTGCGCAGCCCGGCGACCGGGGAGTCGGCCCTGCCCTGGAAGCCGCGGACCACGTCGCTCAGCACCGCGCCGGCCTCGACCGACGACAGCTGGTGCGGGTCGCCCACCAGCACCAGCCGGGCGTCGGGGCGGACCGCCTCGAGCAGCCGGGCCATGTGGGTGAGCGAGACCATCGAGGACTCGTCGACCACGACGACGTCGTGCGGGAGCCGGTTGCCGCGGTGGTGGCGGAAGCGCGTGGAGTTGCCCGGGTCGGGTCGCAGCAACCGGTGGAGGGTCGACGCGGTCACGCCCGCCAACCGCGCCCGGTCGGGCTCGTCGAACGCCTCGGCCTCCTGGTGCACCGCCTGCTGGAGCCGCGCGGCCGCCTTGCCGGTCGGCGCGGCCAGCGCGATGCGCAGCCCGTCGGGGTGCTGGTCGAGCAGGCCGACCAGGAGGCTGGCGACCGCGGTCGTCTTGCCGGTGCCTGGGCCGCCGGTGAGCACGGTCGTCCACTGGCCCGCGGCCGCGAGGCACGCCGCCACCTGCTCGTCGTAGGACGTCCCGGGACGGGCCTGCTGCATGGCCGCCACCAGGCGCGCCATCGACGCGGCCATCAGCCCAGCGTCGTGGTCGGGCGACGTCGCCGCCCGCGACAGCAGGTCGTCGACGACCTGCGTCTCCTGCTCGTGGTAGCGGTCGAGGTAGAGCAGGTCGTTGTCCCAGCGCACCAGGCCCATCTCGACGAGCGGGCTGTCGGCGACCGCGCGCGTCCAGGCGCCCTGGTCGGGCCACGGCAGGCCGGGCGGGTCGGCGACGGTGGTCAGGTCGAGAGCCACCGAGCCACCACGGACCGCGCGCACTGCCAGCGCGACGGCGAGCAGCACCTGCTCGTCGGTCTCCCGGCCGAGCCGACCCAGTGCGGAGGCGACGTGGACGTCGGCGCTCGTGAGCACGCCGGCGGCGTTGAAGTGGGCCAGCAGCCCGGTCGCCCCGAGCGCGAGGCGGGCGTCGGTCGCGTCGACGGGCTCGAAGAGATCAGTCATCGGCGTGCTCCGTCCAGCAGGTCGGACAGCGCGGTGACCAGGGCCACCGGCGGCTGCCACGAGAACACCCCGCAGGGCTGGCCGTCGACGATCGGCGTCGCCGGCCCGCACATGCCGCGGAGGTAGAGGTAGAGCACGCCGCCGAGGTGCTCCGCAGGGTCGTAGTCGGGCAGCCGCCAGCGGAGGTAGCGGTGCAGGACCACGGTGTAGAGGAGGGCCTGGAGCGGGTAGTCGGAGTGCCCCATCGCCTCGTCGAGGACGGCGGGGCGGTAGTCCCACGCGGTGGCTGGTGCGGCCCGGTCGCCGAGCCAGTTGGTCTTGTAGTCGATGGTGAGGAAACGGGTGCGGCCGTCGACCGGCACCCGGACCACCACGTCGATCGAGCCGGTGAGGTAGCCGAGCAGCCGCTGTCCGGCCAGGGCCGGGTCGCCCGCGAGCGTGTCGGCGAACGCCAGCAGCGGGTCGCCCGCCGGGAGGTGCGCGCGCAGCAGCGGCCCGAGGTCGCCGAGGACGACCTGGGCGGCGGACGCGGCCGGGGCGGCCGAGGTGTGGTCGCGCGCAGCGAGGTCGCCCCCCGCGAGCGGCACCTCGAAGTCGAGCTCGCGGAGCCGGTCGGGCACGTGGATGTCGCGCAGCGTGAGGCCGCCGGCCAGGGGGCCGAGCGGGGAGTCGCACACCGCGACGAGCGCGTCGGCGAGCACCTCGGCGTCGACCTCGACCGCCCACCACGCTCGGTGCTCCTCGATCTGGGCGAGCAGCTCGGCGCGCAGGTCGGTCGCCGCGGGGTCGGCGTGCTCGAGGACCTCGTGGACCAGCGACCCGAACTCGGCGCCCACGGGCAGGTCGGCCATCGGTGACGCGACCGCGGTCAGCGCCAGGTCGGCCTCGGGGGCGGGCACCTCGTCGCCGAGGTCCTCGAGGTCAGCCTCGTCGAGGTCGGGGACGTCGTCGGGCTCGGACAGGACCCGGTCGGGTGCTCCCGCGTGGGGTGCCCCGGCCGATGCCAGCGCGGAGTACGACGTGCGGCGCCAGTCGGTGTCGACGTCGCGGTCGAACGACCGGACCGACAGCGGCGGTAGCGGGCGGTCGATCGGGGAGGTGTCGACGGCGCCGGGCATGGCGAGCTCGGGCTGCGGGCCGCCCGCCGCCTTCCAGCGGCCGAGGATCTCCACGACCTCGTCGTCGCCGAGCACGGGCTGCTCGTCGTTGACGACCGCGTGGCCGGGTGCGCGGCCGAAGAGCATCCGGTGCAGTGGCGCACTGGCGGTGTTGTTGGCGGTGGGGCAGTACCAGGCGACCACCTGCGACTGCGCCCGCGTGAGGGCGACGTAGAGGAGGCGCAGGGACTCGCCGGCGTCCTCGTGACGGCTCCGGGTCACGGCCGCGTCGCGCCAGCGGCTCGGGCCGCCGACGTCGCGGCACCGCTCGCCGTCGGCGTCGTGGAAGAGCGGCACGTCCTCGTCGCGCACCCAGCGGTCCCACAGGGTGGGGAGGTAGACGATGGGGTACTCGAGGCCCTTGCTGCCGTGGATCGTCACGAGCTGCACGGCGGCGGCGTCGGAGTCGAGGCGCCGGGTGCGCTCGGAGGCGACCTCGAGCTTGTCGTCGACCACCTGCGCGCGCAGCCAGCCCAGCAACCCGACGACGCCGAGGCGCTCGTCGACGGTGACCTTGTGCAGCGCCTCGCCGATGTGGCGCAGGTCGGTGAGCGTGCGCTCGCCGCCGACCCGGCCGAGCACCCGCGCGACCAGCCCGTCGAGCACCGCGCACTCCATCACGGCCGCGACGCCGCGGGCGGCGAACACGTCGGCGAGGCGGCGTACGTGCTCGCTGAGCGCGTCCGTCGGGTCGGGCTCGGCCTGGAGCTCCTCGGCGGTGCGGCCGAAGAAGTCGGTCAGCGCCGCGGCCCGCACCCTGTCGGCCCGGTGGGGTTGCTCGAGAGCCTCCAGCAGGCTCAGCCACTGGGTGGCGGCGGCCGTCTTGAAGACCGACCCGCCGGCGTTGAGCACGGCAGGGACGCCGACGGCGGCCAGTGCCTCCTGGGCCGCGAGCAGGTCGGCCCGACGGGCGGCCAGCACCGCCACGTCCTTCGGCTCGACGGGACGAGTGACAGGACGAGCTTCACCCGAGGAGGCACCGGCGTCGACGGTCGCGCCGCTGGTCAGCAGACGCTTGACGTCGGCGGCGAGGTCGGTGAGCACGTGCTGGCGCCAGTCGCCGATGCGGGGCCGGGTGCGGCCGAGCTCCTGGTGGCGCACCACGCGGAGCCGGAACGGCGGGCCGGCGCCCTCGAGGCGGGAGGTCGGATGGTGTGCCGTCACGGGGTGCACCGCGATCCGCTCGTCGCCGAGCGCCGCGCCCTCCACCAGCACGTGGAGCGAGTCGAGCAGCGGCTGGTCGGCGCGCCAGTTGACGCCGAGCGTCTGCCGGGTCGTCGCCTGCTCGGCGGCGTCGAGGTAGGTCACGATGTCCCCACCGCGGAAGGCGTAGATGGCCTGCTTGGGGTCGCCGATCAGCACGAGCGTGGAGACGCCGTGGAAGGCACGCTCGAAGACCTGCCACTGGACCGGGTCGGTGTCCTGGAACTCGTCGATCAGGGCGACCTTCCAGCGGTTGCGCATCCGGGCCCGGGCGGGGGAGTCCTCCGGCCCGAGCGCGTCGGCCAGCTGGCCGAGGAGGTCGTCGTAGGAGAGCACGCCGAGGCGCCGCTTGCGGCGGTCGATCTCGTCGAGCACCCCGCACGCGAAGCGCACCCGCGCCGCCGCCGCGCCGTCGGGGTCGTCGGTGAGCGCCTCCTGCGGGGCGACACGGGCCCGCGGGTCGTCGACGACGGCGCGAGCGATGGTGAGCGCCTCCTCGCGGCTCCACGGCGCCCGCTGCTGGCGGGCGAAGAGCTGGAGGTAGTGGTCGTCGCTGACCTCGGTGGTGAGCTGCTCGAGGTCCTCCACGAGCACGGCGCCGGTGTCGGTGTCGCCGGCGACGCCGAGGCTGCGGAGCACGAGCTGGCAGAACTGGTGGATGGTCGCGATCGTCGCGGCGTCGAAGGAGGTCAGGGCCCGGGTGAGGCGACCGAGACGGACCGCGCGCTCCGCCTCGTCGGCGTCGAGCAGCCAGTCGTGCAGCCGGTTGGCGGGGTCGGCGGTGGCCGGGTCGGCGAGCACCGCCGCCGCGTCGTCGAGCTGGCGGCGCACCCGGTCGCGCAGCTCCT
Organism: Nocardioides sp. Root122; assembly: GCF_001425025.1. Classification (GTDB taxonomy): domain Bacteria; phylum Actinomycetota; class Actinomycetes; order Propionibacteriales; family Nocardioidaceae; genus Nocardioides. The sequence continues at coordinate 40,872 of NZ_LMDE01000015.1, forward strand.
GGCTGGCCGCACGGGTGAACGTGACGACCAGCATCTCCTCGAGCGTCGCCACGCCCTCGACGAGGTAGCGGGTGACGAGCGCGGCGATGGTCCACGTCTTGCCGGTGCCGGCGCTCGCCTCGAGGAGGGTCGTGCCGGTCGGGAGGTCGCCGCAGATGTCGAAGGTGTCCATCAGAGCGGGCATGACGGGGGGCTGGGTGGTGGGCTCGGTCATCTCAGATCCCCCGCACCAGCTCGTGGGACAGCAGGGGCGACCAGACCCGGAGGGCGTAGTGGCCGAGCCGGTGCGGCGCCCGGCCGCCCTCGGACACCCCGCCGGCCACCTCGTCGGGGAGCAGCGGCGCGGCGAGCACGTCGTAGGGGGCGGCCTCGCCCCAGGCGCGGACGTGCCACTGGTCGCCGTCCTCCTTGGGGAAGCCGGAGTCGTTGAAGCGCGGGGTCACCCACTCGGCCCGCGCCTTGGCGTCGGGGTCGGCCTGGCTGCCGCCCCGCTCGCCGATGGCGAACTCCTCGGCGAACGCCAGGCTGGTCCGCACCGGGAGCGGCAGCGGCTCGCACTGCCCCCGCTCCATCACCGCGACGAGGTCGCGGAGCAGGGTGCGGGCGTCGTCGTCGGGCATCGGGGAGATCAGCGCGCGCCGGCCCGCGCGGCCCCAGCGCCCGATGGTGTGGGCCGTCCAGTTCTCGTCGGGGCGCCCGGCCGAGAGGGCGAGCGCGTCGAGCCAGGCGGCGAGACGGTGCTTGGCGCCCAGGCTGGAGTAGCTCACCGCGACCAGGTTGTTGCCGAAGACGTTGCCGACCGTGCCGGTGAGCCGTCGGTCGCCGAGGTCGATGTCGACGTCGAGGGTGCGCTGGACGCCGGAGCGCAACGGGGTCGCGGCCTCCACCAGCGGTCGCACGCGCGTGACGATCTCGGTGAGCATGGTCGAGCCGAGCTCCTCGGGCGGCAGCAGCCCGCGCAGCTGCTCGGCGAGCATCGCGGCCTGCGGGTCGCCGCCGGCGAGGACGTCGTGCACCAGCCGGTCGCCGACCTGCCACTTCTCCAGGCCGTCGAGGCTGATCGGGATGGCGTCCTTGGTCTCGTCGGCGTCGTAGGGGGTGGTGACCCGCAGCCGCTGGCGCAGGAAGCTGCGCACCGGGTGGGCGAAGAAGTCCTGGAGGTCGCTCAGCGAGACCTCCTCAACGGTCGCCGGGGCCGCGAGGGGCCCGGGCACCAGCGACCGCGGTGCAGGCCGGGGCGTGCGGGCTGCCCTGGCGCCGGCCAGGGCGGTGCGGTCGAAGGAGAACGGCCGGTCGGCGGCGCGGACCAGGGCGCCGGACGTCAGGTTGGCCTCGTCGAAGGGCTGCAGCGGGTGCTGGACGAGCACGTCGGCGCGCACCGGCCCGCTGCTGGTGCGGTCGAGCGCGTCGAGCAGCTCACCGAGGGGCACGGCGGGCGGCTTGTCGTCGTTGGTGTGCTCGCCGCGACCGGCGTAGGTGATGACGAGGGTCTCGGTGGCCGCTCCGATGGCGTCGAGCAGGAGCTGGCGGTCCTCGGAGCGGACGTCGCGCTCGCCGGTGAGCGGACGCCGGGCGAGCACGTCGTCGCCGTCGACGGACTCCAGCCGCGGGAAGACGCCGTCGTCGAGGCCGACCAGGCAGACCACGCGGTGCGGCACGGAACGCATCGGCACCATCGTGCAGACGGTCAGCGTGCCGGTGCGGAAGTTGCTCCGGGTGGGTCGCCCCCGGAGCCGGTGCCGCAGCAGGGCTCGTACGTCGGCGTGGCGCAGGCGGGTCTCGTGGTCGCCGACGCCCGCGGAGATGCGGGCCAGCTCGCGGTCGAACTGGGCCACGCGCCATGCGTCGTCGGCGCTGCTCGCGGTGAGGCCGTGCACGGCGCGGCCGAGCGCGGTCGTCCAGTCGGCGACGGAGGTGGCGTCGCCCGCCGCTCGGACGAACGTGTGGAGCCGGTCGACCATCTCCACGAAGGTGCCGACGAGCTCGAGGTGGGCGTCACCGACGTCGTCGAGGGGCAGCGTGGTGCGCACGACCCGGTGGCCGTCGCCCGACATCGCCGCGCCGAGCAGCACCCGCTGCAGGCCGGTCAGCCAGGTGTTCGCGTCGAGGTCGAGCCCGAAGGCGCCGCGGTGGTCGCGGTCGTAGCCCCAGCGGATCGCGGCCTGGTCGACCCAGCGCGCCATCCGCTCGAGGTGGTCGTCGGTGAAGCCGAAGCGCGCCCGGACCGGCTCGGTCGCGGCGAGGTCGAGCACGGCGGTCGCGGTCATCCGGCCGGCGGCCAGCTCGACGAGGTCGGCGGCCACCCCGAGCAGCGGGTTGGTCGCTCCCGGGGACCGGTCGGCGAGCCGGACCCGGAGGCGGTGGGCCGGGTGGCCGACGTCCTCGTGCGCCACGTCGGCCAGGCCGAAGCCGGCCGAGATCAGGGGCGCGTAGGTCTCGATGTCGGGGCACATCACGAGGATGTCGCGGGGCTCCAGGGTCGGGTCGTCCTGGAGCAGGCCGACCAGCACCTCGCGGAGCACGTCGACCTGCCGGGCGGTGCCGTGGCAGGAGTGGACCTGCACGGAGAGGTCACGCGGGGCGCGCTCCCGTCCGGCGAGCGTCGCCGCGTCGGGGACCCGGTTGGCGCGGAGGTCGGCCTGCAGCCAGCCGAGCAGCGTGGCCGGGTCCGCGTGACCGGCCGGAGCCTGCTCGGCGTCGAGACCGCCGAGCGTGCGGCGCAGCTCGCGGGAGTCGCGGCCCAGCGAGGCGAGCAGCGGGTGCCCGACCAGGTCGGCGGACTCGTCGTCGGCGCGCGCGACCGGGCCCTGGTCAGCGGTGGGTGCGAGCGCGGACCAGAGCACCGGCGAGGGCTGGGGGAGCCAGAGGTGGACGTCGCGGTGCTCCCCGAGGGCGCGCAGGAGCTCGACCTCCGTGACCGGCAGGCGCGTGTGCCCGAACAGCGAGAGCCGGCCGGGCAGGTCGAGGTCGTCGAGCCCCCGGGTGCCGTCGCGCAGCCGCTCGAGCGTGGCCGCGTGGCGCACGTCGGGTGCGGGGTCGTCCATCCGGGCGACGAGCCGTCGCCAGAGCTCGGCCTGCCAGCGCAGGTCGGTGTCGAGCATGCGCCCGGCACCGTCGGTGTCCTCGCCGGCCCCCCAGTCGCGCACCAGCTGCGGCCGCTGCACGGCGTAGGAGGAGAACAGGCCGGCGAGCCGGCGCGCCACGGCGTAGCGGCGCGCGCTGCGCTCGTCGGTGGGGTCGCCGCCGCCGAGGTGGCGCCGGAGGTCCTCGAAGCCCGGCTCGTCGAGGCACCCGTCGATGACCGCGAGGAGCGGCCACGCCAGCCGGTCAGGGCTCCACGGGTCCTCGGCGTCGCGGTCGAGCAGCATCGCCACGAGGGAGTGGGGGGTCACGAAGTCCACGCCCGCACACACGCCGTCGCCGCCCCGGGGGCCGACGCCGAGGCGGTGGGACAGGCGCTGGGTCAGCCAGCGCTCGACGCCGCGCGCAGGCACGACGACCACCTCGCGGGCGAACGGGTCGGGCAGGGGGGTGACCAGCAGGTCGGCCAGGCCGTCCGCGAGCGCATCGGTCCGCTCGGCCGTGTGGAGGTGCAGGGTCACGACGCCACCCTATGAGCGGGCACCGACGCTGTCCGGCCGGGCGTCGAGCACGCCGGCGGGACGGGGACCGGTCACCGGAGGGTGGAAGGCGCCCCCCGGTGACCGGAGCGGGTCAGGAGCGGTTCTCGATCTCCTCGGCCCGGGCGGCGTCCATGCGCCAGATCACGAAGCAACCGACAATGGCGACGAGGATCGCCACGGTGCTGATGAGGATCATGCTGACCATGGGGATCTCCTGGGGTGGTGGACCAATAGTTCTACAAGCATGTATAAGTTACTTCGACACGTTTGGCAAGGGTTCCGGGTGATCGAATCGGGAGGGATGGTCATGCACGAGGGACTGCACGAGCAGGTGGACAACCGGGTGGACGAGGGGTTCAGCATCGGCGTGCTCGCCTCCCGCACGGGGGTCACCCCCGGCGTGCTCCGGGCGTGGGAGAGCCGCTTCGGCTTCCCAGCGGGCCGACGCTCGCCCGCCGGCCACCGTCGCTTCACCGACGCGGACGTGCAGCGCGTGCGCGAGGTGATCGAGGTCCGCGACAGCGGCGTCCCGCTGCAGCTCGCCATCGACTCGGTCTCCCGCCGTGAGTCCGCCGGCCCCCCGGAATCGGTGCACGCCGCCCTTGTCCGCGAGTTCCCCGAGCTCCGCCCGCAGCGCCTGGGGCGGCCCGCCCTCGTCGCGGCGTCGTACGCCGTCGAGGACGAGTCGCTCGCCCGTGCCGACCGCCCGGTGGTCCTCGGCGCCTTCCAGAGCGGCTACAACTTCGGCCGCGCGCGGCACCGCTGGGACGAGCTCGCGCGCACGGCCGCGTGGAGCGCCGTCGTGGCGGACTTCGCGTCCGAGGACCTCCCCGCCGACCCCGCGGCCCGTCCGGCCCGGTGCCAGCTGCCGCCCGGGTCGCCGATGCGACGCGAGTGGGTCGTGGTCAGCGTCAGCGCCGGGTTCGCGGCGGTGGTGTCGGCCTGGGAGGTGCCGACCCGGCCGGGCGAGGAGCCCGCGTTCGAGTCCGTCCTCAGCACGCACCGCCCGGTCGCGCTCGCTGCCGCGCGCGTGCTGGTGGCCGCCGCCCGGGCGACGGGCGCCACCCCGCCCCCCTCCGTCGGGGAGCTGCTCGACGACGTCACGCCGCGTGCGGCGACTCCCGCGGTCGAGGCCGACCGCGTCTGGTTGCGGGCGCTCGCCCACCTCGACCCGCCACGCTGAACGCTGCGCGCCCTACTTCGCCAGGAAGTACACCAGCACGAGCACCGCGAGCGCGGCGACGAGCCCGATGGGGACGAGGGTCACCATGAGGGGTCGCCCGCTCTGCTTGCTCGGGTCGACCTGGTCGGGCTCGTGTCGGGGGTCCATCACGGTGCAGTACCCGGACCCCGGAGGGCCCATGCGGGCGCCGGCGCTCAGTCGTCCTCGTGGTCGCCCGACAGGGGGCGCCGGGGACCGCGGGTGGCCACCGCGCCGCCGGTCCAGTCGACCGCGCACTGCCCGATGTCGACGACCCAGGATCCGCGGTGGAGGCGACGGACCAGCGCGGCGATCGCCCACGGACCCATGTCGCGGTTGCGGTCGTAGCCCAGCAGCGAGCCGGCACCGCCACGACCGACCACCAGCTCGCTGACGACCAGCCCGTGGTCGACCTCCGGTCGCGCACGTACGTCGATGACGCGCCCGTCCCGCTCGCCCTCGTGGCTGACCCTCGCGCCGAGCAGCCCGGTCAGCCGGGCCCGGTCGGGGTCGAGCGCGGGAGCGGGCGGAGCCGCCCCGGCGCGGCGGGTGCGCAGGCGGACGCCGCTGTCGAGGCGGTCGACCAGGGAGAGGTCGATCCGGTCCGGGACGTGCTGGCCGGGGCGCTGCGGGGCGGACGCCACCCACAGCTCGTGCGCACGGCGCGAGATCCGGGGAAGGAGCGCGTTGGCTCCGAGCAGCAGGCCGGAGACCACGAGCCGGCCGTCCTCGGAGCGGGTGAGCTCCACGTCGTCGACCTTGCCGACCAGCGCACCCTCGGCGTCCTCGACCTGGCGGTCGAGCAGGTGCAGGGCGAGGTCGAGCTCGCGGCCGAGGCGCCCGCCGGGCGTCGCCGGGCTCATCGGCCCATCCCTGTCACGACCATCAACGGGATCGCGGCCACGGCCGCCAGCACGATGAGCACCAGGTAGACGGTGCCGAGGGTGTTGGTGATCCGGCCGTTGACATGCTCGCCGACGTAGTCGGGGTCGTTGGCGATGACCAGGATCGGGAAGTAGGTCAACGGCAGCGCGACCGCCGAGAACACGACGGACGCCTCGGTGACGGCGATCGGGTCGATGCCGGTGAGCAGCACGGCGGCCGCGGCGAGGGTGCAGAGCACCAGCACCGTGTGGAACGCGACCGCGGCCTGGGGGCGGACGTACTTGCCCCACTGCGCGCCGACGTACTGCGCGAGCGAGTAGCCCACGGACAGGCCCGTCTCGCAGGCCGCACCGAAGGTCGCGGCGACGAAGCCGAGCACGGCGATCGCCACGCCGACCTTGCCGAGGGCCTCGGCCACGGGGAGCGCGGTCTCGCCGAGCGTGTCGACCATGATCCCGTGCGGCTGGAGCACCACCGCTGCGCAGCCGGCGATCGCCAGCGACAGCAACCCGCCGAGGGGGAAGCCGATGTAGACGTTGGCCCGCATGGTGGCCAGGTCCTTCGCGGTCCACCGCTCCTCGACGCCACCGGAGGAGAAGAAGAACACCTCGTAGGGGGTCATCGCCGCACCGAAGAGCGCGACCGCGTAGTAGGCCCACGTCGTCCAGTCCTCGCCGGCCGGCTTGTCCGCTGTCACCGCCTGGTGTGCCAGCGCGCCCCAGTCGGGGCCCAGCTGCCACAGGGCGACGGCGAAGACGATGAGGGACAGGCCGAGCAGTCCGAGCACGTTCTCGATCGCGCTGAACTTCGCCCGCCACAGCAGCAGCCAGACGGCCAGTGCCACGAACGGGACCACGAGCAGGTAGCTGACGGAGCTCACCAGCTGGAGCGAGAGCGCGACCCCGCCGATCTCGGCGATGAAGGTCAGGAAGGTGACGCCCATCGAGCCGACGAGGTTGAGCAGGCCGACCCGCGGGCCGAGGCGCTCGCGCACCAGGTCGAAGGTCGCCCGTCCACTGACGGCGGCGACCCGTCCGGACATCTCGGCGAACAGGCAGATCCCCACGACGCCGACCACCACCGCGGGGGCGATGGACCAGCCGAAGCGGGCACCGACCTGGGCGTTGGTCACCAGGTCGCCGATGTCCACGAAGCCGCCGATGGCGGTGAGGATGCCGAGCGCGACGGCGAAGAGGCGCTTCACCGCAGCCCCTCCCGCGCCGTGTCCAGATCGTCGGACAGGTCGAGCAACCGGTTGCGCAGCTCGGCGTACGACGACTCGTCCCCCGCGGTCAGCGCGATGCGCGCCTCCCGCACCAGGTCGGACGCGCGCGACAGCAGCTCCCCGACCTCACGGTCCTCCCGTGCCTCACCGGGTGGGGGCTGCTGGGTGGTGACGCCCTCGACGGCGGTGGCGAGCGACTCCTCGGACTCGACGGCGGCGACGCGTGCCGCCCGGCCGGGCAGCCGGTCGTGGGACTGGAGGTAGAGCACCAGCGCGACCGACTCGACCTCACTGGCGGTGTCCTCGAGCGCCTGGGACGTGCTCGAGCGCCAGTCGGCGACCGACGGCTCGGACGGCACGCACCCCGTGAGGGCAAGAGCAAGCACGCCGCTCACGGCGGCGGTCCGCAGCATCGTTCTCATCGGCTCCATCACCAGGCTCGGACGCGAGAACGACCGGTCCCGTCGTGCGTGACGACGGGTCCGGCCGTTGGTCCCCCGAACTGATCCGAGGTCAGCCCTTGAAGGCGTCCTTGATCTTCTCGCCGGCCTGCTTGACGTTGGCGCCCATCTGGTCGCCCTTGCCCTCGGCCTCGAGCTGCTCGTCGTCGGTGGCCTTGCCGGTGGCCTCCTTGGCCTTGCCCTTGAGCTCGTCGCCCTTGTTGTCGATCTTGTCGTCCAGACCCATCAGAGATCCTCTCCTCGGTGAAACGGTCAGTGGTTGCGCAACGCGTCGATCAGCTCGGCCTTCGACATCGAGGAGCGACCCTCGATGTCGAGCTCGGCGGCGCGACTGCGCAGCTCGTCGACGGTGCGGTCCTCGTAGTCCTGCGCCTCGCCGCCGCGGTGGCCGACCTTCGATCGACCCTGGGCGGCGGAGGCGTTGGCGATACGGGCCGCCTTCTCCTTGCTCGCGCCGTCGTCACGCAGCGCCTCGTAGACCTCCGGATCCTTGACCGACGGGCCCGGATCCTTCCTCTTCTCAGCCATGTCCCCACCGTGCCACCCGGGCAATGGGCACGGTTCACCCGTGGGGAGGTGTGCGCCTCCGGTGCCGTGAGTAGCGTCCGGTGGATGCCCGAGCACAACCCGGACGAGACGCGCGAGGAGACGCCCGACGAGCGCGCCGACCGCAACTGGAACGAGCTCCTCCAGGAGCTCCGCGTGAGCCAGACCGGCGTCCAGCTGCTCGCCGGCTTCCTGGTCACGCTCCCCTTCCAGTCCCGGTTCGCGGAGCTCGACTCCTTCCAGCGCGGCTGGTACGTCGGCCTGCTGGCGCTGGCGTTCAGCACGGTGGGGGTGACGCTCGCCCCGGTCGCCGTGCACCGGCGCGTCTTCCAGGACGGCGTGAAGCCCGAGCTGGTGAAGGTCGGTCACCGGCTCACCAGCGTCGCCCTGGGGCTCATCGGCGTGCTGCTGGGCGGGATCACCTTCCTGGTCGTGGACATGGTCTACGACCGCGCGGCTGCCGCGGGCGCCGCGGTGGCGTCGGTCGTCGTCCTCGCCGGCCTGCTGGTCCTCCTGCCCTCGCGCGTCGCGCCGAGGTAGTCGCGCCGAGCTGGTCCTGCCGGCCCCGGCCCCCGGTGCGGCACACTCCGAGGCGTGGAGCTGCGACGCGTGCTGGTGCCGGCCCTCGCCGGCGTGCTGCTGCTGACGGGCTGCACGGAGGACGCTGAGCGTCCCGACGCGCCCGAGGCGGTCACCGTCGCCTGGGCCGAGCAGCCGCTCCCGGCGCCGGCCGGCGCGCCGGGACGCACGGTCGTCCGCGACGCGGTGCAGTGCGGTGACGGGTGGTGGGTCGTCGGCGCGGTGCTGCTCGACCACCCCACGGAGACCCGCGACACCCGTCCGGCCGCCTGGTTCTCCCCCGACCGCGCGTCGTGGACCGCGGTCGAGGTGGACGCCACGACCTACTGGGGGCGCCGCGCGATCCTCGGCTCGGTCGCCTGCTCGCGCGGCAGGATCGCAGTGGTGGGTGCCCGCTCCGGGGGAGCCCACGGGAACCCCCGGGTGACCACCTTCCGCCTCGACGGTGACCGGCTTGTCGACGTGCCCGCCCTGTTCATCCAGTACGGCGGGGTCACCGCCACCAACGTCGGACCCGTCGCCGGTGGGCCGACCGGCTGGCTGATCACGGGCAACCGGACCTCGGGCCCCGGGGTGTGGTTCACCGACGACCCGCGGGAGTTCACCCGCGTCGAGGAGGAGCCCGGCCTGACCGACGACGGCGACCTGGAGTCCCTGGCGCAGGGCGCCGGCTGGTCGGGGGAGGAGTGGGTGCTGGTCGGGTCTGGGGCGCGCACCGGCCGGCACCTCGACCCGGACCCGCTCGCCTGGACCTCGCCCGACGGGCTGACGTGGACACCGGACCCGATGCCGCCCGAGGAGGGCGTGCAGGACGTGCACCGGGTCGTCGCGCTCGACGGGGGGCGCGTGCTCGCCGTCGGTCGCAGCGAGGACGCGTTCGCGGCCTGGGTGCGCGGCGACGACGGCTGGGGTACGGCCGTGGGCTTCGGTGCCGTCGCCGACTCGTGGCGTGGCGCGCCGTACGTCGCGTCGCTGGTGCGCACGCCCGTCGGCGTGCTGGCCACCCTGAGCACCGGCGACCACTACGAGCTGTGGCAGACGTCCGACGGGGCGTCGTGGCAGCGGGCCGGCGTACCGCTCGAGCCGCAGACGGCGGGGGACCACTCCCTGGTCGCCGCCGAGGGCGACGCGCTGCTGCTCGTGGGGGACGCCGGCGACGGCGGGCACGTGTGGTCGGGGACCGTCGAGCCGGCGCAGTAGTGCGTCGGACCAGACCAGTGGTCCAGTGCGGGGCGCCCCGCTCCCGCCTGACCAGGGCCCGGGCAGTGCTGTTTCGATAACGAACCGGTCACGTCCGGTGTCGGGTATTTACGTGACCACTGTCACTCCATATGTTGTGCCGGACAACATATGCGCGGAGGCGTGGCGATCAGCCGTGGACCGACGTGCGATCGAAATCGCTAGGAGGCGGTTCGTGTGAAGCGGAAGCACAGTTTGGTCCTGGTCCCCCTGCTCGGTCTCTCGATGGCGCTCACCGCCTGTGGCGGCGACGACAGCGACTCGGGCGACAGCGGCAGCGACAGCGGCGGCAGCAGCGAGGCGCAGGGCAAGATCGGCGTCATCCTCCCCGACACCGAGTCCTCGGTGCGCTGGGAGAGCGCGGACCGCCCGGCCCTGGAGTCGGCCTTCAAGGAGGCCGGTGTCGACTACGACATCCAGAACGCCGAGGGCGACGCGAACAAGATGACCCAGATCGCCGACTCGATGATCGGCAACGGCGTCACCGTCCTCGCGATCGTCAACCTCGACTCCGAGTCCGGCGCGGCGATCCAGGAGAAGGCCAAGTCCCAGGGCGTGGCCACCATCGACTACGACCGCCTCACCCTCGGTGGCTCCGCCGAGTACTACGTGTCCTTCGACAACACCAAGGTCGGCGAGCTGCAGGGCCAGGGCCTCGCGGACTGCCTCGGCGACAAGGACGCCAACATCGTCTACCTCAACGGCTCGCCCACCGACAACAACGCCACCCTGTTTGCCGAGGGCGCCCACAGCGTGCTCGACGAGATGAGCAACTACAAGGTCGTCGGCGAGCAGGCCGTCCCCGACTGGGACAACGAGCAGGCTGCCACGATCTTCCAGCAGCTCTACACCGCGGCCGACGGCAAGGTCGACGGCGTGCTCGCGGCCAACGACGGTCTCGGCGGCGCGGCCATCAACATCCTCGAGGGCGCCGGCCAGGCCGGCAAGGTCCCGGTCACCGGCCAGGACGCCACCGTCGAGGGCCTGCAGAACGTCCTCTCCGGCACCCAGTGCATGACGGTCTACAAGTCCGCCACGCAGGAGGCCGGCGCGCTGGCCGACGTCGCCATCGCGCTCGCCAACGGCGACAAGGCCGAGACCACCGGCACCACGGTCGACTCCTCGGACGACAGCGAGGTCCCCTCGATCCTGCTCACCCCGCAGTCCATCACCAAGGACAACGTGGGCGACGTGATCGACGACGGCGGCCAGAAGGCCGAGGACGTCTGCGCGGGCAAGTTCGCCAAGCTGTGCCAGAAGGCCGGCATCTCCTGATCCTGATCGGGACAGCCTGACCCTCTGCGGTACGACGACGCCCGGGCCGGACCACTCGGCCCGGGCGTCGTTCCCGTCCTCTCGCACAACAAATTCTGCTGATCGGAAGTGGCTTCATGGTTCAACCGCTGCTCGAGCTGCGCGGAGTCAACAAGAGCTTCGGCGTGGTGCACGTCCTCCACGACGTCGACTTCGCCGTCTACCCGGGGCAGGTCACCGCCCTCGTCGGCGACAACGGCGCCGGCAAGTCGACCCTCGTCAAGATCATCGCCGGCATCTACGGCCGCGACAGTGGCGACTACTACTTCGACGGGCAGAAGGTCGAGGTGCACGGCCCGCGCGACGTCGCCGCCCTCGGCGTCGAGATCGTCTACCAGGACCTTGCGCTGTGCGACAACCTCGACATCGTCCAGAACATGTTCCTCGGCCGTGAGGAGACCTCCCGCCTCGGGCTCGACGAGGTCAGCATGGAGACCCGCGCCCGCGAGACCCTGGCCTCCCTCTCCGTGCGCACCGTGAAGTCGGTCCGCCAGAGCGTGGCCAGCCTCTCCGGCGGCCAGCGCCAGACCGTCGCCATCGCGAAGGCGGTCCTCTGGAACTCCAAGGTCGTGCTCCTCGACGAGCCGACCGCCGCCCTCGGTGTGGCCCAGACCCGCCAGGTGCTCGACCTGGTCCGGCGTCTCGCCGACCACGGGCTCGGCGTCGTGCTGATCTCGCACAACATGGGCGACGTCTTCGAGGTCGCCGACCGCATCACCGCCCTCTACCTCGGCCAGGTGGCCGCGGACGTGCCCGCCAAGGACGTCACGCACAGCCAGGTCGTCGAGCTCATCACCGCTGGACGCTCCGGGGACCTCGGCATCGCCGAGGACTCCGCGAACGCGGCCGTCTGACCCGCCCGGACCGGAGACCACTCATGACCGACGTCACCACCTCGACCCCGTCCGCGGGCTTCGACAACGACAACCGCCAGGCAGCCACGCTCGGCGACGCGTTCCGCGACTACCTCAACCGGCTGCGCGGCGGCGACATGGGCTCGCTCCCGGCCATCTTCGGCCTGGTCGTGCTGTTCGTCGTCTTCACCTCGCTCCACGACCGGTTCCTCACCACCTACAACATGGCCAACCTGGTGATCCAGGCCGGCTCGATCATCGTGCTCGCGATGGGCATCGTCTTCGTGCTGCTGCTCGGCGAGATCGACCTGTCCGCCGGTGTCGCCGGTGGCGCGTCGGCGACGGTGACCACCTTGATGCTGATCGACCACGACTGGATGTGGTGGCTGGCCACCCTCCTCGGCATGGCGGTCGGCGCCGTCATCGGCCTGGCCATCGGATCACTCGTGTCGGTCCTCGGCATCCCGTCGTTCGTCGTCACGCTCGCCTTCTTCCTCGGGCTGCAGGCGGTGCCGCTCAAGCTCATCGGCGCCGGCGGCTCGCTGCGATTCAACGACCCGGTCCTGCGCGGGCTGTCGATCAACAACGTCCCCGTCACAGCGGGCTGGATCGTGGCGGTGCTGATCGTGCTCGGCTTTGCCGCGTTGTCGCTCTACCGCTTCCGCTCCCTGTCGGCCAAGGGCCTGGTCCACCCGCCGATGGCCCTCGTCCTGCTGCGCATCGCCGTGCTCGCCGTGGTCGTCCTCGGGATCACCGCGCTGCTCAACTCCAACCGCGCGCCCAACCCCAACCTGTTCAACATCAGCGGCATCCCCTGGGTGCTCCCCGTGGTGATCGCCCTGCTGCTGTTCTGGACCTTCGTCCTCACCAAGACCCGCTTCGGCCGGCACCTCTACGCGGTCGGCGGCAACGCCGAGGCCGCGCGCCGGGCCGGCATCAACGTGACTCGGGTGCGCATCTCGGCGTTCGTCATCTGCTCGGCCATGGCGGCCGTCGCGGGCCTGCTCTCCGCGTCCTACACCGGCAAGGTGTCGCCGGGAGCCGGTGGCGGCAACGACCTGCTCTACGCCGTGGGCGCCGCGGTCATCGGCGGCACCAGCCTCTTCGGTGGCCGGGGCCGGGCGATGGACGCCGTCGTCGGCGGCCTGGTGATCGCGACGATCCCCAACGGCCTGGGCCTGCTCAACCAGGCGAGCTACATCAACTTCATCGTCACCGGTGGCGTCCTGCTGCTGGCCGCGAGCGTGGATGCGATCTCGCGTCGCCGCCGTTCCTCGGCCGGCGTCTAGGCCACGATCATGAGCCCGCAGCGGCGCGCGGGCCTCGGGACCAACCAGGAGGCCGTCCGGCGCCACAACCTCGGCACGTTGCTCCGGCACGTCCACGGCGCCGGACAGATCTCGCGCGCCGAGCTGACCAGCCTGATGGGGCTCAACCGGAGCACCATCGCCGGGCTGGTCGGTGAGCTCGAGTCCCTGGGCATCTCGGAGCGCGCCATGCCCGCGGACGGCCCGCGGCAGGGAGCCGGGCGCCCGTCCGCCGGGGTACGGATCGCGGCCGAGGGTCCGTTCGTCATCGCGGTCGACCTCGGCGTCGACCGGGCCGTGGTGGCCCGGGTCGGACTGGGTGGGCGGGTGCTGGAGCGGGCGCAGGCGCCGGTCCACAGCGACGGCGAGGCGTGGCAGGTGGGCGCCGCAGTGGCGGCACTCATCCGCCGGGTCGTCGAGGGCGCTCCGGCGGCGGCGCCGCTGGTCGGCATCGGCATCAGCGTCCCCGGCCTGGTCCGGCGCAACGACGGGCTGATCCGGCTGGCGCCGAACCTGGAGTGGCACGACGTGTCCTTCGGCGGCATCGTGCTGGCCGCACTGGGTCTCGACGTCCCGGTGTCGCTCGCCAACGACGCCGACCTCGGTGCGCTCGCCGAGCACATCCGCGGCGCGGGCGTGGGCATCGACGACCTGATCTACGTCTCGGGCAACGTCGGCGTGGGCGCCGGCGTGATCACCGGCGGCGTCCGGCTCGAGGGCGCCGGCGGCTACGCCGGCGAGGTGGGCCACCTCCGCTTCAACCCGCAGGGTCGGCCGTGCCACTGCGGAAACCGCGGCTGCTGGGAGACCGAGGTCGGTGGGCACGCCATCGCCGAGGCGATCAGCTGTCCCCCCGACAAGGTGGCCCAGCTCGACGAGGTGCTCGAGGGCTACACCACGCCGACGCCGGAGCTGCGTGCCACCGGCACCGCCCTCGGCCACGGCCTGGCGAGCATCGTCAACACGTTCAACCCGCGGCTGATCGTGCTCGGCGGCTACTTCCGCTCGCTGTACCCCCTCGTCCGCGGCGAGGTCAACGCCGGCCTCGCCGACCGGGCGCTCCCCGCGCCGCTGGAGTCGGTCACCCTGGCCCTGCCGGGGCTGGGCTCCGACTCGGCCCTGCTCGGCGCGGCCGAGATCGCCCTCGAGCCGCTGTTCGTCGATCCGGTCGCCGCGCTGGGCTCAGCCCTCGTCGACGTCGGCTCGCTCCTCGCCGTCTGAGCCCCGCGCCACCGGCCACCCGGAGGGCTCAGGCCGGCCCCCACGCACCCGGGTCGGCGAGGTCGAGCTCACCGCTGAAGACCGGGCCGAGCGACTGCTCCGCCGCGCCGAGGGCAGCGGCCTGGATGCCGAGCGTGCTCAGCCTCAGCTCGGGGCGCACCTGCACGGCCGAGGCGAGTCGCTCGTCGAGGGTGCGGCGGGCGGGCTCGAGCACGAGGTCGCCCAGCGGCGCGAAGTAGCCGCCGAGCACCACGACCTCGGGGTCGAGCACGCTGCTGAGCATGGCGATGCCCAGGCCGATGTCGCGACCCACCCGGGCCAGCCCGTCCCGCACCGCCGGGTCGTCCGCGGCGCGGGCGGCGACCGCCTCGGCGGTGCGCAGCGGGGTGTCGAGCTCCGGCATGCCGACGGCCGCGAGCATCGCGTGCAGGCCGACCGACGCCTCCCAGCATCCGCGCCGGCCACATCCGCACAGGGCGCTCGAGTCGCCGACGGGCATGTGGCCGACCTCGCCGGCGAACCCGGCGCCGCCACGCATGAGCTCACCGTCCTGGACGATGCCGGCGCCGATGCCGACGGTGCCCGTGAGGTAGAGCGCGTGGGCGACCCCGACCGCGGCGCCGTGGTGTGACTCGGCGTACGCCGCACAGTTGGCGTCGTTGCTCAGCCGGACCCGGCCGCCGGGCACGAGCGCGCCGATCGCGTCGGCCAGCCCGGCGCCCTCGACGGCGAGGTTGGGTGCCCACGCCACCGTGCGGTTGTCCCCGCGCACCAGGGCGGGGACGGCCAGCGTGCTCCCGACGACGGTCCGGTCCGGACCGGCGTGCCCGGCGACGGCGTCGCGGGCGAGCTCGAGCAGGGCGCCGTTGACCGCGTGCCGGCTCTCGCTGAAGAGGACCTCGCCGGCCAGGTCGAGCACCACGGCCGAGACGTAGTCGACGTTGAGCTCGAGCCCGAGGGCGACGAAGCGGTCACCCGCCAGCCGGACCGGGCGGCCCGGGCGGCCGCGGACGCCCGGGCGCGAGCCACCCTCCGCCACGGCGCCGGCCGCCTCGAGGTCGGCCACGATCACGCTGATCGTCGCCTTGGCCAGGCCGGTCTGCTTGGCCAGCTCCGCCCGGGTGGAGGCGCCCTGCTGGCGCAGGGCGCGCAGCACCACCGCGGTGTTCTGACGACGCAGCCCCTCGGTGCCGGCGGTCGGCTTCGCCGGTCCGGTCGAGGGGCTGGTCATGGTGCGAGGGATGGTCGGACGTCTCAGCGGACGCCGTAGAGGTGCTCGAGCGCGAGCTGGTCGAGGTGCTCGGTCGCCGCACCGATCGTGGCGAGCGCCTCCGGGTCCGGGAGCGGCCAGTCGAGGAGCTGCTGCCAGCCCTCGCCGTCACCGAGCGTGGGCTGGGCGAGCTCCGGGAGCCGGGCGGCCTCGAGCGCTGCCTGCACCTCGGGGTCGGCCCGGAAGGCCTTCACCTTCTCGCGCAGGATCAGGTAGTTGCGCATGTTGGCCGCGGCGCTGACCCACACGCCGTCCTCGTCCTCGATGCGGGAGGGCTTGAAGTCGAAGTGCACCGGGCCGTCGTAGCCGCCGGCGAGCAGCGCGTCGACCACCCAGAAGGCACCGCGCACGTTGCCGGCGCCGAAGCGCAGGTCCTGGTCGTACTTCGGGCCGTTCTGGCCGTTGAGGTCGATGTGGTAGAGCTTGCCCTGCCACAGCGCCTGCGCGTAGCCGGCGGCAGCGTTCATGCCGGCCATCTCCTCGTGCCCGATCTCCGGGTTCACGCCGACCAGCTCGGGGCGCTCCAGCTGGTTGATGAACGCCAGCGCGTGGCCGATCGTCGGCAGCAGGATGTCGCCGCGGGGCTCGTTGGGCTTGGGCTCGATCGCGAAGCGCAGGTCGTAGCCCTTCTCTACGACGTAGTCGCCGAGGAGGTCGAAGGCCTCCTTCATCCGGTCGAGGGCCACGGCGGTGTCCTGGGAGGCGCCGTACTCCGCGCCCTCGCGCCCGCCCCAGGCGACGTACACCTTCGCGCCGAGCTCGGCGGCGAGGTCGATGTTGCGCATCACCTTGCGGAGCGCGAAGCGGCGGATCTCGCGGTTGTTGTTGGTGAAGCCGCCGGCCTTGAAGACCGGGTGGCTGAACAGGTTGGTGGTGGCGGTGGTGACCACCAGGCCGGTGTCGGCGAGACCCTTCTTGAACCGGTCGATGATCGCGTCGCGGGTCGCGTCGTCGCTGCCGAACGGGATCACGTCGTCGTCGTGGAAGTTGACGCCGTAGGCGCCGAGCTCGGCGAGCTTCTCGAGCGAGTGCACGGTGTCCATCGGCGGACGGGTCGCCCCGCCGAACGGGTCGACGCCCTGCCAGCCGACGGTCCAGAGACCGAAGGAGAACTTGTCCTCGGGGGTGGGGGTGGGGATCTGGGTGCTCATCGGGTGCCTTCCGTTCGGGTGGTCGGGGGAGTGGTCCAGGGAGCGGTGCGCTCGCGGAGGTCGGCGTAGGACTCGCGCACCTGCGAGGTCGGGTCGGCCTCGAGGACCGTGGTCTCGGGGGACGGCCACTGCGGGGGCTCGGTCGTCCCGGCGAGCGCCCAGGCAGCCTGCCGGGCCGCGCCGAGGGCGACGTACTCCGAGGGCGGCGGGAGGGTGACGGGCGCACCGAGCACGGCGGGAGCCAGGGCGCGCAGGGCCGCGCTGCGGGTCGCGCCGCCGACCATCAGCAGCCGGCGCGGCTGCTCGCCGGTCGCCGCTACGAGGGCGTCGACCGCGTCGGCGAGGGAGCAGAGCAGCGCTTCGTACGACGCCCGCGCGAGGTCGGCGCGCGTGGTGGCGGGCGTCAGGCCGGTCCAGGTGCCGACGGCGTCCGGACGGTTGGGGGTGCGCTCGCCGCCGTAGTAGGGGAGGAAGGTGGCCCCGCCAGCTCCGGGTGTGGAGCCCAGGGCGAGGTCGGCCAGCTGGTCGTGGTCGACGTCGAGCCAGCGGGCCTGCAGGTCCAGGATGCCGGCGGCGTTCATGGTCGTGACCATCGGCAGGAAGCCGCCGCTCGCGTCGGCGAAGCCGGTGACCACGCCGGTGCCGTCGGCGACGGCCGTCGTGCTGATCGCCGACGCGACGCCGGAGGTGCCGACCGAGACGAGGACGTCACCCGGCTGCAGGGCCATGCCGAGGGCGGCGCCCATGTTGTCGCCGGTGCCACCGGCCAGCAGCGCGCCGGTCGCGGTCTGCCCGGCCGCGGCGCCGGGGGCGACGAGGCGCGGCAGGGCCGCTCCGTGCCCGAGGGCGAGCTCGAGGAGGTCGGGACGCCACTCGCCGTCGGCGGTCGCGAAGTAGCCGGTGCCGGAGGCGTCGCCGCGGTCGGTGAACGCGTCAGTCCCCGGCGCGGCCAGGTGGAGCGAGACGTGGTCGTGCGGCAGCCGCACGCTCGCCACCCTCGCGGCCCGCTCGGGCTCGTGGTCGCGCAGCCACCGCAGCTTGGCGGAGGTGAACGAGGCGACCAGGACGCTGCCGATCGCGTCGGCGCAGGCCTGGGGCCCGCCCATCTCGTCGATCAGGTCACGGGCGGCACCGGCCGAGCGGGTGTCGTTCCAGAGCAGCGCGTCGCGGACCGGCCTGCCGGACTCGTCGAGGGCGACCATGCCGTGCTGCTGGCCGGCGACCGCGACGGCGTCGGCGCGAGCGAGCAGGCCGTCGGTCGCCGTGTCGACGGCGCTGAGCCAGGCCGCCGGGTCGACCTCGGTGCCGGGAGGGTGCGGGGCCGTGCGCTGGTCGACCACCGTCCCGTCGTCCGCGTCGACGAGCAGCGCTTTGGTCGACTGGGTCGAGGAGTCGATGCCGAGGACGAGAGCCACGTCACTATTAAGTACGAGACTCGAACTAAAGTCAAGGTGGTCTGGCCGGGTCCGGTCCCCGCTCGTGGAATGGCCGAGCCATACCTAAAAGCTTTAGGATAAAGCACAACCAACGAAGGGAGTCGTCGTGCCTCGTGTCGGACTGACCAGCGACCGCGTCACGCGCGCGGCCGCCGACCTCGCCGACGAGGTCGGGCTCGACGCGGTGACGCTGACCGCGCTCGCCAGGACCTTCGACGTCGCGGTGCCGAGCCTCTACTCGCACGTCCGCAACCCCGCCGACGTACGCACGCGGGTCGCGCTGCTCGCCCTGGAGGAGACCGCCGACCTCGCCGCCGACGCACTGGCCGGGGTCAGCGGTCGCGACGCGATCGCCGCGCTGGGCGGGGTCTGGCGGTCCTACGCCAGGCGCCACCCGGGCCGCTACGCCGCGACCCGGCTGCCCCTCGACCGGGAGACCGCGGCCGCGAGCGCCGGGCCGCGGCACGCCGAGCTGACCCGTGCGGTGCTCCGCGGCTACCGCCTCGACGACGCCGACACCACCCACGCCGTACGCCTCCTCGGTGCGACGTTCCACGGCTACGCCGCGCTCGACGCCGCCGGCGCGTTCGGCCACGGCACCGCCGTGCCCACCTCCGACGAGACCTGGGAGCGCGTGCTCGACGGCCTCGACAACCTCATCCGATCCTGGGAGACCTCATGACCGACCAGATTGACCAGACCGACCTGCCCGCCCTCGTCCACGGGGCGCTCGAGCTCGAGGACACCGGTCGCGGCCTGCTGCCGCACCGGCTGCCGGCCTGGGCCCGCGCCCAGACCGACGACCCGCAGCTCCACCTGGTCGAGGCCCAGCCCGCCGGCGTACGCCTGGCGATGCGCACGAGCGCCACCCGGCTCGAGCTCGACGTGCTGCCGGTGAAGCGGCAGTACGCCGGTGTCCCGCCGCGGCCCGACGGCACCTACGACGTCCTCGTCGACGGCGAGCTCGTCGAGCGGCTGAGCGCCCCGGGTGGCGACGTGCTGCTCGTCGACATGATGACCGGCGCCAACACCTGGGAGCCGGGCGAGCCCACCACGCTGGTGGTCGCCCTGCCGGCCGGCGAGAAGGACGTCGAGGTCTGGCTGCCGCACGACGAGCAGACGGAGCTGGTCGACCTCCGGGCCGATGCGCCCGTGGCTCCCCTCTCCCCGACCGGGCCGCGGTGGGTGCACCACGGCAGCTCGATCAGCCACGGGTCGGTGGCGACGTACCCCACCGAGACCTGGCCCGTCGTCGCGGCCCGCCTGGCCGGCCTCGACCTCGTCAACCTCGGCCTCGGCGGCAGCGCCCTGCTCGACCCGTTCGTCGCGCGCACCATCCGCGACACCCCCGCCGACCTGATCAGCCTCAAGCTCGGCATCAACCTCGTCAACCAGGACCTCGTCCGCCGTCGTGCCCTCGGCCCAGCCGTGCACGGCTACCTCGACACGATCCGCGACGGCCACCCCGAGACCCCGGTCCGACTGGTCTCGCCGATCTTCTGCGGCATGCACGAGTCCGTGCCGGGGCCGACCGGCGTGGACATGTCCGGGATCGCCGAGGGGCGCGTCGGGTTCGTCGCCGAGGGCGACCCGGCCGCGGTGGCCCGTGGCGGCGTCACGCTCGAGGTCGTCCGCGAGGTGCTGGCCGAGGTCGTCGCACGCCGCGACGACCCGCACCTGTCGTACGTCGACGGGCTCGCGCTCTACGGCCCGGCCGACGCCGAGCGGCTCCCGCTCCCCGACGACCTCCACCCCGACTCCGAGACCCACCGGCTCATCGGCGAGCGCTTCGCGGCGCTGGGGGACTGGTAGCCCCCTAGCATCGGACCCATGGCTCGCTACGGCGCTCAGTTCGGCCCCGACATCACCTTCCTGGGCGTGCCCGCCTGCGACCTCGACGACGAGTCGACCTACGCCGATGCCGACGTGGTGGTCGTCGGCGCTCCCTTCGACGGCGGCACGTCGCACCGGCCGGGCACCCGCTTCGGGCCGCAGGCCATCCGGATGACCGACTACCTCCCGCACGACGGCTCGCGTCCCTCCCTGGCGCTGCGCACCGACGGGCTCCAGGACCTGAAGGTCGTCGACGCCGGCGACGTCGAGCTCCCGCCCGGCGACATCGAGACCACCCTCGGCCGGCTCGAGGCCGTGGTGGAGAAGGTGGCGCGCGCCGGCGCGATCCCGGTCATCCTCGGCGGCGACCACTCCATCGCCTACCCGGACGCCAAGGGCGTCGCCAACGTCCTCGGCCACGGCCGCGTCTCGATGATCCACTTCGACGCGCACGCCGACACCGGCGACATCGAGTTCGGCTCGCTGTGGGGGCACGGCCAGCCGATGCGCCGGCTCATCGAGTCGGGGGCGCTGCGCGGCGACCGCTTCCTCCAGGTCGGCCTGCGCGGCTACTGGCCCGGACCGGAGACCCTCGACTGGATGGCGGCCGAGAGCATGCGGTCCTACGAGATGACCGAGATCGTGCACCGTGGCCTGACGGAGTGCCTGACCGAGGCGTTCGGCATCGCCACCGACGAGTGCGAGGGCGTCTTCCTCTCCGTCGACATCGACGTCTGCGACCCCGGCCACGCGCCCGGCACGGGCACCCCCGAGCCCGGCGGGCTCTCCGCCCGCGAGCTCCTCGACTCCGTACGCCGGATCTGCCTCGAGCTGCCGGTCGTCGGCATCGACGTGGTGGAGGTCAGCCCGCCCTACGACCACGCCGACATCACCGCCGCCCTCGCCAACCGCGTCGTCCTCGAGGCGCTCTCCGCCATCGCCCGCAGGCGGCAGGACAGCCGCGACGGCACCACCTGGGACCCCGCCCGGCCCCTGCTGGACCGCTAGGCGGGACGGCGGAGGGCCGCGATCAGCGCAAGGAGCGGGGCGTGCTCCTTCGCCTGCTGGGCCGCCCGTCGCAGCAACCGGTCCGCAGCCGCTGCCTGCCCGCTCGCGACGGCCACCTGCGCGGCGCGCCACCGGGCGTACGCCGCGTCGTGCGGGCGCTCGAGCCGGTCCCACTGGCGCGCCACGGCCACCCAGGCGTCGACGGTCTGCCGGTCCGCGAGCCGCGCCCGCTCGGCGGCGTACGCCGCGGCGTAGGCGGGTGTCGCGACGTCCATGTGGTCGTCGAGGTCCGGCGGCAGGGCATCCATCGCCCCCACGAGGCGGTCGACCGTGACGCCCAGCTCGCGGCGGCGCCCTGGCCGCGCGTCTCGAGGAGTCGCGACGACGATGTCTGCAGCGGACCGGGCGAGCAGCAGGAGCGCCCCGATCCCCGCTCGCGGGAAGCCGCCGGCGATGCGACGCTCGAGATCGCCGACGAGCAGGTCGAACGCCGTCTGGGGCTCGCACCGCCAGAGGCGGACCTCCGCGACGAACGGGACGAAGAAGACCCGCAGGGTGGGGACGATCTCGTCGAGGGCTCCGAGTCCGTCATGCGCGTCCGGCCGCCCGCGAAGCGTGTCGAGCATGGCGCGCGCGAGGTACAGAGGCGCTCGGTCCCCCACCAGCGGACCTGCGGTGAGAGGGTCGATCGTGGCGGCCGCCTCCGCGACCCTCCCGGCCACCCAGGCCGCCTCGGCGAAGTTCCAGGTGAGGTTCGCCGTCCCCCAGTCGTCGATGCCCCACGAGTCCGCGACCTCCAGCCCACGGCGTGCAGCAACCCGGACCTCGTCGTGACGCGCTCCCTCGAGGCGCAGGAGGTAGGAGTAGTCCTGCGCGGAGCGGATGTCGCCCAGCGGGTCCGGGCGGGGTGTCGCGAGCGCCGCCAGGTCGGCGACTCGCCCGAGCGCCGTCCGGTCACCGGTGAGGTAGTCGTGCGTGGCCTTGCGCAAGGAAGCCTCCCGGTGCCTCACCGGGTCTCCCAGGGCGCCACTCACGTCCACTGCAGCGGACCAGGCGGCAGACGCCTCGTCGTCCCGTCCGAGCTCGGCCAGCGCCTCGGCCCGCGAGCTCAGTGCGACCAGGTGGCCGGGTGAGGGCGGGAGGGGGGAGAGCAGCTCGATCGCGCGGTCCAGCAGGGGCAGTCCGGCTGCGGGCTCGCGGAAGAAGGTCCGGTAGCCGCCGGCGCGGGCGTACACCTCACCGGCCTCGAGCGGAGTGAGCTCCGCGGCCCAGGAGAGCGCACCCTCCACGATCTCGACCGAGCGCGGGATCTCTCCCGAGTAGTCCAGCGCGTCGATGGCCCCCCGACAGGCGGCCCAACGGCTGACCGCCGGCGTCCCCGCGGACGCGGCACCGGGGGGCCACAGCTCCAGCACGCGGAGCCACTGGACGGCGGCGTTGGCGAGGGCGAAGCGTTCCTCCGACGCCTTCGCGGCACGCACGCGCCAGTCCAGCTCCTCGCTGCGGTCTCCGGCGGCCTCCCAGTGCGCCGCCACCTCGGCCGCCGACGGAGCCGGACCCGCACCGAGCACCTCCGCCAGCCGGCGGTGCAGGTCCGCGCCCTCGCTCGCCACGACGGCACGGCGGATCGCCTCGGCGAGGAGCGGGTGCCCCAGCTGGACCTCGCGCGCCGAGACGTCGAACAGCAGGCGGCGTCCGGCGAGGGACCTGAGGCCGAGGGTGACGCCCTCGGTCGGGAGCCCGGTGACGGCGACCAGCTCGCGCGCGTCGAGCGGTCGGTCGGCGACGCCGAGTGTCGTCGCCACCGACCACGCCTCGGGACCCAGCCCCTGCAGCCGTTGGTCGAGCACGTCGGTCAGGGCACCGGGCAGGTTGTCGCCGGTCGAGGTGTCGGCGGCGAGGTGCTCGGTGAAGAGGGGATGGCCGCGGCTGCGGCCGTGGACCCGGTCGACGATGGCGGGCTCGACCGGCCAGGGCAGCAGCTGGGCGAGCTGGTCGGCGGTCTCGTCCCGGGTCAGCGGAGCCAGCTCGAGCACCTGCACGCCCGCGAGCCGGCGTACGCGCAAGAGCCAGGCGAGCGCCTCGGGACCGGTGTCCGGGTCGACGGTCCGCCAGGTCCCCAGCACGGGTGCGCGCAGGCCACGCGTCGCGAGGTGCTCGAGCAGGTCGAAGGTGGCGGCGTCGGACCAGTGGAGGTCCTCGACGAGCAGCGCGAGCGGGCGGGAGGCAGCGAGGGCGGCCACTGTCGCCTCCACGGCTGCGAACAGGCGTTGACGGGCCCAGTCGTCCTGCACGTCCGGCGCGGGGTCGGCCACCTCGAGCTCGGGCAGCAGGTGACGCAGGGCACCCGGCACGTAGGCCGGGCAGCCGGCGAGCGCCGCGGTGAGCCAGTGTCCGTCGTCGACGGACAGCACCGCCTGCAGCACGTCCGCCACCGGCAGCATCGGGACCTCGGTCGACAGGCGCAGGCAGTGCCCCGCCGCCACGAACACCTCGTCCGCCTCGAGTCGTGCCGCAGTCCCGACCAGTCGCGTCTTGCCCATGCCCGCCTCGCCCGTCACGAGCAGGAGCCCGCTCCCGGAGGTGAGGTGCCGCCGGACCTGCGGCAGCCCGCGGCGGCGACCGGCAAGGACCGGAGGGACCGCGGGCGCCGTCGCCCCGCCGGTCGCGGCGACCCACAGCGCCTTGAGCTCGCCCGCGTCTCCGCCCATGGACTCGACCAGCAGCTCGACGATGCCCCACGCCGGCACGCGGGACGAGGAGAACACCTTGGAGACCGTCGTGTGGCTGCACCCCACGTGCTGGGCGAGGACGCGCAGCCCCGGCCGTCCCGCGCGCTGGTGCAGCTCGTGGAGAGCCTCGTTGAGGTCGCGATGTGCCCCACGAGGCAGGTCTGGTCGTGGCAGCGCGCCCACAGGACCTCCTCGCACGTGCGACGGGCACTCCTCAGGATGCGCCGCCACGAGGCCGCTGTCACGGCACTTCCGCCGCCGCTCCGCCCGCAGCGGATCCGCCGCCGGCAGAGCACCCTGTGGTGCACCCTCGCGGCGCGTCACGCTGGCGGCATGACGACCACCACTTCCGAACGCATCGAGGACGAGCTCGTCCGCCGCCTGATGCACCAACGCATCATCGTGCTGGGGGAGGAGCTGCGCGAGGGCAACGGCAACCGGCTGATGCACCAGCTGCTCCTGCTCTCCGCCGAGGACCCCCGCGCCGACATCAGCATCTGGATCAACTCCCCGGGAGGGTCCGTCTCGGCGATGCTCGCCATCCACGACGTGATGCGGCTGATCCCCAACGACGTGAGCACCCTCGCGATGGGGATGGCCGCGAGCGCCGGTCAGTTCCTGCTCTCCGCGGGCACGCCCGGCAAGAGGTACGCCCTGCCGCACTCCCGCGTGCTGCTGCACCAGGGATCCGCCGGCATCGGCGGCACGGCCGTCGACATCGAGATCCAGGCCGACGACCTGCGCCACACCCGCGACACCGTGCTCGGCCTCATCGCCGAGCACACTGGGCAGGACCGCGACACCGTCGAGCGCGACTCACGGCGCGACCGGTGGTTCAGCGCCGAGCAGGCGCTCGCCTACGGCTTCGTCGACCAGGTCATCAGCAGCATCGACCACGTCACGCCCGCACGCACGCGACCGGTCGGACTGGCAGGTGTGCGATGAGCACCTACACGATCCCGTACGTCGTCCAGCAGACGCCGCGAGGTGAGCGGACCCTCGACCTCTACTCCCGTCTGCTGTCCGAGCGGATCGTCTACCTCGGCACGGAGATCGACGACGGCGTCGCCAACGCGGTCATCGCGCAGCTCCTCCACCTGTCCTCGGAGAACCCCGAGATCCCGATCAGCCTCTACATCAACTCGCCGGGCGGATCGATCGACGCGATGCTCGCGATCTACGACGCCATGCAGTTCGTCCGGCCGGCGGTCGAGACCGTGTGCGTCGGCCAGGCGACCTGGACGGCGGCAGTGCTGCTCGCCGGAGGTGCGCGTGGCAGCCGGGCGATCCTGCCACACGGCCGGGTGGTGCTCCACCAACCCGCGACCCAGGGGCGCGGCACGGTGCCAGACCTGATCCTGGAGGCCGACGAGGTGGCGCGCGTACGCCTCCTGCTCGAGGAGATCCTCGCCGAGCACACCGGGCGTACGCCGGAGCAGATCCGCCAGGACACCGACCGGACCCTGGTCCTGCCGGGCGCAGCGGCCGTCGACTACGGCATCGTCGACACCGTCCTGAGCGAGCAGGGGCCGGCGTTCGCCTGAGGGGCAGGAGGTCAGGCAGCGAGGGCGAGGGCCTGCGGCCGCGCCACGCGGGTGGCAAGCTCGCGCACGCCCAGGTCGAGCGCGCCGGCCATCGCGTGGAGCATCTCCGACGACGGGTCCTTGAGCCCACGCTCGACCTCGGAGAGGTACTGGATCGAGACGCCGGCCCGACCGGCGACGTCGACGAGCCGCTCGCCCCGTGCCGTGCGCTCGCGGTGCAGCTCACGGCCGACGAGCTCGCGCCACAGCGGCTCGGGTGCCTCGACTGGTTGCTCCGCTGCCCGCTCCGGGAATCGCACGATCTCGCCCATGCACCGACGGTAGCCACCGGTCGCAGGCTCCTACTACGGGTTCTGCTCACAGCAGAACGCCGATCCGCCGGGCGGGCGCCCTCGATTTGGCTCACTCCAGGACGCGGGACACCCTCGATGGGAGAACGACTGCTCATCGACCCCGACAAGAGAGATACCGCCATGCCTGCACGCCGTGTGCTCGCGGGCAGCGCTCTCGCGCTGCTGATGCCCGCGTCCCTGCTCCTGACCACCCAGACCGGGTCGGTCGCCGACCCGGCGGCCAGCGAAGCCGCTGCCGCGTCGTCCGCCCGTCCTGCCAAGCGGTCGCGAGCGCGGATCCAGGTGCTGCCGCAGATCGTGCAGCAGGGTCGCCGCACCGCCAGCCCCGACGCGGCACGGGTGGCTGTCGCCGCCACGGTCAAGCCCCGCCGCGCAGGTCGCCCCGTGCGGCTCCAGGCCAAGCGCGGCTCGCGCTGGAAGAACGTCGGGAAGGCCAGGCTGGACCGACGGGGCCGAGCGGAGTTCTCGGCTCGCGCCGTGCGGCGCGGGGGCCCCGTGACCTACCGCGTGAAGGTCGGCCGGTTCAAGGGCCTGCGCCCTGCGGTGAGCCGCCCGGCGAGCACCGCACGGTGGCAGGCGCCGCTCTTCACCGAGACCTTCTCCGGCCGCTCGCTGGGCCCGGTGTGGAGCCACCGCGGCCAGAGCTACGAGAAGGCCAGCAAGCGCAGGTGCTCCAAGGGCAGCCCCAAGGCCGTCAAGGTGCGCGGAGGTGCGGCGCGCATCAGCGTGATCAAGGACCGCAGCCGCACGGGCAAGTGCAAGGCGCTCAAGCGGGGGAAGTCCTCGGGCCGCTACGCCTACCGCCTCAACGGCCACATCTCGACCCAGAACAGGGTCGCCTTCAAGTACGGCTTCGCGGCCGCGCGCATCAAGATGCACGAGCGGCGCGGGCAGCACAGCAGCTTCTGGCTGCAGCCGCAGACCTCGCGACCCGGCAAGCCGCGCCGGGCGGGCGCCGAGATCGACGTCATCGAGTACTTCGGCAACAAGCACCCGCGTGGTGGCCTGACGAGCTTCATCCACTGGAAGCGGCGTGGCCACGTCGTCAAGACGGGCTCGTGGATCAAGAAGCCGAGGACCTTCCTGAAGAACAGGCGGGACGGCTGGTCGAAGAACTACCACGTGTTCTCCGTCGAGTGGACGCCCCGGACGTACATCTTCCGCATCGACGGCCAGGAGACCTGGCGCACCCGCAAGGGCGTGTCCGGGCAGCCGCAGTACCCGATCCTGAGCCTGCTTGCGTCCGACTACGAGCTCTCGGAGATGAAGGACAAGCAGCTGCCGCAGCACATGTCCGTCGACTGGCTGCGGATCTGGCAGGCCTGAGGCCGCAGGTCCCCGCCGGTGGCGGCTACACGCCGAGGCCGAGCAGGCCGAGCGGCTCGGCCATCTCGGCCTCCTCGTAGGCGAAGTGCGACTCGAGGTCGTGCCTCAGGTCCGCGACGGCGCTGACCAGCTCGGCGACCAGCGTCGGGTCGGAGGGCACCGCCACGGCCAGGTCGTCGACCCGTTCGAGGTGGGCGTGGATGGTGAGGTGCTCCTCGGCCAGCCGCGCCGCCACCGGCGCGTAGTCGTCCAGGGTCGCCACGGCCGGGAACAAGCTCTGGTCCTCGATGCTGTGGTGCATCGTGAGGAACCGGCAGACCTGCTGGCACAACCCGGACACCTGCTGCGCGGTCAGCGCCGGCCCGAGCCGGTGGAGGCCCGCGCGCACGGCTCCGACGTCGCCCGCGCCGTCGCGCAGCGCGGCGACCGCCGCGGAGAGCTGGGCGAGCTGCTCCCGGAAGTGGTCGTGGATCATCCGCAGGTGGTCGCCGGCGAGGCGCTGCGCCGGGGTCAGGTCGACCGACCCGGCCACGCGAGGACGGGTGGAGTCGTCGATGGGCGGCACGACGACGAGCCTAGGCCGTGCCCGGCGGCCGGGCCGTCGTCCTGACCGTCGTGCTAGGTGGCGTGCGGGACGACGGTCACCTTGAGACCGGCCTCCCGCAGCCGGTCCAGGTGTCCTTGGTCGGCGCTCGAGGTGGTGACCAGCTCGTGGACGTCGTCGATCGGCGCGATCTGGGCCATCAACCGGCGTCCCACCTTGCGGCCGTCCGCGACCACGACCACCCGGTGCGCGCGCCGGAGCATCGCGAGGTTGGTCTGCGCCTCGACCTCGTCGTGGGTGGTGAGCCCCGCGGCGGCCGAGACACCGTCGACGCCGATGAACGCATAGCCGAGGGT
This sequence comes from Nocardioides sp. Root122, assembly GCF_001425025.1. Taxonomy (GTDB): domain Bacteria; phylum Actinomycetota; class Actinomycetes; order Propionibacteriales; family Nocardioidaceae; genus Nocardioides. The sequence goes on from NZ_LMDE01000015.1 coordinate 68,880, forward strand.
CAGGCGGGAGAGGGCCTGGATGGCGGAGGGGCCGACGACCTCGTAGGACTGGGGTCGCACGAAGCCTCCGGCCATGAACACGCGGGCGCGGGCCCGGACGGTCAGCTCGCTCGCGATGTTGACCGCGTTGGTCACCACGGTCACGTCGTCGCGGGATGCGAGCGCGCGGGCCACGGCGCTCGTCGTGGTCCCCCCGGTCAGCCCGATCACGTGCGAGCCCGGCGGCACCATCGCGGCGACGGCACGGGCGATCGCCGCCTTCTCGCTGTCGGCCTGCCCGTCGCGATAGCGGACCGGCATCTCGATCGCGGACTGCTGGGCATCGAGCGCCCCGCCGTGCACCCGGGTCAGCAGGTCCTGCGACTCGAGCAGTGCCAGGTCCCGTCTGAGCGTCGAGGCGGACACCCCGAGCTCGCGGGCGAGTGACGCGACCGACTGCTCGCCGCGCTCGGAGAGGGCGCGCAGGATCGCGGCCAGTCGCCCCGACCTCGCCGAGGTGGGGGCGACCGCTGCCGTCGCCTTGGTCGTCATGAGCGGACCGTACCCACTTTGCGCAGAATGAGCACCGTTGTTGCGCGTTTCGTGGCGCAAGTGCGCAGTTGACGTCTTTCATGTGCTCATGAGCACTGAGACCGTCATCACGTTCGTGGGCGCCGGCAGCGTCGAGTTCACGCAGGACCTCCTCACCGACCTGGCCGCCTGGGACGCCGAGATGGAGATGATCTGGCGCCTCCACGACATCGACCCCGACCGTCTCGGCGTGGCTGTCGGTGCTGCCGAGCAGCTGGTGGCCTCCCGCGGACTGCGGGCGCGCGTCGAGAGCCACCGGGACCGCGACACCGCTCTTCCGGGGTCGGACGCGATCGTGGTCACCGTGATGGTGGGCGGGCTCGAGGCCACCCGCGCCGACCTCGAGATCCCGCTGCGGGCGGGGCTGCGCCAGACGATCGGCGACACCCTGGGAGTCGGCGGCATCTTCCGCGGCCTCCGTACGGCGGGGTTCTACTCCCAGCTCGTGGAGGACGTACGTCGCCTGTGCCCGGACGCGTGGATCCTCAACTACACGAACCCGATGGCGATCAACGTCGACCTGATGAGCCGCCTGGCCCCGGAGCTCACCGTCCTCGGGCTGTGCCACTCCGTGCACTGGACCATCGACACCCTCAGCGGCATCCTCGGCGTGCCGATGGCGGAGGTGGAGTTCACCGCGGCCGGGGTCAACCACCAGTCGTGGGTCCTCCGGCTCGAGCGCGATGGTGAGGACCTCCACCCGCTGCTGGACGAGCGCATCGCCGCCGACCCCGAGCTGCGCCGTCGCGTCCGGGTCGACATGTACCGCCGGCTCGGCCGGTTCCCCACGGAGTCGAGCGAGCACAGTGCCGAGTACGTCGCGTGGTACCTCCCGCACGAGGCGCAGGTCGAGCGCTTCCGGCTCGAGCCCGGCGAGTACATCGGCATCAGCGAGCAGAACCTCGCCGAGTACCACCGCACGGCCGCAGCCGTAGCCGAAGGACGCCCCCTGGACTTCGGGACCGAGGCCGTCGAGTACGCGCCCCAGGTGATCCACTCCCTCGCCACCGGCACCCGTCACGACATCTACGCGACCGTCCCGAACCGCGGATGGATCGACAACCTCCCGGCCGAGGCAGCCGTCGAGGTGCCGGTCACGATCGAGGGCAAGGAGGCCCGACCGCACGCGGTGGGTGCTCTCCCCGAGGCCTGCGCGGCGCTCAACCGGCGGTTCCTCGACGTCGTCGGACTCACCGTGGAGGCAGCGCTCAGCGGCGACCCGGAGCTGGTCCGGCGTGCTGCGCTGCTCGATCCGAACGCGTCCGCGTCACTCGCCCCGGACGAGCTCGATGCCGTGCTGACCGAGCTCTCCCGGGTCCACGCCGCCCATCTTCCGGACGGGCTCGCGGACCACGACTACACCGTCGACCGCGTCGCCGCACCCACCACCACGAGGAGCTGACCATGTCCCACACCCCCACGAGCCCGAGTCGCCGTTCCGTCATCCCCCGCGGGCGCCGTTGGGTTGCAGGCCTCGCGGTCGCCGTGGCCGGCTCGCTCCTGCTCGCCGCGTGTGGCGAGTCGACCACCGGAGGGCCGGCGACCGACCTCGAGAAGGCGTCTCCCGACGACAAGGTGACCCTCACCTGGTGGACGGGCCAGGACGACAGCTCCGAGGTCTACATCGACAAGCTCGTCGACCAGTTCGAGGCCGAGCACCCCAACGTCACGATCAAGGCCACCCCGGGCTCGGCCACCACCGATGACCTCCTGGGCCAGCTCTCCGCGTCTTTCGCCGGCGGGACCTATCCCGACATCTCCTACGCCTACGGCTCCTGGGCCTCCGAGCTGGCCGACTCCGGCCGGACCCTCGACCTCACCGACACCATCGCCGGGGACGAGGACGTCAGCTGGGACGAGTTCTCGGAGGCCGCCCGCGCCACCGCGGCCCCGGGCGGCAAGACGATCGGGTTCCCAGCCGTTGTCGACAACCTCGCCGTGGTCTACAACAAGGAGCTCCTTGCCGATGCGGGTCTCGACGAACCGTCGCCCGACTGGACGTGGGACGACTTCCGCGACTACGCGAAGGCGATGACCGGGGACGGTGTCTACGGCACGAACCTGTCGGTGTCGGGAGGCGAGGACACCACGTGGCGGCTGTGGCCGCTGCTCTGGCAGAACGGCGGGGAGATCCTCGACGACGACCAGACCGCAGCGGCGTTCGACTCGCCCGAGGGCGAGGCCGCCCTGGAGACCCTGCGCGCGATGGCGGTCGACGACAAGAGCGTCTACCTCGACCAGACCGACGAGAAGTACGGACCGCTCTTCCGGGAGAACCGGATCGGCATGATGGTCACTGGGCCGTGGGAGATCTACGACACCGTCAAGGCCGGCATCGACTACGGGGTGCAGCAGCTCCCCGGCACGGACGGCGACCACACGACGGTCTCGGGTCCGGACCTCTGGGTGCTCTACGACCACCAGGACGCCAACCGGGCGTACTGGTCCTACGAGCTGATCGCGTGGCTGACCCAGAACGACCAGGACGCCCAGTTCAACCTGGCCCTCGGCAACCTGCCGCTGCGCAGCTCTGCCGTCGACACTCCTGCGTTCGCCACGTTCAAGGAGGAGTACCCAGGCGCGGAGGTCTTCGTCGCCAACCAGGAGAACGCGACCATCCCCCGCCCGACCGTCGCTGGCTACGTCGGCCTCTCGAGCGCCGTCGGTCGCTCGGTCGCCGAGGTGCTCCAGGGCGCCACGTCCGTCGAGGACGCCCTGGCTGAGGCCGCCGAGAAGGCTGACAACGCGCTGAAGGACGCGGCCCAGTGAGCGGGCTGGTCACCGAGGCCGAGATCCTCTCGCAGCCCACGATCTGGACGCGCGCCGCCGAGCTGGCCGCCGACGCCGCCGTCGGTCCGGCCCTCGCTGCCCCTGGGGAGCGGGTCCTGGCCATCGGGTGCGGCACGTCGGCGCACGTCGCCCTGTCCTACGCGGTCCTGCGCGAGCAGGCCGGCCTGGGTCTCACGGACCATGCCTTCGCCAGCGAGCTCCCCGGTCGGGAGCACGTCTACGACCGCGTCGTCACCTTCTGCCGCTCCGGCACCACGACCGAGGTCGTGGACGCCCTGCAGTCGCTGCCGGTCGACTGGCGCCGGGTGGTCGTGACCGGCGTGGCCGACTCCCCGGTCGCGGCTCTGGCCCACGACGTCGTGGACCTGGGGTTCGCCGACGAGACGTCCGTGGTGCAGACAAGGTTTCCGACAGCCACCCTGGTCGCGGCCCGGGTCGCCACTGGTGAGCTCGACGCCGATGGCTTCGAGACGCTGGTCGCCCAGGCCGAGGACGCCCTCGCCAGCGGCCTTCCGGACGGGCTCGACGCGGTCGAGCACGTGGTCTACCTCGGCACCGGATGGGCGCTCGGGATCGCGCACGAAGCCGCGTTGAAGGTCCGCGAGTCGGCACTGGCGTGGGCCGAGAGCTACCCCAGCGCCGACTTCCGCCACGGCCCCCTCGCCGTCGCCGGCGAGCGGTCGCTCGTGACCCTGCTCGGCGGTGACCCCGGTGGCCTCGCGGCCGACATCGCGGTGACCGGCGCGCGCGTGGTGGTCGGGGAGCGCGACCCGCTGGCCGAGCTCGTGCTTGCCCAGCGGGTGGCACTCCAGCTCGCGCGCCTGCGCGGGCTCGACCCGGACCACCCGCGACACCTCACCCGTTCGGTCGTGCTGTCCGACGCCCAGGCGGGAGCCAGCTGATGGCGAGGAGCGCGACGGTGGCCGTGCCTGAGGACGCGTCGACGGCGACCGGCGCAGGGCGGCGTACGCAGCGACGTTCGGAGCAGCTCGCCGGGATGGCGTTCGTCGCCCCGGCCGTGATCGTCATCGTCGGCCTGGGGATCTTCCCGGCGGCTTGGGCCACCTTGCTCGCGCTCCAGAAGTGGAACGGCTTCAGCGAGCCACGGTTCGTCGGTGCGGACAACTTCGAGCGGATGTCCCGCGACACCGACCTGGTCGCGGCCGCGTGGCACACGTTGCTCTACACGGGGCTCTTCATGCCGGTCTCCGTCGTCGGAGGACTGCTGCTCGCCGCCGCGCTCAACCGCCGGATCCGCTTCATGGGCCTCTACCGGACGGCGATCTTCGTCCCGTACGTCGCGTCCGCCGCGGTGACCGGCCTGCTGGCCAACTTCGTGTTCAACCCCGAGGTCGGCGTCGTCAACAACGTCTTCCGTGTCCTGGGCCTGCCCCAGCAGGGGTGGCTGGAGGACCCGTCCCAGGCGATGGTCGTGCTGGTGATCATGTCGCTGTGGGGGCAGCTCGGCTTCGTCACCGTGATCTACCTGGCTGCGCTGCAGGACGTCGACACGGCCTGCCTGGAAGCCGCCGAGGTCGACGGAGCGAGCGCTTCACAGCGGTTCCGGCACATCACCGTCCCGCAGGTCGCGCCGGCGACGGCGTTCGTGGTCATCTGGCAGACGATCCAGTGCATCCAGCTCTTCGACCTGGTCTACACGACGACGCGTGGCGGGCCGATCGGCGCGACGACGACCCTCGTCTACTACCTGTGGGAGCAGGCGTTCCGGCAGCTCAGCTTCGGCTACGGCTCCGCCATCGCGTGGGTCCTCTTCGTGGTCACGATGGTCATGACGCTGGTGCTGGTGGCGATCCAGCGCCGTCGCGGTGGGGAGCAGCCGGCGTGATTGCGACGACGACCGAGAACGACAGCGCGGAGCACCCCGCCGTTCCGACAGCCGAAGCGGACCGTCCGGCCCAGTCCGAGGCACGCAGGCGTCGGCTGCCCTTCAGCCCGTGGCACCTGCTGCTGGCGCCGATAGCGGTGCTCTTCGCCTTCCCGTTCGTGCAGATGATCATGGTGTCCTTCATGCCCAGCCGGGACATCAACCGGCTCCCGCCGCGCTTCATCCCCACGACGGTCACCCTCGACGGCTACCGCGGCCTCCTGGAGCGCTCCGACGTCCTGATCTGGCTGACGAACACGGTGATCGTCTCGACCGTGGCCGTGGGCTCCAACGTCGTGCTCTGCTCCTTGGCCGGCTACGGCTTCGCGCGCCTGCGCTTTCGCGGCCGCAACGTGAGCTTCCTGGCGATCCTCGGCACGATCATGATCCCGATCCAGCTGCTGATGATCCCGACCTACGTGATGTTCGCGCGCCTGCACCTGCTCAACTCGCTCGCCGCCCTCATTGTGCCGTGGCTGGCCACGGCCTTCGGGGTCTTCCTGATGAGGCAGTTCTTCCTCTCGGTGCCGCGCGAGCTGGAGGAGGCCGGGCTGCTCGATGGCGCGAGCCGGCTGCGGATCCTGTGGCACATCGTGCTGCCCCTGGCCCGGCCGTCCCTGATGACGCTGGCGGTGTTCACCCTCGTGGGCTCGTGGAACGACCTGATCTGGCCGGTGATCGCCATCTCCGACAGCAACCTGTTCACGCTCCAGATCGGCCTGGCCAACTTCCAGGGCGTACGCCGGACCGAGTGGTCGCTCCTCATGGCGGGCAACGTGGTCGCCGTGCTGCCGCTCCTGGTCGGCTTCCTGGTCGCCCAGAAGCACTTCCTGGCGACCATGTCGAGCACGGGGCTCAAGGGATGAGCGCCGAGCCGCGGCGACGCACCGGCGTCGTCGACGTCGGGGGCACGACGATGCGCCGGAGCGTGCTCGAGGTGGGCCCCGATGGGGAGCCGGTGCTCGGCGAGGTCGTCACGGAGCCGGCCGCCGTCGAGCCTGCCGGTGCCGTCGAGCAGGTGCTCGCCATGGCGGAGGTCGCCAGTCGCGGGGTCGACGCCCTCGGCGTCGTCCTCCCGGGGATCGTCGACGACGCCAGCGGCACCGGCACCTGGTCGGAGAACCTGGGCTGGCGTGACGTCCCGTTCCGCGCCCTCGTCCAGGAGCGCGTGCGGGTGCCGGTCGAGGTCGGTCACGACGTGCGCGCCTGGGGCGCCGCCGAGCGTCGCTGGGGTGCCGCGCGAGGTCTCTCGGACGTGGCCGTCGTGGTCGTCGGCACCGGCATCGCCGCGGCGCTCGTCGTCGACGGACGGCCGCTGGTCGCGCACGGCCTGGCCGGCGAGATCGGGCACCTCCGGGTCGCAGGCGACGAGCCCTGCGCCTGCGGTGGCACGGGGTGCCTCGAGGCGGTGGCCTCCGCCGCGGGCATCGTCCGCCAGTACAACGCCGTCGCGGACGCCCCCGTCCGGGGGGCGATCGACGTCGCCGACGCCGTACGTCGTCGGGAGCCGCTGGCCACCGAGGTCTGGCACACAGCGCTGGACCGGCTCTCCGACGGGCTAGCCGCCATGGCGACCGTCGTCGCGCCGGAGGCGATCGTGCTGGGCGGCGGGCTGGCCCGGGCGGGGGAGGACCTATTCCTCGCGCCGCTGCGGAGCCGGCTCGCGGCCCGGCTTCGCTACACCCCGGTCCCGGACCTGCGCGCCGCGCGGTTCGCGGGCACCGGCGGACTGATCGGAGCGGCCTGCCTGGCCGCCCGCACGACGGAGGAGTGAACGTGACCATCACCGACCCCATGGTCGAGACCCTGGCCGCCCACCGCGCCGCCACGACGGCGTCGCGCCGCGTCGGCGTCTACTCGGTGTGCTCGGCCCACCCGTGGGTGCTTGCCGCCGCCGTCCTGCAGGCCCGCGAGGACGGGACGGCCGCGCTCATCGAGGCGACGTCCAACCAGGTCGACCAGGACGGCGGCTACACCGGCATGCGCCCTGCCGACTTCCGCGACCTCGTGCTGGGCGTCGCTCGCGAGCACGGTCTGCCCACGGACCGGGTCGTGCTGGGCGGCGACCACCTGGGGCCCAACGTGTGGCGCGGTCTCGGCGCCGAGGCCGCCATGGCGAAGGCCGAGGTGCTCGTCGCGTCGTACGTCGAGGCGGGGTTCACCAAGATCCATCTCGACACCAGCATGGCGTGCGCCGGTGAGGACGCTCCGCTGCCGGACCGGGTCGTGGCCGAGCGGGCCGCGCGGCTGGCTCGCGCGGCCGAGGCAGCGGCGGGCCCGGGCGCCCACCGGCTCGGTTACGTGATCGGGACCGAGGTCCCGGTCCCCGGCGGCGCGCACGAGACGATCGACAGTCTGGCGCCCACCACGCCCGAGGCGGCCCGGACCACGATCGAGGAGCACCGGGAGGCCTTCGCGGCCGCAGGCCTCCACGACGCCTGGCAGCGCGTCCTGGCGCTCGTGGTCCAGCCGGGCGTCGAGTTCGACCACCAGCGCGTCTTCGACTACGACCCGGCGGCGGTCGGGGAGCTGCGCTCGGTGGTGGAGGGGACGCCGTTGGTGTTCGAGGCGCACTCCACCGACTACCAGCTCCGCTCCGGGCTGCGGGCGCTGGTCGAGGACCACTGGGCCGTCCTCAAGGTGGGGCCGGGACTGACGTTCGCCCTGCGCGAGGCCCTGTTCGCCCTCGCCGCGATCGAGGACGAGCTGGTGCCTGCCGACCGGCGGTCCGGCCTGGTCGAGGTGGTCGAGGCGGTGATGCTCGAGGAGCCGCGCTGGTGGTCCGGCTACTACGAGGGGGAGGCCGACGCCGAGCGTCTCGCGCGGCGCTACAGCTACAGCGACCGGATGCGCTATTACTGGCCGAACCCGACGATCCACGCGGCCCAGGACCGGCTGGTGGCGAACCTCAGCCACGCCGGGATCCCCCTTCCCCTGCTCAGCGCACACCTCCCCGCCCAGTACGAGAGGGTCAGGCGCGGCGAGTTGGCCGTCGACCCCCAGGCGCTGGTGGTCGACCGGGTCCGAGACGTGCTCCGCGACTACGCCGCCGCCTGCGGGACGTGCGCCACCCTCGGGTGAGCACCCGCCGGTGCTGGTCCCCGGTGCTCACGGCACGAACGACGAAGCCGCAGGCCAGATGGCCTGCGGCTTCGTCGATCTGCGCGCCTGGACCCGCTCGCTTCGCTCGCGAGCAGACGCTTGCTCGGCGTCAACGTGAGAGACCCCACCGGGGTGAAGCGTTCCGGTGGGGTCTCTCAGCGCTGCGCGCCTGTAGGGATTCGAACCCCAAACCTTCTGATCCGTAGTCAGATGCTCTATCCGTTGAGCTACAGGCGCCTGCCGTTCGCACCAGTGGCGCGAGGACCTGACGAGGATAGCCGACGGCACGCGGGCAGGTGAAATCAGGGACCCGCCCGGCCCGTGACGGTCCCGTCGCACTCGGGACTTCCGGCCCCATCGGGCCGGCCGAGCCGTGCCCTAAGGTGCAGGCACCAGACCGTAGGAGGCGGGGGTCCCGCCGCACGAGGAGGCAGCGCGATGGCAGATCTCGAGGCAGTCCTGGACGAGGCGGGGCTCACGAACCCCAGGGTCCGTGAGTTCGTGAAGGAGTACGCCGAGCTCACCGGCGCCGAGCACGTCGAGGTGGTCAACGCCTCCGACGACGCGCGGCTCCTCGAGGAGGCCGTGGCGGCCGGCGAGCTGCAGCGTGCCGGCGAGGGCCGCTACTACTCCCGCAGCTACTACAAGGACACCGCCCGCTCAGAGGAGCGCACCATCGTCGCGACGAACGACGAGAAGGACAAGGGCGTCTACAACAACTGGCGCCCGGCCTCGGAGATGAAGCCGATGCTCCACGACCGGATGCGGGGCGCGTCCGAGGGCAAGACGATGTACGTCATCCCCTACCTGATGTCGCCCCCCGGCAACGAGCTCGCTCCCTGGGCCGCAGGCGTCGAGCTCACCGACACCCGCACCGTCGTGCTGCACATGATCCGGATGTCGCGCGTCGGCGTGCAGTTCGTCAACGAGCTCGAGGACCCGGACTCCTTCGTCCGCGCGGTCCACGTCACGGGTGACCTGGAGAACCTCGGTCAGGGCACGCCCGACGACCAGCGCTACTTCGTCACCGTCGCCGACGAGCGCACGATCCTGCACTTCGGCTCGTCCTACGGCGGCAACGCGCTCCTCGGCAAGATCGCGCACGGCCTGCGCCAGGGTGCCTACGACGGCTGGGCGAGCAAGAAGTTCCTCGCCGAGCAGTACATGCTCATCGGCATCCACGACAAGGAGACCGGGAAGACCTACCACGTCTGCGGTGGCTTCCCGAGCGCCTCCGGCAAGACCAACCTGGCGATGATGGCGGCCCCCGACGCGCTCGGCGAGCGCTACCACGTCTCCTTCTACGGCGACGACATCGCGTGGCTGTGGGTCGACGAGGAGACCGGTCGGCTGATGGGCATGAACCCGGAGTACGGCGTCTTCGGTGTCGCCAAGGACACCAACGAGAGGACCAACCCCAACGCGCTGTCCTCCATCGGCGAGGGGTCGCAGGCGATCTTCACCAACGTCGCCTACAACCCCACCACGGGCGAGGTCTGGTGGGAGGGCAAGACGCCCAAGCCGCCGACCGACGTGCACGGATGGCTCGACTGGACCGGCGCCCCGCTGGCCGACCGCAAGTCCGACGACAGCGCCAACTGGGCCCACCCCAACAGCCGGTTCACCACCACGCTCGACAACGTGCCCAACATCGCGCCCGACTACGACGACGCCGCCGGCGTGCCGATCGACGCGATCATCTTCGGTGGCCGCACCCGTGACCGCGAGCCGCTGATCCGGGCCATCACCGACCTGGCCGAGGGCGTCTACGACGGCCTGACGCTGGGGGCCGAGGCCACCTTCGCCGCCGAGGGCGTGGACGGCCAGCTGCGCTACGACCCGATGTCCAACCGGCCGTTCATGGCCTATGGCGAGGGCGACTACGCCCGCCACTACCTCGACGTGGTGGGCGCGGCGAAGGAGCAGCCGATCTTCGCGCACGTCAACTGGTTCCAGAAGGACCCCGACGACGGCCACTTCCTGTGGCCCGGCTACCGCGACAACCTGCGCCCGCTCCTCTGGCTGCTCCAGCTGAAGAACGGCGAGGTCAAGGGTCGCCGCACGGCGGTCGGCATCCTCCCCACCGAGGACGAGCTCGACCTCGAAGGGGTGGAGATCGCGCCGGCGGACCTCGAGCGCATCCTCACCATCGACAAGGACCGCTGGCAGCAGGAGATGGGCTTCCGCGAGGAGCACCTGTCCCAGTTCGACCGGATGCCCGAGGAGATCTGGGAAGCGCACCGCCGGGTGGCCGCCGACCTCGAGAACGAGCAGTAACGCCACGGCGTCGCGCCCGACTGGTCTAGTCTGGTCGGGTGCGACGACCCCTCTCGGAGACCCGCGCTGCGGGGGCGCCGTACGCCGACCTGCGGCGGGGCTCGCCCACCCTGGCGGCGCCGTTCGGCGTCGTCGCGCTCCTGGCGCTGGGCACCGTCCTTCTTCCGCCCTACGAGCGTGCGTGGTGGGTGGCGGGGCTCGCGGCGCTCAACCTCGTCCTCGTCGCCGTGGTCTTCCTCCTCGCCCAGCGGCGGGCCGAACGGTCGTGGCTCGACCCCCTCGCGGCCTACCTGCTCTTCCCCTTCTCGGGCCTGGTGCACGACGCCGCGGGAGCGGGCTCGGGCGGGCACGGATCGGGGATGGCGGTCATCCTCCTGCTGCCGATCCTCTGGCTGGCGATCACCGGCACGCCGCGGCAGCTGTGGGTGGCGAGCGCCCTGGCGATCCTCACCTTCGCGGTCCCGATCCTCGTCGTCGGCGCGCCGAGCTATCCCTTCGGCGACTGGCGCCGGGCCGTGGTGTGGGCCGCGATCGCGCTTGTGGTCGCCCCCGTCCTCCAGCACATCGTCCGTGACCTCGAGCGAGAGACCCGGCGGGCCCGCGTCGCCACCGACCGGGTCGAGCGCCTCTTCGACGACGCCCCGCACGGCGTCGCGCTGCTCGACACCGAGGGCCGGATCATCCGCGCCAACATCTCCATGGCGGTCCTCGTCGGGCTCGACCCCCCGGACATGGTGGGCCACAAGCTCAGCGCCTTCGAAACGCCCGGGGAGGCCCGAATCGAGGACCACCTCAGCCGACTCGTGGCAAGTCCCGGCGAGTCCTACGAGACCGAGTGCAACTTCCGCGACTCCGGCGGCAACGACGTCAGCGTCGCGCTGAGCAGCACCCTCGTCGGCGACCGCGGCATGGGCGACATCGTCATGGTCAACGTGGTCGACATCTCCGACCGCCGTCGCTACCTCGACCGCCTCTCCCACCTCGCCGACCACGACGTCCTCACCGGGCTGGCCAACCGGCGCCGCTTCGAGACCGAGCTGCAGCGCCACATCGAGCGCTGCGGCCGCCACGGGCCCACCGGTGCGCTGCTGCTGCTCGACCTCGACAACTTCAAGCAGGTCAACGACACGCTCGGCCACAACGCAGGCGACGAGCTGCTGATCACCATCGCCGGCCTGCTGCGGCGCTCGATCCGCAGCTCGGACCTGGTGGCCCGGCTCGGCGGCGACGAGTTCGCCGTCCTCCTCACCGAGGGCGGTCAGGACGCCGCGCAGCGGGTGGCGGGTCTCGTGGTCGAGCGGGTCCGTGACCACGCAGCCACCCTCGACGGCGTTGGTCGCCGCGTCACCGCGAGCGTCGGTGCGGTGACGTTCAAGGCCGCCTCCGAGCACTCGGCCGACGTGCTGGCGCTCGCCGACATGACGATGTACGACGCGAAGGAGGCCGGCCGCAACCAGGTCGCGGTGCTGCCCGAGGGCGACGAGCGCGGTCCGCGCACGGCGGCCAGGCTGCACTGGCAGAGCCGGATCGAGGCGGCGCTGGAGGAGGACCGCTTCGAGCTGCACCTCCAGCCGATCATGAACATCGCCACGGGTCGGATCACCTCCGCCGAGGTACTGCTGCGTCTGCGCGACCAGGACGAGCTGGTGCCGCCGTCCCGGTTCGTCTACATCGCCGAGCGCGTCGGACTGATGCCGCGGGTCGACGCCTGGGTCGTCGACCACAGCCTGGCGCTGCTGGCCCGGATCCGCGCCGAGCACGACCCGGAGTTCGCGTTCGAGGTCAACCTGTCGGGCCACTCCATCGGCAACCCCGAGATCGAGCAGGCCCTGATCAGCTCGCTGTCCACCCACGGTGTGGACCCTGCCGCGCTCATCCTCGAGATCACCGAGACGGCCGCCGTGGCCGACGTCGCCATGGCCCGCGACTTCGCCGCCCGGATGACCGACCTGGGGTGCGCCTTCGCGCTCGACGACTTCGGTGCCGGCTTCGGCTCCTTCTACTACCTCAAGCACCTCTTCTTCGACTACGTGAAGATCGACGGTGAGTTCGTCGCCCATGTGCACGAGTCGCAGGTCGACCGCACGATCATGCGCTCGATCGTCGGGATCGCGCACGACCTCGGCAAGCGCACCGTCGCGGAGTTCGTCTCCGCGCCCGAGATCCTCGAGGTGTGCCGCGAGGAGGGCGTCGACTTCGCCCAGGGCTACCTCATCGGCAAGCCGACGACCTACGACGACTTCGTCAGCCAGTTCATGAGATCTCCCCTGGAGACGGTGCCGAAGGACTGAAGGACGCGGGGCGTCGCACCCGCGATCAGCGAAGGAGACTCGGGAACATGCAGTGGCTGCAACGCTCGGTGGGAGTGGCGATCATCGGCGCCGCGACGCTCGGGGCGACCGCCTTGTGGGTGGCGGTGGCCTCGGGGGACCCGGAGGCGGGCCGCGCACCGTCCACGGGGGTGCTGTTCGGCATCTGGCAGGTGTTCTACGACACCGAGATGCCCGCGCCTCGCGTGCTGCTGGCCGCTGTGGGCGTGGCGCTGCTGCTCGCGGCGGGGGTCGCCGGCATCGAGCGCCGCCTGCTCACGCGGGCCCGGCGCAGTGAGGACGGCCACCGGATGCCTCTGGCGCCCAAGCTGGTGATGAGCGAGACCCGTGGTGAGTACGCCGGCCCGGTGACGATCACGGTGCTCATCCCGGCGCACAACGAGGAGGGCTGCATCTCCGAGACCCTGGCCTCGCTGCTCTCCCAGTCGGTGCCGCCCGCACGGATCGTGGTCGTGGCCGACAACTGCACCGACGGCACCGTCCGGCTGGCCCGGGAGGCGGGCGTCGACGTCTTCGAGACGGTCGACAACACCCACAAGAAGGCCGGCGGCCTCAACCAGGCTCTGGCCGAGATCCTGCCCGGCCAGGGCGACAACGACTGCGTGATGATCATGGACGCCGACACCACGCTCGACGACGGCTTCCTCGAGGGAGCCACCAACCGGCTCACGTGGGACCGGGCCCTGATGGCGGTCGGCGGTCTCTTCTACGGCGAGGACGGCTTCGGCCTGATCGGACAGTTCCAGCGCAACGAGTACACCCGCTACCAACGCGACCTGCGCCGGCGCCGCGGCCGGGTGTTCGTGCTGACGGGCACCGCCTCGGTGTTCCGGCCGCGGGCGCTGCGCGCGGTGGCCGAGGAGCGCGGCAAGATCCTGCCCGGCGTCCCGGGCGACGTCTACGACACGATCGCCCTGACCGAGGACAACGAGCTGACCATCGCGCTCAAGACCCTGGGCGCCCTGATGATCTCCCCGAGCGAGTGCACGGTGGTCACCGAGGTGATGCCCAACTGGCGGGGCCTGTGGGCCCAGCGGCTGCGCTGGCAGCGCGGGGCTCTGGAGAACCTCGGCGCCTACGGCCTGCGCCCCCAGACGTTCCGCTACTGGATGCAGCAGCTGGGCATCGGCTACGGCGTCATCGCGCTCGCCGCCTACCTCCTGCTGATCCTCCTCATGGTGCTGGCGACCTCGAACTGGGTGTGGTTCCCGTTCTGGATCGGCATCGGGCTCGTCTTCACCTTGGAGCGCGTCGTGACGGTGTGGCGCGGCGGCTGGAAGGCCCGGTTGCTGGGGCTCTCGCTGTTCCCCGAGCTCTTCTACGCGATGTTCCTCAACATGGTCTACCTCAAGGGCATCTGGGACCTCTCCCTGGCCAAGCAGGCCGACTGGAAGCACGTCGTGCAGACCGACTCCGGCGTGAAGGTGGACAGCTGACATGGCACCCGTGCCGATCCCCTTGGTCCTCCCGATGGGGGTGCTGCTCCCCGACAGCATCCTGCGCAACCAGCTCGTGGCCGTGCTGGCCGCCTTCGTCGCGATCAACACGGTCGTCTACGTGACGCTGGCGGTGGGCAAGATGCTGCCCAAGTTCTACCTCCGCGACTGGCTCGCCTCGCGCAACCGGCGTGCCGAGACCCGCAGCATCCGCCCGGACGCGCCGGTGGGCGGCCCGGCCGGTGGCTCGCTCGGTGACCGCATCGCCCAGCCCCGGCGGCGTACGCAGGAGTAGCGAGAGCCAGGTCACACATCTGTGATCGATCCAATATGTGCGTGCAATCACCCGGGCTAGCGTCCGAGCAAGTCGCCGACAACGAGGCCGCGCGAACCAGCCGCTACGCACGCTCAAGGAAACGGTCATGACCGCCACGATCGACACGCAGACGACTCCTCCGACCACCCACCAGGGCATCCTGGCGTGGGTCACGGAGGTTGCCGAGCTGACCCAGCCCGACTCCATCCACTGGTGCACCGGATCCGACGAGGAGTGGGCGCAGCTCACTGCCTCCCTCGAGGCCACCGGCACCTTCACGCGCCTCGACCCCGAGGTCATGCCGAACTCGTTCCACGCAGCCTCCGACCCGACCGACGTCGCCCGCGTCGAGGACCGGACCTACATCTGCTCGGTGGACGAGCGCGACGCCGGCCCCACCAACAACTGGATGGCCCCGGACAAGATGAAGGACCTCATGCGCGGGCTCTACGCCGGTTGCATGAAGGGCCGCACGATGTACGTCATCCCCTTCGTGATGGGTCACGTCGAGGCCGAGCGCCCGATGTTCGGCATCGAGCTCACCGACTCGGCCTACGTCACCGTCTCGATGCGCGTGATGGCCCGCATGGGCACCGAGGTCCTCAACCGGATCGAGGAGCTCGAGGCGGCCGGCGAGTCCCCGCAGTGGGTCCCCGCCCTGCACTCGGTCGGCATGCCGCTCGAGCCGGGCCAGGCCGACGTCGCGTGGCCGTGCAACGACACCAAGTACATCGTCCAGTTCCCCGAGGAGCGGATGATCTGGAGCTTCGGCTCGGGCTACGGCGGCAACGCCCTGCTCGGCAAGAAGTGCTACGCCCTGCGCATCGCGTCGGTCATGGCGCGCGACGAGGGCTGGCTCGCCGAGCACATGCTGATCCTCAAGCTCACCTCGCCGCAGGGCGTCACCAAGTACGTCGCCGCCGCCTTCCCGAGCGCCTGCGGCAAGACCAACCTCGCCATGCTGAAGCCGACCATCCCGGGCTGGAAGGTCGAGGCCATCGGTGACGACATCGCCTGGATGCGCGTGGGCGAGGACGGCCGCCTGTGGGCGGTGAACCCCGAGTTCGGCTTCTTCGGCGTCGCGCCCGGCACCAACGAGCACACCAACCCGCACGCCATGGAGACCATCCGCAAGGGCAACTCGGTCTTCACCAACGTGGCGCTGACCCCGGACGGCAACGTCTGGTGGGAGGGCCTGGAGAACACCCCGGCCGAGGCCACCAGCTGGAAGGGCGAGCACTGGACCCCGGAGATCGCCGCCGAGACCGGTGAGCTGTCCAGCCACGCCAACAGCCGCTACTGCACCCCGATCAAGCAGTGCTCGATCCTCGCCGACGAGTACGACGACCCGCGGGGCGTGCCGATCGACGCGATCCTCTTCGGTGGCCGCCGCAAGACGACCATCCCGCTCGTGGCCGAGGCCCGCGACTGGAACCATGGCACGTTCATGGGTGCGACGCTCTCCTCGGAGACCACCGCCGCGGCCGTGGGCGCGGTCGGCGTGGTGCGCCGCGACCCGATGGCGATGCTGCCGTTCATCGGCTACAACGCCGGCGACTACTTCGGCCACTGGATCAACGTCGGCAAGGACAACGACGCCGCCAAGCTGCCGAAGATCTTCTACGTCAACTGGTTCCGCCGCGGCGAGGACGGGGACTTCCTCTGGCCGGGCTTCGGTGAGAACAGCCGCGTCCTGAAGTGGGTCATCGAGCGCATCGACGGCCAGGCCGCCGCGGTCGAGACCCCGATCGGGCACGTCCCGGCCCCGGGCTCCCTCGACGTCGAGGGCCTCGGCCTCACCGAGGAGCAGCTCACGCAGGCCCTCGCGGTCGACGCCGACGAGTGGAAGGCCGAGATCCCGCAGATCGAGGAGTGGTTCGAGAAGTTCGGCGACGACCTCCCGGCCGTCCTCTGGAGTGAGCTCGACACCCTGAAGGCGCGACTCGACGCCTGAGCCACGCCCGTACGACCACCTCCGACCCGTCCCCGGCTGCCCGGGGGCGGGTCGGTGCCGTCGTGATGCCTGCTTCCCGGCAGGACGGTGCACGGTGGTGTGGCACGATCCTCCCACTGGGTCGGGGAAGCGGGAGGTGAGTCATGCCCTTGGGACAGCGCGAGCGCAGCGTGTTCGAGGACCACGCCACCCCTCTCTACGAGGAGATCGTGACCTCCGGCGGCGTCAGCGCCGCCGACGAGCGCATCGCCAAGGGCGGCGAGCTGCACGAGGCGTTCGGGATCCTCGTCGAGCTCGGGCTCGTGGTGAAGTCGGAGGACGGCGCCCACTGGCGCGCTGTCGACCCTGCTGCAGTCCAGGCGCAGGTCGTGGCCCCGCTCGGCCAGCAGGGCGCCGAGCTGATCGCGGAGTCGGCGCACTGGGCGCAGGCCTTCAGTGCGCTCTCCCAGGCGTGGCGTCGCTCGCCGGGCGCCGTGGGTGGTCCCTTCGCGGAGATCCGCGGCACCGCGACGATCGGCACCTTCATCATGTCGCTGGTCGGCGACGCCCAGGAGGAGGTGCTCACCGCGCAACCCCAGTACCGCCGGGGGATCAAGCAGCTCAACGAGTCGGTCGCCCACGAGATCGCCGCCCTCAAGCGCGGCGTCACCATCCGCACGCTCTACCAGCACGCCGCACGTCGTGGCGCCGACACCCGCAAGTACGTCGCGACGGTGACCGCGGCCGGTGCCGAGGTGCGCACCCTGGACGAGTTCTTCAACCGCCTGATCGTGGTCGACCGGCGCACCGCCATCATCCCGAGCCACGAGGGCCTGGACGCGGCCATGGTGATCAGTGACCGCTCGCTGGTCGGCTACCTCGTGGACATGTTCGAGCGACACTGGGAGCGCGCCCGTCCCTTCACCAGCAGCGAGACCTCCCTCATGCGCGACATCGCCACCGAGCAGCGCGCGATGACCATCCGGATGCTCCTCGAGGGTCGTGCCGACCCGGCCGGCGCGAAGCGGCTCGGCGTCAGCCCGCGCACCTACGCCGGCTACGTCGCGGACCTGAAGAACGAGTTCGAGGTGGAGACCCGCTTCCAGCTCGGCTACGAGATGGGCAAGCGCGGGATCTCCGGCCGCGAGACCGACGAGACGGGCGCAGCGACCTAGGTCTTGGCCGAGTCCCTGGCTGAGGACGTGGCCGCACGGCCCGGAACGAGGTCGAGGGCAGCAACCAGAGGTTGCTGCCCTCGAGAGCTGAGGCTGGGCCTGTGGGGGAGGCCGTCGGACCAGGACTCGTGGGGGGTTGAGAGGGTCCGTGCCTCAGCTCTTCACTGCGTGCCCATCATGGCACGCCCGATCCTCAGTGAGGGGCCTTCGTCTTGCCCCACGTGATGTCGAGAGCGTCGGCGGCGGGAGCCATGCCGACTCCGGCAACTCCCAGCCCGAGCACGGCCACGAGGGCAGCGGCGGCGATGCGGCGTACAGGGGTCATGAGCTCTTCACCTCGATGATCGATCGTCACAGGGGATGACACGATCATTCTCCCCCAGCCGGTACTGGCGCGTAACGCGGAACAGACTGCAGGTCTGTGCATTGCAGGTTCCTGCAAATGCGGCGCTACGGCATGGCTGCGGCCCCCTTCCGTGGAAGGGGGCCGGCCACTGCGGAGGCGGAGGGATTTGAACCCTCGATGGGGTTTTAGCCCCAAACCCGCTTAGCAGGCGGGCGCCATAGACCGGACTAGGCGACGCCTCCATGCCCGACCAGCGCCGGGCGCACAGAAGGTTACAAGGCCGACGCCGCTCGCGCCGAATCAGGTCACAACTTGCGCAGCCCGTGGCCCCGCTGGAGGTGCGCCTGGACGTCGCGGACGAAGGCCTCGCGGTCCACGGCGAGCATCTCGACCGGGATGGTCGTGGTCCGGCCGTCCCGCAGCCGCAGCACCACGACCGGGGAGTCGGCGACGGTGGTGGTGACGGCGTCCTCGACGTCCTTCCAGCGCGCCGACGCGGCACCCACACCGCGCACCCACTGGACGCGGTAGCCCTCGGGGGTGAGCCGGGCGATCCAGCCCTTGGTGCGCCACGCCCACCCACTCGCCGCGAGGACCGCCACGGTGAGCAGCACCGGCACCAACAGGAAGACCGTGTGCAGGTCGAGGACCGCGATCGCCAGGGTGCTGGCCAGGATGAGCACCGCGACCGCCACCAGCGTCACGCCCAGCAGGCGTGCCGCCACGGCGGGTGCGAGGCGGTAGACGGTGGCGTTCTCGTCGGTCACGCCCCGATTTCACCACGCGCGCCCCACGCCCGCGGTCCCCGGGTCGCGCGCGTGGACGTTGGGTAGAGTCCCGCGGTGTGCGGCGCGCGTCGTCGTACGAGGAGGGGTGCCGGAGCGGCCGATCGGAACCGCCTTGAAAGCGGTCGTAGGGAGACCTACCGCGGGTTCGAATCCCGCCCCCTCTGCAGAGCCTGAGCGGAGCGAAAGCTCTGCAGAGGCATCTTGAACGGAAGGGCGTGAGCGAAGCGAGCGCTCCGCTGCACCTCGAACGGTCACCGGGACTGTCCGCGGGGCGAGCCCGGCTAGGCTCGCGCAGGTGACGAGCACCTGGTTCGAGTCCGCGGCCGACGCGACCGCGCGCCTGCGTGGCGTGGGCTACCTGACCGACGAGGCGACCGCGCTGACGGCGTTCCTCGCTGGGGCGCTGGAGAAGCCGTTGCTCGTCGAGGGGCCGGCCGGCGTCGGCAAGACCGAGCTGGCGAAGGCGGTGGCCCGGGCGACCGGGGCCGAGCTGGTGCGGCTCCAGTGCTACGAGGGCCTCGACGAGGCGCGGGCGCTCTACGAGTGGAACTACAAGAAGCAGCTGCTGCGCATCCAGGCGAGCCGCGGTGACGACTCGTGGAGCGAGACCCACGACGACATCTTCACCGAGGAGTTCCTCCTCACCCGGCCCCTGCTCAGCGCGATCCGTCGCGACACCCCGACGGTGCTGCTCGTCGACGAGGTCGACAAGACCGACGTCGAGGTGGAGGGCCTGCTGCTGGAGGTGCTGAGCGACTTCCAGGTGACCATCCCCGAGCTGGGGACCGTGACGGCGACGCGGCGCCCGTTCGTGGTGCTCACCTCCAACGCCAGCCGCGAGCTGTCCGAGGCGGTCAAGCGACGCTGCCTGTTCCTTCACCTCGACTACCCCGACGCCGAGCGCGAGCGGGCGATCGTCACCAGCCAGGTTCCCGGCCTCGACGACAAGGTGGCCGCCCAGCTCGTCGACGTCGTCGTACGCCTGCGCGAGCTGGAGCTGAAGAAGGCCCCCTCGATCGCGGAGTCCGTCGACTGGGCGCGCACCCTCATCGCCCTCGAGATCGGCGACCTCGACGAGGCGACCGTCGCGCGCACGCTCGGCGTGGTGCTCAAGCACGCGTCCGACCAGCAGCGGGCGATCAAGGAGCTGAAGCTGGCCGTGGGATGAGTGCCGGATGAGCCTGCTCGACACCCACATCGGTTTCATGGAGGCGCTGCGCTCCGCCGGGCTGTCGGTGTCGCTCGCCGAGGGGCTCGACGCGATCAGCGCGCTGGAGAAGGTGCACTGGCACGACCGGGAGACCGTGCGTGCCGCCTACGCCGCGACGCTCGTGAAGCGCCAGCCGCAGCGGGTCACCTTCGACGCCGTCTTCGACATCTACTACCCCCGGCTCATCGGCAGCGGTGTCGCCGGCGAGGACGCGGTGCCGGGCGAGGGCGTACGCGACTCGGGCCCCGAGCTCGACCGCTTCCGGGAGGCGTTGGCCGAGGCGCTCGCCGCAGGTGACCGGCAGGCGTTGCAGGACCTTGCAGTGGAGGCGGTGGCGCGCTTCGGGGCGATGCCCGGGCGCGGTCCCGGGCTCTCGAGCTGGTCGGCGTACACCTCCCTCCAGCGGGTCTCGCCGTCCGAGCTGATGGACCGCCTCGTGCAGGGGCTGCTGGCCGGCGGCCTCGACGAGGCGCAGGCACAGCGCGCGGCCGGCCGCCGGGTCGGCGACTTCACCCGGATGGTCGAGGGCGACGCGCGGCGGCGGATCGCCGAGGAGAAGGGGCCCGAGCACGTCGCCGACGTGACCGTGCGACCCACGATCGACCGTCTCGACTTCACCGCCGCCCGGCGCAGCGACCTCGACGAGATGCGGCGCGAGATCTACCCGCTCGCCCGGCGCCTCGCGGCCAGGCTCACCAAGGAGCAGCACGCGCAGCGGCGGGGGCCCCTCGACGTACGCCGCACGGTGCGCGCGTCGATCGCCACCGGCGGGGTGCCGCTCACCACGCACCACAAGCCCAAGCGGCCGCACCGCACGGACCTGGTCGTGCTGTGCGACGTGAGCGGGTCGGTCGCGAGCTTCGCCCAGTTCACCCTGCTGCTGGTCTACGCCCTGCGCGAGGCCTTCGGCGGCGTCCGGGCCTTCACGTTCGTCGACGACGTCGTCGAGGTCAGCGACCGGTTCCGGCCGGGCGCCGACGTGGTCGAGGTGATGGAGGGCCTGGCCGCGAGCATCTCGCACGCCGCGCTGTGGGGGCGGACCAACTACGGCCGCGCGCTGACCCGCTTCGCGGAGGACCACCCGGACGCGATCGGGCCGCGGTCCTCGCTGCTGGTCCTCGGCGACGCCCGGTCCAACTACAGCGACCTCGCCCTGCCCGTGCTGGCCGACCTCGCCGGGAGGGCGCGTCATGCCTGGTGGCTCAACCCCGAGCACCCGCGCCACTGGGGGACCGGCGACAGCGCCGCCGACCGGTACGGCGAGGTCGTGCCCATGACCGAGTGCCGCAACCTCGCCCAGCTCGGCGAGTTCGTGCACAAGATTGTCTGAGTTTGATGGCGCTCGCTCCGCTCGCGCGTGCTCGGCGCCCCCGGAGACGTCGTCTTCCCTCGGTGGTTGAGGTGCGAGCGCAGCGAGCCTCGAAACCCCTGTCAGCCGGCGAGGAAGCCGAGGTCGTGGAGGCGGGTGATCTCGGCGCGGACCTCGGGGTGCTCCGCGGTGTCGGCGGCGCGGGCGCCCTCGACGTAGACGTGGGTGCCCTCGGCCTCCCGGCCGTCGAAGACGACGGTCAGCCGGTTGGCGATCGAGGCGTTGATCAGCGAGCCGAGGAGGGCCACCGGGTCGGAGCGATCTTCCAGCGACAGGACGCGGGTGTCGCCCGGGATCCGCGGCACCTGCGCCGACGGAGCGCCGGCCGTGACGACCTGGTCGACGACGAAGCGCTCGGAGCGTGCGGTGGCCGCGATCTCTGCGGCGATGGCACCTCCGGCCGCGGAGCCCACGAGCATGACGCGGGCGTCGTCGTCGGTGACCGCCTGCTCGATGGCCCGCACGACCTGTCCGGCCGAGGTCGTCGGGTCGGCGCCGACGAGGCGGAGCCGGCCGTCGGCGTGGCCGAGGTTGCCGGGGAGGTAGGCGATGTAGCGGCCGGTGCCGACCCGCTGGACGCTGATCCTGCGGTCGTCCGCCAGCAGGTTGGCCATCAGCTCCTCGAGCGAGCGGGGCGGGTGGCCCTCGCCGGCGTCGGCCTCGGGCGTCGGGTGCTCGGCCTCGACGAACGAGCCGGCGGAGTCGCGGAACGCGGCGACGGCATCGGTCGGGAACGTCTCGACGCCGATCGCCCGCAGCCCGCCGCGGGCGGCCTGGGCTCCCTGGTCCTTGGTCAGCACGCCCGCGGTGAGCAGCGAGCGCATGTGCAGGCCGTCGAGGAGGCCGCCCCCACCCGAGAGGTGGTCCATCAGCTCGGGGTTGTTCTCGGCGAGCTCGTTGAGGTAGGCCGTGACCCCGTCGCGGTCCATCGCGTCGGTCTCGATGAGGCCGGCGCTGACGATCGCACCGCCGAGCGCCACCTCGGGGGCGAGGTAGCCGATCGCGCGCCCGGCGATCGAGCCGAGCGTCTTGTAGGCGGCCTGCTGGAGCTCGTCGATCCACCGGTAGGTCAGCACCGTCGCGCGTACGACGAGGGCGTCGGCATCGAGCTCCACCGAGCGGGTCAGCAGGCCGTGCTTGCCGGTGGTGGCCGCGCGGATGTCCTCCTCGGCCTGTCCCCACGTGGCCCGCGACAGCTCGCCGGAGTCGACCACGTCGTCGTCGGAGAGGATCTCCGACCCGAGCCGGGCGCGGGTGCGCATCTCGTTGCCCGAGGAGTCGAACAGGTCGGCCAGCGCGAGCATCTGGTCGTACTTGTCGGCCGCGACGGACGCCGAGGCCTCCTCGGGCGTCTCGCCCGGGCCGCGCGGGATGTCGAGGTTGCTCATGAGGTTGCCACCTGGGCCAGGACCGGGGCGAGCTCGGTCGCCAGGTCGTCGGGGTCGACGCGGACGACCGCCACCCGGGCGCCGTCGTCGTGGCGCGGGGTGAGGGAGTGCCAGCCGTCGCGGAGAAGCACCCAGGACACGACGCCGACCGCAGTCGTGGCGCGCTCGCCCACCTCGGCGGCGAGGATCCGGAGCCGGCCGCGGCTCTCGCTGTGAACGGCGGAGACCGCAGCGGCGGCCTCGGCGTCGCCCAGCGGGTCACCGTCGACGAGGACCGCACCGTCGGCCTGGCCGATCAGCACGGGGACGAGGTCGGAGCGACCCGAGTGGAGCGCCTCGCCGATCGCGTCGGCGAGGGCATAGGGGACGTCGAGCCGCGCCGGCACGTGGGACGTGCTGAGCGGCAGGTCCTCGGGGACCGCGGTCACCCGGGCGAGCTCCACCGTCCACTGGTCGGCGGGGAACCAGGCGAGCTCGAAGACGATGCCGTCGCACGTCGACAGGCTGGCCACTGCCCCGCCGCTGTGGCGGTGCCACGCCTTGACCTGCATGGAGCCGGCCGCGACGTCGATGTCGAGCGCGAGCCGCGGAGTGGCGAGCAACCCCACGGCCCCGACGACGCCGGGGTCGGCGCCGTCGTCGGTGAGCAGGCCACGGCGGCGCAGCGTGTCGTGCGGGTCGTGGAGCGTGCCGAGGGCGTCGGAGTACGCCGAGTCCTCGACGGAGCCGCGGCTCTGGCCGAGCCGCCCCGACAGGGAGCCCGCGCCGGGGGCGTCGGCGGTCGCGAGGTCGAACGGCAGCGGTGCCCCTCCGGCGAGCTCGGCGACCAGTCGCAGCTCGGGCAGGGTCAGCGCGAGACGCCGGGCCATGCCGTCGAGGAAGCTCGCCGGCGGTGCCGGGGGCGTGGTCAGGTCGATGGTCACCATGTCAGAGCCCCGGGAGGTCGACGGTCAGCCAGTCCTTGTGACCGGCCGGGGGAGGGTCGAACGCCAGCAGGGCGGCCTCGGCGCCGTCGGAACCGGCGTCGCCGGTCTCGCTGGCCCGGGTGCGGGCGTCCTCGACGAGGGAGGCGGCCTTGTGGGCCCGCACCTCGATGGCCTCCTTGAGCGAGTCGACCTCGGTGAGGTGCCTGGCGAGCGACTCGGCCGCGGTCTCGTGCTGCGCAGCCGCCGCGCGCAGGTGGTCGGCCCGCTCCTTGATGCGCTCGCGCATCGCCTCGGCGGCCTTGCCGTGCCACGGCACCGCCTCGGCCTGGGAGACCAGACGTGCGGCGAGGGCGCGGATGTCGCCGCCCTGCTCACGCAGCTGGGCAACGCGCTTGCGGCCCGCGGCGGTGTCGCCGTACATCGATCACACCCTCTCGTCGGCGGACCCCTACCCGCGGGGCGGTCCGTCCAAACGTGCTCCGGCGAACGATTCTGACGCACCGGACCGCCCGGGTCGACCCGCCCCGGGCGGCGGGCGGGCCCCGGCGTCGCGACCGTGGAATCCGCGTCCGAGGGGCAGGGCCCGACCGATAGGATCGCGGCACTGACCAGCCCGTCTCGCCGATGGCACGAGGATTGCATGACGTTCGACGTCCACCAGCTCGACGCGTTCGTGCTGGTCGGCGCGGTCGTGACGTTGGCGGCGATCCTCGCGGTCCGGGTCTCGGCGGGCGCGGGCCTGCCCTCACTGCTGATCTACCTCCTCATCGGGGTCCTGCTCGGTGAGGGCGGCCCCTTCGCCATCCCCTTCGACGACGCACAGCTCGCGCACGCGCTCGGCTTCGGTGCCCTCGCGATCATCCTGGCCGAGGGCGGCCTGACCACCGACTGGCGACAGATGCGCCCGAGCATCCGGCTCGGCGTCTCGCTGGCGACCCTCGGGGTCGCGGTGTCGGTCGCGGTGGTGGCGGTCGGCACCCACTACCTGCTCGGCCTCCCGTGGGAGCTGGCCATCCTCCTGGGCGCGGTCTGCTCACCGACCGACGCCGCCGCGGTGTTCTCGGTGCTGCGGGTCGTGCCGCTGCCCAAGCGGCTGACGGGTGCGCTCGAGGCGGAGTCCGGACTCAACGACGCGCCGACCGTCGTGCTCGTCGGCATCATCTCGACGGGCGCGATCGGCGGGGCGAGCCTGTTCGAGGTCGCCGGCACGATCGTCTTCGAGCTGGTCGCCGGTGGCCTCATCGGGGCCGCGGGCGGCTTCGCGGGCGGCTGGCTGATGCGACGCGTCGCGCTGCCTTCCTCGGGTCTCTACCCGCTGGCGGTGCTGTGCCTGGCCTTCACGGCGTACGGCGCCGCTGCCGCCGTGCACGCCTCGGGGTTCGCGGCCATCTACGTCGCCGCCCTGATCCTCGGCAACAGCGAGCTGCCGCACCGGGTCGCCACCAAGTCGTTCGCCGAGGGTGTCGCCTGGCTGGCGCAGATCGGGCTGTTCGTCATGCTCGGCCTGCTGCTGTCCCCGGGCCGGATCGACGTCGACACCGTGGTCGACGCACTGGTGACCGGTCTGGTGCTGACGTTCGTGGCCCGGCCCCTGTCGGTGTTCGCGAGCAGCGTCGTCCAGCGGATGGGGGCGCGCGACCTCTTCTTCATCTCCTGGGCCGGGCTGCGCGGCGCGGTGCCGATCGTGCTGGCGACCATCCCGCTCGCCGAGGGGGTCGAGGGCGCCGACCACCTCTTCGACATCGTCTTCGTGATGGTCGTGGTCTACACGCTGCTCACGGGCCCGACCCTGCCCAGGGTGGCCCGGCTGCTGCAGGTCTCCCTGCGGTCCGAGCCGCGCGGCCTCGACGTGGAGGCGGCCCCGCTCGAACGGGTCGCGGCCGACCTCCTCCAGGTGACCATCGCGCCCACGTCGAAGATGCACGGCGTCGAGGTCGGCGAGCTGCGGCTGCCCCAAGGAGCCTCGGTGTCGCTCGTGATCCGCTCGGGCGACGTCCTCGTCCCCGAGCGGCGTACGGTCCTGCGCTCGGGCGACGACCTCGTGGTCGTCACCCCGCGCAAGCTGCGCGAGGCGACGGAGTCGCGCCTGCGACAGGTGTCCCAGAACGGCCGGCTCGCCCAGTGGCTCGGCGACCCCTCGCGACGCGACGCCGACTGAGCCGGCGCCGGGGGCTCACTCCGAGCCGGTCGCCTTGCAGATCGTCGCGTCGGACTCGGCGACCACGGACTCGACCTGCTTCTTGCGCAGGGCCGTGAACTTCTCGCCGACCACCACGACGACCCCGACGCCGATCGGGTTCCCGGGGACGACCTCGGCACCCTTGAACTGCTTCTGGACCAGCTTGACCGCCGGGTTGGTGGGGTCGGAGCTCCAGATCTGCGTGGTGGCGGCCGGCTGTGGCGAGTCGGCGACGTCGCCGGCGACGAACCCGCGCTCCGCCAGCTGGGCGCTGGTCGAACCGGCCAGCCCGCTGCGGCCGCTGCCGTTGAAGACGCTGACCACGACCTGGTCGCGGCGCACCTCGCTGCCGGCGGTGATCGTCGCGTTCTCGCAGATCGGGACGGGCTCGTCCTTGGGGAACGGCTCGGTGAACGCCGCCCACCCCCAGAGGCTGGCCACGACGACGAGCAGCGCCAGGACGGCGAGGGTCAGCGCCGAGCGCAGGGCACCACTCATCGGTCGCCGGCCTGGTGCACCCGAGCGTGCAGCACGCTGCGCTGCTGCAGGGCGGCCCGCAGCGCACGGTGCAGCCCGTCCTCGAGGTAGAGGTCGCCGCGCCACTGCACGACGTGGGCGAAGAGGTCGCCGTAGAACGTGGAGTCCTCGTCGAGCAGCGCGTCGAGCTGCAGGGTGTCCTTGGTGGTCACCAGCTCGTCGAGCCGGACCTGGCGCGGGGGCAGCTCGGCCCATTCGCGGGAGGTGAGGCCGTGGTCGGGGTAGGGCCGGCCGACGCCCACCCGCTTGAAGATCACGCTGGGATCATAACGACGCCGTCGGAGGGACACCTCGTCGCCGACCGTCCCGCTGGCTAGTCTCCCCGTATGACCGAGACCCCTGAGGCACAGCCGGCGGCCAGCGACCCCATCTCCGAGGCGGTCGCGCCGGGCTACCGCTTCGAGGGGCCGGCGCTGGAGCTCGGCGGGCTGATGCTCGACGCCGAGCACCTCAGCGACGTCCACATCAAGATCCCGTTGGGCATGCTCAACCGGCACGGCCTGGTCGCCGGTGCCACCGGCACCGGCAAGACCAAGACCCTGCAGCTGCTCGCCGAGCAGCTCAGCGCGAACGGCGTGCCCGTCTTCGCCGCCGACATCAAGGGCGACCTGTCTGGCCTCAGCGTGCCCGGGCAGGCGAGCGACAAGCTCACCGCCCGTACGGCGAGCGTCGGCCAGACCTGGACGGCGACCGGCTTCCCGACGGAGTTCTACGCGATCGGCGGCCAGGGCACCGGCGTACCGGTGCGGGTGACGATGACGGCGTTCGGTCCGACGCTGCTCGCCAAGGTGCTCGGCCTCAACGAGACCCAGGAGTCGTCGCTGGGGCTGGTCTTCTACTACTGCGACCAGAACGGGCTGCCGCTCCTCGACCTGGCCGACCTGCGCGCGGTGCTGCAGTACCTCACCGGCGACGCGGCGGGGAAGGCCGAGCTCAAGGGCATCGGCGGCCTGTCGCCGCAGACCGCCGGCGTGATCCTGCGCGAGCTGATCTCCTTCGAGGCGCAGGGCGCCGACGTGTTCTTCGGCGAGCCGGAGTTCGAGACCAAGGACTTCCTGCGCACGACCGACGACGGCCGGGGAGTGATCAGCCTCCTGGAGCTGCCCAACCTGCAGGACCGGCCCGCGCTCTTCTCCACCTTCCTGATGTGGCTGCTCGCGGACCTCTTCCACGACCTCCCGGAGGAGGGCGACCTCGACAAGCCCAAGCTGGTGTTCTTCTTCGACGAGGCGCACCTGCTCTTCAACGACGCCTCCGACGCCTTCCTCGACCAGATCGCCCAGACGGTGCGGCTGATCCGCTCCAAGGGGGTGGGCGTCTTCTTCGTGACGCAGTCGCCGACCGACGTCCCCGACGAGGTCCTGGCCCAGCTCGGCTCGCGCGTCCAGCACCAGCTGCGCGCGCACACGCCCAACGACGCCAAGGCGCTCAAGGCGACCGTGAACACCTACCCCAACAGCGCGTACGACGACCTCGGCCAGGTCATCATGTCGCTCGGGATCGGCGAGGCCATCGTCACTGTCATGAACGAGCGCGGCGCCCCGACGCCCGTCGCGTGGACGCGCCTGCGGGCGCCCGAGTCGCTGATGGACGCCGCCGAGGCGGCGGACATGGAGGCGACCGTCGCGGCGTCCCCGCTGACGAAGAAGTACGCCGAGTCGCTCGACCGCGAGTCGGCCCGCGAGCTGCTGGCCAAGAAGCTCGAGGAGGGCGCCCGCAAGGCGGCCGAGGACGCGCGCGTCAAGGAGATGGCGCGCGAGCAGAAGAACGAGCGGGTCACGGAGAAGTCGCGGCAGAAGGCGGAGAAGAAGGAGGACTCGATGGTCGAGACCGTCGTGAAGTCCACCGCCTTCAAGGACTTCATGCGCACCGCCGCCCGCGAGATCGCCCGCGGCATGTTCAACTCCGGCCGGCGCTGAAGCGCCACTCGGATCGCCCCGCCGTCCTCACCCCGAGCACGCGCGAGCGGAGCGAGCGCCATCTACATCGTCGGGTCCAGCCAGGCCAGCTGGGCGGTCTCGGTGCCGCGGTCGCGGGTGACCACGCGCGCGCGGCCGGCGGGCGCGGGCTGCGGGCGCAGGTTGCCGATGAGCACGCCCTCGTCGCGCGGGCCCGAGAGCATCACGCCGGGCATGGCGAGGTCGCGCAGCGACTGGATGACCGGCTCGTAGAGCGCGCGCGAGGCGCCACCGGTGCGCCTGGCGACCACGACGTGGAGGCCCACGTCGCGGGCCTGCGCCATCAGCGGCTGGAGCGACGACACTGGTGAGGACTGCTGCGTGGCGACCAGGTCGTAGTCGTCGACCACCACGAACACCTCCGCGCCGGTCCACCACGACCGGTTGCGCAGCTGGTCGGGCGTCACGTCCGGGCCCGGGATGCGGCCCTCGAGGTAGGTCGCGATGTCCTTCAGCGTGGGGGTCGCCTGCGTCGCCGACGTCAGGTAGTTGAGGAGGTACTCGTCGGGCACCTCGCCGAGCAGCGAGCGCCGGTAGTCGACGAGGACGATCTGCGCCTCCTTCGGCGTGCGGGTGCGCATGATCTCGTGGACGTAGGCCCGCAGCAGCGCGCTCTTGCCCGACTGCCCGTCGCCGAAGACCAGCATGTGCGGCTCGGCGTCGACGTCGAGGCCGATCGGCGCGAGCTCCTTCTCGTTGATGCCGAGCAGGATCCGCTTCTCCGGCAGCTGCCGGCGCACGGCGTCCTCGCGGATCGCCTCGAGCGTGACCTGCTCGGGCAGGAGGCGGAGCTTGGGTCCCTGCGGGCCCTTCCACGCCGCGACCACCCGGTCGAGCAGGTCGTCGACGCCGTCACCGAGCGTGTCGGCGTTGCCGTCACCGTCGATGCGGGGCAGGGCACCGAGGAAGTGCAGCTTGGAGGGAACCAGGCCGCGACCGGGACGGCCGACCGGCACGAGCGCGGCGACCTTGCGGTCGACCTCGGAGTCGAGCGGGTCGCCGAGGCGGAGCTCGAGCTTGGACCCGAAGACGTCACGCATCGCCGCGCGGAAGTCGGCCCAGCGCGTCGAGGCGGTGACGATGTGGAGGCCGAAGGTCAGGCCGCGTGCGGCGAGCTGCTGGATCTCCATCTCGAGGTCGTCGAACTCCGCGCGCAGCGTGCTCCAGCCGTCGATGACGAGGAACACGTCGCCCCACCCGTCGTCGGCGCGACCCTGGGCGCGACGCGTGCGGTAGGTCTCGATCGAGTCGATGCCGTTCTCGCGGAAGTAGGCCTCGCGGCGGTCGACGATGCCCTCGACCTCCGCCATCACGCGGCGTACGACGTCGGGCTCGGAGCGCGTCGCGACACCCGAGACGTGCGGCAGCCGCGTCATCGGGGCGAAGGCGCCGCCGCCGAAGTCGAGCACGAAGAACTGCGACTCCAGCGGGGTCGTCACCAGCGCCATGCTCGTCACGATGCTGCGCAGCAGGGTGCTCTTGCCGGAGCGCGGGCCACCGACGACGGCGACGTGGCCGGCCGCGCCCGTGAGGTTGAGCGTCATCGTGTCGCGGCGCTGCTCGCGCGGCCGGTCGACGGTGCCGAGCGGGATCACCAGGCCGGGCACGTTGCGCCACTGCGGCGAGGTGAGGCCGAGGTCGGGGTGCTCGGCGAGGTCGGGCATGAGCTCGTCGAGGGTGTCGGGCACGTCGAGCGGCGGCAGCCAGACCTGGTGCGCCTCGGGGCCCTTGCCGATCATCCGCTGCACGGCGATGTCGAGCAGCGAGGGCTGCTCGCCCTGCTGCTGCGGCTGCGGCGTCGCGACCTCGGCACTGTCGTCGGTGACCGTCTCGAGCGACTGCACCTCCGAGATGGTGAACGGCAGGATGCCGCGGATCGCGCCGCCCTCGTCGCGGGTGACGCGGGCGCGGCTCGACGGGGGGCCGGAGACGTACGCCGCCTTGAAGCGCAGCAGCGTCGACTGGTCGGGCTTGAGGTAGCCCAGGCCGGGGACAGCAGGCAGCTCGTAGGCGTCCGGCACGCCGAGCACGGCGCGGGACTCGCCGGCCGAGAAGGTGCGGAGGCCGACGCGGTAGGACAGGTGCGACTCCAGGCCGCGCAGGCGGCCCTCCTCCAGGCGCTGCGAGGCGAGCAGGAGGTGCAGGCCGAGGGAGCGGCCGAGGCGGCCGATGGCGACGAAGAGGTCGATGAACTCGGGCTTGGCCGAGAGCATCTCGGAGAACTCGTCGACGACGATGAACAGCGACGGCATCGGCTCGAGCGGCTCACCGTTGGCGCGGGCCTTCTCGTAGTCACGGACCGACGCGTAGTTGCCGGCGTCGCGCAGCAGCTCCTGGCGTCGCGTCATCTCGCCGGAGAGCGCGTCCTGCATGCGGTCGACGAGGGTGAGCTCGTTGGCGAGGTTGGTGATGACCGCCGACACGTGCGGCATGTCGGCCATGCCGGCGAACGTCGCACCACCCTTGAAGTCGACGAGCACGAGGTTGAGCTGCTCGGAGGAGTGGGTCATCGTCAGGCCGAGCACCAGCGTCCGCAGGAACTCCGACTTGCCGGAACCGGTCGCGCCGATCACCAGGCCGTGGGGGCCCATGCCCTGCTGGGCGGACTCTTTGATGTCGAGGTGGATCAGGCCGCCGGAGTCGCCGATGCCGATCGGCACGCGCAGCCGGTCGCGGGCCGGGCGCGGGCGCCAGGCCGTGCCCGGGTCGTAGGCGAAGATGTCGCCGAGGCCGAGCAGGTCCATGTGGTCGGGCGTCGTCGAGGTGATGTCGACCGTGCCGCCGGCGGAGGACGCCTCGGCGCTCGCGGTCTTCAGCGGCGCGATGCGACGGGCGTACGCCTCGGCGGTCGCGATGTCGCACTGGTCGGCCAGCGCCTTGACGGGCTCGCCGCGCAGCCGAAGCGCGCGGACCGGGCGCTTGCCGAGCTCGTCGGGCCCGTCGACGAACTCCAGCCGCAGGCGGGTGGAGTCCTCGAGCTCGTCCCAGCGGGCCGGGAGGTCGAGCAGTGTCACGCCGTGCAGGCCGTCGGGCGGCACGATGTGGTTGCCGGGCGGCAGGTGCCCGCCATCGATCACCAGCAGGATGTGCGGGGTCGCAGGGCGCTCGTCGGCGCCGAAGCGCGGCCGGTCGCTGAGGTCGGGCGGGAGCAGGTTGCCCAGGTCGTCGAGCGAGGTGGCGACCATGCGCATCGGGCCGACCGCGTCCGCCTCGCGGGCGCTCTGGGCGTGGGGGAGCCACTTGACCCAGTCCCAGTGGGTGAGGTTCTGCTCCGAGCTGAGCACCGCGACGATCAGCTGGTCGGGGTTCTGGAAGGCCGTGGCCGAGCAGATCATCGCCCGCGCGGTCGAGCGCACCTCCTCAGCGTCGCCGCACAGCTCGATGCGGTCGAAGGCGCGCAGGTCGATCGATGCCGGCAGGTTCGGCTGGAGGCGGTGCACCACGAGCAGCCGGTGCAGCGCGGACGCGGCCGCCGGGTCGACCTGGTCGACCGGCGCGCTCTCCGGCGGCACGAGCTCCAGCGACAGCGGCTGCGAGCACAGGCCGTAGCGGACGTGGAGGAAGTTGTCGTCGGAGGCGGCGTGCTCCCACAGGCGGGTGCGGTCCTCGGCGAGCGCGGGCAGCGCCGAGGGCTCGGGGTGGTGCCAGTTCAGCGCCCGTCGCTGCTGGTCGGCGGCCTCGCGGGCGACCTTGCGGATGTTGCTGAGGTAGCGGAGGTACTCGGTGCGCGAGCCGGTGACCTGCTGGGCGCGCTGCTTCCGTTGGCGGTCGATCTGCACGACGATGAAGCCGAGGGTGGCGAAGAGGAACATGCCGGCCGCGAGGAAGCTGCGACCGCGGTTGGACCCGCCGCCCATCGTGGCCACGAGCACGATCGAGCCGAGGCTGCCCAGCATCGGGATGGCGTTCATCAGCACGCCGCCGGCGCCCTCGCCCTCCTGGAGCTCCGGCGGAGGCTGCAGGACGATCTGCCCACCCGGCATCTCGGGTTCGTCGAGCCGCTGCCCGCCCCGCAGTGTCGTGCTCACGCATCCCCCGTTGCCTCGCCCGATGAAGTCGCGATGATGATAGGTGCGCTCCCGTGAGGTCGCACCTGCGACTACTCTCCAGCGGAGAAAGCGCCCGCCCGGTGCACGAAGGGGGAATCCGTGTCGGACGTCGCGATGCCCAGCCCCGCTGGCGCGACCATCGCCGTGAGCGTGCACGGCCCTGCCGGCGTGCTCGACCTCGTCGTGCCGACCGGCGCCACGTCCGTCGACGTCGCCCGCGAGTACGCCAAGCAGGCCGCGGACGTCGGCGAGGCCGTCGCGATCCCGCTGCTGCAGACCGCGCTGGGCGAGCGCCTCAGCGCGGCCGTCCCGCTGGGAGAGGCCGGCATCCAGGCCGGCGACGTCCTGGTGGCGACGTCGGGCGTCCACCGCCCCCGCAAGCAGACGCTGCGCGAGGCCGCCAAGAACGCCCCCGAGAGCCCGGCGCTCGCCTCCATGATCGCCACGGTCGCCGCGCTCGTCGCCGTCCTCGCCGGGTGGTACGCCGCTCGCGCGGGCGAGGACACGGTCCGCACCGTTGCGGTCGGGGTGCTGCTCGCGTGTGCACTCGTCGGCGTGCTGCCGGTGGGGCGGCACGCCCGCCAGCGGGCCGCAGCCGCACCCGCCTTCGCCGCCGCGGCCGCCTTCGCCGCGGTCTACGAGCCCGGCGCGCACCTGCTCCCGGCGATCCTGGGCTCCGCCGCGATCGCCGCTGCGGTCGTCGCCGGCATCGGCCGCGCGCTGTCCCCGGGCGCCGACGAGGTCAGCACCGTGTGGATCGTGAGCGGCCTGACCGTCTTCACGTGCTGCGCGCTGACCGCGCTGCTGGGGTGGGACGCGCGGGTCTCGTGGACCCTCCTGGTGTTCTTGTCGATGATGGCCGCCCGGTTCGCGCCGTCGCTCGCCGTCGACGTTCCCGACGAGGCCCTCCTCGACCTCGACCGGCTCGCGGTCACGGCCTGGTCCGCGCGCGACAGCCACCGTCGCGGCCGCCGGGGCCGGATCGTCGTCGCCGCCGATGCGATGGAGCGCCTCGTGCACCGGGCCTCGCGCCTCGTCACCGGGGCCGCCGTGGCGATCCTGGTGACGGTCGTGGTCGCCAGCCCGCTCCTCCTGCACGCGGCCCGGATCGACCTCGACCGCATCGGGGCCCGCTGCCTGGTCCTCTTCGCCGGCTGCTCGCTGCTCCTCGCCGCCCGCTCCTACCGCCACGCCGCGGCCCGCGCGCTGCTGCGTCTCGCCGGCCTCGGTGCGCTCACCGCGCTGGCCGTGCACCTCGTCGCCGGCCCGGGTGCGGGGCACCTCGACACCTTCTTCTATGCCGTCGTCGGCCTCGGGGTCGTCGCGCTGGGCGCGGCGGTGGCCACCGGTCGTGGGTGGCGCTCGGTCTGGTGGGCCCGCCGGGCGGAGGTCGCGGAGTCGATGTGCGGCAGCTTCGCCTTCGCCTCGGCCGTGGTCGCGGCCGGGCTCTTCCGCAGGTTGTGGGAATTGACCTCGTGAGGTTTAGCCCCGGATCGCCCGGGTAGATGCCACGTCAGCACGGGGGGTCGGGACGTCTCCCCGAGCACCGGATCACCATCCAGCACCACCACATCGAGTAACTCGGTCGGTTCGGCCGCCGAGGGAGAAGGATCTTTCATGAGCGACATGTACGGCCAGACAGAGAAGGCCCTCTCCAAGGGCGCCGACTTCGTCGACCAGGCCCGCGGTGACGTCAAGAACAAGTGCGGCGTCCTCTCCGGCAACATCCAGACGATGATGGGTGGATGGGGCGGCCAGGGTGCCACCGCGTTCAACAACCTCATGATCGCGTGGAACGAGAAGCAGGAGACCATCCTCAAGGCCCTCGACCAGCTCTCGGCCTCGATGAAGGAGACGGAGCGCGACAACGTCTCGACCGACGAGAACCAGTCCGCCACCCACGCCAACCTCCAGGGCCGTCTCGGCTGACGCCGACACCTGACTTCAGATCTAGGAGATCGACATGACTTTCGACGGAATCAAGGTCCAGCACGGCCACCTCGACGCCGGTGCGGCCGACGTGATGAAGGCCGCCAAGGACATCGAGGCCCGCCTCGACCAGCTCGAGAACGAGCTCAACCCCCTCAAGTCGGACTGGAACGGTAACGCCAAGATGGCCTACGACCAGGCCAAGGCGAAGTGGGACCAGGCCATGTCCGAGATGACCCTGCTGCTCCAGCAGGCCAGCCAGGGTGTCGACGCGTCCAACGCCGAGTACAAGGCTGCCGACGCTCGCGGTGCCAACCGCTTCTGAGCGCAACACCGGCTCTTCGAGGCCGGTCGTCCCTCCGGGGACGGCCGGCCTCGGCCGTGTCCGGGGTCGCTCCGCGTCCGCGGACCGGCTCGACGTCGCCTAGGCTGCACCCGTTCGTCGACCGGGCTGCCCGGGCCGGCGCAGTGGAAGCACGATCAGGGGGAAACGCCAATGAGTCAGGGGTCCTCGGTTGCCTCGGGCCTGGTCCGGGTGACCATCGCCTCGGGGTCGCGACGGGTCGATCTGGTCCTGCCGGGCTCGATCCCGGTCGCCGAGCTCGTGCCCGAGCTCGCACGATCGGTCGGCCTGCTCGACGCCTCCACGGTCTACGGCGGCTACCGCCTGGTGACGCAGGAGGGGCGGGTCCTGGCCAACGACGCCGGACTGACGATGCAGGGCATCGAGGACGGCGGCCTGCTCACCGTGAGTGCCGGCGTCGACGACCCGGCCCCGCGGGTCTACGACGACGTGGTCGAGGCGATGGCCGACGTCGTCGAGAACGAGCTCAAGCCGTGGGAGCCCGCAGCCGGTCGGCGTACAGCACTGGGCGCGGGCAGCATCCTGCTCGGCCTCGGCGCGCTCGCGCTGCTCCTCCAGGGCGAGAGCGTGCTCGGCGGTGTGGCCGCCGCGGTCATCGCGGGCCTGCTCGTCGTGGGCGGCATCGTGCTGGCCCGGGCACAGCGCGAGCCGGAGGCCGGCGTGGTCGTGTCGCTGCTCGGCGCCCTCTACGCCGCCGTCGCCGGCCTGCTGCTCGCTCCGGGTGACCTGCCCGCGTGGGGCTGGCCGCTCGACGACGCCTTCTTCGCCGACCCGCTGCTCTTCGCCGGCCTGGGTGTCCTGGCCGCCGGCCTGGTCGCCGTGGTCGGCCTGCAGGAGGGCCGCCCGCTGGTGATCCCCGCGATCGTGGTCGGTGCGGTGCTCGTGGCCAGCTCGGTGCTGATCCGCGTCGCCTCGCTCGAGCCGGGCGTCGTCTTCACCGTGCTGATGACCCTCGTGGTGCTCGCCGGCAGCATCTTCCCGTGGCTGGCGCTCGGCGTCACCGGGACCAAGGTCGACCAGCTCTACTCCCTGCACGACATCACCGCCGACCCCGAGGACATCGACCCCGACGAGGTGGCCGACGACGCCCGGGTCGGCCACGAGATCCTGCTGGCCGTCTCGGCCACCGTCGGCACGCTGCTGGTGTTCTTCGCCCCGTTCGCCGTGGACCGGGGCGTGTTCGGCACGGTGCTCGCAGGCGTCTGCTGCCTCGCGGTCATGTTCCGCACCCGCCAGTACCGCACCGGTGCCGAGGTGCTGGCCGGCCTCGCTTCCGGCATCCTCGGCCTGGTCTCCGTGGCCGTCTCGATGCTGCTCATCCACGACGGCTGGCGAGCCGGTGCGGCGATCGGCCTCGCCGGCGTCGGCGCCGTGCTCCTGGCGCTGACCCTGGTGCCGGCCTCGGCATCGGTCCGGCGCGGCCGGATGGGTGACATCGTCGAGACCGTCACCCTGATCGCGCTCCTGCCGCTGATGGTGCTCGCGGCCGGCTTCGTCTCGGCCGTGGCGGGCTGAGCCCATGGCCACCAAGAAGGACCTGGTCGAGGCCCACGCCTTCAGCAGGCGCCGTCTGGTGACGGCGTTCGTCTCGGGCGCTCCCGGCGGCCGCGAGGTCGAGCCGGTGCGACCCGGACGGGTGCTGATCGGCGGCATCGCGCTGTCCGTGCTGCTGCTCGCGGGTGCGGCGATCGCTGGCTTCCTGCTGGGACGCCCGCCGGCGGAGTGGCTCAGCACCGGCAGCTTCGTGATCTCCAAGGACACCGGCGAGCAGTACGTCGTCCTCCGCGGCGGCGACGACCCCAAGCTCCAGCGGGTCCCCAACTACGTCTCGGCCCAGCTGCTGCTCGGCAAGGCGGACCTGACCCCCTACACGGTCCGCGACAAGTACATCCGCACCGTCCAGCTCGGCGAGGACCTCGGCATCGAGGGCGCGCCGGCCAGCCTGCCGTCGGCCGACGAGCTCGTCGACGACGGCTGGACCGCGTGCACCGGCAGCGGCGTGGGCATCAAGCTGGCGGTGCAGCAGGAGCGCACCGTCGAGGACCTGGTGGGACGGGCGTTCCTGGTCTCCAGCGACGGACAGCAGTGGCTGATCGCCACGGCTCCGTCCGTGGGCAACGAGCCGGGCAGCGCATTCCGCTTGCCCATGCCGGACGACGCGACCGCGGCCTCGACGCTCGGCAACAAGCTCGACTTCGGCCCCACCCCCGTCGAGGTCGACGAGGAGTGGCTCAACCTCTTCCCGCTCGGCGCCTCCCTCGAGGACGACTCGTTCGGCGTCGACGACGTGGGGCAGCGGGTTCCCTACGCCGACACCCGCGCCGACCTCTCGCGCTTCCGGGTCGGCGACCTGCTGCAGTCCAGCGCCGGCACCTACTACCTGCTGGGTGACGACAAGCCCCAGCGCCTCAGCGACTTCGCCGGCCTGGTCTACGACGTCGTCGGCACCCCGGTCACCCCGGTCGACGACGACCTGTTCGCCGACTTCGGCGACCCGACCTACCCCACCGAGTGGCCGACCGCGGTCCCGGCCGCGCTTCCCGGCGGCGCGCTGTGCGCCGTGCTGCACCCGTCCACCGACGACGATGCCGAGGTGAGCCTGGCGACCAACCCGACCGGCGCCGCCGACCCGGAGAAGGTCGGCCCGGGACGTCACGACGTCGACGTCGAGCCGAGCGCCGGTGCCTACGTCCTGTCGGGCTCCGGCGAGGCCTCCGACGAGGGCACCCGCTACGTCGTGGACACCAAGGGGGAGAAGTACCTCCTGGTCGGCCCCCAGGTGCCGGGCTACATCGGCTACGCCGACGTCACGCCGCCGCTGGTCCCCAGCGCCTGGCTGGAGTTCTTCCAGCCCGGCAAGCCGCTGTCCACCAACGCCGCGCGCCGGCTCCCCGAGGACGCGCCACCGGCCGAGTCCGAAGCGGACGCCGGCTGATGAAGCACCCCACGGGTCCCCGGAAGCCGTCCACCCGGATGCGTACGACGGTCGCGGCGGGGTTGCTCGCGAGCGCGGTCGTGCCCCTGTGGGCGACCCCGGCCGCGGCCGACCACGACGCACCGTGCCTGGTGAGCGAGGTCCCCGGCTCGGAGCAGCTCGCCGACACCCACGAGAAGGGCAACCCCGCCTTCGAGCGGATGCACGTGGAGCAGGCGCAGCAGCTCTCGACCGGCAAGGGCGTGAAGGTCGCGGTCA
This sequence comes from Nocardioides sp. Root122, assembly GCF_001425025.1. Taxonomy (GTDB): domain Bacteria; phylum Actinomycetota; class Actinomycetes; order Propionibacteriales; family Nocardioidaceae; genus Nocardioides. The sequence continues at coordinate 106,930 of NZ_LMDE01000015.1, forward strand.
TCGACAGCGGCGTGTGGTCCGTCGACGGGATCGACCGGGTCGGTCTCGCCGCGGTCGCGGGCGCCGCACCCAACGAGCTGCTGTCCGGGCACGGGACGATCGTCGCCGGCCTGATCGCCGGGCCGCACGGCGTCGCACCCGACGCACGGATCTACGACGTGAAGGTGTTCGACGCCGACGGCGCCGACACCGCCGAGGGGCAGAAGGCGTTGAGCTCGGCCGGCATCGTCGCCGGCATCAAGGCGGTGATCGACGCCTACCCGCGCGAGCGCTTCGACGTCGTCAACATCTCGCTGGCCGTGCGCTCCCCCGACCCGGCGCTCGAGGCGGCGGTGGCGAAGCTCGTCAAGCTCCCGCTGGTCGTCGTCGCCGCGGCGGGCAACCGCGAGGAGGACCCGGGCGACGACTTCGAGGGCACGCCGGGAAGCGACGCCGACGTCTTCCCGGCCGACTACCCCGGCGTCGTCGCGGTCAGTGCGACCCCGCCCGGCAACGACGACCCCAGCCAGTCCGTCGTACCCAACATGGACACCGACGTGGCGGCGCCGACGGTGGGCGCCATCTCCGCCAACGCCACCGGCCAGGTCTGCGTCGTCGGCGAGGTCGCGACGTCGTGGGCCGCCGCCGAGGTGAGCGGCCTGTTCGCGCTGCTGAAGCAGCGCTTCCCGCGTGACACCCCGCAGCAGCTGGTCGCCCGGGTGCAGGCCACGACCGAGGGCGCGGGCGCCCCGACCGGGCCGGACGGCCAGGTGGAGAACCCGTGGACCGGCGCGGGCGTGGTGCAGGCGCACGACGCCCTCACCCGCCAGCTCGCGGCCGGCCGCAAGGGCAAGGTCGAGACCACCGAGGCCGAGGTGCGGGCCGACGCGCAGGCGCCGCCGGCTCCCGAGCAGGTCGACCTCTTCGGCACCCCGCGCGCGATCCTCCTGTGGTCCGGGCTGGTGGCCGGCTCGCTGCTCGCCCTGGCGTTCATGCTCCGCCCGCTGATCCGGCGGCCATGACCTGCCGCTGGGTCACTGTTCGCGGGCTCCTTGCCCGATTGCGCCGGTGCCGCTGCGGTGCGCATGGTGGAATCGACGCATGAGTGACACCTCCGACGAGCCGGTCGCCGTCATCCTGGCTGGTGGCCAGGGGTCGCGCCTGTGGCCGATCAGCCGCGACCGGGCGCCCAAGCAGTTCCAGCCGGTGGTGCGCGACCGTCCGCTGCTCACCGGCACGATCGAGCGGCTCAGCCACATCGTCGACCCGAGCCGCATCCACGTGTCGACCCGGGCCCGGTTCGCCGACGCCGCCCGGGCCAACCTCGGTCCGGTGCCCCCGGAGAACCTGATCCTCGAGGAGGACCCCGCCGGACCGGCGACGGCGTTCGCCCTGAGCATCGCCACGCTGCAGCACCTCTACGGCAACGCCCCCGCCCTCATTGCGCCGTCGGACCACCTGATCAACGAGGAGGAGGCCTTCAACGCCGCCTCCCGCGACATGCTGGCCCAGCTGGAGAAGACCCCGCAGTCGATGGTCGTGCTCGGCGCCGAGCCGACGCGCTACGACGCGAGCCTGGGCTACATCCACACCAAGGGCGGCGACGGCAGCGTCGAGGTGATCGACTCCTTCCACGAGAAGCCCGACGAGGACCTGGTCGAGGAGCTCGCCGACAACGGCAAGCTCTACTGGAACACCGCCTGCTACGGCGTACGCGTCGGGCAGGCGTGCGACGCCTACCGCACCGCGCTGCCGCTGATCTTCGACTCGATCGAGCGCTTCGCCCGCGGCGCCGGTGCCGACCAGGCGGCCGACCAGGGCTACCGCGGCGCCGCGATCGGCGGCCACGAGATCTACCCGCTGATGTGGGCCGGGATGGAATGCCTGGTCGTGCCCCGACGGCTCGGCTGGACCGACGTCGGCACCTGGACCCGCCTCGAGCGGGTGCTGCACGACCAGCGGGTGACCTCGATCGGACCCGCGCTCCAGCTCGACGCTGAGGACACCCTGGTCGCGAGCATGGACGGACGCCCGGTGGTGACCCTCGGCGCCCGCGGCCTGATCGTGGTCACGCACGAGGACGCCGTCTACGTCCTCGACAAGAAGAAGGCACTCGACCCCGGCACCCTGGAGCGCCTGCGCTCCCTCCTCGCGGCCAGCACCCGCGAGGACCTCCTCTGACCAGCACCCCGCGACGCAGCGCGCCCCACCGAAGGAACCCATGTCCCACGAGAACAACCAGCACATCGTCGTCGTCGGCACCAAGCCCGACATCATCAAGCAGGCGCCGATCTACCACGAGCTCCGCGACCGCGGTCACGACGTGGTGCTGTGCCACACCGGCCAGCACTACGACCACAACCTCTCGCAGTCGATGCTGGACGAGTTCGGCGTGCGCGAGGACATCAACCTCGAGGTCCGCGGCGGCGTCAACGACCTGGTCTCGGGCATCACCGCCAAGCTCGCGCTCTACCTGCGCGGCTTCTCCCAGCGCGGCGGCTTCCCGATCACCTACGTCCACGGCGACACCACCACGGCGATGGCGGGCGCGCTCGCGACCTTCGGCGAGCGGCAGGCCCTGGTGCACGTCGAGGCAGGGCTGCGCACGCTCTCTCCGAAGCCGGAGGTGCTCAAGGGATGGATCGAGCAGGGGGCCGACCTCGACTGGGCGTCGTTCCGCGCGCAGTCGATCGACCGCGCCAGCTGGTCCAAGGGCAGCCGCGAGCCCTCGCCCGAGCAGTTCAACACCCGCGTCGCCGACGCCGGCTCCGACCTGCACGCCGCGCCCGTCGAGCTCAACCGAGAGTTCCTCGTCGACGAGGGCTTCGCCCCGGCGGCCATCGACGTCGTCGGCAACTCGGTCGTCGACGCGCTGGCGCAGGCGGTCGCCGGCAGCGACAAGAACCAGGTGCTGCAGAAGTTCCCGCAGATGGGCGACGGCTCGTTCCTCCGTTTCTGCGTGCACCGCCGCGAGAACACCACCAACCGCGACCGCTTCAACCTGCTGATGGACGCCATGGAGCAGCTGCTCGAGCAGGGCCACCACGTGCTGTTCATCCGCCTGCTCGGCACCGAGTCCGCCATCGATACCTTCGGCCGCCGCCAGTGGCTGGAGGACCTCGAGGCGAGGTACGGCGACGCGCTGATCTCGACGCCCGTGTGGGACAGCTACCTCGACGTCGTCGCGGCCATGTCGATGTGCGCGGTCATCGTCACCGACTCGGGCAGCATCGTGGAGGAGGCCAACGTCCTCGAGGTCCCGTGCGTGACCCTGCGATTCGGCTCCGACCGCTCGGAGACGTTCCTCGCCGGCAGCAACTTCCTCGCCCCGCCGATCAGCAAGGACCTGATGGTCAGCGTGATCCACCACGTCTTCGAGCACCGCGCGGAGCTCGCCTGGGACCGCGTCTACCCGGAGAAGGCATCGGCCATGCTCGTCGACGCCGTGGAGCGGCGCCTCGACGAGGGCAGCCTGCTGATCTCGGAGGAGTGGCGCTACGGCCTGAAGGCGCAGCTGCGCTGAGCGGCGTACGCCGTCCCTGGATGACCCCGGACATCACGAGGGCCCCGCACCGATCGGTGCGGGGCCCTCGTGGCGGCGGAGGTAGGGGGATTCGAACCCCCGAGGGCTATTAACCCAACCCGCTTTCCAAGCGAGCGCCATAGGCCACTAGGCGATACCTCCGCCGAGGAGAGTACCCGTCGGCTCGGTGGGCGGTGAAATCGCCCGGGCGGGGCCGGTTCGGGGGCCGGTGTTGGGCAGCCGGTCACGGCTCACCTAGACTCCTCGGCAACCCCCCACGCGGCGTCACCTCGCCCAATCCCCCAGGGCCGGAAGGCAGCAAGGGCAAGTGAGCTCTGACGGGTGCGTGGGGGGCCTCTGCATCTTCGGGCCGGCCTGTGGGCACTGTGGGTGCGCCCGGTTAGGGTTCACGCGTGGAGTCACCGCTCGCGCTCTATCGCCGCTACCGGCCCGAGACGTTCGCCGAGGTCATCGGCCAGGATCACGTCACGGAGCCGCTGCGGGCTGCGCTCGCGGCCAACCGCGTCAACCACGCCTACCTCTTCTCCGGTCCGCGCGGCTGCGGCAAGACCACCTCGGCGCGCATCCTGGCCCGCGCGCTCAACTGCGCGCAGGCGCCAGTCTCCGACCCGTGCGGTGAGTGCGACAGCTGTCGCGACCTGGCCCGCGGCGGGCCGGGGTCGATCGACGTCATCGAGATCGACGCCGCCTCGCACGGTGGTGTCGACGACGCGCGCGACCTGCGCGAGAAGGCGTTCTTCGCGCCGGTGCGCGACCGCTACAAGGTCTACATCATCGACGAGGCCCACATGGTCACCACGCAGGGCTTCAACGCCCTGCTCAAGCTGGTCGAGGAGCCGCCGCCGCACCTGCGGTTCATCTTCGCCACGACCGAGCCCGACAAGGTGCTGCCGACCATCCGCTCGCGCACCCACCACTACCCGTTCCGCCTGATCCCGCCGCGCCTGCTCAGCGACTACCTGTCCCAGCTCGCCGCCGAGGAGGGCGTCGCGATCGAGCCGGCCGCGCTGCCGCTCGTCGTGCGCGCCGGCGCGGGATCGGCCCGTGACACGCTCTCCGTGCTCGACCAGCTGCTCGGCGGTGCCGGTCCGGCGGGTGTCACCCACAAGCTGGCGACCGACCTGCTCGGCTTCACGCCCGACTCGCTGCTCGACGAGGTGGTCGAGGCGTTCGCCTCCCGCGACGGTGGCGGGGTGTTCTCGGTGGTCGACAAGGTCGTCGAGACCGGCCAGGACCCGCGCCGCTTCACCGAGGACCTGCTCCGCCGGCTGCGCGACCTCGTCATCGTCACCGCCGTGCCCGACGCCCCGGCCACCGGCCTGATCGACGTCTCCGAGGACGCCGGCGAGCGGCTGGTCGGGCAGGCGGCACGCTTCGGAGCCATCGAGCTGAGCCGGGCCGCCGACATCGTGGCGGCCGGGCTCACCGAGATGCGCGGCGCCACCGCCCCGCGCCTGCTCCTCGAGCTGCTGTGCGCCCGGGTCCTGCTGCCCGGCGCCGACCACACCTCCGACGGCGTGATGGCCCGCCTCGAGCGGCTCGAGCGACGGCTCGACGTGACAGGAGCCCCGACCCCAGCCGCGACGGCCCGCGCGGCCGTCGCTCCGGCCGCGCCTGTCGCCTCCGTGCCTGCACCGCCCGCTCCGGCCGCCTCGGTCGCCTCGGTCGCCTCGGTCGCCTCGGTCGAGGAGCCTGCGCCGGCGGCGCAGGCGCAGCCCACCACCCCCGAGGCCGCGCCGCCGCCTCCCGTGCCGTCGGGGGCGCCCCTGCGCGACGACGGCCCGCCGCCTCCGCCGCCCATGCCCACCGCGGCCCCGGCCCAGCAGTCCCAGCCTGCCCCTGCCCCTGCTGCCGCACCCTCGCCCGAGCCGGCCGCGGCTCCGGTCGCGGCGAGCTCCGACGAGCCCGTCGCCGAGCAGGCCGCCGGTCCCCGTGGCGGCCTCAGCCTCGTCGACGTGCGCCGCCTGTGGCCCGACATCCTCGAGCAGACCAAGAACCGCCGGCGCCTCGCGTGGATGGTGCTCTCGCAGCACGCCCACGTCGTCGACGTGGACGGCGCCCGACTGACGGTCGGCTTCGCCAACTCCGGTGCCCGCGACTCGTTCGTCAACGGTGGTTGTGACGAGATCCTGCGGCAGGCCGCGATCGACGTGGTCGGCATGGACTGGCGCGTGGAGTCGATCGTCGACCCGAGCGGGTCGGCCGCCGCGCAGCCGGTCGTGCAGAAGTCCGCGACCGACTCCCACGCCTCGCCCGCCCCCGCCCAGGACGCGCCCGAGGCGCCGCCCGCCTGGGTGACGGGTGACGGGTCGCAGCCGGCCGCGGCGCCCGCTCCTCCGCCCGCCGCGCCGCCGGTCTCGGCCGCCCCCGCCCGGGAGGCGCTGGAGGCAGCACGTGCCGGCGGCGGCCCCACCGAGCCCACCGAGCCGGTCCGCTCCGCGGACGACGACGTCCACCCCGACGACCCCGACGCCGAGTCGGGTGCGCTCGACACCGAGTCCCTCCTCAGCCAGACGCTGGGCGCCCGGCTGATCGAGGAGATCAAGCATGACTGACCGACCGGTCCACCATCCACCCATCCTCTCGACGTGGGAGACCCGATGACCCAGAACCCGTTCGACGCCCTCGGCGGCGGCTTCGACATGAATGCCCTCCTCCAGCAGGCGCAGCAGATGCAGCAGCAGCTCGAGGAGGCCCAGGCCAACCTCGCCCAGCAGACCGTCGAGGGCACCGTCGCCGGCGGCGCCGTGACCGTCACGGCCAACGGCGTCGGCGAGCTCGTCGGTGTCTCCATCAAGGCGGGGGAGTTCGACGGCACCGACCCCGACGACCTGTCCGACCTCTCCGACCTCATCGTCGCCGCCTACCGCGACGCGCGCGCCAAGTCCGAGGCGCTCGCCGGCGACCAGCTCGGCCCGCTGACCGACGGCCTCGGTGGCGGCGCGGGTGGCGGCCTCGGCTTCCCCGGCCTGGGCTGAGGGGCTTCGTTGTACGAAGGAGTCGTCCAGGACCTGATCGACGAGCTGGGCCGCTTGCCCGGGGTCGGGCCCAAGAGCGCCCAGCGCATCGCGTTCCACCTGCTCCAGGCCGAGCCCGCCGACGTACGCCGCCTCGCCGACGTGCTGATCGAGGTCAAGGCGCGCGTGAAGTTCTGCACGATCTGCTTCAACGTCAGCGAGGACGAGCAGTGCCGCATCTGCCGTGACGAGCGCCGCGACCCGACCACGCTGTGCGTGGTCGAGGAGTACAAGGACGTCGTCGCCATCGAGCGCACCCGCGAGTTCCGCGGCCGCTACCACGTCCTCGGCGGTGCCATCTCGCCGATCGACGGCATCGGTCCCGACCAGCTCCACGTCAAGGAGCTGATGCCGCGCCTGGCCGACGGCACGGTCACCGAGGTCATCCTCGCGACCGACCCCAACCTCGAGGGCGAGGCCACCGCGACCTACCTCACGCGCCTGCTCCTGCCCATGGGGTTGCGCGTGACCCGCTTGGCGAGTGGACTGCCTGTGGGCGGCGACCTCGAGTACGCCGACGAGGTGACGCTCGGACGAGCGTTCGCCGGAAGGAGATCAGCCGAATGACGGAGGGCCCAGTGACGGACGTCGACCAGACGAGGTTCGGTGAGCAGATCGCCGACTCCGTCGAGAGCTTCCTGCTCGCCCTGCGCGCCATCGCGCGCGAGGGCAACGGCGCCCAGGCGGTGTCGCTGCTGCTGCTCGAGATCAGCCAGGTGCTGCTCGCCGGCGCCCGGCTCGGGGCGCAGACCGACTTCACCCCGCGCGAGGAGTACCAGCCCGATGTCGGTCCCGAGGCCGACATCGACGACCTGCGGCTGCGCCTGGCCGAGATGCTCGGCGGCGTCGACGCCTACACGTTCGTCTTCGACCCCTACGTCCCCGAGGTCGTCGCGAGCCGCCTCTCCGACGACATGGCCTCGATCGCCATCGACCTCGAGAACGGCCTGCGCCACTTCCGCGCCGGCGACGTCGCCGAGGCGCTGTGGTGGTGGCAGTTCTCCTACGTCAACAACTGGGGCAACCTCGCCGGCGCCGCGCTCAACGCGCTGCTGACCGTGGTCGCGCACGACCGCTTCGACACCGACTTCGAGGCCGACGCCGAGGCGTTGGCGGTCGCCGACGAGATCCTCGAGAGCGCACCCACCGAGGTCACCTCGACCTAGCGTCCCGATGAGATGGGCGCAGCGCGTTCGCGCGCGCGCCGTAGAATCACCGGTGGCCCGCCGGCAAGGGCGCCGGAGGGCACGTCAGACGCACGCGGCCCCCGACGGCCGCACCCCGATCCCCGAGGACCAACCGTGGGCATTGTCGTGCAGAAGTACGGCGGCTCCTCGCTCGCCGACGCCGACGCCATCAAGCGCGTCGCGCGGCGCATCGTGGAGGTCAAGAAGTCCGGTCACGACGTCGTCGTCGCCGTCTCCGCCATGGGCGACACGACCGACGACCTCTACGACCTGGCCAACGGCGTCTCGCCGCTGCCGCCGGCGCGCGAGATGGACATGCTGCTCACCGCGGGCGAGCGCATCTCGATGGCGCTCGTCGCGATGGCGATCAGCGACCTGGGGTTCACCGCCCGGTCCTTCACGGGCTCGCAGGCCGGCGTGATCACCGACTCGGTGCACGGCAAGGCCAAGATCATCGACATCACGCCGGGCCGGATCACCCAGGCCATCGGCGAGGGCCACATCGTCATCGTGGCCGGCTTCCAGGGTGTCTCCGCCGACACCAAGGAGATCACCACGCTCGGCCGCGGCGGCACCGACACCACCGCGGTCGCGCTCGCGGCGGCGCTCGAGGCCGACGTGTGCGAGATCTACACCGACGTCGACGGTGTCTTCACCGCCGACCCGCGGATCGTGCCGAGCGCCCGCAAGCTCGACAAGGTCTCCTACGAGGAGATGCTCGAGCTGGCCGCCTGCGGCGCGAAGATCCTGCACCTGCGCTGCGTGGAGTACGGCCGTCGCTACGGCATCCCGATCCACGTCCGCTCGTCGTTCAGCCAGCTCCAGGGCACCTGGGTCGTCAACGACCCGACGCCCGCAGGAACCGAGGAAGAGACCATGGAACAGCCCATCATCGCCGGTGTCGCCCACGACCGCAGCGAGGCCAAGATCACCGTCGTCGGCGTGCCCGACAAGGTCGGAGAGGCGGCTCGCATCTTCGAGGCGCTGGCCGACGCGCAGATCAACCTCGACATGATCGTGCAGAACATCTCCGCCGCAGCCACGAGCCTGACCGACATCTCGTTCACGCTGCCGCGCACCGACGGGCAGACCGCGATGACCGCGCTCGCGCGGATCCAGGGCGAGGTGGGCTACGACAAGCTTCTCTACGACGACAAGATCGGCAAGGTCTCGCTGATCGGCGCCGGCATGCGCTCCCACCCCGGCATCACCTCGAAGTTCTTCGGTGCCCTGGCCTCGGCCGGCGTCAACATCGGGATGATCTCCACCTCCGAGATCCGCATCTCGGTCGTCGTCGACGAGAACGCCGTGGACGACGCCGTGCGGGCCACCCACTCGGCGTTCGACCTCGACGCCGACGAGGTCGAGGCCGTGGTCTACGGAGGCACCGGCCGATGAGCCTCGTGAACATCGGCATCGTCGGTGCCACCGGGCAGGTCGGCGTCGCGATGCGCCAGATCCTGCTCGAGCGCGCCTTCCCGGCCGACCAGGTCCGCTTCTTCGCCTCCTCGCGCTCGGCCGGCACGGTGCTGCCGTTCGGTGACCGCGAGATCACCGTCGAGGACGCCGAGACCGCCGACCCGAGCGGCCTCGACATCGCGCTGTTCTCAGCAGGGGCCACCACCTCGCGGGCGCTCGTGCCGAAGTTCGTCGAGGCCGGCGTGATCGTCGTCGACAACTCCTCGGCGTTCCGCAAGGACCCCGACATCCCGCTGGTCGTCTCGGAGGTCAACCCCGACGCGATGGCTGCGGTGATCGAGGCCGGGCGGGGCATCATCGCCAACCCCAACTGCACGACCATGGCGGCGATGCCGGTCCTGAAGCCTCTCCACGACGAGGCCGGCCTGACCCGCCTCATCGTCTCCACCTACCAGGCCGTGTCCGGCTCGGGCGTCGCCGGCGTCGAGGAGCTCGCCCATGGCGTGGCCGAGGCGGGAGACAAGGCTCGCGAGCTGGCCTACGACGGCTCGGCGATCGCGTTCCCGGAGCCGGTGAAGTACGTCGAGCCGATCGCCTACAACGTCCTGCCGATGGCCGGCTCGATCGTCGACGACGGGCTCAACGAGACCGACGAGGAGCAGAAGCTGCGGCACGAGTCGCGCAAGATCCTCGGCCTGCCCGACCTGCTGGTCTCCGGCATCTGCGTGCGGGTCCCGGTCTTCACCGGCCACTCGCTGGCGGTCAACGCCGAGTTCGAGCGGCCGATGACCCCGCAGCGCGCCAGCGAGATCCTCGCGTCCGCCGAGGGCGTGGAGCTCACCGACGTGCCGACGCCGCTCAAGGCGGCCGGCAAGGACCCGTCCTACGTCGGCCGGCTGCGCCAGGACCCGGGCGTGCCCGACGACCGCGGGCTGGCGCTGTTCATCAGCAACGACAACCTCCGCAAGGGCGCGGCGCTCAACACCGTGCAGATCGCCGAGCTGATCGCCGCCGCGCGCTGACCGCCTGCCTCGTCAGTGATCCCCGGCTGACAACCCCTCAGCGGACGTCGTGCGGCTCCGGGACCGCGGCCCCGGCGTCGTCGCCGACGACCGACGCGGTGACCCACCACGAGAGCGCGTAGCCGGCCACGGCCAGCACCGGGACGGCCACGAGCGCCCACCACTGGTCGAGGGCGTCGAGCAGGAACAGCATCACCAGCACGGACAGGACGCCGACGGCGAGGATGCTGGTGGAGCCCGGGTCGGCGACCCCGAAGAACCGCAGCAGGAGCGCGCCGACCCACGCGAGGAGCACGAGGCCGGCCAGCAGGAGTGGAAGGCCCGCCGCCCCGCCGCAGGCCGACGTACCCCGCACGGCCTCGCAGCCGACGCCGGTGAGCCAGGCGTACGCCACGGCGAGCAGTCCGACGAGCAGTCCGACGAGCAGCGCCGCCGGCAGGCCGGTGACCGGGGGAGCGATCCGTGCCCGGCGCCTCCCGACGTCCTCCGCCTCCGGCTCGTCGTGCAGCTGCGGCTCAGGGATCACCTGTGTCGGCTCGGGGACGACCGGGGTGGGCTCAGGCTGAGGCACGACCGGCTCGGGAGCCACGGGCTCCGGCTCGGGGACCGCAGGCTCCGGCTCCGGCGCGGTGTCCTCGGGCTCACGCTTGCGGCGCCGCAGCGAGAAGGAGGGCATCTCCAGGGAGGGTCCGTCGTCCGGCGTGTCGGCCATGGGGGCAGGGTGCCACATGACAGGAGCCCCCGGACCCAGCGATGTGGGTCCGGGGGCTCCGGATGTCGGGCTGACAGGATTTGAACCTGCGGCCTCCTCGTCCCGAACGAGGCGCGCTACCAAGCTGCGCCACAGCCCGCCGCCCGTTCCGGGGATCCGGTCGGGCAACGCGGGCGAGCATACCGGAGCGATCAGGTCGCTCCGAAATCGCCCCGGAGGCGTGGGCTCAGGACGAGGGCCTGCGGCTGAGGCTGAGGTGCACCACTCCGGTCGGCGAGGACACCGCCTCGATCGCGAAGGCCTCCTCCAGGCCGGCCAGCCCGTCCCACAGCCGGGTGCCGTGCCCCAGCAGGATCGGCGCCACGACGACGTGCAGGTGGTCGACCAGGCCGGCGGCCACGAAGTCGCGCACCGTGGTCGCGCCCCCGCCGATGCGGACGTCGAGGTCGCCAGCGGCCTCCTGGGCGATGGCCAGCGCTTCGGGGAGCGACGTGCTGAGGAAGTGGAAGGTCGTGCCGCCCTCCATCTCGAGCGGCTCGCGCGGCCGGTGCGTGAGGACGTACGTCGGAGTGTGGAACGGCGGGTCCTCACCCCACCACCCGCGCCAGTCGGGGTCGTCCTGCCAGCCCGGCGGACCGAACTTGTTGGCGCCCATGATCTCCGCGCCGAAGCCGACGTCCCACCGCTGTGCCCAGACCGCGTCGATCCCGGTCGGGGCGTCGTCCTCCCACGTGGCGAACATCCACTGGTGGAGCCGCATCCCGGCGTGCCCGAAGGGCGCCTCCAGCGACTGGGGCTCGCCGGCCCCGAAGCCGTCGAGGGAGACGGTGAAGTTGGTGACCCGGACGAGTGGCACGGAGGGCCTCGATTCAGGAGGGTTCGGTGGAGGGGACGAGGGTCAGCAGCGTCGCCTCGGGACGGCAGGCGACCCGGAAGCGGACGTAGGGGTTGGTGCCGAGCCCGGCCGACACGTGCAGCCAGGCCGAGCCCGCGTCGCCCGGCGCCGAGCGCGCGGGGTGGCGGTGCAGCCCGCGGGCCCGTTCGGGCTCGAGGTCGCAGTTGGTGGTGAGGGCGCGCCCGCCGGGGAGGCACACCTGCCCGCCGTGCGTGTGGCCGGCGATGATCGCGTCGTAGCCGTCGGCGGCGAACTGGTCGAGCACACGGAGGTACGGCGCGTGGCTGACCGCGAGCCGCAGGTCGGCCGTCGGGTCGGCCGGACCGGCGACGCGCTCGAGCTCGTCGTAGCCCAGGTGCGGGTCGTCGACCCCGGCGAACGCGATCGAGGTGCCGCCCACCGTCAGCGACCCGAAGCCGTTGGTCAGGTCCAGCCAGCCGGCCTGGTTGAAGCGGTCCTTGAGGTCGGGCCACGGCAGCTGGGGCACCGAGGTGTTGCGCTTGCCGGTGTCGGGCAGCAGGTAGGCGAAGGGGTTGCGGAAGCCCGGCGCGTAGTAGTCGTTGGAACCCAGCACGTAGACCCCGGGCACGTCGAGGAGCCCGCCCAGGGCGTCGAGCACCACCGGGACCGCGCGCTGGTGGGAGAGGTTGTCACCGGTGTCGATCACCAGGTCCGGCTCCAGCGCGGCCAGCCCGCGCAGCCACTCCTGCTTCGCCCGCTGGTCGGGCGCCATGTGGATGTCGCTGAGGTGAAGCACCTTCAGGGGAGCGTGGCCGGCCGGGAGGAGCGGCACGGTCACCCGGCGCAGGGTGTACTGGCGGGCCTCCCACGCGGCGTACGACGCCAGGCCGGCACCGGCCACCGCGCCGAACGCGACGGTGCGGCTGAGGGTGCGTCCGAGAACGGGGAGGAGGGCCACCCGGCAAGGCTGCCACAATGGCCGCATGAGTGCTCTCAAGGACCGCCTGCGCGCCGACCTCACCACCGCCATCAAGGCCCGTGACGAGCTGCGCTCCTCGACGCTGCGGATGGTGCTGACCTCCATCACCAACGCCGAGGTCGCCGGCAAGGAGGCCCGCGAGCTCTCCGACGACGACATCATCGGCGTGCTGTCGACCGAGGCCAAGCGCCGCCGCGAGGCCGCCGTCGCCTTCGAGGAGGGCGGCCGCACGGAGATGGCAGCCAAGGAGGCCGCCGAGGGCGAGGTCATCGCCGAGTACCTCCCCGCCCAGCTCAGCGAGGCGGAGATTGCTGACCTGGTGTCCGCTGCCATCGCCCAGACCGGTGCGGCCGGCGAGGGCATGCGGGCCATGGGCAAGGTGATGGGCGTCGTGACCCCGCAGGTCAAGGGCCGTGCCGACGGCGGCACGGTCGCCGCCGAGGTGCGCCGCCAGCTGGGCTGACGGGGACGAAGGGCCCGGTCAGCGTCGGCCCTTGCCGCCCTTGCCCTTGCCCTTGCCGCCGCCCTTGTTGCCGTTGGACGGCGGCGGGACGTAGCCGGTGGAGGTGTAGAGGACGACGGTGTCGCCGCTGCTCAGCGCCGTGCCGCCGCCGGGGGAGGTGTAGGCGACGAGCCCCTCGCCCACCTCGGAGTTGACCTGGCCGCCGTCAGAGACGGTGAACCCGGCCGCCTGGAGCTGCTGGGTGGCCGCCTCGACGGACTGGCCGGCGACGTCGGGGACGGAGACCAGCACGCCGGCGATCTCGTCGCCGGGCGGTGCCTGGAAGTCCTCGTAGGGGAGCTTGGCCGAGATCGCCGACATCGCGTCGCCCCAGATCGGGCCTGCGACGGTCGAGCCGAAGGCGCTGCTGATGTAGGTGCCGCCCACGGACTGGCCGTTGAGGGTGACCCACTCGCCGAACTCGTTGGCTCCGGCGACCATGGCTGCGGTGGCGAGCTTGGGGGTGTAGCCGACGAACCACACGGCCATGTTGCTGTTGTTGGTGCCGGTCTTGCCCGCCGACGGCTTGTCGATGGCGATGTTCTGGCCGAAGCCGCCCGGCTCCATGACGCCGCGGAGGATCGAGTTCACCGCGTCGGCGGTGGCGCCCGGCATCACCTGCTCGCACTGGGAGCTGAACTCCTTGAGCGTCTGGCCCGAGGAGTCGAGCACCGCGGTGACCGGGCGGGGGTCGCAGTGCAGGCCGCGTGCGGCGAAGGTGGCGTAGGCCTGCGCCATCGTCAGCGGGTCGGCGTCGGAGACGCCGAGGATCCACGACGGCACCTGCTGGGCCTTCGGGACCTTGACGCCCATGTCGGCGGCGAGCTGCAGCGGCTCGCACATCCCGGTGCGCGTCTCCAGCTGGGCGAAGAACGTGTTCACCGAGTGCTGGGTGCCGGAGTAGAGGTCGTAGGTGCCGGCGCCGGTGGAGTTCTCCGGGTCCCAGCCCTTCTGGTCGCCGGCGTAGGGACCGTCGCAGGTCTCGAAGTCCCAGTCGTCGAAGTGCATCGTCTGCGGGGAGGGGATGCTAGTGCTCAGCGGGATGCCCTGGTTGATGGCGGACGCGAGGACGAAGAGCTTGAACGTCGAGCCGGCCTGGAAGCCGTTGGCGTCGCCGTACTTCTTCGGGACGGTGTAGTTGAGGTAGGTCTCCCCGCCCTTCTTGTCCTTGCCCATCGGCCGCGACTGGGCCAGCGCACGTACGTCGCCGCTGCCGGGCTCGACCATCGCCAGCCCGCCGATCGCCTGGTCGGTCTGGTAGACGTGGGCCTTGACCGAGTCGTCGGCGGCCTTCTGCATGTCGAGGTCGATCGTGGTGTGGATCGTCAGGCCGCCGTTGTTGAGCGTGCGGCGCCGCTCCTTGGGCGTGTCGCCGAGCACGGGGTCCTTGAGCAGCCAGTTGACGACGTAGTCGCAGAAGAACGGCGCCTGCGACTGCTGGCAGCCGTTGGGTGCGGTCTCGATCTTCAGCGTCTTGCCGATCGGCGTCTTCTTCAGGCGCTCGGCCTTCTTCTCCGTCAGCACGCCGAGCTGCGCGAGCCGGTCGAGCACGGTGTTGCGGCGGCTCTCGGCCCGCTCGGGGTTGTCGATCGGGTCGTAGCCGACCGGGTTCTTCACCAGCCCGGCGAGCGTCGCGGACTCGAGCAGGTTGAGCTTGCTGGCGTTCTTGGAGAAGAAGTGACGGGCGGCCGACTGGACGCCGAAGGCGCCGTCGCCGAAGTAGGCGATGTTGAGGTAGCGCTCGAGGATCCAGTCCTTGGTGTGGTTCTTCTCGAAGGCGATGGCGTAGCGGAGCTCGCGGATCTTGCGCGCGTAGGTCTCCTCGGTCGCGGCGGCCTTTTCCTCGTCGGTCTCCGCCTGGTAGAGCAACGTCTGCTTCACCATCTGCTGGGTGATCGAGGAACCACCCTGGACGGCGCCGCCGTTGGCCTGGTTCGTGATGAACGCGCGGAGCGTGCCCTTGAGGTCGAGCGCACCGTGGTCGTAGAAGCGGTAGTCCTCGATCGCCACGATGGCCTTCACCATTGGCCGCGAGATCGACTTGAGCGGGACGTTGATCCGGTTCTGGTCGTAGAGCGAGGCGATGGGGTTGCCGTTGACGTCGTAGATGCGCGTCTTCTGCGACAGGTCCTTGGCCTCGAGCGACTCGGGGAGGTTGACCATCCCCTTGCTGACGTCCTTGGCGGCCACGCCGACCAGGCCGGCGAACGGGATCGCGAGGCAGGCGGTGAGGACGCCCATGACCACCGCGACCGCACCCATCACCGCGAGGTGGGAGGCGATGCGACCGGCTTCGGGGCGTCCGTCGGGGCGCTCAGGGCGGGAAGACATGTCCACAGGGTACGGGGGCGGGGCCATACCACCTGAATTACGCGCGCGCTGGGACCTAGTCACATTGGACTATGCGAATTGAGCCACCTGGTCCTGATGCCGACCCGGCGATTCGTTTACTTTTCAAGTCGAGTCGGGAATGGCCGCTATGGGGGCGGCCGGCTGGCTCGCACAAAGATCGTGGGGAATGACAATGTGGGTCGAGGACTGGGCAGCACGCGCCGCATGCAAGGGCGACACGCCTGACGCTCTCTTCGTGCGTGGCGCCGAGCAGAACAAGGCCAAGCAGGTCTGTGCCGGCTGCCCGGTTCGCACCGAGTGCCTGGCCGAGGCGCTGGACAACCAGATCGAGTGGGGCGTCTGGGGCGGGATGACCGAGCGTGAGCGCCGTGCGCTGCTCCGCCGCCGCCCGGGCTCCTCGTGGCGCTCCATCCTCGAGACCGCGCGTACCAAGGTCGAGTCGCCCGCCGTCAACGCCTGATCCTCAGCCCCCGTCGGCGAGCAGCTCTCCGATCGCTCGCAGACCGTCGAGGTCGTGGACGTCGCCGGCCATCGCCGGCACGACCGCGGTCGGCACGGCGGGGTGCGAGGCGGCGAAGCGCTCGCGCAGGTGCTGCTCGCGCTCGATGATCCGCACCCGGTCGGCGTGCAGCCGCAGCAGGCCGGCGGTCAGTGACGAGGAGTCGCTCGACCGGAGCCGGTCGGCGGCGGTGATCGCCGCCTCGGCCGAGAGCTCGGTGCGTGCCGACGGGCTGACCCGGTTGACCACCAGCCCGGCGAGCGGCATGTCGTCATCGGTGAGCCGGTCGACGAAGTACGCCGCCTCGCGCAGCGCGTCCGGCTCCGGCGCGGCGATCACGAGGAACGCCGTGCCGTCGGCCTGCAGCAGCGCGAAGGTCTGGTCGGCGCGCTGGCGGAAGCCGCCGAAGAGGGTGTCGAAGGCGGCGACGAACGTCTGCATGTCGCGCAGCACCTGGGCGCCGAGCACCTTGGTCAGCGCGTTGGTCACCACCGAGAGCCCTGCCGTCATCAGCCTCGCCGGGCCGCGCGCCGGGGCGAGGAGCAGGCGGATGAAGCGGCCGTCGAGGAAGCTGGAGAGCCGCTCCGGGGCGTCGAGGAAGTCCAGCGCCGAGCGCGAGGGCGGTGTGTCGACCACGATCAGGTCGTAGGTGCCGTCCTGCCGGGCGTCCCGGTGCAGCTGGCCGAGCTTCTCCATCGCCATGTACTCCTGGGTCCCGGCGAAGGAGCTCGAGAGCGCGACGTAGAACGGGTTGTCCAGGATCTGGCGGGCCTTCTCCGGGCTGGCCTGGCTCTCCACCACCTCGTCGAAGGTGCGCTTCATGTCGAGCATCATCGCGTCGAGCGAGCCGCCGGCCGCGCCGTCGACGGCCGGCACCGGCCGCGGGGTGTTGTCGAGCTGCTCGATGCCCATCGACTGCGCGAGCCGGCGGGCCGGGTCGATGGTGAGCACCACGACCTTGCGGCCGCGCTCGGCCGCCCGCAGGGCGAGCGCCGCGGACGTGGTGGTCTTGCCGACGCCGCCCGAGCCGCAGCACACGATGATCTCGGTGTGCGGGTCGTCGAGCAGGGCGTCGACGTCGAGCGGGGGAGCAGTCGTCATGCCATCCCCTGCCTTCGGAGGAGCTGGGCCAGCTCGAGGAGCGCGCCCCGGTCGATGCCGCCGGCCAGCCGGGGCAGCTCGTAGGTGGGCAGCCCCTCCTCGGCGACCAGCTCCCGCTGCTCGTCCTCGAGCTGACGGCGTACGGCGTGGTCACGCGCCTCGTCGACGAGCGAGGTGACCAGGTCGGCGTCGACGTCGACCTTGGCGCGGGCGAGGTCCGAGGCGACGGCGGTGGGGTCGACGCGGTTGCCGCGCACCTGGGCCAGCGCACCGGCGCTGAGGTCCCGCGGGCGGACCAGGTTGACCACGATGCCGCCGACGGGCAGGCCGGCGGCGCGCAGCTCGGCGATCCCGTCGTGGGTCTCCTGCACCGGCATCTCCTCGAGGATCGTCACCACGTGCACTGCCGTGCGGTCCGAGCGCAGCAGCTCCATCACCTTGTCGGCCTGGGTCTTGATCGGGCCGACCTTGGCCAGCCCCGCGA
Organism: Nocardioides sp. Root122; assembly: GCF_001425025.1. Taxonomy (GTDB): domain Bacteria; phylum Actinomycetota; class Actinomycetes; order Propionibacteriales; family Nocardioidaceae; genus Nocardioides. The sequence continues at coordinate 124,583 of NZ_LMDE01000015.1, forward strand.
GCTCGGAGTTCACGCCGAGGAACTGGCAGATCCGGCCGGTGGGCGGCGCGTCGAGCACCACGGCGTCGTAGGTGATCTGGTCCTTGTGGCGTCCGCCGCGCGGGCGCTGGACGGCTTCGTAGACCTTGCCGGTGAGCAGCACGTCGCGCACGCCGGGAGCGATCGTCGTGGCGAAGTCGACGACACCGAAGCGGTCGAGCGCCTTCCCGGCGCGACCGAGCTTGTAGTACATCGAGAGGTACTCCAGCAGCGCCGACTCCGGGTCGATGTGGAGCGCGTGGACCTGACCGGCGCGGCCGTCGGTGTCGGGTGCGCCCTTGGTGATGCGGCGCTCCTCGTAGGGGAGGGGGTCGGTGTCGAACATCCGCGCGATGCCCTGGCGGCCCTCGACCTCGCAGAGCAGGACGTTGCGCCCGGTGGTGGCCAGCGCCATCGCGAGCGCGGCGGCCACCGTCGACTTCCCGGTCCCGCCCTTGCCCGTGACCACGTGCAGCCGCACGCGGGGCCAGTCGACCGGCCGATCGGTTGGAGCGGTCACAGTGCCCACGATAGCGAGGGTCCGCCAGCCACACGTCGGCCTGTGAAGAGTGGCTCCGGCCCACACAGTGGTGCCGATCACATGGCCGCTAGGGTGCCGGGCATGGACAAAGTGGTCACCTCGGCGGCCGACGCGGTCGCCGACATCCCGGACGGCGCGACCATCGCCGTCGGCGGTTTCGGACTGTGCGGCATCCCCTCGGTCCTCATCGACGCGCTGCTCGAGGCCGGCACCACCGACCTCGAGGCGGTCTCCAACAACTGTGGCGTGGACGAGTGGGGCCTGGGCCGGCTGCTGTTCCAGAAGCGGCTGCGCCGGATGATCTCCTCCTACGTCGGGGAGAACAAGGAGTTCGCCCGCCAGTACCTGCACGGCGAGCTCGAGGTCGAGCTCACCCCCCAGGGCACGCTCGCCGAGCGGATGCGGGCCGGCGGATCGGGCATCCCGGCCTTCTACACTGCCACCGGTGTCGGCACCCAGGTCGCCGAGGGCGGCCTGCCGTGGAAGTACGACGCCGACGGCAACGTCGTCGTGTCGTCGCCGCCGAAGGAGACCAAGGTCTTCTCCACGGCCGAGGGGGACAAGGAGTACGTCCTCGAGGAGGCGATCGTCGCCGACTTCGGGCTGGTGCGGGCCTGGAAGGGCGACCGCCACGGCAACCTCGTCTTCCGCCAGTCGGCGCGCAACTTCAACCCGCTCGCCGCGATGTGCGGTCGCATCACCATCGCCGAGGTCGAGCACCTCGTCGAGCCGGGCGAGATCGACCCGGCCGAGGTCCACACCCCGGGCGTCTACGTCCAGCGGGTCGTGGAGCTCACGGCCGAGCAGGCGGCGGACAAGCGGATCGAGAAGGTCACGACGCGCCCCCGCCCAGCGGGGGACGCGCTGGTCGACGACGCAGCGACGCACGGACTGGGAGGCTGAGATGAGCTGGAGTCGTGAGGAGATGGCGGCCCGGGCTGCGAGCGAGCTGAAGGACGGGTCCTACGTCAACCTCGGCATCGGGCTGCCGACGCTGGTGCCCAACTACGTCGCCGACGACGTGGAGCTGGTGCTGCAGAGCGAGAACGGCATCCTCGGCGTGGGGGCGTACCCCTATGAGGGCGAGGAGGACCCCGACCTGATCAACGCTGGAAAGGAGACGGTGACGCTGCGCAAGGGCGCCTCGTTCTTCGACTCCGCACAGTCGTTCGGGATGATCCGCGGCGGCAAGATCGACGCCGCGATCCTCGGCGCCATGCAGGTGTCGGCCAACGGCGACATCGCCAACTGGATGATCCCCGGCAAGATGGTCAAGGGCATGGGCGGCGCGATGGACCTGGTCCACGGCGCCAAGCGGGTGATCGTGCTGATGGAGCACACCGCCAAGGACGGCTCGCTGAAGATCCTCGACGAGTGCGACCTCCCCTACACCGGCAAGCGCGTGGTGCAGCGGATCATCACCGACCTCGCCGTCATCGACGTGATCGACCCGACGACCGGGGAGGTCGCACCCTCCGGCACCCTCGGCGAGCGCGCGCTCCGGCTCGTCGAGCTGGCGCCGGGCGTCACTGAGGACGAGGTGCGGGAGAAGACGCAGCCCCAGCTGGTCTGATCAGTCGCGGTCCCGGGCCGCGAACCACTCCTCGAGCTCGGCGAGGGCCTCGGGGTCGAGGGCGCGCTCCGGGTCCGCCAGGATCTCGCGCTGCAGGTGCTCGCGCGCGGCGTCGTACAGCGGCGGGGTGAGGGCGTAGGGCAGGTGCTCGACGTACCACCGTCGGAAGACCCGTGCGCCGAGCGCCTGCACCAGGGTGGCGACCAGGCCGGGCCGGCCCCGCCGGACCCAGAAGCCGACGGCGCCACCGACGACGGCGGCCACCCCGAGGGCGAGCAGCATGACGAAGATCGTCGAGACGATCTCGTCGCCGGCGAAGTTGTCGGTCAGGGTGAAGACGTTGCCGTAGTAGACCGGGATCAGCACGTCGACCTGCTGCTTGAACGGCTCGACCTGGTCGGCCACCTCCGCCAGCTGCCGCAGCGAGTCGAGGTCGGGCCGGGAGCTGTAGGCGTTGCCGATGTGCCCGATCGCCTCGCGCACGTTGTCGATCGTGCCGCTGATCCCGTCGAGCTGGAGCACGTCGCGTGCGGCGCCCACCTCGTCGTACGTCGTCTCGATGGCGCCGAGCGTGCGCAGGCTCTCGTCCGCGGTCCGCTGGAGCTCGTCCTGGGGAAGGGTGTGCTCGTTGAGGTAGGTGACAGCGGCCTGGATCTCTTCGCGGTGGCTGATGACGTAGGACGCCTCGTGGTACTTGTCCACGAGGTTGGGCACCGCCCGGACCGCGTCGTGCACCTTGCCGCCGGTCGTCTCCGAGTCGCTCAGTGCGACGCTCAGCGCCGCCGCGGCGCCGTACGCCCGGATGAACAGCTCGAGCGCCGAACCGAGCACCAGTCGCCCGGGCTCGATCCTGCGGCGGATCGTCTGGAGGTCCGGGCGCTGCATGCAGGTCCTTGTCGTCGGCTTGTCGTCGGCGGAGGACCAGTCTCCGACAGACGACGGCGTCTGGCGTGATGTGCCAGGCGGAAGCTCACCCGGAGGGGTGGCGGGGGATGGGTGATCGGCGAGGGTTGGAGGACGGGCGGACTGCAGTGGAACGCGCGATGCTGACCACTCGACTGATGAGTCCCGCCGAGCCCGAGTCAGCAGGGCCCTAGTGGCTCACCTGCAGGAGATCGACTCGACCGAGGTTCCGTCGCTTCGGCCGAGGAGCGGTGCGCCGGCATAGAGCGGCCGGCCGACTTGACCGATCTGCTGCTCGGAGAACTCCCAGAACGTGTCAGGGACCCACACGATTCGCGCCGGGTCGTCCCACGGGAGGGGGCCGTTTCCACTGCCGTAGTTCGGATCGGATTGCCGCAGGGCTCGTATCTGCTGGTGGTCGACGACGCCGCCGCTGGAAGAAGTCGAGTACAGGCCCCCGGCGGGAGTGTTCACGAACAAGTACGCCCCGGTGAATGCCGGCCACTTCGAAGTGGGTGGAGCGAACTCATACCGGGGAACGACCGCAACGTCGGACAGGATGCTCTCCATCGGCACGGTTACCGCACTGCAGGCGGGGATGCCGTTCACCTCCACGAGGAGCATGTCGAGGCTGCGAGAGCCCGATATGTCGCCGACGAGCCACGTGCCTGTCGACATCAACGCGACCTTGGACCTGTTGTCGATCCGCAACTCGTCCTCGTCGACGTTCACCTGTATCCCGCTGACCACGCCCCAGTCCGACTGCCGCTGGTTGGCAGTCAGCTGTCGCTGGGCGATCTTGGCTTCCTTTGCCGCCGATCTGGCCTGGTCTTCAGCGGCGGCGGCCTCGGACTTGGAGATGCTCGCCTGATACGCGGCGATGATGCATGCAATGAAAGACGCAAGGCATACGACTGCTGCTATCCAGTTGGCCCGCTCAGCCGCGCCTTTCTCGCTACGACCCGACTCACTCGAGTCGTGAGACGGCGGCGGAGCCGAGGCCAGGCTAGATCGAATCGACGTGATGTCGCTCTCGACAGCGTCCAGCCTCTCGCGCAGCCGCGCTTGTGCCTGGAGCCGCTCAACTTCCTTGGCGCGTCCGATCGGCCACCACTTCCCCCACGGATCGGTCATGAACGGACGGTACATGCGAGGTAGTGCGGCCGCACTGGGTGGTGAATGGCGACCCGTGTCAGGGACCTCGAGCCCCGGCACTGTCGCGAATCCGTCAATGCCCAGCGGCGGTCAGACGCGGCGAGCTGGTGTCTCGTCGCCGGCTACGCCCCACCGACCTCAGGCCACATAGAGGTCGACGCCGGGTGGGGCGTCGAGGATCATCCGCGCGTGCTCGGGGTGGATGCGGTGGGTGCCGGTGTGGTCGACGAGGAAGCCCTGACCGTGGGGAGTGAGCCAGACGTAGCGGCCTTCGCCGCACTGGCGTGACTGGTAGCCCGCGTGCGTCTTCCAGCGGTGGTGTCGTCGGCCGAGGGGGCCGGAGTTGTGTGCGCCGGTCTGGTCCGGCGGGGGATCTCGACCATCGTCCCCGTGGTCGTATGGCGTCGGGTGGTCGAGGTCGACGTTGCGCCTGGTGGAGGAGGCGTAGGGCCAGTAGTCGCCGCCGGTGACGAGGTGGACCTGGTCGCGCAGGGTCTCGGGGTGCTCGTAGGCGGTGTAGCGGACCCTGGAGGAGAGGTCCTTGACGGGTTGGACCTTCACGTCGAAGCGGCGCAGGAGCTCGGCGAGCTGGGTCATGGTGACCGGGCCGAAGCCCTCGATGCGGGCGACGCCGGCAGCGCCGTTGAGGACGGCTTCGTGGAGGTGGACGTGGAGCACTGCCTTGGGTGCCAGGCGGTTGAGGTCGAGGTCGCGGAGCGCGTCGAGGAGGTCGGCGGGGAAGGCGTAGGCACGCGGACGGGATGGGGCATGCGGCTCGTCCGGGCCGTCGACGTCGGGCCCGAGGTCAGCCTCGAGGTCTGGCTCGGGCTCGGGCTCGGGCTCGGCGTGCTCGAGGAGCAGCGTGAGCAGCTCGGTGGGGCGGGCGAGCCAGCCGAAGGCGATGGCACGGAGCTCGTCGGGGTGCGCCTCGGGATGGCGCCGCGCGATGATCTCGCCCACGCGGTGGACGATGGCGTCGACGGCGGCCGCGTCGCCGGCCTCGAGGCGGGCGATGAGGGTGCGCAGGCCGTGCTCGTCGGTGCGACCGAGGCCGACGTAGCGGCGTCGGCGCTCGGCCTCGCAGCGCTCCTCGTGCAGCTCGGTGTCGGCCTCGATGACCTTGGCCGAGGCGACCTCGAGGACCCGGCCGATGCCTTCGGTGGCGATCATGCGCGAGACCGCGGCGTCGACCACGTGGACGTTGGCGGCCGGCAGGTGGCGGGAAAGCCTGGCCACGCGCCGAGCCACCCACGGCTCGCACTCACCGCGCCTGGTCACCGCCCAGGTCAGGGGCAGCCGGTGCTCGAGGTCGAGGACGTCGGCGAGCAAGTTGCTGGTCGCGGTCACGCCAGCACCACGGGCGAGGGCGATCTCGCCGAGGCAGAAGTCCTGCACGCCCGGCGTGCCCTCCCCGCCGACCTGGCGGAGCACGTTGCCCACGCGACGGGCGACCCGACCATCCGGGCCCTGGGTCGGGTCGGTCGAGTGGACCGCCGCCCAGGCGGACAGGAGCTCGAGCTTGCGCACCTCCGCCAACCGTGCGGCACGCTCGGCCTCGGTCGCCGCGGCCAGGATGGCCTCCGCGTCGAGGTCGTGGAGCGTGACTGTCATGGGTTCATTCTATGACGGGCCACCGACACTCTGACCTGCGAGAACGACACTGTGGACAACTGTTTTCGAACAGGCGAGTGATGCTCGGACGTGAGGCTCGATACGCCGCTCTCTGCACTCGCGAGCTGCTCGACCACCTGTGGGGACGCCGCCTGTCCGAGGGCTCAGGCGTCGGCCGACCGGTCGGGCAGCTGCTGGAGCGTCCAGCGGTTGCCGTCGGGGTCGCGGAGCTGGAGGAAACGGCCCCACGGCTGGTCGTCGATCCCGCTCGCCTCGATGCCGCGCGCCACCAGGTCGGCGTGGGCCGCATCGGCGTCGGCGACGACCGCCTGCAGGTTGTCGAGCGACCCTGGCGCCATCTCGGTCAGCCCACGTCCGATCGCGATCGAGCACGCGGAGCCCGGAGGGGTCAGCTGCACGAAGCGGACCTCCTCGCTGACCGTCTGGTCGTGATCGGCGTGGAAGCCGACCTTCTCGTAGAACGCCTTTGCCCGGTCGACGTCCGTCACGGGCACCATCACCAGCTCGAGCTTCATGTCCATGGTCGGACGGTAGGTCGGTATCAGGTCAGCGAGTGTCCGCTTGCGGGCTGTGAGTCATCTCTCGATGGGGAACATCGACGGCGCCGGGGCGGCTGAGGAGGTCGTACAGTCCTCAACCACTGGAGGCACTTCTCCTCATGTCCCACGCATTCGAGCCCCTCTCCGTCGGCCCCTGGACGCTCCCGCAGCGCTTCGTGATGGCACCGCTGACCCGGAACCGTGCCGGCGCGGGCAACGCCCCCACGAGCCTCAACGCGGAGTACTACGCGCAGCGGGCCGGCGCCGGGCTGCTGATCACGGAGGGCACCGCGCCGAGCCAGGTCGGGCAGGGCTACCTGAACGTCCCGGGCCTCTACACCGACGAGCAGGTCGCCGGCTGGCGTGCCGTCGCCGACGCGGTCCACGCCCGTGACGGTGTCATCGTCGCGCAGCTCATGCACGCCGGGCGGATCGCCCACGCCGACAACAAGGAGGGCGTCGAGACCGTCGCGCCGAGCGCCGTGCGGGCGCCCGGCGAGATGGTGACCGCCGACGGCACCAAGCCCCACGACGTGCCTCGCGCGGTGGAGACCGACGAGGTCGCCGGCCTGGTCGCCGACTTCGTCACCGCCGCGCGCAACGCCGTCGCCGCCGGTCTCGACGGGGTCGAGGTGCACGCCGCCAACGGCTACCTGCTGCACCAGTTCCTCGACCCGACCGTCAACCTGCGCGACGACGTCTACGGCGGCTCCCCGGAGAACCGGGCGCGCTTCGTCGTCGAGGTGGTCACCGCGGTTGCCGACGCGATCGGCGCCGAGCGGGTGGGACTCCGGCTCAGCCCCGGTCACCAGTTCAACGGCATCGGCGAGGAGATCGGTCCGGACCTCGAGGCGACGTACCGCGCCGTCGTCGACGCGGTGGCCCCGCTCGGCCTTGCGTACCTCAGCCTGCTCGCCAGCCCGCTCGAGCCGCTCGAGTCGTTGGTGCGTGACCTGCGCGAGCGCTTCGACGGCGTGGTCCTGCTCAACGACGGCTTCGGCGACGTCACCACGCTGGAGTCGGTCGAGGAGCTGCTGGCGACCGGCATCGCGGACGCGGTCGTGGTGGGACGCCCGTTCCTCGCGAACCCCGACCTGCCGGTGCGGTGGCGTGCGGGCGCCGAGCTCAACGAGCCCAACCCCGACACCTTCTACGGCGGAGGGGCCGAGGGCTACACCGACTACCCGACGCTCGACGAGGCCTCCTGACCCGCGCGCCGGCCCGCGACCACGCCGACGGCACCGATGGCCACGGCCAGCAGGTAGACGACCGGGAACGGGTCGGCGTCGGCGCGCACCGCAGCGGCGTACGCGATGCCGCTCACCGAGAGTGCCAGCGCGGCGCCCAGTGAGTCGGCGACCGTGAGGGCCGAGGAGTTGAATCCTCGGTCCTCGTCGGTCGCCGAGGCGAGCATCGAGACGCCGGTGCGGGGGTAGGCGAAGCCCATGCCGATGCTGGCGAACACGTAGGCCGCCACCGGCGCGGCCGCGGGCACGCCGGTGCCGTGGCCGCGCAGCCAGACCACCAGCGCGATGGCGGCGACGCCGACGAGCACCACGCTCGTGCCGAAGCGGAACGCCGTGCCGTGGGACACGCGCTCGCCGAGGCGCGACGAGGCCTGGCTGGACGATGCCCAGACCACGCCGACGAGGGTGAGGGCGATGCCGGCCTGGCCGGGGGAGAGCTCCCAGCGCTCCTGGAGGACGTAGACGATGTAGGCCTCGGCGCAGAAGAACGACGCCGCCAGCAGGCCCCGGGTCGCGATGACCGAGGGCAGCCCGCGCCCGCCGGTCAGCGTCCCCGCCGGGAGCAGCGGGCGCAGGCCGACGACCACGAGCACGAAGGCCACGGCCGCGGCGGCCAGGGTGAGGCCGGTGCCGGACCCGAGCAGCTCGAGGGCCAGCACCGCCGCGGCGGCGAGCACGGACCAGCCGAGACGTGCCCACGACGCGGGGCCGGGCGCCTCGGGCACCGGTTGCCGACCGGCGGTCGGGGTGACCAGCGCGGCCGCGACCGCGACGAGGGCGACGATGCCGAGGAACACCCAGCGCCAGCCGACCGTGGAGGCGACCAGCGCGGCCACGCCGGGGCCGAACAGCGCCGGCAGCACCCATGCCGCGGCGAACGCCGCGAAGATGGCGGCCTGCAGGCGCTGGGGGTAGACGAGCCCGACCAGCACGTAGGCCACCACCGTCAGCAGCCCGCCGCCCAGCCCCTGCACGATGCGGCCGAGGACGAAGACCTCCATGTCCGAGGCCGTCCCGCAGACCACCAGCCCCAGCGAGAACGTGACCAGCGAGGCCACCAGCGGCATCAGCGGACCGCGCCGGTCGGCCCAGATGCCGGCGGCGACCATGCCGACCACTCCGCTGGCGAAGGGCGCGGCGAAGGACAGCGCGTAGTAGTCGAAGCCGTCCAGGCTGCGCGCCACGGTGGGCATGATCGTGGTGACGGCCATCGACTCGAAGGCGGCGAAGGCGATCAGCGAGAACAGGCCGATCGTGGTCGCGGCGTAGGCCGGGGAGAGGATCCGCTCGCGCGGGTCACGGGTGCTCGTCGTCACGGCGACGACGGTAGGACCTCAGGTGGACATGAGGTCAACCGACATCCGACCAGCGGCCCGGTGGAATAAGGAGCGGTTCGGGGACGCTGGGCCGACAGTGACTGCTCTCTCCGTCCTGGACCTCGTCCCCGTCCGCAGCGACCAGACCACCGGCGACGCGATCGCAGCCTCCCGGAGCCTCGCGCAGGTCGCCGACGAGCTCGGCTACCGCCGCTACTGGGTCGCCGAGCACCACAACATGCCGGCCGTCGCGGCGACCAACCCGCCGGTCCTGATCGCGATGCTCGCCTCGGCGACCTCGCGGATCCGCGTCGGCTCGGGCGGCGTGATGCTGCCCAACCACGCGCCGCTGGTCGTGGCCGAGCAGTTCGCGCTGCTCGAGGCCGCGTTCCCCGGCCGGATCGACCTCGGCATCGGCCGGGCGCCCGGCACCGACCCGCTGACCAGGTACGTCCTGCGCGGCAGCAGTGCCGAGTCGGCGGACGAGGCCGTGACGAAGTTCCCCGACTACGTCGAGGACATCCGGACACTGATGAGCAGCGAGGGTGTCGAGCTCCAGATCGGGCCGCGACGCCAGCCGTTGCGCGCGACCCCGTCGGCCCGCTCGGTCGCCGACATGTGGCTGCTCGGGTCGTCGGACTACTCCGCGCGGCTCGCTGCCGAGAAGGGCCTGCCCTACGTCTTCGCCCACCACTTCTCGGGCGAGGGCACGGGCGTCGCCCTCGACCTCTACCGGTCGTCCTACCAGCCCTCCCCGGAGTACCCCGAGCCGCGGACGTTCCTCACCGTCAACGCCGTCGTCGCCGAGACGGAGGAGGAGGCCCGTCGGCAGGCGCTGCCCAACGCCCAGCAGATGATTGCGCTGCGCACCGGCTCGCCGCTGCACCCGCAGCGCCTCGTGGAGGAGGCCGAGGCGGTCGAGATGACGCCGGAGCAGCAGGCCTTCGGGAACGCGATGTCCGGGCGCTGGGTGGTCGGTGATCCCGACCAGGCGCGCAAGCAGGTCCAGGACCTGGCTGCGACGTACGACGTCGACGAGGTGATGGTGCACCCGGTCGCCGGCGCCCATGCGGGCACCGACGTCCAGGCGTCGCCGAACCGTGAGACCACGCTGCGGCTGCTCGCTGGCTAGTGGCGTTCCTCCAGGCCGACGGCCCTGCGGAGCTTGCCGACCGCCTCGTCGAGCTCGGGGTCGTCGGCGGCGCGTGAGTCCATCAGGGCCGCGAGCGCCTCGGCCAGGACGTTGAGCTTCTCCTGCGCGGCCTCCTCCGAGCGACGGCCGGCGTTCTCGAGCAGGACGAGGAGCAGCAGGGAGAGGATCGACGAGCCGGTGTGGAGCGCCAGCTCCCACTTCGTGGTGGTCTTCCAGAGCGGGTAGCTGACCGCCCAGGCCGCCAGCGCCACGAGGATGACTGCGAAGAAGGGCGCCCGGCTGACCTTCTCGTTGACGGCGTCCACGAAACGCTCGAAGGGGCCGGGCCGGTCGGCCTGCTCGCGGGACTCGGCGGCTCCGTTGCGCTCCATGGACCGAGGCTAGTGGTGCACGGTCCCTTCGTCAGTCGTCAGGCGTCGCGGCCCAGTCCGGCGTCGCGCGCGCGGACGATCACGTCGGCCCGGTCGGTGGCCTGCAGCTTGGCCAGGATGCTGGTGATGTTGTTGCGGATGGTCTTGGGGGAGAGGAACAGCTGCTGGGCGATCTGCGCGTTGTTGCGACCGGCGGCGATGAGGTCGAGCACCTCGGTCTCGCGTTCGGTGAGCTCGGGGAACGGGCGCTCGGGACGAGATGCCGGAGCGAGGACCTCGGCGATCCGCGCGGCCAGCGAGGCGCCGAAGACGACTCCGCCGCCGTGCACGGTCTGCACCGCGCGAACGATCTCCTCCTGCTCGGCACCCTTGCGGAGGTAGCCGCGGGCGCCGGCCCGGAGCGCGGCCAGGACCGTGCCGTCGTCCTCGCCCATGGTCAGGACCAGCACGCCGGTCCCCGGGCGGGCGGTCACGATGGCGCGGGTGGCGTCGATGCCGTTCATCACCGGCATCTGCACGTCCATGACCACCACGTCGGGGTGGTGCTGCTCGACCATCGACACGGCCTCCGCACCGTCGGCCGCCCGGGCGACCACCTCGATCCCGTCGAGCGGGTCGAGCAACGACGCCAGTCCGTCGCGGTAGACGGGGTGGTCGTCGACGATCAGCATCCGGATCGGCTCGGTCGGGTCGCTCACGGGGTGCTCCTCTCGGGCGCGGTGCCGCGACCGTACGGCAGCACGGCGTGCACCGTCGTGCCCCCGGTGTCCGGGCAGACGACCTCGCAGCGACCGCCGAGCTCCTCCGCACGCTCGCGCAGCGAGAGCAGCCCGACGCCGGCGGTGACGTCGGCGCCGATGCCGCGCCCGTCGTCGGCGACGGTGACGTCCAGGGCGGTGCCGCCCGCCACGAGGCGTACGTCGACCCGATCGGCGCCGGCGTGCTTGACAACGTTGGTCAGTGCCTCGGCGACGATCCGGTAGGCCGCCACCTCCACGGCCGCCGGCAGCCTGGTCGTGCCGTCGGCCGACACCGTCACGTCGAGCTCGGAGCGCACCCGGTCCGCCTGCTGGCGGACCGCCGCCTCCAGGCCGAGGTCGTCGAGCGCCGGTGGGCGCAGGTCGTGCACCAGGCGGCGTACGTCGTCGAGGGCGTCGCTGACCTCCGTGCGGGCCAGGCCCACGAGCTCGCGCGCCCGAGCGGGGTCGGTGTCGATGGCGTTGCCTGCCGCCTGCAGCCTGAGTGCGACGCCGCCGAGCGCCGGTCCGAGCCCGTCGTGCAGGTCCCGGCGGATCCGGCGCCGGTCGTCCTCGCGGCCCAGCACCAGCCGCTCGCGGCTCTCCTGCAGCTCGGTGGCCAGCAGCCGCGCGCGGATCGCCACGGCGGCCTGGCGCACGAGGTCGACCAGCAGGCCCTGGTCGCGGTGGGACAGCATCGAGCGGAAGCCCTGGGCGGGCAGCGCCAGCCTTCCCACGCGCTCGCCCTGGTAGGCGATGTCGATCTCCTGCACGTCAGCCGGGGGTCTGCCGTGCGAGGCGGAGAGCACTCCTCCGTCGGGCGTGAGCACGTCCACCCGGACGTGCCCGACCTTGAAGGTCTCGGCGACCGCTCCGGCGAGGGCGGGCAGCTGCTCGTCGACGGTGCCGGACGTCTCGAGCCGCGCGGCCAGCTGGGAGACCGCGCCGTAGCGGTCACCGCGCCGCCCCAGCAGCACCCGGCGCACGTGGTCCCCGAGCCACGAGCGCAGCGGTCCGTAGACGACGACCGCCAGCACCAGCACGACGAGGGTGACCCCGCGCTCGTCGAGCCGATCGCCCAGCACGGCCGTGCCCGTGGCCAGCACGGCGAGGTCGAGCACCACGACCGCCACGGCCACTGCCGCGGTCGTGAGGGTCCAGGCCACGAGGGCGTCGACGTCGCCCAGGTCGGGGCGGACCAGGCCGATGCCCAGCGACGCCGCGAGCGTGATGACCGCGACGTCCAGCAGGACGGTGGTGACGCCCCCGCTGACCGACAGCGTGGCCCCCGCGAGGACCAGCAGCACACACATGATCCCGGCCCACAGCAGCCAGCGGAGCTGGGTCCGCTGGCGGGCGTCGGCGTGGCGGTGCCGCACCCACAGGAGGGCGACGGCGACGGCGACCGACCCGAGCGTCAGCACCTGGCCGAGGTGCAGGAGGGCCTCGGCCGCGGCGTCCGTCACGGGAAGGGTGACGAGCTCGGTCGAGACCCCGGGCACGGGCGTCGTGTAGACGACGTCGTCCGGTGCGAGCACCAGCATCACCGGCAGGGCGAAGGACGCAGCCAGCGCCGCTGCCGACACGGGCCGCCAGCGGCCACCGAGCAGCCGCCCGGTCGGGTAGAGCAGCAGCAGCGCGGTCAGCCCCGACAGCAGCACCGCCCCGAACCTGGCCACGAACCAGAACGCGGCGTCGGTGCCCACCGAGTCGTGCGCGTAGCCGTGGGCCAGCCACCCGGACAGCGTCCCGTCGATCGACCAGACGACGGCGACGACGCCGAGCACCCGGCCGACGGCGTCACCCGGCCGCTCGCGCAGCACCCACGTCGCCGAGGCGGCCAGCACGAGCCCGGGCAAGGCCACGGGGAAGGCGAACCCGATGTCGGCGGCCGCCCGCTCGGCGTCGGTGTTCGTCGCGTCGAGCCAGGCCGAGGCGAGCAGCCCGGCGAGCGCCACGGTCAGCGGGACGTACGTACGGGTCACGCGAGCAGGATCACCGCGAAGGTGTCCCGTCGTCCCGGGACCGAGGTCCCCCTCCGACGGGACTGCACGAGGGGACCGGGGTCGGGACGACGCTCCCTGCCGGCCGGGTCGCCGGGAGCGCGAACCTCCTGGCATGCCGCAACCGCGGCGCCCACCTCATCGAACAGGAGTCACGACCGTGACGATCTCGCACTCTCCCGCTCCCGCCCGCTCGGACGTCGCCACCGCGGCTCCCGGCGCCGCGACGAGCCCCACCCGGCCCTTCCTGCTGCACGGCCGGGTGCTGACCGCCGGCGCCGTCGCCTGGTCCGCCTCGATCCTCGCCGTGGGCCAGGACCCGAGCGACACCGTGGGCCTGCTGGTCTTCGGACTCGGCTCCGGGCTCTTCCAGGTCGGCGTGCTGTTCCTGCTGCGTGTGCTCTGGCGGACGCAGGCGCTGGGCGCCGGCCGGATCGCCCGCGGGGTGATCCGCGCCGAGACCGTCGCGCTCAGCCTGGCGATCGCCTCCACGGTCGTCGACGCCGTCGGGGTCTCCGACCTCAGCCAGCCGGGGTGGCTCGCGCTCGACCTGTTCTGGCCGCTGTCGATGCTGGGCATGTTCCTCATCGGTGTCCGGCTCGCCGTCGCCGGACGCTGGTCGGGCCTGTCCCGCTTCTGGCCGATGGTCGCCGAGAGCTGGGCGGTCGTGACCGTCCCCGCGATGGGCATCTTCGGCGCGACCGTCGGGATGTGGGTCGGCGCGCTCCACCTCCTCGTCGGCTACGCCGTGCTCGGGATCCTGGTCAGCCGCAAGACCGACTGACCGGCCCACCGACCGACGCCCCGGACCTCTCCCCTGCGGAGGTCCGGGGCGTCTGTGTGTCTCCTCAGTCGAGCGCGAGCCCCGCGGCCGGCGTCACCCGCGCCGCCTTCCGCGCCGGTACGACGCACGCACCGAGACCGGCCAGCGCGGCGACCACTGCGACGGCGGCGACCTGCGCGACGGGGACGGTCATCCCCGCGTCGTCGACCACGGTGCCGATCAGCACCTCGACGCCGATCCAGGCGAAGGCGAGCCCCAGCGCGGTGCCGAGCACGGTCGCCACCCCGGAGAGCAGCAGCCCCTCGGCCGCCATCGCCCGGCGCAGCTGGCTGCGGGTCAGCCCCATCGCCCGCAGGAGCGCGTTCTCCCGTCCGCGCTCGAGCACGGAGAGCCCCAGTGTGTTCGCGATCCCGACCAGGGCGATCACGATCGCGATCGCCAGGAGACCGACGACCGCGCCGGTCATCACGTCGACCTGGAGGTTCACCCAGGCGCGGTTGCTGTAGCCGCCGTCGAGCCCGGCGCCGGAGGCACCGGCGAGGGCCGCGAGGTCGCCGCGGAGGTCCTCGGCGTCGGCCCCGTCGTCGGCACGCACCCACACGGCCGTCGGCTGCGGGGAGGAGTCGAGGGCGGCGAGCGTCGCGCCGGAGACGATCCCCGCGCGACCCCACCCGGACGACGGCTCGACGGGCAGCCTGTGCTCGTGGCCGCCGACGGTGACGGTCACCTCGCGGCCCTTCCACGCCTGGTGAGCCATCGCGCGGGGGAGCTCCTCGATGACGTCGTACGGCAGCACCAGCACGTCGTCGGCGGGCGCCAGGTCCTCGGTGCCGCGCACGACTCCCGGCCGCCGGTCGATCCCGACCAGCGGCACCTCGATCCGTCCGATCGTGGCCACGGTCCCGTCGAGCGCCGCCACCTCCGCGACTCCCTCGACAGCGCCGGCCCGCTCGGCGAGGTCGGCCGCCAGCGGGGCGTCGACGGCGGTGATCGTCGCATCGAGCGGGTACTCGTCGTCCATCTCGCGGTCGAGCTCGGTGCGGGTGGACGCCAGCCCGGTGAGCACGGCGGTGGTGAGGGTCACGCCGATGAGCAGCGACGCCGCGGTGGTCGCCGTACGCCGCGGGTTGCGCACGGCGTTGCCGGTGGCGAGCTGTCGCACCGGGCCGTCGCCGACGACGCGGCCCACCGCCCGGATCAGCGTGGGCACCAGGACGGGGCCCAGCAGCAGCACGCCGATGAAGGCGGCGCTGCCGCCGGCCAGCATCACGGGGACGGTGTGGGAGACCACGGAGACGGCGAGCAGTGCGGCGCCCCCGGCCAGGAAGAGCCCGGCGAACCCCAGCCGCCAGCGACCGACCGCGGAGCGTACGTCGACCCCGGTGTCGGGCCGCAGCGCTGCGAGCGGAGGCACCGTGGTCGCGCTCCGGGTGGGGAGCCAGGCAGCGAGCAGGGTGACGACCAGGCCGATGACGAAGGCTCCGCCCGTCCACAGCGGGTCGGGCGCGGCGCTGCCCATGTCGGCGTGCCAGTGCCGGACGAGTGCGACCAGGCCGTAGCCGAGCGCGGCGCCGACGGCGACGCCGAGCGCGGACGCCGCCAGCCCGAGGGCGAGCGCCTCGAGCCGCACGGCCCGGCGCAGCTGCCGGCGGGTGACGCCGACGCAGCGCAGCAGCGCGAAGTCACGCATCCGCTGGGCGAAGAGGATCGCGAAGGTGTTGGCGATGACCATCACACCGACGAAGAGCGCGATGAAGACGAAGATCAGCGCCATGATCGCGAGCACGTCGACGCCGCGCGAGATCTCGGCCTGACGGGCCGCGACCCAGTCGTCGGCGGACTCGACGGTCGCGCCCGGGACGATGTCGGTGGCCAGCTCGGGCGCGCCGCCCCAGGCCACGGCGTCGACCCACAGCGTTCCGCGGAAACCTTCGAGCACCTGCCACGGCACGTAGAGCGACGCGCCCATGGCGGCGGGGCTGTCGACGAGCCCGACCACCTCGACGTCGGTCGCGGCGTCGCCGGTGCCGATGCGCAGCACGTCGCCGATGGCCACGTCGGTGCTCTTCGCGGCGTTCACGTCGGCGACGGCCTCGCCCGGTGCCGTCGGGAACCTGCCCTCCTGCAGGTCCTGCCACTGCAGGGCGGGCTCGAGGGAGACCTCGGAGATGTCCGCGGAGGCGGCGACCTGCACGCCGTCGCGGCTCACGGTCTCCATGGCGTAGCCCAACGACAGTGCAGGGATCCCGCGCTCGGCACCGGCGTCGAGGAGGTTGCTCGCAGCCTTCGCGTCGTCGACGGTGACGACGTGGTCGACCGCGGCGACGGGCGCGCCGACGTCGGCGGTCAGGCCCTCGCGGGTCGCGCCGGTGAGCATGCCGGTGACCACGACGAAGGCCACGCCGATGACCACGGCGAGCGCCGCGGCGACGTACCTGCGTGTGTGGTGGCGCAACGACGCCAGCAGCACCCCGCGCATCAGGCGCTCCGCCCGCGGAGCGCGGCGACGAGCTCGTCCTGGCTGGGGTCGGTCAGGTGCGCGCTGACGGCGCCGTCGTGGATGACCACCACGTCGTCGGCGTACGTCGCTGCCTCGAGCTCGTGGGTGACCATGACGACGGTCATGCCGAGCTCGCGGACCGACCGGCGGAGGTGGCCGAGGACCTCGGCGCCGGCCTCGCTGTCGAGGTTGCCGGTCGGCTCGTCGGCGAAGACGATGTCGGGCTGGGTGACCAGCGCGCGGGCGATGGCGACCCGCTGCTGCTGCCCGCCCGAGAGCTGGCTGGGCAGGTGGCCGAGGCGGTCGGCGAGGCCGAGCACGCCGACGACCTGGTCGTAGCGCGCCCGGTCGACGGCGCGCCCGGCGAGCTCGAGCGGGAGCAGGATGTTCTGCCCGGCGGTGAGCATCGGGAGCAGGTTGAAGGCCTGGAAGACGAAGCCGATGTGCTCGCGGCGGAAGAGGGTGAGGGCGGTGTCGTCGAGACCGGCGAGGTCGCGTCCGGCCACCGTGACCGTGCCTGCGGTGGCTGCGTCGAGGCCGGCCAGGCAGTGCATGAGGGTGGACTTGCCGGACCCGCTCGGGCCCATGATCGCGGTGAAGCGGCCGGCGGGCAGGTCGAGGTCGATGCCGCGCAGCGCGTGGACGGCGCTGTCGCCGTCGCCGTAGGTGCGGGTGAGGCCGCGCGCGCTGGCGGCCGTCGTCTGGTGGGTGAGTGTCGTCGTCATGGGGACAACGCTCGTCGGGATCGGCCCCGCGATCGTCCGCCCCGGGCACGGACTGGAGGTCGGTCCGGGGGCGGACGATCGCTCGTCGTCGTACGACCCGGGGAGGACCTGCCGGCCGTCGGCCTAGGGGACGACGAGCCCGGCCTCGTAGCCGAGCACGACGAGCTGGACCCGGTCGCGGGAGCCGGTCTTGGCAAGCACCCGGCCGACGTGGGTCTTGACGGTGGTCTCGGCGACGACCAGCTCGGTGGCGATCTCGGTGTTGGTCAGGCCGCGGGCGATGAGGGTGAGCACCTCGACCTCGCGCTCGGTGAGCAGGGCCAGCCGGTCGTCGGCGGCTGCGGGGGAGCCGGGGTCGGGCAGCGCCGCGAAGTGGTCGAGCAGCCGTCGGGTGGTGCTCGGCGCGACGACGGCGTCGCCGGCCTGCACGGCCCGGATCGCGGCCAGCAGGTCGGGCGGGGCGGCGTCCTTGAGGAGGAAGGCCGAGGCGCCGGCGCGGATCGCGGCGAAGGCGTACTCGTCGAGGTCGAAGGTGGTCAGCACGATCACCCGCGGTGGCGTGGGTCCGGCCAGCAACCGCCGCGTGGTCTCCACGCCGTCGAGGCGCGGCATGCGGACGTCCATCAGCACGACGTCGGCGCTCGTCACGGCCAGGCGCTCGAGGGCCTCGCCCCCGTCGCCGGCCTCGCCGACCACGACCATGTCGTCCTGGCTCTCGACGAGCATCCGGAAGCCGGCGCGCACCATCTGCTGGTCGTCGACGAGGAAGACCCGGACCGGTTCCGACGCGCTCACAGCGGCAGCCTCGCAGACACCACGAACCCGCCGCCGGTCGCCGGTCCGGCCGCCAGCGTCCCGCCGTGCACGGCCGCGCGCTCGCGCATGCCGACCAGCCCGAGCCCGTGGCCGTCGGACGGGGCGGCCGCCCCGCGCCCGTCGTCGCGCACCTCGACCTCCACCGCGCGCCCGACCGAGACCCGTACGGACGCGGTCGCGGCAGGCCCGGCGTGCTTGCGCACGTTGGTCAGCGCCTCCTGCACGATCCGGTACGCCGCCAGCCCGACGCCGTCGGCCACGTCCGTCGGTGCCTGGGGCAGGTCGGCCACGACGCGGGCCCCGGCGGCGCGCGCCTCGTCCACCAGGTGGCGTACGTCGTCGAGGCCGGGCTGCGGCGCCACGCCGGTGTCGCCGTCGCGCAGCAGCCCCAGCAGCCGTCGCATCTCGGTGAGCGCCTCGCGGCCGGTCGTCGAGATCGTCGCGAGGGTGTCGACCGCGACGTCCGGGTCCTTGGCCGCGGCGTAGCGGGCGCCGTCGGCCTGGACCACGATCACCGACAAGCCGTGGGCCACCACGTCGTGCATCTCCCGGGCGATCCGCGACCGCTCGTCGCGGGCGGCCAGCTCCACCTCGCGCTCGGCCATCCGCTCGGCCTGCTCCGCGCGCGCGACCAGCGAGTCGACGTACTTCTCCCGCGACTGGGCGGCGGAGCCCAGCGCCCACGCGGCCGTGACGATCGCGCTGATGGTGACGCCGTAGGGGGCGAGGTTGCCGGCGGTGATCTCCCCGGCACCGAAGCCGACCAGCCAGCGGGTCGCGGCGACCACGGCGCCGGCGTAGCCGACGAGGAGGGCCGCGACGCCCTGCCAGCGCGGTGCGCAGCGCGCCACGGACCAGACGGCGACGGGGAACGCGAGCTGCCCGACGGTCGGCTCGTCCACCGCGACGGCCTGCATGGCACTGATCGCCGCCACGGCCAGGAACACCGGCCAGGCGTGGTGCCGGCGCCACAACAGCGGCACCACCTCGGCCACGGAGAAGAGCGCGGAGGCCGGCTGGCCGGCGAGGACGTGACCCACGGCGAGCAGCAGCAGCCCGGCGACCAGCAGGCGGTCGAACCACCGCTGGCTGCGGGGCCCGAGACGCCACGGGTGCTGGTCCATCCTCGTCGGCATGGTGCGGACGATAGACGGCTGCGTCCGGTCGCACGTCCGCCCACGGGAGGACCCCCGTCCGCCCCGAGTAGGGTGCGAGCCATGACGAAGTGGGAATACCAGGTGGCGCCGATTCCGCTCCACAACGAAGCGCTCATGCTCAACAACTTCGGCCAGGACGGCTGGGAGCTGGTGGCGATCCACACCAACGCCCAGGGTGGTCTGGTCGCCTTCCTCAAGCGTCCCGGACAGGGGGCCTGAGATGGGTGCCGAGGCGCGTCTCGCCGAGCTGGGCATCACCGTCCCCGAGGTCGTCCCGCCGGTCGCGGCCTACCAGCCCACCGCCCGTACCGGGAACCTCGTCTTCACCGCCGGCCAGCTGCCCGCGCGTGACGGCGAGATGGTCGCCGTCGGCAAGGTCGGCGGCGCCGTCACCGAGGAGCAGGGCTACGAGTGCGCGCGTCAGTGCGCCCTCAACGCGCTCGCCGCGGTCAAGGCCGAGATCGGCTCCCTCGACGACGTGAAGCGCGTCGTGAAGGTCGTCGTCTTCGTCGCCTCGACGCCCGACTTCACCGGCCAGCCCAAGGTCGCCAACGGTGCCTCCGAGCTGCTCGGCGAGGTCTTCGGCGACGCGGGCCTGCACGCCCGGTCCGCCGTCGGCGTCTCCGTGCTGCCGCTCGACGTGCCGGTCGAGGTCGAGATCGTCGTCGAGGTCTGAGGCCCTGTCCCGCATGGACCGACTGCCGCTGCCCGAGGCGCTCGTCGCCCAGGCCCGGTCGTACGCCGCTGGCGAAGCCACGCCGGCCGAGCCCCGGGACGCGGCCACGGTCGTGCTGCTGCGCCCGGGGGCGTCCGGCTCGGAGGTCTACCTCCTGCGCCGCCAGACGTCGATGGCCTTCGCCGGGGGGATGTGCGTGTTCCCCGGCGGCGGCGTCGACCCCCGTGACTTCGATGACGAGCTCGTCGACCGCGGCCTCTGGGCCGGACCGTCGCCGGCGGAGTGGGCGTCACGG
This sequence comes from Nocardioides sp. Root122, assembly GCF_001425025.1. Classification (GTDB taxonomy): domain Bacteria; phylum Actinomycetota; class Actinomycetes; order Propionibacteriales; family Nocardioidaceae; genus Nocardioides. Next base: position 144,724 of record NZ_LMDE01000015.1, read on the forward strand.
CTCGGGTGCGACGAGCCCGAGGCCCGGGCGCTGGTCTGCGCCGCGGTGCGCGAGACCTTCGAGGAGTCGTCCGTGCTGCTCGCCGGGCCGAGCGCCGACGAGGTCGTCGCCGACACGACCGGCGACGACTGGGAGGCCGACCGGGTCGCCCTGGAGTCGCGCACGACGTCGCTGACCGAGTTCCTCGAGAAGCGCTCGCTCGTCCTGCGCACCGACCTGCTCGGCGCCTGGTCGGGCTGGCTGACGCCCGTCTTCGAGCCGCGGCGCTACCGCACGTGGTTCTTCGTGGCCCGGCTGCCCGAGGGCCAGGTCACCCGCGACGTCTCCTCCGAGTCGTCCTCCGTCGCCTGGCTGGGTGCGCAGGAGGCCGTCGACCAGGTGGAGCAGCAGCAGATCTTCATGCTGCCGCCGACCTGGCTGACCTGCCTCGACGTCGCGCAGCACGCGGACCCCGACGCGGTGCTGGTCGAGGCGCAGACCCGCACCGTGGAGATGTTCATGCCCGAGGTGGTGGCCGACGGCGACGAGTTCATCCTCTCCACGCCCGCGCACTACACCGCCCTCGTGGCCGGTCGATGAGCGACGGAGCGGGCTGGGTCGGCGGGTCCTTCGGCTCGACCGGGCAGTGCGTGCTGGCGCCCAACGCCGACATCATGACCCTCGACGGCACCAACACGTGGGTGCTGCGCGACCCCGACTCCGCGCGGTCGGTCGTCGTCGACCCGGGGCCCTCGATCACCGCGCACCTCGACGCGATCGACGCGGCCGCGGGCGACGTGGCGGTCGTCCTGCTGACCCACCACCACGCCGACCACAGCGAGGCCGCGCGGGAGTACGCCGAGCGGCACGGGTGCGGCGTACGAGCCCTGGACCCGGCCTGCCGCCTCGGCTCCGAGGGCCTCGGCGAGGGCGACGTGGTCGCGGTCGGCGGGCTGGAGGTGCACGTCGTGGCCACGCCCGGCCACACCGCCGACTCGCTCTCCTTCGTCGTCCCGCAGGACCGCGCGGTGCTCACCGGCGACACCGTCCTGGGGCGGGGCACCACGGTCGTGGCGCACCCCGACGGCCAGCTCGGCGCCTACCTCTCCTCGCTCCAGCGGCTGCACGCGCTGTGCGGCGAGCAGGGCATCACCACCGTCTGGCCCGGGCACGGCCCGGTGATCGACGACGCGATCGGCGCCCTCGACCTCTACCTGGCGCACCGTCAGCAGCGGCTCGACCAGGTCCGGCAGGCCCTGCGCGACCTCCACGCGATCGAGCGGGAGGGCGGCGCCCCCTCCGGTGCGACACTGACGCACGAGACGCTGCCCCGGGCGATCGTCGAGATCGTCTACGTCGACGTCGACCCGGTGCTGTGGGGTGCCGCCGAGCTGTCGGTGCGCGCCCAGCTGGCCTACCTCACCGAGAAGTAGCTCACCGCGTCACCTCGACGACGCCGTGCTGCCCCCGCTCGGCGTCGACCATGACGTGGTTGACGAAGGGGTAGCGCCCCGGCTCGTCGAAGGTGAGCTCGGCGAAGCCGCCCTGGGCGGGAAGCAGCGGCAGCACCTGCGCCCCTCCGCTCGTGCCGGGCCGGAGCGTCCACGCGCCCTCGCTCCAGGTGGACTCGAGCTGCTCGCCCACGACGTGGAACGCCATCGCCCGGTTGGGTCCGGCGTCGAGGACCCACATCCGCACGCTCTCGCCGACCCGCGCGCGCAGGGGCGCGGTGTCGTACTGGAAGGCGCGCCCGTTGAAGGCCACCAGGTCGGGCTGCTCGGCCGCCACGGCGGTGTCGTCGACCTCATCGGCGCCCTCCCATGACGTGTCGTCGCCGAGGAAGGTCTCGGAGCCGACGAGCACCCACTCGTGGTCGACGGGCGCGAGGCCCGGCGGCTCGATGACGACCGCTCCGGCCAGCCCGGCCGCGATGTGGCTGCTCATCGGCATCGTCGAGCAGTGGTACATCCAGATCCCGGCCCGCCTCGCGGTGAAGCGGTAGACCAGCGTGCCGCCCGGCGGGATCGCCCGCATCACCCGGTCCGGTGCCCGCTCGCCGGCGTGGAAGTCGATCGAGTGGGTCATCTGCGCGGCGTTGTGGACGGTGACCACGAACCGGTCGCCGACGCGTCCGTGCAGCACCGGTCCGGGGACCTGCCCGTCGAAGGTCCACCGCTGCTGCCACACCCCGGGCGCCACCTCGAGGACGGTCTCGTCGATGGTCAGGTAGACCCGGTGGACGCGGCCGGACACGGGCGGGAGCGAGGCGTCGTACGCCGGTGAGGTGGCGGCGGCGTCGTGGTCCGAGCCGTGCGCCATGTGCTCGTGGTCGGCCGCGGGCGCGGCTGCCGGTGCGGAGGAGCCGACGCGGATGGTCAGCACCATGCCCATCCGCCGGTGGCCGACGACCGAGCACCATCCCTCGGTGGATGACCCGACGACACCGGCGTCGAGCGTGGCGGCGTCCCCGGGTGCGAGCCGTGGGGTGTGCGCCCCGTCGGGCAGCACCAGGTCGTGGGTGTCCTCGTCGTCGGTGTTGACCAGCTCGATCACCAGCCGGTTGCCGGCGGGGAGGTCGATCGTGGCGGGGTGGAAGGCCATGTCGTGGGCCTCGACGCGGACCGTGGTGGTCTCGCCGGTCGGGGTCGCGCCGGCGGCCAGGTCGGAGGACGCAGCGGGCCCGGCCAGCGCCCCGGCGACCGCGACGACCAGGGCGAGCATGCTCGTCGCGGCGGCCAGCTGGCCGAGCGACCACGGGGCACGCTCGGGCGTCTCGACGGGTTCGCCGGCGACCAGTGCGCGCCGGGCCGCTACGGCGGCCCGGATGCCGCGCAGCATCAGCGGCACGAACGCTGCGAACGCCAGCAGCACCAGCGTCGACGCCACGACGCGCACGCCCGACGGCACGGGTAGCAGGCAGACGACCAGGCCGCCGTTGACGAGGGTCAGGCGCAGCACGGCCCCCTTCTCCAGCCAGCGCTGACCGGCGCGTACGACGCTCGGCCCGCCGCCCAGCACGCTGGGGACGAGGTGGCTCAGTGCGCCGGTGAGCAGCTGCAGCCCGAAGCCGGCAGCGACGACGGCCGCGATCCGGCCGGTGAGGTCGCCGAAGTCGCCCACCCCGCGGACGGCGACGGTGACCGCGGCCGCGACCAGCCCGCCGGCCAGCCAGAGCAGCGCCAGGCCGACGGAGGCGGGGCCGAGCTCGCGGGGCGGACGGCGTCGCAGCGGCGAGACGAGGGCGCGTCCCCACCAGGCGAGGCCGGCCAGCCAGAGGACGAGGCCCGCGGCGGTGCCGGCGGAGAGCCCGAGCAGGGCGGTCGTGTCGATGACGACCAGCGCGGTGAGGAAGACCGGAAGGGACTGACGGGCGAGCCGCTCGGCGCGGTCGTCCATCCGGGTGCGGAGCATCGTCGGCCACAGCGTGACGAGGGTGCCGGTCATGGTGAGGCCGAGCCAGCCGAGGGCCATGGTCGCGACGTGGGCGGCCAGGAGCCGGCCGTGCCACGGGTCGGCCGGCTGGCGGGCGAGCAGGACGCCGAAGGTCGCCCCGACCGGCAGGCAGGCGGCGGCCGCGATGTAGAAGCGCACCGTCACGCGGAAGCGGCCGGGAAGCGCGCGGCGCAGGCGGCGTACGAGCTGCACGGCGTGCCAGCCGACCGCCGTGCTGACGGTGACCGCACCCACGAGCGTCAGGGGCCACCACGTGCTGGGCACGCCGACGACCACCATGGCCGTGCCGGCGAGCAGGAGCAGCAGGCGCCGGGACTGGACCCGGCGGTCGTCGATCGTCGGCGGCGACTTGAGGATGGTGGCGGCGAAGTGGGTGCTCCACACCATCGCCGAGTGGGTGAGCGCACCCAGCAGGACGAGGTGGGTGAGCAGCCACACGGCGTCGGGCACGAACGGGTGCGCCAGCGCCACCAGGACCGCCAGGACGAGCCACAGCACCCCGGGCCGGTCACGCAGCCCCCATGTGCCGCGCGCCTGCTGCGGCCGCCCCGCCGGGGTGGTCAGGCCGCGCGGGTCAGGAGCAGGCGCCACGCCTCGGGTCCTTCGGCGAGGTAGGTCACCGCGATCGCGCCCTTCTCCTCGCGGTCGATCTCGGCGAGCAGGGGGAGCGGGTTGTGCGGCGCGACGAGCACCATCGCGGAGCCCGGGCGGACCCGGGACAACGCGCCGAGGATGGCGCCGTGGCGCAGGGCGTGCGGGATCAGCCGCGCGTCCAGCTCGGGGTGCGTGGCGTCGTGCTCTCCGCAGGCGCAGGCGTGGTCCTTCTCGACAAGGGGGAGGTCTGGAGTCATGCCAGCAGATTTACCGGTAGGAGTCCGTGAAAAAAGAGGCGAAGGTCCTGCGTCGCGTCACTCACCGCCCCTTGCGCCCCGCACCGGTTGGCGATGGAGTGGTGGCATGGCAACTCCTCACCAGGCCATCGTGGTCCTCTCCCGCGCGCTCGACCAGGCCGGCGACGCCCTCGCCGCGATCCACGCCGACGACCTGGACAGGCCGACGCCGTGCGGCGACTGGTCCGTGCGCCAGCTCGCTGCGCACCTCGCTGCCGCCCCCGAGCACTTCCTGCAGCAGGCCCGGGGGGAGAAGGTCGACTGGAAGGCGCCCGCCGACGTCCCCGACGACCAGTGGGCGGGCCACTTCCGCACCCACGGCGACGACCTCCTCCACCACTGGCACGGCCAGCCCGACGAGCAGGCCGCGCAGGCCGACTGGCAGACCGCGGAGCTCGGCGTGCACACCTGGGACCTGGTCCGGGCGCTCGGCCGGCCGATGCCCCTCGACGACGAGGTCGCCGAGCGGGGCCTGGCCTTCATGCAGCAGAACCTGCCGCCCGAGCGGCGCGGCGGTGCCTTCGGCACGGAGGTGGAGGTGGGCGCGGACGCGTCGGCCTACGACCGCCTCGTCGCCTTCGCCGGCCGCGACCCCCGCTCCTGACCCGGGGTAGTCCCCTACGTTCTGCACCGCTGCCGGGCGCCGGGCAGTAGCAGAACGTAGGGGACTAGCCGAGGAAGCGGCGCCAGAGCCACCGCAGGCCGAGCAGCACGGCGATCGCTGCGGCGACGCCGAGGCCGATGAGCCACGAGATGTCGCGCTGGTCGGGCGCGAGCGTGTCGCCGAAGTCGTGGGTCAGCTGCTGCGAGGACGTGCCGTCGAGGTCGGGTACGAGGTCGACGGCGATGCTGAGGGGAACGGCGTTCTGGGGAATGTCGCGCAGGAGGATGCGGTAGGTCCACTCGGACTCGGGACGGTCCGGGGAGGTGAAGAGCACCAGGTGCTGACCCTCGACGTAGGAACCGGGGGGACCGTAGGCCTGGGCCACGACCAGGTGGTCGGCGGCCCAGCCGACAGGAGTCACGGCTGCACCGCTGGGGTAGAGGTCCTCCGGAAGGTGGCGTTCGACCACGCGACCCCTGCGACGCACGAACCGCGCGGCGTCGGACGGCAGGCTCGACGAGGTCGCGACCAGCTGGTTCGTCGGTGACGGGATGCCTCGGAGTGCCGAAGGGAGGAGGGGGCCTCCGATGTAGTCGCCGGCCGGCAGGACGCCGCCGGACTTCTCGCCGTCCTCGTTCGTGCCGTTCCACAGCAGCTGGCTGGAGTCGGGTGCCCAGCGCAGGGCGATCACCGAGGCGTGCTCGGGGTGGCTGGGGTAGTACGTTTGCGACCCGTCGTCGAGGTCGGCCGAGTGGATTCGGCCATGACTCGACCACGCCAGGTGTCGCCCGTCGGGCGAGAGCGCCAGGGGGCCGAGGTCGCGAGACAGGTCGGGGAGGTCGAGTGCGTGGTACCGGCCGTCGTCGGCCCCGACCACGACGGCCTGTCCCGTCTCGGAGAAGAAGGCGACCGAGGCGCGCCCGATCTCGAGGTCAGGCTCCAGCGTGAGCTCGCCCGGGTCCTCGATGCGGCTGGGGATGGCCCCGCCCTCGACGACCTCGGTGGACGCCGTACGGACCTCGCGGTCGGCGGAGACCAGCGTGACGACGCCACCGACAGAGGCGAGGACGGCGAGGACGGCGGCGACGGCGAGCACCCGGCCGCGGCGGCGGGCGCGCTGGCCGCGCCGCCAGAGGTCGTCGGCGACGGGGAGCGGGTCCGTGCTGTCGGCGATGCGGCGCAGGGTGGTGCTGAGGTCCTGGTCCGGGTGCGTGGTCATGCGTCTGCTCCGATCAGCTCGGCCAGCTCGGGCTCGAGCACCCGGAGCCGGGCCAGCGCCTGGCGCGTCGTGGACTTCACTGTGCTGGTCGAGAGCCCGAGGGTGCGGGCGGTCTCGGTCTCGGTGAGGTCCTCGTAGAACCGCAGCACCAGCACGGTGCGCTGCTTGGGGGTAAGGCGGGCGAGCGCCTGGTCGAGGGTGAGCCGCAGGTCGGTGTCGGCCGCGGCGAGTGCGCCGTCGTGGGACTCCAGCGTCGTCTCGGCGACCCTCCGGCGTCGCCACCACGAGATGTTCTGGTGGTACATCGCCCGGCGGACGTAGGCCTCCGGAGAGGTGTGGATCCGGCCCCAGTGCTTCGCGGCCTGCAGCAGCGCGGCCTGCACGAGGTCCTGGGCGAGGTGGTGGTCACCCGTGAGCAGGTACGCCGTCCGCGACAGCGCCGCCTGGCGTGCCGCCACGAACTCGGCGAAACCTGCCTCGTCGTCAGTGATCACTGCTACCCCCTTCACGACGTCAGACGCAGGCCCGCGCCGTGCCGGGTGGCACCCACCCTAGGAAATCTTCAGGCGCGCTTCTGCATCATCCGGACGAACGCCAGACCCGCGGCCAGCGCGGCGAGCCCGCCCAGCGCGTACGGCAGCGCGCCCGGGCCGTCGTCCGGCGCCGCGGCGAAGGCCGAGAAGTCGTGCGTCAGCTCCTGGTCGGGGTCGCCGGTGAGGTCCGGGACGAGGTCGACCGCGAAGCTGGTGGCCTCGGGTGGCAGGCGCGGCAGGAACTCGCGGTAGGTCCACTCCGCCTCCGGCCGGTCCGGCGAGGTGAGGACCGCCAGCCGGGGTCGCTCGACGACGTCGCTGGGCGGCGGGTCGATGATCGCGACCACGTGGTCCTCGTCGGCCCAGCCGACGGGAGTCACGACGGCACCGTCGGGATGGAGGTCGGCCGGCAGTGCGCGGTCGACCGGGATGCCCGTCATCCGGCCGCTGCCGCGCTCGGGGATCTGCTCGAACGGCGCCGCGGTGACCGCGCCGTCGGAGGGCAGGGCGATGATGTCGCGACTGGGCGAGGGGATGCCGCGGGAGCCGTAGCGGCCGGAGAAGTCGGGCGTCTCCGACGGGCCGGTCACGTCGATGAGAGCGGCGATCTTGTCACCGGCGTCGTCGCGGCCCCGCCAGAGCAGCTGGGCGGAGTCGGGCCGCCACGACAGGGCCTCCACCTGGCCGCCGCCTCCCATGTTGAACGCCCAGTCGGTCACCGCGCCGGTGCGCAGGTCGGCGATGTGGATGCGGTCGGGGTCCTGCCCGTCGCCGGACCACCACGCGACCCGGTAGCCGTCGGGCGAGAGGGCGACGAGGTCGGCGACGACGCCGAACCGGTGGTACGTCCCGTCCTCGGCGTCGACCAGGAGGAGCCCGTTGCCGCTGAGCGCGACCGACGCCCGGCCGATGGCGTAGTCCGTCTCGAAGTCGGCACCGAAGTCGGCGTCCCGCAGATCCACCCGGCTCGGGAGGGCGCCGCCTGGCACCTCGGCGGGCTGCGGCGCCTCCCGGTCCGGCACGAGGGTGACCGCGCCGGCGCCCACGACGAGGGCGACCGCTGCGAGTCCGGCGGCGGCGCGGCCGACGCGGGCGCGACGTCGCGCGCGGCGGCCGCGGTCCCAGGCGGACGGGTCGGGCGAGAAGGTCTGGGTCTCGGCGAGGGCGTCGAGCTCCTCGCGCAGCTGGGTCGTCATGCGTCTGCTCCCACCAGGTCGGCGAGCTCGGGTGCCAGGGTGCGCAGCCGACGCAGGGCGTCGCGCGACATGGACTTCACCGCACCGCTGGAGATGCCCAGCGCGGAAGCCGTCTGGACCTCGGTGAGGTCCTCGAAGTAGCGCAGCACCAGCACCGTGCGCTGGCGCGGCGTGAGCCGGCGCAGCGCCTGCTCCAGGGTGAGCCGGATCGTCGGGTCGGACGCGGCCACCGGGGCGTCGTACGACTCCAGCGACGTCTCGGCGACCTTGCGGCGCCGCCACCACGAGATGTTCTGGTGGTACATCGTGCGCCGCACGTAGGCCTCGGGCGAGGTCTCGATGCGCTCCCAGTGCTTCGCCGCCTGCACGAGCGCGGCCTGCACGAGGTCCTCGGCGAGGTGGTGGTCACTCGTCAGCAGGTACGCCGTCCGCGCGAGCGCTGGTCCGCGCGCGTGGACGAACTCGTCGAACCCGGATCGATCGGTCATCAGGCCCCCTTCACCACGTCAGACGCGCGGACGCGCCCCGGCGGGGGTCAGGAGGAGCGAGGAAGTTTCAGCGGGCGCGGCGGGAGAGGCGCTCGAGGTCCATGATCACCACGGAGCGGGGCTCCAGGCGCAGCCAGCCGCGCGAGGCGAAGTCGGCGAGCGCCTTGTTGACCGTCTCGCGGGAGGCGCCGACCAGCTGGGCGAGCTCCTCCTGGGTGAGGTCGTGGTGGACGTGGACGCCGTCGTCGGCGGTGCGGCCGAAGCGGTCGGCCAGGTCCAGCAGCGCCTTGGCGACGCGGCCGGGGACGTCGGAGAAGACCAGGTCGGCCACCACGTCGTTGGACTTGCGCAGCCGCGAGGCCAGCTGGGAGAGCAGGCCGCGGGCGACCTGTGGGCGGCCCTCGAGCCAGCGCAGCAGGTCGTCGTGCGAGAGGGAGGCGAAGGTGGCGTCGGTGACCGCGGTGACCGTGGCCGAGCGCGGGCCGGGGTCGAAGAGCGAGAGCTCACCGAACATCTGGCCGGGGCCCATGATCGCGAGGAGGTTCTCGCGGCCGTCGGCGGCGGAGCGGCCGAGCTTCACCTTGCCCTCGGTCACGATGTAGAGCTTGTCGCCGGAGTCGCCCTCGTGGAAGAGGACGTCTCCGCGGCGCAGGGTGGTCTCGGCCATGGAGCCGCCCAGAGCGGTGGCCGCCTCGTCGTCCAGCGAGCTGAACAGCGGTGCCTGGCGAAGCACGTCGGTGTCCACGTCAATCCTCCAGATAGGTGCGTCCCGCGTCACGCCCTCGGGATCGGCACGATCCTAGCCGTGGTGTGGCTCACAAGCCGCAATGCACTCACCCGTGAGTTGGGTTCGCCCGCCTCCCGCCTGGCTCAGGGGTGTCGGAGCCGAACCGTAGGCTGGGCGCGTGCCCGCAGCCCCCAAGGTCCAGCCCCACGAGATCGCCAAGCCCGACACGTCCCTCGTGCGGCGGGCCCGCAGGATGGACCGGATCCTGGCCGAGACCTATCCCGACGCCGCGGCCGAGCTCGACTTCACCAACCCGTTCGAGTGCCTCGTCGTCACGGTGATCTCGGCGCAGACCACCGACCGGCGGGTCAACGCGGCCAGCCCGGCGCTGTTCGCGGCCTACCCCACGCCCGAGGCGATGGCGGCCGCGCCGCGCGAGCACATGGAGCAGCTCCTCGGCCCGCTGGGCTTCTTCCGGCAGAAGACTGACTCGCTGCTCAAGCTCAGCCAGGCGCTGGTCGACACCTTCGACGGCGAGGTGCCCGCCCGGCTCGACGACCTCGTCACCCTGCCCGGCGTCGGCCGCAAGACGGCCAACGTGGTCCTGGGCAACGCGTTCGGCAAGCCCGGCATCACCGTCGACACCCACTTCGGCCGGCTCGTGCGTCGCTTCGGCTGGACCGAGGAGACCGACCCGGTCAAGGTCGAGCACGCCGTCGGAGCCCTCTTCCCCAAGCGGGACTGGACGATGCTGTCCCACCACGTCATCTGGCACGGCCGTCGTCGGTGCCACGCCAAGAAGCCGGCCTGTGGCGCCTGCCCGCTCGCCCGGCTGTGCCCGTCCTTCGGGGCCGGCCCGACCGACCCGGTCGAGGCGGAGAAGCTCGTCACCACGCAGGGGCCTGCATGAGGCGGCTCCGCCGGGCGATCCTGCCGATCCTGCTGGTCGCCTCGATGGCGGCGTGCAGCCCCGACGCGATCGACGTACGCCCCCCGGACGTGCAGGTCGACACCCCCGAGCTGCGCGAGGTCAAGGCCCGCATCGGCATGGAGGACTGCGCCCCCGGCGTCGGCGAGCAGGTCGACGGCGGTCTGCCCGAGGTGACGCTGCCGTGCCTCGGCGGCGGCCCCGACGTCGACCTGTCCACGCTCCGCGGGCCGATGGTGATCAACCTCTGGCAGGCCAACTGCGGCCCGTGCAAGAAGGAGATGCCCGCGCTGGAGGAGTTCCACCAGCAGCACGGCGACCGGGTCGCGGTGCTGGGCATCGACTTCAACGACGTCCACCCCGGCGGTGCCCTCGCGCTGGCCGAGGAGACCGGCGTGACCTACCCCTCCGTCGCCGACCCCGGCGGTGACCTGATGGTGGAGAAGGCCTTCGCGGTCGCCCGCCGCGGCATGCCGGCCTTCGTCTTCGTCGACGCCGACGGCGAGGTCGTCGGTGAGGCCTCCGGTGGCGTGGAGTCCGTGGCGGAGGTCGAGCGGCTCGTCGCCGACCAGCTCGGGATCACCCTGTGAGCACCGGGCTGCCCGGCTGGCTCGCCCCGGTGGTGGAGGCGGCGGCCACCATCACCGTCCACGAGCTGACGCGGTTCATGCCGCCCGAGGACGCCGAGGCACGACGCGGCGCGGTGCTGATGGTGTTCGCCGACCGCGCCGCCGACCCGACCGGCCCCGACGACATCGCGCACCGGGGCGAGCTGCTGCTCACCGAGCGCGCGCACCACATGCGCTCGCACCCGGGCCAGGTGTCCTTCCCGGGCGGCTCGCTCGACGAGGGCGAGACCCCGCGGGAGGGGGCGCTGCGCGAGGCCTACGAGGAGATCGGGCTCGAACCGTCCGAGGTCGAGGTCTTCGGTGAGCTGCCCGAGCTGTGGCTGCCGCCGAGCAACTTCGCCGTGACGCCGGTCCTCGGCTACTGGAAGGACCCGGGCGAGGTGCGCATCGCCAGCCCCGACGAGGTGCACGAGATCCACCACGTGGCGATCGCCGAGCTCCTCGACCCCGAGCACCGGATCAACGTCCGCCACCCGAGCGGCTGGACGGGCCCCGGCTTCCTCATCGGTCCCGACAAGGACCTCATCCTGTGGGGCTTCACGGCCGGCATCGTCGCCCGGCTCCTCGACTACCTCGGCTGGGCGCAGGACTGGGACCGGGCGCGGGTGCGTGACCTGCCGGACCACATGCTGCAGGGTGTGCCCAGGGGAACCGACCTGGCACCCAACACCAAGCTCGAGGAGTAGCACCATGAACGTCCTCGACTGGTGCCTGCTGGCGCTCGTGGGGATCTATGCCCTCTCCGGCTACTGGCAGGGCTTCATCACCGGCGCCTTCGCCACCTCCGGCCTGCTCATCGGCGGCCTCCTCGGCATTTGGGCCGCACCGACCGCCCTCGGGGACGCGGCCCCCTCGCTGTGGGTCTCGCTGGGCGCGCTGTTCATCGTGATCGTCTCCGCCTCGGTCGGCCAGGCGCTCCTCCAGTACGCCGGCTCGCGGATCCGCGACCGCATCACCTGGCAGCCGATCCGCGCCGTCGACGCGATCGGCGGCGCGGCCCTGAGCGCGGCGGCGGTGCTGCTGGTCGCCTGGGCTCTCGGCGTCGCGGTGTCCGGCACCCGGATCGGCGCGATCACGCCCCTGGTGCGCGACTCGACCGTGCTCGCCAGGGTCGACCAGACCCTCCCGGCCGACGCGAGCAAGGTGCTGCAGACCTTCAACAACGTCGTGGGCACGACCTTCTTCCCGCGTTACCTCGAGCCCTTCGCCCCGGAGCGCATCGTCGCGGTCGAGCCCGGCGACAAGCGGATGCTCACCGACCCCGACGTGGTCGCCGCGCAGTCCAGCGTGGTCAAGGTGCGCGGTGCCAACGGCTGCGGCAGCGGGGTCGAGGGCACGGGCTTCTTCTTCGCGCCGGGGCGGCTGATGACCAACGCCCACGTGGTCGCCGGCGTCACCCGGCCGGAGGTGGAGGTCGGTGGCTCGACGGTCGTCGCCTCGGTCGTCCTCTACGACCCCGACCTCGACATCGCGGTGCTGGCGATGCCCGACCCGGGTGTGCCGCACCTCGCGCTCGACACCGAGGCCCAGCCCGACGACAACGTCGCGGTCGTCGGCTATCCCGAGGACGGCCCCTACGACGTCGAGGCCGGTCGCATCCGCTCGCAGCAGCGGCTGCGCTCGCCCGACATCTACGGTGAGGGCACGGTGATCCGCCAGGTCTACTCGCTGCGCGCGCTGATCCGCCCGGGCAACTCGGGCGGGCCGATCCTCACCTCGGGGGGCGACGTCGCCGGCATGGTCTTCGCGGCGTCCGTCAGCGACAAGGACACCGGCTATGCGCTGACCGCTTCGCAGCTCTCCGAGTCGGCGGCCCGTGGGATCACCGAGGAGTCACCGGTCGACACCGGCACCTGCGTGCGCTGACTCGATCAGGGACTGTCGTTCAGCGACTACGGGCGGCCCTTGAGCGCCTGGGGGATCTGCTTGCCCTGCTGGATCGCGCGCTCGGGCGCCTTCACCTGCTTGACCTGCTTGATGCCGATGAAGGCCAGCAGCGCTGCGATGAGGACGTAGAGCCCGAAGACGATGAGGAACGCCCAGTGCAGGCCGAGCCCGGCCCAGTGGATGAAGTAGGCGATCGAGACCGACAGCATGATCACGGCAAGCAGGCCGAGGAACGCAGCACCGGCGAACAGGCCGATGCCGGTGCCACCGTGCTTGACGCTGATCTTGAGCTCGCTCTTGGCGAGCTCGATCTCCTTGGAGATGAGCGTCGAGATGTCGCGCTGCGCATCCATGACGAGCTTGCCCAGCGTCGGATCGCTGTCCTTGACCGGTTCGTGTGCCATGCGCAGCAGTCCTTCGTCGTACGTCGTCGGGTGACGGCTGCGACCCTACCAACGCGACCGTCTAGACTGGGCCCTCAGGTGAGCCGGGAAGTCTGGTCGGCCCGCGGCGAGCAGCCGCGGTGATCGTTACCCCGACCACCCCGGAAGGATGCGCCCGCATGGCATCGCGCTCCCACGACCCACACGCCGGCCCCGGCCCCGACGACGACCTCTGGGAGAACGGCCCGGTCTACCTCGCCAGCAACAAGCCGTTGGCCAGGCTCGTGGCGCGCCCGGTGCGCGAGTTCCTCCGCGTCGAGTCGGCCGGCTCCCTGCTGCTGCTCGCCGCCGCCGCCGTGGCGCTGGTCTGGGCCAACAGCCCGTGGGCGTCGTCGTACGACTCCCTGTGGCACACCCACCTCGTCCTCGACGTCGGCCCGCTCCACCTCGACGAGTCGCTGCAGCACTGGGTCAACGACGCGTTGATGGTCATCTTCTTCTTCGTCGTCGGCCTGGAGATCAAGTACGAGCTGGTCAACGGTGACCTCCGCGACCCGAAGACCGCAGCGCTCCCGATCGTCGCCGCGATCGGCGGCATGGTCGTGCCCGCAGGTCTCTACCTCGCACTCAACCCGCCGGGCAGCGACGGCGGCTCCGGCTGGGGGATCCCGATGGCCACGGACATCGCCTTCGCGGTCGGCGTGCTCGGCATCCTGGGGCGCCGGATCCCCTCCGCGGCGCGGCTGTTCCTGCTGACGCTCGCCATCGTCGACGACATCGGCGCGATCCTGGTGATCGCGGTGTTCTACACCTCCGACCTCTCGCTCGGCTGGCTCGCGATCGCGCTCGCGCTCCTCGGGGCGATGGTCGTGGCCCGGATGCTGCGGGTCTGGACCGTCGTGGTCTACGCGATCCTGGGCGTGGGCGTGTGGTTCGCGCTGCTGGAGTCCGGGGTCCACGCCACCCTGGCGGGCGTGGCGATCGGCCTGCTGGCGCCCGCCGGCCCGCTTCTCAACGAGAACGTGGCCCGCGGGCACGCCCGGGCCGCGCTGCGCGACAACGTGCTCGACCCCGACGAGCTGGCCAAGCTGCGCTTCCTGCTCAAGGAGTCGGTCTCGGTGGTCGAGCGGCTGCAGAGCGCACTCCACCCCGTCTCCGCCTACGTCGTCCTGCCGGTCTTCGCGCTCGCCAACGCCGGCGTCGAGCTCGGCGCGGTCGGCAAGGTCTTCACCGAACCGGTCGGCATCGGGATCGTGCTCGGCCTGGTGCTCGGCAAGCCGGTGGGCATCTTCGCGGCCTCGCTCATCGCCGTACGGCTGGGCCTGGGCCGGTTGCCCCAGGACACCACCTGGCCGATGGTCCTCGGCCTGGGGGCGGTCGGTGGCATCGGGTTCACCGTCTCGCTGTTCATCGCCGGGCTGTCCTTCCCCGGCGCGGACCTGCTCACCGAGGAGGCCAAGATCGCGATCCTGCTGGCCTCGCTGGTCGCAGCCGCAGTGGGTGTCGTCGTGCTGCTCGCCGTCACTCGGGGCACGCGCCCGGGTGACGGGTCAGCCGACGGGGAGGACCACGCGGAAGCGGCAGCCGGCACCCGGTGAGGTCTCGGGTCCGACGTTGTCGACCGCGACCTCGCCGTGGTGGGCCTCGACGATGCCCTTGACGATCGCCAGCCCGAGGCCCGCCCGCGACGTGTGCACGTCCTGGAGGGGGTCGTCGGGCGTGCGAGCACTGGTCCCGCGGTAGCCCAGGTCGAACAACCGCTCGCGCGCGTCCTCGGGGATGCCGCCGCACCCGTCGGTCACGGCGAGCTCGACGCCCCCGGCGACGGACCGCGCGGCGACGTGCACGGATCCGTCTGCCGGGGTGTGGCGGATCCCGTTGACGATGAGGTTGGCCAGGACCCGGGTCAGGCCGGCCGGGTCCGCGGCGACCTGGAGCCCGTGCGGGACCTCCCCGCCGAGCCTGACGTGGCGCGCGCGGGCGACCGGGTCGGCGGCCGCGAGCGCCTCGCTGACCAGGTCGCCGACGACGATCGCCTGCGGCTCGACGACGAGCTGGCCGGCGTGGATGCGGGACAGCTCGAAGAGGTCGTCGACCATCTGGACCATCCGGTCGACCTCCCCGCGGATCTGCCGGTGGTAGCGCGCCGGATCGGTCGTGATCGAGTCCTCCAGCGCCTCGGCCATCACCCGGATCCCGGCCAACGGGGTGCGCAGGTCGTGCGAGACCCACGAGACCAGCTCGCGGCGCGACGCCTCGAGCCGCTGCTCGCGGTCGCGCGCCTCGGCGAGCCGGCGGTGCGCCGAGGCCAGCTCGGTCGACAGCGCCTGCAGCTCGACCGGCCCGCGGCGACCGCCGACCACCGCGTCGCCGTCGCCGACACGGCGTACGTCCTCGCGCAGCGACCGGGACCACCGCACCAGGGCGGTCGACAGCACCAGCGCCACGGCCAAGGACACGACGGCGGCAGCGCTCGTGACGATCAGCACGACGGAACGGTCGTGGTCGGAGATGAGCATGCGCCGCGAGATCGCCTGCACGCCGAGCAGGATGGTGAGGGTGGTGACAACGCCGACGATCGCGAGCTGCCAGTGCAGTGAGCGGTGGCGGAGGAACCATCCTGCGAGCAGTCCCAGCAGGCCGACGGTGGTGCCGCTGGCGGCGGCCACGAACCAGATCTCGGCGAGGTCGCTCATGACTGCGGCTCCCAGCGGTAGCCGACGCCCCACACGGTGAGCAGCCGGGTCGGGGTGGTCGGGTCGGCCTCCACCTTCTCGCGGAGCCGGCGCACGTGGACCGTGACGGTCGACTGGTCACCGAAGGACCAGCCCCACACCTGCTGGAGCAGGTCGTCGCGGGAGAAGGCGATGCCGGGATGGGCGGCGAAGAACGCCAGCAGGTCGAACTCGCGCCCGGTCAGCGCCGCCTCGCGTCCGGCGAGCGTCACCAGGCGGCGGCCGCGGTCGACCACGAGATCGCCGTCGACCAGCACGGAGGGCACATCGGGGTCGGCGCCGCCCGAGGTGCGGCGCAGGATGGAGTCGACGCGCAGCACGAGCTCCCGCGGGCTGAAGGGCTTGGTGACGTAGTCGTCGGCGCCGATCTCCAGTCCCACGACGCGGTCCTGCTCGGCCCCGAGCGCGGTGAGCAGCACGACCGGTACGTCGGAGTGCCGCCGCAGGCGCCGGCACACCTCAAGGCCGTCGATGCCCGGCATCATCACGTCGAGCACGACCAGGTCGGTGCCGACCGTGCGGACGGCGTCGAGAGCCCCGGCCCCGTCGACGGCCTCGTGGACGTCGTGGCCGGCGTTGCGGAGGTAGTCCACCACCACCTCGCGCACGGTCGCGTCGTCGTCGACGACCAGCACCTTCGCCATCCCGCTCACCCCTCGCCGTGCGCCCGGCGGGTCCGGAGGAACCCGGTGACCGCCACCAGCAGGACCACTGTGGCACTGACCACCCACCAGGTCGCGATGTACGGCCGGTCGAGCAGCGTCGGGTTGTCGGCCCGGACGCCGCCACCCACCAGCACCGGGACGGCGACCACGCTGAGGCCGCCCCACACGACCAGCGCGATCGCCGCCGGTGCCCGCCACGACGCCGGCAGCAGCCGGGAGCCGAGCAGTCCGGCCCCGACGACCAGCGCGGAGAGCAGCACGTCGTGCGCCACCACCCCGGCGCCGAGCCACAGGGCGACCTCGAGCCACTGCCGAGGCTCCTGCCGGGTGAGCAGCAGGGCCAGCCCGTAGAGGGCGAGGCCCGCGCCGGCCGCCGCCAGGAGCAACCGTGCCCTCATCCGTCCACCTCCAGCCGGGCGAGCCACTTGGTCTGCAGCACGCCCGGGCGGTCGGGTGCGATCAACCGGCACGGGAACCCGTGGTCGAGCGCGAGCGGCTCGCCGGCGAGGTCGAGGGCCACGAGGGTGCGTGCGTCGGCGGCGAAGTTGGCCGGCAGCGTGGTGCGGCGGAACGCGCCGGCCCGCTGCAGCGACGTCACGACGACGTCGCCGGCCCTCGCGCCCGCGCTGCGCAGCAGGTCGACGAGGCGCACGCCGGACCAGGTGCCCTGGGCGCTCCAGCCCTCGACGCAGGCGATGGGGAGGTCAACGGTGTGCTGGGGCATCGCCCGCAGGTCGTCCAGGGACAGCACCGCTGCCACGGTGCCGCCGACGACCACCTCCAGCCGCCAGTCGGGCGACGTCGCCGACTCCTCGACCCCGGCCGCGGTCGCGGACTTGTTGATGGGCACCCCGCCCGGTCCCTCGCCGGTCCGGGTGGCGAAGACCGACACCCGGCGCAGCCACGGCACGGTGCCACCAGCGGTCGCGAGGACGGCGACCCCGGCGGCAGCGAACGTCGTACGGACCAGGGCGCGGCGCGACAGTGCGCCGGCCTCGCGGGCGCCCGGGCGGTCGTGGGCCGTGTCGTCGATGTCGCGGGCCAGCACGTCGCGGATCAACGGCAGCTTGACCGCCACGTGCACCAGGAGCGCGCCGATCGCGATCCACGCCAGGGCGTAGTGGGTGGTGCGGAAGGAGAAGGTGGTCCAGGGGTACCACTGCGCCGCATTGAGCAGGCCGGTCGCGAGCTGGAACACCGACGCCGCGACCAGCACCGCGATGGAGCCACGCTCGAGGGCGGTGAGCAGCAGCCGGCGCGGGTCGCCGAGGGGTGGCGCCTCGAACAGCCGGGGCAGCACGGACCACAGCTTCACGAGGAGCAACGGGATCGCGGCCACACCGGTGGTGACGTGCAGGCCCTGGGTCAGTCGGTAGCCCCAGCTCGGGCTGGTGGGGAAGGGGATCGGATGGGTCGGCTGCTGGGCGTAGTGGCTGACCAGGCCGGTGACGAAGCACGTGGCGAAGCACAGGCCGAGCCACAGACCCACCCGGGCCGCCACCGCCGGGCTCCGCAGGCGTGAGGTGAACGAGTCGGGGGTCGGCAGCCGCAGCCGCGACGTCACCACGACGACCCCTCGCCCGGCTCGGACAGCACGGCGGCGTGACGATCCCCCAGCCGGTGCGTGCCGCGGACCGTCAGCCCGGCCGAGGAAGCCGTGCGGGCGAGGTCGTCGAGGCCGAGGGTGGCCCAGCGGAAGGGCCGGCTGCGACGTCCGGTCGACTCGAGCGAGGCCCAGCCCTGCGCCATCCGCATCCCGGGCGCGTCCACCTCCACCACGACGCGCCCGCCGGGACCCAGCAGGTGGCGGACCCGGCGCAGGAGGGCGACCGGGTCGCCGCCGATGCCGACGTTGCCGTCGGCGAGCAGCGCGGTGGTCCACCGCCCCTCGCCGGGGACACGGTCGAACACGTCGCGCTTCACCGCCGGCACGCCCCTCGCCCGAGCCAGTGACACGGCGGCGTCGACGACGTCGATGCCGAGCGCGATGTGGCCGGCGGCGGCCAGTGCCTCGGTCAGCCGCCCCGGCCCGCACCCGACGTCGATCGTCGGCCCCACGCACAGCCCGACCAGCGCCCGGTCGTGGTGGTCGGCAGAGCGGCTCCAGACGTCGACGGGGAGCGTCATCGGCTCCTCGCCGTGGCGCACGACCACGGTGGGCGTGCCGTGCAGCGCGCTGGCGAAGACCTCGGTGAAGGACGCGTCGATCACGGCGCACCGCCGGGACGGGCCTCGCGCCAGGCGCGGGCGAAGCGGGTGTGGGGAGCCAGGAGGGCGACGCGGTCGGCGTCCGCGACCGTGTCCACGTCGGTCATGACCGGCGCCGGACCCACCCGGCATCCCGCGTGCTCGAGGGCGCGACGGGTGCCGGTGAAGGTGTCGGCGGTGGACATCTCCACCTGCGCGACGTGGCGTACGACATCCGGGTCCAGGCGCCCGAGGGCCCACCACCCGCCGTCCTCGGCCGGAGCGAGCACCGCGTCGTGCCGCGCCAGCCCGGCGGCGACCCCGCGGAGGGCGACGGCCGTGACGTGGGGGGTGTCCATGCCGATCTGGACGACCACGCCGGGACCGGCATCGGCGTGGGCGCTCACGAGCCGCTCGGCGAGGCCGTCACCGCGTTGCGGACTGATCGTCCAGCCGGTGAGGGCAGCCTTGAGGGCGTCCCCCTGAACGGCGTCGCGGAGGTCGCCGGCGAGGCTCAGGTGGCCCTCGGCGCCGGTCATGAGGCAGGCCTCGATCGTGTCGAGCAGGGCGGCGGCGGCGAGGGCGGCGGCGGTGTCGGCGCCGACCACGGCACCCAGGCGGGTCTTGACCTGCCCGGCGACGGGAGCCTTGGCCACGAGGAGCACCTTCATCGGAGGACCTGTGCGAAGTCGAGCGCCGTGCGCACCGTGCCGCGCACCGATCCGGACACCTTCGACCGGGTGCCGGCGGCCCGCGGGTGGTAGTCGACGTCGTGCTCGGAGACCTGCCACCCGGCGCGGGTGATCGCCTGGAGCAGCTCGACGGGGTAGCCGAAGCGGCGGTCGCGCAGGTCGAGGTCGAGCAGCGCCTCGCGGCGGCACACCCGCATCGGCGCGATGTCATGGGCGTCCATCCCGATGCGGTGCCGCAGCCAGGTGGCGATCAGCGCGTTGCCGGCCCTGGCGTGCCAGGGCCAGACGCCGCCCCGGACGGGTCGCCGCCGGCCTACCGCGATGTCGGCCAACCCGGCCTCCACCTCGGCGAGCATCGGCAGCAGCTGGGCGGGGTCGAAGGAGCCGTCGCCGTCCATCACCGCGACGTGGTCGTGGGTCGCGGCGAGCATGCCGGCGTGGACCGCCGCGCCGTATCCCGGCACCGGCTCGACGACGACGCGGGCCCCGTGCTCGCGGGCCACCGCGGCGGTGTCGTCGCGCGAGCCGTTGTCGACGACGATCACGGAGAAGGTCGACGGCACCCGCGGCAGGAGGGCCCTGAGCGCGGGCGCTTCGTCGCGGCAGGGGAGCACGAGGTCGCAGGTGGGCACGTCGTCGACGCTAGTGACGGGCGGCCCCGAACTCGATGGTCCGCGTCCTTACGAACTCGTGACGTCCGGCCGCCGAGCGCCGGTCGCGCCCGGTCGTCCCTAGGCTGCCACGCATGAGCGAGGAGACCGCGGGCACGTCACCCATGGCCCGCCCCGCGATGGCCGGGCTCGTCGTCGGGCTGGTCGTCCTGGTCGCCTCGTTCGCCGTGCCACCCCTGACCGGATGGGACGTCGACGCCCGCAGCGACATGCTCGGCGCTCCTCCCACGCACGGCTACTGGCAGGCCACCGTCGGGGTGGGCACGCTCCCGGCCCTGCTGCTGGCGGTGGTCGGCGTCGCCCGGGCCGAGCAGTGGGCCCTGCGCTGGTCGTGGCGTCGCGTGCTCGTGGCGTCCTACGTCGCGGCTCTGGTCTGGCTGCTCGCCCTCGCCCTGGTGGACGGCGAGTCGGGGCTCACCCGGGTGATGACCAACGACCACGAGTACCTGATCACCGCCCGGAGCATCACGGACGTGCCGGCGATGCTCCGCGAGTACGTCGACCGGATCCCCAGGGCCCATCAGGACAACTGGCCAACCCACCTCGCCGGGCACCCGCCCGGAGCGGTCCTCTTCTTCGTCGCACTCGTGCGGGTGGGCCTCGGCGGCCCGCTCGCCGCGGGGCTGGTCGTGGTCGCGGTGGCGGCGAGCATCCCCGCCGCGACGCTGGTGACCCTGCGGCGGCTCGGGCTCGACCGCGGTGCCCGCATCGCCGCGCCCTTCCTGGTGCTCTCACCGGCGGCGGTGTACCTCGCCGTGTCCGCGGACGCGGTGTTCACCGCGTGCGCCGCCTGGGGCCTGGCCGCGCTGGCGGCCTCCGCAGCTGCACCCTCTCGACGCGGTCTCGTCGGCTGGGCCGTGGTGGCCGGGCTGCTGCTCGGCTGGTGCGTGATGAGCTCCTACGGCCTGCCGTTGCTCGGCCTGCCCGCGCTGGCGGTGCTCTGGCTCGCCCGGTCGTGGTGGTCACTGCCGCTCGCCGCGGCCGCGGCGCTGGCCGTGGTGCTGGGCTTCGCCGGGCTCGGCTTCTCGTGGTGGGCGGCCTACCCGGTGCTCGTCGACCGCTACTGGGACGGTATCGCGGCCACCCGCCCGGCGGCGTACTGGGCGTGGGGCAACCTCGGAGCGCTGCTCGTCTCGGCCGGGCCGCTCCTGGGCGCAGGCGTCGCGGTCGCCGCGCGCCGCCACAGCGGTGAGGCGCGGGTGCTGTCCGTGCTGGGTCTCGCGGCGCTGGCGTCCGTCGTCGCCGCCGACCTCAGCCGGATGTCCAAGGCCGAGGTCGAGCGGATCTGGCTGCCCTTCGTGCCGTGGCTGTCGCTGACCCTCGCGCTGCTGCCCGGCGGCTGGCGCCGCTGGGGGCTGGGCCTCCAGGTCGCCACGGCGCTGCTGGTGCAGCACCTGCTCTACACGACGTGGTGAGTCTCAGGCCCGCAACGGTGCCGTGGCGAACGCGGGGAGCCCGTCGTCGGGGCTGATCGACGCGGTGAAGCCGAGCTCGCGGGCCGCCAGCGCCGGGGAGGCGACCACGTGCCGCACGTCCCCTGACCGGAAGCCGCCGGTCACCTCCGGGTCGATCGCCCGCCCGGTGCCCTCCGCCACCCGCGTCGCGACGTCGAGGATGGTGACCGGTCGCCCGGAGCACACGTTGTACGCCGCCCAGCGGGGCGTGGTGCCCGACGCGACGGCCTCGAGTGCCAGGACGTTGGCGCGGGCCACGTCGTCGACGTGCACGAAGTCGCGCACCTGCCCGCCGTCCTCGAAGACCCGGGGCGCCTCTCCGCGCTCGAGGGAGGACCGGAACATCGCCGCCACGCCGGAGTAGGGGGTGTCGCGGGGCATCCCCGGCCCGTAGACGTTGTGGTAGCGCAGCGCGATCGCGGCAGCCCCCGCC
This sequence comes from Nocardioides sp. Root122, assembly GCF_001425025.1. GTDB lineage: Bacteria > Actinomycetota > Actinomycetes > Propionibacteriales > Nocardioidaceae > Nocardioides. The sequence goes on from NZ_LMDE01000015.1 coordinate 166,477, forward strand.
TGCCGCACCCACGACGAGGCGTAGTGCTCCTGGGCGAGCTTGCTCGCGGCATAGCTGCTGCGGGGGTCGAGCCGTGCGTCCTCCGGCACGAGGCCCCACGCGAGCGCACGAGCGCAGGCGGGACAGTGGTTCTCGAAGTCGCCCGACTCGAGGGCCCCGACGGCGCGGGGCGGCGGCTGCTGGTCGCCGTGCTCGGTGCAGGTGTAGCGGCCCTCGCCGTAGACCACCATCGACGACGCCAGCACCAGCCGGTCGACCTGCGCCTCGTGCATCGCGGCGAGCAGCGAGGCGGTGCCGACGTCGTTGTGCGAGGCGTACGACGGCAGGTCGCCCACGCGGACCCCGGCCCCCACCAGGGCGGCCTGGTGGCACACCACGTCGCTGCCGCGCAGCAGGGCGGTCCACTCCGGTGACCCCGCGTCCCGGACATCGAGGCGGTGCACCCCCGGCGGGGGCTCGGTGGTGCCGTGGGCGGAGTCCAGCATCAGGTCGACGGCGACGACCTCGTGGCCGGCCTCGACGAGCCGGCGCGCGATCGCGGAGCCGATGAAGCCGGCGGCCCCGGTGAGCAGGACCCTCATCGGCCCGGCACCTCGTAGGTGAGCGCGACGTCGTCCCACCAGGTGCCGCAGGTGCAGCCGGACGGGTCGGGGAGGGCCTCGATCGCGGCGGTGAGGAGGCCGGTGAGGCGCTCGAGGTTCTGCCGGAACAGCGCGAAGACCTGCTCCTGGCCCACGCCGTCGCCGGACGCGGCGCCGGCGTCCATGTCGGTGACGAGCGCGAGGGAGGCGTAGCACTGCCCCATCTCGCGGGCGAGCGCCGCCTCGGGCGCCCCGGTCATGTTGACCAGGTCCCACCCCTGGTCGGCGTAGTGGCGCGACTCGGCGCGGGTGGAGAAGCGCGGGCCCTCGACGACGACCATCGTGCCGCCGGTGCGCACGCCGGCGTCCGCGGCTGCCAGCGCCGCCGAGACCCCGGGACAGTAGGGGTCGGCGAACGGCAGGTGCACCGCGCCCGACTCCACGAACGACCCGACCCGGCGGTGGGTCCGGTCGACGAGCTGGTCGGGGACGACGAGGTCGCCCGGCGCGACGGTGTCGCGCAGCCCGCCGACGGCGCAGGGCGCGAGCACCTGCCGGACCCCCAGGGAGCGCAGCCCCCACGCGTTGGCGCGGTAGTTGATGCCGTGCGGGGGGTGGTCGTGGTGGCGGCCGTGCCGCGGGAGGAAGGCGACGGACCGACCGGCGACCTCGCCCACCGCGACCGGCGCGGACGGGTCGCCGTACGGCGTGGTCACGGCGTGCTCGGTCGCAGCGGGCAGGAAGGAGTAGAAGCCGGAGCCGCCGATCACGGCGACCTCGGCTCGGGGGGAGGCGCTCACCTCGCCGAAACTAGCCGACCCGGCAGGAGGTTCCTGCCGGGTCGGTCGGTTGTTCCTCGGTCCGTAAGGACTCAGTCCTCGGAGGCAGCCGAGCCTTCCTTGCCCTTGATCAGGTCCATGACCGTCGAGTCGGCGAGGGTGGTCACGTCGCCGACCTCGCGGTGCTCGGCGACGTCCTTGAGCAGGCGGCGCATGATCTTGCCGGAGCGGGTCTTGGGCAGCTCGGGCACGACCATGATCTGGCGCGGCTTGGCGATCGCGCCGATCTCCTTGGCGACGTGCTTGCGCAGCTCCTCGACGATGTCCTCGCCGCCGTCGCCCGCAGAGTCGCGCAGGATGACGAAGGCGCACACAGCCTGGCCGGTGGTCTCGTCGGCAGCACCCACCACGGCGGCCTCGGCGACCTTCGGGTGCGAGACCAGCGCCGACTCGATCTCGGTGGTGGAGAGGCGGTGGCCCGACACGTTCATCACGTCGTCGACCCGGCCGAGGAGCCAGATGTCGCCGTCGTCGTCGAGCTTGGCGCCGTCGCCGGCGAAGTAGAGGCCCTTCCAGCGCGACCAGTAGGTCTCCTTGAAGCGCTCGTCGTCGCCCCACAGCGTGCGCAGCATCGCCGGCCACGGCTCCTTGAGCACGAGGTAGCCGCCGTTGCCGTTGCCGACCGACTGGGCCTCGTCGTCGACCACGTCGGCCGCGATGCCCGGCAGCGCCTTCATCGCCGAGCCTGGCTTGCCCGCGGTGACGCCGGGCAGCGGGCTGATCATGATCTGGCCGGTCTCGGTCTGCCACCAGGTGTCGACGATCGGGCAGCGGTCGCCGCCGATGACCTCGCGGTACCAGACGTAGGCCTCCGGGTTGATCGGCTCACCGACCGATCCGAGCAGCCGCAGCGACGACATGTCGTAGCCGTCGGGGATCTCGCGACCCTGCTTCATGAAGGTGCGGATCGCGGTGGGAGCGGTGTAGAGGATGGTGACCTTGTAGTCCTGCACGATCTGCCACCAGCGGCCCTTCTCGGGCGTGCCCTCGTACATCACCTGGGTCGCGCCGTTGGCGAGCGGGCCGTAGACCATGTAGCTGTGGCCGGTCACCCACCCCACGTCGGCGGTGCACCAGTAGACGTCCGTCTCGAGCTTGAGGTCGAAGACCTCCCAGTGCGTGAACGACGTCCCGGTGAGGTAGCCACCGGTCGTGTGCAGGATGCCCTTCGGCTTGCCGGTCGTGCCTGAGGTGTACATGACGTAGAGCGGGTGCTCGGAGTCGTGCATCTCCGGCTCGTGGTCGGCCGAGGCGCCGTCGACGGCGTCGTGCCACCACACGTCACGCGAGTCGTCCCAGCCGACGTCCTGGCCCGTACGACGTACGACGAGGACGTGGCGCACCAGGTCGCCGGTCTTCTCGACGGCCTCGTCGACGGCCGGCTTGAGCGCGCTGGCCGACCCGCGGCGGTAGCCGCCGTCGGAGGTGATGACGACGTGGGCCTCGCAGTCGGTGATGCGCGAGGCGAGCGCGTCGGCGGAGAAGCCGCCGAACACCACGGTGTGCGGGGCGCCGAGGCGGGCGCAGGCCAGCATCGCGACGACGACCTCGGGGATCATCGGCATGTAGATCGCGACGCGGTCGCCCTTCTTCACGCCGAGCTCGGTGAGCGCGTTGGCCGCCTTGGACACCTCGTCCTTGAGCTCGGCGTAGGTGATGTCGCGGGTGTCGCCGTCAGGCTCGCCGACCCAGTGGATCGCGACCTTGTCCCCGTTGCCCGCCGCCACGTGGCGGTCGACGCAGTTCACCGAGGCGTTGATCGTGCCGCCCACGAACCACTTCGCGAACGGCGGGTTGGACCAGTCGAGGACCTGGTCCCACTTGCGGCCCCACTCGAGGCGGTCGGCCGCCTCGGCCCAGTAGCGCTCGCGGTCGGCGTCGGCGCGGTCGTAGGCCTCCTCCTTGACGTTGGCGTTCGCGGCCAGGTCGGCCGGGGGCTCGAAACGCCGGTCCTCCTGCATCAGGTTCGACAGTGTCTGCTCGGACTGGGTCTTCTCGGACAAGGGGGCTCTCTCCTCGTGCGGGGGGACGTGCGTGGGAAGGGGGGCGACCCCTTCGCCGAACCTACTCCGGCTCGGCGAAGGGGTCACGGGGGTGTGGGTCAGTGCTGGACGGCCTGCTCGGCGCCCGCTCCGGTGAGGGCGCGTACCTCGAGCTCGGTGTAACGCTCCTCGGCTGCCGGCTCCCTCGAGGAGATGGTGCCGAGGTAGCCGAGGAGGAAGCCGAGCGGGATCGACACGATGCCGGGGTTCTCCAGCGGGAACCACGAGATGTCGATGTCGGCCGGCAGCAGCGACAGGTTCTTGCCGCTGACCGGGTCCAGGCCCTTGCCGGAGACCACCGGGCTGAAGATCACCAGCCCGACCGACGAGACGAGACCGCCGTAGATGCTCCAGAGGGCGCCGCGGGTGTTGAAGCGCCGCCAGAACATGTTGTAGATGATCGCGGGGAGGTTCGCGCTCGCCGCCACGGCGAAGGCCAGCGCGACCAGGAAGGCGATGTTGAGCTTCTGGGCCGGGATGGCCAGCACGATCGCGATCAGTCCGATGACGCCCGCGGCGATCCGGGAGACCCGGATCTCCTCGGTCTCCGATGCCTTGCCGTCCTTGAGCACCGAGTTGTAGATGTCGTGGGCCACCGACACCGAGGAGGTGAGGGTGAGGCCCGCGACCACCGCCAGGATCGTGGCGAAGGCGACGGCAGCGATCAGGGCCAGCAGGACCGCGCCTCCGGTCGAGCCCGGACCACCACCCGCGGCCTCGGCCAGCAGCGGCGAGGCCAGGTTGCCGCCCGAGGCAGCCACCTCGGCGTACGCGTCCTTGTCGAGCAGGGCAGCGGCACCGAAGCCGAGGACCAGCGTGAACAGGTAGAACGCACCGATGAGGCCGATGGCCCACAGCACCGACTTGCGGGCGTCGCGGGAGGTGGGCGTGGTGTAGAAGCGGATCAGGATGTGGGGCAGGCCCGCGGTGCCGAGCACCAGGGCGATGGCGAGGGAGATGAAGTCGATCTTCTTGTGGAGCTCCGGTCCGTACTTGAGGCCGGGCTCGAGGAAGGCGCCACCCTTGCCGCTGTTGGAGGCGGCGGTGCCGAGGAGCTCGGAGAGGTTGAAGCCGAACTTCGCCAGCACGATCACCACGATCAGCGCGGATCCCGCCATCAGCAGGACCGCCTTGACGATCTGCACCCAGGTCGTGCCCTTCATGCCGCCGACCGTGACGTAGAAGATCATCAGCGCGCCGACGAAGAAGATCGTCAGGTTCTTCAGCGCCTCGCTCTCCACGCCGAGCAGGAGGGCGACGAGCGCACCCGCGCCGACCATCTGGGCGAGCAGGTAGAAGATCGACACGACGACGGTCGAGGTCGCCGCTGCCATGCGCACCGGCTTCTGCTTCATCCGGTAGGCCAGCTGGTCGGCCATCGTGTAGCGACCCGAGTTGCGCAGCACCTCGGCGACGAGGAGCAGTGCGACCAGCCACGCGACGAGGAACCCGATCGAGTAGAGGAAGCCGTCGTAGCCGGAGAGGGCGATGGCACCGGAGATGCCGAGGAACGAGGCCGCCGACATGTAGTCGCCGCCGATGGCCAGGCCGTTCTGGAGGCCCGAGAAGTTGCGTCCACCGGCGTAGTGGTCGGCGGCGCCGGAGGAGTTCCGGCTGGCCCAGATGGTGATGCCGACGGTCAGGGCGACGACGCCGAGGAACAGCGCCGTGGTGAGGATCTGGTGGCCTTCCATGTCAGCGACCTCCGTTGTCGGCGCGACCGTCGAGGGTGCGGTGGTAGTCGTCGGTCAGCTGGCGGGCGAGCGGGTCGAGGTTGGCGTTGGAGTAGCGGCTGTAGAGCCAGGCCAGGGCGAACGTGGTGACGAACTGCAGGAGGCCGAAGACCAGGGCGACGTTGATGTTGCCGACGACCTTGGTGCTCATGAAGTCGTGGGCGAACATCGACATCAGGACGTAGAGGGCGTACCACGCCAGGAAGGCGGCGGTCGCCGGGATGACGAAGCGGCGATAGCGCGAACGCAGCTCCGCGAACTCGGGCCGGGCCGACAACTCGTCGTAGACGGGGTCGTGGCGCGCGGCCTGATCGTGGGCGTCTTGAGTCACGACAGGTCCTTTCCGGGCGAACGGTCACCGGGATGTGACCGCCGTCACCGTGACACCGTGCACGGGTCGCGGGGGAGGGGGCGACCGCCTCGGGGCGATCGATGGGTGCGGCGGCGCGCCCAGCGGTCGGTGTGGCACGACGAGCGGTCGGCCCGGCACCCACCTGCGTGAGGCCGTGAGGAGAACGTGACGGCTGCGCCACCGTCGCGGCACGGTGACGGACACACGCGCTGACGACGATCGTCGGCATGAGCACGCAGACAGCCGACCCCCGCAGCCGCCGCACCCGCCGCTGGATCGACGACTGGCGCCCCGAGGACCCGGAATTCTGGGAGACCACCGGCCGGGCGGTGGCCCGTCGCAACCTGGTGTGGTCGATCTTCGCCGAGCACGTCGGGTTCTCCGTCTGGCTGATCTGGAGCGTGTCCTCGGCCTTCCTGCTGGCACAGGGCTTCACCTTCACCCCGCAGCAGCTCTTCCTCCTCGTCGCCCTGCCCAACCTCGTCGGCTCGCTGCTCCGGCTGCCCTACACGTTCGCGGTGCCGAAGTTCGGCGGGCGCAACTGGACCATCGTCAGCGGCGCGATGCTGCTGGTGCCGACGCTGCTCTTCGCCCACGCGGTCCAGGACCCGTCGACGCCCTACTGGGTCTTCTGCCTGATCGCGGCCACGGCGGGCGTCGGTGGCGGCAACTTCGCCTCGTCGATGGCCAACATCAACTTCTTCTACCCCTCCGACCGCAAGGGCGCCGCGCTCGGCCTCAACGCCGCCGGCGGCAACCTCGGCGTCTCGCTGATCCAGCTGCTGCTCCCGGTCATGGTCGGCGGCGCCGGGGTCTTCGGCCTGGTGAAGGCCTCGGGCAGTGGCATCCACCTCGAGCGGGCGGCGTACGTCTATGCGGGGCTCGCGCTCCTCGCCACCGCGGCCGCGTGGCTGCGGATGGACAACCTCAGCACGGTGACGTCCTCCCCGCGCGAGCAGCTGCAGGTCGTGCGGCAGCGGCAGACGTGGCTGCTGTCGCTGCTCTACATCGGCACCTTCGGGTCCTTCATCGGCTACTCCGCGGCCATGCCGCTGCTGATCAAGCTCAACTTCTGGGTGCCCGAGCCGGCACCGCTCGGGACCGGCGTCTACTTCGCCTTCTACGCCTTCCTCGGCGCCGGGGTCGGTTCGCTGACCCGCCCGTTCGGCGGCTGGCTCGCCGACCGGCTCGGGGGCGCCCGGGTGACGCTCGGGGCGTTTGCGGCGATGGTCCTCTTCACCCTCGGCGTGCTGTGGACCGTCAGCCGGCTCACCCCGAACCCGGCGGCCGACCCTGCGGTCGCGACGGACAACGCCGCCTGGTTCCCGCTGTTCCTGGGCTTCTTCCTCTGCATCTTCGCCGCCACCGGGATCGGCAACGGGTCCGTCTACAAGATGATCCCGGCGATCTGGAAGGCAGAGGCCGAGCGTGCGACGGTCCCCGGTACGACGTCGCGCGCGGCCGCGCTCACGACCGCCACCCGGCAGTCGTCCGCCGCGCTCGGCGTGATCGGCGCCGTCGGGGCCGTGGGCGGCTTCCTCGTGCCGCTGGCCTTCGCCGCTCCGTGGGTGGCAGACCCCCTGTCCGCGACCCGGGCCGCCTTCGCCGTGTTCACCGCCTACTACCTGGGGTGCGCGGTGCTGACCTGGGCGCTCTACCTCCGCCGCCCGGTGCGCGCGCACGGCCTGGCGGCCGCGGAGATCTGATGACCGAGACCCAGACGCATTGCCCCTACTGCTCCCTCCAGTGCGGCATGCGCCTGGGCGTCGCCCCCGGCGGGCGGCGTGCGCCCGAGGTGTCGGCATGGGAGGAGTTCCCGGTCAACCAGGGCGCACTGTGCCGCAAGGGCTGGTCGGCAGCCGGGCTCCACGGCAGCCGCGACCGGCTGACCTCGCCGCTGGTGCGGGACCGGACGACAGGGGAGTGGTCCGCGGTCTCGTGGGACGACGCCCTCGACCGGGTCGCCGACGGCATCCGCACCGCCCAGGCCCGCGGCGGGCCGGACGCGGTCGCGGTGTTCGGCGGCGGTGGCCTCACCAACGAGAAGGCGTACTCGCTCGGCAAGCTGGCGCGGGCAGCCCTCGGCACCTCGCAGATCGACTACAACGGCCGCTGGTGCATGTCGTCCGCCGCCTCCGCGGGGATCCGCGCCTTCGGTGTCGACCGCGGCCTGCCGTTCCCGCTCGCCGACGTCGAGGAGGCCGACGTGCTGGTGCTCGTCGGGTCGAACCTCGCCGAGACCATGCCTCCGGCGGCGCGCCACCTCGACCGGCTGCGCGAGCGGGGCGGCCGGGTCGTGGTGGTCGACCCGCGTCGTACGCCGACCGCGGACCGCGCGGACCTGCACCTGCAGCCCGTGCCGGGGACGGACCTCGCCCTCGCGCTCGGGGTGCTGCACCTCCTCGTCGCCGCCGGCGCGGTCGACGAGGACTACCTCGCCACCCGGACCACCGGCTGGGCGGAGGTGCGCGAGTCGGTCGCGGCGTGGTGGCCCGAGCGGGTCGAACGCGTGACCGGGATCGAGGCGACCGAGGTGCGGGCGTTGGCGGCGCTGCTGACCGGCTCACCGCGCGTCATGGTGCTCACCGCGCGCGGCGCCGAGCAGCACTCGACCGGCTCGGACACCGTGCTGGCCTGGATCAACCTCGCCCTCGCGCTGGGCATGGTGGGGCGGCGAGGCGCCGGCTACGGCTGCCTGACGGGGCAGGGCAACGGGCAGGGCGGCCGCGAGCACGGGCAGAAGGCCGACCAGCTGCCCGGCTACCGCCGGATCGACGACCCCGCGGCTCGTGCGCACGTGGCGGCGGTGTGGGGTGTCGACCCCGACTCGCTGCCCGGCCCCGGGCGGTCGGCGTACGAGCTGCTCGACGCCCTCGGCACCGAGGGCGGTCCGTCGGCGATGCTGGTCCTCGGCTCGAACATCGTGGTCAGCGCACCGCGTGCCTCGCACGTCACCGCACGCCTCGAGGCGCTGGACCTGCTGGTCGTCGGCGACGTGGTGATGTCGGAGACCGCGGCGCTGGCCGACGTGGTGCTGCCGGTGACGCAGTGGTCCGAGGAGACCGGCACCATGACGAACCTCGAGGGCCGGGTCGTGCTGCGCCAGCGGGCGATCACCCCGCCGCGCGGCGTCCGGTCGGACCTGGACGTCATCGCCGGGCTGGCCTCGCGGCTGTCCGACGTGCCGTTCTCGACCGACCCCGAGGAGGTCTTCGCCGAGCTCGGCCGCGCCTCGGCCGGTGGTGCGGCCGACTACTCGGCGATCACCTACGACCGCATCCGTGACGAGGGCGGGGTCTTCTGGGGCGGTGAGCGCCTCTTCGCCGAGTCCTTCGCCCACCCCGACGGACGCGCCCGGATGCTCGTCGTGGAGCACCGTGGCGCCGCCGAGCAGCCGTGCGCCGACTACCCGGTCCACCTGACGACCGGGCGCGTGCTGGCGCACTACCAGTCCGGCGCCCAGACCCGCCGGGTCCGCGCCCTGCCGGACGACGGCCCGTTCGTCGAGCTGCACCCGCTCCTGGCCGGGCGGATCGGCGTCGCCCACGGCGACGACCTCCGCGTGTCGACCCGGCGGGGCACGATGACCGCGCCGGCCCGCGTCGTCACCACGATCCGGCCGGACACCGTGTTCGTGCCGTTCCACTGGGTCGGCGCCAACCGCCTGACCAACGACGCGCTCGACCCGGTCTCGCGGATGCCGGAGCTCAAGGTCTGCGCAGCGCAGGTGGCCCATGCCTGAGCGCGTGGTCGTGGTGGGCGGTGGGATGGCCGCCGTCCGGCTGGCCGAGCAGCTGGTCGGGGCCGACGTCGAGCTGACCATCCTGGCCGACGAGACGCACCCGCCGTACAACCGCATCCTGCTGTCCGCGGTCCTCGAGGGCACGCACCCGGCATCGGCGCTGACCCTGCGGTCGCCGCAGTGGTACGCCGACCGCGGGATCGACCTGCGCCTGGGGACGCGCGTCCTCGAGATCGACCGGGACGCGTCCGAGGCTGTGCTCGTCGATGGGGAACGGGTCGCCTTCGACCGCCTCGTCCTGGCGTGCGGGTCGATCCCCACCCTGCCGCCGATCCGGGGCCTGGTCCGGCGTGACGGCACGCTCGACCCGCGCGTCCACCCGTTCCGCAGCCTCGACGACTGCCGCCGGCTGGATGGTTCCCTGTCCGGGGCGCGGCGCGCCGTCGTGGTGGGCGGCGGGCTGCTGGGCCTCCAGGTCGCCAGGGCGCTGGCGGTGCGCGGCGTGCTGACCGAGGTCGTCGAGGGGGCCGACCACCTGATGCACGCACACCTCGGCGCGGAGGCCGGCCGGGTCCTGGCCCGCGACCTGCGCCGGCTCGGGACCGAGGTCTACACCGGGGCGCGCGCCGTGCGGCTGACCGACGAGGGGCTGGTGCTCGACAACGGTGCCCTGCTCGCCACCGACCTCGTCGTGCTCACCGCCGGCGGCCGGCCGTCGACCGCGCTCGCGCGACGGGCCGGGCTGATGGTCGGTCGCGGTGTCGTCGTCGACGGCACGCTCGCCAGCGTCACCGACGACCGGATCCACGCCATCGGCGACTGCGCGGAGCACCGGCGGCGGACGACCGGCAACGTGGCGCCGGCGTGGGAGCAGGCCGAGGTGCTCGCCCGCGTGGTGCGCGGGCAGGCGGCGGCGTACGACGGCACCCGCAGCGTCGCCCGCCTCCGTGCCACCGGGCTCGACGTCGCCGTGCTCGGGTACCCCAGGACCGCGGAGGGCGAGGTGGTCGAGGTGACGAACCCGATCGCCGGGACCCACCGCCGTCTCGTCGTCCACGGCGGCCGCGTCGTGGCCGCCGAGCTGGTCGGTGACCTCTCGCGCGTCGGGCTGGTCACCCAGCTCTACGACCGCGGCACGATCCTCGGCCCCGAGGAGCCCGGTCAGCTGCTGCTTCCCGAGGCCGCCGGTGCTCAGCTCCCGCTCCCGGACGAGGCCGAGGTGTGCGCCTGCGCGGGGGTCACGGCAGGGGCGATCCGGGGCTGCGCCTCGGTGGCGGAGTGCGCCGACCGGACCCGCGCCACCACAGGGTGCGGCGGCTGCGCCGACGTCGTACGCCGACTCGTGGAGGGGGCCGCTGTGGAGCCCCGGCGCCGCGTAGTTGTCGGTTGACCAGTGCAGGAGCGCGCGGCGGCCTACTGTTAAGACATTCTCAAGACTGTGGCAACCGAGCCCGGTCGCCACCGCAGAGGTAACGATGCAGCTCCACGCCGTGATCGTCCCGCCACCGGGCGTGGTCCGGGCCGCTCTGGAGGCGGCACGCGACCTCGCCCCGCCGCCGCCGGCGCCCCCCGAGCTGCCGAAGCCGGGACTGGTGGACCGGCTGCTGGGCCGGAGCCGGCCCGACCCGGTCGTGCCGCCCGCCGCCAGGCTGGTGCCGGTGGACCCCGAGACCGTCTTCCTGCGGGTGGCCAAGTTCGGCAACCTCACCACCCCCGACGCCGCAGCCCTCGCCGAGTCCCTCGCGACCGCGGCCGCCAGCTGGCCGTCTCCCGTGGTGCGCGTCGGCAGGCTGGTCGTGGGCACGGACGATCCGTTCGACGTCACCGCCCAGCTCGAGGGCGACCTCGACGGCCTGCGCGCGATCCACCGCAACGTCAACGAGGTCGCCGAGAGGCACCGCCTCTACCTCGACCGCCGCAGCTTCCGCAGCGAGCTGGCCCTCGGCTCGATCGAGATGGAGGACGGCTCGGCGGTCCCCGCAGAGATCGCGGGGTCGGAGGTCGAGCACCGCGGCCCGAACTGGTTGCCGTACCACCTGACGCTCCTCCGCTCCTCCTTCGCGGGCGGTGGCACGGTCTTGACCGAGTACGCGCGCATCGACCTGGCGGAGGACGCCGAGGAGCTGGGCGCGCTCGGCTGACCCCCACCGTGGCGAGGCTCTACCGTGGGGCATGGCCCGCCTGCCGCTCCCCCCGCCGCGCCCGATCGTGCACCCGTTGCGCACGGCGGACCCCGCCCGCAGCACCATCCGCCGGCTGCCGCACCGCCGGATGCGGGTCACGATCGACCACGAGCCCCTCGCCGGGGTCACCCCGGGCATGCTGCTCTGGTGGTTCCAGCACATCGGCGACCCGATCTCCTACGCCGGTGAGGAGATGTCCGGCTACCTGGCGTGGCACCCGCTCGACCACATCCGCTGGGAGCTGGCCCGCCCGGCGCCGGGTGGCGGCGCCGCGGAGGGTGCCCGCTACCGCATCGTCGAGGCGTTCGGCCGTAGGGACGACTGCTACGTCGACTCGGTCGAGCGCGTCGAGAAGCTCGACGCCACCGGCATCCGCCTGGTGCGCCGCGTGGCGGGGATCCAGGTGTTCCAGCTCGAGCACACCTGGTCGGCCGGTCGCGACGGCACCCACTACGTCAGCGTCATGGACCTGGGGTCCGGCTCGCGGCTGATGACGCCGGCGAACCACTACCTGACGTCCCGCGTCTTCCCCGAGGCGATGGCGCGGGCCTGGGTGGTGCACAACGAGGTCGGCGTCCTCGAGCACCTCCTGCCCGGGCTCGCGCCGCGAGAGGTCGGCTAGACCGCGATCACCACCAGTGCGACGGCCGGCAGCACGGTTGACGCCACGGTCCCGCGGATGCTGCCCCCGCGTGGCAGCCAGTAGCCGAGCAGGTCCGCGAGCCCCATGGCGAGCGACGCCAGCAACATGTAGACGCAGGCGACCACGACCACCGTGGTGCCCGTGTCGGCGTCGACGCGGTTGACCATCCACAGTCCCACGAGCGTGCCTGCGCCGGCGCGACCGCGAGCAGGACCACGGCGGAGAGCCCTGCGGCGAGCTGGGCGAGCAGGTCCATCGCTCACCTCCTCGCCTCGGCCTCGACCAAGGAGATGGTCGAGATCGTCGGTACGACGCGGGTCGTCCGGAAGCCGGCGCGGTGGAGCAGCGTGGCGAGCTCGGCCTCGGTCCGCTCCCGGCCGCCGACGAAGACCAGCATGTCGAGGTCGAGGGACTTGGCGAAGTGCGGGTCGTTGCCCGGCGGGACGACGCTCTCCATCAGCAGCAGCGTGGCGCCGTCGGGCATGTGCCGCCTGAGAGTGGTCAGGATCGCGGTCGCCCGGTCGTCGTCGAAGTCGTGCAGGACCCGGCGCAGGACGTAGAGGTCGCCGTCGTCGGGCGCGGTCTCGAAGATCGACCCCGCCTCGAGGCGGCACCGCGCGAGGACCCCGGCCTCGCGCAGGTGCGCCTCGGCCCCGGCGATCACGGACTCGCGCTCGAGGAGGACTCCCGTGGCAGCAGGAGCGGCGCCGAGCATCCGGGCGAGCAGCTGGCCGTGACCGCCGCCGATGTCGACGATCGTCGAGAACGGCGTGAAGTCGTAGGCCGCCTCGACCGTCGGCCAGTCGAGGGCGGACAGGCGCGTCATCGCGTCGTTGAACGCCGCGGCGAACTGCGGGTCCCGGTCGAGGTACTCCCACATGGGCACGCCCAGCGCCGCCTCGGCGCTCGGCGCGCCTGTCGTCACGGACTCCCACAGCCGGCCCCAGACCACCTGGTAGGCCGGGTCGCCGATCATCAGCACGACGGGTCGCATCGAGTCGTCCCGGTCCGCACGGAGCGTCGCCCCCAGCGGCGTCAGCGCGAACCGTCCGCCCGCGTCCTCGCGGAGCAGGCGCAGCGCCGCGGCGGCTCGCAGGAGGCGGTACGTCGCGTCGGCGTCGGTGCCGAGCCCGGCCGCCACCTCGGCCGCCGGCCGGGGACCGTCGGCGAGCGCGTCCGCGACGCCGAGGCGGGCGACGGCGTACACGGTGTGGGTCGCCATGAACCCGGACACCAGCTCGAGCAGGTCGACCTCGGGAGGCACCATCCGGCGCGTCAGCGACTGCAGTGCGGTCCGGACGGAGGTCGCGGCGCGGACCACGCGGACGGGCGGGAGCTTGGCCATGAGTGCCCCTATAATGGTCAGGGATACTGACCATATTGGTCAGTGAGGCTGACCACGTCAAGGGGTGCGATGGATCTCGCGACACTCATGTACGTCTCCTACCGGGCGATGGACGAACGCGTCCTCACCGCGATGCGCGCTGCGGGCTACGACATCACGGCCGCGCAGTCGCGGATCGCCCAGCGGATCGATGACGAGGGCTCCCGGCTGACCGACCTCGCCGAGCGCGCACAGGTCACCAAGCAGACCGCGAGCCAGCTGGTGGTCGCACTGGAGCGGCAGGGCCTGGTCGAACGCGTGCCGGACCCGGCGGACGGGCGGGCGCGCCTGATCCGGTTCACCGAGCGCGGCAGGGCCGCCGCGCAGGAGGCCATGCAGGTCGTCATCGGCGTCGAGCAGGAGTGGGCCGAGCACCTCGGTCCGCGGATGACCGCCCAGCTGCGCGCCGCGCTGGCCAGGCTGCGCGAGGTGACCGACCCCTACGCCTGAGCTGGGGGAGGAGTCCTGACCATCCACATCGTCGGGTCCGGGAGCGGCGTGAAGCCGAAGCCGGAGTAGACCCCGTGCGCGTCGCGGGTGGCGAGCAGGGTGCGCTTCACGCCGAGCGCGTCGAGGTGCTCGGCGACCGCCGCCACCAGACGCGTGCCGAGCCGCTGTCCGCGGTGCTGACGGTCGACGTACAGGTCGCACAGCCAGGCGAAGTTGGCCCGGTCGGTGACCACGCGGGCGTAGGCCACCTGCCGTCCATCGCGGGTGAAGGCGCCGTAGTTGAGCGAGTTCTCGGCGGCGGTCCCGACGGCCTCGCGGGAGCGTCCCATCGACCAGTAGGCATCGGTGCTGAGCCACCGGTGGACGAGGTCGAGGTCGACGTCGGTGGCGGCGAGGCCGGTGCGGATCTCGTGGTCGTCGGTGGTCATGCAGGACATCCTCCCAACGATCCGCTGCTGGACCGGGTGTCCCTGCGAGGTCGATGATGGCCCGATGGGCGAAGCCGAGCTTGACCTCCAGCGCACGATCAAGGCGCCGATCGCCGACGTCTTCGACAGGCTCGCCGACGTGGAGGGTCACAACACGTGGCTCCCCCGCAAGGGCAGCATCCGGCGCTCCTCTCGCACGACGTCGCCAGGGCCGACCGGTGTCGGCACGACCTACGAGGACTCGACCCTCTTCGGCAAGGCGCCCGGCGAGGTGGTCACCTTCGACCGGCCCGAGCGGCTGGTCTACCACTGGTGGCAGAAGGCCCCGTGGGGAGCGACCCTGGCCGAGGGCTGGCCGGGCTACACGCTGACGTCGGTGGGCGAGCGCGAGACGCTCGTGCGTCACCAAGCCCAGCTGAAGACCTACGGGATCTACGGCACCGCGACCCCGGTGATGAAGCGCATCGCGCTGCGGGAGCGCAACGCTGTGCTCGACGCGCTGGAGGCGTCGTTCCGCGAGTCCTGACTAGTCCGTCGTGCGTCGGGTGGGGTGCGGCTTGCGGAGCGTGTCGGGCAGCAGCTGGGCGCCCGGGCCCTGCTGGGCGGCCCAGTCGCCGGCGTTCGAGAAGGCGCACGAGCGCAGGCTCAGGCACCCGCAGCCGATGCAGCTGTCGAGGCCGCCCTTCAGCCGTTCCAGCGCAGCGATCTGGTCGTCCAGCCGGCTGCGCCAGTGCTGCGAGATGCGGTGCCAGTCGGCCTTGGTGGGCGTGCGGTTGCCCGGCAGCCGGGCGAGCTCGTCGCGGATCTCCTCGATGGTGAGTCCCACGTTGGAGGCGGCCCTGATGAAGGCCAGGCGGCGGAGCACGTTGCGCTCGAACCGACGCTGCCCACCGCCCGAGCGGTGCGCCTCGATGAGGCCCTCCGCCTCGTAGTAGCGGATGGCTGACGCGGCGAACCCGCTGCGCCGTGAGATCTCGCCCATCGGCAGCAGGTCACGCGGATCCATCAGCACCCCTTGAACTCAAGTTCACTTGAACTTGAACCATCGTGCCATGACAACGAACATGACGCGGGTGGCTCTCGTCACCGGAGGATCCACGGGCCTGGGGCGCGCACTGGCGAACGCACTGGTCGCAGCCGGCTGGGACGTGCTGACCGACGGCCGGAGCGAGACGAAGTTCAAGGAGGCGGACCTCCCGGACGGTGTGACGGTGGTGGTCGGCGACCTCACCGACGCCGACCACCGGGACCGGCTCGTGGCCGAGGTGCGGGCGCGGGGGCGGCTCGACCTGCTGGTCCACAACGCGAGCACGCTCGGGCCGCTGCCGATGCGTCCGCTCGCGGAGGTCGAGATCGCCGACCTCCAGCAGGTCTGGCGCACGAACATCGGCGGCCCCCTCGTGCTGACCTCGGCGCTGTTGCCGTGGCTGCGCGAGGCCGGGGGCGTGCTCCTGTCGATCAGCTCGGACGCCGCGGTCCAGCACTACGAGACCTGGGGGCTCTACGGCGCGAGCAAGGCTGCGCTCGACCACGTCACGCTGACCTACGCCGCCGAGGCCGGCCTCACCGGCTACGCCGTCGACCCCGGCGACATGCGCACGGCGATGCACCAGGACGCCTTCCCGGGCGAGGACATCTCCGACCGGCCGCTGCCGGAGTCGGTGGTGCCGCGGCTGCTCACCCTCGTCCAGGGCCCCGCGGAGGACCGCCCGGCCTCCGGTCGCTACCGCGCGGAGGACCTCGGATGACCCGCCTGCGAACGACACAGCTCCGCGAGACCCCGCACACCCGGTTCTCCGCCTCGGACTTCGCGCCCCAGCCGGCCGAGGAGCGTGGCCTCGCGCGCGACAAGGTGCGGCTGCTCGTCGGCACGCCCGACGGGATCGACCACGTGAGGTTCCGCGACCTTCCCGAGCACCTCCACCCCGGCGACGTGCTCGTGGTGAACACCTCGGCCACGGTGAACGCCGAGGTCGACGCGACGCTCGACGGTGAGGCGGTCGTGCTCCACGTCGCGCACCGGCTCGAGGACGGCGACCGCGTCGTGGAGCTGCGCACCGCACCCGACGCCGCGCGCGCGGTCCTCGACGCCCGAGAGGGTGGCGTCGTGGTGGTGGGCGACGTACGCCTCGTGCTGCGCGAGCCGTGGCCGGGTGGCGCGCCGTCGTCGCCGAGCGGTCGCGGGAACCGGCTCTGGCGGGCAACGGTCCGCGGCGACCTCGACCGCCAGCTCGACTGGAACGGGCGCCCGATCGCCTACGGCTACCTCGACCGGCGCTACCCGCTCGACGCCTACCAGACCGTCTTCGGGACGCGGCCGGGAAGCGCGGAGATGGCCTCGGCCGGACGGCCGTTCACCCACTCCCTCGTCACCCGCCTGGTGACCGCCGGCATCCAGGTCGCCCCGGTGACGCTGCACACCGGGGTCTCGTCGCAGGAGGCGGGCGAGGCACCCGGCCCGGAGTGGTTCGAGGTGCCACCCGCGAGCGCGCGGCTGATCAACCGGTCACGCGCGGACGGCGGACGGGTGATCGCCGTCGGCACCACCGCCACCCGCGCAGTGGAGTCGACGGTGTCCGGGCGGCACGTGGTGGCCGGCCGCGGCTGGACCGACCGCGTCGTCACGCCCGCGGACCCGCCGCGCGTGGTCGACGGCCTCGTCACCGGCTGGCACGACCCGCTGGCCTCGCACCTCCTGCTCGTCGAGGCGGTCGCCGGTCGCGGGCTCACCCAGGCGGCGTACGACGCCGCGGTGGCAGAGGGCTACCTGTGGCACGAGTTCGGCGACTCGGCGCTCCTGCTCCGGCGCTGAAACTGGCCTTGGGGGGTGGACGACCCGGGGGGAGGCTGAGGCAGGCTCTGCTCGTGACGCACTCGACGAGCCACCGTGCGGTGGCACGCACCCTCGCGGCCGCATGGGCCGTCCTCGTCCTGGCCGTGCTGGCGGTCGGCTGGCTCATCACCGGGCCGCTCGAGGGCAGCGTGGACCCGTGGGACGACAGCGTGGAGCGCAGCATCGCCGCCGAGCGCACCTCCGACCTCGACGTGGCCGCCGCCATCGGCAGCGGCATCGCGGACACGATCGTCGGCGTCGGGATCGCCGTGGTGGTGGCCGGCCTGGCCGCCTGGCGGCTGCGATCGTGGCGGCCCGTCGTCTACTTCACGGTCCTGGTCGGTGGCTACCTGGCGCTCTACGTCATCGTCACCCACCTCGTCACCCGCGACCGGCCGCCGGTGAAGATCCTCGACCCCGGCCTGATCCCCGACCACAGCTTCCCGTCGGGGCACGTGGCCACCTCGATCGTCGTCTACGGCGGCATCGCGCTCTGGGTCGCGGCGGTCGCGCCGGGCTGGCGCAGGTGGACGTGGCCGCTCTTCCTCGCGCCGCTCGTCGTCGCGCCCTCCCGGCTCTACCAGGGCGCGCACCACCCGACCGACGTGCTCACCAGCCTCGTCTTCGCGACCGTGTGGCTCCTCGTGGTGTCGCGCTTCCTGCTGCCGGAGCGCGTGACCGAGGCGGCTCAGAACTCCGAGGTGCCCCGCAGCGCCCGCGGCCTGCCGTCCGGGTCGTAGGCGAGCCGGTAGGCGGGCCCGGCCCACAGCGCCGTACGACGTGACAGCCGGGGCGGCTCGTGCCGGCTGATCCGGCTGCCGGGTGCGCCGAGGCGTGAGGTCCACAGCCCGATCGGGTCGTCGACGTCGGCGAGGCGCTCGTCGTCGGGCATCCCGAGGTGCTCGGCCCACAGCGAGGTGCGCAGGCCGCGCGGCAGCTCGCCATCGGGGTCGACGATCGCGCAGGTCAGCTCGGAGTCGTGGGTCCACGAGCGCAGGTTGAGGTTGTCGGAGCCGATGGTCATCCACGCGTCGTCGACGATGCAGACCTTGGCGTGCACGTAGATCGGCGTACCTGCGGCGTTCTCGAGGTCGAACATGCTGAACCTGTCGCCGCCCGCCTCGCGCAGGAGGTCCCAGGCCACCCGCTGGCCGTAGTGCACAGGCGGGCCCCCGAACCGGCCCTCGTCCTCGCTGAAGCGCGGGACGACCGCGATCACCTGCAGGTCGGGCTCGCGGCGCAGCGCATCCGCGAGCGTGCCGGCGACGACGTCGGACCAGAAGTACTGGTCCTCGATGTAGATCAGCCGACGCGCGCGCTGGAAGGCCCGGGTGTAGGCCCGCGCGATCGATCGCTCGCCGTCGGGAGCGAAGGGGTAGCGCGGGCGCTTCGCGGGATAGGTGCGCAGGACCTGCACCTGGTGCCGGCCGGCCGCAGGCGGCGGGTCCCAGCGCTCCGGCAGCCGCTCCGGGCGGCGAGGCATCCGCACGACCCGGTGCGCGACCGCCCGGTAGGGGTTGCGGTGGTCGAGCGGCGTCGGGTCGTCCCACCGCTCGGTGAAGGTGTCGAGCACGTGCGCGACGGCCGGGCCGCGGATCTCGGCCATCACGTCGTGCCAGGGCGGGGCGTCGCCGTACCGGTCGTCGAGCGGTGCCGCCTGAGGGTCGCCGCCGTGCTCGGCGTCGTCGCGCCGGCTGTAGCAGAGGTCGATCCCGCCGACGAAGGCCACGTCCTCCTCGGGCCGGCCCTTGCGGCGTACGACGAACAGCTTCTGGTGGTGCGAGCCGCCCCACTTGACCCGCTCGTCGAGCAGCGCCTCGCCGCCACACTCGTTGATGATCCGTCCCAGGTGTCCGTTCTCCTCGCCGTTGAGCTGCCCGGGGTGCGAGCGCCACATGAGGGCGCGCACCTCGACGTCCCGTCCGGCGGCCGCGCGGAGCAGCTCCGCGACCGTCGGGCCGTCCTCGGTCAGCCTCTCGTCGGCGTCGCCGCGCCAGTCGGTGAAGAAGACCCGGTCACCGGCACCGGTGGCCTCGATCAGCTCGACGAGGCGGGCGAAGTACTCCGCGCCGTGCACGCGCGGCACCACCAGGTTGCCGGACGTCCACGGGCGTTCCGACTCGGGCAGGAACCACTCGCTCACCCCTGCAGGCTCCCAGCCTCGGCCCGTCCCGTCGACGGTGTGCCACCCTCAGGGCGTGGTTGCCGCAGCTCGTGCCCTGACCCCGGAGACCCTCGGCGCGTGGCTCGTGCCGCTCGAGGAGCCGCTCCTGCGCGCGGAGCTCCTGGGGCGCCCGGACCTGTCGTCGCTGGAGGTCCTGCGGATGCCTGCCGGCAGCAACCCGTCCTTCGTCACCCCCGCCCAGCTCGCCGTGCTCGCCTCGATGAACGAGGAGCTGGCCCGGCCCGTGTGAGGTCGTGCCGCCCAGTTTTCACAGCCGAAACATTCACCCGACCACCGGGAAACATCGCGTTCCTAGCGTCCTCGGCATGAGCAAGCGCCAGCGGATCGTCGTCGTCGGGCACGGCATGGTGGGCCACCGGTTCGCCCAGGCCGCGGTCGAGCGCGGCCTCACCGAGACCCACGACGTGCTCGTGGTCGGCGAGGAGCCGCGGGCGGCGTACGACCGCGTCGCGCTGACCAGCTGGTTCAGCCACGCCGCCGACGGCGACGGCGACGAGGCCCTGACCCTCCTCCCCGGCGGGGCGTACGACGACCCGCGCGTCCGGCTGGTGCTCGACAGCGTCGTGACCGAGGTCGACCGGGCCGAGCGGACCGTCACGGTGGTGTCGCCTCCGGCCGCGGTGGGTGACCCGCTGGCGCACCCGGGAGCAGTGACCGTCCACGAGTACGACGTCCTGGTGCTCGCCACCGGCGCCGCGCCGTTCGTGCCGCCGGTCCCGGGCCGCGGCCTGGCGGGATGCTTCGTCTACCGCACGATCGAGGACCTGCAGGCGATCAAGGCCGCCAGCGCGACCGCGACGAGCGGCATCGTGATCGGTGGCGGCCTGCTGGGTCTCGAGGCGGCGAACGCGCTGGTGCAGCTCGGCCTGGACACCCACGTCGTCGAGATGGCGCCCCGGCTGATGCCGGTCCAGCTCGACGACGCCGCCGGCTCCACGCTGGTGCGGCACATCGAGCGGCTGGGCGTCACCGCCCACACCGACGTCCTCACCGAGGAGGTCGAGGGCGACGACCGCGTCACCGGCCTGCGGATGCGCCCGGCCGGCACCGAGCAAGGTGCACCCACGACGACCGTCGAGGCGCAGGTGGTGGTCTTCTCCGCCGGCATCCGGCCCCGCGACGCCCTGGCCCGCGAGTGCGACCTCGCGGTCGCCGAGCGCGGTGGCGTGCTGGTCGACGAGCAGTGCCGCACCAGCGACCCGGCGATCTTCGCGATCGGCGAGTGCGCGGCACCCGGAGGGACGATGTACGGGCTGGTGGCTCCCGGCTACGCGATGGCGGAGGTCGTCGTCGACGCGCTGCTCGACGGTCCCGGCACCTTCACCGGCGCCGACATGTCCACCAAGCTGAAGCTGCTCGGCGTCGACGTGGCCAGCTTCGGAGACGCCTTCGCCAGGACGCCCGACTCCCTCGAGCTCGTCTACTCCGACGCCGTCGCCGGCGTCTACAAGAAGCTGGTCGTCGCGGAGTCCGACGCCGGCTCGTTCCGGCTGCTCGGTGGGATCCTCGTCGGCGACGCGTCGGCGTACGGCGTGCTGCGCCCGATGGTGAGCAGCGGGCTCGCCCTGCCCGACAACCCCGAGCAGCTCATCCTCCCGGCCGGTGGCGGTGTCCGGCTCGGGATGCCCGACGACGCGCAGGTGTGCTCCTGCAACGACGTCACCAAGGCCGACATCCTGCACGCGGTCACCGAGCAGGGTTGTGAGGACGTGGCGGCGGTCAAGCAGTGCACCCGCGCCGGCAGCACGTGCGGCTCGTGCGTGCCCACGGTCAAGAACCTCGTCGAGGAGCACTTCGCCAGCGTCGGCAAGGTGGTCGACAAGGGACTGTGCGAGCACTTCCGGCTCACCCGGCAGGAGCTCTTCGACGTCGTCGCGGTCCACGGCTACCGACGCTTCGACGACATCGTCGAGGCCCACGGCACCGGCCGCGGCTGCGACGTGTGCAAGCCCGCCATCGCCAGCATCCTGGCCAGCCAGACCAGCACCCACGTCCTCGAGCGCGGCACGGCCGAGCTGCAGGACACCAACGACGCCTACCTCGCCAACATCCAGCGCAACGGCACCTACTCCGTCGTCCCGCGCATCCCCGGCGGCGAGATCACCCCGGAGAAGCTCATCGTCATCGGGGAGGTCGCCCGCGACTTCGACCTCTACACCAAGATCACCGGCGGCCAGCGCATCGACCTGTTCGGCGCCCGGATGGAGCAGCTGCCCGCGATCTGGCGGCGGCTGGTCGACGCCGGCTTCGAGTCCGGGCACGCCTACGGCAAGTCCCTGCGGACGGTGAAGTCCTGCGTGGGCTCGACCTGGTGCCGCTACGGCGTCCAGGACTCCGTCGGCCTCGCGATCGCGCTGGAGCTGCGCTACCGCGGCCTGCGCAGCCCCCACAAGCTCAAGGGCGGCGTCAGCGGGTGCGCCCGCGAGTGCGCCGAGGCACGCGGCAAGGACTTCGGCGTGATCGCCACGGAGAAGGGGTGGAACCTCTACGTCGGCGGCAACGGGGGCGCGAAGCCCGCCCACGCCCGGCTGCTGGCGGGCGACGTCGACACCGGGACGCTCGTGTCCTACCTCGACCGCTTCCTCATGTACTACGTCCGCACCGCCGACCGGCTCCAGCGCACGTCGACCTGGATCGAGCAGCTCGACGGCGGGCTCGACCGGGTCCGCGAGGTGGTCGTGGACGACGCGCTCGGTCTCGGTGCGGAGCTCGAGGCGGAGATGGCCCGCCACGTCGGTGGGTACGCCGACGAGTGGCGCGCGACTCTCGAGGACCCCGAGAAGCTCGCCCGGTTCGTCACCTTCGTCAACGCCCCCGACACCCCCGACCCGACGGTCTCCTTCACGACCGAGCGCGACCAGATCCAGCCCATCGCGCCGGCGCTGATCCCGGTGGGGGCACCGGCATGACGGCCACCCGGACGACCCAGATGACCGAGATGACCTGGACGGCCGTGTGCGCCGTCGACGCCATCCCGCTCGAGGGCGGTGTCGCCGCGCTGGTCGACGGGCAGGCGGTCGCCGTCTTCCGGACCCACGACGGCTCGGTCCACGCTCTCGGCAACATCGACCCGTTCAGCCAGACGTCGGTCCTCTCGCGCGGCATCGTCGGCAGCCGCGGCGACGCGCCCGTGGTGAGCTCGCCGATGTACAAGCAGGCCTTCGACCTCCGGACCGGCCGCTGCCTCGACGACGACAGCGCGGGCGTGCCGGCGTACGACGTCGCGGTGGTCGACGGACGCGTGCTGGTGGGCGCCCCGCGGGAGGCCACGTGACGGCGCTGCCACTCGACGGCTTCCGGATCGGGGTCACCGCTGCTCGCAAGGCCGAGGAGCAGGTGGCCCTGCTGGAGCGTCGTGGGGCGCGCGTGGAGTGGGCGGCGGCGTTGTCCCTGGAGCCCAACCACGTCGACCTCGCCGAGCTGCTGACCGCGACGAAGGAGGTGCTCGCCGCTCCGGTGGACTTCTTCCTGGCGACCACCGGCGTGGGGATGAAGACGTGGCTCGAGGCCGCTCGGGAGGCCGGGCTCCACGACGACCTCGTGGCGACGCTCGGGGGCGCGGAGATCCTCGCGCGGGGGCCGAAGAGCGTGGGCGTGCTGCGTCGCCACGGCCTGCGAGAGCTGTGGGCGCCGGAGTCGGAGTGCTTCGAGGACGTCCTCGCCCACCTGCGTGGTCGCGACCTCACCGGCAGGAGGATCGTGGTGCAGGAGCACGGCCAGTCGCTCTCGATGGCCGCGCACGCGCTGCGCCGCCGGGGTGCGTCGGTCGTCACCGTGCCGATCTACCGGGTCGCGTCGGCCGACGACCCGGAGCCGATGTTCCACCTCATCGACCTGGTCGCCGACCGCGAGCTCGACGCGGTCACCTTCACGTCCGCGCCCGCGGTGGGAGCGCTGATGGAGGCGGCCTTCTCGGTCGGTCGGCGCGACGACGTCATCTCGGCCTTCCAGTCCGACGTGGTCGCCTCCTGCGTCGGACCGGTCACGGCGGCCGCGTTCGAGATGTGGGGCGTGCCGACGATCTTCCCCGAGCGCTCGCGCCTGGCCGGGATGGTCAAGCAGCTGGAGACCGAGCTGCCGACCCGGCGCGACGGCGTCGACGTACGCCTCGCGGACGGGCGGACGCTGATCGTGCACGGCGACTCGCTGATCCTCGACGGCGTACCGGTCGAGCTGTCCCCGGCGCCTGCGTCGGTCCTGATGGCGCTGCTGGTAAACCCCGGGTTCGTGGTCTCCCGCCGTGCGCTGCTGGCCGCGCTGCCCAGCGGCCAGGCCGGCTCGGAGCACGCGGTCGAGATGGCCGTCGCCCGGCTGCGCGCCGCGATCGGGACCAAGGCGGTGCTGACGGTCGTGAAGCGGGGCTACCGGCTGGCTGTCACTGTGGAGGCATGACCTCACCGATCGTCGTCGTGACCGGAGCCAACGGCCTCGTCGGCAGCCACGTGGTGGCTGCCCTGGGCGAGCGGGGTGCGACGGTGCGTGCCGTCGTACGCCGTGTGGGTGCTGCGCCGGACCTGCCCGGCGTCGAGGAGCACGTCGGCGACTTCGCCGACCCGGTCTTCGCCGAGACCGTCGTGGCCGGCGCGGACGCGCTGGTCACGACCGTGCACCCGCTGGGCGGCGACCACGACGCGCAGCGCCGCGTCGGCCTGGACGGCACCTTGGTGATCGCCACGGCCGCGGCCGACGCCGGCGTCCCACTGCTGGTCCACGTCTCGACCGCCGCCGTCTACGACCGCAGTCCCGGCGCGGGCGACGTCTCCGAGGGCTCGGCGCTGGTGGACGACGACGCCGGGGACTACCCGGTCATCAAGCGTGACGTCGACGCCGCCCTCGACCGTCTCGAGGGCGCGACGCGCGTGCTGCTGCGGCCCCCCGCCATCCTCGGGCAGGGGGAGTCCTCGGTCTGGAACTCCGTCCGACCCGCCCAGCTGCGCGACTCCGAGTCCGAGCGCCGCGCCCAGCCCGACAAGTCCTTCGCCTGGGTGCACGTCACCGACCTGGCGGCGCTCGCCGCCGACCTGGCCACCGGCGCGATCCCCGCCGGCTCGGACATCTCGTCCGGCCCGCTCGCGGGTGGCTGCACCCCGGTCAACGTGGCGAGCGAGCCGGCCACCCAGCGCGACTACGTCGGCACCGTGGCCCGCGCCCTCAGCGTCGAGCCGGTCTGGGAGGGCGGCGAGGCCTGGACCGGCCAGATCCTCGCCGACCGGGCGCGATCCTGGGGCTGGGCTCCCGCCGTGTCGCTGGCCGACGCGCTCGCCGAGCTGGAGGACGGGGTGCGCGCGCTGTAGGTCGGCGCTCCATGACGTCCGTACCGGGACGTGCAGCCACCAGTCCACTGGCCGCAGCGGTGGACTGGAGCGACCGTGGGCCAGAAGCAGGCACGCGGCTGATGAGGGAGGCGCGACAGGACGGCGGATCTCCTGGTGACTGTCGTCTGCACGCTGGTCAAGGACCACCCGACCTCGGTCGTCGTCCACGCGGTGGCCACGACTCCCGGCACCGCTCGAACAGCAGGTAGGGCCGTGCGGGACGGGATCATCCGCACCAGCCCCGCGGCCGATCCGGACAGGAACGCGGTCAGCCAGGAACCCTGAGGCGTACACGTGTCCGAGAAGTCGCCCCGAAAGTCTGGTCCGGGGGGCGACAACGCGGACACGTGTGGTGTCCGTGCGCGCGGGAAGCCGAGCACCCGCCTACGGTGCAGGCATGGCAGCACGACTCCAGTCGCTGACGATCGTCTCCGCCGACCCCGAGCGGCTCGCGTCCTTCTGGCGCGAGCTCCTCGGCCCCTCCGGCGAGGTCGGGCTGAACCAGATCCACGTCCACCTGAGCAGCAACGCCGCGAGCCAGGAGGACACGGTCGCGCGGGCCCTCGCCGACCCGGACGGCAACGAGTTCCGCCTGCGTGGCTGAGGGTCAGCGGGTCCGGAAGGTCCAGCTGGCCTTCTGGATGCCGGGCTTGTCCGGGTCCTGGTCGAGGGCGTTGCCGAGGGTGTCGCGCACCTTGGAGGTCACGACGACGCGGTAGGTCGTGCCGGGCCGCAGGCGGCTCTTCGGCTTCAGGGTGAGCCGCGCCCGCTTGGCGTCGTACGACATCCGCGTCGGCACGCGCGCGGCCTTGCCCTTGCGGTGCAGGCGGACGCTGGCCCGGGTGAGGGTGGCGGCACGGATCTTGGTCGAGAAGGTGACCTTGATGGCGACGGTGCGGCTCACCCGGGTGGCCCCGGCGCTGGGCGCGGACGCGTTCACCACCGGCGCGGCTGCGGCGGGCGGCGTGGGGGTCGGCGTGGTCGGGGTGGGAGCGGTCGGGTCCGACGCGTTCTGCCACAGCGGCGTCACCCAGTAGCTCGAGCTGCGGAAGCCGTCCGTGGGGGAGGTGCAGGGCGCGACGTCGTAGCAGTGCACGCCGTTGGGCGCGGAGTCCGTCGCCCGCAGGGCGGTGATGGGTCCGCGGGTGACCGCGCGGTCGAAGAAGTCGTACTGGAAGGCGTACTTGGTGGCCGGCGTGTGGTAGGACGCGATGTAGGTCTGGCCGGGGGAGATGGTGACGGGCTGGGCGAAGACCAGGTCCTGCCAACCCTTGCGCGTCGTCGGCGCGAAGGTCCCCGTCGCGATCCGGTTGCCCAGGCTGTCCCACAAGGAGCCGGTGACCGTCGCCGGGTCGACGCGGTAGACCCGGACGCCGACCACGCTGACCACGCGGGAGGCCCGGAACCGGGTGCCGAGCTCGACGCCGTTGCGCCAGTCGTTGGCCGTGCAGAAGCCGTCGTCGAGCCGCCAGCGACCACAGTCCGCAGCCTCGAGGCCGGGTCCGAAGTCGGCGTCCCAGAGCCCGACGTGGCCGGGCGCCGCGCGGGGCGCCGGCGGGGACGTGGCTGCAGGGGGCAGCACCGTCAGCGACGCCAGCACCAGCCCAGCCAGAGACGCGACGAGCGTCCTGATCCTCATGTCTCCCCAACCCACGTGTGTGGCCCGAACCTAACAAGCCACCCCTAGGGGTGACTGGCGAACCGCGCAGAAGGTGCCCGATGGTCTAGCCGCGTTCGAGCTCGACGGCCTCAGGGGTGTGGAGGCGGACCATGAACCGACCGGCATGGGCAGGGACCGACGCATGCGTCATGCGGGAGACCACGACCATGGTCAGGAACGACGCCGGCACGGACCACGCCGCGGGCTGGCCGAGCAGCGCGGCCGTCCAGCCGCCCGACGGTGACGCTCCCAGCGTCCACGCGACCGCTGCGCCGGAGCCGAGCCCGCCCACGAGCAGCCCCGCCACGGCCCCGGCGGGGGTCAGGCCCCGCCACCAGATCCCGAGCATCAGCAGCGGCGCGAACGTCGACGCCGTCACCGCGAACGCCAGGCCCACGGTCCGGGCCACCGCGACGTCCTGCGCCGGCAGCGACGCCAGCAGGGGTACGACGACGGCGATCGCCGCCGCGACGCGGAACGCCGCCACCCCGCCGAGCCGGTAGCGGCCCCACCGCCGCCCGGTGACGTCTTGGGACAGCACGCCGGCCACGGCGATGGTCAGCCCCGAGCTCGTCGACAGGAACGCGGCGAAGGCGCCGGCGGTGACCAGCCCGGTGAGCACCGACCCTGCCAGGCCCGGCACCATCAGGTGCGGCAGCTCGAGCACCAGCACGTCGGAGCGCCCGTCGACCAGGTCGGCGGCGTAGATGCGGCCGAGGGCGGCGTAGAGCGGCGGCAGGACGTAGAAGATGCCGAGCAGCACCAGCACCGCGAGCGTCGTGCGCCGGGCTGCCCGCCCGTCGGGGTTGGTGTAGAAGCGCACCACGACGTGCGGCAGCCCCATCGTGCCGAGGAAGGTCGCGATGATCAGGGAGTACGTCGTGTAGAGCCCGATGCTGCCGCCGGACGAGGCGAGCGGCACCGACCACGACGTCGGCGCCGCACGCGTCGGGTCGGGTGCGCCGTCGCTCGCCCAGACCGCGAGCAGCACGAAGACCGGGACGAGCAGCGCGGTCAGCTTGACCCAGAACTGGAAGGCCTGCACGAAGGTGATCGACCGCATCCCGCCGGGGCTCACCGACGCGAGCACGACGAGCGCGACCACGAGCGAGCCGGACCAGGCGGGCGCGTCGATGGTGGCCCGGAGGGTGACCCCGGCTCCCTGGAACTGCGGCAGCAGGTAGAGCCACCCGATCCCGACCACCAGCACCGAGCAGAGCTTGCGCACCCCGCGCGAGCCGAGCCGTGCCTCGGCGAAGTCGGGCAGCGTGTAGGCCCCGGAGCGACGCAACGGTGCGGCGACGAGGACGAGCAGGACGAGGTAGCCGGCGGTCCAGCCGACCGGGTACCAGAGCATCTCGGCGCCGAAGGTGAGCAGCAGCCCGGCGACGCCGAGGAACGAGGCTGCCGAGAGGTACTCGCCACCGATCGCGCTCGCGTTCAGCCGCGGGCGGACGGTGCGGGAGGCGACGAAGAAGTCGCTGGTCGTGCGCGAGATGCGCAGGCCCCACGTGCCGATCGCGAGCGTGGCCAGCGAGACCAGGACGACCGCCACGACGCCGGGCACGACGCTCGTGCTCACGGGGGGTCCTCCGGCAGGACGGTGCCCATCAGGTCGGCGAAGTCGCGCTCGTTGGCCTCGGAGCGCCGGACGTAGAACCAGCCGAGCAGCACCAGCCACGGATAGGTGAGCAGCCCGAGCAGCAGCCACGCCAGGGGCACCGGCCCCAGGCGTACGTCGCCGAGCGAGGGGACCAGGTGGAACAGCACCGGCAGCAGCCCGAGGGTCAGCGCCAGCGCGACCAGCACCCGTCCCGCCAGCAGCAGCTGCTCGCGCAGCAGGGAGCGCATGAACACCTCACCGAGCGCCGTCTCGGCGTCGATCTCGCGCGTCCCCGTCGACCGTACGGCGTCCGCGCGGCGCCGCGGGGGCCCGGTGACCCGCACCCGCGGTGGCGGCTGGTCGCTCACGTCTGGCGCCGGGTCAGCACGGACCGCAGCTCGCGGGTGTGGCGTCGGCTGACCGGGAGCTCGGTGCCGCCGATGACGACGCTGACCCGGCCGCCCTCGCTGCGCACCTCCTCGACGTGCGGCAGCGCGACGAGGACCGAGCGGTGGATGCGCACGAAGCCCGCGGAGGCCCACTGCTCCGCCAGCGAACTGAGCGGCGTGCGCACCAGGTGCGAGCCCTCGGCGGTGTGGAGCCGGGCGTAGTCGCCCTGCGCCTCCACGTGGGTGATCTCGGAGCGGTTGATGAACCGGGTGACACCGCCGCGCTCCACCGGGATCTGCACGTCACCCGACGGCGCGGGGCCGCCGGCCTCCACCACCCGTCGTACGGCCTCGGCGAGGCGCTCCTCGCGCACCGGCTTGAGGACGTAGTCGACCGCCCGGAGCTCGAAGGCGGCGACCGCGTGCTCCTCGTGGGCGGTCACGAACACCACCGGCGGCGGGGACTTGAAGCGCGAGAGCACCTGGGCGAGGTCGAGCCCGGTCAGGCCGGGCATCTGGATGTCGAGGAAGACCGCGTCGACCTCCTCGGCCTGCAGCACCCGCAGCGCCTCGGTCGCGGAGTCGCTGCCCATCACCTCGCCGATGCGCGGGTCGCGCCCGAGCAGGAAGGTGAGCTCGTCGAGCGCCGGCCGCTCGTCGTCGATGACGAGGACCTTGAGCAGCGGCGTGGCGGTCATACCTGGACTCCGGGGGCGAACTTCGGCACTCGCACGATCACCTTCGTGCCGGCGCCGGGCGCGGTCTCGACGACCAGACCGTAGTCGTCGCCGTAGGCGTTGCGCAGCCGTGCGTCCACGTTGCCCAGCCCGACCGAGTCCATCGACGCGTCGCCGGCGAGCGCCCGGCGCACCCGGTCGGGGTCCTCACCGGTGCCGTCGTCCTCGACCTCGAGCACGCACTCCTGGTCGAGGTCCCGGGCGGTGATCGAGAGCCGGCCGACACCGTCCGCCTTGTCGGCACTCGCCTCCAGCCCGTGGCGTACGGCGTTCTCCACCAGAGGCTGGATGCACAGGAACGGCACGGCCACGGGCAGCACCTCCGGGGCGATCTGCAAGGTGACGTGCAGCCGCTCGCCGAACCGGGCCTGCTCGAGGAGGAGGTAGCGCTCGACCGAGCGGAGCTCCTCGGCGAGCGTCGTGTACTCGCCGTGGCGGCGGAAGGAGTAGCGGGTGAAGTCGGCGAACTCCAGCAGCAGCTCGCGGGCCCGGTCGGGGTCGGTGCGCACGAAGCTGGCGATCGCGCCGAGCGAGTTGTAGATGAAGTGGGGACTAATCTGCGCACGCAGCGCCCGGACCTCGGCCTCCATCAGCCGGGTGCGCGACGCGTCGAGCTCGGCCAGCTCGAGCTGCCCGCTCACCCACGACGCCACCTCGTCGGCGGCGCGGACCAGTCCGCCGGTCGTGTGCGGGGCGCCCACGACGAGGGCGCCGACGAGACGGTCGTCGACGGCCAGCGGGCTGACGATCGCCTGCCGAACCTGGCAGCCGCCGTCGTCGCAGACGAGCGTGCGCTCGTCGACGATCATCGTCCGGCCGGTCTCGGTGACCTGGGCGATCGTGGCGGCCAGCTGGCTGCGGTGGTGGCCGCCGAGGCCGTCCCACGCCAGCAGGCCGCTGCTGTCGCCCAGCCCGGCGGCCGGGGTCCCGAGCAGGGCGCGGAGGTGGCCCACGGACCGCTCGGCGCTCGCCGACGTCAGGCCCTCCCTCAGCGCCGGGCTGGCCAGCGAGGCGTTGTGCAGCGCGCGGAACGCGGCGCGGTCGGCCTCACCGCCCAGGGACGTACGCCGCCACCGCCATCTCGCCACGGGGCGACAGTAATCGCCGAGGGAGCCTCAGCGCTCGCACCGCGTCTCGCGCTCGGCGCTGCAGCGGTCGCGGCGTCCCTGGCCGCCATCGGCCTCGTCCCGCCCCGGGCCGCCGCGCAGCACGTCGTCGCCGTTGGCTCCCTCGAGCAGGTCGTTGCCGGGGCCGCCGACCAGCGTGTCGTCGCCGCTCTGGCCCTTGAGCTCGTCCGCGCCGGCGCCGCCGGCCATCCGGTAGTGCTCGGGACATTCGGTCGAGGTCTCGAACCAGTACTCGTACCGACGGCTGAGGGTGTCGTCGCCGCCCCGGCCGCGGACCAAGCCGTCGCACGCCGAGACTCCGATGTCGTTGCCCCGGTCGGTGCCCTTCACGCGCACCGTGCGGGCGTGCACGTCGGCGTCCTCGAAGCCACGGACGGTGGCGGCGTACGACGCCGACGCGTCGGAGGCGACCAGCCGCTCCTTGCCGAGGTCGACGTCGAGGGTGCGCTCGCGGTCGAGGACGTAGAGCAGATCGCGCCCGGAACCGGCGTCGAGCACGGTGCCGTCGAGGAGGACCGAGTCGGTCGTGAGCTCGTCCTTGCCGCCGCCCAGGTCGGCCGTGACGACGGCGCTGGCGGCGTAGACGGTGAGGGAGTCGGCGGCCGTGGTGCCGGTGAACGCGAGGTCGACGGGATCCTCGTGGGTGGGCCACACGGTGAAGGACTCCACCCGCGACCACGGGAGCGTCTGCTGCCCGTCCTCGGTGAGCCGACCACCGGGGTTGTCGATGACGAGGTCGTGCGCCGCGGTGCTGAGGGACAGCGTGTCGGTGCCGGGGCCGCCGGAGACGATGCCGCCGGGGGCCGTGCGTCCGTTCCAGCCGAGGTCGTCGTCCCCACGACCCAGGTCGACCTCGTCGGCGTTGACCACGCCCTCCTGGCCGCTGACGAAGCTGTCGTCACCGCCGCCGCCGAGCAGGGTGTCGCGGTCGGCGTCGAGGTGGTCGTAGTCGGCCGACCGCGTGCCGGCGTCGACGTCGTCGCTGCCCCCGCCGCCGAGGAAGGTGTCCGCACCGGCTCCCAAGGTCCCGGTGGCCGGCCAGTCGGGCGCCGCGGTCCCGTCGACGACGTCGTTGCCCGGGCCGGTGTCGATGTCCACCGGACGCTCGGTCCACTTGCCCTGGTCGGGGCCGGTGATGCAGACCAGGTCGTCACCCCCGAGGGTCGTCACGTCCTGGCTGCGGTTGGTCACGATCACGTCGCGGCCCTCGGTGCCGACGATGTCCTTCCTCGGCGTGCCCACGATCGTCGCGGTCTCTCCGCGGCAGGTCTCGCCCACGGCCTCGGCGGAATACGCCGGCGCGAGCAGGGTCAGGCCGAGCAGTCCGGCAGCGGTCAGTGTCGTCGTGCGGCGCATGGTGTCCCCCCGGGGCGAGCAGTCAGCGGAAGTCGATGAGCAACATGTCGGTGTCGGTGCCGTCGCTCACGACCGGTCCCTCCTGTGACGGATCGTCGGGGCCGGAAGTTGCCGGCTCGTCGCCGTCGACCACTGCCGCGCGGTAGCAGCGGGTGACGTAGGGGATCTGCATGCCGTCCATGCCGCGGCCGTAGTCGTCGTAGAAGGCGAGCACCTCGGCGAGGTGGCGCTCGCGCTCGGCCTCGTCCATCACCGCGAAGCTCGAGCGCGACCGCGCCAGGTCGAGCACGGTCTCGCGGTTGACCTCCTGCCAGTGCTTGAAGCTGGCCTCCTCCACGAAGCCGAAGAGGTCGCTGTGCACGAGCTGGTCGGCCGAGCTGGTGTCGAGGTCCTGGCGGCCGAGGAGGTCGCCCATCCGGCGCACCCAGGGGATCCGCTCGTCGCGGCTGTTCCACACCAGCGCCACGTGGCCGCCCGGCTTGAGCACGCGGGCGATCTCCGGGAGGGCGGCGTCGTGGTCGAACCAGTGGAACGCCTGCGCCACGACCACGACGTCGACCGAGCGGTCGTTCGCCGGGATCTCCTCAGCGGTCGCGACCTTGGCGCTCACCTCGGGCACGCGCTCGCGCAGCACCTCGAGCATCGCCTCGTCGGGCTCGGTCGCGAAGACCGCGTGCCCCTGGTCGACGAGCCCGCGGGTCAGCTTGCCGGTGCCGGCGGCCAGCTCGAGGACCACCTTCGCCTCGCCGCCGGTGAGCCAGGCGACCGCCTCGGCCGGGTACGACGGGCGGCCGCGGTCGTAGGCCTCCGCGACGGGGCCGAACGACCGGGCACGGTCGACCGGGGCAGGGGCTGCAGGGAGTTCGTCGCTCATCGCGGACAGGCTACAAGCGCGGGCGCACCTCGCTCAGCGGCGTGCCTCGCAGCGGCGCACCGTCTCGCCCTGGCAGGTGTCGCGTCCCTCCCTGCCGTCGACGAAGTCCTCGCCGGGGCCGCCGACCAGGAGGTCGCGGCCGGTCGAGCCGGTGAGCGTGTCCTTGCCGGGGCCACCCAGGAAACGCACCCGGGGCTTGCGGTCGCAGTCGACGCGGCCCAGGTCTGTGGTGGCGTCGAGGGCGGTGAGGATGTCCTTCCCGCCCAGGCCGTGTGCGGTCGTGCGGCACGCGAGGACCGCCACGTCGTTGGCGTCGGGCGTGCCGAGGACCTCGACGTCCGGCGCGACGACGGTGGCGTCCTCGAAGCCGCGGGCCGCGATCGTGACCTCACCCTTGCCGCGGCCGGTCGAGAGCCTGCCCTTGCGGAGGTCGAGGTCGACGTCGGACACGGAGGCCATGCCGAGGTCGAGGCGGTCGGTGCCGCGCCCGCCGCTGAGGGAGGCGTTGTCCTTGGTCTTCTCCAGCGAGACGATCCGCAGCTCGTCGTCCCCCGACCTGAGGGACGCCTGGAAGAGGGTCGAGCTCCGCAGGCCGTCGAAGAACAGCGAGTCGTGGCGCCCGGTGCCACCGAAGCTGAAGCGTTTCAGGCCCGGGTGGGAGGTGACCGCGAACCGCGAGAATCCCGAGATGGGCTGCAGCGGTGCCCGGGTCATGCCGAGGGTGCCGAGGTCGGCGTTGATGGAGACGCTTAATGCCTCGACCGGGTCGAGCCGGAGCAGGCTGTCGTCCCCTCCGTCCAGCGCTCCTGCGCCGGTCGCCACGCCGTACCACGACAGGTCGACCCAGCCCGCCCGCACCGCGTCCGGGTTGCCCTGCTGCGCCTGGCCCGAGACCACGACGTCCTCGCGCAGGCCGCGCCAGCCCGTGTCGATCGCGTCCCGCCCGGTGTCGAGGGAGGTGCCCGCCTGGACGGTCCCGGCGTGCACCACGTCCCAGGCCGGCGACCCGACGTAGCGGTCGTCGCCGTCGCCCAGGACGGTCTCGCTGCCCGCCACGGCCGCGCTGGCGTCCACGCTGTCGTTGCCGGCGCCCGCGTCCACGACGGGGCGGGCCCCACCCGTCACGCACACGAGGTCGTCGCCACCGAGCGCCAGGACGCGCGTCGCGCCCTCGGTGGCGATGACGTCCGTGCCCTCCGTGCCGGTCAGCGTTCCCGAGGTGTCACCGGGACCGGTGATCGTCACCGCCCGGCCCTGGCAGGTCGTCGGCGCGGCGCCGGCGGAGGTGGCCGTCAGCATGGTGGCGCCCGGCAGGGTGGTGGCGAGAAGGACGGCAGCGGGCAGTGCGGTCGTGCGGAACATCTGTCTCTCCCGGGATCGGCTGTGGCGCAGGTTACGGGGTGGGATGCCGCGACCGGGCGGAAGGTTGCCGCGACTACCGTCCTCCCCATGACCGACCCGCTCGCCTGGCTCACCGACCTCGAGGGAGTGCGCTCGGCCTACGCCGGCACCCGTGACGGGATCGACGTGATGCTGCGCGACCGCGGGTTGCGGCGTACGTCGCCGGAGATGACCGCCGAGTCCCTGCTGCGCGGCGCGCACGCGAGCGCCGTGCTCGAAGGCTCGACCTCGACCCTGGAGCAGGTCCGGGCCGGCGAGGGCGACGGGATCGCCGCCGACGCGGTCCGCCTCTCCGCCTCGATGCTCGCGCTGGCGCCGCTGCTCAAGACCGCGCCGCTGCAGGCCATCGCCCGGCTGCACACCGTGGTGGCGTCGTCCGCGCTGCCCGCGGAGGAGCTGGGTCGCCCGCGCGACGCCGCGTCGGCCGACCGCCTGCGTGGTGTGTCGGAGCTCCTGCTGTCCGGCACCGAGGCGCCGGCCCTGCTGGTCGCGGCCGTCGCGCACGCCGACGTGGCGACGGCGGCGCCGTTCGCCTCGCACAACGGGATCGTGGCCCGGGCGCTCGAGCGGCTCGTGCTGGTCTCGCGCGGCGTGGACGCCAAGTCGCTCGTGGTGCCGGAGGCCGGGCACCTGGCCCACCGGGCGGCGTACGAGTCCAACCTGCGCGGCTACTCCGAGGGCGGCCCGAGCGGAGTCCACTCGTGGGCGCTCTACGGAGCCGAGGCCTTCGCCGCGGGCGCGGAGGCCTCACCGCTGCGTGGTTGACGCCTCACACGCGAGCGCACATGCGAGCGGCACCCGCTCACGTGGATCGGGTGCCGCCGCCTACACGTGATGCCGTGGCTACCAAGCGTGCTCTTCTCAATCGCTGCCTCGGGAATATCCCGATCGGTCAGCACCCCATCGGATGGGTGGATCGCCGCGTGGGTACCCGGTACACGTGCTGTCTCTTGAGTTGCTGCTTCAGTTCTAGTCCGCCCCGCAGGGGTCTTCAAGGGTTGACTTTCCCCCCTGCCGGTGGGTGCGAGGGGATCGGCTCCGCGCGGTGCGGAACTGGTCAGGCCTCGAGCCCCCGCCGCCTGCGGTTGGCCCAGATGACGCCCCCGGCGGCGACCGCGCCGCCCACGGCGAGGGCCGCGAGCGCGGGCCTGGTGGGCGGTCCGGGGAGGTGCCGGCGCAGCGCCACGGGTCGCACGAAGAGCAGCACCGGCCACTCGCGGGTGGTCGCGATGCGGCGCAGCTCCTTGTCGGGGTTGACCGCGAACGGGTGCCCGACGACCTCGAGCATGTGCACGTCGGTCACCGAGTCGCTGTAGGCGTAGGACTCGGCCAGGTCGTAGCCCACGGTCGCGGCGAGGTGCTCGATCGCGCGCGCCTTCTCCTCGGCGTAGGCGTAGTAGTCGATGTTGCCGGTGTACTTGCCGTCGACGATCTCCATCCGGGTCGCGACGACGCGGTCGGCGCCCAGCATCCGCCCGATCGGCTCGACCACCTCGGCGCCGCTGGCCGAGACGATGACGATGTCGCGGCCGGCGGCACGGTGCTCCGCGATCAGCGTCACCGCCTCGTCGTACACGAGCGGCTCGACGATGGTGGTGATCGTCTCGGTGACGATCTCGCGCACCGTCGCGACGTCCCAGCCGGCGCACAGCTGCGACATGAAGGCGCGCATCTTGTCCATCTGGTCGTGGTCGGCGCCGCCGGTGAAGAAGAGGAACTGCGCGTACGCCGAGCGCAGCATCGCGCGCCTCGAGATGAGCCCGCCCGCCTGGAACTCGCGGCTGAAGGCCAGCGTGCTCGACTTGGCGATGATCGTCTTGTCGAGGTCGAAGAAGGCCGCGGTGGGGCGAGGCATGCCGTCATCGTAGGGGCCGGCCGACGGGGATCGTGGGCCTTCCGGTGTCCACAGCCCCGAGCCGGAGGCGGTCCTCCACAGGTGGTCGGGGCGGGCACGCCACGGCGTGGGTCCCGCCGGTGAGGCTCGTCCGCATGCCCGTCCTCCTGCTCACCCGTTCTCCCTCCGTCCACGACGCCGTGGTGCCGCTGTGCGCTGCTGCCGGCGTCGGCACCGAGGTCTGTCGTGACCCGGTGCTCGCCCTCGCCGCGTGGGCGACGGCCGACCTGGTGCTCGTCGGCGGCGACCTGGTGCTCGAGGTGGCCGCCCTTGCCCCTGCGCGCCGCGACGGGGTCCTCGTCGTCGCGGTCGCCCCCGAGGACGCCGCCTTCCGGGCCGCCGTCGAGCTGGGCGCGCAGGCTGTGGTCGACCTCGGCTCGGCCGCGGAGTGGCTGGTCGACGCGCTCGCCGACGTCGGCGAGCAGGCGTCCCCGGGCCGGGTCGTCGGGGTGGTCGGGGGCTCGGGCGGGGCCGGCGCCACCACGCTCGCCTGCGCCCTCGCCCAGTGGTACGCCGCACGGGCGCCGACGCTGCTCGTCGACACCGACCCCCTCGGCCCGGGCCTGGACCGGCTGCTCGGGATGGAGGGCGAGGCAGGCGTCCGGTGGGAAGGGCTGGCCGAGACCGCGGGCCGGTTGGGTGCCCGGGCGCTGCGCGAGGGCGTGCCACGACGCGACCACCTCGGGGTGCTCACGTGGTCGGGGCTGCGGCGCCGGCTCGACCTGCCGACGGTGCGCCGGATCCTGCCGTCGGCGGTGCGCGGCCACGACCTGGTCGTCGTCGACCTGGCCCGCCACGGCGAGTCGGTGGCCGAGCTGGTCGACCGGTGCGACGACCTGCTGGTCGTCACGCCGGCCACCGTGCCCGGCCTGGCTGCGACCGCGCGCCTCGTGGGACTGCTCGGCCGCGACGGGAGGGCCGCCCGGGCGGGGCTCGTCGTGCGGCCCGGCGGCCTCGGCGACGCCGATGCGGAGCGGGTCACCGGGCTGCCGGTGGTCGCCGCGCTGCCCGACCAGCGCGGCCTGGCGACCTCCGTCGACCGGGGGCTCGGGCCGCTCGCGAGCCGCGGACCCCTCGCTCGCGCGGCCCGCGACCTGCTGGGGGAGGCCGCGTGAGCACCCCGGTCCCGGCGACCGTGCTCGACGACGTACGCCGCCGGCTGGCGGGTGCCGCGGGCGACCTCACCCCCCACCGGGTGGCGGAGGCGCTGCGCGCGTCGGGCTCGCCGGTGGGCGACGCGACGGTGCTGGCGGTCCACGACCTGCTCCGGCGCGACGTGCTCGGTGCCGGTCCGCTGGAGGAGCTGCTGCGCCTCCCGGACGTCACCGACGTCCTCGTCAACGGTCCGGGGGAGGTCTGGCTCGACCGCGGTCGTGGCCTCGAGCGGGCCTCGGTGACCTTCGCCGACGACGCGGCCGTGCGCCGGCTCGCGCAACGGCTCGCCGCCTCGGCCGGGCGTCGTCTCGACGACGCGACGCCGCACGCCGACGTGCGGTTGCCCGACGGCACCCGGTTCCACGCGGTGCTCGCGCCCGTCGCCCGGTCCGGCACCGTGATCTCGCTGCGCGTGCCACGCGGTCGGGTGTGGACCCTCCCGGAGCTCGTCGCGGCCTCGGCGCTCCCGCCCGAGGGTGCCTTCCTGCTGGAGGAGGTCGTCGACGCGCGGTGCGCCTTCCTGGTGACCGGCGGCACCGGCACGGGGAAGACCTCGGTGCTGTCCGCGCTCCTCTCGCTGGTCGATCCCGGCGAGCGCATCGTCCTCGTCGAGGACGCCAGCGAGCTGCGCCCCGAGCACCCGCACGTGGTCGGTCTCGAAGCCCGCCCTCCCAACATCGAGGGCGCCGGCGAGATCTCGCTGCAGACCCTCGTCCGGCAGGCGCTGCGGATGCGACCGGACCGCCTCGTGGTCGGCGAGGTGCGGAGTCTCGCTGAAGTGTCCGGAAGTTCAGCCAGGACACTCGTCTCTCAATGGGACACTCCGGCGTCTGAAGGAGACACTCGCTTCCGGTTGGGACACTCAGTGTCGTCCGCCGCGGTCAGCATGTACTCACCGCTGACAGGCTGAGACCCTGTCGCAGGCACAGCCGATGGTGGGAGCATTCCCGCATGGAACCCACGCAGCTGAACTGCTCCTGCTGCGGAACAAGCAAGCCGCGGGCAGCGCGGCACGCCTTGGATGGTGGCGCCTACATCTGCCGCCGGTGCGGGTTGTGGGTGGCGCTACGGCTCAGGCGCGACTCGACGTCCGACGGCTGAGCGGGTGGTCAGGCGAGTGCGGAGCGGCGTAGTTTCTCGCGCAGCGCGTCTAACCCCGGCACGCCGGCCAGCCCGGACTGGGTGCGGTACATCCGGCACGCAAGGCCCACCGCTGAGTCGGGTTCCGCGAATGGGTCCCGGCCGTCGATGAGGAACGTCGGCGAGCCGGTGAAGCCCCGCTCCCGGGCCTGGTCGTCTGACTCGATGACGGTCACGGCCACCGACGCCGCGATGTCGAGCTCGGCCAACGCCGTCAGGGTCAGGTCGTAGGCCGACGTCTCGTGCGGACAGTCGGGCACCACCAGCAGCTCCACGTCCATGTGGCCAGCAGCCTGACGGCTCGCCGGAGGCGGTGGCCGTCCACGGCCGTGGGTTCCCCGGCCGGTCATCGCGCGAGAGACTGGTTCGTGGCCACCAGCGGGCAGCCGACGGACCGGCAGGGCATCCATGCCGAGCTGGAACGAGTGCGAGCTGACATGCACGAGCTCGTCTCGCGCGCCACAGCTGCAGACCTTCGCCGCCGCACGAACGGGACCCGGTGGACCAATGGCCAGATGCTGTGGCACATGGCGTTCGGCTACCTGCTCGTGCGCCGCCTGCTGCCGCTGGTGCGGCTCTTCGGACGACTTCCCGAACCGTTCAGCCGCACCTTCGCCGCCGCGATGAACGCCGGCACCCGCCCGTTCCACTACGTCAACTACCTGGGTGCGGTCGGCGGTGCGCTCGTCTTCCACGGCCCGCGGCTGACCCGACAGATCGACCACACCATCGATCGACTTCATCGTGGCCTGGACACCGAGGACGACGACGCACTGGGACGCCGCATGCACTTCCCAGTGGGCTGGGACCCGTTCTTCGGCGACTCCATGACGCTCGAGCAGGTGTACCGCTACCCAACCCAGCACTACGACTTCCACCGAGCACAACTGACCCTGGGATAGGGCCCGCCTTGCTCTGAGTCATCCGGGGGCTGTCGATCTCCGACCGGTCCGGTACGGCATCTCGGGTGCCCGGGTCTGTCTGGTCGGCGCGGCGAAGCTTGCTACTCCTGTGGTGAGCGGTTGCGCTTCCTCTGGCTCCGTTGCCTGCGGCTAGCGGTGGCCCACCGGCAACACCCAGCGGAAGGCACTCGCCATCGGCTTGCGGCACCAGCATGCCGCGGAGCAGTGGCACCGTTGCAGCCCCGCCGCCTCTGCGGCGCGAGTCCCCACGGCCGCGGTGAGGTAGAGGGTGAGTGCGATGACGATGCTGCGCTTCATGCCCAGCGAACCTACTCCTGGTCGCGCGGGTCCGGGTGAGCTTGTGGGTTCGGTTCTCGGCCGATGATGTGGCAGATGGCCTCGTCGGTGCATTCGGCCGGGTCGAGCCGGCGGCTGCGGTCGAGCAGGTGGTCGAGTTCGGCTTCGAGGATGGCCAGTTCGCGTTGCCGCTGCTGGACGTCGAGCAGCTTGGCCGTCAGGAGGTCGTGCACGTGCTCGCACGGGGTTGTACCGGTGCGGCGCTGGTCGAGGATGGTGGCGATCTCGACGAGGGTGAGGCCGGCGGCTTGGCTGTTGCGGATGAACCGGAGAGTGGTGAGCGCCGAGTCGTCGTAGTCGCGGTACCCGTTGGCGCCGCGTGGCGGCTGGGGCAGCAGGCCTTTGCGCTCGTAGAAGCGGATGGTCTGCGTCTGGACCCCCACCTGGTCGGCGACCTCCCCGATGCGCATGCCGTTCAACTTACCGGCTTGACCTTGTACCGCGCTGCAAGGTCTAGCGTGAAGGCGTGGAGATCACGCTGCTGTACTTCGAGGACTGCCCCAGCTGGAAGGTCGCTGATGAGCGGCTGGCTGTCATCGCGGCCGAACGCACCGACGTCACGGTGATCCATCATCTGGTTGAGACGCCAGAGGAAGCCGAGCGTGTTGGCTTCCTCGGCTCGCCGAGCGTCCAGGTCGCTGGCGTCGACGTGTTCGCGGAGCCCGGCGCTCAGGTGGGGCTGTCGTGCCGCAGGTATGCGACGCCCGCCGGGCATGAGGGGTCGCCGACTCTCGAGCAGTTGCGCGCGGTGCTGGCCAGTGACTGAACGGACGGGTGAGCGGACTGGTCAGCGGGTTGGCGTGGTGGGGGTTGCGGTCGCGTTCGTAGCCGCTGCCGTGTGCTGCGGCGTGCCTGCGTCGGTGGCGTTGGGTGCGCTCGTGGGCATCTCGGTTCAGAGCTGGGCGTTGGCGGCGCTCGGTCTCGTGCTCGGCGCCCTCGGGTGGGCGCGGATGGGGGCTCATCGTGGTCTGTCCCGGCCGGCGGCCCCTGGCATGGATGGCCTCGACTCGAGGAAGAAGGAGTGCGATCGATGAGCGAGACCTACGACCTGATGGTGCTCGGTGCTGGCATGTCGGGTGTGGCCGCAGCCCACAAGTGCGCTGCTCAGGGGTGGCGGATCGCGATCGTTGACTCGCTGCCCTACGGAGGCACGTGCGCGCTGCGGGGATGCGACCCGAAGAAGATCTTGCGCCGAGGCGCCGAGGTCATCGACAGCGCCCGCTTGATGCAGGGCAAGGGCGTCGACGCCGCCAACCTGTCGATCAACTGGGCGGACCTGATGAAGCACAAGCACGGCTTCACCGACCCGGTCCCCGACAACATGGAGTCCGGCCTTGCCGAGAGCGGTGTCGAGACGCTGCACGGGCGCGCCCGGTTCGTCGGAGAGCGGCAGCTCGACATCGACGGCGTCCGGTACGACGCGGACCGGTTCCTGGTCGCGACGGGGGCGCGTCCGCGTCCGTTGGACTTCCCCGGCCACGAGCACCTCATCGACAGCACCGGCTTCCTCGACCTGGCAGAGCTTCCGCCGCGCATCGTGTTCGTGGGCGGTGGGTTCATCTCGTTCGAGTTCGCTCACATCGTTGCTCGAGCCGGCGCCGTACCGGTCATCGTGAACCGCAGTGAACGGCCGTTGAAGGGCTTCGACCCCGACCTGGTCGGCCTGCTCGTTGAGCGCGGGAGCGCCGCCGGCATCGAGGTGCGATGCCGCACTGTCGTTGTCGGCGTCGAGGCGAAGGGTCGCGGCTACACCGTCACTGTCGAACGCGACGGCGTGCGTGAGTCGATCGAGGCGGACCTGGTCGTGCACGGGGCCGGCCGGGTCGCCGACCTCGCCGACCTGGGTCTCGACGTTGTCGGCGTGCAGTGGGGTGAGCGCGGCGTCGAGGTGGGACCGCACCTGCAGAGCACGACGAACCCGGCCGTGTGGGCCGCCGGCGACTCCGCCGACACCCCTGGGATGCCGTTGACGCCGGTGGCGGTCATCGAGGCCAAGGTCGCTGCCTCCAACATGCTCAAGGGCACCACCACGGCACCCAACTACGCAGGCATCCCGACCGCGGTGTTCACCATCCCCGAGCTCGCCCGCGTCGGGATGCTGGAGCAGGAGGCCCGCGCGCAAGGCATCGACGTGACCGTACGTCACACCGACACCAGCGGCTGGTACTCCAACTACCGCATCGGAGAGACCACCGCCGCCGCGAAGGTGCTCATCGACCAGTCGACGGACCGCATCGTCGGAGCACACCTGTTGGGCCCCGAGTACGGAGAGCTCATCAACACCTTCGGTCTCGCCATCACCCTCGGGCTCACCACACGCCAACTGAAGTCGACCACGGCCGCCTACCCCACCGTGGGGTCTGACCTGGGCTCGATGCTGTGAGAGCGCGGTCGTTGTCACGCGCAGTCGAACTGAGCGCCGTTCGACCAGGTGCCCACGCCGGCGGATCGGTTGGTTCCATGTTCAGAGGTGGCGACGCGGTCGGCTCCAATGCGCTCGGACCTTGGCGGCATCACCGGTGAACTCGAGAACCTCGGCTTCGACCGCGGCTGCCTCGTCGTCGGTGAGGATGACCCGCTGGGCACCGACAGCGACTTCGGCCAACGTTGCCTTGCCGGACCCCTGACAACGGTCCTGCGAGGTGACAAGTGAGATGGAGGCGGCTCGGTGTTCACCGCGCAGCCTCCTGCACCGCTGCCCGCGGGGTGGCCGAGTCCGCATCAACGCGCCACCGGGGCGCGTTGCCGAGCGTGCTGCGGCGTCAGCCCGGCTGCTGGGCGCCGGGCGGGATACGCGGTGCCGTCGGGGCAAGCTGGCACACCGTGCTTTACGGACCGCTATGTGGGCGTCAGGTGATGGCGACTGCTCGATGTGGCTCTGCTCGGTGCCGCGGCCGGGCGAGGCGGTGCAGGAGGCCGGCGACGAGGATGGCAAGCCCGGCCAGCCAGGCCAGGGCGACGAGCAGTGAGCTGGTCTCGTCGAAGCTGCTGGTCAGGGCAGCGTCGTAGAGGACGCGACTGGCGCCGTAGCCGGGCAGCAGGTGAGCCAGCGTCGAGAGTTCGGGGTTGAGCATGGGGCTTTGTTCGATGGCGAGGTCCAGGAATGGGATGAGGAACGCGACGAGCACTCCGCCGACGCGGCCGAAGCTCCAGCCGACCAGGACGCCGACGAGCGCGTAGGTGAGGGCAAGGAGCAGGTTGGCGAGCACGTAGGGCGCCCACTGGCCGGGCTGGAAGAACGCGGCGGTGACCGCCAGTGATGCAGCGGTGACGACGACGGCTAGCACTCCCACCACGGCGAGTCGTGAGGTGAGCAGGCTGAATGGGCGGAAACCCGCGAGGGCGAGGCGTCGGTCGGCGTTGCGGGCGCCGAGTGCGGTGAACAGGCCGACGACGGCGGCCAGGGCTCCGACCGAGATGGGCGCCATCAGTCCGGGGTGGGTGTCGGGGAACCAGAACGTGGCGGCGACGGTGCGGCCGGCTTCGCGGACCATCATGGTTTCGTAGCCGTCCGGTGTGGTGAAGGCGGACAGGGCGACGAACAGGCCGGGGACGACGACGAGGAGCGCCCACAGGACGCGGTTGCGGCCGACTTCGCGCAGTCCCATGCGGGTGCCGACGGCGAGTTGTGCGACAACCGAGCCGGGTCGGGTGCGCGTGTGTGTCCGGGCGGTGCGGCTGGTGGCGGCGACGGCCGCCCAGCTGAGCGCGACTGCGATGACGGTCCAGG
Source organism: Nocardioides sp. Root122 (assembly GCF_001425025.1). Taxonomy (GTDB): domain Bacteria; phylum Actinomycetota; class Actinomycetes; order Propionibacteriales; family Nocardioidaceae; genus Nocardioides. The sequence goes on from NZ_LMDE01000015.1 coordinate 209,512, forward strand.
TGAGGGCCCAGCCGAGGTCTCCGGGGCGTCCGGAGTGCCCGGAGGGCTCGTCCATCATCCACAGGCTCAGGTAGTGGGTTGGGAAGATGCGGGACACCATCGTGTCGGCCGGCCGGAACGCCGGCCCGAACACGACATCGAGGAGCCAGACGAACAAGATGAGCACGGTGCCGTTGACGGGGTTGGCCACCAGGGCGCCGATGAGCGCGCCGAGGGCGAGGTAGACGACCGCGAACATGAGGGTCGCGACGGCGACGCGGGCGGGGTGGTCGAGGCCGCCGACGGTGAGGACGAGGGTCACGTAGGAGGCGGTGGCGGCGACGAGCGCGAGCAGGGCGCCAGTCGTCATCCGGGCGAGGACCAGTCGCGCCGATGGCAGGCCGGCGAGGACGAGGCGACGGTCGGCTGCTCGGGCGGAGGCGACCTGGAAGTACATCGCGACCGCGGCGACGAACCCGGCCGTCCAGCCGGCGGTCGTCGTCTCTGCTTGGGGGCCGCCTTGTCCGCCGAGGAGTTCGCCGGCGTCGGTGATGACGCCGCCCACGAGGGCGACGAAGACGATGGGGACGACGACGAGCAGGGTGAGGGTGACGCGGTTGCGTGCGGCTTCGGTGATGAAGCGACGCACCAGGAGACCGCCACCGCGCCGGTCGGACGCCGGGCGGGTGGACGTCAGTCGGGTCGCAGCGGGGGTGTTCATCAAGCGCTCGCGGGTGTGCTGGGCTGGGGCGGTCGGACGTGGGTGGTGCCGTCGTGGAGCTGGACGATGCGGTCGAAGCGGTGTTCGTCGATGACGAAGTGGCTGATGATGAGCACGCTGCGTCCGGCGGCGCGGCGTTCGGCGACGAGGTCCCAGAACTTGAGGTAGGTGTCGAAGTCGAACCCGGCGTACGGCTCGTCGAGGAGCAGCACTTCGGGGTCGGCGAGGAGCGCGAGCCCGAGGTTGAGCTTGGACAGGGTGCCGCCGGAGAGCTGGTCGGTGCGGGTGCTGGCGTAGCGGCCGAACCCAAGGGTGTCGTAGAGGCGTCGGCGGGCGGCGTGTTCTTCGCCCGGCTGCATCCGGTAGGCGTGTCCGAACAGCTCGAAGTGCTCGTCGCAGGTGAGGCGTTCGTAGACGACGGGCTCTTGGGGGCAGTAGCCCAACCGTCCGAGGTGTTGCACGGTGCCGGCGTCGGGGGCGAACTCACCGACGAGGATCTTCATGAGGGTGGACTTACCCGACCCGTTCTCGCCGACCAGGCCGACGACCTCGCCCGGGAGCAGCTCGAGGCTTGCGCCACGGAGAACGGCTTGGCTGCGCCTGGCTGGCCAGATGCCGCGCGTGTACGCCTTCTCGACGCCGGACGCGGTCAGCACCGGCAGGCTGTCCGGCCCGCCCGGCCGGCCACCCGACGTGACGGTCGGGGAGTCGGTCGTGGGTCGGGTGGGACGGGTGGTCATGTCGACCTCACCGCTCTGACGAGTGCTCGTCGCGCTCGTTGGTGCGATCGGTGTCGTCGTGGGACTGCGTGCCGGTCCCGTTGCCGTGCATCCCGCCCATCATTCCGCCCATCATCAGCATCATCATCAGCGGGCAGATGAGGGCGATGCCGACGAACGCGAGGGTGCCGGCGGGGACGCCGAACCACAGTGCGCCGACGAGGGCGATGGCGGCTGCGACCGCGTACAGCCCGAGGTTCGGGTTGCGGGTCTTGATGGTGTTCATCGTGGTGCTCCTTTTCGTGTCGTGTCGTGCGGGTGGGTGAGGTGGCTTCAGAGGCGGATGACTTGCCGGATGGCTGCTGCGACTTCGTCCATGCGCGCCTGTCCGGCTTCTCCGGAGTTGCGTGCGGCTTCGAGGACGCAGTGCCGTACGTGGTCGTCGAGAAGCCCGGCTGCGACTTCCTGGGTTGCCCGGGTCACGGCTGCGAGCTGGTTGACGACGTCGGGGCACCACCGGTCGTCGGCGAGCATCTTCTGCACTCCGCGCACCTGGCCCTCGATGCGGCGTAGCCGTACGAGGTAGTTCTCTCGTCCGGTGGCGTAGCCGCGGGTGCCGGGCGTCGAGGCAGTCAGGTGCGTGCCAGCGGCGGGGACGTGGCACTCGTGCGTGCCGGAGGCCAGGGGGCTGGCGGCGGTTCGGGTGCCTTGTGGTGCAGTCATGGCGGCCTCCTCAAAGGTTCGGCTCTTGACTCCATGCTGCGCTCAGATACCCCCCGGGGGTAGGGTCTTTCGACCCCCATGCGGTCGGAGCGAGGACCCTCCCGGCCGCCTGCGTTGTGCCGTGAGGCATGTGCCGCCGCCCTCGGCGGGTGGCACAGTGGACAACGACCCCGTCAGCGAGGAGGAACCACCGGTGCGAGTCGAGCTGCTGCACTTTGACGGCTGCCCCAACTGGAAGGTCGCCGACGTGCGGCTGGCGGAGGCGCTGCGAATGCTGGGCCGCGACGGCTCCGACGTGGAGTACGTGCGGGTCGAGACGGCCGAGGTAGCCGACGAGTTGAAGTTCCTCGGCTCCCCGACCATCCGGATAGACGGTGCCGACCCGTTCGCGTCCGGTGGCGAGTCGGTCGGTCTGGCGTGTCGCGTCTACGCGACGCCCGGCGGCCTCGCGGGATCTCCCACCACCGCCCAGCTCCTCGAGGTGCTGTCGTGAGGGCGTGCTGCCCTGCTACTGGCCGGTGTCTACCTGGTCGTCGCGGCTGGCAACCGGGTCGCTGAGCGCTTCGGCGCGAGGACCTGCGGTTGCGCCGACGACTGCTGGTGCCACCGTTCGCTCCTGAACCTGTTCCGGTGGGTCTTCCCTTGGCGTCACAGCCCGGTCCATGCCGCCGAGGAGAAGGCAGAGCGCGACCGTACGGACGCTTGAGCGCGCCCTTGCCGACGCCCGTCCGACGGCGCGAGGTCAGGGGACGGTCAGCTCGATCTGCTGGTCGGGTTCGAGCCGCAGGTCGGCGGGGTCGCCGGACACGGGGGTGCCGTTGCTGGTGACGGCCACCGTCCCTCCGGCCGTGGCGCGGACACCGCCGATGCTGGTGGGGGTGAGGGCGACGCCCCACTGCGTGAACAGCTGACCGAGGGTGAACTTCTCACCGACGGTGTCCGCTTCGATGTGGATGGTGCCGTCGCCCTCGTGGGTGTGGAGCGCGGACATGGCGCCCGTGTTCGGGTCGACGCCAATGTTGGGCGGGACGGGCACCGGCTGGCCGTCGATCGTGATGCTCAGGGTGGGGTGGTAGTGCTCGGCGGTGCCCATGGGGCCGAGGTCGAGGCCGGCAGCGGCCACCCGGGCGGCAACGTCGGTGGGGACCGGCCAGGGTGGGAGTGACTCCTCGGCGGGCGCTGCCGCGGTGGAGCTCGAGGAGCTGGAGGAGCTGGAGGAGCTGGCGGTGGTGGCGGGGGCGTCGCTGCAACCGGCCAGGAGGAGGGTGAGGGCTGCGGTGAGGGCGGCGGCTGTTGTCCGCCGGGCGGCGGTTGATGTCTTCACGAGGGCTTCTTCGGGGTCGGTGGGGCCGCGGAGGGCCGCTGATGGCTTGGAGTCCGGGTCGTGCGCCGCGAGGGCGGACGCCACCGTCACTGGTGGCGTCCGCTCGCGTTGCGGCGTCAGGAGTCGAGGAGGCCTTGCATGGTGTCGATCTCCTGCTTCTGCGCGTCGATGATCTGGCCGGCAAGGTCGACGGCGTCCTTGAACTGGCCGTCTTCGGTCTCGGTCTCGGCCATCTCGACGGCGCCTTCGTGGTGCTCGATCATCATCTCGAGCCACATGTCCTGGAACGCGGCGTCGGAGGCGTTCTCGAGGGCGTCCATGTCGTCGGCGCTCATCATGCCGGGCATGTCGTCGTGGCCCATGTCGTCCATGTTGTCGGACATGTCGTCCATGTCGTGGCCGGCGTTGGCGTGGTCGCGCATGGTCTCGGGGACCTCTTCGCCCCACTTCGTGAGCCAGTCGGCCATGGTCTCGATCTCGGGGCCCTGGGCGGCGCGGATGTCCTCGGCGAGGGCCTGGACCTCGGGGTCGAGGGTCCGGTCGAGTGTCAGGTCGACCATCGAGAGCGCTTGGGCGTGGTGGGTGATCATGTCGCTGGCGAAGGTGACGTCGGCGTCGTTGTGCTCGGTGGTGCTCACCTCGGTCGCGCTGCCGGAGTTGCCGGAGCTGGCTGCGTCGTCGCCGCAGGCGGTGAGGCCGGCGCCGAGGGCGAGGGTGAGGGCGAGCGCGCTGAGGGCGCGGGTACGGGTCTTGGTGTGCATGAGGTTCTCCTGATGTCAGGGGGCAGGTGCGGGGGTCTTGCGGGCAGGCGGCGGCGACACCCAACCGTGGGTCGCCCCTTCGGAGCGCCGGTGGCGGGTGGCCGTGGGCCTGTCAGCACCTGATGACGGAGAACGCCCACACGTGCGGTGGGCCGGTGCCGCGCACCCACTGCACGGCGCGTGCGGGTGCGGCGGCGGGGTGGAACGCGTCGGGCAGCAGGGGCCGGACGATGCGGACCGCCAGGAGGACGAGGAGCGTCAACGCGGCGGCGGCGAGCATGACGACGCACAGCATCGCCATGGTGCCCATGTCGTGCCCCGCCCCGGAACCGGTGTCGGCTGCGTTGTCAGCGACCGACGTCGAGGCGTCGGAGGTCACAGCGTGCGCTTGTCGTTGGTGCGAGTCGCCCGAGGTCGTCGTCTCGGGGGCCGGCATGCCGCCCGTCATCGCCATGCTCGAGGCGGCGGAGGCGGAGGCGGTGGCGGGCGTGGTGCCGTGGGTGGCGAGCGCGTGCATGCCGAGGATTCCGACGACCAGGGCCGCCACGAAGGCCGCGAGTGCGGTGCGTGCGCTGGGCCGGGCAGCCGTCGGCACCCGCAGGAGCCTGCGGGTGCCGACGGCGGTGGAACGCACGGGGTTCATCGGTTTCGATGGTACGGAGGCGTCGTTGTCACGCCAGCCGTTGGGTGCGAAGCCGCAGCGCGTTGACGATGACGCTGACCGACGACAGGGCCATCGCGGCCGCGGCGATGACCGGGGACAACAGCCACCCGAACACGGGGTAGAGCACGCCCGCGGCGACCGGGACACCCAGCGAGTTGTACAGAAATGCGAAACCGAGCCCGACGCGGAGGTTCTGCATGACGGCGTGGGAGAGCTGCCGGGCATGCGCGATGCCGTTGAGGTCGCCGCGCAACAGCGTCACGGCAGCGGACTCCATGGCGACGTCGGTGCCGGTGCCCATCGCCAGGCCCACGTCGGCGGCGGCGAGGGCGGGGGCGTCGTTGACGCCGTCGCCAGCGAACGCGACGACGCGTCCCTCGGCGCGGAGCTTGTTGACGACGTCGGCCTTGTGGTCGGGCAGCACCTCGGCCTCGACGCGGTCGATGCCCAGGTCGGCGGCGACCGCGGCGGCGGTGACCTGGTTGTCGCCGGTGAGCATGATGACCTCGATGCCCTCCTTGCGCAGCGCCGCCAGTGCGGCCGGGGTGGTGGCCTTGACCTGGTCGGCGATGCCGATGACACCAGCGGGAGTGCCGTCGACGGCCACGAGGACCGCGGTCGCCCCGGTGCGGCGCAGCCGGTCCGCGTACTCGGACAGGCCGGCCGGGTCGACGTCCTGGCTGGCGAGGAACCCGGCGGTGCCGATGAGCACCCGCCTGCCGTCGACGGTGCCGAGGACACCCTTGCCGGCGGGTGCGTCGAAGTCAGCGACCTCCGGCAGACGGCTGCTGACCTGGTCACCCGCCTCGGCCAGGTCGGCCTGGGCCTTGTCGACGATGGCGCGAGCGAGCGGGTGCTCTGAGGCGTTTTCGACCGCGGCCGCGAGGCGCAGCAGCTCCGTCTCGGTGTGCCCGGTGTACCCGTCGGCCAGCTCGACGGCGACGACGGCGGGCTTGCCCTCGGTCAGGGTGCCGGTCTTGTCGACCACGACGGTGTTGACCTTCTCCATCCGCTCGAGCGCCTCAGCGTTCTTGATGAGGACACCCATCTGCGCGCCGCGCCCCACCCCGACCATGATCGACATCGGTGTGGCCAGGCCTAGGGCACACGGGCAGGCGATGATGAGGACGCTGACCGCGACCACAAGGGCGTGAGCGAGCTTCGGGTCGGGGCCTACGAGGGCCCAGACGGCGAACGCGAGCACGGCGATGCCGATGACGGTAGGCACGAACACGGCCGAGACGCGGTCGACGGTGCGCTGGATGGGTGCGCGGGAGCGTTGCGCTTCGGCGACCATCTGCACGATGCGCGACAGCATCGTGTCGCGACCGACCGCGTTGGCGCGGATGAGCAGCGCGCCGGTCTGGTTGAGGGTGCCGCCGATGGCGTTGTCGCCCACCGCCTTGGTGACCGGCATGGACTCGCCGGTGACCAGGGACTCGTCGACGGCGGACTTGCCGTCCTCGACGAGACCGTCGACGGGGACCTTCTCGCCCGGGCGGACACGGAGCAGGTCACCCAGCTGCACCTGGTCGAGGGTGACTTCCTCGTCGGTGCCGTCCTCCCGGACGCGGCGGGCGGTCTTCGGGGACAGGTCGAGAAGCGCCTTGATGGCACCCGAAGTTGCCTCGCGGGCACGGAGCTCGAGGACCTGGCCGAGGAGCACGAGGGTGGTGATGACTGCGGCCGCCTCGAAGTACACGTCCACGGCGCCCTCCATGCGGAACGCCTCCGGGAAGATGCCCGGCGCCACCGTCGCGACCACGCTGAACAGCCAAGCGACGCCGGTGCCCATGGCGATGAGCGTGAACATGTTCAGCTTCATCGTCCGCACCGAGGCCCAGCCGCGGGTGAAGAACGGCCAGCCGGCCCACAGCACGACCGGTGTGGCGAGCACGAGCTGGGTCCAGGCCGAGGTGGTCGCGGAGATGTTGTCGTGGAGCCACGGGATGAGGTCGCGGCCCATGCCGAGGATGACGACCGGGATGGACAGGACCACGCCGAACCAGAACCGGCGGGTCATGTCGCGCAGTTCCGGCGACGGGCCGGAGTCGACGGTGACCATCACCGGCTCGAGCGCCATGCCGCAGATCGGGCACGACCCCGGCCCCGGCCTGCGGATCTCGGGGTGCATCGGGCACGTGTACTCCACGACCTCACCCTCACCCGGCGTGGGCGGCTCTCCGCCTGCCTGGCTTCCGTGCGCGTGATGGCCGACGTGGTCGTGGTCGGCGTGGTCGTGGTCGGCGTGGTCGTGGTCGTGCTGCGTGGCGGCGTACTGGTCGGGGTTGGCGAGGAACTTGTCCTTGCAGCCGGCCGAGCAGAAGTAGAAGTGCTCGCCGTCGTGGACGGCGACATGTTCGGTCAGGGCCGGGTCGACCGCCATCGCGCACACCGGGTCGGTGACCTGGCTAGCAGTGGTCGGAGCCGGTTCGTGCTTGTGACTGGTCATGCCTTCCAAGATACCCCCAGGGGGTATCAAGTCAACCCCCAACGGTCCCGGCGAGAGGGGGACGTTGGCCCTAGTGCCTCCCGGAGCAGGAGGGCAAGTCTCAGGAGCAGGCACACACCGAACCCGTGAAGGAGCCCCACCATGACCACCGCACTGACCATGGTCGTCAGCATCGCGTTTCTCACAGTCGGGTTGTCCCTGATGACGACGCCGTCGGCGTCCGCTAGCGCAGGCTCCGAGTTCGGGCATCACGTGCAGTCCTGCGCCCAGGCGATGGGGTTCGACGGCACTCACAACCCCGGCATGCACTCGGGCTACGCGGGCTGGGACCCCACTCACGTCTGCTGACCGAAACGGCGGCGGCCGCAGTCGTCGAGCGGGTACGGCAACGCTGAGGCGGGTTCTTCGCGGCTCGCCCTACGTTCTGCGCAAGGTACAAACGGCGGTACACATCCCTATACTTTGCCAAAGTGTAGGTGCGGATAGCCTCCCGCCGCGCGGCTCACCCTTGGTGCCGCTTCCGGGTGCGTAGCGGGCGGTAAGCGCTGGTCTCTACCCGAGGCAGACTGTCGCGGTGGCGCGCATCGTCGGCTACCGCGGCTAACGTCACCCCATGGAAGCCGACGACGAGAAGGCAGGCAGTGTCGGCGCTGGCGTCTCACCGCCGCCCGTCCTTCGGGCGGACCTTGCCAGCTTCACCGGAGCGGGCTACGGCGTCCTGCGCATCCCGGCCGGCGTCCATCTTGAGCCCGGCCAGATCGTCGCCGTCACCGACGACGAAGCCGACATGCTCACCGCCGAAGTCCTGGCGGTCGGTGAAGCCAGGGCCAACGTCCGAGTCCACTGGAACCACGACAACAGCGCGCCGTAGCGCCCCACTTCGACCAGGAATGCGCCGGACGCCCGACAAACCTTGGGGTAGCGCGTCGCACGGAACTGGAGCCGTGGAGAACGGTTTGGAGCCCGGCCGACCCGGGGTAGCGTGCTGGCCATGTCAGACCGGGCTGGCGAGTGGGTGACCGTCAAAGAGGCTGCCTGCCTGCTCGGCGTGCACTACTCGGCCGTCCCGAAGATGGTGCGCCGCGGCGACCTGACCCCGCGCTCGAACAAGCGCCCGAGCCTGTCGCGCCAGGCGGTGCTCGAACTGCGTGCAGTGCGGGCGGAGCGAGCTCGTCTGCGTGCGCTGCCGCCGGCTCCGAAGGCGCCACCCGCGCCACCAGACGACGACCACGGGTGGGTGGACGCTGCCACGGTCGCAGCACACCTGGACGTCGGTATCGCGGCCGTCCACCAGCGCGCGCGCAGGGGTCGTCTGCCGTTCACGCTCGGCTCGGACGGCCGCACGAGGTTCTACCGACTCGACCTGGTGGAGATGGCAGTTCGCGCACAGGAAGCGACACGGACCAAGGCTCTCGCCGCCAAGCCCACCAGCATCGCCAGTTAGCTGATGGGGCCTTCGCGTTCAGCGCTGCGCTGGCCTTGACGCCTCGCACGGAGGCGGCGCAGCCGGTTGACCGTGACCGGGTCAGCGGCGGTCGCGGCGGGCGTGTCGATGAGCGCGTTGAGGACCTGGTAGTAGCGCGTCGGTGTCCACCCGAACCGGTCGTGGATGGTCGCGTCCTTCGCTCCGGGGTACTTCCAGAACTCGCGCTCGAGTTCGAGCACGGCAGCCTCTACCTCGGTCAGGCCGAGCGCCACACCCTCGGTGCCGTCATCGCCTGGTCGGTCCTCGTCGTCGCGAGCCATGCGGTGCACAGTGCGCCGGGTCTGCCCGCGCACACTTGCAGGGCGAAGGCTGTCTCCCGGGCAGCTGCTCGTGCGCCTCAGCGGATGTCTCGGGCACGGGCTTCGCGCACCAGCTGTGCCACTCGGGTCTTCGACAGGCCGGTCGCGTCGACGAGTCGGTTGTAGGACCAGCCTTGTGCGCGTAGCCGCACGAGGGCGCGCAGGCGTGGTTCGCCGATCGCGAGGATCGCGTCGTCGAGCGCGTTGAACACCTCGCCGGTGGCACGGATGGTCGCCAGGTCGTCGTCGAGCCCGTCCAGGCGGGCGGCTTCCGCGGTGATGGCCTCGCGCATCTGCTCGGACAGTTCGCCGGGTTCGTAGCCGGCACGACGACGACGGGGAGGCACCCGCGCAGTCCACCGGGTGCAGTGCACTGCACCGTGCGAGGCGCGTCGAGCCAACCGGGTCGGAGGCAGCACTTCTGGGCGCGCACGCCGCTTGCGCGCCATTTGTGCAGACAGCTGTTGCACAATTTCGAGCGCTGCCACTGCCCCCACAGGGTGCCTGCATCTCTCGGGGCTGACGCCCCGCTGGACGCACGCGAAGCGCCCATGAGAGACCGCGTTTCAGCCCCTAGCGCGTTCCCCATGCTCGAGCTCGGCCAGGAGCACCAAGACCGCCTCGGCCAGTTCTTCCGCCACGTCATGCGGGACCGACTCACCGTCAGCCAGTCCGAGTTGGTTCACCCATGTGGCGCGGCGACGCCAGCGGGTCCTCTGTTCGGCAGTGCTCATGCCTCTCCCATCTCAGCGCCCGCTCGCGCGCGACGCCGTCCCCTGAGCCGCAATTCGACGGCCGCGTTCACGTTGAGTTCTTCGGGTCAGACGCTGAGCCGTTGTGTGCGGCCAGCAGCCGTACCGCGGTCGTTCCGCCGCAGCCGAGTTCGGTCCGCACCCGATGCGCGGTCCCACCGTGGGCACGTCGTTCGGTCAGGTAGGCGTCCAAGGTAGGGAACCCGAGTTCGCGCGCCCGTTCCTCCCAGCGCGCTCGCGCGGTTTCGCTCTGCGCTGCTCGGTGCGCCTGCAACGCCGGGGACGCGCCCGAACGCGAGGCCGCGGCCCGGCCCTGGCGGCGCCGTGACCCGGCAGGCTGCGCGGTCGTGCCCAGTTCGTGCAGGACCCCCGACCGGGCCATGCCCTGGCCCACGGCGAGTCCGGTGCGGAGAGCGTCGTTCTCGGCCCAGCGCCTCTTGCCCTCGACGCGACGGGTTTCGGCCAGGGCGGGGGCGAGCAGTGACTGCTTGCGGTTCAACCCGAACCGCTCCCGGTAGCCGGCAAGCGTCAGGTCGTGGCGGCGCGCATGTTGCGCGGAGATGGCCGCCAGTGCCGCGCCGCACACGTGGCACACGACCCGCGCACCGTCCTCGATGGGCAGCATCGACCCGTACGGCGCGAAAACCCAGGTGCCGTCGTCGAGCCGGTCCACCGGCACGTGCGGTTCCCGCTCTCGGCCGGGACCCGGGGACGCGGGGGCCTGTCGCCGCCGGTCCTGAGGTCCAGTGCTCTGCACCCTGGCGAGTGTGGCATCGAGCTCCGACAGCGCCGGCCAGTCGCCGCTACTCAGGTCCGAGGTACGTGGTCAGCTTCTCGGACTCGGGCCACCAGGGCCAACGGCCTTCGCTCGCCGAGACCTGGCGCGCCGTGCTTGCGACGGCCCGAAGCGCGGTTCGGAGCGTCTCGTCGGCATCCACGCCTTCGGCGTCATCGCCGAGGATGACCCGCCGAGCGTCGAGATCGTCGACGAGCAGCGCGAATGCAGGCTCTGCGCGGTGCGTGAAGAACGCCGCGAAACTGGGGTACTGGTGGTACTCGCGCCCGCCTCGCGCCGCCGCGATGACGCACCAGAACACGTCGAACTCGATGAGCGAGTCGAGCACCGCGTCGTCCGGTTCCGGTGACCCGTTGAGCTCGAACGGCGAGACCTGAGTGTCGGGTCGCAGGGCAGGGATGCGCTCAACCAGTTGGCGCGCTAACGCCACGATGGGCCCTCCTATCTGGCGAGGCTGTCCACCCTCCTCACGCGGCGCGAGGTACAACAGGCCCGCGCGCGAAGCCGCCGTCAAGCCATGGCGTATCCAGGAAGGTTCGCGTATCTGCGCGGCGAGTCGGCGATCGGGCAACGTGAGCGGCCGTACCGCCCAAAGCTGGTTCAGGCGAACTGCCAGCCCGCCGACGGCCTCGACGCCCACCGCGACTCGCAACATCAACTCCTGGGGCGCTGTGCCTTGCACCGGTCGCACGTTGCCGGTCGGGTCGAGAGCAGTCCGGTAGACGTCAACGAGTACCCCGAGCAGCTGCTCGAACCACTCCTTCTCGACGTAGGTGACCGTCTGCGCCACCGCAGCGAGAAGGCGGTCCAGCAGCAGGTCGAGTTCGTCAACATCGTCCATGCGTACCAGCGCAGCGGCATCGCTTCGGAAGGAGAGCACGAGCCGCCTGAGGGTCATGCGGTCGCCATCGCGCATCGCTTCGAGGAACGCCGCGTCGAACTCCTCGCTCGCTAGGCGCCACGTCAGCGAACCGAGCGGCCCTCGGGCGATGGTTCGAGCCCGTTGGCCTTGCAGCAGTTGCTCGGCGTACGCACTCGCTCGGCGCCGCTCGTCCTCGCGGATGGCGTCCTCCCACCGACTCAGAACACGAGGCAGGTCGCTCGGCAGCCAGCGGACGCTTTGCGCGCCACGGCGCACGAAAACGTCACCCGGGGCGAACAAGTGCTTGGACCGGCTCCCGTCCTGGTACTGGCCGTCCCTGACGAGGATGGCGACCCCGGGCGGGTCCGGTGGGCCGACGTAGATGAGCGCGACGGTGACGCCGTCGATGTCGTGTGTCGAGGCTTGGACGCGCACGCTCGGCAGGAACGGGTGAGCGATGCGGTAGAGGTTCGACGGGTCGAAGTGCGCGATGGTCAATCGTCCCAGGCGGGAGGACGGAACGCCGTTGTCGCTAGCTCCGACGACCACGTAGCCACCGGTCGGGATGGACTGCATGGCGGCGAAGTCCTTGACGAGTTCGAGCTTGTCCCTGTTCTGCGACAAGTCGAGGTGTTCCTTGTAGTCGAGGTCGTCGTGTTCGGCTCTGAGTGCGAGCAGACTCCGCAGCTTCTCCTCGGTGGTACTCCCATCCCCCAAGGGCTGTCCAGCGACCGTCATGGTCGCGACCGTAGTCGCCCACCGGCGGATGCCGCGGGCTTTCAGCGGCTGCTGGGCGCGCCCTCTGCCGGCAGCCAAAGGTCCGCCTTGCCCGGCACCCCATCCCACCAACGGTCTGCGCCGACCTGACACCAACCGAAAGGGCCGGCGCATGCCCGAACCCGCACCGCGGCGCCCCCGGCGCCGCATCAACCCCGACAAGGCCCCCTGGGACCGTCTGCCCCTCATCAAGGCCGACTCGCCCATCGGACCCATCACCGTCATCCGCGGCGACTTCGACCCAGACGAGCTCACCGACACCCAGCGCGACCAGGTGCACGACATGCACGACCGCGAGTTCGTCGTGTTCACCAACGGCCTCGGCCAGCACACGCTCGCCTGGCGCGGCCAGTCCATCGACCGCGACATCGACCCGGCCAGGATGGGCAGCCTGCCACGAGGTGAAGACCTCGGCGACTGGTCCATCCCAGCGCCCCACAGCATCGAGTCCGGTGCCATGTGGCTGCGCTACAACGCCAACCGGCTCCTCGACCTCGCCGACACCTGGGAGGCCCTCGCCGCCGACGGCTGGGAGGTGCACGACGACCCCCGGTTGTCCCCGTACGGCGAGGTGCGCCAACGCACCAAGCGCACCGGTAGCGGCCAGGCAGGTCCGGCATCAGGCTCCACCGAGCCGAGCTAGCAGCGCTCACCTCGTCACAGCAGCACCACAGGACCCGTTCAGCATCAGATGCTGAACGGGTCTTGTTATCGAACACGTGTCCTGCATCTCTGCTTGAGTGCAGTAGCCTCGTTGGGGTGAGTCTCGAGCACCCGATCGGGGGGACTGACTACCCGCGGACCTTCCAGGAGATGCGGGAGTGGTTCCCGACGATCAGGCGTGCCGCGACTATCTAGCCGCTTTGCGCTGGCCGACGGGGTTCGCGTGCCCGGCCTGCGGCTGCGGGACCTGCTGGCGCACGGCGAAGGACCTGCG
>NZ_LMDE01000016.1:0-1645 GCF_001425025.1 Nocardioides sp. Root122
CCAGAACCGACGTTCATGCTCACGCGGCAGATCGGGCTTGGTGAACTTCCTCATCACAACTCCTCAGACGAGGTGTTGCGTCACTACCTAGAACTCGCCTGCCGTCGCGCAGGGCGATCTGCTCGCGAAGCCATGCGGGGATCGTGTAGCCCGGTGCGGACAGCTCAGTGTTGAGGTCGATGACGGGCTTGATGGTGACCTTGGTGTGGTTGTCGGCGCACCAGCCCTGGACCTGCTCCAGCAGCACCAGGCGCTGGAGGTTCTCCATCCGGCCGGTCGGCGCGAACACCGTGGTCTCGCCGACGGTGGTGGCCTCGAAGTGGGCGTGGACGACGACCTCCCGGGCGGGCGGCAGCTTGGTGGGCTCGGCGCCGATGCCGGCCAGGTCGAGAGCGGTCTGGGCACGGGCGAGGTTGCCGAGCGCCTTGGACCGGCGCACGTCGAGGGACTCGGTGGAGCCGAGCGCCTTCTGGACCGCGGCGTCGTGGGATACGGCGTGGCCCAGGTCGAAGGCGTCGGCGATGCCGAGCACGGCGTCGAAGTGCATCGTGCCGCCGAAGTCGACGTCCTCGTCGTTCAAGGTGGCATGGCGGGGGTCGACGTGCAGATGCCCGTCCTCCGGGTCAGCGGTGGGGTCGGGTGCGCCGAGCTCGAACCGCCTGATCGTCTCCGCCACCAGCCGGTCCAGCTGCGCGGGGCCGATGCGTCCGGCGACCGCGGCGACCTGCGCATCCACGTGCGCGGCCGCTTCGACGGTCAGGGCGGGGACGGTGTGGATCGTGGCTTCCGCGACGGACCTGGCCCGCCAGGCCGGCACGACGCCGGACTGGACCTGCGCCCACAGGCGCGGGAGCCGGTGACGCAGCTCGAGCGCCTGGCCGATGAGCTTCTTCGCCGATGTGGTCGACATGCCGAGCACGGCGCCGAGCTCGGCGATGCAGAACTCCGCCACCAGCGGAGCCCCCTGACCGGCGATGGGTTCCTCGTGCTCACACCCCGGGACGGTGAAGGTCGCGGCGTGGTGGATCGACTCGGGCGGGTGGAGGTCGGCCCAGCGGGCGGCGAGGACCAGCTGGTCAGCGGCCGCGCGATCTTCGTCGGCTTTGCGTGCGCGGATCGAGGCGAGCACGTCGGAGGCGGAGAGGTCGTCCTCGACCTTTCCGATTCCCTGCGCCAGCGCCTCGATCATGCGTTCGATTCTAGGCGAGACCACCGACACTGGGGCGGCGCGGACTGTGGACGGTCCGCCCCTGTCGACTGTCCTGACCGCCCGTGGTTGGGGGGTCTCGTGACGGGACTTCGTCCCTCCTCGACCAACGGGGGCGGGCGTGGTTTCGAGGCTCGCTGGCGCTCGCACCTCAACCACCGAGAGGTTGACCAAGGGGCGTGGTTTCGAGGCTCGCTGGCGCTCGCACCTCAACCACCGTGGTTTCGAGGCTCGCTGGCGCTCGCACCTCAACCACCGAGAGGGTGACCAGGGGGCGTGGTTTCGAGGCTCGCTGGCGCTCGCACCTCAACCACCGAGGGGGACGGGATGGGGGGTGAGCGTGGTTTCGAGGCTCGCTGGCGCTCGCACCTCAACCACCGAGAGGKTGACCARGGGGCGTGGTTTCGAGGCTCGCTGGCGCTCGCACCTCAACCACCG
>NZ_LMDE01000016.1:1800-2018 GCF_001425025.1 Nocardioides sp. Root122
GCGTGGTTTCGAGGCTCGCTGGCGCTCGCACCTCAACCACCGAGAGGTTGACCAAGGGGCGTGGTTTCGAGGCTCGCTGGCGCTCGCACCTCAACCACCGAGAGCGTGACCAGGGGGCGTGGTTTCGAGGCTCGCTGGCGCTCGCACCTCAACCACCGAGAGGGTGACCAGGGGGCGTGGTTTCGAGGCTCGCTGGCGCTCGCACCTCAACCACCGAG
>NZ_LMDE01000016.1:2023-147772 GCF_001425025.1 Nocardioides sp. Root122
GGTTTCGAGGCTCGCTGGCGCTCGCACCTCAACCACCGAGAGGGTGACCAGGGGGCGTGGTTTCGAGGCTCGCTGGCGCTCGCACCTCAACCACCGAGAGGGTGACCAAGGGGCGTGGTTTCGAGGCTCGCTGGCGCTCGCACCTCAACCACCGAGGAGGACGGGCTGGGGTCTTGTGATGGGACTTCGTCCCTCCTGGGCCAACGACGCGCGGGTCGCTCCGCGAGCGGCTACTCCACCCTTCCCGGCTGGTGGGTCTGCGTGACTCGAGGGGACGTCACGCCGAGGATCCGGGCGAAGGTGTCCGCCAGGTTCGCGCCGTCGACGGCACCGATGCCGCGGAGCTCGAGGAAGAGCTCCGGCAGGTTCCACCCCTCGACGCTGAGCCGGCACCGCCCGGCCTCCGGCTCGACGTAGACCCAGAAGTCGACGCAGTGGACGCCCGGCCACTGGTCCGCGCCGTAGCTCTCGATGATGCCGCTCTCGGGATAGCGGTCGGCGAACCTCGTGGGGTCCGCCTCCCAGAGCAGGCTGACCACGGTGCGGCGGTGCTCGTCGCCGTAGCCGACCTGGTGCACGAACCCGACGTCCGCGGCTCGGAACACGGGGTCGCAGGCGCCCACCACCTCGACCGCCCACGCGTGATCCGGGTCCACCATGGCGGCGAGCGTAGCTGCGTCGGTGCGCGCGGGACGCGGCCTTTTTCAGTCGTGCAGGCGCTCGCCGAAGAAGTGGAGGATCGCGTCGACGGCGCGCTGGGAGCGCTGCTCGGTGACGGTCGAGTGGCCCTTGCCCTCCAGCTCGACCTTGATGAAGGCGTCGCCGATGAGGGAGGTGAGGGTGTCGAAGCGGGTGCCCGGCAGGGGGTCGGAGGTGTAGCGGACGCCGAGGACGGCACAGCCCGCGGCCGCGCGACGGCGTACGACGTCCGCGTCGGCGGGGGACAGGTTGAGGTCCGCGGCGCGTCCCGGGAGGCCGATGAAGGGGGCGCTCGGCTGGCACACCACGGGCGCGACGGTGGCCTCGTCGACCATCATCGCCAGGGCGAAGCCTCCGGTGAAGCACATCCCGAGGGCTCCCACGCCCGGCCCGCCGACCTCCGCGTGCAGCGAGCGGGCGAGCGAGCGCAGCCATCCCGCGACCGGCGTCGTCTCCCCGCGGGCGAACGTGGTGAACTCGCGGCTGATGCAGAGGCGGGGGAGCACCTTCGCGACGTCGACGTTGCTGAACTCCCGCCCGGCCGGGCCGAAGAGGTGGGGGAGCAGCACCGTGTAGCCCGCCTCCACGAGCTCCTGACCGAAGCGGACCACGCCGTTGGTGAGCCCCGGCATCTCGTGGACGACGATCACCCCCGGTCCGCTGCCACGCCGCCACACGGGGTGGGTGGTCGGCGATCCGTTGACGTCGTCGGTGTGCTCGGAGCGGGTCCAGGAGTCGAGTGCGTCCACCGCCGAAGGCTCGCAGTCGCGGCGCCGGGAGGGAAGGCCGACACCCCTGTCCATTTCCTGACCGCGCGGTTAGGTTGCTGGACACCCAACCCCCGACAGACAGGTTCTCGGAATGTCCCACTCCCGTCTTCTCCGCTCCCTCGTGGTGACCGGGTCGATGGCGCTCGCCGCCACGACGCTCTCGGCCACGGCCGCTGTCCCCGCCACCGCCCTCGCGCCGTCCCCGCAGGTCGCGGCGTGTGCCAACGACCACGGGGGCGCCGCACCGGCCCGCGTCAGGGAGGGCTCCAAGAAGCTCGAGCCGAACCTGTTCCAGGGCACCGGCGACCAGTACGCCAGCCTGGCCGACGCCAGCACCCTCGCCGCCGCCTCGGTGAGCATCCCGACGTACTTCCACGTCATCACGCCCACGTCGGCCACCCAGGCCGACCGCGACCGGCTCGCCAGCCTCGTGCAGGCGCAGGTCGGCGTGCTCAACGAGGCGTACGCCGGTCGCAGTGGCGCACAGGCGTCCTCGGCCACGCCGTTCTCGTTCAGCCTGCAGAACATCGACTACTTCGCCAACGACACGTGGTCGACCGTCACCCCGGGCAACGTCGAGAAGCAGATGAAGGCCGCGACCCGCGTCGGCGGCAAGAACGTCCTCAACGTGTGGACCGCGAACATCGGCGACGGCCTGCTGGGCTGGGCGACGTTCCCGACCAAGAAGCTCAGCAGCAACGACGGCGTCGTGATCCTCGACGAGTCGATGCCGGGCGGCACCGCCGGCAAGTACGCCTTCGGTGACACCCTGACCCACGAGGTCGGCCACTGGCTCGCGCTCTACCACACGTTCCAGGGCGGCTGCCGGGGCCAGGGTGACCAGGTCGCGGACACCCCGGCCGAGGCGACCGCGCAGTTCGACTGCCCGACCGGCGCCGACACCTGCACCGCGCCGGGTCTCGACCCGATCCACAACTACATGGACTACACGCAGGACAGCTGCATGTACCAGTTCACCGCCGGCCAGGTCGCGCGCATGAGCGACGCCTGGCAGCAGTACCGCGCGAGCTGACGCCCGCGACCCAGCCGGGCTAGAAGGTGTAGCCGAAGGCGTCGAGGTCTGCTGCGTAGACCTCGGCGACCTTCGCGCGGGTGGCGTCGGTGTAGTAGTCGCGATAGCTGCCGTGGGGTGACTTGTTGCGGTGCGGGACGTGCGTCGGCTCGCCGCCGAGTCGCCGCTCGACCGTCTGGAGGTCCTCCGCGAAGGTCTCGGTGCGCCCCACGAAGTCGACCTCCCGGCCGGGTGCGCGCAGGTAGTGCACCTGCGGTCGTCCCACCCGCGGCAGCTCCTCGGTGCCGCGCAGCACGAACTCCTCGAAACCCGAGTATGCCGCCGCCGCCCGCCACATGTCGTTGCCGCGCATCCTGTCGCCGTCCTGCGGCTTGCCGCTGGCCGGCCCGTGCGCGAGGTCCCAGTCGTGGATCATCGACCACCACGAGACCATCCGCGCCCAGGGGTTGCGGACGAACGCGAAGGACCAGTAGTCGGCCGTCTGCGGCTCCGCGCGCAGGATCCGCTCGTAGGGCGCGTGCCGGCCCAGGGGCGGCTTCACGCCCGGCGTCTTGCTGCGCGCGTCGGGGCAGCAGCGCTCGAAGGCGACCCCCACGGAGACCCCGCCCGTCTTGGGCACGTGCACGAACAGCGCGCGCTTGGAGTCGGAGATCAGCACGGGCGCGAGGCTAGCCCACGCACGGGTGGCAGGCGCCACCGACCGCGGAGCCCGATGGGGGATGATCGGGCCCGTGATGACGTTCCTCGGCCGGGGTCCCGGCCGCGACTTCGTGCTGCTCGCCCTGCCGAAGACCGCGAGCACGTCGCTGGAGCGCACCCTGTCGCCGTACGCCACCGAGGTGGTGGGCTCGCCGCCCGGCCAGAAGCACCTGCCCGCGCGCGGCTTCGTCCACACCAGGGCGCACGACCTGGCCGCGCAGGGGCACCCGCGCGAGTCCTACGAGCTGGTCACGATGTTCCGCGAGCCGATCGCCTGGCTGGAGTCGTGGTGGCGCTACCGCGCCCGCGACGACGCCCGGCAGTCGACCGCGGACCTGACCTTCGAGCAGTTCGCCCGCCTCTACCTCGCGGGCGACGACGGCGCGCCCGTCCCGAAGGGCCGACCGGCGAGGTTCATCCACGCGCAGGGGGCGGTGGCCGTCGACCGGGTCTTCAGCGTCGAGCGCCCCGACGTGTGGTCGGCGTGGTTCAGCGAGCGGCTCGGGGTGCCGCTGGAGTTCGAGCGGCGCAACGCCTCCACCGCCGAGCGTGGCGAGCTCGCCGACGACACCCGGGCAGCACTGGTCGCGCACTTCGCCCCGGAGTACGACGTGTGGCGACGGCTCGCCGACTCCGGCGAGTGGTCGGGCGCCCGCGGGACGGTGCTGGCCGAGCCGGTCGAGCAGGGGCCGGGTCAGTAGGTGTAGCCGAAGAGGTCGATGTCCTCGGCGTAGACCTCCGCGACCCGCTTGCGGGTCTCGTCGGTGTAGTAGTCGTGGTAGGTCCCGTGCTTGGACTTGTTCTTGTGCACAGGCGTCGTCGGCTCGAGCCCGAGGTGGACCTGGACCTTCTGCAGGTCGGCGACGAAGCTCTCGGTGCGACCGATGAAGTCGACCTCGCGGTCGTGCTTGGGCGCGCGCAGGTAGCGGATCTGGGGCACGCCCACCCGGGGCAGCTCCTCGGTGCCGCGCATGACGAACTCCTCGAAGCCGGAGTAGGCCGCTGCCGCGCGCCACATCTCGTTGCCGTCGCGCATCGAGCCGTGCTTGACGTCCTGCGGCTTGCCGCTGCGCGGGCCGTGCCGTCGGTCCCAGGCGGCGATCATCGAGTACCAGGACACCATCCGCGCCCAGGGGTTACGGACGAAGCCGAAGGTCCAGTAGTCGACGACCTGCGGCTCGTGCTTGATGATCTTGCCGAGGGTGGCGTGCCGACCGATCGGGACGCGGGCCTTGCGTGCATCGGGACAGGCCTCCTTGACCGTCTCCTCGACCGAGACGCCGCCCGTCTTGGGGACGTGGACGAAGAGGACCTTCCGGGAGTCGCTGATCAGCACGCGCCGAGGCTATCCCACCCCGGGAGGCTCACCGCTCCAGCGGCCAGCCGCGCTGGGCCCACCCGCCGGTGCCGCCGGCGACGTTGATGGCCGGGACCCCCTGGGCGCGCAGGTGGTCGACCACCTGGCGGCTGCGTCCGCCGGACTGGCAGATCACGAAGACCGGCTGGTCCTGCGGCATCTCGGCGACCCGGCCGGGCACGTCGTTCATCGGGATGTGCACCGCGCCCGGGACGCGTCCGCCGGCCACCTCGTCGGCCTCGCGGACGTCGACGACGTACGCGCCCTGGCTGTGCGCGGCGGCGAAGTCGTCGAGGCCCACCTCGTCCTGCGGGCCGTTGGCGGCGGCCTCCTGCGCGGCCTGCATCTCCTGGCGCACGGCGTCCATGTCGAGCCCGCGCGCCTGCGCGATCACCCCGGACAGGGCCTGGGGCGGCAGGGCGCCGGCCTGGTTGAAGAGCAGCACGCCGTCGCGGAACAGCATCAGCGTCGGGATCGAGGTGATCGCCGCCATCTGGCTGAGCTGCTGCTCGGCCTCGGTGTCGACCTTGCCGAAGACGATGTCGGGGTGCTCCTCCGACGCCTTCTCGAAGATGGGCGCGAACTGACGGCACGGCCCGCACCACGCGGCCCAGAAGTCGACCAGGACGATGCCCTCGCCGCTCACGGTCTGCTCGAAGTCGGCCAGGGTCAGCTCACGCGTGCTCATGTCTCCAGCCTGCCACGGAAACGCTCACCAGCCCCGCTCGCGCCACTCCGCCAGGTGCGGGCGCTGGTCGCCCAGCACGCCGTCGTCGCCGTGCCCGGGGTAGAACCACGTCTCGTCCGGGAGCCGGTCGAAGATCCTGGTCTCCACGTCGCCGATCAGCTGGGTGAAGGCCTCGGCGTCGCCGAAGGTCGCCCCGACCCCGCCGGGGAACAGGCAGTCCCCGGTGAAGAGGTGCGGGGTGGGCGCGACCTCCGCGTCGTCGAGCAGGAGGCAGATCGAACCGGGGGTGTGCCCCGCGACCGGGATGACGATCAGGTCGCAGGTGCCGACGGCGACCTTGTCGCCCTCACCGACCCGGCGCTCGACCGGCACGCCCGTCTGCTCCTCGATCGCGTCGGCATCGGGGATGCCGGCGACCACGGTCGCGCCGGGGTGGGCGGCCTTGACTGCCGCGAGCGCGCGGTGGTGGTCCCAGTGCTGGTGCGTCGTCACGATCGACGTGAGCGAGCGGTCGCCGATGATCTCGAGAAGCCGCGACGGCTCGGCGGCGGCGTCGACCAGGACGACCTCGTCCGTCTCCGAGCAGTGCAGCAGGTAGCAGTTGTTGGACATCTGCTCGTCGACCGCGACCTTGGTCAGCGTCAGGCAGCCCAGGGTGCGGACGTCGGGATCCCCGCCGGGGGACACCGAGCCGGTGTAGGTCTCGTTCACCATGCCTCCATCTCCGGCAGCGTGCCGGTGTCGGACGTCAGGCCCTCGCCGGAGCCGCGGCCGGTGAGCCACCAGCCGAGCGCGGCCGCCGTACCGGTGACGACGGGACCGCCGTCACCCTCGCCGTAGCGCCAGCTGCCGTCGAGGTCGGTCGGGCGGACCGTGAACGGCTCGGCGGTCGCGACCTTGGTCAGCGACTCCAGCAGCACCGCGCAGAAGTCCTCGTCCCAGTCGGCCGCCGCGTAGCCGGCGTCGAGGTCGGCGTGGTGGATCTCCACCTCACGAAGGCGCATCAGGGGCACGTTGACCAGCGCGATGGACCGGCCGCCGGGCGTGCGGTCGAACCGGCCGTCCCAGTCACCGTCCGCCATCGCCTCGAGCGCCTCGTTGAACGCGCCCGTCGAGGCGAGGAAGCGCTCGCGGAGCTCGGTCGGCTCGACGGCAGCGAGGTCGTCGATGTCGCCGTTGCGGGCCTCCTGCGAGGCGTACATCGTCCGGGTCTCGCCGAGGTGCGCCCCGTGGAGCACGCCGCCGAGGCCCTCGGCGTTGAGGGTCAGGTGGGCGATCACGTGCGCGCGGGTCCAGCCGGGCAGCAGGGAGGGCTCGGCGTACGCCTCGTCCGGGAGCCCGTCGACGGTGCGGACCAGCTCGCGGTCGGCCCGCGCGATCAGGTCGGGGGAGAGGGTAGTGAGGTCGGTCACGCAGGACATCGTGCCACCTCGCCGGGGCCCACCCGGGTGGGTGACGGATGGGTCCGTTGTCGGTGGTGGGTCCTAGGGTGGTAGAGCGTGTCGGTTTGACCCCGGCACTCCGTGGAGACGAACATGTGTTCGACTCCGTCATGCTCCCACCACCGAGGACCACTGTGGCCGACCAGCTCATCATCCGGGGCGCCCGCGAGCACAACCTGAAGGACGTGTCGCTCGACCTGCCTCGCGACTCCCTCATCGTCTTCACCGGCCTGTCCGGCTCGGGCAAGTCCAGCCTCGCGTTCGACACCATCTTCGCCGAGGGCCAGCGCCGCTACGTCGAGTCGCTGTCCGCCTACGCGCGCCAGTTCCTCGGCCAGATGGACAAGCCCGACGTCGACTTCATCGAGGGCCTGAGCCCCGCGGTCAGCATCGACCAGAAGTCCACCTCGAAGAACCCTCGCTCCACCGTGGGCACCATCACCGAGGTCTACGACTACCTCCGCCTGCTCTACGCCCGTGCCGGCCGGGCCCACTGCCCCACCTGCGGCGCCCCGATCGAGCGGCAGACGCCCCAGCAGATCGTCGACCGCGTCCTCGCGCTCGAGGAGGGCCGGCGCTTCCAGGTGCTGGCGCCGGTGATCCGCGGTCGCAAGGGCGAGTACGTCGAGCTCTTCCGCCAGCTGCAGCAGCAGGGCTTCAGCCGGGCCCGGGTCGACGGGCAGACGCACTCCCTCGACGAGCCGCCGACGCTGGACAAGAAGCTCAAGCACACCATCGAGGTCGTCGTCGACCGCCTCGCAGTCAAGGAGACCTCCAAGCGTCGCCTCACCGACTCCGTCGAGACCGCCCTCGGGCTGGCCGGCGGGCTCGTGGTGTTCGACTTCGTCGACCTCGAGGAGAAGGACCCGCAGCGCGAGATGCGGTTCTCCGAGAAGATGGCGTGCCCCAACGACCACCCGATCGACACCGACGACCTCGAGCCGCGCTCGTTCTCCTTCAACTCGCCCTTCGGTGCGTGCCCGGCCTGCTCGGGCCTCGGCACGAAGATGGAGGTCGACCCCGAGCTGGTCGTCCCCGACCCGGGCGCCACGCTCGGCGAGGGCGCGATCGCGCCGTGGAGCGGCGCGCACGTCGCCGACTACTTCCTGCGCCTGGTCAACGCGCTCGGCGAGGAGCTCGGCTTCGACCTCAACACGCCGTGGGACCAGCTCACCCAGCACGCCCGCACGTCGCTGCTCGAGGGCCACAAGACCAAGGTCCACGTCGTCACCAAGAACCGCTACGGCCGCCAGCGCGCCTACTACGCCGCGTTCGAGGGCGTCCGCCCCTACGTCGAGCGCCGGCACCGCGAGGCCGAGTCCGACACCAGCCGGGAGCGCTTCGAGGGCTTCATGCGCGAGGTGCCGTGCCCGACGTGCAAGGGCACGCGCCTCAAGCCGGTCTCGGTGTCGGTGACCCTGGGCGCCAAGGACGAGGGCGGCAAGAACATCGCCGAGGTCTGCGCGATGCCGATCAACGAGACGGCCGACTACCTCCGCACCCTCGACCTCTCGGTGCGCGAGCGCCAGATCGGCGAGCGGGTGCTCAAGGAGATCCAGGAGCGACTGCAGTTCCTCCTCGACGTCGGCCTCGACTACCTCTCCCTCGACCGGCCCAGCGGGTCCCTGTCGGGCGGCGAGGCGCAGCGGATCCGGCTCGCCACCCAGATCGGCGCCGGTCTCGTGGGCGTGCTCTACGTCCTCGACGAGCCCTCGATCGGCCTGCACCAGCGTGACAACCACCGCCTCATCGAGACCCTCGTCCGGCTCAAGGAGCTCGGCAACACGCTCATCGTCGTCGAGCACGACGAGGACACCGTCCGAGTGGCCGACTGGGTCGTCGACATCGGGCCCGGCGCCGGCGAGCACGGCGGCCAGGTCGTCCACTCCGGCTCGGTCGAGGACCTGCTGACCCACCCCGACTCGATGACCGGCCAGTACCTCAGCGGTCGTCGCGAGATCCCGATCCCCGCCGTCCGCCGTCCGCGCACCGTGGGCCGCGAGCTCAAGGTCCATGGGGCGCGCGAGCACAACCTGCAGAACGTCGATGTCGCCTTCCCGCTCGGCGTCTTCTGCGCGGTCACCGGCGTCTCGGGCTCGGGCAAGTCGACGCTGGTCAACGACATCCTCTACACCTCGCTCGCCAAGCAGATCTACAACGCGCGCGCGGTCCCCGGCCGGCACACGAAGATCACCGGTCTCGAGCACGTCGACAAGGTGATCCACGTCGACCAGTCGCCGATCGGCCGCACCCCGCGGTCCAACCCCGCGACCTACACCGGCGTCTTCGACCACATCCGGCGGCTCTTCGCCTCGACGCCCGAGGCCAAGATGCGGGGCTACCTGCAGGGGCGCTTCTCGTTCAACGTCAAGGGCGGTCGCTGCGAGGCGTGCTCCGGTGACGGCACCATCAAGATCGAGATGAACTTCCTGCCCGACGTCTACGTCCCGTGCGAGGTCTGCCACGGCGCGCGCTACAACCGCGAGACGCTCGAGGTCCACTACAAGGGCAAGACGATCGCCGAGGTGCTCGACATGCCGATCGAGGAGGCGGCCGACTTCTTCGCCGCGGTGCCCGCGATCGCGCGCCACATGAACACCCTCCAGGAGGTCGGGCTCGGCTACGTCCGTCTCGGGCAGCCGGCGACCACGCTGTCCGGCGGCGAGGCGCAGCGCGTCAAGCTCGCCAGCGAGCTGCAGAAGCGGTCCACCGGCCGCACCGTCTACGTCCTCGACGAGCCGACCACCGGCCTGCACTTCGAGGACATCCGCAAGCTCCTCGGCGTGCTGTCGAGCCTGGTCGACAAGGGCAACACCGTGCTGGTCATCGAGCACAACCTCGACGTCATCAAGACGGCGGACTGGCTCGTCGACATGGGCCCCGAAGGTGGCTCGCGCGGCGGCCTGGTCGTCGCCGAGGGCACGCCCGAGGAGGTCGCTGCCGTCCCGGAGAGCCACACCGGCACGTTCCTCGCGCCGATCCTCGAGGGACGCGCGGCCCAGCAGCCGGGCCGACCCCGCAAGGCGACTGCTGCAGCCGCGTCGGCGCCGGGGCGCACGACGGCCACGAAGAAGACGGCGGCGAGGAAGACGGCGGCCAAGAAGGCGCCCGCCAAGAAGGCGCCCGCCAAGAAGGCGACTGCTGCCAAGAAGACGGCCGCGAAGCGGGCACCGAAGGCGTAGTCACAGCGTCCTCTCAGGACGGCTGGCTACTCTCCGGGCCATGACTGCGATCAACAGACGTCGTGCCCTGACCGGTTCCGCCGCGATCGCGGTGGGCGTGCCGGTCCTCGCCGCGTGCGGGTCCGACACCTCCACGGCCGTGGACTCGTCGGGGAGCGCCGACTCGGGCTCGGGCTCGAGCGGCGGCGCCGGCGGCGAGGCGCTCGCCTCCGCAGCCGACGTGCCAGTCGGCGGCTGCTTCGTGGTCTCGGGAGCCAAGGTGGTCCTGACGCAGCCGACCGAGGGCGACTTCAAGGCGTTCACGGCGGTCTGCACCCACCAGGGATGCCTGGTCGAGTCGAGCACGGAGGGCGACATCCCGTGCCCGTGCCACAGCAGCAAGTTCTCGCTGGACGACGGCTCGCCGATCTCCGGGCCGGCGTCCGCGCCGCTGGAGGCCGTCGAGATCAGGGTCTCGGGTGACTCGATCACCCTGGCCTGAGGCTCGGTCCCACTTCGGCGTCGAGGCGCCCGGCCGACTACGATCGGGGAGGTAGCACGACCAGCAGGAGGATGACATCAGCGACAACCTGGTGGTGGCGACACCCCTCGCGCTGCTCGCGGGCTTCGTGTCGTTCTTCTCCCCGTGCATCCTGCCGCTGGTGCCGGCCTACCTGTCCTACGCGACCGGGCTCGCGGTGTCCGACATGGCCGACGGTGTCGCCAAGCGCGGACGCATGCTCACGGGCGCGGTGCTGTTCGTGTCGGGCTTCGGCGTCGTCTTCGTCGCGCTCGGGGTCGCCGCAGGCAGCCTGGGCTGGTTCACGTGGCAGCACATGGACTCGTTCACCATCGTCCTCGGCGTGCTGATGATCCTGTCCGGTGTGCTCTTCCTCGGCCTGGTGCCCTTCCGGGCCACCCCCATCGGGCTCAAGGGGCTGCCGGGGGTCGGCCTCGGCTTCGCGCCGGTCCTGGGCGCGATGTTCGCGATCGTGTGGCTGCCGTGCGTGGGCCCGGTGCTGGGCGCCATCCTCACCATGGCGTCGTCCTCGACCTCGCCGCTGCAGGGCGGGCTGCTCCTCGTCGTCTACACGATCGGGTTCGGCCTGCCTTTCGTGGCCGCCGCACTCATGTGGCAGGTCGCCCTCCGGGCCTTCCGGCTGGTCAGCAACCACCGACGTGCGGTCAACGCCGTCGCGGGCCTGGTCATGGTGGGCATCGGCATCGCCATGCTTCTGGGCTGGTGGACCTGGTTCACCCAGTGGGCGCAGCTCCAGGCGGTCGAGCTCTTCTACTAGGCGTCCGACCCGGCACGGTGCCCCAGGTTTGAGACCCCTGCGGGTGAGACACAATGCTCCGTGACGCCCCGGACGGGGGCACTGCGCAGGGGGAGCACACATGTCGTTGAAGGCTGTTCGGGCACGGATCACGGCGGGGACGGCGGTGGCCCTCGCGGCCGCACTGCTGACGCCGACGCAAGGGGGCGCGGCCGCTGCGCCGGGCGCCTCGCGCACCACGCTCGAGGCATCGGGCACGGTCCTGGTGACGGCGGGCGAGGACGGCGACGACGACCGCTACTCGCTGCTGCTGCCGTCGGGTCGCACGGTCGAGCTGGCCGGCGGCTTCTCCGCCGAGCCCCTGTCGGCCTTCGCCGGCACGCTCGCCGTGCCCGGCGTCGAGACGGGCGCCCGGCTGACGGGCTCGATGCGCGCGAGCACGCTGCGCCGCGCCGCGACCTCGGGCACGCGGCTGGAGGTCGTCACCTCCCGCACGTCCCAGCCGGCGCCCTCGCCCGGCCCGACCACGCACTCGACCTATGTCGCCAAGGTGACCAACTTCGGGCCGATCGACCTGACCGACGCGCAGATCCTTGCTGCCGTCGACGCGTCCCAGGCCTACTGGGTCCGCGAGTCGAGCGGCCAGATCCCGGCCTGGAACCGCGCCTCGGAGGTCGTGCCCGTCGCCTCGAGCGCCGGCTCCGTCGCCGGTGGCTGCGGCCTCGGCAACAACGGAGCCGACTTCGCCGCCGTCGCCCAGGCAGTGGGCGGCGCTGCCTTCCCGGGCGTCGACTTCTCGGGCAGCTCGCCCAACCACCTGGTCGTGGTGGTCCCGAACAACTGCGGTGGCACCACCAGCGGCCGGGGTCGCCTCGGCGCCACGTTCGGCAACGGCGGTCCTGTCATCATCGACGCGCGCCCGCAGCCGCAGGCGACGCTCGACCACGAGTTCGGCCACAACCTCGGCCTCCAGCACGCCAACAACCGCTCCGCGGAGTACGGCGACGTCTACGAGGTCATGGGCGCCGGTCCCGACCAGTACCGCAGCCCCGTCCTCGGCACCGTCTACCGCTGGGAGCAGGGCATCGTCGGAGCCGGCGAGACCGTCGACGGCAGCGGCGGCGGCACCTGGGCGCTCGCCTCCCGGGCCGCTGCCACCGGCCTCCGCGGTGTCGTCTTCATCGACCCCGACAACGGCCATCGCCACTTCGTGGACTACCGCACCGGCACCGGCAACGACGCCGGCACCTGCTACGTCTCCGGCTCGTGCAACTACACCACCGGCCCCTACGGCCAGGACTACCTCGCCGGCCTGACGGTGGAGCGCGAGAACGAGTCGAGCGGCGCGTTCCTCCAGCCCGTGCCCGGCAACGACGGCGTCCTGACCGGTGGCGAGGCGTGGACCAGCTCCAGTGGCCGGCTCAAGGTCGCCGGCAACGGCGCCACGGTCACCATCACCCGCGGCCCGGCCCTCGGCACCGTGGCCGGCGGCACCGCCTCGATGTCGGCGCCGACGGCACTCCGCGACGTGTCGGCAACCGGCTCCGGGTTCACGCCTGCTCCCGGCGGCTACCGCTACCAGTGGCTCATCAACGGCCAGCCCGTCCCGGGTGCCGAGGACCAGACCTTCCAGCCGACGCCCGCGATGGCGGGCGGGGCGCTCACCGTCACCGTGACGGCGTACGCCCCCGGCTACGACCCGGTCTCGCGCACCTCGGCGCCGCAGACCGTCGCGCCGGCCGCCTGGTACGCCAACGGCACGCGCAAGTACCCCGAGATCACGGGCAGCAGGCGCGTCGGCGGCACGCTCACCGCGCTCGGACTGGACTGGGTCAACTACTACAACCAGAAGCCCGGCGGCTACGCCCCCGTCTACCAGTGGAGCCGCAACGGCAACGCCATCAAGGGCGCCACGGCCAGCACCTACCGCCTGACGTCGAAGGACAAGGGCAAGAAGATCCAGGTCACCGAGTACCCCCGTGCCTTCGGCTTCGCCAGCACCACGTACGCCCGCTCCGACGCGACGGGCAGGATCCGCATCGGCAAGCTGGTCACCAAGCGCCCCACGATCGGCGGCAAGGCCAAGGTCGGGAAGAAGGTCAAGGCGCGCACGAAGGGCTGGACCAACGGGACGAAGTTCCGCTACCAGTGGTTCGCCGGCAAGAAGGCGATCCGCGGCGCGACGGGCAAGAAGCTGAGGATCACCCGCTCGATGCGCGGCAAGAAGCTCGTCGTGAAGGTCATCGGGAAGAAGAAGGGCTTCAAGTCCGCGAAGGCGAAGTCGAAGCCCACCAAGGTCAAGTGAGCTGAGGCCCGACCGGGCGGCCCCCACCCCGCGAGGAGTGTCGGGGGCCGCCCGTAGGGTTGGCGGGTGGCCACGCCGAGCTCCTATCGACCCGCACCGGGGTCGATCCCGACCAAGCCGGGGGTCTACCGCTTCCGCGACGCCAAGGGCCGCGTGATCTACGTCGGCAAGGCCAAGAGCCTGCGCCCACGCCTGTCGTCGTACTTCCAGGACATCGGCAACCTCCACCCCCGCACGGCCACGATGGTCACCACCGGCGCGAGCGTCGAGTGGACGGTCGTCGACACCGAGGTCGAGGCGCTCCAGCTCGAGTACAGCTGGATCAAGGAGTTCGACCCGCGGTTCAACGTCAAGTACCGCGACGACAAGTCCTACCCGTGGCTCGCGGTGACCGTGGGCGAGGAGTTCCCGCGGGTCATGGTCGGGCGCGGCGCCAAGCGCAAGGGCACCCGCTACTTCGGCCCCTACAGCCACGCGTGGGCGATCCGCGAGACCGTCGACCTGCTGCTCCGTGTCTTCCCGATGCGCTCGTGCAGCACCGGCGTGTTCAAGCGGTCGTCCCAGATCGGCCGCCCGTGCCTGCTGGGCTACATCGACAAGTGCTCGGCGCCCTGCGTCGGCAACGTCACCCCCGAGCAGCACCGCGAGATCGTCGACGACTTCTGCGACTTCATGGCCGGCAACACCGCAGCGTTCACGCGCCGCATCGAGAAGGAGATGTACGCCGCCTCGGAGGCGCTCGACTTCGAGAAGGCCGCCCGCCTGCGCGACGACCTCGGCGCGCTCACCAAGGCGCTGGAGAAGCAGGCCGTGGTCCTCGGTGACGGCACCGACGCCGACGTGATCGCGCTGGCCGAGGACCCGCTCGAGGTGGCGGTGCAGATCTTCTACGTGCGCGGCGGCCGGATCCGCGGACAGCGTGGCTGGGTGGCCGACCGCACCGACGAGGGCGGCACGCCGGAGCTCGTCCAGGACTTCCTGCTCCAGCTCTACGGCGGCGAGGACGACTCGATCCCGCGCGAGGTGCTGGTGCCGGCACTGCCGCCCGACGCCGGCGTCCTCGAGGAGCTGCTCAGCGAGCGGCGGGGGAGCCGCGTGTCGATCCGGGTGCCGCAGCGCGGCGACAAGCGCGATCTCCAGCAGACGGTCGCCACCAACGCGGCCCAGGCGCTCGCGCTGCACAAGACCAAGCGCGCCAGCGACCTGACGACCCGCAACCGGGCCCTCGAGGAGATCCAGCAGGCCCTGTCCCTCGACGAGGTGCCGCTGCGCATCGAGTGCTACGACGTCTCCAACCTCCAGGGCACCGAGGTCGTCGCGTCGATGGTCGTCTTCGAGGACGGCCTGGCGCGCAAGTCCGAGTACCGCCGCTTCGTGATCCGCGGCGTCGACGGCCAGAACGACGTCGCCTCGATGAACGAGGTGATCACCCGGCGCTTCAAGCGGCTGCTCGACGAGCAGGCCCGCAGCGTTGAGGTTCAACCGGCTCCTCGGGCGGTCTCAGGGCGCAGCTCGGCTTCGCAAGCTCAGCCGGACGACGCCCAGAGACCCCTCCTCGTCGACCCCGAGACCGGCCGCCCGCGCAAGTTCGCCTACGCGCCGTCGCTGGTCGTGGTCGACGGCGGGCCGCCGCAGGTCGCGGCGGCCGAGCAGGCGCTCGCCGACCTCGGCGTCAACGACGTACCCGTCTGCGGACTGGCGAAGCGGCTCGAGGAGGTGTGGCTGCCGGGGGAGGAGGACCCCGTGATCATGGCGCGCACCAGCGAGGGCCTCTACCTCCTCCAGCGGATCCGCGACGAGGCCCACCGCTTCGCGATCACGCACCACCGCGGTCGCCGCTCCAAGTCGATGGTCGAGAGCATGCTCGACGACGTCCCCGGGCTGGGTGAGGTGCGTCGCAAGACGCTGCTCAAGCACTTCGGCTCGCTGAAGAAGCTGCGCGAGGCCGAGCTCGAGGAGATCGCGCTGGTGCCCGGCATCGGCCCGCGCACGGCGACGGCCATCAAGGACGCGGTCGCCAAGGCCGACGCCACCCGCAAGACTTCTGCCAGGACGCCGGCGGTCAACACCGCCACCGGCGAGATCATCGAGGAGGACTAGGGCATGTCTGCCAATGAGCCGACTCCCGGCGAGCTGGTCATCGTCACGGGCATGACCGGTGCCGGTCGCAGCACCACGGCCAAGGAGCTGGAGGACCTCGGCTACTTCGTGGTCGACAACCTCCCGCCCACCCTGGTGCGCGACGTGGTCCGCCTCGTCGACGACAGCCGCGGCATCCACCAGCCGATCGCCGTCGTGGTCGACGTGCGCTCCGGGTCGTTCTTCGACTCGCTGCAGGCCAACCGTCACCAGCCGGTCACCGGGCGCCCCACGACGCTGCTGTTCCTCGAGGCGACCGACGACGTGCTGGTCCGCCGCCAGGAGGCGGCCCGGCGCCCGCACCCGCTCCAGGCCGGCGGCCGCCTGCTGCACGGCCTGCGTCGCGAGCGCGAGGTGATGGCCGACATCCGTGGCGACGCCGACGTCCTGCTCGACACCTCGAACTTCAACGTCCACGAGCTGCAGGACCGCATCACCGAGCTGTTCGGCACCGAGGCCACGACCCGGCTCAAGGTGACCGTGATCAGCTTCGGCTTCAAGTACGGCATCCCGGTCGACGCCGACTGGGTGGCCGACATGCGGTTCCTGCCCAACCCCCACTGGGTCCCCGAGCTGCGCCCGCAGAACGGCCGCGATCCCGAGGTGTCTGCCTACGTCCTGTCCCAGCCGGGCGCCAGCACGTTCCTCGACCAGTACCTCCCGGTCCTGCGGACCGTGGCGGAGGGCTACCAGGTCGAGGGCAAGCGCTTCATGCAGGTCGCCGTGGGCTGCACCGGAGGCAAGCACCGCAGTGTGGCCATGACGGAGGCGATCGCCGGCCTGCTCCGTGAGTCGGGCCACGACGTGAGCACCGCCCACCGCGACCTCGGCAGGGAGTGAGGTGGCGCGGCACACCGCGCAGGCCGCGGTCGCCCTCGGGGGCGGGCACGGCCTGGCGGCCACCCTGTCGGCGCTGCGCCGTCTCCACGACGAGCTCACGATCGACGACCTGACCGCCGTCGTCACCGTGGCCGACAACGGCGGCTCCTCGGGGCGGCTGCGCGGTGAGTTCGGCGTGCTGCCCCCGGGGGACCTCCGGATGGCCCTGGCCGCGCTGTGCGGCGACGACGAGTGGGGCCGGACCTGGGCCGACGTCGTGCAGCACCGGTTCGCCGGTGAGGGCGAGATGCAGGGGCACGTGGTCGGCAACCTGCTGATCGTCTCGCTCTGGGAGCTGATGGGTGACCACGTCCGGGCCCTCGACTGGATGGGCCGGCTGCTCGGGGCCCACGGGCGGGTGCTGCCGATGGCGACGACGCCGATGGACATCACGGCCCGCATCCGCGGCGCCGACCCGGCCGACCCGGCGGGTGTCGCCGTCGTACGCGGTCAGGTGGAGGTGGCGACGAGCGCCGGCCAGATCGAGTCCGTGGCCCTCGTCCCGGAGGACCCGGAGGCGTGCGCGGAGGCCGTGGAGGCCATCCGCACGGCGGAGTGGGTCGTGCTGGGTCCGGGGTCGTGGTTCACCTCGGTGATCCCGCACCTGATGGTGCCGGGCCTGCGTCGGGCGCTCGCCGAGACCGAGGGTCGCCTGGTGGTGGTGCTCAACCTCGAGGCGCAGGCGGGGGAGACCACCGGGTTCGGCCCCGAGGACCACCTCGCCGCCCTCTACGAGCACGCGCCCGACCTGACCGTGCACGCGGTGCTCGTCGACGCCACGACCGTGGGCGACGAACGCGACCAGCTCGCGAAGGTGGTGGCCGACCGCGGAGCCCGCCTGGTGGTCGACGACATCGCGGTCGCAGGTGAGCCTCGACACGATCCCGAGCTGCTCGCCGCGGCGTTCCGCAGGATCGTGGAGGGAAGCGGCTGAGGGTCGTTGACCCGCATGGCAGGATTCCGACCATGGCAATGACGGCACAGGTGAAGGCAGAGCTCGCCTCCACCCAGATCACCAAGACCTGCTGCCGGAAGGCCGAGGTTGCCTCGATGCTCCGCTTCGCCGGCGGCCTCCACATCGTGAGCGGGCGGATCGTCGTCGAGGCCGAGCTGGACACCGGCGCTGCCGCGCGCCGTCTGCGCAAGGACATCTCCGAGGTCTACGGACACCCCTCCGACGTGGTGATGGTGCAGGGCAACGGCATCCGCAAGGGCAGCCGCTACCTCGTGCGCGTGACCAAGGACGGCGAGGCGCTCGCCCGCCAGACCGGGCTCCTCGACCAGCGCGGCCGCCCCGTGCGCGGCCTGCCGCCCGCCGTCGTCAGCGGCGGGGGCTGTGACGCCGTGGCCGCCTGGCGCGGCGCCTTCCTCGCCCACGGCTCGCTCACCGAGCCCGGGCGGTCCTCCTCGCTCGAGATCACCTGCCCCGGCCCTGAGGCCGCCCTCGCGATCGTGGGCGTCGCCCGGCGCCTCGGCATCTCGGCCAAGGCCCGCGAGGTCCGCGGGGTCGACCGGGTCGTGATCCGCGACGGCGACGCGATCGGTGCGCTGCTCACCCGCCTGGGCGCCCACGAGTCGCTGATGGCCTGGGAGGAGCGGCGGATGCGGCGCGAGGTCCGCGCCACCGCCAACCGCCTGGCCAACTTCGACGACGCCAACCTCCGTCGTTCGGCCCGTGCGGCCGTGGCAGCCGGTGCCCGCGTCGAGCGCGCCCTGGAGATCCTCGGCGAGGAGATCCCCGACCACCTCCGCCAGGCCGGCCACCTGCGGCTCGAGCACAAGCAGGCCTCGCTCGAGGAGCTCGGCCAGCTGCACGACCCCGTGCTCACCAAGGACGCGATCGCCGGCCGGATCCGCCGGTTGCTGGCGATGGCCGACAAGCGCGCCGAGGAGCTGGGCATCCCCGACACCGAGGCCTCCCTGACGCCCGACATGCTCGCCGAGGACGCCTGACAGGGCCGTTCGGCCCTTGCGCGCACCCGCGCCGTCCGTGACGCTCGTCCCGGGCCTTGGATCGATCCAGAGTTACCCGTCCGTACCGCGGGAGACTGCGGTCCTGACGACCGACCCCACCCGCTAGGGTCGGTACCGGTCACCGAAGACCAGAGTTGTCCACGGGGTCACCGAAGGCCCCACACCTCAAGGAGACATGCACCCATGACCGTCCGCGTAGGTATCAACGGCTTCGGCCGCATCGGCCGCAACTTCTTCCGCGCCGTCCGGGCGTCGGGCGCCGACATCGAGATCGTCGGCGTCAACGACCTCACCGACAACGCCTCGCTCGCCAACCTGCTGAAGTTCGACTCGATCCTGGGCCGGCTCGACGCCGACGTCTCCAGCGACGACACGTCGATCAAGGTCGGCGACCAGAGCATCGCCGCGTTCGCCGAGCGTGACCCCTCGGCCCTCAAGTGGGGTGACCTCGGCGTCGACGTCGTGGTCGAGTCCACCGGATTCTTCACCGACGCGACCAAGGCCAAGGCCCACGTCGACGCGGGCGCCAAGAAGGTCATCATCTCCGCGCCGGCCTCCAACGAGGACATCACCATCGTGATGGGCGTCAACCACGAGCTCTACGACCCGGCTGCCCACACGGTCATCTCCAACGCGTCGTGCACGACCAACTGCCTCGCGCCGATGGCGAAGGCACTCAACGACGGTCTCGGCATCAACAAGGGCCTGATGACCACCATCCACGCCTACACCGCCGACCAGAACCTCCAGGACAACATCCACAAGGACCCGCGCCGCGCCCGTGCCGCCGCGCTCAACATGGTCCCGACGTCGACCGGTGCCGCCAAGGCCATCGGCCTCGTGCTGCCCGAGCTCAAGGGCAAGCTCGACGGCTACGCCATGCGCGTCCCGGTCCCGACCGGCTCGGCCACCGACCTCACCTTCGAGGCCTCGCGCGAGACCTCCGTCGACGAGGTCAACGAGATCGTCAAGGCGGCGGCCGACGGCCGGTTCCTGCGCTACTCGACCGACCCGCTCGTGTCCACCGACATCGTCACCGACCCGGCGTCCTGCATCTTCGACGCGCCGATGACCAAGGTCATCGGCAACCAGGTCAAGGTCCTCGGCTGGTACGACAACGAGTGGGGCTACTCCAACCGCCTCGCCGACCTGATCACGTACGTCGGCTCGTCGCTCTGAGCTCGATGTCCGACATCAGCTCGCTGGGTGACCTGACGGGCAAGCGCGTCCTGGTCCGCTCGGACCTCAACGTGCCCCTCGACGGGACCACCATCACCGACGACGGCCGGATCCGCGCAAGCGTGCCGACCATCAAGCAGCTGTCCGACGCGGGAGCCCGGGTGGTCGTCACCGCCCACCTGGGCCGCCCGGGCGGCTCGCCCGACCCGAAGTACACCCTCCAGCCGGTCGCCGCGAGGCTGTCCGAGCTGCTCGGACGCCCCGTTGCGTTCGCCACCGACACCGTCGGCGCCAGCGCCACCGAGACGGTCGCCGCTCTCGCGGACGGCGAGGTCGCGGTGCTGGAGAACGTGCGGTTCAACGACGGCGAGACCAGCAAGGACGACGACGTCCGCGGGGCCTTCGCCGACCAGCTCGCGCAGCTCGCC
This sequence comes from Nocardioides sp. Root122, assembly GCF_001425025.1. Classification (GTDB taxonomy): domain Bacteria; phylum Actinomycetota; class Actinomycetes; order Propionibacteriales; family Nocardioidaceae; genus Nocardioides. The sequence continues at coordinate 22,054 of NZ_LMDE01000016.1, forward strand.
GACGCCTTCGTCTCCGACGGCTTCGGCGTGGTGCACCGCAAGCAGGCGAGCGTGTACGACGTCGCCCTCCGGCTGCCGTCCGCCATGGGCGGGCTGGTCGCCGCCGAGGTCGACGTGCTGCGCCGGCTCACCGAGCACCCCGAGCGTCCCTACGTCGTGGTGCTGGGCGGCTCGAAGGTCTCCGACAAGCTCGGCGTCATCGACAACCTCATCGACAAGGCCGACAAGCTCCTCATCGGCGGTGGCATGGTGTTCACCTTCCTCAAGGCCCAGGGCCACGAGGTCGGCAAGAGCCTGCTCGAGGAGGACCAGCTCGACACCTGCACCCGCTACCTCTCCGAGGCCGCGGACCGGGGCGTGGAGATCCTGCTGCCGACCGACGTCGTGGTCGACACGGCGTTCCCGTCGGGCGACCGCGAGCCCCAGCCCTCCGTCGTACCCGCCTCGGGGATCCCGGCCGACGCGCTCGGCCTCGACATCGGACCCGACTCCGCCGAGGCCTTCGCGGCTGCGCTGCGCGACGCGAGGACCGTCTTCTGGAACGGCCCGATGGGCGTGTTCGAGGTGGACGCCTTCGCCGAGGGCACGCGTGCGGTGGCGCAGGCGCTGACCGAGGTCACGTCGTCGGGTGGGCTGTCCGTCGTCGGCGGCGGCGACTCGGCCGCGGCGGTCCGCAAGCTGGGCTTCGACGAGGCCGCCTTCGGCCACATCTCCACCGGCGGTGGCGCGTCGCTGGAGTTCCTGGAGGGCAAGGAGCTCCCGGGCATCGCCGTACTCGAGAGGGAGCATTGAGCATGGCCGTGGCGTCCAAGAAGAGCCGCACCCCGCTGATGGCGGGCAACTGGAAGATGAACCTCAACCACCAGGAAGCGGTGGTGCTGGTCCAGAAGCTCGCGTGGACCCTGTCCGACAAGCGTCACGACTACGGCAAGGTCGAGGTGGTCGTCGTGCCGCCGTTCACCGACATCCGTTCGGTGCAGACACTCGTCGACGGTGACCGGCTGGCCATCCGCTACGGCGCGCAAGACGTGTCCGTGCACGACAACGGCGCCTACACCGGCGAGATCTCGGCGGCCATGCTGTCGAAGCTGGGCTGCTCCTACGTCGTCGTCGGCCACTCCGAGCGCCGGATGTACCACAACGAGAGCGACGAGCTGGTCAACGCCAAGGCCCACAAGTCGCTCGCGGCCGGCATGACGCCGATCGTGTGCGTCGGCGAGGGTCTCGACGTACGCCAGGCGGGGGAGCACGTCCCCTTCACGCTGACGCAGCTCGACGGCTCGCTCGACGGGTTCACCGCCGAGCAGGTGGCCGGCCTGGTCGTCGCCTACGAGCCCGTGTGGGCGATCGGCACCGGCGAGGTGGCGACCCCCGACGACGCCCAGGAGGTGTGCGCGGCCATCCGTGGCCGCGTGCGCGAGGTGCACGGCGACGCCGCGGCCGACGGTGTCCGGGTCCTCTACGGCGGGTCGGTCAAGGCCGCCAACGTCGGGGGGATCATGGACAAGGCCGACGTCGACGGGTGCCTGGTCGGCGGCGCGAGCCTGCAGGTCGACGAGTTCGGTGGGATCTGCCGCTTCTACGACATGCCGGTGCTGTGAGCCGCTCGCCGGTGCGTCACGGACGTGACGTAGGCTTCCGCTCGTGATTCTGCTCTTCACCATCCTGCTCGTCATTGCGAGCGCGATCATGATTCTGCTGGTGCTGCTCCACAAGGGACGCGGCGGTGGCCTCTCCGACATGTTCGGCGGCGGTGTCTCCAGCAGCCTGGGGGGATCGTCGGTGGCTGAGCGCAACCTCGACCGGTTCACCATCGGGGTCGGCGTCATCTGGTTTGCCTGCATCATCGCCCTCGGCCTGCTCATGGCCTACCAGGGCAACTGACATCCCCGGTCGCCGGGAGAAGGAGCTGTCGTGGCTGGTGGAGGAAACGCGATCCGTGGGAGTCGGGTCGGGGCGGGCCCCATGGGCGAGGCCGAGCGGGGCGAGGCTGCCCCTCGGCAGACCGTCACCTACTTCTGCAGTCATGACCACCGGTCGGTGGTGACGTTCGCGATCGAGGCCGCCGTGCCCGACTCGTGGGACTGCCCGAAGTGCGGCCTCCCGGCCAGCCTCGACAGCGAGAACCCGCCGCCGGCGCCCAAGATCGAGCCCTACAAGACGCACCTGGCCTACGTGAAGGAGCGTCGCAGCGAGACCGAGGCGGCCGACATCCTCGACGAGGCCGTCGCGCTCCTGCGCAGCCGCCGCAAGGCCGGCGAGATCATCTTCTGACCGGGCGCTTCCTCGCGCTGGGAGCGGCTGACCGGGCGCTTCCTCGCGCTGAAGGGCGCTGACCGGGCACTCCCTCGCGCTGAAGGGCGCCGACGGGGCGCTTCCTCGCGCTGAGGAACGCGCGCCTGTGGATGACTCACGTCGCTGGGGCGTCGTCTGCGGCATGGTCGGTCGATGCCCTGTCTGCCGCTGTGGTGCCGTGACGTCGTCCTGCTCGGCGTATCTGCTCCGCTTCCACTCGACCGTCCCTTCACCGCGCGCGAGGCTGACGCGCTCGGTGTGCCGGCAAGCCTCCGGCACAAGCTGGTTGCTCAAGGCCTGATCAGGCCCTTGGTGCGCGGCGTGTTCGTCGCCCGCCAGGTGCCGGACTCGTTCCGCCTCAGGGTGGCAGCTGTGAGCCTCGTGGCACCCGCGCATGCCGTCGTCGTCGATCGGACGGCGGCGTGGATACACGGTGTCGATGCGCTGCCGCGCAGCGCGATCCATGAGATGCCGCAGCTCGACCTCTACAGCAGACAGCAGAGCCGGATGCGCCGATCCGGCGTCGCCAGTGGGATCCGCGACCTTGCGGCCCGCGACCTGCAGCACGTCGGCGACCTCGCGGTGACCACACCCTTGCGCACGGCGTGCGACCTGGGACGCTCGCTGTGGCGGTACGACGCGATCGCAGCGCTCGACGGGTTCCTCCGCGGTGGTGTCGACCGAGCACAACTGCTCGACGAGGTCGGTCGCTTCAAGGGCTTCCGCGGCGTCATACAGCTCCGACGACTGGCTCCCCTCGCCGACAACGGAGCAGAGTCTCCTCCCGAGAGCGCCCTTCGGCTCCACTGGCACGAGGCGGAGGTCCCGGCGTGGCCTCGTACGCAGATCTGGGTGCACGACGATGACGGAACCCCTCGCTTCCGCATCGACGTGGGCGACGAGGACGTCCGGTTCGGTGCCGAGTACTTCGGGGAGCAGTTCCACGACGCGGATCAGGAGGAGGACGACGAGAACCGTCTGGCCTGGCTCGAGAGCGAGCGCCACTGGCGGATGGAGGTCTTCACCAAGGTTGACGTCTACGGCACCGAGCTGACCGCGGGCGACCGCCTGTTCGTCGGTCATGCCAGGGCAAGGGCCGCGCTGGGGCGCCGCGAGGCGTCGTACATCGACCTGGCGCGGTGACACCGCGAGGAAGTGCCCGGTCAGCCCGTGTCAGCGCGAGGAAGTGCCCGGTCAGCCCGTGTCAGCGCGAGGAAGCGCCCGGTCAGCGCTGGGGGGCGGCGGCGTCGTCGAGCCACCAGATGGTCTCCACCGTGCCGCGCGGGACACGCGCCGGGCACTCGACGGCCTCGGGGGAGCCGGGGGCGGCGGGGCCGGTCAGGGCCCGGGCGATGGCGTCGGCCTTGTCCGCACCGGCAGCGACGAACCACACCGCGTTGCTGCGCTCCATCGCCTCGAAGGTCAGCGAGAGCCGCTCCGGCGGCGGCTTCGGCGACTCCTCCACGGGTACGACGATCGCGTCGGCGACCACGGCCGCCGGGTGCCCGGGGAAGAGCGAGGCCACGTGCCCGTCGGGGCCGATGCCGAGCATCAGCACCTCGAAGAAGCCCGCACCACGCTCGCGCACGGCTGCGCTGTAGGCGTCGGCGGCCTCGCCGAGTGATAGGCCGGCGTCGCTGGGCGGCATCACGTGCACGTTGTCCGGGTCGACGCCGACCGCGTCGATGAAGTCGCGGTGCGCCTGGACCTCGTTGCGGTCCTCGGAGCCACTGTGCAGCCAGCGCTCGTCGCCCCACCACAGCACGACCCGTGACCAGTCGACGTCGGAGTCGCCGGACAGGCGGGCGATCGCCGCGTGGATCTCCTCGGCGATGCTGCCGCCGGTCAGGCCGATGTGGGGCACCTCGCCGCGCGCCTGGACAGCGGCGATCCGCTCGAGCAGGGCCGCGGCCACGTCCGTGGCGAGCTCACCGCGGCCGGGAAAGGGGCGTACCTCCGAGACGGTCACTTCTTCTTGCCCTCCAGCTTCACGAGCTTCGCCGCGGTCGCGGCGTAGGTGTCGTCCTCGTCGAGTCGGCGCAGCTCCTCGGCGAGCAGCGCCGGGACCTCGCGCCGCTTGAGGGCGACCGGCCGGTCGGGGCGGTGCGGCGAGGAGAACGTCGCCAGTCGCCCGTCGGAGCGCGAGATGCTGATGGGGCCCTCCTTGGTGTCCATGGTGACCTCGGTGATGCCGGGGCCGGACGAGGTGTCCCGCTCGACCGCGACCTTGAGGCGGTCGCACAGCCAGGCGACGAGCAGGTCGGCGCTCGGGCTGATCCGTTCGGCGGTGACGTTCGCGCCGGTCACCTTGATCGGGTGCTGGTCGAGCGCGGCTGCCAGCAGCGCTCGCCACGGGGTGAGCCGCGTCCAGGCGAGGTCGGTGTTGCCGGGCGCGTAGGAGCGGCACTGGTTGACCATCGCAGTCGACTTGCCGCGCGCGACGGCGGCGGCGTCGGTGATCCGCCGCTGGGCGAGACGGCCGAGCGGGTCGTTGGCCGGATCGGCCGGGGCGGCCGTCGGCCACCAGATCGCAACGGGGGAGTCGGGCAGGAGGAGCGGCAGCACGACGGACTCGGCGTGCTTGACGACCTCGCCCTTGAGCCGGATCAGCGCGGTCTCACCGCCCCACCCGTCGCCGCTGCCGACCTGCGCATTGACGTGGGGCCCGCCGCGGGCGTCGCCGAGGATCACCCCGAGGACCCGGGACGGGTGCTCGCGCGAGGCCCGCTTGGCGGCCTGCATGGCCTCCACGGCGTCGTCCTCGGGGGCCACGATGATCAGCGTCATGACCATGCCCATGGCCGGGCTGCCGGCGCGGGTGCGGGAGCGGACGAACTCCGCGGCGATCTCGGACGACGTGGTGTCGGTGAGCTCGATCATCTCGGGGTCCCCTCGGTGTTGTTCGGCGCAGGAACGGAGTGGGGGAGGCGAGGAGCAGCGTGGGGTGAGGTCATCAGGGCCTCCTCCAGGTGCGGCCGTCACGGGCGAGCATCGCATCGGCGGACGCCGGCCCCCAGGTGCCGGAGTCGTACTGCTCGGGCTTGCCCTTCTTGGCCCAGTGGTCGAGCACCGGGTCGAGGATCTTCCAGGACAGCTCGACCTCCTCGTGGCGCGGGAACAGCGGCGGGTCGCCGAGCAGCACGTCGAGGATCAGTCGTTCGTAGGCCTCGGCGCTCGCCTCGGTGAAGGAGCCGCCGTAGGCGAAGTCCATGTTGACGTCGCGGATCTCCATCGCGGTGCCCGGCACCTTCGACCCGAACCGCATGGTCATGCCCTCGTCGGGCTGCACGCGGATCACGAGGGCGTTCTGGGTGAGGTCCTCGGTGGCGGTCTGGCTGAACGGCAGGTGGGGCGCGCGCTTGAAGACGACGGCGACCTCGGTGACGCGACGTCCCAGCCGCTTGCCGGTGCGGAGGTAGAACGGGACCCCGGCCCAACGGCGGGTGTCGCAGTGCACGGTGATCGCGGCGTAGGTCTCGGTGGTGGAGGTCGGCTTGATCCCCTCCTCCTCCAGGAAGCCGTTGACCTTCTCGCCGCCGGCCCAGCCGGGGGCGTACTGCCCGCGCGCCGTGGTGAGGTCGAGTCGCTTGGGCAGCATGGTCGAGGCGAGCACCTTCTGCTTCTCGATCCGCAGGCTCTCGGCGTCGAACGCGATCGGCTCCTCCATCGCGACGAGCGCCATCAGCTGGAGGAGGTGGTTCTGGATCACGTCACGTGCCGCACCGATGCCGTCGTAGTAGCCGGCGCGGCCACCGATGCCGATGTCCTCGGCCATGGTGATCTGCACGTGGTCGACGTAGTTGGAGTTCCAGATCGGCTCGAACATGTTGTTGGCGAAGCGCATCGCCAGGATGTTCTGCACCGTCTCCTTGCCGAGGTAGTGGTCGATCCGGAAGATCGACCCCGACGGGAAGACATTGCCGAGGATGTCGTTGAGCTCACGGGCCGACTCGAGGTCGTGGCCGAACGGCTTCTCGACGACCACGCGCCGCCACTGGCCCTCGCGGTGGTCGGCGAGGCCGTGCTCCTTGAGCTGGCCGACGACCGTGCCGAAGAAGCCGGGCGGGATGGCGAGGTAGAACGCCATGTTGCCGTTGGTGCCGCGGAGCTGGTCGAGCTCCTCGACCGTGCGGCGCAGCTGGTCGAAGGCCATGTCGTCGTCGAAGTCGCCCGACACGAAGCGGAAGCCTTCGGAGAGCTGGTTCCAGACCTCCTCGCGGAACGGCGTACGTGCGTGCTCGCGGACGGCGTCGTGCACGATCTGGGCGAAGTCCTGGTCGGCCCAGTCGCGCCGCGCGAAGCCCACCAGGCTGAAACCGGGCGGCAGCAGGCCGCGGTTGGCGAGGTCGTAGATCGCGGGCATGATCTTCTTGCGCGACAGGTCGCCCGTGACGCCGAAGAGCACCATCCCGCACGGACCGGCGATGCGGGGGAGCCGGCGGTCCTGCGGGTCGCGCAGCGGGTTGGTGGGGCTCATCAGCGTCGGTTCTCCTGGTAGTAGCCGATCAGGGACTGCGTGGACGGGTCCTGCTCGGCGAGCACGGCGGCGTCGCCGGAGACGGCCGGGCCCAGCCCTTGGGCGAGCTGCTTGCCGAGCTCGACGCCCCACTGGTCGAAGCTGTCGATGCCCCACACCGCGCCCTCGACGAAGGTGATGTGCTCGTAGAGCGCCACCAGCTGACCCAGGACACCGGGGGTGAGGGCCGGCGCCATGATCGACGTCGTCGGCCGGTTGCCGGGGAAGGTCCGCGCGGCGACCAGGTCCTCCGCGACGCCCTCGGCGCGGACCTCGTCGTCGGTCCTGCCGAAGGCGAGCGCCTGGGTCTGGGCGAAGAAGTTGGCCAGGAACAGCTCGTGGACGTCGGTGTCGCCGTCCTTCAGGGCGTACGCCGGGGTGGCGAAGGCGATGAAGTCGGCCGGCACCAGCCGGGTGCCCTGGTGGATGAGCTGGTAGAACGCGTGCTGCCCGTTGGTGCCGGGCTCGCCCCAGAAGACCTCGCCGGTGTCGTAGCCGACGGCCTGCCCGTCCCACCGCACGCCCTTGCCGTTGGACTCCATGGTGAGCTGCTGGAGGTAGGCCGGGAAGCGGTGCAGCAGCTGGGAGTAGGGCAGCACCGCGTGGGTGTGGGCACCGAGGAAGTTGGTGTACCAGACGTTGAGCAGCCCCATCCGCAGCGGCACGTTGGACTCCGGCGGAGCGGTGCGGAAGTGCTCGTCCATGGTGTGGAAGCCCGCGAGCAGGTCGGCGAAGGCCTCCGGCCCGATGGCCACCACGAGGGAGAGACCGATCGCCGAGTCCATGGAGTAGCGGCCGCCCACCCAGTCCCAGAAGCCGAACGCGTTGGCCGGGTCGATGCCGAAGTCCGCGACCTTGTCGAGGGCGGTCGAGACGGCCACGAAGTGCTGGGCGACGGCCGCGGCCGAGTCGGTGCCGGTCGGCAGGTTGTCGAGCAGCCATGCCTTGCACAGCCGGGCGTTGGTGAGTGTCTCCAGGGTGCCGAAGGTCTTGCTGGAGACGATGAACAGGGTGGTCTCGGGATCGAGGCCGGCCAGCGACTGGGCTGCGTCCGTCGGGTCGATGTTGCTGATGAACCGGCAGGTCAGGCCCTCCTGGCGGTAGGGCGCGAGCGCCTCGTAGGCCATGACCGGCCCGAGGTCGGAGCCACCGATGCCGATGTTGACCACGGTGTGGATCTGCTTGCCGGTGACGCCGGTCCAGGCGCCCGAGCGGACCTGCTCGGCGAAGGTGGTGACCCGGTCGAGGACCTCGTGCACGTCGGCGACGACGTCCTGCCCGTCCACCTCGAGGGTGGCGCCGGCGGGGAGGCGGAGCGCGGTGTGCAGCACCGCCCGGTCCTCGGTGACGTTGATGTGCTCGCCCGCGAACATCGCCGCGCGCCGGCCGGCGAGGTCCACCTGGCCGGCCAGTCGCAGGAGCGCCGCGTCGATGTCGGCGTCGCAGAGGTTCTTCGACAGGTCGACGTGCAGCTCGCCCGCCGTCAACGTCTGCTCGGCCACCCGGGCGGCCGTCACGGCCGCCCGCAGGTCGGGCTCGTAGCCGTCAGCCAGCTGCTGCAGGTCACCCCAGGCGGTCGTCGTCGTCGGGTCCACCGGGGCGACGCTCATGCCCGAGCGGCCTCGAGAGACGCAGCCAGCGTGGTCTGCAGCTCGTCCCACGCGACCACGAACTTGTCGACGCCCTCCTTGATCAGCACCCGGATCACGTCGTCGTAGTCGATGCCCGCCTCGGCCAGCGCCTGCATGTGCGCGTGCGCGTCGTCGTAGAACGGACGGATCCGGTCGCCGCGCACCTCGCCGTGGTCGGCGACGGCGTCGAGGGTCTTCTCGGGCATCGTGTTGACGGTGTCCTCGACGACGAGGTCGACGACGTACATCGTGTCGTCGTAGTCGGGGTTCTTGACGCCGGTCGAGGCCCACAGGGGACGCTGCTTGCGCGCACCCTCGGCCTCGAGCGCCGCCCACCGCTCGCCGGCGAAGAACTCCTCGTACATCTGGAACGCGAGCCGGGCGTTGGCCACGCCGGCCTTGCCGCGCAGGCCGGCATCGGTGCCGGGGCCCTCGGTCGTCGCCTCGAGGCGCTTGTCGATCTCGGTGTCGACGCGCGAGACGAAGAACGAGGCGACCGAGTGGATGTCGGCGAGGTCGTGGCCGTTGGCCAGCGCCTGCTCGAGCCCGGAGACGTAGGCCTCCATCACGTTGCGGTACTGCTCGAGGCCGAAGATGAGCGTGACGTTGACCGAGATGCCGGCGGCGATGGTCTCCGTGATCGCCGGCCAGCCCTCCTCGGTCCCGGGGATCTTGATGAGCAGGTTGGGCTCGCCGACGATCTTCCAGAGCTCGGCTGCCTCCTTGACCGTCTGCTCGGTGTCGTGGGCGAAGCCGGGGGAGACCTCGATCGAGACCCGCCCGTCGACGCCGTCAGTGGCGTCGAAGACCGGGCGCATCACCTTGCACGCCTCGCGGACGTCGTCGGTGGTGATGGTGCGGGTGGCCTCGTCGACGTCGGCGCCCGCAGCCGCCAGCTCGCGGACCTGCGGGTCGTAGCGCTCGCCGTCGGACAGCGCCGACTGGAAGATCGACGGGTTGGACGTCACGCCGACCACGAAGCTGTTCTTGACCAGGTCGGCGAGGTTGCCGGTCTCCAGCCGCTCGCGGGACAGGTCGTCGAGCCAGATGGACACCCCGGCGTCGGCCAGGGCCTTGAGACGATCATTCATGCCGTTTCCTCCTGTGGGGACGTACGTCAGTCGGTCAGGGTGCGGAGGCTGTCGCGGGCCGCGTTGGCCACCGCCTCGCCGGTGATGCCGAACTCCTCGTAGATGCGCGCGTAGTCGGCCGAGGCGCCGTAGTGGTCGAGGGAGACGATGCGGCCGTGGTCGCCGACGTAGTCGCGCCAGCCCTGCTTGACGCCGGCCTCGACCGACACGCGGGCCTTCACGGTGGGCGGAAGGACCGACTCGCGGTAGGCCTCCTCCTGCTCCTCGAACCACTCGAGACAGGGCAGCGAGACGACGCGGGCCCGGATGCCGTCGGCCGCGAGGAGCTCGCGTGCCGCGACGGCCACCTGCACCTCGGAGCCGGTGCCCATGAGGATCACGTCCGGCTCGCCGCCGTCGACGTCGAGGAGGACGTAGCCGCCACGGTGCACGTTGCTGGTGTCGCTGTAGCCCTCCTCGCCGCGCGGGAACACCGGGACGTTCTGGCGGGTCAGCGCGATGCCGGCGGGGCGGTCGGTGCGCTCGAGGACCGCGTGCCAGGCTGCCGCGGTCTCGTTGGCGTCCGCAGGGCGTACGACGTCGAGGCCGGGGATGGCGCGCAGCGCGGCCAGGTGCTCGATCGGCTGGTGCGTGGGGCCGTCCTCGCCGAGACCGATCGAGTCGTGGGTCCACACGTAGGTCACCGGCAGGCCCATGATCGCGGCCAGGCGGACCGACCCGCGCATGTAGTCGCTGAAGGTGAGGAACGTGCCGCCGAAGACGCGGGTGCCGCCGTGGAGGGCGATGCCGTTGAGGATGCCGCCCATGCCGTGCTCGCGGATGCCGAAGTGCAGCACGCGACCGGCGAGCGGGTCGCCGCTCCACTGGTCGGTGGACCGGCTCTCCGGGATGAAGGACGGCGCGTCCTCGATGGTCGTGTTGTTGGACTCGGCCAGGTCGGCCGAGCCGCCCCAGAGCTCGGGCATCACGCCGGCGACGGCGTTGATCACCGCGCCGGACGCCTTGCGGGTGGCGACGCCCTTGGGGTCGGCGTCGAAGGTCGGCAGCACGTCGACCAGGTCGTCGGGCAGCGCGCGGGTCTGCATCCGCTCGAAGGTCGCGAGGACGTCGGCGGGGGCCGAGGACCTCCAGGTGTCGAAGCGCTCCTGCCAGGCCGCCTGGGCCTCCTTGCCGCGCTCGACGAGCCCGCGGGTGCGCTCGATGACGTCGGTGGGGACCTCGAAGTGCTTGTCCGGGTCGAAGCCGAGCACCTCCTTGGTGGCGGCCACCTCCTCGGCGCCGAGGGCCGAGCCGTGCGACTTGCCGGTGCCCTGGGCGTTGGGGGCCGGCCACGCGATCACGGTGTGGAGCACGATGAGGCTCGGCCGGTCGGTGACCTCGTCGGCGGCGCGGACCGCGGCGTAGAGCTCGGGGACGTCCTCGACGTAGTCGGTGCCGCCGTTGGTCCAGTCGACGTGCTGGACGTGCCAGCCGTAGGCCTCGTAGCGCGCGCCGACGTCCTCGGTGAACGCCACGTCGGTGTCGCCCTCGATCGAGATCTGGTTGGCGTCGTAGATCAGCGTCAGGTTGCCGAGCTGCTGGGTGCCGGCGATCGAGGACGCCTCGGCGCTGACGCCCTCCTCGAGGTCGCCGTCGGAGCAGATCGCGTAGACGTGGTGGGTGAAGGGCGAGTCGGCCTCGGCGGTCTCCGGGTCGAGGATGCCGCGCTCGCGACGGGCGGCCATCGCCATGCCGACGGCGTTCGCGACGCCCTGGCCCAGCGGGCCGGTCGTGGTCTCGACGCCGGCGGTGTGGCCGTGCTCCGGGTGGCCCGGCGTCTTGCTGCCCCAGGTGCGCAGCGAGCGGAGGTCCTCGATCTCGAGGCCCCAGCCGCCGAGGAAGAGCTGGGTGTAGAGGGTGATCGAGCTGTGGCCGCACGAGAGGACGAAGCGGTCGCGACCCGTCCAGTGTGGGTCCGCCGGGTTGTGCCGCATCACCTTCTGGAACAGCAGGTACGCCGCCGGCGCCAGGCTCATGGCCGTGCCGGGATGGCCGTTGCCGACCTTCTGGACCGCGTCCATCGCGAGGGCGCGGGCGGTGTCGACCGCGCGCTTGTCGACGTCGTCCCACTCGAGCGTGGTGGGCAGGGCGGACTTCTTGGTCAACGCAGTTCCTCTCGGTGGAGTGCGGGCGGCACTCGGGGGTGCATCCAGGATCACAGGTCCGTTGGGGTGGCCTCGACTGCGAGCCTAGCGTCGTGGCCGAGTAGACTCGACCCCGCCTGAGGGTGGCCGCGGACCGCGGATCGCAGGCTGTTCATCTCCTCCGGTTCCCACTCTCCCGCGTCCCATCCGCCCGTCCATCCGTCACCGTCCTCCCGAGGTCTCCACCGTGTCCCACGCCGGCTCGCGCGCTGAGTCCGCCGCCGCGTCGACCGGTGACGGCGGCCACGGCCAGGAGGGACCGAAGACCTGGCGCGACGTGGTCGGCGCCTACGTCGGTCTCACGAAGCCGCGCGTCATCGAGCTGCTGCTGCTGACGACGGTCCCCGTGATGTTCTTCGCCGAGCGTGGCATCCCGCCGCTCGGCCTCGTGGTCGCCACCGTCGTGGGCGGGGCGTTGTCCGCGGGCTCGGCGTCGGCCTACAACTGCGTCTACGACCGCGACATCGACGAGCAGATGCGTCGTACGCGCCGACGTGCGCTGCCGCGCCACATGGTGTCCGCGTCGTCCGCCCTCGTCTTCGCCACGGTGCTGGCCGTCGTGTCGACCGTGGTGCTCGGGCTCTGGGTCAACTGGCTCTCGGCCGCGCTGTCCGTGCTCGCCAATGCGTTCTACGTGTTCGTCTACACGATGCTGCTGAAGCGGCGCACCACCCAGAACATCGTCTGGGGCGGCCTCGCCGGGTGCTTCCCCGCCCTCATCGGCTGGACCGCTGTCACCGGCGAGCTGGCGTGGACGCCGGTCGTGCTGTTCCTCGTGGTGTTCTTCTGGACCCCGCCGCACACCTGGGCGCTGGCGCTGCGCTACCGCGAGGACTACGCCAACGTCGACGTGCCGATGCTGCCCGTGGTCAAGCCCGCGGGAGAGGTCGGCCGCCAGGTCGTCGTCTACAGCTGGGTCATGGTCGCGGTGTCGCTGCTGCTCTGGCCGGTCGCCGGCACCAGCGTTGTCTACCCCGTCGCGGCCGTCGTCCTCGGCGCGGTGTTCCTCGTCGAGGCGCACCGCATGTGGGGCCGGGCCAAGTCGTCCGACGTGCTCAGCGAGATCAACCCGATGCGCCTCTTCCACGCCTCGAACCTCTACCTCTCGCTCCTCTTCGTGGCGGTGGCCCTTGATCCTCTGCTCGGTCGCTAGCGCATCCTGCTGCCACAAATAGGGGAAATGAGGATTTCCAGAGAACCTCTTGAGAATTCCTCCCGTGTCACTCGTCGTCGCTTGCCGTTGAATCATCAACGTGGGGGAGCGCAGGGCTTCCGCACGTACTCATGGGGGTTCTACTGATGTTTGGCGCGCCACGACAGCACCTGGGCGATGGCCGTGGGGGCACGGCCGGCCGGAGCATGTCGAGGATCATGACGTTGGTGGTGGCCGTCGGCTTCGCCATCGTCGGCCTCGCTGCTCCGTCCAGTGCTCACCACAACACGATCACCGGATCCGTCTCCTGCCGCACCGGCGGCGGGTGGGACGTCACCTGGGAGGTCGTCAACAGCGAGCAGCGGACCGAGCGGATCACGGCCTCCAACCGTCCGCAGGCGGTGCCCGTCGGCACCACGTTCCGCTGGGAGGAGACCAGGACCTTCGCGGAGGCCGTGACGTCGCGGCCGACGTCCGACGTGACGCTCACGCTGTCCGCCGAGTGGTCCAACGGGGTCACCCAGACCAACTCCGGGACGATCCCTGTCGCCGCGTTCTCCGAGGACTGCAACACCATCAGGGTGGAGGCGCCGGAGGTGCCCGTCGTCGATGACTGCGGCCCGGGCAACGCCCACTACGGCACGGTGCCGAGCGGTCCGTGGACCTCGGTGCTCAACGCCGACGGCAGCCTGACGATCACCGCCGACGAGGGCTACGTCTTCACCAACGGCCAGACGGTCATCACCTACCCGGTCCCGACCGACAGCAACCAGCCGTGCATCGAGTCGGCTCCCCAGGTCCCGGTCGTCGACGACTGCGGCCCGGGCAACGCCCACTACGGCACGGTGCCGAGCGGTCCGTGGACCTCGGTCCTCAACCCCGACGGCAGCCTGACGATCACGGCCGACGAGGGCCACGCCTTCCCCGCCGGCCGGACGGTCATCACCTACCCGGTCCCGACCGACAGCAACCAGCCGTGCATCGAGTCGGCTCCCCAGGTCCCGGTCATCGACGACTGCGGCCCGGGCAACGCCCACTACGGCACGGTGCCGAGCGGTCCGTGGACCTCGGTCCTCAACCCCACCGGCAGCCTGACGATCACCGCCAACCCCGGTCACTCGTTCGGCAACGGCCAGACCGTGATCACGCTCCCGGTCCCCACCGACACGCAGCAGCCGTGCCCGGTGAGCCCGCCGGAGGTGCTGCCCGCCGAGGTCCGCGTGGTGAAGGCCAAGGCCAAGCAGATCGACAAGTGCGGCACCCGGAGCGACCTGTTCAAGGTGAGCAAGCGCGCCGGGGTGGTCTACACCGTCAACGGCACCGTGCTCCACCAGGGCGTGTGGCTCAAGGCGCGCACGCTGAAGCCCGTCAACGCGAAGGGCAAGCGGCCCTACTCGGTGACCGTCCGCGCCGCGTCCGCCGACGCCACCTACCGCCTCGAGGGCAAGCAGGTCTGGCGGCTGAGGTTCAGCACCAAGCCGTGCGCGAAGGCTCCGGAGATCGCCCCGCACACGGGTTCGTGATGCGTCGTGTCGCGCTGCTCGCGGTGACGCTCTGCGCGACCTTGCTGGCCGGTCAGGGTGCGGCTCACGCCGCCCCTGACCGGCTGCAGATCGCCCGCACGGGCACCGACGCCGTGGTGGTCAAGGTGCCCGCGCGCAACGACACCCTCGACGTGGGCTCGCGCCTCCAGGGCACGGTCTACACGTGGGCCAAGGGCGACCCGCCCTGCGACCCCACCGGCAGCACCGTCTACGCCGGTCACGCCTGGCGCTCCGGCAACGGCGTCGCCGACCGCTGGGGTCGGCTGCGCACAGGCGACCGGATCCGCGTCGCGGGGTGCCGCTTCGAGGTCGTACGCCGTGAGTTCTGGGCGGCCAGCCGCAGGATGGGCGCGCTCTACTCCGTCTCCGGCCCGCCGCGGATCGTGCTGGTGGCCTGCAAGGCCGACGACTACTCCAAGCGCACGGTGATCTTCGCCCGCAAGCTCTGACCCGCGCTCAGCGCTGGGGGAGGCGGGTCGCGGCGTCCGGCTGCGACCCGCCGTCCGCACGTGCCTCGTGCACGGCGTGGTGGGGGAGCACGGCGAGCCCGATCCGGGCGAGGCCGGCGGCGAGCAGCGCCGCGCCCAGCATGTGCAGCGCGACCAGCCCGACCGGCAGGTCGAGCCAGTACTGCACCCAGCCGAGCACGCCCTGCAGCACCTCGATGAGCAGGACCAGTCCGGTCACCGTGGCCAGCCAGCGGTGTCCTCCGCGCAGCGCGACGACGAGGAGCGCCAGCGTGAGCGCGACCAGCACGTAGACCGCGATCGCGTGGACGTGCGAGACCGTCGCCGGCGCGAGGCCGTTGCGCGGGGAGTCGGTGTCGCCGGCGTGGGGCCCGGCACCGGTGACCACCGTGCCGAGGTAGAGCACCACCCACCCTGCGGCCGCCGTCGTCCATGCGAGCACGCGCGGCAGCGGCGGGGCGGCGACCCGGTCGGGACTGCGCAGCTCGTCGAGGAGGGCGATGCAGACCATGATGATCGCCATCGACAGCAGGAAGTGCCCCGACACGATCCAGGGGTTGAGGTCGGTGAGCACCGTGATCCCGCCGAGCACCGCCTGGAGCGGGATGCCGAGCCCGATGACGAACGCCAGCCGGGTCGCGCGGCGGTGGCGGGCGCCGAGCGCCGCCAGGAAGCACAGCACCGCGATCGCGGCGAGGATGAAGGTGAGCGTGCGGTTGCCGAACTCGATGATGCCGTGGACGCCGAGCGCCTCGTGGGTGACGTACGACTCGTCGGAGCAGCGCGGCCAGGTCGGGCACCCGAGCCCGGACCCCGTGAGCCGGACAGCCGCGCCCGTCACCACGATGCCGATGTTGGCGACGAGGTTGGCCAGCGCGAGGGGCCAGAGGTACCGGGCGAGCCGGTCGAGCAGGGCAGACATCATTCCCACCTGAAGGTTCGAGCAGTGAGCAGCGTGCCGACGGCCGCCCACGCGGCGAGCACGAGCAGGGACCGGCCGTCGATGGACGCGTGCACGAGGGCCTCGCGCATCCCGTCGCCGAGCGCGGCCGACGGCAGCCACGAGATCACGGGGGAGGCGGCGCCGTAGGCGCTGGTCGGCAGCACGACGCCTCCGCCCGCCATCAGCAGGAGGTAGACGAGGTTCGCCAGGGCGAGCGTCGCCTCGGCCCGCAGCACGCCCGCGACGAAGAGCCCGAGCGCGGCGAAGGCCGCCGTACCCAGCGCGAGGGCCAGGACGGCGCCCACGATCGAGCGGAGCGGGTGGTCCAGCGTCGGCTCCCAGCCGAGCGCCAGCCCGACGACCACGAGGACGACGAGCTGGAGCACGACCACGTTGAGCAGCGCCAGCACCTTGCCGAGGAGCAGTCCGTGGCGGGGGAGCGGCGAGGAGCCGAGCAGCTTGATGACGCCGTAGCGGCGCTCGAACCCCGTCGCGATCGCCACCGAGGTGAAGGCCGTCGACATCACCGCCAGCGCGAGGACGCCCGGCGTCAGGATGTCGACGGGACGGTGGCCCTGGAGGTCGATGCCGATCCGGTCGGCGCCGGCGACGCCGCCGAACAGCACGATGACGGGGATGACGATCGCGAGGAGCAGCTGCTCGCCGTTGCGGAGCATGAGCCGCGCCTCCATGCGCGCCTGGGCGAGCACCATCCGGGGCAGCGTGGCGCCACCCGGTGCGGGCGTGAACGTGCTCATGGCGCCAGCTCCCGACCGGTGAGCTCGAGGAAGACGTCCTCGAGGTTGCGCTGGCCGAGGTTGAGGGTCTCGGGGAGCACGTCGTGCTGCTCGCACCAGCGCGAGACCAGCCCCAGGGTGGTCGAGTCGGCCGGACCGTGGATGAGCATGCTGACCTCGTCGAGCTGGCGGACCTCGGTGTCGGGGCCGAGGTCAACGCGCAGCGACTCCGGGGCACCGTCGGGGAACGGCCGGTTGACCACGAGCCGGATGGTGGCCGAGCGGCCCTCGCGGGTGAGCTCGCCGGGCGTGCCGCTGGCGATGACGCGACCGCGGTCGATGATGTGGATCCGGTCGGCGAGCCGCTCCGCCTCGTCCATGTGGTGGGTCGTCAGCACGACGGTGACCCCGTCGGCGCGGACCTCCTCGAGCAGCTCCCACGTCGTGCGCCGCGCCTGCGGGTCCATGCCGGCCGTCGGCTCGTCGACGAAGACCAGCTCGGGGCGGCCGACCAGCGCGATGGCCAGCCCCAGTCGCTGCTGCTGCCCGCCGGACAGCCGGCGGTAGGGCGTGCGCCCGCAGTCGGCGAGGCCGAGGCGGTCGCTGAGCATGTCGGTGTCGAGCGGGCGGGCGTGCAGCGACGCCATGTGGTCGAGCATCTCCCGCGCGCGTACGCCGCTCCAGGCCCCGCCGGACTGCAGCATCACCCCGATGCGCGGCAGGAGCGCCGCGCGGTCGCGCTGGGGGTCGAGGCCGAGCACCCGGACGGTGCCCTTCTGCGGGACGCGGTAGCCCTCGCACGTCTCGAGCGTGGTGGTCTTGCCCGCGCCGTTGGGGCCGAGGACCGCGGTGATCGATCCGCGGGCCACCTCGAGCGACAGCCCGTCGACGGCGACCTTGTCGCCGTAGGCCATCACCAGGCCGTCGACCTCGACGGCGGGGGTGGGCGCTGGCACGTCGCGAAGTCTAGGTCGCACGGGGGCGTGGCCCCGCGTCGGCGTCCGGCACCCGTGTCCACCGTCACTTAGGTCACCCTTGCTTGAACGGCGAAGTGCAATAACGTCACACTGTCGTTGTGGAATTCACCAGGACGGCGGCGACCCCGGACGGGGACGCACCCACGCGTGAGCGCGTGGCCCGCACGATCCTGGAGAACGGCCCCTCCACCGCGGCCGACCTGGCCCGTCGTCTCGACCTCACCCCCGCCGCCGTACGTCGGCATCTCGACCACCTGGCGCTCGAGGGCATGGTGGAGTCGCGCGAGCCGAAGGTCTACGGCACCCGCGGCCGCGGCCGCCCGGCCAAGGTCTTCGCGCTCACCGAGGCGGGCCGCGACAGCTTCGACCAGCAGTACGACGACCTCGCCGTCCAGGCGATGCGCTTCCTCGCCGAGACGCAGGGCGAGGAGGCGGTCGTCGAGTTCGCCCGGCGGCGCGTCGCCTTCGTCGAGCGCGACTACGCCGCCGTGATGGACCTCGACCCGTCGCTGACGCCCGCGGAAGCCCTGGCGAAGGTCTTCACCCAGAACGGCTACGCCGCCTCGGTGCGCGACCTCGCCCCGGTGAACGGCATCAGCGTGGGGGAGCAGCTGTGCCAGCAGCACTGCCCGGTCTCCCACGTCGCCCACGAGTTCCCGCAGCTGTGCGAGGCCGAGACCGAGGCCATCGCCTCCGTCCTGGGCACCCACGTGCAGCGCCTGGCGACCATCGCCCACGGCGACGGCGTGTGCACCACCTGCATCCCCCAGACCCTCCAGCCCGCACCGAAGCCCGCACCGAAGAAGGAGAAGGCATGACCTCCATCGAAGAACTCAACCCCGAGCTCAAGGGCATCGGCAACTACGAGTTCGGCTGGGCCGACTCCGACGACGCCGGCGCCGCCGCCACCCGCGGTCTCAACGAGGACGTCGTACGAGACATCTCCTCGAAGAAGTCCGAGCCCCAGTGGATGCTCGACCTGCGCCTCAAGGGGCTCAAGCTCTTCCACCGCAAGCCGATGCCCACGTGGGGCTCGGACCTGTCGACGATCGACTTCGACAACATCAAGTACTTCGTGCGCTCCAGCGAGAAGCAGGCGACCTCGTGGGAGGAGCTCCCCGAGGACATCAAGAACACCTACGACAAGCTCGGCATCCCCGAGGCGGAGAAGCAGCGCCTCGTCGCCGGCGTCGCCGCTCAGTACGAGTCGGAGGTCGTCTACCACTCGATCCGTGAGGACCTCGAGGAGAAGGGCGTCATCTTCGTCGACACCGACACCGCGCTGAAGGAGCACGAGGAGCTCTTCAAGGAGTACTTCGGCACCGTCATCCCGGTCGGTGACAACAAGTTCGCCGCGCTCAACACCTCGGTGTGGTCCGGTGGCTCGTTCATCTACGTGCCCAAGGGCGTCCACGTCGACATCCCGCTGCAGGCCTACTTCCGGATCAACACCGAGAACATGGGCCAGTTCGAGCGCACGCTCATCATCGTCGACGAGGACGCCTACGTGCACTACGTCGAGGGCTGCACCGCCCCGATCTACTCGTCTGACTCGCTGCACTCCGCGGTCGTCGAGATCATCGTGAAGAAGGGCGGCCGCTGCCGCTACACGACCATCCAGAACTGGTCGAACAACGTCTACAACCTCGTCACCAAGCGCGCCACCTGCGACGCCGGCGCGACGATGGAGTGGGTCGACGGCAACATCGGCTCCAAGGTGACGATGAAGTACCCCGCCATCTACCTGATGGGCGAGCACGCCAAGGGCGAGACCCTGTCGATCGCCTTCGCGGGCGCGGGCCAGCACCAGGACGCCGGCGCCAAGATGGTGCACGCGGCACCGCACACCTCGAGCTCGATCCTGAGCAAGTCGGTCGCCCGCGGCGGCGGCCGGACGTCCTACCGCGGCCTGATCCAGGTCAACGAGGGCGCCCACGGCTCGAAGTCCAACGTGCTGTGCGACGCGCTGCTGGTCGACCAGATCAGCCGCAGCGACACCTATCCCTACGTCGACATCCGCGAGGACGACGTCTCGATGGGCCACGAGGCCAGCGTCTCCAAGGTCTCCGACGACCAGCTCTTCTACCTCATGTCGCGCGGCATGGAGCAGGACGAGGCGATGGCGATGATCGTGCGCGGCTTCGTCGAGCCGATCGCCAAGGAGCTGCCGATGGAGTACGCCCTCGAGCTCAACCGCCTGATCGAGCTGCAGATGGAAGGCGCCGTCGGCTGACTGATCCGGGCCCGCTCGACAGTACGAAGCTCCTCCGAGTACCAAGGAAGAAGACAGTTGACCGTCACCACTGATTCCGTTCGCTCCGCGCTGGAGCAGAGCCCCGAGCTCGACAAGGTGGAGAGCCACCTCCACCCGGCCGGCTCCTTCGTGGTCGCCGACCACGAGGTCCCGACCGGTCGCGAGGAGATCTGGCGCTTCACCCCGTTGAAGCGGCTCAAGGGCCTGCACGCCGACGCACCGCTCGACGGGCGCAACACCCACGCCACCTGGAACGCGCCCGAGGGCGTGTCCGTCGGGGTCGTCACCGGTGACGAGGCCACCTCGCTGCGCGGTGTCAGCGGCTGGGTGCCCAACACCCGCTTCACCGCCCGGGTCCTCGCCGAGGTCCCTGCGACGCTGCTCGTCGACGTGCCCGCCGACGTCGAGGCCGCCGAGCCCATCGTGGTCGAGGTCGACGGCACCGACGCCGACACGACGAGCGGCGCCCACGTGGTGCTGCGGTTCGGCCGGCACAGCAAGGCCGTCGTGGTGCTCAACCACACCGGGTCCGCCGCGGTGGCCGCAGTCGTCGAGGTCGTCGTCGCCGACGGCGCGGAGGCAAGTGTCGTCTCCATCCAGGACTGGGCCGACGACGCCGTCCACCTGTCCCACCACCAGGCCAGGGTCGGCCGCGACGCCACCTACAAGCACGCCGCGATCTCCTTCGGCGGCGACCTGGTCCGCATGGACGCCAACGTGACCTACGACGGCCCCGGCGGCTCCGCGGAGCTCCTCGGCCTCTACTTCGCCGACGCCGGCCAGCACATCGAGCACCGGATCTTCGCCGACCACACCGCGCCTCGCACCAAGTCCCACGCCGTCTACAAGGGCGCGCTGCAGGGCGAGAAGGCGCACACGGTCTGGGTCGGCAACGTGCTGATCCGCAAGGTCGCCGAGGGCATCGAGACCTACGAGGAGAACCGCAACCTGGTCCTCACCGACGGCTGCCAGGCCGACTCAATCCCCAACCTCGAGATCGAGACCGGCGAGATCGAGGGTGCCGGCCACGCGTCGGCCACCGCGCGCTTCGACGACAACCAGCTCTTCTACCTCCAGTCGCGCGGCGTCTCGGAGCAGGAGGCGCAGCGCCTGGTCGTCCACGGCTTCTTCAACGACCTGATCCGCAAGGTCGGCGTGCCGTCGATCGAGGACCGCCTCCTCACGACCGTCGAGGCCGAGCTCGCCAAGAACGTCCTCAAGGACGTCGGCTCGCTGGCAGCCTTCGGGTCGGACAGCTGATGACCTACGAGCGCGCCTGCGCACTCGACGAGGTCACGCCCGACCAGGGCCTCGCCGTGACGATCGGCGACCTGGAGATCGTCGTCGCCCGCGACGGCGACGAGGTGTTCGCGCTGCAGAACGAGTGCAGCCACGCCGCCGTGGCCCTCAGTGAGGGCGAGGTCGCCGACTGCCAGATCGAGTGCTGGCTGCACGGGTCGATGTTCGACCTGCGCACCGGCAAGCCCACCAACCTCCCCGCGACCGAGCCGGTCGCGACCTTCCCCGTCGACCTACGCGGCACCGATGTGTACGTCGACACCGAGACCACCCTGAACGGAGTCACCCCCGCATGAGCAAGCTCGTCATCACCGACCTGCACGTCACCGTCGAGACCGAGGACGGCCCCAAGGAGATCCTCAAGGGCGTCGACCTCACCATCAACGAGGGTGAGACGCACGCCATCATGGGCCCCAACGGCTCCGGCAAGTCGACGCTGGCCTACTCCATCGCCGGCCACCCGAAGTACACGATCACCGGCGGCTCGGTGACGCTCGACGGCCAGGACGTCCTCGCCCTGTCGGTCGACGAGCGGGCCCGCGCCGGCCTGTTCCTCGCGATGCAGTACCCCGTCGAGGTCCCCGGCGTCTCGGTGTCGAACTTCCTCCGCACCGCCAAGACCGCCATCGACGGCGAGGCGCCCAAGCTGCGCACGTGGGTCAAGGACGTCAACGGTGCGCTCGAGCGGCTCAACCTCGACTCGACCTTCGCGCAGCGCTCCGTCAACGAGGGCTTCTCGGGCGGCGAGAAGAAGCGCCACGAGATCGCCCAGCTCGAGCTGCTCGACCCGAAGGTCGCCGTCCTCGACGAGACCGACTCCGGCCTCGACATCGACGCGCTCAAGATCGTCTCCGAGGGCGTCAACCGCTTCCGCGAGCGCGAGGGCAAGGGTGTCCTGCTGATCACCCACTACACCCGCATCCTGCGCTACATCGAGCCCGACTTCGTCCACGTGTTCGTCGACGGCAAGGTCGCCGAGTCCGGCGGCAAGGAGCTCGCCGACCAGCTCGAGGCAGAGGGCTACGACAAGTACCTCAAGGCGAACGCCTGAGCCACCCGAGCACCACTTCTCCCACCGCCGAAACGAGGTAACGCCCATGGAAGGACTGCTTCCGGATCTCGACGTGATCCGCAAGGACTTCCCGATCCTCGAGCGCACGCTCGCGGGCGGTCAGCCGCTGGTCTACCTCGACAGCGCCAACACCTCGCAGAAGCCGCAGGTCGTCATCGACACGATGGTCGACCACCTCGAGCGCCACAACGCCAACATCGCCCGGGCGATGCACCAGCTCGGTGCCGAGTCGACCGAGGCCTACGAGGCCGCGCGCGACAAGGTGGTGGCGTTCCTCAACGCGCCCTCGCGCAACGAGGTGATCTTCACCAAGAACGCCACCGAGGCGCTCAACCTGCTGGCGCGCACGATCGACCTCGGCCCGGGCGACAACGTCGTCATCACCGAGATGGAGCACCACTCCAACATCGTGTCGTGGCAGCTGGCCTGCGAGCGGTCGGGTGCGGAGCTGCGCTGGTTCGGGCTCACCGACGACGGCCACCTGGACCTGTCGAACGCCGACCAGCTGGTCGACGAGCGCACCAAGGTGGTCGCCTTCACCTGGGTCTCCAACATGCTGGGCACGATCAACCCGGTCACCGACCTCGTCGCCCGGGCTGCCGCCGTCGGCGCCCTGTCCGTGATCGACGCCTCGCAGGCTGCGCCGCAGCTGCCCGTCGACGTGCAGGCGGTCGGCTGCGACTTCCTGGTCTTCACCGGCCACAAGGTCACCGGCCCGACCGGCATCGGCGTCCTGTGGGGGCGCGAGGAGCTGCTCAACCAGCTGCCGCCGTTCCACGGCGGCGGCGAGATGATCGAGACCGTGACCATGGCGCGTTCGACGTACGCCAAGGCGCCGCACCGCTTCGAGGCGGGCACCCCGCCGATCGTCGAGGCCGTCGGTCTCGGCGCGGCGGTCGACTACCTCGGCCACATCGGGCTCGAGGCGATCCACGCGCACGAGCAGGCGATCACGGCCTACGCCCTCGAGGGCCTGCAGTCGGTCCCCGGCCTCACCGTGCTGGGACCGCTCGACGCCGCCCAGCGCGGGGGAGCGGTCTCCTTCGAGCTGGCCGGGGTCCACCCGCACGACATCGCGCAGGTGCTCGACTCGCGCGGCGTCGCGGTCCGGGCCGGCCACCACTGCGCCAAGCCGGCGCACGCCCGCTTCGGCGTGCAGGCCTCCACCCGGATGTCGTCGTACCTCTACACGACACCGGCGGAGATCGACGCGCTGGTCGAGGCGCTCCACCACACCCGTCGCTACTTCAAGGTGGACTGATGCGATGAACACCCCACGAAACCACTCGCTTCGCTCGCGCTTCCGCAGGGACCCCGTATGAGCACCGATCTGGACGCGCTCTACCAGGACATCATCCTGGACCACTACAAGAACCCGCACCACCAGGGCCTTCGTGACCCGTTCGAGTCCGAGGTCCACCACGTCAACCCCACCTGCGGTGACGAGGTCACCCTGCGGGTGCACCTCGCCGACGGCCCCGATGGCCCCGTCGTCCAGGACGTCTCCTACGACGCCGTGGGCTGCTCCATCTCGCAGGCGTCGACGTCGGTGCTGACCGACCTCGTGATCGGCAAGCCGGTCGCCGAGGCGATGGAGATCCACCAGACCTTCCTCGAGCTCATGCAGGGCAAGGGGCAGGTCGAACCCGACGAGGACGTCCTCGAGGACGGCATCGCCTTCGCCGGCGTCGCCAAGTTCCCCGCGCGCGTGAAGTGCGCCCTGCTCTCCTGGATGGCGTGGAAGGACGCGACCGCCCAGGCCCAGACTGAAGGAGAGACCCGATGACCGAGTCCACCCACCAGGCCGACCACCAGACCGACCACCAGGCCGACCACAGCGACCTGCCCGACGTGCCCGAGGCCGGCCAGCTCGGCGGCACCTCGACGGTCACCGTCGAGGACGTCACCGAGGCCATGAAGGACGTCGTGGACCCCGAGCTGGGGATCAACGTGGTCGACCTCGGCCTCGTCTACGGCGTGCACCTCGACGAGCACAGCAACGCCGTCCTCGACATGACGCTCACCTCGGCGGCCTGCCCGCTGACCGACGTGATCACCGACCAGACCGAGTCCGCGCTCGAGGGCCTCGTCGGCGACGTCGCGATCAACTGGGTCTGGATGCCGCCGTGGGGTCCGGACAAGATCACCGACGACGGCCGCGAGCAGCTGCGCGCCCTGGGCTTCAACGTCTGAGCCTCGCGGACGGCGAAGCCGGACGCGAACGCGAAGAGGTTGAGCGAGCCCCACGAGCGAGCTCGCGAGCTCGTGACGGGCGGGTCGAAACCCCTCGTGGAGGACAGGCCCTCGGAGAAAACCCGTGGCGGCGCGGTGGCGCCGAGCGCACACTCCATGCGTGCTGAACCCCCACCCCACGCGCTACGCCGAGCTCAACGGCGTGCTGCACGACCTCGTCACCGGCGCACAGGCGGCGCTGGGCGAGTCGTTCGTCGGCGCCTACCTGCAGGGGTCGTTCGCACTCGGGGCGGGTGACCTGCACAGCGACTGCGACTTCATCGTCGTGGTCCGCGACCGTCCGGACGCCGAGCAGGAGGCGGCGCTCCGGGCCCTGCACCGCGACCTGCCGCACCGCGACGGCTTCTGGAACCGTCACCTCGAGGGGTCCTACGCCGTCCTCGACGACCTGCGCACGACCGCCGGGCTGGGGCGGCCGTGGCTCTACGTCGACCACGGGCACGACGACATGAGCTGGTCGGAGCACTGCAACCAGCCGTGGACGCGGTGGATCCTGCGCGAGCACGGGGTCACGCTCGTGGGTCCGTGCCCGGTGCGGCTGATGGACCCGGTGCCCGACGACGTGCTCCGCGACCACGCCCGGGCGTCCCTCACGACGCTCACCCGCGACGTGCTCGCCTGGTGCCCGCCGACGCTCGCGTGGTGCCAGCGCTACCTCGTCGTGCAGGCCTGTCGCAGCCTCTACACCGTGCGCACCGGTCAGGTGGCCAGCAAGCGCGACTCCCTGCGGTGGGCGATGATGCACGCCGACCCGGCCTGGCGGCCGCTGCTGCAGCAGGTGCTGGCCGACCGCGATCTCGGGTTCGACCCGACCGCCGAGCCACGGCCTGGGTCGATGGCGACGGCGCGGGCGTTCGCGGCCTACGTCGCCGAGGCGGCCTGACCGCTCGTGCGCGCCGTCTAGGCTCGAGCCATGAGTGAGTCCGAGGTCGACCCCAGCGCCGTCGAGGTCAGTGACATCGAGTTCGACCACGAGGAGCTCCGCGTCTTCTGGGACCTGGCCCGGTTCCACGCCAAGCTCAACGCGGCCCCGACCTACTTCGGGCCGACGACGCTGGAGTCCGTGCCGCCGCCGGCGTGGGCCTACGGCGACTCAGCCGCCGAGTCCGACGAGTTCGTCGCGCAGGTGTTGGCCGACGGGCACGGTGCGACCACGGCCGCGTCGGCCGACTACGCCGGCGAGCTCCCGGAGACCGGTGTGCTGTCGATCCTGTGCGACGGCGCGGGCGGACCGCGGGCGCTGGTCGAGGTCACCGACGTCGACGTGTCCGGCGACCAGGTCGTCGAGGCGTTCAAGGTCGTCTACCGGTCCTGACGCCGCGGGCGGTGTGGGAGAGTCCTCGCATGGCCGAGCGGATGACCTACCTCCTCGTCGACGGGGAGAACATCGACGCGACCCTCGGGACCTCGATCCTCGGGCGCCGACCGCGGCCGGAGGAGCGCCCACGCTGGGACCGGTTGCTGGAGTGGGCCGAGCGGGCCTTCGACCAGGACGTGACCGGCCTGTTCTTCCTCGCTGCGAGCACCGAGCTGCCCACCAGCTTCGTGCAGGCGCTGCTCGCGATCGGCTTCAAGCCGATCCCGCTGAGCGGTGAGGGCAAGATCGTCGACATCGCCATCCAGCGCACCGCCGAGGCGCTCGTCCAGCGGGCGGCCGACGTGGTGCTGGTGAGCCACGACGGCGACTTCGTCGAGCAGGTCTCAGCGCTCTGCGACGGCAGCCGCCAGGTGGGCGTCATCGGCTTCACCGAGTTCGTGAACTCACAGTTCCGCAGCCTGCCGGGCCTGCGGATCCTCGACCTCGAGTACGACATCGGCGCCTTCAACACCCCGCTCCCGCGGATCCGGATCATCCCGATCGACGAGTTCGACCCGCTCGACTTCCTCTAGCCGTGCCCGACGTCCTCGTCCCTGTCGCTCGCTGGGAGCGGTGGGTCGACAACTTCGCCGCACGCCACGGCGACGCCACGGTGACCGTGGTCGACGGCCGGGTGCGCGGGGACGCCGCCGACGGCTCCGACTTCACCGCCCGGCTGCCGTTCGGGGCGTCGTACGACGGTCCGCCGGAGGTGGGCGCCTTCGCGTCGGCAGCCCGGGCCCCCGAGCGGTGGGGCGTCCTCCTGGTCCGCAAGGGCGGGTTCGCCGTGGCACGGCTCGCCGGCACGCAGCTCGTCGAGCACAAGATCGGGCAGCGGCACGTGCAGGGACGCACCAAGGCCGGCGGGCAGAGCCAGCAGCGGTTCGCCCGGCGCCGCGACAACCAGGCGCGGCAGGCCTACGAGGCGGCAGCGGACCACGCGGCGCGGATCCTGGACGGCGTACGCCTCGTGGTGACGGGCGGCGACCACGCCGCGGTCGACGCGGTCCTCGACGACCCGCGACTCTCCGCCGTCACGGTGGTGGGCCCGTGGCTGCCGGTGCCCGACCCGCGCCGGGCCGTGCTCGACCGGGCGGTCGCCGACGCGCAGGCGGTGTCGGTGCAGGTCACCAACGCCTGACGTCATGCGAATCACGGGCCGGGACCTGCGATTCCCAAGACGTCCGGGGCCGGAGCGGTCGTAGCGTTGGCTGTGTGAGCAACCCGATCGAGGTCCACGGCCTCGTCAAGACGTTCGGCTCCACGCGTGCCCTTGACGGGCTCGACCTCGTGGTCGGCGCAGGAGAGGTCCACGGCTTCCTCGGCCCCAACGGGTCCGGCAAGTCCACCACGATCAGGGCGCTGCTCGGCCTGCTCCGCACCGACAGCGGCACCGCGACCGTGCACGGGCTGGACCCGTGGGCCGACTCCGTGCAGATCCACCGGCGGTTGGCCTACGTCCCCGGCGACGTGTCGATCTGGCCCAACCTCACCGGGGGTGAGGCGATCGACACCCTGCTGCGGATGCGCGGCCTCGAGCCCGACCGCACCGACCGCGACGCGCTGCTCGAGCGGTTCGACCTCGACCCGACGAAGAAGGCTCGCACCTACTCCAAGGGCAACCGGCAGAAGGTCGCGCTCGTCGCCGCCTTCGCCTCGCAGGTCGAGCTGCTCGTCCTGGACGAGCCGACGTCGGGCCTGGACCCGCTGATGGAGCGCGTCTTCAACGAGTGCCTGCACGAGCACAAGGCGCAGGGCACCACGGTGCTGCTCTCCAGCCACATCCTCAGCGAGGTCGAGCGACTGGCCGACCGGGTGACGATCATCCGGCAGGGCAGGACCGTCGAGACCGGCACCCTCGCGGCCCTGCGGCACCTGCGCCGCAACCACGTCCGCGCGCAGGTCACCGGCACCCTCCCTGCCGACCTGCCCGGCGTCCACGACCTGGAGGTCGTGGACGGGGCGGTGACGTGCGCGGTCGACCCCGACGGGCTGCCCGGCCTGCTCCGGGCGCTCGACGACGCCGGCGTCGAATCGCTGACCTGCACGCCGCCGTCGCTGGAGGAGCTGTTCCTCGATGCCTACCGCAACTGACGCGAACGGAACCGCCGGCCTGTTGCGGCTCAACCTGCGGCGCGACCGGGTGCTGCTCCCGGTCTGGATCTGGCTGCTGATGGCGATGGTGGCCGCCTCGGCCTTCGCGACCGAGGGGCTCTACCTCGACGCCGCCGACCGGGTGGCTGCCGCCCGGCTGATCAACAGCAGCCCTGCCCTCGTCGCCCTCTACGGCCCGATCGTCTCCGAGCAGAGCATCGGCGACCTCGCGATGGGCAAGCTGACCGTCATGTACGCCGTGGCCGTGATGGGCCTCGGCCTGGTGGTCGTCCGCCGTCACACCCGCGTCGAGGAGGAGTCCGGTCGCGCCGAGCTGGTCGGCGCCACCGTCGTCGGCCGGGCCGCACCGCTGCGGGCCGCCCTGGTGGAGGCCGGGGTCGCGGCCGTCGTCATCGGCACGCTCGCGGCAGCCATCGACGTCGCCGCCGGGCTGGACCCGGCGGGGTCCGTCGCCTTCGGTGCGAGCTGGACCGGGGCCGGGCTGGTCGGCGCCGCCACCGGCGCGGTGTGCGCCCAGCTCGCCGCCAGCGCCCGCACGGCAGGCGGACTCGCGCTGGCGACCTTCGCGGTCTGGTACGGCCTCCGCGCGGCGGGCGACATCGGCCCCGACGCGCTCGGCTGGCTGTCGCCGCTCGGCTGGGGCACGCGCCTGCACGCGTGGGACGGGCCACGGTGGTGGGTCCTGGGGCTCTACCTCGGCCTGGCCGTCGTCCTCGTCGTGGCCGCCCACGTCCTGCGCGGTCGGCGCGACCTCGGCAACGGGATGCTCGCCGAGCGGGCCGGCCCGGCTGGAGGCGGGTTCGGGTCCGTCGCGGCACTGGTGTGGCGGCTCAACCGGCTCGCCACCGGGTGGTGGGTGGTCGCCGCGCTCCTGTCCGGGGCGCTCTTCGGCTCCGTCGCGCCGCACCTCGGGTCGCTGTTCGACTCGCCGGCCGCACGCGCCGCGCTGGAGGCGCTGGGCGGTCGTGGGCGGGTGGAGGAGACGATGCTCGCCGCGCTGCTCGCGATCATGGCGGCGATGCTGTCGGCGTACGCCGTGCAGGTCACCGTCAGCGGTGCGCACGAGGAAGCCGACGAGCGCACTGCCGAGGTCCTCGCGGCGACCGGGTCCAGGGTGCGCGTCTTCACCGCCCAGGCCGGGATCGCCATGGCCGGGACCCTGCTCCTGGCCACGGCGTACGGCGTCGGCTCGGCGGTCGGCTACGGCAGCCAGGTGGGCGGGGTGCCGCACGCTCTGGGACGGCTCGTCCCCGCGGCACTCGCGCACGTGCCGGCGATGTGGGTGATGGCGGCGGTCGCGCTGCTGGCGTGGGCGTGGTGGCCCCGCGCCACCTGGGCGGGCTGGGCCGCCCTCGTCTCGTTCGTCACGCTCGGCGAGGTGGGAGAGCTGCTCGAGCTGCCGGGCTGGGTCGTGGGGATCTCACCCTTCCAGCACGTGCCGGCCGTACCGGTGCAAGCGGTGGGGGTCGGCGTCGAGCTCGCGCTCCTGGGCACGACCGCGCTCCTGCTCGCAGCGGGCTGGTGGCGCTACCGCGTGCGCGACATCGGATGACGGCTCCGGGCGTGCTCGGGTCAGAGGTCGAGCTCGGCGAGCCGCTCCTGCCAACGCTGTGTCATGGCCCCCATCTCCTCGGTGACGAAGGCCATGAACGCGCGCGACAGCGCGATCCGGCGGCGCGCCGGGTCGTCCACGGGCATCGCGGCGAGTGCGCGGTCCAGCTCGGCGATCATGGGGGCGTAGACCCGGTCCGCATGGAGGAGGGTGTCGCGCCAGGCGTCGTCGTCGACCACGAACACGTCGCGGCGCGATCCCGGCTCGCGCTCGCGGCGGATCATCCCGACACCGTCGAGGTAGCGCACCGCTCCCGACACAGCGCCGGGAGAGACGTGGAGCTCGGCGCCGATCTCGGCGGCCGTCATCCGTCCGTCGGGGTCGGCGAGGAGCGCCGCGAAGATGCGGGACGGGAGACGAGCGAGCCCCGCGGAGGCCAGCGCCGCGCCCATGCGCGCGACGAAGGTGGCGCGGTAGTCCTCTGTTGACATGCATTCATCCTAGAACATTTGGAAACTTCTGAAAGAAGCGTATCGTCAATCGGGTGAGCAACCCGATCGAGATCCACGGACTGGTCAAGGCGTTCGGCTCCCTCCGGGCCCTCGACGGGCTCGACCTCGAGGTCGAGCCGGGCGAGGTGCACGGCTTCCTGGGACCCAACGGGGCGGGCAAGTCCACCACGGTGCGGGTCCTGCTCGGCCTGTTGCGGGCCAGTGCCGGGTCGGTCCGGCTCCTCGGCGGCGATCCCTGGACGGACGCGGCGGAGCTGCACCGGCGCCTGGCCTACGTGCCCGGAGACGTCACCCTGTGGCCCAACCTCACCGGCGGTGAGGTCATCGACCTGTTGGGGCGCCTCCGCGGCGGGATCGACGAGAGGCGTCGAGCCGACCTCGTCGAACGGTTCGAGCTCGACCCGTCCAAGAAGGGCCGGGCCTACTCCAAGGGCAACCGTCAGAAGGTGGCGCTCGTCGCTGCGCTGTCCAGCGATGTCGAGCTCCTGCTCCTCGACGAGCCGACCAGTGGGCTCGACCCGCTCATGGAGGCGGTCTTCCAGCAGTGCGTCGAGGACTTCCGTGCCCAGGGCGGCACGGTCCTGCTGTCGAGCCACATCCTCGCGGAGGTCGAGCGCCTCTGTGACCGGGTGAGCATCATCCGCGCCGGCAGGTGCGTCGAGTCGGGGACCTTGACCGAGCTGCGCCACCTGACCCGTACGACGGTGCGCGCCGAGACCGTACGTCCCGTCGACGGCCTGGCCCGGCTGGAGGGCGTGCACGACCTCGTCATCGACGGACTCCGCGTGGCCTTCGAGGTGGACACCCCCGCGCTGGCCCCGGCCCTGGCCACGCTCCAGACCGCGGGCCTCGGCACCCTGACCGCGACGCCGCCGACGCTCGAGGAGCTGTTCATGCGCCACTACGGCGACGTCGCGGCCGCGCCCGAGGTGGAGGTGCGGTCGTGACCGGCACCTGGCCGCTGCTGCGCCACTTCCTGCGCCGCGACCGGTGGATGCTGCTCGCCTGGTCGCTGGGCATCACGCTGCTCTACTGGTCGCAGGCGGTGAGCGTGAAGGGTCTCTACGCGACGCAGGCCGAGTTCGACCGCGCCGCGGTCGCGATGCAGTCCAACACGGCGTTCGTCGCGATGGCGGGCCCGGCCCGAGCGCTCAACACGATCGGTGGGCAGGTGACTTGGCAGGCCACGGCGTTCGGTGCGGTCACCGCCGGCCTGATGTCGATGTTCCTGGTCGTGCGGCACACCCGAGCCGAGGAGGAGTCCGGGCGTGACGAGATGCTGCGTGCGTCCGCGGTCGGGCGCGGGGCCACCACTCTCGCGACGGTGCTGGTCGCGCTGGTCGCCAACCTGCTCACGGGTGCCCTGGTCGTGCTCAGCCTGCTCACGGTCCCGTTGGAGGCTGCGGACTCGCTGGCCCTGGGCGTCGGTCTCGCCGCCGTGGGCATGGTCTTCGCAGCGGTGGCGCTGCTGGCGGCGCAGCTGACGTCCGGGCCGCGCGCTGCCTACGGCATCACCGGCGCCGTGATCGGCGCCGCGTACGTGCTGCGCGCCATCGGCGACGTGGGCTCGCCGACGCTGACCTGGATGTCCCCGATCGGGTGGTACCAGGGCATGCACGCCTTCTCGGGCCTGCGCTGGTGGCCGCTGGTACCTCTCGCGCTCGCCGCCGTCGCCGTCGCCGCGGTCGCGGCGGCGATGTTCGGGCGGCGCGACCACGACGCCGGCATCCTCGCGGCGCGGCCCGGCCCGACACGTGCCCGTGCAGCGCTCGGGACGCCCCTCGGGCTGGCGTGGCGGCTGCAGCGCGGAGCGCTGATCGGCTGGACCCTCGGTCTCTTCCTCACCGGCTTGTCCTACGGCTCCCTCGGCAGCGACGTCGGCGACCTACTCGGCGACTCCGCGACCACCCAGGACATGTTCGCGCGGGGCAGCGACGACGTCGTCAAGGGCTTCTACGCCACTGCCATCCTGATGCTCGCGCTGATGTGCAGTGGCTACGCGATCTCGCAGGCGATCCGGCCGCGGCACGACGAGGACCGCGGTGTGGTCGAGGTGCTGCTGGCGACAGGGCTCTCGCGCAGTCGCTGGCTGCTCGCCCAGGTCGTGTTCACCGTGGTCGGGAGCGCGCTGGTCGTGCTGGCGGCGGGGGTCGGGCTCGGCCTCGGCTACGCGCTGTCCACGGGGGACGGCAGTGTCCTGCCCACCTACGTCGTAGCCACCCTGCCCTACCTCGCGCCGGTGCTGGTGCTCAGCGGCCTGGCGCGGCTGTTGTACGGGATCGCACCCCGGCTGGCTTCGCTGTCCTGGGCCGGGCTGGTCTTCGCCGTGGTGGTCATGCTGTTCGGGCAGGTGCTCCAGATCCCGGAGGCAGTGCAGGACCTCTCACCGTTCCACCACCTCGCCCTCGTCCCCGCCGAGGCCTTCCGCTGGCCGCCCCTGCTCGTGCTGGCGGCGATCGCCGTGGCCCTGACCTCGGCCGGCATCGTCAGCTTCACGCGTCGGGACGTCGAGGTGCGCTAGGTTCGCGGCCATGGACGCCTCCGGGTGGCAACCCGAACCGGGCTGGCGACACCTGCCCGGCGCCGGACCGGCCACCGCCGGGGTCTGGTCGGCCACCGTCGGCGGCCGCGAGGTGGTCGTCAAGCGCCTCCGCGTGCCCGACCCGCACGACCCCAGCGGGGTCCTCGTGCCCGGAGACGTGAACTACTGGCGGCGTGCCGCGGACGTGGCCCTCTCCGGCGTGGTGGCCGATGCCCCCGGGCTGCGCGAGGCGCCCGTCGTGCGCGTGGACGAGGACACGGAGGGCATCACCCTCGTGCACGAGCGGGTCGAGCGCCACGACGCACCCGGGCTCTGGATCGCGGCCTGCCTCGGCCGCTTCGCCTCCGCCGACCTGGGCCGGCACCCGTGGCTGGCCCGCGACCAGCTCCGCAGCCGCCTCGGTCTCGTCGAGCGTCGTGGCGGCTGGAGGACCCTGGCCCGCACGCCGATGGCCGACGTGGCCGACCACCTCTGGTCGCACCGCACGGTGTGGCTCGACCGCTGCGACGCGCTGCCGCAGGTCGCGCAGCACGGCGACCCGTCAGCGGCCAACATCCCCGGCCGGGCGGGCGACGGCGCGGTCGCCATCGACTGGGCGCACCTGGGCCGCGGGCCGGTGGGCGCCGACCTCGGCTACCTCTCGCTGGCGACTCGCGAGGACGTCGACCCGCTCGTGGAGGCGTACGTCGCTGCGCTCACGCCGGGGCTCGTGTCGGTCGACGAGGTGCGCACCGGCGCCCGCGTGATGGCCGTCTACACCGCCCTCACGCGCCTGGACTGGGCCCTGGCGCGCGTGGCGGACGGCGACGGCGCCCTGGCGGGCAAGTTCCGCCACCCCAGCGTGGCGCCGTACATCTATGCGATGCAGCGGCAGGTCGGCCAGATCGAGGCACTGCTCGCCTGAGCCGACCAGCCGCTCAGAGCTGGCTGGCCGCGAAGGTGTCGCAGGACTCCACGGTGCCGTCCTTGTAGCCCGTCATGAACCACCGCATCCGCTGCTCCGACGAGCCGTGCGTCCAGCCCTCGGGGTTCACGCCCTGGCCGGACTTCTGCTGGATCCGGTCGTCGCCGACGGCCTTCGCCGAGTCGAGCGCCTCCTGGATGTCGGCGTCGTCGAGCGACTCGAAGATCGCCACGCCGTCGGCGTCGGTCGTGCCGGTGGCGGCCTTGGTCCAGAGGCCGGCGTAGCAGTCGGCCTGCAGCTCGAGGCGTACGGCGTCGGACTCGGGACCCTGCTGGGTGCGGACCTTGCCCATGGTGCCCATCAGGTTCTGGATGTGGTGGCCGTACTCGTGGCCGATCACGTAGGGCTCGACGAAGTCGCCGCCCTGGCCGCCGAGCTGGCCCTCGAGGACGTCCTGGAAGAACGTGGTGTCGAGGTAGATCTTCTGGTCGCTCGGGCAGTAGAAGGGGCCGACCTGCGAGCTGGCCTGGCCGCAGCCGGTGTTGACCGCGCCGCTGAAGGTCATCATCGTCGCGGGCGTGAAGCCGCTGTCGAACTGCGAGGACCAGAAGTTGTAGAGCGAGTTCTCGACCGCGACGCGGGCGCAGTCCTCGTCCTTGTTGGCGTCGGCTCCGGTCTTGCAGTTGTCGTAGCGCTCCGAGTCGTCCATCCGGCTCGTGTCGGTGCCGCCCTGGGACTGGGTGCCCGTGCCCGTGTCGCCCCCGCCGCCGATGCCGCCGCCGAGGCACTGGGTGAGGACCACGAACAGGATGATGATGATGACGCCGCCGATGCCGCCGCCGGCGCGGGTGCCGCCCGGGATGGGGAGTCGCATCGGACCGCCACCACCGCCGCCACCGCCCCCGTCACCGACACGGGACGTGTCGAGCCTGGCCTTGGGGTTGAAGCGCATGGGCGTGTGCCTTTCCGCAGGTGGTGACGGGGAGACGAACCCCGGTGGAGCTTCTGCGCAGGTTAGCGCGTGGGTCCGCCGATGGGGCTCCTGCGCTCACCCCTTCGTAGGATGTCGCTCGAGATGATCACCGCCCAGAAGCTCGAGGTCCGAGCCGGCGCGCGGCTCCTCATGGAGGACGTCACCTTCCGCATCGCCGCAGGCGACAAGGTCGGCCTCGTGGGGCGCAACGGTGCCGGCAAGACGACCCTTACCCGCATCCTCGCCGGCGAGGGCCAGCCCGCGTCCGGGCAGGTGATCCGCAGTGGCGAGGTCGGCTACCTGCCGCAGGACCCGCGCGTCGGCGACCCCGACGTCATCGCCCGCGACCGGATCCTGTCGGCGCGCGGCCTCGACGACGTCGTACGCCGACTGCGTGAGGCCGAGGTCGACATGGCCCACGAGGACCCGAAGGTCCACGAGCGTGGCATGAGGCGCTGGACGCGTGCCGACGCCGAGCTGCACGCCGGTGGCGGCTACGCCGCCGAGTCGGAGGCCGCGCAGATGGCGGCCGCACTCGGCATCGAGGAGCGGATCCTCGCCCAGCCGATCGGCACGCTGTCGGGTGGCCAGCGCCGCCGCGTGGAGCTCGCCCGGATCCTGTTCTCCGGCGCCGAGATCATGCTGCTCGACGAGCCGACCAACCACCTCGACGCCGACTCGATCGTGTGGCTGCGCGACTTCCTCAAGGCCCACCGCGGCGGCTTCGTGGTCATCAGCCACGACAACGCCCTGCTCGAGGCGACGGTCAACAAGGTCTTCCACCTCGACGCCAACCGCGCCGTCATCGACGTCTACAACATGGGCTGGCACAACTACCTCACCCAGCGCGAGGACGACGAGAAGCGCCGCAAGCGCGAGCGCCAGAACGCCGAGAACAAGGCCAAGGTCCTCACCGACCAGGCCAACAAGATGCGCGCCAAGGCCACCAAGGCGCAGGCCGCGCAGTCGATGCTCAAGCGGGCCGAGAAGATGATGGCCGGCATCGAGACCGAGCGGCAGGCCGACAAGGTCGCGCGGATCGCGTTCCCGGAGCCCGCACCGTGCGGCAAGACGCCGCTGATGGGATCCGAGCTGTCGAAGTCCTACGGCTCGCTCGAGGTCTTCACCGCCGTCGACCTGGCGATCGACCGGGGGAGCCGGGTCGTCATCCTCGGCCTCAACGGCGCCGGCAAGACCACCATGCTCCGCATCCTGGCCGGGGTCGACCAGCCCGACACCGGCGAGGTCGTGCCCGGCTACGGGCTCAAGATGGGCTACTACGCACAGGAGCACGAGACGCTCGACGTCAACCGCACCGTGCTGGAGAACATGCACAGCGCCGCCCCCGAGCTGACCGACACCCAGGCCCGGTCGGTGCTGGGCTCGTTCCTCTTCTCCGGCGACGACGCGCACAAGCCGGCGGGCGTGCTCTCCGGCGGCGAGAAGACGCGGCTCGCGCTCGCGATCCTGGTCGTCTCGAGCGCCAACGTGCTGCTCCTCGACGAGCCGACCAACAACCTCGACCCGGCCTCCCGCGAGGAGGTGCTGCACGCGATCCGCAGCTACACCGGCGCGATCATCCTCGTCACCCACGACGAGGGCGCGGTGCGCGCGCTCGACCCCGACCGGGTCCTGCTGCTGCCCGACGGCGACGAGGACCTCTGGTCCGAGGAGTACGCCGACCTGGTCTCCCTCGCCTGAGGTAGCGATCCCTCGGCGGTTTGAGGTGCGAGCGCATCCCTCAGCGGTTTGAGGTGCGAGCGGATCCCTCGGTGGTTGAGGTGCGAGCGGATCCCTCGGTGGTTGAGGTGCGAGCGGACCCCTCGGTGGTTGAGGTGCGAGCGCAGCGAGCCTCGAAACCCCACGTTACTCGTCAGTAGTATTGTCGTCCCCATGACTCCCGAAGACCTGGCCGCCGTCGGCCTCCGCCTCGACGTCGAGGGCCCGATCGCCACGGTGACGCTGGACCGTCCCGCCGTCCGCAACGCGCAGACACCGGCGATGTGGATCGCCCTGGGAGAGATCGGCCGCACCCTGCCCGACGAGGTGCGCGTCGTGGTGGTGACGGGGGAGGGCGACACGTTCTCCGCCGGGCTCGACCGCGCGATGCTCGACCCCTCGACCGCGGGCGAGGAGAGCGTCGTGGGGCTGCTCGCGCTCAGCAACGAGGAGGCGTCGGCGCGCATCGACGCGTTCCAGCAGGGCTTCACCTGGCTGCGCGATCCGCGCTTCGTCTCGATCGCCAAGGTGCGCGGCTACGCCATCGGCGCGGGCTTCCAGCTCGCGTTGTCGTGCGACCTGCGGGTCGTGTCCGAGGACGCGAAGTTCTCGATGAAGGAGTCGGCCCTCGGCCTGGTCCCCGACCTGACCGGCACCAAGCCGCTCGTCGAGCACGTCGGCTACGCCCGAGCGCTCGAGATCTGCGCCACCGCCCGCGTCGTACCCGCCGACGAGGCCGTCCGGATCGGCCTGGCCACCGCCGCCGTCCCCGCGGGCGAGCTCGACGCGGCCGTGGCCGACCTGGCAGCGGCGCTCGTGGCACCGATGCCGGGCGTCGTGCCCGAGACCAAGGCACTGCTCCAAGGCGCGGCGGACCGCGACCTCGACGAGCAGCGCAGGCTCGAGCGCGAGGCGCAGGTACGCCGCTTCCGCGCAGTCGCCGCGGCGTTCGCGGGCTGACCGCCCGACCGGGCGGCGGCCCGCGTGGTCGGGCTGTCGGTGCCGCGAGGAACAATGCCCGGGATGCGGACGTTCACCGGAACGGACGAACGAAGGAGCAGGGATGTCGATGGGGCCGGGCGCAGGTGGCCCACCGTGGCGGTTCCTCCGCAGCGATCGCAGCGTGGTCGAGAACAAGATCGAGCGCCGCACGGTGCGGAGGGTGCTGGGGTTCGCGCGACCGCACCGCCCGCTGATCGCGGGATTCCTGGCGGTGACGGTGGTCGACGCGGCCCTCGTCGTGGTGCCACCGCTGCTGCTCAAGGCGATCATCGACGACGGCGTCCGCACCGGCGACACGTCGCTGGTGGTCTGGCTGGCCGTGCTGGTCGCGGTCGTCGCCGTCGTCGACTCCGCCTTCGGGCTGATCACCGGGTGGCTCTCCAGCCGCATCGGTGAGGGCCTGATCTACGACCTGCGCACGCAGGTCTTCGCGCACGTCCAGCGGCAGTCCCTGGCGTTCTTCACGCGCACCCAGACCGGTGCGCTCGTCAGCCGCCTCAACAACGACGTGATCGGCGCCCAGCGCGCGTTCACCTCGACGCTCCAGGGCACCGTGTCCAACATCATCGCCGCGATCGTCGTCGGGGTGACGATGCTGTTCCTCAGCTGGCCCGTGACGCTGCTCTGCCTCGCCCTCTTCCCGATCCTGCTGATCGCCTCGCGCTGGGTGGGCAACCGGCTGGCCGACCTGTCCCGCCAGCAGATGGACGGCAACGCCGACCTCGGCAACGCGATGACCGAGCGCTTCAACGTCGGCGGCGCGATGCTGCTCAAGCTCTTCGGCCGTCGCGAGTCCGAGGACGTGGCCTACGCCCGCAAGGCCGCCGTCGTGCGCGACCTCGGCGTGCGGATCTCGCTGCTCACCCGGGTCTTCTTCGCGGCCATGACGCTCGTGCCGTCGCTGGCCACGGCGCTGGTCTACGGCATCGGTGGGTGGCTGGCCATCCGCGGCGACCTGTCGGTCGGCACCATCGTCGCGCTGGGCGTGCTGCTCACCCGTCTCCTCGGCCCGCTGCAGGGGCTCTCCAACGTCCGGATCGACGTGATGACCGCGCTGGTGAGCTTCGACCGGGTCTTCGAGGTGCTCGACCTCCCGTCCCTGATCCAGGAGAAGCCCGACGCCGTCGAGCTGCCGGTCACCGCCTCGCGCCTGGAGTTCGACCACGTCGCCTTCACCTACCCCCGGGCCGACCAGATCTCGCTCGCGTCCCTGGAGACCGTGGCCAGGACCGAGTCCCGCGACACCGGGCAGGTGCTCCACGAGGTCACCTTCACCGCCGAGCCGGGGCAGATGGTCGCCCTCGTCGGCCCCTCCGGTGCCGGCAAGACGACGGTCACGCACCTCGTTGCCCGGCTCTACGACGTCGAGTCCGGCGCCGTCCGGGTCGGTGGCCACGACGTCCGCGACGTGACGCTCCAGTCGCTGGAGGACGTCGTCGGCTACGTCACCCAGGACGCCCACATGTTCCACGACACCATCCGGGCCAACTTGCTCTACGCCCGGCCCGGTGCGACCGAGACCGAGGTGTGGGCCGCGCTCGAGGCGGCGCAGATCGCCGGGCTGGTCCGCGCGCTGCCCGACGGCCTCGACACGGTCGTGGGGGACCGGGGCTACCGCCTCAGCGGTGGCGAGCGGCAACGACTGGCCATCGCGCGGCTGCTGCTCAAGGCGCCGGCGATCGTGGTCCTCGACGAGGCCACCGCCCACCTCGACAGCGAGTCCGAGGCGGCCGTCCAGGACGCGCTCGACGCCGCGCTCGAGGGACGTACGTCACTGGTCATCGCGCACCGGCTCTCGACCGTGCGCAACGCCGACCTGATCCTCGTCCTCGACGACGGCCGGGTGGTCCAGCAGGGCACCCACGCCGAGCTGCTCGCCGCCGGTGGCCTCTACGCCACCCTCCACGCGACGCAGTTCCGCGAGGCGCCCGTCCCGGCGCCCAGCTGACGCGGATTTGAGGCCCGTCGTAGGTCGCGGGTCTCGGTACGCCGCGTCGCGACCTCGTTCCTCGGTCGCGGCGCCACTCGACCTCCCTCGCCAGGCCGGGAGCTCCTCCGTCGCTCGCGACTAGGCTCGTGACATGGACCTGCAGCTCACCGACCGCGTCCACATCGTCACCGGAGGGGCCCGCGGGCTCGGCCGCGCGACCGCCGACGTGCTCGTCGCCGAGGGGGCGCGGGTGGTGATCTCGGGCCGCTCGGAGGAGTCGCTGGCCGAGGCGACCGCGTCGCTCAACGAGGCAGCCGGTCGTGAGGCTGCCGTCGCCGTGGTGGCCGACAACTCCGACCGGGACGCCCCGGCCCGGCTGCTCGCGGTGGCGCGGGACACGTGGGGGCGCCTCGACGGTGCCCTGATCAGCGTGGGCGGTCCGCCGAAGGGTGCGGTCTCCGCGATCACCGACGAGCAGTGGAGCGAGGCCTTCGAGTCGGTGTTCCTCGGCGCCGTACGCCTGGCGAGGGAGGTCGGCGCCGCCTTGCCCGCCGGCGGCGCACTGGGCCTGGTGCTCTCGTCGAGCGTGCGCGCCCCGCTGCCGCAGATGGCGATCTCCAACGGTCTGCGGCCCGGTCTGGCCATGGTCGCCAAGACCCTCGCCGACGAGCTGGGACCGCACGGTGTCCGCGTCAACGGCCTGCTGCCCGGCCGGATCGCCACCGAGCGCGTCGCCGAGCTCGACGCGTCGACCGACGACCCCGAAGCGGCCCGGAGGGCCGCCGAGGCGACCATCCCGCTCGGCCGCTACGGCCGGCCCGAGGAGTTCGGCGCGGTGGCCGCGTTCCTGCTCTCGCCGGTGGCGTCATTCCTGACGGGCGTGATGCTCCCGGTCGACGGCGGGCTCCTCCGCGCGCTCTGACTCGTCCTCGGCGCCCGAGTCGAGGCGCTCGCGCCAGGTCTTGCGCCGCACCTTCGGCGCCGCCGGGACCGGGGCCCGCTTCGGCGCGGGTGAGGTCGGCTCAGGCCGTGGGTTCTCCTGGCTGCCCCACGGTCCGCGACCGCCGCGCCACTCGTCGTAGATCAGGTAGAAGAACCCGAAGATGGCCAGGACTCCGAAGAACCACCACTGCAGGCCGTAGAAGAAGTGCGGGCCGTTGTCGAGGTCGGGCATCTCCACCGGCAGCAGGGGGGTGGCGGGCTCGGGGGACTCCGAGCGCAGGTCGACCCAGCCGCCGAGCACCTCGCGACCGAGCGCGTCGCCGATCCGCTCGCTGTTCACGGCGCGGGTCGAGAGGTCGGAGACCTCGGTGCTGCTGCCCTCGGCGTCCTGGCGTACCCACCCGGTCACCGTCACCTCGCCCGCCGGCGGCTCGGGCACGTCCTCCTGGGTCGCGCCGCGGTTGTCGGTGGCGTACCAGCCGCGGTCCACCAGCAGCGTCTGGCCGTCCGTGGTCTCGAGGGGTACGACGACGTCGACGCCCGCCTCGCCGTCGCGGGTGCGGTAGCGCACGATCACGGTGTCCTCGACCGAGTAGGTGCCCACCGCCTCCACGATGCGCCACTCCTCGGAGGCGTCGACGGGCTCGCCGGGCGCCATCACCTCGGCGACGGGATCCGCGCCGGCCTTCTCGTTGCGCTCGATGATCGCGTTGCGTTCCTTGCGGTCGTCGAGCCGGTGGAACTGCCACTCACCGAGGCGCCACGCGACCCAGGCCAGGGCGACGACCACGAGTGCGAAGACGATCCAGCGGCGCGAGACCAGGAACCGCAGCTTGCTCACCAGTCGAGGCTATCCGGGACGTCCTGACCCGCTGACCCCCGCCTCGTTAGACTCGGACAGGTGACGACTCCTCTGGCGGACCGCTTCGGCCGCGTGGCCACCGACCTGCGGGTCTCGCTCACCGACCGCTGCAACCTCCGGTGCAACTACTGCATGCCGGCGGAGGGCCTCGACTGGCTGCCCACCGAGCAGACGCTGACCGACGACGAGGTGGTCCGCCTGGTCACCATCGGCGTGGAGCGGCTGGGCATCACCGAGGTCCGCTTCACCGGCGGGGAGCCGCTGCTGCGCCGCGGCCTGGTCGACATCGTCGCGCGCACCCACGCCCTCGGCGTCGAGACCTCGCTGACCACCAACGCCCTCGGCCTGTCCCGCACCGCACAGGCGCTGGCCGACGCCGGTCTCGACCGGATCAACGCGAGCATCGACAGCGTGCGCCCCGACACCTTCGCGGCCATCACCCGCCGCGACCGGCTCAAGGACGTCCTCGCCGGGCTCGAGGCGGCCAAGGCTGCCGGGCTGGGCCCGATCAAGCTCAACGCCGTGCTCCTGCGGGGGGCCAACGACGACCAGGCCCCCGAGCTGCTGCGCTGGAGCATCGAGCACGGCTACGAGCTGCGCTTCATCGAGCAGATGCCGCTCGACGCCCAGCACGGCTGGAGCCGCGAGTCGATGGTGACCGCCGACGAGATCTTCGAGGCGCTGAGCGCCGAGTTCACGCTGACCCCGCACGGCGCCCCGCGCGGCAGCGCCCCCGCGGAGCTCTTCGACGTCGACGGCGGCCCGGGCACGGTCGGCGTGATCGCCTCGGTCACCCGCCCGTTCTGCGGCGACTGCGACCGCGTGCGCCTCACCGCCGACGGCCAGGTGCGCAACTGCCTCTTCGCCCGCGAGGAGTCCGACCTGCGTACGTCGCTGCGCACCGGTGCCGACGACGCGGAGATCGCCGAGCGCTGGGTCATCGCCATGCGCGGCAAGCGTGCCGGCCACGGCATCGACGACGTGACCTTCCTCCAGCCGGACCGCCCGATGTCCGCGATCGGCGGCTGATCCCGTCCGCTAGGTCCGATCGCGGCTCTGCCACTGGCTGCGCTCGAGGCGGTAGAGCCGGCTCTCACCCTCGTACCACGGATCCTCGCGCACGCCGATGAACGGCAGGTGCAGCCGCTCCGCGACCCTGCGTGACGGCTCGTTGCCGACGAACATGCCGCACCAGACCTCGGGAAGCCCGCGCGCGAAGACGTCGCCGAGCAGGGCCGCGGCGGCCTCGGTCGCGTAGCCGGACCCGACCGAGTCGGGATGCAGGTGCCACCCGACCTCGTACTCGTCGAGGAAGTCACCGTTGCGCCGGTAGGCCCTCGCCACGGACACGGTCCCGGCGACGGTCCCCGTGGCACGGACGACGATCGCCCGCGTCACGTCCCACGGGTCCCGCGCCTCACGTTGGCGCCGGTCGTCGATCCAGCGGCGGGCCTCCTCGAGGTCGGCCATGGGCACGTGCGGCGGATCGCCCAGCCAGCGGATCACTTCAGGACGCCGCAGGACGTCGAGCACGCGCGCCGCATCGCCCGGCTCGTAGGGACGCAGGACGAGTCGATCGGTCGTCAACGACGACTCACCCGGGTGGTCGGTCATGGTGCGAGTGTCCACCGCGCCGTCCAGGCACCGCACCTGGGTCGTCCTCGTGCGCCACAATCGGAGACATGGACCAGGACGACAGCGTGGAGGCCGAGAAGCCTCGCAACGGGCCGCGGCAGGAGCGCAAGGGCATCGTGCACTCGGCGACGGACCTCTTCCTGAACAGCACGCGGGCGCTGGTGGAGCAGGTGGCCCAGGCGGGAGGGGCAGGGGCGCAGGCCGTCGTCCCGGATTCCGTCCTCGCGACGGCCAACCGCATGCTCGAGTCCATGCGCACGGCCGTCGAGTCGGCGCCGCAGGTGGACGCCGAGCTCGAGATCGTCGTCAAGGAGATCCGTGCCAAGAGGCTGACCATCCAGGCCATCACGGCTGAGCTCGCGGTCCTGGACGACCAGCTCGAGATGTTGGAGCGTTCGTTGGCGCCGCTCCAGGCGTGGAGCGCCCAGTGGAGCAAGGTGCGGCACACGCTGCTCCACTCCCTCGACCTGGACACGAACAAGAAGGGCTGATCGGCACCTGCGGACCGCGCAGGGGATCGATGCCCCTGGGCTTGTCCGATGACTATGGTCGCGGGGTGGTGGAGCTCGGATCGCAGCGGCGCGCACTTCCCGTACTGTCGACGCGTCGTCTCGCGCTTCGACCGGTCGGGGTCGAGGACGAGGACCTGATGATCGACCTGAACTCCGACCCAGCGGTCATGACGTACATCCTGGGGCGCCCTGCGACCCCTGACGAGACGGCCGCAGAGTGGCGCCGGCGCCTCGACCACCAGAGCGATGCAGGGCGCGGACTCGGATACTGGGCTGGCTTCGTTGCCGGCAGCTTCGTCGGGTGGTGGTCGGCGTCGTCATTCGACGGCCGGCCCGATACGTCTGGCATCGGCTACCGACTGCGAGCCTCGAGCCACGGCCGCGGGCTCGCGACGGAGGGCGCTGAGGCCATGGTTCGACAAGCGTTCTCGTGCCGGGACATCGATCGGGTGGTCGCTTCGACGATGGCAGCGAATGCCGGTTCGCGTCGCGTGCTGGAGAAGGTGGGGATGACGCAGCACGCGTCGTGGGCGGCCTCTCCCGACAGGCGCCGGGTTCCTGGCTGGGAGCGCGGCGAGGTGGCCTACGAGCTCAGCCGCGCCGAGTGGACGGATCGCACCCCGGATCTGGAGTGATCGTCGCGACGAGCACGACGAGCGTTCAGGCTGCGGGGGAGGCGTCATCCCGCGTGCGGGACGACCTCCTTGAGGAAGCCCCGGGCTCCGAGGAAGTCCGAGAGCGACTGCCGGTGCTCGTCGCACGCCAGCCAGGTCTTGCGCCGCTCGGCGGTGTGGATCTTGGGGTTGTTCCAGAGCAGCTCCCACGTGGCCTCGCCCTGGCAGCCCTTGGCCGAGCAGATGACGCGGTCGGGCTCCATGGGGTGTCCTCTC
Source organism: Nocardioides sp. Root122 (assembly GCF_001425025.1). Taxonomy (GTDB): domain Bacteria; phylum Actinomycetota; class Actinomycetes; order Propionibacteriales; family Nocardioidaceae; genus Nocardioides. The sequence goes on from NZ_LMDE01000016.1 coordinate 65,916, forward strand.
GAGGCGGGCGACGGGGGAGAAAAGAGAAGTGCCGGACAGCCACGGGGGGAAGCTGTCCGGCACTTCAGGAGCGATCACAGACGGGGGATGCCGTGATCGCACCGGGATCATTGCACGCCATATCTGTGAAAACCAAACTTTCGAGGGCGACACGCAAGGAGCAATTTTTCCTCACTCTTCGGGGTCGCCAGCCGTCAGTTCATGGGCCGAAGGCGCGTCCTGAAGCGTGAATCCGTCGTCGCGCTGGTCGCCGGCGTTGGCCATGATGACCGCGAAGAGCGGGAGGAACACCGCCGCGCCCACCAGCACCCAGCGCAGCACGCCGGGGCCGACCGCCACCGCCGCGACGAAGCACACGAGGCGGATGGACATAGACAGCGCGTAGCGCCGCTGACGGGACTTCATGTCCTCGGCGGCGCTGCTGCGAGCCGTGGTGATGCGTACGGCATCCTGCTTGGCCATGCCTCCCATCGTACGTCGCTAGGCTCGGCGGAGAAGGGCCGCCCGGGACCGCCAGGGATCCGGCGCCACCCACCTGCCACGCCAAGGAGCACGCCATGACCAACCGCACCTACCGCGTCACCGAGATCGTCGGCACGTCCCCGGACGGCATCGACCAGGCCGTCCGCAACGGCATCCAGCGCGCCGGCCAGACACTGCGCCACATCGACTGGTTCGAGGTGACCCAGATCCGCGGCCAGGCCAAGGACGGCGAGGTCGAGCACTTCCAGGTCGGCATGAAGGTCGGCTTCCGCCTCGAGGACGAGTGATTCCTCGTACCCGACGGTAATCACTAGCGTCGTGGACGTGACCGAGACTCCCGGATCCAGCCCCGCCCCCCGCTCCGTCCTGGTGACCGGCGGCAACCGCGGCATCGGCCGTGCGATCGCCGAGGCGTTCATCGAGCTCGGCGACAAGGTCGCCGTCACCACCCGCAACGGCGGTGCCCCCGACGGCGCCCTCGACGTGCGCTGCGACATCACCGACCCCGCGGCCGTCGAGGCCGCGTTCGCCCAGGTCGAGGAGGCGCACGGCCCGGTCGAGGTGCTGGTGGCCAACGCCGGCATCACCAAGGACACCCTCGTGCTGCGGATGAGCGAGGACGACTGGTCCTCGGTCATCGACACCAACCTGACCGGCACGTTCCGGCTCGCCAAGCGCGCCGCCAAGGGCATGCTGCGCCAGCGGCGGGGCCGCATCATCCTGATCTCCTCGGTCGTCGGGCTCCTCGGGTCCGCCGGACAGGTCAACTACGCCGCCTCCAAGTCCGGCCTCATCGGCCTCGCCCGGTCGCTGGCCCGCGAGCTCGGCAGCCGCTCGATCACCACCAACGTCGTCGCGCCCGGCTTCGTCGAGACCGACATGACCGACGTGCTGACCGACGACCAGAAGGCCGCTATCCGCACCCAGGTGCCACTCGGCCGCTACGCCTCGCCGGCCGAGATCGCCTCGGCCGTCACCTGGCTCGCCTCCGACGGCGCCGCCTACGTCACCGGGGCCGTGATCCCGGTCGACGGCGGCCTCGGCATGGGCCACTGACCCGCCCCCAGCACTCGACCGCCACCGACCCCGCGAAGGGACACACAGACATGGGAATCCTCGACGGCAAGCGCATCCTCGTCGCCGGCGTCACGATGGACAGCTCGATCGGCTTCGCCACCGCACGGGTCGCGCAGGAGCAGGGCGCGACGGTGCTCATCTCCAACTTCGGCCGCGCCCTGAACATCACCAAGCGGATCGCCAAGCGCCTCCCGCAAGAGGCTCCGGTGCTCGAGCTCGACGTCACCGACGAGGACCACCTCGCCGGTCTGGCCGACCAGGTCCGCGAGCACGTCGACGGGCTCGACGGCGTCGTCCACTCCATCGCCTACGGCAACCCCGAGACACTGCTCGGCGGCAAGTTCATGACCGGGCCGTGGGAGGACGTGGCGCAGGCCGTGCAGGTGTCGGCGTACTCCCTGAAGTCGCTGGCCGTCGCCACCCGCCCGCTCATGCAGCGCGGCGGCTCGATCGTCGGGCTCACCTTCGACGCGACCACGGCGTGGCCGGCGTACGACTGGATGGGCGTCGCCAAGGCGGCGCTGGAAAACACCAGCCGCTACGTCGCCCGGGACCTGGGTCCCGAGGGGATCCGCTGCAACCTGGTGTCCGCCGGCCCGCTGAAGACCCTGGCCGCCAAGGCGATCCCCGGGTTCGAGGACCTCGAGTCGGCGTGGAAGGACCGCGCCCCGCTCGGCTGGGACGAGACCGACCACACGCCCACCGCGCAGGCCGTGTGCGCGCTGCTGAGCGACTTCTTCCCGGCCACCACCGGCGAGATCGTGCACGTCGACGGCGGCTTCCACGCGATGGGCCTGTAACCGGCCGGCAGGCTGGTCTACAGCGGGGAGCCCGCGTTCCGCTAGTTTCCTGCGGTGACCTCCCTCGTCGAGCTGCGCATCCTCGAAGGCCCCAACCTCTACTTCCCGCGCGCCGCGGTGAAGCTCACGCTCGACGTCTCGACGATCACTGAGGCCAGCGACGAGGCGGTGCTGCGCTTCGCCCGCCGGATCGGACTGCGCACGACGCGGCCGGGAGCGGCGGGGTCGGGGTTCCGGGCGCGGTTCGCGGTGCGTGCGGTCGAGCGGCTGGTGCGCGCCATCGCCGGTGAGGCCGGCACGCGGCGCCTCGCGGTGCGCGTCCGCCCGACGTCCGACCCCGACGTGCTGGTCGTCGCCTTCCCGTGGCGCAACCGCGGCCGTGCGCGGGCGCTCGGCGAGGCCGTCGCCCACGCCCTCGACGCGCTCCCGACGCCGGACGTCGAGGCCGCGGTCAGCGCCGCCGCCGAGGAGGTCGCCCGTGCGGCCACGGGCGAGCGCCCGACCACCATCACGCCGGCGATCCCGGTCGTCGCCGTGACGGGCACCAACGGCAAGACCACCACCAGCCGGATGATCGCCCACATCGCCCGCACCAGCGGGCTGGTGGTCGGGTGGTCCAACACCGACGGCATCTACCGCGACGGTGTCCTGGTCGAGGGCGGTGACTACTCGGGGCCCTCCGGAGCGAGTCGGGCGCTGGGCCTCGAGGGCGTCCAGCTCGCGGTCACCGAGACCGCCCGAGGCGGCATCCTCCTCAAGGGCATCGGGATCACCCGCAACGACGTCTCGGTCGTCACCAACGTCACCGCCGACCACCTCGGCCAGCAGGGCATCGACACCGTCGACCAGCTCGCCGAGGTGAAGTCGGTCGTCCCGCGGATCACCCGCAAGGACGGCTGGGCGGTGCTCAACGGCGACGATCCCCGGGTCCTGGCCATGCGCGCGGTGATCTCGGCGCAGCCATGGATCTTCAGTCGCGACCCCGACTCGCCGGCCGTGCGGGAGGCGCTCGGCCACGGCGGCCGGGCCACGACGGTCATCGACGGCTGGATCACGGTCCTCGTGCCCGGTGCCGACCCCGACCCGCTGGTCGAGCTGGTCGACGTGCCGATGACTCTCGCCGGCCTGTCCCGCTTCAACATCGAGAACGCCCTCGCCGCCGCCTCCGCGGCGCTCGCCATCGGCCTGTCCCGCGCGGACGTGGTTGCCGGCCTGACGTCGTTCCGCCCCGACGCCGAGCACAACCCCGGCCGGATGAACTTCTTCTCGCTGCCCGGCGAGGTGTCCGTGGTGATGGACCTCGCCCACAACGAGGCCGGCCTCGAGGCGCTGCTCGAGATCATGGCGGGCGTACGCCGTCCCGGCGCCCGTCTGCTCCTCGGGCTGGGCGCCGTGGGCGACCGCACCGACGAGCTGATCGACGCGCTGGGCGAGATCGGGGCGAAGGGCAGCGACGTGGTGGCGATCGGCCACAAGGCGCACTACCTGCGCGGGCGCACGATGGCCGAGATCGACGAGCTGCTCCGCGCCGGTGCGGCCCGGGTGGGCGTCACCGACATCGACACCTACGACACCGAGGTGGGGTGCCTGGCGGCCCTGGTCGATCGCGCGCAACCGGGCGACGTGGTCGGCCTGATGTGCCACGCCGAGCGCCAGCAGGCCTACGACTGGATCGCCGCGCACCGCGGCACGCCGGACTCGCCCGAGGTCCTCTCCGCCAAGGTGCGGGCGGCCGGGTGAGCAGCAGCTGGGCGCGGCTCTTCGACGCGCTGGCCCCCACCTACGACGAGACCACGGGCGGCGCGGAGTGGGCTGCCAACGAGCACCTCGCCGAGCTGCTCGCGCCGCTCGGCCTCGAACCGTCGAGCGTGCTCGACCTCGGTGCCGGCACCGGGCAGACCGCGCTGGTGCTCCACGGCCTCTACCCCCGGGCCGGCCTCACCCTGGTCGACCCGTCGCCGGGCATGGTCGCGCTGGCACCGGACAAGGTCCCGGGTGCCGCCGTGGTCGTCGCCGACGCGGCCACCTTCGTCCGCGGCACCGACCGGTCCTGGGACCTCGTCACCGCGATCGGGTTCCTCGAGCTGGCGCCCGACCTGTTCGAGGTGCTGCGGCTCGCGTCCTCGCGCCTGCGTCCGGGCGGCCACCTCGCGGTGAGCCACGAGCCACTGCTGCCGGGGTCCTCGGTGCAGGCCCTCCCGGTCAGCGTCGTCTCCGGCACGGGCGAGGTGCGCAGGCACCCGAGCGCGGAGGTCGAGCGGCGCGCGGCGTCGTACGGCCTCGAGCGCGTCGTCTCCCGCCAGGCCGTCGCCTTCCCCCGGAGCGGCGACGACGGTGACGCCGTCTACGAGTACGTCGTGTGGCGGCGCTCGCCCGCTCAGGACTCCGCTGGCGGCGAGTAGTCCGGGTCCGCCGCGGGGGCGTCGGGGTTGGCGACGGAGCCGGCCTGGGCGTCGCCCGACCAGCTCTCGAGCTCGGCCATCACCTCGGCGTGCTTGTCGACGCAGACCACGACGAGGTCGCCGCGGTTGGCGCGGCTCATGGCGTGCCGCACGGCCTCGATCTCCTCGAGCACCAGCTCGGCCTGCTTGCAGCGGGCCCCCTCGGACATCGCGGTGCGTACGCCCTCCAGGACCAGCTTGGCCGTGTCACCGCGCTCGCGGCCGCGCAGGGCGACGTCCTCGCGGACGATGCAGACGTCGAAGTGCTGGGCCGCGATGTGCCCGAGCTCGCGCATGTCCTGGTCGCGCCGGTCACCCGCGGTGGCGATGATGCCGATGCGGGAGGGACGGGCGAGGTCGTGCGACGAGGCGATCGAGTCGCCGACGCGGTCCACGAAGTCGCCGAGCATCTTCATGCCGGGCGCGTTGTGGCAGTAGTCGACGATCACGTTGACGCCGTTGACCTCGACCTCGTTGAGGCGGCCGGGGGAGAGGTAGTAGTTGGTCGAGAAGGTGCGCAGGCCCTGCCGGATGTCGTGCAGGGGAGCGCCGGCGGCGAACGCCGCCGCCGCTGCGGCGAGCGAGTTCTGGACGTTCATCCGCGCGCGACCGCTGAAGGTCGCCGGCAGGAGGTGGGTCCACGCGAGCTGCATCTCGCGGCGCCCGTGCTGGACGACCATCATCTCGCCGCGCTCGCTGGGGTTGAGCACGATGGCCTTGCCGCCGCGGCGGCAGTGGGCGTCGATCATGTCGCGCGTCTCGCTGCCCGGCTCGTCCATGGAGAACCACACCACCTGGCCCGAGCACTTGCGCCGCATCTCGCGCACCAGCGGGTCGTCGGCGTTGAGCACTGCGTGGCCGTCGCGCGGCACGGCCTCGACGATCACCGCCTTGACGTCGGCGAGCTGCTCGACCGTGTCGATGCCGCGCAGGCCGAGGTGGTCGGGCTGCACATTGAGCACCACGGCGACGTCGTTGCGCTCGTAGCCGAGGCCCTCGCGCAGGATGCCGCCGCGGGCCACCTCGAAGACCGCGAAGTCGACGCGCGGGTTCTGCAGGACCATCCGCGCCGAGCGCGGTCCGGACGCGTCCGCCCGGATGACGAGGCGCTCGTCGATGACGACGCCGTCGGTGGAGGTCATGCCGACCTTGCGGCCCATGCCCTTGAAGATGTGGCTGATCATCCGGCTCGTCGTGGTCTTGCCGTTGGTGCCGGTGACCGCCACGATCGGGATCCGCGAGGTGGCCCCCGGCGGGAAGAGCATGTCGACCACCGGCTTGGCGATGAACTGCGGCTCGCCGATCGTCGGGTGCGTGTGCATCCGGAATCCGGGCGCCGCGTTGACCTCGCAGATCGCGCCACCCGCCTCGCGGACCGGCTGGGTGATGTCGGGGCAGATGAAGTCGATGCCGGCGATGTCGAGGCCGACCATGCGGGCGGCCTCCTCGGCGATCTCGACGTTCTCCGGGTGCGCCTCGAAGGTGCGGTCGATCGAGATGCCGCCGGTCGACATGTTGCCGGTGAGGGCCAGCTTGACCATCTCGCCCTCGGCGGGGACCGAGTCGAGCGAGTGGCCCTGGTCGGCGAGCACCTCGATGGCGGCCTCGTCGATCTTGATGCGCGTGAGCACCTTCTCGTGGCCCACTCCGCGGCGGGGGTCGGCGTTGGTGAGGTCCACCAGCTCCTCCACCGTGGACGTGCCGTCGCCGGTCACCGATGCCGGCACGCGCTCGGCGATCGCGACCATGCGACCGTCGATGATGAGGCAGCGGTAGTCCTTGCCCGTCACGAACGACTCGACGATGACGGTGCCACGGCGCGACTGGCCCTCCGCGATCGCGAACGCAGCGCGTACGTCGGCCTCGTCCTGCAGGTCGAGGCACACGCCCCGGCCGTGGTTGCCGTCAAGGGGCTTGAGCACGACGGGGTAGCCGATGCGGCGTGCGGCCGCGACGGCCTGGTCCTCGGTGCGCACCGACTCCTGCTTGGGTACCGGCAGGCCGGCCGCGCCGAGGAGCTTGGTGGTGAGGTCCTTGTCGGAGGCGATGTCGACGGCGATCGAGGAGGTCTCGCTGGTCATGGTGGCGCGGATCCGCTTGGCGTGGACGCCCTGGCCGAGCTGGACGAGGGAGTGCTGGTTGAGCCGGATCCACGGGATGTCGCGCGAGACCGCCTCGTCCACGATGGCCTGGGTCGAGGGACCGAAGGCGGTGCGCTCGGCGCGGCGGATGTAGTCGTCGCGCTCGGCCTCCCAGTCGAAGTCGGGGTCGCCCTCGACGAGGTGGTTGACGAGCCGGACCGCCAGGCGGCCGGCGCTGAGGCCGACGTTCTCGTCGATGTAGCCGTAGATGATGTTGTAGCGCCCGGGCTGGCCCTTGACCTGGCGCGTCTTCCCGCGCCGGATGTCGTGGCCGACGAGCTGCTGCAGTGCGAGCGCGACGTGCTCGGCCACGTGCCCGAGCCAGGTTCCCTCGTTGAGCCGCTCGAGGAAGCCGCCGCGGCGCCCGCGTGAGCAGGAGTGCTCCCGGAGGCCCGGGAGCATCGCGACGAGGTCCTCGGAGAATCCCGGGATGGTGTTGGTGGGGTACTGCTCCAGCGACCCGAGGTCGACCACCAGGTGGATCGACTTGTCGTAGGACCACACGTTGGCCCCGCGGTAGACGCGGGTCTCGACGATCTCGAGGTCCGGTGTGGGTCGCTCGCTCATCAACGTTCTCCCTCGGTCGGGGTGGAGTCCTGCGGCGGGTGGGGCTGGGTGCGACGCATCTTCAGGCGGCGTCGGATGGCGGACGGGGCGGCATCGGCGGCCGCGATGTCGCGGGCGAGCTGGCGGAGGTCGCGGCTGGCCTCGGCGAGCTCGACCGCCTCCTCGACGTCGACGGTCGGCTCCTGCGGGACCAGCGACCGGGTGGTCAGGTTGAAGGCCGCCCCCTCGGGCAGCACGTGGAAGACCACGCCGCTGGCCAGGAGCGGGCTGGAGCGCTTGGCCTCGTAGGCGTTGGAGACCATCCGCGAGCCGTCGAAGATCGTCACCGCGCCCTTGCCGATCACCCGCAGGACCGCGTCGCCGTCGACGGGCTCGACGAGTCCGCAGGTGTCCTCGTCGACGCCGATGCCCAGCAGCTGCGGGCTCTGCGCGACGATCATCAGCAGCCGGCCGTAGCGGTTGCGCTGGTCGAAGTGCTGGTCGATGACGGTCGTGTCGACCAGGCCGAGGCCCGCCGCCACCTGCGTCATCCGTTGCTTGGGCGTCGACCCGCCGACGCCGAAGGCGACCATGTGGGACGACTGGATGCTCGCGCCGGCCGAGGTGCCGGCCACCACCGCGCCGCGCTGGTGCGCGCGCAGGATCGCCTCGCCCACCGGCGTACCGCACACGACGGAGGAGAGCTTGAGCTGGTTGCCGCCGGTCATGAAGATGCCGGTGGCCTCGTCGAGCGCCTTGACGAGTGCGGGATCGTGGGCCTGGTCGCGCGTCTCGGGGCGTACGGCATCGACGCGCGCGGCGCCGAACTTGGTGAAGAGCGCGTCGTAGACGTCGACGACCTCGCGCCCGAGGGACGAGGCCGTCGGGATGACCGCGATGCGTGCGTCCCGACCTCCGCTGAGGGCGACGAAGTGCTTGAGGATCGTCGGCTTGCGCACCTTGTCCTCGGCACCACCGATGATCATGAGTGGTCCGTTGGGCATGACAGGCAGGCTAGCGGCTGGAAGGGTTGGAGGATGCAGGAGCCAAGGAGCAGCGGCGTACGACGACTCGTCCTGATGCGCCACAGCAAGGCCGAGGCCACCGGGCCGTCCGACCGCGAGCGCGCCCTCGCGCCGCGCGGGCACGCCGACGCTGCGGAGACCGGGCGCTGGTTGCGCGACCAGGGAGTCGAGCCCGACGCGGCCTTGGTCTCCGACGCGGTGCGCACCCAGGAGACCTGGGCGGCCGTCGCGGAGGGCGCCGGGTGGGACCTCGAGCCCGAGCTCTCGTCCTCCCTCTACGCCGCTGGCCCCGACGCCGCGGTCGACCTGGTCCGCGAGACCGATCCGGCGGTCGCCACGCTGGTGGTCATCGGGCACAACCCGACGGTGGCCTACGTCGCCGAGCTGCTCGACGACGGCGACGGCGACGCCGACGCCACGACGGGCCTCATCACCCGCGGGTTCCCGACCTCCGCGCTCGCGGTCTTCGCCGTTCCCGGAGACTGGAGCACCGTCGCCCCCGGCGCCTGCCGTCTCGAGTCCTTCCACGTCGGCGACGGGTGACCCGGCCGGCTGACGCCTCGTCCGACGGTGCTCTCGTGGCCCGCCTGCGGGCGGCCGGCTGCGTGTGGGCCGAGGACGAGGCCGCGCTGCTGCAGGAGGCGGTCCGGTCGCGCGCGGAGCTCGACGACCTGGTCGCGCGCCGTGTCGCCGGTGAGCCGCTCGAGCTCGTGCTGGGCTGGGTCGGGTTCCTCGGGCACCGACTCGCGGTGGCCCCCGGCGTCTTCGTGCCGCGACGACGCACCGAGCTGTTGGCGAGGACGGCGCTCGACCACGCCGCCCGCCGCGACCGCCCGGTCGTGGTCGAGATGTGCTGCGGCGTGGCGCCCGTCGCCGCGTGCTTCGCCGGCCCGGGCCACGAGACGGTCGACGTGCATGCCGCCGACCTCAGCCAGGACGCCCTCGAGTGCGCCCGTCACAACGCGCCGAGGGCCCGGCTCCACCTCGGCGACCTCTACGACGCACTGCCGGTCGCGCTCGCGGGCCGGGTCGACGTACTTGCTGCCAACGCCCCCTACGTCCCCACCGACCGCATCGCGTCGATGCCACCCGAGGCGCGCGACCACGAGCCGCGTGCCGCCCTGGACGGTGGGGCGGAGGGCGTCGACCTGCACCGCCGCCTGGCGGCGGGGTCGGTGCGCTGGCTGGCGCCCGGGGGAGTGCTCCTCGTCGAGACGAGCCCGGGGCAGGCGCCGCTGACGACCGCCGCGATGACGGCGGCCGGACTGGCCACCGAGGTCCTGGTCGACGACGAGGTCGGCGGGTGCGTCGCCGTGGGGCGTCTCCCCGGTGGTGGCGACCTCAGCCGACGAGCGGCGGCGCGGGCGTGACGATGCCGACCTCGGCGTCGGCCTCCTCGATCTGCTCGCGCGAGATGCCCAGCAGGTAGAGGACGGTGTCGAGGTAGGGCACGTTGACCGAGGTGTGCGCGGCGTCGCGCACCATCGGCTTGGCGTTGTAGGCGATGCCGAGGCCTGCCGCGTTGAGCATGTCGAGGTCGTTGGCGCCGTCGCCGATGGCGATCGTGGCGTCCAGCGGCACCCCGACCTCGGCCGCGAACTCGCGCAGGGCGGCGGCCTTGCCGGCGCGGTCGACGACGTCACCGACGATGCGCCCGGTGAGCAGGCCGTCGACGATCTCGAGCTGGTTGGCGCGGGCGAAGTGGATGCCGAGCTCGGCCGCGAGCCTGTCGGTGATCTGGGTGAAGCCGCCGGAGACGATCGCGAAGCGGTAGCCCAGCCGGCGCAGCGTGCGCACCATGGTGCGTGCCCCGGGCGTCAGGACGATCGAGTCGTAGACCTCGTCGAGCGCGGTGGCCGGCACGCCCTCGAGCAGCGCCACGCGCTCGCGCAGGGACGCCTCGAAGTCGAGCTCGCCGCGCATCGCGGCCTCGGTGACCCGAGCGACCTCCGCCTCCTGGCCGGCGTGCGCGGCGATCATCTCGATCACCTCGCCCTGGATCAGCGTGGAGTCGACGTCCATCACGATCAGTCTCACCCCGCGCCGGTGGAGCGACTCGCGCTGGACGGCGAGGTCGATGCCGAGCCGGACCGCCTCGGCCGCCAGCAGCGGGCGGAGGGTCTCGGCGGGCGCGCCCGAGACGTGCAGCTCGATGGCCGTGACGGGATAGCGCGCCATCCGCTCGATGCGGTCGATGTTGGCCCCCGAGTCCGCGATCCGCCCCGCCACCGCCGCGACCGCCGAGGCCTTGAGCGGGCTGCCGATGAGGGTGATGTGCGACCGGTCGCCGGGCCGGCTGCGGTTGTCGCCGGCGCCCCGGTCGACCTCGACGGTCATGTCGAGCTCGGCGGCGGTCCGCTCGATGACGTCGCGCAGCTTCTTCCAGTCCCGTGGCGCGGTGACGAGGATGCCGAGCAGCAGCCGCCTGCGCAGCACGATCTGCTCGATGTCGAGGACCTCGACGCCGGCGGCGGCGAGCGCGTCGAACATCGCGGACGTGACACCCGGACGGTCCTTGCCGGTGAGGGTGACCAGCAGGGTCTTCGGTGCGTCTTCCATGGTGGGAGGAAGGCTAGTCCGGTGCCTGTGGCGCAGCGGCGCGCGTCCGCGCCTCGGGCCCGCGGGTGCCCTAGGTTGGACCTCGAGCGGTCCGACCCGCGGGTCCGCCCATACCAGGGAGGTCCCCGTGGACTTCGCGACCTCGGTGCGCACCTGCTTCGCCAAGTACGTCGACTTCAGCGGCCGCGCCCGGCGCTCGGAGTTCTGGTGGTTCGTGCTGTTCACCGCCATCGTCGGGATCGTCGCGAGCGTGGTCGACACGGCCCTCGGCACGGACTACGACGTGCGGCAGGGCGGGCTGGTCAACACCCTTGCCTCGCTGGTCCTGGTCCTCCCGCAGCTCGCGGTCGGCGCGCGCCGGCTGCACGACATCGGCAGGAGCGGCTGGTGGCAGCTGCTCGGGATCATCCCGGTCATCGGCTGGATCTTCCTGCTCGTCTGGTTCTGCACCGACTCCCGACGCCGCGACAACCAGTACGGCCCCAGCCCGAAGCAGGAGCCCGGCACCTACGAGCCCCCGACCCCGCCGCCGCCCTACGGCAGCGGCTCCGACGGCAGCTGAGGTCACCGACCCGCCGGCGTCGTCACGCCGGCGGCCACACCTCGGGGGAGCAGGCCGCGACGATCGCCCGGCGGGCGGTGCGCGCCAGCGGCTGCAGGAGGCCACGGCGTCGCTCGACCTCGTAGGACGAGAGCGCGCCGCCGTCGTCGACGAGGGCGAGGTCGACGATCGTCCACGCCTGCAGGCCGCGGGCCGCCAGGTCCACGCAGCGCGGCGGGGTGCCGAGCGGGGCGTCGAGGCCCGGTCGGTGGTGCAGGTTCATCAGCGCATCCGCGGCCTCGGGCCGCCAGCGGGCGACGTCGAGGTCGGCCAGGTCGCCGGCCGCGCCGAGCAGCGACTCCCGCAGGGCGCGATCCGCCTCGCCGACGTCGGGCAGCTGGCGCTGCCCGGCCTCGTGCGTGCGCCACTGCACCGTGTCGCCCTGCTCCACCGGCACCAGGCCCAGGGGCCCCACCACGACGGCCTGGCCGGCCTCGAGCGCCGCCTCGTTGAACGCCCGCGGGCCACCCAGGCCGAGGGGGTCCCCGTCGACCGGCAGCGCCAGGCCGGCGTACGTCGCCCCGGTGGCCCGCGAGCGCGCGAGCAGGTCGAGTGCGGAGCCGCCCTCGAGCAGGTGTGTGTCGTCGGCGAGCACGTCGAGGACGTGGTCGGTCTGCTCGTGCCCGCGCAACCACGCGGTCAGCCACCAGGCGAGCACGGCGGCGTGTGGCAGGGCGGGGGCGCCGGAGGGAGAGGAGCCGGATGAGGAGGACGTGCTGGACATCGGGTCGAGGCTACTCGCCGGTCGCCCCCGCCGTGTTGGCCACGGCCCCGCGTCCGCTGCTGGATAGGGTGACGAGCATGGTCGCCGTCATCGAGCTCGCGGGGGTCACGGTCCGCCGTGGCAGCACCCTGCTCCTCGACGACGTGAGCTGGCTGGTCGAGGAGGACGAGCGCTGGGTGGTGCTCGGGCCCAACGGTGCCGGCAAGACCACCCTGCTGCAGGTCGCCGCTGCCCAGCTGCACCCCACCTCGGGCGTGGCCGGGATCCTCGACGAGGTGCTCGGCACGACCGACGTGTTCGACCTGCGCCCGCGCATCGGGCTGACGAGCGCGGCGCTGGCCGACCGGATCCCGCGGAGCGAGCTGGTCAAGGACGTCGTGGTCTCCGCGTCCTACGGCGTGGTGGGCCGCTGGCGCGAGCACTACGCCGACCTCGACCACGACCGCGCGACAGCGCTGCTCGCCGACGTCGGCGCCGCCCACCTGCGCGAGCGCACCTTCGGCACCCTGAGCGAGGGCGAGCGCAAGCGTGTGCAGATCGCCCGCGCGCTGATGACCGACCCCGAGCTCCTGCTGCTCGACGAGCCCGCCGCAGGGTTGGACCTCGGCGGCCGCGAGGACCTCGTCGCCACGCTGTCGGAGCTCGCCCTCGACCCCGACTCGCCGGCCACCGTCCTGGTCTCCCACCACGTGGAGGAGATCCCGCCCGGCTTCACCCACGCGATGCTGCTGCGCGAGGGCCGGGTGGTCGACGCGGGACCGGTGGACGACGTCGTGACCGAGACGACACTGTCCGAGACGTTCGGGATGCCGCTGCTGCTGACGCGTGCCGACGACCGCTTCGCCGCGCGTCGCCGTCCTTCCCGCTGAGCCGAGCACCCACTCGATAGGGTCGGGGCATGGACTGGATCCGCGACCACCTGTGGGAGAGCTGGCTGGCGCTGTCGATCGTCCTCGGCGTGGCCGAGATGTTCAGCCTCGACCTGATCCTCGCCATGCTCGCCGCCGGCGCCGTGATCGGCATGCTCGCCGCGATCATCGGACTGCCGATCGCGGTCCAGGTGCTCGCCGCGCTGGCAGCGTCGGTCGCCATGCTCTCGCTCGTGCGCCCCACGTTCGTCAAGCGGCTCCACGGCGGGCCCGAGCTCGCGCTCGGCCATGGCAAGCTCGTCGGCACCCGCGGCCTCGTCACCGAGGAGATCACCGGCCTGGCCGCGGGCCGTATCAAGGCGGGCGGCGAGACCTGGACCGCGCTGCCCTACGACGAGAACCTCCGCATCGCCCCGGGCGAGACGGTGGAGATCCTCCAGATCAAGGGTGCGACGGCCTACGTCCACCCGGTGGCGACCCTCGAGTCCTGAGCGACGCCGACCGCCACACCTGCACAGCCACCCACAGCACCACAGAAGATCGGGGGAAACCATGGGCACAGCACTGCTGGTCCTGTTCCTGCTCATCGTCCTGTTCGTCGTCGTCCTGCTCGCGAAGACGGTCAAGATCGTGCCGCAGGCACGTGCGGCCATCGTCGAGCGGTTCGGCAAGTACAAGGCGACGCTGCCTGCGGGCCTCAACATCCTCGTGCCGTTCATCGACAGGATGCGCTACCTCATCGACCTGCGTGAGCAGGTCGTGAGCTTCCCGCCGCAGCCGGTGATCACCGAGGACAACCTGGTGGTGTCCATCGACACCGTCATCTACTTCCAGGTCACCGACCCGGTCGCCGCGACCTACGAGATCGCCAACTACATCCAGGCGATCGAGCAGCTCACCATGACCACGCTGCGCAACATCGTGGGCGGCATGGACCTCGAGGAGACGCTGACCAGTCGCGACTCCATCAACTCGGGCCTGCGCGGCGTCCTCGACGAGGCCACCGGCAAGTGGGGCATCCGCGTCAACCGCGTCGAGCTCAAGGGCATCGACCCGCCCCCCTCCATCAAGGACTCGATGGAGAAGCAGATGCGCGCCGACCGTGAGAAGCGTGCCGTGATCCTCACCGCCGAGGGTCAGCGACAGGCGGCGATCCTCACGGCCGAGGGTTCGAAGCAGTCGCAGATCCTCAACGCCGAAGGTGACCGGGAGTCGCAGATCCTCCGTGCCCAGGCCGACCGCGAGGCCTCGATCCTGCGTGCGCAGGGTGAGGGCCAGGCCATCCAGACGGTCTTCCAGGCGATCCACGACGGCCAGCCCGACCAGTCGCTGCTCGCCTACCAGTACCTCCAGATGATGCCGAAGATCGCCGAGGGCAGCGCCAACAAGGTGTGGGTCATCCCGTCCGAGATCACCAAGGCGATGGAGGGGCTGGGCTCGTCGATCCACGAGATCGCCGGGATTCCGCGCGACGCCACTCCTCGCACCCGCGTCGACATGGGACCGTCGGAGCCGCAGCTGCCCCGTACGTCCGGCGACCCGGAGCTGAGTGCCACCAGCAAGGCCGTCGAGGAGGCCATCGCCGAGGCGGAGTCCGCAGCCAACCCGGGCAAGTCGCTGCCGAGCTCGGTGGCGGGCTCGGAGCCGGACGCCGGCGCCGCGGACGGTCCGGTCGACCCGCTCGACCCGGGGGCACCTGCCGGCCAGTGAGTCCGATCGCATGAGTCCGCTCGAGATGGTGCTGGTCACCCTCGCAGGAGTGGCGGCCGGCACCATCAACACCGTGGTGGGGTCGGGGACGTTGATCACGTTCCCGACCCTGCTGGCGTTCGGTGTGCCTCCGGTGACCGCCAACGTCAGCAACACCGTCGGCCTCGTGCCCGGCAGCCTGTCCGGCGTCATCGGCTACCGCCGCGAGCTGGGCGGCCAGCGGCCCCGGTTGCTCAAGCTGGGGCTCGCGTCGCTGCTCGGAGGCACGATCGGTGCGCTGCTCCTGCTGTGGCTCCCGTCGTCGGCCTTCGACACCATCGTGCCGGTCCTGATCCTGCTCGGCGTGCTGCTGGTGATCTTCGGTCCCCGCATCCAGCGCGCGGTCGCGGCGCGCGCCGAGTCCCGCGGGGGCATCCCCGACCACGGCGTGTGGTGGGTCTGGCCGGCGGTCGCCGCCGCCGGGGTGTACGGCGGCTACTTCGGCGCCGCGCAGGGCGTGCTGCTGATGGCCGTCCTCGGCATCGGGGTGGCCGACTCCATGCAGCGGCACACCGCCACCAAGAACGTCCTGGCGCTGATCGTCAACGCCGTCGCCGCGCTCGTCTTCATCGCGGTCGCCGACATCGACTGGCGCGTCGCCGGCCTCATCGCCCTCGGCTCGGTGGTCGGCGGCCAGCTCGGTGCCACGGTCGGTCGTCGGCTCTCGCCGAGCCTGCTACGCGCGGTGATCGCCGTCGTCGGCCTGACCGCCCTCGTCGCCCTGCTCGTCTGAGGCCCGCTGCGACGGGTGAGGCTGCTCCACCCAAGCCCGCAGCCACGTGTCGACGGCGTCGTACGCCCGCTCGCGAGCGGCCGGACGGGACAGGACCACGTCGTGCATGGCGCCGTCGATCGCGACCGAGGTGACGTGCCGGCCCACCGACGAGGCCCAGCGGCGGATCTGCTGCACGTCGAGCACGATGTCGTGGGTGAAGGCGTCGTCGCCGAGGTCGTCACCGAAGGCCGAGCTCGTCGAGGAGAGGACCAGGGTCGGGCACGCCACGTCCAGCCCGGCGTGGAGCTGCGCATGACCGCGACGCACGGCGCGCAGCCAGCCGACGTAGACCGGCCGGGACTCTAGCGGCTTCCACGTCAGGTCGTAGTCCCACTCCCCGCCGTGGTCGCGGTGCAGGGTGCGACCGTAGACGCCGCTGATCTTGCGCGGGATCTCCTGCAGCGGCCGGCTGCTGCCGATCCGGTCGATGGCGACCCGGGTCGCCGGGTTGCGGAGCCAGGCGGACCCCTGCATGTCGAACCACGGCGAGTTGAGCACCATCGCCCGGAGCTCGGCCGGCCGGCGTTCGTGCGCCCAGAGCGACACCGTCAGCCCGCCGGTCGAGTGTCCCGACACGACGACCTCGCGATGGCCGTCGCGGTGGGTGATGCGCCACCACGCCAGGTCGATCTCGCCGAAGTACTCGTTGAGGTCGGCGACGTAGTTGGCCGTCTGGTGGTCGCGCAGCGAGCGGCCGTACTTGCGCAGGTCGATCGCGTAGAAGGTGTAGCCGCGGTCGGCCCACCACCGGGCGTACTCGGTGTGGAAGAAGTAGTCGGCGAACCCGTGCACGTGCAGCACCGCGCGTCCGTTCGGCTCCTCCGGCTCGAGGGTCACGAGGGTGGCGACCACCGGACCCTCGTCGTCGGGGGGAAGGGAGAAGGTCTCGACCCGGTAGTCAGGACCGAGGAGGTCGGCCTGCAACGGAACCAGCGACATGGCCCCGAGACTATCCAGCGCACGTCGTCGGCGTGCAGCGGTCCGGGGTCGAGGTGACCGGCTTCACGGCGGAGTAACAGTTTCCCCATTAGGCCTCGTGCGTCACGGGGCCGGCTCTAACCTTGGCCGGTGTCGAGCGCGCGGGGGAGCATGGTCCGAGGATTCTCCTCGTACGTCCAGCAGCGCGTCGAGGGCTGGCGCACCGGCTCGCGCGGCAGCCAGATGTTCCTGCTCAGCCTGTTGATCGGCATGGTCGTGCTGTCGATGGCGCCCGTGCTCGTGGCCGGCACCGCGGTGCCGGTGTCCCTGTGGTTCCTCTACCTCATGCTCGGCGTGATGCTGCTGCGCTTCGGGCCCCTGCTCATCCTCACCCCGTGCGTCATCGCGGCCGCCGTCTGGAGCTCGGTGGAGTCGGGACTGGTGGGCGAGCGCGCGGTCCTCGGCCTGCTGATCCTCTCCCTCGGAGCGGTGCTGGTGCTCTACCAGTCCAGCCGCCAGCGCTCCGGGCTGCCGATGGCGCTGAGCGAGGCCGTGCTGACCCAGCTGCGCGACCGGCTCCAGCGCCAGGGTGTCGTGCCGCCCCTCCCCGTCGGGTGGCGTTCGCAGTCCGCCACCATCACCGCCAACGGCCCCAGCTATGCCGGGGACTTCCTCGTCGCCGACCTGCGCGACGGTCGCTGGCTGGAGATGGCTCTGGTCGACGTCTGCGGCAAGGGCACCTCCGTGGGCCCGCAGGCGCTCCAGTTCGCGGGGGCCCTCGGCGGTCTCATCGGGGCGCTGCCCCCGGGCGAGCTGATGTCGGCAGCCAACCACTTCCTGCTCCGCCAGGAGTCCGACGAGTCCCTGGCCACCGCGGTGCACCTCAAGGTCGACCTGGTGACGGGTGACTACACGATCACCAGCGCCGGCCACCCCCCGGCGCTCCACTGGCACCTCGGCCAGCGCGGCTGGACGGTGGACAACGCGCGCGGGATGGCGCTCGGCGTGATCGCCGAGGCCGACTTCTCGCCGAGCCGCGGTCGCCTGCAGCCGGGCGAGGCGCTGATGTTCTACACCGACGGCGTCATCGAGACGTCGGACCGCGACCTCGACGACGGCATCGACTGGCTGCGCGACCAGGCGCTCCAGGCCGTTGACGCCCGGGGCTTCAACGGCATGCCCAAGCGGGTCCTCAAGAAGGTGCCGCGCGGCGACGACGACCGGGCGCTGCTGCTCCTCGAGCGGCTCCCGCTCACCTCGCCGGAGCGCGACTCCTCCGACCACCTCGTCGGCTGACCCCGCTCAGCCCCCGCGTGAGTAGAGCTCGCGGATGACGTCCTCGATGTCGGGCTCCTGGATCGACAGGTCCGCCACGTCGTACGCCGCCGCCACCGCGGCCACGATCGGCGCCGCGCTGGCCTCCGTCGGGAAGGACAGCCACTGGCGGGGGCCTTCGACCCGCCGCACGCTCGCCCCCGGTACGTCGATCGGGTCCGCCTCGTCGACCAGGTCCACCACGAGCGTGCGGCTGCTCCCGCCCTCGGCGTGCAGCCCGGCCAGCGACCCGTCGTACACCGCGGTGCCGTGGTCGATCACGATCACCCGGTCGCACAGGGCCTCGATGTCCTGCAGGTCGTGGGTGGTCAGCAGCAAGGTGGTGCCCCGCTCGGCGTTGAGCGCCCGGAGGAACTCGCGGAGCCGGCCCTTGCTGACCACGTCGAGTCCGATCGTCGGCTCGTCGAGGTAGACCACCTCGGGGTCGTGGAGGAGCGCCGCGGTGATGTCGCCGCGCATCCGCTGGCCCAGGCTCAGCTGGCGCACCGGGGTGTCGAGCTGCGCCTCGAGGTCGAGCAGGTCGATGAAGCGGTCGAGGTTCTCGCGGTAGCGCGCGGGCGGGATGCGGTACATCTTCTGCAGCAGCTCGAAGGAGTCGCGCAGCGGCAGGTCCCACCACAGCGTCGACCGCTGACCGAACACGACCCCGATCCGCCGGGCCAGGTCGACGCGCTGGCGGCTGGGGTCCAGGCCCGCGACCCGCACCTGCCCCCCAGTGGGCACCAGGATGCCGGTGAGCATCTTGATGGTGGTGGACTTGCCGGCGCCGTTGGGGCCGATGTAGCCGACCATCTCGCCGGCCGCGACGGAGAAGGTGAGGTCGTGCACGGCGCGCACCTGCTCGCGCACGCGCCGACGGCGTCCCTCCACGGGGCGGCGTACGTCGAAGGTGCGCTCGAGGTCGCGGACCTCGATGAGGGACGGCACGGACTGCGGGGACGGCATGGCTCAGCTCCCGGTCGAGGTGTAGTGGCGGACGCCGGTGCGCCAGACCAGCAGTGCGGCGGCCCCCGTCACCAGGCCGGCGACGGGCGAGGCGAACTGGAACGCGTCGGGCGTGCCGAAGGGGTCGCTGCGGCCCAGCAGGTAGAGGCAGGGATACCAGTTCACGAACGCGACCGGGATGACGAAGGTGAGTCCGACCAACACCTCGCGCGGGAAGATGCTCAGCGGGTACTGGGTGACGGTCGCGCCCCCGTAGGTGAAGGCGTTGGCGATCTCGGTCGCGTCGGTCGTCCAGAACTGCACGCACGAGAACCCCACGAAGAGCCCGAAGAACACCAGCGCGCCGCTGACCAGCATCGAGACGGCGACCAGGACGCGCAGCGGGGTCCAGTCGACGTAGGTGCACGCCCAGCCGAACACGGCCGCCGCCTGCGTCAGGCGCCCCAGCCGGCGGAGGGTGAACTGGTCGGCGCACACCTGCACCAGCAGCGGGACCGGCTTGGTCATCATCTGGTCGAGCCGTCCGGTGCGGATGTAGGTGCCGATGCGCTCGACGCTCCCGATGGCGGTGTCGGCGACCGCGAGCGCCAGCGACGCGCTGCCGTAGAGCAGGGCCACCTCGTGCAGCGAGAAGCCGGCGAGGTCACGCAGGTGCGCGAACATGATCCAGAGGCCGACGAAGTCGAGCCCGGTGATCAGGCCGTTGCCGACCGCGAGCAGGACGAACGAGGTCGGGTACTGCCAGGCCGCGCGGATCCACAGCCAGGCGATCTGCCCGTAGGTGCGCAGGTGTCGAGCCGCAGCCTCACCCACCCTGGACCACCACCTTCCGGGTCGCCAGCCGCAGCACGCCCTGGCTGGCCGCCAGCAGGACCACGGCCCACACGAGCTGGAAGCCGAGGGCCGCCGCGAGGTCGGCACCGGTGTGCTTGCCGAGCCAGATGTCGGCAGGCACCTGGACGTACGACGCCCACGGCAGGGCCCGCGCAAGGGTACCGAGCCAGCCGGGGAACAGCACGAGGGGGAGCATCATCCCGCTGAAGAAGATCGCGAACGCCCCGCTCATCACCTTCACCCCGGACTGGTCGAGGAGCCAGAAGGCCGTGCTCGCGACGAGGAAGCGGATCGCGAAGCTCACGACCACCGCCAGCACGAGCGACACCGCGAAGGCCAGTGCGGCGACGGGCGAGGCGGGCAGTGCGATGTCGAAGACGACGAGCCCGATGACCGTCGGCCCGAACCCGCGGGTGAGGAGGTGGTACGCCGCCCGGCCCAGGTCGGCCGCGAGGTACCAGCCGACGAGCCCGACGGGCCGGTAGAGGTCGATCGCCACGTCGCCGGTGCGGATCCGCTCGGCGAGGTCGTCGGTGGTGCCGCCACCCCACAGCGCGATCGTCATCAGCAGGGCCTGACCGAGCCAGACATAGGTCACCGCGTCCTGCGCGTCGTACCCGCCCGCGGTGGGGTTCGCCCTCCAGAGCGCGAGGTAGGCGTAGGAATAGATGATGCCGAAGACGGAGTTGGTGAAGATCCCCGCGAGGGTGGCGGCGCGATAGGTGGAGTAGCGGCGGAACGCACGGGTCGCGATGGCGACGTGCAGCATCCGCTTCCCCCTTCCGACGCAACGATCCCCGGTCACCCTCGAAGGGGACCGGGGATGGTCTCACACCGCGCGGGTGTCGCGCACCACGGACGAAGGAGCAGCCGGGGAGGCAGCGCCTCGGGATCAGCTGTGGCGGACCAGGTTGACCACGCCGATCATCCGGCCCTGGGCGTCGCGGGTGATCGCGATCCCGGCGCGCTTGGCGCGCGGGCTGAGCAGGATGGCGCGGTGGCCGGGGGAGTCGAGCCACAGGTCGACCATGTCGCGGGGGGTCAGGCCCGAGCCGCGGACCAGGGTCTCGCCGGCCCACGAGTTGTCGCAGCGGGCGATGACCTCGTTCTGGTCGCGGTGCTCGAACAGGCCCGTGCGGGCGATGCGCTCACCCCACTGCTCGGCGAGCCGGTCGGTGCACGCGTCGAAGACCCAGACCTTCGCCAGGCCGTTGGCGGCGCGGGCCTGGTTGATCTCGGCCATCAGCCGGTCCTCGAGCTCGTCCATGGACAGGCTGCGCACGTCCTTGGCGCTGTTCGCCAGGGCGAGCTCGCCGGTGGGGACGGGCCAGGTCGCGCTGCGGGCGGTGGCAGGGGTGGCGACCAGCACGGAGAGGGCGACGCCCAGCGTCACCAGCAGGGGGGCGAGTCGGGACTGCACGGGGTTCCTCCAGGAAAGATCCGCGTCGGGGGCAGTGCGAATCTTGAGAGAATCTTGGGAGATTCCGGGTTGAGAGTACGACGGTTATGTGTAGTTCGTCGAACCTTTGCGGGAACTGAGCGCGGCAGATCGAGACTTCGTCAACATTCGTCGCGGAAGTGACCGACAACCGACCTGGAGGAATGAAAGCGGCTGGGGCGCACGCGCATGAGCGGAATGACGAAAGAAGGCCCCTCTGGTCTGGACCGCGAGGGTCCGGACCGGAGGGGCCTTCCTGGGCCGAGCGGCCCGAGCGGGCCGGTCGGGTGGGTCAGTGCTGGTAGGTGCCGTGGATGATCGCGCGGCCCAGCGTCTTGAACGCCAGGTTGAAGGAGACGACCGCGGGGGAGACGGAGTCGTCGACGCCGAGCGAGGCGTCCTTCACGGCGTGCACGACGAAGAAGTAGCGGTGCGGCTGGTCGTTCTCCGGCGGGGCGGCGCCCATGAAGCCGGCCTCGCCCCCGTCGTTGCGGACGTGGAAGGCGTTGCCGGGGAGGTCGCCCGCCGCGGCACCGGTGTCGAGGGTGGTGACGTCGGCCGGGATGTCGACGAGGCACCAGTGCCAGAAGCCGCTCGGCGTCGGTGCGTCGGGGTCGAAGCAGGTGACCACGTAGGACTTCGTGCCCTCGGGTGCACCCGACCAGCTCAGCTGCGGGGAGGTGTTGCCCTTGTCGGCGACCTGGTCGTCCTTGAGCGGCGCACCGTCGGTGACGTCGTCGCTCGTGACGGTGAAGGACGCGGTCGCCGGGAGGAGGTCGTAGGGGTTCGGGCTGACGGGTCGTTCGATACCGGTGCTCATTCCTCGAACCTAGCGAGCCCGTCCACAGCGCGGGTTGGGACAATGAGCCAATGACCGACCACACCTCGCCGGCGGCCCACCCCTACCTGGCGGGGCTGGTGCTCACCGGTCGCAAGGTCGTCGTCGTCGGCGGCGGCCACGTCGCCCAGCGTCGGGTCCCCGCGTTCCTGGCGGCGGGCGCGGCGGTGACCGTGGTCAGTCCCGAGGTCACCCCGGCCATCGAGGGGCTCTCGGGCGAGCTGGTCCTGGTCCTGCGGGCCTTCACCGAGTCCGACCTCGACGGCGCCTGGTACGTCGTCGCCGCCACCGACGACGCGGAGGTCAACGCCCGTGTCGTCGCCGCCGCCGAGGCCCGGCACACCTTCTGCGTGCGCGCCGACGACGCGCTCGGCGGCACGGCATGGACGCCGGCCGTCGGCCACCACGGCAGCGTGACCGTCGGGGTGCTGGGCAACCGGGAGCCGCGGAAGTCGGCGGCGCTGCGCGACGACATCGTCACCGCCCTGCGCGACGGCCACCTCACCGCCTCCGACGCGCTCGACCGGACGCCGGGCGTGGTGCTCGTCGGCGGCGGCCCGGGCGAGCCCGAGCTGGTCACCGTCGCAGCCCGCCACGCGCTGGCCTCGGCCGACGTGGTGGTGGCCGACCGGCTGGCCCCGCGGGAGCTGCTCGACGAGCTCGGACCGCACGTCGAGCTGATCGACGTCGCCAAGCTGCCGCGCGGGCGCTCCGCCTCGCAGGACTACATCAACGAGGTGATCGTCGACCGGGCTCGCGCCGGCAAGCGGGTGGTGCGGTTCAAGGGCGGCGACAGCTTCGTCTTCGGCCGCGGCTACGAGGAGCTGCTGGCCTGCGCCGCCGCTGACGTGCCCGTGACCGTCGTACCCGGCCTCACCTCCGCCATCGCGGTCCCCGCACGCGTGGGCATCCCGGTCACCCACCGCGGCGTCGCGCACGAGTTCACCGTCATCTCCGGCCACATCCCGCCCGGCCACCCGGACTCGCTGGTCGAGTGGGGCGCGGTGGCGAGGATGCGCGGCACCGTGGTGCTGCTCATGGCCGTGGACAACGCGCCCGCCATCGCGGCGACGCTCATCGAGGGCGGTCGCCCCGCCGGGACCCCGGTCGGTGTCATCGTCGACGGCACCATGCCGACCGAGCGCACCGTGCTGACCACGCTCGGCTCGCTGGCCGACGACCTGGTCGCCCACGAGGTGGTGCCGCCGGCGATCATCGTCATCGGCGACGTGGTGGCCGTGGCGCGCCCGGCGCACTACGGCGATCGTGGGCTGGGACGTGGCTGAACCCCGCGGGGCCAGGCTCGTCGAGCTCTCGGACCCCGACGACCCCCGCCTCGCCGACTACCGCGACCTGCGCGACGTCGAGCTGCGCAAGAGCCTCGAGGCCGAGCACGGCCTGTTCCTCGCCGAGGGGGAGAAGGTCGTGCGTCGGGCGGTCGAGGGCGGCTACGAGGCGCGGTCGTTCCTGATGGCCCCGCGGTGGCTCGAAGGGCTCGACGACGTGCTCGCGGCGAGCGGTGGTCCCTGCTACGTCCTGTCCGAGCAGCTGATCGAGCAGGTCACCGGCTTCCACGTCCACCGGGGTGCGCTCGCCTCGCTGCGCCGGCGTCCGCTCGCGTCGGTCGAGGACGTGCTCGAGGGCGCGCGCTCGGTGCTCGTGCTGGAGGACCTCGTCGACCACACCAACGTCGGCGCGATCTTCCGCTCCGGCGCCGCGCTCGGCTTCGACGCGGTGCTGCTCGCACCGCGTTGCGCCGACCCGCTCTACCGCCGCTCGATCAAGGTCGGCATGGGCGCCGTGTTCAGCACGCCGTGGACCCGCCTGCCCGACTGGTACGACGCCCTGCCGGACCTGTCGCGACGCGGGTTCACCACGGTCGCGCTGACGCTGTCGCCGGACTCGGTCCCGATCGAGGTGGCCGTCGACGGCGTCGACCGGCTCGCCCTCGTGCTGGGCTCGGAGGGACACGGGCTGTCGTCGCGCTGGGAGGCCACGGCCGATCGGCGGGCGATCATCCCGATGCGCGCCGGCATCGACTCGCTCAACGTGGCGGCTGCGACCGCAGTGGCCTGCTACGCCGCGGCCCGCCGCTGACCCGGTGCCGCAGCCGCCGGGCGACCACGACGACCACGGCCACCGCGAGGAGGGCGTAGACGACGTTGCCGATGCTGCCGACGTACGCCTCGACGCGGTGCCACTGGGCGCCGAGCTCGTAGCCGGCGAGGATCAGCGCCGCGTTCCAGACCAGGCTCCCCAGGGTCGTGAAGAGGCAGAAGGTGGTCAGCGGCATCCGGTCCACGCCGGCGGGGATCGAGACCAGGCTCCGCACGCCGGGCACCAGCCGGCCCACGAGCACCGCGGCGCGACCGTGGTCACCGAACCAGGACACCGCCCGGCGCACGTCGTCGGCGTGCATCAGGGGGATCCGGTCGGCGAGCGAGCAGATCCGCTCGAGGCCCCATGCGGCGCCCAGCCAGTAGAGGAGCAGTGCGCCCGCCAGGGACCCTGCCGTGGCCCAGGCGACCGCGGCGACGACGCCGTAGTGGCCCTGGCTGGCGGTGTAGCCGGCGAGCGGCAGCACGAGCTCGCTCGGCACGGGAGGGAACACCGTCTCGAGCGCGGTGGCGAGACCGACGCCGGGGGAGCCGACGGTCCGCATGACCATGACGACCCAGTCGAGCACCGCGTCCACGTGGTCCTCCGTCAGCCGCGGCGGCGCAGGGCCTCGTGGAGCACGATCGACCCTGCGACGGCGGCGTTGAGCGACGAGGCGGTGCCGACCATCGGGATGCTGACGATGTCGTCGCACACCGCACGCCAGCCTGACGAGATGCCGTGCGTCTCGTTGCCCACGACGACCACGACCCGGCCGTCGAGGGGTGCGTCGGCCAGCGCCGAGCCGTGCTCGTCGGTGCCGATGATGCGATAGCCGTTGGCGTGGGCGTAGTCCACGACCGGGCCGTGCGCCGGCACCCGGAGCACGGTCAGGGCGAACAGCGAGCCGGTGCTGGCGCGCACCGCCTGCGGGTCGTAGGGGTCGGCCGCGTGGCCGGTCACGACCAGGGCCGCGGCGCCGAACGCGTCCGCGGAGCGGGCCAGGGTGCCGATGTTGCCGGGGCTCGACGGGCGGTCGAAGACGACGACGGGTCCGTGCGGCCGCTCCGAGTCGCCGAGCCGGGCGACGCCGTCCTCGGGCATCTCGACGACGGCGACCAGCTCCGCACCCTCCTCGCGGCCGCTGAGGCGGGAGTGCAGGGCAGGCGCGAGCACGACGCGCTCGGCGTCGGTCGTCGCCCACAGCTCGTCGGCCCACGACGAGCTCGTCCCGTCGGCGCGCAGCAGTGCCCGGACGGTCCAGCCCTCCTCGACGGCGCGGGTGATCGGGCGCACGCCCTGCACGAGGAACTCGCGGTTGCGGTGGCGCTTGGACCGGTTGGTCAGCAGCGCCTCCCACTGCTGGAAGCGGGCGTTCTCGCGGGTGATCCTCAGCTCGTGCATGCCGTGGCCGCTCACGCCTCGGTGGGCCAGGCCGCGGGGTAGTCCTCGGCGGCGGCATCGTGCTTCTTGGTGAGCCGCTTGCGGGACTTGGCCGAGAGCCGGTCACCGAAGACGGTGCCGAGGGTGTGGTCGGTCTCGTGCTGGAGGCAGCGGGCCAGCAGGCCGTCGCCCTCGAAGCTCACCGGCTCGCCGTCGAGGCCGGTGCCGTCGACCCGTGCCCAGTCCGGGCGGGCGCACGGCTCGAAGGAGCCCGGGTAGGAGAGGCAGCCCTCGTCGTCGTCCTCGAGGTGCCGGTCCTTGCCCTCCGGCAGCGTGAGCACCGGGTTGCACACCAGCCCGACCGTGCGTACGCCGCTCTCGTCGGGGCAGTCGAAGACGAACATCGCCACGTCCTCGCCGACCTGGCAGGCCGCCAGGCCGACGCCGTCGGCGGCGTACATGGTGGCCACCATGTCGGCGGCGAGGGTCGCGAGGTCGTCGTCGTAGGAGGTCACGGTCGATTGGGCACGGTGCATCACGGGCGTGCCCCACCGCGTGATGGGGCGCACCGTGCCACTCTCGGGGAGTGGGCCGTGCGGCGCCCGGACTTCGGGATGGACGGTCTGCTCGTCGTCGGGCATGCGGGGGATCCTAGCGAGGAGGTGGGTCGTGACCGGCACCACGGGGCGGCCTCTGGCGCTCGGTGTAACTCGGAGTTACAGTTTCGTCATGTCCATCATGAACAGCCTCCGGCCGGGAGGTCGCCACGGGTTGTCCTCCAAGGAGACCCGCGACCCCATCGGGCTCGCGGTCGCCGCCGTGAACCGGCTGGCGCAGAGCGACCTCATCGACCGCGTCGGCCTGCGTCGCCAGACCGAGCAGGTCGTCTACTCGACCACCCGCAACGGCTTCCGGGTCGCGACCGCCGCCGGTCGGACGTTCGCCCGGGCCGGTCGGCGCACCGCCGGCGAGCGGCCGGCCGCCGCGGAGTCGCGCGGCCTGTTCGACCTGACCCCGACCGAGGACGAGCAGATGCTCGTCGACGTCGTCGCCGAGCTGGCCGCGGAGGTGCTCCGCCCGGTCGCGGCCCAGGCCGACGACGCCTGTGCCGCGCCTGCCGGGGTGCTGCAGGCCGCGCAGGAGATCGGCCTCACGGTCCTCGGCGTGCCGGAGTCCCTCGGCGGCATCATGGAGGAGCGATCGGCCATGGCCGGCACGCTCGTCGCCGAGGCACTCGCGCAGGGCGACATGGGCCTGGCCGTCGCCACCCTGGCACCCGGTGCCGTCGCCACCGCGATCGGCCTGTGGGGCACCGAGGCGCAGCAGCAGACCTACCTCCCCGCCTTCACCGGGGGCGCCGACGGGCAGGACGTGCCCGTGGCCGCCCTGACCATCGCCGAGCCGTCCGTGCTCTTCGACCCGTTCGCCCTGGCCACCACGGCGCTGCGCGACGGCGACGGCTACGTGCTCGACGGGGTGAAGTCGGCGGTCGTGCGCGGCGCGGAGGCTGAGCTCTTCGTGGTGGCCGCGATGCTCGACGGCACCCCGGCACTGTTCCTCGTCGAGTCCGGCGCCGAGGGTCTCGAGGTCGAGGCCGACCCGTCCATGGGCGTGCGGGCCGCGGCCCTGTCGCGCCTCCACCTCACCGGCGTACGCGTCGGGGGCGATGCGCTGCTCGGCGACACCGACGGCACGGCCTACACCGAGTGCGTGCGGCTGTCGCGCCTCGCCTGGTGCGCCCTCGCGGTCGGCACCGGCCAGGCCGTCCTCGACTACGTCAAGGACTACGTCAACGAGCGCGAGGCGTTCGGCGAGCCGATCAGCCACCGCCAGTCGGTCGCGTTCATGGTCGCCGACATCGCCATCGAGCTCCAGGCCATGCGCCTGCTCACCTGGAAGGCGGCCTCCCGCGCCGCCCGCGGCCAGGACTTCGCCCGGGAGGTCGGGCTGGCCCGCCAGCTGTGCGCCGAGAAGGGCATGAAGATCGGCCTCGACGGCGTCCAGCTGCTCGGCGGCCACGGGTTCGTCAAGGAGCACCCGGTCGAACGGTGGTACCGCGACCTGCGTGCCGTCGGACTGATGGAAGGTGCGGTGCTTGTCTGATGATCAACCTCGAGACCCCGAAGAAACAGGCCGGGCTCGTCGACCAGGCCCACCAGCTGGCGATGAACATGCTCCGTCCGATCTCGCGCAAGTACGACCGCGCCGAGCACGAGTACCCCAAGGAGCTCGACATGCTCGCCGCGCTGATCGACGGCGTGAGCGAGACCGGCGCGACCGGCGGCGCCGGCGCGGGCGGCGTACGTCGTGACGCGAGGCCGAAGGACGACGGCGGGGTGCGCAACGGCGCCAACCTCGCGTCCGTGCTCTCGATCGCCGAGATGTGCTGGGGCGACACCGCCCTGCTGCTCTCGATGCCGCGCCAGGGCCTGGGCAACTCGGCCATCGCGTCGGTCGCCAACGAGGAGCAGCTCGAGCGCTACAAGGGCACGTGGGCGGCCATGGCGATCACCGAGCCCGGCACCGGCTCGGACTCCGCCAACATCACCACGACGGCCGTCCAGGACGGTGACGAGTACGTCATCAACGGCGAGAAGATCTACGTCACCTCCGGTGACCGCGCCGACAGCGTGGTCGTGTGGGCCACGCTCGACAAGGAGCTGGGCCGCGCCGCGATCAAGTCGTTCCTGGTCCGCAAGGACAACCCCGGCCTCAAGGTCGAGCGGCTCGAGCACAAGCTCGGCATCCGGGCGTCCGACACGGCGGCGATCACGTTCACCGACTGTCGCGTGCCGGCCGAGGACCTGCTCGGCTCGCCCGAGATCGACGTGAAGTCCGGCTTCGCCGGTGCGATGGCGACCTTCGACAACACCCGGCCGATGGTCGCCGGGATGGCCGTCGGGTGCGCCCGTGCCTCGCTCGACCTCACCCGTGACCTGCTCGAGCAGGCCGGGGTCGTCATCGACTACGACCGGCCGGCGCTGAGCCAGTCGGCCGCGGCAGCGAAGTTCCTCCAGCTCGAGGCCGACTGGGAGGGCGCGAAGCTGCTGATGATGCAGGCGGCCTGGATGGCCGACAACCGCAAGCCGAACTCGCTCGAGGCCTCGATGGCGAAGGCGAAGGCGGGACGCGTCGGCTCCGACGTGACGCTGTCCTGCGTGCAGCTGTGCGGCACCCTCGGCTACAGCGAGGCCGAGCTGCTGGAGAAGTGGGCGCGCGACTCCAAGATCCTCGACATCTTCGAGGGCACCCAGCAGATCCAGCAGCTCATCGTCGCGCGCCGCCTGCTCGGGCTCACCAGCTCTCAACTCCGTTGACGCTGACCGGGCACTTCCTCGCCAGACCACACGCAATGACCGGGCACCTCCTCTGCGAGGAAGTGCCCGGTCAGCGTGTGGTCAGGAGACGGACTTGAAGGGGTCGTGCTCGGCGAGGATCTTGTCGACGCGGGCCTGGTCGATGCGGTGGAAGACCCGCTGGTCCTCCTGCATGTCACGCACGACCTTCGCGAGGGTGAACGTCGAGGTGGTCAGGTAGAGCGTGCCGAGGGCGAGGAAGCCCTTGATCCACGGGTCGGCGTCCATGAAGTAGATGGCGACCAGCATGGCGAACAGGGCGGCACCGAACGAGATGGCGGCCTGGGCGGCGAAGGCGGCGGTGTTCTTGGCGGTGGAGTCGTTCTTGGAGGTCATGGCAGCAGCCTGCTCGCCCAGCGGCCGCGGCGGACCTGCCCGACTACCCGACCGGTGCTGAGTACGAGCACCTGAGTCGCACCGGTACGTTCGGGCCATGCCCGACGAGCACCAGGCTGAGCCGGCCCACATGACGCCCGACGAGTTCCGCCGCCAGGGCCACGCGGCCATCGACTGGATCGCCGACTACTGGGCCTCCCTCGACGACCTGCCCGTGCGCGCGCAGGTCGCCCCCGGCGACGTACGACGACAGCTCCCCACGTCGGCGCCGGAGGTCGGCGAGCCGTTCGACGCCCTGCTGGCCGACCTCGACCGGGTCGTCGTGCCCGGGCTGACGCACTGGCAGCACCCGCGCTTCTTCGCCTACTTCCCGGCCAACTCCTCGCCCGCGGCGATCCTCGGCGACCTCCTCTCCAGCGGCATCGGCGCGCAGGGCATGATCTGGGCGACCAGCCCGGCCGTGACCGAGGTCGAGCAGGTCGTGCTCGACTGGTTCGCCGAGGCGCTCGGCCTGCCCGAGGCCTTCCGCAGCGACGGGCCCGGCGGCGGCGTCATCCAGGACACCGCGTCGACGGCCACCTTCACAGCGCTGCTCTCCGCGCTGCACCGCGCCAGCGGGGGAGAGGCGCGCGTGCACGGCGTCGGCGGCCACCAGTGGCGCGTCTACGGCTCCACGCAGGCCCACTCGTCGCTGGTGAAGGCGGCGATGATGGCGGGTCTCGGGGAGGACGCCGTACGCGCCGTCGGGGTCGACCCGGTCACCCAGGCCATCGACGTGGACGCCCTCCGTGACGCGGTCCTCGAGGACGTGGAGGCGGGCCGGCGCCCGCTCATGGTGCACGTCGCGTCGGGCAGCACGTCGACCGGCGCGATGGACGACATCGCCGCGGTCGCCGAGGTCGCCCGCGAGTGGGGCGTGTGGCTGCACGTCGACGCCGCGTGGGCCGGCGTCGCCGCGGTGTGCCCGGAGCACCGCGGCCACCTGGCCGGCGTCGAGGCGGCCGACTCGTTCGTGACCAACCCGCACAAGTGGCTGCTCACGACCTTCGACTGCAGCACCTTCTGGGTGCGCGACCGGGCGGCCCTGACCGGCGCCCTCTCGATCCTCCCGGAGTACCTCCGCAACGCCGCCACCGAGTCCGGCGAGGTCGTCGACTACCGCGACTGGCACCCCCAGCTCGGCCGCCGGTTCCGTGCCATCAAGCTGTGGGCCGTGCTGCGCACCTACGGCCTCTCCGGGCTGCGCGCGCACATCCGCAGCGGCGTCGCGCTGGCGGAGCACGTGGCCGGCCTGGTCCACGAGGACGACCGGTTCGAGCTCGTCACCGAGCCGGCCCTGTCGCTGGTCGTGTTCCGGCTACGCGCCGGGGACGAGCAGACGCTGGCCGCCATGGAGGCGGTCAACGCGTCGGGTGAGGCCTACCTGAGCCACACGACCGTCGAGGGCCGCGCGGCGATCCGCCTCGCCGTCGGCAGCTGGCGCACGACGCAGGCCGACGTCGACCGCACCTGGCGTGCGCTGCAGGAGGCCGCCGCCGCCCACGACTGAGACAGTGCTGCGACCGACGAGGCCGTCGGACGCGGCTGCGTAGACTCCGGCCAGTGCAGCTCCTCCATGACAACCCGGGCCACGACCTCACCTACGACGACGTCTTTATGACTGTTCGTTAGGACACTCGTCGGGAGGCTCGGGCGGGGGCCTCGCGGCCAACTTGCCGAACAGTCGAACCGCTGCGAGCTGCTCTGCTGTCAGTGGTTCGTCGCGACGCTGATCCCACCATTCGCGAGCGGCGATGTAGTGCTCGGTTTCCTCCCAGCGAGCGTGACCGCATGGCAACTCGCCGGCGGCCGTTCTCGGCTGCCCGACCTCCGAGCCGGTAGCACGACGTCCTGTCACGGCGCTACGAGTCGGGATGGTTGAACGTTGCATCCGTGGATGCTACTTATAGTCTGTCGACTGAAAGTCATCAACACACAATGATCCGGTTCGTGCCGGATCACAACCCCCGCTTGCAAGAGCGGCTGGAGCGGTTTGGTGTCGCGGTGCGGAATGCTCGCCGAGCCAAGGGGCTCTCGCAAGAGGAGCTGGCGCATCTCTCTGGCCTGCACCGTACCTACGTCGGCTCGGTCGAGCGGGGCGAGCGCAACATCAGCCTGTCGAGTGCATGGGCCTTTGCGGACACGCTCGACCTTCGACTGACGGATCTTGTGTCGGAAGCAGACGCTGGGGGGTAAGTCGATCGGCATCGACTGCGAGCACTCGCCTGGCGCTCGGATGACAGATCGGTCGAACGCCGGCGTGTCTCTTCGGGACGAGTGGGTCCGCACGGGTTACATTGGTGCTCAATAATTTAGCAACCACCCGCTGGGAGCCAAACTTGAGCTGGTTTGACGAAGAGATGCGCCCGATCATCACGCACGAGGCAGCTGTGCTCTCGGCTACTCTCAACGAGAGCATGGCAGTCGCTGTCGCTCATGCTCGGGACGACACTCGTCGCTACCCGCCCAGGCAGTTTCCGCACGCGATGCCGATGATGCTTCGCTGTGCCATGCGCCTCGAGCTTGAACGGTGCGGCCTGCCCAATGGCTGGGAGCTCAACGGCGACTCGCGTCTCATGGGTCAGCTCCTACTCAGCAACGAGGAGCACGCCCTTGATCTTCGGTTCTTGAAGGAGCGTCGTCGTAGCTACCCCGGCGGAGTGCCCTCGGCGGGTCGCAACCCAGCGCGCATCGCGGCATGGAGCAGTCGCGACGTTCCGTTGCCGACCCTAGGCGCGAGCGAGCTCGACACCCCGACAGAGAGGCAGCGCACCACCGTGCTGTGGGTCTGGGATCTCGGCGGGCCTCTGTCGGACGAGCACCCTGCTTTCACGCAGCGTCTAGTGCACACAACTTCGCCTGGCGTCTATGGACGCGCCGTTCCCTGTGACCTGTCCTTGGACCTCTTGCCCGCCGGGGGCATCTTCGACCGACTCGAATTCGCCGGCGGCGACACCGACACCGACTTCTTCCACGTCGAGCTCGACGAGACCGCCGAAGATGGAGACTGAGTTCCGCGGTGAGCGCTTGGTCGCCCTTCGGGAGCTTGAAGGGATAACCCAAGCTG
The DNA here is from genome assembly GCF_001425025.1 of Nocardioides sp. Root122. Classification (GTDB taxonomy): domain Bacteria; phylum Actinomycetota; class Actinomycetes; order Propionibacteriales; family Nocardioidaceae; genus Nocardioides. The sequence goes on from NZ_LMDE01000016.1 coordinate 98,292, forward strand.
AGCTGGCTAGTGCCCTCGGCGTCACCTCTGGAGCGCTCACGCACGTTGTCAAGGGCGACCGCCCTTTCCCGTCGTCGTGGGCACACGCCGCCAGCCGGGCCTACGCCGTCCCAATCGAATTCTTCGCAGTCACCCCGACGCCAGCCGACATCGGGGTCCTCACCTATAAGAAGAAGTCCACCGCGAGGGTTCGGGATGAGAAGAGAGTCGATCGGCTCTACTCCGAGGCCGCACGCCTGTTCCGCCACGCGTCTGTCGCCTCCGGCTACCGCCCTTCGCAGTTGCCTGACCCCTCGGAATTCGACGGAGACCCGGAGCTGCTGGCGGCCGAGGTGCGCCGCCGCGCAGCGGTAGGTCCTACCGACCCGGTACCCAATGTGATCCGACTGTGCGAGCGGCTCGGGGTCGGTGTCATCGACAACCTTGACCCTCAAGCAGACGAAGATGCGCGTCACTCCGGGGCATCGCGCCCTTCGACGTTCGAGAATCGTCCCCTGATCGCGCTCACCTCTCATCGCAGCGCGGCGTACAAGCGGTTCCTGGTGGCCCACGAACTGTTCCATCTCATTGCCGATCGGGATCTTGATCGTCCCCTGACTAGTACCCGCGACCGGCGGGAGAAGCGCGCTGACAGGTTTGCCGCTGCCCTGCTGCTACCCCAGGAGGTGGCAGCGGAGCGCCTAACACCCTCGATGACGCTTCACGGGTATTTGCGCGTGAAGGCCGACTACGGCGTTGAGGTGAAGGGCCTCATTCACCGTGCCGGGGAACTTGGCATCGTCACCTCGGAGCGAGCGCGGAGCCTCTACATTCAGTGGTCGTCCAGCGGGTGGCGAACCGACGAACCGGTGCAGGTGCCCGAGGAACGCCCGCTGCTGCTCACTCAGGCATTGAAGAAGGCTGAAGGGAAGAGCTACGCCGCGCGCCTGTCCCACACGCTTGGAGTTCCAGCTCCACTTATCACGCATTGGACCCAGTCGGACGACCTGTCCGTCGGTAAAGAAGACCATCCTGGTGCGGATGTGATTCCAATACGGAGCGGGCCACGAAGGTGATTGCGTGTAAGCCCTCGGGCACACGGCTCTAAAACGCATCTTCGCTTGACTGCGCCAAGGGATGGCCTCCCACGACATGCGATGTCGGTGTGCGACCATGGCCGCGTGATGGACAACCCGGCGGCCGGAAGTGTCGCTCGAGCTGAGAAGACGCACAACCTGCTCGCGTGGGTCCTGGTAGGGGTCATCGTCGTTTGCACCGTGGTGCTGGGCGTCTCCAAGCCTGGGACCGCTGTGACGGTCTTTCTCACCGTAGTGTCAGCAGTTGCTGGTGCGGCGCTTGGAAACGTGCTTCGTATCGATCTCTCGCAGAGCGTTTTTCGAAATCAGGCGCGGCCGGCGACGCGCCACCTTTTCGATCAGGTACAAAGACTGCAGCGGCTAGTAGTCCGAGTCGAAGCCCACGGTGCGGCTTGCAAGGCTGAGCGGATCTCCCAAGAACGAGTGGCAGACTGGTTCGTCGCGGTGGGAAACGACCTACGCTCGGAAATCGATGCGACCGCGACAGCCATCGACAACTGGAGCGATCTAGCCTCGGACGTCCGGGAAGACGAATGGTCGAAATACCTCAAGCGCGACAACCGACTGCCTGGACACGAAGGAAATGAAGAATGAATCAAGAACGTATTCGGGGGAAGGTCGCTCGCGTCAATAGCGATCGAGAACTCATCATCAACCGCGGAGCCGCTGATGGGGTCACTGAAGGAACGTTCTTTTATGTTCGCGACGAGCCCGTCGTGATCACCGACCCGGACTCGGGTGAATCCTTGGGCGAAGTGCTACCTATCAAGATCGTCGTACGCGCTGACGAAGTGGACGAAAAGTTCTGCATTGCGCGGACTTTTCGGTCCCGGCGTGTGCTGGTACGAGAAGCGGAGCCCGGAAACGACCAATTCGGTGCAGTCTTGAAGTCATGGCGTGCGCAACTCCAGCCCCCGCGCCCAGCTGAATACGAGACGCGCGTAGAAACGCTTCGAGTCGATCCGACTAAAGGATCGCCGATCGACGATCGCGACAGCATCGTGCGAGTAGGCGATGTAGTGGAGTCAGTGCTCGCCGGTGAGGACATAGACCCCGTCACGACGACCCTCTTCAAGTAGCCGTGCCGTAGGCGGCACGCGTGATCCAGGCCGGAGAGCGTTCGAACCTTGATGTAGTCCGCGTGAATGACGCGGGTTAAGTCGCGCCGAGCATGGTCGCGATCTGACCCGAGAGTGGTTCGCGGGCCAGGTCGTGCTGGAAAGTCGTAGCAGCGTAGGTTCGGCGTGTGAAATTCTTGAACGGGCAGGGTCATGACGTTGATCTCACGTACGACGACGTCTTCATGGTCCCGCGCCACTCCTCCGTGGCCAGCCGCTACGACGTCGACCTGGCCACCTCCGACGGCACCGGCGCGACGCTGCCGCTCGTCGTCGCCAACATGACGGCGATCGCCGGTCGGCGGATGGCCGAGACGGTCGCCCGGCGCGGGGGCATCACCGTCATCCCGCAGGACATCCCGATCCAGGTGGTCGCCGACGTGGTGGCCTGGGTGAAGGAGCGGCACCCGGTGTTCGACACCCCGATCGAGCTGCGCCCCGACCAGACCGTCGCCGAGGCCCTGTCGCTGATCCCGAAGCGCGCGCACAAGGCAGCCGTCGTGGTGCAGGACGGACGTCCGGTGGGCGTGGTGTCCGAGGCCGACTGCGCGGACGTGGACCGCTTCGCCCAGGTCCAGGCGGTGATGAACCGCTCGGTCGTCACGGTGGCCGCCTCGACCGACCCCCGCGAGGTCTACGACGCCATCGAGCGGGCCAAGGCGCCGCTGGCCGTCGCGGTCTCCGGGTCCGGCGAGCTGGTGGGGGTGCTGACCCGGCTCGGCGCGCTGCGCGCCACGCTCTACAACCCCGCGCTCGACGACGGCGGCCGCCTGCGGATCGCCGCGGCGGTCGGCGTGAACCGCGAGGTCGCCGACCGCGCCCAGGACCTCCTCGAGGCCGGCGTCGACTGCCTGGTCGTGGACACCGCCCACGGGCACCAGGACCGGATGGTCCAGGCCCTGCAGGCGGTCCGGGCGCTGTCTCCCACCGTCCCCGTCGCGGCCGGCAACGTCGTCTCGGCGGACGGCACCCGGGCGCTGATCGAGGCCGGTGCCGACATCGTCAAGGTCGGCGTCGGGCCGGGCGCCATGTGCACCACCCGGATGATGACCGGCGTCGGCCGCCCCCAGTTCTCCGCCGTGCTCGAGTGCGCGGCCGCCGCACGCGAGCTCGGCAAGCACGTCTGGGCGGACGGAGGAGTACGCCACCCGCGCGACGTCGCCCTCGCCCTGGCCGCGGGTGCCTCGTCGGTGATGATCGGCTCCTGGTTCGCCGGCACCCACGAGTCGCCCGGCGACCTGATGCACGACGCCGACGGCCGCCCGTTCAAGGTGTCCTTCGGGATGGCCTCGGCACGCGCGGTGGCCAACCGCACGGCCGGCGAGTCGTCGTACGACCGGGCCCGCAAGGGGCTCTACGAGGAGGGCATCTCCTCGTCGCGGATGTACCTCGACCCCGACCGTCCCGGGGTCGAGGACCTCATCGACCAGATCTGCTCCGGCGTGCGCTCCTCGTGCACCTACGCCGGCGCGAGCGACCTCGCCGAGCTCCACGAGCGGGCGCTCGTCGGGGTGCAGTCCGCGGCCGGCTTCCACGAGGGCCGGCCCCTCGAGAAGTCCTGGTGACGCGATGAGGGAGCTCGAGCACGTCTTCGTGATGACCTACGGCCGGTCGGGGTCGACCCTGCTGATGGGCATCCTCAACTCGATCCCGGGCTGGCTGCTGCGCGGGGAGAACCGCCACGCGATGCGCCACCTCTACGACTTCCACCGCAGCGGCCTCGCCGAGAAGGCCCGGGTCGACCCGGCGCGGGCGAGCCGGCCGACGCACCCGTGGTTCGGCATCGAGGGCTTCCCGGAGGTCGCCTCGCTGCAGCACATCCGTGCGCTGGCCGAGGCGACGCTGCTGCGCCCGGAGCACGACACCCGGGTCAGCGGCTACAAGGAGATCCGCTGGTACGACGCCGACCTCCCCGACTACGTCGACTTCCTCCGCCAGGTCTTCCCCGGTGCGCGGTTCGTCGTCAACACCCGCAACCTCACCGACGTCGCGGCCAGCAACTACTGGACCCACAAGGACGACCCCCTCTCGCAGGTGCAGGCGATCGAGGAGAAGATCCTGAGCACCGCCGCCGGTCTGGGTGACGCGGCCTACCGCGTCCACTACGACGACTACGTCGCCGACCCCGAGGCGCTGCGCGGCCTGTTCGACTGGCTCGGCGAGGTCTACGACCAGAACCGCATCGAGGCCGTGCTGGCCACCCCGCACTCGCGGGTCGGCAAGCACCGGGACGTCGAGTGACGCCGCGCGTGCTGGTGGTCTCGGCCACCGCGGCCGAGGCCGCCCACGTGCCGGCCGGCCTGCCGCTGGTCGTCACCGGCATGGGCAAGGTGGCTGCCGCGACCGCGACCGCGCGCGCCCTGTCGTCGTACGACGACCACGCCGGGCTGACGGTGGTGAACATCGGCACCGCCGGCGCCCTCCGTCCCGGGCTGAGCGGGCTCTTCGAGCCGGGGACGGTGCTCAACCACGACCTGAGCGCTGACGTGATCCGCTCGCTCGGCCACGACCCGCAGGAGCGGCTCGAGGTGGGGGAGTCGGACGTGATCCTGGCGACCGGCGACGTGTTCGTCAGCGACCCGGCGGTGCGTGACGCCCTGGCCGAGCGGGCACACCTCGTCGACATGGAGGGCTACGCCGTGGCCTACGCCTGCCGCGAGCTCGGCGTGCCCGTGCGGCTGGTCAAGCACGTCTCGGACCCCGCCGACGAGTCGGCGCTCGACTGGCCGACCGTGGTCGAGGCGTCGGCGCGCGTGCTCGGTGAGTGGGTCCGGACCGAGGTGCTCGCCCCGCGAGGTTGAGCACCCGGGCTCAGGGGTCGTGGGGCGATGGCGTCGATACTCGCCCCATGGTGACGACACGTCCGACGTCGGTGGCCGCCTCCGTGGCCGTGGCCCTGCTGGCTCCGCCGGCTGCGTGGCTGGTGTGGGTCTCGTGGAGCGACGGGAAGGCCAGCGACGCCATGCACGTCGCGTGGTTCGTCACGGTCGCGCTCGGCTGCGTGCTCGCAGGGGCCCTGGCCCCCCGGAGCGCACGGTTGCTCTGGCCGGCGCTCGTGGCAGTCGTGTCGACGATCGTCACGCTCTTCGCGTGGTGGTCGGGAGAGGACGAGAGCGGGCTCTTCCTGGTCGGCATATTCATCGCCACGCCGCCGGTGGTCGCCGCGTCCCTCCCGCTCATGCTCCTCGGACGGGCCCTGGCGTCATCCCGGCTCGGCGGGCGCTGAGCCCGTCGCCTCGCTGAGCCGGGCATGTCCACCCCTGCGGGCGACGACCCGGGTGGTGCCCGGGGCTGGCTCTCGTAGCGGACTCTCGGGGCGGTCGCCGCAGCACGTCGGGCCTCACGGTTCGCTCCGTCGGCTGACCGGCCCACGACGGAGCGCGCGGACGAGGCCGCCTGCGACCGTGCGCGGACGCAGGACGGGCGTCCCGGCGGAGTCCGTGTCCTGCATGCCCGCAAGGGTCTCGGAGAGCACCGCCCTCGCGTCCGTCGTGGGTGCCCAGCCGAGATCGCGGCGCGCCCGCGTGGTGTCGAGCAGCGGTACGGAGTAGGCCATGTCGATCCAGCCGGGGTCGAGCGGCTGGAGCCGTCCGTGCCAGCTTGCCGACACGGCCGCCCGCACGACGGCCGACGGGACGTGGACCAGGCGCGCGTGCAGTGCGTCGGCGACGTCCTGGGCGGTGATCGCGGGCTCGGCGGCGAGGTTGAACGCGCCCGGCACCCGACCCTCGACCACCCGGACCAGCGCGTCGGCGACGTCGTCGGCATGCACCATCGGGATCACCAGCCCGGCGTCGAGAGGCACCACCGGGACGTGGCGCAGCAGGGCAGCGGGCACCACCGTGGGCAGCCCGTAGCGGAGGAGCGCGCTGCCGGCTGCCCGCTGGCCGATGATGCCCGGGCGCATGCGGGTCACGACGAGGCCGGGAGCGTCGACCTGCAGCTCGTCGAGGAGCGTCTCGGCGGCAGCCTTGTGCCGGCTGTACATGGAGGTGGGCACGCCACCGGTCGGCCAGCTCTCGTCGACGGGCGCGTCGTCGCGCTTGGGCGAGTAGGCGCCCACCGACGACATGTGGACGAGGTGCGGCACGCCGGTGGACAGCACAGCATCGATGACGCGTGCCGTGCCGCCGACGCCCAGCTCGCGGAGGTGCTCCTCGCGGTGCGAGGGCTGGAACCCCCAGGCCAGGTGGACCACCGCGTCCGCCCCCGCCACGGCCTCCTGAAGTGCCGGGACGTCCGACTGGTCGGTGAGGTCGACCGCGGCCCAGTCCATCCCTGGCGCAGGTGCCTGGCCGGTGGGTGGGCGACGGACGACGCCGACGAGGTCGTGGGAGCCGTCCTGGGAGAGCCGGCGGACGAGGGCCGAGCCGACGTTGCCGCTGGCCCCAGTGATCACGATGCGCATGAGCGCCCTGTACCCCGTGGCGTGCGCCGCAGACGTCAGCGTGAGGTGTTCGCCGTACGTCCCTTGGTGACACCGACGAACGCCTGGGTGACCTCGTCGTCGCGCTCGATCCTCCAGACGACGGCGATCGTCGTGGGCTCCAGGTCGGAGACCACCCGGCTCACCACGTCCTTGCGCTGGTGGAGCCGGGCGATCGACATCGGGAGGATCACCACACCCGTGCCGGCGGCGACCGTCTCGATCGCCTCCTGCTCCGACATCGGCGGCCAGTCGAGCTGCTCGGCCGCCGGCGTCCAGCCGCTGGAGTGGGGGCGGACGAGCTGCTCGTCGGCGAGGTCGGCCGTCGTGACCTCCTCGTCGGCGGCGGCCAGCAGGTGCTCCCGCGACCCGACGGCGACCTGCAGCTCGTCGTAGAGTCGCACGCAGTGCAGGCCCTCGCGGTCGACGGGCAGCCGCACGATCGCCATGTCGAGACTGCCGTCCCGCACGCCGTCGAGCTGCTCGGCCTCCGTGACCGGCACGAGCTCGAGCGGCTCGCGGCGGCGGTCACGCCAGTGGCGCGCCCACTTGTCCGGGGTGGCGCCGGTGACGAAACCGATGCGGAGCGTGGCGGTCATGGCACCGACCCTAGGCGCACCAGGCCGTCAGGCGTCGGGGTCCCGCTTCACCGACAGCACGAAGTCGTCGCCGTGCTCGGTGACGCCGGTGATGACCGCGGCCTCGACTGCCTCGAGGGCGTACTTGCGGCGCACCACCATCGGGTCCTGGGCCAGGTCCTTCACCAGGGCAGCGGCGAGGCCGATCATGATCAGGACGAACGGCAGGGCGGCGATCACGGTGATGGTCTGCAGGCCGCTGAGCGCGTCCGCGCCCCCGACGAGGAGCATCACCGCGGCGACGGCACCGGTGGCGACACCCCAGAAGATCACCGTGGGGCGGCTCGGGTGGATGGTGCCCCGCTCGGAGAGCGAGCCCATCACGATCGAGGCCGCGTCGGCGCCGGAGACGAAGAAGATGCCGACCAGCACCATCACGGCGATGCTGGAGACCGTGGCGAGGGGGTAGGCCTCGAGGGTGGTGAAGAGCTGCTGCTCCAGGCCACCGGCGCCGGCGATGTCCGTGCCCGCCTTCTGCAGGTCGATCGCGGCACCACCGAAGATGCAGAACCACACGACGCTGACCAGGCTCGGTACGAGGAGCACGCCCGTCACGAACTGGCGGATGGTGCGGCCACGGGAGATGCGGGCGATGAACATGCCCACGAACGGCGTCCACGACAGCCACCACGCCCAGTAGAAGACCGTCCAGCTGGAGAGCCAGTCACTGGTCTCCGCGCCCTCGGCCGCCGTGCGGGCGGCCATCATCGGGAGGTCGGCGACGTAGCTGCCGATCGAGGTCGGCACCAGGTTCAGGATGAACACGGTCGGGCCGACGATGAACACGAAGAGGGCCAGGGCCACGGCGAGGACCATGTTGATGTTCGACAGCCACTGGATGCCCTTGGCGACGCCGGAGACGGCCGACAGGACGAAGGCGGCGGTGAGGACGGCGATGATGCCGACCAGGACGGCGTTGCCGGTGTCACCGAGGCCGGCGACGATCTGCAGGCCGGACTCGATCTGGAGGGCGCCGAGGCCGAGCGAGGTGGCCGAGCCGAAGAGCGTGGCGAAGATGGCGAACATGTCGATCGCCTTGCCGCCGAGACCGTGCGCGTGGCGGCCGAGGATCGGCTCGAAGGCCGAGCTGATCAGCTGCAGGCGGCCCTTGCGGTAGACGCCGTACGCGACGGCGAGCCCCACGACGGCGTAGATCGCCCACGGGTGCAGCGTCCAGTGGAACATCGTGGTGGCCATCGCGGCCTGCGCTGCCTCCGCGTTGCCCGCCTCGCCCGTGCCCGGCGGCGGGGTGACGAAGTGGGTGATCGGCTCCGAGACGCCGTAGAACATCAGGCCGATGCCCATGCCGGCGCTGAACATCATCGCGACCCACGAGATGGTCCGGAACTCCGGCTCCTCGTCGTCGCGGCCGAGCGGGATGTTGCCGAACTTGCCCAGCGCGAGCCAGATGACGAACACGACGAAGGCGCTCGAGGTCAGCACGAAGAGCCAGCCGGCCTTCTCCATCGTCCACGCCAGGCCGCTGGCGGAGGCGTCTGCCAGACTGCCGGTGCTGACGAAGCCCCAGACGAGGAACGCCAGGCTGACCAGCGCCGTGACACCGAAGACCAGCTTGTCGAGGCCGGTCTCGCGGGACGTGTCGGGCTCGATGGCGGCGTCGAGCGCCGGGTGGGTCTCGTCGGGTGCGGGCAGGTCGCGGGGAGGTTCGATTCCTGTGGCCATCCGGCGACGAGATCAAGAATCTCGGTGTCGAGCAACCTGACACGCGAGTTCCCCGCTCAGGGTGAGACAAGGCCCACAGTCGGTCACGGCAGGTGGGGCGCCGATGACGGGCCTGTCTTGGCGCCGGGCTTCCCGGCCTCGGCGTAGGACCTGACGACGGAGACGTTGAGCGGGAAGTCCACGGCGACGTCGCGGAACAGCAGCGAACCGGCGGTCGTGGCGGCGTCGACGACCTCGCGGGTGACCGCCTCGGCGAGATCGGCCGGGCAGTGCACGACCACCTCGTCGTGCAGGAAGAACACCAGGTGCGGACGCGCGTCGAGCGGTCCTGTCGCGCCGAGGTCCCACAACCGGTTGCGGAGGTCGGCGATCCAGCACAGGGCCCACTCCGCACCGGTGCCCTGCACGACGAAGTTGCGGGTGAACCGGCCGTAGGCCCGGCGGTGCCGGTCCTGCAGCTCGAGGTCCTCCGGCGGCGCGTCCGGGGACTCGTCCCACGACCCTCCGAGCGCAGGGCAGCCGCGGCCCAGCAGCGTGCGCACGACCTGCCCGCGCTCGCCGGCGCGCGCGGCCTCCTCGACGAGCCCGAAGGCTCGGGGGTAGCGGCGGGTCAGCCCGGCCACCATCCGGCCGCTCTCACCGGACGTGGCGCCGTACATCGCTCCGAGGAGGCCGAGCTTGGCGTCCTGGCGGGTCGCGACGGCTCCCGCGTCGACCATGCCCTGGTAGAGGTCGGCGCCGCGTGCAGCGCGGGCCAGCTCGTGGTCGCCGCTCATGCCGGCGAGCACCCGCGGCTCGAGCTGGGCCACGTCGGCCACGACCAGCACCCAGTCCTGGTCGGCGACGGCGGCGGAGCGCACCTGCACGGGGAACGACAGCGCGCCGCCGCCGTTGGAGGACCAGCGCCCCGTCGCCGAGCCGGCCGGCTGGTAGGACGGCCGGAACCGTCCGCCGCTGACCCACTGGTCGATCCAGGCCCACCCGTTGTTCTGGAACAGGTGTGCCAGCTGCTTGTAGCGCAGCAGCGGCTCGACCACCGGGTGGTCGACCCGCCGCAGCGTCGACGCCCGGGTGTCGGGCACCTCGACCTCCGCCCGCCGCAGCGCCGCGAGGAGCTCGGGACGGGAGTCGGGGTTGAGCCCCGGGGCGCCGAGGAGGCGGCGTACGTCGTCGATGACCTCCTCCAGCAGCTGGGGGCGGGCGCCCCGCGGGGGTCGCTGGCCCAGCCGTTCCTCGAGCAGCTGCTCGTGCACGTCGACGCGCCACGGCACGCCGGCGTGAGTCATCTCGGCCGCGGCGAGGGCGCCGGCCGACTCGGCCGCCAGCAGCAGCCGCAGGCGTGGGGCGTCGGGCGAGGCCGCGACCGCCGCGAGCTGCCGGGCGTCCTCGGTGTCGGCGCGCAGGTGGTCGGTCGCGGCGTCCACGCTGAACAGGCCCGGGTCGGCAGCCACCGCCGGTGCGAGGTGGTCCCAGAGCCCGGAGTCCTCGCCGTGCAGGTGGCGCGCGTCGACGGCGGGTGCGCGTCGCAGCAGGAGGTGGCACAGCCGGAGGTCGTGGCACCGGCGGACCCGGACGCCGGCGGCGAGGAGCGAGGGGTACCACCGTGCGGTGTCGTCCCAGACCCAGCGCGGCGCCTCGGCGGCCTCCCGCTCGCGCACCAGCCCGGGCAGCGCGCTCAGCGCGACCTCGCTCTGCCCGGACCCGTCGGTGACGAGCGCGCGCTCGCCGGGCAGGCGGGAGAGCTGGACCCGGGTCATGCGCACAGCCTCGCGGACGGCACCGACGCCCGGGCCGCCACCGCGCCGGTTGCGGGGATCGCTTGCCCCACCGGGAAGATGGTCCTGTGCTGCACCGACATCCGTTCCTCAGCCTGCTGACCCTCCTCTACCTCGGGTTCGTGGGCCTGGTGACGCTCACACCGGCCGAGGACCAGCCCGACTACCAGGACCTGGCGCTGCGCGTCCTGACGCGGATGGAGCGCTATCCCGAGCTGGACGCGCTCACCAGCCGGCTGGACGTCGACCGCATCGAGTTCCTGGCCAACATCGGGCTGTTCGTCCCGCTGGGTGTCTTCCTGCTGCTGCTCGTCGGCTCGCGGCTGTGGCTGGTCGCGCTCGCCTCAGGCATCGTGCTCACCTCGATGATCGAGAGCGTCCAGCGCTCGATCCCGGGTCGGGTGTCCGACCCGCGTGACGTCGCGGCCAACTCCATCGGCATGTTCATCGGCATCGCGCTGGCGCTCGTCCTGACGCTGCCGGCGTCGTTGCGGCGAAGGCGGGAGCGCGAGGCCCGACGCGCCGCCGGGGAGGGCTAGGACCGGAGCGTCCGTCCCCAGGCTCGCGCCCGCTCCACCTCGCCGTCCAGCAGCGGGCCGTCCTTGTCGTCGACGTAGAACGACTCGGTGTCGACCACGCGACCGAGGTGGGTGTGGGAGACGCTGCGGGCTGCCCCGCGGGCGGCGGAGCCCGGCAGCCGCCGCACCGCGGCGGCCCTCGTGTCGAACGTCGCCACGTCCAGGCCCGGGACCGGGGCCAGGGCGGCCAGCCACTCACGGATCCCGGTCTCCTCGTGCCCCGCCTCCCCACCCTGCTTGACCGCATCGCGACGGGTGCCGGCGCGGGTCATCCCGAAGGCGTGCGTGGGACCGCCGACCACCAGCAGGTCGACGTCGTGGGGGAGCGGGGTGGGCGCGTCGGCGACCCCGACGACCTCGACCGGGCCGGCGATGCCGTCCGCGACGGCCTGGGCGACGGTGGCGGTGTTGCCCCAGAAGGATTCGAAGACGACGAGCGTGCTCATGACGGGCTCCTCTGCTGACGGGTGGGTGCGGGGAAGGACCTGAGCCACCGCCCGACGAGCCACGCGCTCGCGACCAGCAACAGCAGGCTGGGGACGGCGTCCGGCCCGAGGTGGACGTCGGTCGAGGTGGCCAGCGCCACCACCGGACCGGCCCACAGGGCGGTGAAGAGGGTGACGATCTTGATGAGCGCGACGACGGCCAGTGGCGGCCCGGCCGGGCGACCGCGGAGCAGCAGCACGCCGACGGCCACGATCGCCGGCAGGACGATGGCCAGGTCGAGCCAGAAGACCGGGTAGGGCGTGCCGCCGACCCCTTCGGGATCAGGTCGCGCGCCACCCAGCGCGAACGGCAGCAGGGTCGAGAGCCAGAGGCCGGCGAAGAGCACACCCGTGACCACGAGCATCCAGCCGGTCCCGCGCGCCAGGCGGGGCGAGGCGGTGCCGGCCGGCACCTGCCGGGCCGACACCCGCACCAGCCCGCTCGCCAGCCCCGCGAGGGAGAGCGCCACGATGACGACGTACGCCAGGAAGGCGCGGTTCATCGGCACGCCGGTGGCGTAGATCAGGTAGCTGTAGGCCAGGTAGCCGAGCAGGCCGAGGCGGGCGAGGTCGGCTGCCGCGGTGAGCATCGGGCGGCGTACCAGCCAGAGGAGCAGGCCGGCCACGACGATGCTGCAGGCGTCCTGCGCGCGGGCGCCGAGGACGGTGGCCTCGGGCAGCGACCGGTACGGCGTGTCGGCGAGGAGGCCGTAGAGCGACGCGGCCAGCACCGTCGTGGCCAGCGCCAGCGTGGACGCCAGCAGGGTCGATGTCCGTCGGATGCCCAGGGTGACGGGGACGACGCGCGGGCTCACCACCGGCGCGGGCGTGACCGACGCCGGGGCGGCCAGAGCCGGCCAGTCGGCTCGCGCGGCCGGGACGAGGACGGCCAGGGCGGGGAGGGACCACACCCAGATGCCGAAGCCGAAGGCCATCAGCAGGACGTGGAAGGCGATCACGCCCGACCACCCCAGCCGCGCCGGAGCCCCGCCGCGGAGGAGCAGGAGCCCGAGCACCACCTCGCCCGCGGCGAGTGTCAGGAACCAGGCGTGGGGATGGGGCATGACCAGCTCGTGCCACGCGGTGGTGACGAAGGGCCAGAAGGCGCCGTCGGCGAACGGCAGGTACGTCTGGGGGTCTGCCGCGACGATGCCGGCGTTGAGACCGCCCATGACGAGGAAGAAGGCGCCGACGACGTGACGAGCGGACGCTGCCCGGCGGGTGCGCTGGGCGGGCGCGGCCAGGTGCACGCTGCGCTCGATCGTGGTGCTCATGAGGCCGCCCGCCTTCCTGCCTCCAGCCTGCAGGCAGGCGTCGCGCGGCGGCAGGGGCGAGGTGCCGCGGCCTCCGGGACCAAGGTCCCGGAGGCCGTTCACTGCATCAGTGCGCGGCGATCCAGTCCTCGTAGGAGACCAGCTCGTTGCCGGCGAAGCACTTCCCGTCCGGGACGACGGCGACCGGCACCTCGAAGGAGCCGAGCACCCGGCAGCCGAACGGCTCCTGGGCGCCGAGGCGGACCGGCGTACGCCACCCGGCGTCCGTGCGGACCGCGATCTGCACCCAGCCACCAGCCGGGCACGGGGCGAAGTTGCCCATGTCGCTGACGAGCGCGTAGCCGTCCGAGCGCCACGTCTTGATGATCATCGTGGCGGCCGCGCGGCACTTCGGGCGCGGGTCGTTGGACTTCCAGAGCCGCGTGAGCCTGCGCTCGACGAAGTGCTGGAACGCAGGGGAGGTGCGCGAGATGCGGTCGAGGTGGTCGAGGGTCACCGTGGCGCCGAAGCCCTTGTAGGTGACCGTCCGGACCGACTCGGCCGCGGGCGCGGGCGCCGCCGTGGCAGCGGGGGCGAGGAGCCCGAGGGCCATCAGGGTGCCGGCGAGGGTGCAGGCGAGGGTGCAGGCGAGGGCGGAGGCGATGCGACGCATGGGGCGACTCCCGGGAGGTGCGGCCGCGTTTCGGCCAGTCGTAGTACTGACGCAGCCGCGGCCCCGTGGGTTGCCTCGGACGACCAGAGAGCTCTCTGCCCGACCGGGGTCGCGGTGCGGTCAGCTGCCGTAGACGGCGTCGATGTGTCGCCAGTACCGCGCGGTCAGCCCGGAGAGGGTGGGTGCGTCGACAGTGAGCTGCGCGGGCATCGGCACCTGGCATGTCGCTGCCGCGCAGTCCTTGTAGCGCGACCACAGCTCGTCGAGGGAGGCGCGCACCCCCGCGTAGGCGGGGTCTTCGTACCGGTTCTCCATCTGCGCAGGGTCGGCGTACAGGTCGTACAGCTCGCCCTCGCCGTTGTCGTAGCGGGTGAAGGAGTACCGCGCGGTGCGCAGACCGATGCTGGTGCGCGCGTCGCCTCGGCGGAAGGCCGGGTCGGTGCGCCGACCCTTGGTGGTGTGGGTTGCCTCGGTCACGACCGGGACGTCCCAGCCCTGGTCGCCGGTGAGCATCGTCGTGGTGAGGCTGGCCCCATCGGCGGGGTGCGGTGCGGCGGCCTCGGCGAGGTCGAGGATGGTGGCGGTGAGGTCGACGGTCGAGATGGGGTCGTTGCGGACCTCGCCGCTGCGCATGCCGGGACCGGTGATGAGGAACGGGACCCGCAAGGACGGCTCGTGCGCCTTGGTCTTGCCCGTGCGCTGGCGGTGCTCACCGAGGAAGTAGCCGTTGTCGGAGGTGAACACGAGCACGGTGTCGTCCCACTCGCCACGCTTCTTCAGGGTGCGGACGAGACTGCCGACCTGGCGATCCATCACGTAGATCGCCTCGGCCCGTTGGCGAGTCACCTCGGCGAGCGCACGGCGGCCCTGGTGCGAGAGCTCGGGCAGCATCCGCAGCTTCTGGGGCTTGTCGGAGACGTCTGCCTCTGCCGGTCCGCCACCCTTCGGGAGACCGGGGGCGCGCGTGACGGCCCGGTCGAACCTGCCCTTGACCCAGTCGGGGCGCGACGGCGTCGCGAAAGTGCTGCGGGTGCCGTCCCGGTGGGTGAAGTCCCGCCCCCGTCGCGGGTCATCGGGCTCGCTCGTGCTGGCGAAGTGCGGGGCGGTGAAGGACAGGTACATGAAGAACGGCCGGGCCCTCCGGGCGTTGGCCGTCGCGATCTTGCGCGCGAACATCCCCAGCGTGTCGGTCTGGTACTCACCGCGCCGGTTGTTCGTCGGCTTCCCGTTGATGTTGTAGGGGGTGTCGAAGTAGTCGTAGGTGCCGCCGTGGAAGGAGCCGACGCCCGGGTTCTCGAACGCTCCGTACCAGTCGTCCCAGCCGTTCGGGACGTAGCGGTACGACCGCTCGCCGGTGACCTTGGAGCGCATCGGGCCGTACCCGTTGAGGTACTTGCCGATGAAGGCGGTGCGGTACCCGGCCTCGGACAGCGAGGTGGCGATGGTGCGCGAGTCGTCGAAGGCGCCGTAGCCGTACGGCTTGTGGTGCCAGTAGACGCCGTGGTTGTGGGCGTACACGCCGGTCAGGAACGACGCCCGGGCCGGGCAGCACAGCGGGAACGGCGAGAACGCGTTGCGGAACTCCAGGCCTCTGGACCCGACGAGGTGTCGCACGTTCGGAGCGAATCGCAGATCGTCCGCGCGCATGTCGTCGGCCATGACCACGACGATGTTCGGGCGGTGTACGGGCAGTCGCGTGGCTGCTGTGGTCGACGAGGCGCCGGTCGCGTCCGCCGACGGTGGGGCGAGGGCGAGGGCGAGCGTGCAGCCCACGAGAATCGTCAGGAGGCGGGCCCGGGTCCATGTGCCTGGCGTGGTGATGGTGGTCGTCCTCCGGGGTGGCGACGCCGATGGGGGTGAACGGAGTTCTGGGGCGTCAGGTTGGAGCGCCGCGAGAGCGCCGTGTGTGTCGAGGGCCTGATCGTCGTCAGTGGGCAGCCCGCCCGAGGCCGGAACGCGGTCGATTGCTCCGAACGGACTAGCGCCACTAGCCCTCACGGTCGTGCAGACCACCCGTGTCGTTCCGCGTGCCGGCCGGGTGGGGCGGGTCCGACTCACCTCGGCCCCGTCCCGGTCCCGAGAAGCAAAAGAACCCCAGGTCGGTGACCTGGGGTTCTTCCTGTGTGTCCGAGGGGGGACTTGAACCCCCACGCCCTAATACGGGCACTAGCACCTCAAGCTAGCGCGTCTGCCAATTCCGCCACCCGGACGAGTGCTGGAGAACAGTAGCAAAGCACTTCAGCACCGACGAATCGGGGCTGGTGCTCGCTCGTGGGGCAGGATGGACAGCATGGAACAGGCGCCCGGACAGAGCCCAGAGGACCGCTCCTACGACCCCGCTGCGGAGGTCGTCGAGCTGTGCCGGCAGCTGATCGCGATCGACACGTCGAACTACGGCAACGACGACGGCCCGGGGGAGCGCAAGGCCGCCGAGCACGTCGCGACCCTCCTCGACGAGGTCGGCATCTCCAGCGAGATCATCGAGGGACGACCCGGACGCTCCAACGTCGTCGCACGCTGGGGCGGCGGTGACGGCCGGGCGCCGCTGCTGCTGCACGGCCACCTCGACGTCGTACCTGCCGAGGCGTCGGACTGGCAGGTCGACCCGTTCGCGGGCGAGGTCCAGGATGGCCAGGTCTGGGGTCGTGGTGCGGTCGACATGAAGGACTTCGACGCGATGCTGCTCAGTGTCGTGCGTGCCCGCGCCCGGGCCGGTGCCGCGCCCGATCGCGAGGTGGTGCTCTGCTTCACCGCCGACGAGGAGGCAGGCGGCCACCACGGCGCCGGGATCCTCGTCGACGAGCACGCCGACCTGTTCGCCGACTGCACCGAGGCAGTAGGGGAGGTCGGTGGCTTCTCGGCGACCGTGCGGGGCCGCCGGGTCTACCTGATCGAGGCCGCCGAGAAGGGCATGGCCTGGATGCGGCTGACCGCCCGCGGACGCGCCGGGCACGGCTCGATGATCAACGACGACAACGCGGTGACCCGGCTCGCCGGCGCGGTCGCGCGCATCGGCGCCCACCAGTGGCCCGTGCGCCTCACGCCGACCATGGAGGTGCTCCTCGCGACGGTCGGCGAGCTCGCCGGGACCGAGGCCACCCCCGACAACGCCGAGGCGCTCGTCGAGGAGTTCGGCGACGCCGCCCGCATGCTGGGCGCGGTCATCCGCAACACCGCCAACCCGACGATGCTCCGGGCCGGCTACAAGACCAACGTCATCCCCACCGACGCCCAGGCCACCATCGACGGCCGGTTCCTGCCCGGCTACGAGGACGAGTTCTTCGCGACGCTGCGCGAGCTCGCCGGCGACGGCATCGAGCTCGACTTCGAGTCCCACCAGCAGCCCTGGGAGACGCCCTACGACGGCGACCTGGTCGACGCGATGACCCGCAGCCTGCTCGCCGAGGACCCCGACGCGCTGGTCGCGCCCTACACGATGAGCGGCGGCACCGACGCCAAGCACTTCCGCAAGCTCGGCATGCGCTCCTACGGCTTCGCGCCGCTGAGGCTGCCCGCCGACCTGGACTTCACCGCCCTCTTCCACGGCGTCGACGAGAGGGTGCCGGTCGACGCGCTCGAGTTCGGGGCGCGGGTCTTCGACCGGTTCCTCGACCAGGCCTGAGCGCGACACGCGGAGCCGACCGGGAGCACGGAGATGTCGCGCACGTCACCGCCGGACACCGGTGAGGGAATGCGTGCGGCTGTGGCACAGTTGCCCCCACGAAGAGCTTGCGTGCTCTGGGGGCGGTGGAACTCCGCACCGGCGGTCACAGTCCGCGACCCGACCACAGCCAGTGGCCGGTTGACCAGGTGGAATTCCTGGACCGACGGTCAAAGTCCGGATGAGAAGTGCACGCTGACGGTCCGCACGTCCTCCTGCCGAGGCGTGGGGCCCGGTCGCCCGCCCCCCTGAGTCCGCACCGACGGACCGGAGGCGGAGATGACGACCAGCGAGGCAGAGCGCCAGGCGATGCGGCGCGCCCTCGAGCTCGCCGTGACCCCCGGCGTGCCGCTCGGCCCGAACCCGCGCGTCGGCTGCGTGCTGCTCGCCGCCGACGGTACGACGATCGCCGAGGGCTTCCACCGCAAGGTTGGCGGCCCGCACGCCGAGGTCGAGGCGCTGCGCGAGGCCGGGGACGCAGCCCGCGGCGCCACCGCCGTGGTCACCCTCGAGCCGTGCAACCACACCGGTCGCACCGGTCCGTGCAGCGAGGCGCTCATCGCGGCCGGCGTACGCCGCGTCGTCTTCGCGCAGCCCGACACGAACCCCGTCGCCATCGGCGGCGCCGGCCGCCTGCGTGAGGCCGGGGTCGAGGTCGTCGGGGGAGTGATGGTCGAGGAGGCCCGGACCGTCAACCGCACGTGGACCTTCGCCATCGCACACCGCCGGCCGTTCGTGACCTGGAAGTTCGCGACCACCCTCGACGGTCGCAGCGCGGCGGCCGACGGCAGCAGCCGCTGGGTCTCCAGCCGGGCCGCCCGCCTCGACACCCACCGCCTGCGCGGCCTGTGCGACACGATGCTCGTCGGCACCAACACCGTCGAGGTCGACGACCCCGAGCTCACGGTCCGCGACGAGGTGGGCGACCCGCTGCCCCACCAGCCGCTGCGCGCCGTGATGGGGATGCGCGACATCCCGGTCGGCCGCCGGGTCTTCAACGACCGCGCCGAGACCCTGCACCTGCGCACCCGCGAGCCAGCCGAGGCGCTGAGCACGCTGTTCGCCCTCGACCGCCAGCACGTGTTCCTGGAGGGTGGGTCGACCCTGGCCCGGGCCTTCCTGGAGGCGGGGCTTGTCGACGAGGTCGTCGCCTACGTCGCCCCGATGCTGCTGGGAGCGGGCGCGAGCGCCGTCGCCGACCTCGGCATCGAGACCATCTCCGACGCCCTGCACCTGCACGTCAGCGACGTGACGGTGCTGCAGGGCCACGACGGGGAGGACACCAACGTCCGCCTCACCATGCGTCCCCAGCTCAGGAGGAGCTAGATGTTCACCGGAATCATCGAGGAGCTCGGCACCGTCGCGCAGGTCGTCGACCAGGGCGATGCCGTCCGGCTCACCATGGAGGCGTCCACCGTGCTCGAGGGCACCGGCCTGGGCGACTCGATCTCGGTCAACGGGTGCTGCCTGACCGTCTCGGAGCTCGGTGAGGGCCGCTGGACCGCCGACCTGATGCAGGAGACCCTCGACAAGACCTCGCTCGCCGGTGTCGCACCCGGCGACCGGGTCAACCTCGAGCGTGCCGTGACGGTCGACAAGCGCCTCGGCGGGCACATCGTCCAGGGCCACGTCGACGGCGTCGGCGAGGTCATCTCCCGCTCGCCCAGCGAGCACTGGGACGTCGTCGAGATCTCCCTGCCCGACCACCTCGCCCGCTACCTCGTCGACAAGGGCTCGATCACCGTCGACGGCGTCAGCCTGACCGTCGTCGAGGCCCGCGACACCAGCTTCACCGTCAGCCTCATCCCCGAGACCCTCGCCCGTACGACGCTCGGCTCGCGCCGCGTCGGCGACCTGGTGAACCTGGAGGCCGACGTCATCGCCAAGCACGTCGAGAAGCTGCTCGGCGGCTACATCCCCACCCAGAGCCCCCCCAAGAGCAAGGAATCGTGATGTCCCTCCTCGAATGGCTGGTCCACGGCACCATCCCGGTGCCGGGCGGTGCACTCGGTGCCCGCGAGGTGATCGGCAACCTCTTCGGTCTCGCCAGTGCCATCCTCGGCATGAAGCGCCTGATGTGGGCATGGCCGATCGGGCTGGTCGGCAACGTGCTGCTCTTCACCGTCTTCGCGACCGGTGAGCTCTCCGGTCACATCGAGGAGCCGCTCTGGGGCCAGGCAGGCCGTCAGGTGTTCTTCGCGGTGGTGTCCGTCTACGGCTGGTGGCGCTGGTCGCAGGTGCGCCAGGCCGGCGGCGCCTCCGACGGCGGCGCCATCGCGCCACGGTGGGCCACCACCTCCGAGCGGCTGCAGCTGCTCGTGCTCGGTGTCGTCGGCTACGCCGCGGCGTACGTCCTGCTCACCCAGGTGCTCGGGTCGTGGGGCCCGACGTCCGAGGCGTGGATCCTGGCCGGCTCGATGCTGGCGACCTACGGCATGGCGCGCGGCTGGGTGGAGTTCTGGCTCGTCTGGATCCTGGTCGACGTCGTCGGCGTCACGACGCTGATCCAGGCCGAGTACTACCCGACTGCCGGGATGTACCTCTTCTACGCGGTCTTCGTGGTGATCGGCTTCTTCGTCTGGCTGCGCGCCAGCAGGTCGGTCGTCGACGCCACCGACCAGGACAAGGAGGTGGTCCCGGCATGAACGACGCCGCCACCACCAGCGCCACCACCAGCGCCACCACCAGCGTCCGTCTCGACCCCGTCGAGCGGGCGGTCGAGGACATCGCCGCCGGCAAGGCGGTGATCGTCGTCGACGACGAGGACCGCGAGAACGAGGGCGACATCATCTTCGCCGCCGCTAAGGCGACCCCCGAGCTGATGGCCTTCACCATCCGCCACTCCAGCGGTGTGATCTGCGTGCCGATGCCGGGCGACATGCTCGAGCGGCTGGAGATCCCCCTGATGACCCCGCACAACAAGGACAAGCTGCGCACGGCGTACACGATCTCGGTCGACGCCCGCGACGGCGTCGCCACCGGCATCAGCGCCGCCGACCGGGCGCACACCGCGCGCACGCTCGCCGACTCCGCGACCGAGCCGTGGGAGCTGACCCGGCCCGGCCACGTCTTCCCGCTGCGCTACCGCGACGGCGGCGTGCTCGTACGACGCGGGCACACCGAGGCCGCGGTGGACCTCGCCAAGCTCGCCGGGCTGACCCCCGCCGGGGTGCTGGTGGAGGTCGTCAACGACGACGGCACCATGAAGCGCGCTCCCGAGCTGCGCGAGTTCGCCGACGAGCACGGGCTGGCGATGATCTCCATCGAGGACCTTGTGCGCTACCGGAGGCGGCACGAGCGGCACGTCGAGCGGGTCGCCGAGACCCGGCTGCCCACGCGCCACGGCGAGTTCACCGCCTACGGCTACCGCATCACCATCGACGACAGCGAGCACGTCGCGCTGGCCTACGGAGACCTCTCCGGCGACGAGCCGGTCCTGACGCGCGTGCACAGCGAGTGCCTGACCGGCGACGTCTTCGGCAGCGAGCGCTGCGACTGCGGCCCCCAGCTCGACGAGGCGTTGCGGGCGATCGTCGCCGAGGGGAGGGGAGTGGTGGTCTACCTGCGCGGCCACGAGGGCCGCGGCATCGGCCTCGTCGCCAAGCTGCAGGCCTACCAGCTGCAGGACGGCGGCCGCGACACCGTCGACGCCAACCTCGACCTCGGGCTCCCGGCCGACGCCCGCCACTACGGTACGGCCACCCAGGTGCTGCGCGACCTCGGCATCGCGTCGGTCCGGCTGATGACCAACAACCCCGACAAGACCGCGAGCCTGGAGGACTTCGGCATCCGCGTCGCGGAGCGGGTGCCGCTCGCCGTCCGTCCCACCGCCCACAACGAGGCCTACCTCCGCACCAAGGCCGAGCGGATGGGGCACGACCTGCCCCAGCTGGCTGCCGAGATGGCCGTCGACCACCAGTCCGAGCACCCCGACCAGCCCGACCACCCCGAGCGGTCGACCGACCAAGGAGAGATTGCATGAGTGGCGCCGGAGCACCGACCTCGCACCCCTTCGACGCCAGCGGCCTCAAGGTCGCCGTCGTCGCCGCGAGCTGGCACACCCAGGTCATGGACGGCCTCGTCGCGGGCGCCGAGCGCGCCCTGGCGGCGTACGGCGTCGCGGAGCCGGAGGTCATCCGGGTCCCCGGCACGTTCGAGCTGCCGGTCGTCGCGGCCGCGCTGGCCAGGGCCGGCTACGACGCCGTGGTCGCCCTCGGCGTCGTGATCCGAGGCGGCACCCCGCACTTCGACTACGTCTGCTCGGCGGCGACCGACGGCCTCACCCAGGTGAGCGTCGACCACGCGGTCCCGGTGGGCTTCGGCGTGCTGACCTGCGACACCGAGGAGCAGGCCCTCGACCGGGCCGGGCTCGAGGGCTCGACCGAGGACAAGGGCTGGGAGGCGACCGCCGCCGCGCTCGACACCGCCCGCGTGGTGCGCTCGATCTCCGTCGAACGTTCCTAGACTCCGCGTGTGCCTCCTCTGGGACTTCTCGTCGTCGGTCTGGCCCTGGTGATGGTCGACGTCAACATCGACTCGTTCGACCTCGTCCCCGACCTGATCGGCTGGCCGATCGCCCTCGTCGGGCTGGGCCGCCTGGCCGGCCGGAGTCCGTGGTTCCTGCTGGCAGCAGGCTCGGCCGTGGTGGGCCTCGCCGTGTCGGCGCTGCACGTGGTGGGTGCCGCCGGGTCTCTGCTCGGGTTGCTGGACGCGCTGTCCGGCACCGGCGTCGTCTTCGGCACGTGCAGCGCGATCATCGCGCTGGTGGAGGCGCCCGAGCCCCGGCGCACCGCGAACCTCATCCGGTGGTGGGACCTCGGGCTGGTCGTGGTGGCCATGGCCTCCCTGCCGGTCCTGGGCGCGGACCTGGGCGCGCTGGCCATCGTGCTGGTCGTGCTCGCCCTCGCCGTCGCGGTCTGGTTCATGGTGTTCTGCTGGAAGCAGCGGCACCGGCCCGAACTGATGGCAGCGGCAGTGCACGCGGCCTAGCGCCGTCCGGTGGACCCAGCGTCGGCCGGCCGGGCCCAACGCCTAGGCTGGGCGACTGTGAAGACGTTCGAGGACCTGTGGGCCGAGCTGTCCACCAAGGCCGCGGAGCGCCCCGAGGGGTCCGGCACCGTCAAGCAGCTGGACGCCGGCGTCCATGCCATCGGCAAGAAGCTGCTGGAGGAGGCCGCCGAGTCCTGGATGGCCGCCGAGCACGAGGGCAAGGAAGCGACCGCGCTGGAGATCAGCCAGCTGCTCTACCACGCCCAGGTGCTGATGCTCGCCTCCGGACTGACCCTCGACGACGTCTACGCACACCTCTGAGGTGACCTCATGACCCTCCGCATCGCCGTCCCCAACAAGGGGTCGCTGTCCCAGTCCGCGACCGAGATCCTGCGCGAGTCCGGCTACCGCCAGCGCAGCGACGCCAAGGAGCTCGCACTCGTCGACTCCGAGAACGACGTCGAGTTCTTCTACCTGCGCCCCCGCGACATCGCGCTCTACGTCGGGGAGGGCACGCTCGACGCCGGCATCACCGGCCGCGACCTGCTCCTCGACTCCGGCGCCAAGGCCCACGAGGTGATGAGCCTCGGCTTCGGCCGCTCGCGCTTCCACTTCGCCGGGCCCGCCGGTCGCTACTCCTCGCTGGAGGACCTCGCAGGGCTGCGGATCGCGACGTCCTACGTCGGCGTGGTCGAGGACCACCTCTTCCGCCACGGCGTCGACGCGACGGTCACCCGCCTCGACGGTGCGGTCGAGACCAGCATCCAGCTCGGCGTGGCCGACGTCATCGCCGACGTGGTCGAGACCGGCTCGACGCTCCGTGCAGCGGGTCTGGCGACCTTCGGCGAGGTGATCCTCGAGTCCGAGGCCGTCCTCATCACGCGTGGCGGCGAGGTGCCCGACGACTTCGAGATCTTCCGGCGTCGGATCGAGGGCGTCATGGTCGCCCGGAGCTACGTGATGATGGACTACGACATCGAGGAGGCCCACCTCGACCGCGCCACCGAGCTCGCGCCCGGTCGCGAGGGCCCGACGATCTCGCCGCTCGGCAAGGCCGGCTGGGTCGCGGTCCGCGTGATGGTGCCGCGCACGGGCTCCCAGCGCCTGATGGACGAGCTCTACTCGATCGGGGCGCGCGCCATCCTTCTCACGGACATCCATGCCTGCCGCCTCTGACCGCGGCGACGGTGCCCGCGCGCTGCCCTCGCTGCCGCACACCTGGCGGCCCTTCGGGATCCGCATGGCGGTGGTCGGCTTCGGGCTGGTGCTCGTCGTCGTCTGTGCCGCCGCGTGGTTCGGCTTCGACGCGTCGGTGCGCGACCGGTTCAGCTTCCTGCAACGACTGACCCTCGTGCTCTTCGGCGCCGGCTTCGCGGTCTGCGGCTGGGCGCTGGGCCGGGCCCGGGTGACCGCGGAGATGGAGTCGCTGGTGGTGGTCAACGGCTTCCGCACCCGCCACCTGGCGTGGGAGGAGGTCCTCGCGATCCACCTGCCCGAAGGCGCCCCGTGGGCGACCCTCGACCTGGCCGACGGCACCACGATCTCGGCGATGGCGTTCCAGGGCTCCGACGGCCGGCGTGCGGTCGACGGCGTACGAGCCGTGCGGGCGCTGATCGACCGCGAGACCGGCGACCGCTGACGCTCGTCCCCGGCGGGTCGGTCAGAGGGCCTGGATGCCCCAGGACACCGAGAGCTCGTCGCCGGGCGATCCGGCGGGCGCGAGGGTCACGAGGTCGGTGCCTGAGTTGAAGGCATCGGCCGGAGCCGTCATCGGCTCCACCGCGATCCCGCGCCGAGGCCCGTCCGCCGGTGGCGTGAAGACCTGGAGCCACCGGTGGTGCTCGTCGACCCACAGGGCGACTCCGCGCCCGGTGGCCGGGTCGACGAGCGTGGTCGTGGCGCGTCCGTCGACGTGGACGAGGCCCCCGAAGCCCGCGTCCAGCTCGAGGTCACCGATCCGCCGTGGGGCGGTGAAGTCGTCGTCGCCGGACACCGGGCGCGTCCCGGTCGGCAGCATCCGGTCGTCGACGACGACACGCTCGCGGGCCGGGAGGTGCAGCTCGAGGTCCTCGATGGCGTCGCCGACGCACAGGTAGGGGTGCGCCCCACTGGCGTACGGCGCCGGCTCGGGCGCCAGGTTCGTCGCGGTCTGCGTCACGACGAGGCCCTCGGCCGTCAGGTCGTAGAGGACGTGCAGGTCCACCGCCCAGGGGTAGCCGGACTGCGCCATCACCCGGTGGACCAGCGACACCGACGTCGCCGTGTGCTCCTCGAGCGTCCACGCGGCCCAGCGGGCCAGACCGTGCGACGCGGTGTGGGTGCCCGGGTCGGTCAGGCCGAGCTGGAGGTCCTTGCCCCCGAAGGAGTAGCGGCCGTCCCGGATCCGGTTCGGCCACGGCATGAGCAGCTGGCCACGCCCCTTGGTGGACATCTCGTCCTCGCCGAAGCCATCGACCAGGTCACGGCCGTGGTGACCGAGGGTGCGCAGCGCGGCGCCGCCCTCGGTGACCACGGCGGAGTAGCCCGCGGCCGAGATCTCGTACTGCTCCCCACTCGGAAAGACCATGGCGCTCACCCTAGGTGGGAGCAGCGTCCCGGCATGGGCATCACCACGCCGGATGTCGGGGCGGACGACGTCGGTCCCACCCGGCGGGGCGAGTCCTCCGCTCAGTCGGTCGACACCACGACGTCGGCGTGCCTCCGCGTGTCGAGGCGCGCGAACAGCGCGTCCTCGTCCAGCCGCCACTGCTCCCAGTGGGCCCGCATCGCCGCGCCGTCGCGGGCCAGCCCGCGCTCGAGACGGAGCGCGGACTCCGCCTCCACCCACACCAGGACGCCGACCAGCTCCGCGATCGCCGGGGACCACGAGCCGACGCCCTCCAGGACGAGGAGGCCGCCGGGATCGACCGGGTGCGTCTCCGCCCAGTCGTCGGCGTACCAGTCCCAGCGCACCCAGGTGCCGGGCTCCCCGGCCGCGAGGGGCGTCACCAGCCGGTGCACGGTCGACGCCAGTCCGGGCAGGCCGCGCCACCCGTGCAGGAGCTCGTCGCAGTGCACGACCTGCGTGCCCGGTACGACGTCCGCCAGCGCCTCGGCCAGCGTGGTCTTGCCGGACCCGGCCGGCCCGTCGACGCACACCAGGCGTCCCGGTCCCAGGGTCGGGGGACCGGCGAGCACGCGTCGGGAGACGTCGGCCGCAACGAGGGCAGGGTCAGAAGGCACGGTCGCAGCCGCGGTAGGACGGCACCACCTCGGTGACCGTCTCGCCGCGGACCAGGTGCACGTCGCGGACGTGCTCGAACAGCTCACCGGACTTGGCGTGCCGGAACCACACGAGGTCGCCGATCGCGAGCAGCGCCGCGGGGTGGCCGGTCAGCGGGGTCTGCACCTCGCCGGCACCCTCGAGCCCGGTCAGGTGGAGACCCGGCGGTGCCCACGGGACGGGGGACCGGTCAGGTCCCGTCGCGCCGCTCGCGATCAGGCCGCCGCCGTGCACGGTGGCCATGGTCGGCGTGGGCTTGCGGCTGACCCGCAGGCCGAAGTAGGCAGCCGGGCGGGGCGTGAACGACGCGTAGTGGTCGAAGATGCCCGGCACCAGCAGCCCGGAGCCGGCGGCGATCTCGGTGACGGCTTCGTCGGCTGCTGTCGCCTCGACCGACCCGGAGCCGCCGCCGTTCCAGAACTCCAGGTCCGCCACCTCGGAGAGTGCCTGGGAGATCTCGCGGCGGCGCACCTCGAGCTGGGCCATCGAGGCCTGCTTGAGGCGCCGCACGAGCAGGGACTTGGTGCGCTGCTCGGGGACGTCGTCCTGCACGCCGGCGACCTGGCCCTCGTAGGTCATCACCCCGACCAGGCGGAAGCCCTCGCGCTCGGCGACCTTGCGGGCCATCGCCAGCACGTCGCCGGTGTCGAAGAGGGGGGAGCGCTTGGGGCCGATGTGCTGGCCGCCCACCCGGAGGCCGGCGTCGAGGTCGAGGGCGATGCGGACCTGCACGGCGCGCGACGCGCGGGTCGCGTCCACCAGGTCGAGGTGCACCGGGTCGTCGACCATCAGGGTGATGGCGGCGGCGGCCGACGGCGACGCGGTGAGCCGCGCGATCGCGGCGCTGTCGACGGTCGGGTAGGCGACCACGATGTCGTCGCTCACGCCGGTCTCGTGCAGCCAGAGCGCCTCGCCCAGCGTGAAGGCCAGCACGCCCGCGAACCCGTCGTGGGCCAGCGCGCGCTCGATCAGGGCCGGCACGCGCAGCGACTTCGAGGCCACCCGGATCGGCTTGCCTGCGGCACGGCGGACCAGGTCGACGGCGTTGGCGTCGAACGCGTCCAGGTCCACCACCGCTGTCGGGGTGGCGGGCTGCTCGGGCAGCCCGGCGATCGCTGCGTCGAGGCGCGACCACAGGCGGTTGCGGTCCACGAAGTGGTCGCTCACTCGATGCCCCGCTTTCTCAGCATGGCCTCGATGTCGGCCATGTCGTCGTCGATCGGCGACCCGCCGGAGGTGCGAGCCGAGGTGGGCGGGAGCTCCTTGCGCGTCTCCGTGCGCGCTGCTCCCGACGCCTTCCCGGACTGCGCGCGGGCGAGCTGCCGGTCGCGGATGAACCCGCTGACGACCCAGAGGACCAGCGCGAGCCCGGCCAGGCCGACGCCCGCCCAGGTGCGTACGTCGAAGACCAGGCCGGTCGCCCAGTCGGTCACCGAGCTGGCGATCTCGCCCACCATCTCGAGCGTCCCGGTCAGCCACGCGGCGGCGGGCAGCAGCGTGAACCCCATGGCGCGCAGGCCGTTGGCGGCGCCGCGGCGGCGGAACGCGATCCACGTCCAGATGGCCCCCGCGACGGTGAGTGCGGCGGTCAGTGCAGCCCAGGTAGTCGCTTCCACGGCCCCAGAGTCCCACAGGGCTCCACGCGTCCGGGACAATGACGCACGTGCCCGACGACATCTCATCCGCCATGCCCGGCGAGGACGCGGAGCCCCTGGCGCGGAGGATCCCCGACTCCGGCTTCGCCCACGACACCGGTGCCGGCGACCCGGTCGTCGCCGAGGTGCTCGCACAGCACGGCGCTGGCCGGGCCACCTCGGGCCGGGTCCTGTCGGTGCTCCAGGACGCCCGGCTGCTGGTGCCCGTCGTCGCGATCCTCGGCGACGTCGAGGTCGACGAGCACGGGCTCGCGCACGACAAGTCCTCCGACATGGCCGCGGTGCTGGTCCGCGCGGCCGATGGCAGCACCGGGCTGCTCGCCTTCACCTCGACGGCGACCATGGCGCGCTGGGACCCGCAGGCCCGTCCGGTGCCGGTGACCGCGGCCACCGCGGCCACCGCGGCCGTCCAGGACGGCGCCGAGGCACTGCTCGTCGACCTCGCCGGCCCGGTGACGTACGTCGTCGACGGCGAGGACCTGACCCGCCTCGCCGCCGGGTGGCGCCTTGTCGCGCTGGGGGACGGTCACGGCTGGATTGGCCCCTCGGCGGAATGATCCGCTAACCTTCCGTGTTGACCGATCAGTGCCGCCACAGCTACACGGCGACATTGATCCCGCCAAGCGGAGTCGAGCAGCGCCCGTCTCCCACCCGCATCGATCGCCCAGCACCACAGATCGTCGGGTCCGGTCCCAGTGACACGGCTGTCGAGAGACAGCAGTGGGCAGATGGTTTCCCCGAGAGGGGCGACGAGCTCTGACTGGCTCCCGCTTGGCAACCAGCGGGAGCCATTGTTCATTTCCGGCGCAGGCAGCCGGCGAGGGCGAGGGGCTCCCACCCACCGAACCACTGGAGGACCCATCAGCACCGAGCTGCGCATCAACGACCGGATCCGCGTACCCGAGGTCCGGCTCGTAGGACCCAACGGCGAGACCGTTGGCATCGTGCCGACCGACCAGGCACTCAAGCTGGCCGTGGAGGCCGACCTCGACCTGGTCGAGATCGCCCCCCAGGGACGCCCCCCGGTCTGCAAGCTCATGGACTACGGCAAGTTCAAGTACGAGAACGCCCAGAAGGCCCGCGAGTCGCGCCGCAACCAGACGAACGTGATCATCAAGGAGATGAAGCTTCGTCCCAAGATCGACA
This sequence comes from Nocardioides sp. Root122, assembly GCF_001425025.1. GTDB lineage: Bacteria > Actinomycetota > Actinomycetes > Propionibacteriales > Nocardioidaceae > Nocardioides. Next base: position 126,710 of record NZ_LMDE01000016.1, read on the forward strand.
AGCACGACTACGAGACCAAGAAGGGTCACGTCGTGCGGTTCTTGGGTGCAGGCGACAAGGTCAAGATCACGATCATGTTCCGCGGTCGCGAGCAGCACCGCCCCGAGCTGGGCTTCCGCCTGCTCCAGAAGCTCGCCGAGGACGTCCAGGAGCTCGGCTTCGTCGAGTCCTCGCCCAAGCAGGACGGCCGCAACATGACGATGGTGCTCGGCCCGCACAAGAAGAAGGCCGACGCCAAGATCGACGCCGACGCTGCCCGCGCCACCAAGGAGCAGGCACGCGCCGACCGCAAGGCCGAGGAGGACGCCGAGCGCGAGGCGGCCCACGCCGCCGGCCCGGTGGCCCAGAAGAAGGAGCGTCGCCGCTCCGAGAACCTGGATCCTGAGATCGAGGCTTGAGCGAAGCGAAAGCCTCGATCGAGCACGTAGCGACGGAGTCGCTACAACCGTCGGGACCGGGACAGCGGCGAGTTGCTGCGTCCTAGCCAGATACCAACCCGAACCACGCACGCACAAGGAAGTTGAGGCAGACACATGCCGAAGAACAAGACCCACTCGGGCGCGAAGAAGCGCTTCAAGGTGACCGGCTCGGGCAAGATCATGCGTCTGCAGGCGGGCCGCAAGTCCGGCGCTGCGTTCGCGTCCGCGCCGACCACGGGCAGCCGCAAGAAGCACCGTCGCAACGCCGGCATGGTCGAGCTCGAGCCCGGCGACGTCAAGCGCGCCAAGAAGATGCTCGGCATCTGAGCCTCACCCACCGCACGTCCCCGGTGGCTCAGCCGCCGTCCCATCTGATCTTCACCAGCATCAAGGAGTAACACCATGGCACGCGTCAAGCGGGCAGTGAACGCCCAGAAGAAGCGTCGTACCACCCTCGAGCGGGCCAGCGGCTACCGCGGCCAGCGCTCGCGCCTCTACCGCAAGGCCAAGGAGCAGGTCACCCACTCCCTGGTCTACAGCTACAACGACCGCCGCAAGAACAAGGGCAACTTCCGCAAGCTGTGGATCCAGCGCATCAACGCCGCTGCCCGCGCGAACGGCATGACCTACAACCGCTTCATCCAGGGCCTGAACCTGGCCGGCATCGAGGTCGACCGCAAGATCCTCGCCGAGCTCGCCGTCCACGACGCCCCGGCCTTCACGGCCCTCGTCGAGGCCGCCAAGGCCGCGCTGCCCGAGGACGTCAACGCGCCCAAGGTCTCCGCCTGAACGACGTGACGCCCCTGGTCGCGAGCAACGCTCGCGTCAAGGAGGCTCGCAAGTTGAGCCGCCGCTCGGTCCGCACCGAGCGGCGGCTCTTCCTCGCTGACGGCCCGAAGGCCGTCGAGGGTGCCCTGTCGGTCGACGGGTGCGTCGTGGAGGTCTTCGCGACACCGCACGCCGCCGAGCAGTACGCCGACCTCCTCGGCGCCGCAGCCGTGACGCTGGTCGACGACCGGGCGTTGGCGTCGCTGTCGGACTCGGTGTCGCCCGCCGGCGTGGTGGCCGTGTGCCGACCGATCGACGCGCCGCTCGCGCACGTCGTGGCGGCCGCCCCGCGCCTGCTCGCGATCTGCGCCGACGTGCGCGACCCGGGCAACGCCGGCACGGTCATCCGCACCGCTGACGCCGCCGGTGCCGACGGGGTCGTTCTCGCCGGCCAGTCCGTCGACGCCTACAACGCCAAGACGGTCCGGGCCAGCGTGGGCAGCCTGTTCCACCTGCCGCTGGCCGTGGAGCCGGATCCGGCGGCCGCGGTCCGGGCCGCGCAGGAGCGCGGGCTCACCGTCCTCGCAGCCGACGGTGGGGGAGAGGTCGACCTCTTCGACGCCGACCTCTCCGGTCCGACGGCGTGGCTGTTCGGCAACGAGGCGTGGGGGCTCCCCGAGGAGCTCGCCGCACTGGCAGACCACCGGATCGCCATCCCGATCCACGGCCGTGCCGAGAGCCTCAACCTCTCCACCGCCGCCGCGGTCTGCCTCTACGCCAGCGCGCGCGCCCAGCGCTCCTGAGCCGGCGCGCCCGGCCGGCCGCCCGACCGGCTAGCCTCCCTCGTCAATGATCCTCATCGATCCACCCGCGGTGCCCAGGTGGGACCGGCTCTGGTCCCACCTCGCCAGCGACACGTCGTACGACGAGGCGCACGCGTTCGCGGAGCGGCACGGCATCCCGTCCCGTGGCTGGGACCGCGACCACTACGACGTCCCCGAGGAGTGGTACGACACCATGGTCGACGCGGGTGCCGTCCCGGTGTCCTCCCGGCAGCTCGTCGCCGCCCTGCGCGCCGCGGGGCTGCGCCGTCCCAAGCCGTTGCGCGACTAGGGTTGCCGACGTGTCACAGGAGCCGAGTCGCCGGATCGCCAGCACGCCGAGCCGGTTGCGTTCGCTCGCCGACTTCTACCCGGACGGGATCCTGGGCGCCACCCGCGACGGTGAGGTCACCCTCCTCAACGCGCAGGGAGCCGCGCTGCTGGGGGTCGACCCGCACGAGGCCCACGGCATGCCGCTGGCCGACGTGCTGCGGCTCCTCGACCAGGACGGGCGCACCTGGCTGGGGGTGAACCGCCCCTTCGAGAGCATCCCGATCGTGCGGGGCATGCCCGAGCAGTCGTGGCTCAACGCCTCGGGCGAGGAGGTGCTCACCACCGCCACGCTCGTGCGCGACGGAGCCCTGGGCCGGGTCGTCGGCATCGCGGTCGGACTGCGCAGCGGCCGCGGTCGCGCCCTCCTCGACCGCGAGCGCTCCGACCTGGTCGCCACGGTCGCGCACGAGCTGCGCTCACCGCTGACCGGCGTGAAGGGGTTCGTGCAGGCCCTCCTCAACCGGTGGGACAAGCTGACCGACGACCAGCGCAAGCTCATGCTCACCACCGTCAACGCCGACGCCGACCGCCTGGCCCGTCTCATCGCCGAGCTGCTCGACGTCGCGCGGATCGACACCGGACGGCTCCAGCTCTACCCGCGCGAGTCCTCCGCCGAGGTCCTGGTGCGACGGGTCGTCGACTCGATCGAGGCCGGCACCGCACGCGACATCTCGCTCGACGTCGAGGACGACCTGCCCGAGGTGTTCGCCGACCCCGACAAGTTCACCCAGGTGGTCACCAACCTCGTCGAGAACGCCGTCCGCCACGGCCAGGGTCAGGTCGCGGTGCGCCTGGCGGCGTTCCCCGAGCTCCCCGGCGTACGCATCACGGTCGACGACGAGGGCGAGGGCATCCCCGTCGACATGCGTCGCCGCGTCTTCACCAAGTTCTGGACCACCGGCGAGTCCGGCGGCAGCGGCCTGGGGATGTACATCGTCGGGGGCCTCTCCCGCGCCCACGGTGGCCGGGTCACGATCGAGGACGCGCCCGGCGGCGGCGCCCGGGTGATGGTCGACTGGCCGAGCGAGGACCTGCGCCCCGAGTAGCGGTCTGCCGACCTGCACAGAACCTTCACGAGTCGTCCCCGCCTCCCGTGCGGTCGGGCTCCTAACCTCGTGCCATGACCTCAGCGACCTCGCGGACAGCCCTCGTGGTGGAGGACGAGCGCACCATCAACGACGCGCTCGCCCAGCGCCTGCGCGCCGAGGGGTACGTCGTCGAGCAGGCCTTCGACGGCCCCTCGGCCGTCGAGCTGGCGGGCGCCGTCCGCCCCGACGTCGTGCTCCTCGACGTGATGCTCCCGGGCTTCGACGGCCTCGAGGTCTGCCGTCGCATCCAGGCCGTGCGCCCGGTCCCCGTGCTGATGCTGACCGCACGCGACGACGAGGCGGACGTGCTGGTGGGTCTCGGTGTGGGCGCCGACGACTACCTCACCAAGCCCTTCTCGATGCGGGAGGTCGTCGCCCGCGTCTCCGCCCTGCTGCGACGGGTGGACCGGGCGGTGGCCCTCGCGGAGGAACGCCCGGGCGCGCTGCGCGTCGGTGGGGTGAGCATCGATCCGGGCACCCGGCGGACGACGGTGGCGGGGGAGCCCGTCCACCTCACGCCGACGGAGTTCGACCTGCTGCTGTGCCTGGCGCGCGAGTCGGGGCAGGTCCTCACCCGCGAACGGCTGCTGCGCGACGTGTGGGACTGGGGCGACGCCTGGGCCAGCAGCAGCGCCGCACGGACCGTCGACAGCCACGTCAAGGCGCTGCGCAGCAAGGTGGGGGCGGAGCGGATCCGCACCGTCCACGGTGTCGGCTACGCCCTCGAGGAGCTCCCGTGACCAGTCCGCTCGACACGGTCTCGAGCCTCAAGGTCAAGCTCGGCCTGCTCGTCGCGGCCTCCGTCGTCACCGCGGTCCTGCTGACCCTCCTCGGATCGGCCGCGCACGTGTCGCCGCTGCTCGTCCTCCCGGTCACCGTCGCGCTCGCGCTCGGCGTCACCCAGCTGCTGGCCGCGGGGATGGTCGAGCCCCTGCGCCGGATGACCGAGGTGTCGCAGGCGATGGCGCGCGGCGACTACTCCGGACGGGTGCGGACCACGGCGACCGACGAGGTCGGCCAGCTCGCCGCCGCCTTCAACCGGATGGCCGAGGACCTCGCGACCGTGGACCGCGAGCGACGCGACCTCATCGCCACGGTGTCCCACGAGCTGCGGACACCCCTCACCGCCATGACGGCACTGCTGGAGAACCTCGCCGACGGGGTCGTCCCGGCCGATCCCCGGCACCTCGGGGCCGCGCTCGAGCAGGCCGAGCGGCTGGCGCGCCTGGTCGACGACCTGCTCCAGCTCTCCCGTCTCGAGGCCGGGGTCGTCGAGCTCGACCGCCGCGAGCTGGTCCTGCGGTCGCTGGTCGACGAGTCCGTCGCCCAGGTCGCGGCGGCCGGGAGGCCGGGACGCTTCGACGTCGGCGTCGCCGCCGACCTCGTCGTCCGCGCCGACCCGGCGCGGCTGCGGCAGCTGCTGGTCAACGCCCTCGACAACGCCGGGCGCCACGCGCCACCCGGCACCGCCGTCCGCGTCGCGGCAGGCGCCGGGGCCGACGACTGGTGGCTGGAGATCACCGACGACGGCGGGGGAGTCCCGCCCGCCGACCGTGAACGCGTGTTCGAGCGCTTCGGCACCGACGGGGCCGGCGGCACGGGCCTCGGTCTCGCCGTCGCCCGCTGGGTGGCTCAGCTCCACGGAGGCACCCTGCGCTTCCTCGACCCGGCCTCGGGCCGCGGCGCCCGCCTCCGGCTCGACGTACCCGTCCGACCCGTCGTCCCCGCCGATGCACCCGACCCGTCCGACCCCTCCCCGAACCCGGAGCCCGCCATGAGCACGACGACCGCACCCGTCCAGCCACCACTCCCACCGGTTCCCACCAGCAGCAAGCCGGGCATGGACGCGCTGTTCGGCCGGTTCTGGCCGGAGCAGGGCGTGCTGCCGGGCCTGCGCACGGTGGGCGCGTCGGCAGCCGCGGGGCTGGTGGCCGGCTCCGCGCTGTCGTTCACCGACGTCGGCATCAGCTGGACGCTCGTCGCGGTCGCGTGCGGGACCGCCGCCCTGGCGACGGCTCGGCGTCGGCGGGAGCCGTGGACGCTGCTGTGCTCCGGCCTCGCACTCCTGCTCGTCCTGCCCATGACGCTCCTGGAGGCGTCGTGGATCCAGCTCCTCTGCCTCGTCGCTGCCACCGCGGTGTTCCTCTGCGGCGTCACCGGCGCTCGCACGATGCCGGGCATCCTGCTGTCGGGCATCTCCTGGCCCCTCGCCTCGCTGCGCGGGCTCCCGTGGTTCGCGCGGTCCCTCCGCCTCGCCGGCACCGGGTCGCGCACCCCCGCCCTCGTGCGCACCGCCGGATGGTCGCTGCTCGGCCTCGGCGTCTTCGGCACGATCTTCGCCAGCGCGAACCCGGTCTTCGGGTCGTGGGTCAACCAGCTGCTCCCCAACCTGACCTTCAACGACCTCGTCGGGCGTGCCTTCCTCGCCTGCTTCGTCTTCGCCACGACCCTCGGGGCCGCCTACCTCGCGCTCAACCCGTCGCAGGTCGAGGTCCTTGCCGGTCGCAGGCCGACGCCCCTGACCAACCGGTTCGAGTGGCTGGTCCCGGTGCTCGTCGTGGACGGCGTCTTCCTGGCCTTCATCGCCGCGCAGGCGCGGGCGCTGGTCGGTGGGCGCGACTACATCGAGGAGACCACCGGGCTCACCTACGCCGACTTCGTGCACCAAGGCTTCGGCCAGCTGACCCTCGCCACCGCGCTCACGGTGCTCGTCGTCTGGGTCGCGTCGCGCCGAGCCGGGAACGCCCCGGAGGACCGCCGCTGGCTGCTCGCGTCGCTCGGCCTGCTCTGCGTCCTGACGCTCCTCGTGGTCGCGTCGGCGCTGCGGGGGATGAGCGTCTACCAGGACGCCTACGGCTTCACCACGCTGCGCCTGTTCGTCGACGTCTTCGAGGGCTGGCTCGGCTTCGTGGTCCTCGCCATCATGGTCGCCGGCGTCGCGCGCCGGGGCAGCTGGCTGCCGCGGGTCGCCCTCGTCTCGGGAGCCCTGGCGCTGGTCGGGCTGGCCGCCGTCAACCCCGACGCGTGGGTCGCCGGCCGCAACCTCGACCGGTACGACGCGACCGGGAAGCTCGACCTGCGCTACCTCCAGACGCTGTCCGCCGACGCCGCCCCGGTCATCGTCGAACGGCTGCCGCGCGACGTCGCGCGGTGCGTGCTCGGGACGCTGCCCCACAACTCGCTGCGCGAGGAGGCGGTCGAGGACCCGCGCGCGTGGAACATCGGCCGCTCCCGTGCCCGGGACGCCCTGGCGGAGCTCGGGCTCGCGCCGGCGCCGTCCAACGCCTCGTCAGTCGGCTCGTACGACCAATGCAGTGGCGTCTGGACCGCCTTCGGCGAGTAGAGTCCCGCCCGTGGACACGAGCCTGCGATTTCTGCGCCCCGGACCTGGTCCGTCGGGCAGCTGACGTCACCGGGTCCGGGGAGTGCCCCGTCCGACCCGATGCTCACCACCACTTCTAGACTCTGCCGCGACCTGTTGTCGCCGCTCGAAAGGGAGCCATGTCCGGCCCCAACACCGACTACGACCCTGTCGAAGTGACCCCGCTCAAGGCCGACGAGGTCGAGGCGATGCGCGAGGCGGCCCTGGCCGCGATCGCTGCCGCGCCCGACCTCGAGGCGCTCAAGCAGGTCCGCCTCGACCACGCCGGGGACCGCTCCCCGCTGGCGCTCGCCAACCGCGAGATCGGCGCCCTGCCGCCGCAGGCCCGCAAGGAGGCCGGCCAGCGGGTCGGCCAGGCCCGGGGCGCCATCAACCAGGCGATCGCCGCCCGCCAGACCGTGCTCGAGGCCGAGCACGAGGAGCGGATGCTGGTCGAGGAGACCGTCGACGTCTCGCTGCCGACCCTGCGTCGCCGACGTGGCAGCCGCCACCCGATCACCTTGCAGTCGGAGCTGATCGCCGACCTGTTCGTCGCAATGGGCTACGAGATCGCCGAGGGTCCCGTGGTGGAGGCGGAGTGGCTCAACTTCGACGCCCTCAACCTCGGGCCCGACCACCCGGCGCGCACCATGCAGGACACCTTCTGGACCGAGCCGGCCGACGACCACGTCGTGCTGCGCACCCAGACCTCGCCGGTGCAGGCCCGCACCATGCTCACCCGCAAGCCCCCGATCTACGTCGTCTGCCCGGGCCGGGTCTTCCGCACCGACGAGTACGACGCGACGCACTCGCCGATGTTCCACCAGGTCGAGGGCCTCGTCGTCGACGAGGGCATCACCATGGCCCACCTGAAGGGCACGCTCGACCACTTCGCCTCGCAGCTGTTCGGTGACGACATCTTCACGCGGTTCCGGCCGTCGTACTTCCCCTTCACCGAGCCGTCGGCCGAGGTCGACGTGCGGTGCTTCGTCTGCCGCGGCGTCGACTCCGCGTCCTGCCGCACCTGCCGGGGCGAGGGCTGGATCGAGTGGGGCGGCTGCGGCGTGGTCAACCCACGCGTCCTCGTCGCGTGCGGGGTGGACCCCGAGGTCTACAGCGGCTTCGCGTTCGGCATGGGCATCGACCGGTCGTTCATGTTCCGCCACGACCTCGAGGACCTGCGTCCACTCTTCGAGGGCGACGTCCGGTTCAGCAGCGCCTTCGGCACGGAAATCTGAGAGGCAGCGATGAAGGCCCCCAAGTCCTGGATCCTCGAGCACGTCGACGTCCCCGAGGGGACGACCACCGACGAGCTCACCGCCCGCCTGACCCTCACCGGTCTCAAGCTGGAGGCCATCGCCAGCCCCGGCAAGGACATCACCGGCCCGCTGGTGGTCGGCCGTGTCCTCACGATGGACCCCGAGCCGCAGAAGAACGGCAAGACCATCAACTGGTGCACCGTCGACGTCGGCGACGCCAACGGCACGGGAGAGCCGCAGGGCATCGTGTGCGGCGCGCACAACTTCAAGCCCGGTGACCTCGTCGTCACCGTGCTCCCGGGCGGTGTGCTCCCCGGCGGCTTCGAGATCAGCGCCCGCAAGACCTACGGCCACGTCTCGGCCGGGATGATCTGCTCGGCCCGCGAGCTCGGCCTCGGCGAGGACCACGACGGCATCATCGTGCTGTCCGAGGACGCCGGGACGCCCGGTGAGGACGTCCGCCCCCTCCTCGGCCTCGACGAGGAGGTCATCGAGTTCGAGATCAACCCCGACCGGGCCTACGCGCTCTCGCTGCGCGGCATCGCCCGTGAGGTGCTCGTCTCGGTCGACGGGGCGAGCAACTTCCGCGACCCGGCGTTGCGCAACACCCCGGCCGCCAACGACCAGGGCCACCCGGTCGTCGTCGAGGACGCCGAGGGCTGCCCCGTCTTCGTCGCCCGCAAGGTCACCGGGTTCGACCCGGCGGCCCCGACCCCGGACGTCATCAGCCAGCGGATCATCGCGGCCGGGATGCGTCCGATCTCGCTCGCCGTCGACATCACCAACTACGTGATGCTCGAGACCGGCCGCCCGATCCACGGCTACGACGCCGACAAGCTGCGCGGCGCCATCGTCGTACGCCGGGCGCGTGCGGGGGAGCGCCTCACCACCCTCGACGGCACCGACCGCGCGCTCGACCCCGCCGACCTGGTCGTCACGGACGACTCGGGGATCATCGGGCTCGGCGGCGTGATGGGCGGCGAGACGACCGAGATCTCCGACAGCACCACGTCCGTCCTGGTCGAGGCCGCGCACTGGGACGCGGTGTCGATGTTCCGCACCGGCAAGCGGCACAAGATCTCCTCGGAGGCCGGCAAGCGCAACGAGCGCGGCGTCGACCCGACCATCTGCGAGGCTGCCGCCGACCGCGTCGTCGAGCTGCTGGTCGAGCACGGCGGCGCGACCGCCGAGCCCGGGGTCACCGTCGTCGGCACTCCTCCGCAGATGCCGGTGGTGCAGGTCGCCGGCGACCTGGCCGAGCGGGTGTCCGGAATGCCGATCACCAAGGAGCGCAGCGTCGAGTGCCTGCGCGCCATCGGGTGCGAGGTCGTGCCGGCCGAGGACGGGAGCGGCACGCTCTCGGTCACCCCGCCGCCGTGGCGACCCGACCTCACCGACGCCCAGGACTTCTCCGAGGAGGTTATCCGCCTCGTCGGCTACGACAAGGTGCCGTCCGTGCTGCCGACACCGCCGTCGGGCCGTGGCCTGACCCGCCCGCAGCAGCTGCGTCGCCGGATCGGCCGCACGCTCGCCGGCGAGGGCTACGTCGAGGTGGTGAGCTTCCCGTTCGTCGGCACCACCGACCTCGACGCCCTCGGGCTCCCCGAGGACGACCCGCGTCGCCGCATGCTGCGCCTGTCGAACCCGCTCAGCTCCGAGGCCGGCTACATGACCACGACGCTGCTTCCCGGCGTGCTGCGGTCGGCCGCCAAGAACGTCGGGCACGGCAACACCGACGTCGCGATCTTCGAGACTGCGACCGTCACCCTGCCGCGCGACGGAGGTCCGGCGGCGATCCTGCCCGTCGACCGCCGTCCCACCGACGCCGAGTTCGCCGCGCTCGACGCCGCGCTGCCCGCGCAGCCCCTGCACCTGGCGCTCGTCGCCCTCGGTGACGAGGTGTCGGGTGGCTGGTGGGGCGAGGGACGCCCGGTCTCGTGGGCCGACGCCATCGAGGCCGTGCGGTCCGTCGCGGAGGCGCTCGGCCTCGAGGTCACCGCGACGTCGGCCGACCTCGCCCCGTGGCACCCGGGCCGGTGCGCCGAGCTGTCCGTCGGTGACCACGTCGTCGGTCACGCAGGGGAGGTGCACCCCAAGGTCTGTGAGGCGTTCGGGCTGCCCAAGCGCACCGTCGCGGCCGAGGTCGACCTCGACCTGCTGATCGAGCTGGCGGTCCACCTGCGGCCGGCACCGACCTTCTCGTCGTACCCGGTCGCCAAGGAGGACGTCGCCCTCGTGGTCGACGCCTCGGTGCCGGCAGCCGACGTCGAGGCCGCGCTGCGCGAGGGCGCGGGCGAGCTGCTCGAGTCGATCCGCCTCTTCGACCTCTACACCGGCGAGCAGGTCGGCGAGGGCAGGAAGTCGCTGGCGTACGCCCTCCGCTTCCGCGCTCCCGACCGCACCCTCAAGGAGGGCGAGGCCGCGGCAGCTCGCGACGCCGCCGTCGCGCTCGCCGCCGAGCGCACCGGAGCCGTGCAGCGCACCTGACGCGCGCCCGGCAACAGCACACTGGGCCGTGAGTCTCCGAGAGACTCACGGCCCAGTGCACGCGTGGATCAGTTGATCGGCGATCCCACGATCTCGCGGAAGCGGGCGTAGGTCTCCTGGTCGCCGGCCACGGAGATCCCGGTGTCGTCGGCCCGGTTCCACAGCCAGCGGTCCAACGCCTCGGCGGTGCCGTCGACCACGACGTCGGGCTCCGTGTCGCGGTCCTCGGGCGGTGCCACGACGTGGAAGTCCAACTCGTCGGCGTAGGACGTCCCGCTGTCGGGATCGGTGCCCGAGAAGGTGCCGAAGCGCAGCCAGAACTGCTCACCGGTGTCGGTCGTGTCGACGCGCACGAGACCGTCGTCGTCGGCGACCCAGCTGCCCCACGGCGGGCAGCCGCCGTACATCACGTCCAGGACCTCGTGGACGCCGTCGGTGGCAAGGACCGGGTCCATCGGCGACGTGACGTGCGCGGCCAGCTCCGCGTCGACCCGGTGGACCAGCGCCTCGTGCGCCTGGCGGCGCAGGATGAACCCGACGGTGTGATCGTCGGACCACGTCCACGCCTCCTCGGCCGGGTCGGCGCGCTCGAGCGCCGTCGCCAGGTCTGCGGACCAGCGGTCGAAGGCGGCCAGCAGCTCGTCGTACGACGCCGGGCGGGGCGGCTCGACCTCCTCCGGCCGGCGGGGGCGGGTGCCGAGCACCTCGGCCCACCAGCGCTGCACCGTCGCCAGGTGCCACAGCAGGTCGGCCGCCGACCAGTCTGGGCACGACGGCACGCGCGCCGCCGGGTCGCAGTCCGCGAGGACCTCGCGGAACCGTGCGGACTCGGCGCGGAGGTGGGACAGGTAGGCATCGGTGGAAAGTCGGGTCACCTCTGCACCGTAGGGGAGTGGTAGGACGGAGTGCGCGTCGTTTACGGGGCGATCCCGTGCGCCCGTCCATGCAGACTCGTGTATAGTCATGCACATGTCCGTATCAGTAGCCGTCGCCGGAGCCAGTGGGTACGCCGGCGGCGAGGTCCTGCGCCTGCTGCTGGGCCACCCCGAGGTCCAGATCGGCGCCCTGACCGCCGGCAGCAACGCCGGTGAGCAGCTCGGTGCGCTCCAGCCCCACCTCCTCCCGCTGGCCGACCGCGTCCTCGAGCCGACCACCCTCGAGGTGCTGGCGGGGCACGACGTCGTCTTCCTCGCGCTGCCGCACGGGCAGTCCGCGGCGATCGCCAAGTCCCTCGGTGACGCAGCCGTCGTCATCGACTGCGGTGCCGACTTCCGGCTGACCGACCCGGCCGCGTGGGAGGCGTTCTACGGGGGAGAGCACGCCGGCTCGTGGCCCTACGGGCTCCCCGAGCTCGCCGGTCAGCGCGACCTGCTGCGCGGCGCGACGCGGGTGGCCGTCCCCGGGTGCTACCCGACGATCTCCACGCTCACCATCGCGCCCGCGCTCGCCGCCGGCCTGGTCACCCCCGACGTCACGGTCGTGGCCGCGAGCGGCACCTCCGGTGCGGGCAAGGCGGCCAAGCCGCACCTCCTCGGCAGCGAGGTGATGGGCAACGTCAGCGCCTACGGCGTGGGCGGCGTGCACCGCCACACCCCGGAGATCGTGCAGAACCTCCGCCTGGTCCACGACGGCGACGTGAAGGTCAGCTTCACGCCGGTCCTGGTGCCGATGCCGCGCGGCATCCTCGCCACCGTCTCGGCGCCCCTCGCCTCGGCCGTCACCCCCGACGAGGCGTACGACGCCTACGCCAAGGCCTACGCCGACGAGCCCTTCGTCCACCTGCTCCCCGCCGGCCGGTGGCCGCAGACGCAGTCCGTGCTCGGCTCGAACGCCGTCCAGGTCCAGGTCACCGTCGACGACGCCGCGGGCCGCCTCGTCGCCGTCGGTGTCGTCGACAACCTTGCCAAGGGCACGGCCGGCGCCGCCGTGCAGTGCATGAACCTCGCCCTGGGCCTCGACGAGACCGCCGGGCTCTCCACGATCGGACTCGCCCCATGACCGTCACCCACCCCCAGAGCTTCGCCGCCGCCGGCGTCGCCGCCGGGCTGAAGTCCACCGGCGCCAAGGACCTCGCGCTGGTCGTCAACCAGGGCCCGACCTTCGACTCCGCCACCGTCTTCACCGCCAACCGGTGCAAGGCCAACCCGGTGCTGTGGAGCCAGGAGGTCGTCAAGGACGGCGTCGTGCGCGCGGTCGTGCTCAACTCCGGCGGCGCCAACTGCTACACCGGTCCCGAGGGGTTCCAGACCACGCACGCCGTGGCCGAGAAGGTCGCCGACGGCCTGGGCATCGGCGCGATCGACGTGGTCGTCTGCTCGACCGGTCTGATCGGGCTGGCCAACGACCGCGACGACCTGCTGGCGGGCGTCGAGGCGGCCACAGCAGCGCTCTCCGCCGACGGTGGACCCAGTGCCGCCGAGGCGATCATGACCACCGACTCGGTCAGCAAGAACACAGTGGTCGAGGGTGCCGGCTGGTCGATCGGCGGGATGGCGAAGGGCGCGGGCATGCTGGCGCCCCAGCTCGCCACGATGCTCGTCGTGATCACCACCGACGCGGTCGTGCCGGCCGCGGACCTCGACGCCGCGCTGCGCGCCGCCACCCGCGTCAGCTTCGACCGCCTCGACTCCGACGGCTGCATGTCCACCAACGACACCGTCACCGTCATGGCCAGCGGTGCCAGCGGCATCACCCCCACGCCCGAGGACTTCACCGCAGCCCTGACGCAGGCCTGCACCGACCTGGCCATGCAGCTGCTCAAGGACGCCGAGGGCGCCGACCACGAGATCGCGATCACCACCCTCCACGCCGCGAGCGAGGACGAGGCCGTCGAGGTGAGCCGCAGCGTCGCGCGCAGCAACCTCTTCAAGGCCGCCGTCTTCGGCAACGACCCCAACTGGGGCCGGGTGCTGGCCTCCATCGGCACCACCCGGGCCACGTTCGACCCGGCAGACCTCGACGTCGCGATGAACGGCGTCTGGGTGTGCCGCGGCTCGACCCCCGCCGAGGACCCTGCCTCCGTCGACCTCACCGGCCGCGAGGTCAGCGTCACCATCGACCTCAAGTCCGGCGACGCCCGCGCGACCGTCTGGACCAACGACCTCACCCACGCCTACGTCCACGAGAACAGCGCCTACAGCTCATGACCGACTCCACGCACGACCCCGAGACCGTCCCGAGCCCCCGGCGGCCCGACCCCGCCAAGGCCCGCACGCTGGCTGCGGCGCTGCCATGGCTCAAGCGCTACCACGGCCAGACGATCGTGGTGAAGTACGGCGGCAACGCGATGACCGACGACGCGCTCAAGGTCGCGTTCGCCGAGGACATCGCCTTCCTGCGCTTCGCCGGCTTCAAGCCCGTCGTCGTCCACGGCGGCGGCCCGCAGATCTCCCGGATGCTCGACAAGCTGGGCATCGAGTCCGAGTTCCGCGGCGGCCTCCGGGTCACCACGCCCGAGGCGATGGACGTCGTCCGGATGGTGCTGGTGGGCCAGGTGCAGCGCGAGCTCGTCGGGCTGATCAACCAGCACGGTGCGCTCGCGGTCGGGCTCTCCGGCGAGGACGCCGGACTGTTCACCGCCGAGCCCACCAGCACCGTCGTCGACGGTGAGGAGGTCGACCTCGGCCTCGTCGGCGAGGTGGCGAAAGTACGGCCCGAGGCGGTGCTCGACCTGATCGAGGCCGGCCGGGTCCCTGTCGTCAGCTCGGTCGCGCCCGACGTGAACGGCGTGGTCCACAACGTCAACGCCGACACGGCGGCTGCCGCGCTCGCCGTCGCGCTCCGCGCCCAGAAGCTGATGGTGCTGACCGACGTCGAGGGCCTCTACCGCGACTACGGCAACTCCGACGACCTGATCCAGGAGATCAGCCCCGAGGCGCTGGGGGAGATGCTGCCGTCGCTCGACGCCGGCATGGTCCCCAAGATGCGTGCCTGCTACGAGGCGGTCACCCAGGGCGTTCCCCGCGCGACGGTCGTCGACGGTCGCGAGCCGCACGCCGTGCTCCTCGAGATCTTCACCGACGAGGGCGTCGGCACGCAGGTCCTGCCCGGTGCCGCGACGAAGATGCGCAAGCCGTACGCCGCTGAGGAGGAGGAGTGATGAGCGACATCCAGGAGCGCTACGCCGGCGCGGTCATGAACACCTTCGGCCCGCCCCAGCTCGCCCTCGTGCGCGGCAGGGGCGCGCACGTCTGGGACGCCGACGGCAAGGAGTACGTCGACCTGCTCGGCGGCATCGCCGTCAACGCGCTCGGGCACGCCCACCCCGCCCTGGTCGAGGCGGTGACGACCCAGCTCTCGACCCTGGGCCACGTCTCGAACTTCTTCGCCACCGAGCCCCAGGTTGCCCTCGCGGAGCGGCTCGTCGCGCTGCTCGGCTGGGGCGAGGAGGCCCGGGTCTTCTTCAGCAACTCCGGCACCGAGGCCAACGAGGCTGCCCTCAAGCTCACCCGCCGCACCGGCCGGACCCGGCTGGTCGCCGCACAGGGCTCCTTCCACGGCCGCACGATGGGCGCCCTCGCGCTCACGTCGAAGGCCGCCTACCGCGAGCCGTTCGAGCCGCTGCCCGGCGACGTCACCTTCGTGCCGTACGACGACGTGGCAGCGCTCGAGGCCGCCGTCGACGACACGGTCGCCGCGATCGTGCTCGAGCCCGTCCAGGGCGAGGCCGGTGTCGTCGTGCCAGGTGCGGACTACCTCGCTGCAGCGCAGCGCATCGCCCACGACCACGGCGCGCTCCTCTGGCTCGACGAGGTGCAGACCGGCATCGCCCGGACCGGTGCGTGGTTCGCGCACCAGCTCCTCGACGGCGTCCAGCCCGACGTCGTCACCCTGGCCAAGGGACTCGGCGGTGGCATCCCGATCGGAGCGACCGTCGCCCGCGGCGCGGCTGCCACGCTCCTGCAGCCTGGCAACCACGGCACCACCTTCGGCGGGAACCCTGTCGCCGCGGCGGCGGCGCTCGCGGTGCTCGACACCATCGAGGCCGAGGGCCTGCTGGAGGCCGTGGTCGCCCGCGGTGACCAGCTCGCCGCGCTGCTGGCCGAGCAGGCCGGCGTCGTGGAGGTGACCGGGGCCGGCCTGATGCGCGGCGCCGAGCTCGACGGCCCCTACGCCACCCAGGCGGTCGCCGCCGGGCGCGAGGCGGGCTTCATCCTCAACGCCACCGGCCCCACCCGCTTGCGCTTCGTGCCGCCCCTGGTGATCACCGCCGACGACCTCGACGCACTCTCCGCGGCCCTGCCGGCCGTCCTCGACCACGCTCGCTCCGCAGCCCAGCACGACCAGATGAGGCCCACGCCATGACCCGCCACTTCCTCCGTGACGACGACCTGTCCCCGGCCGAGCTGCTCGAGGTGCTCGACCTCGCCGACACGCTCAAGGCCGCGCCCTTCGACCACAAGCCGCTCGCCGGCCCGCACACCGTGGCGCTGGTCTTCGACCGGCCCACGCTGCGCACCCAGGTCTCCTTCGCCGCCGGCATCGCCGAGCTCGGCGGCAACCCGATGACCGTCGACGGCGGCCTCGCGGCCATGGGCTCGCGAGAGGGCGTCGAGGACGTCGCCCGCGTCCTCGGCCGTCAGGCCTCGGCCATCGTGTGGCGCACCGCCCACCAGAGCGACGTGGTCATGATGGCCGAGCACGCCGGCGTGCCCGTCCTCAACGCGCTCACCGACGAGTTCCACCCCTGCCAGCTCCTCGCCGACCTCCAGACCGTGCGTGAGCACAAGGGGCGGCTGGCCGGCGTCCGCGCCGCGTTCGTCGGCGACGGGGCCTGCAACATGGGCAACTCCTGGGTCCTCGCCGGCGCCGCCGCCGGCATGCACGTCGTGGTCGGCGCCCCCGAGGGCTTCTCGCCCGACGCCGACGTGGTGGCCAGGGCCCGCGAGATCGCCCAGGACACGGGCGGCTCGATCGAGCTGACCGCCGACCCGGCCGAGGCAGCAGGTGGGGCCGACGTGGTGGTCACCGACTCGTGGGTCAGCATGGGCCGTGAGGAGGAGTCCGCGGAGCGACTGCGGATCTTCCCGCCCTACGGTGTGACCGAGGAGCTGCTCGCGCACGCCGACCCGGAGGCCATCGTGATGCACTGCCTCCCGGCCTACCGCGGCAAGGAGATCGCCGAGGACGTCATCGAGGGCCCGCAGTCGGTCGTCTGGGACGAGGCCGAGAACCGCCGGCACGCGCAGAAGGCCGTGCTGATGTGGCTCCTGGAGCGCCGATGAGCGCCGTCGCCCCGGTGACCAAGGGCGCCAGGCACGCGCGCATCATCGACATCGTGACCACCCATGCCGTGCGCTCGCAGACCGAGCTCGCCGACCTGCTGGCCGACCACGGCGTGCGGGTCACCCAGGCAACGCTCAGCCGCGACCTCGTCGAGCTCGACGCGGTCAAGGTGCGCAGCGCCGACGGCGCCCTGGTCTACGCCGTGCCGGGGGAGGGCGGCGACCGCACGGCCGTGGCCGCTCCCCGCGACAGCGCGGCCGGACGCGACCGGCTCGCCCGGCTCTGCGCCGAGCTGCTCGTCAGCGCCGAGGCCAGCGCCAACCTCGTCGTGCTCCGCACCCCGCCGGGTGCCGCGCAGTTCCTCGCCAGCGCCTTCGACAAGGCCGACGTCGGCGACATCCTCGGCACGATCGCGGGCGACGACACGGTCCTCCTGATCGGCCGGGACCCTGCAGGTGGCGACGCGCTCGCGCAGCGCTTCCTCGACCTGGCCAACCATCCGCACCACACCACTCCAGCACCAGCAAAGGACGACCAGTGAGCAAGGTCCTGACCTCCCTCCCCGTCGGCGAGCGCGTCGGCATCGCCTTCTCCGGAGGCCTCGACACCTCCGTCGCGGTCGCGTGGATGCGCGACAAGGGGGCCGTGCCCTGCACCTACACCGCCGACATCGGCCAGTACGACGAGCCCGACATCTCCGGCGTGCCCACCCGTGCCATGCAGTACGGCGCCGAGCTGGCGCGCGCGGTCGACTGCAAGACGCAGCTGGTGGAGGAGGGCCTCGCGGCCCTGGCCTGCGGTGCCTTCCACATCCGCTCCGGCGGCCGGCAGTACTTCAACACCACGCCGCTGGGCCGCGCCGTGACCGGCACGATGCTCGTGCGTGCGATGCACGACGACGACGTCAACATCTGGGGCGACGGCTCGACCTTCAAGGGCAACGACATCGAGCGGTTCTACCGCTACGGCCTGCTCGCGAACCCCGACCTGCGCATCTACAAGCCGTGGCTCGACGCCGACTTCGTCACCGAGCTCGGCGGCCGGCACGAGATGAGCGCCTGGCTCACCGAGCACGGCCTGCCCTACCGCGACAGCCAGGAGAAGGCGTACTCCACCGACGCCAACATCTGGGGCGCGACCCACGAGGCGAAGACGCTGGAGCACCTCGACGTCTCCCTCGAGGTCGTCCAGCCGATCATGGGCGTGAAGTTCTGGGACCCGTCGGTCACCATCGAGACCGAGGACGTGACGATCCGCTTCGACCAGGGGCGCCCGGTCGCCATCAACGGCACGACGTACGACGACCCGGTCGAGCTGGTCCACGAGGCCAACACCATCGGCGGCCGGCACGGGCTCGGCATGTCCGACCAGATCGAGAACCGCATCATCGAGGCCAAGTCCCGCGGTATCTACGAGGCTCCCGCCATGGCGCTGCTCTTCATCGCCTACGAGCGGCTCGTCAACGCGATCCACAACGAGGACACCGTCGCGCAGTACCACAACGAGGGCCGCAAGCTCGGCCGGCTGCTCTACGAGGGCCGGTGGCTCGACCCGCAGGCCCTGATGATCCGCGAGTCCGTCCAGCGCTGGATCGCCTCGCTGGTCACCGGCGAGGTGACGCTGCGGCTGCGGCGCGGCGAGGACTACACGATCCTGCGCACCGACGGCCCGGCGTTCTCCTACCACCCCGACAAGCTCTCCATGGAGCGCACCGAGAACGCCGCGTTCGGGCCGACCGACCGCATCGGCCAGCTCACCATGCGCAACCTCGACATCGCCGACTCGCGCGCCAAGCTCGAGCTCTACGCGGCCCAGCCGCTCGACCAGGGCCAGGTCCTCGTCGAGAACGGCACCCTCTACGGTGCGATCGAGGCCGGTGGGTTCGACAGGATCACCGGTCACTCGCCCGCCGAGGAGGCCGAGGCGGGAGAGCTCGACGAGACAGCACTGGAGCACGCGGCGATGGAGTTCGGGACCGACTGATGGCTGGAACAGGCACCACCAACGAGGGATCGCTCTGGGGCGGCCGCTTCGCGAGCGGCCCCTCGCCGGAGCTGCAGGCGCTGTCGAGGTCGACGCACTTCGACTGGCAGCTCACCCCCTACGACCTCGCCGGCTCGCGCGCCCACGCCAACGCGCTGCACCGCGCCGGGCTGCTCACCGACGCCGACCACGCCGAGCTGCTGCGCGGCCTCGACGTGCTGGGGGAGCGCTACGCCGCCGGCGACCTGCACCCGACCGAGGGCGACGAGGACGTGCACGGAGCCCTCGAGCGGCTCCTGCTCGACCAGGTGGGGCCCGAGGTCGGCGGGCGGCTGCGTGCCGGGCGCTCGCGCAACGACCAGGTCGCCACCCTGTTCCGCGTCTACCTCCGCGACCACGCGCGCACGATCTCCGCGATGCTGCTCGACCTCGTCGACGTGCTCGCCGGACAGGCCGAGGAGCACGTCGGCCCTGGCCAGGAGACCGTCATGCCCGGTCGCACGCACCTGCAGCACGCGCAGCCGGTGCTGCTCTCGCACCACCTGCTGGCCCACGCGTGGCCGCTGCTGCGCGACGTCGAACGACTGCGCGACTGGGACGCCCGCGTCGCGGGCGACTCGCCCTACGGCTCCGGCGCGCTGGCCGGCCAGACCCTCGGTCTCGACCCCGAGGCGGTCGCGTCCGAGCTCGGCTTCTCCGGCTCGTCGGCCAACTCCATCGACGGCACAGCCGCCCGCGACTTCGCCGCGGAGTTCGCCTTCGTGACCGCCCAGGTCGGCGTGGACCTCTCGCGGCTCGCCGAGGAGGTCATCCTCTGGACCACGCGCGAGTTCGACTTCGCGACGCTCCACGACTCCTGGTCGACGGGGTCGAGCATCATGCCGCAGAAGAAGAACCCCGACATCGCCGAGCTCGCGCGCGGCAAGGCCGGGCGGTTGATCGGCAACCTGTCCGGCCTGATGGCCACGCTCAAGGGCCTGCCGCTCGCCTACAACCGCGACCTCCAGGAGGACAAGGAGCCGGTCTTCGACTCGGTCCAGACCCTCGAGGTGCTGCTGCCCGCGGTCACCGGGATGGTCGCCACCCTCACCTTCAACGGGACACGGATGGCCGAGCTCGCGCCCCAGGGCTTCTCGCTCGCCACCGACGTCGCCGAGTGGTTGGTGCGCGAGGGCGTGCCGTTCCGCGACGCCCACGAGGTCGCCGGTGCCTGCGTACGCCGCTGCGAGGAGCTGGGCTGCGACCTGCCCGACCTCACCGACGAGCAGCTCGCCGCGATCTCGCCGTCCCTGACGCCCGCGGTGCGGTCGGTGCTGACCGTCGAGGGTTCCGTGGGCTCCCGGTCGGGGCGCGGGGGAACCGCGCCGGTCCGGGTGCGCGAGCAGCTCGACGAGCTCCGCGGCGTGAGCACCGCGCACCGTGCCCGCCTGGGCTGAGGGCGACCCGCTCGAGGTCGCCCCGCGCCTGCTCGGTGCGGTGCTGACGCACGGGGGAGTCTCGGTCCGGATCACCGAGGTGGAGGCGTACGCCGGCCCGGACGACCCCGGCTCCCACGCGTTCCGGGGGCGTACGGACCGCAACGCGGTGATGTTCGGTCCGCCCGGGCGCCTCTACGTCTACTTCATCTACGGCATGCACCACTGCGCGAACCTGGTCACCGGCGCCGACGGCGATCCCGGCGCCGTGCTGCTCCGCGCCGGTGAGGTGGTCGCTGGCCATGACGTGGCACGGGCCCGCCGGCCGAGCAGCAGCGCACGCGACCTCGCCCGGGGACCGGCGCGCCTGTGCAGCGTCCTCGGCATCACCTTGGGCGACAACGGCGTACGTCCGGAGCTGGCGCCAGGGGAGCCCCCCGCCTCGATCAGCACCGGCCCACGGGTCGGCCTGCGCCTCGCAGCGGACCGTCCCTGGCGGTTCTGGGTGAGCGACGACCCGACGGTCAGCACCTACCGCCCGGCGGCACCACGTCGACGTACAGGCCGCTGACCTGCGGTTATGCGTGAAGTGCCACCCCGGTTTGGCATGTGCGGGGAGGACGGTCTAATGTTTCACCTGTCGCCGCAAGCGGCGCCGCTCCTGGCCAGAAGGCCAGCTGAGTCGGAAACCAGCTGCGACCACCGAAGCACGAAGATCCGCCGAGTTTGACGCGGAACGGAGCGCCCGGTAAGTTTCTGCAGGTTGCCCCGCGACCGAACCGGCCCAGCCGGCAAGGATCGGGTGCGTCTGATACTTGAGAACTCAACAGTGTGTTTGATTAGTCGACGAATTAGTTTGTTATGCCCCGTTGACATCGTTTGCTGGCCTTTCTTTGTGGAGGGG